>CAVVVC010000001.1:0-1598854 GCA_963751595.1 uncultured Gammaproteobacteria bacterium
TACAGGGGCTCGATACTGACTGCGGTAGCGAATTCATCAACTACGAGTTGCTGGATTACTGCGAAGATAACCGCATTACTTTTACACGAGCGCGAACACACCGGAAAAATGACCAAGCGCATGTTGAGGAAAAGAACGGCTCCGTCGTGCGCAGGTTGGTCGGCTATGACCGATTTGAGGGCTTGAAAGCCTGGGAAGCCTTTGGCTCAGCTATATTGCGTGTTGAGGAAATATGTAAATTTTTTCCAGCCATCATTGAAGCTACTGGAAAAGGAGCGCCGGGGAGCGAAAGTCTCGAAGAAATACGATTCTGCAAAGACGCCATTTCAACGTATTCTGCTTTCGGGTCATATCAGCCCAGCAAAGAAAGAGTGCATTGACTCAAGAATATGAAACACTCGAGCCCGTGAAACTCCTGGCTGAGATGGAAACATTACAGGACAAGCTGTGGCAATATTCATGGAAGAAAAACGGCCCGGAAGAAGCCGATTATGTGGTTACCAAAGACGATGTTATTGACCACAGTGTTGTGCTTCCAAGAGACCCGCCATCGAAAGCCGCTTTTATCACTCTGGCAAAAAAATTGATTTGCGGAGCCCCCACGGACATGGCGTACGAGAAAGGACCCGTTTGAAAAAACGTGGGATGAAATTCGATTGCGGCTAGAGCTAATGCCAGAGACTGGAGGCAAAGAACTCATCCAGTGGCTTATGGACAAATACCCTGGCGAGTATGCTGTGATGAATTTCGGACCCTGCAAAGAAGAGTCGCTCAGTGGCGGCAAGAGCAAGGTGGCCAGGAAGAAAAAATGCGCACCTTAATGACTGCGACTACGCAATCCAGCAATTGAACGGTCTTCCATTCCGGCTGTTTTTGATTGCCCTCAGACAAGTCCAATTCAACCGTCAGGGAAACGGCTTTCCAGGGCATCCCCCGTACCTTTTTCCAATTTTGTTTGGCTTGTCCCTACCAAAAACTCTGTACTCCATGATTTTCTTGACTTTTCCGACAGCGACCAAGTAGCGTTGCCTGTATGAAAACAATACTTGTTCCTCGGATGCAGAGGCTCAAGCGGGTGTTCAACATCGATATCGAGACCTGCGAGCGGTGCGCGGGGCACGTCAAAGATCATCGGCTGCATTGAAGACCCGGCGGTTATCGAGAGGATTCTGTCGCATCTGAAGGGCAAAGCACCCTCTGCCGATCTGGTGGTGCTGCCTGAGGGTCGTGCGCCACCGCAGGCCCGCCTCTTCGACTGACTGCATGACACCCTGATCATCTGATTTGCTGCGCCCTCTGGGGAAGTGGTGGCCTCTCTATTTGATTGAGCCCGAGAATTGGGCTGAAAGAGGTTGAATACCGGTGCGTCGAGGGTTAGGTTGGCGGTGAAATGGTGGTGGATTTGGTGGGGAAGGGGTGCCAGTTGCGCAGGTTTGGTGTATGCCTACTAAAGATAGGATGATAGGATACGCATAATGCTTCCTATACCCAGACCCATTGCCCTAAAATCCATCACTAATAGCGCACCAGCCCCCGGCCTTTGAGAATTCTGTCTTGACGGAGGGGTCCACTTCACTCCGCCTTGTTCGATTGGAGCGGTGACGGGGCGGCCGGACTTACAGGAATTGTGTTGCCCAACCCCCCAGGGGATTATCCAATCAAGCTAACAATATCACAATACATCCAAATTCAAAGGGACACGGCCAATGAACCTAAATCTTACACTCAAAAGAATCTATTCAAGATTGCAGTTGACAATTAGGCTGGTGTTTTATATGCCTTCCAAGACCCTATACAATAGGTACCCAAACTTTAGAAAAATATTCTGGGTGTACAAGACCGAAGAGCATTGACCGACAATGGGGCAGAAACATTAAGGATCACGACGTACTAACTCAAATAATTCTAGAGAATGGAACTCAAAGTATTTTCGACTTCGGATGCGGAAGCGGACGACTTTTCCCTGTATTTATCAAATCCAAAATACCGGAAATACTCGGCCAAGACATATCGAAAGAGGCTATAGAAATCTGCAGGAATCGCTATGAGGACCCAAGTATCAAGCTGACATGTGCCTCTCTCGAGGACCTGTACATTTGAGCCCTGCCATTTCGACTTAGTTGTATGCAACAGAACACTGCAACACATAACAGAAAATGCTATTGAAAAAACGCTCTGGATACTAACCGTATTTACAAAAGCAATTCCACATTAACGAAATGGCAATATTCCTTATATACCTCCTAATTCTATTTATATGTTTAAACACGACTACGACAGTATTCTAGACAAGCTCGGTTTTAAACTTGTCCTTTCAGGATATGTCGAAAATCAAAACTGGAAATACTATGCTCGATACACGAAAGCTGAGCAAAAGAAAGAAGCATCAAACGTAAACCTTTAAATCAGCCCGGTTGATTTTTCTCTCCGGCACATCCACGCTCGGTCTCCTGCCTCGGTCCACACGCTGATTTGTGCTTAGAAGCTGAATCCAAAAATTTGAACAGCGCTATAAGTGGATTAGCTGCCTGACATGGGCATCACAATATCCGCATTCAGGAGATCCAACATGGCAAAGCGACCTCGGGTCCTCCCCGAGGTGGTTTCGAACCATCGCCGACAAGCCGTCAAAGGATCGGCGCATGTAGGTCGGTTGCGTGTACAGCCATATGCGCCGCTCCGGGGTGATGCTCAGCATCCGGGTGTCCTCAGACGCAATACCACGCCAGCACCGAGCTCAAGTTCGACATCCCAGACTTGCGAACAGGTTCGCCGGGGCTGGCGGCTCCAATTCGATGAATGACGCTTCGCTGTTGCCGGGTGAAGAAGGAAAAGCAATGGGATGGACTCCTCCCGATTGTTTACCTTTGAGATTCCCTAGCAATTACCGAAGCAATCCACAGAACAAGGTCAAATTATAATCCTTAGTGGCAACGTATCTGTTGGATAGTTTTGGACTCTCACCGCAACTACAAATCAACCAGAAACGCCGCCTTCCACCAATCCCTCAAATCAAGCAGATTTAACTATAACTCCCTCAGATTTTGCGGAGGTGACGGAGGTGATATCGGAGAAGGTGAAGCATCACCTCGCAGCGGGTGCGGATAAGTATAAGGCGTATAATCAACCGAATCTCCGTTACAGCTTGCTGGCTGATTTTCACCTTGAGGGCCGGTTCCTAAGCAGTAGTCGATGCCCTCGCGAATGTAGTTATCGAGCGATGGTGTGCCGCAAGTGTTTCCAAATCCGGAGTCATCCAAGGGAGAAATCAGTATACGCGTGCCGTCGTTGTATAGGTTGTTCCAAATAAGAAGAGGCTCGGAACTCTGCTGTCCGTTACCATTACCCGGTGAGTTGACGATGTCGATACCTCGTCCAATTTGATCTTTTAGAGGGACCTCGCTTTTCGGTGCGCAATTTCTAACGCAAAAACCGTAGGGATCATTTACTCGAGCGCAGTACTCGTCGAGCATTATCAGCGACCTCAATTTCGTGACAGATGTTGATATTCTGTTTCCCCATATCATACCACTGCCTCCGCGTGGATATACCAACCTCCAGTCGCTGACGGCTGTCCAAGTATTATTGTATACCTCCATATGTCGCGCAGATCGATGAGTCTCTGGAGAACATTCAGTATAATTACTTAGAGTACCGTGCGCATCGAAGTAGACGTTTGAGACGGTATTCCCTCGTATAACAACGCGAGAATTAGCATTAAAATCCCAGTAAGCCGAGCCGTTGACAGCGGTAATCAAGTTGTCTTCTATGAAGAGATTGGCCGCCCCGCCTTTACTATGGGGTATCTTCCATGAATTGCAAGGGCCCCTTGTAAACGCCTGTTCCCCGCGCATATTGAGGATATTAGACGAGTCGAGTAGACCATAGGTGTTGGTCGTGTTATTCATCGTGGGAATACTTAGGAACAAGCCACTGAAAGATGAACCACCACTTAGTGTCATATCGGTAACGCGCCAACGATCCACTGCTGGCTGTATGAACAACAAGCTGCCGCTGCCGCCAGATGATGTGACAGAAAAACTCTTTACAACTGCTTGGCTCGCAGCTATTGATATGGCATCACTTCCGCCAGTCCAAGTGATTTTTGTCGCGTTCTGCCCAGCACCTTGAACGATAATCCGCTTGTTTACGGAAATACCGCTTGACCAAGTGCAGTTGCCACTTGGAATAGTGACGGTATCCCCAGGGGACGCAGAGCTAATGGCTGAGTTGACACTTGAAGCAGAGCATGAGGCGGCGGGAATGTTGGCAGCTTGTGATATCGCGGATGCCAGGGTGAGAGATACCAGACATGCAAGGCCTGGGGCTTTTATGATTAGTGGCGAGCCCCGTTTTTTCATCAGGATTCCTCTTAAATATGGACAGGCATGTAAGTAATAAATGTGCAATGGCTCATTTTACTTCAGAGTTCGCTCTTCGCTTTCTCTCGTCGTAGATAGAAACGAGTTGCGCGTGTTCTCCTCATTCTAAATCATCAACATTTGAGGCAGAAGCTTTGCAGCAGTGTAGCGCCGGGTCGGCCATTATCCTGCCTCCTGAACTTGGCTCTGTTTATCGCGCTGTTTGTCAACATAGTTGTCGCGTTTACCTACGCGACCTGGCTTAGGTCATTGCGTTCTTTCTCGGGATTCAGCCAAACGGCCTCCGGCAAATCCCAGTTCCTGGTGCCGCCTGACCACCGATTTGGATTGGCCTTTCTGGCTGCATCGTAAACTGACTTTCGCTGCTTCATTACATCATCCGATTGACCGCTATGGCGTTGCTCCGGCGACACGAATTTTAATCCGCTGTGCTTGTGCTCCCGGTTGTACCAGCACACGAAGCTCTGTACCCAGGCCCGGGCATCCGTGACTTTGGCGAAGCCCTTGTGAGGGTAATAGGGGCAATATCTGCAGGTTCTGAACAACGACTCGGCATAGGCATTGTCATTGCTTACGCGAGGCCGTGAATAGGACTCCATGATCCCCAGCCGATATAGCGTTTCCATCAGCGAGGCGCCCTTCATCGGGCTGCCATTGTCCGAATGAAGCACCAGTGGCACTCCCGCAATGCTTTCACGCAGATAGGCCTTCTGTATCAACTGCGACGCCAATTCGCTCGACTCTTCTTCGTAAATCTTCCACCCTACGATCTTGCGGCTGTACAGATCCAGAATCAGATACAGGTAGTAGTAGATCCCCTTTGCCGGTCCCGGCAGCCAGGTTATGTCCCAGCACCAAATCTGGTTCAGGCCCCCGTGGCACCAATGGGTACTTAACGGCTTGGGCTCCGGGGCCTTGCTCCGACCGCGGTGTTGCTGTTGGCCATGTTCCCGTAGCACCCTGTAAAAGCTTGATTCTGACGCGATGTATCGGCCTTTATCGGCCAATCCGGGCACTATCTGGCTGGGTGGCAGGCTTTTGAACGCCTGGCTATTGGCCACTTCCAGGATGTTATCCCGCTCTGCCTGGGTGAGTTTATTACCCGGTTCAGGTCGCTGGGCACCGGGCCGGCCATAAAGCTTTCACCTCACCTTCCTCAGTCCATCGTTGATAGGTTCGTACTGCAATACCCAACTCCTCACAGGCCTTGAATTTACGGGCGCCGGCTGCCACAGCTTCGTCGATTAGTTGCACTGCTCGCTTGCGATCCGGGGTGCTGATCATTCTTCCCCGCTGTCCCCCCAGATCGCATTGGCCTTTTTTCTGAGCACCAGTAACGCTGCCGTCTCCGCTAGTGCTTTTTCCTTTTTGCGCAGGTCCTTCTTCAACGCCTTGATTTCCCTTCGGTCTTGCCGGGCCTGCTCTCTGTCGACTTTAGCTTGTCAGCAGCCCTGGCATTGCCTTGTATGCAGCCCCGCTTCCAGGCATCAATTTGCTCGGTAAACAGACCCTTCTTGCGGCAGTATTCCGCCAATTCGGCTTCGTTCAGTGAGGCTGTTTCCAGCACCACTGCAAACTTATCTTCCGGCGTCCGATTCTCCGGATTTTTACCGTCTCCCGGCACAACCAACCCTCGCGCTTTGGCTTGTTTACGCCAATGATACAGCGTTACATCGGAGATGCCCGATTCTTCAGCCAACACCGGCACGGGTACATTATTGGGTGGCATCATCTTCTCGATCAGGGCCTGCTTGCGTTCTTCTGGATAGCGTTTCATTGCTCATTTCCTGAGCGCCCCTCAAACATCGATGAAAAATTAGACGCGACATCTATCCTGACAGAGGGGGATCGCAAGCTGTCTACATAGTCTACATCTCCAGAAAAGAAATTTAGATTGCTCCTCGTTACTTTAAAATACTCTTACTTAGCAAAGATAGGTGCGATCGTTTAGGAAAGACAGGGGCACTATTTGATATCTTTCACGTATTGCTCAACAAACAACAAGAAAATCCGGAAACCATGAAGTGGGTTAATCAACCAACATCGACCAAATAGTGCCTTGAATTGAATGTATCACTCGGAAAGCTGTCTGATCCGCAGCTATAAACACCATTACGCCCCCTCTACAATACTCAAGGCTCTAAAAGCACCTTTGCGGCGGTCGCCTGCCTAGGTACCCTCATCGACTGAGTACTTCCCAACCTGGGTGTAATAAGAGACCAATCACACTGTATTGGTCTTAATCGCAACCGGTGTTGCAAAGGTGAGCTGCTGCCTGCCAGAACTCGTTCGTTGTTGAAGGTTGACTGAGCCAATAACTGTCCACTGCCGCTCCACAGGTTGCCCAATGGGTGCCCACGTTCTGCGGTCCCTTGTAAAAACGGACACCCGTTACCAGACCATCTACCTCGCTGTGCAACTTCATGGCTAGCTCGACAATGCTGATATCTGAATCCGCAAGCACCGCGGGGAGTCGCATTGGCGTCCCAAAGGGCTGCACCTAATGCAACTATTGCCAAAGCCAATTCCAATTGCACCACCATGATTCACAGACACTGGGCTCTGCCGGAGGATCAACCGGATCAACTGGATCAACCGGATCAACTGGATCAACCGGATCAACTGGATCAACTGGATCAACCGGATCAATTGGATCAATTGGATCAATTGGATCAATTGGATCAATTGGATCAATTGGATCAATTGGATCAATTGGATCAATCGGGCCGGCGGAACCCTCGCTCAAGACCAGGAAACCAACGACTTCTGTGGTATGGCTCGTCTCCTCGTCAGCGGATTGCTCTTCATCGATCAGAACCGTCACATCGGAGTTGGTCTTTGATATCCAGCGGATATTGGCCGTATCCCCGCCGTCCCTGGTTTGCATGTCTGCAAGGAACACAGGAGCTGTCTCAAAGGTTGTGGAAAAGTTGATCTGATAATTCTCATGGCGCACAGCGTCTACTGTTCTTCCCACTTCATAGCGATAGCCAGCCAACTCTCCCGCGGAGGATTGCCAGGCCAGATAATTCACCGTCTCCTTAGCGTGAACCTGGGGTAGACCTTCCTCTTTTTGCAGACCAACCTCAAAACCGTAGGCGTCAATATTGTTCAACCTTGTGGTGACCGCTGTACCTGTTGAGTCATTGTTGCTACTTACAGTGCTGATCACGACGGGGTCATTCGGGAAAGCCCCTTCAAACCCCACCCAAAATGCCGGGTTGGATGAATCGATATCAACAGTCCCGGCTTCTACCCAGTTCCCGTCAGGTAGCTGATGGCGTCCTGCTTCAATCACTATATAGCCGGCGCTTTCCATAGGATGACTGCCATCCAAATAGCTCCATTCGTGAAGTCTCATGGCAAAACTTGTGCCGGTGACGTCTTTGACTTGAACTACTGCGGGGCGTCTCCGTTCAGGCTTAGGGGCTTGACCAGCACCACGGGATTTCGAAAGGTTTTGTCCAGAGCGACGGTCTTCCAATTGTGATTGACTTGGGATTCTCCCACTTCCAGTTGCAGTTCGCCGCCTCCAACGGGTGCATCCGGCTCGCTCGGCACCTCCGGTGCGCCTGCTGTAACTTCAATTTCGCTGCCAAGCACCTGCCGGGAGCTCCCTCCGGGTCCGGTAACGGTCAAGGTAACGTTGTAGTTTCCTGCACAGAGTAGGTGTGAGCGGGAGATTTGCGCTGCTGAATGTTCCATCGCCAAAGTCCCACGAGTAGGAGTCTATATCTCCGTAGAGCTGTTGCTGAAAATCACCGCCAGCGGGGCCATGCCGGACTTGGGGGAGGCCACAAACTCAGCGGTCGGTGCAGCGGGTGCCGGTGCCGGTGCCGCAATTGTGGACGCCACCTCATTGGAATACCCGCTACAGTTGGATTCAACCGTGCAGGCCCTGACCGCAAAGTAATAGGTCTGCCCTTCAGTGAGGCCCTCGATGGTGACCGGTGGCCTGGCCTTATCGATAGTACTCACGTAACCCCCGCGGCTGCTGCCCCAGGCAAGCTCATAGTAATCAACATTGGGTTCGGCAACTTCGTCCCAAGCTAAAGTTAAGCTGGCGGCGATTGTGGTTGGAACTTGCATCATCATCAAAAGGAATAGCGAGAGTGCTTTTTGACGGTGAAGCCATCGGTATTTCATTGCAAAATTTGTCATTTTTCCTCAGGAGACTTAACCATATTAAATATAAGTTTAATGATGATGGGCTATTGGTGATTTACTAGAATGGCAACAGGAGCGAGATCGTTTGTCACGATCCTAAATAAATACCTACAAGACTCAACCCGTTGCCGAGTTGTATTACAGCCTGTCCAATCAAACCCTATCTCTCGTTCTTCAACCCGTGATGCCGATTGAATTGATCAATCCAACTCCGTAGAACTATCCGAAGAATGCATGCCATGGCTTGAAGGGGGCGCATCTTATAGCGGCGATAATCGTGTGTAAAGTTTTTCGACATTTTTTTTAAATGACGCAATGTTTTTGCAATAGACGCCTGCATTGGGGATGAAAATGTTCTATCTAAGGGGTTTTCTGGAATTGTGTGCAATATTTCGACACTTTTGATGGCGCTTTAGGCAGAGCAATAGGACAATGTCCTGAAACTTTCCTGAGTTTGTGTAAAATATTTCGACACCCTGCCGCTGCGCAAGATGCCTGTAATAGAGGGTTATAGCTCTTCTTGCCCGGGCCAGCTCACTTGGATGGCAGGCAAAATTGCAGAAATATGGAAATTATTCTGAGGTAAACTTGGATACCGCCGATCGATTGGAAATTCGACTATAAATCGGAAAATTCGACTAAATTTTGACCAGAATAGCGGCATATAACCGCGTTTTGTCTCCGGCGTTAACACCCGGTAGCGCCGCCGACTCACTCGTCCGGTCCTCCAGCTCGCTGTAGCGCCCCGATGCCACCACAGCCTATCCCACCTCACTGCCGCAAGCGTTCTCAAGCTGTGTAAGGACCGCATCGAGCACATCTTCCATGGCTACCGCCTCGGTCGCAGCGGGATCGAGGCCGCGTTGATAGAAGAACTCTTCGAGACGGGGTGAAACGATCTTTCGCATCAAGCCATAATCGAAGATTTCCCACGGGCTGGTACAATTAAAAATCGTTACGCACGGCACATTTGATCCAAGTGCAAGATGCATTGGGAGACTGTCACCGCCCACCAGGCAACGGTGGCCCTGGATGTCGCTAGGAGTCTGGGCGGCAGAAGGGGCATATCGGATAATAAAGACTCTCCCTAAATAAGGATCCCGTATGGCCACCAGCTTCCGCCCTTACGCACCCGATCAAGAAATGTTGCTGCCACCCTCGCTGAGGGAGTGGCTACCCGAAGGTCACTTGGCCTATTTCATTGGTGACACGATCGACGCGCTGGACTTGAGTGCGTTCTTCGCGCGGTATGCTAATGGTGGTACTCGCAACCAGCCCTTTAATCCAGTGATGATGGTTAAGGTGTTGGTCTACAGCTACGCGACCGGTGTTTTCAGTTCACGCAAGATTGAACGGCGGCTGCAGGAGGATGTGGCCTTTCGTTTACTGGCGGCGGGCAACTTTCCCCGTCACCGCACGATCCGGGATTTCCGGGCACAACATCTGGATGAGCTGTCGGCGCTGTTCGTGCAGGTCGTCAAAGTGGCGCAGGAGTTGGGACTGGTCAAGCTGGGAACCGTGGCGATTGACGGGACCAAGGTGAAGGCCAACGCCAGTCGGCACAAGGCGATGAGTTATGCGCGTATGCAGCAGGCTGAAGCGGAATTGAAGGCGCAGATCGATGAATTGCTGGAGCGCGCCAAGCGTACCGATGCCAATGAGGCCGACGAGGCCGATCTGGACCTGCCGGCGGAAATCGCGCGGCGCGAAAATCGCCTTCAGGAGATCACCGCAGCGCGGGAACGCCTGGAGCAGCGGCAGCGCGAGGCAGACACAGCGAGAGGTCGCAGTGAGGACGATGACCGGCGTCGCGGGGCCCTGACGGCAAACCGAAAGGGGGCCGGTACAAGCGAGACTTCGGCGAACCTAAACCGAAGGCACAGGAGAACTTCACGGACCCCGACAGCCGTATCATGAAGCGCACGGGGGGCGGTTTTGATCAGAGCTACAATGCGCAGACCGCGGTCGACGACACGGCCCAAATCATTGTGGCTGCGGAGCTGAGCAATAACGCTGCCGACTCTGCTCAGCTGCTGCCGATGCTCAATGCCATCAACGATGTGCTCGGTTCTGTGCCCGGACAAACCCTGGCCGATGCGGGTTACCGCAGCGAGCAGACCTTTGAGCAAGCACAGGATATTGAGACGGAACTGGTCGTCGCCTTGGGCCGGGAAGGCAAGCAGCAGTCGGGTGTGGATGCCGGTCGTTATCCACATACAGCGGCGATGGCTGGCAGGCTGCAGAGTCAGGAAGGGCAGGCCGCTTACAGGCGGCGCAAATGGATCGCCGAAGCCCCTAATGGCTGGGTCAAGAACGTACTTGGATTCCGGCAATTCAGCCTGCGTGGTCTGGAGAAGGTGCAGGCGGAATGGAAGCTCGTTTGCCTGGCGTTAAATCTACGCCGTATGAGCGCGTTGTGCACCGCGTGAAGGGCAAAAGGAGGCAGTTAGGGCCGGCTATTTGGCAGCAGGACTGAGGGCCACCACCATGATCGCATGGACTCAGTCACCCCAATTTGGCGGGCCGGGCAAAATTAACCAGGCCGGTCGTTTATGGCGATCTAAAAATGGTCTACTGCCCAGACTCCTAGGTGCTCGCGAAGCGTTGGCCGAATCGGCAGGATATTGACGGACAGGCCGCGCTGCTCAAGCTCCTTTTTGAGTTCGGGATAAAACGCCCAGTTTTTCATCGGCCAGACGGCTCCCGCAACGGGTGCCATAGCCACATCACCCGAGAGGTCCGTCGGCGTTGCCGCTGGCAAACAATAGGGCTCGCCGTCAAAGCAGTATCCGAGGCCTTCGAAGATAAGCTCTTGATACGTTCGTCTGTTTTCCAACTTTAACTCATCCGCGCGCTTTCGCCCGTGTACGCTCAGCAGGCTCATATCAAACCATCCACGCGCATCATCGGTATAGCGCATGGTCCGGCCATCGTCCGTGTATGCGCCGAACAGTCGGGTATGTGTTGCTCTTCCGGCGAAGTTTGCCACTTCAATCTCGTCCTCGAGATTGATGACCAGTTCGTAGTCTTTGTCGAGCGCCTGGTCTCGGTCGTCCCAGCCCAGACACCGCAGGTCGAAGTCGGTCGTTGGCAGTAGCGAGCGGTTACCTGGTGCAGTAATCCATGTCACCGGGCCCGGTAACCGTCGCAACAACGATGTCGTTCGGACCGCATCTCCCGTCGCATTAAGCTTCAGTATCAATACACTCATTCCACATCCGTCCTTTGGTAAAGCGATGCAATCTTTCGAAAACCAGCTTCGGCGTCGATGGCACCCGTCACAGCGTACGGCCGGCCACTAGCACGGAGCCGCTGTTCGAAACCACCTAAACAGCCACCGGTTTTAGCCGGTGGGTTAGCGCTGGGTTGTGTCGTGCGTGCAACTCTGGGCCTTGGCCGGGACGCAACCGATGAAAAGCTCATGATCGTCATAGAGGGAGCATGAGCCTGGATGGCATAGAAGTTAACCAGCCTAGCCGCATGCCTTGTAATTTCGGAACATATCGCCTGCTGGTTGCGTACAGCATAAACAGGCGTGCTTCCCGAGCACTTAAACTCGCCCAAACCGTCATTCAGTTACAAAGACGACGTCCACCCAATAGTTTGTCGACCCGTAGGTATTGCTTGGAAAACCACCGGGGCCGTATAGATACACCCCATTGCCACCGTTCGCGCCATCGGCCAATGCCTGGAGGGGGCCGCTGCTGTAGCTGGACGAAAAATAGCTTGAATCCGCCGAGTACCTGCCCACCTGGGTATGGTAGGAGATGACATACACCGTACTGGCCTCAATTGCCACGGGAGATGCAAAATCGACCTGCTGCCAACCTGAGGTCGTCTCATTGGCGAAAGTGGCCTGAGCCAGTAACTGGCCAGAGCTGCTCCAGAGACTGCCCACATGGGTGCCCGTGTTCTGCGAGCCTTTGTAGAAGCGGACGCCGGTAACAAAACCCGCCACATTGCTCTGGAACTTCATACCCAGTTCGACGGCATTGGTATCGGAATCCGACAGCACACTCGGGGTCGCGGTAATGCCCCAGATGCTGCATGGTGTAGCACAGACGCTGGCCACTGCAGATCTAGTTGTGAACGACCAGGTGACATCGGTGGCAAGGGTATTGCCGGTTGGATCTGCGATGCCACTAGGGCCACTGGTAAGTGTTGCTGTATAGATACTTTCGGCCACCAGATTGTCCGCCGGAGCGAAGGTTAGCGTTTGCGTAGCCACGTTGTAGCTTAGATCGCCAGGAACCAGGGTGTCGCCGGCATCGCGCAACTCGAAGCTGCCTGTGCCAACGGTCGTTGGATCTATGGGCTCGTCAAAGGCCACTCCAATATTCGCGGCAGTGCTCACCCCAGTGGCACCGTCAGTCGGTGTTGACGAGGTCACTATTGGGGGTGTGGTGTCGACCGCCGCAGTGGTGAAGCTCCAGTTGATGTCGGCTGCGAGGCCATTGAATGCCTGATCGGCAACTCCCCCGTCACCGCCTTTCACAGTGGCGCTATATGTTGTGGCAGCGCCGAGTACCCCATTGGGTGTCAGGGTTGCTGTGTTCGAGGCCCCCTCATAAGTAATTTGCGCAGGCACCAGGGTGTTCGCGGCGTCGCGCAGTTCAAATGATGAGGCGCTGATCGTTGCCTCGTCCATCGCTTCGCTGAAGGTAGCTTTCAGCGATGCGTCGATCGCAACATCCGCAGCACCATCGACCGGTGTGGTTGATATCACCACGGGTGATGTTGTGTCCGGCCCGATATTGCTTGTGAACACCACGTCTACCCAGTAATTCGAGGCATTCCAGCTCTGGCTCGGGAATCCGCCGTTTCCATATTGGTACACGCCGTTGCCGCCAATTTCGCCGTCACCAAGAAACCGAAGCGGCGGATTATCCACGGCGCCACCGCCGAAGAAGTTGGTGTTGATCGCATAGCCTCCGTTAGGCGCATGGTAGCTAGCTATATAAATGGTAGCTGCGGTGATGGCGACAGGGGTGTCGAAATCGACTTGCTGCCAACCGGAAGCCGTCTCGTTGCTAAAAACGGCCGTAGCCAGCGCCGTGCCATTGGCTGTCCACAGGTTACCGACGTGGATACCCGTATTGCCGATGCCCTTGTAGAAACGAATGCCCGTGATGTAGCCGTCGATTTCAGACTGAAACTTGACGCCAAGTTCGAGCGCGCCGGAATCAGCGGCAGACGGAGTTGCCGGAGTGTTCGAATCATCCCACAGGCTGCACGGCGTTTCACAGACAGCTGACCCCGACTGCGCCGTGGTGAACGACCAGACAGCATTGGCAGCCAGGGCATTACCCGCCGGGTCGGCGACACCACCGGTTCCCCCCTTGAGGGTAGCGGTATAGGTCGTGGCAGCAGTGAGTGCTGCATTTGGCACCAGGGTTGCCGTATTCGTGGCTCCGTCGTAGGTAACGGCCGCGGCCACCGGGGCGAAGTTGGCATCGCGCAGCTCGAAGCTGTTCAAGTCCAGTGTCGCCGGGTCAACCGGTTCGTTAAAGGTCGCGCTGACCGCAGCGGTCACTGCAATGCCTGAAGCGCCGTCGGCGGGTGCGGTAGAGAGCACCGTCGGTGGTGTCGTGTCTGCCAGTGCGGCAGTGGTAAAGCTCCAGCTCACGTCCGTAGCCAGGGCATTACCCGCCAGGTCGGCGACACCACCGGTGCCCCCCTTGAGGGTGGCGGTATAGGTCGTGGCTGCGTCGAGTGCTGCATTTGGCACCAGGGTTGCCGTATTCGTGGCTCCGTCGTAGGTAACGGCCGCGGCCACCAGGGCGAAGTTTGCATCGCGCAGCTCGAAGCTGTTCAAGTCCAGTGTCGCCGGGTCGACCGATTCGTTAAAAGTCGCGCTGACCGCAGCGGTCACTGCAATGCCTGAAGCGCCGTCGGCGGGTGCGGTAGAGAGCACCGTTGGTGGTGTCGTGTCTGCCACTGCGGCAGTGGTAAAGCTCCAGCTCACGTCCGTAGCCAGGGCATTACCCGCCGGGTCGGCGACACCACCGGTTCCCCCCTTGAGGGTAGCGGTATAGGTCGTGGCTGCGTCGAGTGCTGCATTTGGCACCAGGGTTGCCGTATTCGCGGTTCCGTCATAGGTAACCGTCGCAGCCACCAGTCCCAGGCTGATGTCGCGCAGTTCGAACGTGTCCGCCCCAACCGTAGCTACATCGACTGCTTCATCAAATGTCGCTGTGACGTCGGTAAGTATATTCACACCGGTTGCGGTATCGATCGGTGTAGTATCGGTCACCGTCGGGGGCGATATGTCACCTCCGGTACCGATGGTCACGCTGATGCCGGGTCCCGGCGACTCCAAATAGCCGCTGTCATCCGCCGCCCGGACACGGACGGTCACAGCACCCGGTGCGGTAGGTGTCCAGACATAGCTCCAGGAAGCTCGACCTACGGCCGGGTGCCAAGTGGTGCCGTCGTCTACAGAAACCTCCACTCCGCCAACAACACCGCCCCCGGCATCTATGGATGCTCCGGAGATCGTTAATGGAACACCTTCTGGCAGGTTGGTGCCGTCAAGAGGCAAGGTGATGAATGAGACCGGAGGCGTGGTATCCGAGGATGGTGTGGCTGCTGCAAGGTTTGACTGCAACGTTGCGGGTTGCACATCCATATCCGCGAATAAATTGACCGTCGCCTGCTGCATTCTGACATCCGCTGGATCACCTCCGCGACCGAAGGCGTCGTCGTAGTTTTGATCTAGGCCCCATGACCATTGCACCGTTCCCGCACCAAAAACCAGGGCGCCACTAGCGTGACGGTAAAAAGTGAGATGGTGGGTTGCGGTGCCAGACCCAAAATTCGAACCGAAATCAGTCAGCACTGGCGCATTGAAGACGGTTGTGGTTGACATACGGATCAGTCCGGGCGGCCGAAACCCGTTATCTATATCTTCATCCCACTCATAGCCGAGAGTACCGTTCGGCAGAAACGCGATCTGACCCGGCTGCAAGGAAGCAATGTCGGTGTTGCGCCAGAAGCGCATCTTGCCATCGGCGGCCGGCACCTGAATGCGAGTAGTGGCCCCCGCATTGACCGTAAATAGAGTGCCCGTAAGCGCGTTCTCTGGCCGACCGCCATCCGCCGGAGGGCTGTTGCGTGGATCGCGCCAAGTCCCCGTCCAATTAAGCACATCCGGATCTTGACTGTTCGGGTAGTCGTGCGTTTCCTTATAACAAACGAGCGTTCGGTGGGATGCTCCTTCGGCATCTATGCCATTCTCCCAGCGTGTCTTCCAGAAAACCTCATTACCACTGAAGAATGCCAGATGGACGCCTGCATCTCTTGCGGATTCGACATTACTTCGCTGCTGTCCTGACCAATACTCATCATGACCTAACGAAAGAAATACCTGGTGATTTTGTATCAAACTCCCGAATCGGTCACTATCGACACCTGTAAAGTAGCTAACGTCGTAACCGTTTGCCTCTAGCCAACGCACCATCGGATACTCTGCGGCAAAAACCCAATCCTGTCCTCCGTCGACGCCGCGAGTGTTAAAGGGTCGGTTGTAGCTCACCTTATAAGCTCTTCCGTCGCTGCCCGGACCAGAACCGCCATAGAGATTGTTACCGCCAAAGCTGTTGTAAGCCTGCCAGGTTGTGTCTGCCGTCTGGAACAAAATATCGGAGTTACCGGCATCGTCTCGAACAATGAATACGATGTGGCTGGCACCGCCGTTGTCATCTCGTACGGCCTTTGCGAAGTAAATCCCCGAGACGGCATCTGCTGGCACGGTCCAGGAGGCGGATATGCCCCAGTTGCCACAGTCAATCAGGCCCGTAGTCGCATCATTCAGGCAATCGGGCTGAACTTGAGGTAGACCGACAGAAGGTTGTACCGTTGCAACTTTCCGCGCACCAGCGCCGCCGTAGTAACCCATCCGGTAAATGTCCAGACGATAACCGGATGCATCGGTGTCGATCTTGAATTGAACGGTTTCGCCCAGATCAACGCTGATGTCTGACGCAAATCCCTGAATGGATGGATCACCGACGCCGTTTATGTCCCATTCCAACTGTGGGTTTCCGAGTCGGCAATTCTCCGCCACTATGCTGTTTTCCGGGTTTTGACAAACATCGATATCGGCTGTTGTAAACGTCCAGGTCTCGTCCGCAGCCAGCGGGTTTCCACTGGTATCGGCCACGCCGCCAGCGCCGCCCACAACGCGTACCGTGTAACTAACACCCAAGGCAAGCGGTGAAATGGGATTAAGCGTTGCAGTTCTCGTGGCTGCATCATAGCTTACCAGGGCCGGAACCGGCACTCCTCCCTGTATCAACTCAATGGTCGTATTCGTAATTGTATCGGCATCCATAGACTCATTGAACAACGCTACAATTGCAGTCACGGTCGACACATTTACCGCTCCATCCGCTGGAGTGGTTGTGGAAATCTGAGGTGGTGCTGTGTCAGGACCTGTACTGGTTACAAATACTGGATCCACCCAATAGTTAGTCGAGTTATAGCTATTAGTCGGAAACCCCCCGGGTCCATAAAGATACAACCCATTGCCACCGCCTGCACCATCTGCCACGGCCTGAAGCGGGCCACTGGTAAACGCAGAGGTAAAGTAGCCCGAATCGGCAGAATACCTGCCCGCCGACGTGTGGTAGGACACCACGTAATCCGTATCAGCCTGAATTGGTGCCGGTGAGGCAAAGGTCAACAGCTGCCAGCCTGAGGAGGACTCGTTAGTGAACGTGCCTTGCGCCAGCAGTTGGCCGGTGCTGCTCCAAAGACTGCCTGTATGTGTGCCCGTATTTTGCGCAGATTTATAAAACTGAACACCCGTGACAAAACCCGCCACCTCACTGCGGAATCTCACACCCAGTTCAACGGCAGCGGTGTCAGGATCTGACAAGATGGATGGTGTCACTGCTGCGCCCCATAAGCTGCAGGGTACTGCACAAAGCCCGGACCCTTCTAATGCAGTAGTGAACGACCAGATGACATCAGCAGCAAGTGCGTTGCCAGCTGAGTCAGCAACCCCGTTGGCTTGCCCCTTGATTGTCGCCGTGAAGGTACTGTCTGCAGTCAAACCGCCGACAGGGGTGAAAGTCGCGGTTTGCGCCTGAGGGCTATAGCTAACGGTCCCTGGCACCAGCGTGCCACCGGCGTCCCGCAACTCAAAAGTGCTCGTGTTAATTGTCGAGGAATCAAGCGGCTCATTAAACCCTACGACGAGACTGGTGGCAGAACTTACCCCGCTGGCACTATCAGCCGGTGAGAGCGTGATGACAACCGGTGCAGTCGTATCTGCCAGCGCCGCGGTAAAACTCCAGCTAGCATCAGCCAGAAGAGTATTACCCGCCGAGTCGGCAACACCCCCGGTTCCACCTTTTACTGTTGCGGTATAATTGGCAGCTGGTTCGAGCGGCGCGGCGGGAGTCAATGATGCCGAGTAAGTTGCTTGGTCATAGCTTACCTGCGCAGCCATCAGAGTGCCGTTAGCATCTTTCAGCTCAAAGCTAGTATTGTTGACCGTCGAAGCATCCATAGCCTCGCTGAAAGCGACAATCAATGCAGAATCTATCGGGACATTTATCGTGCCATCAACCGGTGAGGTCGAAGTAATTGTCGGCGGCGCTGTGTCTGGGCCAATGCTCGCTACAAAGACCACGTCCACCCAGTAATTCGATGCATTCCAGCTCTGGCTCGGGAAGCCGCTGGCGCCATACCCGTAGACGCCATTACCGCCACTTTGGACGTCACCGAGAAGTTGGAGTGGTGGCTTGTCTACAACTGCATCAGCAAAATAGTTGGAATTCAATGCATATCCGCCGTTAGGCGCATGGTAGCTAGCTACATAGGTGGTATTGGCGAGGATCGGCACAGGAGCGGGGAAATCTACCTGTTGCCACCCCGTGGAGGTCTCATTGGTAAAGGTGGCACTGGATAGAAGTGCCCCTGTGGCAGTCCACAAATTGCCAACGTGGGAACCTGTGTTTCCAATTCCCTTGTAAAAACGTATCCCGGTGATGTACCCGTCAACAACTGACTGAAATTTGACTCCCAGTTCAACCGCACCGTTATCGGCAGCAGATGCAGTTGCTGGCGCATCGGAGTCCCCCCAAACGCTGCAAGGACAGTTCAAACCTCCCCCGGTGGTGAACGTCCAGGAAACATCCCCAACAATGGCATTCCCCGACAAATCCGTAGGACCGCCACTGATTAGAGTTGCCGTGTAGAGCGTGTCAACCTGCAGCGCACTAGACGGTGTCAGCGTGGCAGTTCGAGTTTCAGCATCGTAGGTCAGCACTGCGGGAACCAGCGTCCCTTGCCCGTCGAGCAACTGGAAGTCAGACTCGGTGATACTCGCTTCATTCATGGGTTCGTTGAAAACGACGGAAACGGTGCTGTTTACACTCACATCCACCGCCCCATCCAGTGGCGAGAGAAGGGCCACCGTCGGTAAGATGTCGTCTACGCCGTAGCTTACAGCGTAATTCCCTGCGGTTGCGGTAAAGGTGGCGTACTCAATGCCTTTGCGCGTCACAAGCGTAAACGGTATGTCAGAACCATCTCGAGTCACGCCGTTCACCACGCTACTACCCTGCAGCAGAGGCACCATTGCGCGCAACCCATTCGCACCCGATCCGGTGGCAATGTTGAAACCAAGTGTCACGCCATCCCAGGTAACTGAGCTGAAGGAAGACCCATTACGGCCATCCAGCCATTCCAGCATCTGGCGGCTGGTTATGATGGGCACGTTGCGGGCTTGCGCTGAAGCAACAACTGCATCGGACTCTTGTATTTGTGCCAGATCTGTATGCGCGTTAATGGTGTAGGCGCCATAGTAGCCCTCGGGCCCCAGCGCACGGTCGAGAAGGCTATCAATGGTAAAGGGGTACTGCTGACCGGATTCGTCCGTCATCTGGCTGGCAGCCTGATACACATCGATGAGGCTGCCGTCGAGATCCGCAAATCTCATCGGCATGCCGGAACCGGTCATGAAGCCCGGACGGTCCTCAACCCAGCCAGGAGGCCAGAAGTAGTAGGTGGTATCAAGGCGCACTCCATTATTTGATTGTACTTTTGCGCTAGTCGCCCAATCGGTCCAGGCAATGCAATGATGCCGCTGCGTAGAGGGGGCCGGTACGCTTGGCCAAACGCGGCCGAATTCGAGGATCTGGGAAGTGTAATATTCTTCAAGCTGAGCCTCGGTGAAATCTGCGCACCCAGTATTTACATGTAGCCCCACTTCAAAGCCCTGGGCCTCGTACGCGGCAGCTTCGGCATTGGTCATGGGTGTGTTGGTGAACATGTAGGAGGTGCCCCGCACGCACTCCCAATCTGCCACGGAGCATCCAGGTACACTGGCCGCCAGAAACTGATCCCATCGTCCCGCGGTGCCGTTATTGGAATGGTCGTCGCCGGTCATGATGACAACTGCTTTCTCATCCCGGGGAAAGTACCAAAAACGCGGCAACGGCAGTTGATCGCTGGTCATGTGTACAATCAGGTTGGCGAGTAAGCGTTGCTGCTCGTCTGCCTGCGGTATGGCGATCTTGTCGAAGTCGATCCAGTCGGCTTGTGGGTCACTCGCAGCGTTGCCATAGTACTTGTCGTCGGAGCGCTGGGGGGAAAATCCGTCTCGCTCCTGGTTGGCCCAGGCGGGGTTGCCCTGCCGGGTGTAAACAATCGACGTTGCAAGGTCGTAGGTGAAAGCTGCAGCCTGGCCGCCGTTTGATCCAACGTCACGCAGCGTCACCGCAGGGTTCGTTGTCGCACTGGTAGCATCGGCAAACAGTGTCGCCACAGGCGTGGCACCGTTGAGGCTAAAACTAGTAGCGGTACCGTGAAATTGCATCGTCTGCGCCACGATGCCGCGGCCGGGTGCGTTTGAGGTATCCACCTGCAGGTAGCCTTCTGAAAGCGTTTGGCCGGTCGCGGTCAATCCCAATAAGCTGCCGAGGGCAGGGTCGGGGCGCATGGCAATCAGGTTGCCGCCTGCGTTGACCCAATCGCTGAACAGCGTGACCTGGTCAGCTGCCAGCGGCATCTGGGCAAGAATAATTACCCGGTAGGTTGCAAGGACAGCGGGGGTCAATTCGCTGATGTCTCGCACCTCGAAGGCGTTGAAGCCCTCTGTTAGCAAAATTTCTGAATAGAAATTACCAAAAAGGGACGAAGCCGAGTTAACAATCAGAATGGGCCCACCTGAGCCCTGGTTTGGCGTCGGCAGAGTCTGCGCATGGGCGCCAGGTATAAGCCATTGCAGCACCTGGCCCGCAATCTTAAGCAGCATGCCGGGCTCGGAGGGCTCTGCACTTGACGCGACAGAGTCGTCGTTAACTGACATTGCCTGGACAACAGGGGTGCCGGGCAGTACGTTGGGCCCCTCAACCTGATTGTCGGCCGCGGTATCTTGACCAGGATTAATCTGCCTAAGCTTTTGTTTCGTCAGGGGCTCCCAGACACTTAGACTACCGTCCCCATGGCCTACCAGCAATCGACCCTTCTTGAGAAAGGCGAGTGAGGTAATCCCGGCAGACTCAGTCTCGAGAATTGGCAACAGCCTGTTTTTCGATTTCAAGTCCCAGATGTAAATGCGGTTATCCTCGCCGGCGGCGGCAAGGTACCGGTTATTACTGCTTATGGCCGTGGAATTCACGGAGGCTGAATGGTTTAAAATGGCCACCTGTTTGCCGGTGTTCGGGTTCCATAGCCTGACAGTCGCATCCGCACCACCACTCATCAGGGTTTGGCCGTTCTTACTAAAACTCAAAGCGTTTACCGGGCCGTCATGACCTTTTAGTACTCTAAGAGGCTGCCGCCTTCTGGGGTCCCAGGCAAGTATGAGGCCGTCATCACCCGCGCTGAAAAGACGTGATTGGTTTTTGTTGGGAGAAAACGCAAGTGCATTAACGAAGCGGCGATGAGCGGGAAGAATCTGCAGCAATTTGCCGTCGCCTGACCACACCATGATTCTTGTTTCCTCGCCTGCACTAGCGACAAGAGTCTCGTCAGGCGCCACAGCAACGGCTCTAACAGGGTGTTCATGAGCCAGAAGTAACTGTTCCACGTCTCCGGTGTCTGCATTCGAACGTCTTACCTCGGAATTCCGTCCGGCACTGTACAGTGCTTTTCCATTAGGGCTGAACGCGATGCTGGCGGCGGCAAATAGCGTGTCGCTAGTCGCTTCTGTCATGTCGTCGTTGTTGTCAACACGGAAGTGGTGCAAACTCTGGCCCCTGGCAGCTGCTACTTTGGTGCCATCCGCCGACACCGCGATCGCATTGATGCCTGTCGATACATGCTTTCCACGCGCCGCGACCCCGCCAGCGGAAGCCTCGGTGCTCGACAAACGCCTTGCCCCGAGTGTGGGGGAGGGGTCACGCGCGATCTGGGAGGAGATGCCGGGCAATTGATTACCTGTTGATCCGGCGCTGGCTGCAGGGTCTGTCAGTGAAGTGACGGGTGTGTTGCCAGTATCGTCGAGCATATCACCCAGTGGTGGGAGTGGTGGTAGGGAATAGCGTTGCGCGCCGCTTGGGAGATCCCAAACGATTACCCTGCCGCCAACGTCAATACTGGCCAGCGTCTCTCCGGAAGTGCTGAATGCCAGCTCCCTGACTTGCTCGGTATGCCCTGTAAGGCCCTGGATCAGGGTGGCAGAATCGACATCCCAGAGGTGAACCTCATTGTATATCCCAACGCTGGCCAGCACCTTGCCGTCGGCGCTGAAAGCAAGGCCGGTGACCAACGCATCGAAGCGGGCGGGGAGCGTCGCCTGACGCTGGCCTGACGCGGCTTCCCAAAGCTGCAGCTGGGTGTCCATGCCCTCGCTAGCCAGGACAGCTCCATCGGGACTGAATCGTAATTGCTTGATCAAATCAACGTGGGCAGAAAGCGCCATCGCCTCACCCGAATCAGCATCCCAAAGTGTGATGTTCGCATCCGTATCTGCCGCGGCCAGGGTGCTACCCACCGGACTGAAGGCCATGCCAGTTATCGCCGCGCCCGTCGGGCTCGACAAAGTTCTCGGTTTCGGTCGATCCGCCGTCAGGTCCCACAGGGTCATATTAGGGCCTGCCCCTGAAGCGGCTAAAAAACGCCCGTCGAAGCTGAAGGCTATCTCACCGGTCCCTTCGACATCAGGGTGCGGCAGGACTGATCTTTTAGGCGTTTTCCTGGTGTCCCAGAGTGCGATCTCGACATCGTCGATGACAACTGCCAGTGCAGCTCCTTGTGGGGCAAATGCAAGTTTAGTCACCTGGCGCCCAAGCTCTTCCTCAAGGAATAAGGGCTCTGTGACGCCAGTAAGGTCCGACAGAGTAATGCGGTTATTTTTTGTGCTGGCTAGCAGCCGGCCGTCGTGGTTGAAGGCAAGCGCGCTGACCACCCCGGACCCACCACCGAGTGTCATAACGTGCTCGCCAGATTCGAGATCAAGCACCGTGACTCTGCCATTGGCATCGGCCCTTGCCAGCATGCTGCCATCACGACTGAATATCGCCGGTAGCGCTTCCACGGCCGACTCGTCGGTAGATTGGGCATTCAACTGTGCACCGCTAAGGCCCAGACCCAAAATAACGAACGATAACAACAGCATGCCGATGATGGTTGTGCTGGAAGCTCGAGTGATAAGCCTCGTCCTATTAGTCATTTTCTCATTCCTCAAGCCTTGCTACCTATACGCCTGCAATTTGCAGGTTTTGATTTACGCGAACATTGCCGGCGTTGGCGGCCCCTCTGTCAGGTAGCAATCCTTATACTGTCAGTCTTCACGGCCCACCTTATGTGCCAATTTGGCACGTTGTTTGGCGTGGTTTAGATCCCACCGCGAACTTGCCTCCTCTTCACCTCTTCAAGGTTTTTGCAGCAAAGGAGTTTAGATACACTGCGGACAGAAGCGATGGGTAAAAGAGCCCCCAAAAAATCTTTTGTTACGAGCTGCGGGGTATTCAGCACAAATTCTTTTAGCAAAAATGTGGGTTACCATTGCTACCTGCTCAGAACCTTAAATAAGGAAGCTAAAGCAACTTTCATGCCACGATATAACTTTGGTTTTAGCATCAACTTGTTACGGGAAAACACAAAGTGCGTCGGTAGGCTAATAATCAGTATGTGTAAAGTTTATCGACAGGTTTGCATCGACATGCGCAAGCTTTACGTGACGGCACTTTTTGCCTTTGTTGATGAATGTTAGGTACTGGTGCATGGGCTGGAGAAGCAGGCGAGCGAGGTTAACACGTGTGTCAGTCGCATTAGATGTTGGCGGTGCCAGCAATCATACGCGGGTAAGATGAAGCAGTGTGATCGACAGCCCCCACCGGGCTTGGAACCTGCAGCGGGCGTAGTGTAACCGCATCCTGGGCGTCACGTCCCATCCTTTGGGTAGGGTGCTGCCAAAAAGTTTGTGTGCAAGATATACCCATGCATGCAGCAGCCTAGATTGCCCGCCGTTGCGCAGAATTTTTGCGATGGTATCCCAGTTGCACTCTTTCTCGAACAGACTTTGCAGTAGGGCCAGCTCATGAATAGATTTTAGTGGAAGTATACCGGACCGATAGGCATTGAATTCAGCTAATCCGGCGTGCAGCAGGCAGTGCAAAACCCTTGATGTCGAAGTCGGTACACGCATGGTCAAGCCATCTACGGGGACGGTCACGGCGCTATCAATCAACGATTGAGTGATGAGCTCTGAGTCTGTTTGCGTAAGGGACGTTCCAAAAAGCCTCCCTGTCGAATGGGGCTTAAGAGCGTCCCGGTGAATTTCCACGACCGCATATTCGCCGCGGCGAACTAGGGGTTGCAGGTGATTGCTTTTAGCCCAATCGTAGTCGTTCTCGTCCTCAATGGGGCAATATCCCTGTTTGCACAGAAGTTTCCAGCAAGCTTCAGCTTTCGCACGTGGCACCAGAATATCGATATCCGTTAGCATCCTCGAACCCAGGTCCTGATAGGTTTTGACGAAAAGCGACACAGCACCCTTTAGCATCACGGGCTCAACGTCAATCGTATTGAACGCGCTAACCACTTCAATTATCTGCGTCTTCAGGCGTCGATTCCGCGCAATGTTGAGTCGGTGGGCTTCGCCAAGATATTCTCGCACCTCCCGCGGTAAATTTTGCTCCAGTCCATAGCTTTGCAGCTCTGACCAAAGGGTGGGCGAGACAAGGTTCAAGTTAGCTAGGCTGATAACTGAGCCCCAATCGATCTTCCCGTAGGAGATTCTATCCTCGAGTGAAGCGAGATACTCGGGCGTCTTGTCTACCCAGAGGCAGTCGGCAATGGTGTCTAGCGCTGCCAGTCGCTGATTCACAAAAGGAGTTCCCTCACCATAGATATTGCGCTGCTCAAGTCGTCGCCCACTTGTAATTCGTAGGACTCCTGAAAACCAATCCAGTCAATTAGCGCAGCCACTGCGCTGGAACTGAGATCTCCAGGAACGGCATAGCCCGCCACGGCGAGCCTGTAAAAGGCTTTCGCAGCACTTAGTGGTGCTATCTGAGTTTGCGTTCCAGCCAAGTAAGTGGGAAACACCAGTGCGCGGAGCTTTAGGTTATCGCCCTGCGGCGCCACTGAAGTCGGAGGCAGATAGCGGACCTCGGTTCCATCTGGCTGGTGATGAATAGGAATATGCTCAAATACAGGTATAGCAGGCTCCGGCAAAGACCAAGCGCCCCGCTTGATTCCCATGCTGATAGGAAGCGGGTGCAGACCACCGTCAGGCATCAACAGAACTAGTTCGTCTGTCAGGTAAGTTAATCCCGATTTCATCAGGGCGGCAATCAATGTTGACTTACCGCTGCCCGGGGCCCCTGGCAACATCAGGCACCCCTTGTTGCCGCCGACTGCACCGGCGTGGAATGCGGCCAAACATTCGCTGGAGTGATAAGCCTCTGTCAACATCAGTTGATTAATCAGTGGGACAAGTTCACTGCTTGTAACGATTCCACCATAGTTTTTTTCGCGATAAACCACGCTGAATCGCCCGGAATCCTCTAGTATCGTGATACTCACTGGGAAGGCCGCGTTTTCTGTCTTTGGCGGAGCTTCCAAGTGCGCCAGTACTGGATGAACTCTAGACTCAGCTTCAGAGGAAGCGAAGCGAATACGAAATTCCAATTTGCCGACGCTATAGCTGCGGTGACGGTCAAGTGCAGCGGGGGGAAACAGGGGGGGCTTCATCTGCAGTCTGTCAGGCTCAGTCTGAGCCGCACTGGAGTTTATGCGGCGATCGCTCTCGACGTACTCCGCAATTGCTGCTGCGTCCGCGCCGGGAGCATGGTTGCACTCGGTGCCAACAGTTCCTGCGCTTGCGGGTGAGGGTATTGCCGGAAGACCGGCAACAGCCCAGGAATTCATTGCCTCAATAACATCCTGGTTAGCTTGCCTATGAGGAATCTGGAACTGATGTGCTAGGGTCTCCACAATTTTCAGTGGCTCAAGCCCTTCCTTTAGCCCGCACCAGATGTAGCTTGCAGTAGTGTTTAGATAGTAGAGTTGCTTGTTAGCGGGATAGAATACTAGACCTTCGGCACCCAGTAGGTAGAGCTGAGAATCGCTTAGTAGAGAGCCAAGCGCAGCTACTTTCTGTGAGGGCAACATCAGACATCCACCCCCTGTTGACTTCGCGCATCGTCCAAGGTGCAGAACATTTCGCAATTACTTGAACTAATGTAACGAGCCTCTGTTCATGATCACAACGGCTAGTAAGTATGGATCATTTCATATTGGGACGCCATACTGGATTGATCGAGTCGACAGCGGCAGAGGCTACCTAGCCTTTACCGCTCGCTCCGAGCCTCGCGGATAGCTTTTATTCGAGCTTTTAGCGCACTCTACTCTTGCGAGCCTCTCTGCGAGCCGCCAGAGCTTCTCCGTATGCTTCTCGGCGAGCCTTCAGCTCTTCCGAGGGCGCACGGCGAGCCTCTATGGCTTCTTGATTGAATTTGGGGCGCTCATCTGTGGGCCGGGTACCGCTAGGAGTCTGGGCGGCAGAAGGGGAATATCGGATAATAAAGACTCTCCCTAAATAAGGATCCCGTATGGCCACCAGCTTCCGCCCTTACGCACCCGATCAAGAAATGTTGCTGCCACCCTCGCTGAGGGAGTGGCTACCCGAAGGTCACTTGGCCTATTTCATTGGTGACACGATCGACGCGCTGGACTTGAGTGCGTTCTTCGCGCGGTATGCTAATGGTGGTCCTCGCAACCAGCCCTTTAATCCAGTGATGATGGTTAAGGTGTTGGTCTACAGCTACGCGACCGGTGTTTTCAGTTCACGCAAGATTGAACGGCGGCTGCAGGAGGATGTGGCCTTTCGTTTACTGGCGGCGGGCAACTTTCCCCGTCACCGCACGATCCGGGATTTCCGGGCACAACATCTGGATGAGCTGTCGGCGCTGTTCGTGCAGGTCGTCAAAGTGGCGCAGGAGTTGGGACTGGTCAAGCTGGGAACCGTGGCGATTGACGGGACCAAGGTGAAGGCCAACGCCAGTCGGCACAAGGCGATGAGTTATGCGCGTATGCAGCAGGCTGAAGCGGAATTGAAGGCGCAGATCGATGAATTGCTGGAGCGCGCCAAGCGTACCGATGCCAATGAGGCCGACGAGGCCGATCTGGACCTGCCGGCGGAAATCGCGCGGCGCGAAAATCGCCTTCAGGAGATCACCGCAGCGCGGGAACGCCTGGAGCAGCGGCAGCGCGAGGCAGACACAGCGAGAGGTCGCAGTGAGGACGATGACCGGCGTCCGCGGGGCCCTGACGGCAAACCGAAAGGGGGCCGGTACAAGCGAGACTTCGGCGAACCTAAACCGAAGGCACAGGAGAACTTCACGGACCCCGACAGCCGTATCATGAAGCGCACGGGGGGCGGTTTTGATCAGAGCTACAATGCGCAGACCGCGGTCGACGACACGGCCCAAATCATTGTGGCTGCGGAGCTGAGCAATAACGCTGCCGACTCTGCTCAGCTGCTGCCGATGCTCAATGCCATCAACGATGTGCTCGGTTCTGTGCCCGGACAAACCCTGGCCGATGCGGGTTACCGCAGCGAGCAGACCTTTGAGCAAGCACAGGATATTGAGACGGAACTGGTCGTCGCCTTGGGCCGGGAAGGCAAGCAGCAGTCGGGTGTCGATGCCGGTCGTTATCCACATACAGCGGCGATGGCTGGCAGGCTGCAGAGTCAGGAAGGGCAGGCCGCTCACAGGCGGCGCAAATGGATCGCCGAAGCCCCTAATGGCTGGGTCAAGAACGTACTTGGATTCCGGCAATTCAGCCTGCGTGGTCTGGAGAAGGTGCAGGCGGAATGGAAGCTCGTTTGCCTGGCGTTAAATCTACGCCGTATGAGCGCGTTGTGCACCGCGTGAAGGGCAAAAGGAGGCAGTTAGGACGTTTATAGCCCGGCTATTTGGCAGCAGGACTGAGGGCCACCACCATGATCGCATGGACTCAGTCACCCCAATTTGGCGGGCCGGGCAAAATTAACCAGGCCGGTCGTTTATGGCGATCTAAAAATGGTCTACTGCCCAGACTCCTAGCAATAGCATGTTCTCCTGGCACAAGAAGTCCCATCATTTAGTGGCGGCGTGTATATGGCCAGTTTTCCTGCAGTATCCAGGAATTTGCGTCTTGCTAGTTGATCTGCACTCAGATCGACCTTTTGCTCTTTACTTTCCGTACTCATTATTACTAACTCCCTTTCTCGCTGTCCAAGCCGCGCTGCGGAAAATTTGTCAAGTATTCGGTCCGGTTTGAGCCTTTGAAGTAGGTGACAAGCCCAATTTCTTTGCGGTTTAACTATGGCGGACCCTGATTTTCATATAATAGGCAGAGCAAAGGTTGTGCCAAAAAAGATTTTTTCATTACATTCAGAGTGTTAGGGTAGAAACCTATTTGTCTAGATTGCAGTTGTGTAAAGTTGTCCGACGCAAGTGGCATGTTGGAGGGATATTATCTCCGATATAAACATAGTGGTGTGTGCCGCAGCGTGCGGATGGGGGCAGAAGGCAACCAAGAAGCACTGGCAGCGGCCAAAGTGATCGAAGGCCCGACCCTCCGGAGTCTGCCTGCAGAGGCGCGGGTTACCGGAAGGGGGGGCATTTTTGCATCGCCGCTAGCAGCGTAGAGGGAGAAGGCTGGCCAGGGACGCCAGAAACACGCTGCCCACGCGCGAATCGACACTCTTAAACCTATCCCCTCAGAGCACACAGGCCCAACAATGTCGACTGGGCTGGCTATATTTAAATTTGGAGAAATGTGTTTTGACCAAGTGGTTCGCTTCGTTCCTAGGAGTCTGTCGGACTTAACTGCGGCACGCGCTCGCACGTGAAGGCAAATACTTTTTTCGAGGCCGAATACAAAATGATCCAACATAGCGCACCGAAAATAGTACAAATATTGACCACCTTGCAGGCTGGGCGCCTAAGTCCGACGGACTCCTAGGCAGCCAACCGTTCGAAAAAACAACCATTCCGGGGATTGCTCGAGTCTTGTGTCGAAAAATTTTACAAGTGATAGGCTTGATGCCCCAAGATTCCTCGCAACTATGTACTAACTAATTGTTAACAATGTGAATGTAATCTGTTGGCACGTTAATTGCTTGCATGCTCTCTGGGAGTAAGGTGACCGGTACACGCGGGGTAGGTGCGAACGCAAGGTTCACGGGGTCATTGCGCTGGAATGATATTTAGGCTCGCCATTAGTTTAGCGGTTCTTAGGGTTTACTCGCTCATCGGGCCTGATGGTTATGATCAAAGCGTGTCACCGAATATGTTGTAGGGGGGAGTTCAAAAGTGACTGAAGGTAAACACACAGCAGATATTGAAGCAAATCAATCACCGGCCAGATGGGCACTAAAAGCAGGGCAGAGCTGTGCCTGCGAAGCAAGGAGTAGGGAGGTGGCACCTAAAAATGGTGAGCAAGCGGCGTTCCACATAGATCGCAGCGGGGCACTGAAGACTTTACGATCAGATCATCAAGGCGACACTATCAGCAGCCGAACACAGAAAGCAGGGGTCGTAACATTTTTGAAAAGCCAGCATCCGCGAAAATCCCGTAAATTTCATGTGCTGGCTGCGTCGCTCTTCCAGGAGGAAGTGCGACGCGAAAGGTCTCGGTCAGATCGGTCAAAAGCCGCTCTATCGCTAATAATTATTCAGTTGAACGCAGATGCACATCTCAATCCCGAAAACCTGCAAAGCATACTTTATCTTCTCCACCACAACCTGCGCGATCTGGATAGCATCGGTATGCTAGAGCCTAACGTTCTTGCCGTTCTGCTGCCAGACACCGACAAAGCTGGGGCGCAGCATGTCGCAGGCAAAATAATCGGCCAGAAAAATCCCTCCGTATCATCCATAGAGGTCTCAGCTTACCCCGATAGACTGTTTGAGAATCTGCTAGACGTCAAGGAGTCCGAGGATGATATCGACTCCGTATTGCTACTAAATACGCCAATATCGCGACCCGCTCAGTCGGCCCTGAAGCGCTTGTTCGATATTTTTGGCGCGCTGACTGGAATAGTTGTCCTTGCACCTTTGATGCTTGTCACCATGATAGCGATAAAGCTGTCATCTCCCGGCCCTATGATCTTTCGTCAGGTCCGACTCGGAAAGGACTTCGTGCCTTTCACATTCTACAAGTTTAGATCGATGCACACTGATGCCGACGACCGCGTTCATCGAGATTATCTGAAAGCTCTGATCAATGGTGATGACAGCTCCACAAATCAAGAACCCGCTGGCGAACCTTTGTACAAGATAAAATCAGACTCGCGAGTTACGGGGGTTGGGAGGTGGATAAGAAAAACCAGCATCGATGAGCTTCCGCAACTGTTCAATGTGTTAAAAGGTGATATGAGCTTGGTCGGTCCCAGGCCCCCCATTCCCTACGAAGCCGAGAGCTACCAGTCCTGGCATCTGCGCAGGATTCTCGAGGTCAAGCCAGGGCTTACTGGCATTTGGCAGGTCGAAGGACGCAGTAAAACCTCGTTCGATGAAATGGTAAGGATGGATTTAAGCTATAGTCGTGATTGGTCATTGCTTTTAGACATTAAACTGATTTTCCAAACGGTTTGGGTTGTACTAAATTGCCGTGGGGCAATGTGAACTACAGTTCAATATTGATAAGTCGGAAATAAGGCGAGCAAAAATACGTTATGATCGCAGAAGATGTGGTCCTTGGCGAGGGCGTACAGATTTTTCATCCGGATCTTGTCAATCTTTACGGGTGTATCGTGAAAGCAGAAAGTAGGATTGGTACTTTTGTCGAGATACAGAAGGGCGCCACCATAGGCGCTCGGTGCAAGATATCTAGCCATACCTTCATCTGTGAGGGCGTTGAAATAGGTAGCGGGGTATTCGTTGGACACGGCGTGATGTTTATCAACGACCAACACCCACGGGCTATTAGCGAAAACGGGAAGCTGCAAACTGAAGAAGATTGGCAACTCATGCGGACCGTAGTAGAAGATCAGGTATCCATAGGCAGTAATGCCACCATTCTTGGGGGCATTACTATTGGCAAGTCCGCTATGATTGGCGCTGGTGCGGTTGTGACTCGAGATGTTCCCAGCTATGCAGTAGTTGCCGGAGTGCCGGCGAAAGTAGTTGGTGATACCCGAGAGCACGGGTAAATGCTCAAAGTCTTCTCCAAGGTCAATCATGCAAGCTGAATCCAAGGGTTAGCGAAGGCCATAGTCACTGCATTACCATCAGTTGATGAAGTTTTCTTCAGGGGATACACATGCTCATACAAAACCCCGTCATTGATAAAATCATTTCGATCTTCAAACGGAGACTGTGGTATTTCCTGGCCTCGTTTCTGGTGCTTTTTTCCCTGTCAGCTGGAGTCATACCCATGCTGCCCGTCAGCTATGTTTCCGAGGGCATAATCGGTGTCGAGTCCCAACAAATACCCGAGGATTTTGTGCGATCTACCATCACAACGCATGCAGGTCAGAGGGTAGGTATGATCGAAGCCCGCGTGATGACGAGCGCCAGCCTGCAAAAAATCGTCGAAGACTTGCAATTATATGCCGAGGATTGGGGTACCATTCATAAGCCTGAGCTTTTGGAGCGGCTAGAAGAGCGGACTTCCATCAAGATCATTAGGGATCCATACGCGGGCCATTTGGGAGCCATAGCATTTTCAGTAGCTTTCGAAGACGAAAATCCGGACATGGCGCGCGCGGTCACGGCAGAACTCGTCAAGCTATTTCTTGAGGAGAACGTTAGTACTCGCACGGAACGAGCAGCAGAGACGACCGAGTTTCTTGAGCGAGAATCAGACAGACTCGAAGAAATCGTAACAGAGATTGACCTGGAAATGGCAGAGTTCAAGCAGGCGCATCGCAACGCTCTACCGGAGCACCTCAGTATCAAGATTTCGACGATGAATAGACTGGAAGCTGATCTGCGAGCCGTTGAATCAGAAATCTCCGCCCTTCAGCAAGAGCGACTATTCCTGAACTCCCAAACAGCCTCCAATAGAATTACCGCTGAGGAGGGTATTTCTCAACGTAGTTCCTCGTTGGCGGATCGACTGGAGGAGCTTGAATTGGAGTTGGCTGTGAAATCTGAGCAGTATCTGCCTGCCCATCCGGAAATACGCTTACTGGCTGATTCTATCAAGACCTTAGAAGATCGAATTGAACGTGAAGGCGACTTAAGCGGTGATCACCAAAATGGGAGTTCAAAACCTCCGCTTACGACAAGCAGCTCTCCACGTAACACAATTAACAACCAGTTGGTTTTGTTGCGCGGTCAACAAAAGGCTCTGCGCGAGGACATTGATAAGCTCCAAAGGGAGATAATGGAAATACCTTTGGTTGAAATTGAGCTTCGTCGCTTGACGGATCAGTATCAGCGCCATATGGATGAGTACAACAATATCCGAAAAAAGAAGTACGATGCGACATTAGCGCTCAGTCTGGAGCAAGAGCAGAAGGCGGAGCGTTTTATACTGTTGGAGCCACCGAATACTCCACTCGAGCCGAAAAACTCCTTGTTAAAGTTGTTTGCGATTGCGTTTTTATTCTCGGTTGCAGGTAGTGCAGGAATAGCCTATTCGGCTGAGTTGTTGGATAATCGTATATATGGAAGGGCCATGCTTGCATCGCTGACAGGCCAGCAGCCTCTTGCTGTCATTCCTTGTATTGAGGGGTCGCCCGCAACAAAAGGGCGCGCCTCTTCAAGTCATCAGTTTCCGGAGCACCGCAAGCGGGCCGCGTGACTCAGCAATAACATGGTGTATTTGCCAGAATCCGGGTTTATGCTTCATTTAAACTGATTCAGGACAAACCCCAGTAAATTCGTATGTTTCAGCAGTTGCTGTGTATCCGCCAGTTCTTGTTTAGTGGTAGTGCCGTCAGCGAGCACGACTAATATACAATCAACGTTTGGCAAAAATGCCAGGGTATCGTCGGTTGGTAGTGCTGGGGGTAAATCAAAGACTACGATTTGAAAGTCATCTACAGCCTTCAGGTTTTGTGCCAGTGAGATGGCTTCCGGCGATGCCAGTGCCTCTGACGAATTAAGATACGTCTTTTTGTTGGGAATAATCAGCAGCCGAGGTACACCAGAATTAACCAAAGGCCCTCTGAACGAAATTCGCCCATCCAGAATGTCCGAAAGATCAGGCGTTGACTCGATACCAAGGTAGTTTGCTACCGTAGGGTTACGGAGGTCAAGATCGACCAGAACAACATCCTTCCTGCAAGCTTTTGCCATACTGACACACAAGTTTATTGCAACTGTTGTCTTACCGCAGCGCGGCATCGGAGATGTAATGCCCAAAGTTCGCCAACCCTTTGCGTTCATTTCTTGAAAAATTTGGGTGCGAAGCATATCGAATTTGTCTGCAGCGGCGCTGCCCTTGTTGCCCGCGACGATGCGATGCTGCTCGAATGTTGCTTGCGGTGTGGTTATGAAGGGTTGAGATAGTTCTACGGTCTCAGGTACACCTTGGAAGTCTGCTTTTTTGCTGACCGTGGCCGATGCAGGATGCTTTTGTAAGGTGGGTGTGGTTCTTTTCTCACCTGTTTCTGGAATCTCGCCATTAGCAATTTTTTGCTGCCGTTGCTCCCTTGCTAATTCAAGGGCTTTTTGTATATATTCCATAGTCTTATCTCACTGTGGCTGCGAAAAGTCCTGCGATTTCAACAAGATATCTATATCCCTTCAGTGGGATTTTCTGGTTGTCAATAGCCACTTGCGTCGATTCACCAGCGCCAATTTCGCTGTTATACAAACTATCTAAGCTGCTAACTTTTTTCAAGTTTCTGCACAGTCACATGTATGTGACAACAATACTATAACAGGGGAAAAATCGGTTTACCCACCGGGATTTGCAACTCTATTATGATAGCGCATTTTTGCTGTGGTACTACTGAGCTTGCTGTCATTGCAGTGCTTGCGAGGCTGTTTGGTTTAGGCGTTAACCGTAAATAATTTGCGTCGCAGCAGACCGCAGCATTGGTATCGCCAGCATTCTGTACTGCGGTTCGGGTGATTTTTACCTGATGGTTGACGTCGACTCAAGCCGCCGCAGCTGTTGCCCAAGTCTCTGGCTTGGGCCCTAAATCATCACCTCCATATAAGCAGATGGCCTGCCCCTGAATCTTCTCAGCGGTATTCTGGGGCGCTAATGGCATCGATCTACCCCGGCGGACCCTGTCCAAATTGTGCTGAAGACGGCGGAGCGCATCCGCCCGTTGATTGATCGCATGAAATCCTGACTCTGAGCGGGGGATGTGCTTTGTATGGACGAAACCAGGTGCAGGGGCTGAAGGGATCAGGCAAACCAGCCCGGAGTGCCAATTGTATATGTGGGTGCAAAGGGGCGGGCCGCCAGGCCATTGTCCAATGTACCTGCGACCCCAGCAGCGGTGCGGTGGTGCCGGAACGCTAAATGTCAGGCTACGACGGTGTGTTGATGACCGATGGTTATCAGGTCTACTGTTCAGTGGTGATACAACAGTCAATTACCCACCTTTGCTGCTGGAGCCATGCCCGACACAAGTTCATTGAGGCTAAGAAGGCACAGCCGAAGGGTAAAACCGGCAAAGCGATTAGGGCGGTAAACTTTATCGCCAAACGCTACGGTGTAGAGGAACAGTCGCTGAACAGCGATGCCGTTACGCGGTTTCGTAACCGATAGCTACACAGTGTGGCAATCCTGGAGCAGCTTCATACCTGGTGACAGAAGACCCAGCAACAGGTGCCGCCGAAGAGCGCGATTGGCAAAGCGGTGTGCTATGTCAATGATCGCCCCAATGAAGCCACCCATGATCGGCCTAATGGCGCCACTTTTTAGCGCCGATCAGCGAGTCTCAAATGGGTGTCTTTTAAGCCCTATTCCACATCTTCTATCAACGTCTTTTTGTCGCCGGCGGCCAGCGGCCTGGGCCGGCCGTAACTGTCGCTGTCCAACACCAGTCGATGAGCACCGTGGCGCAGCCGATCCAGTATCCCTGTGCCCAGTAGCTGGTCAGGGAAGGCATCACCCCATTCCGAGAAGTCTAGATTGCTGGTGATAGTCGTGGCACCGCGCTCGTACCGTTCGGCGATCAGGCCGTGGAATCCTCCGTCGCGGGGCTGGCGCATTGGTTTCAGGCCGAAGTAGTCGATGACGAGCAGTGGCTTTTTTTGACCAAGTTCTGGAGCCGCCGCTCAAAGGTGTTGGTCGTCCGGGCCACATGGAGGTTCCCCAACAGCTTCGTCGAGCTGTTCCGGTAACCGATCGCGATGGCTTTGCAGAAGCGACTTCAGTTGTTTCAGAAGGGGCAGTTATGCCCGGTCGGCGATCGCACGGGCGGCATCGAGGCGCCGGGCGGGATAGGCCCGACTAAGATTGAGCAGGCCGAGGCAGGCCCGGTAAGGCTGCTCGGGGTGTGCTCTGTCCGCCAGTTGCTGACTGACCCAGCACAGAACCTCCGGACCGATGTCGTGTGCCCAGTTTTTCAAGCGCCGCGATTTTAGGCTTTACGCTAATCAGATTTTTCATGAGGTACAGGCCTTCGGTCGGAGTCGTAAGAATGGAAGACATATTACTCAAACTCATCAGCCCATTCTTTTATCCGTTTCTGTTCGCGCAGCGGGTGTATTGGCTGTACCTGCTTGCGGCATTATGTGCTGCTCTCGTAGTCTTCCAGTGGGAAAAAAGACGTAAGCGGCACGGAGCAAACACCGGAGTCCTGGCCTACCTGTTCCCACGGGACATCTATCAACACCCATCGACTCGACTGGATCTGCGCTACTTTTACGTCAACGCTGTATTTCAATCTATGTTCGTTTTACCCTTGTTCGTGGGTAGCAATCTGGTGATGAGCGGTTGGGTAAAATCCACTCTAGACCAGCATTTTCTGGCAGGTGCTGGCGCGCTACCGACAGACAGTGTTTGGATTATGTTGCTATTTTCCCTGATTGTAGCCATGGCAATGGATCTGGGTATATTTATCGGTCACCTGATGCAACACAGGATCCCGGTCCTGTGGGAGTTTCACAAGGTCCACCATTCAGCCGAAGTACTTAACCCGCTGACGCTATACCGGATGCACCCCGTGGACAATCTGCTGACGATCGGGCTCTCGGGACTACTTGTGGGTTGCGCCAACGGCATCTACCAATACCTCGCCGGCGGCGAAGGCTTGGTATTGAACATACTGGGTGTCAACCTGTTCGTTTTCCTGTTCTACCTCATGGCTTACAACCTTCGGCACTCACACATATGGCTGAGTTACGGCCCTATACTGAGCCAGGTACTGATCAGCCCTGCGCAACACCAGATACACCATAGCAAGGAAATGGGTCACCGCGACAAGAATCTCGGTCTCATCTTTGCATTCTGGGATAAAATTGCGGGTACCCTGTATGTCCCGAAAGAGAAAGAGAGTTTTCGGCTTGGAATCGACGAGGAAGAGGGTTTTCGCCTGGACAGCGTTCTGAAATTTTACTGGTTGCCCTTCACCCGGGCTAGACGCTTGTTTTCAGCAGGAATGGCCGGTCAGAGCAGGCAGTTAGGAACCCTCGCCATGTTTGCAGGCGTTCTATCGTCTCTTGTACTTATGAACTCCTCTTTTACATCGACACTGCCCGAGGTCAGCAGGGAAGTATACCTGGAAGAACTGACCTGGCAGGAAGTGAAGCAAGCAACCGCTGCCGGTTACACCACGGTGATCATACCCACCGGCGGTACCGAACAAAATGGGCCGCACATGTGTCCATGTGGTCGCGATCCACCGCTGATGTTTGTGAGCCGAGCAGACCTTTGGCCACATAATGGGATTGGTCACATAAGCCGGATTATGTTCCCGGGTACATAATCTGGCACGACGATAGCCGGTACGCCGCCGAAAAACTCAAAGGCCTGCACATGGGCATTCAGCCAGTCAGCCTGCTTCTGGCTCCAACTGGCACAGGCGAAGGTGTAGTTGGATGCGCCGAGCACGGCGACAAACACTTGGGCCTGGCGCACCTCGCCGGTATCAGGATTGACTACTGACATTGTTGGCCCACAGTAGTCCACAAACAGCTTTTCACCGGCGCGGTGAATCTGCCGCATGCTACGTTGCTGGCAGCCCAGCCACTCCAGGTAACGATGGCAGAACTGGGCGTAGCTGTAACCGTCGTCCGGGTGCCGCTGACGGTACTCTTGCCACAACAGTTGCTTGGTAACGCACTTATGTTTGAGAGACTGGTGCACGAAGGGGAAGTCGGGTTCAGTAAAGCGCCGCTGCCCGGTGGGTGGCTGTGTCGGGAACAACATGCGATCCAGATCGCGTTCATCCAGGTCGGCAGGAATGGGCCAGTCGAGCCCGGCTTGCCTCGCTCGATTCAGGTACTCGACCACGGTGCCGTAGCCGATGTTGAGTGCCTCGGATATACCCCGGTAGCTTAAACCAGCCTCATGACGAAGCCGCAGAATGTCCTTGATTTTACGCATTGATAACCTCTTTTTTGCGCTCATATTAAATGAGCGCTGGGTTAACGGGTTAACTCGTGCAGCGCGCGGTAGGACTCCTGGAGGCAATCTTTGAAAGTATCGATCCCCTCCATGCCATCCGGGCAGGCCAGAATGCCGATGCAGAGCTTGTTGCGATAGCTGATGGCGGTGAAATTGAAACCGGCCGCCTCGGTGAGCAGCGAGATGGGGTATATTGCTTCGAGTTTGGCATCGGCCAGGTACTGGGTGTTTTTCGGTCCCGGGACATTGGATACCACCATATTGGCGACCGGCCGGACCTTGTCCGACATATGCGCCGCGCTCAGTGCCATCACCGGCATCATGATCAGGTTGAACATGTCCTGTAGCCCGGTGGCGCTCATGCCCTGCAAGCCCTGCTTGGCGTGTTGCGTAACCTTGACGATGCGTTGCAAGCGCTTTTGCGGATCGGCGATATTGCTGGCCAGGGGCACCATCAACATGCTCAGTTTGTTGCCCTTGTTTCCCGCGGTCTTGACCGATATCGGCATGGCTCCCACCAGGGATGCCCTGGGCAACTTTTTCTGACCGAGCAGAAAGCTTCTCACCGCACCACCAAGCACCGCGATCAGTGCATCGTTGATGGTGCCACCGGCGCTATGGCCAATGGCGCGCATTTTGTTGAGGGGCAGGTCCAGGGTGATGAATTTGCGGCGCGCTCCCTTGTCCAGGTTGAGAATGCTCGGCGGCGCGGTAAAGGGCAGTGGTGGCAGTGCCTTGTCGCCGCCGTCTGAACTCAGGCCCATATGCATAACCTGGGAGGCTACCTCCGGTATCGCCCGGGCCTGGTCCCAGAGACCGCCAAGGCTTTGCTCCAGTTGCCTGAACCAGCCGCTGGACTTCTTGTCGGGGAGTTCCTCGGGGTGGGTGTCGGCGTGCAGTCTGCGCAAGCGGGTGATGGAGATCGCCTCGCACTGGAGTTGCTTGCTCATCAGGGCGATACCGCTTACGCCGTCCACCAGGGCGTGGTGTATTTTGCAGTAGACGGCGAAGCGGTTGCGGGGCAAGCCGTCGACCAGGTGGTATTCCCACAGCGGGCGTGTTCGATCCAGCACCGGCTGGTGGGCAAGTGCCAGCAACTCCATCAGGTCGTTCATGGTGCCGCCGTGGGGCAGGGAATAGTGGCGAAAATGATAGCGCTTATCGAGCTTGTCCTCTTCGACCCAGGCGGGATTGCGCAGGTCATGGGCATCCTTCAGCTTGCGCGAGAAAATGGGGCTCGAACCCATCACGCTCTCGGTGATCAGGGGTTCCAGCTTGCGCAGATAGTTGGCAGGCGCATTGGCGGGCTTGGAGAAAATCAGCAGTCCGGCAACGTGGAAAGGCCGTTCGCCCACCTCGGCGCGCAGGAACGATGCATCCTGAAAGTTGAGCTTTTGCATGGTTTTCTCTTGATCCCGTGGCACGATCCCGGTTTCCAAGTATAAACGTCAGCAATTGGTCGCTCTAGAACAGTCGGTTACAAATTATTGTTCTGCATCATGGGATTCACATTTTTCGCGCGCCGCACTTCACCCTGCGTTGGCAAGCCTGTCATCTTCGCGCTGCTGGCTGGCCAGGTATTCCTCATAGTTGCCGCGAAAGTCGATCAGTTGGCCGTCCTTGATCTCGATAATCCGGTTGGCCAGTGACGAGACGAATTCCCGGTCGTGGCTGACGAATAGCAGCGTACCCTCATAGTGCTCCAGCGCCAGGTTGAGTGCCTCGATCGCTTCCATGTCGAGGTGATTGGTGGGTTCGTCCAGCAGCAGCACATTGTCTTCGCGCATCATCAGTTTGCCGAACAGCAGGCGGTTTTTCTCACCCCCGGAGCAAACCCTGACCGGCTTGTTGAAGTCATCCGCGGAGAACAGCAGGCGCCCCAGGGTCGCGCGCACGATCTGGTCATCATGGCTGGGCTTGCGCCATTGGCTCATCCAGTCAAACAGACTGAGCGAACAGTTGAAATCCTCGCTTGCATCCTGGGGGCAGTAGCCGAGGCTGGCGTTCTCCGACCACTTGATCAGCCCGCTTTGCGCTGACAACTGGCCCATCAGGCAGCGCAGCAGGGTGGTTTTGCCGGCACCGTTTTCGCCAATGATGGCAAGCCGACTGCCCGCGTCCAGGATCAGGTCGCCCCGGGTGAACAGGGTCTCGCCGTCAAATCCGTGGCCGACCTGCTCGAGGATCAGCGCCTGGCGATGCAGTTTCTTGCTCTGCTTGAAACGAATATAAGGGCTGACCCGGCTGGAGGCCACGATATCATCAAGCTTGATTTTTTCGATCTGTCGCGCCCGTGAGGTGGCCTGCTTGGCCTTGGACGCATTGGCGGAAAAACGGCTGACAAACTGTTGCAGGTCGGCGATCTGGGCACTCTTTTTCGCGTTCTCGGATTGCAGCCGTTCCCGGGCCTGGGTCGACGCCGTCATGAAGTCGTCGTAATTGCCCGGATAGACCCGCAGCTCGCCATAATCGATATCCGCCATGTGGGTACACACGGCATTGAGGAAGTGGCGGTCGTGGGAAATGATCACCATGGTGCTTTTGCGTTCGTTCAACACGCCCTCGAGCCAGCGAATGGTATTGATGTCGAGGTTATTGGTAGGTTCGTCCAGCAGTAGTATGTCGGGGTCGGAAAACAGCGCCTGAGCCAGCAGAACCCGCAGCTTCCAGCCCGGTGCGACTTCGCTCATCGGGCCGTAATGCAGCGCCTGGTCGATGCCGGCACCCAGCAGTATTTCCCCGGCCCGGCTTTCCGCACTGTAGCCATCCATCTCTGCGAACAGGGTTTCGAGTTCCGCAACCGCCATGCCGTCGGCCTCCGACATTTCCGGCAGGGCGTAGATGCGGTCGCGCTCCTGCTTGATTTGCCAAAGCTCTGCGTGGCCCATGATCACCGTATCGACCACGCTGTAGTTTTCGAACGCGAACTGATCCTGCTGCAACTTGCCGATACGCTCGTTGGGGGTAATGGAAACATTGCCCGAGGTGGGCGCGAGACTCCCATCGAGGATTTTCATGAAGGTGGTTTTGCCGCAGCCATTGGCGCCGATCAGGCCGTAGCGATTGCCGTTGCCGAACTTGACGGAAATATTCTCGAACAGGGGCTTTGCGCCAAACTGCATGGTGACATTAGCGGTGGAAATCACGGAGTAATCCTGGCTGGAGAGCGATAAGCTTTTGAAAGGGCGCGAATAGTACTTGATCGGCAGCGAAAAGTCGAGCTGGCCCGGGGCATTGTGCCCGGCCCTGTGTCTCGCCCCATGCTGCTTGCCTGTTGCCCATGGCGCTGCTTTCAGACGGTGGAGGCAGTTGATTTAGTCCCCAATCGGGTTACTATGACGGCGGCGCTACAGCGCATATCGATGGGCCGAGTCAGGAACCTGCTCCGTAGTATAAAGACGGTCGCAAGCAGGGCTCCGGTTTCCCGCAGCCCTTCGCTTGCTCGCTGGGGTTGCCTCGATGGCCGGCGTAGCTCCCGGCTGAGTTAATGAAAACACATAAGTAGAAGCCCCGAAAAACCGGCAAGCAGAACAACTGAGAGGAACGTGACAACATGATCAAGTTTATCCTGAATGACGAGCCCGTAGAAATCGACGTGCCGCCGGAGATGCCACTGCTCTGGGTTGTGCGTGATCATTTGAAGCTCAAGGGGTCCAAGTTTGGCTGTGGAATGGGCCTGTGTGGCGCCTGCAGCATGCACCTTGACGGCGAGTCGGTGCGCACCTGCATCCTGCCTGTTTCTGCCGTTGCCGGGCGCAAGATTACTACCATAGAGGGCCTGGGTACGCCCGATGACCTGCACCCCCTGCAGGAGGCCTGGGTGGAGCACAGCGTACCCCAGTGCGGTTACTGCCAGTCTGGCCAGTTGATGTCGGCCAGCGCATTACTGGCGCGAAACCCTGATCCGGACGACGCAGCGATCAACGCGGCCATGAGCGGCAATATTTGCCGATGTGGTAGCTACGGCGATATCAGGAAAGCCATCAAGTCGGCGGCGAAAAGGCTGAACCTTGCGGTGCAGATCCAACAGCCGGTTGGTCAGAAGGAGGTGCAGTCATGAAACTACAGGACGCGTCACGCAGGGACTTTATCAAACTACTCGGCATCGGTAGCGGCGGCCTGGTGCTGGGGTTGCCGCTCAGCGGCTGCGGGGGCGACTCTGGCGAAAGCCCGCTGGCAAGCGATAATAGCTTCTCGCCCAGTGTCTGGCTACAGATTACGGCCGACAACGTGATTAACTTTTACCAGCCCTACACCGAGATGGGGCAGGGCACCATGACCGGCCTCGCCACGCTGGTGGCGGAGGAGCTGGGAGTGGCTCCCGAAGCGATTACTGTGCATCACGCCGGTGTTCACAAGGACTTCAAAAACCCTGAATTCAAGGCCCAGGGTACCGGGGCCAGCACCAGCATCAAGGCCAGTTACCTGCCGGTGCGACAACTGGGTGCGGACGCCCGGGAGACCATCAGGGCAGCGGCAGCCAAGCAGCTGGGAGCGCAGGCCGGTGATCTGGAAATGCGCGACGGCCAGGTATCCTGGCAGGGGCAGAGCTATGCCTACGGGGATTTTGCCGAAACCGCGGCAAGTCTTGTGCCCGCCAGCAAAACGCCGCTGAAAGAACCCGCGGAGTTTACCGTGATTGGTGAGCAGCGGCCGCGCCTCGATGGATTGGCAAAATCCACTGGCACCGCCGAATTCGGCATCGACGTCGACATTCCCAACCTGCATCACGCGGTGCTGGTGCGGTGTCCGGTGCATGGCGGCCTGGTAAAACGTTTCGATGCAAAGGCCGCCGAGGCCATGCCCGGGGTGAAGAAGGTGGTCGAGATCTTCAACGGCGTGGCGGTGGTCGGCGACTCCCACTGGCAGGCGCAGCAGGCAGCGGGGCGACTCGATATTGACTGGGAGCTGCCCGAAGAACTGCAGAAATTCTCCAGCGATAAGGCTCAGGCCCAGTTCAAAATGGCCGTGGAAACCGGGAAGAGCGACAAGGCAAGCAAAGAGGGCAAGGGAGCCGAGGCGCTGGATGGCGCCGCCAGCAAGATCTCGGCTGAATACTGGGCGCCCTATATTGCCCACGCCACCATGGAACCCATGAGCTGCACCGTACGAATCGAAGACGGGGCTTGTGACGTCTGGGTCGGTAACCAGTTTATCGAGGTGGCCCAGGCGATTGCCTCCCACTACGGTGGGGTGAAAAAAGAGCGCGTGACGATACACCCGTGCTTTCTGGGCGGAGGTTTTGGCCGGCGGATGGGAATGGACTACGTCGCCGAAGCAACGGCGATTGCCAGGGAGGCAGAGCTACCCGTGCAGTTGCTGTGGAGCCGCGAGGACGATCTCAGGCACGATATCTACCGCCCGGCGTCCTTCGTGCGCTACGAAGCCGGCCTGGACGGTAACGGCGAGTTGCAGACCTGGACGGTTACCCGAGCAGGGCCCAACATACTCCCCGGCGCGCTGAATGTCGCCCTGGGTGTTATGCTACCGGAGTTCCTGCCCCACGGTATGTCGACCTGGTTGGGCAAGAAAGGGTACCGGCTGTTCGATGGCATCGTGGTGGACCCCTACAGTGTCGAGGGCCTGGTTGAAGACTACGACGTGGCGAATACCGAAGTGCGTCACGTTACTGTCGACCCCGGCTTGCGGGTTGGCTTCCTGCGCTCAGTGGGGCATTCCTACAGCGGGTTCTTCAAGGAAAGCTTTATCGACGAAATTGCCCATTCGGTTGACGTCGACCCATTGCAGTGGCGACTTGACCACACCGGCGATAACCCGCGCCTGAACAAGGCTCTGCAAATGGTGGCCGAGGCCGCCGCCTGGGGGGCTGAGTTGCCGAAAGGGCGTTTTCACGGTATCGCCGCGCACACGTCCTTTGACGCTGCCGTTGCCCAGATTGCCGAGATATCGGTGGAGCACGGGCAACTCAGGATACACAAGGTGACGTGTGCGGTGGATTGCGGCCTGGCGGTCAATCCTGACATGATCCGATCCCAGATTGAGAGCGGTATTATCTTCGGCATGAGCGCAGCGCTGTATGGCGATATAGGTGTGGTCGATGGCAGGGTGACGCAAAGCAACTTCCACGACTACCAGGTCGTGAGGATGAGCGAAGCGCCGGAGATTGAGGTGCTCATCGTGGAAACCGATAACCCGCCAACCGGGGTCGGGGAAGTGGGCGTACCGCCGATTGCGGCGGCCATCGGTAACGCGATCTTTGCGGCGACCGGCCAGCGTCTGCGTAGCTTGCCATTCAAGCTGGCCTGAGTTCGGGCGGCGGCCAGCAACGGTTTTGCCGCGGTGTGGTTCGGCATACTGGGAGGTACACAATGAGGCACTTAAGCGGGTTGCTGCTGATGCTGTTACTGGCAGGCGGTGTGCAGGCGGCGATCGTGGAACAAAAAATTGCCTTTGACGATGGTCTGGGCAGTGCGGTTCTTTACTACGACGACGCGGTAACGTCACCCACAGCGGGTGTCATCGTAGTCCACGAGTGGTGGGGCATGGATGATTACGCGCGCTCAAGGGCCCAGCAACTCGCGCAAGCGGGTTACGCGGCGGTTGCGGTTGATATGTACGGGCACGGCAAGGTAGCCGGGCACCCGAAAGACGCCAAGGCCTTCATGGAGGCCGCACTGGCAAAGCCCGAGTTGATGAGCGCCAGGTTCTCTGCGGCGCGCGGGGTGCTGGAAAAGCAGGCCATTGTCGACCCGGCGCGAATCTATGGTATCGGCTATTGTTTTGGCGGTGCCGTGGTGCTTAACCAGGCGAGAATGGGGGCAGACCTGGCGGGTGTCGCCAGTTTTCACGGTAGTCTTGGAGCTGCGGCGCCCGCTGCGGCTGGCAAGGTCAAAGCCCGGGTCCTGGTAGCTACCGGTGGCGCCGATCCCATGATACCTCCCCAGCAGGTGGCTGACTTCGTCAAGGAAATGAGCGATGCCGGGGTGGATCTTGAGCTGCTCACTTTCCCCGGCGTGGTCCATAGCTTCACCAATCCCGGTGCCACTAAAAGAGGCGAGCAGTACGAGCTTCCGCTGGCTTACGATGCCGATGCCGACCGCCGCAGTTGGGATGCCCTGATGCAAATGCTCTCGCGCTGATCCCACGGGCACCCCGGTGGAGTCCGTGCGATCAGCGTTCTGTTGTCCGATCGTCGACTGAGCACCCAAACTTCGTCTGCGGGTTCGGTTGGATCACTGTGGCCAGTCTTTCTTTGATTTCACTATTTGGAAAAAGCCAATGAAAATACTGATGGTTTTGACTTCCCATGGGCAGTTGGGAAACACTGGCGAAAAAACCGGTTTCTGGCTGGAGGAATTTGCGGCTCCCTACTACGTGCTCAGAGATGCCGGTGCTGATATAACCCTCGCATCTCCCGCCGGCGGGCAGCCCCCGCTGGACCCCAAAAGTGATGAGCCTGGCTTTCAGACCGAGGCCACCGAGCGTTTTAAGGCCGATGCCGAGGCCCGGGAAGCCCTGGCCAATACCCTGCCGCTAAGCGCTGTCTCCGCCGGGGACTTTGACGCCGTTTTCTATCCCGGCGGCCACGGCCCACTGTGGGATTTGACGCAGGATGCGGCTTCGATTGCGCTGATAGAAGCACTCCATGGTGCAGGCAAGCCGGTGGCGGCGGTGTGTCACGCCAGTGCAGTCCTGAACCAGGCGCGCAGTCCCGACGGGCAACCGCTGGTGGCGGGCAAGTCCGTTACCGGGTTCAGCAACAGCGAAGAAGCCGCCGTCGCGCTAACTGATGTGGTGCCGTTTCTGGTGGAAGACCAGCTCAAGGCGCTTGGGGGACAGTACTCCTGCGCCGACGATTGGCAGCCCCACGTGGTGGTCGACGGTAACCTGGTCACCGGGCAGAATCCGGCTTCCTCCGAAGCGGCGGCCAAAGCACTGCTGGAAAAGCTCCAGGCCTAACCGCGGCCCGGGAGACCGCGCCGGGGTTGTGCCAACACCGTGTGCTGCCGAGGGTAAGCGGTGTAGACGCTGGTTCGGCGCGAGCATGCGCCTCCGTTCCAGGCTGCAATGGGAGCTAACCGGAATGGCACCTAGTTAAGGAGACATGCATAGGATTTTCAAAGCGCCGCTCCGGGCATCCACCCCGTCAGGACACGCCGTAAACCCGTCCCTGGGGGCTCTGCGCCGACATCCCTGTCGGCGAAGGTCCTGCCGAGGTAGACACCCGAATCGGCTTAAGTCAGTGCCATTCGAGCTAACCGCCATGTCTCATCGATTCGGCAATCGCCTTTTCGGCGAATTTGTTATTGTCGCGTAGGGCGGCTAATCGGCTTGTCCGTGTTGCCTTTGGGTCAGCTCGACAGCCATTGGTACACTTGCTTGTAGACCGCCGCGCCGAGCAGGTCGAAGTGCCCCTGACGGTAAACAATCGCCTTGTTCTCATCGGGTATGCCGAGCCGTAGCGCCGGGTTGCTATGCTCCCCAAGGGCGCTGGCCACCGGCACCAGACCATCGCCGACGACGGCATCGGCGAGCTTGTTTTTCCCCTGGGCCCGGCTGGCGGCGAGGGCGTAGTATTCGATTCCCGTCGGTAAAGGCATGGGCCGGCGGTTATCGCCACCGCGGGTGCGGCGCCGCTGTTTGCGATTGCTCCTGCTGACTTTCCAATCACCCTCCACCAGGTAGCCGTAGCGCAGGTCGGTGATACCGGCACTGCGTATGCCGCCCAGGGCGGTAAACGGAGCAGTATAGGGCGAGATCTCAAGGGCGCGGTCCAGCCGATTGCCGCCGCGCTCCAGGGGTGAGCCATGGTGGGGTGTGCCCAGGAATACCAGCTTGCGCAGCCTGGCGGGCCATTGATGTTTATTCTGCTTCCCATAGTGCAGGGCGCTGCGAGACACCAGGCCGCCCATGCTGTGCGCCACGATATTCAATTCGGTGATGGTGGTTGGCCACTGCTGCACTAATTGCTCGATCCGGTCGGCAAGCTCTGCGCCGTTGGTCGAGATGTGGCGCCCGGTATTGTAGTGCAGGTGAAGCTCGGTGAGGTCAAGCTCCCGGCCCAGCGCAACACCGTGATCATGGCCCCTGCGGTTCCACTGCAGATCGTTCATACACAGGCCGTGAATGAGCAACAGCAGCTTGCCCTTGGCTGCGGGTATCGCCTGGGAAATGGCGTCACGATCCAGCGTGAGTGGCTTGCCGCGGCTGCGAAACGTCATGGGAGTCGCCAGCGGGTTGCCGGTCGCCTCGAGATGATCGCCAACCACGCCGTTGATATAGGCAACGACGGCATCGCGCTGGGCAGAGGAAGACTGCTGATCAGCAATCCTGGTGAGCGGCGGCAGCGCCGCATCGATACCGCGGGTCATGGCATAGGGCAGGGCGCGAACGGATTGGTACACCAGGCGCGTAATACCAGCGGTTCGCCGGTCGTCGCGAATACGATGGAAGGGTGAGGCGCGTCGGGCGATGGTCGCGTGCATCGACTCCACCAGGTCGACAACGAGGTTGAATCCGCTCAGGCCGAGGCGGCCGTAGGCGAGAGGATCAGAAGCCTTGATATGCGGGTCATTGCTCATATTGACTCTCTCCGGCCTGACGCTCCTGGATGGGGCTGCTTGATTCGGTATGATACTGTCGAGAGTACTGGACGGGGAGGTGATCACGCAAGTCGGCCTGCGCAATGGGGTCCGCTGCCGGTTGCCCTGGCTGCCGTTCTTCACTGGCCAGCGTCCCATGCGGGTGGAAGGTATGTCAGCCCCGTTTGTACCAACGCCGCCCAGGTTTCACGCTGGTAGCCGTTTATTGATGACCAGGTCACTGTTCATGCGAGTGCCATGATTGCCACGCCCCCCCCCCGGGGAGGCAATGGGACTCATCCGGCGCTGACGAGGAGCGGTATATAAGTTGCCGGGCCACCTGGTGCCGGCAAAAGGGGTAGCATCGACCGGTCGACCTGTCGGCCAGCGTACACGTCTCCTTTGCAACCGTGGTTGCTTAATCAACTTTACGGGAATCGATACCATGAACAGTGTCAGCCTGAACGTATTGGGGCAGCCCCTGGTGGCCTGCTGCCATTCACCGAAAACGGGCTTTTATCGCGACGGCTTTTGCCGCACCGAGGCTCGGGACCATGGGCGCCATACCATTTGTGCCGAAGTCACCGCGGCGTTCCTGACTTTTTCGCGGGAGCGTGGTAACGATCTGTCGAGCCCGCGTCCGGAGTTCGATTTTCCGGGGCTCAAGCCCGGCGACCGCTGGTGTCTGTGTGCACTACGCTGGCTGGAAGCTCACGAGGCAGGGGTAGCTCCCAGCGTCCTTCTCGAATCCTGCGAGGCATCGGTCCTTGAGCTCATCCCGCTGGAAGTCCTGCAACAGTATGCAGCGGCTCGCGCACATTGAGACCTGGCGCGGCGTTCTTCCTGGGGCTGCCGGCCTGGGCTTACCCGGGCTGGGCGGGGAAGTATTTTCCGGCGGGGGGTTCCGCGCTGGAGCACTACGCGCAGGTTTTCAACACGGTGGAGGGCAATACCACCTTTTACCGGGTACCCGATGCCAGCACTGTTGCGCGTTGGCGTGAGGCTGTTGCCGGAGCCCACTTCAGATTCAGTTTCAAGTTGCCCCGCACTGTGACCCACAACAGGCATCCCGACCGGGAGGATATGGCACGTTTTTTTAGCGTGCTGGCAACCCTGGAGGATAAGCTGGGCCCGTTTCTGGTGCAGTGCCCCGCCAGCGTGGGCCCCGCTGAGCTGCCGGCGCTGGGGCGGCTCCTTGAACGCCTGCCACAGGGTTACCGTTACGCGCTGGAGTTGCGCCATCCGGCGTTTTTCAGCCGCCCCGAACGGGTTGAGCCCCTGCTTGAGCACACCGGGGCCGGGCGGGTCATGTTCGACAGCCGGCCCATTTATCACCACGATGCGGCGCATCCGGAAATACTCGCGGCCCGGCACAAAAAGCCCGATGTGCCGCTACTCGATGGTGTCTACAACGGTCTCGTCTACGCCAGGGTCGTGCTGCACCCGGATTCGCGCTACAACGAACGCTACCTGGCGCAATGGGTCGAGCGCTGCGCAGCCTACCTGGCGGCCGGCAGCCGGGTTTACTTTATGATGCACTGCCCCAACAACCAGCATTGCCCGGCATTTGCCCGGGATTTTTACCGGGCCCTGAAACAGCGCGTTCCAACCCTGCCGGAACTGGCACCCTGGCCGCTACCGCAGCAGGCGGCCCTGTTCTGACACCCAGCACCACCATCAAGCCGGCCAGACCGGTGCTGTAGAGGCGTTTTTCTGCCCCTTCCACTGCTGTGTTCAGCGAGTTTCATCCCCGGGGAAGGCCCCGTGGCGGCCGGCACCCTGACTAAACCGGGTTGCGCCCAGCCGGGTTTCCTGAGAATCGATCACGGTTTTGCCGTGGTGATATTCGTTCACCGTCGCTGCTTCGATATCCAGATCCCATTGCTGGTAGGCGCTGAGCCGGTCGTGGCGAAGGCATTGCTGGGGAAAACGGCTGATCTCCCTGGCCAGTTTCTCGGCCTGCTCGCGACTGCTGCCGTCAGCCACCAGCCGGTTGGCCAGGCCCATCTCCAGCGCTTCCTCGGCACTCACCGGTCTCCCGGTGAGGATCATATCCATTGCCCGGCTGTGGCCAATGAGGCGGGGCAGGCGAATAGTGCCGCCATCGATCAGGGGCACTCCCCAGCGCCGACAGAAAACCCCGAAAACGGCGCTTTGCTCGGCTACGCGGAGATCGCACATCAGGGCCAGTTCCAGCCCACCCGCGACCGCATGGCCGGCGACGGCGGCGATCACCGGCTTGCTGAAGCGCATGCGGGTGGGGCCCAGTGGGCCATCACCTTCCGGACCGAGGTGAAACCCCGCTGCGCCACTGGCCACGGCCTTCAGGTCTGCACCGGCGCAGAATACGCCGTGCTCACCGTACAGCACTGCAACATCGGCTTCGGCATCCGCTTCGAAGTTGCGAAACGCCGTGGCCAACCGGGTGGCGGTCGCGCCGTCTATGGCATTGCGAACCTCCGGCCTGTCAATGATGATGGTGGTGACGCGGTCCCGCACTTCGACACGTATGCTCATGGCGCTTTCGGCTCCGAGTTCGGTGTGGTGGTGGGGCGATCCCGGACCTCGGTGAAACACATCCAGAGGTTCCCCACGGTGACAGCTTACCGATATGCTTTCGGCTTCTCCAGCCATCAGCTCCCGGTTTTCCGTGATCGTAACGTTCACGTTAGATTGTGTTCCAAGATCGTAGTATGTTGTAAGATGGCTTCTCAGTGTCATAGCGCTGCCACTAAAAAAACGATAAGAGCGAAGAAAACCATGAAGCTGCTCAGTCCTGCCGACAAACTATTTCTGCTTGCAGAGCGTCGCGAGTCACCCATGCATGTCGGGGGCCTGAATCTATTCACGCTTCCCGATGGCGTCGACGAGCAGGAGTTTTTGCACAACCTCGCGGATAACATGCGGCTTGCGAATTCGTTTCAACACCCCTTCAGCATGCGTCTCAAGATTGGTCGGACGGGCATCCTCGGGCCGGTTTCCTGGAAGGAGGATGCCTCCCTGGACCTCGACTACCACATACGCCACGGAGCACTGCCCAAACCGGGCCGCTACCGCGAGCTGTTCTCCCTGGTGTCTCGGCTCCACGGGACGCTGATGGACCGCAACCGGCCACTGTGGGAGTTGAATTTGATTGAGGGTCTGCAGAACCGCCAGTTTGCTGTGTATTCAAAGTTCCACCATGCGGCGGTGGACGGAATCCGGGCAGTCAGTCTTATCCAGAGTATGTTTTCCAGCGATCCCGACGAGCGCATCAACGACTCGCCCCTGTCGCTGGAAGCCGGAGAGCGCTACCGCAAGGCGCTGCAGTCACAGCAGCAGTTGATAGAACCGCCGGATGTTTCAGAGATCGAGAACGTCGCCAATGCTCTCAAGAAACAGTTTGACAGCAGCGCTCAACTGGCCCGGGCTCTGGGGCGAGTCGCTCGCACCTGGGCCCTCCAGGGGCGCGGCGACGCCTTGCAGGTACCCTGGTTCAAGGTGCCCCCCAGCCCCATCAATACCCGCATTGACGGCGCCCGTCGCTTCGTTGCACAGTCGTTTGATTTCGCCCGGATCAAGGCGGTGGGTAAAGCCCTGGACGGTACCCTGAACGATGCCGTGCTGGCGATGTGCGCGGGGGCGTTGCGCCGGCAACTGGAGAGTCAAAACGGGCTGCCCGACGAGTCCCTGAAGGCCATGGTACCGATCTCCCTGCGCAAGCCCGGCGACCTGGATTCGGGCAATGCGGTGGGCGCCATCAGCGCTGACCTGGCCACCAATATCGCAGATCCCGTCGACCGCTTCGTCGCCATTCAGGCTTCGATGAGGGCGGGGAAATCACTGTACGATAATCTTTCTGCCCGCGAAGCGATGCTGCTCAATGTGCTGGTTCAGACGCCCGCGCTGCTGGTGTATCCACTGGGTCTGATCACCCGGTTTCCGCCCATCAGTACAACGATATCCAACGTGCCGGGCCCGCGTCATAAAATGTACTGGAATGGCGCGACACTCAATGGCATTTACCCGGCCAGTATCGTGGTTGATGGTGTTGCTCTCAACATTACCCTGGTGAGTTACCACGATCAGCTCGATTTCGGCATCACTGCCTGTCGCCGTTCACTGCCCCAGGCGCAGCGCTTTATCGATTACCTGGAAGAGTCGCTGGCCGAACTGGAGAGGGCTCTGGGGATTACTTCCTCGGCGGGCCGGGAAAGAGCAAAGAAACGCGCAGTGGCCACGCAGCCCTCGGGCGCCCGGGGGAAAAAGACGAAGGCGAATCCGGGCAAGAAGCGCAGTAAATCGCGCCAAACCAAGACTGATTCCAGCGGCCAGGCCTCGACAGGGTCGGTTGCTGACTGACGCTACGGGCAATGACACACGCAGGCGCTCTGGGCTATAAAAAACGGCACTGTAAATAATAAGGCTTGGGGAAGCCAGGTACGGCAGGCAAGATTTTTTCGGGGGTGTGCTGTGTTCCCGGCGGCGTATTTTGCAATCATGACCCATAGTGCGAGCGATGGTCTAACAGCCGCCATTTTTCGGGCCTGTTCAAAGTCGCTTTTTTCAACTCCGTGTGTCGGAGTGCCCTGTGTGTGGGTATTGGGAGACGGTAGTTCCAAATCTACCTGCCGGTCGGCGGTGCAGCAACGGCAAAGTCACGAAGCAAGCATGTTGAACGAATACAAGGGAGATGATCCATGTCTGAAAAACACCTGTGCCAGGTTGCGTTCTGTTCCAAGGATGCGCCCGCCCTGAGGGATTGGTACCACAGGGTTTTCGGCTTCGTAAAGTCGGGGCGCATGCTGTTTACGCCCCCGGTGACGACCCAGGTGCAGGGCATTCCCAGCGCCTGGGAGGACTGTCGCTGGCTGATCGACAAGCAGGACTATTTCCAATTGGAGTTTTTCAAATTCCTCAATCCGACTTCCAAGGACAGGCCCAGCGACTGGAGCCCCGCCGATATCGGCTATAACATGATCTCGATTGTCGTCGACGACTTTGATCATACCCTGACCCAGGTCGGTCGCCACACAGGTGCCGCTAAGCCGCTTGTACATGGCAAGGACGGCGAGCGCCGTGCCTGTATGCAGGATATCGATGGCAATTGGTTCGAAGTGCTGGAAGCCGACCCCATCGCCACTCTGGACGGAGACGCCGGTAACATCGTGCGCCCGGAAGTGCCTGCGCTGGTGCGCGCCATGCGGGTCTCGGTACCCAGTCTCGACGACGCCAGGGAGACCTTCGTGGATGCCATGGGTATGTCGGAAGTCGAGGGCTACAGGTTTCACACGCCGAAGGATGAAGCCATGTGGGGCCTGGAAGGTGCAAAGGCCAGGAGCCTGGTGGTGCGGACGAAAAACTTCCTGCTCGAGCTGGTCCAGTATCAGACGCCCAGGGCCAAACCCCGGGATCCGGATTATCGCATTTGTGATCAGGGCTATATGAATGTTGCCCTGGGCTACGCCGATACCCGGGATTTCGATCAATCCTTCGAGCACGCGACAAGCCATGGGATGAAACCCAACGGCAAGCCCAGTGAGTCCATCATCATGAAGGTGATGTACGTCAACGACAAGCATCGCCTCAGTATTGAAATGTTACTTGCACGCAGGAAGTTGTGGAATATATCGGGGTTTGCTGCCCAGGAGCCCTACGTCGACATCGATATCGATATCGACGCGCCCGCCGATACAGTCTGGGATTTTATAAGCAATCATTCCGGGATGGGAGAGTGGTCGATTTTCGACGGCAAGGTGTTGCGGGAGGGCGATGATACCAACGGCCCAGGCTGTGTGCGGGAACTCAAGGGCTTCGGTGGGATAATGCGTATCACCGAGCAGATCGAGGCCTGGGAACCCGATGACCGCCACTACACCTATCGTTTACTCAGTGGCGCGCCATTCAGTAAACACCGCGGCGATATCTATGTTTCAGAGTACGAAGATGGCACCACCAACGTACGCTGGGCCATTCGCTTCGATTCCTGGATTCCCATGGCTGGGAAGCCCACGGAGTTGGCGCTCTCGACTATCTTCAAGCGCGATCTCAAGAGCCTGAAGAGGCTGGCGGAAAGGGCTTCCTGACGCGGTGCCGGTAAGCAAATCGAGTCCTTTATGCAGGGGAGTTGACGGGATGAAGGCGGTAACCTGCAACAAGTCAAAGCTGTCGAAAGTGGATTTACCGGAGCCCGGGTCGGGCGACGGTCAGGTCCGGGTAGAAGCGCTTCGCTGCGGTGTCTGCGGCTCTGACCCTTGCTCGCCACCATTGCGAGTACTGGGCCTGCCTGAGGGCACGAGAGGGCTGTCAGGAGTTTATGCGATCGGACCAACAGCTTGTATCTTGCCATGAAATTTGCGGCGAGGTGCTGGAGGTTGGTCCCGACGCCCCGGACCGCAAGCCCGGATGCTGCGCTGTCCTGGACTTCGCAGTATCCGGGTTAGGGAGAATGGCACTGACCTAAGGAGCAATGCATAGGATTTTCTAGGCGCCGCTCCGGGTATATACCCCGTCAGACCACGCCGTAATCCCGTCCCCGGGGGCTCTGCGCCGACATCCCTGTCGGCGAAGGTCCTGCCGATGGACACCCGAATCGGCTTAGGTAAGTGCCATTCGGGTTAGGGAGCGTTTGTAACTACCTGGGGTTGTACCACAGCGATGAGGTCCAGGCTCGCTCCTGGTGCACCATGGGCACTTCGCTGGGCATTTTTATGCCAAAACGCTTCTGATCGTAGGCGGTCCAGCGCGGGGTGGGAATCTCTATCACCCGGGCGTAGTAGAATGCCATCTGCGATGGGTCGAAATCCGGATCGGTCCAGACGCCGGCGAGGTCGGCGTCGCCGATAGTGTCGGTCCAGCTGGCGTTGGCGACATCCACGGTGTTACCCACCGCGGGTAATTTTCCGTCCTTGCCCGGCTTACGATTCTTGGCATCGGCCCAGGCGACATCGTAAATTTTCTCCTGGGTTTTACCCTCGGCATCGACCCATCCCTTGATAATCTGGATACGATCGAGGTTGCCACTGAGGGGGTCTTTCATCGCCGCCACCAGGAAGCTTGGAGCCACCTTGGCCGAGGGCGCCGCAGGCAGGTCTGCGCCCATGGGAACGCCCTTGCGGTAACCGACATCGGCAATGTAACGGGTGTCCAGGTCGCCCTCGTTAAAGTCCCAGCCGCCAAAAAAGCGCACCTTCAGGCGGGTGCCGGAGGTGGCGTAGACTTCCTTGCGTTTCATGGCGTCCCACAGCGCCTCGCGGGTATTCTCGCGGGCCCAGACAGCGGCGTAGCCGGCGGCCGTGTAATGCCAGGTATAGCGGGTTTTTCCGAAGCCTTTTTTGGCGACGTGCTTCCAGCGCTCGGGGTTGGGCTCCTGAATCACGTGCTTGCCGAAGAAGTTGTCTTCCTCGACAGCGGTCAGCGAGTTGTGCACATCGGTGCCGCCGATCATGCCGAACTTGAAGGGGTTTACACCGAGTTTCTGTTGCCATGCCAATCCCTGGGCCAGGCCACTACGCAAATACATGGTGGGGCGCATCTCGGGGGTTTCCGGGGCATCCTCCAGGGTGAGGTTGCCGTATTCCCAACCGGCTATGCCAAAATCCGCGAACTCATCGTTGGGTGACAAAGAGGGATGGGTTTCGCTGCTGCCCTTGGTTTGCATCGTTTCCTGCAGCACCTCCCAACGTGCCCGGCGCTCGGCGTAATCCCGGGTCAGGGGCTTGCCCGCAAAATCAACTGCCTCGAACATGCGGCCATTGGACAGGTTGCCGTTGTGGGGAATGGCCAGCACCTGCCCGCCGGTTTTGCTTTCGTAGTTGGCCATCCAGGCCCAGAGCTGCTCCGGGTCCTCGCTCTGCCAGGCTGAAAACGGCAACACCTGGCCGGCCCTGGTCTTGTCGCCGCGAAACAGGATGTTGCGGTGCAGGTTGTTACCCCCGGGCACCGAGGTCCACTCGAAACCGATGATTGCTGTGAAGTGGCCCGGGATCGTTGAACTGATCCGCCGTCTCGGTATATTCCTGCCAAACCGAGCGCATCACCGGCCCCGATATCTTCGGGTCGGTCACTTCGCCGGGAAGCGTTCCCTGGGCCTGCCCGGAGATGACTTCATTCATCGCGTCGGACGCCTCTTTGCCCCCGGCCTTCATCATTTGGCTCCAGCGTTTGAGGGTATCGTTGGCCATGAAATTCGGGTTTTGGTTGTAGACCTCGTACATGACCCCAAGGCCCTCGGCATGATCTGATATCACCAGGAAATCCAGCGGTCGCGACAGCTTTACCGGTACTCCGGAGGACGACACTACCTGCTCACCCCGGGCAAAGCGATAGGCATCGGCGGGGCCGAGCCGGTCGCCGTTCATAAAGGCGTCTCCGGAGTTGGCCGTGTGGTGGTGGGTGTCGCCAAAGTAGACTTCGGTGGGGTAGTCCTTGTCAGCGTAAGGTGAGTAGCGGATTTTTCCGGCTTCGATGTTGCCACCGTGCTTCTCGCCCTGGGCTGCGAGGGGGGTGACAAGCAGTAAGGCGAAAGCCGATAGGGTACGGAGTGTGTGCCTTGGCCCCTGATTCATGGCTGATGTCCTTTGTCGTTATTTTTAAGGTTATTTGTAAATGAACATCTCTGTATCGTTCGATGGTAATGGCGGTCCTGCTAAAAGTCTAGTCAGGTGGGTGCAATTGGTTTTTAATGGAGTCGAAGGTTTGCAAGGTGACTTTCCGCACCTGCGGCTCGAGACCCGGCGGCATAGAGATAACCCGGGCACCCCGGTAACCGGGCAAAGTAGTAGCCCGGCAGGGTCGGGCCGTCCGCACACGATAACGAAAAATATGAAAAGGAGAAACTGATGAGGCGGCTGAGCTTTCTTGATACCGCGTTCCTGTTGGCAGAGCGGCGAGAAACGCCGATGCATGTCGGAGGCCTGCACCTGTTTACCCTGCCGGAAGGGGTCGATGAGCAGGAGTTCCTCTACGGCCTGGCCGATAACCTGAAATCGACAACGCGATTGCAGCAGCCTTTTGGCGATCGCCTGAAAATGGGGCGCGCCGGTGTACTCGGCCCGCTGTACTGGGAGGAAGACCCGTCACTGGATCTCGATTACCATATTCGCCACTCGGCACTCCCCAAGCCGGGTCGTTTCAGGGAGCTGTTTGCGCTGGTGTCGCGCCTGCACGGCACCCTGCTCGACCGCAACCGGCCCCTTTGGGAGATGCACCTCATCGAGGGGCTGCCCGAGCGCAAGTTCGCGGTGTATTCCAAGTTCCACCATGCAGCCATCGACGGTGCCCGCTCCATCCACCTGGTGCAAAGTATGTACTCCACTGACCCCAAAGCACGGACCCATGATTCGCCGCTGTCGATAGAGGCGGGGGAGCGCTACCGTGCCGAACTGGAACAGCACCGTGCTGACAATGCGTCTGCCGGTGACACGCGGCGCAGTATTATTGCCCGGCTCAGGGGAGATCTTACCAGTCGGCTGCACCTGCTCGGCGCCCTTGGTGAATACGGCAACGCGTTGATTGGGCGCAAGCCCGATGCCCTGACCCTGCCCTGGCTCGACGTGCCCAAGAGCTTCATCAATACCCCGGTGGATGGTGCCCGGCGTTTTGTCGCGCAGACCTGGCCCTTTGCCCGGATAAGGGCGGTGGGCAAGGCCCTGGATGGTTCTTTCAACGACGCCGTACTGGCCATGTGCGCCGGCGCCCTGCGGATGCAAATGCTGAGTCAGGACGACCTCCCCGAGGACTCGCTGACGGCAATGGTGCCGGTGTCGCTGCGCCGGGCCGGTGACCTGGATTCGGCCAATGCGGTGACCGCTATCTGTGCCGATCTGGCAACGAGTATCGCCGATCCCCTGGAACGCTTCCGCGCGATCAAGGCTTCGACTCAGGCTGGTAAAGAATTGATGGCTACCATGGCACCCAATGATGCCGCCCTGTTCGCCCAGATCACCCAGGTTCCCAGTGCGATCCTGTTGCCGCTGGGCTTGAGTGCCAAGTTCCCACCCTACAGTACGACCATCTCCAATGTTCCCGGGCCTCGCCAGCAGCTTTACTGGAACGGAGCGCGACTCGAGGGTATGTATCCGGCATCGATTGTAATCGACGGCATGGCGCTCAATATTACCCTGGTGACCTACCGCGATCAGGTGGATTTTGGCATTACCGCATGTCGCCGGACAGTGCCCCAGGTACAGCGTTTCATCGACCATCTGGAGGAGGCGCTGGTGGAACTGGAGACAGTTGCCGGCAAGGCCGGCAGGGCTGCCTCCCCGGCGAAAGCCCGTAAAAAGGCAGCGGCCGCTAAAAAGGCACCCGCGGGTAAAAAGACTGCCGTGAAGAAGAAAACCCTGGTTAAGAAGAAGGCTGCGGTGAAGAAAAAGACGGTAGCCGGCGCGAAGTCGACGGCAAAGGGAAGCGTGGCCGCGCCTTCGAAATAGCGGACCGACGGTTAGGGATTGTCCTATCCCCGTAACAAAAACCCCCGATTGCTGGCTGGCAACCGGGGGCTCGTAAATCCGACAGTTGAGTCATACGGCTTCGCGGGGCAGTGATCTTCACACTGGCCCGACGCGTATGCTCGCGCCGGCGTGGCTATGCCACGTTATACCTTCACTCTACGCCATTTCGGTGCAGAGAATCAGGCACCTAGGCGAAAATCGGGAATTTGCGCTTTTTCGCCATCGCGGTCATCGCTTCCTGAATGCGGCCCTCGACCAGGTCGTAGAGAGAGTCTACGTACTCCTGATCATCTGCCAGTGCAGGATCGTTGCCCGGATCGATCGGCTCCAGAAACTGGGTGCGGATCTTGGCCGGCAGCGGGACATGCTGGAACGGCGTCAGGTGCAGCGTGACTCCAAACGGCCAGCTCAGTGTGATCGGGGCGACATCGCTGCGCATCCGTTCTTTCAGCTTGAGCATTTTCGCCAGCCCGCGGCCCTCTGACAACACGAACAGGGTATCGTGGCCGCCGATCGTGGCAACTGGCACAATTGGCACACCGGAACGAATAGCGAGCCGGACAAAACCTTTGCGTCCGCCAAGGACCGCCGTGTCCCGCTTCTTCCAGGTACGATAGGCATCGACTTCACCGCCTGGCCAGAGAATCACGTCGTCTCCCTTTTCGAAGGCCGCGAGGATGTTTTCCCGGGAAGGCGAGATGGTCCCAAGGCGACGGAAGTACTCGCCGAGCAGCGGTGAATTCATCAACACGTCATGAGCGGTACCGTGGAGCGAGCGCTGCTTGCCGAACTGACGCCACCAGGCCATAACGACGGTCCAGGCATCCATGGTGAGGGGACCACCGGAGTGCACGCCGATCAGCAGGGACGGTTGGTCGGGCAGATTCTCCCAGCCCGAAATATCCAGCCGAAAATAGCGATCCATCAGGGTGTTCCAGAGTCCCGACTGCTTTTTCATCAGCTCCGGGTCGGGACCATTCAGCCCCTCTGCGGGCAGGTTTGTTTGCTCGGTCTGTGGCTTCGCCACGGCCTTGGCGCTCTTCGCGCGCGCCTTGCGCTTCGCGGCGGGCTTGCTTTTTGGCGCCGCTTTGGCGGCCTTGGTTCGCCGGGTCGGCTTCTTCGCCGGGGTGCTTTCCGCTGCACTTGCAGTCGCTTGAGACGCATCCAGGTTTTTCGAAATTCGGTCGGTCATTTCAAGAATCTCCGTATCGGTGTTGAGTTTGGTGCGCGCTTGGATTGCGCTGCAGTACAGAAACAGCTTAGTGTTCCGGGCGCCCCAATATTTGATTTTTCCCGCCACCATTTGATAATCTGCGCCATGCGTGGAGAGCAACTCGGCCTCGGCGGCAGCAACTGGTGGTTGCCTCGAAAATACGAAGCATCGCTAAGCAAACCATGATAAGGATGTTCACGGCGAAGCCTTTGCACTAACCGCCAAAAATTGGCATATTACGCCAAGAAACCGTGATAATCTCGCACTGGCCCGGGAAATTCCGGACACCGAGGAGGCGAATGATGGTCAGGACGCCGCTGTGTCGCGCGGGGCTACTAACCGGATTGGACGATTACCTGGCGTCCCTGGGCTATCGTTTTTCCCAGGTGCTGGACCGGGTCGGTCTCGACCCCGCCGAGCTCCGCAACCCCAGTCATTTCATCCCCCTGGAAAAGCACTGCGCGGTGATTGATGAGGCCGCCGCGCTGAGTGGCCGCAGTGCGCTGATGCTGGAGCTCAGTCAGCATCAATCACTCGCAATCTTTGGCGCCGTCGGCTGCATGGCCGGGGGGACACCCGACCTGCGCGCCGCGCTGGGTGTCTTTGAGCGCTACGTCCATTACAGCGTACAGTCGCTGGAAGTGGGGGTAAGAAGTGAGCACGGGACGGGTATCGTTACCCTGGCGTCCGATTACCCACCAGTGCTCGAGTCCCGCCAGTTCTGGCACCAGGCGGTTGCCCTCCAGTGCCAGATCGTGCGCCGTCTCTGTGGACGCCGCTGGGCGCCCAGGATGGTCTACCTCAACCTGCCGCCACCCGACGATCTGCGGCCTTATCAGGAGTACTTTCGTGCACCCCTGGCCTTCGACCAGGGTATCAACGGAGTGACCTTTGCCAGTGAAGTGCTGGATTGGCCGGTGGAGAGTTCACTGTCTTCCCTGTCGACCGAAATGCGGGTTGCCCTGAGCGCCGGCCAGGTAGACGACCTGCAGGGCCAGGTTTGCGCGCTGGTGAGTTCATTATTGACGTCCCGGCGGTGCAGCGCTGCCACTGTCGCCGCTGCCCTGGGAATGAGCGAACGCAGCCTGCAGCGCAAACTCGGGAATGAGGGCACCAGTTTCAGGGAACTCCAGGAGCGGGTGCGACAGTCGCTTGCAGTGAATTACCTGCGCGAGCGGCAGTTTCGGTTGACCGATGTTGCCGAAATGCTGGGCTATGCCGACCTGAGTGTTTTTTCACGCAGTTTCAAACGCTGGTTCGGCTTGTCGCCCAAACAGTGGCGTATGGCGGCGGGCTTTTAGGGAGGCTGGGGAGGCCGCGGCTGGGCTGTCGCGCCATCGCGGCGGTGAAGACTACATCTCCACCATCAGCTTGCCTTCGTTGCCCCCGGTGAACAGCAGGTTGATACCTTCGATAGCACTTTCCAGGCCCTGCAGCTTATGGGCCCGGTACTTGAGCTGGCCGGCCAGGAAGTAGGCCGCGATCTGTTGCACCATCTCCGGGAATTGCTCCACGTGGTCCGGCATGGTGAAGCCCTGGATGGTGAGGCGTTTGCGGATGATATTCATCCAGTTGGGGCCGGGCGCCGGGTCGCTGGTATTGTAATCGGCAATCATGCCGCAAACAGCGATCCGCCCGTGGGCGTTCATTCGCTCGTACACGGCATTCTGGACCGGGCCCCCGGTGTTCTCAAAATAGATGTCCACGCCATCCGGAGTGGCTGCGGCCAGTTCGGCGCGGAGCCCCCAGGGACGGGTTTACGGCGTGTCCTGACGGGGTAGATGCCCGGAGCGGCGCTTTGAAAATCCTATGCATTTCTCCTTCAGTAAGTGCCATTCATACGAACGCAACTCTGATCACCCGGTACAAACTCAGCCGTCCAGCATAAGGATGGTTGGCGGGGGAGCTTCCGCCGCCGTCATCCGGTTTCACCCTAACCGTAGAGCTTTCCCGCGTCCGTCAAACTGTTACACTACCGCCGAACCGGAAATGGCGGTTGCGGTCAGTGAGATACCGTCAAGCCGGCATGCCCGCTCCCCGGCACCTCGCGGTGAGAAAAGCGAGCAATGGCCGACAGAGTTGGCATATAAAACTAATAAACGAGGGAATCCCATGCAGTGCCTGCGAACGCCGGACAGCCGTTTCGACAATCTGACCGGCTTCGACTTTGCCCCAAACTACCTGATGGTGGACGACACCGAGGGAGGTGAATTGCGCATCCATTATCTGGACGAGGGGGCCGCCAATGCCAATCCGGTATTGCTTTTGCACGGCGAGCCCTCCTGGTGTTATCTCTATCGCAAGATGATGCCGCCATTGGTGGCCGCGGGGCATCGGGTCATCGCCCCCGACCTGCCGGGCTTTGGCCGGTCGGATAAACCCAGCCGGCGGGACGACTACACCTACCAGCGCCACGTCGACTGGATGGAGGCCGTATTACGTCAGCTGGATCTCCGGGGCATCACCCTGGTATGCCAGGACTGGGGTGGCCTGATTGGTCTGCGACTGGTGGCCGAACACGGCGATCGCTTCGCCCGGGTGGTGGCCGCTAACACCTTCCTGCCTACCGGCGATCAGGATCCCGGCGAGGCGTTCAGAAAGTGGCGTCAGTTTTCCCAGGAAGTGCCTGAATTTCCGGTGGGCATGATCATTGACGGTGCTACCACCACCGCCCTGTCTGCCGAGGTGATCCGGGCCTACGACGCGCCCTTCCCCGACGAGAGCTACAAGCAAGGTGCGCGTCAGTTCCCCCTGTTGGTGCCTGCGACCCCGGACGACCCCGCAAGCGCCAGCAACCGTGCCGCCTGGGAGTTGTTGAAACAATGGCAGAAGCCCTTTTTGACGGCTTTCAGCGACTCCGACCCGATCACCGCCGGGGGGGACAAACTGATGCAGGCGCTGATCCCCGGCGCAGCCGGGCAAGCGCATACCACCATCGCCAATGGGGGTCATTTTCTGCAGGAAGACCAGGGCGAGCAACTCGCGGCGGTCGTCGCTACATTTATTGACGCCACTCCGGCGGCCTGAAGAGGGGATTATCCGGTGATACAAGCAACGCGTTTTCTGGTAGACCGCAATCAGTTGGCGACCACACGGGTCGACACACAACCCTGTCCGGGCGCGAATGACCTGGCGCCGGGTGAGGTTCTGTTGAAGGTCGATCAGTTTGCCTTCACCGCCAATAATATTACCTATGCAGCCCTGGGCGACGCGCTGCGCTACTGGGAATTCTTTCCTGCTGGCGAACCGGGCATGGGCATTATTCCGGTCTGGGGTTTTGCCGATGTGGAAGCATCGCGCTGCGACGCAATCGGCGTGGGGGAGCGCAGCTACGGCTTTTTCGGGATGACCAGCCACCTGGTGGTTTCCCCGGCCGAGGTGAGCGCCGGCAGTTTCGTTGACGCTACAGCGCATCGAAACGGATTGCCGCTGATCTACAACCAGTACCTGCGCTGCCACCATGATTCCCTGTATACGGCGGACACCGAAGACCTGCAAATGCTGCTACGCCCTCTCTTCACCACCTCGTTTCTGCTGGACGACTTTTTCGCCGACAAGGACTTTTTTGCTGCGACCACACTGGTGCTCACCAGCGCATCGAGCAAGACGGCTTTGGGTATGGCCTATCTGCTGCATCGCAATCGTCAGTCCCGGAACCAGGATTACCGTATCGTCGGCCTGACATCGGCGGGCAACGTGGATTTTGTTCGTGGCCTGGGTTGTTACGACGAGGTAAAGAGTTACCAGCAGCTCGAAGGGCTGGATGGCGGGCCCGCCGCCATCGTCGATTTTGCGGGTAACGGTGAGTTGCTGGGCCAGCTGCACGGGCAACTCGGTGAGCAACTGCGCTACAGCTGCCTGGTGGGCGCATCCCACTGGGAACAGCGCGGGGGCCTGCCCAGCGCGCTGCCCGGTCCCGCACCACAAATGTTTTTCGCACCCACACAGGCTCAAAAAAGGGTGGGCGAGTGGGGCGCCGGTTCTTTCCAGCGACAGTTGGCCCAGGTCTGGGGCGAGTTTGTCGGTTTCGTCGGTAGCTGGATCCGGGTCGAATACGATTTTGGCCCCGGAGCCGCGCAGAGGGTCTACCAGCAGGCGCTGGCCGGGGAGTTCAGCCCCGATACCGGGTTTATCCTGTCACTGTCAAAACAATAACAGGGCCACCGCGCCCAAGCAGAGATCCCGTTTTCAAAGAGCACGTCCCAAGGAACAGATTATGAGTGACATTCTTGCACAGACCCTGGCTTTGCCCTGCGGGGCCCAGTTGGTGAATCGCCTTGCCAAGGCGGCCATGACAGAGGGTCTCGCGACCGCGAAGGGGGTTCCAACTCCCGAGCTGGCTCGACTCTACGGATTGTGGAGCGACGGTGGCGCCGGGCTGTTACTCACGGGCAATATCCAGATCGACGCCGACCACCTCGAGCGTCCGGGCAATGTGGTGATAGACCGCGAGCCTGATGCGGAGTTGCGCAAGGCGCTGGCCGAGTGGGCAGCCGCGGGTACCCGTAACGGTAATCACCTGTGGGCCCAGATCAGCCACGCGGGTCGCCAGACTATGAAGATGGTGAATCGTCACCCCAAGGCACCCTCGGCCGTCAAGCTCGGCGTTCCGGGAGGCCAGTTCGGCCAGCCTGTGGCACTGACCGGCGAAGAAATCGTCGATATTGTGCGTCGCTTCGGTATCTGTGCGGCGGCGGTAAAACAGGCGGGATTTACCGGTGTCCAGGTACATGCGGCCCATGGCTATCTGCTGTCACAGTTCCTCAGCCCCCGCAGCAACCAGCGTACGGACGAGTACGGTGGCGAGCTGGCCAATCGCGCCCGGGTGCTGCTGGAAGTGATTGCGGCGGTGAGGGAGGCAGTGGGGCCGAAGTTTCCGCTCGCGGTTAAACTCAACAGCGCCGACTTCCAAAAGGGCGGCTTCGCCTTTGAGGACAGTTTGCAGGTGGCGCACTGGCTACAGGACGCCGGCGTCGACCTGATCGAAATCTCCGGCGGTACCTATGAGCAGCCAAAGTTACTGGGTGTCGAGGGTGTTGAAGAGGAAGAGCGGCAAAACGTTGCCCAATCGACCCTGATGCGCGAGGCCTATTTTGTCGATTTCGCCCTGGCCATGCGCGAGCAGGTTTCAATTCCGTTGATGGTAACCGGGGGATTTCGCCAGCGAGCGGCGATGGAGCAGGCGGTCGATGATGGCGCTGCCGACGTCATTGGTCTGGGCAGACCGATGTGCGTGATGACCAATGCGCCCTCGCGCTTGCTGTCCGGTACCGAGGAACTGCCGCGCTACGAAAACCAACTCCACCTCCTGCCGGGCTGGTTGTCCGGCCTGGGTCGCATCAAGACCGTCCGCTCGGTGGCGACATTTGCCGTGCAGTACTGGTTCTATGCGCAACTGGACCTGCTGGGCAAGGTGGGTAAGGCCAACCCGGAACTGTCGGTGCTTGCGGCCTCTCGCCGGGTGCTGGGCCTGCAGAAGCGGCTGCTGCGGGACTAGCCACCATGTCTAGCCCGGCTTCAGTAGAAGCCGGGAGATCAGGCGAGCGCCGGCAAGTTGGTGGGAGACGACATCCTGTGATCCCCGACCTCGGGTCAGACTGATCGAGGGGACATCGCCTCCAGCATGGCCGCCATTTTTTGATGCAGCAGGTTGACGGCCTTGAGGGGTCTCACCATCACCTTGAAATCGGTGATCTGCCCGGCTTCGTTCCAGCGCAGCATATCGACGCCGTTTATCATGATGCCGTCGATTTCCGTGGTGAATTCCAATACGGCATCCTGCTCCCCGACCACTTCCCTGACATAACTGAAAGCGTCGTTGGCCAGCACCGAAAAAGCGGCGCCCAGGTAGAGGCTGGTAATGGCTTTGCCGTGCTGCGGGGTATGTACCACAGGCGAGTGAAATACCACGTCGTCCGCGAGCAGTGGGTCGAGTCCGGCGGGGCTGCCACTGGCGACCACGGCATGCCACCGTTCTATTACGTCTTGAGTCATGTTTGGGCTAGGCTCCGGGGGCAATGTCGCGCCGGCGGCCTGGCCTGGATTCCAGCAGGCCACCGGGTCTCAGTCCTCGAAGGCTTGGGACTGAGGGTTTAGGATACCAACCCGTCAATCGAACATGTCGGGTTGTTCGGCACAGATAACATCGTGCAGGGGCCTGTAACTGAACCAGCCGGCCAGTTCGCTGCCCACGGTCTCCCAGGTGGCCCTGGCGCTGGCGGGATCGATCAGAACCGGCTTGCCCGCAGCCTCTGCCATCAGCTGTGCCTGGCAGGTGCGCTCCATGGTGATATACCACCAGGCCGCGGATTCCACGGTGGTGCCCACGGTGAGCAAACCGTGGTTGCGCAGGATTGCCGCCTTGTTGTCCCCCAGGGCCGCGGCGATTCGCTCACCCTCGCTCAGGTCGAGTACCACGCCGGTGAAATCATCGAACAGCACGTGGTCCTCGTAAAAAGCGCAGGAGTCCTGGGTCAGGGGGTCGAGTTGCCGGCCCAGCGCGGACCAGGCCTTGCCATACACCGAGTGACTGTGGGCGGCGGCGGTGACCCTGGGGTGGTGCTTGTGGATCTGTGAATGAATGGCGAAGGCGGCCGCATTGAGCAGGCCGTTGCCCTCGACGACTTCGCCGACATGACTCACCAGCATCAGGTCTGATACCTTGATCCGCTTGAAGGATACCCCCATGGGGTTGACCCAGAAGTGATCCGTCAATTCGGGGTCGCGCACGGTGATGTGGCCGGCAACGCCCTCGTCAAACCCAAACTTGCCGAACAGGCGGTAAGCAGTTGCCAATTTGCGTTTGCGGTCTTCGCGCTCTGCCTCGACGGACTCGAAATGGGGTGGGAACACCATGTCGGTATTGCCCTGGTTCATTGACCGCGGAACTGGTTGATGTACTCATGGTGCATCCTCGCTCTAGGGTTGTCTGTCAGCACGATTCGAACAAGCAGAATACGCGGATCGGGGTTAAAAATCTGTCATCTGGATGACATTTGCCAAGCGTGGGATACTGCATACCATTCGCATCGGCAAGCACAGAGGAAAGCATATAGTGGTCGCTCCCTACAGCGGCAGTAACTGGATTGATCAGCTACCTGGCGACATACGAGCCCACGCCCACCGCTTGATGCGCTCCCGGCGGGTGGTCAAGGGTGAGCTGATCTACGGGGAAGCCACCGTGCTCGGCGCCCTGTGGCAGGTGCGCCGGGGTTCAGTGCGGGTCACCAACCAGACGCCGGATGGCCGGGAAGTGGTTTTTGCTATCTTTGGTCCCGGCGACTGTTTCGGCGAGATCAGCCTGATCGACGGCGGCCCCGCGCCCAACACGGCGGTGGCCATCGAGGGGGGTGAACTGGCAGAGTTGAGCAAAGCGGATTTCGTGCACCTGTATCGACAGCATCCCGCAGTCTCCCTGCAGCTTAATCATCTGCTATGCGCCAGGGTCAGGCATATGCTGCACTTCTATGCCGACGTCACCCTGCGCTCGCTGGAGCAGCGTCTGGCCAACCGGCTGGGCTATCTGCTGAGCGCGACCCCCGTGGCCCAGACCGGACTGCGGGTGGCGTTAACCCAGCAGGATCTCGCCAACATGCTCGGCGCCTCTCGCCAGGCAGTGAGCAAGCTGTTGAACCAGTGGCGGGATGACGGCCTGATTGCACTCGAATACGGCGGAATCACCGTTCTGCAGCCCGCCGCCCTGGCGCGCATTGTGGATGGCTGAATTCGCTGCCCCTCGCTGGCGATGGCCGCGCTGTGCTTGCAGCAGGTTCCCTGCTTACCCGGACTTTTTTCGCTTGCCCGCCAAAGTCCAAAAAAATCCAGGCTGCGTAGAGTGCTTTAAGGGCAAATAACGAGAGGAAGGAATCATGGCATTGAATCATCTGGCAGGGATATTCTCCCACCCCAACAGTGAATGGTTTGCCATTCGCGGGGAACGTGATACCAAAGCAGCGGTATTCATGTCGACTGTCCCCTGGTTGGCGCTGATCCCGGCGGTAGCGTTTTTTATCGGCGTCACCCAGGTGGGTTGGCAACTCTCCGAGGGGCGCGCCGTCGTCTACCTGACCCTGGGTAGTGCCTTTGTCCTGTGCCTGCTCAGTTACGTCACCGCGCTGATCGGTGTCTGGGTCTTCGGCGAGTTGATCAACTGGATGCGCAAAACGTATAGCGAGGAACCTGTTGACCCCCGTATGGGTATGGCGATGGCGGTCTACGCGACGGCACCGTTGTTTATCGCAGGCATTGCAGGGTTGTGGCCCAACGTCTGGTTCAACGGGATCACCATGTCCATCGCCGGGATCTACAGCGTCTACCTGATTTACAAGGGCATGCCGATTCTCATGAACATTCCGCCGGAGCGGGCTTTTATGTACTCCACCTCGGTGATTACCGTGGCGCTGGTCCTGTTGGTGAGCCTGCGCGCTGGTACCGCAGTGCTCTGGGCGATGGGCTTCGGTCCTGAATACCTGAGCCACTAGGCCACGCCGGTGCAGGGCGCTCCGCTAGCTCAACGCATCAGCGCCCTGCTTGATCAGCAGGTGCAGTGTGTGCTCGCCACGGTGAATGCTGGTAATCCTGAGCTGCACCTCATGGCTTTTGCCGTGACGCCGGAGCTGGATTGCGTATTTCTGGCGTCGGTGGCCCAGACCCGCAAGGTCCGTAACATGCAGACCCACCCCGACGTGGCCTTGCTGTGGGACAACCGGACCCGACAGATACAGGATCATATTCATGGTGTCGCCCTTGGCGCTAGCGGCCAGGCCCGGCGCCTGTTCGGCAATGAAGCTGCAGCCGCAGCCAGGGTCCTGCTGCATCGCAATGCCACCCTGGCTCCCTTGCTGGATAATCCCGAGGTGGCGGTAATGGCTATCGCCATCAGCCAGTACCGCTGGGTACAGGGCTACGGTGCGGTAGAGGAATACGCGCCCGGGTGAGGCATCGCTGGAGCGGCAACGATATTTGGGGGATACTGGCGCGTTAAATGCAGCGCTAGTTTTGGAAGCCAAAAAAATGTCCAATCAATACCCGGTAGTCCTTTGTCACGGTCTGTTCGGCTGGGGGCCCTGTGAGGTCGGGGGCTTCCCCTACTGGGGCACGGCCACCAGCGTCAAGTCCCCGCTACCGCGTTTCGTCGCCAGCGTTGGGCCCATCAGCAGCATGCACGATCGGGCCTGCGAACTGGCATTCCAGATTCGCGGCGGCAGGGTGGACTACGGCAAATCCCACGCCAAACAGGCAGGACATGAGCGCTTCGGCCGGGAGTACGCCGCCGAGCGGGCTTTCCACCCCGACTGGTCCGAAGACAATCCCGTGCACCTCGTGGGGCACAGCATGGGCGGCCCCACTATCTGGATGTTACAGCACCTGCTGGCCGAGGATTATTTTGGCTGGGGCTCGAACGCCAACTGGGTCAAGTCGCTCAACTCCATCTCCGGGGTACTCAATGGCAGTACCGCGACCTACTTCTTCGGCTGCAGTAAAAAGACCGGTCTGGTCAATCCCAAAAGCATCGGCGACCTGCTGGTCAGGGCTATCGAGTTCAATATACGCCTCACCGGAGACCTGTTCGACCGCTGGTACGATTTCGATCTGGATCACTGGGGTCTTGAGAGCGATCCCGACGAGACCCTGGAGCACCAGTTGGAGCGAGTCGCCAAAACGCCCATGTTTCGGGGCAAGGATAACGCGGCATACGGCCTCACCATCCAGGGCTTGCTCGAACAGAATGCGATGTGCAGGACCAACTCCGATACCTACTATTTTTCTTATGCCACCGAGCAAACCTTCGAGGGCTATTTGTCGAGGCAGCATTATCCCGAACCGAGGATGAACCCGTTTGCCATCCCCACCGCCCTCTATATCGGCCGCAAGCGCTTCAAAAGAAAGTTTTACCCCGGGTTTCGTTCGTCTGACTGGTGGCACAACGACGGCCTGGTGTCGGTTTACTCCCAGCTTTATCCCCGTATCAGCGGAGAACACCCGGTGGGGGCTGAGATTGCCGGGCGCAGCGAGTTCCAACCCGGCGAGTGGCACTACGATGTCCTGCACTGGGATCACATCGACATTGTGGCATTGCCGGAGCCCTGGCAAGTCGGCCCCCAGGCCAGCTTTTATCGCGGCCTGTTCGAGCGCCTGGCGGCGCTGCCGGCCTAGGCGGGAAACCCGGCTGGCACCAGACCAGGTTTCCCATGAAAAATCCACGATGCTGCGCGGAGACACTGCATGACGCAAGACCTGGCTGTCGGCGATAGCACAGAGCCCAAGCCACGCTGGCTGGTGTTCGGGGCGTCCGGCTATATCGGCAGTAACCTCGTACCCTTCCTGCGGCAACGCAATGTGCGGGTTAGAGCCGCCGCCAGGAGCCTCGATGTGCTCAAGTCCCGGGGCTGGCAGGGGGTTGAGTGCGTCCAGGCCGACGCCCTGGTGCCGGAGTCCCTCGCCGGTGCGCTTGCGGACGTGGACACCGCGTTTTACCTGGTGCATTCGATGGCAGCAGGGCGGGAGTTCGGCAGGCTTGATGTGCGCGCCGCAGAGCAGTTCGCCGCGGCGGCTCACAGCGCCGGGGTCAAGCGGATCATCTATCTGGGTGGGCTGGTCCCCGAAGACGCGGCGGGCGAGCATATCGTTTCACGTCGCCAAACCGGGGAGGTGCTGCGCCGGGGCAAGGTACCGGTTACCGAGATTCGCGCCGGTATAATCATTGGTGCCGGCTCCGCAGCCTTCGAGGTCATGCGCGACCTCGCGCTCAACCTCCGCCTGATGGTGACGCCGCGCTGGGTTCGGGCAGTGTCGCCCCCCATCGCGCTATCGAATCTGCTGAACTATCTCTACGGGGTCGCCCTCAAGCCTGCAACTGCCGGGAAGATTTACGATGCCGGCGGCCCGGAACTGGTCAGCTATGAAGATATGATGAAGTGGGTGGCCCAGCTGGCCGGCAAACCCCAGCCCTGGATCATCCCCGTGCCGGTATTGAGCCCCGGCCTGTCTTCCTACTGGCTCGGGCTGGTCACCGCAGTGCCACCGGATATCGCCCGGGCCCTGATCGGTGGTCTCAAGCACGACTTCACGGCCAACGATCGGGCATTGCGGGAGCAGGTCCCCCAGCGGCTGCTTACGGTGCGCGAGGCCATCGTAGCCGCCTACTATAGTGAGCGGGAGCAGCGCACCACAGCACGGTGGACCGAGGGCGCGTTTGCGCTCAGGGGGTTCCGCCACGATGTCGCTTATTATGCCAAGCAGGCGGGGGGCACGGCCCAGGCCGAGGCCCCACCCGAGGCGGTCTGGGACCAGGTCATACGGGTTGGTGGCCGCAACCGCTATTACTACATGAACGGGCTTTGGGCAGTGCGGGAATTTATGGACTGGTGCGTAGGTGGCGCCGGTTTTTCCCGGGGGCGTCGCGACCCGGATGCATTGCGCCTCGGGGATGTTATCGACTACTGGACCGTGATAGGCATCGAGCCCATGCGGCGGCTGACCCTGCATTTCGGGATGAAGGCGCCGGGCTCGGGAATTCTGGAATTCGACCTCCAGGAGCGCGGCCCCGGGCGCACAGCGATCACCATTACCGCCTACTGGCATCCGCGGGGGGTTTGGGGCCTGTTGTACTGGTATTCCCTCGTGCCGGCCCACCTGTTTCTCTTTCGTGGCTGGACCCGGGCGATAGCGCGGCGCGCAGAGCAGGCAGTGCCGCCTCCCACGGTCTCAGGCCCTGCCTGCACCAGCGATGAAAACTGACGAGGCCGGATGCAGTCAAGGGGTCGTCAGTTCCCGCAGGGGACATGAGGAGAGCGTAGTGACAACAAGAATACCCGGCTTTTTGCCCCGTGAGCTGCGGGAATTGGTTCGCTTTGTTCCCCGGCGCGGTTGGGATGTGGTCGACTGGAAACCCCTGCTGGCCTCGCTGCGGCAGGTAGCCTGGCGTTACCTGAGTGACAACGGCGTAGAGGCATTGAGTGCCAGTACCGCCAGGGTGTGCCAGCGACCGCTATTGACCCGGTCGCTGCAGGGCGCCACCGCGCTGGCTGCGGTCGATGACCCTGCCAGCCTTCGCAGATATGGCGACGATATTCTCAGGCTCTATTTTGCCCAGTGGTTGGTGAGCGACGGTTTGTTCATCGATCTGCGTTCGACGCGCTTCGGTGTTATCGACTCGCAGTTGGCCTATGCGCCCAGCGGACTCTGGGTCAAGCTGCGACCGGAGTTCCGCGGCGGCATGCTCGCCCTGTACCGCTCCTTTTACAGCGATGACGAGGGCGCCTTCGACGCTGCGCTGCGGCAGATGGGGCTGCTTAAAGCCGGCCTTGAACCTGCGGCCCAGGCCGAGCTCAAGACCCTGCTTAACAGCCATTTCGGCATCGACCAGAGGGTCCAGCGATTCTCGATCGATGGCTTCAAGGCTTCCTTCGACGCGTTGTTTGCTTTCTTCACGGCCCATGACTACAAACTGCATAGCGACTTTGTCTGGGTGGGCTTTTACTTGATTACCCTCTACCTGACGCTGGAACAGGGTGGTGAGGCCCATGATACTCGCGCAATCTGTGCCGAGGTATTACTTGGCCCGAACGTAGCACCAGCACAACCTGGGCCAGGCCTGGCCTAGACATTATGTAGTGACCTACCCGTCCTCAATGCCGTGGATTAAGCTTGGGACGGAACATCTTCGGCTCAGAGCCATAATTGAGGAGGGTAGATCATGCACGAGTTTATCAAGTATGTGGGCTTGGATACACACAAGGAAACGGTTGCAGTTGCCATTGCGGATAGATCCGGTGGGCGACCACGTTACTACGGTGAGATTGTGAATACGCCCATGGCGCTGGCGAAACTGATGAAGGACATCAGTCCCCACGGGGAAGTGGTTTCCTATTGCTATGAAGCGGGCCCATGCGGGTATGGTATCTATCGTCAGATCCGTAATTCTGGACATGATTGCAGTGTTGTGGCGCCCTCGCTGATACCGACCAAGCCAGGCGATCGGGTGAAAACAGATCGGCGTGACAGTGAGAACCTGGCACGCCTGCATCGAGCGGGTGAGTTAACGCCGGTCTGGGTGCCTGACCAGGAGCAGGAAGCCATTCGCGATCTGACGCGTGCGCGGGAGGATATGAAGCATCTTGAGCGCCAGGCTCGGCAGCGCTTAAGTGCCTTTTTATTGCGCCATAACCAGCGCTATGACAGCGGCAAAAGCAAATGGACCCAGGCTTACTGGCGTTGGCTGGAGCGCATCAAGTTCTCCCACGCTGTGCAACAAGTGGTGTTCCAGGAATACATCGATAGTGTGAAGCAGCAGCAACAGCGCGTGGCTGATCTTGAGCAGGCCATGCATGAGGCGCTGGCGGATTGGAGTCTGGCCCCGGTGGTGGAAGGCTTGATGGCACTGCGAGGTTGTCGCCTGGTCACTGCGATGACCATCATGGCGGAACTGGGTGATATCACGCGTTTTGATTCGCCACGGCAGTTGATGAAGTATCTGGGTTTGGTGCCCAGCGAATCCTCGAGTGGACCAAAGGTTCGTCGAGGGGGCATTACCAAAACGGGCAATGGTCATGTCCGGCGGGTGCTGGTGGAGGCCGCGTGGTGCTATCGGTTTCCAGCGCGTAAAACCGCACCGCTACAGCGACGGGCTGAACGCTGCTCTGAAGAAGTACAAGCGATCGCGTGGAAGGCACAGAAGCGCCTGTGTGGTCGATACCAGGCGTTAAGTCAGCGAGGGTTGCTGCCGCAGAAGACCTGCACGGCTATTGCTCGGGAACTGAGCGGATTTATTTGGGCGATAGCCTGCGAGTTGATGCCAGAGCCCACAGCTGCGGTGAATGCATAGTCCAGGGGAAAGAGCGCTTAAACAGGTTAGAAACAATGAGCACTTGGGTCAGGTCAGGGGTCGCCAGGTAGGAGAATCCTCGGGCCTGCTAAGAGGCCGCCGGGCAACCGGCAGGACCCTCGACCCTAGATAGAGGTAGCTCCACGACGAAGATTTGTCAGGCGGCTCCGACCCGCGAATATCAGACTGATCAACCGTCGTTAAACGCTATCCCTGATCTGTCTCAAGTGCTTGCTGAGAGGAAAAACATGCAAGAATAATGCTATCGATTGACAGGTCACAACATATCAGACAGGCTGCTGAAAAACTATCTGCGTGGCGATCGCAGCGTTAAAAACCGGCTCAACTCGGTCATTTGTTGCCCCTCGCCGGTTCTTGCCTTGCGCTCGCTGCCTCGAATACGTTTTTCAGCAGCCTGCCAGGCCTTCCAGGGCTTTCGCCGGTCCCGCACCAGATTCCCAACCACTCGAAAGCCTGTCAGTCCTCGCGGGCCTGTCCACTACAGCAGGGCGATGAGTTCGCGCAGCATGCGCAGGGACAGGCCCCATATCGGCCGACCCTGGTAGCGGTAGCAGGGCATGGGAATACCGATGCCCCGTTTGCCCCAGATGAGGCGGTCGCGATTGGCCGGATCCTGCAAGAATGCCAGTGGCACCCAGAGGATTTGTGCAACTTCGGCGTTGGCTACCAGTTGAGGTTCGCTATCGAGGCGAAACACGTAAGGGGAAACAACCAGCCCGCGGCGGCCTGGCAACAGCGGAACCGTGAGGTCCGACAGTCGGCCGATGCAGCTCTGGGGAGCCAGTTGCAGGCCGATTTCCTCGGCGGTCTCCCGGCGGGCGGCATCGAGACCGTGGTGGTCGGCGCGCTCGAGCAGCCCCCCGGGAAAGGCCATGTCCCCCGACCACGGGTCGCCCCGGCTGCGGGAGCGGCGAATCATCAGCACTTCGGCGCTACCGTCGACCTCGCGCAGGATCAAGGCTACCGCAGCGCGTTTGAACCAGCGCCTGAAGGATTGTTTGCGGGGTTGACGGGTCGCCAGCGCCTGTTCGATGTGTTGCAGCGACACTGTCACCGGCTGCCATCGCAGCAGCGGGCCCGACACAGGTTGGGATGCGCGTCTGGCTCAGGCCTCGGCAGCACCCGGGGAAGTAGCACAGGTCGGCCAGGTCCTGCTCACAATTGCTTGCGTTGTTTGGTATCGTCATAGAGCCGGTCCGGGTCGACGCCGTACTTGTATTGCTTACAGCTTTCCCAGTCACGTGGGAAGCGCATGGCGGACCGGGACTGGTCGGGGTCCGGCCAGACCATCAACGCGGCGCCCGCCAGCACTCCCTTGGAGTGAGCGCTGCCCCGGCAAACCGGGTCGACTCCGAGGTTCACCCCATCACAGCCGGTAGCGGCAAAACGGTAATCGGCGGGGTAGGCGAAGGAAAAATCATGATAGGTCGTGAAATTCAGGGCGCCGTTTTCCAGCACGAATTCATCGCCTTGCCTGAGGTCGTTCTTGAGAATGATCTCCCCGGAATGACCAATGGCCGTGGCCACTATGGTTTTGTCGGAGATGGCATTGATATCCACATGGGCGATTTCAGCGTGGGGCAACTGGGGAAACTGTTGCCAGATGATGGTGCTCAGGTAAAGCTTCACCGGGGTAGCGGCCTCGGTTGCGGCAAGGTTGTCGTAACAGCCGTTCAATGCGTAAAGATCGTCGATGCCACCGTAGCGTTGTTCATCGGCAGTTTGTGAAGATGTGCAAGCCTGGACCAGCAGTAGGACGGCGAGTATACGAAGCGATTTGTTCATGTGTTGTTCCTGTGGGTGGGGCCGCATGCGGGGGCCTGGTACGAGGTTGAAAGTTTATCAGTAAATGGCGGTTTTTAAAAAACCGGCGTCGGCCTGGCGGGGCTGCTGGCGTCCACAGGCACAGGCCGGGCCACTGTGTGCTGACGATCGCGGACAATTTCCCTATACTACGCGCCGAGTTTAATGCCCTGGATTTACGCTCCAGATTGCTGAAGGAAATAAAACATGACGACCTCCCCCGAAATCGTGGTTTCGGCCATGTACCTGTTTGTCATCCTTGAAGACTATGTCGAGATGCGGGATCCGCTGCTCGAGGTCATGAATACCAGTGGTATCAAAGGCACCCTGCTGCTGGCCCGGGAGGGTATCAACGGCACCGTTGCAGGCCCCCGGGGCGGGATCGACACCCTGTTGGGTTGGCTCAAGCAGGATCCCCGACTGGCCAGGCTCAGTCACAAGGAGTCCTATGACGAGAGGATTCCGTTCTTGCGTGCCAAGGTCAAGTTGAAAAAGGAAATCGTCACCATGGGACAACCGGATATCGACCCCAATCACATTGTCGGCACCTATGTTAAACCTGCGGACTGGAACGCCCTCATTGCCGATCCCGAGGTTACTTTAATTGATACGCGCAATGATTATGAGGTTCAGATCGGTACCTTCAAGAATGCGATCAACCCCGCAACCACCACTTTTCGTGAGTTTCCCGATTTCGTAAACCAGCACCTGGATCCTTCACGCCACAGGAAGGTGGCCATGTTTTGCACCGGCGGTATTCGCTGTGAGAAATCCACCGCCTATCTCAAGCAACAGGGCTTCGAGGAGGTATATCACCTGGAGGGAGGCATCCTTAAGTATCTGGAGGAAGTGCCTGCGGAGCAATCGCGCTGGGAGGGTGAATGTTTCGTGTTCGATAACCGGGTGTCGGTCAATCACCAATTGCAGCAGGGGAGTTATCAGCAGTGCAATGCCTGCCGGATGCCGATCACCGCGCAGGACAGGACGAGCGAGCATTACCAGCCCGGGGTCAGTTGCCCCCATTGCTACGACAAAACCACTGAATTGCAACGCCAGCGCTTTGCCCAGCGCGAGAAACAAATGCGCCTCGCCAACGCCCGGGGAATGAAGCATCTCGGCGACGAGGCGGTGGAGCAGCGGCGTGTCAACCGGGCGCAAAAGCTCCGCTACAAAAACGAGCAGCGCGACAAGGAGCAGGCTTGATGCAGCAGTTCGACCTGCAGGGCCAGCCCTTCATAACGCTCAATAACCTGCTGAAGGTCCTGGGCTGGTGTGCCAGTGGAGGAGAGGCCAAGCAACTTATCGATGCCGGTCTGGTGAAAGTGGATGATACTGTGGAGTTGCGCCGGCGCTGCAAGATTCGATCAGGGCAGGGGGTGGAAATTCGGGGACAGCGGGTTGAGGTAGTAGACCTCGGCGGCTGACGGTTTCACCCCCACCGCCCTCTGCCGGCGATCGTGAACAGCAAGCTCGCTACCCCAGCCAAAAGACGCATTGACTTGGGCGCGGAAGCGCCCTAAGCCGTTGCTGTTTCAGGGCATGACCTCGACGAAGTTGCGCCAGCGGTTCTGGAACTGCACCACCCAGGACGGTACGGATTCATCATCGCCGGCATGGCGTAACCCTGGGGTGCTCGCCACCAGGCCACTCATCACCGACTCCTGCTCGGGGTAAAGGTCGACAAAAAACACGTGCCTGCCTGCTTCAAGATCGCTCTGAAAGCGTTTGAACTGGTGATGGGGCTCCTGTATGCCGTAGAAACCGCCGATCCAGGTGCAGAACCCCAGTACCACGATGGCCAGGAAAATAATCGGCATCCAGCCCAGCGCCGTGTCGGTGAAACCGGATACGTACCCGAATAGCAGCACACCCAGGGAGGCCGCTACCCCAACCAGCGCGCCGCGGTTCATCGAGTTGACCACGTCTTTTTTCAGGACTGCCTCCACTTCGTTGAGTTCCCGTCGTGCCACCTCTGCGTCGTCCCAGCTCAGGACGTGTATCTGGGGTGGCGTCACACCCTGCTGTGTCAGCTGCCGCTGCACCGTGGCCAACTCATCGAGTGAATCGGAAATATAGTAGTGTCGCTTCATGATGCTTCCCTCTCCTGGGCGTTGTTCTTCTGTTTTAGCACTAACTCTCTCCAGAGCCGGATTTACAATTCCGACCCTCTTGGTACTAACTACGTCGTCTCTTCACCGGCGTATTAAGACCAAGCTTTTCTATCAATAAGCGACGTTAGAGCGTTTGGTTATTAACGATTCAAGCCCATGTCACCACCTTTCAATTGGACTCCGGGAACGCGGGAAGGTTCTATTCCCGGGCTAACAGGGCAAACCCTGGACGGGAAGTGGGACGGAATCCGCGGGGTGGCGCGGCCCCTTTAGGACTGCTGATGCGGGAGCCGGTAGGGCATTGCTGGGCTGCTATTCGGGACGGGTTTGCAAGATCGCGAAGCTGGCGCCGATGCGGCTGGTGAAAAGGAAAAGCGCCCTGGCCAGGGAGGTCAGCGCGGCGGGCAACGCCTGGCCCTTGGTATTGAATTCATCCCCGGGCATGAAAACGGTGACGTCGGCGGTCCGGGTTGAGCCCTTTATCCAGTAATTCACTTCCGCCTGGGCCGCCAGGTTTTTGATCCACTGGGAGCGATTTCTCACCGTACCCACCAATAAATATTGGCCAAACATCGATGCCACCACCGGCGTCTCGAACTGGCGCCCGGTCTTGCGGCCAATGGTCTCGAGGATAATAAGCCCAGTGGGTAAGGGCCCCGGTGACCCGGCGCCGCTCTTGATCAGTGGCTTGGCGATGCGGTTCAGGTTCTTGAAGAACAGCGCCTCCGCGCTGGCCAGTGTTTCCTGTACTTGCAGCATGGGGTTGACTCCTCGGGTGATTCCTTTTGTACCCTGATTGGGGACCGACAGATCATTACCGCGCAGCCAAAGGCGGGCACGTGCCCGTCGCTTCACGGGCGATTGCGGCCCAGGCGGTCGTGGCTGGATACCCAGTCACCGGCCAGTATGGCGCTGCTGAGCGAGGCATCCCCCGCCAGAACGGTGGCGGCAATGATTTCGGCGAGTTTGACGGCCTTTCCCTGCCCGTAACAACCGAGCATCTCCAGGGCTTCACGCTGGGTGGCGAGGCCGGTGCCACCGCCATAGGTAGCCACAATCAGCGAGGGTAGGGTGATAGACCAGTAGTAGTCGTCGTTATCCAGCAACTCGGTGTAGACAAGGCCGGTGTGGGACTCTGCGACGTTGGCCTCATCCTGGCCGGTGGCAATGAACACCGCGGCAATACCGTTGGCTGCATGGGCGCCGTTATTGGCGGCATGGGCCAGCATCGCACCGACGTTGGATATCTGGCGCTGGCGATACAGGGTACGGGTGTCGACACCCATCGCTTGCTTCAATACCGCATTGGGAATGGTGGCCTCTGCTACTACCCGGGTACCGCGGGAATGCATCAGGTTCATCTGCGAATGCTTTTTGTCGGTGTCGATATTGCCGGACAAAGTCCAGCTGTAGGGAACCGGGTAATTGTCCTGGATCCACTCGCAGGCAGCCAGGGTGGCCTTGCCCACCATATTCTGCCCGGCGGCATCTCCGGTGGTGTAGTTGAAACGCAGGTAGCGCAGGCGTGCCACCTGGTACTGCTCAATATGGCTCAGCTTGCCAATGCGGGTGGTAGTTTCTGCGGCTTGTTTGATGGCCGCAAAGTTGGCGATTACCCAGGCGCCAAATTCACGGCTCTGGCGGCTATCGGCAAAGGAGAAGACCGGCGAGCGTTGCATGTATTTCTCGACCACCGTTGTGGTGACGCCGCCGCAGGCATTCAGTAACTTCATACCGCGACTGTAGCTCGCCACCAGCGTACCCTCGGTGGTGGCCATGGGCACATAAAAGTCCCCGTTGGCATGTTCGCCATTGACACGCATCGGCCCCGCCAGACCCAGGGGCATCTGGGCTACACCGAAAAAATTCTCGATATTACCCGCCAGTTGATCGACCGGCTGATTATAGTGGCCGATGTGTGGCAGCGCCTGACCCGTCTGCCGGGTGACGAACTCACGCCGCTCGGCGGCGCTTTCCTCGCTGTAGTCATTGTCCCTGGAGCGCGGAATACGCGGGGCCTGGCTCATAACAATTCCTTCTTGAAGGTCGGTCCGCCAACTGGCCGGATGCGGCGTCAGCGTCCCCGGGCCTGGCCCGAATGCGGCGAGTATTGCGGATTGGGTGAATTATGGCAACACAAGTGTCTGCTCGCTCTGGCTGGCTGAATTTTAACGGTGGTCAGTGGCGGCCAGATTCCCGATAATGAAAGACATTGCCAACGAGTGAACGCGCTGTATGTACCATAAGTATTTCGGGCTTGACGAAGCACCCTTTTCCATTGCGGTAAACCCCCGCTATCTCTTTATGAGCGAGCGTCACCGGGATGCGCTGGCGCACCTGCTCTACGGCGTGGGGGTGGGCGGCGGCTTTATTCTGTTGACCGGGGAAGCCGGCACCGGCAAGACCACCATAACCCGTTGCCTGCTGGAGCAACTGCCACCGAAGACCGACATCGCGTTGATCCTGAACCCGGCGCTGGACGCCGTCCAGTTACTGGCCGCGGTCTGCGATGAGCTGCACATCGATTATCAACCCGAGGAGCGGAACCTGAAGGGCTTGACCGACGAGCTTCACCGCTTCCTGCTGGCCAACCACCAGCGTGGTCGCAACACGGTCCTGTTGATCGATGAAGCGCAGCATCTGCAATTTGAAGCGCTGGAGCAGATACGCCTGCTGACCAACCTCGAGACCAATACCCGCAAGCTGCTGCAAATTATTCTGGTGGGGCAGCCCGAGCTAAAGGTCATGTTGGCGCGACCCGAGTTGCGCCAGTTGTCCCAACGGGTCACCGCCCGCTACCAGCTCAAACCCCTGACCCTGGATGAAACCGCCGGTTATATCCGTCATCGCCTGCAGGTGGCAGGATTGCACGCCAACCAGGAGCTGTTCCCGCCCAAAGTGGTGCAACACATACAACGGGAGAGCCAGGGTATACCCCGACTGATCAATGTACTCTGCGACCGCATCCTGCTTGGCACCTATGGCCAGAATAAATCCCGGGTGGATATGGCGATGGCGCGTCAGGCCACCCAGGAGGTCAAGGGCGAGGATGAACAGCCCGCGGCCAGTGCTGCGCGCTGGGCCTGGCCCGCGGCAGCCGCCGTGCTGGCGCTGACGGCGGTGGGTGCCCTGCTGTGGTGGCAGGGTCAGCAGGCGGATATTGCCACCCTGGCGGGCGAAGTCGACCCGCCACCGCAGGCAACGTCGACCGCGCCGGACGGGGAGATGGTTGCCGAGCCGATTTCCCAGAGCCCCGCGCCGGGCCAGGGAGCCGAGAACATGGCCCGGGCGACGGTGACGCCACCCGCCGCCGAGACTATTGCAGAAACCGACCCGGCGTTGGAGCTTGCGCCTGTGGTGCCCGGGCCTGACACCGCGAGTCGAGGGGAAGCCCCCGCTGCCGGCGACGATCAGCAATGGGCCGCCATCGCTGACTCGGCCGCGCCCTGGGTTGCGGATGCCTTTTTTAACGAGCCAGCCACGCTTGGGGCAGACGACGCCACGGCAGGCCTGGCTGAAGCGCTGGACGCTGAACCGACTGCCGGAGATATGACCAGGATTGCAGTAGCCGACGCTGCGGCAGTTTCGGAACCGCCAGTTGCTGCATCGACTGCCGAAGCGCCCTTGGCCGAGCCGGATCATGGCGGTGTCGCTCCATCCGACTGGGAGACTGCCCTCGAAGACGGCCTGTTTGCCGAGCGCGGGGCGGCCCTCAATGTGCTGCTGTTGCAGGAAGGAGTCATTGATGCACCCCTGGAAAATCCCTGTCGCCGACTTGCGCGGGAGCGCTGGCGCTGCGATGAGCTGCAGGCAGACAGTTGGCCCCAGTTGCTCACCTACAATTCGCCGGTGGTGATGGAGGTACGCGCAAGCCGCGGCGAAAAGGCCTGGGTGGTCCTCGCCGGGCTGGCAGGAGACAAGGTGATGCTCGCCGGCGAGGGGGACGATTACACCCTGACGCGGGACCAATTGGGGGAACGCTGGACCGGTGCGTTTATCCTGCCCTGGCAAAAGCCACCGGGTTACGCCGGGCCGATGCGACTCGACGATGAGGGCCCTGCGGTGAGCTGGCTCGCGCAAAAATTTGCCCAGTTGGATGGGCAGCCCAAGGGGCTCGCCGAAACCCGCTATAACGATCTTCTTCAACAGCGGGTGGCCCTGTTCCAGAGTGAGCAGGCGCTGTTGGTCGACGGCGTCGCGGGAACGAATACCATTTTGCGGGTGCGCCAGCTACTTGGCCAAAGCCCGGTGTTGCAGGTAGCCGCTAGCGAAGACGCAGGAGCGCCTTGATGTCATTGATTCTGGATGCTCTCAACCGCGCTGAGCAGGAGCGCAATGAGAAAAATCATATCCCGACCCTGCAATCCGTGCATCGCTCTGGCGATCAAACGCCCCGCTCGCTATTGCAGCGTCTGCATCCCGAGCGCTGGCTGATAGCACTTGTCATCGGCTACCTGGCCTTCGATTTTTTCCGCGACCGGGTGCCCCAGGCGGACGCCCCGGGATCAGCCGCTGCCGGCTCGGCGGAGGTGGCATCGGCGCCGCCTCCCCAAACCCGGGGGGAGGCAACCCGTCCGGGCGTCGTTGTCACCGCTGCTCCTCCTGAGCACAAAGCCGCGGTGCCGGAGCCGAACCCGATTACCAGCAAACCGCTGGCGCGACCGAGCCCTGTCGTAACGCTCCCCGAACCGGTAGCAGCGGATCCGCCGGACGCGATAGACAACGCGTCCCGGCCGGTTGTGGCCACCGGAGAGCCGCTGCCTGCCATTACCGTCGCCAGCGACGGGGCACCAGTTGCGGCTGAACCGGAGCCCAGCGAGGCGGGGGATGCCACCACCAGCCGGGCTCAAGTGCCAGGCCGTACCCCCAACCCGAAGGTCGAGTCGCTGTATCGCACTCCCCCCCAGACAAGCCCCCGCGCTGCTGATCGGGGGGCGCCGACGGCGGCCAGTGGCGGCACCGGGCAGGGCGCGGAGAGGGGCTTCATGCGCGCACAGCAGATCACCGACCTGTCGCTGGCTTTGCGCCATCGGATTCCCAGTCTCAAATACAACGAACACGAGGCCGGCGGGCGCTCCTCCGATCGCTACGTGGTGCTCAATGGCAATCTCTATCGGCAGGGCGATACCGTCGCCGACGGCCTGCGGCTGGTTGAAATCAGTGAGTCCGGGATCGTTCTCGAATTCGAGGGCGAGCGTTTTCGCCTGGGTGCCTACAACAGCTGGATCAATTTTCAGTAGGGCCGTCCGGCGCCGCTTGCCCGCAGGCTTTCCCGGGCAGAGCCCAAGACTTATTTGAGACTGCTCTTCGGGAATGATAATGTTCCCGGACGGCTACCCATATCCTGGTCGTCGTATCGAGGTCCGGGCGCCGCTGATAACGGCGATTTAAAGCCGCAGCCAGTGTTGCAACAGGCCCGACTACGGGTACCAGTCGGTGCCGGGCGGGTACATAATGGAGAAAAAAATGGCTACTTCCAACGATTCTTTTGGCACCCGTAGTGAACTCGTCGTCGACGGTGTTTCCTACAGCTACTACGCGGTCAACGGGGGTGAGCTGGCCGGTCGTGATGAGGTGACGCGGCTGCCCGTGTCGAGCAAAATTCTGCTGGAGAACCTGCTGCGGCATGAGGATGGACTGGCGTGTTCCCGGGATGACATCGAAGCCCTGGTAGTGAGCGCCGGGCATGGCAGCAGCCAGGAGATTGCCTATCACCCGGCGCGGGTGCTGATGCAGGATTTTACCGGTGTTCCCGCGGTAGTTGACCTGGCCGCGATGCGCGATGCGCTGGTCAAGCGGGGCCACGACCCACAAAAAATCAACCCCCTGTCGAAGGTCGACCTGGTCATCGATCACTCGGTCAGCATCGACAGCTTTGCCACCGAGAGCGCTTTCGAGGAGAACGTTGCCATCGAGATGGGGCGCAACCTGGAGCGCTATCAGTTTCTCAAGTGGGGCCAGGGTGCCTTCGATAACTTCAGCGTGGTGCCCCCGGGCACCGGGATCTGCCACCAGGTGAACCTTGAATACCTGGCCAAGGCAGTCTGGTCGCAGTCGTCGGAGGACGAGACACTGGCCTATCCTGACACCCTGGTGGGCACCGACAGCCACACCACGATGATCAACGGCCTGGGTGTACTCGGCTGGGGGGTCGGCGGCATCGAGGCCGAGGCGGCGATGCTGGGCCAGCCGATCTCCATGCTCATTCCCGATGTGGTCGGGTTCGAACTCAGCGGCCAACTGCCCGAGGGGATTACCGCCACCGATCTGGTGCTGCGCGTGGTGCAGATGCTGCGGGAGCACAAGGTGGTGGGCAAGTTCGTCGAGTTTTATGGCTCCGGGCTCGACCACCTGCCCCTGGCTGATCGCGCGACCATTGCCAATATGGCCCCGGAATACGGCGCAACCTGCGGCTTTTTCCCGGTCGATGCCCAGACCCTGAACTACCTCCGCCTGAGCGGCCGTGAAGAGTCGACCATCGCGCTGGTCGAAGCCTACTGCAAGGCCCAGGGCATGTGGCGTGACTCCAACTCGCCGGCCCCGGAATTCGCTTCGACCCTGACCCTGGACATGGGGACGGTAGAGCCCAACCTGGCGGGGCCGAAGCGTCCCCAGGACAGGGTTCCGGTGGCGCAGTTGAAAGACGCCATCGACAGCTTTCTGGAGCTCGAGGGCAAGAGTGGGCAACTGGAGCAGGCCTTCGACCTGGCCGGCAGTGAGCAGCCCATGCACCACGGCGACGTCGTTATCGCCGCCATCACCTCGTGCACCAATACCTCCAACCCGGCTGTCATGCTGGGCGCTGGCCTGTTGGCGCAAAAAGCGGTTGCGCTCGGCCTCGAAAGCAAGCCCTGGGTGAAAACCTCCCTGGCTCCGGGCTCCCGTGTCGTTACCGACTACCTGGCACGGGCCGGTCTGCAGGCGTCACTCAACGCGCTGGGGTTCAATCTGGTCGGTTACGGCTGTACCACCTGTATCGGCAATTCCGGGCCCTTGCCCGAGGCAGTGGCCGCCGCCATCGAGGGCAACGATATGGTGGTTTGCTCGGTGTTGTCGGGCAACCGCAATTTCGAGGGCAGGATTCATCCCCTGGTGCGAGCCAACTGGCTCGCATCGCCGCCACTGGTTGTGGCCTATGCCCTCGCGGGTACCACCCGTATCAACCTCAGCGAGGACCCGCTGGGCATCGGCAGCAATGGCGAGCCAGTGTATCTCAGGGATGTCTGGCCCAGTAATTCGGAGATCGCGGAGTTGGTCCAGACCGTCAACCGGGATATGTTCGCGCGGGAGTACAGCGCGGTTTTCGAGGGTGACGCCAACTGGCGTGCCATCGACAGCGGCAGCGGCGCCACTTACCAGTTTGCCGATGACTCCACGTACATTCAGTTGCCCCCTTTCTTCGAAGACCAGTACAGCGGCAACCAGGGTAATATCGTGGGTGCGCCGATGCTGGCGATGCTCGGGGACTCGGTGACCACCGACCATATTTCCCCCGCCGGTGCCATACCGACCGATAGCCCGGCGGCGCAATTTCTGCGCGAGCACGGCGTATCCGAGGCCGATTTCAACTCCTACGGCTCCCGGCGGGGCAACCACGAAATCATGATGCGGGGAACCTTCGGCAATATTCGAATCCGCAATGAGATGACCCCCGGAATCGAAGGCGGATATACCCGTCTGATCGGCTGTACCGAGCCCCTGTTCATCTACGACGCGGCGATGAAGTACCAGGAAAAGGGCCTGCCCACGGTGATCGTGGCGGGTACTGAGTATGGCACGGGTTCCAGCCGCGACTGGGCCGCTAAAGGGACCTTATTGTTGGGTGTGAAAGCGGTCATCGTCGAGAGCTTCGAGCGTATTCACCGCTCCAACCTGGTGGGTATGGGGGTGCTGCCGCTGCAGTTTGCCCCGGGGGAGAGCCGCAAAACACTTGGCCTCAGCGGTGATGAAACCTTCGATATCGTGGGGCTCGACGGCAAGTTGCAGCCGAAGCAGGTTTGTCCCGCCATTATCCATTATCCCTCCGGTGAGAAGCGGGAAATCGAGCTACACACGCGGCTGGATACTGCGGTGGAAGTAGAGTACTACCGTGCCGGGGGTGTCCTCAGGTTTGTGCTGGAACGCATTGCTGGCAAGGGCTGAAAGTTGTCCCCGGGGGGCTACCATGAGCGACGGGTATCGACTGGAGCACGACAGTCTCGGTGAGGTCAAGGTTCCAGCGGGCGCGCTCTATGGGGCCCAGACCCAACGTGCCCTTACCAACTTCAGCATCAGTGAGCTGACCATGCCGGCGGCTTTTATCCGCAGCCTTGCCCTGGTCAAGGCTGCGGCCGCCCGGGCCAACCAGGAGCTCGGTGAACTTGACGACGAGGTGGCCGAGGCCATTGTGTCGGCGGCGCTGGCTATCGCGGACGGCGAGTACCTGGAGCAGTTCCCGCTGGACGTGTTCCAGACCGGGTCCGGCACCAGCACCAACATGAATGCGAATGAGGTCATTGCCACCCTGGCGTCGCAGCAACTCGAGCGCCAGGTACACCCCAACGACCATGTCAATTGCAGTCAGAGCAGCAACGATGTGGTGCCCACCGTGATTCACGTCAGCGCCAGTCTGGCGATAGAAAACCACCTGCTGCCGGCATTGCAGCAATTGAAGCTGGCGATAGCCGCGCGGGAGAGCGAACTAGGCGAGGTTGTCAAAACCGGTCGCACCCACCTGATGGATGCCATGCCACTGACCTTTGCCCAGGAGCTGTCGGGTTGGCGCGCCCAGCTTTCCCTGGCGCAGCAACGGATCGGCGACACCCAGCAGCGCCTGTGCCGGCTTGCCCAGGGGGGCACGGCCGTGGGCACCGGAATCAACGCCGACGCCGATTTCGCAAGCTTGTTTGCTGATCACCTTACCGAGCTGAGCGGCGTGGGGTTTGCCCCCGCAGACAATTTCTTTGCCGCTATCAGCAGCCAGGACACCGCCCTCGAACTTTCCGGCCAGCTCAAAACCCTGGCGGTGGCCCTGATGAAGATCGCCAATGACCTGCGCTGGATGAACAGCGGGCCCCTGGCAGGCCTGGGGGAAATCAGGCTCAAGCCCTTACAGCCGGGCAGTAGCATCATGCCGGGCAAGGTAAACCCGGTGGTCCCGGAAGCGGTAGCCATGGCGGCAGCCCAGGCAATAGGTAACGATGCGGCCGTGACCGCGGCGGCACAGTCCGGCAATTTTCAGTTGAACGTGATGCTGCCGGTCATCGCCCATAACCTGTTGCAGAGCATCACCCTGCTGGCCAACAGTTGCGAAGCGCTGGCCGATACCGCGATTCGCGATTTTGTCGTCAACCACGCGGCGCTGGAGCGTAATCTGGCGCGCAACCCGATTCTGGTGACGGCGTTGAACCGCCGGATCGGCTACAGCAGAGCGGCGGAGATTGCCAAACGCGCGTATCGAGAGCAACGCGCCATACTCGACGTGGCCGCGGAAATGACGGGAATGGACGAACGGGAGCTGGCGCGCTTGCTCGATCCCCGGGAGTTGACCTGATCGCGCGGCCCCAGGGTGCTCGCACCCCTAATTGCGCTAGAAGGGCTGGCCAAAGGACAACATGAAGGCGCTGTTACTGGATTTGCCGGCGGAAGCCTGGGCCCGCACCACGATTTTCTCGGCGGGTTTCAGGCTGTATATCACGCCGGCCGAGATCGACGGATAGGCATTGTCCCGGTCGAAACAGTCCAGCTTGTCGTCAAATACGCCTTCGCCGTACAGGCAGGCTACCCCGGCTGACACCGACATGCCCCAGCGCGGGTTGAACATGATTCGCTGGTCTACCAGCAGGTAGGTCATGTGTTGCGCCAGATATTCGCCGCGGGTGTAGCCGGGCAATTCCACCGAGGAGAAAGAGCTGTTGGGGGCGCCGGAGGTCCAGCGCCCCTTGATCTGGATGGCAGTGACCTGGGAGCCTATAAACTGTCTGTACGTATCGTATTCAGCGTTGTAGACATCGAAGCTGGCATCGCCGCCCAGGCCCTCGCGGTAGGCGATATTATGGGCGAGAAACTGGGATCCTCGGCTGGCGGAACGGGTGTTGTCGCGGGAGTCATAGTACAGAGCCGCGCCGAGGCCATTGGACTGAAATCCACCCAGGCCGAGGATATCGAGTATGCCCTGGCCAAGGTTGGTCGCCGACGAAGAGCTGTAGTTGGTCATGACGCCCTGGGCACCGATAAACCAGTTGCCACGAATCCGGTAGAGATAGCGCAGGAAATACAGATCGATCCTGTCGGTGGTTTGCGCCTGCTGGCCGCTGCCGAGAAAGTCCTCGTAATCGTTCTCGATGTTGCCGTAAATCGCGGCGGCTTCGATGCGTTGCCGGTCGGCGTCAAAAAAGGTATTGGCGAACAATACGGCTTTGTAGGAATCGGTATCGCTGTAGGAGGCTGTCAAGCCAACCATGGAGACCGGCGACTGGCTGTCGAACTTGTGCAGGTAACCCACCAGCCCGCCGATCGAGGTGCCGAACTTGGGGTTGCTACTCAGTAACGGGGTCGCCAGCCAGGGCGAGCGCGCCGCCGGCTTCTGCGCCGGGGCATCAGTTTCATCAGGGGTTTGCGCTTGTCCGGGGCTGGCGCCCAGAACCAGCAGTGCCAGTCCAAGTCCAGCCAGCAGAAAATTGGTTCGCTTCGCGGGTGAGGGCATGATCAAAGGATTCCTTGGCCGCTTGACCGGCATCTGGCGCCGTGCGGGGGGGTTAGGATTGTCTGGCGCTTGCCGGGGCTCAGAATATAACACAGGCAACGGGCAACGCCCGTTCCTGGTCTTGAGTCGTAGCCGAATGCAGGGCAATTGAGCTTTGGCAGAGGCCTATTGTGGTCGGTCCCGAATGGCGTTTATACTCGCCGGGGCACGACTTTAACAACCATCAAAAAGAAGGAGTAGAACATGGCTAGTCGGGAAGAAATCCAGGAGAGCATGGAAAACATGCTGGCTGCTGGCGAAAAGAAAGTGGCCGAACTCAAGGCCAAGGTTGATGCGGCGGGCGCCGATGCCTCGGCGGAGATGAAAAACGCGCTGGCAGACGCAGAAGACAAACTGTCAGCCGGCAAGGACAAGTTCAAGCAACTCAAGAACGCCTCTGACGAGAAATTCGAAGAGATGTGGGCGGATACCAAGGAAAACTTCAGGAAAATTTCCGATCACCTCGAGGGCGGCTGGGCGGCTCTTTCGGACAAGGTCAAAAGCTTTTTCGCCTGAGACATTGTTGTTTCAACGTTTAATATCGCGGCCCTGGGCCGCTTTTTTATTGCTGGTGCAAAACCTGCCTGCGCCGCGAGCCTTCCGCAATCGCCGCGTAGCTCGGGTTTGATGTTGAGGCGTCGAGTCGCTGCAGTTGCGCGGCCGCCATCTCTAAAGGAGGCTTCCTTTGCCGATGAGTCAGTTTGGCTGCGACCAATGTTGGTCATCGGAGGCGGCACGCGCATGGGATACTGTTACAAGCGTCCCTATCAAAGAACGGCTGATCAACGAATCCCATTTCATCGCTAGTATTCGAAAATGCCCATGCTGCTTGCAGCATTTTCTGCAGATCACTACTGAAACCATTGACTGTCAGGATGGCCAGGATCCTGTATATCGCACGGTGATTCCGATCGATGATGAAGAGCAAGCGGAATTGGTTGGCAAAGCCTCCCTCGCGGAGAGGGATCTGGAGTTGATTGGCGTCGGGAGACAGTCACTCCAATACGATGGGCCTAAAGGGAAAGAGCCGAGTATTTACTGGAGCGCTGGCGTTATTGTTGGTCACCACGATTAGCCTGCGTTTCGTTTGCCGGCATTTGGGCAGTGCTGGCTGATGCCAGAGCCGCCGTCTCGGCTCGCCGCTTCGGGGGTTTGGCGGAAGGTCAATGAAGCCGCATGGTGTCTTGGCTTCAATCAGACGGTGGCATGATCGGCCAGTCTGCCGCGTCAATGACAAATTCCGGTTGTGTGGGCTGGTGACCGAGCCAGGCCGCGGTGAAACTGCCGTCGGGATCGAAGGTCTCGGCCTGCTTCTGCAGGTTGAAATGTCGCCCTCCCCGGGGGTCGGTGCCAACCCCGGCGATGTATTGCCAGTTGCCGTAGTTGCTGCCGACGTCATAGTCGATCAGGTGTTTTTCGAAAAACGCGGCGCCGTAGCGCCAGTCATGATTGAGCTCGTTGATCAAACAACTGGCGACGATTTGACGCCCCCGATTGCTCATCCACCCGCTCTCGACCAACTGGTGCATCAGTGCATTGACCAGCGGGTAGTTGGTATCTCCCTGGCACCAGCGGGCGAAGTCCCTGGCGCTGAAGGTGCGTAGTTGCTTCACCCCACGGATGCCGCTGGCACGAAAAAGATGGTAACCGTCGGCGTAGGCGCGCCAGTGAAAAAACTCACGCCATAACAACTCCCGGAACAGCCATTCGGTGGAATCGTTAGCCTGATGTTGCGCTTCAAATCGACGCAGGCTGTGGGCCACCTGGCGCGGTGACAGGCAGCCGTTTGCCAGCCAGGGCGAGAGCCTGCTGCTGTTATCCAGGCCGCTGAGTTCATCGCGGGTTGCCTTGTAGGTGAGCACCGCCTGGCGCTGGAACAGCCATTGCTCGAGGCGGCGAGCACCATCGCCCGCGCCGCCGCGGAAGCTGAAGCTCGGGTGCGGGCGAATGTCGGCGGCGGGCAGGGGAGGGTAGCTGAGGCCTGCGGGTTTTGGCGGCAGCCGCGCGGGTGCCGCCACCGGAGCGTCGACGTTCAGGGTCTCGACGTTTTTTCGAAACGGGGTGTACTGTTTGGGAAGTTGTTGCAGCGGGCCTATCTGCCCGCGCGTGAATAGCGCGTTCCCGGGGTGGCCGATAACTTCGATTGTCAGCCGTCGACCCACCGTTTCGAAGCGCAGCCCCTCGTAGTAACCGGGCGTCAGGGTTGTGCCGATACGATCGATTTTGAACGCCGCCGCCAGATCCCGCAGGCTGTTGACCGGGTCGCCCTGCACCAGCAACAGGTCCTGCCCGAGTTCGCGTAGCTCGCGGCGCAAGGCCTGCAGGCTTTCCAGAAGGAAGCGCCGCCGTTGCGCCCCCATGCCGCTGAGCTGGCACCAGGGCGGTGATTCACTCAGGCAGTAGACGCAGAGCAGGGCACTGGATTCTGAATGGGCGAGGAGGCCGGGGTTGTCCTGCAGACGCAGGTCGTTCTGGAACCAGTAGATATCTCGCATCGCGCTACCGTAATCGTCGGGCCTGAAGGGGCCCTGGTCCTGCCGCCATCACTCAGGCGCTGCGCCTGGCCGCAAACATGTAATTGACCCGCTCACTGCGGGTGAGCTTATAGTGACGCGTGAAGGGGTTCACCGCAACGCCGCGGCGCTCGACGATATCGAGGCCGCCGTCGGCGAGGAGGGCCGTCATCTCGGCCGGAGTGACGAATTTGCGCCATTGGTGCGTGCCCCGGGGCAGCCAGCGCAGCACATACTCGGCGCCGAAGATCGCCACCACCAGGGAGACCAGGTTGCGGTTGATGGTGGCGACGAACTGCAAGCCCCCGGGGCGGGTGAGGCGGCAGCAAAGCTCCATAAAGGTCGGCAGGGATTCGACGTGCTCCACCACCTCCATATTCAACACCACGTCAAATGGGTCGGCCGCCAGGTCCTCCACCGCCCCCTGTCGATAGTCGATGTCCAGACCCATGGTGTCGGCGTGGGCCCGGGCGATGGCGATGTTCCTGGCAGCGGGGTCGACTCCGGTCACCGTGGCGCCCAGTGTCGCCATGGACTCTGACAGCAGGCCCGCGCCGCAGCCGATGTCGAGAATGCGCAGGCCCGTCAACGCCCGGCTGGGGTCACTGCCAGGAGCCCGTTCCGGCGCGAGTTGCCGCGCAATCGTATCGGCTATGAAAGGGGCCCGCAGGGCGTTGAGTTTATGCAGTGGCCACATGGGGCCGGCCGGGTCCCACCATTGCTCGGCAAGACGTGAGAATCGGCTGATTTCACCGGCATTGACAGTGGACAAGGCCGGGTTGACGGGTGGGCTGGTCACGCGCAGGTGCCTCTCTAAAGCAGTTTCGTTGCCACTGTATACGAGGGCCGCCCAAATACGGCTTTACAGAAAGGATGCGGACTAGTCGCCGTCGCTCTCCGAAAGGGTCGCCCATTGAACAGGGGGCAAGGCGCTGAAGGCTTCCTTCAGGCGCTGGTCCCAGGCTGTCTTCAGCTCCCGCAGATAGTCGCTGTCCTGCTCCAGCCGGTAGTGACGGTCGAGGCTCAGGCTGTCGGTTTGGTAGATCGCCAGTTCCACCGGCGGTCCCACGGTGAGGTTGCTGCGAACAGTGGAATCCATCGAGACCAGGGCGCACAGGGCGGCGGTCTCCAGTTCCAGCTCGGGTTTGATGATGCGGTCGAGAATCGGCTTGCCGTACTTGCTTTCGCCGATCTGGAGGTAGGGGGTGTCCTTGGAGGTCGCGATGTGATTTCCCTGGGCGTACACCATCATCAGGTAAAGCGGGTTGTCGGCAATCTGCCCGCCGATGATGAAGTTGGCCTCGTGCACCGGCGATTGCTCGAACCTGGCCTGTTTCTGCAGGCTGACCTGGCCAAGATATTCCGCCGCCTCGTCAATACTCGGCACGTTCATCAGGTTGATCGGCGCGTTGTTCTTGATGTCATTGCGCAACTGGGTGATCACCGCCTGGGTTGTGGCCAGGTTACCCGCGGTCAATACCACGAGTTGGCGCTCGCCGGCACTGCCAAACCGGTGCATTTTGCTGTAGGTGCTGATCTGGTCGACGCCTGCGTTGGTGCGGGAGTCGGAACAGAAAACGATGCCTTTCTTTACTTTGATAGCGACGCAATAAGTCATGCTGGTGGGGTAACCCTGTGCTCTGGCGGTGGAGAAATGATCGGCAGGCGGGAATCATAGCAGAAGCCACCGCAAAGCCAATTGGGTTTGCGCAGGTGTGGGCCACCTTTTTCTTGGCCAGTAACGGTTTGCGTACTTGACCCTTAGTCGGGTTTGCCAGGCCAGGGGTCGACCGGGTTCATGCGCCCAGCTCGCTTTTCTTGCGCGGCTGCTGGTCCCGGGGCGCCTGGCTGTAGTCGTTAAAGGGGGCATCGCGCAGCGTGACAGCCGCCTTGACACCCTGGTCTTTCGCGACTCGAACGAAGTCTCCCATCATGGATTCATTGGCATGGACTTTGTCCAAACAGGGCATTATGCTCGAATCGCCTTCGAGCGAATCCACTCGCGCAGGGTTACCGGCGCTTGGACTTGAACCGCTCCTTAGCAGGCTGCTGAAAAACGTATTCGAGGCAGCGAGCGCAAGGCAAAAACCGGCGAAACGAGGGAGTTTATGGGCAATAAATGACCGAGTTGAGCCGGTTTTTAACGCTGCGATCGCCACGCAGATAGTTTTTCAGCAGCCTGTTAGAAAAATAAACAAGAGAGATAACTGTTATGATCAAGCCTTTACCCGCCTCCGGGAGAACATGACTCCTTAACTCCTGCAAACGTACACTCTTAATGCTCCCGCTGCTGGTGCTGGCAGCCTGTACCGACAGTGATCGCCACGACTACCAATACACTGCCAATGTTACCCGCACGGCCTATGGCATTCCCCATATCAGCGCCGACAACTGGGGTAGCCTCGGTTTTGGCTACGGCTATGCCTATGCCGAGGACAACTTCTGCGTGCTGATGAAGGAAGTGGTGCGGGCCAATGGCGATTCCGCACTGTACCTGGGTGAAGAGGGCAACCTGCAGGAGGACTTTGTTTACAAGCTCTACAACACCGACGATTCCATCCGCGATACCTTCCTCGCCAATGAAGACTTCGCCGAGGTCGTTGCCGGCTTTACAGCCGGCGTCAATCGCTACCTGAAATTGACCGGCGTCGATAACCTGGCGGAGGGCGACGAAGGCTGTCGGGGCGCCGACTGGGTGCGGGAGTTGAACAGCACCGACCTCGGAAAATTGCTGCGCAAGCTGATTCTGCGGGCCAGTACCGACCCGCTGGCGGAATACATCGCCGCCCAGGACGGGCCCGACGATGCCATGGTCATCCAGGCACGCCAGCAGCGACTGAAGACGGCGCCATTGCAAGCCGAGCAGCTACAGATCGTGGATAACGGGCTCAGTGAGCTGCTACCCAAGCCGGAGGAATTTGGCAGCAATGCCTATGCCATCGGCGCCAATAATACCGTCGACGGCTCGGGCCTGTTGTTGGGCAACCCCCACTTTCCCTGGCAAGGTTCCAATCGCTTCTACATGGTGCACCTCACCATCCCTGGCGTTTACGATGTGATGGGCGCCTCACTGCACGGTTTCCCCCTGGTCAATATCGGTTTCAACAAGGATGTCGCCTGGACCCACACCGTCTCCACCGGTAAGCGGTTTACCCTGTATGAAATCACCCTGGACCCCGACAACCCGATGAAGTACCAGTACGGTGACGAGCTGCGGGATATCACCACCCAGACCGTCAGCGCCCGGCGCAGGGCGGCCGATGGCAGTATCGAAACCGTGGAGCATACCTTTTACCTGACCCATTACGGCCCGGTACTGGACTTGAGTGAACCCACGGGAGTTGATGCTCTGGGGCAATGGCCAACCGCGGCGGGCACCATTTACGCGGTGAAGGATGTCAACCTGGATAACAATCGCGGCTTTGAATACTGGGCCGGTATGGGTATGGCTACATCCCTGGAAGAACTGGTCGAGAGCACGCGGGTGATAGGCAACCCCTGGACCAATACCATTGCGGCGGACCGAAACGGTAACGCTTTTTACGGTGATATCAGTACCGTGCCCCACGTTACCCAGGCCCAGTTCGACACCTGCATCGACGGCTTTATTCCGCCGCTGCTCACCGACTTTGGCCTGGTCACCCTGGACGGCTCCGACCCGGCCTGTGAGTGGGGTAGTGATATCGCGGCGCCGGTGGATGGCGTATTCGGTTATGACAGCCTGCCCAAGATAGTCACCCGGGATTACGCCGCCAATGCCAACGACAGCTACTGGTTGAGTAATCCCGACCAACTGCTGACCGGTTTCTCGCCGATTATCGGCATGGAGGGTATCGAGCAGACCCTGCGGACTCGGCTCACCTTCACCCAGGCCGAGCAGCGAATCGCTGGAACCGATGGGCTGCCGGGGGTCGGTTTCGACGTGCTGAACCTGCAGCAGGTGGCCCTGGGCGCGCGCAATATAGCGGGCGAGCTGGCGCTGGACGATATTCTCGCGATCTGCAATAGCGTCACTGACTGGTCCAGCGAAAGCCTGAGCGGCGGCTATGTGGCCCTAAACCCGGACTTGATGCCCCAGGCCTGCCGGCTGCTGGGAGACTGGGACCGGCGTTCCGACATCGACAGCGTTGGGCCCCATGTCTTCCAGGAGTCGTGGTTCGCGTTGCTGGATATCGTGGATGAGGAGGAGTTGGAGCTGTGGGCGGTTCCCTTCGACGCCAGCGCACCGGTTACCACGCCCAATACCCTCAGCAGCGTTGACCCGGCGGTGGTGATGGCGGTGAAAACCGCGCTGGCCAGCGGCGTGGACACCCTCACCGAGGCCGGCATCCCCCTGGACCGCCCCTGGGGTGAAGTGCAGTTCTCTCCCCGCAACGGCGAGAATATTCCCATTCATGGCGCATCCGGTGCCTTCAGCTTTGCGGTCATTTCCGCGGATTTGGTGGAGGGCGAGGGCTACAGCGACATTCGTGCCGGCAACAGCTATATCCAGACCGTCGGCTGGGACGGCAGTGAGTGCCCCGATGCCTACGCGATTCTCACCTATTCCCAGTCCACTGACCCGGCGTCGCCCCACTATGCCGACATGACCCGGCTCTACTCCAACAAGCAGTGGGTGGACATGCCGTTCTGTGAAGCGGACATTCGCGCCCAGCAGATTGGGTCTTCCCTGTTTTTGCAGAACTGGTGATGGGCTGAGAACCGCGCCCTCCATGGCCCGGCGGCCATCGAGGGCGCCGCCGAGCAACCGGCTCGCTGACTTTGCACGGTGAAGGCGCGTGAAACTTACCGGTTTTCGCGAAACACGCCGGTGATGCCCACCGCTTTGCCGGCGGGGTCGATGAGCACCCCCGGATTGAGCAAGCCGGCGGGGTCGACATGGGCTTTGGCGGCGCTCAGGGTGCTGCGGAAGAGCGGCGATGCCTGCCTTTCGTAGCCCCCGCGATGATCCCGGCCAACGGCGTGATGGTGGGTGATGGTCCCGCCATGATCGACGATGAGTTGCATGGCTAGAGCCTTGATGCGTTTCCATTTTTCCAGGGCATTGTGCAGCTTGCCCCGGGTGTCGCCGACGGCATAAAAGGTAAAGTAGGGCGCGGGCCCGTCCGGGTAGATATGGGTGATGCGACACGAGAATGAACAGCTGTGTCCTGTTATTTCGGCGATCGCGTCGTTCATCTCCCGGGTAATGCTGCGGTAGAATGCCGGGAACCTGTCCCAGGTAATCGCTGTCTCCACCGCGTCGGCGATCACTCCGAAGGCGACAAAGCGATTGCGCCAGTAGGCCATGCGCAGGAATGCGTTGCGCCAGGACTCGGCTTCACTGGCCCCGGGATCCTCGTGGGAGGCGTTGGCCACGACACCTGCCAGCCGCCCCCCATTCTCCAGCGCGATGCTCACAGCGCGATCGATCCAGGGCTCGACCGGATGATCGGCCGACTCGAAGCCAAGAACCAGCACCGCGCAGCGCTCGGATGCCACCTTGTTGATCGCGACCTCGGCCTCGTCGAGCAGGCGGCAGTTGCTGGGATATAGTCCGGCCTGGGCGATGTGTCTGACCGCCTCGGCCCCCTGCAGCATATCCGCAAACCTGATCGAGGCCGTAGCGCGCCATTGCGGCCGTTTTTGCAGGCGCATGGTGGCCTCGGTGATGACTCCCAGGCTGCCCTCCGAACCGATGATCAAGCGGTCGGCGGAGGGGCCCGCGCCGGACCCCGGCAGGGCCCGGGTCTCGATCACGCCGGCCGGGGTAAGCAAGCGGGTCGACTCCACCAGGTCGTCGATATGGGTATACAGCGACGCGAAATGCCCGCCGGCCCGGGTAGCGATCATGCCTCCCAGCGTAACGAAGGGGAAGCTCTGGGGGTAATGGCGCAGCGTCAGGCCGTGGGGCTTCAGGCCCGCTTCCATATCCGGCCCCAGAATCCCTGCCTGAATCCTCGCCCGGCGGCTGGTTGCGTCCACTTCGAGAATACGATTGAAGTTTTCCATGTCGAGGCTGATTGAGCCCCGGTAACCCTGGCCCACATCGGCCTCGGTACCGCCACAAACGCCGGTGCCTCCGCCAAAGGGTATGACGGCAAGACCCTGCGCCTGGCAGTAATCAAACAGATCGACAATATCCTGCTCGTTGCGGGGAAAAGCGACGCAGTCGGGGGCGTTTTCAACCCTGCGCAGGAACATGCGGGCAATGTCGGCATAGGACTTGCCGTAGGTGTGCACGAGGCGGTCATAGGGCAAGTTGGAGAGGATCGGTTCCAGCGACGCCGGTATCTTCACCCGCGATTCTGGAAGATCGAATTCATCGACGCCAGGAGGTGCCAGCTCCACCGCTCCCCCGGGCACGAAAGCGCTGACGGTCGACTCGACCAGGGCGTTTTCCTCTTCGGTCAGGTGCTCATCGGCATATCCCCAGCCCCAGAACCTCAATGGCCTGCGAGTTGATCTGGTCTGATACTGTCTCATGTTCTCCCCTTATTCCTCTTCACAAATGACGTGGTTCGCTGCCAGTCCGGCGGCATCCAAAGATGCTTCAATCGCTGCCCCAGGGGGCCAGGTCGTGCCATGTCCCGGAACATGTCTACCCATTCGTGCAGGGTCAGCCAGACCGGGTTGTAGCTGTAGACTTGCCGGGTGATCCCGTAGTCCGGCGGCTCAGCTGGATCCTCTTGCGTGAAAGTACCCAGCAGGCGATCGAAAATGATCAGCGTGCCGCCGTAATTGCGGTCGATGTATCGGGCATTCCTGCCGTGATGGACCCGGTGGTGGGAGGGCGTGTTGAACAGCCATTCGATAGCCGGGTGTAGCCGGTCGATCCATTGGGTATGCAGGAAATACTGGTAGGCCAGGTTCAGTGCCAGGGCGAAGAAAATCCATTCTTTTTCAAACCCGCATAGGCTGAGTGGCAGGAAAAAGGCCCAGACAAAGGCAAGGGGGTAGAGTGCGCTCTGGCGCATGGCCGTGGTGAAGTTCATGTGTTCCGATGCGTGATGGACACAATGACTGGCCCAGAACCAGCGCACCCGGTGGGCAGTGCGATGGTAGGCATAGAACAGAAAATCCACTGCCAGATACAGGACCAGGAAGCTCAGCGGGTTGATTGCGATCGTCACCAGGCGAAACTGGTAGACCCGGTCAAATATTGCCCAGACGAAAAGCGCATAGAGCATCAACTCGAAGACCAGGTAGCTTGCCCCCAGCGCCATGCTGGCGGCGCTGTCCTCGAGAGCGTAAACCCGTTTACCACGAAAATGCAGGGCCTCCAACGCCGCCAGCACCAGGAACAGCGGAAACAGCACGAACAGCAGCCACTGCTTGGCGTCAAGGGTGGTAAGCAGGTTGGTTGCGTCAAACAGGGGTATCATTAGCACGGCTCCCGGTAGCAAGCTTGAGGCTAGAATAGGGCCGGGGATGATGAAAATATTGACATACTACGCCATCGTTTATACTAATTGCGTCAGCCGCCAAGGGTGGATCTCATGATTCGAGTTGCGGGTAGCTTCACCCAAACCCTTCACGCCTGGATTATCCGCCAGGGATTCGAGTGCCCCGAACTGAGCACCCGGCTGGGACTGCTTGCCGGCCGGGATAGCATCGATGTGGCTGAATGGCGCGCTCTACTCAGCGAAGCCGCGGCTCTGGCACCCGGCCAGCCCGTCGGTATCCAGATTGGCGCCGAAGTACAGGTAGCTTACACCGGTGTTCTCGGTTACCTCGTGCTCAACAGCGAGACACTGGCGGACGCGCTGGAGACGTATCTCCTCTGTGAGCGCCATTTCTACAGTGTGAGCTTCGCCCGGCTGCAGTGCACCGATACCGTGTGGACTCTGTCCTGGCCCGACCAGTTGGGAGATGGCAATGCCCTTTTCGTGCAGGTTGCGCTGAGCACCCTGGTGACCTTCCTGCGCAAGCGCTTCCCCGACGGTTGCGAGCTGGTAGCGGTGTCCCTTACCGGCGCCGCGCCGCCTGATACCGGTATTTACGAAGACTTTTTTGCCTGCCCGGTCAACTTTGAATCCACCAGCCCGGGTGTGAGTTTTAATGCCGCGTCGGTCTACCAGGCGGCGCCCGGGCTGCTGCCGGGGGATTTCCAGTCGATGCGTTCCCAGCAACTGGAAGCTTTCTCCAGCGTCATCCGCATAGAGGACCCCTTTCTGCGGCGTCTGCAGCATGTGTTGCTCAAGCGGATACCGGAAAGCAAAGCCAACTTGCCCCGGGTCGCGAGCGAACTGCACTGCTCCCCACGGTCGGTACAGCGTAAACTCCGGCATTACAACCTTTCCTACCAGGCATTGCTGGATAGCGTAAGGGAGCAACTGGCGCAGCGCTATTTGCTGCGAACATCACTGCGGCTGTCTGAGTTACCCCTGCTTCTGGGTTTTTCCGACCAGAGCGCGTTCAATCGTGCTTTTAAAAACTGGACAGGTGTCAGCCCCGGGAAATATCGGCAGTGCAGAGGCAGGTTGCAGAACGACATAATGGCCGCACGGCGCTGACCGATCGCGCGGCGGCGCATGGCAACGGCGTCACGCGCGCGGGCTAGCGCTGCTCGAGCACCGCCATGGTCAGCCGTGAAACACAGATTGGTTTGCCGTTTTCATCAGTGATATCGATGGCCCACACCTGGGTGGAGCGACCGATATGTACCGGCCTGGTTTCGCCAAAGACCAGACCGGTTCGAATCGCGGCAAGGTGGTTGGCGTTGATGTCGAGCCCGACACAGGCCTTGCCGGGTTCCACCGCCATATTGGCAGCGACGCTGCCCAGGGTTTCCGCCAGCACTACCGAGGCGCCACCGTGGAGGATACCCATGGGCTGGTGGGTGCGGGGATCGACCGGCATGGATGCGCGTATAAAATCGTCACCCGTCTCGGTAAAACGTATCCCCAGGTGCTCCACCAGGGTATTGGTGGAGTGTGCCTGAAGATCGGCCAGGGTAAAGGTTCTTTTCCAAACTGACATGACAGATCACTTCTGGCCGGGTTTGACGGCGTGGAAAATGTCGAGAAAGGTGGGCACGTTGTCGATCTGCAGCGTCATGTGCAGGCGGCGGGCGATGTCGCCGGCGGAGACAATACCGCGGATGTGATGCAACTCCCGATCCAGTATCAGGCAGTGTTGCTGGCGCTGCGTTTGCAAGGTATGAACCACATCGCCGATGGTGCTATTGGTAAGCTGGCGATAGCCCAGTGCCTTGATATGTTCCCGGGGCGTCATCAGGTGCTTGACCAGGAGATCCTCCCGACTGTGACCCTTGGCATGGTGGGCCAGCAGACTGCCCTCACTGAGATCTTCATGGCTGACCATGCCGATCAGTTCATCATTTTTGTCCACGACCAGTTGCAGGTGTACGTGTGCTTTTCGCATCAGAAATTCCGCCTGCACGGCTGGCGTATCGCCTTCGATTTCTATCGGCTGGTGGACCTTGAAATCGGTGAAGATGCTGAGCGCCGGGGATTCCAGCTTGGCTTCGTGAAATTCCTCTGGATGTACCAGGTGGTCTCTTGGTTCCAGGTTTAACAAGTCAAGGTTCTTCATTTTAATTATTTCCGCCTCGCCAGTTGGAATTGGGTAGCTGTCAGGGACAACGCCGCTACCACCACGCCTACCAAGAATACCCGGGGACATATACCAAGTCTACATGGGTCCTGCGGCGCGATGAGCTTGCCCTCAGGTGCGGGTGGTCGTAGGCTTTAACTTTCCCGGTTTGTCATCGGAGTTGTGATGCGAAAAGCGCTGGTCTTTGCGGGTTGCATATTGCTGGTGCTGGCTGGCCTGCTGGTTTACGGGTTCGCCGTCTACACCCGCCCGCCGGTCGACCCGGCCTGGCAATTGGAAGCGGGCGCGCCGATGTCGGCTGGGGCGGTCAGCGTGCGTTTCGCGGGTACCGCGACCCTGCTGTTCAGCGATGGTGAAACCAGCTGGATGACGGATGGCTGGTTCAGCCGACCCGGGCCGCTGCGCCTGCTGCTGGGGGATATTGCCCCCGACCCTGAGGCCATAGAGCGTGGCCTTGCCGCTATGGGCGTGGACACGCTGAGTGCCGTGTTACCGCTGCACTCCCACTACGATCACGCAATGGATGCCCCGGAGGTGGCCAGGCGCACCGGTGCGCTGCTGCTGGGATCCGAGTCTACCGCGAATATCGGCAGGGGCTGGGGCCTGGCGGAATCCCGGATCAAGGTGCTTGCGGATCGGCAGCCGATAAGCCTGGGGAGGTTCGTTATCACCCCCATAGAATCCCGGCATTTCGAATTCCCGAATCCGGCAATACGCGAGCGGGTACTGGGTCAGCCACGGATTGCCTCGCCCCTGGTGCCCCCCGCCAGGGCGCTGGATTATCGCGTGGGCAAGGCCTACGTGTTGCACGTGAGCCACCCGCGGGGGAGCTTTCTCATCACCGGCAGCGCAGGGTTTGTCGAGGGTGCCCTGGAGGGTTTGCGTGCCGACCTTGTGTTTTTGGGTGTGGGTGGGCTGGGCTCACAAACGCCGCAGTACCGGGAGCGCTACTGGCGCGAAACGGTCAGCCCGGTAGCACCGGCCCGGCTGATCCCGATGCATTACGACAGCCTTACGGCACCCCTCGAAGGGCCTTTCAGGGGGCAGGTTGCGGCAATGGCATTACTGGCAGATGGCAGCAAATCCACGCTGGCATTCCTCCGCGAAAAGGAGGCAGCCAACCCCCAAATCGAGTTTCAAACCCTGCCGCGATTCGCCGAGGTGGTATTGTTCGAGTGAGCGATACCGGTACCGGTCAGCCAGATACTCGAAACCCCGGGTTATGAATCCGGGGGCCACCACCGGCTTATTTTTGTGCGTCGTACCAGATGGGCGAGGTATAGGCGCGCTCCTGGCCGGTTGTTTCGGCACCCTCGGGAATAGCAACGCCGTAGCGAACCGCATCGTAGACGACCCATCGGGGTGTGGGTATTTCCAGCACCCGGGCGTAGTAGAATGCCGATTCCCCGGCGTCGAAATCGGGGTCGGTCCACACCGTGCCCAGTTCTGCCGCACCGATGGTATTGGTCCAGTTACCGGCTTTGATATCCACTGTGCTGCCAACCGCCGGCACCTTTCCCCTGGCGTCGGGCTTGCGATCGCCAGACCAGGCGACGTCGTAAACCTTCTCCTGCAGCTTGCCACTGCTATCCATCCAACCCTTCACGATCTGGACACGATCGAGGTTGGCACCGATGGGGTCGCGCAGCGCGTAAACCATGAACGTGGGCGCTGAACTCGATGCCTTGCCCAACTCGCCGCCCATGGGCACCCCCTTTTGATAACCGCGAAAGGCGGGCTGGCGACTGTTGAGGTCTTCGGCGCTGTAGTTCCAGCCACCGAAGAATCGCACCATCATGCGGGGCCCGGTGGTGGCGTAGGTCTCGCGCCGTTCCATGGCATCCCAGAGTGAGGCCCGGGTGTTTTCCATGGCCCAGACACCGGTGTAGCCCGAAGCCACCAGTTGGTAGCCTTCGAACGCGCCCTGGTCGGTTGCAGCAAAAGGGTGTTGCATGCGTGTAGGCGATGGTTCGGCATTGGTGGCCTTGCCGAAGAAATTCTCTTCCTCGGCGGTCGACAGCGAGGTGTGGCTGTCGGTCGAACCCACGGCCCCGAAGCGATAGGGGTTAGTGCCGAAGGTCTTCTCCAGCTTCATCCCGGTTTTGAGCGCCTCCCGGGCATATTCCCGTGCCAGCATGTCCTCGGTTTTGGCTTCTGAAAGGTCGAGGTTGCCGGCGTCCCAGGTTTCGTAGTTGGCAAACTCATCGTCGGGGGAGAGGAGGGGGTGGGTCTCGCCATCCCCCTTGATTTGGGTATATTCATACAGCGGTTCCCACCTGGCGCGCAGTTGCACGTAGTTCTGGTCAACCGTTGCGCCACTGATGCGCTTGTCCAGCGGGAACATGGTGCCGTTGGACAGGTTGCCGTTATGGGAAATGGCAAAAACGCTGCCGCCGGTTTTGCTCTCGTAATCTTCCAGCCACTGGTACAGGTCCAGCGGATCGGTGCTGCCTCCTGGCCCCTGGGTGACCATCGGCTCCACCTGACTGGCCTTGTCGCCGTTGTCCCTGATCACCACGTTGCGGTGGAGATTGTTGCCGGCGACCAGCGAGGTCCACTCGAAGCCGATAAACGCGGTGAACTGCCCGGGCTCGTTGTATTTTTCGGCGGCGTCGATCACCTTTTGCCAAATCGAGGCGTAGGCCGGGGAGCCCGGCGAGTAGTCGGCAATCAGCGCAGGATCCATCTTGCCCTGGGAGAAGGTGGTGATCAGGTCCAGGGCGGCGGCGGCCGACTCAGCTCCGCCCTTTTGCAGCGCCTCGTGCCAGCGTTTGCCCTGTTCAGATTTGAGGATATTCGGGCTGCCCTTGGCAAGATCAAAAATCATCCCCATGCCGTCGGAGTGATCTGTCAGCACCATCCAGTCGAGAGCGCGCCCCAGCTTGGCGGGCTGGCCGGATGCCGCCATCACTTCCTCGCCACGGGCAAAGCGGTAGGCGGTTTCGAGTCCGGTCGTGTTGCCGAACAGGCCGGCATCCATGGACATACCCGTATGCAGGTGGGTATCGCCCCAGAATACCTGGCTGGGAAAGCCGCGCTTGGCATAGGGTGAGTAGGCCGCGCCGGGATAGATATCCTGCAGCGAAGCTTCGCTGGGCTTGATTTGCCCCTGCGCCAGCGGTGCCGCCAGTGCGGCTGAAAAACACAGAAGGGTGCGAAGTTTGTGCATGTTCTGGTGCCTCGTTTTATAGGTTTTGTGCGAACTGCGTTTTTTGTGCGAATTGCGCTGGGTGCGGACCGATCCGGATTGTGGCCATAGCGCAGACCCCGTGAAGCGGGTTACAGGTCCCGGCCTCGCCAGCCCAGGTTGGCTTTGCGCCGGTCCGGGAGGATTCGCCGATCGGCGGGCTTGCCGGGCTCGAATCGAATCATGCTGCGACGATCCATGCCGCTGCGACGATCTTCGCGATCGCTTCGCCGCTCGGCAAAACGCTCAATATCTTTGGCGCCAAACTTTGCCGGGCCCTGCTCCTCTTTGGGCACCAGCGTCAGTTCAGGTCGTTCCGGTTCATCGCCAGTAGGCATATCCAATCACCTAAGAAATGTAAATGTTAGTGATAGCCTACCGTTTTTTGCGGAGCTACTCCAGCTCTTTGGGAGGCTGGCAATGTGCCTGGATGGCGGAGTAAAAATCGCCGGGTGTAATCAAATTTACAGGTGTGTTTACTCTCGCGTTTGGGCCGGCTCTGGGAGAAGCGTTATGCACCGGTGGGCGCCCCAAAGATGCTGGAGCGATGCGGTCGGCGCGGTCATCCGGGTAACGCCTGTGATTTTTGGGAAGTATTGCGACAGGCACCGTCGTGGTCACAGGAAAGTTGTAACGGGGGATGAATTGTGCGATTTTCAAGCCTGTCTACGATTCACGGCGTTCCCCCGGACACCGGATCACCCGGCAGGAGAGCTACCCAATGAGCAATACCATCGTCAAAGCCTACGCCGCGGTCGCCGCCGACAAGCCGTTGGAACCCTATGAATTCGAACTGCCCGAACTGGGCCCGGAACAGGTCGATATCCAGGTGGCGTATTGCGGGATCTGCCATTCGGACTACAGCATGATTCGCAACGAATGGGGTGTTACCCGCTACCCCTTCGTGCCCGGGCATGAAGTCATTGGCACCGTGGCGGCGGCGGGTGAACTGGCCCGGGGAGTGAAGGTCGGCGACCAGGTCGGCTTGGGCTGGTTCGCCGGTAGCTGCATGCACTGTATGCACTGCCTGTCTGGCGCCCACAACCTGTGTCGCGAGAACGAGTACACCATTGTTGGCCGCAATGGCGGCTTTGCCGATAAAGTACGTTGTCACTGGGCCTGGGCGACGCCGATTCCCGCGGCCGTCGACAGCAGTAAGGCCGGTCCATTGCTATGTGGAGGGATCACGGTATTCCACCCCCTGATGGAGCTGAATATTCGTCCCACTCATCGGGTTGGGGTGATCGGTGTCGGGGGGCTCGGACACCTGGCGCTACAGTTCCTCAACAAGTGGGGTTGTGAGGTGACCGCATTTACCACCAGCCCCGACAAGTCAGCCGAGGCCAGGGCCATGGGTGCCCATGCTGTGGTCAACAGTCGAGATGAAAACGCAATGGCCAGGATCGCCGGCTCCCTGGATATGATTCTCAATACAACCGACGCCAACCTGCCCTGGGCGGCCTACATGAAAGCGCTGGCCCCCGGCGGTGTCCTGCATACCGTCGGCATGGTTCCCGAGCCCATCCCGGCCAGTGCCGGGGCGCTGATCAGCAGTCAGCTGTCGGTGTCGGGCAGCCCCCTGGGGAGCCCGGCGACGACCCGGCAAATGATAGAATTTTGCGCCCGCCACCGGATCGAACCGGTTACCGAGCAGTTCGACCTGTGCGACGTCAACGACGCGCTGGAGCATTTCGCTGCGGGCAAGGCGCGCTACCGGCTGGTGTTGAAGATGTAATGGAAACGCCGGCGCTTGCACCTTCGCTATTGCACCAACCGTCGCTGCTGCAATGCATCATAAACGGCAGTGATGCGTCGTTGGTTGACGCCGAGGTCTGAGTAACCGAGGCGTGAGGCCGAGCGAAATGCGACACCGCCCCCTTGCTCATCGATGGCCAGCTCCAGATCATCGACGAAGCCAAACAGCCTGGATTTTGACTCCGCACGAAGGTAATACCCGTCCTCGACCACGATGGAGGTGCGCCCCAGGCCATTGACTACCTCCACTACCTGCGGCCAGGCTTCAGTCGCCGGTGCAAGCAATACCCAGTCCGGCGTGTCGCTATCCCGGCTGCTGATGCAGTTTGGCGAGGAGGGACAGGGTGCCAGGCGCTGGTCCGGGGAGTACGTCGCGCCATCGCTGGCAGCGGGAGTAGAGGGGGTAGGAGAACAGCTGGACAGACCCAGCGTGAGGCTGAGGGTGGCCAGTGCTGTGGCCGCCGGCCTTACGAATGTTGGGGATCTGTGCATCGTGTGGCTCCCTTGGGTGTGGCAGTTGCAGCGCCCGCGTAATCATAAGCTGTCGATGTGCTGCAGACACCATTCGGCACGCTCCAGGGTGGCGCCCCGCTGTTCCTCGCTTTGTTTATCCCAGTTCCGGTAGACCATGCCGATACGCGGGTTTTTTTCCAGGCGCGACCGGTGTTGCGCCATGAAGTGCCAGTAAAGGCTATTCAGCGGACAGGCGCCTTCGGTACGCTTTTCCTTTACCTGATAGTGGCAGTCGGCGCAGTAATCACTCATTTTGTTCACGTAGTTGCCGCTGGCCGCATAGGGCTTGGTTGCAAGAATGCCGCCGTCTGCGAACTGGCTCATGCCCCGGGTGTTGGGTAGTTCGACCCACTCGATGGCATCGACATAAATGCCGAGGTACCAGGCATCCACCTGGGCCGGGTCGATGCCGGCCAGCAGGCAAAAGTTGCCGGTAATCATCAGTCGCTGGATGTGGTGGGCATAGGCAAATTGCAGCGACTGCACAATGGCGGCCTCCAGGCAGCGCATCCGGGTTTTTCCCGTCCAGAAGAAATCCGGCAACGGGCGTTTTGCCCCCAGTGCATTGAGTTCGTCGTAACCGGGCATGTTACTCCAGTAGACACCCCTGACATGCTCCCGCCAGCCCAGTATCTGGCGCACGAAACCTTCGATCTGGGCCAGGCTCACCTCGCCACCGGCATCGTCCGCGTGCTCCAGGGCTGCTTCGATCACCTCCAGCGGATGCAGCATCTTGGCGTTCAGGGCGAACGAAAGCCGCGAGTGGTACAGACTCCACTGGTGCTCACTGCGGCCGGTCATGGCATCCTGAAAGGTGCCGAAACGGGGCAGGCAGTGCCGGCAGAAATAGTCCAGCAACTGCAGCGATTGCTCCCGGTTTACCGGCCACAGCAGTGTGTCGCCGCATTCGCCGAAGGTTTCGATCCCATGGCGCTCCAGCCTCTCGCGGATGGAGCCGACGTCATTGGCAAACAGTAGCGGCTCGGGAATCGCTGCCAGATCCTGGCGCCGGAGTTTATTGCGATTTTCCGCATCGTAATTCCACTTTCCGCCCAGGGGCTCGTCAGCGTCCATCAACACCTGGTGGCGGCGTCGCATCCAGCGATAAAAGTTTTCCATCCGCTGGTGTTTCCCCGGGGTAAAGTGCTCGGAAATCTCGCTGAAGGGAAGGAGAAAGTGCTCGCTGTCGTGGCAAGCGATATTGACCCCCGGGATCTCCATCGACGCCAACTGCCGGGCCAGCCGGTATTCATCGGGCTGCTGGTACTCCAGCTCTGCAACCGCGTAGCGGCGACAGAGTTCTGTCAGCAGCGCGGGCAGGTGGGTAAATGTCTGGGTGTCGTCCAGGGTCAGGTGCTGCACCTGATGGCCGGACTGTTGCAGTTCCCTCGCAAAGGTTTCCATGGCCGCAAAGAAGGCGCACAGCTTCTGCCGGTGATGCTTGACGTAGTCGGTTTCCTGGCGCAGCTCGCTGATCAGGTAAATGACATCGTCATCGGCCTCGCGGTACCAGGAATGGCCACGGTTGAGCTGATCACCGAGGATCAGGCGCAGTTTCCCAAACCGCCGGGTGTCGTCGGGTTTCATGCTTTGGCCGCCTGTCGTGGGTTTCGCTTCATACGATATTGCGTCCGCCATCGAGTGCAAGGCTGCGACCTGTGATGTAGCTGCTGGACAGCAGGTAGTCCACAGCCTCGACCATCTCCCCCAGGCCGCCCTCCCGCCCCAGGGCGCTCTTTTTCAGGGCTTTTTCGCGGTATTGGGGCGAGTCGTGCTCATTGAACAGGATCAGCGCGGGAGCAATGCTGTTGACTTTCACCACCGGTGCCAGGCGCGCAGCGAAGGATAGGGTCAGGTTGGCCATCGCCGCCTTGCTGGCGGCGTAGGCGGCATGCTTCTTGCTGCCTTTCTCCACCACGTAGTCGGTGATGTGGATGATATCCCGGGGCCGGTCTTCACCGGCGAGCAGCTGGGGCTCGAAGGCGATATTCAATTGGTAGGGTACTTGTACATGAACCTGCAACATCCGGGCAATAACCCCGGCGGGCGGAATATCCCCGGCGTCCGGCAACCAGTCCGAGGCATTGTGGATAATGCCCCTGATCTGGGCGTAGCGGGTGTTAATGGCGGCGATGAACGCGTCTACACTGGAGGGCTCATAACAATCGAGATGGTACAAATCTGCGCCCTGTTGGCGGAGTTCGTCAAGCTGCGGGTAGTCACTGCGGTAGGTCCCCACCACAGCCTCACCCCGTGCCAGAAGGTGCTGTGCGATGGCATGGCCGACGCGCTTGCCAGCGCCAGTGATAATCAGTGGAATGGACATGGGATGGCCCTACTCAAGTGTCTGCGGGTTACGGGTAATGTCAGCATTTGGATCGGCGAACAGCCCTGACTGTCGGTTTTCTTTACGGGTGTGACCGGCGTCCGCAGAGACTTTCAATGCAAGCCATTGAATAGCAACACTATGTTTTTTCCGGCACGAAATATGCTGCTTTTTTGTCAGGTGGATAGCGTCGCGCGGGTTGGGCCAATACCACCCGGGGGACGCGACAAAGGGGCGATAAAGGAATGAACAGTAGCAAGGGTTCGACGAAGGTTTTCAACGGTTTGGCGATGCTGGTGATCGCGGTGATAACGGCCTGCACCGCCACCAAAGCGGTTGATATCCCGCCAGAGCAGTTGCAGCAGGATATTATCAATGGCCATATCATCGACGCCGGCGATAGGGTCACCATTACGACGCGCGATGGCTCCCGCCACTGTTGCTGGGTGCATTCGATCAACGACAACAGCGTGTATTTGGAAGTGAGCGCGCCGGCGGACGCCCATGCAGATGATTACACAGCAGGGGCTGGTAAAGGACCGCAAGCAAGGGCAGAACCGGTCGGTATTGCCATCAGCGATATCGTCGCCCTCGAAAAGACGGAAACCACCGACGGCGGCAGGGCCGGGACCGCGGCAGCAGGTGTCGTCCTTCTTGGTGGGTTTTATTACCTGCTATGGGTCTTGCCCGCTTTGCTTGTCGCTGCGATGCTGTAGCCGGGCAACGCGCAGCGTGCTTCGGCCAGCAATCAACGCCAAGGCGAATTTCCAGCGGGGCGAGGTGGGCTCGCGGCGAGGGAAAGGCAGGGGCTTGCCTGCGTTTACGTCACGTTTGACCGGCCTTCTTTTTTTTCGCCGGCTCCTCGGCCTCCACCTCGCGCTCTCCGGTGGCGTATTCATGCCCGGTCTTGGATTTGCCTCCCCGGTTGAGTTTTTTCTGCTCAGTTTCGACGGCCCGGTGCAGTGCAGCAATATAGTTGTGGATGGAATGATCCTGGAAGTGGTCGATCTTGCCCCGGAAGATCCCGTCGATAAAACCTTTGAACCGGTCCCGCCGCTTCATCAGCATGCCGAGTTTGCGGATGTAGCCGTTGCGGTTGATATAGATCTCGCTGCCACCGTGGCGATAGCCGAAAAACAGCGGTGGTACCCGGGTGACGATGTCGTTGTTGTTGACGAAGCGAAAATGGTCGAGCTTGACGTGATTGATGTAAGTATTGTCGCCCACCCTGGGGCTGCCGTAGGTGTAGAGTTGCTCCGGGTTGGGATCGATATGGGACAGAAAGCAGCGGCTGCTGCAGATGGTGGCCATGGCGCCCCCCAGTGAGTGGCCACAAAACCATAACGGTTTTTTGTTGCCGATGATGGCTTCTTCCAGCATCGGCCACAGGTCGTCCACTTCGCCCTTGAAACCGCGGTGTACTTTCCCCACGGTTTCCGCTACCACGGCGGCCGCGTTGGCGTCGGCATGGATATCGTTCCACTCGTTGGGCTCGGTGCCACGGCAGGCGACGACCCGGTCCCAGCGATTGCTGAACTGGTAGGCCTGGGAGCCTTGCTTGTCGTAAAAGGTCGTTTTGGTAAAACCAGCCAGCTTGGCGGCGCGCCGGGCTTCCTTGGGGTCGTTATAGGAGATCATCGACAGCTCGGCAAACAGCAGCGCCCGCTGCAAAAAAGTCAGTTCACGGATTGGTCCTCTGACATCAGAGTGGACGACAAAGGCGACTTCACCGGCGTCTGCGATGACGCGATCCGAAAGCTCCTTACGCAAATTGCTCGACATGCTCAACACCCTCTTTGACAAAACCTGCTCCACCCGAGAGCCGATCAGGACGCCGCTGTTTCGACCCCCGGATACCTTTGCGGGCGTATTCTGCACCAAGCCCCGCGGTGGTACAAACGAAAACGGGCACTCGTGGCCCTGTAGCGCTGGCTTACGCCGCAAGAATGCTAAGTCGATTGGCTGCGGGCGTTCTCCTGCACGGCGCCGTGGGCCAGGTCCTTTGGCAGTTGCCGTGCCGCCAGCAGGAACAACAGGATAGACGGTGAGCTGAGCAGCGTGGTCGTCAGCATGGCATAGCGCAGGCTGTCTTCCCCAAGCCGGGTGGCGTAAAGGTCGCTGAGGACACCGGTGGTGAGCGGCCCCAGCCCCAGCCCGATCAGGTTGAGCACCAGAAATAGCACGGCCGAGGTCAATGCCCGCATGGCCGGGGGTACCAGCGAGTGGGAGATCGCCAGGCAGGGCCCGAGATAGGTGTTGAGCATGATGGTCATAAGAAACAGTGAGCCGATCACAAGGTAGGTGTTGTCCAGCAGAAAGTAGGGGAAGGCGAGGGGTATCGACAGCGCACCGGCAATGGCCGGCAGCCAAAGATACCAGCGCTTGTCCCGGACGCCGAGTCGATCGGCGAGGAAGCCCCCCATAAAGGTGCCCACCAGGCCGCCACCGCCGCCGAAAATCGCCAGCACAATGCCCACTTCGCCAACGCTGAAGCCGTGATTGCGGATCAGGTAGGACGGTGAGAAATTGCCGGTACCGTAACCGGCGAAGGCGGCAAGGGCCGTGGCGCTGGCGAGATACCAGAACGATTTGTAGGCCGAAAGCAGTTTTATGGTTTCCGCCAGCGTCGGTTTGTAGGCTGCTTCCGCCGCTGTTTCCCAGCGCCCGCGCTGGGGTTCTTTCACCGTAAACAACAACACCGCCGCCAGGATGATGCCGGGAATGCCAACCGCCATGAAGGCGACTCGCCAGCCGTAGGCCTGGCCGATCAGGCCGCCGGCGATAAAGCCCAGCAAGATGCCCAGGTGGACACCGGTGGAGTATATAGCGAGTGCGGTGCCCCGTTTGTGGGGCGGAAAATAGTCACTGATCATCGAGTGGGCGGGGGGGCTGCCACCGGCTTCCCCGATGCCAACGCCGATTCGGGCCAGCAACAAATGGGTGAAGTTCTGGGCCAGGCCGGAGAGGGCGGTCATGCCGCTCCAGATGGTGAGCGCAGCGGCAATAATATTGCGCCGATTGCTCCGGTCTGCCCAGTAGGCGATGGGTATCCCCGCCGTGCAATACACCAGTGCGAACGAAAACCCGCTCAGCAGACCCAACTGCGCATCGCTGAGCCCCATCTCCAGCTTGATGGGCTCCTGCAGTATGACCAGGATCTGCCGGTCCAGAAAGTTGAAGGCGTACACCAGGGTAAGAATGAACAGTGCATAACCGGTCACGCGCCCGGGAAGTTCATCCCGGGCGCCATGGGTATTCGCAGCTTGGGTCACGGTGATCGCCTCGTCTGAATTGTTATTTTACTGGCAGCCATCGCGCGATTGCCTCACAATCATCACTGCGCCGTCCGCGTTCAGTACCTTAACCCAAGTGTTTATGACTTGCATTGTGTTTTGCCGGCTTGCTATGGTGGGTAATAAAAGGAGGGCAAGGGGATGATCTCCTTGGGCAGGTACGACCCCGATATCTCTGAAAGCGCCATCGAAAGCTACCTGGCGCTCATCGAAAAATTCGACCGCAACGTTGCCGGAAAAAAGCTGATAGGGGACAAGGGCCCGGTGGCACTGAAACCGCTGGCCAAAGGTGCAGCGATCAGTGTCGGCGGCGCCCAGACCCTGCTGCGGAACCTGGGCTTTCTCCCCGGGAGCCGGATCGATGGCATCTGCGGGTATCGCACCCAGGCGTCCATTCGCCTGTTTCAGGAATACGTTCGTTCCATCGAGGGCAAGCGCTGTCTGCCGGACGGCATTCTCGGGCCGGCCACCTTGGCGCACCTGGAGCGTTGGCGGAACGAGGGTACCGTGGCTGGCTGGTCATCGACCGTGGACGCCTGGGAAGATGGCTCACTTTCCCGCAAGGATTGTGAATACAATCGCTGGCTGGAATTCCTGGGCGCGGTGAAAGCGCAATACCTCGCCCATCCTTCTCCCATGCTGGAATTGGTCAATGCCTACCAGCGGCCCAGCGATACTTTCAAAGTGGCGGACTGGGATTTCTCCCCCGGGGATGTCCACGTGGTCGGCATTCGCTACGGAGCAACCCGTACCACCCACAAATTCGACGATGTGCTGGTGCTGCTGATCCGGGGCTTGTGTTTCAAATTCCAGGCCTCGACTGACCCCGGTTACACGCGCAACCCGAAGGGCGCGCCTTTCCTGGTCCAGGGCCAGCACCTGTTCCAGTTTGGCCTGCACCGGGGTAGCTACCATGCGCTGCGTCCGGCCAGGCACGGCGTACTGGTGGTGAGATCCAGGGGTGATTACCGTTTGACCGAGGAAGATCTGGACAACGGCCTGGAGGCCAACACCACGATCAATATTCACTGGGGTGGTAAAGGCGTGGGGCGGGCCGTCAATCGCTGGTCCGAGGGTTGCCAGATCATCGCGGGTTCCGGTTACCGAAATCACAATGCGGCGATTGTGGACTGCAGCGATCATGCCGGCTTAAACAACACCGAGGTGAAGCGCAAGTCAGTGAAGAAAACCCGGGCGGCCTACAACGTTCTGTCAGACCTGATCAACGCGCTGTCCAGCGGCATCGAGCCCGTCGGGCAGGTCAAATACACGCTGTTGTTGGAAGACGACCTGAAGTTGAATCCTGAAGTAGCGTCCGAGGTGGAGCAATCCCGGAGTCTGGCGCGGCGGCTCTACCGGTTTTAGTCCGTCCCCCGTTCGGCTCGCGGGCAGGCCATGGCAGCGCGGCTGGCGCGCGGATTCCCGGACGTATTTATGGGCTTGTCGAGGATGGGGGTATGCGGCGAGGGGAGGGGTACAGCAGCCGGGGAGGCCCCCGACTGCGACGGTTATTGTAAAACTACTGGATTTTGCTGCCCTGCCAGCTCCCGTTGTCATCCCGGTCGTCATCTTTCCAAGTGCCGGAAGCCCTGCCGTCGGCCCTGAATATGCCGGTAAAGGTGATAGTCCGGTCGCTCAGTGCGCCGCCGCTGGCGCCGAAACCGGCCTTGCCGCTGCCGTCACCTGAAACCGCGCCTTCCTGCGCGAGCTGGATCGCTTCCCCGCCACTGTCGAGAAACGCGGTGCCGGAGAGGTCGCCGTTGAGGTTGACGGTAGCGGTCCAGGTACCCTCGCCATCGCCGGAGTAGGTGCCACGGTAATTGCCCGCCAGCAGCCGGGCGATAGTCAGTCGCAGGTGTTCCCGGGCAAAGGGGGCAGTAACCAGGTCGCGTGCGCCTGCGCTGGTGGCGGCGGTGAGGCGATTGACCAGTACCTGATTGTCGGTGGTGAACTGTGCAGTGGATACCGCGAAGTCAATGCTCTCGCCGGCGGTGAGGTCGGCTACGGTGGGGGTGATTTCAATGCCGTTGGCAGCGTTGCCATCGTCATCCAGGGTCAACATCAGCCGCGCAATATTGAGTACCTGGGGGTTATCGATATTCTGTGCGCCCGGAACGATATCCACCGGGATAATGACTCTGAAGCCCTCGGATTCACCGAGCAAAATATCACCGAGGTAAAAACGCACGGCATCGCCCTCACGGTATTCAAAAGCGCCCTCGGCGTCGGTGGTGCCCGCCAGCTCGCCGGACTCCCAGCGCAGGCCCTCGACCGGTGCGTCTATGAACACGCCACTGACGATGGGCGGTGGTGGCGGGGGGTCGTCGCTGCCGCCACCGCCACCACCGCAAGCCGCCAGCAGGGTGATGGCCGATGCGGTGAGTGCGATTCTGGTATTTGAAAATGCCATGAAGGAAACTCTCCATCATTGTTGGTGAATTGATATCGACGCAATGCGTTGCCGGGCTATCGAGGCTTGGCTGCGCATCCCGGACAGGCAGGAGAGTGGCAGCTGCCGCAGATCCCCAGCGTCCGGCGAAGGGTTGGATTAATACTAGGTAAGGAAATCGGAATAGGAAAGTTGACTCTCGACCCGGGTGGCGCAGACACCTGCAGCGGCAACGAATCCCCGACAGCGGGTGGTCAACCGTCGGCGTCCGCCGTTGTTGACACCGGATCGGGCGCGACCACGATATTGTGCACCAGGCGGGCGCGCCGGGGCACTTGCCCCGGGTTTTCCCGCAGTATCCGCACCGGGACCCCATGGGCGGCCTCGACCACCGCCAAAACCGATGACTGGCTTTCGGTATCGGCAAACGCGTCCGACTCGGTGGCGATGAGAGCCAGCAATTCTAGCTGGCGCTCATCGGCGCTGAGCTCGTCATCTTCCAGCGGCTTGTGGGCTTCCACATACAGCTCGCCGTTGTCCCAGGCGGCCAGATACGGTTGGTTGACGATGGTCACCGGTTCACCCACATCCACCAGGCCATAAAGCTGCGCGATATCCTCCGGGTTGAGGCGGATGCAGCCGTGGCTCACCCGCATGCCAACCCCGTAGGGCTTATTGGTACCGTGAATCAGGTAGCTGGGCATCTGCAGTCGCAGGGCGTGCCGGCCGAGGGGGTTGTCCGGGCCGGGGGGCACCACGGCGGGTAGCGGGTCACCGCGCTTTGCATGCTCCCGGCGCACCGAGGCCGGTACATACCAACTGGGGTCGGTGGCTTTAGCGACAATGCGGGTATCGCCCAGGGGTGTATCCCAGCCGACACGACCGATACCCATCGGGTAAGTCATGACCTTGATCGGCTCTCCCTCGGCCACCGGGGGGAAGTAAAACAGGCGTTTGGCCGCGACATTCAGTACCAGACCCCTGCGCGGGCCGGAGGGCAGCACATACTGGGTTGGTAACAGCACCGGGGTGCCCTCGCCGGGTAGCCAGGGATCGACGGCCGGATTGGCCGCCACCAGTTCGTCGTAACCCAAACCGTAGGCCAGCGCGATATCGGCGAAGGTATCCTCCCAGCGACTGAGAATGATCTGTGGCTCTCCGACCACGGCTTGCTCGGGGTGCCACAGCACAAACTCATGCTGTTCCATGGGCGCTCGCGGCGTGCGCTCCGACAGGGGCGGATAGGCCGAGTCACCAGAGGGCAGCAGGCTGCAGGCGCCCAGCAATAAGGATGCGAGCAGCGGCAGCAAATAGCTTGCCAATGGCCATTGAAAGCGGGCGGTCCCGGCAGACGGGCCCTGCGCCGGGTCGTTTGCATTACTGACGGACATAACACTGGCTCCCAGGGTAGCCAGTACCATAATGCACCCTTTCGCCGAAGTCGATAGCCTGTACCCGCCGCGCCACACGAGCTGCCGTTGCGAAGCAACCGCTTGCAAGGTCTGGTTCCGGCCTGGTGGCGCTTACAGCGTGTATGGACTCCTCCTCGTTTGCAAGCACTTTGTCTGATTGCGCCAAGTTACGACTGCCTACGTGTATCCGGTCTCATTGATGATGCCGTTTTTAGGCATCGGACCCTGATGGGCTATTCGCACGCCGGCTCCCAATCGCTTACACGAGCTTCAAAGCTCAGCGCTCATAAAGGGGTTTTCCGACGTCGGTTCGACCTGTTCGCCATCTGACATGGTGCACTGCAATCGCGGTGATCTACTCCTTGCTCAGATTGATTCTATCTTGGTGATTAACCGCTTACCAAGGGCGCCGTGGGAACGCGTGCCAGCAGCGTGGTGAAGCCAAGCACCGGGCCGGGTAGCCCCCAGCCTGTTTTTAGCCGTCGCTGCTTTCCTGTGCGCTCCTGTGCCACTTGCTGCGGCGGGACTCGCGTTGCGCCATCAAGGTGTCCAGTTCGGCTTTCTGCCCGGCGTCCAGTAACTGGTAAACCTGGGCCCAGGTTTCACTGGCCCGGTAGACCATGCGGCTGGTGATCTGGCCGATTTCGCCGGCAATCTGCTGCGCGGCCACCGGGTCGAAGTTGGTCCGCTGGGCGCCTATCTCTGCTCGCAGGGTTTTCAAACGCTTGCGGTCAGCCTCACTGGCCTGCCTGGATTCTGTCAGCAGCTTTTCCACCCCGGCCTGCTGCTCGCTGCTCAGCCCGAGCTTTTCACTCATGCGTGACAGCATTCTGCCCGGGTCATGTTCCATTCCGCTCTTGTGCCCCATTGCCCAGCCTCCGACAGACATTGCGGTGGCGCCGGCGAGGGTAGCGCCGAGCAGCCAGTTTTTCAGTGTGTGGGTCGTCGCCTTGTTAGTCATCGTAGATCTCCTTGATTCTGTTGGGTAAAAGGGCAGCGGAATCATTCCCGCCGCACTGCAGAGCCAGTCTAACGGAGGCGCAGGTTAAGCTGTCTGCCGGGTCGGTAAAGATTTGTTAAGGCAAGGTAAAGGCAGGGTGACAAGCGCCCCGTGCTTATTCAAACTGGGGTCTGGTTGCTGTCGGAGCGCGCTGTGAGTGATTCTATTTTGATTATCGATGATGATCGCGAGCTCTGTACCTTGCTCGCCGAATTCCTGTCGCTGGAAGGCTTCAGCACCCATGCCTGTCACGATGGCGGCGAAGCGCTCGCCCATTGCCGGGATCGACAGTACGACGCGATCGTACTCGACGTCATGTTGCCCGGATTACAGGGGCTGGAGGTGCTGCGCCAGTTGCGGACATTCAGCCCAACGCCTGTGCTGATGCTGACCGCCAGGGGTGAAGACAGCGACCGCATCCTCGGCCTTGAAATGGGCGCGGATGACTACCTGCCCAAGCCCTGCAATCCGCGGGAACTGGCCGCCAGGCTGCGCGCAATCCTGCGGCGCGCTCGGGGCAGCGAAAGTCACTCTACCCTGGTGGTGGGTAACACCCGGATCGACCCGGCCAGACGCAGCGCCCGTTACGGGAATATCGACCTGGAGTTAACCGGCGCCGAATTCAACCTATTGCAGATACTGCTGAAGCGAGCGGGAACGGTTGTCGACAAGGAGACCCTCAGCCAGGAGGCTCTGGGGCGCCGGCTGAACGTCTATGATCGCAGCATTGATGTTCACGTCAGCAAGATTCGCAGAAAGCTCGCTGCCGCGGGCTGCGACCAGGAGATTGTCAATGTGCGGGGCGTCGGTTACCAGTTCACCGGCAGCGCCAGCAACGGAGAATCCCCGGCTTGAGCGGCAAACTGTTTGTCCGCATATTTGTCGGTTTCTGGTTGGCCACGATCGCCATTCTGGGCAGTTGGATGCTCACCAGTCACTACTTCGACTCCACCCCCGCTGGCGGGGCATTCGAGCACCGGCGGCCGGGCCCTCCCCAGCGCTTTGTGCTGCGCACGATCTACCAGTTGCAAAACCTTGACCAGGAGGCCATGGGCGGGCTGGTCGCCCGGGTGAAAACGGACCACAACATCACCATCTACCTGCTCGACCAGCAGGGGGTGGACCTGCTGGGTCGCAAGGTTCCCGCGGAGGTCAGGGCGCTGGCCGCGGAGCTGGATAAGCGCCGCAGGGCATTTCGCGACACCCCCGGCGCGCGGTTGCTGGCGCACAGGATTTATCGGGAGGAGCCTGGACGCCTGCGAGCGGTATTTGTCTTTCCTCCGCATCGGCACAATTTGATAGGGCTGCTTGGCAGCAATCTCTGGCTGCGCATCGGCCTGGCAATCCTGATCAGCGGACTGGTGTGCTATGGGCTGTCCTGGCTACTGACCCGTCGTCTCAAGCAATTGCAGCAGGCTTCACGCCAACTGGCGATGGGTGATCTCGACGCCAGGCTCCAGGTGCGCGAGACGGGTGGTGACGAAACGGACGAGCTCAGCCGTGACTTCAACAGCATGGCCCAGCAGTTGCAGGCACGGATAGAGGACCAGAAGCGGTTGCTTGCCGATGTCTCCCATGAACTGCGCTCGCCCCTGGCACGCCTGCGGATCGCCCTGGCCCTGGCCCAGGATAGCGCCGACAAGAGCCCGGCGAACCTGCAGCGCATCGAGTTGGAAACCGAACGCCTGGAGGAACTGATTAGCCAGTTACTCGCCAGCCAGCTTGGCCCCATCGAGCTGGACACCCCTGTCGACCTGGTACCGCTGCTGCACCAGCTCTGCAGTGATGGGAACTTTGAGGGTACAGGCCAGGGCAAACGGATAGTGTTCAGTCACAGTCTTGACCAGGCGCTGGTGGCCAGTAGCGGGGATCTGCTGCACAAAAGCCTGGAAAACATACTGCGCAACGCGCTCAACCATAGCCGCGCAAATTCCACCGTCACGGTCTCCCTCGACCGTCATGACCAGTACTATAGAATTTGCGTCGAGGACCAGGGCGGCGGCGTCCCCGAGGAGGACCTGGCCAGGATTTTTGAGCCCTTCTATCGCACTGATAGCGCTCGCCGGCGAGAGACCGGGGGGCATGGACTGGGCCTTGCCATCGCCAGACGAGCCACACACCGTCATGGGGGCGAGATCCGGGCCGAAAACGGAAGTGCCGGCCTGATGGTTAGCGTGTGGCTGCCAGCCGCGGCAGCGAAGGTAGGATGAAGGCGTGCTGCGGCGTCGTGATCTTAAACTGCCGATGATTCAGCCAGAGTCTTCCCGGGTCGCCGCATAGGCCGCAGGGATATGTTCCACCAGCCAATCCCACACCGCGCGAATCCGCGCGTTGCGGCGCATTGTGTAGTGCATACTCAGCCACATTTCAGGGGAGGGAATGGCGACGTCGGGCAACAAGCGCTTAAAATCCGGCGGATGAATTCCAACGGGCTGCAGGGCGATCGTGGTACCAATCGCAGAAAAGGCCGGGTTTAGATAGGCATTACCCGCGCAATGGAAAGGGTAGTAGCTGGGCTCTATGCCCCATTTTTCCAGCTCGGGTTTAAAGGTATCCATAATAACTTCACCCACCAGGGGCCAGGGTAGCGCCGATAATTCAGCGCCTGTTTGGGGCATCCCGTAGCGCTCGATAAAGCGCTGCGATGCATAAAAGGCCACATGAAACTTTCCAAGCCCCCTGGCCACAACTTCTGGCTCTGATGGCTCTATCCAGCGCAAATCAATATCGGCCTCTCTCCTGCCAAGGTTTGAGGCAAGGGAGCCATTTTTAAATTCGATCACGATATCGGGATATTGTTCATGGAAGTCCGTGAGTGCGCGCACCACGGGGTGTGCCCCAAAACCATAGGGCAAGTGTATCGTCACCACACCACTGGGGTTCTCTTCTATGCCATCCAGCGCGCGCTGAATGGCATAGGCGTTATCGCTCATTTGTGAGGTATAGGTGGCCAACTGATGCGCCAGGCCAGTTGGTTGCAGCCCGCTGCGTGCGCGTGTGAATAACTCCTTGCCCAGTTTTCTTTCAAGCTGTTCCACGTGGCGACTCACCGTGGGCTGCGAGACGCCGAGCACCCTGGCCGCCAGGCTGAAATTGCCTTCCTCCATGACCGCGTTGAGGACTTCCAGGTCCTGCCAGCCGAGCTTATCGTTCATAGCTGATCCGCCGTGAAATAGGCAATGTCAGTTTTCGCGCCACCGAAACAGGCAAATGCCTGCTGGCTTATACCAGCCTGCCACCGATGCTACTTTTAAGCGCCTGGTCAAAAGCGCGATGAAAATGCTGCAGGGCCGGCTCATTGCAACCGAAGATCAGTTGCTGTTGATGACCGCCTTCAATCGCAGCCTGGGCTTGCACGCCCATGGCGTAGTCCTCTTTTTCGATGGTGCTTTCGAAAATCTCATTGGCCACTTCTGGCGAGATCAGTTTGGTGCCATTGCGCGCATCGATGTCGTAGGCATTGCTGGCATCGACATCGGCCTTGCCGGCTGCTGCCAGTGCCGCGACCACTTCGGCGTTTAGGTAGTGGCTAATGCGACTGACGGATCGACCGGGGTTTTCCGGATCAGGGTACATTCGCACCAGAGAGACTCCTACTTCATTAAAAATGCATTGCACATTGGGAAACAGAAAATACACCAGGGTGGCATGATCCCGCAATCGCCATTGCCTTTTGGGCTGCTCGCGGAGTTCATCGATGGATCTTTTGATGATCACAAAGCGATGGCTATGGCCGTATTCCTCATAGTGACAGACATCACCGTGAAGCAACCGGCCCAGGGTATCCTTGTGGAGTATGGCGAAATGGTAGGTTTCGCCGAAGGTGTCATTGGCCAGTTTCCAGTTCAACTTCATATCCAGGCTTGAACTGCCCTGGAAAATCAGTTCCTTGCTGCCGAAATCGACGAACTCCTGGGCCAGTTCGCCGAAGAGCTCATCGCCGTCGATTTGACCCGTGGGCTGGGGGTGTACAATCAGGAAGCCTGCCTGCTCGAGCGCAGGCAGTGCCACCAGGCCATTGCAGCCCTTGTCGACCTCGCCAAAATCCTTTTCCCGGCGCACGCCTTTCAATTCTCCGGTGTTACTGTAGGCCCAGCCGTGGAATGGACAGCTGAAACCCGCGGCGGTGCCTCGCTCGGCCCGGTTGACGCGCACGCCACGATGGCGACAGGCGTTAATAAAGGCGTGAAATTTCCCCTCGCTGTCCCGGGTTGCCAGCACCGGCACACCGAAATCATCGAGGGCAAAAAAGCTGTTATTGTTGGGTAAATCAGCACTCATGCCGATAATCTGGGGTTGCTCTTTGAACAGCACCTGCAATTCCCTTGCAGCGTGCCGGGGGCAACTGTAGACGTGGGTATCCTGTATGTGTTGTTGGTCGGTTCGGGTGTTTCTGCCCGTATCCAGTTGGCGGAAGATATCGTCAATGATTGCAAGCTGCTTGATCGGGTCCATGATCTTCTCCTTTTCTTATTCTTGATTCAGGGTCAGTATAAGTGGCTGTTAGAGCCAGACAAGTAACAGGACGTATCGGCGGGTATGCAAAACTGCATAAGGCCTAGCCGTGGCAATTGAGCGAAATCCCGAGACCAGGGGCAGGCCGGGGAGGAAAATTTTCGTCCTTAAGCTCAGCGTGCAGGCCAGTCCAATTGGACGGCTTTCCCGGAAGAGGTGATTTGAATGAAACGCTATAAAATCCTGCATGAGACGCGCTACGATTTTTCCGGGATGGTGCAGTTGCACCCCCACACCTTGCGACTCCGCCCAAGGGAAGGCCATGAGTTACGTATAGAAAGTTCGTACCTGGATGTATCGCCGTCACCGGAGACACTGCGGTGGCACAGGGATGTGGAAGGCAACTCGGTTGCCACGGCCGCTTTCAATTGCGCAGCGTTTCAACTTCTGATCAACAGTGAAGTGATTATTCAGCAGTACGATCAGGCACCCCACGACTTTCTGGTTGCTGATTACGCTGTCAATTACCCCTTTTGCTATTACGATGAGGATTACGTCCTGCTGTCACCCTATATGTCCTCGCCCGCGCATCCGGCATCCAGTGAACTAACAGAATGGGTAAGCGGTATCTGGAGGCCCGGTGAAATCGTGCAGACATTTTCACTGCTGCTGCGCTTGAACCAGCGGATATATCAGTCATTGCGGTACCAGCGGCGTGAAGAGGAGGGTGTGCAAAGTGCAGAGCAAACCCTATCGTGTGGCTCTGGTTCCTGTCGTGATTCTGCCAGCCTGTTCATGGCGGCTGCCCGGCAGCTGGGATTTGCCGCGCGGTTTGTCAGTGGTTACAGTCATAGTGACCCCGCTTACCTGCCCAATGGTCCACCGGGTTCAACCCATGCCTGGGCTGAGGTGTTTATCCCCGGAGCCGGGTGGAAAGGGTTCGACCCCACCACTGGCGGTATGGTCGGCTCTGAGCATATTGCTGTTGCCGTCGCCAGAGTGCCGGAGTCTGTACCACCGGTCGCCGGGTCTTTTCATGGGCTGCCCGGTGCCAGCATGTTCGTTAATGTCCAGGTGACAGCCCTGCCCGATGAGGCCATTGAGTCGTGAGGTTTAGCCATGTGGTTGCAGACAAGCTTTGAAATTGAGTTTTTCATCGAGATCCCGACGCCATTGATTTTGATGTTGCGACCGCGTAGCGGAGCCCAGCAGTGGATTGCACGGGAGGAGTACCTGCTCTATCCCAGTGTGCCGGTTTTTGAATTTACCGATGATTACGGCAATCTGTGCCAGCGACTGGTTGCCCCTCCGGGCGATTTCAAACTTTCTACGTCTGCCCGGATCATGACCGCGGACAGTATCGACGAGGCGCCTGGTGGGGCTTTTGTTGATGTCCAGAATCTGCCGGACTATGTGCTGAAATATCTATTGCCCAGCCGCTACTGCGAGTCGGACCGATTTGGTGACATGGCAGCAGAAATAACCGCCAATCAGCAACCCGGTTATGACCAGGTTGCTCAAATCGAACGTTGGCTGCATACATCGATTGGCTTTCAGCCCGGCAGCAGTTTTTCATCCCTGTCCGCCATTGAAGTCAATCAGAATCAATCCGGCGTTTGCAGGGACTTGTCCCACCTGGGAATTGCGCTCTGCCGGAGCCTGAGTATCCCCGCGCGAATGGTGGTTGGCTATTTGTACGACCTTGAACCGATGGAGTTGCACGCCTGGTTCGAAGCCTATGTTGCGGATCGCTGGTATACTTTTGATGCCACGCAGTCGGTAAAAAAAGCCGGCTATGTGGCGATTGGCTATGGTCGCGATGCTGCCGACGTGGCCATTTACAATCAATTCGGGCCCGCCGTTTTACCCCTGCAGCAACGAGTGTGCGTGCAACGGGTATAGTTTCCGGTGGAGCAAAGTGTGGTTTTTATCAGCGAGCGCCCGCCCCATGGCTCGCTCCCTCGGCGAGAACCGGATGTCGCCGGTACTCGTCGTGTTGGAGCTGGCGTGGCCGGGCAACAACTAAATTCGATAGCCCCGGGTCAGAGGTTGACCACGGGGCATCGTCAGTCGTCAGTTGGCGGCAGTTACGCGGCCTTCAGACTCAGTGCTTTTTGGCGAATTTATTGAGCGTCCCTTTCAAGCCGCGGAGGGATTTTGATTCCGCGGTGTAGTCCGCCTCTATGGGAACAATGGTGATATATCCCTCGGCAAACAGTGCGCTGTCCGAATCCTTGATATCAGCATCCGTGATCGGGGTCACACCGGCAATACCCCCGGTTGAAGTGCCACCGACCGGCACATCGAGACAGGCATAGCAGGCGATATCAAGCGATGCCGCGCCACCGAATGCCGCCAGGAAAGGGAACCGTCCCTGCTTTGCCACTTTGATACCAAGGGGCGCGCCTGGCGGATAGTTGATGTTCAAAGCCACACCATCGGGCAGTATCGCCGACTTGCCCTTGCGATATTGAGGTCGCTTTTCAAGGTCATCGACCAGTTTCACGATAAAATCAGCGACCTCCTTACAGCCACCAGGAATGTCAGCCGGGTCCGGTATGACCTGATCCTCCGCACTGCTTCCTTCTTCGCAGCGCTCGTCGGTGCTAATAGCAATTGCCGGGATAGAATCACCGATCAATCGCCCGATGGAAACGATTGCCGCACCTACCGTTCCAGATATCTGGGTGGTGGCCCCGACGTTGGCACCGTCGTTGATCCCCGATACCAGCAGGTCGGGTGCGCGGCCAACAGACTCGGTGGCAATATGGGTGGCGATGGCAGCAGAGGTGGCGGGCTCGGCGCTGCCTTCCGGCGTGCCGACGGAATACACGGTTTCGCTGCGCCGATTTATTTGTAGAGAGCTGCCAAGAATGGCATCGACGTCCAGTGCGGCACTGCTGCCGCTCTGGCCGCCAAGGGGGCCGGCAAGGGTAACAGTATGGCCCGCTGCGGTGAGCGCGTTATAAACAGCGTGGATGCCATAGGTAGACCAGCCGTCGTCATTGGTTAGCGCGATATTCAGTGCTGCAGATGATGGTGCCAGTGAAGCCAGCAGTGCGGCTCCCGCAACTGACTGCATACTTTGTCGAAATTTTCTCATAGTTGGACTCCTTATTGTCGTTATCGGCCGAGCGGTGCTCGCTCGGTGCCAACATTATGACGCGCTTGCCGAAAATGCAAAAATGATTAGCCGGTAGGGAGCCCGCCACGGCGGACTTACTCTATCGTGAAAAAACGCCGCAACGTGGTTGTATTGGTCCGCCCTTCAGGATTCGAACCTGAGACCTTCCCCTTAGGAGGGGGACGCTCTATCCAGCTGAGCTAAGGGCGGTGGGACCGGGGAATGGATTCCGCGGGATAAGCCACCTGTCAAAGGGGTCTGCGAACCCCCCCTTGAGCAGCCTGCCACCGTCGGAGGCCGCGAATTGTAACCCATTTTATACGCCGGCTTAAACCGCTATCCCGGGGCTGGTGCATACCATGGCTTATTCCACCCGGCGGTTTAATTCAGCTGCCGCTGGAGATGATAAGATAGGCGGGTTTACCCCGTATTCAGCGACCAGCAGCTACGGCGACGCGGCCGGCAGAGGATAGAGGCAATGAGCAACCCCGGGCAGTGGGCTACATTCGATTGGCAGGACCCCTTCCTGTTGGAACAGCAGTTGTCGGAAGAGGAACGCCAGGTGCGAGACGCCGCGCGCCACTATGCGCAGGGCAAGCTTCAGTTACGAGTGCGTGACGCTTATCGCAACGAGACAAGCGACCCGGAGATATTTCGGGAAATGGGTGCCCTGGGCCTGCTAGGGGCGACCATCGATGGCTACGGTTGCCCCGGGGTGAACTATGTCAGCTATGGCCTGATTACCCGTGAGATCGAGCGAGTGGATTCGGGCTATCGCTCGATGCTGAGCGTGCAGTCGAGTCTGGTCATGTACCCGATCTACACCTACGGAAGCGAATCCCAGCGGGCGCAGTACCTGCCTGGCCTGGCCAGCGGCGAGTTGATTGGCTGTTTTGGCCTGACCGAGTCGGATTCCGGCTCGGACCCCGGCAGTATGCTCACCCGGGCCCGGCGGGTCGAGGGTGGCTACTGTCTCAACGGCGCCAAGATGTGGATCTCCAATGCCCCCATTGCGGATGTGATGGTGGTGTGGGCGAAATGTGACGATGCGGTAATCCGTGGCTTCATTCTGGAGCGCGGCTGGAAGGGGCTGAGTACGCCCAAAATTGACGGCAAGCTGTCGCTACGGGCTTCGGTCACCGGTGAAATCGTGATGCAGGACGTGTTTGTGCCCGAGGACAACCTGTTGCCGGGGATCGAAGGCCTGAAAGGCCCCATGGGCTGTCTGAACAGTGCGCGTTATGGTATTTCCTGGGGCGCGTTGGGCGCTGCCGAGGCCTGCTGGCATGCCGCCCTGGATTACGTCATGGAGCGGCAACAGTTCTCCCGACCCCTGGGGGCGAATCAACTGGTGCAAAAGAAGCTGGCCGACATGCAAACCGAGATCAGTCTCGCTCTGCAGGGCTGTCTGCAGGCGGGCAGATTGAAGGATCAGGGCAAGCTGGCGCCGGAGTTGATTTCCATGCTGAAACGCAATTCCTGTGGCAAGGCGTTAGCGGTGGCCCGCGACGCCCGGGATATGCTCGGCGGTAACGGAATCAGTGATTCCTTCCCTGTCATGCGCCACATGATCAACCTGGAAACCGTCAACACCTACGAGGGCACCCACGACATCCACGCGCTCATCCTCGGGCGCGCTCAAACCGGTATTCAGGCATTCACCGGTTAGTGGCAACTGCTAATTCTTCCCAAAAAAACGCCCCGCTCAGTGGCGGGGCAGGCGCGAGACGTGTCCGGTCAGATTTGGCTGGCGCTCAGAAATCCCAGCGCAGTCGGGCATAGGCGTTGCGCCCCCAGCTGGGCAGCTTCTCGCCCAGGGCAATGTCCTCGTTACGTGCCCGGTTGATGCCGTTGAGGTGATCGCTGTAGCGCCGGTCCAGCAGATTGTCGATACCAAAAGACAGCGTCAGATCATCGACCAGCGTAAACTGGCTGCCGAAATTGACCACCGCGTAGCCGGGCGTTTCAGCCTCGCCGTTGGTTTCAGACACCTTGTCCTGGCGCCGGTAGGCAACGGTCTCGAGACTCGCGGTCCAGCGCTGGGCCTGGTAGCGCAGGCCCAGGGTGGTGTTGGGCGGGGCAATGCGATACAGGTCGTCGTCGATATCGTCGCGCTCGCCGCGAATGTAGTTGACGATGCCGTACAGGGACCACTGTTGGCCGAGGGCGACGCCCCACTCCATGTCGAAGCCGTAAATGGTGGCTTCGACATTAGCCCACTGCAGGGGCAGTGAGCCGCTCATCATCTGGCTAACCATATTAGCCGCCATATTGGTGCTGGGCACACCCTGTATATAGTCATCAACTTTACGATAAAAAACGCGGGGTGTAGCCATGGCGCTGCGACCTGCCCAGTCGAAGCCCAATTCGATCTCATGGGCGACTTCGGGATCGAGATTGATGTCACCGATATAGTTTTTGCCGTCTGCCAGCCCACCACTGGATTGCAGTGGCAGCCACAAATATTTTTCCTGATACACCGCTGAGCGGGTTTTGCGAGCGATGGCAGCGGTGTAAGTCCAGGCGCTGGCCGGCGACCAGTTGGCCCGCAGTACCCAATCCACGTTGTTATCGGTGGTGCTTCGATCAGCGTTGTTGAAGTCGTCCTGCAGGGTTCTGACCGCCGGGTTCATCATCGCCATCGAGGCGGCTACCTCGTCTGAATCCATCTCGACCCGGTTGTAGCGCACGCCGGCTTCCAATTGCCAGACATCAGTCAGGCGCATATCGGCCTCGGCGAAGACGCCAAGCACGCTGCGCTCGCTGTCGTTGAAGTTAGTTACAAAAAACGCCGCATTGTTGGGGTTCGATATGTCGGCGTTGTGGACGGCAGACTGGCCGTCGGTCCCCAGCCGCCAGCTTGCTCTGTCGGTAATAAACTCCGCCATTAGTTTGTAGCCCAGGGATTCGCTGGTGGTAAAAGCATTGCGGTAGCGTGTGGGGTCAACAGGAGGCGGTCGCAGGTGGTTGTTGGTCATCAGGTGATCCACCTGGTTGCCGAACAGCTTCGCCTCGAGGGACCATTGCCCGGGGTTGTAACGGTATTCACCCTGGTAGAGGTTGGAGTCGATGTACTTGATATCCATCGGTAGCGCCGGGGTGCCAGCATCACCGGTTTCATTGCGCGCCGCGGATAACTCGAAGGTGTGGGGGCCGCTGTGCCAGCCATAACCGCCGTCGATTCGCCTGCGCTCGTATTCCGTGGGGCGAATCTTGCCGTCGGGAAATCGGGCATCGTCCCCTTCTTCCATCAGGCCATTGATGAAAACCTTGTGATGTTCGTTGGCAACGGCTAGCAGGCCGTTGGCCAGCCAGCCAGTGTTGGCACTCTGGCCCCCCAGGGTCAGTGCGCCATTGGCACCAAAGCCGGCATCGTCGCCAAATTCACCGCGGGCCGTTTTAGCGACCATGGCCCCGCCAATAGACTCCTGTGCCACGCTGACCGGCGCGATACCACGGTAAATCGTCAGCGACTCGAGCATCGCCGCCGGCGCATAGGATAGCGGCGCATCCATCAGGTTGGGGCCGCCCGGGGCGATGTGGATGCCGTCGATATTGACGTCGACGCGGGGGCCGTACATCCCCCGGTATTGCTGAATGCCGGTAAGCGGGCCGTTACTGTTAACGTTCGCGCCGGGCAGCCTGCGCAGCATGGCTGCCGAATCCGGCATGGAGGCTTCCATGCTGTCTACTGGCATTTCCAGCCTGTTCTGGCTGCCGATAACCAGAACTTCTTCTTCGGCGTGTTCAGCGATTGCGCCGCAGGCAAGCATGAGCCCCGCGGCGCCGATGGCACCCGCCTGAGATCGTCGCAACATACGTTCTCCCCTCAGATACTTTATTTGAACGCTTCAGGGGGCGATGATAAGCAATTGGATGCGCGGAAGGATGTGACAAAAGGTCGCAGTCCACAGTGCGTGCTTAGCAGGCTGCTGAAAAACGTATTCGAGGCAGCGAGCGCAAGGCAAGAACCGGCGAGGGGCAATAAATGACCGAGTTGAGCCGGTTTTTAACGCTGCGATCGCCACGTAGATAGTTTTTCAGCAGCCTGTTAGGGGGGCTCAGATGTGAACGCCCGGTACAAGCACTTTGCAGGGGCGTTTTACCCACAGCGGTTGGCCTTATTAAGCCGGAAGCTCGATTGCGCGGGGGGGTGTGACTTGAATAGCCCAGCCTGTTCTTTCGTGGCTGCGCGGTGGTTACCGTCGTTACTGAAGTTTCACTGGAGGGGAGGGGAGAAAGCTGCCTGATCAGGCAGCTTGTGCAGATTGGACATCGTGCTCCATGGTCTCAAGAACGCGATCAACCAGCAATACCAGGGCCTCTACACAGAAAACCACGCCGGCCTGGCGTTGCCCGTAGTAGTGGTTGATGATTTTGTCGCGCAGGGCAACGAAAGCTTTGCTGTTTTTGGCAAAACCCAGCATCAGCTGATACTTGTCCCCATGGCGCTCCTGCATAAAATCCATGACGCGGGCTTCGTAACGGGCTTTGCGAATATTCTTGATCATTTTTGGTTCCTCCAAACAATGCTAGTGAGGATAGTTGCCAGGGAGCAATTCAGACATTGGGATCGACCGAAGCGGGATAGGTAAATATGCCTATGGGTCACGGCAGTGCGCGCTGGATCTTTCCCGGCGGCGGCTGTTGCAACCACCGGTTAGAGGGGTCAATTCTCGGTGGTCACCAGGGTGACGTTGTAGTTGCCCGCGGCCCGGGCATCGTTGGCGATGCTGGTGTAGACCCTGGCGGTGGATTCCTTGTGGGCGCTGATGACCACGGCGGCATCCGGATTTTCCGCGTGGAGGCGGTCAACGATGGCCTGGACGGCGCGGATATCGACCCGTCGGCCGTCGGTCCAGATTTCATCGTTGGCGGTCACCTGGAACACGATATTTTTGACCTTGCTGTCTTCCAGCGGGGTTTCGCTGGTGGAATCCGGCCGTGTGATCTCGATCCCCGACTCCTTGATGAAGGATGCGGTGACAATGAAAAAGATCAGCATGATGAAAACGACGTCCAGCATGGGTGTCAGGTCGATTTCGGCTTCATCTTGACTGCGGACGTAGCGACTCAAGGGTTGCTCCTGCTTTTGGCAACAAAGGACCGCTGAATGATAGTCAATCGAGGCAGGGATTTAAAGGATCGCCCTGCTGATCTCTCGGGCAGGTGGGGAGGTTCCAGAGCTGCTCTGTCAGGTAGCCGCGCAGCCGAAGTTGCTCCAGCAAGCCGTCGGCGCCCGGCAGGTGTGCCACGCCGACAAGTACCAGTTCAACTTCCGGTGTTTGCAGCAGCGCTTCGAGCTGTCGCACCCAGTTCCGGTTGCGCTCGAGCAGCAAAGCACGGTAAATGCCGGGGTACTCCTGTTTCAGGGGCGTGACGAAGGTGGCCTCGAGCCTGGCGTTGTCGCCGTTGCGCCACATTTCGATCATCGCATCCAGCATCGATTCCAGTTGCTGGATTTCGGTCAGGCTGTGGAGGATGAACTCACTCTCGAAACCGACGCCAAGCTCAGTCAGGAAGTGAATCTGCTGGTCGCCGGTTTCCAGCCCCAGAATCGGTTTGTTGCGGTTGTCCACCTGGCGCATGAAGTATTCGTCGACGCCATTCGCCGTTACCCCGAGCCGCCTGAGTTCGAGGTGCATCAGGCTTAGCATCGCGACCGCGGGCTTGAAAGGCAGCAGGGTGGAAAGGTCTATTCCCGCCGATCGGCTCCGGTTTTGCAGCGCCTGCATGGCCTGGGGCGAGATATGGTCGCCAAGATCCTCACCATCGGGGTAGCGTGCGGTTGCCAGCAACCTGCCTCTGAAGGAGGTGTCTTCGATGGTTCGCAGGTCGGTTTCGAAGCCGATGAGGCCGGCCCTGTCGAACGCCCACTGATACACGGCGGGTAGCGGATAGTCGGACTCGCGCAATACATGGATCGTACCCCCAAGGTAGAGGACGCTATCGCCGTGGCTGATTTTCCATAATGAGGTTTCGGCCGCCAATGGCAGGCTAAGAGTAATCAATAGCAACAGGCCCTTTCTCAGATAACGGTGGGTGGAATGTATTGGAGACCTCCCGGGTTTTGGTTTAGTGGGAATTGCACTTACTGAAGCCGATCCGGGTGTCTACCCCGGCAGGACCTTCGCCGACAGGGATGTCGGCGCAGAGCCCCCAGGGACGGGTTTACGGCGTGTCCTGGCGGGGTAGACACCCACAGCGGCGCCTTGAAAATCCTGTGCTTTTCTCCTTCAGTAAGTGCCATTCGGTTTAAAGGGGCTGGATAAGTTGTTCGACCGCGCCATTCTGCCAGGCGTCGAAAAAATCATCCGCCAGGCGCTGGCTTTGATCACACACCTCGGACCAATAGCGGATACGCTCGTCGGCGGACAGGATTTCGAAATCCTTGCGGTCCGGGATTTTGCCATAGGGTAGCGTTGCGACAAACTCCGGTGTGGGTGCGAGCATGACCGTTCGGTTAAGGGGTGTGCCGCTGATCCGGCGTCGGCGCCACGGTTTGTCGTACCAGCCCGGGGTGATATGGCCGTAAAAATGGGGGTAGAGCAACAGTCCCTCGGGGTATTCAAAGCTGAAGTCGAAGTGGTAATCAGTAATCCCGCCATCGCGGTAGACCCCCGGCGGTGCGCCGGGAATATCGCTGACGCCTTCCATCACCAGGGGAATGCTGCCGCTGGCCAGTATCGCATGGCGCACGTTTTCGCTGCTTATGGGCACCGCAGCTGGCTGGAAATCAGTGAAGGCGAATGCCGGCGCACTTCCGGTGTAAAACAGCGCCCGACTGAAAAATCCGCGCAGCGCACGGCGCGAGAGCGCATTGGCCAGGGCGCTGGCTCCCAGTCCCAGTGCCAGGGGAATACGGCTGTCTGAGCTGACCGCGCGATGGCTGCGTACCGCGAGAATGTGGGTTTGCCAAGCAGGATTTTTGACAATGTCCAGGCCGCTTTGGGCACCGAGTATGGCGTCCACGCTTTCCCGTGCGGCCCGGCTGACCTCGTAGCGATCGGGCTTGGGGCTGTAGCGCTGGTGTATGTAGTTTTGCTCAAGCCGGATCAGAGCCGCCACCGGGTCCTGCTGGGCATAGCAGGCATGGCGCCAACTGCCAATGGAGGATCCCATGCAGGCGATGGGCTCTTGGCGATCGGCAAAAAAGCTGCCCGCCAACATTCGGTCCAGGCGCGAGAGCACGAACCATTTCGGTCCGCCGGAAGCTCCCAGCAAGCTGTTGAAGAGCCCGGGATGAAATCCTTCTTCCCGGATTCTGGCCCGGGCCTGGACTCCTGCCAGTATCTGCAATGAGGTATCTGTCATGGTTCGAGTGGTGTTTTTCTAGTCGTCAGATTCTGCCGGTGTCGCGCCGGGGGTGTCGTCGAGGCTGAAGCGCGCTACCCGCTTGCCGTTGTGGACGATGGTTTCTTCGAACATCGCCAACGGCCTGACCCAAATGCCACCGTCACCGTAGAGCGCGCGGTAAACGACGTACTGCTCTGCCGTTTCGCTGTGCCTCGCCAGCTCCAGCACCTCGTAGCGATTCCCCTTAAAGTGCCGATAAACGCCTTTTTGTATGCCCATCGCTAAAGTTTCTCTCCTGAATGCTTGTGACCGGCTGGGGTGGCCCAGCAATGATCCCTGGTGAGTATGAGGAACAGGGCGGCCGAGATGCCCGCTGACGCGAAAATCATGCACATCACCATAATCTGGTAGCGCACCGCAATCAATGGCGAGATACCCGATAGTATTTGCCCCGTCATCATGCCGGGCAGGGATACCAGGCCAACGGCGAGCAGGCTGTTGATATTCGGTATCATCGCGGCATGCATCGCAGCATTGCGCGCCTCGATCCAGGGACCACCGTGCACCAGTTCCCCCTGCATGCGATCGGCGGCGAGGCTAATGCTGTTCATGGAATTGGCAAAGATCATGCCGGCGAGGGGTATCGCGTAGCGGGGCAGGTACCAGGGGTCGAGCCGCAATACCCCGAAAGTCACGATTACCAGGGGCAGGCCGCCGCCGACAAGAACAGACACCACCGATGTCCTGTAAAGCGCCACGCGGTCGTTGCTGACGGTCCTGAGGGCAATCCAGCTCGAGGCAAATACCATCACCGCCAGCACCAGCAGCACCACGGTCGCGCTTTCGGTAGCGAACAGATAGCTCAGCAAATAGCCGATGACCAGGAGTTGGCCGAGCATACGTGCTAGGGCATAGACCGCGGTGCCGGTGCCAAGTGACCAGCGGTAGAGGATGACCAGCACCATCAGCACCGGCACAAAGGCCAGCGCCAGTTGGCCCAGCGGTATCGTTAAAACCGAGTCATTCATAGCGCACCTGAATGCGGGCCTGCTCGTTTCGTGCTTGGGGGGGCGCGGAGTTCAAGCCAGGGCATCGCTCGCAACAATGGTGTCAGGGCATTGTTGGTGGACGATCTGGCCCTTGATCCAGCTGCCACCGTCCGGACTTTTCAATACGTCGCCAATACCTCCGGGTTGATCTATCTGCAGCACCTGCGACTGGTGTTGAAATGCCCCGGCGGAGGGAATCTCCATCGACATCAGGCTTTGCGCTGCGTTGGCAGCATTGAACTGAAAGTGTTCCAGCAGGGAGTGACGGCTGCCTGCACGGGGGCACAGCGCGCGGTCCAGCCGCAAAATGTGGATGGCCTGTTCAATGAGCTCATAGGGCAAATTCTGGTCCTGCAGGTAGCGTCGCAGCGCGCCTGCAATGCATCGGTAGGTGCTGTCCAGGATCGCCATAAACCCGAGATAGAGGTCAGCCCTGTGCTCGTAGACTGCCATGCGTAAATCGATATCGGCCGCTGCAAGGTTGTGCTGTGTGCTGTCGACAAGCTCACGCAGTACACAGCGCAACAGGGGTGCTGCGGATACCGCGGGGTGCATCGCCAGGAAACGCATGGTGAGGGGCATTATGCAGCCATGGATCAAAATGATATGGGCGCTGATGAGAAAGTAGCCCTCGATGCCCTCGTCCCGGTCAAAGGTGTGGCAGCCGACCACGTACTCGCCCTTGGCCTTGCCATAGCCCGCAACCGGAATGGTCTCGATGCGATACTGCTCCCGCTTGCGATAAAACTCGGTGCCCGGTAGCAGGGTGTAACCGAAAATATTGATATCCGGAAAGGTGGCGAGCAGCGTGTCGAGATTGGTTTCGAATGCGCGCAGGTTATCTCCCGGTAATCCCCAGATCAGTTCTGCCGCTATGGGCACCCCGGCGGCAGCCATTTGCTTTGCTATCGGCCGATACTTGTTGGCATCCATATTGCTGCGGTTCGATAGCTCCAGTGCCAACGGCGTCAGTGTCTGCAGGGCGAGTTGGTAATGGGGAAGCAGTTCATGCTGGTGCAGCATCAGTACGATTTGCTGCACTTTGCTGCTGTGCTTTTTTGACCAAGAGGTTGCAAAGGTCTTTGGCAGACCGGTGTTTCGCTTGAATTCGCAAATAAGCCGGGCCTTGTCGACATCCTGTTTGAGTGCGCCGAAATTGGAGTCTGCCAGCCAGATGTTTTGAATGCCCGCCCCGATCACCTTATTCCAATCACTCTGAATGCGGGCCAGGCTGAACTGGTACATCTTGGTGCCAATCGCCCCAGTGCCCCACTCACAGAACGCGCACCTAAACGGGCATCCGCGACTGGTTTCATAGGATATGGAGTCGTAGATCGGCCTGCCACTGTCATCGACCAACGGGACCACATCAAGGGCAGAGGGCAGTTCGTCCAGTGCGAGGCAACGCTGCCGTGGCGTGGTCTTCGTCAACTGGCCGCTGGTTGCAAGATAGGCAAGCCCATCGATGGCTCCCCAGTTGCCGGGATCGGGCTCGTCGAGCAATTGCTGCAGGGTGGTCTCCCCTTCGCCAAGAATGATGACGTCAATGGGATCCTGGTACAGGTAGTCCTCCGCCTGTTGCACATGGGGGCCGCCGGCGACCACCAGGAGGCCTGGGCAGTGCGCTTTTAGGTGCCGAACCAGGTCGAGGAATTCGGCCGCGTTCCAGGTGTAAACGCTGAAACCGGCTACCGGGCGAACCCCGGCCTCCAGGGCAGCGCGACAGCGCGCCAGCAACGCGGCAAGATCAAGCTGCAACCATGCCGCTATCTCGTCGGCATCACGGAAATGCAGCAGTTGGATGTCAGTGTCGCCAGCTTTGGTGCTGTAGTGCTGATAATAAGCTTTCAGTCCGCCGGTGGTTGTGGGGGCAGCATGGAAATGTTCCGAGTCCATACTGAAGAGCCAGACGGGTTTGCGCAATTTCATGGCCAGGCTGGGGGTTTCCGGTTGCGGTTGCTCGGGACGATGATACACCGTCCCTGCGAGGCTTGCCATGCGTGGCCCGTGGGGCGCTCGGTATCCAGGCTCGACGAGCCCCGGGTCGCCTGGATGCTGATCCCTGGCCTTTGGTAGCCGGCATTGGGGCAGGCTGCGCCAACGATTAAGCCAGTGGTCCTGCCGGTCTTGCGTTTGCTACCATGCGCCAGACCTGGACGTTGATGGAATACCCATGCTGCGTATCGATAGCGCCAAAGATTTCGAGACATTGTTTCTCGATGACACCCCATTTATCGATGTTCGCGCCGAGATAGAGTTCCACAAGGGCACCTTCCCCGGCGCCAAAAACCTGCCGATTCTCACTACCGAGGAACGCAGCCTGGTAGGTAAGTGCTATAAGCAATTTGGCCAGGACGCCGCGGTCGAGCTCGGTCACAAGCTGGTGGGCGGCTCGACCAGGGCCCGGCGCGTGGCAGCCTGGTGCGAGTTCGCGCGGCGTTACCCCGGGGCCCATGTGTATTGTTGGCGCGGTGGTATGCGCTCCAATATCGCGGCCCAGTGGATGGCTGAGTCCGGTTGCCCGGTGCCTGTAATCGCCGGCGGTTACAAGGCGTTACGACGCTACCTGATGACGGTGACCGAGTCGATCGCGGAAAATACAGAACTCCTGGTGATCGGGGGCAGGACCGGGTCTGCAAAAACCCTCCTGGTGCGGCAATTGGCGACCGGTATTGATCTTGAACAGCACGCGAATCACCGGGGTTCCAGCTTTGGTCGCCATGCTACGCCACCGCCCTGCCAGGTCGATTTCGAGCATCGCCTCGCGATCGATATGTTGCGCAGGACATCAGCGCTACCGGGGCTGCCGCTGTTTCTGGAGGATGAAAGCCAGCGGGTAGGGGCGGTATCGATTCCTGCCGCGCTTAATGGTGCTATGCGCAAAGCGCCGTTGGTTATCCTTGATATGCCGCTGTCGTTTAGGACCGAGCGCATTTACCAGGAATACGTGGTTGAACTGCGCCGGGAGTATCAGCAACTGGGGGTTGATGACGCCGAGGGTCAGTTTCGAACCCACCTGTTGGACAGCCTGGACCGGATCAGGAAACGCCTTGGCCTGGCGCGCCACGCCGAACTGCGCGCAACCATGCAGCACGCGTTCGAGAGCACGGACGTCGAGGATCACCGGCGCTGGATCACAAGCCTTTTGCAGGACTATTACGATCCGATGTACCAGTACCAGTTGGCAAAGTCAGCCTCCCGGGTGGTATTCAGTGGTGATTTCGACGCCGTGCTGCAGTGGTGTCGCAAGCGCGGGGCCCGCGAAGGTGGGGCCCGGCGCTAGTTTGCCCGCTGCTGCGTGGCAGATGAACGGCGGCACCTGTCTGGTTACAGTAGCGTTACCAGTGCCGGGTTAGCGGCATCGCCGGGGCAAACCTCGCCGATACATGCAGCCTGGTAGCCAGCTCGCTGCAGGTCGTCGAGGCACACAGCCGTTTGCTTGGCGGGGATTGCAAACAGCAGGCCGCCAGCGGTTTGCGGGTCGTAGAGTATTTGCTCGCTGGCTGGGCATGCCGAAGGTTTTCGGTTCAGTTGCTGTTGATGCCACGCGTTTTCCCCATGCAGCGTGCTGAGCCAGCCTTGCTCCAGGCACTCCCGGGCGCCGGGTAGCAGTGGAATGGCGTCGAGAGTCAGGCAGGCCCGGGCCCCGGAGGCCTGGAGCATTTCCAGTAAGTGACCGAGCAGGCCAAACCCGGTGATGTCGGTACATGCACTGGCGCCGTGTTGCCGCATGATCAGCGCGGCCTGGAGATTGCTCTGCTGCATGACTTCGAGGGCGACCTCGATCCAGCTCCCCCGGGCACGGTGCAGCATATTGGCAGCGAGTAAGGTCCCGGTTCCCAGGGGTTTGCTGAGAATAAGTGCCTGACCGGCCCGCAGACCGGCCTTGGTCAGTGGTTCAGCCCCATCGCTGAAGCCATTGACCGTGAGTCCGAAAGCCAATTCGGCGGCTTCGCTGGAGTGCCCCCCCAGCAGGCTTACATTGGCGGGCTGGAGTGTGGCTAGTGCGCCGCGCAGCAACTGATACAGCGTATCCTGCATGATGCGCGGGTGGCTGAAGGGTACGCTGGCTACCGCCAGTGCAGACGCCGGCCTGGCCCCCATGGCATAGATGTCACCCAGGCAGTGATTGGCCGCTATCTTCCCCACCAGGTAGGGGTCGTCGATGAATGCGCGAAAAAAGTCGACGCTTTGCAGCATTACTTGCCCGGCGGGTGGGGTAATTATCGCCGCGTCCTCGGCGCTGGGGTTGATGCCTGTAGCGTCCTCTTCGGCGAGCCGCTGCAGCACTTCGCCGAGGGCCCGGGCGCCAACTTTGGCACCACAGCCTCCGCATCGAATCTTCTCATCATGGCCGTTGCCACGGTCCGGCATTGGCAGGTCGGGCCCCGGGTCGTTGAATCGGGCCATAAAGCGGCGATCGATCCAGGATTTTAACTGCCACACCCAGGCGCCACTGGCGAAAAGAGGGCCCCGGGAGGCAACCGCCCGGCGATCGCCGGTTGCCAGCAGCGAAAGGAAACGCTGCTGTGGCCGATAGTGCGCCAGGGATTTGCCTTCGATGGCGCGGCGAATGTTTTCTGCCAGCAGTGCACCCTGGCGCACTGCATACACGCCACTTTTCGGGAGCGGCCGGGGGGCAAAGCTGGCACAGTCGCCGGCGGCGAAAACGTTTGGGTGAGACAGGCTTTGCAGGTGCTCGGAAACCGAAACGAAGCCCGCCGGGCCGAGCTCAAGTCCGCTATCGGCAAGCCAGGCCGGAGCACTGGCTCCAACTGCCCAGATGGTGAATCCGGTTTCCAGGGGCATCTTGCCTGCAATGGCTAGTTGAGCCTGGTCGATGGCCGCTACCCTGTAGTTCGTAAAGAGCCGAATACCGCGGCGGCGCAATAGCGCGGTGAAGTGATTGGCGACCCTTGTGGGGTAACCCGGCAGCAGGCGCCGGTCCGCCGAGACCAGTTGATAGCGCACCCGCGCGGCCGGTGTCATTTGCTCGATACGATACTGGATGGCTAGCACCAGTTCGACGCTTGCGGCGCCACCGCCGACCACGCTAAGCGTCGCTGCTTCCGGCGGGGCCTGCATCCAGCTCTCCAGTGCCTCCAGGAATTCATCGATTGGTTTGACCGCTACGCCAAATTGGCTTGCACCACGAATACCATCGAGGGCTGGCGTGGAACCGGCATTGATCGACAGCCAGTCATAGCGCAGCGGCGGGCGATTGTCGCAGTGCACCTGCTGCAGGTCGGGATCCAGCCGGACGGCGCGGGAGTGGAAAAGTCGAATTCCTGCCCACTGGCAGAGTCTTCGCAGATCGATAAAACACTGTTCCCGCTGATAATGTCCGGCGATCAGCCCGGGGAGCATGCCGGAATAAGGGGTATGAACATCGCGGCTAACGACGGTGATGCGCAGGCCGGGGACGGGGCGCATGGCCATCCGCTTGATGACCGACAGGTGGGCATGGCCCCCGCCTATCAGCACCAGGTCAAGGGTGTTCTCGCTGCCATTGTTCATGCTTGGCTTCCATTGTCTGGTGCAGGTCGTAAATTTGAACCCATTGGCCACGTATGGTCAATTCTCCCCGGCAAGGCAAGCCTCGGGAGGGCTCGGTGGACCGCTGCCTTTGTTGCCGCGGCAAATTCTGTGCCTGCCAGGGGGAGGGAACTTGCAGTGTGCTGGTGGTCGAATATCATGGAGCCTGGTGAGTTAAAGTAAATTGCTGACGGGAAAAACCATGCAGGATACCAGGGCGTTACTGTTAGATACCGACTTTCCGCCACTGCGGCGCGCAAGCCTGGAAACATTGCAGGTCAATCTGGGATACCTGTGCAACCTCAGTTGCAGCCATTGTCATGTGAATGCCGGCCCCCAGCGCACCGAGCTTATGTCTCTGGAAGTTATCGAAATTCTGCTGGAGTTTATGCGTCGCCAGGCGATTACCACCTTGGATCTGACCGGGGGTGCCCCGGAGATGAACCCGCATTTCGAGTATCTGGTACGAGAGGCGACGGGACTGGGCGTGGAAGTCATCGATCGATGTAACCTGACCATCCTGCGCCAGCCCGGCTTCGAACACATGGCGGCGTTTCTTGCCGCGCAGGGTGTGACGGTGGTCGCTTCCTTACCCTGTTACCTGGAAGATAATGTCAGCAAGCAGCGGGGCAAGGGTGTTTACCAGGACAGTATCGCTGCCCTGAAGGACCTGAATGCACTGGGGTATGGTTGTGGCAAGGGCCTTGAATTGAACCTTGTCTACAATCCGCTGGGCCCTTATCTGCCGCCGCCACAGGCCAGCTTGCAGGCTGATTACAAGCGTGAGCTGCAGCAGCGTTATGGCATTGTATTCGATACCCTGTACACGATAACCAACATGCCAATCAGCCGATTCGGTGCGGTGCTTCTCGCCCAGGGGCAGTTTAATAACTACATGCAGCTGTTGAAGGACAGTTTCAGTGACGGCAACCTGGCTGGCGTTATGTGTCGTGGCCTGGTCAGTATCGATTGGCAGGGCTACGTCTATGATTGCGACTTCAACCAGATGCTGGATATGCCCCTGCGGCACCGGGATGTGCTGGCCAGTGATCGCGGCCGCACCCATATCGCTGGCTTGCTAGACCAACAACTGCAGGGTGCACCCATCCGCATCGGCCAGCACTGCTACGCCTGCACCGCGGGGCAGGGCAGCAGTTGTGGTGGCGCCCTTGAAGCGACAGCTTGAGTTCCGCCAGGCGAGTCAGCATCATCGTGCCGACCCTGAACGAGGAGGAGGCGCTGCCAACCCTGCTGCAGGCGTTGTCCCATGCTGCAGTCGAGGTAATTGTTGCCGACGGTGGCAGTGACGATAGCACCCTGGAGCTGGCCGCTCGGTATGCTGATCGTGTGTCCCGGGGTTCACCGGGTCGATCCCTGCAGATGAATCGCGGCGCCGCGCTTGCCCAGGGGGAGTGGCTGTGGTTCATCCATGCCGATACCCGTTTGCTATCGCCCGTGGATGCCTATCTGGCGGCGATTCAACAGGCTTCGAGTTGGGGATTCTTTCCATTGCGGCTCAGTGGCGATGCCGCGCCGCTTCGCGTAATAGAGCGTTTCATCAATTGGCGCAGCGGCCTCAGCGGGGTGGCAACCGGGGATCAGGGCCTTTTCTTGCGTCGCAGTCTGTTCAACAGTCTTGGGGGCTTTGCCGAACAGCCGCTGATGGAAGATGTTGAGCTGAGCAAGCGTCTGCGGGCATCTGCAACGGCGAGCATCGGCCAAGTGGCGCTGGAGACATCGAGCAGGCGCTGGGAGCAGCGGGGTATAGCAAAAACGGTGCTGTTGATGTGGCGTCTGCGCTTGCTGTACTTCCTTGGCGCCAGCCCCCAGTGGTTGGCAAGGCAATACCGTTGAAAACCAGCCGGGAGCGGGTCGCGATCATGTTGTTTGCCCGGGTGCCGGTTCCCGGGCAGGTAAAAACCCGGCTGATACCTGCGCTGGGGGCGGTCGGCGCCTGCCAGCTACACCAGGCGATGCTCGACCGCGGCCTCGAGACACTGATGGCCAGCGGTGCCCACGCGCGGCAACTTTGGCTGGCTGGCGATAGTCGGTCACAGGTCACAGCCGGTTGGGCGTCCAGGGAAGGCGTCAGCGTGCATTGGCAGCAGGGCGCGGACATTGGAGCGAGAATGGCCCACGCTTTTGCGCACAATTTCGAGGCCGGATTTGGCCGCGTTATTGTCGCTGGCAGCGATTGTCCGCTATTGACCGTCGGCCATTACCAGCGGGCGCGTCAGGCATTGGATAGCCTCGATGCTGTAATTGTCCCGGCTCTGGATGGTGGCTACGTAATGCTTGGGCTGAGGCGCTGGGATGAGGCTTTATTCCAGGGGGTGCGTTGGGGAACCGATAGTGTCCTCGATACAACCGTCGCCAAGCTCGAGGAAATGGGGTGGACCTGGCGCGCAATGCCGGCATTGCCCGATATCGACCGGGTCGAAGACCTGGCCCATCTGGCGGGCCTGGATTGGGATTACAGAATGGAGCGGGATGCAGGGAAAAGCTCCAGGCCTGGCTGACATTTGCCTTTGTCTGTATCCGAAAAAACCCCGCTTGGCGTGAGCGCCAAACGGGCTGCTGCGTACAGACAGGAATAATTGGAGGGGTTCAGTCAGTAAAGGTTGGCGTCGTGCCCATATCCCAAAGAATGACTGTGGCACCCATGACAATGACTGCCATGACCAGGCCGACGGCGACAATGGCACTGGCGAACAGGAACCCCCGCTCTTCAGGTATGCTCATCACGATGGGGATGCCCAGATACAGCAGGTACGTCGCGTAACTCACAACCAGCATCCCGACAATAAAGTCGATCCAGAACATGGGCACGAAGCCGATGATGCCGGACAACAGTATTGGCGTAGCGCAAAGGCCGGCAATCGCGAGCCCCTTGGTGACTGAGGATTCAGCTCCATAGGTGGCCGACATCCAGTGGACGAAGTAGCCAACCGCCCAGATAGCGAGTATCTGAGCCAGGTAAAACAGAATCGCGATCAAAACGGCGCTGTCGCCGGTAAATTTCACGGGCCCCTTGCCGCTGATGGTCCAGCCAACCTGGGTGGTTCCGTAATACCAGGCAACAGCTGGCAGGATAGCCAGAATGACTGGATAGAAGATATAGGGCTTTAATTCTGCATCGGTCAGCGTTCCTACTTGCTCCCAGGTTTTTCTTGGCTGAAACATCATCCCAAGGGCTTTTCCGATCATTACTGTGTCCTCTAGTTAATCGATTATTATCTTAATCTGGCGTTCGTTGCTGTGCCTCGGTGCAAGGCTACTGCTGTTCGAGCGACATTCGCTGTTGTCTCTCAGCCTAGATTCCGGCCATTTTACGCACTTTATCGATCTCAAGCATCCGGATTTCTTTATTTTCCACCTCCAGCAATCCGGCCTTTTGCAGGCGGCTGAAGATACGGCTGACGGTTTCTACCGTCAGGCCCAGGTAATTGCCGATATCGGTTCGGGACATGGGCAGGCGAAAAGCAGTGGCAGACAGCTTCAGACGCGCGCTCCGCGCAGAGATGCTGAGCATCAGTGAGGCGATACGCTGCTCCGCTGAGTTCTTGCTGAGCAGGGTAATCAGTTGCTGGTCCTGGGTGATTTCCTGGCTCATCAGCTTGAAGAAGTGGCGCTGCAGGCTCGGCAGCTTGGTGCTGAGTTCTTCCAGTCGCTTGAAAGGAATTTCGCACACGGCGGCCGTCTCGAGCGCCTTGGCGGATACGGTGTGGCTGTTCTGGGCTATACCGTCGACTCCCAGCAGTTCGCCCGGAAAGTAAAAGCCGGTGATCTGCTCCTTCCCGTCGCCGGTGATCTTGTACGCTTTGACCGAGCCGGAGCGCACCGCATAGACCGAAGAAAATGGCTCGCTCTCACGGTAAATGTGTTCACCTTTGCGCAAGGGCTTACTGCGCTGGATAATGTTGTCGAGGCGTTCGATATCCTCGGCTTCGAGGGCGATAGGCAGACAGATACTGTTGAGCCGGCAATCGCTACAGTTGATTCGAAAATCATGTGTACAGAGGATGTTATCCAGCCTCGACTCCGCCCTGTTTGTAGTCATGTCATTTGTCACCGACTCGGTAGGTACGCACGGCTAGTATAGGGCTAATTGGCCGGCATGTGTATCCTCAGCCGATGCTAATATAGGTATTTAAAGACCGTTACGGCGCTGCGCCTAGATGGTTCTGGAAAAGCGACCATCGCTTGCTTCGGCCGGGTTTTGCAGATATTGGTCGAAGCACATGCAAATGTTTCTCAATAGCAGGCGGCCACGGCCTGTTACGGTGATGGAAGTCGGTGAGATCGTCACCAGTCCGTCCCTGGCGAACGCGCTGAGGCGATCGAGGCTGGATTTGAAATGTCTGTGGAATCGAATACCAAATTGCTGTTCTACCGGGGGGATATCTACACGAAGTTGGCAAGCCAGTTCCATGATGACGTGCCTGCGAAGCTTATCTTCACCACTTACATGCAAGCCCCGGATGATGGGCAGGCGATTCTGGTTCAGGTCATCGCTCCACCGCTGCAGGTCCTTGGCGTTCTGGGAAAAGGAGTCGCCAAACTGGCTGATCGATGACGGCCCCAGGCCAATAAGATCGGTGGCGAGACTGGTGGAGTAACCCTGAAAATTACGCTGCAACCTGTTATTGCTGCGCGCCAATGCAAGCTCGTCCCCCGGGCGGACGAAGTGGTCCATGCCAATGTAGTCGTACCCGGCCTCCAGGAGGCGCCGGCCGACATAATCGAGAATTGCCAGTTTGGTATCGGCCGGGGGCAGGGTCTGGCGATCTATGGCCCGTTGGCTGGTGAACAGGCCAGGCAAATGGGCATAGTTGTAGAGCGCGATTCGATCAGGCGCCAATCTGACCACCCGGTCGATCGTTTGCCGGAAAGAGCATACGCTTTGATTAGGGAGTCCGTATATCAGGTCAAAGCTCAGGGACTTGAAGCTGTGTTCACGAATGCAGTGAACCAGATTTTCAACCGACTCGGCTGACTGCACTCGATTGATGGCGCCCTGCACCAGCGGGTCGAAATCCTGGATGCCAAGACTGATCCTGTTGAACCCCAGGCCTTTGAGCAACGCGATTGTTGATTCCTCCACGGTTCGCGGATCGATCTCAATGCTGTATTCACGGTTTTCGTTGTCGCAGAGACGAAAGTTGCTTGCGATTTGGTGCATCAGCTCGGTAAGTTCAGCTTCTTTGAGGTAGGTTGGCGTACCTCCACCCAAATGAAGCTGGGTTACCGGACGTCTTCCATGGAGGCGTCCCCGCAGCTCCATCTCACGGGCAATGCTATCGAGGTACTGCCTCACCAGAGAGCGGTTTCTGGTGACCATCTTGTTGCACGCGCAGTAATAGCAGATGTCGCGGCAAAACGGCACATGAACGTAGAGTGACAGCGGCGCAATGTTGCAGCGTTCGGCTGCCGCCAGCCTATGGTAGTCTTCGGCGGAAAAGCGCTGGTCGAACAGGTTTGCCGTCGGGTAGGAAGTGTAGCGAGGCCCGGCGACGTCGTAATTGCGAATCAGTGCGGTGTCCCACTTCGGGTCGGTGGGAGAATCTTGGATAGCTTGGACCATGGCATTCATCGACCCGTCTGTTGAGACTCGAATTATAGATAGTCAGCATTGGGTAGCATTGACGCATATCAAAGGCCCTGGACGATGGTGACAGAGTTCCTTCGGGGACAGATATTTGTCCCTGTATTTTATGGGGTCAGGGGCCATTGTTGCCGTTCGTGGAGCCCTAGGTACAATTCCTTACCCCATACGGTTTTACTGTTTGACGCATATCAATATACGATTACCGGGTTATGGCAAGATGCGTCAAAATTTTTCGCAAGGGGAAAACCTATGAAAGGAACTAGAAACACGATTGTCGGTGTGGTTGCGGCAGCTACATTGTCGGGATTGTCTGCCAGCGCACTGGCTTACGAGGCAGGAGATGTCATTCTGCGGGTCGGTTCCGCAACCGTAGACCCGAATCCGGGCAGCGGTTACCTCTATGCTGACGGCGTTCAGGCATTGCCGGGAGACGATCTGGTCGATGTTAGCTCCAATACCCAGCTGGGTATTTCTGTTACTTATATGGCCACACCGAACTTCGGCTTCGAATTGCTCGCATCCACCCCGTTCAATCATGACCTGAGCGCGAAAGGCGATCTGGCAGCGCTGGGTCAAACTGTTGGTTGGGATGGCAATATCGGTGAGACTACCCACTTGCCGCCGACACTGACCCTGCAGTGGTATCCTTTCGCCAGCTCTTCGTTCCAGCCCTACATTGGCGGCGGTATCAACTTCACCTGGTTCTATGACGAAAAGCTGAGCAGCAGCTTTACTGACAATCTGGGTTCCAGCGACAGTCAGTTCAGCTTGTCAAACTCTTTCGGATTGGCGGGTGTTATCGGCGCAGACTTGCTGTTTGGTGACTTTTTGCTGAACGTATCTGCAATGTACGCCGATATCAATACCGAAGCTGTAATCAAAGGGACGGCCCTGGGTGACCTGGTTGTTGACGTTGACGTCAACCCCTGGGTATACCGGGTCAATCTGGGTTATCGTTTCTAGATAGCTCCTGGCTCGTAGACAACAGGCTGCGGGCTTTGCCAGTGAGCAGAGCGCTAGCAAAGTTGTCGAGTGCTGAAAAAAGAAGCTAGTGGGGTGATGATAAAAACCGGGGTATATCCCCGGTTTTTTATGGCTGTCAACCGGGGTGGGGGCTCCTTTGCAGCCCTGGCGGGCTTTGCGCCGGTGCTGATTACGCCATGGGGATCACCAGGCGGAACAAATGCGTTTCGCAATGTTGGCACTCAATGATGTTGGTGTTGGTCGTGTTGAGAATGTGCGTCCATTTTGTGACCGCCGGCCAGCATCTGCAGTGGTGTTGCCAGGGTCCATAGGCCGAAAGCGATCAACAGGATACCTGCAACCCGGCGGGTGTTCTGTTGTTGGAGCAGGCGCCTGCTGGTGTCGGCGGCAACACTCATGGTTACCATGGCGGGGAGGGTGCCGATCCCGAAAAGCAGCATTCGGCTGGCCGCCTCCAGTGTGCTCCCTGCGGTTACGGCCCAGCTCAGGGCACTGTAAACCAGGCCACAGGGCAGCCATCCCCACAAACCACCGAGCGCGAGAGCGCCACCCGTGGTCTTTACCGGCAGCAGTTTGTTAGTGAGCGGCTGTAGTCGTGACCAGACCGGGACACCGATACGTTCCAGCGAAGTAAGGCCCGTCCACCAGTTTGCGACATACAGTCCCATTGCAATCAGCAACAGGCCAGCCAAAAGGCGCAGAGCTACAGAAAGGGGTTTGATTTCCCCCGCCAGGGCGACCATCACGCCGCCGAGCAGGGCGCCTATCAATGCATAGGATAGAATCCTGCCGATATGAAAGCCGGCTATGATTGGCAATCTATGCTGCCGGTTATCGTCAATCCCGAGAGTCAAGGCACCCGCGATCCCGCCGCACATCGCTGCACAGTGGGCGCTTCCCATCAAACCGATGGTCATGGCGGCAATGGCGTCAGAGGTACTAATCATGTTTTTTTTCAGCCTTGATTGCCGGTGCAGGGTCGGCTTCGACCGGGGGGGTATTATCAGCAGATTCGTCGTCATCGAACAGAATATCCTGTGACGCCCGATCGAGGTCTTCATACTGGCCTGAATTCACAGCCCAGAAAAAGATGGCGACTGCAAGCGCGGTAAAAACCAGCGCGATGGGAACGAGAATGACCAGGCTATCCATAGGCAGGGGTTCTCCTGTTATCGTACCCTATTGAGGCGAAGGGCATTCGCCACGACGATCAGTGAACTGGAAGACATGCCGACCGCTGCGAGCCAGGGGGCGATCAAGCCTGCGGCTGCCAGGGGTATCGCGGCAGTGTTATAGGAAAGCGACCAGGCGAGATTCTGGATGATGATGCGCCGGGTTTTGCTGGCCACATCCAGTGTGGTCAACAGACGGCTGAGGTCCCCTGTCAATAACAGGCAGTCGGCACTTGCCTTGGCAAGTTCACTGGCATTGACCATCGCTACCGACATATCGGCCGCGGCCAGAACCGGTACATCGTTAATGCCGTCGCCCACCATCACCACGCGGTGCCCCTGAAGTTGCCAGAGCTGAATTTTTTCGAGCTTCTCCTCTGGGGAGAGGCCCGCGTAGTATTCCTCGATGCCTGTTGCAGCCGCTGCAGCGGGCACGGCGGGTGACGAGTCCCCGGACAGCATGACCGTTTGGTATCCCCGCTGGCGCAGACTCTGCAGTGTGGCGGGAGCGGAGGAGCGCAGAGGGTCGTCGAAAACGAAGGCGGCCAGCAACTCCCGGTTGCAGGATAAGTAAACGAGGGGGCTATCCCCCGCCGTCAACCGCGGTTGTTCCTGCTCGCCACAGCCGGCAAAGTGCCAGCTACCGATGCGATACTCCTGGCCACCAATAAAGCCGCTAACCCCTTTCCCGCTCAGTACCTGGGGTCGATCAACGGTGAGCGAGCACGGCAGGTCCCTGAACGCACTGGCGATCGGGTGATTGGAGTAGCTTTCAAGCGCGGCGGCAATCGCAATGCAGTGGGGCTCCGGTTGGTCGCCCAGCAGGCGGGTTTCGATGAGGGCCAGGTGTCCGCCGGTGAGCGTACCGGTTTTGTCAAAAGCGAATATCGTAGCCCTGGGTAACTGCTCTAGCATATTGGAGCGACTCAACAACACGCCCCGAGATTTGAGGGTTGCCAGGGCGGCTGTCAACGTGGTCGGCGTGGCCAGTGAAAGCGCACAGGGGCAACTCACCACCAGCACCGAGAGGGCAATCCATAGCGCCCGCTCCGGGGCAACCTGGTACCACCACAAAAAAGCACCGCCCGCGCACAGCAGCACTGTAGCGACAAATATCGAGGCCAGTCGGTCTGCCAGCTGCGCCGTCTTGGGCTTGTCCTGTTGAGCGCGTTCGAGCAGGCGGGTGATCAATGCCAGCCGCGTGTCTTCGGCGATAGCGGTGACCCTTACCCGCAGCAATCCGTCGGCGTTGATGCTGCCGGCGGTCACCGGGTCGTTTGGCCCTTTATCGACCGGCAGGTATTCACCGCTGAAAGCTGATTCATCTACGCTGCTTTCACCCTCAAGCACAATGCCGTCGGCAGGCATGATCTCTCCTGCCTTGACCACGATTTCATCGTCGATGCGAAGCTCGTCTACGGGTATTTGCTCTGCCTGGTGCATATCGGTAACCCGCCAGGCAAAGCGGGGGCGAAGGGCTGCGATGCCCTGGGACAGCAGGTGGTTACGCTGGCGCGCCCGCATTTCCAGAAATCGACTGGCCAGCAGGAAAAAAGTAAACATGGCGACTGAGTCGAAGTAGACATCGCTGCCACCGGTAAACGTGGCGTAACAGCTTGCGCTGTAGGCAAGCCCTATAGCGACGGATACTGGAACATCCATCCCCAGGCTGCGGTTCTTGAGGTTGCGCCACGCCGCCTCAAAAAAAGGCCGTGCGGAGTAAAACACGACGGCGGTAGAAATGATCAGGCTGAAGATACGTAAAAAGTCCCGATGGCTCTCTTCGATACCCTCCATAGCCCCGGCATGCAGGGCTATGGCATACATGCCGACCTGCATCATCCCGATTCCCGCCACACCAAGGCGGCGTGTCGCTAAACGCTGCTCTGCCTCCAACAACTGCTCTTCGTGGTCGGGCGAGTAGGGGCTGGGACTGTAGCCGATGGTTTCGATGGCAGCAAAGATTTCTGATAGCTTCAGTTTCTGTGGATTCCAGCAAATGCTCGCGCGATGCTTGGCAAGATTGACATGGATGTTATCGACACCATCAATGTTTTCGAGCCGGTTTTCTATCAACCAGGTGCAGGCTGCGCAGGTGATTCCCTGCACGTTCAGCGTAGCGGTTTGTTGCTGGGAACTGTCCCGAGTGACAAAGCCCTTTTGAAACTCCTCACGATCATACAGGGTAAAGTCGATTGCCTGTTCTTCGACGTCAGCCTGGTTGGCTGGTTCACTGCGATAGTCATAGTATTTGCCAAGGCCACTCGCGAGTATGGTTTGTGCGACAGCGCGACAACCCGGGCAACAGAACAACAGCCTTTTGTCGCCCTGGTTCAGGCTGAAGCGATCTGAGCTGTCGACCGGAAGTCCGCAGTGGTAACAGGCTGGGGGGGTGGGCATTGTGGAATAGGGCTAACCCTGATTGGGTTCCAAAAGCACAGTGCGCCCTTTACGTAAATCGACCTCGCCTTTGAGCCGCCATGGCTCGGCAGGCGCTGGATCCTCGAGCTCGAGATACCAACGATCGGTTCGTACTGGCAAGGGCCCTGTATAGGAACCGTCGGCCTGGCGCTGGAGCAAGATCCAGTCGTCAAGGGTGATTTTAACGGGGTGTATGAAAGCCAGCTTAAGAGTTGCGCCGGTAAAAGGCCCAGTGACGATTGCACGCGTGTTTTTGCTGTCAAGATCAAAATGCAGCTCGGTTCTCAGCTGCATTTTGGTAGCGAGCTCATCCTTGGCGATGTCTTGATTAATCGCGAGGCCTTCTTTGTAGTAGTCGTCCTTAACCAGCGCCACGGGCTCCCTCGTGGCAATCCAGAGAGTAGCCATACCCGCAACAACCGTTGCTGCCGGGAAGAAAATCAGCAGCCAGGGCCAGAATTGGCGGTACCACGGTAGGCTATCTTCGGGTGTGTTTGGACTCATCATTACCTGCTTGTCGGGCCAATAAACCTGCTTTCTGAACTTGCCGTTGCCTTGGGATCGCTCGCATTGGTGACTACGAAATCAAAGTCGAATCCGGGTGTGTCAAGATCTGCTGGCTCGGCCTGTAGTCGCAGCGGCAGGGTGTAGACTTCTCCTGCGGCAACGCTGATTTCCTTTTCGCCGATCCACTCCATCGCAACCGGGCTGTCAAGGCTGAGAACAAATCGATGGGCTTTCTGGTCCATGTTCATGATTTTCAGCGTGTAAACGTTTTCAATTTGACCCTTGCTGGTTTCATTGAACAGTTGGTTACGGTCTCGCAACACGTCAATTCGCAGGGGCACTCTGGACAGGACGGTGTAGCTGAAAAGAAGTGCCATGATCACGACACCGGCTACGTACCCGATCAGGCGCGGTCGCAGGATGCGGTCGGGCTTACCTTCCAGTTTGTTTTGGGTGGTGTAGCTGATCAGATTGGGCTCATAGCCCATCTTGTCCATCACCGAATTGCAGGCGTCGATACACAGCGCACAGGTGATACATTCGTACTGCAAGCCATCACGTATGTCGATACCAGTGGGGCACACCTGTACGCACAGCTTACAGTCGATGCAATCGCCAAGCGAGCTCTTCGATGGGTCCTGGTTGCGTTTGCGGGAACCCCTTGGCTCTCCGCGGTTGGTATCATAGGACACCACCAGCGTGTCGCGGTCAAACATAACCGACTGGAAGCGGGCGTAGGGACACATGTACATGCAAACTTGTTCCCGCATCCATCCCGCGTTGAGATAGGTGGCAACGGTGAAGAACAGCACCCACACCGTTTCCCAGAAGGAGGGTTGGAAAGTCAGCAGCCTGGGCACCAACTCGCGAATCGGGGAAAAATAGCCCACGAATGTGATCGCAGTGATCAGGGCAAAACCCAGCCACATCCCGTGCTTGGCCAATTTGCGCAACGCTTTTTCCCGGCTCCAGGGCTGCTTGTCGAGCTTGATACGTTGGTTGCGGCTGCCCTCTGTAAATTGTTCGATCCACATGAATATGCTGGTCCAGACAGTCTGGGGGCAGCTGTACCCACACCATACCCGGCCTGCCCAGACGGTCACCGAAAACAAGCTCAAGGCGCCAATGATCAGCAACCACCCCAGCAGGGGAAAGTCCTGTGGCCAGAACGTAAGACCGAAGATATTGAATTGGCGAGCCGGTAGATCGAATAAGACCGATTGCCGGCCTTCCCAGTTAAACCAGGGTAGAAGGAAATATCCCAGCAACAATGGCCAGCCGGTAAAAAGGCGGAGGCGTTGAAAAAAGCCTTCAATCTTTCGTGTGTATATCTTCTCGCGCTTTTGATAAAGGTCGATCTCACTGACTTCGCTCGGCGCGAGCTCGTGGACGGCTATGCGATCTTGTTCATCCATGCTGGTATCTGGGTGCTGTTGGGGGAAGGGTACCTGACAAATCTAGCCGTTGGTACGCGCACGATCCGCTAAGGATCATACCACAATGTGCCACTGGCCTGCTGCGGCAAAGCGCCGCAGCAGGCCGTTAAACGCCGGGTGTCTAGTTTGACAAACTGTAGACGTAAGCCGCCAGCAAATGGATCTTCTCCGGGCTCAGAGTGTCCTGCTGCGCCGGCATCTGCCCGTTGCGACCTTCGTTCAAAGTCTCGCGAATACGCATGCGCGTACCGCCATACAGCCAGATGTCATCGGTCAGGTTGGGAGCTCCCATCATGGGGTTACCCTTGCCTTCCGGGCCGTGACAGGCGAGACAGTAAGTCTGGTAGTGCTTGGCCCCGGTCTCTGCCATTTCGGCATCGTGCTCCTGACCACTGATTTTGAGTACGTACTCAGAAACCTCGTGTACCCCTGCTTCTTTCAACACGGCCTCCCAGCCGGGCATGGCGGCTTGGCGACCATTCACAAGCGTCGTCTTGATCTGCTCGGGTTCGCCGCCCCAGATCCAATCATCATCGGTGAGGTTGGGGAAGCCCCTGCTGCCCTTGGCATCGGAACCATGGCATTGGGCACAGTCGCTGTTGAATATTCGTCCCGCCATGCGCATGGCTTGCTCGTCTTCAGCAACTTCCTCGATAGTCATGGCGGCATATCTTTCGTATACCGGGGCGTATTTCGCATTGGCTTCGGCCATTTCAGCCTCGTATTGCTTTGTCTGGGTCCATCCCAGCAGCCCGGGGTAGTTACCCAATCCGTAAAGAATCAAATAGCCGACGCCAAAAACGATAGTCAAAACAAACAACCATAACCACCAGGCGGGTAAGGGGTTGTCGTATTCTTCAATGCCATCGTAGATGTGCCCGGTGGTCTCGCCTTCCCCACCCGAGCTGTAGCGATTGGCGAACAGCAACCATGTGGTGGCTGCAATGGTGAAGGCGGTCAGGAGGATAATCCATCCACTCCAGAAACTGGTCATAGGTCAGTCCTCATACCTGAAATTATTGTTCACCCGGTTTATCGTCAACTCGCTTTTCGTCGTCGGCGAAGGGTAGATTGGCGGCTTCATCAAAATCAGCCTTGCGTTTGCTGCTGTAAGCCCAGAAGCATACGCCGATAAAAGCAATCATCAACAGTACGGTAGAAATGCCACGTAAGGTGTTGATATCCATACTAGCGCTTCTGCTTCAGCAGCGTGCCCAGCCCCTGGAGGTAGGCGACAACGGCATCGATTTCGGTCTTGCCATCAACAGCCTGCTTGGCATTGGCGATATCCTCGTCGGTATATGGAACACCAAGCGTACGCATGGCCTCCATCTTGCGCACCGTCATATCGCCGTCGATCGTGTTCTCGAACAGCCAGGGAAAGCCCGGCATGTTGGATTCCGGGACCACATCGCGGGGGTTGTACAAATGGGCTCGGTGCCAGGCATCGCTGTAGCGCTCGCCGACACGGGCAAGGTCAGGGCCGGTGCGTTTCGAACCCCACTGAAACGGGTGGTCGTATACGAATTCACCAGCCACCGAGTAGTGGCCGTAGCGCTCGGTCTCCCAGCGGAAGGGCCTGATCATCTGGGAGTGGCAGGTGTAGCATCCTTCCCGGATATACACATCTCTGCCTTCAAGCTGCAGGGCGTTGTATGGCTTGAGGCCCTTGATGGGCTCATTGACATTTTTCTCGAAGAACAGTGGAACAATTTCAACCAGGGCACCAAAGCTGATGGCGACGATGATCAGGGGGATCATTAGCCCTATGTTTTTCTCGATGGCTTCATGTTTCATCTGCGCGGCTCCTTAAGCGACCTGGGGTTGCACGTTGGTGGTTGCCTCAGTGCCGGAGCGCGCCGTGCGCCATGCATTGTAGGCCATCAGGAACATGCCGAGCAGGAAGATGGCACCACCCAGGAAACGTACGACATAACCGGGATACGAGGCAGCAACCGACTCAACGAAGCTGTATGTCAGGGTTCCGTCAGCGTTGTATGCGCGCCACATCAAGCCCTGCATCAAGCCATTCACCCACATGGAGGCTATGTACAATACCGTGCCAATGGTCGCGAGCCAGAAGTGGACATTGATCAGGCTGGTGCTGTACATCTCCTTGCGGCCAAACAGTGGCGGGATCAGGTGATAGGTCGCGCCGATGCTGATCATCGCTACCCAGCCAAGTGCACCGGAATGTACGTGGCCTATGGTCCAGTCGGTGTAGTGGGAGAGGGAGTTGATCGTCTTGATGGACATCATCGGGCCCTCAAAGGTCGACATGCCGTAAAACGACAGGGATACCACCAGAAAACGCAGTATCGGGTCGGTTCGAAGCTTATGCCAGGCGCCGGAAAGGGTCATCATGCCATTTATCATACCTCCCCAGCTGGGAGCCAGCAGGATCAACGACATCGCCATGCCAACGTTTTGAGCCCAGTTTGGCAGCGCGGTGTAGTGCAGGTGGTGCGGGCCGGCCCAAATATAAATGGCGATAAGCGCCCAGAAGTGTACGATCGACAGGCGGTAGGAATAGACGGGCCGCTCCGCTTGCTTGGGTACGAAGTAGTACATGATTCCCAAAAAGCCCGCGGTCAGGAAAAACCCCACCGCATTGTGGCCATACCACCACTGGATCATGGCATCGGTAGTGCCGGAATAGATCGAGTAGGACTTGGTCAGGCTCACCGGGATCGCCGCGCTGTTGACGACGTGCAGGATCGCGACGGTGACTATGAAAGCGCCATAGAACCAGTTGGCTACGTAGATATGGCGCGCCTTTCGCTTGGTGATCGTGCCGAAGAAGAGAATAGCGTAGGAAACCCAGACTATCGTGATCAGGACGTCGATAGGCCACTCCAGTTCAGCGTATTCCTTACTGGAGGTGATGCCCAATGGCAATGTGATCGCTGCCAGGACAATGACCAGCGTCCATCCCCAGAAGACGAAGGCGGCGAGCTTGTTGGAGATCAGCGGCGCCTGACAGGTTCGCTGCACGACGAAGAGGGATGTGCCCATCAGGGCGGAACCGCCGAACGCGAAGATAACCGCGTTGGTGTGCAGTGGGCGCAACCGACCGAAATGTAGCCATGGCAGGTCGAAGTTGAGTGCAGGCCACGCTAGCTGGGCGGCAATGATGACTCCGACCAGCATGCCGACAATACCCCATACAATGGTCATAACGGCAAACTGCCTTACAACCTTGTAGTTGTACTCCGGGTGGTCGAGATACTTGTTTGCTGTGTTCATAGAATTAATTTCCTGACCATTGAGTGACGGCTTGACGCCGGCATGTCCAAGAGTGACGTCAGAACGAACCGCCCCTTAAGCTTTATCGTTATTCCCGATTATTATTCTCGCAGAGTCTAGGTTTTGCCATGACGTAAATCAATGGCTTTTTTTCAATAAGTTTCTGCTGCCCGATTAATATGGCCGTGCGGTCTCTGCGGTTACTGCCGATTCGCCACTTAAAAATACAGGCTCAGGACAGCACAACCACATCTTCCGCCTGAAGGCCCTTGTCACCTTTGGTGACATTGAACTCTACCCGTTGACCGTCGCGCAGGCCTCGTTTGGTATTTCCCTCACCGCGGATGGATTTAAAATGCACGAAGATGTCATCACCGCTGTCGCGGGTTATGAAGCCGAAGCCCTTGGTGTAGTTGAACCACTTGACCAGGCCCTGCTCCCGGGGGGTATTGTTTGCCGGGCCTGATGCGGTGGGTTTAGTGCTTGGCTTTTGGGGAGATGCAGTTGCCGTTGTTGTCGCTGTGGCTGTGCCTGCGGTTCTCGCAACGGCGGCGGCGCGACTGGCCACCAGTACCTGGTTGACCAAAGCACCTGCCAGCGCTACCGCGGCAAAGGCGCCACAGGTGGCAAGGTCGAGGCTGAACGCAGCGCCAGCGTGATACCCTGCAAACAGGCCGCCGGCAACGATACCGATAACGATGGATAAGAGGTAAGAAGCAATGGGAGACATGGAAAGGTCCTGATTAATGGTGTGAGTAGACGTTGGATTCGCCGCTTTGCGCCCTTCGATCCATTGTGACGCTGGATTGATCGAAGCCGACAAGGGCCGCATGCATAACGGCGGCCGCGTAGTCTAGCACGAACTGCTAATCCGGGTGAACGCCTCGCAACTGCTGCTTGGGAGTGAGCCCGAGGGTGCGCCGCATTTTCATAGGTACCGCGGCGCCTGAAGGCGGCTGCCCGCGGTGGTACTGGTGGGCTTGGATAAACCGTTAGAGCGACTGGATACTGGCCAGTTGCTGCTCCAATTTGGTCACCGCTTGGGACTGGACTTCGACCTTATGCCTTTCCTTGTCGACTACCGCCGCGGGTGCCTTGGCAACAAAGGCGGGGTTGGCCAGTTTGCCCTGATTGCGCTCCAGGTCTTTTCTTAACTTGCTGATTTCCCGGTTCAAGCGGCTAATTTCGGCGCTCTTGTCGATCAGGCCGGCGATAGGTACCAGAATTTCCAGGTCTCCGACCAGACCGGTTGCCGAATCGGGGGCCGCCTGTCCTTGTCCCAGCCGCTCAATACTGGCGAGCTTGGCAAGGCGCAGGAGGAGTTCCCGGTTTTGATTTAAGCGGCGTTCATCAGCTTCCAGGCCGTTCTTCAGCAGTACCGGAATCTCGCGCCCAGGGGGGATATTCATTTCGCCGCGGATGTTTCGCACGGCCAGAATCACCGCTTTAAGCCACTCTATATCTGCATTGGCTTGATCGTTGATCAGTTCCGGTTCACATTGGGGAAAACGGGCGAGCATGATGCTGTCGCCCGGGCAACCCGCCAGCGGTGCCACCCGCTGCCAGATATCCTCGGTAATGAAGGGCATAAACGGGTGCAACAGCCGGAGGGTGGCTTCCAGGACCCGGATCAAGGTGCGTCGGGTGCCACGTTTGAGGCTCGGGTCGGCATCCTCGCTGTACAGCACCGGCTTGGAAAGCTCCAGGTACCAGTCGCAGTATTCGTTCCAGATGAACTCATAGATCGCCTGGGAAGCAAGGTCGAAGCGGTATTGGTCGATCGCTTTTTCAACATTTCGACTGGTTTCCTGGAGTCTCGAGACTATCCAGTGTTCGGCCAGGCCCAACTGATAGTTCCCGTCATCCTGCGCGCTGGCGCAATCCTGGCCCTCGGTATTCATCAGCACGTAGCGGGCAGCATTCCAGATTTTGTTGCAGAAGTTGCGATAGCCCTCGATCCTGCCAACGTCGAAGTTGATATCCCTGCCGGTGGACGCCAGCGAGTAATAAGTGAATCGCAGGGCATCGGTGCCGTAAGCGGCCAGTCCGTCCGGAAAGTCGGCACGGGTCATTGCTTCTATCCGCGTCCGCAGTTGAGGTTGCATCATGCCGGCGGTGCGCTTGGCGATGAGGTCTTCCAGCCCGATGCCATCAATCAGGTCGATGGGGTCAAGCACATTGCCCTTGGACTTGGACATTTTTTGTCCGTGGCTGTCGCGCACCAGGCCGTGCACGTACACCTGGTGAAAGGGTACTTCACGCATAAAATACAGGGTAAGCATGATCATGCGGGCTACCCAGAAAAAGATGATGTCGAACCCCGTAACCAGCACGTTGGAGGGGTGAAAGGTCTTCAATAATTCTGTCTGCTGTGGCCAGCCCAGGGTGCCGAAGGTCCAGAGCCCGGATGAGAACCAGGTATCAAGCACGTCCTCGTCCTGGCGGAGCGGACGATCGTCCAACTGATGCTCGCGGCGTATCTCCTCCTCGCTGCGCCCCACATAAATGTTGCCCTGTTCATCGTACCAGGCGGGTATTCGGTGGCCCCACCACAATTGGCGGGATATGCACCAGTCCTGAATATCGCGCATCCAGGCGAAGTAGGTGTTCTCCCATTGCCTGGGAACAAACTCGATGCGGCCATCTTCCACGGCGGCAATGGCTTCTGCGGCCAGAGGCTTGGTGTTGACGTACCACTGATTGGTCAGCCAGGGTTCGATCACGACTCCTGAGCGGTCGCCCCGGGGTACTTTGAGGACATGTTCGTCAATCTTTTCCAGCAGCCCCAGGCGATCGAGGTCTGCCACCACCGCACCGCGGGCGACAAAGCGGTCCATCCCGCGATAGGCTTCTGGCACGGCATCGTTGAGCGCGGCATCGCGGTCGAGGATGTTGATCAGGGGTAGCTGATGCCGCTTGCCCACCTCGTAGTCGTTAAAATCGTGGGCCGGGGTGATTTTTACGCAGCCGGTACCAAATTCAGGGTCAACGTAGTCATCCGCAATTATCGGTATCTCACGGTCTGCCAGTGGCAGCATCACTGTCTTGCCTACCAGATGCTGGTAGCGTGGGTCGTTGGGGTTGACTGCGACCGCGGTGTCCCCGAGCATGGTTTCCGGCCGGGTGGTGGCCACCGTCAGGGTGCCCGAGCCGTCGCTCAGAGGGTAGCTAAAGTGCCACATCTTGCCGGCTTCTTCTTCGGCGATGACTTCGAGGTCAGAAATCGCGGTGTGCAGCTTTGGATCCCAGTTTACCAGGCGGTTGCCACGGTAGATGAGGCCGTCGCGATACAGCCGGATAAAAACTTCCTGCACCGCATGGTAGAAACCGTCATCCATGGTGAATCGTTCCCGGGACCAGTCGGGTGAGGCACCGAGGCGGCGCAGCTGGCGGGTGATGGTCCCTCCGGAATGTGCCTTCCACTCCCAGACCTTGTCTATGAATGCATCCCGGCCAAGGTCGTGGCGGGACAATCCCTGCTCCTCGAGCTGTCTCTCGACGACCATCTGGGTGGCGATGCCTGCGTGGTCAGTGCCTATCTGCCAGAGGGTGTTGTGCCCTTTCATTCGGTGGTAGCGCACCAGGGCGTCCATGATGCTCTCCTGGAAGCCGTGCCCCATATGCAGGCTCCCGGTGACGTTGGGCGGTGGAATCATGATGCAGTAGGGGGTGCCAACGCCGCTTGGCGCAAAGTAGCCGTTGCGCTCCCAGGTGTCATACCAATGGCTTTCGATTGAGGCGGGTTGGTAGGTTTTGTCCATGCTGCGGCCAGTTATATCCCCGGGGTAAAAGGCCGGGGATTATAGCATGCTGGCGGGCAGCGGCGAGGCCTGCCAGTGGCGTATCTAGTACAAAAGGGAGACCCCCCGGCTTTGCCGGGGAGGCACCCGAAGTTTGACAGTTACAGGAGTCCCATAGTAACTCCCAAGTGTGAGCCGCCAAGCAACACACAAGGGAGAAACCATGAGACAAGTGAACGGTTTAAATCACACCCGATGGGAGTGTAAGTACCACATAGTTTTCATTCCGAAGTATCGAAGGAAAGCGTTATTTGGTCAGATTCGAAGGGATCTTGCAGAAGTATTCCACACTTTGGCCAGGCAGAGAGAAAGCTTGATAGAAGAAGGTCATCTGATGCCGGATCACGTGCATATGATGATCTCGATCCCGCCCAAATATGCCGTGTCGCAGGTGGTGGGTTATATCAAGGGAAAGAGTGCGATCCACATCGTTCGAATGTATTCAGGTAGTAAGAAAAACTTTGTGGGTCAGCATTTCTGGGCGAGGGGATACTTCGCCTCAACGGTGGGCCGGGATGAAAAGGTCATCCGGGAATACATCCGGCACCAGGAGCAGGAAGATCGTAGGATAGACCAGTTGCAACTGGTTTGAGAGAAACCAGCCCCCTTCAGGGGGCGCAAGGAGCCGAAGGCTCCGTTTAAGGCCGCTTTGAGCGGCTCACAAACTAAAGCCCCCGGCTTTGCCGGGGGATACTTACTCCTTTTGCGGTGAATCTTTAGGCAGCAGCGGCGCCAGCTTTTGCAGCACGGTGAGCTTGATTGCCGGCAGCGCTTCCCGCAGCGCTTCCTCGACCGCCGTCTCCAGGTCGGCCTCGGTGAAGGCGTGGTCGGCCGCCCCGGAAACGGTGGGGCTGGTAAAACAGAAGGGGTTGTCACCCGCGCTGAAAAATGCCGATGCCGCAACCGTGAATGCGGGCATGCGCACTGGTACCTCGGGTTGGCTCATGGACGAGCTGGTTGCCAAATTCGCAGGGGAGCCCTTCGGCCTGGAATCGCCAACGGCCCCTGTGTCGGCGAGGGGCGCGGCAGTCGTCTGGAAGTGGGTGCCCTTCGCGAGTGAGGGTTCCCGCGGCAGTGGGTCTACACCCAGTTCGCTATTCAGTTTGTCGAGGTCGGGCAGGATTGCTTTGTGGTGGGGTTTTATTGTCGCTTGGCTGTCGAGCTCCTGCTCAAGCTGATAGAGGCTGTCCTCGAAGCCGCTATCATCGTCGAAGTTGATTTCCAGGTCATCGTCGATCAGGCATTCGTCCAGCATCAGTCGCTTGACTTTGCCGTCGCTTGCCGGGAGTGCGGCCGGGTGCGTATCGTTAGCCGCCTCGGCCCGTTCCAGATCGCGCTCGCTAAGGGTTTTGTATTTGTTGGTGCGGGCCAGTTCGTCATCGGCGCTGAACTCCGAGTGGTCGCTGCGGGCCAGGATCGGCCGGTAGACTGCGGGTTCGGCAACGATGTCGTTGAGCAGCGGAATGTCTGCTGCACTCGGTACCGGCTCTGGTGACGGTCCGCAGGACTGGTTGTCGGTGTCGGAGACATCAAGCGCCGTGGGTGCAGAAGTGGAGAGCTGCGCATCCACCTGTTTGCGGCCGATCTGGTCGTAGTTCATAGGGACTCCCTGCCATCGTTTTCAACATAGCAGAGCCGGGGGGAGCTTCGGCTTACATCTGCCGTTACTGTGACAGGATTCGCTGGCGGATGCGGTGGTGTTCGAGGGGGTAACCGTGATCCAGGTAGTAACGGTAGCGATTGCGGCTGCGCTCCAGCGCATCTTGCTCATCGATCACTATCTCCTGAAGCTCGTCAAAGCGACTGAAGAAGCCGGGTATTGAATCGGAGAGGTTGATCAGCACATCGTGATGGTCGCCAGCCTCTTCTCCATGGCTGATGTGGACAGGGTCTGGCGGCTTCGAAACCGACTGGTGTTGAGTGTCCAACAAGCTGTGTGGCAGGAAACTGCTGTCCCGAAACGACCACAGCAGCCTGTCCATCTGCTGTGATGCCTCGGCATCGGTTGTATAAACCAGGACCCTGCGGCCCTTCCGATAGGCCAGCTCCGCCTGTTGGCAGGCGAAGAGGTTGCGGGCAGCACTGGCCTGGTCGGGCAACAGGTGGAAGTGGATGCGAGTCATCTGGCTGGTGTCAGGATCCGCTGTGCAGAAGATATTCCATGAGCAAGGGAACAGGGCGCCCGGTTGCTCCTTTTTTATCACCCTCTCGCCAGGCAACGCCGGCGATATCCAGGTGAGCCCAGGGGTAATCCTCGGTAAAGCGGGAAAGAAAGCAGGCGGCGGTGATGGCTCCCGCCGCGGGGCCGCCGATGTTTGCCATGTCTGCGAAATTGCTCTTGAGCTGTTTTTGGTATGAATCCCCCAAGGGCAGCTGCCAGGCGCCATCCCCGCTGCTGCGCCCGGCCTCCAGCAATTGATCGGCCAGCGCCTGATCGTTCCCCATCAAGCCCGAATTATGGTGGCCCAGTGCCACGATACAGGCGCCAGTCAGGGTAGCGATATCGATTACGGCTGCCGGCTCGAATTTCCTGGCATAGGTCAGGGCATCGCAAAGCACCAGGCGCCCCTCAGCGTCGGTGTTCAGCACTTCTATGGTGAGTCCGGACATGCTGGTTACCACGTCGCCGGGTTTGGTGGCGTCACCGCTGGGCAGGTTTTCGGAGGCAGCTACGATCCCGACCACATTGATATCGGCCTGCAACTCGATGAGTGCCTGCAGCACGCCAAAAACGCTGGCGGCCCCGCACATATCGTATTTCATCTCATCCATCTTGGCTCCCGGCTTAAGGCTGATGCCACCGGAGTCAAAAGTGATCCCCTTGCCAACCAAAACAACGGGAGCGGCATCCTTGTTGCCGCCCCGGTATTCCATGGTAATCAGCCTTGCTGGCTGGCTGCTGCCTTGGCTCACCGAGAGCAGGGCGCCCATGCCCAGCGACTGCATTTGTTTCTCATTGAGCACCGAGGTGGTCACGCATTGTTGTCCGCGGGCGAGCTTGCGTGCACGTTGGGCCAGGTAGTCCGGGGTGCAGACATTGCCGGGCAGGTCACCGAGTTCCTTTGCCAATAGCAGGCCCTTGCCTATGGCATGGCCCTCGCGCAGGCCTTGCCGCAGAGCCGCCTGCTCTTCCTTGCCGGCGCGCAGCAGGGTGATGGTTCGTAACCGGGGGGCCGGCTCAGCGTCACTGCGGGTGGCGTCATAGCGGTAGCTGGCGGCGGTCAGGGTCTGCGCCAGCCGGCTGGCCTGCCACCGCCCGTCCTCCCCGGAAACATCGCCGGGCAAAAATATTGCGACGCTCTTGGCGGGGCTTGATTGCAAGGCCCCGGCGCACTGATCGAGAAACCCCTGGTAAGCGGCGTTATTCCAATGCTCGTGCTCACCACAGCCAATCAACAGCAAGCGGATACTGCGCAGGCCCTGGGGATGATAGATCCAGATGCTCTCCCCGGACTTCGCGGTGAGGTCGCCCCCGCGACGGAGTTTGTCCAGGTGCTCAGCCAGCTCCACTGGCACTGATTCGGGCCATTGTTGCTGATCACTGAAGCGACCCAGTATCAGGCAGTCGGCCCTGGTTTCGGCAAGATTGCTGGCAACGCTGAGTTTAAAATTCATATTTCACTCCGTCGAGGGGTAAGCAGAGAGTTTGTTCGGGGCCGAAGCGCTAAAGCGAACTTTATCCTTGCCGCATAGTGTATAGTTAGGCCAGCCCAAGTCAAAGGTGCATTCGATAATCCGGGAGGGCGCCGGTTGCGATATCGAAGCTGCCGAAATGACTGCATATATAAAGCTTCAGTGATACCCAGATAGCCCTGTTGCCCGGGAGGTTCGTAAGGCAGTGCTCATTTTTCGCTACCTGACGCGCGAGATATTGGTAAACATGTTGGCGGTAACGTTTGTCGTGCTGCTGATCATCATGAGCGGTCGCTTCGTGCGCCATCTGGACCAGGCCGCGACAGGTGATATCGCAGCGGATGTGGTCTTTCAGATACTGCTGTTCCGGATGCCGAATTTCATCGGGCTGATTCTGCCTTTGGGCTTTTTCATCGGCATTCTGCTGGCCTATGGCCGGCTTTACGTTGAGAGTGAAATGGTGGTGCTGTCCACCAGCGGGATGAGCCCCTCGCGCTTGCTCGCCTATACCAGTGTTCCGGCCCTTATGTTGATGGCCTATATGGCATACAACAGCATTTACCTGAGTCCTACGGGTGAGGCGAAAGTCCAGAAAATCCTGGCCGACCCGGAAACCAAGGAAAGCCTGGGGGTGCTGTTGCCGGGAGAGTTCCGCTCTTTCAACTCGTCGAGACAAGTCGCTTATGTCGAGAGCCTGGACGAGGATAAAACCCGTATGCGAACGGTATTTCTGTCCAGCGCCCAGGACGCACGACCGGGAGAAACTCATCCGCGCTTTAACCTGGTGGTCGCGGAAAGCGGTCGCATCGTGCGTGAAAACCTGGCGTCCGATCGTTACCTGCAGCTCTACAATGGCTATCACTATGAAGGTTCGCCGGGACTCAAGGACTTTCAGGTGGCCAGGTTTGATACTTATGGTGTCCGCATCAACGACCGCCGCTCGGCACTGGCTCGCAGTGAAAAGCGGGATGCCGTGCCCACCGCGGCGTTGTTTGCCAGCGACGAACCCCGGTATCAGGCCACCCTGCAGTGGCGCCTCTCGCTACCACTGATTATCCCGGTGGTTACGCTTCTGGCGCTGGCATTGAGTCGAACCAATCCCCGCCAGGGGCGCTACGCCAAACTGTTTCCCGCGGTGCTTATTTACATGATGTATCTGGTGTCGCTGAATGGCGCAAGGGGGGCGGTTGAAAACGAGCAGCTGTCGCCGGCGATCGGCCTTTGGCCTGTGCATGTGCTCTTCTTCGTTCTGGGCCTGTTGATGTATTACGGACCCAATTGGTGGTCCCAGCTCGTGCCACGACTGCGTGGCCGCAGATCCGCAGAAGCCGGCGGTTAGCTTGCATGAAAATACTGACCCGTTACGTTAGCACGCAGGTTATTTTTTCAGTCCTGTTGGTGTTGCTGGTGATTCTTTCCCTCGACCTGTTGGGTAGCCTGATCGAGGAACTGGATGAGATCGAGAACGAGTACACCTTCAGTGAGGCTTTCCTTCACATCGTTCTCCTCATGCCTGGGAAACTCAGACTCTGGTTACCCTTTGCTGCCATGGTCGGTTGTCTGATTGGTCTGGGGTCGCTGGCCAACAACAGCGAGTTGACCGTAATGCGTGCCGCCGGGGTGTCGACCAAGCGGGTTGTCTGGATCGTGTTTCGTCCGACGCTGTTCCTCATTATGGCGGCCATCGTGCTCAATGAATACGTGGCCCCTTATACGGATCAAATGGCAGAGGCCCGCAAGAGCCTGCTGCAGTCCGGCAATAAAGTGTTTTCCTACAAGACCGGCGTCTGGAACAAGGAAGGTAATCACTACATGCATTTCAACAGCGTCCAGCCTGGCGGTGTGGTTCACGGGATTGCGTTGTATGACTTCGACGATGAACGTATTCTCCAGAAAGCGGTGTTCGCCAAAAAGGCCGCTTACCTGGAGCAGCAGGGGCACTGGATGCTGCAATCGGTAACCGAGACCCGCATCACCCGTGATGCCACCACCACCCACGATTACCGCGAATTACGCTGGGACAGCAAGTTGACGCCGGCGTTGCTGGATATCCTCATTCTTGAGCCTGACCAGCTTTCCTCGATGGCGCTGCTGCGCTACGCGCGCTATCGGGATGCCCATGACCTGAATTCTGATTACTACATGCTTGAGTTTTGGCGCAAGGTCTTCCAGCCGCTGTCCATTCTCAGCCTTGTGCTGATAGCCATTTCCTTTGTTTTTGGCCCGTTGCGCGAAGTGACCATGGGGTATCGCGTGTTTGCCGGGGTTATCGTGGGCATCGTTTTCTGGACGATCCAGGAACTGCTCGGGCCCGCCAGTCTTGTTTACAACTTTTCCACGGTCCAGGCGGTGCTGGGGCCGATCATCGTGTGCAGCTTGATTGGAATGCTGCTGTTGCGGCGAGTTTAGGGCCATTCGGGTTGCTTCATTGGGGCGATTTCCCTTACTTACCGGGCTTTGGCAACTGGACCAGCCTCGACCCCGACCATCTGTCGTGCCAGCTGCATTTGTCCCTGTCAACCAGCACCCACAGGTAACCCAGGCCGAAACACAGGGCGGACACCCAGGCGCAGCAGAAACGCAGGGCCGCCTTGCCATAGCTTACCCGCCCGCCGTCGACATCGTCCAGGCGCAGGCGCCAGGCTTGCATTCCCAGGGTCTGGCCATTGTGGCGCCAGAACCAGACGAAAAACAGGAGCATCACCAGCACAAGGTAAATTCTGTAAACGATGCCGCCCGCCACCGGTTGGATTTCGGTGATGACGTCGCCAGTGTCCACCGCGGTGCTAATCGGGCCCAAACCCAGTAGCCCGGAGGCATATTGGTAGAGGCCGGTTGCCGCAAAGAACAGCGCAAACACCAACAGCGAATCATAAACAATGGCCCCTAGCCGGCGCAGCAAGCCGGGGGCCGGCAAAGCCTGATTCATAAGACTGACCTCGAAAAAGGCCGCAGTTTAACAGACCGCCACTAATTCGCTAACGCCCGAACCGACTTGGCAGGGCAAGTAAGCCGGGGCTTGATGCCTTTGGTAGTTCAATTTCAGCGCTGAGGCAGGTGCTGTGCTATACCGGTCTATTCTGGGGGTTCCAGATCGAAATCGGGAGCAAGCCGAGGTTCGGCAGCCGTTTTCATCTCATGTGGCTTGAGTAAATGTCCCTGGGGCTCGACCTGCAGGTGACTGGTGTCCGGTGGCAGCGGAGGGGAATCAGCCGCGGTTTGCGGTGCTGCCGTTCCTGCTGGCGCCAGACTCAGCTCAACGGTGTTTTTCACCGCAGTGGCAGCCTGCCGCCGCGCTGGTGGCAGCAGATCTGCCCCCGGCTCCGCAAGGCTCAGGTCCGGGTTGGTGGAAACCGGCGGTGGGGTGGTCTTTGCCGGGGGCTGCAATGGTTCATCGGTAACTGCTGCAAGCGCGATCGCGCTGGTATCAACCTCTATCGCATCGACCTGTGTGCGTTCGTCATCCCGGACCAGGTTGCCCCCCAACGGTGCGACGCTGATGGCAGTGCTTGCTGGGCCCCGCTTCAGGCTGCCCCTGGGTTTTTCGGGTAGCCCGCTGCGACGCAGATAGACAATGGCCCCCGCCCTTTTCAGCACCTCCCGGTATTTTTCTGCAGCCTCGCGCTCCAGGCCTGCCTTGAGGACTTTCGACCCTCCGCTGAAAAGCGTCGCTACCCGCGCTTCGGTGCTGTTGAAGGCCCGGGCCAGGGCGACGACTACTTGCTCGACCTGCTGGTCGGGCATCACCTCCCCCTTGAACACTACGTCGTATTTATCCATGCGTTTTATTAACTGCTCGGCCATTGCTTGCTCAGGGTCAGTATAGCCGTGCTGCTGATAAACAGGGAAGCTGTTGCCAGGATAAGCGGCTGGGCGCTTTGGCAATAAACCTGCTGCTCTGCTAGTCTGAAAAAACCATCAATCGGGGGCTTGGTGGCAGCATAAGCGGTGGTTCGGTGAGGCAGTGTGAGATAGGAATCGTGCTATACTTCTGCGCCTTTATGGATCGCCGCCGCGACATTTCAAGGCACATCTGATCACGCGGTACAAACTCAGCGGAGCCTTGGTGACGCCGATTCAATAAGAGTTGCCATTAGTATAAAGCCTACAGACCAAGAGCCCTGTTCATGTTAAAGAATATCGGTGCCAACTGGATGTTAACGCTGTTGAGTATTCTCTCGGCGTTTATTCTGATGCCCTATACGATTGGCGTATTGGGCAAGGTTGAGTACGGGTTGTGGATTCTGGTGGCATCGGCGACCGGATACCTGTCGTTACTGGTGCTGGGAACTCCCATGGCATCGGTGCGCTTCCTCTCTGAAAGCATCGCCGAAAAAGACTACAAAAAAGTCAATGAGATCGTCGGTGGTTTCGCCGGTCTCCACCTGATGCTGGGGCTGCTTTGCCTGGTCGTTGGGGCCATCATCTACTTTCTGTTTCCGCTGCTTTTCAATGTGCCTGCGGAGCATCTGGAATCGGCCCAGCGGGCACTGATAATCGTTGTGTTCACTATAGCCGCCACTTTCATCGGCCGTCTGCCGGGGGCGGTGTTTGCCGCCCACCAGGACTTCGTCATTCGCAATTTGATTCTTGCCGTAGCGGTGATACTGCGGCTGGTTCTGACCTTGCTGCTGCTGGACATCGCTCCTTCGATCATAACCGTCGCCGTCATTCAGCTGATACATATCCTGTTCGAATTCCTGGTGTCCACCTACGTCATGCACCGTACCTATCCCGAGATTCGTCTGAGCCTGCGAAAATTCCAGCCCGGCGTGCTCAGAAAAATTTTTTCCTTTAGTGTCTATGTCCTAATCCTCAATCTCGGTATTCAGCTCAGTTACCAAAGCGACGCGCTGGTAATTGGGGCCTTTAGCGACGTTAACCAGATCACCTTTTACAATGTTGCCAACAGCGTTACGATTTACTACATGGAGTTTATCGTCGCTATCGCGACAGTGGTGATGCCCAACTCAACCAAGCTGCATACCGAAGGCAGGACGGATGATCTGCGAGCCATGTTCCTGAAGTGGTCCAAGGTTTCCCTCGCGCTAACCATGGCGGGATGCTTGTTTCTGATGGTATTGGGCGGGAAGTTCCTGGGCTGGTGGATCGGGCCCGAGTTTGAGCGCGACAGCGGCCAGGTCCTATCTGTACTCGTGTTGTCTTTCCTTTTCCTGTTGCCCTCCTGGGGAGTTTCCATGCCGCTGCTGATGGGTATCGGGAACCCCAGGTATCCCAGCCTGTTCTTTTTGGCAATGGCCGTACTGAATGTTGTTATCAGCGTTATCCTGGTAAAACCACTGGGAATTGTTGGGGTCGCCTTGGGTACTGCCATACCGAATGTTATCCTCGCGATATATCTCGTGCGCAGCAGCTGCCAGTTACTGGGCGTTCGCGTCCTGGAATACCTCCGTTATGTGTACCTCAAGCCGTTAATCGCTGCCGTTCCAGTGTTAATGTTGCTGGTTTGGGTGCGACAGACGTTTAATCCCGAAGGCATTCTGGAGCTTATTGCAGCAGGGATTGCCTCGGTGGCAGTGCTCGGCGTTTGTTGGCTGGTTCTGGTGTTGAGGAATGATCCCTACATCGAAGTGGATCTCAAGGCTCTGCTATTACGTCGCCAGAAAGGCTGAATCGATATCCAATAATTAAAACGCCCCGGTAATCATGACTATCTTATCCTCTGTATTGCTGTTCCTGTTTGCCCTGGCCGCGCTTTTCGTCCTGCTTGAGTTGGCTGCCAGGTATTATCTGCGCCACACCAGCTACCGGGCGAGCATCCCCGGGCGATTGACGATTTTCGAGCCCGACCCCGAAATATTGCTCACCCAGTAGCCCGGGTTCGTGTCATAAACAACTCCCTGGGTGAATGCGGAAGCGAGCCCTTCGAAACAGGGACTTTTTCAAGTTACTTTGCTGTGGTGGGAGCGCTATGGAAAGCCTTTTCCTGGACCAGGACACCTCACCGGGGGCAGCCTTGAGTTACACCTGAGGCAGTTGCCGGCGCTTGCAAGGCGACAAGTACAGGTGGGCAATGTGGGCAGGTCGCTAACCGATGCCGCCACGCTGAACGCTATGTTTCGCAAGCTTTCCCGCAATATGACCACATCGATGCAATCGTTTTATTGCTGGGAGCCAGTGAGGTTGCAAGGTGGTTGGAGCTTGGCGCACCCGAGGCAGGTATAATGGAAAAAAAGACAGTCAAGGAGATGTTCGCCGAACACCCCGAGATTCAGTTTTCATTTACGCCAAAGGGCCTGGCGCTGAGGAAGATAATCGGGCGCCGACGAGCCCGGGAGCCACAAACTTTCAAAAATGCGGGTCGACGCTATCTCGAGGCCCGTCGAATGCGGGCCAACGCGCTGAAAACCATTGAAGAAGTGCCCAAAACCGACATTTTCATGCAGCAGTTCAGCGAAGCATTCGCCGAAACCCTGCGGCTGGCAAAGGCAAAAGCACCCATCGTGGTCGTAGCGCGACAGCCCTGGTTCGAGAAGCCGGAATACTCGGAGCAGGAGTTATCGCAATTCTGGCACGGGAGCGTAGGCAATGCCTTTCACTGTGAGGTAACCGATTTTTACTCGCCCCAGGTGATATCAGCGCTGATGCAAAAAATTGATGCTGAAGTGGAGCGTTTAAGCTCCGAGTTGGGAGTGCCGACGGTGGATTGCAAATCACTACTGCCGGCCTCGCTGGACTACTGCTACGACCAGATCCATTTTACGGCCCGAGGTAGCCAGTTGATTGCCGGGGAAGTCAGTGAGGTCATCGCGGCGGAGATCAGTCGAAGTCAGGGTGAACAGCCTTCGCAACCGGTCAATCAGCCTGGGGAGACGTGAGGGGAGATCCCAGTTTGAGGTAGCTCTACCGGCGCACCAACATTAGCAGCCTGTTAGGCGGTAACACATTAATCAGCGCTGCCTCGGGTGCGTCCGGTCTATTCCGTATCCTCACCAAGGGCCCTGCGCTGGATCAAATCCAGGTAATCGTCCATTTCGGCGTCATCCTTGAAAATGGGCACATCAGGCAGTGCTCGTACGACTTCGAAGACCTTGCGAATCTGGGGCTGCAGGCTGAGAATGCAGGTTCGTCCCATGTTTGCCTTCATCGCCTTGTTGGCAACCAGAATGCACCGCAGGCCGGCACTGCTGATGTAGTCCAGTCCTGCCATATCGAATACCAGGGTCTTGGTGTTGTTCAGCGCGGGGGCTGCAAGAGCAGCATCAAGCTCGGGCGCGGTTAGCGTGTCGAGCCTCCCCCGCAGATCAACCTTCTTGATACCCGCTCCATGTTCACTTACCTGGATGTCGAGCGACATATTCTGTTCCTCACGTGTCTGGTACGGTTGGCTATTCGGAACCAGAGGATGACGGCGCCTTGGTTTCTCTAATGCAATACAGCGTCAGGATATTGTATTTCCCGGATCTTTGATAGCAGATAGTGTCGGCCAGTTGTTGCATCAGGTAAATGCCCAGACCCCCGACCGGTGCCTCTCCGGCGGGCAAGCCCAGCGGGGGAGACGGCTGCTGCCTGGGGTCGAAGGGTTTGCCGTCATCCCGGAGGCGCATTACAGCATGGGGTGGCTTGTTGTAAAGGCTCAGCTCCATCATGTGAGTTTCATCATCATCAAATCCATGGTTGATGACGTTGACCAGAGCTTCCTCCAGCAGTAGCAGCAGTTTGTGCTGTATTTCAGGGCCGACTCCATAGTGTTTGCAAAAGCGTTCTACCATTGCGTTTGCACTCAGCAAGGAGGCGTGGCAGTTGGCAATGCGAATAGTGTCGAAGGCCTTCACAGTGGGTCGCGGTCGAGGTTGTGACTCACAGTCATCAGGGTAATGTCATCGAAGGCGTCACCGTGCTGATATTCCATGATGTGCCGCATCAGTTCCTCCACCAGCTTGGTAGAACGGTGTTGCTGCAGTGACTCTGCCATTGAGGCCAGCCCCGCAAGCCCCAATTGCGTACCGTTGAGGTCAACCGCCTCGTCAGCTCCATCGGTATAGAGCAACAGGGTAGCACCGGCAACCAGGACGAGCGATTTTTCTTCATAGCTGGCGTCTTCCGCCAGGCCGAGGGCGGGTCCGGATGCCAGCTGGGGCCGGCGACAGGGCTCGCCCGGTGTCGGCTCCAGCAGCAGCGGTGGGGGATGCCCGGCGCTCGCAAGCTTGCAGTGCCCGCTTTTGGTATCGATTTCACCGGCAATGGCGGTAACGAACATGCAGTTCTCGTTATTAGTGAACAGGCGGCGGTTGAGCCTATCAAGCAATTGGGACGGCGGTTGGGGCCTGCCAATCAACTCGCGGATCTGGGCTGCACACTGCGCCATGAACAACGCTGCCGGTACCCCCTTGTCGGAGACATCGCCAATAAAAAAGAAAAGCCGTTGCTGGTCAAGAATTTGATAGAGGTACAGGTCTCCGCCGATCTCACTTGCCGGGCGGGTGCTGGCAACCAGCTCGATGGCGCCCTGGCACAGTCGACTGCGCCCGCCATCGGGCAGCATCTGCGCCTGAATCCTGGCGGCGATGGCGAGCTCGGTTTGCATTCTTTCCCGACGTCGGGTCGCCTCCGTGAGTTGATTGATGTGGTGCTGCAGTTCCGCCTGCATAGTGCCAATGTTGTGGGCGAGCATGCCAATCTCGTCCCTCAGGGGGAGGGCAGGCAGAGGCCTGTTGATATCACCGCGGGCGATATGTTGAGTATGTCTTGCCAGTTTGTTGATGGGCTCGCTCAGCAAGCGTGACAAGGTGAGTATCAGCAGAGCCAGTAGCCCACAGGCAGCGGTGACACCCACCATGATCCATCGTTTCCAGTCTCTCACACTGGTTTCCAATTTCTCCCCGGGAATACGAGCGACAATGGACCAATCAGAATTCTTCAGCGGTTGGTAGGATAACCAACACTGCTGCCGGGGCTGCTCGAGGCACGGTACCGTAGTATGGCCGCTTCGCCGTTGTCCAACGGCTTCCAACAGCGCTTTCAGGCTGTCATCTGCCTGGGGCCAGCCCGGTATCTGATCCACTTTGACCATCCGCAGCTGGGGCTGAGGATGCGTGATAATCCGGCCGTTTGCCGAGATAATGAATACATAGCCTTGTTCCCGGCCCAGCGTGCTTCCGGCGACAATGTCGTCCAGGGTTTGCAGGCTGATGTCTGCGGTCATGACACCAAGCAAGCGTGGGACTGTGGAACCGCTGCCATCGATGAGTGGCGCGCTGTAGGTCACCATCGGAATATCGCCGGCACCGTGATCGAAGTAAGGGTCGGACCAGAGTGATCGTGCCTGGCTGATTACTTCGCTGTACCAGGGTTGTTGGCGATAATCGTACACCTCGCTCAGATTCATTGTTTCGATACCAGAATCGGCGCGATAGGCATACGGGGCGTAGCGATCGTGGCCGGCGGCAACCCCGGGCTCGAGCGCCAGGGCCATACCGAAAATAGAGGGGTTGTCACGCAGTAATTCCCGTAGCAGACTTTCCAGTCGGTGGGCATTGGTATCCGCGTTGAGCAGACTACTACGGGCAGTTCGTACATTCTTGACTGTGCCGAGCATGAGAGCCTCGATACCCTGTACCGCCAAATTGACTTCCAACTGTGCCTTCGCCTGGGCCTGCAAGCGAAGTAGAGTACTGGCTTGTTGGTAGAGTAGTATCGAAAAGCCGAAAAAAATCAGCAGACAGGCGCCGAGAATCCAGAAGAGAAAGCGGTTGGCGATGTGCTTGAAATGGAAAAGCCGCATAGTATCAGTGTCTGCCCCCGCAGCATTGTTGGGTGGCGATAAATGGCGACCTCAATCCCTGCCAAGCCTATAATAGCGGTGAAACGACCATCAGGAATAGAACTTATGAATGTCCAGTCAGCCATCGAAACGGCGTTGCGAGACAATTTCGCTCCCAGTCACCTTTCGGTAGAGAACGAGAGCCACCAGCACAATGTACCACCTGGCTCGGAATCCCATTTCAAGGTGGTGCTGGTATCCGGGTCGTTTGAAGGCAAATCCAGGGTGGCACGCCACCAGATGGTGTATCAGCGGCTGGCGGACTTCCTTGCTGACGGCGTGCATGCCCTCGCTTTGCACACCCACACCCCTGCTGAGTGGCAGTCCCGCCGCGAGCAGTCGCCACAATCCCCCGACTGTATGGGTGGCTCCGGCAAAACGCCCTGAATTCACGGCGTATGCATGCGCCTATTTGCTGGAATGCCTCACGTTTATTGACTTTAATGAAGAGTGTTGTGCCCGCTCAAAGAAACGAGGATCTTTATGTCTGTACCCGGCGATGACAAGAACAGCGCCACAGGGGCTCCCAAGGTGCTTCCTGTTATTCTCTCCGGCGGCAGCGGGACCCGGCTCTGGCCGAAATCACGCAAGCACTACCCGAAACAGTTACTCAAATTGTCCGGCTCGCTGTCAATGTTGCAGGAGACCGTGCGCAGGGTGGAGCACCTCTCGGCCGGGCTCGTGGTGTGCAACGACGACCAACGCTTTCTGATAGCCAATCAGCTTCTCGAGCTCGACTATAAGCCGGATGCTATCCTGCTTGAGCCAATAGCACGCAATACCGCACCGGCCATAGCCATGGCCGCATTGAGAGCACAGCAAAAACACCAGGACCCGGTGCTGGTGGTTTTGCCGGCAGACCATATGATTCGTGACCAGGCCAGGTTTTGCGCGACGCTGCAACGCGCCGTCGAACGCGCCGAGCAGGGCTTTCTGGTGGTTTTCGGTGTCAAGCCGGATAAACCGGAGACCGGCTACGGATACATTCAAGCCGGCGCTGGCGACGATCCAGCCGGCTCGGCGGTTACCCGGTTCGTTGAAAAGCCCGATGCCAGCACGGCCGAAGCCTACGTTGCCAGCGGCGATTACTTCTGGAGCAGCGGCATGTTCGTATTCAAGGCATCGGTACTGATCGATGAGCTGACACGCTTCGAGCCGGAGCTGGTAGATTGCTGCCGCAAAGCGTTGCAAAACGCCAGTGAAGATCTGGACTTTATCCGTATGGACAAGGAAGCGCTGGAAGCCTGCGTCTCGAAATCCATCGACTACGCGTTGATGGAGCGTACCGATCAGGCCTGGATGATCCCCCTGGACTCCTTCTGGAGTGACCTTGGCAGTTGGGCTTCGCTGTGGGAGGTGATGGACAAGGATGGGCAGGGAAACGTCAAACTGGGGGACGTGCTGGCAGAAGATTGTAACGGCTGTTTTTTTCATGCAGAGGATCATCTAATCGCAGCGATTGGGGTAGACGACCTCGTCGTGGTTGATACCCGCGATGCGCTGCTCATTTCAACCCGCGATCGGGTGCAGGATGTTCGCAGGCTGGTGGTCAAGCTGGAGCAGCAGGGCAGGACCGAACATTTGATCCATCGGGAGGTGCATCGTCCCTGGGGAAGTTACGATTCGGTTGATCAGGGAGAGCGGTACCAGGTCAAGCGCATCGTCGTCAAACCTGGGGAGTCGCTATCCCTGCAAATGCATTATCATCGCGCCGAGCACTGGATCGTGGTGAAAGGCACCGCCGAAGTGCAGGTCGGTGAGCACTGGCAGGTGGTCGCTGAAAACCAGAGCGTCTATATCCCCCTGGGTCAAAAGCATCGCCTGCGCAACCCCGGGAAGGTTCCCCTCAATCTGATTGAAGTCCAGAGCGGCAGTTATCTTGGCGAGGACGATATCGTGCGCTTTGAAGACAGCTATGGCAGGAGCTAACCGCCATAGCTCATCGATTCGGCAATCGCTTTTTCGGCGTGCCTGTTATTGTAGCGTAGGGCGCCTATTGGGTTTCTCGGCGGATCTTGCACGCTGTACAAAATCTTCCTCCCGCGGCCATAGCTACGGCTATGCCCTTGGTCGGAAAATCCCGCGCCGCGCACAATCCCTCGCCGAGAATTCCAAATATCGGTGAGAGTTGGCGGCTGACGCTACAGCGAGTTGTCCCGCAGGGGCACGATCTCCGCGGTATAGGGTCGTCCCGAGCCATCGCCCTGGGCCTCTATCAGCGTTCGCAGGGTAAGCTCAATTTTATCCTTGTCGAGCTGCTCCACAGCATTCTTCAGTGACTCAAGCTTGGGGCGAAGCCAGGTCCACTTGACCGAGGTTTCCTCGGAGCGCAGGATTTTCGGGTGCCGGGTCGCCGTTGCGTTGCCGGTAATGAACAGCTCTTCGTGCAATTTCTCCCCGGGCCGCAAGCCGACATACTTGATTTCGATAACCCCCTCGGGGTTATCGCTGTCTTTGACGGTGTGGCCTGCAAGCTGGATCATGCTTTTCGCGAGATTGTTGATCTTGATGGGCGCACCCATATCGAGTACGAAGGTATCACCGCCCTCGCCCAGGGCACCCGCCTGTATGACCAGAGCGGCTGCTTCGGGGATCGACATCAGGAAGCGGGTTACTTCAGGGTGAGTCACGGTGACCGGTCCGCCCATGGCGATCTGTTGTCGGAACAGGGGAACAACCGAACCGGAGGACTCGAGAACGTTGCCGAAGCGCACAGTTTCGAAACGGGTCTTGGTGCTGCCCTGGTTTCGGGCATCGTCCTGAATGGCCTGCACCAGCAGCTCGGCAACGCGCTTGCTTGCACCCATGGTATTGGTAGGTCGCACCGCTTTATCGGTGGAAATCAGCACAAAGGTTTCAATATGCGCAGACAGGGCTGCTTCGGCAGCTGCAAGGGTGCCGAAAACATTGTTTTTAATCCCCGCCACGGGGTTATCTTCAACGATGGGCACATGCTTGTAGGCCGCCGCATGATAAACCGTGTGCACCTGGTGTTCCTGCAGTACTGACAGTATCAGCGCGCTATCCTGCACCGAGCCCAGGAGGGCAATGACCTCGACGTTGTGGCAGGGGGGAAGGGACTGGTGCACGTTGTAAAGTGCGTGCTCGGAGTGATCAAGCATTACCAGTCTGCGGGGCTTGAGCGGGATCAGCTGGCGACATATCTCCGAACCGATCGAGCCCCCGGCCCCCGTTACCAGGACAGACTTGTCCATTACGTTGTGACTCAGCAGCTCACCGACCGGCTCCACCTCCTCCCGTGTCAGCAGGTCCCCGACATTGGCTTCACGCAGATCTTCAATATTGACCCGGCCGGCGATCAGCTCGTTCATCGAAGGCACGACCCTGACATGGACGGGCAGGGGTTCGAGGTAGCGCAGGATGCGCTTGCGGTTTTTTTGATCCGCTGATGGAATCGCCAGCAGCAGGTCACCGACTTCATACTGGTCAATCAACTGTGCGATCGCTGCCGGCGGGAAGACTCGCAGGCCGGCTATTTCCTGCCCCTGCAAGCGCGGGTCATCGTCGACAAAAGCTACCGTAACCAGCTCGCGCCCGTAGCGCAGTGCTCCGGCGAGTTGGACACCGGCAGACCCGGCCCCCCAGATGATCGCCCGGCCCGTGCCCTCGCCCGGGCGCAGGTAGACGTGCCGAATGATGAGTCTCACGCTACCAATGGTGACAATGTTGAGTACCCAGAATATCGGCAGAACCGATCTGGGCATTCCGCTGTAGTGGGTTACGATAACCGCCAGCACGGCCCATAAAAGGGTGGTCAGGGTGACGGACTTGACGATGGTCCAGAGCGCCTTCTGGCCAAGATAGCGAATGACCGCCCGGTACAGACCCAGTCGAATGAAAACCGGGATGCTGATCACCGGCGCGGCTACAAACAGAATCCACTCATCGGCGGGTATTGCGTAAGGGGTCTTCAGTCGCAGCGAAAACGCAACCCAAAGCAAAAGCGGTATGACCAGCGCATCAAACACAAGGAGACTGCGCTGCATGGTGCTGCGGGGCAAGCGCATTCGCCACTCGTGGAGGAACGGTTTACTCATACAGGCCAGAATACAAAGTGAGCCACATCAGGGGCAGCCAGGCCAAACCCAACCACGCCAGTTGCCAGGAAGGCTCTATTATGACAAGCCAGGCCAATGGCAGCAACCAGAGTATGTTTATGGTCATTGCTACCATCGTGACCGCGCGATGCGCGCTGGCGCGGCACTGGCTGGGCGATTGCCCGCGGCTGCGGAAGTGAAGCGAAAGCGCGCTGGCATACCGTTGGTAGGCGTGGCTTCGATGAGCGGCGTGCCAGCGTTCCCCCTTCAGTATCCGTCGGGTCAAGGTCAAGGAACTATCGACCCAAAAAACGCTCCCCAGCACCAGCCATGCGGTAAACGGAAGCTGGCCCGAAGATACGCTGTCGAGGGCGAAGACCCCGATGACGAAACCCAGGTAGGTGCTGCCGACATCCCCCATGAAAATCCTGGCAGGGGGCCAGTTCAGGCTCAGGAAGCCTGCGATCGACGCCATCAGCAGCAGCATTACGAGCTGAAGATCAGAGCCCGGGGCATGCCTCACGACGATAAGCATTGACGCGCCGGCACAGATAAACAGCGCCTCGCTCGCCGCCAGACCATCAATGCCATCCATGAAGTTGAACAGATTGAGCCACCACAGCATCAACACCGCTGCTATCCCGACCCAAAGCCAGAACGGCAGATCAGGTACGACGCTGTGGCCCGGCACCACTAAAGCAGCCATCACCGCGACCAGCTGCCCCAGTAAGCGATACCTGGCGGGAAGTGGGGAGATATCATCCCATAAACCCAGTGCCGCCAGCAGGCACCCGGCAAAAACTACACACTGGGCATAGCGCCAGTCAATCGCCCCGCTGGCATTCATGATGATCAGGGCCAGGGAAAATGCCAACACCAATCCGAGGCCCCCACCATGGGGCACCACTACCTGGTGTGAGCTGCGCTCGTTGGGTTGATGCAGCAAGCCCAGTCGATGCGCGTGGCGGATCACCAGTTGGCCTCCCAACCGGGCCAGGCCGGCAGTGACTATCAGCAGCAGCAGGAACGCAGCGATTGCTGGCATCAGGAGTCGCGCGCTTGTTGCTGCTCAGCGCGCATGGCTGCAACCATATCGGGCAGGCAGCCGATGAAGTTCTGTTTTGGCTGCCAACCCAATTCTCGTTTGATCCTGGCGGCGCTGTAGCTGGCACTGCTGAATAAACGTTGGTAGGAGGCCGAGTCCCAGGGCATGGCGCCGTCGGTCAGGCGGTTGCCGAAGTCGCCCAGCAGGGCCGCCAGGCGAAACAGACCGAGGGGCAGCCGATGGGCTGGGGTGGATCGCCCCAACGCAGCGTGCATGGCGTCGTAGAGCATGTGTGTCGAGTAGTCCTGGTCGTCACTGACGATGTAGAGCCGGCCCCGCGCGGCGCTGTTATCCATCGCCAGCCGCGCCGCGTCGACCAGGTTTTCCAGTCCGACCATGGAGCGCCGCTGCTGGCTCCGGGGCAGAGGTGGCATGCGCCCCCGGTCAATCGCCTCCAGCATCCTTTTCAGGTTGCCCTTGACCCCAGGGCCGTAGACGAGGCAGGGACGGAGTATGACGGTGTGCGGAATGGTAGCGCCCGATGCTTGCTTCAGCAGCGATTCCGCAGCGAGCTTGGACTCGCCGTAGAGGTTGTCCGGTGGGCGCGCCCAGTCTTCGTCAACGGGCTGTAGTTCCGGCCTTCCTGCGGCCTGCACGCTGCTGAAGTAAACCAGGCGGGGAACACCGGCAGCGGCAGCGGCTGCAATCAGTTGCTCCGTTGCGTTGACATTCAGTTGCCAGAGGGCCGTGCGCGCAGCCCTCGACAGACTGCGAAAGTGGGCCGCGCCGGCACAATGGAATATACCGTCCACACTGTCCATCAGCCCCGGGGGCAGGGGGCGGGCATGGAGCAGGTCGGCGGTGTAGCTTTCCTGCCACGGCCCGGTCGCGTTGTGATGCAGTAGTGCGCGCACGCCATGCCCGCCCGCTTGCAGGCTATGACACAGCGCTGTGCCAACAAAACCCGCCGCTCCAGTCACCAGGTATAGCGCCATGGCTTGTCAGGTCAGTGTTTAACGGCTGGCTGCCGGCAGGCTGCAGCCAGGCCTTGCGCCATGCTTGCCGACCTACCCGCCAAGCCCGAAAGAAAAATTGTAACGCGCTGAAAACTGTACCTTGTAGGCGTCGTAGTCCCAGCCATCATTGAAATTTTCGCGCCTGCCATACTGCAATTCTGCGCCTACCATCACGTTGTCGGCGGGGTGGTATTGCAAATTGGTGAGGGCATAGCGGCCTTTTTCAATACTGTTTGCTGCCTGCCCATTGGGCAGATCAAGGTCGACTGTGGAAAAGCCAATGGTGCTCGACCAGCGCTTGCTCCAGTAAAGGTCGTAGAACAAGACCGTTGTGGTGATGGGGATCGGTTCGGCGGAAATCGAGCCGCCGTCAAATTCGACCCCGATATCACCGCCGGCGTCATTGACATAGTTTTGCACGCCCTCGCCATGCATGACCAGCAACTTGAGCACGCTATCGTTGGGCCCGAACTTGAAGTTGGCGCTGAAATTGATGCCCCAACCGGTAGCATCTCCGCTCAGGTCGCCATTGGTCAGGTCTTGATCTTCCCACTCGATACGGCGCAGTATCCCCGCCGCCCGCACATAGCCCCAGTCGCCACCGTACTTGTAAGCCGCAGAAAAGTCCGGTAGCGGGTAGCGCCCCCGCACATTACTGCCGTCCTGGATAATTTCCTCGACCTCGTCGGTAGCCGGGTCACGCCCGGCGCCCGGTCTCTCGAGTGCAAAGGTCAGCTCGCTGTCCCCCCTGATCGGCATCCAGCGGAACTGAACATTGCGATAGAACGGCATCCCGCTGGGGCCCCAGTATTCCTGGGAGTTTGGGAACACGTTGATATCCATAAACGGGCTCCAGTACTGGCCAGCACCGAACTGTCCCCATTCGCCGTAGGCATGCCGGAGGCGAAAAGTGGTCTGGCCGGCATCGACGCCAACGCCGAACATCTCGAATTCGAAAATGGTACTGATTTCGCCCCTTGAGGTCGGGAACCAGCCCTTGACCCCCAGGCGACTTTGTCTAACGCTGAAGTAGGTATTACCCTCGGTGCCGAAATTTTCGCCACCCGGTCCCAGGCCATCTAACTGCGCCTGGCTGTTGGGCAATTGGGTGGGTCGCATGACGTCGAACCAGTCGGAATTGATCACGCCGTCGTTGTAACCCATGTCTGCCATGACGAAGCCATAGAGTTCCCCCCGGGCTTTATCCGTTTCCACCTCGCTAACGCCACTGTAAGCTTCGGACTCTGTCGGCCCTTCACCCTCGGTCTGTAGCTGTGCCAACGCGGGCTGGCTCGCCAGCGTCAAAAGCGCCAGCCTGGACAGTGTGGTTTTCATGCTAATCTCCTTGCCGGTTTGCGGAACAGCCTATTCGGGATTGGGGCCAAACAGGCCCAGGCCGCGTGAACGAGAAATGTGTTCAATGGCCTTGAGTGCCCTGACACTGTTGCCGGCCTCGTTGAGGCGGGGTGAGAAGGCGACGATGCTCATCTTGCCCGGGACCACCGCGACAATGCCACCACCAACACCGGTTTTCGCCGGGAGCGCGGCAGAATATGCCCAGAGGCCAGCTTCGTCGTAAAAACCCGCCATGAACATGATTGCCAGTAGCTCCGGAATATTGCCCGGGTCGATAAGCTGTTTGCCGGTTTTCGGGTTCTTGCCGTTGTTTGCCAGCGTTGCCCCCATCATTGCCAGTTGCTTGGCGGTGACGCCTACCGAGCACTCACGGGTGTAAACGTCGACTGCCTCCAGCGGGTCGCTGTAGAGGCGGCCAAAGTTGTAAAGCATGTTGGCGATCGCCCGGTTGTTGTAGTTGGTTTCAGATTCCGAAACGTAGACTTCGTCGATAAGGCTGAGCTTTTCGCCAGCGAGCTCGCTGTACCAGTTGAGTAGTTTATTCCAACGCTGCTCGGGGGACTCGGCGTCGAGCATGCTGACTGCGGCGATTGCCCCGGCGTTGACCAACGGGTTCACCGAACGCTGCTCATTGAGTTGCAGCGCAATCACGGAGTTGAACGGCATGCCTGTGGGCTCCACCCCGATTTTCTCACGCAGTGCCTCGACCCCCTGTTCCTCCATGACCAGCGCCGCAGTGAATGGCTTGGCGACCGACTGAATGGAAAAGCTGTAGTCGACGTCGCCTGCCGTATAAACCTTGCCATCGACAGTAATAATGGCGATGCCGAATAGTTCGGAGGGCACCTTGGCGAGTTCGGGAATATAGTCGGCGTTTTTCCCGTCTTTGAGATTCTTGTACTTGGCATGGGCTTCATCGACCACTGTCTGCAGGTCGCCGGTGGCGAGTGCCTGTGCTGTTCCCGTTAACACCAGTGCAGCCACCAGTGTCGACACGAAGTGGGCGATGCCCCGCGCTAAGGTACCATTGATTTTTTTCATACCAGCCTCCTGACCTATCTCAATCGGTGATCGCGTTACTTCAGCCTCGTAAAACACGGGGCCATCGCCAGCTTACCCGATTATCGCGCTCTATCACAATCACTCTGTTCCCCCGGGGATATTCTGAGGGTTAGCGGCGCAGATCTAGCCCGTGGCCCCTGGATTCCGAAATTCCGGCATAGAAAGCCCTCGGGTCGAATGTGACCGGCAACTCGTCGATTTCCGGACCGGGTTTGGCCGGGTAGTGTGCGCCATGCCTCATTCGGGGTGGGTCAAAGTACCGGTGATGGGAATCAAAGCTAAGCTGTAGCTATTAAAGTTTCCGCCTGATTGTGACCCCGGATGATGACAGTGGTACTCCTTCAATATCGTGCCAGGGTGCTGGCTGCGGCAGAGCTGGCTGTTACCCGGACAGTAGCGCTTATCCCGCCGTCGCTGCCTCTATTGGCAAAGCGCGCCGCGTGGGCTCTGCTGCTGGTTTACTGCTGCAGCGTATCCGCCCGGATTTTCTGGTGGATGGTGCCCCTGCCGGGTGGTGAGTTAGCACCGTTTAAACTGCAGCCTGCTTTCGGCGTGACCGCGCCTGAGCCGGCGGGTGAAATGCGGCAGGTCGATATCGTAGCGTTGCAGCGCCTCAGGCTTTTTGGAACGGTTCAGACCGACACCCCGGTAGCCGCCGTGGCGCCAGCGCTGGCCATTGCGGCTGAGGAGACTGAACTTGACCTGCTGCTGCTGGGCGTCATGGTGAGTCCTGACCAGAGCGCGGCCAGGGCGATCATCTCCCATCGCAACAGCCAGGCGCTCTATGCCGTTGGCGACGAAGTCCCCGGCGGCGTGCAGGTGCAGCTTGAGCAAGTGCTCCCGGGTCGCGTGATTATCAACAACGCCGGCAATTATGAATCCCTGTGGTTGTACGAGGACAGGAATCAGCCTTCAAGCCCGAATCACCGGCTGGCGAATCCCAGTGTGCCACCCGCAGCGGACCCCGGAGCGCCTGGGTTTGCCGAGCGCGCGCCACTGGCGACGGCCGACCCCAAAGTTCTGGTTGCCAAAGAACCCGTCAGGCACCACTCGTCGCCGGCTGAATTGACGACCCGCCAGGATGCAGGCGCGCGGGACGTGGCCCGGTCGCTGGCCGATATCATCAAATTTACACCAGTCCATGCCGAAGGCAGGATATTGGGGTATCGCATTGCACCAGGCCGGGCCGGCCAGATTTTCAGCCAGCTTGGGCTACAAAAAAATGATGTCATTACCGGTGTCAACGGTGTGCCCCTGGACGATCCAACCCGGGCCTTGAAAGCCTACCGGCAAATTCAGAGCTCCCGCGCTGCCAGCTTTGAATTGATGCGAGACGGAGATAGCCATGTGGTCGATGTGGCGCTGGGCAAGAACAATGGGTAGGGCGCTGCACAACATCAAAGCCAGGGGCGCGTGGCGCTGCATGGTCCTCACTGTATTGCTGCTGCTGGTGATGCCAGCTCGTGCAGACGAGCAAAGCTGGACCGTCAACTTCAAAAATTCAGACATACAGGAAGTCATTAAATTTGTAGCCGATGCCACCGGCAAGACCATGGTGGTCGACCCGGTGGTGAAGGGACCTGTCAAGGTGATCGCGGCGGAGCCCCTCAATCGTCAGCAACTCTACGACCTTTTCCTTTCGGTGTTGGCCGTACATGGCTATACCGCGATTGAATCCGGCGGTGTGGTGCGGGTACTGCCGGCGAAAGAGGCGCGCTCTTCACCGGGGACGGTCACCGATCAACTGGCCGATACCAACGACAGTTACACCACGCAGGTCATCGCGCTGCGCAATGTTTCGGCCGCCAGGGTGCTGCCTGTACTGCGCCCCCTGGTGCCGCAGGAAAGTCATATAGGCGCCTACGAGGCCAACAATTCCATTGTGATATCCGCCAGTAGCGCCAACATTTCCCGGATCAGGGAATTGATCGAGCGAATTGACCGTAGCGGCGTGGCAAAGACCGAGATGATCGAACTGCGCCACGCCGATGCAAACGCTGTGGTCAAGATGCTGGAACACCTGCAACAGGCCGAAGCCGGCTCAGCCGGGCAGTCTCCACGCCAGCTCAAACTGATTGCTGACCAGCGCACCAACACAGTACTGGTGAGCGGGCCTGAGGTGGACTTGCAGCGAACCAGGGTTATGATCCAGCGCCTGGATCGCCCCGGGCCGCAGAGCGGCAACGTGCGAGTCGTCTACCTGGAATACGCCAATGCGGTAAAAATGGCCGCGGTGCTCAACAGCCTCGTCCAGAATATGGAGAAACTCGGGTCCAAGGGTACATCCCCCGGGCGCCGCCTGGCGACTGTCGAGGCGGACGCCGATACCAACTCCCTGCTGATTACGGCCGAGGTCGCAGAGCTCGATGCGCTGATGGATGTAATCAAGCGGCTCGATATCCGCCGCGCCCAGGTTCTCGTGGAAGCGATTATCGTGGAAATGGAGGATATCGACGGTAAAAAACTGGGGGTGCAGTGGATGTTTCAGGCCGACAATGGAGCTTTCGGCAGCTCCATCGACCCCGGCTCCCTCAACGCTTCACTCGACAACGTCGATGACATAATCAACGACGGCACCGGTGATCGCGGTGACAGGATATTTGGAACCCTGGCCTCGATAGCCGGCCAGACCCTGGGCGTGGGTCGTGTCAGCGACGGGGTAAGTTTCCTGGCGATCCTCAATGCCCTGCAGGAGCAAACTGGCGCCAATATCCTGTCGACCCCAAACCTGCTCACCCTGGACAATCACCCGGCATCGATTACCGTGGGCCAGAACGTACCATTTTTGACCGGCTCGTACAGCAGTACCGGTGCGGGTTCAACTCCCAACAATCCCTTCCAGACGATCGAGCGCGAGAGTGTTGGTATTTCCCTGCGGGTGACCCCGCATATCAATGAAGGCCACTCGATCATTCTCGATGTCGAGCAGGAAGTGTCGAGTCTGACGGGCTCCACCGATGTCGATGTCATCACCAATGAACGCAAGATCCAGACCCAGATACTCATCGGCGAGGGACAGACCGCGGTGCTGGGTGGATTGATCAAGGACGAGCTCCAGGAGAGCGAGAACCGGGTACCGTTTCTTGGCAGCATTCCGGTGCTGGGGCGAGCCTTTCGAAGCACCCAGGCTAGGGCGACCAAGAGTAATCTCCTGGTCTTCATTCGCGCGACCGTGGTGCGAGACGAACAAACCCTGACCGGTGCAACCGCCGAGAAGTACCGCTTTATCCGCGACCAACAATTGCAGCGGCGAGCGCAGGGGCCTTTACTGGGCAAGGTAGACCACTTGCCACTGCTGCCTGACCTGTACAGTGACGACACCGGCGCCTCCAACCAACCGCCGAAAACGAAGTTGCAGCCTCTGGATATCCGCGCCGGGGCCGGCACCTCAGGTCAGCCATGAGTGGTAAAGCCGACATTCCGTTCGCATTTGCCTCCCAGCACGGCGTGCTGCTCGAGGAGGGTCGTCTGCTGCACAGGCCTGGCCTGTCACTGGCAGTTTTGCTCGAATTACGGCGTCACCTTGGCGCCGCTATCACCCTCAGCGAGGTGTCAGCCGAGGCCTTTGGGCAGCGGCTCAGCAGCAACTATCAGCGCCGTGATGGCGAAGCGCAACGCGTCGCCGAGGACATGAGCAGCGACGTCGACCTGGCGCGGCTCGCGGCGGAAATCCCGGCCAGCGGGGATTTAATGGATGCCGAAGATGATGCCCCCGTCATTCGCTTGATTAACGCCATACTGGGGCAAGCGGTGCGTGAAAAAGCCTCGGATATTCACATAGAACCCTACGAGGATAAATTGTCGGTTCGCTTTCGAGTCGACGGCGTGTTGACCGAGGTACTGACCCCCAAGCTGATGCTGGCGCCGCTGCTCGCTTCCCGTATCAAGGTTATGGCAAAAATGGACATTGCGGAGAAGCGCCTGCCCCAGGATGGGCGCATCTCGGTCAAGCTGGCCGGCCACGCCATCGATATCAGGGTCTCGACCATTCCCTCTACCGAGGGCGAGCGGGTGGTGCTGCGGCTGTTGGACAAGCAGGCGGGTCAACTGCAACTGTCGCAGTTGGCAATGCCGGCAAGCGTCATGGAGGGATTCAGTCGATTCCTCGCCCGACCCCATGGCATCATCCTGGTGACCGGGCCCACCGGTTCCGGCAAGAGCACCACCCTGTACGCCGCCCTCAGCGAACTCAACCATAGCAGTCGCAATATTCTTACGATTGAAGACCCGGTTGAGTATCGCCTGCCGGGGGTGGGCCAGACCCAGGTCAACCCCAGGGTAGATATGACCTTTGCCCGGGGGCTGCGAGCAATCCTGCGCCAGGATCCCGATGTGGTCATGGTGGGCGAAATCCGCGATACCGAAACCGCCGCGATAGCGGTACAGGCAAGCCTCACCGGCCACCTGGTACTCAGTACCCTGCATACCAATACCGCGGTGGGTGCCATCACCCGACTCCGCGACATGGGGATAGAGCCGTTCCTGCTGTCCTCCAGTCTGGTCGGAGTGCTGGCACAACGGCTGGTACGTGTTCTTTGCGATCATTGCAAGCAATCCGTCGCGGCAAGCTCCCACGAATGCGCCCTCTACACCTTGCCGGCCGATGCGCTGATATACCAGCCCGGGGGCTGTGGGCACTGCAATCACACCGGTTATCGCGGCCGCCGGGGCATCTACGAACTGATCGAAATAGATCAGGCACTCGCTCGCCTGGTGCACGAGAGCCGTGCTGAACAGGCCATCGAGGACTACTGTCGGGGCCGATTCCCGTCCCTGGGTGAGCACGGTCGTCACCGAGTTCTGGCCGGGGAGACCAGTCTTGAGGAGGTGCTGCGGGTAACCGCCGCGAGCTGATATGGGTGCTTACAGCTACCGCGCTCTGAACAGTGACAGCGTCCTGGTCAAAGGGCTGATCGAGGGGGATTCAAAGCGCCAGGTTCGCGCTACCCTGCGGGCGCAATCACTCAAACCCCTGCAGGTAAGTGTCAGTTCAAAACCCGGCAAGCGGGAAATCAGCCGCGACTGGAAGATCGGCTTTTCTCCGCGAATCAATCGCGCGGAGCTGGCTCTGGTAACCCGCCAGTTGGCAACCTTGATTGCTTCCGGCCTGCCGGTGGTGGAAGCGCTGCAGGCCACCGCTCGCCAGGCGCGCAAGCCGCGGGTAACCGGTGTTCTGCTGCAGGTTCGCAGCAGGGTGGTCGAAGGGCATGCACTGGCGTCTGCGTTGGGCGAGTTCCCCCGCAGCTTTAACGACATGTATACCGCAACCGTGCGTGCGGGGGAGCGTTCCGGATATCTGGCACCGGTGCTCCTGCGGCTCGCGGATCACAGCGAAAGCAGCCAGTTTACCCAGCAAAAGCTGCGCATGGCGATGATATACCCGATGGTGCTGGTAGCAGTGGCCGTCTCGGTCATTATCGCCCTGATGGCATTCGTAATGCCCAAGCTGGTGGGGATATTCCAGCGCAGTGATCGCATTCTCCCCGATCTCACACGTGCTCTGATTGCGGTGAGTGATTTCCTTGTTAACTATGGCTTTTACGCGCTGCCGGCCCTGATCGGGGTCATCGCCGCTGCCCGGTTTACACTGCGCCGCCCGCGCTACCGGCTGCGATGGCACCGGCTGCTGCTTCGCATACCTTTGGTATCCCGCTGGCAGATTGCACTGGACAGCAGTCGCCTCTCCGCCACCTTGTCGATCCTGGTTGCCAGCGGCGTGCCCCTGCTTGAAGCACTGCAGATTGCAGCCGGGGTGCCTTCAAATCTGGCACTTCGGCGGGTTTGCGCACAGCTTGGCGAGGCCGTGGCCCAGGGCTCCAGCCTGCACCGTGCCATGGAGGAAGCCGCTATTTTTCCCCCGATGCTGGTGCAAATGGTGGCCAGTGGCGAGAGCGGCGGCAAACTGGATGAAATGCTCGAACGAGCAACGGAAAATCAGGAGCGCGAGCTCGAGCTTTCCCTGAATACCACGATGAGCCTGCTCGAGCCCTGCATGGTGATGCTGATGGGGTCGGCGGTATTGTTGATCGTGCTCGCTGTATTGCTGCCCATTTTTGATCTGAATACTTTGGTTAGGTGAAATCACCGGTGGTGAGTTGATGCAAACAAGAAAGGGTGACTCCGCTGTCATGAAACAGTCTGGCTTCAGTTTGATAGAAATCCTGGTGGTGCTGGTTATATTGGGGTTGCTGGTGAGTATCGTCGCGCCCAACGTGCTCGGCCGGGCAGACGAGGCTCGGGTGCAGAAAGCCGAGGCAGATTTTAAATCGATAGCCACCGCGCTGAAAATCTATCGCCTCGACAATTTCGCGTATCCCGCCACCGAGCAGGGTCTGGCCGCACTTGTCGAGAAACCGACGCTGGCGCCGGAGCCACGTAACTGGAAGCCCGGAGGTTATCTCGACGAGCTCCCGCTCGACCCCTGGGGTCGGCCATACCTGTACCTGGCTCCCGGTGAGCATGGTGCCTTCGACCTGTTCAGTTACGGCGCAGACGGTGTCCCCGGCGGCGAGGGTCAGAACCAGGACCTGGGTAACTGGCATGACGCCAGGGAGGGTTAGGCAGCGACCATGCCTATCCGTAATGCAGGATTCAGCCTGATAGAGTTGCTGGTGGTATTACTGATCGTCGGGCTGGCCCTTGGCACCGTTGGCTTGGCGGCGGGCAGTGCTCATCCCTCGCGGGGGCAAAGCCTTGCCCTGCAACAACTGGCTGGGGAAATCGAGCTGGAATTACTCCAGGCCCAGGTTGACGGTCGCAATCGCGGTCTTTTTTTTCACCCCATTGCCCGGGGCGAATGGGCGTGGTCATGGTACCGCCTCACCCAGGCCGAGTGGCGACCGATAGAAACAACTGAGGAGAAAACCCATGCCACAGTCCTCCACGGCGTGGCGGCCCCCGTGTTGAAGGTTACCGGGCGCTATCTTGATCTGGCAGGTAGAGACCGGCTCGCGCTCGGGGCCGAGGCTACCCCGTTTCCGGATGTCGTGCTTTATGGCAGTGGTGAAGCCACTCCCTTCGAGCTGGTGCTGCAGACAGAAGCTTCCGGGGGCAAGCAACTGCGCTTGTGCGCGGATGCGCTGGGCCGAGTAGTGGTCGAAGCGGCCCTTGCCGGCAGCGGGTGTGGGGAGGTGCAACGGTGAGCCAGCGCGGATTCACCTTGATCGAGGTGATGGTTGCACTGGCGATCGTTGGCCTGGCGCTACCGGCACTGATTTTCCAGGTGATGGCTAACGTTGATCATCAGGCTTACCTGCGCGACCGGGCGTTTGCCCAGTGGGTTGCCCAGAACCGGCTGGCGGAAGTGCAACTGCAGCGGCGCATCGGCCAACGGGTGCTAACGGGGAGTTCCAGCGGCTTCGAGGATATGGCCCAGGTACGCTGGGCATGGCGCCTGAATAGCACAGCCAGCGGCGTCGAGGGTATGCGCCGGCTGGAGGTCGAGGTGGGCCTGCCCGACCGCGAGCCGCTCTACCGGAGCGTCGGGTTCGTTCATGAGTGAACGCGGCTTTACCTTGATTGAGGTTCTTGTCGCGCTGGCGCTGACAGCGGTGGTGGCGATGATGGCTTATGCTTCTTTATCTTCCGCAATCGCAGCCAGTGAAAGTACCCAGGCTGACGCCGCGCGACTGCAAAGCCTCGACCGGCTGCTGCAGATTCTGCAGCGTGACCTCAGCACGGTGGTAGCGAGACCTGTCACGGATGAATACGGTGAACGCCAGCCAGCGCTGCGGGGGGGTATGATCGCGGGAGAGCTGCTGTTATTCACCCGGGCAGGCTGGCCGAATTCGCGCCAACAGTTGCGTAGCGATCTGCAAAGGGTGCGCTACCGCAGCGCCGGGGGCGAGTTGTGGCGTGATTACTGGGAGCAAACCGATCTTGCGCCGGATACTCGCCCCATTAGTACCCGTTTGGCGACAGGCCTGGGGGGGGTGCGCCTGCGATTTCTCAGTCCAACCGCGGGCACCCTTTCCCCGCAGGGCGGTCACTGGCGTGAAAGCTGGCAAACCACGACTCGATCTGATCGCCTGCCGCTAGCGGTAGAAATTGTATTCGAGGTTGAGCCGTGGGGTGAGTTCCGCCGCCTGATGGCCTTGCCGGGCAATGTGTAGTAACCAGCGCGGGGCTGTGCTGATATTTGCCATGGTGGTGCTACTGCTGGTGGCCAGCCTGACGGCAACGATCGCGTCGCGGTTCGAAATTGTAGTGGCGGCTGCCGGCAGTCGCCTTCACGGTGAGCAGGCCCAACTGTATCTCGGTGGCGCAGAGTCACTGGGGCTCGCAGTCCTGGCGCGGGACAGTCGCAACGGCGCGGAGAGTGATCATCTTGGAGAGGACTGGGCGCGCAGGGTACCTGAGTTTCCTGTTGATGGCGGCTGGGTCCGGGCCAGCCTCGAAGATGCCCAGGGCCGGCTCAATATCAACACCCTGGCCCGAAAAGCGCGCAAAAGCGCCGCTGTCGGGGGACAGGCAGCGCGCTTTACCCCGGCGCAGCGGCGCTTTATTCGCCTGTTGCAGACCTTTGAAAACCCGGGGCTGAGCCTGCCGGAGGCAATTGCGATTGCCGAAGCCGTCATCGATTGGCTGGATTCTGACGATGAGGTTACCGGCTATGGCGGCGCGGAAAAAGACTATTATCTTCGACTAGGGCAACCCTATCGTCCGGCAAACGGATACCTTGTCGACACCAGTGAATTGCGCCTGGTGCGTGGGGTCACTCCGGAACTCTACCAGCGCCTGGAGTATTTTGTTGCAGCGCTCCACCCCGAAGCAGCCCTGAACATCAATACCGCGCCGGTGCCTGTCCTGCGGACCATCAACCGGCAGGACGAGTTACTGCCGCTGGACAACTACGCAGCGACCAGCCTGGCGCGCTGGCGCGAAGAGTACAAAGCGTTTGATTCCCTTGAAAGTTTTCTGCTCCACGAGCAGGTGCTGGCATTACAGGCCGGGCAAAACGGCGTTGTTACTGAAGGCCTCGGCGTACGCAGCGATCTGTTTCTCCTGCGGGCGGAAACGGAGGTCATGGGTCATTATCGATCCATCGTCAGCTTGCTTCAGCGCAACAGTGCCGGGGGGAGCGTGGTCAGGCGTTGGTCGCCAGGGGAGAGCGCGGCAAGGTAGCGATTACCGCGACCTCGCAGGGCAGATAGACACCTGCCCTGCTAGACTAAAACCGAAGTCGATATGAGTATTCAGCAGCGTGTCAACCTTGGTCTTCATTCGCACCTGTCCGGAAACTGGCTACCAGTGGTATTACCAGAGCCGGGAAAGCGGCAGCTTCTGGGTGTGCGGTGGCGGCAGCCCCGATGATCTCCGACAAGAGCTCGGTGAGGATCATGGACGACTGTGCCTGATTCTGCCGGGTGAACGCATCGGTAGTCGGCGGGTAGCGTTTGTTGCCAGGGAAAGTCGTCATCTGCGCGAGGCCATTCCATTCCAACTCGAGGACGGCTTGCTGGGTGATGTCGAGGAGTTGCATTTCGCCTTTGGCAAGCAGGAAGATTCAACCGACTCGCGGGGTAACGACGATGCACACGTCGCAGTGGCCTGGTGCAATCGCGAGTGGCTGAAACGCCAGCTTGCGCCGCTGCAGGCGCAGGGGCTAGAGCTTGGTCTGGCTATTGCCGAGCCGATGCTGCTGGGCCGCAATGGCGGGTGGGCACTGCACCTGGGCGACCATCTGATTGCCCACATCGCTGATGGTTACGGTTTTTCAATCGAACCCGAGCTGATGGTCACCGCCTTGGAATTGTTGCTGGAGCAAGCAGGCCCGCCGTCCAGGCTGCAGGTATCGGCGCCGACGGCAACATTGCTGGATCAACTGCGATCGGCGTTACCACCCTCGTTGCGCAACGTGGCAGATTTTCACTGCCAGTCACTCCCCCAGCGATGGGACTTTCTGCAAGGTGATACCCGGGGCCATGCCCGAGAAAACCGTGAAATAAATTTATTACAGGGAGAGCTCGCCCCGCGCCTGCCACTCCTGCGTTGGTGGCAGCAGTGGCGTGGACTGGCGGCCATGTTGTTGTTGGCGGTCACAGCATGGAGCGTTGACGGCGTGCTGGAGATTCAGCAGTTAAAACGGCAGCAGGCTCTGGTACAGCAACAACTGGAAACCGCGTTTCGCAGTGTGGTTCCCGAGGGTCTGCTGGTCGATGCCCGCCAGCAGTTGCGCAGCCACTTGCTTGCCCTCGATGCCGATACCCACTACCGGGGGCCTGTGCAGTTTCTGGCAAGCATAGCACCGGCTTTACAAGAGGGTGCACCCGTCGAAATACGAGGCTTCTCCTACCATCGGGACGAGGGGGAAGTGCGACTCAACTGTCGTGCCGGTTCTTTCACGGCGATAGATCAGCTGGTGACTCGCTTGCAGCGAGAGGGTCTCAAGCCCGAGCTGGTTCACGCCAATGCCGATTCGGATGGGCAGCGAGCGCGCATACGCATAGGCTGGGGGCAAGGCTGAATGGTGGCCTGTGGGGGAATCGAATGGAGCTGGTGGACTATCAACGGTCTGAGCGCCCCTTGGCAGCGTAGCGGGCGAAGCTTATGAAACGTTTTATTGCCCACAGTCAGGCGGCGTTTTTTCGGCTGGCGCGCCGGGATCAAATGGCGGTGTTGGCGCTGGTGTTCGCGATAACGTTATATGCCTGTGGTCTTCTGGTGTATGGCTTGCAGCAGCAGCGCGTCGTTCAGCAGCGTCAGCTGGCTATTTCGTCCGAGGCCCTCGGGGAGGTGCAGCAGCTCGCTCGAAAGGTGCTGCTGTTACAGCGAAGCAGCGATGGCGTTAGCACCCTAGCGCCTAATTTAACCCAACTCATCGATACCACATTGAAAGCTAACGCCCTGCAATTGAGTGGCTTTCAGCCGGGCCGCGACGGTGGGATGCGCTTGCGCCTGGAGACGGCCGAATATGATCGCGTATTGCACTGGCTCCACGAGCTGGAAACTGTCCACGGCATCCAGATTGCTGAGCTCTCCTTGTTGCCCACGGGCGATACCGGCCGGGTCTCGGTCCAGGTTCAGTTGGCGGGCGAGCCATGATTTCTAACGCCCACAGGCGTCTTTTACCGGTTGTCTGCTTGCTCTCGCTGGCTGTCTGTATTTTGGTTCAGGCGCCAGCACAACTGCTCTACGTAGCGGCCAAAGCCAGGCTGCCGGAGCTAAAGGCCTCCGCCGTCAATGGTTCAGCCTGGCGGGGTGCTGCCTTTGGACTTGTGGCTCCCCTGGCCGGGCAGGCGATGGGTATTGATAAGCTTGAATGGGTGCTGAGGCCATCGTCATTGCTCCGGTTGCGACCGGCCATCGACTTCGAGGCGATGCACGGAGGACAGACTTTTACCGGGCGTTTTCAAATCGGTGCCCGTGCTGACTGGTCATTGCTGCAGACTGAGCTTCGGTTGCCCGTTGCCAGTTTCGAGTCCGCGACTGGTTCTTTACGGGGCGGAAATATGGATTTGCAGATCGATACATTGACCGTCAGGGATAACATCCTGGTCGACGTTTCCGGGCGCGCCTGGCTGCGCAACGTCACCCTGCAGTTGGCGGGCAGCTCGATATTGCTGCCTGACATAACGGCCGACCTGGAGCCCACGGGGAGTGGCGATTTGCGCGCTGTTCTCAGCGGTTCTACTGCCGACCTGCTTGGGTTGACGGGTGAATTGCTGGTGAATCGCTTTGGCAAGTATCGACTGGAGACCGTGCTGGCCCTGGCGGAGAATACCGACGCTCGCCTGGGGCCGGCACTTTCCATGCTGGGGGAGCAACTGGGTAACAGGCAATACCGGCTGGTGTTTGCAGGCGGCGGATCATGAGGCTACGACTGCGGCCGTGCTGGGCGCTTTGCCTCTGGCTGGGAGCCTGCAGCATGGCGAGCGCTGACTGGCACACCCAGTCTCGAGCGATCATGGGCACCGAGGTGACCGTCACGCTTTGGCACGGCAACGCCGGTCGAGGGGAGCAGGCTATCGCCGCGGTGATGGCATTGATGGAGGATATCGAAGACCGCTGGAACCCGGAGGCGAAGGGCAGCGAACTGTATCGGGTCAACCAGTTGGCGGCGAATCGCGCGGTTGAAATCTCTGAGGAATTGTCCGAAGTGGTGGCAAAAGCACTGGCGTTCAGCCGTCGCACCCACGGTGTATTCGATATCAGCTTTGCCTCGGTGGGGCGCTACTATGACTATCGCAAGGGCATAGCGCCGAAGCCAGCCGAGCTGGGCGGCGCGATGGATGCTTTGGACTACCGCTTGCTGCAACTCGATGAAACCACGCCGAGCCTGCGCTTTGGTCATTCCCGGATGAAAATTGACCTGGGCGGAATTGCAAAAGGCTACGCAGTGGATCGTGCCATCGAAATTCTGCAGCTGTACGGCGTTGAGCATGCATCCGTGAGCGCTGGTGGTGACACGCGCTTGCTGGGTGACCGGCGAGGGCGCCCATGGTTGGTCGGGATACGCAACCCGCGGAAAGAGGACGCCGTCGCGCTGCTACTGCCGCTTGAGGATATTGCGCTCTCGACCTCCGGCGACTACGAGCGCTATTTTATCGACGCCGAGACTGGCAGTCGGGTGCACCATATTATCAATCCCCGTACCGGAACCCCGGCCAGTGGAGTAATGAGTGCAAGTGTTATTGGCCCGCACGGTTTCGATACCGACCCACTGTCAACCACGGTACTCGTGCTCGGCGTCGAGCGGGGGCTGGCACTGATCAACTCTCTTGCCGAATACGACACGGTCATAGTCGACAGCGCCGGCGTGATCCACTACTCGGATGGCCTGATCGAATAGCTTACCCGCTGTCGGTTTTTCCTGCTCTCCTGGCCCGCGCCTGGTGTCTTTCCGCTCCGCAATTTTGTTGCGGGCCTAGCTCACATTGAAAGCTTGAAGGAGTCGTTGTTCAGGGCCATTGTCCGCCTGCACGCCCCGATGGAACTAACCGGCGCGGGTAATCGCAACTATTTTTTAGACAGTAGTAGCGTATTACCAACGCCGGTGGACAATGGAAACGACTATGCGATCCCATGTGCTTCAACTGATGCTGATAGCCATCTGCTTCTGTATCGATGTACCCGCCCGCGCGAGTAGTGGCGATTTGGTGGTTGACGCCGCCAGCCTCGAAAGCCTCAAGCAGGATGTTCTCGCGCTCAATCGCGACCTGCTGATTCTCGAGGAGGAGTTACTGTATCCGTCCGCCAGCCAGGTAGCAGTTTTTCTTTCCCTTGATGTGGGCACCTGGTTCGCATTGGACGCCGTTAAGCTCCTGATCGATGAAAAACTGGTCGCTAGCGAGCTCTATACCGAGCGCCAGCTCGACGCGTTGATGCGCGGTGGTATCCAACGCTTGTACCTCGGCAACTTAAAGGCGGGTGACCATGAAATCACCGCGTTTTTTACCGGTAAGGGCCCCCAGGGACGGAATTTCAAGACAGCCGCTACCATCACCGTCGACAAGCAGGCTGCACCGACACTGCTGGAATTGAGGATAGCGGATAGCCCTGCGCGGGAGCAGGCTGAGTTCAGCATCGTCGAGTGGGAGCTCTGATAATCGTGGCTTTTCAGGGTATCGGTTCTGTGCTTAGGTGGCGGTTCTGGTTCCAGGCACTGTGGCTATGCCTGGTGCTGCCTGCTATGGCCACCCAGGCGCAGGAGCGGGCGGTACGAACTGTCGACGACCTGCGCTATGGGGTAGCGCTTTACGAATACTTCCAGCGCAACTATCTCGCTGCACTCAGCGAACTGCAGGTGGCCCAGGCGCTTGGCCAGCAGACAACTACCCGCGATTCGCGACTTCTACTGCAGGGGGCAATGAACCTTGCCTTCGGCCTCGAGCAAAAGGCGATCAGGATTTTCGAGCAAGCGTCGATGGGTAGTGCTGTTCCCGCGGTTCGTGACGCCGCCTGGTTTTATCTTGCCCGACAGCAATACCGGCGGGGGGAGTGGTTGAAGGCCCGCAGCAGCCTGAAGCGGGTCTCGAGTGAACTGCCCGCTGAGCTCAACGACGAAGTGCAGGCGATCAGAGTCAACCTGGCGATCATGACGGGGGACTTGCCCGGTGCGGAAGTCGCATTGCGCGATGCCGCTGCAAACAGTGGCTGGATTCCTTACCTGTACTACAACCTGGGTACGGCCCACATTCGTCAGGCGCGTTCGGTGACCGGCATCAACTTTCTCGATGGGCTGGCTGATCAGAAAATGGCTATTGCCGAGCACCTGGCAATCCAGGACAAGGGGCTGACCGCGGCCGGCTTCAGTCTGATGCAGAGCCAGGATTACGACGCTGCTCTCAAGCGCTTTTCAAAAGTGCGGCTGAGCAGTCCCGTGGTTGAGCCAGCCCTGCTGGGTTACGGCTGGTCTGCGGCCCAAATGGGTGACTACCGCGTGGCACTCGGGCCATGGCGTTTGCTGGCAGGGCGCGCTCCGCTAAGGCCAGAGGTGCAAGAGGCGCTATTGGCCGTTCCCTACGCCGAAGAAAAACTCGGCTACCTCGCCAGGGCGCTGGATGCTCTCGAGACGGCAGAAAAAACATTCTCCCGGGAACTTGCCAGGCTGGAAGAGCTGAAGCAGCAAGCCAGCCTGCAATCACTGGCTGTCAGCATGCGAGACAAAGCCTTGGATGACAGTGAAGAGTCGGTGCTGGACGCGCGCTGGCAGGGAATCATTGAACTGTTGAGTAGCGATGAAATTGCCGCTTTCAGCGAGGCATTCAATGACCTCGGCCTGCTTGCCGATAGCCTGGCCAACTGGCAGCACAAAGTCGAAATCTACCAGCAACTGTTGGGACTGCGCAAACAACGTCGGGCAGCCCAACAGCAACGCTTTATGGTTAGCGACTATCCTGCCCGAATGGAGGGTCTGAAAGGTGAACGCAACCGGCTGCAAACCGAGCTGAGCACCGCAACGGACATGGCATTGGTTCACCACTATGGGGAGCCTGATCTGCAGGCGCAGTGGTCGCGGGTCGAAAGCGCGGAAACTGCTTTGCACAGACTCCAGGCAGCCGGCCAGAGCTTTCCCCTGGAAGCCGAGCGATTGGCGCGATTCAGGGGCATATTGCAATGGCGAATCAGTGCGAACGCGACTGATTGGCGCTGGCAAACACGAAAACGCCTGGCTCAACTGGACGCCGAGATCACGGATCTGGAAGAGAACATCGCGCGGATACAACGACTGATTGCCCTGACACCAGACATTACGCCCTACGAGCGGCGGCTGGCAGCCCTCGCAGAGCGAACGCGACTGCAGCAACACGCGATAGACGCAGGTCAGGAAACCCTCCAGGTCGCCTTTCAGGCCGCGGTGGTCAGACAGATCGAACGCCAGCAGGTGCGGCTGGCAAACTACCTGGGCCAGGCACAGCTGTCCAGGGCACGGTTGTACGACCAGGCTAGACAAGAGGCCCGGCGCTAGTGGAGCGGTCCAGAGTACCATTCCGCGGAGCTGCGTCTGCCGGGGCTTGTCTGATCGGTTTGGCGCTGGTATCTGCCTGTGCCAGCCCCGGACTGGAGAGGGGGCAGACCCTGGCGACTATCGGTCCGGCCGACTTACCTGTCGAGCGGGGCGTACTGCCGCAGGTTTCGGATGAACAGGTATTGCAGCAATATCGGGCTGTAATGCGGCAGACACACAGTCCAGAGATTAGAGCCAGCGTAAAGCGGCGGCTCGCCGGGCTAGAGATGCAGCGCAGCGAGTTGCAACAGATCGCGTCCCAATCGCCGGGGAGCTACCACGAAAAAGCCATCACACTGTACGAAGTCCTGCTGCGGGAAAATCCTCAAAGCAGTGACAACGACCGTATCCTCTATCAGCTCGCCAAGGCCCATGACCTGGATGGCAGAGTGGAGGAGTCGAGGGCCCTGCTCGCCCGTCTGATCAGGGAGTACCCCCAGTCGACATACCTCGCCGAAGCCCAGTTTCGAGTCGCTGAGATTGCCTTTAGTCAGCAGCGTTACGCCGCGGCCGAGGAGGCTTACTCTGGCGTTGTTGAATCACCCAGGGGTAGTAGCTACTCCGGTACGGCACGCTATATGCGGGGTTGGGCCCGCTTCAAACAGTCACACTACCAGGCGGCATTGGTCGACTTTGACGACGTGCTGAAGACGACCCTGCAAGGTGCCGACTCGCTGGATAAACTGTCCCGCGTCGATCGTGACCTGGTTGAAGATACGCTGCGAGTCATGAGTCTCGCGTTTTCGTATCTCGATGGCGCCGAATCCATCGCCGATCGGGCATCCGCCGGGGGCTCAGGCAGCTATCAACACCTGCTCTATCTCGGCCTGGCAAAACTGTATCTCGAAAAAGAGCGGTATCGCGACAGCGCCGATACCCTTGAGCATTACGTGGCAAACTTTCCCCGTTCGGCCCACGCGCCGGATTTCAGCGTGCAATTGATCGAGGTCTATAAACAGGGTGGTTTCCCCAGCGAGATACTACCTGCCAAGGAAGACTTTGTGCGCCGCTACGGCTTGAACAGCAGTTACTGGTCAAGCCGTGACGACGCCACCCAGCAACGATTGCGCCCGTACCTTTATGAGTACCTGCAAGAGCTCGCGCAGTATTATCATGCCAGTGCGCAAGCCTTGCAGGCGCAGCATCTGGGGCAAGCGCGCAACTCGGCTGCGCCTGGCGAGCCACCGCGGGCAGAATCCCGACAAGCATTTATCGAAGCCAGCAACTGGTATGGAGAATTTGCCGAGACCTTTCCAGCAGACCCAAAGACGCCTGGTATGGTTTTCCTGATGGCTGAAAGCCTTTTTGAGGCACAGCATTTCTCCGCTGCGATCGCTGCCTACGAGCGGGTGGCCTACGCTGAAAACAGCGCCCCGGGTCAGGGTGCTGAGGCTGGCTATGCCGCTATCCTGGCTTACGAACACTACATCCGTGAGCTGAGCGAGGAGCGCCGGGATGAGTGGCAGATGCTTAAAATTCAAAGCGCGCTGCAGTTTGCCGAAATCTATTCCTCTGATGATCGCGCGCCTGCGGTACTGACTCGAACCGCAGAGGAAATGCTACGAATGGGCAATCCCGAGGAGGCTGTAGTTGCGGCTTCACTGGTCACTGGCTGGCAACCCGCAGTGGCTACGCCGCTTGCGTGTACGGCATGGCTGGTTCAGGGGCAGGGTAATTTCGAATTACAGAATTACGCGGGCGCCGAGCTGGCCTACAGCGGTGCATTGGAATTGATGCCGGCAACGGATGAACGGCGCAGGGGCATCGTCGATCGACTGGCCGCCAGTATCTACCAGCAAGGCCAGGTGTATCTTGCCCGGGGTCATGGGGAGGCGGCCACCCATAGCTGGCTGCGGGTCGCATCGGTTGCGCCGGAGTCCAGCATCGCCCAAACCGCCAGCTATGATGCGGCCAATATGTTGATGGAGCTTGAGGACTGGGATAGAGCGGAGCAGGTTCTGCAACAAACCCGCTCCCGTTACCCGAAGCATGAATATGCTGCATCCATAGCGGCAAAGCTGGTACACGTGCATCAACAGCAGGGCAACTGGTACGCGGCCGCCGAGGAATTGAGCGCGATCGCCGCTACCGACCAGGATGACGAGGTCAGGCGCAAGTCAGGCTTTATGGCGGCGGAGTTGTATCAGCAGGCGGGTGCCCATCGACTGGCCATTGATCGCTACAGGCTTTACCTGGATACGTGGCCGGTACCCTTTGCCGTAGCGATGGAGTCACGCTATCAGTTGGCGCTACTGCAACAGGAAGTCGGTGACGAAGCCGGCCATCGCTACTGGCTGGAGCAGATTGTTCAGAGCCATGACACAGCTGGCGCTGATGCTGACGGACGCTCACTCTACCTGGCAGCAAAGGCGGCCACCGCGCTGGCTGAAAATTCCTACCGGCAGTTCCTGTCGACACCCATCTCACTGCCCCTGAACGCCAGTTTCAGCTTGAAAAGGCGTTTGATGCAATCAGCAATTGGAGATGCTGAAAAGGTTTTGAGCTACGGGCTTGGGGAATTTGTGACCCAGGCAAACTTCATGCTTGGCGACATATATGCAAGCCTGAGTGAAGAACTGATGGCGTCACCACGTCCGCCGGGCCTCGATGCCCTTGAGCTGGAACAATACGAAATGCTGCTGGAAGAGCAGGCTTACCCTTTCGAGGAAAAGGCTATCGACATTCATGAGTCCAATGCTCGACGCAGCTGGAATGGAAACTATGATCAATGGGTGGACTCCAGTATCGAAAGCCTGTCTAGATTGCTGCCGGCACGGTACGGAAAAAGTGAATTACTCGCGAGGTACGGGAATGAAATTTTCTAAACATTTGCTGCGGCCCTGTTACCTGGTTGCCCAGCTCAGCATGGTGTCGCTTCTGAGTGGTTGCGGGATGTTTCACACGATCTTCGACGGTGCGCCCGAGGACCAGCAGACTATGGCCGTGGAAGACGGCTCCATGACGACCATCAACCCGTACCTGCTCGATCGATCGCCGGTGCCGAAGCGCGCACAGCAGCAGTTTGATCAGGCGCTTGAGGCAATGCGGCTCAAGCAGTGGTCCCGGGCTCAGGCAACTCTCAAACTGCTGAATGCTGATTATCCTGAGCTGTCCGGTCCCTGGCTGAACCTTGGAATCACCTATCTTGCGCTGGATCGTCCGGAGCAGGCTGAGGCAGCGTTTACCCGGGCGATAGCAGTGAACGCGAATAACCTCGATGCCTACAATCAGCTGGCTGCCCTGAAGCGCAAAACCGGTGAATTCAGGGCAGCGGAGGCACTTTACAAGCGAGCGTTGGCAGTCTGGCCAGAACATGCCCAGAGCCATCTCAATCTGGGTATTCTGTATGACGTCTACATGGGCGAACTGGAGGAAGCCCAAAGGCACTATCGGAGTTACCAGGCACTTCAGCCTGAGCCCGACCCGAGGGTCGCCGGCTGGCTACTGGATTTGCAGCGTCAGCCTGCCATGATGGCCCGTGCCGGCGCTGGCTCATGAGCATGCTCGCTAACATACTCCTCGTCTCAGCACTGGGCACAGGAACCCAACCCGTGGTTGAGCTGGGCACCCGTGTGACCGGCAATCAGGAGCAACCGCGGGTACTCAATATCCTCCCCTGGCAGGCGCCCGCCGGGCCCGAGTCACTGTATCAGGACCTTGCCTCTGCCATAGACGACCTCTACCTGCCGGTAAAGCGTGAGAGCTTCCAAAGGGAGCTCAGGTTACGCCAGGAGCTGGGTCCGGCCCAGGATTCAAGCTCTGAGGCGCAGCAATAGCGCGCTGAACCGGCTTCGCGCCAAGCGCATTCGCCGCCGCTCCCGTCGCTTCCCAAAACCCGAAACAAACCACGCGCTGCCCTCACGTCGGGGAGCGTTTGTCCGACTTATCCTGGCCGCGAAAACCGGCGTCCAGTTAACGGATAAAATGTTGCTTCGGTCACTGTTGCGAGCTTTGCGGTTGATGAGTCTATCGGCACCACCCATAGTTACAAAGGCAACTCTGATCACACGGTACTACCTCAGCGGAGCCTTTGGTGAGGGCTGGAAAGGCGCGGCGCCAAGCCTGAGGTAATACCGAAATCATCAGAAGTGTCCTAACATCGCCGCTGGCAATCCTTCGCCAGCCGCCTGTTTTCAGCCCGCTCAGACCCAGAAACTCAAGGTGGCAATATGGATTTCGTTAGTACAGTAGCCCGCTTCTTTCAGGATGGGGGACCCTTCATGTATCCCATCGCATTGGTGCTATTCATTGGCATTGCGATCGTGCTTGAACGCTGGCTGTTCCTGAGTCATGCGCGGATGAGCAATCGAAGGGCCTTCGAGCGCCTGCTGCCGGCTCTCAAAAAGCGCGAGTACGCCAGTGCGATGCAGTTGGCGCAGACCACCAAAGCGCCGATCAGCCGCATCATCGCCGCCGGCATTGCGCGCCTGCAGCAAAGCCCGCGCCGCGAGGACATCGAATACGCGATGGAGGAGGGCGTTATGGAAGCACTGCCCCGGCTCGAGCGTCGCACCCAGTATCTGGCGACCCTGGCGAACGTTGCAACACTGCTGGGCCTGCTGGGAACCATCATCGGACTTATTGCAGCGTTTACTGCGGTCGCCAATGCCGATCCGGCTGAAAAAGCCACCTTGCTGTCCCAGAGTATTTCGGTCGCCATGAATACCACAGCGTTTGGCTTGATGTCGGCCATACCATTACTGATGGCCCATGCCATGCTGCAAACCAAGACCACCGAGATCGTTGATGGTCTGGAGATGGCCGGCGTCAAATTTCTCAACCTGCTGACGGATATACCGTCGGGTGTTTCCCGCAGCCGCGCAGCCGACACTTCCGCCGCCTAAAGCCATCAAAGCAGACGCCAGGTTATCATGAGAAAAAACCGACGCAAGCAGGTGCCCCAGACGGAGTTGGATATCACTTCGTTTATGAATCTGATGATCATCCTGGTTCCGGTGCTGTTGATGAGCATGGTGTTTTCCCGCATTACCGTGTTGGATCTCAAGCTACCTGACGCCGCTGCTGGCACGGGCCCTGGGGCTGACGAAAAGATGCAGCTTGAACTGCTCTTGCGCGATGACTACATCGATGTCAACTATCCCAAAGGTACGCGGTTGAAAAGAGTCGAGAGATCAGAGCAAGGGCATGACTTCGCCATGGTTTCGAAGGTTCTGCAGGAGATAAAACGTCAGCTACAGGAAAAAGGCATCCAAAAGCGCGATATTCTCATTCTCGCGGAGCGCGATACCGATTACCAGACCCTCGTTAGTGCCATGGATACGGTGCGCGCTTTTGACGCGGTAGTTGCCGCGTCAGTGGTGCGGGCAGAACTGTTCCCGGATATCGCATTGGGTGACGCCCCTGCCGATTCAAATCTGATGGCTGACAGGGGAAGCCCATGAAGACCTCCATGCGCGCACGACGTATGGCGCGACACCATGGCCGTATGCAGGCCACTTCGAAGCTGAACCTTGTTTCTCTCATGGACATATTTACCATCCTGGTGTTCTTCCTGTTGTTGAATACCGGCGATGTCGAGGTGTTGCAAAATGATAAAGCCATTGTCCTGCCGGAGTCGGTGGCAGAGCAAAAACCCGATGCGACCCTGCTGGTGATGGTTAACAGCACCGACCTTATCGTTGCCGGCAGGCCCCTGGTAAAAATCGCAGAGATTGCGCAACGAGAGGCTCTCGAAATCGTCGAATTAGAAGTGGAGCTACGTCGCCAGGCTGAGAGACGGCCGCAGTTGACGGAGGCCGAGCAGCAACGGGGCAGGGCGGTGACCATTATGGGTGATCAGGCGGTGCCCTATGCGCTGCTGAAGCGAATCATGGCGACCTGTGCGGCCAATCAATATCGCAATATCTCGCTGGCGGTGAACCACGTTGCCGCTGCCCCAGCGACGTTGCCAGTGACGGAGGGGTAGACCCGATGGGTGCAGCATTCTATACCCCGGCCTGGCATGAGCTGCAGCTTCCATGGCACGCAGCCGATGGTGAAGACAAGAAGTTTCGCCGCATTCTGCGCGCTTGCCTCATCGCCATGGCGTCTCTGGGAGTGATTGTGCCGATGGTGCCACTTCCCGAAATCGAACGCGCCGAACAGGAAACGCTTCCACCGCAGTTGGCACGCATCGTGCTGGAGCGCAAGCAGCTGGCCGCCCCGATGCCAAAGGTCAAGCCGCTGCCGAAGCCCGCCGTTCAGCAGGACAGGCCGAAGCCCAGGGCTGAAAAGACAGAGCCGATCAAACCGCCGCCGGTCACGCCAAAGCCAGAGCCAAAAACTGCGCCTGTGAGGGCAAAGGCGCCCCCAAAGGCCACGCCCGATACCGTTGCAAGAGTTGTGCAAGCCCGTGAAAAAGCGGCTGCGAGCGGTCTGTTGCAGTTTAAGGATGAACTTGCGGCAATGCGGGATGAAATTGATGTTGCAAAGCTCGCCGCGGATACGCATGCTCGGGGGCAGTCGACAGCGAATAAAATCGACAGGTCGGTACTGACCGGGCGTGCCGGCAAGAAAAGCGGCGGCATCCAGGTAGCCGCCTTGAGCAGGGATACGGGCGGCGCCGCGCTGTCCGGGCGCGAGAGCACAAAAGTCAGTAGTGCGCTTGCGATGGCCAGTGCGAAACCCCAGCGCGGCAGCAGCGGCGCTGCGAGCAGCGCGGTAGGTCGCAGCGACCAGGACATCCGCAAGATCATGGATCGCAACAAGGGTGCAATCTTTTCCATCTACAATCGCGCGCTTCGCAAGAACCCGGCACTGGCTGGAAAAATGACAGTCCAGATGGTGATCGATCCGTCGGGAAAGGTTTCTTCAATAAAGCTCATCGCCAATGAACTATCCGATCCGGCGCTCGAGAAAAAGCTGATGGCACGTATTCGCATGATCGATTTCGGTGCCCAATCCGTCGCCGCCACAACCCTGAATTACTCCTTCGATTTCCTGCCTTACTGACGGACCGCGGCCGCGACTGCCCCAGCGCGCGGGTTGCTCCGCGATCGGACTCTATTGCTCTGTGCAGGCGACTGCAGACTCACGGCTGTTCTGGCGGCTGGCGCATATTGCCGTGGCGTGATTAGGTTTGTTCAAATCGAGGCGGCTGTCTGTGGGTATTCTGGAAAGGGCCAGTACACTGCGCTGCCAAGAGGCCGCCGGCGTATCGACAACCGGCGGGGATCCAGTCCTGCGGGACGGCTTTACAACCGGTTAAAACCAGATAGATGCGTACAGGCGAATAACGTTGGCGTCGAATTGGTACAGTGGCTCTTCGCCCGCGGGCCCGCCCTCATTGACATTCCTGAAGTCGTCATAGCTGAAGCGAATAAAGTCCCAGTACAGGTTCAATGTTCCACTCTCCAGCATTCCCGAGCCCCCCACTGGAAACTCCCAACTGACCCCGAGGCCGATCGTGTTGGAGTCGAAGGTGCTCAGTTCCTTGTCGCGGCCGAGAAAGTTCTGGGCGTCGGCAAAGGGAAAGATATCGGCATAGAAGTCTGCCGCCGTCTGGCTGTAATAGCGATACTTGCCCTCGAGCAGCAGGCCCCAGGCCAGCGGATGGGTATAGCGCAATTCAAAATTGTTTGCTCTGACCCCCCAACTATCACTGAAGTGGCGATACTCGCCCCTCAGCGCCGCGCGGTAGGGCAGGTAGTAGATGCTGCGCAGGGAGCCAGCGTCACTGTTGCGGGTGCCGGGGTAGACCTCGGGCTGATAGCTGTAGCCCAGGGCTGAGCCTGGATCATAGTACCTGACAGAACGGTAGGGATTGTTGAGATAGCCTTCTTCTATGATCGATTCGAGAGTAATCTCCACCACCCAACTTTTGGTCACGACCTGGGACAGGCCGATGCTGAAATTGTGCCGGTCGACGGATTCGGCAAACGCCGGGTCGGCATTGTTACGCACTTCGTCATCACCAAGGGCGTAACTCATTCTAAGCGTTGATAGATCCCCGAAGAAATCCTGGCTGACACTGAAGGCATAGGTTCGGGCGGAGTAGTCATCCTCTTCACTGTTTACGTAATCGACGCTTAACAGGGTTTTTTCGTGCAGATAGTCCACGCCCACCCCAAGCTGGGTGCGCTCCTCGGAGTATGGGCTTGCGGTCGCTATCACATCGACTGATGCGCTGCTGATCATGTCGACATAGTAGTTCGCCCGCACTCCCACCTTGTCCTTGATGTTCTTGCGGAACAGGATTGAGGGCCCTGTGATCTCGACGCCGCCGCCGTCATAGCTGTGGTACAAAGCGTCTGCCCTGTCCGGTGATAGAACGGCGGCGTTACAGGAAAATGCGATGCCCGAGGCGATTGCGACCATGCTTACCGCTACACGATGGTCCGGGACGGGCAGTGCAAGCGTTTTAGTTACAGCCACAACCGCTTCCCCCTCCGCCTTCCGCGCCCTTGGCGCCTTCGCGGGCTTCATAGACGTGACTCATATAAGAGGCAGAAACCGGGTCGCGGTCGAATTGCATGATGGGGTCTGCCAGGTAGGCACGCTCGTAGGGTTTCACCCAGGGCTCCAACGAACAGGCACTCAATGCCGGCAACGCAGCCACCAGTATCAGCCGGATTATCATTCCCGGATCAGCTCCTTTATCTGTTGGCGATAGCTTGCCTCGTAGGAGGGTTTGAAACCCTTGTGCAGGTAGCGCATTTTGCCGTCCCGATCCACCAGCACGGTTACCGGCATGGCGTTGACGTCGTAGAGCTTGCTGACGACACTGTCGGTATCAAAGAGTATGGGAAAGCTGATATCCAATTGCTTCAGCAAGCGCCGAGCCTGGGAAGGGTCCTGCTCGACGTTCACGCCCAGTACGGTAAACCCCGCGGGGCTGTAGCGCTTTTGCAACTGATCCAGCAGAGGCATTTCCTGACGGCAGGGGCCGCACCATGAAGCCCAGAAATTGACCATAACCACCTGACCGCGGTGCTCCCAGAGGCGCAGGTTACTGCCGGCGTCACTTTTCAGGGTGAAGTCCGGGGCAATGCCCCCGGTGGTGCTGGCGACCCCGACGGTGGCTGTCGCCAGTAGCAGGGCAGAGCTGGTAAAGAGGGTTGCAATGATTCTGCGCATGGGAATCTCCAATCAGAAGAAAAAGGTCAGACCGCCGCGGGCCTCCAGGTTGTGTGTGGTTTTGTCCTTGCCGAGCACATCGATGTCGAAGACGTGGTCCCTGAAATCGACGCGCAGGGCTAGCCAGTCGTTGACAAAAAACCGATAGCCGATACCGAAATTAACGGTGAAGCGCTGAGCGCCGGCGAAGTCGGTATTGCCGACACCGGCGATGAGGTAAAGATCGCTATTGAAGGCGCGTCCGGCAATGAACACCTCGCCAGGGAGCAGGTTGTATCCCAGCGAGGCGTTGTAGTAGGTGTAATCACGGTCTGCGTCGCTCAGTACATCGATATCGCCGCTAAGCTCTTCGAAGCTGGTCTTGCCGACTTCAGTACGGGCGTAGACGGCCTCGATGAAGAGATCTTCATTGATGTGATAGGCAATGCTGGCGCCGTAGCTCAGTGAGCTATTGAAGTCCTCTACGAAGAGAACGCCCAGGAACAGCCCCACTTCAAAGTCCTCGCTGTCAATTCGAGCTTCCTTCAGTTGCCTGCGATCCAGCCCGGGATCGACGATGGTGTCAAGTAGGGCATCATCCGACGTCTGTGCCATCAGGGGCAGGGGTGCCAACAGCGCGCTGGTCAGAAGAATACGCTGAATCCGATTTCCCATTGATCTGCATCCTCGTTGTCGTCACGGCTGGTCAGGATCACGTGACTGCGATATTCGAAGCGGGCAAGAAAGCGCCGCGTTATGTACATGCGTGCACCAAGTCCTGCGTTCAGGGTGTTATCCATGCGATCTTCGGTGGCCACAATCGTCGCCGAAGGGCGCGTTTGAATGGCTCCCGCACCCAAAACAAAATAGGGCGTTGCACGCCAGCGCGGAAAAAACTGGTGAACGATATTGAGTGTCACCAGGGTACTGTCGGAAAAGCTACCGGTTATCTCGTTGAGGCGTAATTCCAGGCCAAGGTTGGCTGTCATTCGGTAGCCGCCGAACACGCTCAAGCTGTTTGCACCGGCGTATTCGCCGCCCATGACCCCGAGCTCCCAGCGCCGCCGGGTGTAATCGGCGAAACCGGCTTCGGGGGCGATAAAGACCTCGCCATCAGTATCCAGCGTCTGCTCCATCTGGTTCCGGTCGACCCAGCCTTGCTGGCCTTTTCGAGTCCGGATTTTGAACCAGTCGGTGCGTCTTTTAAGTACTTCAACGACTTCCCCTCTCTCAACCACATGAAACACCGGGTAGCCTCGGCCTGGCCCTGTGTGCATTTCGATGTAGGCTGCGGTTACTGAAACCTCGACACGCTCCCCGGCCGCGAGTGGCAGGGCATGGGCACAGAGCAGGGCAGCGAAAAAGAAGGTAAGCAGGGATTTCAACGGTGCGACTCAGTTTTGAGGTACAGAAAACGGGTTGTTGTAATACTGGGCGCCGATATCCAGCCATTCGGTGATGAGCCGGAGTTCCGCGTCGTCCAGCATTCCCGCGTGACTGCCCCCGTCAGCGAAAGGCGCATAAAAGCGGGCGCTGGAGCTGGCACCGTTGACAGACATGACCGGCGCTACCGGAAGCGTGACCATGACCGGGATGGGGTTGCCCTGTGAGTCCATTAGCAGGTTGCCGATATCATCGGTTTCGAATAGCGGATTACCGTTGGCGTCAGTGGCCTGAACCAATTTGTCGACAAGCGCACCATCGAGGATTTCCTGCTCGGTGTCGCCAAACAGCAGCTCACGGTAAGACAGCAGGTGGTCGGGTTGTTGTGGCGATGGCAGGTCCACCAGCTCCAGTTGGCCTGCGGGCACCTGCAGCGAGTTATCGGCATCGGTTGAGGCGTGGCAGTTTAAACAGCTATTGTCTTCCACAACCGTGACACCGTCGGTTCCGACAACGCTTCGATCCCGGTTCCACAGCGGCTGAATATGATCCGCGTAATTGATCACGATGCGGCAGTGGGTTTGCCATTGGGTATCGCAATCGGCGGCTATCGGCGCGGGCGTTTGCAGCGCCTGGTAATCGAGGGAAAACGACGGCGTCCTGGTTTGCAGAGCGGGGTCGGTCCACAGGTCTTCATATCGCAGGTTGGGAGCAACCGCCTCGACACCGTTCAGTCTTGTCAGGGTTTCGGCCATGGTTTCCCCCGCGTTGGCGAGCAACGCGGGGTGGGTGTTGGGAAATGGCATGCTGCTGGCGAGGGCACCGGCGTTTATTGACTCGGCTTCAGCTTCCGCTCGACCGTGGGGTAACTCGCTTCGGGAGCTGTGACAGCCGTTGCACTGCCGCTCTTCCCCAGGCGTCAGTTGCAGCCAGTTATTATGGCGCTCGCCGATACGCTTGCCGTCGGCACCCAGTACCGAGAGCGCGAAAGGCACATTGGCGGGCAGTGCAAATCGGGCTGAACCATCGGGTTCCACCATCGCATAGCCGAGAATTTCCCGCATCAGCTGGCGACTGCTTCTGCCGAAGGCCGTGGCGGGTACTTCGGCGACGGACCGATCGGGTTGGGCTACCGCCTTGACGACCCGGATAAAGCGCGCGGGGCGCTCGGTGGCAGGTGTCTGGAGTGGGTCCGCCAGGCGATCGATACCGCCACTGCTGTCGTTGCCGTCCAGATCATACACGCTGCGAATGTGGACAACGCCAAGGCGCTGCTCAACCAGCTGGGCATCGAGATCAACCCCCGGCTGCGCGTCGCCGAGATAGTCCGGTGCCGGGCGGGGCTCCAGGGCAACCACATCGGTATACATGATCCCCTCCCGGCCGCCAACTACGGGTTTTTGCGAGCCATCGGCCAGATTGTAAATCCAGATTCCATAGAGGGGCGCTGCATCCACCACATCCTCAAGGGCAAGATTGCTCTGTGTGCAGGGCAAGAGCGTGCCATTCTCCCGTTGCAGGCGGCACTGACTCCAGCTGACCAGTAAGCGATCGGTGCCATCGTAGAGTGGAAACGCCGAGCTGAAATAGCCGTGTGGTGAAGGAGTGTCGTTCGTGGTGACTGTCTGGAACGACAGAGAGCTTTGCCCCGGTCCCGGCAGATCGGCATTGTCGGCTGTGGGCTGATTGGCATCGATAAAGTTTTTGCTATCGATGGTTACGATGTCTCCGCCCAGGCTCGACGCCCTGTCAGGCCGCAACAGAACCAGTAGTTTTTCGTTCTCCAGCTCGCGCGCTTCGACAAAACGCACGGCACTGCCATCGGTTCCACTGTTCTGGCTGTGAAATCCGTAGACCGGGCTGAGTTCCCTGCCATCAGGCAAAATTCGGTACAGGCTGACCCGATCGTTGCTGTCGGCATTGTCCCAGCGGCTGAAAAGTATTTCTCCGCTGGCCAGCACGATCGGGTCCAGGTCGTGGCTTTGATTGAATGACAGCTGGCGGATATCACCGCCGTCGGCATTCATGACATGGAGTACGAAAGCCTCCTGGTTGCGATTCTCATCCAGGCCGGAGTATTGCGGCTTGCCCTCATCCAGCAATATCGCCCGTGATTGGCGCTGTCGTGTCGATGAAAATACGATTCTTCCGTCGGCAAGGTAGTGGGGCGCAATGTCATGCCCGGCTTCGGCGGTGATATCGGAACTGATGACCCGGCGCAGTCTCTCGGACGCGCTGTCGTACTCCCAGATGTTCCAGCGTGGCTGGTCAGCGGGATCTGCCCCTTCAATTTCAGGAGCGCGCATCGCAAACAGGACTTTCTCTCCGTCGAAGGAAGCAGTGACATCCTTGACGTCATAAGCGGATCCCGGCGGGAAGATGGCACTGGTCAGATCGATCGCTTCGGCGCTGGGGGAGGCTCGGTCGAGTTGCAGGAGTCGCGCACCGGGGTTGAATGCTGCCGGGTCCAGTACATTGTCGCGTGACCCCGTGGTGGTGCTCAGGGGCGGTAGCGGGCGCTCCACATAGGCGATCGGTATGTCCACCACAACCGGATCTGGCGCTTGCTTCTCACTACCGCTGCCACCGCCGCCGCAGGCCACGATCACGATGGGCAAGCCGAGAATCAGCCCGGCTCTGAATGTCCATTCCTGTTTGCTTGAAACACTCACCCGGATATCTCGTTTTTTGGTCAGGGGTTCTTGTCGATGGCCACGCGTTCACATTTCCAGGTGGCGATTTCGGCGTTTTGGTAATGCAGCTTGCAATCTGTGATGCCCGGCATGGTTCGGGTTAGACAATGGAAGATAAGCCGCTTTAATGATTGTTGTAGAGCGACTCGAATGTGGCAATCGCGGGCTGAACCTAAAGACCCAAAGTGCGATTCCAGTCTCAGAACCAGCGCTCTGGCCATGGGATAACTTGCTCATGGGAACCAGCCACCAGGGGACACAACACGAGCATGCGGTGCAGAGGGTACAAGGGAGCAAGAACAGAGCGGTGGTTGGCCATGGTAATGCTGGGTTGCTGCCTGGGCGCAAGTTTCGTGAATGCCGGAGCAAGGGATCAGGTCAAGCGAATCCATGATCGCATTACCGGCGTTCCAGCTCCCGCGGCTTTTCTCGATACCTGGGAGTCCCGGGTGGGTAACGAGCCTCAGGCGGTCGCCGAAGCCGCCATGGAGAACAGCGCCTTTTACAGCGTCACCCTCAAGAATATGGCAATGCCCTGGACGAACAGGGATTTTTCCGTGTTTGACGACCTCAATGACTATGTGGCGACCGTTATCGGGCTGGTTCGCGATGGCGATGACTTTCGCAAGGCGCTCTATGACGATGTTGTCTATGTCGGTGACCCAACGCTTGGCTTACCGGCATACAGCGCCGCGAATAATGCGCACTACGAAGCGCTGGAGGATCGCTTCGGGCATATCCTTGATGAGGTGCTGGTGCGCCGCAGCCAATCCTCGGTCAGTGGCTTGCCGGTGGAGGCGACAGCAGGCCTGATGACGACCCGCGCGGCGGCCAGGGCTTTTTTGATTGATGGCACCAATCGGGCAAACTTTCGCTTTACCCTGGTCAACCATTTGTGTAACGACCTCGAACAGGTCAAAGATACCAGCTTGCCTGCTGACAGGATTCGCCAGGACATCTCTCGCAGCCCCGGTGGTGACAGTCGAATCTATCTCAACAATTGTATCGGTTGTCACACGGGCATGGACCCTTTGGCCCAGGCCTTTGCCTACTATGACTTTGCCTACGATGAACAAAACGATCCCGAAGGTAACCTCGGGCGCATCGACTACAATCGCGCCGGCACCATCGACCCGCAAACGGGCAGCCGGGTGAAAGCCAAATACCATATCAACGCGAACAATTTTAAACCGGGCTACATTACGCCGGATGACAGCTGGACCAACTATTGGCGAATGGGAGTGAACCGGCGCCTGGGGTGGGATACGTCAATGGAAGGTAGTGGCAGCGGCGCCAAATCCATGGGCCAGGAGCTGGCCTACTCCGATGCATTTGCCCAGTGCCAGGTGACCAAAGTGTTCCGCACGGTTTGCCTGCGCCCCCCGGCAGACGCCGACGACAGGGCCGGAGTAGTGAACATGGTGCAGAACTTCACCGCCAGTGGTTATCGACTGAAACAGGTGTTTGCCGATGCCGCAGCACACTGCAAGGGGGACTAGGCGATGCAGAGAATCGAATTGCCGGCAACCTGCGGTTTATTAACTGGCCCCACTCGGCCGTTCATGGCGCTGCTGCTTTATTTACTCGGAGGCTGCAGTGGCGGCAGTGGCTCCGATACCGTAGCCAATGCCGACTTCGGCGCTTCTGCGGGGGCTGTCAATTATGCCGGACCACCCCCGGCCAGTGCGGATGTGCAAAGTTTTAAAGTTGCACTCTGGGACGAGCTGCAGCCCCAGAACCGTTGCGGCAGTTGTCATAGCACGGGCGGCCAGTCACCGCAATTTGTGCGTTCCGACGATATTAATCTCGCCTACAATATCGCCTCGGGCCTTGTCGACTTCGATATTCCCGCCAACTCCCGCCTGGTGCAGAAAGTTGGCGGCGGTCACAATTGCTGGTTGGCAAGCAATCTCGCCTGCGCCGACATCGTCACCGGCTATGTCACTGCCTGGGTAAGCCAGGCTACCGGCGGCGGAGCCAACGTCGTGGTGCTGACTCCACCACCCATCCGGGATGTGGGCCGTAGCCGCACCTTTCCCGCTACCCCCGATAGCTTTGCCAGCACTGTGCATCCCCTGTTGGTCGCAAACTGCGCCAGTTGCCATAGTGAAGCTGCCACTACCCAGCAGCAGCCCTATTTTGCGAGTACCGATGTTGCAACGGCCTATGCCGCGGCGCAAAACAAGCTTGATCTGGACAACCCCGCCAATTCCCGTTTGGTGATGCGGCTTGGTGCTGAATTCCATAACTGCTGGAGTGATTGCAGCGCCAATGCCGACTCGATGGAAACCGCGATCAATGCGTTTACAGCCTCCATCGAACCGACGGTGGTCGATGCATCTCTTATCCTGAGCAAAGCGCTGCGCCTGGGAGATGGGGTGGTAGCCAGCAGTGGCGGGCGCCACGAAACCAATCTGGTTTCCCTGCATCAATTCAAGGCCGGTAGTGGCAATACCGCCTTTGATACCAGCGGTGTCAATCCGGCAATCGACCTCAACCTCAGTGGGAGCGTGGAGTGGGTCGGAGGATGGGGTATAAAGCTATCCGGCGGCAAAGCCCAGGCCAGCACCGGCAGTAGCCGCAAGCTCCACCAAACGATAAGCTCGGCAGGTGAATATACGGTTGAAGCCTGGGTAGCTCCCGCCAACGTAACCCAGGAGGGCCCGGCCGTTATCGTCGGCTACTCCGGCGGTACCGATGCGCGCAATGTCACCCTCGGCCAGACCCTCTACAACTACAACTTTCTCAATCGCAGTACCGCCACCGATGGCAATGGTGAGCCGATGCTGTCAAGTGCCGATGACGCTGAACGCCTGCAGGCGACCCAGCAACATGTGGTTGCTACTTTTGATCCGGTGAATGGCCGCAGGCTATACGTCAACGGAGAGTTCACCGGCGATATCGATGAGTCGGGTGGGGGAACCCTGGTTGATTGGGATGATACCTTCGCATTGGTGCTGGGGAACGAGGTTTCGGGAGACAGGCCCTGGCATGGCGTGATTCGAATGCTTGCGATCCACGACCGGGCCCTGACTCCCGAACAGATTGCGCAGAACTTCGAAGTGGGCGTGGGTGAAAAGTATTTTCTGCTTTTCAGCATCAGTCATCTGGTTGCAATGCCCGATGCCTACGTCGTGCTTCAGGTGAGCCAGTTCGATAGCTACAGCTATCTGTTCGAGCAGCCTTTCCTTGTCAGCCTGAACAGTAATGCCGAGCCGGGCAGCATGGTGATGAAGGGCCTTCGCATTGGCATTAACGGCAGGGAAGCCGCCAGCGGCCAGGCCTATACCAACCTTGATCTGACAGTGAGCAATGCGAGTTACCAGGCTGCTGGGCAACAACTTTCGGCACTGGGTACCGTCATTGCGCTGGAAAAAGGGCCCCAGGCGGATGAATTTTTCCTGACCTTCGAGCAGCTGGGGGAGCACCGCAATGTCGTGTTGCAGCCGGAATTACCGGTACTGCCGCCGCCTTCTGACCTCCCGGAACAAGCTGCCATCGGTTTGCGCACCTTTGATGAAATCAACGCCACAATGGCCGCACTAACCAGCGTTCCGGTTACGGAGGGTTCAGTCAAGGCGACCTACCAGCGGGTCAGGCAGCAATTGCCCACGGTGGAAAGTATCGAAGGGTTCCTCTCCTCGCAGCAGATGGCTATCACCCAACTGGCGATCGAGTATTGCAACGCACTGGTGGAATCGCCGTCGTTGCGCAGTGCCTACTTTGGCAATTTCAATTTCAGCGCGCCGGCCAACAACGTATTCGACACCGCGGGGCGCGACCAATTGATCGATCCCCTGTTGTCGAACATTGTGGCCAGTGGGCTGGACACGCAGTTGGTGCCGCCGGTGAGCCCGCCACCTGTTGCCCTGGTTACCGAAGTCAAAGCCGAACTCAACAGTCTTGTCGACACCATGACAGCCTGCGGTGCCAGTTGTCCCGCCAATCGCACTGCTACCACCGCCAAGGCGGTCTGTGCTGCGGCGCTTGGCAGCGCCGTGACCTTGCTTCAATAGGGGAAAGATTATGTTCAGGCAAAAAAAGCCGCTGCACCCGGATGCACCCTTGAGGCATCCCGAACACCGCCGCCCCCGTACCCGGCGGGATTTTCTGGCCCAGGGCCTTGGGCTGGGTATGGGGGCCGTTGTCAGCAGCCCGCTGCTCAGCCTGTTATCCAGTCCAGCCTCGGCACGCGGCTGCAATACCCTGGCTGACCCCACCAGCTGCCTCTCGGCGGATATCCAGGCGCTCAGGGATAGCTGTGATATTGCCAGCATGGGGGCCGGCAAGATCCCGTTTATCTGCATCGACCTGGCGGGTGGAGCCAATATTGCCGGTTCCAATGTGTTGGTGGGGGGGCGGGGCGGGCAGCTCGACTTTCTCAGCACCGCGGGATACAGCAAGTTGGGACTGCCCGGCGATATGACACCGGCGGCTCTGAATCCGGCAACCGGTGGCAACGATTTCATCAATACCGACCTGGGTCTGGCATTTCATAGCGACAGTGCCTTTTTGCGTGGCATTCAGGAAAAATGCTCGGCTGCGACCCTGGCCGGAATCAATGGCGCTGTCATTCCGGCGCGCTCCGACAATGACACCGGCAATAATCCCCACAACCCGATGTTCGGTATCAACCGGGCTGGCGCCGACGGCTCACTGCTGACGTTGATCGGTTCCCGCACCAGCGATTCTGGGGGCAACTCCATGACCCCGCTTGAACTTTTCAACCCGAGCGTAAGGCCCACCAAGGTCGATCGTCCCTCTGATGTCACCGGGCTAGTGGATGTTGGCGATCTGGTAAGCCTGTTGGAACAGTCGGACGCCGTGGCGGTTATGGAATCCATGGCGCGTATCAGTGGCCAGAAACTGGCCCGGGTAAACACCAGGAAAACCCAGTCGCTGACGGATGCAGAAATCAAGGCTCTCGTTCAATGCGGCTATATCAAGAGCGCAGATCTTGCCGACAGATTTGGGAATCCGGCAACTCTCAACCCGGCGACCGATCCGCGTATTGTCGGCCCCGGCGGGATTTTCAATAGTAACGAGTTCAATGATCGCGAGTTCCAGAAGACCGCCTCGGTAATGAAGCTGGTGATAAACGGATTCGCGGGCGCTGGCACCATCACCATGGGTGGATACGATTATCACACGGGTGACCGTTCCACCGGAGAGATTCGGGATTTGCGGGCGGGCCGCTGTATGGGAGCCTGCCTCGAATATGCTGCACTCATGGGCAAGCCTCTGATGCTGTATGTATTCAGTGACGGCTCGGTGGCGAGCAATGGCACGGTCGACAACAGCATGGACGGGCGCGGCAAAGGTGTCTGGACCGGCGATAATTCATCGACGGCAGCAGCGTTCTTCCTGGTTTACAATCCCGACGGCAGACCCCAATTGCTCGGCGGTGACAGCAGCCAACAGGCGCAGCACCAGCAGCTCGGCTATATGCGCAGCGACGCCTCGGTGGAGACCGGCTCCACACCCGCTGCCAACAACGTCAACCTACTGGTCCAAACCATCGTGCTCAACTATATGGCGCTGCACGGTGAGCAGGGTAACTTTGCTTCCCTGTTTCCTGGTCACGGGCTTGGCAATAGCGCGCTCATGGACAGTATGACCGCCTTTGCGCCAATCGTGTCAGGGGTGATTTGAGCGCGGCGCGCTCTTCGTCAACCCGGTGGCCGGATCCCGGTGGCCGGCAACCCGGTGGCCGGCACCCCGGTGGCCGGTAATATCAGTCCTTCAAGCTCATCCCCCCGGCCGCTGCGCGGGCCTCTGCCGGCTGATCATGAACCCGCTTTATTATGAATGCCCGCAGTGCGTCGGCATCGTCCACACTCAGTTTGTTGCCGAAGTTCGGCATGCCAAGATGCGCGGCAGTCCCACCGATGACTATGCCATACCACTGGCCCGGTTCGTATTTGTGTAGATCGAGGTGTCTCAGGTCTGGCGTGGCACCCCCGCCAATGGCGAGTTCTCCATGGCAAAATGAGCATTTTCTGGAAAAAATATTTTCCCCCTTCGCAACGACTTCGGCGGTCACCGCCGGCATGGGTGGCAAGGCTTCCGGAACCGGCTTCAGGGGAGGGATTTGCGGGAGGGAGTCCTTGCCATCCAGCTTGAAAGCCAGAATGCGGTTCAGGTTTCCCCGCCGCCAGGAATTCGTGCCCGACAGGTTAGCCAGCTCCCCGAAGGTCAGTGGCCCACCGCCACCCCAGCCGGCAAGCACCGCAACGTATTGTTCGCCATCAACCGTGTAGGTAACAGGCCCTGCAATAACGCCGGTCTGGGTTGGCGCCGACCACAATTCTTTACCGGTATCAGCCGAATAGGCACTGAACTGGGCACTGCCGGTGCCCTGAAACACCAGATTTCCCGCAGTCGCCAGGGTGCCGCCATTCCAGACATCGGCGCGATCGGCCCGCCAGACTTCTTTTTGCTGGACGGGGTCCCAGGCTATCAGCCGTGCTCTGATCAATTTGCGCATTATCCCGAGGGCATCTTGCAGGTCGGCTACGGTTATTTCCTTGTCGGTCGATTCCAGTTTCTCCATAACCCCCTGCAGGACAGCCAGGTCCTCAGGGCTCAGGCCTTTTTCCAGTTCGAACACCTTTTCGATAAACCGGTTGAGTTTTTCTGCGTCCTTCAGCGCCGGCGGGGTATCCAGAATAACGGCGCCAAGGTTCCAGTCGCCCCGAGAATACTCGAATTCCCGGTCAGGAAAGTAGATCATCGGGACTTCCATCGCCGGGATATAGACGAGTCCCGTATCGGGGCTATAGGACATGGGGGGCCAGTCGTGTGCGCCGAATGCAAAGGGCAGTTGAAAAGAGGGGATGCCCTCTTCGTAGTACCGGGTGCCTTCACGCTCCACCGGGCGTCCTGTCTTCATGTCGACGTGGCTGGCCCAGGTGACGGCAACATAGGGTTCGGCGCTGATGAGTTCACCAGTCTGGCGATCCAGCACATAGAAGAAGCCATTCTTGGGCGCTTGCATAATCACTTTGCGTTGCTGGCCATCGATCTGCATGTCGGCCAGTATCATTTGCTGCGTCGCCGTGTAGTCCCAGGTGTCGCCGGGAGTAGTCTGGTAGTGCCAGACGTATTCCCCGGTGTCGGCGTTGACTGCCACAATCGAGGACAGGAATAGATTGTCCCCTTCACCACCTGCGCGGATACCCTGGTTCCAGGGGCCACCGTTGCCAACGCCGATGTAGAGCAGATTCAGCTCAGGATCATAGGTCAGGCCATCCCAGGCGGTTCCGCCACCGCCCATCTTCCACCATTCCCCTGCGGGCCATGTTTTCGCGGCCTTTTCAAGCGCTGGCGTTTCGAAGGGCTTTGCCGGGTCGCCGGGAATGGTGTAAAACCGCCAAACCTGTTTGCCGGTTTCGGCATCGTAGGCTGACACATAACCCCGCACTCCCAGCTCTGATCCTCCGTTTCCGATAAAAACTTTACCGTTTGCCACTCGCGGGGCCCCGGTAATGGAGTAGGGCCACTCGCGGTCAACGGTAAGGACCTCCCACGCTTTTTTACCATTGGCAGCTTCAATGGCAATCAGGCGGCCGTCCAACGTACCGACGAATACCTTGTCGTTCCAGGCTGCCACGCCGCGATTGACCACATCGCAGCATAGATGGACGGCCCAGGCCCGATCTACCTTCGGGTCATAGGTCCACAAGTGCTTGCCGCTTTTGGCATCGACCGCGTAGACAACGCTCCAGTTGCCGGTCACGTACATAACGCCATCGATGACCAGTGGGGTGGCTTCGAGACCGCGTTTGGTACCAAAATCGAAGTGCCACGCCAGACCCATCTGCTCGACATTCTTGTCATTGATTTGCTTGAGCGGGCTGAAGCGCTGTTCGCTGTAGGTGCGACCGTGGGTCATCCAATTGCCAGGCTCCTTATCCGCATTGACAATTCGCTCCGCGGTCACGGCGCTTGCCGTGTCGCCTGTCGTTGTTTCTGCAATGGCGGCAAACGCCAGTACAGACAGAAACAGAGGCAACAAGCCCACTGCGCGTTCCCGTTTCACTGCTTCACCTCCTGATCAGTGCTGCTCTCTGCCTGCAAAGCAGGCTGACTTGCGTAGTAAGCGGCAATATCGTCGATATCCTGATCGCTCAGTGGCTCAAGCATGCCCGGCGCCATCATGGCATTCTTGCGCGCGCCGCTTTTGTAGCCCTGGAGTGCCATGCTCAGGTAAGCGGCATGTTGGCCGGCCAGCTTCGGAAACATGGGGTTTTCACTGCGTCCTTCGGCGCCATGGCAGCCGGTGCAAGCAACGGTTTTCTCCTTCCCGCTGGCGGCATCACCGGATGGCATTGCCGCACTCTGGTAGGGGGTTTGAGCCGCATAGTAAGCTGCGACTTCCGCCATATCCTCGGCGCTGAGGCGACTGGCCATCGTGTTCATGATCCCATGATCCCTCTCTCCCCTGGCGTAGGCTTGCAGCGAGCTGGTCAAGTAGGTTTCATGTTGTGACGCCAGAATCGGATTGTCAGGCACTGCGCTGCGCCCCTCCGCACCGTGGCAGCCCGCACAGACCGCGACTTTTTCGGCTACTTCCGTGGCATGGGTTAGCGAAACGGCAAGCGCCAGTCCGAGGCCGACGGCGATCAGGTGGAATTTGGATTTTCGATCATTCATCATGACAGGTTCCCTATCGTTGTTATTAGTAAAACGGTAATTGGCAGAACAGTTTCACGGCAGCTGCGGCCGGCGTTCATTATTATTGTGATCTTTCGGTGAAGTTACAGTGAGTCATGGCGCTGATCAAGAAAATCTTGTGCTGGCAAGGCCCTTTTCAGCGGCTTGATGACTGTAGTAATTTGTTAAGCCTGGAGCGGGCTCGGCGCCGCTACCGTTTTCCCGGGGCTAAGCGCCGATCACCAGACCCACCGACGAGGGTTTGTACCGAGCTGGCCGACTGCCGCGTTTACGGTTTACTGCGCTGCATGCTGTGCGACTGCTCCGCTTGCCAGGCAGCGAGTTCAGTTGGCAGGCCGCCGGCTCTCGCGGCTGTCGGCGAACTGCCTTTTGTTGATTATTACTGTGAGATATATGCGATAAGCTGTTGATGCATAATAAAACAAGAAGTAATTCAGAGGTATTAATCGCGATGCTAGGGCTTACCGAGCGCGGTTTGCAGGACACAGTGCAGGGGAACGGCGAATCCCGGGCGTGCCTTCGGCAGTGGCGTGTCCCTTTTGCCGAGCTACTGCGACAGCTTTATAAATCCGGGCCATCGGTTTAGACTGCGATGCTGTTAACATGCTCGGGCCAGTCCTTCGCGCCACCGTTCGGAAAAGCACCTCGCCCGCCACCGTTGAGTGACGCTCTCCTGGCGAGGGTTGATTGCCAGTTCGGCTAGGGCGCTTCGCCCGGGAAATACGGGAGCTCGGGCCTGATCGGGATCGGTGCCGCTTTACATTACCAGCGACTCTATTTTATCTGCAAAGCAGCGACGGGCCCGCTATGACATGTCCACCCATTGCCGTTCATTTATCCGTGGTATTCTACAGGCTATTCCTTTGCCTTTTGCTCGGTACCATGCTGCAGGTGCCTCCGCTTCTGGCGCAGGATGAAGAGACCGAAAGCACGGACACCAAGGTCGTTGCGGCGGTGCCCGACATCGCGGGTAAGAGTGCTGCGCTCGCAGCTCTCAATGCCGAAATTGAGCAACTCGAGGCCGACAAGGAGCTGGATGACGAAACACGCCAGTTGCTGTTGGAGCTCTACCGTAAGTCAATCGCCAATCTTCAGGCCGAAGCTGCCGATCGCCTAGCTGCGGAAAAGTTTCGCGATAGCATCGAGTCCGCGCCCGCCGAGAAAGCGAAGCTGGAGCGGGAACTGGCCGAGTTGAAGGACAAGCCCTTCGATCCCTATCCGCAGTTTAATGCTAAGACCGACTCGTCCGAGCTGGCTCAGGCCTTGCTCAAGGAACGTGCCAACCTGGCCGCAGTCGATGCCGACGTTACGCGTCTGCAACTGACCTTGAGAGCGGAACAGGATCGCCTGGCTGAAGCCCGCCGCGAGCTGGCGCGGGCGAACCTGGATCGTGAAGGGCTGGCTTCTGGCACGCTGACCAATGCCGCGGCGGCGGATTCTGCCAGGGTGCGCAATGCGAGGGAGCAGTATCGAGAGACTGCGTCCCTGGCACTGGCGGCGAAAACCAAGCGGCTCGATCAGGAGATGCTCAGTCATGGTCCTCGAATAGAACTGCTGAAGACTCAGATAGCCAGGCGCGAGAAGACCCGGGAGAACCTCGCTGCTACGGTCGCAATGCTCGAAGAAATGCTGAGCAAGCGTCGTCGCGATGATGCCATGCAGGCGGTGGCGACGGCCAAAGCAGCGCAGCTCGAAGCGCAGGGCAAGCACCCGCTGCTGGTGGAGGTGGCCCGGGAAAGCGCTGCCGTGAGCCAACGTTTAGCCACCCAGTCCCGCGAAATAGAGAAAGTAAATCGGGCTGCCAGCGACACAGAAACCAGGGCCAAGGAGCTGGAGGACAGTTATAGTATTGTTCGCCAAAAGCTGGAAATTGCCGGCATAAACAAGGCGCTAGGCAGGATCTTGCAGGAACAGCGGGCCGCGTTACCCAGCCGCCGGGAGATTCGAGGGTCACTGGACGACCAGGAGCGACTGATCGCAGACCTTGCGCTCCAGCAGTTGGTGCTGGAGGAGAATCTCGATGTGTTGAAGGATATCGACGGCTACGTCGATCGCTTGCTGGCAGGGACCGATGGCATCGAAGCCGGGGATCGTGACGCCCTCGCCCGGGAGCTGAAAGAGTTGCTCAGGCAGCGCAGGACGCTCTACCGGGAGGCAAGCACCGTTAGCACCGCGTATCTGCAAAGCCTGAGTGATCTGGAGTATGCCCAACAACGCTTACTGGAAAACACTGAGCAGTACGATGCCTTTCTCCGTGAGCGCCTGTTATGGGTGCGTAGCGCACCCAACACCCGTATCGGGCGCCTGTTTACAGTTTCCAGGGAACGTCTCGAACACTTTTCGATAGAGTCCTGGCAGGAAGTCGGCAAACTGGTTCTCAAGCTGGACCGGCTGTGGATCCCGCAGTTCGTTGGCCTGTTGCTGGCACTGTTCCTTTACTGGCGGCGGTCGGAAATCAGGGCACGCCTGGTCGAAACCGGCAAACGGGTGGGAAATCCATTGCATGACCGGATTGGCTTGAGCCTCAAGGCATTGTTCTGGACGGTTTTGCTGGCACTGCCCTTTGCGCTCGCGGTTGGCTCGGTGGGCGCAAAACTGACGTTTGCGGCGGACGCCAACGCACTTGCACAGGCCCTGGGAACTGCCTTTCTCTGGGTGGCTGAATGCGGCTTTTTCATTGCCGTTTTTCGGGAGATGTGCGCACCCGATGGTTTGGCGCACCGGCATTTTCTTTGGCCCAGTGAACTGTTGTCACTGTTGCGCCGGGAATCGCGGAACCTGTTCCAGCTTTTCCTCCCCGTGGGTTTCGTGAGTGTCCTGCTGGCAAGCCTTGATACCACCGGCATGGAATGGGGTGTCCTGCGGCTGACCATGGTTTTATCGATATGGCTGTTTGCTGCGTTTTTCCTCCGCCTGGTCAGGGCGCGTGGGGAATTTATCAAAGTGCTGCGTCAACATAGCCCCGGCTCCGTCCTGGTTCGCTGGCGCAGTTTTTGGGTTGCCGTTGCCTTCCTGATTCCGTTGGTGCTGACCGGGCTCACGTTGTCCGGTTATGTTTATACCGCATCGGTATTGATGGTCAGTTATGTCGATACTTTCTGGGTGGTCATTGCGGTGATCATGGTGCATCAGCTGGGATTGAGATGGCTCCGTGTCATTGCCGCGCGGCTAAGCTACCAGGCGCTCCAGGAAGAGCGCAAGCGACAGCTGCAGGAATTGCTTGATGCCGGAGAGAGTGCCAATGAGGCGGAGATCAAAGTCCAGCAACCCGAGGTGAACCTCGAGCATCTTGGCAGAGGCAGCCTCAAGGTTGTTAACATTGTCTCAACGTTTCTCGCCATTGTGGGGCTGTTACTGGTCTGGTCCAATGTGCTGCCGGCCCTCAATTATCTCGATAATATCGTGCTGTGGACCTATGCCGGCCTGGAAGAAGGCTCCCCGGCTGTGCTCCAGATGTCCCTCCTTGATCTGGGCTATGCGCTGTTGGCCATTGGCATTACCTATTTCATTTACAGTAGCCTTTCACCGGTACTCGAACTGCTGTTTTTGCAGATCGGTCGTATGGACAGCAGCGACCGCTACACGGCTATCAAGCTGCTTCGCTATGTGGTACTGACCGTTGGATTCCTGCTGGTGACCGGAATGCTGGGGATGAGTTGGTCCCAGTTCCAGTGGTTGGCGGCGGCGCTGGGTGTCGGTATCGGTTTCGGCCTGCAGGAAATAGTCGCCAACTTCATCAGCGGTCTGATCATCCTGTTCGAGCGACCGATTCGGGTCGGCGACAGGGTTACAGTCGGCGATGTCGATGGTATCGTTACCCGCATCCAGATCCGCGCCACCACCATCCTGACCTGGGACCGACAAGAGCTGCTGGTGCCCAACAAGGAATTCATCACCGGTCGCCTGCTTAACTGGAGCCTGTCGGACCAGGTGTCGCGGCTGGTCATTAATGTCGGTGTCGCTTACGGCAGCGATGTCGACAAGGCCATGCGGCTGATGGAACAGGTGGCGCGCAACCATGAAAAAATTCTCGATGACCCGGCGCCCTTCGTGACTTTCGACAACTTCGGTGACAGTACGCTCAATTTGATATTGCGGTGTTTTCTCGATGATATGGCGGCTCGCCTCATCACCCGCAGCGAGCTGACCGTCGCCATCAATGTCGCTTTCAATGCCGCAGGGATAGAGATCGCGTTTCCGCAACGGGATATCAACTTCGACCCCGACCAGGTGCTGCATGTCAATCTGCATGGGCAAAGTGCGCCAAACCAATCACGAGGAACTCCATGAATCCTAAACGACGGGAGCGGCTGTGGGCCTTACTCCTATGCAGTGTGCCTGGCTGTGCTTTGCTGTTGCTGATGGCCTTGTCCCTGCCTGTTTTCGCCCAGCAGGAGGACGGCGGTTGCGCCGCTCTCGACCGCTGAAGACAAAGCAGAGGCGCTGGTACTCGGCGACGCCGAGGCGAGTAAGTTCGACACCATGCTGGCGGAGCTTGATGCCCGGCGTGCTCAGATAGAGAGCCTCGAAGCACGCTTTGAGGCCAGTGGCAAGGCCACCCGGGCTGCACTGCAATTGCGATTGGCCAGGTTGTGGATCGATTTGCTGGAGGAAGGTAATTCCTTCGCGAGTGCCGTTTATGACCGTCGGGAAGACGGCGCGCAAGCGAGCGATTACTGGGAGCAGGCGGTCGCCGAGCTCAATGGGCACCTGGATGTCGCGCGGTTTGCGACCACGAAGCTGTCGACCGACCTCGTTGTCCCTGCCTCGGACATGCCGCCGGCAGAACAGGCCATCGCCTCGGCCCACAACACCAAGCTGGTCAAGCTGCAGGACCGGTTGCTGAAGCAGATGTTTGAATCGCTGGCATTGTCAGAGCAGTATGGTCTGGTTGTGGCTGACCAGCGCCAGTTGCTGGAGAGAAATGTTGCAGAGCGGGCCCAGAGTAATTCGGTGCTTCTTGATGCGGCCATGATGGACGTCGAAAATTACGGTGCCGTTCTCAGCGTGCTCCCGGACGATGCTGATGTGAAAGCGCAGCTCGCTGTATCCAGAGACCGGGTCAGCACCCTGGCGGCGTCACTGCAATCGGCGGTGGCCCTGATGAAAAAGCTGGATATGGATAGCACGGTTTATAACCAGCAGATTATCAGCGGTACCGGCCAGATTAGTTCGGACACTGTCAGCGTGTCGGTTCTGGGTAACCTAGCAGCCGAGTGGACCAAGAACCTGCGCAATTGGCTGGTTCACGATGGACCCGACCTTGTCGTCAAGCTGGTTCTGTTCCTGCTATTTTTGCTGGCGGCTCTCAAGCTTTCGCGGATGGCCGCGCGTTTGGTTGATACTGCTCTCAAGCGGTCCAATGTCGATGTATCCCGGCTTTTACACAATATGCTGGTTTCGGTGGTCAGCAAACTGGTGCTTGCCATTGGTATTCTCTTTGCGCTGTCGCAAATTGGAATTTCCCTGGGGCCAGTACTTGCAGGTATGGGTGTTGCCGGTTTCGTTATTGGTTTTGCGCTTCAGGACACCCTGTCGAATTTCGCCTCCGGTATGATGATACTGGTCTATCGTCCCTTTGATGTCGGCGATGTTGTCGAGGCCGGAGGCGTCGCCGGCACCGTCAATCAGATGAGTCTGGTCAGCACCACGATATTGACCTTCGACAACCAGACCCTGGTGGTCCCCAACAACAAGATCTGGGGGGATGTGATAAAAAATGTTACTGCCCAGCGCACCCGGCGGGTCGACCTGGTGTTCTCGATTTCCTACGATGACGATATAGCCGTCGCTGAGCAGATTCTGCAGGCTGTCGTGGCGGGTGATGAGCGGGTTTTGTCCACACCGGAGCCGACCATAAAGCTGCATCAGCTTGCCGACTCCTCGGTGAACTTCATCGTCAGGCCCTGGGTCAATACCGGCGATTACTGGGGTGTGTACTGGGATATTACGCGCCTGGTCAAGGAGCGCTTCGATGCCGCGGGAATCACTATTCCTTATCCCCAGATGTCTGTCCATATCGAAAACCGGGAACCCTCGGAGGGCTAGCCGGTGACAAGATCCCCGCCGATTGCTGACTGACAATTCTGCGGTCAGCTGCGTTTGGGACTCAGGGCATTTCAATCGCTGGCGAAATACTGGACAATTGACCTATTTGGCCTGGCAACAGGCGAAGACCCCGGATCGTATGCATATGTCACTGACCACCTTTTTTGGTAGCAAGCCGGGCCATTGCTCGGCTTTTCTGTTGATACTTTGGCTGTTGGGCGCCTGCTCATCCTCTGATCAACCGGATTCTGCCGACCTGGCCAGGTTTGACTATGACCTGATTTCCAGCTTGCCCGAGCAAACGATGGACTTCAGCACTGAAGTACAACCCGTTCTCGAGCGGCGCTGCGTGGTTTGCCACGGTTGTTACGATGCGCCCTGCCAGTTGAAGTTTTCCTCGGTTGCAGGCATTGATCGTGGTGCCAGTAAGGAAGTCGTATACAACGGTGCTCGAATCAAGCCGGCGAAGCCGAGCCGATTGTTTATCGACGGCAGTACCACCGAGCAATGGCGGCAACGGGATTTCTATTCGATCTTCGCCCCGGATCGCGATTCACTCGGCCCCCAGGAGCGTCTGAGCAGCTCCGTCATGTACCAGATGCTGCTGCTGAAGCAGCTCCATCCCCAGCCCGTGGCGGGCATGCTTCCCGACAGCATTGACACCAGCCTTGGTCGATCCCAGAGCTGCCCCAAGCTCGATGAGTTCGACAAGTATGCGAAGAAATTTCCGCTGCAGGGTATGCCGTTTGCAATGCCCAATCTCGCCCATGATGAGTACGCCACGTTGGTGCACTGGATTGCCCAGGGTGCGCCGATGCCCGGTGCCACGCCGCCGAGCGCCGAGGTGCAGCCACAGCTTGCAACCTGGGAAACGTTTCTCAATGGCAGTGGCAACAAGCAGCAACTGGTCAGCCGTTATCTCTACGAACACCTGTTCCAGGCGCATATCCACTTCGAGGGCAGCCATAACCGCGAGTTTTACCGGCTGGTACGTTCCAGTACGCCGCCCGGGAAAGCCATCGAGGTCATCAGTACACGGCGCGCGTACGGAGACCCCGAGGGGCCGGTCTACTATCGCCTGGAGCGTATCCAGGGCAGTATCGTGGCCAAGGACCACGTCGTCTACGAGTGGTCCGATGCGCGTCTGCAGCGCTACCGCCAGTTGTTCCTCGAGCCCGACTATGAAGTCGCGGAATTGCCGGGTTTCGAGCCGGCGCTGGCTTCAAACCCGATTCGCACCTTCGCGGCGCTGCCGGTGGATTCCCGTTATCGCTTCCTCCTCGATGATGCAAAGTTTTTTATCGAGGGCTTTATCAAGGGGCCGGTTTGTCGCGGGCAAATCGCCCTCAACGTGATCGAGGACCAGTTCTGGGTGGTTTTCTTCGACCCCGATGCTCCGCTGACATCGCGGGACCCGGAGTTTCTCAATGCCATGGGCGATTATCTTGCATCACCGTCGGAGTTGGGCGACAACTTCAAGGTGCTCAGCGGCCGCAAGCATTACGGGGAGTTGCATAGAAAATACATGGAAGCCCGCCAGAACCACACGGTAGCCGTCGAACCGGTGCCCATCGAGGAGGCCATGAATTATGTTTGGGATGGCGACGGCGACAATCCCAACGCCGCGCTGACCATTTTCAGGCACTTCGACAGCGCCTCGGTGGACTACGGTTTTATCGGCGACTATCCCGAGACGGCCTGGGTTATCGACTACCCCCTGCTCGAGCGGATTCACTACCTGCTGGTGGCCGGCTACGACGTCTACGGCAATCTGGGGCACCAATTGAACTCCCGCCTGTATATGGATTTCTTGCGAATAGAGGGAGAGGATTACTTTCTGAGCTTTTTACCCGCCGCGCGACGGGAGTCGATACGCGCGGGATGGTACGACGGCATCCGCTCTGGCTTGGAAGGCTCCACGGCTGTTACCGACTGGTTCGAACGCGAGTTCGTTACCGGCTACCAGACTGACGACCCCCAGGGCGAGCTCTACCAATACCTCGAGCGGCACCTGGGATCGCTGACCGGCGGCGTTGACTATCTCAATCGTTGCGACGATCTCGATTGCGCCGAACCTGAATACGACCGGAAGCGCCAGCGGGTAGAGCGGGCCATGCGCCGTGCAACGGAAGTCAGTGGCATGATGATTCAGTACCTGCCCGATGTCGCGCTTCTGCGGGTGCGAATGGGCGGCGATCCCGCGGACGACCTTGCCTACAGTCTGATCAGCAATATCGCCTACAAAACCGTGAGCTCGATGTTTCAGACAGAGAAACCCGGCGACCAGCGTGATTACGCCTACGATACCCAGACTGTGGTGCCGTTTATTGCCGGCAGCTACCCGGATTTTTTCTACGAAGTGGATTTCGAGGACATTGATGATTTCGCGGAGCACTACACGACGCTGGTGAACCCGGAGCAATACCAGCAGTTTGTGGCGCGTTTCGGGGTGCGACGCACGGATTCCCGGTTCTGGGCGACCGCTGACTGGTTCAACCAGCATTACCTGGCGGAAAAGCCCCTGACAGCGGGAATTCTGGATCTCAATCGCTACAAAAACAGGTAGCGAGCAACGCCGGGGGGCCGGCCGCTGGGCAGGTACTGCGGCGCCTACATCAGGCGGCTGGAGTCTGCTCTGCGGTGTGCCTTGATGGCTTCTTCGATATTGATCAATTCCACCACATTCTCAAGGTCGATAACGCCAGTGAGTTCCCCGAACCGGGTGACCCCGACCAACGGGGTTTCCATAGTCCGCAACTGGTTAAAAATCGTCTCCATCGCTTCGTGCTCATCCACACAGGGCAGCTTGGCCAGGGTGAGTTGCTCTACTTGGGCATGCTCGCCATGGTCTCGCAGACCCTGCAGCAGGCCTTTCTGGGTGAGTAGTCCGTGGGGGCGCCCGTTGCCAAGGACCGGGAAATGCTTTTGTGTTGTTTGCAGGGTGAGATCCGCTGCTCGTTGCAGTGGGTCTGAGCTCTGCAGGCTCTCGAAGTGGGTGATCATCGACTGGCCGGCCGTGGACTTGAAGAGAGCCGCATGCATCTGCTCGGAGCTGGCCTCGCCGGCTGCACCCAACCAAATGAAAGCCGCGATCAGCATCAGGAACGGGTTGTAGAGAAGGCCCAGCACAAACATGACTACCGCAAGGCCCTGGCCGATGGCAGCGGCCCTGCGGGTAGCGGGCTCCCTTCCCATTCGCATCGCCATGGCGGCCCGCAGCACACGCCCGCCGTCCATGGGAAAGGCGGGAAGCATGTTGAACACCGCCAGCATGAAGTTCAGCACCATGACCTTATAGAGAAAAGGCACTTCAGCAGTCAGCGCACTATCGGCGTTTAACTGTACCGGGCTGAGATTGAACCAAAGCCATAATACCCCCGCAATCACCAGGTTTACCGCCGGCCCGGCAACGGCGACCAGCATTTCCTCCCGGGGGTTCTCCGGCATCTTTTCCATCGCTGCCACCCCACCAATGGGAAGCAGGGTGATGCTGCGGGTGGTAGTGCCATATCGCCTGGCGGTGAGGGCATGGCCGAATTCGTGCAGCACCACGCAGCCGAACAACACGAGAATCAGGGCGATTCCCTCGACAACCGCATCGATGCTATGGGTGTTCTGCCAGTAAACGATGCCGATCCACAGCAATAGCAGAAAAAACGTCAGATGGATCGATACATCGATGCCGCTGATGCGTGCGACTTTCCAGGACCATTTCATAACAGGGCCTTTTCGCTTGATGTGTTTGCCACATTTAAGGTAACGACCGTGACCGGATTTTGGATCAGTATACCAATTCTCACCACGGTGAACGCAGGCCCTTGGCGTCGTCCGTTGGCCCTTGTGCCGGGGGCTTTGCGGTCATGTGCGGCAGTGCTGGCCGGCTTTGCAGGCTAACGGTTTATGGTAATATCCGAGGCTTGAGAGTAGGGGAGGAATCCCATGACAGGCAAACCGCGTCCGGATGAGGCCGCCCGTACCATGGTGCAGGATTACATTTTTGGGCACCATGGCCGGAAGGAGTTCACCGCGGAAGAAGTCGCGCGCTACAAGAGCCGCATCCGTGGCTTGTTAGAGCAGCATAACGCGGTCCTGGTAGCACATTACTACACCGACCCGCTGCTGCAGGAGCTGGCCGAGGAAACCGGGGGCTGTGTCTCGGACTCCCTGGAGATGGCGCGCTTTGGCAAGAATCACCCCGCTGATACCCTGGTGGTTGCCGGAGTCAAATTCATGGGTGAAACCGCCAAGATACTCAGCCCGGAAAAACGCGTGCTGATGCCAGACCTCGAGGCGACATGTTCCCTGGATCTCGGTTGTCCGATCGATGAGTTTTCCGCTTTTTGTGATGCCCACCCGGATCGTGTCGTGGTGGTCTATGCCAACACATCCGCCGCCGTCAAGGCTCGCGCTGACTGGGTCGTCACTTCCAGCATTGCCCTGGCGGTTGCCGAGCATCTGTCGGAGCGCGGCAAGAAGATACTTTGGGCCCCCGACAAACATCTGGGTAGTTACATACAGCAAAAAACCGGCGCCGATGTGCTGTGTTGGGACGGTGCCTGTATCGTGCACGAGGAATTCAAGGCGCAGGGCTTGATCGATTTGCAGCAGGTCTATCCTGAGGCAGCCGTCCTGGTGCATCCGGAGTCCCCGGCGTCGGTGGTTGCCCTGGCGGACGTAGTGGGCTCGACCTCGCAGATCATCCGTGCCACCCAGGAGCTCCCCAACCGGCAGTTTATCGTGGCTACCGACCAGGGCATTTTCTACAAAATGCAGCAAGCCTCCCCCGACAAGGAATTGATCATCGCGCCGACCGCCGGCAGCGGCGCCACATGCAGGTCCTGTGCCAATTGTCCCTGGATGGCCATGAATTCATTGGAGAACCTGGCCGCGACGCTGGAACAGGGACACAATGAAATTCATATCGATCCCTTGATACGCGAAAAGGCATTGAAGCCTTTGGAACGCATGGTCAACTTCGTTGCCGAAAACCCGGTTTCCTAGGAGGCTGCTAGGAGGTTTGGTTTGGCGTCGGTAGCCGGGGCACCCAGAGCCCTGCAGCTCGCTCAGCGACTCGCGCAGTCGCCTGTGATGATCCCCCGCGAAGTCAGGCTGAGCCCTTTAGCTCCGCGGTAACCCGCCATGACGGTCTCTATCAGGGGCTTATCGGCATTGTCGGGTAGCGACCAGTCAACAGTGAAATTTGCCCCGAAGTTGCCGCGCATATCGTGTTGGTCGATGATATAGGTCGCCGTTGCCATGGGAGCCAGTTTCCAGGGCGTGGACAAAATTGCCTCGATCTGGTTGCCCTGGGTTCCGAAGTAGGCGATGTTCGTGATGTAAATGGGCTGCTCGCGGCTGGTGTTGCGAATACTCAGGTTGATGGCCAGCGGAATACTGCCACCTTCAAACAGGTAAATGTCCGAGTACGCCGGTACATAGGTAGAACAGTTCGTAGCAGACTCTGGCAGGGCTTGTTCCGGATTGACGCGATGAAAGTGGGGCCCCTGCTCCGGTCGGCGGGTAACAAAACTCTTCCCCGCTAGCGCCGGAGTAGGGAGCAAGAGCGTAATGTGTGCAGTGACAAGTGCTGCTGCGACAGCGTATCTCTGGAGCATGGTGACATCCCGGGGTGACGGTTGCGCGGGGTGCATGTCCCCTGCCGATAGCACAATGCTACTCGAAATCGAGGCTTTCTTTCCAGCGTCTGATCTCGCTGATGCGCTGTCGCAGTCTCGCGCCAGCCACGGTGTTGGGACCCGCCTCCAGCAAGGCATAATTGAGCTGGCGCATGGCCTGGTCGGGCTGTCCCATCAACACGAAGTATTCGGCCCGCGCTTCATGGAGGCCGATGATATCGTTGGAGAGGCCCCGGACTTCGGCCAGTTGGTACCAGAGTTCGGGATCTGATGGTCTTTGCTCGGTATGTGCCTCGAGCAACCGGGCCGCCTCCTGCTTGTCTCCTACCCGCAACAGTGCCTCGTAATAACTCATTGTCAGTGGATGGTTGCCGGGGTTATAGCGCAATTGGCGTTGCAGCATTGCTGCTGCCTTTTTCGCCTCACCCTGGGCCTGCCAGAGCTCGCTCTGTGCCACCAGGTAGGTTATCCGCTGTGGATCCTGCTCCAGTAACAGCGTGAGCTCTTGCTGGGCATCCTCCAGTCGCCTTGCTTTGACCAGCGCCAGCACCAGGCCGTAGCGATAGGCACTGGCTAAATCGGGATTATTATTCATCTCGGTACGAAAACGCTTGATCGCCGCATTGACGTTTTTCTCAAAATGCAACTGCACCCGGGCCTGCATCAGATGGTATTCGAAATTGTCCTGGGGCTTGCGTCGGGGATAGCGGGCCGCGCGGCTGCGAGCGTCGGAAATCCGCCGCTCCGTTATCGGGTGGGTTAGCAGGAACTCCGGGGGCGCGCTGTAGTAGCGCCCGGCGCGCTGCATTTGTTCGAACATGCCGGCAACCGCCATCGGATCCATATCGGCATTGATCATTGTGAGCATGCCAATCCGGTCCGCCTCCTGCTCATTCTGGCGGCTGTAGCGCAAGCGGCTTTCCAGCGATGCAGCCTGGGTTGCGGTTATTGCCGCCAGGCCGGCGTCGCCGCCTGCTGTCGCCGCAATGACCAGGGCGCCGAGCAGGGCAGCGAGATTGGTGATGGTGGCATTTTTTTGTTTCTCGACGCTGCGAGCGAAGTGCCGTTGACTGAGGTGGGCCAATTCGTGGGAGAGGACGGATGCCAGCTGGTCCTCGTCTTTGGCGTAGAGGAACATGCCGTTGTGCACGCCAATGACGCCGCCGGGCACGGCGAAGGCATTCATGGTCTTGTTATCCACTACCACCAGTTCCAGGCGTCGGTCCTGTAGCTGGCTGAAGCTGGCGAGGCGATACACCAGGTGTTCGAGGTAATCGGTAAGCAGCGGATCATTGATGATCGGCGCTTCGTTGCGAAACGCCATGAGCCAGCCTCGCCCCAGTTGGAATTCCTCCTCGCTGGAGAACATGCTGGAGCTGGCATCACCGAGCTCCGGTATCTGCAGGTCGGCGCTCACAGACCAGGCGGGTGGGGCCAGTTGCAAGCACAGCATCAGCGCCAGGCTACGAGCCAGGCGCCGGCTTAAACTGTGGCTGCGAGCAAGGTACATAACAGAGCCAGACTGTTCCCGTTCCGGTTTATTTTGGCCGGATCGGCAGCATTGCACGCGCGCATTGCCTCCCTTTCCAGAATCCTGAATTGTGATAGCATACCAGCCCTTTACAGGTTTTGCCGCCGGGTTTTTCAATGACGCAGCACCTCGATGCCACCGGGCTTGAATGCCCATTGCCATTGCTCAAAGCCAAGCAGGCGCTCAACAAACTGGAGGCCGGGCAGACTCTGCGAGTCCTCGCTTCCGACCCGGGCTCGGTGCGTGATTTTCGCGTATTCTGTGAGCATAGTGGTCATTTGTTGCTGGAATCTTCAGAGGCCGATGGCGTCTATAGTTACGTGTTGCAAAAGTGCTGAAGCCTGCCCGGGGCCAACGTGCCGCGGACCTTTGGACATCGGCGCACGCCGGCTGTCCCGGGCTTGACCGAGATTGTTTGAGATTGTGATTCGCTGAAATCGTTCCCCTTGTCGAAGTACGCTGCTACACCGGAGGGTCCGGCGTGGTTTTAAAGACCGGGGCGGAGTTGCCCCATTCTGGAATTAGAGCACTCTATGCTGAAAGTATTTAGTCGCTGGTACAACCAGATCTTTGCCGAGGAAGAGGCCCTGATCCTGTTCCTGATGATCGCGGTGATTCTGCTGTTGATGATGACTCTCGGCAACGTTCTGGCGCCCTTTGTCGCCAGCGCGATTTTCGCCTTCCTGCTGGAGGGCCTGGTCGCGAGCCTGCAGCGCTGGGGGATGCCGCGCTTGGCGGCCCTTTGTCTGACCTACGTGCTATTCGTGGGCGGGTTTCTGGTGATGATGGTGTTTGTCATGCCCCTTGCCTGGCGGCAAATGCTGGCTCTGTTCAACGAGTTCCCCGGTATGCTGGGAGCCGTGCAGGAGTCCCTGATCGGCCTGCAACAGACCTTCTCGGGAATTATCAGCGAAAAGCAACTGGAGCAATGGGCGACGGTCGCGAACGAGGAGTTTACCCGGCTGGGCCAGAAGGTGCTTAGCGTGTCGGTATCCAAGCTGCCCAACATCGTCGGAATCATGATTTACCTGGTGCTGGTACCGATCCTGGTGTTCTTCATGCTCCTGGACAAGGACAAGATCCTCGCGTGGATGGCGGCATTTCTGCCTGCTGAGCGCCCCCTGATGCACGAGGTCTGGGTGGAAATGAACAAGCAGGTTGCCAACTATGCCCGGGGCAAAGCGATAGAAATTCTGGTGGTGGGGCTGGTCACATACGCCGCGTTCTCGATTATGGGCCTGGCTTACGCCGCGCTGCTGAGCCTGCTGGTGGGTCTCTCTGTGCTGATTCCCTACATCGGGGCAGCGGTGGTTACCATCCCGGTAGCACTGGTGGGTTTTTTCCAGTGGGGTTGGACCAACGAGTTTTTCACCCTGATCATTGTCTACGGCATCATCCAGGCCCTGGACGGTAACGTATTGGTTCCTTTGTTATTTTCTGAAGCGGTGAACCTGCATCCGATAGCGATCATCCTCGGTGTGCTGGTGTTCGGTGGAATCTGGGGCCTGTGGGGCGTGTTTTTTGCGATACCGTTGACCACCCTGATCAAGGCTCTGCTCCAATCCTGGCCGCGCACAGCTACCGTACACGATGTGGAGACCCTTCCCGAATGAAATCGCTTTTCCCGCGTATTTTTCTGGCCTGGCTGGCGCTGGTGCTGGTCGCCTGCAATACGAGCTCGCCGGTGACAGAAGCCCCCGATGAAAACCCGGCAGCCATTACCCAGAGCCCCAATGATCAGCGCCGCTATGAATTCTTCGAGTTGCCCAACCGGCTGCAGGTGCTGGTCATTTCCGATCCCGACGTCAAAAAGGCGGCGGTGAGTCTGAACGTGGCAACGGGCAGCCAGGATGACCCGGCCGATCGCGAGGGTCTGGCTCATTTTCTTGAACATATGCTTTTTCTCGGCACGGAAAAGTTTCCAGTCGCCGGGGAATACCAGGAATATATTGCGACCCACGGTGGGCAGCACAACGCCTTTACCAGCTTCGAGAATACCAACTACTTTTTCGATATCAGTGCGCCCTACCTGGCTCCGGCACTGGATCGCTTCAGTCAGTTTTTTATTAGCCCCCTGTTTACCGCCGGCTACGTCGACCGGGAAAAACACGCTGTGGAGTCCGAGTATCGTGCCAAATACAATGACGAAGCCCGGCGCGGCCTGGATGTCTTCAAGGCGGTGATAAATCCCCAACATCCCTTCGCCAAGTTTTCGGTCGGTAGCCTGGAAACGCTCGCCGAGCGCCCGGATGCGAAAGTACGCGACGATCTCATCGCGTTCTACCAATCCCATTACTCTGCGAACGTGATGAACCTGGTAGTGCTGGGTCCGCAATCTACCGCAGTGCTGAAGACAATGGTCGAGGAGCGATTCGCGGCGGTGCCTGACCGTGATTTGTCCCCGGACACCATCCAGCAGCCGCTGTTCAGTCCCGGTAGCCTGCCGATGGAGGTTCTGGTTACACCGCAACGGGATATTCGCAAGCTGGAAATGGTTTTTCCGGTAGCGGAAGCAAGGCTGGACTGGCAAGCCAAGCCCCTGCATATGTTGGGGGATGTGCTGGGGCATGAAGGAGAGGGCAGTTTGCTGCAGTACCTCAAGCGCAATGGCTGGGCTGACGGACTTGCCGCAGGGGCGGGTCTCGAGTACCGGGGCGGCAGCGCTTTCACCATTTCGATCAGCCTGACTGAAGCGGGTTATGCTGCCCGGGACGCGGTAGTCGAGGCGGTTTTTCAGGGCATTAATCGCATTGCCGCCGAAGGTATCAGCCGGCAGCGCTTCGATGAGCAGCAGCAGATTGCTCAAATCCAGTTTCAATTCAAGGACAAGAGCGAGAGCATTCCCTATGTATTGCAACTGGCCAACGCACTTGAGCATTACCCGCCGAATATGGTGCTCAAGGCACCCTTCGCACTGACCGAGTACGAGCCGGACCTCTACGCCGAGTATCTGTCCCGCCTCAGGCCTGATAATCTGCTGCTGAAGGTTACCGGGCCGCAACTGCCTGGGGATCGAGCGTCACCGCACTACCAGACACCTTACACCGTGCGGCCACTGGGAGCTGCCCGGTTGAGTGAGTGGCAGTCGGCCGGTGTGAACCCCGACATCGTCATGCCAACCCCGAATCCCTTCCTGCCCGCGAGCTTCGACCGGCTAGTCGGCAATGGTGAACAATCAAAGCCACAGCTTCTCGTGGATGAGAAAGGGCTGCGGATCTGGCACGGCGATGACGCAGAATTTGCCGCCCCGCGCGCCAGCCTGCGACTGGGTCTATACAGCCCGCTGGCCAATAACAGCGCGCGCCACGCCGTACTTTCACAGTTGTATGCGGCGGTGATCGCCGACTCACTCAATCCAAAGCTGTATCCCGCCCTGTTGGCCGGCTTTAGTACCCAGATAAGCCGTTCCCGTCGCGGGCTGCAGGTGTCGATCGACGGTTTCAGCGATAAACAGGGGCAACTGCTGGAACTGATGCTCGACGAGATCCAATATGCTTCCATAGACCCACAACGCTTTGAAGACATCAAGCAGCAACTGATTCGCGGCTGGCAAAACAGCAAATTGAGGGCGCCCTACATGTACCTGCCCGGCGCCCTGAGGGATGCGCTTTACACGCCGTACTGGAATGAGGATGCGAAACTTGATGCGGTGAGGTCCCTGGGCCCGGCAGACCTGGAAGCTTTTCGTGGAGAGTTTCTTGCGAATATTCGTATCGAAGCGCTCAGTTACGGAAATACCAACAGCCAGCAGGCGTTTGCGCTGCAGCAGCAATTGGAGCCGCTGGTGCAGCGCAGTGCCGGTTTCGGCGACTTGCCCGGCGTTGAACTCACGCTACTGGATGCCGGCTCCCACTGGCGATACCCGCTGACACTGGAGCACGATGACGCCGCGATCGTTTACTACGTGCAGGGCCGGTCCGATGATAACCATGAGCGGGTGCTGATGGGCCTGACCGGGCAAATCATTCAGACGCCGTACTACCAATCCTTGCGCACAGAGCAGCAGCTGGGTTATGTGGTATACGCAGCGACCACCGTGCTGGAACGCTGGCCCGGACTCAGCTTTATCGTGCAGTCACCGGTTGCCGACCCGGCGAGCCTGGTCAGGGCGAGTGAGGAGCTGATACAGCAGTTCGGCAGCACCGTCGAAGCGATGACCCCGGCTGAATTCGAAAAGCACCGCAGCGCTCTGGTGAGCCTGATCAATCGACCCCACAAGAACCTTTACAGTAAAGCCGGCTATTTCTGGGACCAGATCCGCCAGGACTACCAGCGTTTTGATCGCCGGGAACAGCTAACCCAGGCGCTTGAGCGCGTCAAACTCGTGCAGTGGCAGGCGTTTTATCGTGACAACTTTTTGCCGGTGCCCAGGCGAGCGCTGGTGGTGACCCAGGCTGGCGCCCAAAAGCCTGCGCCCGGCGCCTGGGGCGATATGCCCGTGCTCTCCAATGTCGCCAGGTTCAAGCAAGCGCACCCCCAGCAAGCCTACCCCTGACGGGGCTTCCGCGGGGCTTTGTCCCAGGGGGCACGGGGGGTTGGCCTCCCCGGGCATGGAGTCATTTGGGTTGGCCAGCACGGCTCAATCGGTCTAGGATTGGAAACAACCTGCCGGGAAGCGAAGTAACCCCGGACTACCCGATTCGCCCGTTTGCTCGCAGGTAGATGCCCGGTAGCCAACAGCAGCATTGGGTCGCGGCTCTAAACTCAGATAAATGTGCCAGGTACGCTATGACTACAGTAATCCTCCGTGGAACCTCGCTCAAAGGCGTCGCTACCTGTGTTCCCGACAAAGTCTTCGACAATGTGAAGGACTCCGACAACTTCGATCCCCAGGAAGTAAAAAAAGTTGTCACCATCGCGGGTATCAAGCAAAGGCGGGTGGTGGGGGAGAACACCTGTTCCAGTGATCTCTGCCTGCAGGCGGGGCAACAACTACTGGAGCGACTGCAATGGTCTGCGGACTCCATCGATGCGCTGATTTTTGTAACCCAGACGCCGGATTATTTCCTGCCCAGCACCTCGTCCTTGCTCCACCGTGACCTGGGGCTGCCCATGTCATGTGCCGCTTTTGATGTGGGTCTCGGATGCTCCGGCTATCCCTACGCGCTTTGGCTGGCCTCCATGATGATTCAAACCGGGGCCACGAAGCGGGTTCTGGTGATGCATGGCGAGACGGCGTCCCTGATTACTTATCCAAGGGACCGGGCGACGGCGCTGCTGTTTGGCGACGCCGGCTCGGCGACCGCGCTGGAGCGGGAGGGTGACGACCCGTGGGGTTTTTCCCTGCACTCGGATGGAAAAGGATACCGGGACCTGATTATACCCGGGCGGGGGTTCAGGGAGCCCCGTCCGACGGAGGACCGTGACAACTACCTGCATATGAATGGCGCTAACCTGTTCAATTTCACAATTCAGAAAGTGCCACTTTTGATCCAGGATACTCTTGAGCTTATGGGCCAGGGGATCGATGATGTCGATGCGTTCATATTTCATCAGTCAAACCAGTTCATGATGCTCCACATTGCCAGGAAATGCGGATTGCCCGCCGCCAAAACGCCCTTCATTCTGGGCAAGTACGGTAATGCCGGCGGGCCATCGGTGCCCCTGGCCATGACGCTCCATTATCTCGACAAAACCCTTGCGTCTGCCGAATCAGCGATGCTTCTGGGATACGGCGTTGGCCTGTCCTGGGGCTCAACGCTACTGCAGGTAAAGCCGGAGACCGTTTTCCTTCACAGTGAGTTTGCGACCGGCTAAAGTGACAAGGATGCGAGTACCGTGTGCTGGTCACGATGCTATTACCGGCAACTGGCCTATTCAAGGGATAGAATAAAGTTTCTGTTACAACAGTGCTGGTTTTCACCTATATTTTAGGTACTGCCAGCCGTTTAACGTATTGGAAATCGAGAGAGAACATGTCGGACAGTCAAATATCCACATCGCAGGCCTTGTCGATGATTGCCACTGCTATCAATGCGCCAGAAGACCAGGTTCAAGCTGATACAGAGCTGCAGAATCTTGAATGGTGGGATTCGATGGGGGTTTTGTTGTTGATGGCGGAACTGGATGAGCGATTCGGTATCATTCTCGAAGAGGAAACCATCAGTTCCTTTGCCAAGGTCTCCGATATCCTTAAAATCCTGATTGACGCCGACGCCCTGGTTGATACGGTAAGCTAGCACCGCGCAGCCGCTTCACAGGGTTATAATAAGCACTAATGTCACCGTCGATTGGCGGATTTTTGATCAAGCCCCGAGGGGGTTGACGGGCAGGTTTTGAAGTCACTCCTGACGTTACTGCAGGGCTGCCGTTCACCCGAAACAGCGGCAGGGCAGGGGTCGCCATCCCCGATAGTTTCGTTCCGCGCAGAGACACAATCATGCGATACCGATTCGTCGATAAAATCATTGCCCTTGAGCCGGGCCACAGTATCGAGTGCCAGCGAATCTGGCCGCAGGAGCTGGAGATTTTTGCTGATCACTTTCCGAATTTCCCCGTGGTCCCCGGTGTGTTATTGACCGAGATGATGGGCCAGGCGGCGGGCCTGTGCCTGTCTAGCCGGACTGGTGAGCACAACGCCGCGATGCTGATTCAAATCAAGAACGCCATTTTTCGCGACTGGGTGAAACCCGCTGAGTTGTTGACGATCAGGGCGAAGATCCTGTCATCCCGGTCGAGGTTGGCGCGAATAGAGGCAAGCACCGAGCGCGATGGTACGGAAGTCGCCAGTACGGAGTTATTGTTCGCCTTCGAAAGCAATGACAAGCTTGGCTTGCCTGATACTGATCCGCTGTTGGCGGATTTCTGGAACAGGGCCAGGGCAGGGGCATGAATCAGCTATTTTCGGTTGTGGGCAAGACCATCCTGGTAACCGGGGGTACCCGGGGCATAGGCGCGGCCATCAGCAGGGCGCTGGTAGCCGATGGTGCGACGGTCATCGCCAACTACGTTCGTGATCAGAAAAGTGCCGATACTCTACAAACTGAATTGGGGAGCGAGCGGCTGATCGTTGTGCGGGCAGATTTGTCCCGCGAAAGAGGCATGGACAAGCTGTTCGACGCGCTCGAGCAGGTGCTGGCTGGCAAATCCCTGGATGGTCTGATCCACAGTGCCGCCACCGGCATTCATGCTCCCTTCAGCGAATTACAACTGAAGCACTGGGACTGGACCATGAATCTCAATACCCGGGCCTTTTTCGATCTCATGGCGCGTGGAAAAAACCTTCTTTCCCAGGGTGCCAGTGTCATTGCCCTGTCTTCTGAAGGGGCACATAAGGCGGTTCCCAATTACTCGCTGGTCGGTGCATCCAAGGGAGCTATCGAGTCCTTTTGTCGACACCTTGCAATAGAAATGAGTCCCTCGGAAGTGCGGGTCAATGTGCTCTCACCCGGTAGCGTATTGACCGATGCCTGGAATGCTTTCCCAGATAAGGATGCACGCCTCGAACTCGTGCTGAGCAAGATTCCCGGCGGACGCTTGACCACTCTCGAGGAGGTGGCTTCAGTTGCCCTGTTCCTCTGCTCCGATGCCTCGAGGGCGATCAACGGCCAGACGATCATTGTCGATCACGGCGAAAGAATTTCCGGCTAATCGCCACTATGGAGCGCAAAGCAGGTTCCAACGCAGGACAGGATAGGGCATTATCTCGCCTTCCCGAGTGTGGAGAATCAAGCCTTCTGCTGTCGCGGTCCTGTTGCGTTTCCCGGTCAGGGAACGCCTGGATAAACCTATGAGTTCTGTTGTTTATGTCTAAACAGCTGGAGCGACTGTCCCGAGTCCTCGCAAAATCGTTCAACCTCGAGCCGAAGGTACTGGAGCAGAGCTTTCGCCTGGCGTCGGAGGCTGATATCCCGGCCGTTGGCAAGATGCGTCGCCAGGTGTTTGGTGCGGCTATCAATGCTGACGATGAGGGCTATTTGAAGTGGCGATACTTCAGCCATGCCGGGTGCCCGTCGACCCTGTGGATTTTCGAGTACCGGGGCGTGGTCATCGGTGCCATGGGAACCGAGCCCGTCGAGTTGATCAATCATGATAAGTGTGAGCCGGCGATCCGAAGTATGGATGCCATCGTTGATCCTGAGTTCGACAACCGCGGGTTGGGCGCCTGGATGACCCTGTTTTTGCAGGCGCGCTATGATTGTATTCTGGTGTGTGGTGGTAACGATAACTCGCGGAGCATGTTGCGAAAGCTTTTTCGCGCCCTCCCTGCCCGGCAGGGTTACAAGCTCATGCTGGCCTCCAACAGCTATTTGAAGAGTAAGACCGCTACTCCGCTGGCAGCCCTGATATCTCCCGGTGTCAATGCGGTACTCAGGGGGTATTACCGTTTTAAATGGCGCAAGCTTGCCAGCCCGGACGGAGTGACCTTCGAGGCGTTGGCATCCATTGATGACCTCATTGAAATCCTGCCCGCGACACCGGGGTTTCTCGGCGCGGTAAAAGTGTACCGGTCAAAAGACTACCTGGCCTGGCGCTACCGAGAAAACCCCTTGGCGAGTTTCCGGGTCATAGGCGCGTTCAGGGATGAGCAGTTACTGGGATACGCGATTTATAATCTGGATGGGAACTTTGCGAAGGACGCGGTAAATCTTGGCAGAATAGTCGACTGGGATATTTTTACCAATGACTCGATCACGGATTTGCTAGCCTGCCTGATCCATCAGGTAGTGAAGGATTGCCGAGCGTCAAAAGTCGAGCAAATACTTATCACCCTCAGTGATAGGGTTTCTGCCGAAGCAGCAGAAAAGACCGGTTTTGTTCTGCGCAACCCCGACTCTGAACTCTTCGTCTATCACAAGTCGGCGCAGCCCGGCGACGCGATTTTCTCACCAGAGTGCTGGTACCAGAGCATCAGCGACTCGGATGCGGAGGGGGTCTGAAGCTGGTCTCGCCAGCCGGAAAGACTCCGCGGATCGCGGGATTCTAACGACGCGCCTCAACCATGATGCGTCGATATCAACAGGGCCTCAAAGAATAACTGGCTCCATCAACTGGGCTTGAAGGTGCAGGTAGCGCGTGGCCCTGCGTTTGCGCTCTATGTCCCGGTATATCAGCTCGGCCTGGCCCACGGGGATTTCGAGGTACTCGGCGAGTGCGCTGGCGGGTTTATTGTTGCTGTAACACCATAGCGCGACGTCCATCTGTTGATAGGGTAGGGCGAAATAAAATTCATCCTGCCCTTGTTCAAGGCTGTAGGTGTCGGTGCTGGGCACCGCATTGCAGATGACTTCAGGCAAGCCGAAGTGGCGGGCGAGGGCGTAGACCTGGGTTTTGTAAAGGTGGGCAATGGGCTTCAGGTCAGCCGAGCCGTCGCCATTTTTTACGAAAAACCCCTGATCGTATTCCAGTCTGTTTGGCGTGCCGACCACGGCATAATTGAGTCTGTCGGCGTGGAAGTACTCCACCGTTTTGCGGACACGCTGCTTGTAGCTGGTGGCGGCGACTACGGTGCGGTAGGCGTTCAACGGCATGGTCTTCTCCTGCCGGGTTCCGGCGGGATCCTCAACGATAAGCTTGAAAGTACTGATCTGCCCATCCATGCCCCCCTGGATCGCAATCTTGCTTTTCCATGCCGATGTATAGCGGGGAAACAAGGTGCGAATGGCATCATCACGCCATTGGTAGCAGCCAATGGCTTCGAGGGTGGGCGCAATGTCGAAGGTGAGGTACTCGATTCCCAGGTGTTGAGCCAGGATCTCCCCGTTACTGAGGCTGGTGCTGGCGGAGTCACGCTCGGGCAACAGCAGGCCATACACCTTGCCCTTGCCGATGGCCTCGACCGCAAGGGCAGCCGAGACTGCACTGTCGATACCCCCCGATATGGCGACCAATAATCCACGCCGATGCAATTGTGATCGCAGCAACTGGCGAACCGTATCGCAAATGTCGGAGACCACCTGCTGCTGGTCAAAATCCAGTATCGAGAGAGCTTCTGCCTTCATGCTGCGCCTGTATCCTTGGAGTATGCGAGGTGCTTGGTGTCGTTGATTACTGCTCTTTCAAACGGGCCCTCAGTGCCCTGACGACCTGCTGCTTATCATGGGCAACGTCGACACCGCAGTAGAGGCCGCTCCTGGTGATGCGTTTTTCGACAAAAGGGCCCTGTCCGGCGCCGAGTTCAAGGCATAGCCAACCGCCGGGCTTGAGGTATTGGGCAGACTCCTTGATGACCCGGTCGAGTATCTTGATACCAAAAGGGCCACCGTTGAAGGCCATTTCAGGCTCGTGCTCGGCGATTTCCGGTGCCATCGTTTTCAGGTTGGAGCTGAGGATGTAGGGCGGATTGCAGGTGATCAGATCGACCCGGTGGCGAAAATCAGGACTGTTGAAGGGCGCCAGCAAATCCCCGGCCAAGAATTTTATCTGCGAGTCCAGCCCAAGGTGAACGGCGTTTTCGCGGGCCAGGGCTATGGCATCCTCCGACAGGTCTGCCCCCCAAACCTGAATTCCGGGTCGATGCTTCAACAGTGCCAGCGCCAGATTGCCACATCCGGTGCACACATCGATGACCAGCGGCTGGTCCACCCGGAGGGAGATCTCGTCGATAGTCCCAAGCGCCAGAGCGCCAAGTATTTCGGTTTCCCGGCGGGGAATCAGCGCAGACTTGCCGGCAAGCAGTTCGATACCCATGAACTCCTGTCGACCGGTGATATGGGCAAGGGGAACTCCGCTGAGCCGCTCTTTTACCGCGGCTTGCAAACGGTCCCGCTGTTTGGCGGACAGATCCCGGAGTGCGACATCGGCTGCCGCACTGACAGCGACCGGGAACCCCGCTGCGTGGGCCCATAGTGCCCTGAGGCAGGCATCGACGGTTTCTTCCGGCTTATCGGGCAACAGCTGCAGTTGTGCCTTGAGTTTGGCGGCGAGTTGCTGATAGAGACAATCATTGATGTCCTGCATTTAGCGCAGTGCCTTTTTAGAAATTTTGTTGGTGTCGGTTTTGGGTAGTTCAGCCATGATAACCACCTCCCGCGGAACCATGAAGTTTTCCAGCTTGGCAATGCAATGCTGACGCAATTGCCGGGCCTGCAATTCGCACCCCGGCTCCAGCGACACGAAAGCCTTGATGTACTCCCCCTCGACGGGATCGGGGAGGCCGATCACCGCAGCCTCACGCACACCGGCGATACTGTAGAGTGCATTTTCAACTTCCACCGGACTGACTTTCTCACCCCGCGCCTTGATGATATCGTCAGTTCTCCCCCGGAAATACAGGAAACCGTCCTCATCCATGGTGAATCGGTCGTGGGTGCAGAGTACGGCTTCGTCAGGCCAAATGCCGGTGATCAGCATCTGGCGAGTTTGCTCCGGCTTGTTCCAGTAGCCCTGCATCACATGGGCGCCCCGAACGTAGAGAATCCCTTCTTCGTGGGCCGTCACCGGTTCCATGTTGGCGTTGAGTAGCATCACCTCGGTACCCGGAATGGCTTTGCCCACTGAATGTGGGTGGCTGTCGATCAGCTCGGGCTCGAGGTAACACACGCGTTTGCATTCCGTTAAGCCGTACATTTTGAATAGCAGCGCATTGGGAAAGATCTTCTTTAGCGTGGGGATATAGTCCGCCGGTAGCGCCGCGGCGGTGTTGGTCACACAGGTCACGGATGGGAGGCTGAAAGGCGCCTTTTGGTAGGTGTTGATAAGGGTTGAATATACCGTGGGTACGCCGGGAAACACGGTTGCCTGGGAGGCTCGCAGCTGCTCGAAGACCTGGGCGGGAAAGGCAAAGGATTTGCCGATGACGATACTGGCACCCAGTCGCACCGCCATGAGTATTTGGTACAAGCCGTAGTCGAAGGCGAAGGGCAGGAAACACAGGATGCGGGAATCGGGTTCCAGGCGCAGGTACTCCAACAGACTGTCGCTGGTGAAGACCATGTTCTGGTGGGTCATCTTCACGCCCTTTGGATCACCCGTACTGCCCGAGGTGTAAATGAGTGCGGCGAGGTCCAGGTTTATCGACTCACAGGGCAGGGTTGGGGGGTCCTTGGGGGCAAGGGCATGAATCTCATCGAACCGGGTCAATGGGATGGGGCTGAATGGCTCGATGGGATCTCCGGCGTAGATAATCTCCCGCAGATGGCAATTGCCCTTTACTGCGGGAATAAAGTGGCGGGAGACCATGGTGTCTGAAAGCAGAAACGAAGCCTTGCAGTCATCGAGGATATAAGACAGCTTGTCCTGCTTCGTCAGGTGATTGACTATGAGAAAGGTTCCGCCCGCGTACAGCACGCCGTACACCGAGGGCAATACGTTCCAGGAGTTCTCAAGAAAAATGGCACAGCGGTCACCGCGCTGGCACCCGCGGCTGCGCAGGTGCCGCGCGATGTTCTGGCTCTCCCTGAACAGGTCGGCATAGCTGTATGCCACGCCCTCGAAGATTGCGGCTGTTTTCTCGGGATGCTGGGCGCAGGCGATGGTCAAACTGTCCTGCAACAGGCGCCGGATATTCATTAAAAACTCCTCGACGGGTAAACGACCAAGGCCATGGCAGGTGGGAGCACTATCCGCTGACGGTTAATGGGACTTGGTCTTGATAAAGGCGAGTACCTTGTTGATCGAATCGAGGTTTTCCGGCACCACTTCATCGCCTTCCACGGGGATCGATAAATCGTCCTCCAACAGCGAGATCAATTCCAAAACGCCCATCGAGTCGAGGATACCGTTATCAAGGAACGAATCGTCGTCTCCCAGGGCTGCCTGATCGTCGGTGAACAGGTAGTTTTCGAGGATAAACGTGCGCAGGACGCCTCGCATTTCTTCCATACCATGTAATTCCTGAAATTTAGTGTTTAACAAAGCTGTCGTAAACGATCTGGGTGCTGAGGATTCCCGTTAAGGCCTGGGACTCCGCAGTTGACAGGGGCCTGCCCTTGCCGGCTTTCTTGAGGAGCAGCGACACGCGCTCCGGTGAGAAAAAGCCGGCTTCGCGCATTAACGAATCCGAAAGGTAGTAGCGGAATTGCTCCGCTGCCAGGGGGTTACTCCCGGTGTTGATATCGGGAGCGCGATAGGGTTGCTTGGAACGACTGATAATTTCAGCTGGCAGGTAGGGTGCCATCGCCTTTTTAAGTATGTACTTTTCGTTCATCGCCTTCATCTTGGTTTTTGGCGGCAGTTTGTTGGCAAATTCTATAATGCGGTGGTCCAGAAACGGGAATCGACCCTCGACCGAGTTTTTCAGCAACATGCGGTCGCCCTGGCTGTTCAACAAGTAGCCTGACATCAAGGTCTTGCTCTCGATATATTGTGCGCGATTGAAAGCGTGGTAAGTCCCGACTTTTGCCGGCAGTGAATCCAGCAATGCCTGCATGGCCTTGCCCTGGAGTTGATCATTCATCGCATCCGAAAAAAAACGCTTGGCTTTTGCGGTTGTGGTCCAGCGAGGGACGTGGGAAAAGTATAACAGTTCCGGTGTCTCCAGGGCCTGACCGAAAAACGACTTGAGATAAACATTGTCGTTGCCGCCGGGCAGGTTCAGGTAGGGGTATAGTTTTTTCAGCAATAGCGGCCGCCACAGTGAATCCGGATTGCGTGCCCAAAAACGCCTGACCTTGGCCTCCTTGAAGATATCGTAGCCACCGAGCACTTCATCGGCGCCTTCGCCCGTCAGTACCACCTTAAAGCCGTTGGCTCTGACCAGCCCGGACAACAGGCCCATGGGAACCGGAGCGGTTCTGAGTATTGGCGTCTCGGTGTGATAAACAGTATCCCGGAATGAGCCTGCGATATCGTCTGCCTGCACCTGAATACTCGAGTGTTCAGTTTGCAGTTGCCGGGTCAGGGCCTGCTGGAAGTCGGCCTCGTCGAAGTTTTGCTGGTCGAAGTTCACCGAAAACGTTCGCAGGGGCACGTTTGAGTACCTGTGAATCAGTGCAACTATCGACGAGGAGTCCAGACCTCCCGACAGGTAGGCGCCAACGGGCACGTCCGACCGCAGGCGGACGCAGGTGGCATCAACCAGCAGATCGTGAAATTCGCCGATCAGCTGATCCTCGCTCGCCTCAGCCGGCTCGGTGTCGTAGTCCCAGTCCCAGTACTGGATCAACTTGCTGGTGGTACTCGTCACCAGAAGCATATTGCCAGGGGGCACCTCGAAAACGTTGTCGAAGATTGTGTGGGGTGATAGGGGCGCCCAGAAAGTAAAGATCTGGTCCAGTGCCACCGCTGAAAGCGACAACCCGTTTTTCAGTGCCGGCTTGATGGCTTTGACTTCGCTGCCGAACACGAACCGGCCCTGGTCGACGGTATAGAAGAGCGGGCAGATACCAACCCGATCGCGAATCAGAAGCAGCTGCTGCAGCCGCTCGTCCCAAAGCGCTATGGCAAATTGGCCGTTGAGGTACTGGACAAAGTCCGGGCCGTGCTTCTGGTAGAGGTGAAGAATGACTTCGGTATCTGAATGGGTGGCAAAATGGCAGCCTTCAGTCGCAAGCTGACTGCGAAGCTCGATATAGTTAAAAATCTCTCCATTGAAAACCAGCACCAGGTTCTGGTCCTGGCTTCGCATCGGCTGTTTACCGGTTTCCAGATCTATGATGCTCAGACGTCGGTGGACGCAGCCGAATGCCCCGCTCGAATAGACCCCCTCCTCATCGGGGCCGCGGTGAACGATTTTTTCGCCCATTTCCCGCAGTAGCGCCGTCGAGGGCGCCGTCGACAGGTGCCGACCCAGGTTGAGAATTCCCGCAAACCCACACATTATTCGTTATCCCAATGACCACTGCGCGAAACAACCCGGGCTGAAACCCAGCCAATCCACTTATTTGGGTGGCACTTCTCCCTAGGCACGGCAAAGTACGACCTCGTCTACAGTGAGTATAGTAATAATTGGCTCGAATAAGTGCTCCCGTTCTCGCATTTACGGGCGGCAGGCGCCCGCCTCGGGCTTATCAGCCGGAGCCATTGCCCGAAGATGTCGAGTTCTCGGCGTTCTGGCCAATATCCAATCGACGGATCGGGGAAGCATTGCTAGATTTGTTGAAGGCATCTCCGATTCATTCGGGAGTCAGCGCGTCTCCAGCACAGGCATACCCTGCGGGGCGGGCTTGTGGTCGGCCCGATGTTGAATCGACAGTTTAACCGCGCGTGCCGCATACCTTCAGGTAGTGGCGAGGTAGTAGATAAATAGTGAGTAGAGCAGCACAGATGGGATTGAGTCATGCCCTGATTGTTGATGATTCGCGAACCTCCGCAGCATTGCTCGGGAAAATGTTGGCCCGCTGTGCGCTGAGCAGTGACAAGGTGTCATCCGGGGAAGAGTGTTTGAGCTACCTCACCGGCACCAGTCCGGACATCATTTTTATGGATCACATGATGCCGGGGATGGATGGTTTCGAGGCGGTCAAGGCGATCAAGGTTCAGCCACGGCTGGCATCAATTCCCATCGTCATGTACACATCCAGGGGTGGTGCCATGTACAAAGGCCAGGCCAAAGCGCTCGGTGCTGTTAACGTGCTGCAGAAGCCGGCAGCGGAGACCGACGTGATCGACCTGCTCCAGTACATTCGTACCCAACCTGAACGCGGCACTCGAACCGCGACTACAGTCTCCATGCCGGCCATCACAGAGGAACATCTGGCCGAGGCATCCCGTGCCGATCCGATGAATCCCGTTCCCGGTGTCAACAATGCCCGCTTGACCGCTGGCGCTGCGCCCCAGTTACCTCGTTGGGCGTGCAGGGAGCAGCTTGCTGACGGCGGCCAACCGCGACGGCGCTTGAGTCATGCTTTGGTGGTTGATGACTCCCGCACATCGGCGGCACTGCTGGAAAAAATGCTTGCGCGCAACGGTTTTACCAGCGACAAGGTCGGCTCTGGTGAGGAGTGCCTGGAATACCTCAAAGCCAGGCGACCCGATTTGATCTTTCTGGACCATATGATGCCGGGTATGGATGGTTTCGATGTGGTCAAGGCCATCAAGCGGCAGTCGCGCCTGGCGGCAATTCCGGTCGTGATGCACACCTCCAAGGGTGGTGAAGTGTATATCGGCCAGGCCCGTGCGCTCGGGGCTGTGGGTGTGCTGGAAAAGCCTGCCACCGAAACGGCTTTGCTTGGAGTCATCAATGAGCTGCAACCCATTGATGCCCCAGCCCAGCAGGCCGGGCCTGCAGAAGCCAGTGAGCAAACGGCGGCGCCCTCCGGCACTTCCCGGGTCAGCGTTGAGCAGGTTCCATCGCCAGAAGCCGAGTCGTTTTTGCCCACGCCCGCCAGCAGTCGCTCCCGAAGGGCGCAGCTTCGGCGCCGACGCCGGGGTTTACTGGGGGCGGTTTTGCTATTGTCAGCGGTGCTCGCAGCCATGTGGTTCAAACCCGGTAATGGTATCGAAGTCGATCAGGCGGCATTGCTCGATGCGTTGGAAAAGTTGGGCAACCAGCAGCAGCAATTTGCGTTCGGCGAGATTCCCTTCGACGCTGATCGCAAGTCGAACCTGGAGCAGCTTGTTCGTGTTTTGCAATTGGCGGAAGTCGGTGCCGAGATCGAACTGCGGACCCATGTTGGCGAATTCTGTCGAGTGTATGCGGATACTGGCAGGGCAGTGTTGCCCGATCCGACCTTGCCCATCGAGCAATGCGATATCATCGGCTACGAGCCCGGCGAAGCCCAGGCTCTGGCGAGTAGTCAAAGCCTCGATTTCAGGCATTTCGTGGAAAGACTCAACGGCGATGCTGGCCCGATAACCATTAAGCTGGTACCGGTCGGCGTGTTTGAGCCCCTTGCCGCCTACCCGGGCGACACTGACATCCCCCAGGCCGGGGACTGGAATCGCATTGCCGCGCGCAACCAGCGGGTTGAGATGACGCTTCGCCCCGCACCGCTATCTTCGCCCTGAAAGCTCTGGTCCCACCCCGGGACCGGCGCCACTCCCAGGAGCACCCGGCAACCCAACCCGAGTACGAAAGTTTTCTCTCTTCCTAACCGGGCGACCGCGCCCTGCACCCTGACGGCAACTGCCGCTGTTGAGCCACTATCGGTTGTTTTGCGCCGGTAGGGTAACTTCCCCGCCGGGATCCACTGGTATATAGTGATTCCGAATCTACGATTTGCTCTGGGTGTTTGCAGGTTTGAGGAGGCGGCATGCGTGAAGATATAGATCCTGTGGAAACCAGGGAGTGGCTGGATGCACTCGATTCGCTGGCAGATCACGCCGGCAAGGGCCGCACGGCCTATTTGCTCGCCCGGCTGGCCGAGCACGCCGTGGATATTGGCATCGAGTTGCCGCCGGCTATCGTGACGCCCTATCGCAATACCATTGCGCCCACACAGCAAAAGTCCATGCCCGGGGACCTCTTTATGGAGCGGCGGATTCGCTCCCTGATTCGCTGGAATGCGCTGGCGATGGTGATGCGGGCAAACGACAACAACGAAGGCCTCGGTGGTCACATCTCCTCTTTTTCCTCCAGCGCCACCCTCTATGATGTGGGCTTTAACTACTTTTTCCGGGCGTCGGAGCCTGAACGCCCGGGCGATCTGATCTATTTCCAGGGGCATAGTGCCCCGGGCATTTATGCGCGCTCTTATCTTGAAGGCCGGCTCTCGGAAGACCAACTCGATAATTACCGCCGTGAAGTCGATGGGGTAGGGCTGTCATCCTATCCGCACCCCTGGCTGATGCCGGATTACTGGCAGTTCCCGACGGTATCCATGGGGCTGGGGCCGATTCAGGCGATATTCCAGGCCCACATCATGAAATACCAGGCCAAACGTGGCCTGGTCGAAAGCCAGGGCAGGAAGGTCTGGTGTTTCCTCGGTGATGGCGAAACCGATGAGCCAGAGAGCCTGGGCTCGATTTCGCTGGCGGGGCGGGAGCAACTGGACAACCTGATATTCGTGGTCAACTGCAACCTGCAACGCCTCGATGGGCCGGTTCGGGGCAACGGTAAAATCATCCAGGAGCTCGAGGGCATTTTTCGTGGTGCCGGCTGGAACGTCATCAAGGTGATCTGGGGGCGGCACTGGGATGTGTTGCTCGAGCGTGATGAAACCGGCCTCCTGCAGCGCCGCATGAACGAGGTCTGCGACGGCGAATTGCAAAATTACAAAGCCAATGGTGGTGCGTATACCCGCAAGCACTTTTTTGGCAAGTACCCCGAACTGCTGGAGTTGGTCAAGGATCTGTCTGACGACGATATCATGTACCTCAACCGAGGCGGTCACGACCCCTACAAGATCTATGCGGCATACCATGAGGCGGTGAATCACCAGGGACAACCCACGGCAATACTGGCACAGACGGTCAAAGGCTACGGCATGGGGCCGGCGGGTGAGGCCCAGAACGAAGCCCACCAGCTGAAAAAACTCGACATGGCCAGCCTGCGCAAATTCCGTGATCGGTTCGGCGTGCCGCTTTCCGATGAAGCGCTCGAAACCGTGCCCTATTATCGCCCCTCACCCGATAGCCCGGAAATGGTGTACATGCGCAAACAGCGTGAGCCCCTCGGTGGCCCCATCCCGACCCGGCGGACGGATTTTGAGTCCCTGCAGGTACCCTCGCTGGACGCGTTTTCGACCCAGCTAAAGGGCAGCGGTGAGCGCAGCATCTCAACCACCATGGCCTTTGTTCGAATGCTTTCCACGTTGACCAAAGACAAGCATATCGGGCCGCGCATCGTGCCGATCGTACCGGATGAGGCGCGTACCTTCGGCATGGAAGGTATGTTTCGCCAACTGGGCATCTATTCCTCGGTGGGGCAGCGCTACACCCCGCATGACGCAGACCAGGTCATGTTTTACAAGGAAGATGAAAAAGGCCAGATTCTGGAAGAGGGCATCAACGAAGCGGGCTCGCTGGCAGCCTGGATGGCTTGCGCGACGTCTTACAGCAACAACCACTATGCCATGGTGCCGTTTTATATTTTCTATTCCATGTTCGGTTTCCAGCGGGTCATGGACCTGATCTGGGCGGCGGGAGACGCTCAGGCCAGGGGCTTTCTGATGGGGGCCACAGCAGGGCGGACCACGCTCAATGGTGAGGGCCTGCAGCACCAGGATGGTCACAGCCACGTCATGGCCAATCTGGTTCCCAACTGCCTTTCCTACGACCCCGCCTACGGTTACGAGTTGGCGGTTATCATGCAGCATGGCCTGGAAAAGATGTACCAGAAAAAGGAGAACTGCTTTTACTACATCACCCTGATGAACGAAAACTACCGGCAGCCCGAAATGCCGGTGGATTGTCAGGAAGGTATCGTGCGCGGGATTTATCCCCTTGAGCGCGCACGGGAGGGCGCCGAACAGCGCGTTCAGTTACTTGGCGCCGGAACCATTCTGGGCGAGGTGAGGGCGGCGGCGGACATGCTGCGCGCGGACTTCAGCGTCGAGGCCGACGTTTGGAGCCTGACCAGCGTCAACCAGCTGGCCCGCGATGGCCACCAGTGCCTGCGCTGGAATATGCTCAACCCGGAGGAGGCGCCAAAGACCAGCTACCTGCAGCAGCAACTGGAGTCGCTGGCCCCCGCATCCGTTCCAGTGATAGGCGCAACCGATTACGTTAAAGCTTATCTCGACCAACTGGCACCATTTATTGCGGGGCGTTTCGTGTCCCTGGGCACCGATGGCTTTGGCCGAAGCGATACGCGGGCCAAATTGAGAAGCTTTTTCGAGGTGGATCGCTATTTCATTGTGGTGGCTGCACTCAAGGCGCTGGCGGATGAAGGCAAGGTTGAAGCCCGGCTTGTTAGCGAGGCCCTCAAGCGCTTTGGTATCAAGCCAGACAGGGCAGATCCACTTTACAGTTAGCCCCAGGTAGCTATTTGTTGGGCCAGAAAAGGGACAACGTTGTGACCACCGAAGCAATAAAAATACCGGATTTGGGCGGCGAGGAAGCACTCGAAATCGTGGAGATCCTTGTGGCAGTCGGAGACCCGGTGCAGCAGGAAGACATCCTGCTAGTGTTGGAATCTGACAAGGCTGCCATGGAAATACCCAGCCCCTTCGCTGGCGTTATGAGCGCGATCGACGTCAAAGTCGGCGACAGGCTGTCCAGCGGGGACGTATTCGCGCAGATTGATACCGCCAGTGATGAAGGCGATGTGGCAGATCAGGCCGCAGCAAAGTCCGCCGATACCCCCCCGGCAGAACCCGCGGTCGACGAGCAGGATGCTGCCAGCGCTGCAAGCCCGGGCGCTGCGACCGATGCGGGAGCGTCCGGCGACTCGGAGTTCACTGTGGAAGTACCGGAGCTCGGGGATGATGTTGCCGCCGAAGTGATCGAAGTGCCGGTGGCACCCGGAGATGAGTTACAGGAGGGTGACATCGTCCTGGTGCTGGAGACCGACAAGGCATCGATGGAAATCCCCACCCCAAGATCGGGCAAGATCAGCTCGGTGGCCGTGAAAGTGGGGGATAAGGTCAGCCATGGCGACCCCATGCTCACACTTCTGGTGCAGCAATCCGATGTCGCGCTGAGCCCGGCCTCCGGGGAGACCGAGGTCGCAGCTGGGGCAACCGAGCAAGGCAACAAAGCCGAGCCTGAACCCCCGGCACCCGCAGCTGCGCCGAAGGCCCCCGTTGCTGGTAAAGGTGACAAGCCTGAAGCCTCCCGCGCCGCCGTCCATGCTGGTCCCGCGGTCAGGAAAATGGCCCGGGAACTGGGTGTCGACCTGGCGGGGGTTACCGGGACAGGCCCGTCCGGTCGAATTCTGAAAGAAGACCTGCAAAACCACGTCAGGGAGGGCATGGCGAAAGTTGCCAGTGGCTCCGCGCTGCCCGTGGCACCGCCTGCGGCGGTGGATTTCAGCAAATTCGGGTCGGTTCGGGTCGAGCCGATGACATCGGTGCAAAAGCTGACAGCCGCTAATATGCACAGCAGCTGGTTGAACATACCGCGGGTGAGCCAGTTCGACGAGGTGGACGTCACTGCGCTGGAAAAATTTCGCGCCGATATGAAACAAGAAATGGAGCAGCAGGGCGTCAAACTGACACCGCTACCCTTTCTGCTGAAAGCCTGTGCCGCTGCATTGCAAAAAAATCCCGTGTTCAATGCATCCCTGCACCCGGATGGCGAGCACTTGATATTCAAGGAGTATGTCCATATCGGGGTGGCGGTGGATACGCCCTCGGGCCTGTTGGTACCGGTGTTACGGGATGTCGATAAAAAAAGCCTGTCGGAGCTGGCGCAGGAATCTAACGAGCTTGCGCTTCGCGCCAAGGGGCGCAAATTGAAGCGCGAAGATATGCAGGGTGGGTGCTTTACGATTTCCAGCCTTGGCAATATTGGCGGTACCGGATTTACGCCGATAATCAACGCGCCCGAACTTGCCATACTGGGGGTGTCGAGGTTGACGGTGAAGCCGGTTTGGAATGGCAAGAAATTCAAGCCCCGTAAAATGCTGCCCTTGACCCTTGCCTACGATCATCGAGCCATCAATGGTGCTGTGGCGGGTCGCTTCATGCACGACCTCGGCCTGATCCTCGCCGATGTGCGCAGGCTACTGATTTAGTAGGTAATGGTGGTGACCAGAGGACGACGGTTTCCCGACGGCAGCCCCCGTTGCCCTGCAGCAGCCCTCCAATCAGTCGCTGCTGGTGCTGTTGGAGGCCAGGCGCACGGGGGCGTGACGGGTAGGTTGGTGGCATGATCGGACACCACCACCATCACGATCACGGCAGTGGTACCGCCCACTACAATCGGATGTTTGCCATCGGGGTTGGGTTAAACCTCGCCTACGTCTTCCTGGAAGCCGGGGTAGGCCTGGCAATAGGTTCGCTGGCCCTGTTGGCGGATGCGGGGCACAATCTCAGCGATGTGCTAAGCCTGTTGCTGGCTTGGTCAGCTGCTTGGCTGGCGACACGCCCTCCCACCCGTCAGCGAAGCTACGGTTTTCGGCGGGCGACGATACTGGCTTCGTTACTGAGCGCACTGTTGTTGCTGATGACCATGGGGGCGATAGGCTGGGAGGCATTGCAGCGCATGGGTGCGCCCAATCCTGTCGACGGTCAGCTAATGATCGCTGTTGCGGCCCTTGGTGTCATTGTCAATACCGCCACGGCGCTTTTATTCCTGCGTGACCGCAAGCGTGACCTGAATATTCGTGGGGCGTTTCTACACATGGCGGCCGACGCCGCGATCTCTTTGGGAGTTGTGATCGCGGGGATGCTGATACTGCTGACCGGCTGGCTTTGGCTCGACCCGGCGATCAGTCTGCTGGTAGTACTGATTATCGTCGTCGCCACCTGGGGCCTGCTGAAAGAGTCGGTGGTGTTGCTACTGGACATGGTGCCGACGAGGGTCGACGCTGCGGAGGTCGAGGCCTGGTTACGAAGCACGCCAGGAGTTGAGGATTTGCATGATCTTCATATTTGGTCAGTGAGTACCACCGACGTGGTGCTTACGGTACATCTGATCATGCCCCGGACGGTCAACCAGGACCGGTTTTTACGCGAGCTGCGGGACCAGTTGTTTCAGCGTTTCGATATCGGCCACACCACGGTTCAGATTGAACACCAACGCAGTGAACACGGATGCCAGCACTCGGTGTGCTGCTAGTCAGGGCTAGCCACCCAGAGGAGTAAAACCAATGTCCAAGCCTAATCGCAGTGTTGCGAGCGCAACCGACCAGGCGGTGTCTGGCGACTCCGTCCTTGGTGTTGTCGACGAGCCCATGTACTCGGGGGTTCTCAGTTTCATGCGGCGTAAGTACAGCAAGCGACTGGATAACCCGGAGGTAGACGTGGTCGTCACCGGGGTTCCCTTCGATCTGGCAACGACCCACCGGCCGGGGGCCCGGTTCGGCCCGGCTGCCATCAGGGCGGCGTCTGCGGGGCTGGCCTGGGAAACCACGCGTTGGCCCTGGGACTTCCAGGCTTTCGACGTCCTCGGTGTGATTGATTACGGCGACCTGGGTTTTAAGCCCGGTGAGTCGCCGTCGATGATCGACGCGCTCCAGCAGCACGCCGCCAGAGTACTCGCCGCCGGTAAAACCCTGTTGGCACTGGGTGGTGATCATTTTATCGCCCTGCCGTTGCTGCGGGAGCACGCGCGAAAACATGGCCCGGTAGCGTTGCTGCATTTCGATGCCCACACCGATACCTACAGCAATGGCAGCGCCTACGACCACGGGACCATGTTTCACCATGCCCTCGAGGAAGGGTTGCTGCTGGCCGACAGCTCGGTGCAGGTGGGTATCCGAACCGACTACACCCGGATGGGCCATCCGTTTACCGTGCTCGACGCCGCTTGGCTTAATGATCATGGCTCGGAGCGAGCCCTCGAGGAAATCCGCAGCGTGATCGGCAGCAATCCGTGTTATGTGAGCTTCGATATCGATTGCCTCGACCCGGCCTTTGCACCGGGAACAGGAACCCCGGTATGTGGCGGCATCAGTATGGATTTTGCCTTGAAACTGGTGCGCGGCCTTACGTCCATTGACATCGTGGGCATCGACCTGGTCGAAGTCGCGCCGGCCTATGATCATGCCGAGATAACGTCCCTTGCAGCGGCCACCCTGGCACTCGAGTTTCTGTATGTTCTTGCGGCGCGCAAGCGCAGTGCAGCATTGACGGGGAGTTAGTGATACTGGACTATTGCGATTCGTGCTGCGCCGATCCGGCGAGCACCGGGCATCTGGAAACATCTGTGGCTACTGCTGTGGTCTAGCACAGGCCGTACAATAAACAAAAGAGTCACTAAGGGGAAAGAAGCGATGGAATACAAGTTACCCTTGCAACAGTTTGTCGAAAATGTTGCCCGGCATCCCGACAAAGCCTACCTTCACCAACCCGAGGGCCGCGTATGGCGCACCCTTACCTGGGCTCAGGTAGACGATCAGGCACGACGCATTGCCAGTGGTATACTCGCTCATGGCCTGCAGCCTGGAGACCGGGTTGCTATCCTGGCGAAAAACAGCGCAGAATGGTTTGTCGCAGACTTTGCCATCATGATGGCCGGCCTGGTCAGCGTACCGATATATTCCACCGCCGGTGAAGCGACGATTCGCCACGTGCTGTCACACAGCGGATCGAAAGCAGTCTTTGTCGGCAAACTCGACAGCGTCGAAGCCGCGACCGCCGCAATCGGTGACGATATCCTGAGCATCGCTTTTCCCTACCCCGGCGCCCCGGCCCAGCAGCAATGGAACGACTGGCTGGAGCAGTACCAACCCTTGCCGGAGCTTGCTGACCCCGGGCCCGAGGATACTTTCACCCTGGTTTACACGTCGGGCAGCACCGGGCTACCCAAGGGCGTGGTGCTCAGCCATGATAACGTCGCGGCCTCAGCCTATTTCGCGACGACCCTGAACCCCGTTGGCGATGACCTTCGAGTGGTTTCCTACCTGCCGCTGGCACACATTGTAGAGCGTTGCGTGGTCGAGTTGCCGAGTCTTTATAAAACCGGTGACATTTTCTTTACCGAATCCCTCGCGACCTTTCTCGACGACGTCAAGCATGCACGACCCACGCTGTTCGTTTCCGTGCCGCGCCTGTGGGCCAAGTTTCAGGCCCAGATTCTGGCTAAGATTCCGGATGACACCCTGCAAGCTCTGCTCGACGACCCGGCCCAGCGCGATGGGGTGGTGAACATGATCCGGGATGGACTGGGCTTCGCCGAAACGCGGGTTTTCGGCTCCGGATCGGCTCCCATTTCGCCTTCTATCTTAAAATGGTTTGCGCACCTGGGAATCAATATCAGTGAGGGCTGGGGAATGACCGAGACCTCGGGGCTGGCCTGCGGCAATAACCCGTTCAACGAGGAATGGCTGGGCACTATCGGTGTTCCGGTGCCCTGCGTCGAGATGAAGCTGTCGGATGCAGGCGAAATGCTGATTCGCGGGGCTTCGATATTCAAGCAGTACTATAACAACCCCGAGGCAACCGCTGAGTCTTTTGTCGACGGCTGGTTCCGGACCGGCGACAAGGCAGAGCTGGCGGCTGATGGTTCGTTCAAAATTACCGGTCGGGTCAAGGAGCAATTCAAGACCGCCAAGGGTAAGTATGTTTCCCCGGTGCCCATCGAAAGCCTGTTTGGCGTCAACCCCGAGATCGAGCAGGTCTGTGTGCTCGGCTCCGGCCGCAAGCAACCCCTGGTGCTCGTGGTGCTTAGTGAGATGGTCAAGCCGCGGCAGGAGGATGCCCAGCAGCGCCTTGAGAAGACCCTGGAGCAGGTTAATAGTCAGCTTGAGTCGCATCAGCGGATCGATGCGGTTATTGTCGCCAGCCACCCCTGGTCGGTGGAAAACGAGCTGCTGACGCCGACCATGAAGCTCAAGCGCGATAAAATCGAGGAACGTTACCGCCGTTTTCTTGAGACCGAGCTGCCGGCACCGGTGGTTTGGGAAGTCGATCTTCAAAATGCCTGACATAAGGGCAGATCGAACTCGCCGGTTGCAGTATGACAGCCCGCTGTAAGTGGGCCGGGGGTTCCGACCTCTACCTCGCCTACCATGACCGGGAGTGGGGAGTTCCGCAGTATGATGACCGCGTACTGTTCGAGTTCCTGCTGCTCGAAGGCGCCCAGGCTGGCTTGAGTTGGTCGACGATTTTGAACAAGCGGGAGGGCTATCGCCAGCTGTTCGCGGCCTTTGACCCCGCCCTGGTGGCTGCATTCAGTGCCGCCGATATCGCGGACCGTTTGCAAAACCCGGCGATTGTGCGTAACCGGGCCAAAGTCAATGCGGCTGTAAGCAATGCCCGCGCCTTCCTCCAGGTGCAACAGCAGTACGGGAGCTTTGGTGACTACATCTGGCAGTTCGTGGGCTCGCAACCCATTCAGAACCATTGGCAAAGCCTGGAGCAAGTGCCGGCCAATACCCCCGAATCAGACGCGATGAGTAAAGACCTCAAAAAGCGAGGTTTTAAATTCGTTGGCAGCACCATTTGCTATGCCTTCATGCAGGCCATGGGCATGGTTAACGATCACACTGTGGATTGCTTCCGCCACGCGCAGTGCAGCCGCCTCGCAGCAGCTCTGAAGCACTAGCTCGGAAGACTCGACAGCAGGCTCCCACTGTGTTCGCCAGCGCCGGTAGCTTGGCGAGAACGTGCGCTGGTTCGGCCGCTTGGGAATGGCTTGGCTATACTTGTTAGCTATGGAAGGCTTACCCGCAAGACGGATTTCCCCGTACAACCGATTCAAGTCCGGTATCGCATCGCTCGCCGACAGTATCATCCCCCCGGAGTGCCGGCGCAACCACCACGAAACCCTGCGTTCCCGGGTGCTCGTGATTGTCATGTTTAGCCTCTTTACCAGCCTTTGTTCGATCTATTTGTGGTTGCCCCGACTGATCTCCCTGTCACCAGAGGGCGGCCAGTTAGCGAATCACCTGATTGTGATGATGGGGCTGGGCTCCGTAATCTGCATTATCGTACTGCGGGTTTTCAGTTCCCGGTCTCTGGCGGCAAACCTGTATGCGGTTTTTCTTTGGGCCGTATTTTTTCAAACTGCTTCACAGACGGGGGGGATAGAAACGCCTGGGCTCTCACTGTTTATATTGCTGCCGGTATTGCTGGGTGTGACCTCAGGAACTCGGGCAGGCTTGTACTGGACCGTGGTGGTCTGTGCCACCTGGTTGGTGCTTTTGCTCCTCTATCGAAAGGGCTACCACTTTCCGCAGATCGTGGTGCCGGCGAATTACAATACGGCCCAAACGATCTGCCTTTCCCTTTCCTGCTTGATGGTCGTGGTGGTGGTGGTGTTGTACGAATTCATGAATCACCTGCTGCGTGACGGCTTGTCCAGGGAGCGGGAAAGCCTCGATTATCTTGCCCGCCACGATCAGCTGACGGGGCTGCCAAATCGACGCAGTTTTATCATTGAGTGGGAGCTGGCACTGGCGCGGGCAAGCCGTAACCAGACCCGGGTCGCCATCCTTTTCCTTGACCTCGATAAATTCAAGACTGTCAATGACGGCCTTGGACACGGGGCGGGAGACCAACTGCTGCAGGAGATGTCCCGGCGACTGCAGGGTCTGTTGCGCGCCACCGACTTTGTTGCCCGCTGGGGCGGTGATGAGTTTGCGATGGTAGTCGAAAACGTCGGCGGCCAGTCCGACCTCGAGCAGGTAGCGGCTAAACTGGTGTCGACGATCCGGGAACCCATGCTGATCGACGGCAAGCTTGCTGAAGTCGGTGTGAGTATCGGTGGTGCAATTTTCCCGGACCAGTCTGAATACGGCCCTGAGCTGGAGCGCATCGCTGACCGGGCCATGTACACCGCCAAACAACGTGCCGTGGGATACGTGCTGGGGCTTGCCTGAGTCTTGTTGCAGGCGTTACCCAGCGCAGGCTGAAGCGCCCGACTATGGCCGGGAGCTGAACTTGCAGCACACCCGGGTACCGGTGTGAGATTTTCATCGGTATTATATTGACCTCAAGGGTGTGAACAGAATTGCAATCTGGCGTACATTGTCGCAGACGCCCAAAAGGTCTGCCCGAAATGTCGAACTTCATCGTAAATCAGTTACTAAATCCCCAGGCCTATCCCCATCCGGTCGAACGTGTCGAGTTGCGTGAAACCCATATCTCCTGGGTATTTCTTACCGGTGATTTTGCTTATAAGGTCAAAAAGCCCCGAAACCTCGGTTTCCTGGACTTTTCTACGCTGAAAGCGCGCAAGTATTTCTGTGAGGAAGAACTGCGCCTCAACCGGCGATTCGCACCCTCTCTGTACCTGGCGGTGGTGCCTCTCACCAGGAATCAAGGTCTGCAAGTAGATGGCCCGGGGGAGGTGGTAGATTACGCTGTGAAAATGCGGCAGTTTGACGATGCTGCCCTGCTGTCCAACATCGCTGCCGAAGATGGCTTGAGTGACATCCTGATAAGAGACCTCGGCCTCTTGCTGGCGCAGACTCACAGGGCTCTCGAGCCTATCTACCCCGCTTCGGGGCCGGGCACTCCCCTGGTTATTCAGGACGCGATGCTGCAGAACTTCGAGCAGATCGCCCGCTTTCCACTTGCTGTCGATGTGCGCCAGCACCTCGCAGATCTGCAGCGTTGGTCCAACCAATGCATCGCCCAGCAAATGCCGACTATGGTTCGGCGCATTGCGCTGGGAAAGATCAAGGAACTTCATGGCGATCTGCACCTGGGCAACATAGCGCTTATCGACCGGCAGTTGACTTTCTTTGATTGCATTGAATTCAACCAGGAGTTTCGGGTGATGGATACCATCGCCGAGCTCGCTTTTCTGGCAATGGACTGTGAGGCAAGGGGGTTGTCCGCGCAATCACGTCTGTTGATTAACGATTACCTTGAATACAGCGGCGATTACGCCGGCCTGGCAATGCTTAACTGGTACCGCTGTTACTTCGCTATGGTGCGGGCGAAAGTCAACCTGTTGCGGGTGGATCCAGACGTTTCGGGCCTGAGCGAGACACCGGCCTACCATGATTTCCTCCGCTATCTGGAGCTGGCAAGGGGTTTTGCGCAGCCCTCCATGCCCTTTCTAGCGATCACCTGTGGCGTTTCGGGCAGTGGCAAATCGACCGTTGCCAAGGCTATATTCGAAGCCACCGGTGCCATTCGAATCCGCTCGGATGTCGAGCGCAAGCGCCTCTACGATTTGGCGCCCGAGAGTGCCAGTGGTTCGGCTACCGGGGGGGGCATCTACACGCCGGATGCCAGCGCGGCGACATTTTCGCGCCTGCATGAACTGGCGCAGGCGTGTCTCGAAGCGGGATTCGGATGCATTGTCGATGCCACGTTTTTACGCCGCAAGCAGCGCAAGCCCTACCGTGCCCTGGCGCGGGATATGGGCGTGCCCTTCGCAATCCTTCTGTGCGAGGCGCCTGCAGACAAGTTGGCCAAGCGAATCGAAAAGCGCAAACGCCAGGGTAATGATCCGTCAGAGGCTGACGTAGCGGTTATGCAGCGGCAACTCGAAGTCTTTGAGCGGCCGGTCGGCAAGGACAGCGAGGCTGTGATTGCGGTTGATTCCCGGGGGACGTTGAAGAAGGCAATCAAGCGGCTGCGGCGGCTGACCAGCGAATATGACCAGGGCTGATACGAATACAGCGCCGGCACGCCCGCCACTGGCCCTCGCATGCCAACGCTTGGGGTTCTTGGTAAGCCGGGCTGTCCAGTGCGCTGCGTCTAAAAATTGAAAGAAATATCCGCAAACAGGCTGCGGGGGCGGCCAACGAAATAGCGGTATTCACCGAACGCATAGTCGGCGCGCTCGGCATATTTGACGTTGGCAAGATTGGTGAGGCGCAGACCCCCGCCGATCCGGGGCGTAATCTGGTAGCGTGCGCGCAGGTTCACCAGGTTATAACCTTCATAGCTGAACTGATTGGTGGGCTCCAGATAGTAGGAACCCATGTGTACCCACTCCAGCTCGGCTCGCCCCTTTTGGCTGAATTCCCACAGCAACTGGAGTGCCCCCATGTGACGGGGTGCCGTGTCGATGTCGTTGCCCTTGATATCGGCATCCGGGTCTACGCCCGCTGGATTGGGGTTATTGGCATACAGGTGGCGTGCATAGGTTCCGTTCAGCATCAGGGACCATTGCTCGGCGAATCGCCAGCCGAGGGTATACTCCAACCCGTAGTGGCGGGTCTTGCCATCGCTGACATTACGGCGGTCCGAGTCGGCGAATATGACGTTATCCTTGTACATCCAGAAGCCGACAAGGCTGAAGTCAGTTGTGGCATAAGTACCCCTGAACCCCAGTTCAACACTGTCGATTTCTTCGGGTTTGATATCGGCGGCCTGCTGGCCGTTCTGCAGTCGGTAAAGCTCCGTTGCCTGGGGTGGTCTGAATCCGTGCTTGTAAGCTGCGGTCAGGTCGAGGTTATCGGTAATGCTTTGGGTTACGCCCAGATCGTAGGACCAGTTTTGGAAACTGTCGTCCCGGTCGGCGGGGCGCGAGTAGCGGCATGGGCGATCGCCACACGGCTCGCCGTTTTCCGTGGTGGATCCGTCGATCATCCGGTTGTCGTAATCGTACCAGATGCCGTTGTAGCGCAGGCCGGCATTCACCAGAGCCGTTGGGCTTGCCTGCCAGTCTGCACCGGTATAGACACCCATCGAGACCGCATCCACCGCATAGTCGTACTGTTTGCCAACCGGAAAAATGTCCGACCAGGGGACCGCTTGAAACTGGGTTTGTTTCAGTTCTGCGTCGGTGTATTCGACGTCGGCACCCACCCGCCAATCCAGACTGGCGGAAGCTTGCTGGTAGAAGCCGGCCTGAATTCCGAGCCCCTGCTGCTGGTTTTCTTCCAGCGGTTGTCCCGGCAGGAAGTGTTGCAGGAACTCACTATCGATGTGACGCAGGTAGGGAGTCAATTGCAGCAAACCGCCGTTTCCCAGCTCACGCATGAAACGCGCATAGAAACGCGCTGTACGGTTTTCTCGGTAGGCTTCGGGAAACGGGTTGCTGGTGGCGATGTCATCATCTTCAAAGGCGTCCTTTCCCTCGATATAACCGGCGGTATCCTGGTCGAGGTTGCTCAGACTTAGCAGGCTTTCGACCCGCCAGGTATTGCCGTCGAAGTCGTTGCGCAAACTGAGTTTCTGTTGGTCATAACCCGAATCATCCTGATAGCCGCCATCGTGGGCCACATTAAAGCTCAGGCGACCGGCAAGCCTTGAACCTGCGAGATAGCTGTAGCTGAACTTGGCACGGCCATAGTCGTAGGCACCCAGCTCAAGGTCCAGTGAACCTGCGGGCGACTGTGCCGGCGGCATACTGATGACATTGATCACGCCGTGGAGGGCGTCGGCACCGTGGCTGGTTGTGCCGGGGCCTCGCAGCACTTCAATCCGCTGCGCTTGCTCGGTATTCACGTCGAACAGTTGGTTGACGTTGCAAAATCCGGTGCCCCGCAGGGGGACGCTGTCCTCTGCCATATAAAAACTGCCGCAACTACCGGGGCCGGTGAAGACCGGAGAGCGGATTGCAGTGAGGTGTTCCTGGCCATTACCCCGACTTATCCATGTGCCGGGAACGCTGGTGAACATCTGGTTGGGGTGCACCGCATCCACCAATTCAAGCTGATCCTGGCTGACAACGCTGATACTGGAGCTGATGGTGGAGAGGCTTTGTTCGATGCGAGATGCCGTCACCACCACACTTTCCATACCGCCGTCGCCGTATGCGACGGGATGCCAAAGGAGTACAGCGAGGGGTAAAAACACTGGGATTTTTTTCATGGCGGCAAGTTAGCAGAAGGTCGTAATCCGGGTCAACGGAAAGTCATCGGGGGAGCTTGTTTGTCTCGGGCGGGAGCCGTTTTCAGTCAGCCTGGCAAGCTAACGGATCGGCTGATCCCGGTCTGAGCTAGTCGCTGGCGCGGGGCAGGGCCTGCAGCCATCGAGCAGTGAGATCCAGCAACTTACGTCGGTAGAGAGGCTCAACGAAGATATGGCTGGCCTGCGGGTAGTATTCAACCTGCAACAGGTCTCTGAAATCCACCCTGCTGAAGCAGTCGGTGAATTGCCGGGAGTAGGTGAAGTCCAGACTGTGGTCGCCGGTAAATACCAGTAGCAGATCGACGCCACGCCCTACCAGCGCTTTCAGCCCTGCTTCAATTTCCGCCTTGGCCGGCCTGGGCGAAAATAACGGCTGTTCGAAGAAGCGCTGGTCGGCAATTTCCTGCCGGGTTTGTTCCCGGGGCTCGTTGCGGTCGGTTCTTGCAAACCTGCGTTGCACGAAACTTTTCCAGGTTTGCCAGCGGCGCAGCTTCGGTCCGTAAAAATGCAGGTAGCTTCTCCAGGTAGGGAAGCAATGGAAGTCGTAGGCGATCAGGCCGGTAACCCTCGGCTCACGGGTGGCGGCAACGAAGCCATTGTGAGCACCCGAACACAAACCGCAAAGCACGAAGCGGGCTATCCCGTAGCGCGCCTGCAGATAGTCCATGACCTCGCGAATTTCAGCTACGGCAAGCTGCTCAAGGCTGTCGCTGCTACGGCGGCTTGGGCTATCGCCAATTCCCGAAAAGTCGAAGCGCAGTGTCAACAGGCCGGCCTGGGTGGCCATTAGGCGGGCCATCGTCACCGACAGACGGCAGGTGCCCACATGATGCATCACCCCGGAATTCAGCAGGATCACGGCAGGGCTTTGCTTATCGAACCGGGGGGGTTGAGTGATGACACCGACCAGGGGGATCGGCGAGCCGATATTGACAGCTATTTCTTGTACCGGGGCATCTGGCATTAACTGAACCAGCCCTTGATTGCTGCGATGATGGGTTGCGGTAGCAGGATGCTGCCGATATGGTCAACGTAGTTCCAGTCGTGGGGGGCGGGGCAGTGCTGATAACTGACGTTGCGTCTGTCTGCCCAGTGGTCACGCAGTAACCGGGAGGCATCGCTTTCGTGGGAAACGATGTGCAGCAGCGAACCGATAGCTGTGATATCCATTGAAGCCAGCTGCAGGCCCTCCATGCCTCGCCTGAATTCCATTGGCATGGAAAATCCATTGAGGTACAAAGTGCCGTCGGGGGCAATAAAGTTAGTTTCCCCGGCAGCGATATCCGTTTCACGTTGGCCGGCACATAAAGCCTGCGCCCAGAGGCCACCATCGATAATGGGATCCCATAACACCAGTCTGGTGATATCCCTGCAGCTGATGGCAGCTGCCGTGGCCATTAACCCGCCCAGCCGCAGGCCGATCAAGGCAACCGTATCAAGCGCGGCGATCGAGCGTAACTCCTCAATGGCTAGCACGGTATCGTCAATCCAGTCCCGGGGTGTCAGCCCCGTCATGTCGCCCACCGAGTCGCCACTGCCGCGGTAATCGAATCGCAGCACGTGGTACCCCATCTCGGCAAGACTGTTGGCCAACTGCCGCAGAGGACGATGGGCCCGCATGTACTCCTGACCAAATGGGTAGCAAATCACGATGCCTTCGGCTCGGTCGACATCCGCCCGCGCAGCGCTGTACACGCCATACAGGCCTGATGCCGTGCCAAAGTACAATGACTCCATGGTTCCGCTGAAACCTCCTGTCGGGCGGGGCTTGTGGTGGTGGGGAACGAGGGGGGTTGGTTTTCGTCCCGGGTTAACTGCAAGCGCTACGTGATCACGACCCGCGATTATAGCGCTATTTCAGCGCCTTTTTACCAAACAGCCGCTTAATGATGCCGCTTTCGTTACTGCCATCGTTAGCGCCAGCCACCGGCACCTTGTCAGAGGCAAGGTGGTCATCGATCTGCGCCGCGAGTTGGCCGAGGCTATTCAGCATAATGTCCAGCGGGGTAATTTTGACGCCACTTCCGTCTTCCAGTCGATTGATGAGTTCGAGCGCCAACAGCGAGTGGCCGCCTATATCGAAAAAGTTCTGGTCCGTACCTACTACTTCGAGTTGCAGCAGGTCGGCACAAATGCCGGCGATCAACTGCTCGGTCGCAGTTTCTGGCGATGCGACCCGCGGTGTCTGGCCTGACGATTGCGAGGGTTCCGGTAGCGCCTTGCGATCGACCTTGCCACTGGCCGTGAGCGGAAGGCAGGCCATTTCTACAAAACCCTGGGGAATCATATGACGCGGAAGGATACTCCTCAGGTGGCGTCGCAGCTCGGTATTGGTCAGCGACTGCTGTGGCTGGTAGCAGATATAGGCGAGCAGGCGTTGGTCATTGTCCCGGTCCTGGCGAACAACGCATACCGCGCGCTCGATGGCCGGATGACGTTCAAGGGCGGTATCGATCTCCCCCAGCTCGATTCTCTGGCCGCGCAGCTTGACCTGGGAATCATTGCGGCCAAGGTACTCGATAACGCCATCTGCCCGCTGCCGCACCCGGTCTCCGGTTCGGTAGAGGCGTGCCCCGGGATGATCCGTGACAGGATCGGGGATAAAGGCCTGTTCAGTGAGGTCGGGGCGTTGCAGGTAGCCCCGCGCCAGTTGCACCCCGCCGATGAAAAGCTCGCCCTCCACTCCAGGGGGCTGGGGTTTGAAGCTTTCATCCAGAACATACAGTTGCGTGTTGGCGACGGGGCGTCCGATCGGCACGATTTGGCTGTCGTCGACGGGGTCACAATACCAACTGCTGACATCGACGGCGGCTTCGGTGGGGCCGTAGAGATTATGCAGTTTGGTGTCGGGCAACATTTGGTAGAAAGTATCCTGCAAATTCCTGCTCAGTGCTTCGCCGCTGCAGATCACATGCTTCAAGCCACGGCAGCGCCCAACCTCGCCGTCGCCCAGAAACGCGTGCAGCATCGAAGGCACGAAATGCACCACCGTTATCGCGTGCTGGTCAATGGTATCGATCAGGTAAGCAGGGGACTTGTGCCCCTCGGGTTTGGCAACAACCAGCCGTGAGCCCGTTTGCAGCGGCAGGAAGAGCTCCCAGACCGAGACGTCGAAGGTGGAGGGTGTTTTTTGCAGTACGCTATCGTTGCCATCAAGCGGGTAGGCATCAGCCATCCACAACAGGCGATTGCAAATGGCCCGATGCTCGATCATCACCCCCTTGGGATCGCCGGTTGAGCCGGACGTGTAGATCACGTAAGCGAGATCATCGGGGTTGACGGGCAAACCGGGACGACTGCAATCCTCTCTGCCAATGTCTTCCCAGTCGGTGTCAAGCGCAAGTTGCTCCGCTGAGGGGGGCAGCAGGGAGCCAAAGCGCTGCTGGCACAGTGCCACTCTGGCACCGGCCTGTTCCACCATGTAATGCAAACGCTGCTCGGGATACTCGGGGTCCAGCGGCAGGTAGGCCGCGCCCGCCTTGAGAATGCCGTAGATCGCCACCACCATTTCGAGGGAGCGCTCCATCAATACGGGCACGACATCATTGGCAGCTATGCCCAGGGTTCGCAGCCGTCGGGCGAGCTGATTGGCCCGGGCGTCGAGCTCGGCATAGCTTAGCCGCTGATCGTCGTATACGAGCGCTGTACGCTCTGGGTGTTGGTCCACCGCAGCTTCGAAGAGCGAAACCAGCGAGACGCGGTCCAGGGGATAATCGACGCCGGTGTCATTCCACTGTTGCAGGAGCGCCTGTTCCTCGCCGGTGTCGAGCAAGCCGAAATCGGCCACTGTGCTGGCGGCGGAAGCATCGCAGATTCCCCGCAACAGGTGCTGGTAAAAAGTAATCCATTTCAACACCGTCTCGCGCTCCAGCAGGTCGGTGTTGAAGTCGACTTCAAGGGCGATGGCCGACTGCTCGTCGATAAGGTTAAAAAACAGGTCGTATTTCACGAAGCTGCGTGGCGTGTGTACGAATGCAGCGCGTGCGTCTTCAAACCACAGGGGCGCCATTTCCAGGTCCATGTTGAAACTCGCGGACACCAGCGGCAGGCGGCTATGATCCCGGGGGACCTGCAGCAGGCGAATCAGTTCGCCATAGGCAAGGTCCTGGTTGCTCTTGGCATCATTGAAATCATTGCGCAAGTCTTTCAGGAACTGGTTGAAGGCTTCGCCGGGGACAATGCGCTTTCGCACCGGCAGGAAACTGACCATGTGAGTAACGAGGTCGTTCAGGCCGACATGGGGGTGCCCGGCAGCGGGGATCCCGACCACGACGTCCCCATTGTCACCGAGTTTGTTGAGCAATACGTAGTAGGCGGCAAGCAGAACGACAAAGAGCGTGGTGTTATTCTGTCGGGCATAAGCTCTCAGCTTTGCGTCCAACTCCGCGTCGAGAATGGTACTCAGGCGCTCTCCCGCATAGGTTTTAACCCTGGGGCGGGGGTGATCCAGCGGCAGTTTGAGATCTTCCGGCAACTCGCTGAAAACCCGCTGCCAGTATTGCCGGGCTTCTTCGAGTTCGCCGGTTTCCTGCTTCTCCAGGGCAATAACATCCAGCTCTGCCAGCGCGGGGGGTACACCCCGATTGGGCTGCCGGCCCCGCCGCATCGCGGTGTAGTAGGCCGCGATGTCCTGCATGATGACTTCCATCGACCAGCCGTCGCAGACCAGGTGTGACACCGCGAAGCACAGTCGGGTGGATTCGCTGGAGCACTTGATGATGCAGAAGCGCACCAGCGGTCCGTTCTTGTAATCAAATGTCTGGTCGATGTTGTGACGCTGGATGCTTTCGAGCTGTTCCTGCATGCTGGCGCCAGACAGCGCACTCAGGTCATGGTAGGCGATCTCGGGCGCCATGTAGGGCCGCACTGCGATACCCGACTCTTCCTCGAGCACTACCGCCCGCAAGCTGGGATGACGGTTGACAACCTTGTCCAGGGTCAATTCCAGAACACGCTGATCGAGCATGCCAGCAAATTCGAAAATGATCTGCTCGTTGTAAGCGCTGCCGGCATGTTCGCCCATCTTCAGCGTCAGCCAGATTTCCTGTTGGGGTGGGGTCCATGGTCGCACCTGAATTTCGCGCTGCTGCGACTCCGGGAAAAATCCGTTGGCTATCAGGGTTTCACCGGTCTTGACGAAGGCTTCGATCATTTGCTGAATGTCGGCTTCGGTATGCGCGGTGGTGAGAAAGCCCGGGCGCCCCTCCCAGATATGAACCCCGTTGTAGCGTAAATGGTGGTAAAAAAGACCCTCGAAGTCGGGGTTGCCATAGAAACGCGGCAGGATCACAGAGGCGAAATAGGTGATTTCCACCGGCACCCCAAGGCGATGAAAGTGCCTGTTAACCTCCTCCGCGAATACTGCCGAGCGTCGGGTTACCGTTGCCTGCAGTTCCGGGCCCTCGGCTTTGAGCTTTTCCAGAACGGCCTTGACGGCCACCAGGGCCAGGGGATGACGGATAAACGTGCCGGCGAAATAGGTGACCCCGGCTTCAGGGAAGGAGTCGTCCCCGTATTGCCACATACCGCCGTCGAGGGCATCCATGTATTCGCGCTTTCCGGCGATGATGCCGATGGGCATGCCGCCGCCGACAACCTTGCCGTAGCAGCAGATATCGGCTTCGACGTCGTACCAGGCCTGGGCGCCCTTGTTGTGCAGCCGAAACCCGGTGATGATTTCATCAAAGATCATCGGGACGCCCGACTCCCGGGTCAGGGTTCTGAGCTGCTGGACAAATTCTGTGGGCTGCAGCTCAGGGGTCCTGCTCTGGATGGGCTCAACCAGTACTGCCGCCAGTTCATCGGCATGGGCCCTGATGATCTCCAGGGAAGCCGGGTCACCGTATTCCAGCACCAGGAGATTGTGACTGGAAGTCGCGGGGATACCCGGTGCCGCCGGGATGTTTTTACGCTTGCCGTTGACCACCTTGGTCTTTACCAGCACTTCGTCGAACATGCCGTGGTAGTCACCCGAGAAGGTAATGATGAGATCGTTGCCGGTTACCGTCCTGGCAACCCGCATAGCGGCCAGCACGGCCTCAGAACCGGTGTTACAGAAGCTGGCCCGATCCATGCCGGTCATTTCACACAACAGCTTTGCCGCGGGACCTGCGACCTTCGACTGTGGCGCGTAGTCCAGGGTATCGTCGAGTTGGCGATGCAGGACATCGAGGATGAAATCGGGTGCATGGCCAAAAAAGGTCGCGCCAAAGCCCCCGGCGCAGTCGATATATTCGTTGCCGTCGATATCCCACATGCGGGAACCCTTGGACCGTTCCCCGACTAGGGGGTAGGTGATTTCCTTCCAGGCATTTTTAAAGCCGGACACGGCCCGCGGGTCGGCGAAGTGCGGGCGATGCTCGGCCGTGAACTGTTTGGATTTACCGGTCTTCTCCAACACCGCTTGCATGAATGTTTCGAGATAGGCGAGCTGGGCTTCACTCCATTCGCCGCTCATCGCGCGCTGCACCGGCTTGAATGGCCCAAAGCGCCCGGTGGCCGACGGCGCTTCCTGGGCTGAACTCGGGACTGCAATGCGATCGCTGGCGGGGGCGTCCGGGCTTTCGGTTGTTCCCTGGCCTCCTGCTGGCTGAGTGAACTGGCCGCCTTGCAGAAGAGCCAACATCGCGTTGGAGGCCTGAATCTGCAGGGCAAGCGCCTGGGCGAGATCATTGCTGCCATTGGCTGCGAGGTTCACGGCGGCGGGTAGGGCAGCCACGGCCGTTGCAGCCGTATTCCCGGCCGCCTGGGATGATGCGGCCGCTGTCGGTGTTTGCACGGGCTGCTCGAACTCGGTGCCAGCAGGCAGTTGCTGGTCGATGTATTGTGCCAGGGCCTCCAGGCAGGGAGCATCGTCGAACAGCTGGCGAAAAGTAATCTTGACCTTGAATGCCTTCTTGAAGCGAAGATTGGCCTGGGTGAGGAAAAGCGAATCGAAACCCATGTCGATGAAGGACTCGGCAGGGTCGATATCCTCGGCATCGAGACCTGAAAGCTCCTGGATAATGTTTTGCAGCCTGGCCAATATTTGTTGCTGACGGGACTGTTGCGACACACTCTCTCTCCCTGTTTCTGGCGCCGGGCTTGTCGGGGCCGGAGGTACTGACGTTGCTGCGGCAGCCGTTGCTGCGGCTGGCGCTGTGGCCGAAGCGCTGATCGACTGATGGCGGGCGCCGGGCTCTGGTTCGATCAGGAAACGCCTGCGCTGAAAGGGATACAGGGGCAATCTGATGCGCCTTCCGGCAGGCCATAATATTTCTCGCTGTGGTTCGACGCTGACGCCGCAGCTCCACAAACGGCCACAAGCCGCCAGCACGGCATCGGCGTCGGGCAGGGTTTCCCGGGCGTGGCGCAGGGTGGGAATTGTCCGGCTGGCGAATGCCGGCTGCTGCAGGCGTACCAGCGAACCCAACACTTTCCCCGGGCCGACCTCAAGGAATACGCGGGCCTCATTCTGCGCCAGCAACTGGACGCCATCAGCGAAACGAACCGTATTACGCAGGTGTGCGACCCAGTACTGCGGGTCGACGGCCTGCTCGTCACTGAGCCACTGACCACTGAAATTGGAAACGATCGGTATAGCTGGCTTGTTCAGGTTGATACTTTCCAGGTAGGCCCGGAAGGGGTCCAGGATTGGATCCAGCAGGTGCGAGTGCGCCGCTACATTGATCGGTATCCGCTGGGCGTCGATGCCATCGCGCTCCAGCGTCGCCATCAGCGCTTCGATCGCCTCAATCGAGCCTGAAAGCGTGCACTGTTCGGGCGCGTTAACGGTCGCCAGACAGATATCGGACGACAGGTATGGCGCCACAGCATCCGCAGCCAAGGCTACGCTCAGCATGCCGCCCGCGGCAACCTGTTCAAACAGTTCACCCCGCAGGCGCACCAACCCCAGGGCGTCCTCATAGGACATGACGCCGGCGAGGCAAGCGGCGGTGTTCTCACCCATGCTGTGGCCGATGAGAGCGTCGGCTACTACCCCGCGGCGCTGCCACAAGCCGGCCAGCGCCATCTCAACGATAAACAGCGCAGGTAATTGCAGCGATGGTCGGTGCAATTCCTGCTCCGCTTCTGCGGCCAGTGCCGGCTCGGCAAACCACAGTGCTTTGAGGTCGACCTGATTGCGTTGCTGGAGTAACTCGAGGCCCCGGTCGATATCCGCGCGAAAATCCGGGTCTGAAGCGTAGAGGCCTGCGGCCATAGCGTGGTACTGGGCGCCGCCCCCCGGGAACATGAAGACCACCGATGCCGGTGAGCGGCTGCTTTTCGCCAGTTGTATCCGGCTGCGGTCGAAGTTTGACAGCGCGGTGGCGGCGTCCTCGGCGCTGCTCGCAACCAGGCACAGTCGATGCCGAAAATGCTCGCGCCCGTTTGCCAGGGTATGGGCAACATCGCCCAGTTGCGTTGCCGGATGTCGGTGTAAATGCTTGCCAAGCTCAGTCGCCGCCTGCTTGAGTGCAGACTCTGTTTTGGTTGATAGCACAAGCAACCGGGGGCCCGGTTGAGCGGGTTGCGCCGTCTGTGGTGGTGCTTCCTCCAGCACCAGGTGGGCATTGGTGCCCCCGATGCCAAAGCCGCTGACCCCGGCTCGCCGGGGTAGCGCATCGGGCTGCCATGGGGTCGTTTCACGGCAGACGTAGAAGGGGCTGTCGGTAAAATCGATGGCTGGATTGGGGCGCTGGAAGTGCAGCGTTGGCACCAGGGTCTTGTGGTGCAGGCAAAGCGCGGTTTTGATCAGCGCCGCCACTCCGGCCGCGGAGTCCAGGTGGCCGAAGTTCGATTTCACGGAACCGAGTCCGCAGTAAGCGGTGTGCCGGGGGTCACGGCCAAAGGCCTGGGTCAGACCAGCGACTTCGATAGGATCGCCGAGGGCCGTGCCGGTGCCATGGGTTTCGACATAGCTCACAGACTCCGCCTCGACGCCGGCAATCGCCTGGGCCATGGCGATTACCTCCGCCTGGCCGTCGACGCTGGGTGCTGCAAAGCTGACTTTAGCTGAGCCGTCATTGTTGATAGCAGCCCCGCGGATGACAGCATAGACGGTGTCATTGTCGGCAACTGCATCCTCTAGCCGTTTCAATACCACGATGCCAACGCCATTGCTGAAGACGGTGCCCTGGGCATCGGCATCAAAGGGGCGGCAGTGGCCATCAGGGGAGCCGATATCCCCCTCCTGATGCAGGTAGCCGTCTTTTTGCGGAAAAGAGACAGATACCCCGCCGGCCAGCGCGACATCACAACCGTAGGTCATGAGACTCTGGAACGCCTGGGCGGCGGCCACCAGCGAAGTGGAGCAGGCTGACTGCACGTTGACGCTGGGGCCACGCAGGTTGAGCTTGTAGGACACCCGGGTAGTGAGGTAGTCGTTCTCGTTGCCTAGCATCGCCGGCAGTTGATCGGAGGCATCGAGCAGACCGGGCGTCGCGTGCAGATTCGATAGCAGGTAGGTGTTGTTGTTCATCCCCGTGCTCATGCCGCCCCAAACCCCGACACTGCAGTCCATCGACGAGGGGGCATAGCCGGCAGCTTCCAACGCATGCCAGCAGGTTTCCAGGAATAGCCGCTGCTGGGGATCCATCAATTCTGCTTCCCGCGGGCTGATGCCGAAGAAAGCAGCGTCGAACCATTCGGGGTCCTTGACCAAGCCCCGCGCCTTGACGTAGTTCGGGTCGGCAACCTTGTCCGCCGCAATCCCCGCCGCGAGCAATTCCTCATCGCTAAATACGCTGATCGACTCCTTGCCTGCCAGCAGGTTTTCCCAGAACTCCTCTACCGACTCGGCGCCGGGGAAGCGACAGGCCATCCCGATGATGGCGATGGCATCCTGGTCGGATTCGTTTTCATGGTCGTTCATCGATTATTTACCTTGGACAGGCGTTTACCGCGGGCGAACGCCTTTTGCTGTTTGTTGGCACGTTCCTTCAATGCCGCTTTGGGTGTCGAATTCTGATCCTGGGGTTCGGTCAGATAGGAGGCAAGTGTGGCTACGGTGGGGTATTGGAAAAGGATTACCACGGGGAGTTCCCGCCCGAGGTGACGGCGGATCTCCAGGCCGAGGCGCAGGCTGAGAATTGAATTCCCGCCCAGTTCAAAGAAGTTATCGTTGACCCCCACCTCGTCGAGTTCCAGCAATTCGGCCCAGATAGATGCCAGCGACGACTCCAGGGGTGTTCCCGGCGCCACGAACTCCTGCTCAAGCATCGGCCGCCGGGTCGACGGCGTGGGCAGCGCCCGGCGGTCCAGTTTACCGCTGGGGGTAAGGGGCAGGCTCTGCAGTACGAGGTATTTGGCCGGGTGCATATAGTCGGGCAGCGAGGCAGACAGTTCAGCCCGCAATTCCTGCACAATCGGTGCCGTGGCAGTGACGTTCAGAGGTTGGCTTGCCAGATACCGAAGGGGAACCGTCCGGTCCAGTTCGGGGCGCAGGCTGTTGCCATCTTCCGGGGCGCTGATCAGTACATCGAAGCATGCCGGCTGCGCGGATGGAAGCAACTGCACCTGACAATGGTAGCGCGGCTGCAGCTCGAGAAAATCGTCCGGGTGCATGGCTACGGCGGCTTTGGCCTCGGCAAGGGCTTCCTGTTGCAGCGCGGCAATCGTGTCGTGGCGGGCGCTGTCAAGGCCGTTGGACAGGGCGGCTGCGTATGCCAGGCGTGCATTCGGAATCCCGTGGACACCGATGCCCGTTGAACTCGCCCTTAGCCGTCGCATTATCTCACTGATGTCGAGGTCGGGTTGCCACTTTAACCATTGCGCTGGTGGCTGGGCCTGCTGACTTTTGCTGCCCAGCTCCAGCACCACATCGTAGCGATATTGGGATAATTCGTTATCGTAGCGCCCCGGTTTGAGTTGCACCGTTACCCTGCGGATACCCTCGATCTCCTCCGCCAGGCGGTAGAACAGGGCAGGATCGATGACCAGCTCCTGTTCCTCCCCGAGCCGCAACTCGACTCGGGCTCGAATATTATCGGGGCTGTCCGCTGCGGCGGCCTTGAAGCACTCCACGGTATTGTAAAACAGCCGTCGGGTGCCGCGATTGGTCACATCGCCAACGAAAATGCGGCCCTCGCCGCCCAGCAGTTCCACAGCCTGCCTGATGACCTTCAGCAGGTAATCCACGCTGACGAAATGCTGGGTGACGGAATTGAGGATAATCGTGTCGTACTGCTCGCCGCGGAGCTGCTCCAACTCATCGGCGGCCAACACGGTGGCACGGGTCTTGTTGCCCAGGTCGCTTGCATTGCGTAACTGGGCCTGCAAGGTTTCAATGGATACGGGGGAATAATCAGTAGCATGGTAATAATCGCAGTGGGGGGCAACGCCGTAAAGAATTAGCCCGGTGCCCGCGCCGATTTCCAACACCCGCCCTGGATTGTTCGCCAGGATGCGGGACACTGTGCCGTCAACCCACTGGCGCATCTCGGTTTCGGGCAGCGGCCGACCGGTAAAGCTGCTGTTCCAGCCGCTGATGTCGAAGCGGTCGTCGCCCCCTGGCGCAGATTGTTGATAAGTGCCGTCCCAGACATGCTGCCACTGCTCAAGTTGCTCGCGCTCCAGCTTGTCGGTGTGCCGGGTTGGCAGGGCGTCCAGCACCAGGTAGGCCAGCAATTTGCGATCAGCGCCGCTTTCCTTGCTGGCTATCACTGCACAGTCCCGTACTTCGGGGTGGTGTCGCAGCCGGCTTTCAATTTCGCCGGTTTCCACTCGGTGCCCCCGAATCTTGACCTGGCCGTCCAGTCGGCCAAGGTAGTGCAGTTCCCCGCAAGCGTCCATGCGGGCGAGATCGCCGCTGCGGTACAACCTGCCGCCAGGGCAAGGGGATGCGCAATAAAGCGTTGAGCGGTCAGTTGCTCTTGCTGCCAGTAGCCCGCCGCGAGGCAATCGCCGCTAATGCAAAGCTCTCCGCTCTCGCCGTCTGCAACCGGCTCAAGCTCGGTGTCCAGCAGCAGAATGCGGGTGTTGGCAATGGGTTTGCCTATGGGTGGTAGCGTTGGCCAATTATCAATGCTCGGCGACAGGGTGTGGGCGGTGACCACGTGGGTTTCCGAGGGGCCATAATGATTGTGCAGCCGGCATTCTGGCAATCGCTTGAAGAACTCTGCGATGGGGCGGGTTACCTGCAGTTGTTCGCCTGCGGTAATGACATGCTTCAACGACGAAGGCATGGGGCCGTAGTTCACAGCAACTTCCAGCAGTTGCTGCAATGCGACGAAGGGCAAGTAAAGGCGCTCGATAGTGTGCTGGTTGATAAATGCCAGCAACTTGACGGGATCGCGGCGGGTATCGTCGGCTATAAAATGGAGTGTGCCACCGGTGGTCCAGGTACCGAAAAACTCCTGGAAATGAACATCGAATCCAAGGGGGGTGAATTGAACGGTGCTGGCCGGCGTTTTCAGGTCCGGGTGGTTCAGTTGCCAGCGGATCAGGTTGGCCAGGGCCCGGTGGGGCATCGCCACGCCCTTGGGTAGGCCGGTGGAGCCGGAGGTATAGATCAGGTACGCGAGCTGCCCGGGGTCGGGTAGGGTGCTCGCGGGGCTGCGGCTTTGCCCGATTGCCTCGGCGAGGGCCTGCTCTATTTCCAGCACGGCGGGGCCAGCCTCGAAAAGGCCACGATACCGCTGCGAAGCGAGCAAAAGCCGGGCGTCGCTGTCGCTAACCATCATCGCCAGTCGTTGACGTGGATAGGATGGGTCGAGGGGTACATAGGCGGCGCCGGCCTTGAGCACACCGAGGACCGCAACAGCCAAACCGATACCGCGTTCTACGCAGATGCCGATGTGGTCCCCGGTGCGGACGCCGTTATGTTGCAACAGGCCGGCAAGTGCGGTTGCCTGTTCTTCGAGCTGACGATAGCTTACCGAGCGATGCTCGAACTGAGCTGCGATGGCATCCGGTGTGCGCTGGGACTGCGCGGCGAAGAGCTCGGTGATCGAGCTTGCTGCTGACTCACTATGTTCGCGAATGTCGATGCGCCTCCTGAATCCCCGTTGCCTTGCGGCCGAATAAGCTGTGCCCGCCGCTAAGCAGGCCCTGTGGTCGGTAGTCGGGAGCGTCCGCCGCCTGCTGGCCCGGCGAGCGGGCCGATGACGAAGCACCAGGTCAATTCGATTGGTGGGTGATACGGGTGATCAGGCCCACCAGGTTTATGAGTAATACTCCACTATATTTTATAGTCTAAATACCGCAAATATTGAAGGCCAGGTCGCCCGTTTAAAATAGCAGCGAGGCCCGCCGGAGGGCCAGCGCGTGCTGGTGTGGTGCACGGGGTCGATCCCCGCGACCGTTGCCGAGGGGTCGCCCTGCGACCCGGCAGCTTATCATTCACGGTCTGCCGGGTTAAGTGCTGACCAAGCTACTTGCCTGGGCTTGGATGAAGCGCTGCAACTGCTCCCCCCATTGCCAGGGGTCATTGCCGGTTTTGGCGATCATCAGCTCGGCGTGGGGTAGGCTAGCTGCGAGCAAACGGGCGGTTGACAGGGGGTGAACAGGATCGTCGCCCCATGCCAGGATAAGGGTTGGCATCTTTAATTGCCGGAGCCGTTCGAGATCTGGCAGGTCAGACAGGGCAGCACCCCGCAGCGCCGCCGCAATCCCGGTGCTGTCAGCGCTTGCAAGCAAGGCCACGGTCTCACGGCGCAGGGTGCGTGTAAAATCTCCCTTCCCCGCCGGCAACGGTAGCCAGCGCAGGAGCTTCAAGGGTACGCCCCGGGTGGCTTTTAGAAAGGCCGCGGCGCGCCGGTAATTTCGCGCTATGCGCCTGCGTTCTTCCCCGGCCGTCGGTGGGATGATTAACAGCAAGCCCTGCACCCGTTCGGGGTGCTGGCAAGCAGCATGGAGCGCCGTGGCGCAGCCCATGGACGCACCGCCGAGAAAGGTAAGGCCGACTTCATAATGGTCGGCGACTTGCCACATCGCCCGGGCCATTTCGGGCCAACGGTAATCTTCCGGGAAAGGAGTCGAGGCGGACCGGCCATGGCCGCGAGCGTCGTAGCGGATCAATCTTGCCCGCGCTGCCATGCCGGGCCAGTCCAGCCAATCGACGGCATCTTCCTGGGCCATACTTCCTAGCAGTGAGTGACCCCAGACCAGGCTGGGTCCGTTTCCGGAAGCACAGCCTGCGAGACCAGCGCGCGCCCTGCCGTCGGCTTCGATAAGATCAAAAACAGGGGGGTCTGGGAGAACTACTCGCCGGGCCTGCCTGTCAATCCCTGCTCGAACTGCAGGCTTGCTGAAGGTTGCGCCAGGGCTGTCCCGGTAGCGCTGGCATCCGCTTCTAATGCCAAGGGCGACCGATCGCTCCCAGGCTTCGAATTGATCGACATCACGCTGCAATTGGCGGAGCGTCCAGGCCAGCACGCCTATGTCATCCATCAGTCCGATCAGTGGCAGCAGGTCGGTAATGAAGTCAAAGGGAAGCAGGAAGTAAATGACTGCCGCGGTCAGCATCGTCAGCGAGCGCCAGGGCAGTCGGCGGTACTCCCCCGAAATGTAGGCTCGCAGCATTCGCAGGGGCAGGGTGAGGGCGTTTTCCAGTGCGTTGACGTAGACGTAGGATCCGTCTTCCGCCTTGGCCTGCGCTTTTTCAAGCAGGCCCCACAAGCGTCGCGGGTTCCTCAGGTAGGGTGTAGCGAGTCCGAGCGCACGTGCATAGCTTCGGTGTCGGGTGACAATTGAAAACAGAGCCATCTTCGATCACCTTGTTTCTTTGCAACTAAGATTGACGGGGGTCGCGCATGCCCGGCGGCGACATGCAATCGTGACGCCCACTGCGCCGCGGTAAACAACAGCGACGGCCTCTACTCTAGAAGCGCAAGCCGTTTTGCCGAAGCCAGCCTACCATAGCTGGGAGGCGTAATCGACAGCGGAGGCTGGTGAGTCGGAGAGAGCTTGGCCGGGGTGTCACCCCCTCGGGCTCCGCAACGGGACCAACCGGCGTTCGATTTCGCCGGCCGTCCCAGAGGCCGCAAGTTCGCCCATAAATCCCTTATCTATCAATGGCCTGCAGTCAGGGGCAACTCGCCACCAATGGCCCGTGCCGTGGTGCCGGGAACGCGGCGCTTTTCACTGTGGCGATATTCGGGGATAATCGCGGCGCTGAGAAGGGTGGCCAAAGGCACACGCCCCGGGGAGCGCACGACGATGCGATGGCCTCGGCGACGTTGGTCTGCCTTGGGTCCGCGTGACCATGAGCCCTTGAATTCGAAAAGCAAAGCGCCGGGGTGGCAATGGCTGCGACCAACTACGAAAGGCTTTCGGCCCAGGACCTGCAATTATTGGTGCTGGAGTCGCCCTCTACTCCAATGCATATCGTGTCGACAGAAATATACCGTAACGGTCCCCTCATCGATGCTGATGGCGGTGTGGATATCGACGCATTTCGCGACTATGTAGACGCGACATTGCACCGGATCCCGCGATATCGGAAAAAGCTCAAATGGATTTCCTATGCCGATATCCCGGTATGGATCGATGATACGTCCTTCAACCTTGAGTACCATATCCGCCACACGGCCCTGCCGCGCCCGGGGTCGATGGAGCAGTTCAAAAACCTCACGGCCAGAATACTCGAGCGCGCCCTGGACCGGGAGCGGCCCCTTTGGGAACTCTGGCTGGTGGAGGGTTTACCGGGGCGACGCTACGGCATCATCAGCAAGATTCACTACTGTATGCTCTCCAGCCTCGACGGACTCAGCATCAATCACGTCTTGATGTCACAAACCCCGGAGCAGAGCGTCCCCCAGGGCCCTCCCTTCGTGCCGGGTAAGCCGCCCTCTGAGGTTTCACTGCTCTGGGACGAGTGGAACCGCAGATACGCCCAACCGATTGACGCGCTGCGCAACGCGGGTGAGCTGTTGCGGCGGCCAAGAGAAGGCATAGGGGAGCTCGAAAAGCGGCTGGGTGCCGTGCGTAATTCCCTGAGTTCCATGATTCGTCGTCCCCCGGATACCCCCGTCAATGGTGAGTTATCGGCACACCGTCGGGTGGAGTGGCTGAGGCTACCACTGCAGCCTCTGACGGATTTCAGCAAGGCTAGCTCCCATTCCCTGGCCGCAGTGCTGCTCGGTTTGCTCGCGGGTGGTATTTACAGGTTGTTCCAGTCTCGGCAGTTTGACCTGAAAAACAGCGAGTTCAATCTGGCGATACCAGTGACCGGGCTGCCCCACAGCCGCGGGACCCCCGCCGACGGCGTGGTGACGTGGGTGGTGCACCTGCCGGTGGAAGAGCCTGATCTCCAGAGGAGAATGCGGCGTATAGAGGACGAACTGGGGCGCCTCGCCGATCGTGCCGGTGCAGCGCCCGAAGTGCTTGTGGACGTCGCGGCCAGGGTGCCCGCGGGTCTGTTGTCGCTGTTTACCACGGGCAAGACGTCCTGTGCCAACATGCTGATGACTGGCTTCGCCAATGCGCCCCGGCAGATGTATTCCATGGGCGCAGAGAAGGTGGAAATTTATACCCACCTGCCCCTGTTGGCGGGTTCAGCGCTGTCTTCATTGCTGACGAGTTACAATGGCAATTTGCATTGGGCTTTTAACGGTGACTATGACCTGTTGCCGGATCTTAACCTGGTGGCCGAGGGTGTCGATCAAAGTTACCAGGCACTGCTGAAGCTGGCCGCTGTCGAGCAGCAGGCGCCCAAGTCGCGGGGGAAAGCAAAATCGCGCAAACATCGCGAAAGACAAGGGAAAAAGGCGCGGGAGCGGCCACGCCGCTAGCGACGCCAGCCGAGTCAGCCGAGTCAGCCGCCGCTGCGTTTAACGGTAAACCCCCGGCTCTGCAATTCGTTGAGCAGGCGGTCACGATGGTCTCCCTGGATCTCTATGATGCCGTTTTTGACCGCGCCGCCACTGCCGCACAGCTTTTTGAGCTCAGCAGCGCAGGCCTTGAGCTCTGCCTGGTCCAGGGGGAGTCCACTGACCAGGGTGACACCCTTCCCCTTGCGGCCCTTGGTCTCTCGGGACACGCGCACAACGCCGTCGCCGGGGGGCGCTGCTTGCTCGCGCCGGCATCGACACTTATCTACCTGTTGCTGGCATATGGGACACAGGCGACCGAGGCCGGTCGAGTAAACCAGGGCGCCTTGACGTTTTGTATTCACAGTGGGCAGTCCTGCTGATTTGGATGAGAAAGGTCACCCCGGTGAGGGACCGGGCATGGGAGCTGCATTGTAGCCGCGCCAAACAAGCCGGGACAAGACATCGTATGAACCACAACGGACTTTGGAACACCGGATCAACAGCGTAAAGAGAGAGTATCAGGCTTATGGCAAATTCAGAGCAAGAGACCTACAACAAGCAGATAGCGGGATGGCTATTGTTCTGTGCCGCGGTGATTCTGGGAATGATCCTGCTGGGCGGGATCACCCGCCTCACCGACTCTGGACTTTCCATGGTGGAGTGGAAGCCGCTGATGGGAGTCATCCCGCCACTCACCGATGAAAGTTGGCAGGAGAGCTTTCGCATGTATCAACAGTTTCCAGAGTACCAGAAGATCAATCGGGGTATGTCGATCGAGGAGTTCAAATCGATTTACTACTTCGAATATGCCCATCGGGTCCTCGGCCGCCTGATAGGGGTGTTATTCCTGGTGCCTTTCCTGTTTTTCCATTTCACTCGGCGGCTGCCGGCCGGGCTCACGCCCAAACTGTTGCTTCTGTTCCTGCTTGGGGGTTTTCAGGGGCTGCTGGGTTGGTACATGGTGAAGAGCGGGCTGGTCGACAACCCCCATGTGAGTCAGTACCGCTTGACCGCGCATCTGGGAACGGCGGTCGTGATCTACGGGTACATGCTGTGGTTGGCATGGGGCTTGATCGGCTCCATGCACCCGGCGTCGAACCCCCCCGGCCCGGGGTTGAGGCGATTCTCCTTTGGCATAACCGGCTTGCTGTTGCTAATGATTCTATCCGGCGGGCTGGTGGCGGGAACCCATGCCGGCCTGGCCTATAACAACTGGCCACTGATGGGGCAGTCGTTTTTCCCCCCGGGCCTTTATGCCACGCAGCCCTTCTGGATGGCGGCCCTGGAAGATATCGGCACGATACAGTTCAATCACCGCATGCTCGCCTATCTGTTGAGCGGTCTGATTTTCCTGTTCGCCTGGAAAGCCCTGCGAGCCGGTGCCACGGGAGGCTTGCGAATCGGGATATACCTGATGCTTGCGCTGCTGTTGCTGCAGGTCAGCCTCGGTATAAGCACCCTGTTGTACCTGGTCCCGGTTCCACTGGCGGCGGCGCACCAGGGCGTGGCCATTTGCCTGTTCACCAGTGCGCTGTATGTCAGCCATCGGATGGCACATAGTTCGGTTGTCAATCAATGGCGCTATGGTATAACGGCAGCAACCTAGCCGATTATCAGGAAAGGAGTTCACCGATGCGGGTTTATCGAATCATGGCGCTCGTCGATCCGACACTCACCCGCCAGGTCGCTGTCGAGCGGGCTGTGCAGTTGGCCCAGGCCACCGGGGCAGATGTGCACATATATGCCTGCTCCCAACTGCCGGAGTATGCCGCATCCGATGAATCAGCCTGCCAGGCCGTGTCGTTACTGGAGGAGCAGGCTGTGGCGCTGGTGGCGTGGGCGCGTGAGAATGGCATCACCGCGACCAGCGAAGCCGAAGCCAGCAAGGATTGGCGCACCGCCGCCGTCTCAGCCGCCGCCCGCTGCAGCGCCAATATGTTGGTCAAATACTGTTTCGATCACAGCGAATTGCAGCGCCAGTTGCGGATAACGTCGGACTGGGAATTATTGCGAAATTCTCCCTGCCCGGTGCTGCTGGCGAGGGATCATACCCGCTGGCAGCACCGCCGCCTGTTGGCGGCGGTCAATATCAATGTCGGGGACGGCGCGCACGTGTGGCTGAACAATCAGATTATCAGCGTATCCAGGGGCCTGGCCGAGGCAACCGGGAGCGAGCTTCACTTCGTCAATGCGTACAAGAGCAATTATGAACGCCCCAGCGCCCAGGAGCTGGCCCTGCGCTGCGGGGTGCCGCTGGAGCAAGTGCACGTGGAGGCGGGGGCAGCCGCCGATGTGATCCCCGGGCTGGTTGAAGCCCTCGGGGTGGATATGGTCATTATGGGCACGGTGGGTCGCAGCGGTATTCGGGGCAAGCTGTTCGGGAACACCTCGGAGAAGCTTCTGGATAACATACATGCGGATATGCTGGTTGTAAACTGAGGTGTCTCCGTTGGTCCGTGGCTTGTGCGGCGTTCAGGGAGTGGCCGTTTCACGGCAGCGCAGCACTCCCACGGAGGCTACGCCGTTGACAGGCTTGTACTCCGGGATTTCGATGTGACAGCTGGCGTCGCGGGTTTGGGCCTCGATCTGCTTGTTGCCCTGTACCAGTTCGGCCTGGAAGACACCGCTTTCGTCGGTAGTGGCAAGACCGGCGACCCCATGCAAAAGTGCATTGGCCACCGCCTTGCCCGCCGGATCAACGATTCGGCCGAAGATGATGTCGACTTGGTCGACATCCCATTCCAGCCTGACGACATTGCCGGGATAGAGCGTGACCGTATATTCCTTGTCCTCGAAGTAGACGAAGCTGCTGCCCCGTGGCCGCAGTCGAACCGTGTAACGCTGGAACGGCCGCAGCGTAATCAGCGCGCTTTTCCCCGCCTTCACCACTCCGCGTCTGCCGCCGTTGATGAGGACGTCAAACGGCAAGCCGGTAGCGGAGCCGCCGACATCGATCATCACGGCGCTCTGGTTCTGGTTTTCTCCCCCCATGGCGAATCCCCCGGCGGCAGCGGTGAAACTGCTCGCGATATTGCCGTTGAGCACCGTCGCGCTGTCGTTTTCAGTGGTCACATGCTCGGCGCCAAGTCGCATTCTGCCGAGTTCACCAGCCCAATCCATATTTGCGCCCACGGACTGCCCGTACTGATCTTTGGTGGCATTCAGATTGCTGCGCAACTTCGATTGCCAGCGATCGCGGCTGTCCCAGTTTGCATTCGCGGTACCACGCAGATAGCTATCGGTGTTGGGGTTGGAATTCTGGTAGACGTACTGGGGATCGACATTGAAAGTCCAGTTGTTCCTGCCCAGGCGCCAGCGCAGGGTGGCAAAGAAAAAGTCCTGACCGCTGTCGTGGGTGTACTGCAGGTTGAGGCGCAAGTTGGAGTTTCGGTTGCGTAACACCGGCATGTCCCAGCCCACGCTGTAACTGTCCACCGACTCCTGGTCCGGTCCGTCGATATAGCGAGCGCTGAACTGAAAGCGAGACTCCTCCACCGGTATGTTCAGGCTGATCGTCGCCTGGCGCCTGACGAAACCCAACAAGTCGGCGGCGTTGTCCTTGATCTCACTCTCGCCCCAGACCTGCCGGTAGTTACCCACCAGCCAGCTGCGCGAGAAGTTGAAGCGGAAATCGCCGTTGAAGCCAAAGCGATTGCCGCTGGCATAGGCGGTATTGAGGGATAGTTCGTAAAGCTGTCCCACACCGAACCAGCCCAGCTCAAGCATGGTGTCGTCAACGGTGCTGCTGACACCGCCAACGAGAGCATTGGAGCCGGATATGCGCTTGTTAATACCGGCCCGCATCAGGTAGTGACCGGTTCCATCGGGCAGTGTCCGACGCGGATCGGGGAATGTTAATTCCCCGGCCTCAAGGAAGTAGAGAGGCATATCGAGGGGCGGAAGCCGATTGCTCTTGACGTAAAACTGACTTTCGATGCGATCGCCCCCGCTATCGCTTATCCGAATCTCCACGTCGTAAGCACCACCGGGGAGGTCGGAGGTATCCAGAATCTGGTTGCCGGCATCGTATATGCGACTGGAAATCAGTCTTCCGTCCTTGAAGATCGCAACTTCGCCGCGACTCTGAAGGAAAACCTGGATCTGATTTCCGCTGGATTGGCGCAAATCTTCCCGCATATCCAGGGCGGTTCCGAAGCGTGCCCCGGCAATCTCGTATTCGCGGGAAAAGCGCAAGCCCTGGCTCTCGGTGAGAAAATACCCCAGTTGCATGCGTCGTGCGTCCCAGTCGCGCTGGTAGGCCAGGGTCTGGATATTGAAAAACTCGTTGTCTGTATAGTTCGAGACCATCCGCAGTGAGTTCTGGCGGTAGGCGATGGAGGTCAGTGAAAACAGGTTCGAGTTGGCGGTGATGTCGCCATCGATTCCCGAGAAGGCATAGTTGAAGTTTTGCAGCACAGAAAAACCGGCGCTGGAAGGCGGCAGATAGTGATCGCCACCACTGTTGGAGACCGCCAGCAGTTCGGGATTGACGAACAGGTCGACCCGATAATTGTCCGGATTAAAGATGACTCCCGCTACCTCGGCCTCCAGGCGGCCACAGTTTTTCTGGCCCTTGTAATAGCAGCGCAACTCCTGGTTGCTGATCTGTGTAGACGAGAGCTGCTCGGCAACGCTAACGGGGTCGAGCAGGTCGGGGATTTGGTCCACGACCGCCGCCGGATTCAGCAGGGTAATCTCGTCGGGGGTAAAACGGGCCGGGCTGGTGGTGAGAAAGCGATCGCCAAAGTAGATATCGACGAGGGTCTCCTGTTCTTCGAACAGGGCTTCAAAACCCTCAGGTACAGCCCCCTGCAAAGGTCGCCTGGGAACAGCATCAGCTTTCTCTTTCGCATCCAGGGGAGTATCAGCCGTGGCCGCTGCCTGCACATCCTGTGCCCGCGTTTCAGCCGCATGCAGCACTGCGGCGGCGCTGACTGCGGCGCCCACAAACAACAGAACCCGCTGTTTTGCCCGCGTCGGGTGGGTGCTGTCTGGGGTAGGGGAAGCCAAGGTGCCGATGCGTGCTACTGAATGATCTCTTTCCGCGTACCCTTGAAATTGCTCAGGCTATAGGATACCTCGGTGTCGGCGTAGGGCAGGGTAACCAGCCACTCGTTGCCGGCGTACAAGCGTCGTGCCGGCAGGTCCTGGCAATTGTCGTCGTTCAAATCACACTGCGTGCCCCCGCCCAGCAGCACGAAGCTGTTACCCCGGTTGCGGAATTTCAAGCTGGTGCCGCGGCGCTCGATATCCAGTTGCTCCCCCGGCGTCTGGGGGTGAATCAGTGCGAGAACCTGATACGCGATCACCACCCGAACATTGGCGCCTTCCTCCTCCTGCAGTGGTGGCAGGATTGGCGTAAAGTTGATTCGATAGACCCGCTCGGGACCGGGCGGGGCGAGGTTCACCAGGCGCACCAGTTTTCTGCCCTTGGGGGGAATGACCAGTTTGGAAGGGGTGGCAACGAAGCTGATCGAGTCGGGGTCGGTAATCTCCTCGCGGACTTCATTCTCGGTCCCTGCATTCCTGACTTCCAGCACCTGGATCTTCACGTAGGCGTTCTCGGTAGCATCATTGATTACCCAGATATCCTTGCGCGGTGCCTCGTCGGTGCCGAACTCCACCACCGATTTGTCCAGTAATATGCCGGCGTTCGCGCCGCTGAAACAGGTCAGCAGGCTGTAAAGTAAAAACAGGGTAATGTGGAATTTCATAGGGTGCTGTCCTGGAGGGTTTATTCGATGGCTACGGTCAAATTCAGATAACCGGAAAACTCCTGGCCGGTTTTGTCGCGCAACTCATGGGGGGGGATCTGGATCGCGATGGCAGCGTTGTCCTCACCGTTGCAATTAACCCCGTTGCTTTGAACCCGGTAGTTGTTCGATGGAACTCCCGGTGTCATCGGCTCCAGCAGGTTGCTGCGTAAGTCGCCATTGAAGTACAGGTTGAAGTTGACGTTTTCACCGCTATCCCCGTGCAAGGAAAACGGCATGCTGCCGCCCCGATCACTGTGGGCAACGAGCCGGTAATAGCCGTTTCGGCTGCCCCTGACGCAGAACTCCTGGATGGTTTCTATGCCGTTTGACAGCATATCGTCGTCGACGACCAGTTCGATGTCCTGGAGCTTGCTGACCTGGACGTTCTGGTTAAACTGCAGACGTATCAAGATCTGTCCGCTGGAGTGCAATCCCGGTCGTCCATCGGTGGCGGTATTGCCCGTTGGCGGCAGCGCAGCGAGCAGCAGTGGCAGGAAAAACTTGAACCTCATCACACTTTCCGTGGCAAATAGTGGGGTTGCGCAGGCCTAAATATAGGTCAGCGAAGGCAATTCGCCAGATTTACAAGGGATTTGGAAGGACGGTGCTGGCTGGTGACTGGGGCCGCTGACGTTCGCCAATTTTTTCGCCTGCAGCCCGCGAGAGTGGAGTCAAACGCTGGCGGTGGCGGGGTCGCTCATTGTATGCTTTGGGCTTAGAGATCCTAGGCCCCTCGGGAGCGTTGGACAATGGATACAAGCTTGCTGTCACCGGTGCTGGCTATGGTTGGCCTCACTTTTACCGTGTGGCTGTGGATGTTTATCACTCGCTTTCGCTACATTCTGGCGAACCGGATTGATGCCCAGGATATGGCGACGCCGAAAGACCTGTACGCCCTGCTGCCATCGTCAGCAGCCAACAGCGGTTACAATTTTCAGAACCTGTTCGAAGTACCGGTGCTTTTTTATGTGGTTTGCTTTTATCTGGTGCTGATGCAGCAAACCGATAGCCTGCATCTGACCTGTGCCTGGATCTTCGTGGTGCTGCGGGTGATCCACAGTGTCATCCAGTGCAGTTACAACAATGTCAATCACCGGTTCGCCGTATACGCGCTCTCGTGTATCGCGCTCTGGGTGATGTTGGCCCGCGCGGTATTTGCCTGATCAATCTTGACAGCTCCCCTGTTAGGGGGGCTGTAGCCACTTTGCCGGGCGCTGAATGCGCCCACATTCCTCTACGGAGTTTCCCCCTATGAAAACGCTGCATATTTTTCGCCATGGCAAGTCAAGCTGGAAAGACCCGCTACTCGGTGACAAGGAGCGCCCGTTAAAGAAGCGAGGCTTGAAGGATGCGGTGCTGATTGCCCATGCCAGTAAGTCAGCGGGTTGGGAGGGCAAGGCGGTGTTCAGCAGCACGGCGGTCAGGGCGAGCAAAACCATTGTCGAGATTTTCGAAGCACTGGATCTCGACAACACCGGAATTACCTACTGCGATGAATTGTATACTTTCGACTACCGGCAGTTACTGGACTGGCTGACCCAGCGCAGGGAAGAGGAGCTGACCATTGTGGGACACAATCCGGCCCTGCACGATCTCATAGAGTGGTACACGGGTAAAGACGTGGAAAAATTTCCTACTTCGGCCTACTGTCGGCTGGAAATCGATATCGACAACTGGGTAAGTTTTTCCCGGGAAAAAGGGGAGATCAAGACGCTGCTGACCCCGAAAAAACTTAAAAACTCCTGAACCTCTCAGAGCCGGGGTATCAACCTCCGCACTGCCTGCCAAGCATGGACCACGGGCGTCGCGGCAGCCGCCGGGCCCTCGCACGTTGTGACAGTGCCCGGCGCACTCGCTGCGCTATTACTGAACTAGGCCTCTGGCTCGCCGGGCAGTGACAGCGCATTCTGGCCAGATTGCGCGGCGATAAACCGCTTCAGGGCGTCCTGACTGCGGGTCTTGCGTTTGCGGTCCTGATTAGCGATCTCGTTGGACTGGCCTTTTGCCAGCGTGCGTGCTTTGACGTTGTCGCGCCATTGGATATCGAACAGATTCTGCAGAAAGGCCTGGTGACCCGGGTCGTAAATCGGGCAGGTTACCTCTACCCGGTAGTCGAGATTACGCGTCATCAGGTCTGCCGAGGAGATGAAATACTCGGCTTCGCCGTTATTGTGGAAGATGTAAATTCGCGCGTGTTCAAGGTACTTGTCAACGATGCTAATCGCCTTGATGTTTTCGCTGCGCCCCGGTTGCTCCGGCACCAGGGTGCACATACTGCGGATGATGAGTTGGACCTCAACCCCCGCGGCGCTGGCGGCGTATAGCTTCCTGACGACCTCGGTGTCCACCAGATTGTTGCATTTCAGTTGTATTTTCGCGGCTTTACCCTGGCGAGCCCAGTCTATCTCGCGGTCCATGGCTTCGATCAATCGTGCCCTGTTGTTGTAGGGCGAAACACTGATGTGCTTGAAGTGGTGGCGCTTGTAATTGTGTTTGATGAAATCAAAAACATGGGCCACATCGCGGCCGATTTCCTGATTGGCCGTGAACAGGCTGATATCACAATACAGGCCGGCCGTTTTCTCGTTGAAGTTGCCGGTGCCGATATGGCTGTAGTAGCGCGGGGTGCCGGCTTCCTGGCGCACGATCGAAATGATCTTTGAATGCACTTTCAAACCGGGTACGCCGAATATGACATTGACGCCCGCCGCCGTCAGCTTCTGTGCCCAGCTGATGTTGGCCTGCTCATCGAAGCGCGCCTGCAACTCCACCACGGCGGTCACTTCCTTGCGATTGCGCACCGCGTTGATCAGCGCAGCCGCCACCAGGGAATCCGAGGCCACCCGGTAGAGTGAGATGTGAATCGACTTTACCTGGGGGTCGATCGCCGCGGTGCAGAGCAGATCGATTACCGTATGAAAGTCGTGATAGGGGTAGTACAGCATGATGTCGCGCTGCTGAATTGCATCGAAGATGTGGCGGCCATGGGTCTGGAACTTGATCGGTTTCAGCGGTGGGTATAAAAACCGCGCCGGCCCGACATTGGGAAAACTGATGAAATCCTTGGCGTTGTGATAACGTCCCCCCGGGGTGTAGCTGTCGTATTTGCCCATTTTCAGCTTGCGCGTAATCATGGTTACCAGCTCTTCTGGCATGGCACGATCATAGACGAACCTCACGGCGTCCGCCTGGTTGCGCCGGCGCAGGCTGCTGGAGACGCGGTCGATGTGGTTCTGGGTGATCCCCTCCCCAAGTTCGAGTTCGGCATCGCGGCTGATCTTGAAGGTGAAGGCCCGGGCGCTTTTTATATCGAGCAGGCCGCGAAAAATGGCTGGTAAGCTGGTACGAATAATATTGTCGAGCACGATAAAAACGGTCTCGCGCTTACCGGCTCGTGGTGGAATCTTGACAAAACGCGGGAGCCGGTTACTTGGGACCGCTACCGCGCCGTAGCGCATGCTGTCATCGTTCAGCCGCAATTCGACAGCAAAATAAATCGACGCGTCATTCAGTGTTGGCAACTCGGAAAACTCGTCGATGAAAAACGGGTCCAGGTAGTTGATGATCTGGCTATTGAAATAGTTAACCACTGACTCGAGTTGGGTCTCGGTGAGCTGGGTCTCGTCAACCAGGTAAATGTGATTGTTGGCAAGTTCCTTCATCAGATGGTGGTAGCAATTGTCGAACCGCTTCTGCATTCTCTGCACGCGCTGATTGATGCGATTGAGCAAGTCGTCGTACTGCTGTTTCTTGCCGCCGGAGGTCAGGCTGGCCAGGCGCCGAACATCAGCAACTCTGACTCGATAAAATTCGTCGCGGTTGCTGGAATAGATGCCGAGGAACCGGACCCGCTGGATCAGTGGTGTCGAGGGGTTTTCAGCTTCCTGCAGCACTCGCTCATTGAAGGAAAGCCAGCTTAATTCTTTGTCCACGAGATTCAACACGAAACGATAACCTCCACTGTAATTCAAGGATTGGATTTATTCTTAGACGTAGCTGTTAACCGAATAATACAGCGCTTATGATGGGCCTGTCCTTAACGGAGATCAACAGATTCATACGCCGGGGAGAGCCGTCTCCTGCAGTGAAGTCAGAAACGCAACGGGAGAACAGTTTTGCCGCAAGCCAACGATAATCCTGAACCGACCTATCTCGCGCTGGATCTGGGTTCCAATAGCTTTCACCTGGTGCTCGCCACCTTTCGCGAGGGAAAGATGGTTCGTCTGGACCAGCGCAAGGAAACGGTGCGTCTGGCCAGTGGTCTGGACGGTGACGGGCGCTTGTCCGAAGAGGCCCAGGAACGTGCGTTGCAGGCGCTGCGCGGCTTCAGCGCTTTGGTGGTCGATCTTCCCCCCTCCCGGGTGCGAGCGGTGGGCACTAACACACTACGTGTGGCGAAGAACGCCACCCGGTTTCTGCGGCGCGCTGAAGCCGTGCTTGGCCACCGGATCGACATAATCAGTGGTATCGAAGAAGCGCGCCTGATCTATCTTGGGGTTTCCAAGGATCTCGCCACCGGCGAAGGCCAGCGGGTGGTAGTCGATATCGGGGGCGGCTCCACCGAAGTCGTTCTCGGTGACACCAAGCCCCTGTGGCTCGAGAGCCTCTACATGGGCTGCGTATCCTATAGTCGCCGTTTTTTTCCTGACGGCAAACTCAAACCCCGGGCTTATGCCAAAGCGGTGCGTGCCGCGCGCCGTGAATTACTGGGTTTGTCCGGCAAGCTGGGCTATGCCATGCCCGACGAAGTGGTGGGTTCCTCGGGAACCATTCGTGCCCTCGGCGGTATCCTCAGCGCCCAGGGGCAAGCGGATATCACGCTTGCGGGGCTGGAAGGCATTCGCGATGCGATTCTGGGCTTCAACACAACGGCGGAGATCGATATTCCGGGGCTGTCGCAAGATCGGGCGCCGGTTATCGTCGGCGGCCTTGCAATACTCGAGGCGCTGTTCCGGGAGTTGAATATCGCCCATATGCAAGTGTCTGATTATGCCATCCGCGAAGGCATCATCCACGATCTGGCCGGTCGATTTCATCATCGGGACAAGCGCCAGGAAACCCTCGAAGGGATGATGAAGAACTACCAGATTGACCTCAACCAGGCACAGCGAGTTGGCAATATAGCGACCCGCCTGTGGCAACAGATCAGCCTCGATCCGCTAAGCGGCGACTGTGAAATGCTGCGCTGGGCAGCGAATCTCCATGAGATCGGTCTTGCCCTGTCCCACGCGGGCTACCAGAAGCATGGAGCCTATATTCTCCAGAATGCCGACATGCCGGGCTTTTCCCGCCAGGAGCAACAGCTACTGGGCTTCCTGGTACTGAACCATCGCCGCAAGTTCAGGGGCATCGACGCGAATTACGGCTTTGAGCCCGACTGGGGGCTGGTGCTGTGCCTGCGCCTTGCCTGCGTCTTTGCACGCTCCCGACGGGACAACCTGCCCGCCAAGCTGGCGCTGCGGATTGTCGATGCCGCGCGATTCGAACTCGAGGTCGATGAGGGCTGGCTGGATGACAATCCCCTGGTCAGGGATGACCTCAAAACCGAGGCCAAGTACTGGCGGCGCCTCGATGGTAAATTCAAACTGACCACGAACGCCGGTGCCGCTGCAACAGCAGGGGAAAAGGCCGGGTAGGCCACCGACAAGCAGCAGACGGCCTGGCCCTGGGGCATGCCGGGCCCGGGAATGCTTCGGCTCAATTTTCCACAAAATCTGTGGATAACTCTGGGAATAAAGTGTCAGCTAGTGCTGTAGGATCGTGTTTGCAGGGAGCCCTGGAAATCTGCGCAAAAAACGATCAATACGCATCGAGTATTAATAAAAACAATAAGTTAACGATTTTATCGCGAGTAATTTCTTTATTTGGCGGGCTGGTGGAGGGCTGCGGCTGCCACGCCGAGGGGCATGTGCATAACCTTTCTCCCTGTGCTGCGCGCCACAACGCCGTGTCTCTGGAGGTCTGTGGGTTAGTAGGCACTATCATTGTGATCTTGTGCACAGTTTGTCCCCTCAGTTACCCCGGTAAATACAGCCGCTGGTGCAGGTCTCCCGGACCTCGATCTGGCAAAGTTGGGGCAGGGACGGTTGCAGTTGCTGCCAGATCCAGCGCGCCAAAACCTCGCTGGTCGGATTCTCGAGGCCCTCGATATCATTGAGGTAGTAGTGGTCCAGACGCTGGTAAATGGGCTCGAAGTGCCGCTTTATTTCGCCAAAATCCATGACCCATCCGGTAATCGGGTCAACCTCGCCCTGCACGTGCACGCGCACATAAAAGGTATGACCGTGCAGCCGGGCGCATTTGTGCCCCGGCGGCACGTTGGGCAGCCTGTGAGCGGCCTCGAAAGAGAATTCCTTGAATATTTCCATCAATCCAAAACTGCAACCAGAAGACGCCACAGTATACGAATAATGCCGCGGTAATCCATCGGCCGTGCGCCGGGGCAGGGGCCTTTCGACGCTTCGTCCGGGTGGCGCTCAAAAATCCTGTTTCGAGCGGAAAATCTGTTTGACATGATAAGTCTATCCGGTAGAATGCGCCCTCGATTGCTCGGGGTGATTAGCTCAGCTGGGAGAGCATCTGCCTTACACGCAGAGGGTCGGCGGTTCGATCCCGTCATCACCCACCATTCTATGGGTACACGCAATCGTTTTTCTGCCGGGGACCGGTAGTTCAGTTGGTTAGAATGCCGGCCTGTCACGCCGGAGGTCGCGGGTTCGAGCCCCGTCCGGTCCGCCACCTTTTTTCAAAAGTAAACCTCAGCACTTTCCCGAACGGCCACTCTCCATGTACAGGTTTCCCTGGGCGTCTGTCATACGGGGCACGGTGCTCTCAGGCAAATGTGAACGCGTTCAGCTTGTTGCCATCCAGGTCGCGAAAATAGCCGGCATAAAATCCTTCGGCCCGTGGTCCCGGTGCGCCCTCATCGCTGGCTCCGAGTTCCAGTGCCCGGGCATAAAAAGCGTCTACCGCCTCCTTGCTGGGCATCTGGATGGCCAGCATGACCCCGTTGCCCACCGTCGCCGGCTTGCCATCGAAGGGTTTGGTGATTGCCAGGGCATGCTGCTCCATTGAGCTGCCCCAGGCAATGAATCCCCCCTCATCATAAATACGTCTCTCACCAATGGTGGCGAGCAAGGCGTCGTAAAATCGGCTCGCCCGTTCAAGGTCGTTGGTGCCCAGGGTGGTGTATCCGTTCATGGCTCGCTCCCGGTTCGCGTGGTATCAGTAGCAGAGTATACCCCGTGAGGGAAGCCTTTTCGCCGCCCTGGATTATTCGGCGGCAGGAGCAATGTGCCCCGGGAAATCAGCCGAAGCCCTCGCAGAGCGAGGTGTGGGTGGGGTAAAATTGCGGCTCCAAAAGTGGCGCAGAAGATGTGACCATCCTTAATCGAGAATCAAGCATCAAGCCGTGCCTGAACCCACCGAAGGAGCACACGCAATGTCAACCGGGGAAGCGCAACAGACCGCGCCATTGGTCAGTATTATCATGGGGTCGCAGTCTGACTGGCCAACCCTGCAGCATGCAGCGACGGTGCTGGACGCGCTGGGGGTCGTTTACGAGACGCGCGTGGTCTCTGCCCACCGTACTCCCCAGCGCCTCTACGAGTACGCGGACCAAGCGGATGGGCGGGGGATCAGGGTGATAGTCGCCGGTGCCGGCGGCGCCGCGCACCTCCCGGGGATGGTGGCTTCCATGACACTGCTGCCGGTTGTGGCCGTACCGGTGCAAAGTGCGGCCCTTAACGGCATGGATTCCTTGCTGTCCATCGTCCAGATGCCCCGGGGCGTCGCTGTGGCTACCCAGGCTATCGGGGTGCCCGGGGCTTTCAACGCGGGTTTACTGGCGGCACAGATACTGGCGCTCGGCGATCCTGATTTGCGTCAGCGGCTCACCGACTGGCGGCGCCAGCGCAGCGCTGAAGTCCCGCTGGAGGTAGACTCTTGCAAATAGCGATTCTGGGCTGCGGCCAATTAGCCCGAATGTTGGCACAGGCGGCCCGGCCCCTGGGTGTAAGCTGCAACTTCGCCGCGATCGCCGGTGAGGGCACCAGTTGTGTCGACGGCCTGGGCCAGGTGGTTCCTTGGGACACCGGCGATGTGACGGCGGCTAGTGTGGAGGCGCTGTACCGGATGCTGGGGTCGCCAGCGGTCATTACGGTGGAGCGAGAGTCCATCGACGTCGAGCTTTTGCGAGCCCTGCAGAACCATTGCCGGGTCTACCCCAATCCCGACAGTGTGCGCTATTGCCAGAACCGCCGACTCGAACGCCGGTTATTGGCCGCCACGGATATCCCCTGTTCTCCGCATGGGGAGGCCTTTTCTGCCGCTGACGTTGTCCGCGGTGCTGAGCGGCTTGGCTTGCCACTGGTGGTGAAATCCGCGGAATCGGGCTACGACGGCAAAAATCAGTGGCGGCTGCGCAGTCTCGGCCGATATCAAGGAGTTTTGCACCCGCTGGCCCAAGGGGGACTGGTTACTGGAACAGTGGGTGGATTTCCAGAGGGAGGTTTCGGTGGTTGCCGTGCGCAGTGCCGAGGGCGAATTCCGGGCCTACCCGGTTACCGAAAACATCCATGCTGACGGCATACTCAGGGTTTCGATCGTGCCTTGCCGCCGGGTTTCCCCCGCGCTGCAGCAACTGGCGGTCGACCGTGCAGCAGCCATCATGGAGAAGCTGGATTACGTTGGCGTGATGGCGGTGGAGTATTTTGTGCTGCAGGATCAGGTCTGGGTGAATGAAATGGCGCCACGAGTGCATAACAGTGGCCATTGGACCATGCTTCCCGGTGTTGCGAGCCAGTTCGAAAACCATATCCGGGCGATCTGCAATCTGCCCCTGGGCGACACTTGGCCCCGGGCAACCCATCCCTGCCTCGGCATGGTGAATGTGCTGGGTGAGCCCGCCGATCTCGAGCCTCGGTGCGGGATGCAGGTGCACGACTACAACAAGACGCCCCGTCCCGGGCGCAAGCTGGGGCATGTAAACGTCGTAGCGAGCTCCGAAGCGGATTTGCTGCAGCAACTGGATGGCATACACCGCCAGCTATACCACGAGGGCCTCCCCGGGGGCGCCGGCTAACGTCGCGCCCTGCCCGGCGGGGAGCAGTGACCCGCGACGCGGCGGGAAATAGAGTAGCCAGTGCCTGCAAAGCCGGATACGATGGCAAAAAACAGCAGGCAGGAGAGGGTGTGCCGATGGTCGCAAGAACGCAGCATATTGGTGATAATTTCTGGAATATTCGCGGTTCCTTCAAGATCGGCGGTTTGCTCGACATCAAGACCCATTGTTCCCTGGTCAAACTCACCAGCGGAAAATTTGTTTTTCTGGATGCCTATACACTGCCTGCCGGGGTCAAGCGAGAGGTCGATGCACTGACTGACAACGGAGAAGCCGTCGAGGCCATCATCAATCTCCACCCCTTTCATACAGTGCATGTCGAGGCAATGCATCAGCAGTATCCCCGGGCGAAACTTTACGGGACTGCTCGCCATGTCGACTTGCTTCCCGACTTACCCTGGGAGCAGGACACCACCGAAAGTGCCCCACTCCAGGCGCTTTACGCCTCGGATCTGGCGTTTTCGATTCCGGCGGGCGTCGACTTTATTTCCGCCAACGACAAGGTACATTTCTCGTCGGTCCTGGCCTATCATCCGCTGTCGAAAACCATCCATGTCGACGATACCCTGATGTATGTCATCGTTGCCCCGGGCAGCGGGTATGCTGGGCGTCCGCAATCCGCTGGTATTTCATCCCACGCTACCCCAGGCCCTGCTGCGTGAACCCGGAGCAGCGCCGCGCGTTTCGGGAGTGGGCTCTGGCTTTGGCGCAGAACTGGGCTGCCGCTGAAAACCTGTGTGCGGCCCACACCGGCAACCTGTTGGCGCAGACAAAGGCCGGCGAATCGATAGCAATTCGCATCGAGCGGGCCCTGGGCAAGGTCGGGCGGGTATTGAACAGGCACGAGCGGAAGTACGGATAAAGTCGGGTCAGCCAGGTTTGCTAACCCCGGTAGGGTCCGCAGGGTGCGCGACAAACCTTGTCGTCAGGATGATCCGACCCTCTTGTCGCCAGCGTATGCAACAATGGCGCCAGCACCACAGCTTAACCACCACCGGGCGCCAGCCCATTTATTGAGGAAGGAACATGAGCCATTACCGAGCACCCCTGGATAACATCAATTTCACACTGTTCGACGTACTGGACGCAGGCCGCCTTGCCGAGAGCGAACGTTTTGAAGATGCCACCCCGGAAACCCTGAAAGCGATCATCGAGGAAGCCGGGAAACTCGCTGAAAACGTTCTCCTGCCCGCCAACAAGACGGGGGATGAGCAGGGCTGCATTTATGACCCTGAAACCCACTCGGTGACCACCGCGGACGGCTTCAAGGAAGCCTACCAGACCTATCGCGAAGCGGGATGGAGCGGGCTAACCGCCACACCCGAGTTCGGCGGCCAGGGCTTGCCTCACCTGCTCAAATTTACCATCGACGAACTGGTCTGCTCCAGTAACCTCTCCTTTGGCATGTACCCGGGCCTGTCCCACGGTGCCATCAGTGCCCTCACCGAGCATGCGAGCCCTGAACTGCAGGAACAGTACCTTGGCAAACTGGTTTCTGGCGACTGGTCGGGCACCATGTGTCTCACCGAGCCCCAGTGTGGTACCGACCTCGGCCTGATACGAACCAAGGCCCAGCCGGCGGCAGACGGCAGCTACGAGATTGACCGGCACCAAAATCTGGATTACCGGCGGTGAGCACGACATGGTGGAGAACATCATCCACCTGGTGCTGGCGAAACTACCGGACGCGCCGGAGGGGACCAGCGGTATCTCGCTGTTTCTGGTGCCCAAGTTTCTCCTGGACGGCAGCCGTAACACGGTGTTCTGCGGTGGCCTCGAGCACAAGATGGGCATCAATGGTTCCAGCACCTGCGTGATGAATTTCGAAGGCGCCAAAGGCTGGCTCATTGGAGAGCCCAACAAGGGTCTGCGCTGCATGTTCACCATGATGAACGCTGCGCGCCTGATGGTGGGTATCCAGGGGCTTGGCCTGGCAGAGACAGGTTACCAGGTATCACTGGATTTTGCCCGCCAGCGTCTGCAGGGAAGATCAGTGTCCGGGCCGAAGAATCCTGATGGCCCGGCGGATCCCATCATTGTGCACCCCAACGTGCGTCGTATGTTGCTGCGCCAGAAAGTCATCATAGAAGGCTCAAGGGCGATGGTGTACTGGACCGGCCTGCACCTCGATCTGAGCCACGCCGCTGCGGACGAGGAGGAGCGTCACAAATCTGACGACATCGTGCAGTTGATGACGCCCGTAGTAAAAGCGTTTCTCACCGACGAGGGCTTCTTTTCCTGCGACCAGGCCCTGCAGGTGATGGGCGGTGCTGGATTCACCCGGGACTGGCCAGTGGAGCAATTGCTGCGCGACGGGCGCATCGCGAGGATTTACGAGGGAACCAACGGCATCCAGGCGCTGGACCTGGTGGGTCGGAAGTTGCTGATGCGCGGCGGGCGCCTCCCCGGAACCTACAACGCCGAGATGAAAGCCATGCTGGCGGATGTGGGCAATGAGACCCACAAGCAAGCCTGCCAGGTATTCATGAAATCGCTCGACAGTGCCCTGACCTGGTTGATGTCCAATGCGATGACCGACCCGGAGCAGGCAGCAACGGTCGCTCCTATTTTGCTGCGGATGTACGCGCTCACCACGCTGGCTGTGTTGTGGGCGAAAATGGCGGATCAGAGCACCAAGCCCGAAACGGTGGCGAACTACGGCAAGGCCTTCCTGGAGGGCAAGCGCAAGGCCGCTGACCACTTCTTTAGCCTGTTTACCCCGGAGATCCAGGCCCTGGAAACGGAGCTGGCCGCCGGTAAGGAAACCATCATGGCCTTCGCCGACGAGGAGTTTTGATAACGCTGTAATGCCGACCCCATTGGGGATGGCAGGGGCGGGGCGTGGGACCACGCGCCCCAAACGCTTGGTTCATAACTGAAACCGCTGGCGCAGGAAACGGGCAATGCCATCGGCGTCATGATGGCCAATGACCGCGGTGGCTGCGCCTTTCACATAATCGCGGGCATTTTCGGGGGCGTAGGATTCATCAGCCAACTCGAACATGGGTAGGTCATTGTCACTGTCACCGAAACAGACCACGCGATCGACTCCCAATTCATGCTTCAAAAGGGACACAGCCCCGCCTTTATTGCCACTGCTGTGGTGAATATCGATCCAGTACAGGTCGCCACCCTCCAGCGCCTTGCCCATGTAGGCGAGCAAACCGGGCTCGGTGTCTACCAGCCCCGCCACCGCTTCCAGCGCTGCCCTCGGACCCAGCGCGCTGATATTGGTGATATCGGCGTCAGCCGGTACTCGGGATAGCGGCAGCACCTCAAGATTCCTTTCCTTGCCGATGAGTTCGGCCAGGCGCTGCTCCTTGGGGTTTTGCAGCGGGGGATGATAAACCCGGTGGCGCTGACCGGGCTCCAGCGTGAAGAGGAACGGGCTGACCCCCTGGGTCATCAAGGCCTGTAGCAGGTGCTGGATCTCGGATTCTGTCAGCAGGTACTGGTGGCTGTAGGCCTGGTGCTGCGGATTCCAGATTACGACACCGTTTTTGAAAATCTGGGGCAAATCAAAGCCGCAGCCATCCAGCAAATCCCGGGCCGCGTGCAGGGTTCTTCCCGTGGCGACCGTGTACGCGATATTGCGTTGCTGCAGGCGCTTGAGCGTGTCGCGGGTGTAGTCTGAAATACGGCTTTCACGATTGAGCAAGGTGCCATCGAGATCGAACACTATCAGTTCCATGGTGGGCGGGCCTTTTCACGGCAAGGTCAACGGGCTGGCGACAGCGCAAGGTAGCGCGCCTGGTCAACGAAGTAAAACAACGCGCAGCATGCTGGCGGTCAATGGCTTATGTTTACGAGACCAGCCGGGTAAACGGTTTCCCCCCGGGGCTCGACCCGGCACCCGGAGGTGCATCCCTTCTTTCTCTGATTTTCGCGGTCCCGATCACAGTTTCAGCCCCCACCTTCCATATCGCCCCGTCCCTGGCGCTGCTGAAAAACTATCTGCGTGGCGATCGCAGCGTTAAAAACCGGCTCAACTCGGTCATTTATTGCCCCTCGCCGGTTCTTGCCTTGCGCTCGCTGCCTCGAATACGTTTTTCAGCAGCCTGACAGGCAGGCCAGGTGGGGAGTAAACATCGCAGGCCGCGGAAGATTGGCCTGCGCCAGCGCCGACCGCCCCAGGCTGTCAATTGCCGATATCGGCGGGTGTACCCCGGCGCTTTTCGGGCTATCATTATCCTTGTCATCATCGGGAAACGAAGCACCTGGGCCAGCAACACGGGCCCACCATCGCAAGCTGTAATCCATTTCTTCAGTCATCACACCCGGAAGCCGTCATCTCTTGAAGCAGCAATTGAAGGTAAAAAAGAGCAAAATCCACGGACGCGGCCTGTTTGCGCGCAAGCCCCTGGCACCGGGAACGGTACTCGGAAAGTGCCTCACCCAGCCTAACAACAACGACTCCCCCAATGACTACACCCTGTGGCTGGATGAGGGGCACTCGGTCGATGTTCTGTGCAAGCTTCGCTACATCAACCATTCGAAAAAGCCCAACGTGGCGTATTACGATGATCTTACCGTGGTGGCTTTGAAACCTATCGCCCCGGGGGAAGAGCTGCTCCACGATTATGGGGACGACTGGGACTAGGATAGCGCCATGCCAATTTGCCGATCCGTTCTGTTACTCCTTTTGTCTTGCAAGGCTGTAGCCAATGAGAGCTTGTGGTATTGCAATGAACTGGAGTCGGCCGGGTTACGATTTCAATACGGGCTTTGGTCACAGAAAAGCTTCAACATAGCCGGGTACGCAATCCGTCAGCGTGGTTTCGACCTCGATCTGGAAAAGCTCGGAATGCTCGGGGACACGACCGAATGTTCCTTCGATTACAAGGACGCGATTATCAGTTGCACTGATCGCTATACCCTTTTTAACCTCAACATCAAAACCGGAAAGGCTGCAATGGCTCACGCCCTGGGTTGGGTCAGTGAAAAGCAGCCGCTGAGTTACGCCACCAACGACCTGAGCGTTAGTGCACTGCTGTGCAAAAGAATCATTCCCGCGGCAGATACCCGTCTTCCCACTGCGCTGCGATGACTCGGGGCGGGTTTCCCCGGTGGCATTGCTGCAGCGGGCTTTGCGGCGCCGATCGGTCCGTCAATAACATCCACGGGCCTTGCTGTGAACCAGCTCACAGTATCGCCGCCCCGGGCCAATTCTTTAATTGACTGCAATTACCGGGTGAGCATCGCTCGACTATTCTTGGGTGAAGTGGGCGTGGTAAGCAACGACGACCCCTGCAATTCGACCATCCAGACTGCCGCCGGGCAGTCAGTTCAACAACAGTAGAGCCATGTCACTAGTCAATGCCAACAGTGAGCGCAGCGCAGTACTTTTTCTTGCCCAGGGCAAAGTGCTGCGGCAGCTGCGCTTCTCCGAATTCGAGGCCGTTCTCGATCATGTGGGCAGCATGGGAGAGTTCAGCTCCAGCCAGGCCCAGGCTGTATTCATAGAGATTGATGGCTGCCTGAGGGTAGTAGCGGCGGTATTCTTTGTGTTGGATTTCGATGCTGACGGTTACCCTGATCCCCAATGGAACCTGCCACTGGCGTTGCTCGCCAGCCAGGGGCAGCCCGGGCCCGATATGGGCGCCGGGCCGATCCGACTGGCGACCCAAAGCCGCTGCCCTGTGACCTGGCATCGGAATCAGCTGTGGGACCCGCCACTGACCGGCACAGCCAATCTCTTTGATGCGATTGCAAAGCTGGTGCAGGAAAACCGGCTCGGTATGTCGACCTATAGTGAACCGGTTACGGACCACGGGGTCGCCAGCAGCAGTGGGCAACGGCCAGAGCCTGGGCGCAGCAGCGATGCACTGCGGCGGGATGAGCGTCTGCGCCTTGCCCGCCGACTGAAGGCAGCCCGTCGCAAGGTGATGCAGCTGCGCATTGACCAGGAGCAACAGCTGGGGCAACTGCATAGCCGCCATCGGCGCCAGCTACTGGAACTGGAGCAGGCCGTTGCGTCGCTGCAACTGCGCCTGGGCGATGAGCATCGCGTCAGCGCCCAACTCAAGCAGTCCCTGGATGCCCAGGCCGGACACTTCGCCCGAATGCGGGCGCTGATCAGTCAGCAAATCAGCACCATCGAAAATGGTGACAAGCTGGGGCAGCAGCTCGGCGAGGAATTCAATGTCAGGCTAGATGCCGCCACCGCCGAGTTGCAGGAACAACTCGAGAGGAGGGACGTCGAGCTGTTCTACCGGGATGGAGAGATCAAGTGCCTGGGGCAGAAAATCGCCGACCTTGAGCAGCAAAAAGCCGGACTGGAGAAAAAGCTGGCGGGGAGTGACTTTCTCCATGAATTGAGTGATGCGGGTATTTCCTTCGTCGCGATGCAGCCGGGTGCGGGCGAATTCAGGGTTCCCGTCGAAGACATCCCCGCCTACCTTCAGTCTCCCCAGGAATACGCCGCGCGCTACTGCTATGTCGATATTCAGCATTACCGGGCATGGCTTGAGCACAATCGGAAGCCGGTTTGTACCCACGTGACGGAAACGGGCCGGCCCTGCGGATTGCCGGTGCATCGCTGTGGATCGCCGGCCACTTTCGAGCCCGGCGAGAGCGACCGCTGCAGCCAGCATAAAGCCAGTAGCCTGACCCTGCGCCAGGTGATGCAATCGAGGGGCGCGTAGCCCGACCAGCCCACGCGGTACACCTGTTTTTCGTCAATCAAATCTATAGCGGCAGGAGTCTTTGCCGGGCTTTCGCCGGGTGTTCCTCTTCGTGTGGGCGCCGCTTTCGCTTTGCTCGAAGCTCGAGATGGCGGGTAAACTGCCACCCTGTGAATGATTTACTCTGGTATGATGTTCAGATAATAATGTGGGTTCAATAAACCAACGGCAACCGATAACTGTATGGCAGAGGCTGGTGTTCTTCTGGTTTTGCTGATCTTTTCCGGGCTGTTTTCAGGCTCGGAGACTGCGTTGGTCGATCTGTCAATCGGCCGTGTTGAGGGGCTTGTCAAGGATGGGCGTCGCGGTGCCCAGGCGCTTTATCAGCTCAAGAAAGACCCCTCGCGCATGCTCACCACAATACTTATCGGGAACAACCTCGTAAATATTGCCGCATCCGTTATTGCCACTGTATTTGCCACACGTTTGTTCGGTAGTTCGGGGCCGGGTATCGCCGTTGGCCTGCTTACCATTCTAATTCTTGTGTTTGGCGAGATAACACCCAAGAGCCTCGCAACCCGTTATTCAGAAAGAATCTCGCTATTTGTTGCCCCACCCCTGCTGTTCTTCATGCGCCTGATTTACCCACTGGTATGGATGTTCGGGCATTTCACCGGTTGGGTACACCGTATGACCGGCTCGAAAGGCGATCCCACCGTTACCGAGTCGGAGCTGATCAGTATGCTGGGGCATGGCGAGAAAGAGGGCGCTATCGAACATGGCGAACGTGAGATCATCGAGCGGGTGTTTGAGTTTCATGACCTGAAAGTCAGGGACGTGATGACGCCGCTCAGGGAAATCTTTGCGCTTGACGGTAGCCAGTCAGTTGCGGATGCACTGCCAAAGGTCGCCAAAAAATCGTTCTCGCGGATACCGCTATATGACGGTGACCGTGACAACCTGTACAAGGTGCTTTACCTGCGGGATTTGATTACAGCACTGGCAGGCGCTCGGGAAAATGCGCGCCTGGAGGAAATAGCGCACGAAGCACTTTTTGTCTTCCAGTATGAAGCGATTGACGAGTTGTTTTCCAGGCTACTGCGAAAGAAACGGCATCTTGCCATTGTCGTGGATGAATACGGCGTTATTCGCGGCATCGTCACCCTTGAGGATTTGCTCGAGGAGCTGGTCGGCGAGATTTACGACGAAAGCGATATCGCACCCGTGGTTACGGCCCAGGTTTCCGACAATGAATTGTCTGTTGACGGTTCGGCAGAGCTGCGTGTTGTCGAGGAATTTTTTGATACGGACCTTCCGGGCAAGCCAACCGATACCGTGAATTTCTGGATTCTTACCCATGCCGAGCGTATACCAGGAAAGAACGAAAGCTTCGTCATTGACGGCCTGGAGGTTACGATTATGGAAGCGTCGCCGCGCTGTATCGAGCGTGTCAGTATACGGCGACCACCTGCTCAGGAGGCGTCGAGTGATCGTCCCGAGCCGGGAGGGACGCCGGATGGTAGTGACAGCAGCGGATCGCAACAGGATACTGGAAAGCCTGGTCAAGCCGGTGCTGACGGACCCTGATGCAGGCGATTTCACCCTGGCGGCGGGATTGAATGGCGGTTGGGGTACGGTGGGGTTTGGGCAACAGGCGTCATATGTCAGCTCAACAGCCGGACCTGACTAGATAAACCATCGAAAGCTATCAGCAATGATGGAAGTTGATTTCTGGGTCCGGCCGACTAACGCAGGCGGAGGAATTCGGGTGGCTGCTGGCGCCTGTGGGAGCATTTCCCCAGGAACTCAAACAACGACTCGGTCGGGAGTTCGGTGCCGATTCCACCATTTTCTCTCACTACTACGAACGAACGCAGAGTATCGTTCGCGGCCTAACCACTGCCCGTCGCCAGATTGAGCAGACAGCAAGCAGTCCGGTTTCGAGCCAAACTCTTTTCCCCGCTCGGCGCCATCAACCAGCCCAATTGCCGTCACAAGAGCGGCGTTCATTGGGCCTTTCGTCATCTGGCAACTCACGCTCGCGCCGGGTTGCTCGTGAACATTGGAGTTGTGCCCCCGAATTGATCACCGGGCCTCAGGCCAGACCTGGTGAACGTGCCCGGGTTGCAGGACAAGCGTTCGCCTTGAGAAGAGCGATGACACCAGGTCACGCGCCGGCGGAAAATTTTACCTCGCGCTTGCAGGTCACTGGCCGGCGAAACACATCCAGCCAGGGACTGTGACGCTCCGCCTCGTCCAGCATCTTCAAGACATCTTCTTCGGCTGCGCAGCTACAGACTTTCACGCAGTAGCGAACTTCAGAATACCCCGGGGGTATCTCGGCCGTGCCAAAGAGTCCGGCGTCATCGCTATCGGCCTGTACCTCCACCTCCAGACTCTCGATCGCCACACCCATATCGGATGCCCACAGCATATAGCCGATTGCCAGACAGCTACCCAGGGCTGCTCGGCCAAGGGCGCCCGGGGTGGGAGCAACTCCCCGCCCACCCATTGACTGCGGCATATCCACCTGAAAACGCCAGTCACCTTCCTGTATCTCACAAGCAAGACCCTGAATGCGGGTTGTAGACACATAGGTGGACCGCCCCAGCGCGGGGCTTTTCACGAGCGCCCTGGCCATCCTGTTAAAGGATTTCTTGATCTCGAACTGACTTGCCATTTTTCCTCCTGTTTCCCGGTTTCGGGAACCCGACGCGGTAGCCACCATGGGTTCAGCAGCTCGGCTATCCCCCACGCCCATGGTGCATAGGCCCTGAGTTGATATGATACGATACCAGCCATCCGGGTTCGCGGGGGGTAGTTCGGCTGGAGCATTAATGGGAGTTGTGGGCGGATGAGGCTATCTTTCGCGGATGTCATGATCGACACAGAGCACTTTGAGTTGTTTCGCAACGGGCAACTCCAGCATGTCGAGCCCAAAGTATTCAGTTTGCTGGTCTATATGGCCGAAAATCCCCAGCGTGTCATTGCGGTCGATGAATTGATGGCGACGATCTGGAAAAATCGAGTCGTATCAGATACAACCGTGGCTGGATGCATCAAACATGCGCGCAAGGCGATTGGCGACGATGGCAGCCAGCAGGCTACTATCAAGACTGTCCGCGGGCGCGGCTTTCGCTTCTGCGCCGAAGTATCCACTGACACAAATGATGCGCCCGTTACTGAAAATAAAGCATCAACAGCCGGCCAGCCGGTAATCTCCTCCGCCTATCCCGAGACTGTCGCCTTTAACCCCGGGTTGGCCATCCAGCAGTTCCAGGCCTTCTCCGATTCGCCGGGAATGCTGGCATTTGTGCAGGGGTTGTCGATGGCCCTGAGTACCGTGCTTACGCGTATTCCCTTGCTGCGCCTGACTTCACTGTCAGGTAATGCCGCGGCCGCAACAGCGCGCGAAGTTTATGAATCGATGGGTGCTGATTATGTACTCTCCGGCAGCGTCCAGACTGTCGATAATCACGTTCGGGTTACAGTACATTTGTGTGACGCCAGGACGGGATTTAATCGCTGGGCACATCAATTTCGCATTCCCGGTAGCGTGGAACAAGCTCACGACACTGCCGTGTTGGCTATAGTTGCCAAACTGGAACCGCAACTCCACAGGGCGATGTACGACAGCGTGCGGGCTCTGACCAGCAAACCCAATGCTCTCGAGTTGTATTTGCAGGCCAGCGGCTTATTGGCGTTACAGGGTTGGCACTACGATACCTTTCATGCCGCCTCGGGCTTGTTGCGTGAGAGCTGGAAACAAGCTCCCGAGTTTGCGCATGCCGGTAGCTATTTGTCCCTTGTGCTGGGCTTGGGATGCCGACTGGGATTGATGCCTGAGCAGGAAAAAGTACGCGATGAAGCCTTTGCCGCCGCGGAACGCGCATTGCAGTTGGAGTCGATGGACTCGTCCGTCATGGGGCTTGCAGGGTGTGCATTGGCTGACCTGGGGCACGTTAATCGCGCGCTGGCAATTCTGAAGCAGGCTGTCGAGTACAATCCGGGCAATGCCCAGGCATGGGCGGCGCTCGGCTCGGTGAATCTATCGCTGCGCAGGGTGGACAATGCGATTGCCCATTTGCAGCATGGCATAGATCTGAGCCCCCATGACAGCCGTCTATCGGTATGGGGCGGGGTGTTGTCTACGGCGCTGCGGGCATCGGGCGATTTGCCTGGCGCTATCAAGCAGGCCGAGCTGGCGTGCCAAAGAGATGACCGGACCTACATGCCGCGGGTGGTGCTCGCCGGCGCGCTGAAAGCCGATGACGACATTGCCGGTGCCAAAGCCGCCCTCAAGGATGCGTATCGAATCAAACCCGATCTTACAGACCTGCAGATAATGTACCTGGTGGGCAGGCGCCAGGCAGATGAGCTCCTGGCCCTTTAATCCAGCTACCGCGCTGCCAACCCTTTCCACCGCCACCGTCCGCAGCCTGTGGCAAAGGAGTTTTGTGTTTCCCGAAACCAGACACCCGAAGCAAGGGCTTCATTTCTGATCCGAAATCGGAGACCCCGATTCTGCCAAGAACTCCATTTTTGGGTTACGGGCAACCGAAACCCTGTGACAACGGCCAGACCTGCAAACTCCCCAACAAAACCCCAAAAAATCCGCAGCCGCTCACCAAGTAGCGCGAGCCGCTCGGCCCTAGTATTGACCTCAGTGGTTGCACAAGGCAACGACACCAAAAGATGAGGATATACCAATGCACGCATCCCTAGAAATGCTGGACACAATTGATCTTGCCGGCGTCAAAACGAAGCAGCAATCGGCATGGGCCTCCGGTGATTATGCCGTGATAGGTACCACTCTGCAGATTGTCGGCGAACAACTCTGCGAAACCATCGATCTGCGCCCCGGTCAGACTGTGCTGGACGTTGCCGCCGGCAATGGCAACGCAACACTCGCGGCAGCGCGACGCTACTGCCGGGTAACGTCAACCGATTACGTGGCGTCGCTACTGGATCGGAGCCGACAGCGCGCAGTGGCAGAAGCGCTGCAGGTTGACTATCGGGTTGCCGATGCTGAGGAATTACCCTTTGACGACGAACAGTTTGATGTCGTGCTATCGACCTTTGGAGTGATGTTTACCCCGGATCAGAATCGCGCAGCAAGCGAGCTGGCCCGCGTTTGTCGGCGCGGCGGAACCATCGCCCTGGCCAACTGGACCGCTGAGGGGTTTATTGGCCAGCTGTTCAAAACGCTGGGAACGCATATTCCACCTGCTCCTGGTGTGCAATCGCCGTTGCGCTGGAGTGATCGGGATGCTTTGCGTGCGCTGTTTGGAGATTCGATTCGATCTATCGACTTGCAGCGCAAACATTTTGTGTTCCGCTACCATTCCTTTGACCATTTCATAGATGTTTTTCGCACCTTTTACGGGCCCATGCACAAAGCGTTTATCGCTCTGGGTAAGCAGGCCGATGCTTTGGAGGCCGACCTGCGAGCTCTGCAGGCCGGCTTCAATACCGCCGGGCTGGATGGCTTTGTCGTACCCTCTGAATACGTGGAGGTGGTTATCCGCAAGTAGCATCGCTGCCGGCTCCCCACCTGGGTGGCCGGGGGGTTTGCCGACCCGAAATTGCGGGACAGTAGGGGCCGGCTGAGGCCGGTTAGGACGTGGAGTGGGTTCACACCATCAACCCTGAGTCATTGGTTGTCGCCCCGGGCTTTGTGCCCCTCGTTGATTAGAGCGACCATTGACCTTCGCGCCGCACCCAACGGCCATTATGCGCCGGTGGCGGCTGATCTGATAGGTGGATACCAAAACCCGGTGGTATCGGCAAACAGTGCAAGCGCTGAAAGGCAATTACACTGCCCACGCGTTGCCACCGGCCTATTTTCGTACCAGAAGCCAGAGCACCAGGGCGCCGGATGCCGTGCGGATCACAATTGCCTGCTCATGTCGGTATCGACACGGGCAACGCGGCACCACCAAGCATACCCGGCAGAGCCGCAGTGTTCGGGTGCTTAACTCGCCTGACACAGCGATTTGCCGTTACCCGGGCGACAGCACAGGCCGGGTCGGTCGCACCTGCGCGGCCCGCCTGCTTCGACGATTCGGTTGGTGCGGCATCCCGGTGGTTCTTAATCTCAATCCGGGGGCGACCCGTTACACGTTCCCTTGCTCTTCCTCTACGGCGTGTATGAGCTTGGATGCCTAGGTTGGCAATTGCAATTTTCTGCGTCTGACAGCAATCAGGGCAATCAAGCCAGAGCCGAATAGCCATATCGTTGCGGGTAATGGTATAGCACTGACATCACCATCACGAACTGCCCAGGGGTATAAGAGGCTACTGTTATTCCTTTCCAAATTACTGCCATCAGATGCGCTAACACCGTCAGAGAATTGGAATGCCCACGAAGACGTGAGACTACTCGACGTACCTGACCAATAGCCGCCGGCGGTAACATTACCCTGGATATTTTCAAATAGACCGGGGTTGCCTGCTGTGATGCCGTCGACATGATACAGATGGCCATATTCGTTATCTTGGCAAACCGCCGCTGTAACCGCGCTACAGTCGACAATAGTACCGTCCAGATCAACGTCCATTCTGGCGAGGCGCCAGTCGGTATATGTGACATCACGGACCGAATCGTAATAAGAGAGATCGGCCACCCAGGTGTTGGCTTCGCTTAAAATCATTCGTCCGTCCAGATCATCACCATTGGTCTGCGCATAATTGGCATCAAATAACCAGGTGACGTCTAAGGTATCGTCATAAACTAAACCGCCGCCACGGTCTATCAAAGCGGCTTCTGCAACGGTTGAATAAGCAAGTACGGTGACGCATAAGCTGAGTACACGCCGTAATCGTCTCATCTTCATTTGTTCGCCCCCCTGCTAATTCAGGCTGTACCGACCACCTACGACCACTTTACTTGCTATTTTTTAAACACGCACTAATAGAGTGGGAATAGTTTCTGCGATCTATACCTGGAATTGACCTGGATCAAAGATTGGCTGCGGGGGGCGTCTAACGTCTGCAGGCTGCCCTGATCCGCAGCCATATTCCCGCCCTCCAACAGCTTCTGGCGCTTTCCGCCGTTACCTCAGGCTTTAATGCTGCCGGGCAGCACATAATAGTCACCGATGAAATAAGCGGCCGACGTTCGATCCATTGATCGTAACTCAAGGGTTTCAGGACAGCGTGCGGGAACTGATGGTATAAAAGGCGGAAAAGATATCTTGAAATCCTTCACCGCAAAGACGATTTGCGCCAGCGCGACGTCCTGCTCGCGCAGACTGCGGTAGGCCGACTGGGCAAGCCGGTAGCGGTTGCAGCGGTGGTGGGCTTCCTGGCCAGCGACCCCGCGGCTTGCACCAGCGGCCAAACCGAGGACGTCAATGGTGGCATGGATACGGGCTGAGGGATTCGTGGATTGCAAAAAGTGCCAACAGGCGTAAGATTGCGGTCTCGTTGACCCATTGGGTATTCATTGCCGAGGGGTTTCGCGGTAACGTTCACCAATATTCGGCAGCTGGCATGCCGGTAGTGGTGTGGGTACCACGAAAGAGCGAGATGGATGGGCGCAGCTGGCGAGGTTACCGGGAATGTGTCAACGGGCGTTGACGTGGCCCGGACTCGGGTCCATCTGCAGGTCAACGCACTTTGACACACCGCGTTCAAGGAGAGACTTCCATGTCCAACACTGCTCTTGTCACCGGGGCTTCCTCAGGCATCGGGGCCGCGCTGGCACGCTATCACGCGGCCAGGGGTGGGGACCTGATACTGACCGCACGTCGCGAACAGGCGCTGAACGATCTCAAGTCCGAACTCGAAGCCGAGCACAAGATCTCCGTCCATGTCTTCGCCATCGATCTCGGCGCCCCGGGCGGCGCCGACGCACTTTATGAGGCCGTCAAAGCCGCGGGGCTGCGGGTCGATATCCTGATCAACAACGCGGGTTTCGGCGGGCATGGCGCGCATATCGACCGCGATCTGGCCGACGAACAGGCGATGATCGATCTGAACGTCAAGGCCCTGGTGACCCTGACCCATCGCTTCGGCGCGGATATGGCGGCCCAGGGTGGCGGCAAGATCCTCAATGTCGGCTCCACAGCCGGGTTCATGCCGGGTCCGCAGCAGGCGGTCTACTTTGCCACCAAGGCCTTCGTGAATTCCTTCAGCCAGGCGGTCGATGAGGAATTGCGCCCTCACGGTGTCACCTGCACCGTGCTGGCACCGGGCTATGTGCGCACCGAATTCGCCGAGGTCGCCAATCTGGAAGGCACCGGACTCGCCAGGCAGAAGGGCGCGAGCGCCGATGCGGTGGCCCAGCATGGCTATGACGCGATGATGGCCGGCAAGCTCGTCACGATCAACGAGGCGCCGCTGAGTTTCATGCTGAACTGGGTCGCGCCGTTCGTTCCCCGTCGCTTCATGCTCAAGCAGATCGACAAGCTGCAGACAAAGTGACCCAACAGCCGCCCGTCCGGTCAGCCGGCGGCATTTGGCCAGAGCCGTAGCGTGATCCCCGCGCTCATCGGCCAACCGCTTCAGCCCGAATTAAAGATGGGCCATTCTGCTCCGCCTGGTTGCTCAACGCCAATGGTAATCCACGAGCATTGAGATTGGGCAGGTGAAAACATGATTCCCAGCGCATAATCCGTACCGGAGACAGTCCCGCAAAGCCCCTTGCCGCTAGCCTAATCCAGTGATGTACAGCGAAGTAAACTCTTTATCTGCGCCGGTCACCAGGGTTCTGCTGCAGCCCTTGCAGCGAACGCTTCGCCCAGGCGCGTGGCGTGCAGATTTCGGTGGCACGGCTGGATTTGCCTGGCGAGGGCATCGCGGGCAACAAGTGGTATAAACTCTATCCCAATCTTGCAATCGCCCAGCTCCAGGGCTGCCGTCGAATCGTCAGTTTCGGTGGCCCCTGGTCCAACCACATCCATGCCCTCGCCGCGGCGGGTCGGCGCTTTCATTTTGAGACCGTTGGCGTTATTCGCGGCTATGGACACTTACCGCTGACCCCGATGCTGGCAGACGCCCGCCGCTGGGGCATGCAACTGGAGTTTGTCGGCCATGGCGAATACCGTTTGAAGAACGATGCCCCCTGGCTTCACGCATTGCGGCAGCGCCACGCACCCTGCATGATTGTGCCCGAGGGTGGCAGCAATCCTGCCGCGGTGGCCGGCTGCAGCCGTATCCTAGCAGACCTGGAGGCGGCGGGTTGTGATGCGACCAGCCTGGCGCTGGCCTGCGGTACCGGCGCGACCCTCGCCGGCATCCTTCGGCGTCCGGGTAGGCTCAAACAGGTGCTCGGCGTCAGCGTGCTCAAGGGCGACCGCGGGCTCGCCGAAAGGGTCAGGTCACACGGGGCAGGCCTGATCGATGCCGGCGTGGACTGGGAGATCGACAACGAGCATCATTGCGGTGGCTATGCCCGGGTCGACAAGAATCTGCTGGCCTTTATCGAGGGGTTCCACCAGCGCCACGGTATTGTTCTGGAGCCGGTGTATACCGGTAAAATGATGGTGGCGCTCTACCGGCGCGTGGAACAGGGGTGGTTCGCCCCCGGGGAACATGTCGTGGCGCTCCATAGCGGCGGTTTGCAGGGGCTCAGGGGCTTCCAGCGCGACTGGCCCTGGGCCCGGCACCAGCTTGCCCCCGCTCAACCGTTCCCCTAAGCCGTTAATCCCGCTCGACATTTATTGGAATCGACCTGCGTGTTGCACCGATTCCCCGCTATAATGCCGGTCTTCACTGGAATTGGCGCAGTAATGGCAACTTTTCAAACGATAGGCTTGATCGGTCGGCTCGACAATGAGCAGGTGGTCGAAACCGTTCGCGATTTGCTGGCCATACTGCAGGCACGGAACCTCACGGTGTTGCTGGAGGACGAAATCGCCCGTCTGGTGAAGGACCCCGGGATTGAGGCGGCCGACCGCCGTACCATTGGCGAGCGCTGTGATCTGGCCATCGTGGTGGGGGGCGACGGCAGTTTGCTGGGCGCGGCCCGGGCACTTGCACCCCACGATTGCGCGGTACTGGGTATCAACCGCGGCAGGCTCGGATTTTTGACCGATATTCGGCCGGAACAGATCGAGCAGAAAGTAGTTGAAGTGCTGGACGGAAAATACCGGCTGGAGGAACGCTTCCTGCTCGATGTCGAAGTCAACCGCGGCGAAGAGCCGATCGCCCGGGGCGAGGCGCTGAATGATGTGGTCATCAACTCCGGTCGATCGGCGAGAATGATCGACTTCGACCTCTACATGAACGGCAAGTACGTCTACAGCCAGGATTCAGACGGGCTGATCGTATCCACGCCCACTGGCTCTACCGCCTATGCGCTCTCCGGTGGCGGCCCGATCATGCACCCCGAACTCGATGCCATCGTGTTGGTGCCGATGTTTCCCCACACCTTGAGTGCGCGTCCCATCGTCGTATCCGGCGAGACTGAAATCAAAGTAGTCATCGGTAATTGCCACCCCTACGTAAGTTGCGATGGTCAGGTGCATTTGACCACCGCACCGGGGGATGTGGTCAATATCCGCAAAAAGCCCCATCGACTGACGCTGATTCATTTGCTGAATCACGATTTTTATGCGGCCTGTCGGGATAAGCTCGGCTGGAGTAACAGGCTGGCGAAGTAGCGCACACTATGGAACTCATCGTTACCGACATACAGCAGGATCTGCGCCCCTTCAGCGAGCTATTGTGGCAGCGCGGCATCGCGCATCGCATTCACGAAAATGCCGGTCGCCAGGTGCTGTCCATCGATAACGCCGCCATGGCGAATATGGTAGAAGATTTGTACCGTCGCTTTTCCAGCGGCCAACTGGCCCCGGTGGTGATGCCGAAAAAAACGGTAGCATCCCAGTCGGCGCCCGACTGGCAGCGCCGATTGCTGGCGGCCCCGGTGACATTGGTGCTGGTGTTGGCGTGTGTCCTAGGCGGTCTGATCGTGTTCAGCGGGCGCCAGGAATGGATCAGCATGTTGACCTTCCAGTCCTGGTTTGAACTTGGTGGCGCACGATTCTACCAGCCCTTGCTGGAAACCCTGCAGGAGGGGCAGTGGTGGCGCCTGCTGACGCCGATTTTTCTCCATTTCGGGATGCTTCACCTGGTGTTCAACGGGCTCTGGTTATGGGAATTCGGTCGCCGCATCGAGGTGCACCAGGGTGCTGGCCGGCTACTGTTACTGGTATGCGTCATCGGCCTTGGGTCGAATTTCATCCAGTACCTGTTCGCCCGCAATGTCATGTTTGGCGGGATGTCCGGCGTGGTCTACGGGCTGGTGGGATATTGCTGGGGCTGGAGCCTGGTGCGACCCGATCAGGATTTTGGCATTCCCCGGATGCTGGTGTACGCCATGCTGGGTTTGATGGTGTTGGCGCTAACCGGTATCTTCTCACTGTTCGGTTTCGGCGCGGTGGCCAACGCCGCCCATTTTTCGGGTTTCCTGATCGGGCTGCTGATCGGGCTGCTGCTGGCAACGGTTTCGCGAGGGCACTATGGACTATCGAAAGCTGATTGAAAACATGACGCCCGACATATACCTGCGTCTGAAACAGGCGCTGGAGCTGGGCAAGTGGCCGGACGGCTCCGTCCTCAGTGCTGAGCAAAAACAGCTTTGTATGGAGGCCATCATCAGTTGGGAGTGTCGTCACATGGCCCCTGAACAGCGCACCGGCTACATCGACCGCGGCAGCAAGGCGATTGGGGAAACCTGCGGCGATGAACAGGTTTTGCAGGTCAGGGATACACTGCACTAAGAGGAATGGCATGCAGCGAATAGCCAGTGGTGGCCTGCGCAAAATGCGTAATCAACTTGCGGATCCGGTCAGCTACAGGCTGGTGCTGGACGAACAGGAGGTCGCCCTCAATCCGTATCTGGGCCAGCGCATAGCGCTGCAATACCTCGGCACTATCAACTGCTGCTATTGTGGCCGCCTGACCAAAAAGAGCTTCAACCAGGGTTACTGCTACCCTTGTTTCCGGCGCCTGGCGCAGTGCGACAGTTGCATCATCAGCCCTGAAAAGTGCCACTATCACGAAGGCACCTGCCGGGAGCCGGAATGGGCGGATGACCACTGCATGCAGGAACACTTTGTCTATCTGGCAAACTCCAGCGGGGTCAAGGTCGGAATCACCCGCGGGTCCCAGGTGCCGACGCGCTGGATCGACCAGGGTGCGGTACAGGCCATGCCGGTGATCCGGGTGAAAACCCGCCAGCAATCCGGCCTCGCCGAGGTTATCATCAAACAGCATATCACCGACCGCACCCAGTGGCAGCGGATGCTCAAGGGCCAGGTCGAGGAGCTGGACCTGGCCGCCATCTGGCAGGGACTGCAACCCCTGGTGATGGATGAGGTCAAGCAACTGCAGCGCGATCACGGCCTGCAGGCCATACAAGTTCTCGAGCAACCGGAAAGTGTCGCTATTCGCTATCCCGTCACCGAATACCCGAGCAAGGTCAAAGCCCATAATTTCGACAAGCAGGACCGGGTTGAAGGCGTGCTCATGGGCATCAAGGGCCAGTACCTGATGCTCGATACCGGCGTTATCAACGTCCGCAAATTTACCGCCTACCAGGTCGAATTTCTCGCAGAGGCATAAGCTCCCATGAAAGAAGCACAACCGGCTACCATATACCTCTCGGAATACCAGCCGCCCGACTACCTGATTGATTCCACCGAGCTCTTCGTCGACCTCCACGATGATTATGCCGAGGTGTCGAGCAAGTTGACCGTGCGGCGCAACCCCGGTGCAAAGAGCCCTAACCGCGAGCTGGTGCTCAACGGAGTCGACCTTGAGCTGATCAGCCTGCGCATCGACGGCGTCGAGCTGGGAGCCGATAGCTACCAGCTGGAAGATGAGCTATTGCGTATCCCGACAGTGCCTGAGGGCTTCATGCTGGAGTGTGTTTCGCGCTGCAAGCCCCAGGGCAACAAGTCGATGGAGGGCTTGTACCGTTCCCGTTCCATGTTCTGCACCCAGTGCGAAGCCCAGGGATTTCGCAAGATCACCTGGTACCTCGATCGCCCCGATGTGCTGTCGCGCTTCGTCACCCGGATCGAGGCAGACAAGTCACGGTTCCCCGTCCTGCTTTCCAACGGCAACCGGGTCGAAAGCCAGGACCTGGCGAACGGCCGGCATCGGGTCAGTTGGGAGGATCCGTTTCCCAAGCCCTGTTACCTGTTTGCTCTGGTCGCGGGTGACCTGCATTACCAGCAGGATCATTTCACTACCCGGTCGGGGAGGGAGGTCGACCTGCGGATTTACGTCGAGGCCAAGGACCTCGACAAGTGTGACCACGCCATGCTGTCGCTGAAAAAGGCAATGCACTGGGACGAAGAGGTCTATGGCCGCGAATACGACCTGGATGTCTATATGATCGTGGCAGTAGACGACTTCAACATGGGAGCGATGGAAAACAAGGGCCTGAATATTTTCAACACCTCCTGCGTCCTCGCCAACCCGTCGATCACCACGGATGCAGGCTTTCAGCGGATCGAGGCCATCATTGCCCACGAGTATTTTCACAACTGGTCTGGCAACCGGGTTACCTGCAGGGACTGGTTTCAACTGAGCCTCAAGGAGGGCTTCACGGTCTTTCGTGATGCCCAGTTTTCCGCCGAAATGAATTCGCCCACCGTGAAGCGGGTGGAGAACGTCAAGTTGTTGCGCACCGCCCAATTTGCTGAAGACGCCGGCCCCACAGCGCACCCGATTCAACCGCAGTCCTATATGGAGATCAGTAACTTCTATACCCTGACGGTTTACGAGAAAGGCGCCGAGGTTGTGCGCATGTTGCACACGCTGCTCGGGGAGGAAGGGTTTCGCAGGGGCAGCGACCTCTACTTCGAACGCCACGATGGCGAGGCAGCCACCTGCGAGGATTTTGTCGCGGCGATGGCAGATGCCAGCGGTCGCGACCTGGACCAGTTCAAGCGTTGGTACCGCCAGGTCGGCACGCCCCATGTGACTGTGCGCGACAGCTATGATGCCGCCAAACAGATTTACACCGTCACCTTCGAGCAAAGCTGCCCGGGCAGTGAGCCCCTGCATATTCCCGTCGCGATGGCTTTGTTGCCGGCCAGCGATGCAGGCGTGGATGACAGCCTGCAGCAACACGAGGGCGTGCTCGAGCTGACCGAGCGGTCCCAGAGTTTCAGCTTTGCCCAGGTCCAATCGAAACCGGTACCCTCGCTTTTACGGGGATTCTCGGCACCGGTGAAGCTCGATTACGCTTACAGTAATGAGCAGCTCCTGAGTCTGATGCAAAACGACAGCGATGGCTTCAATCGCTGGGATGCCGGCCAGCTGTTGGCCACTCGCACACTGCAGCAACTGGTTGCCGACTTTCGAAGCGGCAGCACTCTGAAGCTGGATGACACCTTGCCCCATGCCTACGCCAGGCTGCTGGACAACCCTGACCTGGACCCGGCGATGGTGGCGCTGATGTTGCAGCTCCCCTCGGAAGCCTATATCAGCGAAGAGGCGGACATTATTTATGTCGATGCCATTCATGGGGCCCGGGATTTCGCCCAGCGACATATTGCGGCCAGCTTGCACGGGCAGATGCTCGAAGTGTACCGGGCAAATATCATCGATCAGCCCTATCGCGCCGATCCCCGGCAGATGGCCCGGCGCAGCCTGAAAAATCAATGCCTGGCTTACCTGGCGGCAACCCAGACCCAAGCTGCCATCGAGCTGTGTCGTCAGCAGTACGACAACGCCGACAACATGACGGATGTGCTGGCGGCGCTGGTTTCGCTGTTACAGATCGATACCCCGGGGGCCCACCAGCTGGCGCAGCAGCTATTGGCCGATTTTTACCAGCGCTGGTCCCATGAGAGTCTGGCGGTGAACCAGTGGTTCCAGATCCAGGCCACGGCGACGCGCCCGGGCGCCCTGCAACGCGTGCAGAAACTGATGCAGCACCCGGCTTACGATGCCAGCAATCCCAATAAGGTCCGATCCCTGGTTGCGGCCTTCTGTGGTGCCAACCCGGTCAATTTTCACCGGGGGGATGGCAGTGGCTACCGATTCCTGGTGGAGCAGGTGGGCCAAATCGATCGCTATAATCCGCAACTGGCATCGCGCCTGCTGGTTCCGCTGACGCGCTGGAAGAAATACCCGCCGGCCAATGCCGCGGCCATGCGGGGGGCGCTGGAAGCGCTGTCAAAAGGCCAGGAACTGTCCAGGGATGTCTACGAAATCGTCAGTAAATCCCTGGCCTGAGGGGGCGCTGCACGGCAAAGCTGGCCGCTGCCACTACTGATATAACGGTGGCAGGTGAGGGTCCCGGGGCTCGCGTCCCTTCGGATATTTGCCGGCGCGCTGCTGGCGCACCGCCTCTGCCAGGGCCTGGGGGTTCCACTTCTCCCGCTGACCCTTGCCGTAGAGGTGTTGTTCAAGGTTTTGTGCCTCCACGATCAGGGCCTGATCAGCCCCCGTCGCTTTCAGCTCGGCAATGCCTGGCCTCTGGCTGAGTTGCCAGTAGTGCTGGCACCAGTCCTGCAGCGCTGGATGGATCGACTGCGCATCGCCGTTCTCACAGGCGCTGCGCAGCCGTTGCCAGGCCCGGGTTTCGGAGTCGACCGCTACTGTCACCGGCGCCGGGTCGTGCGCCTTTGCAAGCTCCTGCAGTTGGCGCCGGGTCCGCAGGTACAGCACCAGGGCAGCCAGGCAGGCGAGTAACAGCAGCGCGGTAATCCACCACCATTGCCGATACAGGTACCAAGCCGGGCTGATGGGCGCCGGTCCGGGTGCGACGGCCGGGTCCGATATCGCCGGCCCGGTCACCGGGGCTGTGATATCAGCGCTGGCCTGGGCGCCGGGTGCGACTTCGAAAGTGACAGCCGGCAGTACCGCAACCCGGGCACTGTTGCTGGTGACGTCCCACCAGGGTACCCGCTGTTCCGGCAGGGAGAAAGTTCCGGGGCGGGTGGCTACTACGGCGATGCGCTCTACGCGCTCCCCGCGAATACCCGCTGTGGTGACATTATCCGTTGCCGCTGGCTGGTCGGCATACAGCTTGAGCCCATCGATATTGGGCTGCAACAATGGCGGCAACTGCGCCGCCGTGACCCCAAGGGCCTGCAAGGTGATGGTGCGGGTGATCGAGTCACCCACCTCCAGTTGCTGGATGTCCTGACTCCACTCCTCTGTGAGGCTGAGGCTGCTCGCCGGCAGCCAATCCGAGGGGGCGATACCCTCGGGAATATCGAGCACGTTGATGGTGAGCGGTTCCGTGCGTCGCAATACCCGCTTGCTGCGTCCGAACATCGGGTCGAACATCGAACGCGGCCGGCTCGACAATACCTCTGCCACCAGACTGAGGGGGTCGATCACCAGCTCCCCGGGAATGTTGGGAAAGATGGCATAGCGGTACTCGGTGACGTCGTAGCGACGGCCGTCACGGACCTGCTGGAAGTTCGATTCTCCCAGCTCGCGGACGATGGCCTGGTCGATCTCGGGTTCCTCCAGGCGAAACCGCGCGGACTGGGTCATGCTGACGCGCAATGTCAGCATGACCTGCCCGGTGACATAGACAATGTTGTCAGACAGCTCAGCTTCGAGTACGACATCTTCATCACCGGCTGCCCCGGAATCGCCGCTCTGGCGTCTGACGTTGATCTCGATGATCGGGGTTTGCTCGTCACCCACCGTTAGCGGCGGAATGCTGGTGGCGCCGGAGGTCTTCGGCATCAGTTGCACCACCCAGGTTGTCGAATTGACCAGATCGCCATTGACCAGGGAACTGCGGTGGTTGCGGCTTGACCCGAGTACATGAAAATCGGTTTCCAGGGGCGTCAGGTCCGGCCGGGTGAGGACGCTGATTCCGTCGAGGCTGATCGTGAGGGTGAAAGACTCGTTCATCGCAAGCTCCGTGCGGTCGACCGATGCCGTCAACTCGGCCCGGGTCAAACCTGCGAGCGACAGCAGGATCAACAGCAGGTAGGCCCGGCGTCCTATAGTTTGCATCAATAGCGCTCCCTGGAATTCTGGTCGCCAGCCTGCTGACGCTGGCGATACTGGTAGTTGAACTTGCGTTGCAGTAAATCACCCGGTTCGTCGGGAATCTGGCGCAGCCACTGCTGCAGGCGCTCGCTCTCTTCCGCGGATGCTCTGGCCCCCATCTCGGCTTCGCCATTGGCCTCCGCCTGCTCGCTTGCTTCCGGCTGTCCGGCTTGCCCCGACTCGTTGCCGGGCTCACCCTGCGCTGCATCCTGCTCCCCCGGCTGCTCATCGGCTTGCTCCGGGTCCTGCTCCCCGGGCTGCTCGTCGGCTTGCTCTGCATCCTGTTCACCGGGGTCATCGTTCAAGCCGTTCGAATCTCCCGAGTCTGGCCGGCCCGCGCTATCCTGTTGCTCCCCGTCCCCCTGCTGACCCTGCTGCTCCTGCTGCTCCCCCGGGTTCCGCTGGCTGTTGTCCTGATTGCCATTGGGGTCGCCGCCCTGGTCCTGGTTCGGCTCGTCACCCGATTGCTGTGGCTGTTGCTGTTGCTGCTGCAGCAGTTGTTCCACCTGTTCGCGATTACTGGCGGCATCCTCATTACCGGGGTCGAGTTCCAGGGCGCGCTCGTAGGCCTCGAGCGCCTGCTCCAATTCGCCGTTTCGAGCCAGGGCATTGCCGCGATTATAGTGGCCGGAGCTGCTGTCATCGCCGGCGAAGGCCTCGGCCGCTCCACTGTAATCGCCGGCACGGTAGCGAGCCGCGCCCTGCCATTGGGGGTCGCGGAAGGTCTCGGCGGCTTGTTCGGCATTGCCCTCCCGCAGCAGTGCGCGCCCCTGTTGGTCATCGGTAAACCACAAATCGGACCACGACAGGGCATACCCTGGCGGGCTTGGCAACAACAGCCCGACCCCCACCAGGCCAAGTAACCAGCCGCGCCTGAATGCCAGCAGGGCGATGGGCAGCAGGAGCAGCGCGAGCCAGGGTCCGGCGTCTCGCCAGTTGTCGAACTGCTGTCGGGTCTGGGCCGCATGGACCCCCGGGTTGACCCGTTCCGAGGACCCGGGGCGCAGCAACAGCTCAATGTCGCGGTCGCTGAAGCTGCTGCGTTGGTAGCGGACCGGTGCGCTCTGCGCCCAGCCCTGCAATTCGTCTTCATTGAGTCTGGCTACCACCATGGCGCCACTGGAGTCTTTCAGAAATCCGCCGCGGGACAGGGGAATCGGGGCCCCGGCCGGGGTGCCGATACCCAGCACGCTGAGTTGCAGTGACGCTGTCTCAGCGAGTGCCTCCAGCGCGGCAAAATCCTCTGCCGGAATACCGTCGGTCACCAACAGCGCGCGGGCTGATTCCACGGGGCTGTTGGCCACCAGTTCGGCTGCAAGCTCCAGTGCGCGCAAGGGCTGGTTGCCAAAACTCGGCATGGTGCCCGGTTCCAGTGACGGCAGCAGGAGGGAGATGGTCTCACCGTCGTCGGTGAGCGGAGTCACCACGTGGGCGTCATCGGCATAGGCGATCAGCGCGGTCATGCCCTCGGACCGAAGGCCCAGCACATCGCGTATTTCCCGCTGTGCCCGCACCAGGCGTGAGGGCTCCACATCCTCGGCATACATGGAAGGCGACAAGTCCAGCAGGATCACCAGGGCGTCCTGCTTCTGGTAAGCCGGCTGGGGTAGTTTTTCCCAGGATGGGCCGGCCAGGGCAAGTACCGTCAGCAACCAGGCCAGGGCCAGCAACCAAAGGGGCAGCCTGCTGGCGGTAGCTGCCGAGCCCTCATTGAGGGCCGCCAGCAGCTCGGGATCCATCACCTTGTTCCAGCTGCTGGCGGGCTCGATTCGACGGCGCCACAGTTGCCACAACAGCAGGCCCAACAGCGGTAAAGCCAGCAACCAGAGGGGGCGCATAAAATGGAAGTTCAGCACGCTATCCATGGCGCCACACCCTGATCCCGGTGCCAGGCCACGCCCAGCGAATGCTCAATACAATGCTGCCAAGCAAGGCCAGGGCGAGGGGCCAGTGGGCCAGCGAGGCCCGCGGGCGAAAGATCATGTGGTCTTTGCCGGTCGGCTCCAATTGGTCGAGCAAGCGGTAAATCGATTCCAGTTCCCGGGTATTGGCAGCGCGAAAATACTGGCCTCCGGTAATATCGGCAATCGCCTGCAGGCTTTCCTCGTCGAGGTCAGCCGAGGGGTTGATGCGGCGCGAACCCAGGGGTGTGCCGAAGACGCCGGGTATCTCCATTTCGTTGGCGCCGACGCCAATGGTATAGATTTTGATTCCCGCGGTTGCTGCCAACTCGGCGGCTTTCACCGGGTCAATGGTGCCGGCCGTGTTGGCACCGTCAGTCAATAATACGATGACCCGGCTTTGCTCGGGACGCTCCAGCAGACGCTTGACCGCCAGCCCGATGGCATCGCCAATGGCGGTGTACTTGCCTGCGAATCCGGGCTGGGATTCCAGCAGCAGCGTGCCCAGGGTCGCCAGGTCGAAGGTCAGGGGCACGTGACTGTAAGCCTGGCTGCCAAACAGAATCAAGCCCAGCTTGTCGCCCTGGCGGCGTTCGATGAATTCGCCCAGTACCGCTTTCACGGCGTCGATACGGGAGGCGGCCTGGCCGTTTACCTGCATGTCTTCGATGGTCATCGATTCAGACAGGTCCACGGCCAGCAGCATTTCCCGGCCCGAAATGGGCTGTTGCACGGGCTCGCCCAACCAGCTTGGCTGGGCCGCCGCCGTGACCAGCAGTAGCCAGCAAGCTGCTGCCAGCAGCAGATTGGCTCTGCTGGTTTCCCTGCCTGGCTGGGCCGTTCCCTCGAGTTCCTGCCACTGGCGGTAGAATGGCACCCGCAGGGCGGCTTGTTGCCGGGCGACAGCCGGCAGCAGCCGCCAGACCAGTAGCGGTAATGGCAGCAGCCAGAAGACCAGTGGTAGTTCGAATGACAGCATAGTGAGCCTAGAATCTCCCCTGCGCGCTGATCCAGGTTTGCGCGAAGTGGTAAAGGTCCGTGATGTTCGCGCCGACCTCCCTGCTGTAGGCCTGTTCCATGGCAAGGCGCAGGTTTTGACGGGTGGCGGCGTCCTGCTCCCGGGTCAGGAAGTCGGCCCATTGCCGGCCGCTCAGGGCAGCGACCTGGGAGGGCTCGTAGCACTGCAGGGCGACGCGTTTCAATAGCGCAGACAGCGCTTGCACGAAGGCTGGCTTATTGCCGTCGGACTGATACTTCCGGTAATGCTCGTCGAGTTCCTGCAATGCTGCGCTTCGGTAGCGGGGTTTTCGGCCGCCCCTTCTGCGGGCCCGGACCAAGCGCCATACAAGAGGTGTCAGCAATAGCAGCAGTAGCAGCAGCCACCAGCCGGGCGCGGGGGGCCACCAGCCCGGTTCCTGGGGAAGGTGAATGTCGCGCAGGTTGGGTAGCAGGTCTTCAGGCACTGCCAGCCCTCCTGCGAGTACGCTGGAATAGCCGGCCCAGGGTATCCAGGGCGCTGTCGGTGGTGCTGATTTCGGCAAGGGGAATGCCGAGTCGTCCCAATTCGGTGTGCAGTTCGTCCACCCTTCGCTGGGCCTGGTCCCGGTAGCGCTGGCGCTTGCCGGGGTCACCGGTATCAACCCGTGTTCGGTGGATTCCGTCGCTGATCGTGTACACCCCGGCGGGTGGCAATTCGCGTTCAAGGGGGTCGAACACGCGAAATGCGGTGACGCTGTTGTGACGTGACAGTTCGTACAGTTGCCGCAGGCCGTCCTCGTCCAGATCGAAGAAATCCGAAATCAGGTAAATCGAGTTTCCGGTTTTGGCGATCCGCCGCAGGTCGGTCAGGGCCTCGGTAAAGCCCACGGGCGTAATGTCGGCCGCCGGGTTGGGGCCCTGTAGCTGCCGATTGAGTTGGTCCAGTCCCGCGAGCATTTTCAGCACCGCCTTGTCGCTGCGCTGGCATTTGAACTCCAGTATTTGCTCGGTCCCCAGCACAAACCCGCCGACCCGATCCTTGCGCTTGAGTGCCGCCCAGGCCAGCAGTGCGGCGATGTTGGCCGCCTGGACCGACTTGAAGCGGACCTGGCTGCCAAAAAACAGGCTGTTGCGCTGGTCGCAAAATATCAGCACCGGGCGCTCCCGCTCCTCGGTGAAGGTCTTGGTGTGGGCAACTGTGGTGCGGGCGGTGACCCGCCAGTCGATATTGCGCACATCATCGCCGGGCTGATAGCCGCGCACCTCGTCAAAGTCCATACCGCGACCTTTGAGTCGGGTCTGGTACGGGCCGGCCAGTTGCCGGGTGGCTTTGCGATTGGGTGCCAGTGAAAGCGACGCGGCGGCACTTTTCAGTGCGATCAGGCCCTCGAGCCGGGTGTGCGTTCCGACCAGACCCGAAGGCTTCTGTTGGTGCTTTTCGGCATTCACCATAGCTCAGGCCACGGGCAGGCGCTGGATGATGCGATCAATGACGTCGTCGGCACTGATGTCGTTGGCCTCCGCTTCGAAGCTGAGAATAATCCGGTGGCGCAGGACTTCCCGGGCGACGGCCTGAATGTCATCGGGACTGACGTAATCCTTGCCCTGGAGCCAGGCATGGGCGCGGGCACAGCGGTCGAGGGCGATGGTGCCCCGGGGGCTGGCGCCAAAGCTCAGCCACTGCTTGATCTCACCGTCGCTGGCAATGCCGTTCCGGGTAGCCAGGATCATTTGCACGATATAGTCCTCCAGAGTGTCCGACAAGTGCAGTTCGAGGATCTCGCGGCGGGCGGCGAATATGGTGTGCTGGGAAATGTGGACCGCTGCCGCCGGGTCGGGGCTGTCGTGTTCTTCGTTGCGGGCGAGCTGTAAGATCGCTTTTTCAGCCGCGGCGGCGGGGTAGTCGATATTCACCTGCATCAGGAAGCGGTCGAGCTGGGCCTCGGGGAGGGGATAGGTGCCCTCCTGCTCTATCGGGTTCTGGGTCGCCATCACCAGGAACAGCTCCGGAAGTGGATAGGATTTGCGGCCGACACTCACCTGCCGCTCCGCCATGGCCTCGAGGAGTGCGGACTGGACCTTGGCGGGTGCCCGGTTGATTTCATCGGCAAGCACCAGATGATGAAAAACCGGTCCCGGCTGAAAGGCAAAGCTGCCGTCTTCCGGGCGAAAGATGTCGGTGCCGGTGATGTCACCGGGCAACAGGTCAGGGGTGAACTGGATTCGGTGGAAGGTGCCCTCGATGGCATCGGCCAGCGATTTGATGGCGCGGGTCTTGGCCAGTCCGGGGGCGCCCTCGACCAGCAGGTGACCATTGGCCAGCAGTGCGATCAGCAGCCGGTTGGTCAGCTGCTCCTGACCGATGATCTTGCTGTTCAGCCAGTTACCGAGCTGCTGTATTTCTGATCTGTAATCCATAAGCTGTGAGGTCCGCTAAAAATGGCTGCGAAATTGTACTTGAGTCGCTGCCGATCGCAAAATGTGCTGTGAACGGGGAGATAAATAAGTAGTATTGTCGGGAAACGCAACGGCAGGTGTGCCATAAGACAAATATTCGCCGCGGAGTTCCCATGGTCCTGGTAACCGATAAAGAGAAATTCAACGTTTTACTGGAGCAGGAGGTTGGCAAGCGCGTAAGGCCCGAGCTCCAGCAAAGCGTGCTCACCTTTGCGCGTTTGTTCTTTGCCAATTTCCCGCTGGAGGAACTGCGTAACAGGGAATTGGCCGACGTGTTTGGCATCGTTTACTCCAACTGGCTGAATGTGCAGACCTTTGACGGCGAGAGGCCGCATATCGAGATACTCAATCCGTCCCACGAGTTTCATGGATGGCAGTCGAACAAGACGGTTATTCAGGTTTTGGCCATGGATAAACCGTTTCTGGTCGGCTCGATTCTCAGTGAGCTCAATGCCCGGGAAATCGTGATTCATACCATTCATAATACCGTGATTCACACCCGCCGCGATGACGACAATAAACTACTGGAGCTGACCGGCCGCAATGATTCCCGGGAGGGTTTTGCCAGTGAGGCGGTGATTTATCTCGAAATTACCCGCAACAGCGCCCGGGAGTTCAGCGCCGACCTGAAGGATACCCTGGGGGAAATTCTGGACGAGGTCGGTGGTGTTGTTGCCGACTGGCAGGCAATGGCTCAGCGCGCGAAGGACGCGATACCCGAAATGCTCCAGAGCAAGGACGCGCGGAAGGAATCAGCGATTGTCGATGAGGCGGTCCAGTTTACCCATTGGATACTGGAAAACCATTTTACGTTTCTCGGCTACCAGCAACTGGTCCTGACCCGGGAAGGCGGAGAAAGTCGCCTGAACGCCGACGAAAGCACCAACCTGGGCTTGATCGCCTGCGGCCATGGGGTGTTACCCGCGGCTTTGCGCAACGATCTGCTCCAGGACTTTCGTGACAATCCACGGCAAGTCCTCAGCTTCGGCCGCTACCGCTTTCAGTCACGGGTGCACCGGCGCAACTATCCCGAATTGATCGTAATCTGGCGTTGCGACGAGGCTGGACACCTGGTGGGCGCACATTGCTTCATGGGCCTGTTCACTTCGCTGGTCCACACGGCCTCCGTGCGCAGTATCCCCACCATTCGCAACAAGGTCGACAGTACGCTGTCCCGCGCCGGCTACAGCGCCAACAGCCACAATGGCAGGGAGATCATTCGAATTCTCGAGACCTTCCCCCGGGGTGAACTGTTTCATATCGACGAGGATCTCCTGTTCAATCTGGTGATTGCCATTTTTCGTATCCGGGAGCGACGCCAGGTCAGGCTTTTCATGGCGGTGGATCGGGTATTCGGTTTCGTTTCCTGTCTGGTGTACGTGCCGCGCAACCTGTTCCGCACCGAACTGCGGGTCGCGATGCAGGATCTCATAGGCGGCGCGGTCAACGCCATCGACGGCGATTTCAATAATTTCTTTTCCGAGTCGGTGCTGGCGCGAACCTACTTTCTATTCCGTATTGCACCGGGCTACGACCCCCGTGTCGACCTGACCGCGCTGGAGCAGGAGCTGGTCATCGCGGCCAAGTCCTGGCAGGAGCACCTGCGCGAAGCGCTCATCGACGAGCTTGGCGAGGAGCATGGCAGCCTCGAGGTCAACGAATTCCTGGAAGCGTTCCCGCGCTCCTACGAAGATGACAACGAACCACGGAGTGCCGTATACGACATTCAACAGATTCGAAGCCTGGATGCCGCCAACAAGGTGGGCATGAGTCTCTACCGGGCACTGGAAGACGACGCCGACCTGCTGCGCTTTCGCCTCCTGCGCGAGGGGGAGCCAATGATCCTGTCGGACATCATCCCGATCCTGGAAAACTTCGGCCTGCGGGTGGTGGCCGAATCGTCCTACCTGATCAAGCCGCGCACCATCGGCAAGTGCTGGCTGCAGGAGTTTACCCTGCAACACAACAGCATGGCCAAGATCGATCTTGAAAGCGTCGGCGCCAATTTCAAGCGCGCATTCTATCGTATCTGGTGCGGTGACTCGGAGAACGATGCGTTCAATCGGCTGTTGCTGGCGGCCGGGCTCGACTGGCGGCAGATCAGCCTGGTGCGCGCCTTTGCCCGCTACATGAAACAACTCACCTTCCAGTTTGGCGAGGGCTATATCGCCGATACCCTGTTCAACAACTCCGCAATTACCGCGCAGCTGGTGACCTACTTCGAACAGCGTTTCGACCCTGGCCCCGGGGTGGACAATGCGCTGCGGGATACCCTGGAAAGCAGTTGTCGCGAGCAGATACTCGCCAGCCTCGACCAGGTGATCAGCCTCAGCGAGGATCGGGTACTGCGGCATTTTTACACGCTGATCGGGGCCACCCTGCGGACCAACTATTTTCAAACCGGCGCCGATGGCGACTTCAAAAACTATATTGCCCTGAAGATCAACACCCAGGCGATAGACGAGGCGCCCTTACCGCGGCCGGAATACGAGATATTTGTTTACAGCCCGCGGATGGAGGGCGTGCACCTGCGGGGTGGGAAAGTCGCCCGGGGCGGCCTGCGCTGGTCAGACCGTTACGAGGACTTTCGCACGGAAGTGCTGGGGCTGGTGAAAGCCCAGCAGGTCAAGAACGCGATCATCGTGCCGGTGGGCGCCAAGGGGGGCTTTGTCTGCAAACGCCTGCCGGGTATCCAGACGCGGGAAGAGCGCCAGGCCGAGGGCATCGCCTGCTATAAAACCCTGATTCGCGGTATGCTGGACATTACCGACAACCTGGTCGCGGGCGAAATCGTACCGCCTCCCCAACTGGTGCGCCACGACCCCGATGATGCCTACCTGGTAGTGGCGGCGGACAAGGGCACCGCGACTTTCTCCGATATTGCCAACGAGGTTGCCGCCGAGTATGGCTTCTGGCTGGGTGATGCTTTCGCCTCGGGTGGGCAATACGGCTACGATCACAAGAAGATGGGTATTACAGCCCGCGGAGCGTGGGTTTGTGTGCAGCGGCACTTTCGCGAGTTGGGGATCGATATCCAGCAGACGGATTTTACCGTGGTCGGAATTGGAGACATGTCGGGTGATGTCTTCGGTAACGGGATGTTGTTGTCAGAGCATATCCGCCTGATTGCCGCTTTCAATCACCTGCATATTTTTATCGACCCCAATCCGGACGCCGCGGTCTCCTTCGCCGAACGCCAGCGCCTGTTCGAACTGCCGCGCTCGAGCTGGTCCGACTACAATACCCGGCTGCTGTCCAGCGGCGGGGGCATTTTCTCACGCGCCGCCAAGTCCATCGTGATATCAGCGGAAATGGCGGAGCGTTTTGGCATTGAGCAAAGTCGCCTGGCGCCGGATCAGTTGATACGCGCGTTGCTCAAGGCCCCCGTCGATTTGCTGTGGAACGGCGGTATCGGTACCTACGCGAAGAGCCGGCAGGAATCGGATACCGATGTTGGCGACAAGGCCAACGATTCCGTCCGCGTCAACGCCGGTGATCTCGGTGCCAGGGTCGTGGGGGAGGGCGGTAATCTGGGCATTACCCAACTCGCACGGGTGGAATATGCGCTCGCCGGTGGCGCCATCAACACCGACTTCATCGACAACGCCGGGGGCGTGAACTGCTCTGACCATGAGGTCAACATAAAAATCCTCCTCGATGAGCAGGTGCGCAATGGCGATCTCACTATCAAGCAGCGCAACCAGTTGCTGGTGGATATGACCGACGAGGTGTCGCAACTGGTACTGCTGGGTAACGACAAACAGGCCCAGGCACTCAGCGTTTCCCACTCCCGGTCAAACCGCGGGATTGAGGAATTTATCCGCTTCATCCAATCGCTGGCGGCTCAGGGCCAGCTCGATCGGGAGCTGGAATTCATCCCGGATGACGAGCAGTTACGCAGCCGCAAGGCGCTGAATATCGGCTTCACCCGCCCTGAGCTGGCGGTATTGACCGCCTACAGCAAGGCGCAGCTTAAGCAGACCCTGGTGGACAGCAGCCTGCCGGAAGATCCGGTGGTGGCCGGCGTGATCGCCCAGGCCTTTCCCGACCTGATTAAAGAGCGCTTCGGGGAGGCACTCAATCAGCACCGGCTGCGGCGGGAAATCATCGCCATGCGGGTGGCTAACGACATGATCAACAGCGGCGGCATCACCTTCGCGCATCGACTCCGGGAGTCTACCGGTGCCAGCGACGAAGCGATCGCCCGGGGCTTCGTCTTTGCCTCGCAGGTCTACCGTCGGGACGCCTTTTTTGCGGCCGTCAATTCCCTGGATTTCAAAGTCGATACCGCTACCCAATACCAGATGCTGGATCGCACCACCGGCTTGCTGCGGGGGGCAACACGCTGGTTCCTGCGTGGGCAGCGCTCCGAAGTGCCCCTGGCCGACCTGATCGAGCCCTACAGTGCCGGTGTGAAAGAGGTCTGGGACCATCTTTCCGAGTTTCTCCAGGGCGATATGGCAGCATTCTGGCGCGCTTCTTACGACGACTATATCGCTGCGGGCGTGGATGAACCGCTGGCGACGTTTGTTGCGGGTGGGCCGATCCTGTATGCCGGGTTGAACATTGCTGAAGCGGCACAAAAGGTCTCCGCAGGCGTGCTGGATGTGGCGCGCCTGTACTTTCGAATTGGCGAGGAGCTCGGGCTTACGGAATTCAGCCGCAAAGTCTACGAAATGAAGGTGGAGAATCACTGGCAGGCAATTGCCCGTGAGGGACTGATCGACGACATAGCGGCGCAGCAGCGGGAGATCGCCATCGCGGTGCTCTGGTGTGGCGCTTCGAACAAAGGCCATGTGGACGAGTGTCTGGCCCAATGGATTGAAAGTCGCCAGCCGCAGGTGGAGCGCTGGCACAGGGCCCTCGCGGAAATCCGCACCGCGACCGCCTCTGAATTCGCCATGTACTCGGTGGTGTTACGGGAGCTGGCAAGTCTTTCATCCAACGATTGAGGACTGGCGCTGGCAGACGCGGCTCTGGCGTTTACCCCGGGCATGGCGCACCATAAAAAAACCCGCCGGCGGCGGGTCTGTATTCAGGTGAAGAAAGCTTCGCAACTTTACGCGATTTCGTGTTGCACAATATTGCTCAAACCCGACACGCCTTTCAGGGATGCCCAGCTGTCGTTGCGCCCTTCGCGCCAGCCACTCATCCAGTATTGTCGCGTATCGCCGCTGGCGTGGGGGCACTGATTCTTGGCCCGCCCTGAAATGCCGGCGTGATAGCCCTTGTGATAGGCCCGGTCCTTCATATCGCGTTTCTGTCTTTTCATACTGATTCCTCGTTTTCGGTACGCGCACAACTAACGGCCTGCGTCCAGGACAATAAAGTTCCGGCAGTTAATGTGCTGCTTGCGAAATTAGCAAAAGGGTAGGGGCAGTTTCCCGCCTGTTGGGACGATTTACGACTGATGCTTGTTACAGAGTGGCTCTTGGGCATTGCTGATCCACCGTCCTGGAAATCTGAGTAAATCATGGCCGCCGCTCGAAGTCGAGTGCACGGCGGCGCCAGGGGAATGACCTGCCAGCGCTGGCAGCGAGCCTAAATACCCCGTAAACCGGGGCTTTAACGGCGACCGCTGCCCTTTTTATAGTGATTGGTATTAAAAAACTCTTTATTGAGAAAAAACTTGTATAAAAACGCGGTGGTCAGCCCGGATAAGGGGGGGGACTAGCCGCCGGTCGTACCCCGTTCGGCTGTCGCCGTCTCAATGTACTCACGGTATTGTTGGCGGACACAGTGCAGGTAATTGACCGGTTCAATCCCCTTCACCACGCCGAAGCGCGCGCGCCGTGCATAGCGCGGGTGCGACAGCAGCAACATCGCATCCTCGACATGGTCGAACCATTGGTTCGGGTCCATACCCTGGCGGCGTGCCAATGCCCTGGCGTCCAGGAGATGGCCCATACCTGCATTGTAAGCGGCGAGGGTAAACCACAGTCCTTGCTCTGAATCCACCGGGCCGCCTATCTGTTGGCGCAGCAAGGCCATGTATTTCACGCCGGCGTGCAGCCCTATGTCCGGTTCCAGAGCAGTATCGAAACCCAGTGCCAGTGCAGTTTGCGGCAGGATTTGCAGCAGACCCTGGGCGCCGGTCCAGGACGTGTAGGCAGGATCGAAGCCACTCTCACAGGCGACCTGGGCGGCGATCAGGCGCCAGTCAAAGTCATACAGTGCCGCGTACCGCTGAATCGCCGTGTCGTAGCGAGACAGGGCACCCGTCGCCAGCTCCTGGCCAACACCCGCCCGCAGGGTGGGCACCGGAACCGGAGTCGCGAAATAGCGCTCGATAGCCCGCCGGTGAGGAGCGTTTTCGTCCTGGGGCAGTAAAAACTGGTTGATCGCCCGCAGCAGCCCGGGGTTATTCTCCCGCACCGCCCAGGAATGCGGGCGGAGTCCCGTGAGGCTCAGGCTGGCGGTAATGTCCCGGCGCCAGCGCATCTCAAGACCCACGATATGGCTGTCGGCAACGGTGAGGTCGATTTCACCCCTGCCAACCCTTTCGATCAACTGGTCGGTGGTGAGTGTCTCCGGCGCCGCCTTCACCCGCAGAATCGTGCCGCTGCTGATGAGATCCTGCAGGGTTTGCCAGTAGGAGCTGGACTTGCGCACGGCGATGGTCCGGGTATCGAGCTCATCCAGGGTCGCCACGGTACTGTCGGGCCTGGTGACCAGGACTTCGCTGGAATAGTGATAGGGCCGGGAATAGGCGATGTTGATGCCGGCGGCCCAGGGTGTGGGCGTGAGGAACGCGGCGACGATGTCTACCCGGCCCTCGCGCAGCAGGTCGTAGACGCGACTGTAATCGTCGATTGTGACGACGTGCAGTTCCAACCCATGCTGTTCGGCAAAGTGCCGGGCCAGTTCGTACTCGAAGCCGAAAAGCTGTCCGCGCCAGATAAAGTAACTGGCCGGTGTATTGGCCATGGCCACCCGCAGGGTGCCGCGCTGCAGCATCGTGTCCAGGTCGGCGGTGGACCGCGCCGGAGTGGGCAGCCGTTTTTTTTCAGCGCTGATAAAACGGTTGAGCTCGCCCAGCAAATTGATGGCACCGGGTCGCACCGCCCAGGCGATATCGCGCTCCACACTCACCGGAAACGCCGCTTTGACGTCGCTGCGATAGTGGCTGATGGTTTCCAGGTAGTTGCCGTCGGCAATCGCCAGGTCGATACTGCCCTGGGCGATTTGGTCAAGCAGGGCTTCCATGTCCAGGGCCGGGTCGGTATTTTCCACTCGAAGCCGGGGATGGCGAGCCTGCAATTCGCGGGCGGTAAGCGCGAACGAGGTGCCCCGCTGCACCGAGATGGTCCTGCCTGCGAGATCACTGCGCCCATCGAGGGGGTCTGACCTGCGGGTCACGATATATTCCTGGGTGGTGTCCAGCGCGCGGGTAAAGTTGACCTGCTGTTTGCGCTCGGGCAGGGCGGTGAGGTTGGCGGCAATGACATCGCCCCTGCCTTGAAGCAGTGCCGGGATCAGTTGGGCGTACTCGGCGACGGCCACGATCCGGGGTTCCAGCCCCTGCTGTCTGGCGAAGCGTTCGAGTTGCCTGATGTGCGGACTTTCGGCATGATCGTCCCGGGCGAGGTGGCGCCGGTCACCCAGGTGCACCAATATCCGCAGGATACCCAGGTCCCTGATGCGGGTGAGGTCACCGGTGTGCAGGGGTACGGCGGACTCGACAGGCTGCTGTGCTGCCGGTCCTTGCGCTGACGGCTCTGCAGAACTGCGGTCCTGGCAACCTCCCAGCAGCACGAACACCAGCAGCAAGGGGGACAGCACCGCCGCGAGCTGCCGCAAAACCCGGCGCTTGCCGCTCCGGCGCGACCCCGGCGCGCAACGCCACCGTACCGCGGCGTTTGCAGGTTCTGGCGGGAAGTGACCAAAGGAATTCGGCAACCACCCGCTGCTGACGCCGGTGCTCGGTTTCAATCTACGCGTGGGTCTGGCGGGTTCCATCGAGCTCGAATGTCTGCACAGCGTTTTGGGGATAACAGCGCTCGACCGGTGGACTAACGCGCCGGTCTGGTCCATTCTGTCGCCGCTGGAAGCAGCCGTCCGGAACGTGGGGGCGATCATATCATAAACCTTGGAATGCGTATGGATCATACCTATCGCCTGGTTATTTCTTGCCCGGACCAGGTCGGAATCGTGGCAGGTGTCAGCCAGTTCATTGCTCGCCAGGGGGGCTGGTTGATCGAGGCCAGTTACCACTCAGACCGCGAAGCCTGCTGGTTCTTTATGCGCAACGAGATTCTTGCCGACTCGCTGACAGGCACGGCTGACGAATTTCGCGAGGGCTTCAGCGAGCTTGCGCGGCAGTTCAACATGACCTGGCACCTGCGTGACTCCAGTCAGCGCCAGCGGGTGGTGTTGCTGGTCAGTCGCGCATCCCATTGCCTGGCCGATATTCTGCATCGCTGGCACAGCGAAGAGCTGGAATGCGATATTCCCTGCGTGATATCCAATCATGAAACCCTGCGCCCGATGGTGGAATGGCACGATATTCCGTTTCACCATGTGCCCGTCGATCCCGGGGATAAAGCTCCGGCCTACGCAGAAATCGACCGGCTACTGCAGCAATATCGGGCCGATGTGGTGGTCCTGGCGCGCTATATGCAGATCATCCCGGAGCCCATGTGCCGCCGTTACCGAGCCGCGATGCTCAATATCCACCACAGTTTCTTGCCTTCGTTCATCGGCGCCAATCCCTACCAGCAAGCTTACCAGCGCGGCGTCAAGCTGATAGGAGCCACCTGCCATTACGTGACAGCGGATCTCGATGAGGGGCCGATTATCGAGCAGGATGTGGTGCGGGTCAGTCATCGCCAGAGTGTCGCTGACCTGGTGAGGCTGGGTAAAGATGCCGAACAACGGGTTCTGGCCCGGGCATTGCGTGCCCACCTCGAAGACCGGGTGATGCTCCACGGCAACAAGACGATCGTGTTTGATTGACAAGCGGGCTGGGCGGATGTCATTTTGCTGTAACAGAAGCCGTTTAATCATGCCGTTTTCAAGGCAGCCTATGAGCCAGGACCATGACAGAAAAGCCCGCTACTATTTTGATTGTGGATGATGAGGCGCCGATCCGGGAAATGCTGCGCATGGCGCTCGAAAGCAAGGGTTTCGCCTGTCTTGAGGCCGCGGACGCGGTGCAGGCGCACAGTGCTATCGTCGATGAGAGCCCCGACCTCGCACTGCTCGACTGGATGATGCCCGGAACCAGCGGCATCGAGTTGATTCGCCGCCTCAAGCGCGACCAGACCACCGCCGATCTGCCGGTTATCATGCTCACAGCGCGCAGCGAAGAGGACAATAAGATCCATGGCCTCGATGTCGGCGCCGACGATTACATCACCAAGCCCTTTTCACCCCGGGAGCTGGTGGCGCGGATCAACGCACTGTTGCGCCGAACCGATTTTGGCCAAAAAGACGAGGTTCTGACTTTCGGCGAGTTAACCCTCGATCCAGTCAGCCACCGGGTCTCCATCGGCGGCGAGCCGGTTGATATCGGCCCCACCGAGTTTCGCCTGCTGCATTTTTTCATGGACCACCCGGAGCGGGTCTACAACCGCAGTCAACTGCTGGACCAGGTCTGGGGGGGCAATGTCTACATCGAGGAACGAACCATCGACGTCCATATTCGCAGGCTGCGCAAGGTATTGCAGGGGCCTACCGGCATCGATTGCAGCGAGTTTATCCAAACCGTGCGTGGGTCTGGCTATCGTTTCTCGGCGGTTTGAGTCGACCTCCAATGGCTAACCAGGAACTTTTCCGCGAGCTGACGCGATTGCTGACCCTGGCGGGGCTCGGCGCCCTGGTCGGCTGGTTACTCGGATGGCCCTGGCTGGGCCTGGCGTTGGCCCTGCTCCTGTACGGCGGCTGGCAGCTTGTTCAGGTGGGCAGGCTGGCCGCCTGGCTGGAGGGCGATACCCGGCTGGACCCACCGGAAAGTCATGGCATCTGGGCTTCGGTGCTGGACCGGCTGTACCGCCTGCAAAAAGCCCATCACGTGGAACACGAGCAGTTGCTGGATGCCGCAAGCTATGTTTCCGAGGGAGTGGCATCGCTGTCCGATGGCGTGATCATGGTTGACGCCGACGGGGTCATTGTCTGGTGCAATGACGCGACGGAGCGCCTGGTGGGCGTGCGCAGCTCAAGGGACAAAGGTAACCTGATGGTTAACCTGTTGCGTGATCCGGATTTTGTGCGCTATTTCCAGCGCGGGGATTTCAGTGGGGGACTGGAGATGACGTCACCGGACGAGAGCCGGCGGATTCTGCGGGTAGAGGTCACCCTGTTCGGAGCCGGTAATCGCCTGGTATTCATCCGGGATGTCACCCAGATTCACCAGCTGGAGCAAATGCGGGTCGACTTCATTGCCAATGTCTCCCATGAATTGCGCACTCCGCTCACCGTCATCAATGGCTACCTCGAAACGCTGGAGGGTATGGATGCCGATATTCCCGCCGCTATGCTGGACCGGGCGCTTGGTCAGATGCAGGTCCAGAGCAAGCGCATGCAGACCCTGATTGACGACATTACCTTGCTTTCGCGGCTGGAGTCAGAGCCGGACTCGGAGCCCACCAGGCCCATTGACGTTGCCGCGATGGTCACCATGATGGCCGATGACGCGGGCTGTTGCATGGGTTCCGACCATAATTTCGAATTGCGCCTCGATCCACAATACCGCTTGCAGGGCGAGCAGAAAGCCATCCATAGCGCCTTCGGCAACCTGGTGGACAACGCCTGCAAGTACAGCCGTCCCGGGAGTGATATCCGGGTTCACTGGCGAGTCGGGGAGGAGGGCGGCATCTTCGAAGTCGAGGATGAGGGGCCCGGTATCGATCAGGCTGATATCCCCCGCCTGACGGAACGTTTTTATCGTGCGGACAAAGGTCGCAGCGCCGCTTCAGGGGGAACCGGCCTGGGCCTGGCCATCGTGAAGCATGCGCTCAAGCGTCATGACGGCCGGCTGGAGATCGAGAGCACCCTGGGCAAGGGCAGTGTGTTTCGCTGTGTTTTCCCCGTCCATCGACTGGTTCGCGGCACTGAGTTGGCAGCGCGTTAGTCGCTGCGCAGACGTATCGATTAACCCATGTTCCCAAAAACAGCGCGCCCGGCGAAAGCAGCGACCCAGCGCCCGGGAACCCAAAGACCTACTTAAGGTGGGGTAATGTACCTGTAACAATGCCCCACTATTCTCTGCGGGTGGTAGCGGAGAGCGTTCATGCAGAATAGTAGAACCGGCGATTGGCTCGGCAGGAATAGCGCTTTAACGCGGGCTCTGGCTATTGTGGCCGTGGTGTTGCTGGCGCGGAGCGCTCCACTGGGGGCCGCCACAAGGATTGATCCTGATCTCGCGCCCTATCACAAGGTCCGCGGTGTAACGGGCAGCCTGTCCAGCACCGGCTCCGACTCGCTGGCAAATCTGATGAGTCTGTGGGCCGAGCATTTCATGCGCTACTACTCGGGCGTGACCTTCCAGGTCAGGGCCTCGGGGTCATCCACAGCACCCCCGGCACTTGCCGAGGGCACGGCGAATATTGGCCCGATGAGCCGCTTGATGGCAGCCAATGAGGAACAGGCCTTCGTGCAGAGCCACGGTTATCCGGCTACCCCTGTGGTGGTCGGCATCGATGCGCTGGCGGTCTACGTGCACAAGGATAACCCGCTCAGGGGGCTCTCGCTGCAGCAGCTCGATGGCATCTTTTCCAGCAACCGCAATTGTAGCGGCGGCGCGGGTGAGGCCATCGATAATTGGGGGCAACTCGATTTACCCGCGCCCTGGCCACGTCGGAGCATCCAGGTATTCGGTCGTAACTCGGTATCCGGTACCTATGGGTTTTTCCAAAGCCGGGCCCTGTGTGGCGGCGATTTCAGTAACACCGTCAATGAGCAGCCGGGCTCGGCATCGGTCGTCCAGTCCGTTGGCACCACGATCAATGCGATCGGTTATTCAGGAATGGGCTATCGCACCGCCAGCGTCCGCGCCGTGCCTCTGGGGGAAAACGGCATTTTCCATGCCGCCAGTGCCGAAAACGCCGTGTCCGGGGTCTATCCGCTCTCCCGCTATCTTTACGTTTATGTCAACAAGCCCCCCGGAGAAGCGCTGCCGGCCATCGAGGGCGAATTTATCCGTTTCATATTGTCGCGGCAGGGGCAGAGGATCGTGCTCAAGAATGGCTTTATCTCGCTGCCTGCAGCCATGGTGGAAAAACAGAAGCAAGTCCTCGGCCTTTAGCTCTCCGGCGAACAAAAGCGCTGGCCGTGGTGTGTGGTGCCGAAGCCGGGGAGGCCATGCACGCGGATTGCTGGCTTCGGGTGTAAAAAACGTTTGCAGGGAGGCACCGTAGATGAACGCAAGTGACTGTTCCTATTGCTATTATTGGCGCGGTGTCACAGCGCTGTCACATTGGCTCCCTACAGTGTCGAGATGATTCCGACCCGCTCTTCCGTTGCTGATTCTGAAGTATCCGCTCTGCTTGCGCAGCGAGCGGCGGGCAAGGCATCGATGCGCGAGAAGTGGCTTGACCGGTTGGGACAGTGGCTGATCACCCTGGGGGGGCTGGGTGTCATCGCCACGGTGCTAATGCTTGCACTGTACCTGATTTACACCGTCGCACCCCTCTTTAAGCCCGCAGCCATGGCGCCCATGGCCAGTTTCGCCACCCCGTTACCCGAGGCCGGGGAGTCGCTGTACCTGGCCAGTGACGAATCCCTGCAACTGGGTTTTCGCCTCACCGCCTCGGGTGAAATGATTTTCTTTGCCCTCGCTGACGGCTCATTGGCTCAGGTCGAAAGCCTGCCCCTGCCGGTGGGTGCGCGCATCAGCAGTGTCGGCGTCGACCCCGAGGCCGGTGGCCTGTTGGCCCTGGGCTTGAGCAATGGGTCGGTTTTCCTGCTGCGTCCGCGCTACGATCCCGGCTACGAGGAGTCGCCCCGCCGGGTCAGCCCCCACCTTGATTTTCCCTACGGGGGCGAACCTTTCGAAATCGCAGCTGGCGAAGGGTTGCAGAGTATTGCCGTGCGCGAAGGCGAGAACGGTGTCATGGTGCTTGCCCAGGGCCGTGACGCTCTGCGGCTCGGCTTGATTCGCGATTCCGCAGTTGCCGGTGCCGGAATTCAGGTCACCGCGTGGTCGCAAACGCCGGTGCCCGCCGCCAGCAAGCTGCTGTTGTCCCGTGACCAGCGCTGGCTGGCACTGCTTGATACCCGGGGCCGTATACATGCCGCCCTGGTGGAGCAGTTTGAGGAATTTGGCGGGATTTCAGTGCCACCACCCGGTGCTGCGTTGCAGGATGTCGACTGGGCCGCCGGGGGCCAGTCGCTCCTTGGCATTGACGATGAAGGTGTCGCCACGCAGTGGTTTTTGCTGCGCGATCCCGCCGCCTCTGAGGGGCCGTTAGAGCTGACCCCGGCTCGGCAGTTCAGCGTCGACGGCGGCGGGAACCCGCTATTGGTGCCGGAATCCCGGCGCAAGGGGTTTGCGACCGCGGACAGCGAGGGTTTTTTCAGCCTGTTCAATACAACCGCGCAGCGGCGCTTGTTGCAACGGCGTGTGAGCGATAGTTCAGTCACCAGAATGGCCCTGTCGCCCTGGGCCAACGCGCTGCTGCTGGAAACCAGCGACGGCCGCCTCGGGGTCTGGAGCATTGATAATCCCCATCCGGAGGTATCCTGGAGCGCACTCTGGAGCAAGGTCTGGTACGAAGGTTATCCCGAGCCGGAATACGTCTGGCAATCCTCGGCCAGTACCAGCGTCGAGCCCAAACTCAGCCTGATGCCCCTGGTTTTCGGCACCTTGAAAGCCGCGTTCTACGCAATGCTTATCGCGACGCCGTTGGCCCTGGGCGGGGCAATATTCACGGCCTATTTCATGGCTCCGGCGATGCGCGCCAGGGTAAAACCCGTGATCGAGCTGATGGAGGCCCTACCCACCGTCATCCTTGGCTTGCTTGCAGGCTTATGGCTGGCACCCCTGCTGGCAAGCCATATGGTGGGTATCTTGCTGTTCGTGCTGGCTCTGCCCATCTTTATTCTGCTCGCCGCGCTGGGCTGGCACCTGCTGCCTTTATCCGTTAGCGGCAGGGTTCCCCAGGGTTGGCAGGCGGCATTCTTGATGCCGCTCATCCTGCTGGCCGGCTGGCTTTGTCTCGCCCTGTCGCCGGGGCTGGAGCAAAGCTTTTTCGGTGGCGACTTCGTGGCCTGGTTGACCCAGGATCTGGGTGTCCGCTACGACCAGCGAAATGCCCTGGTTGTGGGTATCGCCATGGGCTTTGCGATTATCCCGACGATTTTCTCCATCGTTGAAGACGCGATCTTTTCCGTGCCCGGACACCTTACCCAGGGGGCACTGGCGCTCGGCGCCCGTCCCTGGCAGACCCTGTCCGAGGTCGTTCTGCCCATGGCGAGCCCGGCGATTTTCTCTGCCTTGATGATCGGCTTCGGCCGTGCAGTGGGGGAGACCATGATCGTGCTGATGGCGACGGGAAACACCCCCATCATGGATTTCAATCTGTTCGAGGGCATGCGTACCCTGGCGGCAAACATGGCAATGGAAATTCCCGAAGCCGAGGTCCACAGCACCCACTACCGGGTATTGTTTCTCGGCGGACTGGTGCTGTTCGTAATGACCTTTGTGTTCAACACGGTTGCTGAAATCCTTCGCCAGCGCCTGCATTCGAAGTATCGCAGTCTGTGAGCGCACTTCAGGACAGGCAGTGGCGGGAGTGGTGGCGCGGGGGCGACCTGTTCATCTGGCTCAATGCGGCGGCGGTGGCCCTGTGTTTGCTGGCAGTCCTTGGCGTAATTCTGCTGTTACTGGTGCGCGGGAGCGCGCATTTCTGGCCGGCCCGGGTTATGGCGGCGGACTATGCCGTTCCCCTGGCGCCCCCGGAGCACGTGGCGGGGCAGGTACGGGCCCGGGAAACGGTGCCCCTGGAGCAACTGACCGGCTCGGGGGTGGCGTTTTCCGGTTCTGTCGACCAGGTCGAGCGAATCCTGCTTCAGGTGGGTCATCGCGAGCAAAACGGTGAGGACTTCCGCTGGCTGGTCGCACCCTGGATGCGGCAAGTGGAGTACCCAACCTCACTGGTGCTGGTAGAGCGGCGCGAATGGGGTACCCTGTACGGATACTTGCGGGGGCTGAATACAGCCAGCGCACGGTTATCAGCGGCCGACGGACCCGAAGCGGCGGCTGCGCTGTGGGATGAGTTTCAGCAACGCATTGCGCGGGCCAGGGCTATCGACGCCCGTATCGAAACATTGAAGCTCGATGAAATCAACGATCTCAACTATCGCCTGGAGCAACTGGAACGCCGGCGCTCGGCGATCTCGGCGGCCGGGCTCGAAGACCGGGAGCGAGCACGGCTCGAGGCTGAATTCGCCGCGCAGCAGAGTCATTTGACGGCCGCCTATGATGCCCTGCAGCAGAGACTGGACGGTTACTACCGCGAGATGGGTGAGGACACCTACGAGCTGCGGTTGGCCAACGGCGAAACCATTACCCAGCCGGTAGCCGATGTGGTGAGGGCTTATCAGCCCAACGCGCTGGACACCATCGGCAGACTAGCGGTTGCCGGGGATCGACTTTGGGAATTCCTGTCCGCGCAGCCCCGTGAGGCCAATACCGAGGGGGGCGTTTTCCCGGCGATTTTTGGCACCGTTCTGATGGTGCTGCTGATGACGGTTCTGGTGACACCCCTGGGCATTCTGGCGGCGGTTTACCTGCGGGAATACGCAACTCAGGGCCTGCTGACGCAAACCATCCGCATTGCCGTGAACAACCTCGCCGGGGTGCCATCGATTGTCTACGGTTTGTTCGGCCTGGGCTTTTTCGTCTATGCGGTGGGGGGGAGCATCGATCAATTGTTCTACAGTGAAACCTTGCCCGCTCCAACGTTCGGTACCCCGGGGATTTTCTGGGCGGCGCTCACCCTGGCGCTGTTGACCCTGCCGGTGGTGATCGTCGCAACCGAGGAGGGCCTGGCGCGCTTGCCACGATCCCTGCGCGAGGCCAGCTTTGCATTGGGGGCAACCCGGCTGCAGACGGTGTTCTGGGTCGTATTACCCGCGGCCAGCCCGGCCCTGATGACCGGTATGATTCTCGCCATAGCCCGGGCGGCGGGGGAGGTAGCACCGCTAATGCTGGTGGGTGTGGTGAAACTGGCACCCGTGTTACCGGTCGACGGCAATTTTCCGTATCTGCACCTGGAGCGACAATTCATGCACCTGGGTTTTCACATTTACGACGTCGGGCTACAGAGCCCGAATGTCGAGGCCGCGCGGCCACTGGTTTACGCGACCGCATTGCTACTGGTAGTCGTCATCGTCGCACTGAATCTGTCTGCAATCCGGATTCGCAATCGGCTGCGCGAACAATACAAATCCAACGATGTCTAGAACAGGCGCGCAGTAGAGGAAGCAGTGACACGTGAAGCAAGCATCATCACCCAACAAGGCAGTATATGGCTGACCAGAAACTCCGAAAAGTAGCCCCGTCTGAAGTCGCCGAGCTGGTGCGGTTCAAGGCGGCGCTGCGCACGTCGCCGGTGCACGCGCCCGAGACGTTTCTCGAGGTCGAGCAACTGAATCTCTTTTACCGGCGCAACGTGCAGGCGCTTTTCGACATCAATATCGCTTTTCCGAAGCGCCAGGTCACGGCCTTTATCGGGCCCAGCGGCTGTGGCAAATCTACCCTCCTGCGCTGCTTCAATCGTATGAACGAGCTGATTGACGGCTGTCGGACGGATGGCCGGATTCTGCTGGATAATCGCGATATCTATGGTCTCGACGTCGATGTGGCGCAGCTGCGTCGGCGCGTGGGTATGGTGTTCCAGAAACCCAACCCCTTCCCCAAGTCGGTGTACGACAACATCGCTTTCGGCCTCAAGGTGCAGGGTATCAAAAACCGGCGGATTCTCGATGAAGTGGTTGAGCGATCGCTGCGGTCGGCAGCGCTTTGGGATGAGGTCAAGGATCGTTTACAGGATAGCGCGCTGTCGCTATCCGGCGGCCAACAGCAACGCCTGGTCATCGCTCGCACGATTGCGGTGGAACCCGAAGTGCTGCTGCTGGACGAGCCCGCGTCAGCCCTGGACCCGCTGTCTACCCTGAAAATCGAAGAGTTGATCTATGAGCTGAAATCCCGGTATACGATTCTCATCGTAACCCACAACATGCAACAGGCTGCGCGGGTTTCGGACTACACCGCTTTTATCAATGCCGGCCACCTAGTAGAGTACGACACTACTGATACGATTTTCACCAATCCGGCCAACAAGCAAACGGAAGACTACATTACCGGCCGCTACGGCTGAGTATCAGGGTTAGCAGATGAATGCCTCCTCTCATTCCCAGCACATTTCCCAACAGTTCAATCGCGAGCTTCACAAGGTCAGAACCCAGCTGCTCGAGATGGGTGGCGTGGTCGAGCGCCAGCTCTCGCTTGCCGTCGCCGCCCTGTTGGAGGGCGACAGTGGCATTGCCCAGCAGGTGCGCGATACCGACAAGAGCGTGAACTTTATGGAGGTGTCAATCGATGAGGAATGCGCCCGCATCCTCGCCAGGCGGCAGCCTGCGGCGGGGGATCTTCGGCTGGTCATCGCGATCAGTAAACTGACCACTGACCTCGAGCGCGTTGGCGACGAGGCCGGAAAAATTGCCAAGCAGGGCATACTCTTGAGCGAAACGGCGACGGCAACGGAGGGCCTTGTTGCAGTCCGCGAAATTGGCCAACAGGTGGGCGAAATGCTCCACGACGCCCTCGATGCTTTCGCCCGACTCGACGCCCAGCGCGCCCTGCTCGTGGCTCGGGAAGATCGAGCGGTGGACCGCCGCTACAAGCGGGCGGTGGGCGAAATGGTGGTGCATATGACCGAGCATCCGGAGCAGGTTGGCCGCTCGCTGAATGTGATCTGGGCGCTGCGTGCGCTGGAGCGCGTCGGGGACCACGCCCGCAACATTGCGGAGCACGTGATCTACCTGGTGAAGGGCAAGGACGTGCGCCACATCGGTCTCAAGGCGATGGCCGCGCAGGTCGAAGAAGACGGAAATGAATAAATCCTGCCCCGCCGGGTTGGCCGATTGGGCCGGGGCCGCAGCGGGAGCGTACAACTCTGGCATAAACGCCGCGGGATAGACCCGCGCCTGCAAACAGGGGATAACGACATGAGAAAACGCTATCTGGATAGTACAGCGTGGTGTGTGGGTGCCGCGCTGATGCTGCTTGCGGCCTTGGTGCAGGCGGCCGAGCTGGAAGACAGGCTGGCGGTAATACTGGCTTCTGATGCTCGTGCAGAGGGCCATGCCGATCGAGATCGCTACCGCAACCCCAGCGAAACCCTGGCGTTTTTTGAGCTGGATCCGGGGCAAACCGTGGTCGAGATTTTCCCTGGTCGCAAGGGGTGGTATACCGAGATACTGGCCCCCCTGGTGCGTGACGACGGCTTGCTGTACTGCGCGCATTGGGATGTGAATTCGTCGAGGGAATACTTTCGCACCTCGCGGGCGGCCTTCGATGAGAAGCTCGCGGCTAACCCGGAGGTCTATGACCGGGTGAAGATCACTGTGCTCGAGCCCCCCGGGCAGACGACGATCGCGCCGGCGGGGAGTGCCGATCGGGTACTGACGTTTCGCAACGTGCACAACTGGATGAAGGCCGGTAATGCCGAGGCGGTATTCGCGTCGATGTTCGCGGCATTGAAGCCCGGGGGATTGATGGGGGTGGTGGAACACCGCGCTGCGCCGGGAACTCCCGAGGCAGTCATGGTCGAGTCGGGTTATGTCACCGAGGCCCGGGTGATCGAACTGGCCGAGGGCGCCGGTTTCGAGTTCGTGGCCAGCAGCGAGGTCAATGCCAATCCAAAGGATTCGGCGGATCATCCCAACGGCGTGTGGAGCCTGCCACCGTCCCTGCGTGGCGGAGAGCAGGACCGTGACAAGTACCTCGCCATTGGCGAGAGTGATCGCATGACCCTCAAGTTCAGGCGGCCCGAATAGTGCCTGACAGGCCTTAATCCGAGCTGGCGGTGACACAGCAATCGCCGCCAGCCTGGAACCGTCTATCCCCCCTTGATCCTGCGCCGTTTGATGCCGGCGAGCATGCCCAATCCCGATACGAACAGCCACCCGGCGGCAGGAATGGGCACTTCGCTCACCCCGGGGGCCGTGTCCTGTGCCAGGAAACCGAAGCCCGGAGTTCCCAGATCGCCTGCCCCGAACAACATGGTCGGCTCACTGGGGCTGTAGTTCCCGGCGCTGATCGGACCATGGAGGGAGTCCAGTTGCCTGCTGACGCCGGACTCACCGAAGCTGTCCCCGCCGGTGTAACTGAGTTCGAAGATGACCTGCTGCTCCCATTCCAGAATGATGCTGTCGCTGGTGTTGGCGAGGGTAAAATCCCGATAGACATAGTCTGGCGTGTAGCCGCCGTTGACACTGCGGTCGCCGTTGCGCCCCAACACCAGGTAGTCGCCGGCACGGATAAGCAGCGGCGTCTCGATGGTGTGCGCGTTGCTGCCGGCGTCGCGCAGGACCAGGCCGCTGAGATCGAACGGGTTGGCACTGCGATTGTAGATTTCGAACCATTCACCGGCGCTGTCGGCGACTGCGCCAGGGTTGGCCAGTACCTCGCTGACGACCAGGTCGCCGGGTTGGAGATTGGCGGCAGCCAGCATGCTGCTGCCGGGAACCGCGCATGCCAGGGCAAAGGCGGCGAAAACAGTTTTACGCTTCATGGGTTCTTCCTTGATTTTCAGGTTGGGCATCAATGCCGGTCGTCCTTCCTGGACGTCCGGTGGTACACTAGCAAACCGGGGCAGCGAGTGTCACTGGTGATTTTTTGCATGCCCGGGGGCCTGCGTTATGTTACAGATTCCGCCGGATCGGCTCTCCGCTGACGCACTGCGCGGGTTGATAGAGGACTATGTTACGCGTGACGGCACCGATTACGGCGAGGTGGAACTCAGCCTTGAGCAAAAGGCCGGCGCCGCGTTGCGGCAGTTGCGCAGCGGTGAAGTCGTGATCGTCTACGACCCGGGTACCGAGACCACGACCCTGGTTAGCCGTGAGCAGTTTCAGCCAGGCTGGCATCATGGTGACAAGCAGGGCCCAGACTCTGGCTGACAGGGTCCCGTTTTTCAGTCAAAGCAGGATTTTTCTCAATATGCCTTATTCACCCGATGCCACGCTGGATGCTGTTGGCCTGTATTGCCCGGAGCCGGTGATGATGCTGCACCGGAAAGTTCGCGAGCTGGCCAGCGGAGAGATCCTGGAGGTGCTGGCGACAGACCCTTCCACCCAGCGGGATATTCCGAAGTTCTGCGCGTTTCTCGGGCATGAGCTGCTGGAGCAGTCCAATGACAGCGACGTGTTCCATTTTTTTATTCGCAAGCAGTGACGGGCCGGGATGGACAACGAAACACACGCTTCCATCGGGGAGCACAGGCACCGCCGGGCAGCGGATCTACAGCGCGTCTTCGACCAGCTATTTCTCGGCCAATACCATACCTGCCTGCGTGGCGGCGGTGCTGAGCCCGTCTACGTGCCGGCGAGATCTGTCGGGGACTTGCATCGTGTGATTTTTCGCCAGGACTATTTTTCCAGCGCCTTGCACGAAGTGGCGCATTGGTGCATCGCCGGACCCCAGCGTCGCCAACAGGTGGATTACGGCTATTGGTATGAGCCCGACGGCAGGGATGCCGAGCAGCAGGCTCGCTTCGAGCAGGTCGAGGCCAGGCCCCAGGCGCTGGAGTGTTTGTTTACCGCAGCCTGCGGTTTGCGATTTCGCCCCAGCGCCGACAACCTCGGCGCACCGGAGCTGGACTTGCGCCGCTTCGCAGGCGCCATCCACCTGCGCCTGCGGGAATACTGCGAACGGGGATTACCGCCCCGGGCCGAGCAGTTCCGGCGGGCGCTTTGCGGCCTGTATGGCACCGACCCCGGGCTTGACGCGGCAAACTTTTCCCTCGAAACAGGATACTGAGCGGCGGCAAGACATGAAACTAGTGATCGATGAGAACATACCGGCAGCCGAAACCATCTTTGGTGAATTCGGCGAGCTGTCCCTGCTGCCGGGGCGCCAGATTACCCGCGCTTCGGTCGCCGATGCCGACATCCTGCTGGTGCGGTCGGTGACCCGGGTCGGAGAGGATCTGCTGGATGGCAGCCCGGTGCGTTTCGTCGGCACCTGTACCGCCGGGGTCGATCATATCGACCAGCCCTACCTGGCTAGCGCCGGTATTGGTTTTGCCCACGCGCCGGGGGCCAACGCGCGGTCGGTGGTTGAATATGTGGTGAGCGCCCTGTGTCGGCTCGGGGTCGATCATGGCAGGGTGAAGCCCGGCATGTCGGTGGGTATTTTCGGGCTTGGAAATGTGGGCGGGCGTTTGTATCGTGTGCTCGAGGCCTGCGGGTTTCACTGCACCGGCTACGATCCGTTTTTGCCGGATCACCACGGCATGAAACTGGCAACAGATCCCCAACGGGTGCTGGAGGCTGATATCGTCACCCTGCACACGCCACTGACCCGGGATACTGCCCACCCCACTTACCATATGTTTGGCAAGTCGGAACTGGCCTGCCTCAAGCGGAGCGCTGTGCTGATTAACAGCAGTCGCGGCGCGGTGGTGGATAACGACGCCCTGCTGCAGCTTCTGCATCAGCGCCAGGACCTGGCGGTGGTGCTGGACGTCTGGGAAAACGAGCCGACGATTGATCGCGGGCTGATGGAGCGGGTCACCTTCGCGACACCCCACATCGCAGGGTACAGCTATGATGGCAAGCTTCGTGGCGCGGGGATGGTCAGCCGGCAACTGCGAGACTGGCTCGGGGGTGGTGCCACAGGCGATAGCAGCCGGGTGGAGGAAGCAGAAGCGCTACCCTTGAAGGGCAGTTGGAGTCGGCTCTGCCAGAGTATGCTGGGCGTTTATGATATTGCCGCCGACGACCGGAGAATGCGCACGGCCCTGGGGGCGACGAGTGACCATGGTGTGGCGTTCGAGCAGCTGCGGCGTGACTATCCCAGGCGCCGTGAGGCGCGCTATGCGGCGGGTGAGGACGATCCCGTGGACGGCGCCAAGTCAGGAGGCGCCGGGAGAGAAAACAGAGTCGGGGTTAGCGAAGAGTTGCCCTGAAGCGGGCAGTGGGAGCGGGTCGCAGGGTGAGCTGCGAGCGCAGACCGGGGAGATCAGCCGCGCTTGGATGCGGGTTGTTGGAACTGTTCAAACTGCAGTGCCAACTTGTCGCAGGCCTGATCGATCATCTCCGCAGTGATGGCCACTTCGCGGCCGTTCGCGTCGATAATAGCGGCGCTGTGGAGGAACTGATCGTCCAGAGGTTGGTACTTTTTCGTCTTTTCTGTTGCGGTCATGGTTAGCTTGGTCCTAGCCTATGAGTCTTTAGATGTCCAGTACGTAACTATACTAACAGGAAATGCCGCGTAATCCAAAATCATGTTGAACAAGTTTCTACCCCCCGGAAGTCGCCGAACCGCAGTTTTCAACCCCCAGTCCCAACTATAGCTGAACCACGTGAAAATTCGCCACCTCGGGCACGGGGCCGGTCGCCACTTTGTGACAAAGCGCCGAGGGATGGCACGCCCCGCGAGCAATACCAAGCCATTGCCGACCGCGATGGCGGGGCCGAATGGTGGTTCAGTGGAAATGGTGAGCCCTGGCCAGTATTGCCCCCATCACCGTCGCGGTTTGTTCATCGTTACCGGATTTCAAACTGCGGCGCAGCGCGTCGATGGCGGACTCCGGGGGCTCATTGCCCGGTGCGGCTGCCGGGTCGAAGTGATGGGGTGCACTGAGCAGCGTGAAACCCTTGTGGGTCAGCACCGCCTGATCAATGGCTTCCTGGCGAATCGTGGACTCGTAGCTCAGGTAATCCTGCTCTCCCAACCATAGCATGGTGCTGAGGCAGGCAAGGTAACGGCTGCTGTGCAGCCCGTATTCATCGGGCTCGTCGGGGCCACTGATATCCTCGACGTAAATGGCTATTTTGCGCGGAAATGCCCGGTAGAGCTTCTGCAGAACCAGGCCGGCATCGCGGTAGAAGTTGTTGATATGGGTGTCACGCATCCCGGCGCCCGCTCCAGTCTCGCTACTGCTCGTAATGTCGCAGGAAGTTTTCGAAGGCTTCGATGGCGTGACCCAGGTCGTCGATACGCGGCAGAAACACCATGCGAATGTGGTCGGGCGTGCGCAGGTTGAAGGCGGTGCCCTGAACGATCAAAACGCGCTCCTGGATGAGGAAATCCAACACCATTTTTTCGTCGTTGTGGATCTTGTAAACGGCCGGGTCGAGTTTGGGAAACATGTAGATGGCGCCCCGGGGTTTGGTGCAGCTGACCCCGGGGATGGCGTTGAGCCGCTCCCAGGCGAAGTCGCGCTGTTCACGCATGCGCCCGCCGGGAAGCACCAGGTCGTTGATGCTCTGGTAGCCCCCCAGTGCGGTTTGCACCGCGTGCTGCGCGGGAACGTTGGAGCACAGCCGCATGGACGCCAGGATTTCCAGGCCCTCGATATAGTTGGTGGCGCGGTGCTTGGCGCCGGAAATCACCATCCAGCCGGAGCGAAATCCCGCCAGCCGGTAGGTTTTGGAAAGCCCGTTGAAGGTCACGCAGACGATATCGTTCGCGTAGCGCGCGGCGGGGAAGTGCTCGGCATCATCGTAGAGAATTTTGTCGTAGATCTCGTCGGCGAAGAGCATGAGCCGATGTTCGGTGGCCAGGGCGACAATCTGTTTGACCAGTTCCTCGGGGTAAGCGGCACCCGTGGGGTTGTTGGGGTTGATCAGCAGGATGCCCCGGGTCTTGTCGGTGATTTTGTCGCGTATGTCGTCGAGGTCCGGGGTCCAGTCGGCCTGTTCGTCACAGATATAGTGCACCGGCCGGGCGCCGGTGAGTTTTACCGCCGCCGTCCACAGGGGGTAGTCGGGGCTGGGAATCAGAAATTCGTCGTCGTTGTTGAGCAGTGCCTGCATTGCCATGACGATCAGCTCGCTCACCCCGTTGCCCATAAAGATATCGCTGATCTCGACGTCGGGGATTCTGAGCTGTTGGCAGTATTGCATCACCGCCTTGCGCGCCGAAAACAGGCCGCGGGAATCGCAATAACCCTGAGACGAGGGCAGGTTGAGGATGACGTCCTGCATGATCTCGTCGGGTGCGTCGAAGCCAAAGGGGGTCGGGTTGCCGATATTGAGTTTGAGAATGCGGTGGCCTTCTTCCTCAAGCCGTGTCGCCTCGCGTTGCACCGGACCGCGAATGTCGTAGCAAACACCTTGCAATTTGTCTGACTTGTAGACCGTATACATAGTAGGCTGGCTCTGAATAATAAGGCGGTGAGAATTCACACCAAAACCGATATTCTAGCATTCCCAAGGGCTTTTGCTGAAAGCGGAGTGGTTTATGACTGAGTACAAGAAATCTGAGCAGGAATGGCGTGAGCAACTGACGCCGGAAGAGTACCGGATTTGTCGGGAGCAGGGCACGGAGCGTGCCTTCAGCGGCAAATACTGGGATACCAAGACGCCGGGCACTTATCTTTGCCGGGGTTGTAACACCGAACTGTTCGCCTCCGCTACCAAGTATGACTCGGGCTCCGGCTGGCCCAGCTTCTACCAACCCATCGACGATACCAACGTGGAGACAGAGGTGGACGCCAGCCTGGGCATGGTACGCACCGAAGTGCACTGCGCCCGCTGCGGCTCCCACCTTGGCCATGTGTTCGAGGATGGCCCCCAGCCCACCGGCCAGCGCTTCTGTATCAATTCGGCCTCGCTGACGCTCAAGCCGGAGTCCGAATAACGTCCCGTGGACGGCGCTAAACCCGCAATAAAAGGGCACGATGGCAAGGTCCGGTGATGGCGAGGCAAGGCAAAAAAAGTGCGCCCGGGGTTTTTAAACAATTAGCTCTTGACTCGATAAAGGCCGCTATTTAGAATGCGCGCCTCGTCACTGTGATGACTCGACGACAGGTTTTGTCCCCTTCGTCTAGTGGCCTAGGACACCGCCCTTTCACGGCGGGAACAGGGGTTCGAACCCCCTAGGGGACGCCATTTACATTTCCTGAGCGTGGTATATTATCGCTCAGGAAGGAGCCGAAAGCTCCAAGGGTATTACGCGGGAATAGCTCAGTTGGTAGAGCGGTACCTTGCCAAGGTACAGGTCGCCGGTTCGAACCCGGTTTCCCGCTCCAAATTCGAACCGGCTCCCGGTTCTCAGCGGGGTGCCCCCCAGCGGAGTGCCGCCCAGCGGAGTGCCGCCCAGCGGAGTGCCGCCCAGCGGAGTGCCGCCCACGGGTGCCGCTCCAAGTTCCCGGCTCCCGGTTCGGGACCGCCCCGGTCCCCAGCGGAGTGCCGCCCAGCGGAGTGCCGCCCAGCGGAGTGCCGCCCAGCGGAGTGCCGCACCACAGGTTTCCCGCTCCAAATTCGAACCGGCTCCCGGTTCTCAGCGGGGTGCCGCCCAGCGGAGTGCCGCCCAGCGGGGTGCCGCCCAGCGGGGTGCCGCGCCACGATTCACACTCAAAATTCGAATCCACTCCCCAGAATGATCTTGAACGGCGTCCGCCGTTGCGGCGCGGCCCCGACGCTTTGCGAAATCCGATTCTCTGTGTAACATGTCCAGCCTTTGTCGGGCCGCCAGGGCGCTCTGTTCTGTGCGACCTGTGCGCCGCCCCGTCACGCTATCGGGTTCGCAATGGAAAAACCGCTGGTAATCAAAGCGCTGCGCAAGCAGTACGACAACGGCTTCGAGGCTCTCAAGGGCATCGACCTGGAGGTCGCTGCCGGGGATTTTTTCGCGCTGCTGGGGCCAAACGGGGCGGGCAAGTCCACCACCATCGGCATTATCTGCTCGCTGGTGCGTAAGACCGGTGGCTCGGTGTCCATCTTCGGTCACGATATCGACCGGGATTTTTCTGCCGCCAAACGGCTGATCGGCGTGGTGCCCCAGGAATTCAACTTTAACCTGTTCGAAAAGGTGCAGGACATCGTCGTCACCCAGGCTGGCTACTACGGTCTTCCGCGGGAGCTGGCGGTGCAACGTGCCGAGAAATACCTGCGCCAGCTCGGGCTCTGGGAAAAACGCAGGGAGAGCGCCCGTACCCTGTCCGGCGGGATGAAGCGCCGGTTGATGATTGCCAGGGCGCTGGTACATGAGCCCCGGCTGCTGATACTCGATGAGCCCACCGCCGGCGTCGACATAGAAATCCGTCGCTCCATGTGGCAGTTCCTGCAGCAGATCAACGCCCAGGGCACCACCATCATCCTCACCACCCATTACCTGGAAGAAGCTGAAAACCTCTGCCGCCACGTTGCCATCATCGACCGTGGGGTCATCGTCGAAAACACCAGCATCAATGCGCTGTTGAAAAAGCTGCAACGCCAGACATTCGTCCTCGATGTCGCCGACTTGCCCGACCAGCTTCCAATGCTGGAGGGCTTCAGTGTGGTCCAGAGCGATGCGCACAGTCTGGAGGTCTCGGTTGAGCAGGGGCAATCCCTCAATGCGCTGTTTGAGCGCCTCAACCAGTCGGGGCTAACAGTTGTCGGCATGCGCAACAAGGCCAACCGGCTGGAAGAGCTGTTTGTTTCGCTGGTGGGGCAGGGCGAGCAGGGAGAGGGCGCCTAGATGCCGAATCGGGAAACCCTCATCGCCCTCTACACACTGGTGCGCAAGGAGATCCGCCGTTTTACCCGGATATGGGTGCAGACCCTGGTGCCACCGGCGATCACGGTGATGCTCTATTTCATCATTTTCGGCAATTTGATCGGCTCGCGAATCGGCACCATGGAGGGCTTCAGCTATATGCAGTTTGTCGCGCCCGGGTTGATCATGATGGGCGTGATTACCAACTCCTATTCCAACGTGGTGTCGTCGTTTTTCAGCGCGCGATTCCAGAAGCACGTGGAAGAGTTACTGGTGTCGCCGGTCCCCAACTATATTATTTTGCTAGGCTATGTCGCCGGCGGCGTCACCCGGGGCCTGATGGTCGGGCTCATCGTCACCGTCCTGGCGCTGTTCTTCACCTCGCTCACCGTCCACAGCCTGACGGTGACCATCAGCGTGGTGGTATTGACCTCACTGCTGTTCTCGCTCTGCGGTTTCATCAATGCCGTGTTCGCCGAGAATTTCGACGATATTTCGATCATCCCCACCTTTGTGCTCACGCCGCTGATCTACCTCGGTGGCGTGTTTTATTCCGTCAGCCTGCTGCCCGACTTCTGGGCGGGACTGTCGCAACTCAATCCCATTCTCTACATGGTCAACGCCTTTCGCTACGGCATTCTCGGCATCTCCGACATCAATATCGGTTTCGCATTCCTCATGATCATCGGTTTCAACATCGCGGCATTCATTTTCAGCCTGCACTTGCTGAAGACCGGCAAAAAGCTTCGGGTGTGACGGCATGACGGATCGAACCCCCAAAGGGCAAGCCGTGCCCGGCAGCGTCTACACCCGCCATACGCCCCTGGGCAAAAACACACCCGCAACAGAAGGCTATGCCCCCGAGCTACTGTGCCCTTTGCCCCGGCAGCCCGGTCGCGAGGCGCTGGGAATCGCGGCATCGGCGTTGCCGTTTAGCGGCGTTGATATCTGGAACCTCTACGAATTGTCCTGGCTCAACGCCAGGGGCCTGCCCCAGGCCGCGACCGGCCAACTGACGGTGCCCTGTGACTCGGTCAACCTGGTGGAGTCCAAGTCTTTGAAGCTGTATCTCAACGCGCTGAATCAAACGCGATTCGATTCCATGGCGGCGGTGTCCGCGACGATAGAACAGGATCTTACCGCGTGCTGCGGGTCACCTGTTTCTCTTCGCCTGTCGGCGCTGAATGAGCAGCCCGAGCATCATCTATCAGCGGGTGTGGCGGGGGAATGCCTGGATGGCCTGGATGTCAGCCCCGAGCACTTTACCCCCGATCCGGGGGTTTTGCAGGCGAGGGGCGAGCCGCGAAGCGAGCGCCTGTACACCAACCTGTTTCGCTCCCTCTGCCCGGTTACCGACCAACCGGACTGGGCGACCATGATTATTCAATACCAGGGCCCAGCTATCGATCGCGAGAGCCTGCTGCACTACCTGGTGTCTTTTCGCAGGCACAATGGCTTCCACGAGCAGTGCGTGGAAACGGTCTTTGCCCACATCCAGGAGCACTGCCAGCCGAAGGTGCTCAGCGTTTACGCCGCGTTCCTGCGCCGCGGGGGAATCGATATCAATCCACTCAGAACCAACGAGCCCCACCCGCCGCGCTTCGGCCGGTTAGAGCGACAATAGGTCTTATGCTTGCGTGACAAAGCGTCTTCCGTTAAAGTGCCGCGTCGTGTTCAGGGCGGCTCCGGGTGAGGAGCAAGGCGACGAATAACGAGCACGCCTGGAAAGTGTGCAACGGACATGTCCGTTGCAATAACGGCAGGTTAAACGATTTACGGTGAGGTGTCCGAGTGGCTGAAGGAGCACGCCTGGAAAGTGTGTAACGGGTAACACCGTTCGAGGGTTCGAATCCCTCTCTCACCGCCATAACCAGAAAGCCCGGCCTTATGCCGGGTTTTCTGGTTATTGGGGTTAGTTCAGGGCGAGAAGCCTCGCGGTTCGACCCGTTGCGGCAGCAACTGGCAACGAGCGCGTAGCGCGAAGCCCGGAGGGTCACAACAGCCCTTAGGCTGTTGTGATACATCCCTCTCTCACCGCCATTTACATTTAGAATGGGCGGCCGAGCAACAAGTGTTGTTAACCGGCACCCATATCTGCCCCTGAAATGCGATAGCAACTGCTGGGCTCGGCCACCAGAATCAATTGCTACCAGATTTGCCAATAATGTAGCGGTTGCCATTGGCTCACGCTCTCAGTCGAGGGACTCTCATTAGGGTGTTGACCAGAATTGCAAGATCGGCTCGTATACGCTTTGACTAGCTTACGATATCCGAATTACCACGGCTTCGAATACCCCTGAGTTTTGGAGCCGAAGTGATACTTACACTTAACTCTTAACGCCCTCCCTTGTTGAACTGCCTATCTGCATTAAAATCCGGAGTAATAAGAATCATTCCGCCCTTTGTTCACTGCTGTTCGGCATAATGGTATCGAGACACGTTCAAGTTGAAAATGGAAGTTGTAGCGTGCGTACCAGAACACGCGGCTAATAATGTGTCGATAAAGTTTACACTTTGCGGTGTCCAGATGCCGGAGCTTTTTTTTTAAGTGATTGTTATAAAACACAAAAGCAATATTGGCATAAATCTTGCGTTTATAAATTCACGACAGGAATCGCATGGACTCAAATTGCACGGAGAGCTAGGCCTGAAGCGCCTTAACTAAGGCTCATAGTTGCACTTTTCATCCGAGCGAAGTAGCTTGATGAGAGCGAATCTCGTAGGCACTAAATCTGGCCGCCAGGTGGGGATTCTAGAATGCGATTCTTGCACCGTGATAATTATAATTGCCCGGAAGAACCTTTTGTCAGCTCGAGTGCCATTAGGAATGATGGGGTTAAAGCTACGAAAGCGCCTGGTTGCTATTCCGCTTTGTCATGTGGGATCGTCGAGTTCTTTCTCGCCAGCGTTCTTGTCCTGCTCTTTTCATCGCAACTTGTCTACGCACAGCCAACGGAATCCGATGTCTGCGCAACGCCCTGCAGCCTTTGGGATGACTCGATCACGCCGGCAACTCCTTCAGCCGGCGATTCCGGCGCGGTCGAACTCGGGGTCAAGTTCCAGTCGGAGGTTGACGGGTACATCACTGGTATTCGCTTTTACAAGGGGAGCGGCAACACAGGCACCCATGTGGGCAATCTCTGGTCCGCCAGTGGCACCTTGCTGACCACCGCCACCTTTAGCAGCGAGACAGCGTCCGGTTGGCAGCAGGTCGATTTCGACATCCCTGTAGCCATAACCGCGGCTACCGTCTATGTGGCCAGCTATCATGCGCCCAACGGAGGCTATGCGATCAACACTAGCTTCTTCGACGGTGACGGAGTCGATAATTCGCCGCTTCGGTTTCCTGGTGACAGCGAGAGCGGCGGTAACGGCGTTTACCAATACGGGGCCGGTGGGTTCCCAAGCCAGAGCTGGAATTCTTCGAATTACTGGGTGGACGTGGTGTTCACAAGCAATATCGGGCCGGACACGACGTCACCCGTGGTGATATCAACCACGCCTGTGGATGGTGCTGCGGATGTTGCGATCGACACATCGGTGACGGTTACCTTCAGCGAAGCGATGGACGAGGCAACGATCAATTCCTCCACATTTGAACTGCTCGACGCAGGCGCCACGCCGGTACCTGCGGTACTGACATTCGATGGATTCACGGATACAGCAACCCTGACGCCGACGGCCACACTCAATGGGATAGCGGGTTATAGCGCCATAGTGAAGGGCGGGGAGGGAGGCGTGGCTGATGTTGCGGGCAACGTCCTTTTGCAGGGCCTCAGCTGGAGCTTTACCACTGCGGCGGTCGACACCACCTCCCCAATAGTGACCTCGATATCACCAGCAGATGGTGCCGCCGGGGTAGGCACTGTGGCGAATATTACGGCGACCTTTGACGAGTCAATCGACCCCGCGACCGTTGATACCGATAGCTTCGAGTTGCGCGACGCGGGTGACACTCTGGTGTCTGGTGCCGTAAGCTAAAATGCAATCACGCAAACTGCAACTTTTGCACCGGCCGGCATCCTGGCGGCCGATAGCACGTATACCGCGACACTCCCCGGTGGTCCTGGCGGCGTGGCGGATACAACAGGCAATACTCTGGCCGCCGATGTCACTTGGTCGTTCACAACAGCGCCGGCAGGGTCCGGTGTCTGCGCGACGCCCTGCAGTCTCTGGGACTCTGCCGCGGTCCCGAGTGTGCTGTCGGATTCCGATACCAATGCCGTCGAACTGGGCATGAAGTTTCAGAGCGACGTGGCGGGTTTTGTTACCGGCGTCCGCTTCTATAAGGGACCGCAGAACACGGGCACCCATGTGGGTAGTCTATGGAGCAGCACTGGCCAGTTGTTGGCCCAAGCCACTTTCAGCAATGAGACGGCCTCGGGTTGGCAGCAGGTCGATTTTGCCTCGCCGGTGGCGATTCAGGCTGGCACGGTTTATGCGGTCTCCTACCATACCCAGGTGGGCAGGTATTCAGCGGATAATAGTTATTTTACGTCCAGCTTCAGCAACGGCCCTCTCCAGGCATTGGCCGATGGTGCGAGCGGCGGCAATGGGGTGTATCTCTAAGGTCCCGGTGGCTTCCCAATCAATACTTTCGGGGCAAGCAACTACTGGGTGGACGTGGTGTTCACCGTCGAAGCCGCCGTCCCAGATCCAACCCTGAGTATCACCTCACCCCTCAACAATACGGCAGTGAGCGGCGATACTCTCAACGTTGCGTACACTACGATCGGCGATTTAACCGACGTGAGCCATGCCCACTTCCGGCTTGATGGCGGCCCCGATCTCATGGATACCTCGCTTGACGGCCAGATGCAGATTACCGGGCTCACGCCTGGGGTCCATACTCTCGATGCCTACCTGGTGCGGGCTGATCACTCCAAGGTCGAAGGCTCCGAAGCCACCACAATCAATTTTACCGTCGAAGCCGTCTTCCCGGCGCCAACCCTGAATATCATCTCGCCCCTCAACAATACGACAGTGAGCGAGGACACTCTTAGGGTCGCGTACATCACGGTGGGCGATTTAACCGACGTGAGCCATGCCCACTTCCGGCTTGATGGCGGCCCCGATCTCATGGATACCTCGCTTGACGGCCAGATGCAGATTACCGGGCTCACGCCTGGGGTCCATACTCTCGATGCCTACCTGGTGCGGGCTGATCACTCCAAGGTCGAAGGCTCCGAAGCCACCACAATCAATTTTACCGTCGAAGCCGCCTTCCCTGCGCCAACCCTGAATATCATCTCGCCCCTCAACAATGCGGTGGTGGCCGGAGATACTCTGGACGTCGCTTACAACACCGCGGGCGATCTCACCGACGTAGGCCAAGTCCACTTCATGCTTGACGGCGGACCCGCCCTCATAGACACCTCTCTGGATGGTCAGATGCAGCTAACCGGGCTCACGCTCGGAGTCCATACCCTCGACGCCTATTTGGCGCGCGCCGACCAATCAAAAATTGAGGGTTCGGATGCCCCCAGCGTAACTCTGGAAGTGGCCCAAGACACTGACCCTGCGGCAATAGGACAATGGGCGTCACCCATCGATCTTCCTACTGTGGCAGTCAATCTAATCCTGTTACACACCGGAAAGTTGATGTTCTGGGCCGGCGATTTCACCACTTCGCCAAATTACGGAGAATTGTGGGATCCCATAACCAATGAGATCACACCGGTTCCTAACCCTTTTTCCAACATTTTCTGCTCCTCTCACGTGGCACTGGCTGATGGTCGACTTCTAGTGGCGGGAGGCCACGATGCTGCGAATGGTATATTGGGCATCTCAGACTCAAATATCTTTGATCCGGTAACCGAGACCTGGGAATCGTTACCTTCTATGGCTTTCCGGCGCTGGTATCCCACCTTGACCGCACTCGGGGATGGCCGAGCCATCATCACATCGGGCTCTGAAGACAATGAGTCTGTTTTCGTAGAGATCCCTGAGGTCTTTGACCCCATCACCAACACCTGGACCGCGCTCAGCGAAGCCCGGCTGTCAAGACCGCAGTACCCTATGATGTTTCTTCTTCCAGATGGAAGCCTATTGGCAACAGGATCGACCGAAGACCCCACGGACACGCAACGCCTCGACATAGAATCGCAACAATGGAGTATGGTCGACGCAAATGTGCTCGACGCCGGTAGCGCTGTTATGTATTTACCCGGTAAGATAATGAAATCAGGTAGCAGCTCTAATGACGGTGCTACACCGTCGGCTCCCTCTTTGGATACCACTTATCTGCTCGATATGAACGACCCCTCACCGAGTTGGCGGGCAAGCGCACTAATGGCCTTTCCTCGAACTTTTCACAATCTTACCGTGCTGCCCGATGGGTCCGTTTTTGCTAGCTCAGGCTCCCAACTCAGAAGCGAAACAAATCTGACCCCTGCTGTACTTGAAGCAGAACTTTGGTCTCCCGCCACCGAGACTTGGCGTACGCTTGCGCCGATGCAGACCCCGCGCATCTATCATTCAACTGCCGTGCTGTTGCCGGATGGTCGTGTGGCTGTTTCCGGTTCGGGCAACATCCCCGGTGGCACGGATATGTTGAATCTGGAAGTCTACTCCCCGCCCTATCTATTCAACGGAGAGCGGCCAGTGGTTACATCAGCTCCCGGTAAGCTAGAGTATGGATCGAGTTTTACCGTGCAGACACCGGATGCCGCGGATATCAGCGCTGTGAATCTGGTTCGCCTTGGCGCCGCAACCCATAATTTCGATCAGGAGCAGCGCTTCATTCCGATGACTTTTTCATCATCAGCCAGTGCGCTTGATATCCAGGCCCCCGCCAACTTCAATGAGGCTCCGCCGGGTTACTACATGCTGTTTGTAATTAACAGTGCCGGAGTGCCATTAATCGCAGAATTCGTCCGCTTCCCAGCGCCTTACGAAGACTCCGCCCCGCCGACGGCTCCATCAAATCTGGCCGCGATTGGATCTGTGGGCACAGTCAGGCTGACCTGGGACGCCGCCAACGATGACAGTGGGGTGGCGAAGTACTTCGTGCATCGTTCAAGTACCCAGGGCTTTACACCTTCGGCGAGCACGTTGATTGGTGAATCGGCAGCGCCCGCCTATATCGACACTGGGGTACTTGCCGGTACTTTCTATTACGCTGTTGTCGCTGAAGACATCGCAGGGAATCTCAGTTCCGTGTCAAACGAAGCCTTTGCGAATGCCACGAGCGACGTGACACCGCCTGACATATCGCTTACCCAGCCGATAGACGGCACAACCGTTTCCGGTCTGTTTTCGATATCGGCTACTGCTAGCGATGACGTAGCCATCGCCGGTGTTCAGTTCACACTGGACGGTGTGGCAATTGGCCCGGAAGACACAGCAGCCCCCTATTCTTTTCCCTGGAATACGATAACCGTGCCAAACGGTAGCTACACACTGTCCGCCATTGCTCGTGATCCATCGGATAACATGGCCGAGTCCGCAGCCATCGTGGTGACTGTATCAAACAACCAAATAACGGGCCTGGTTGCATCCTACGGCTTTGAGGGCGACGGCCCGAGCGCCAATGATGGTTCTGGAAACAACAATACGGGCACCATTGCCGGAGCCACCCGGGTCACCAATGGCTACTTCGGCAGCGCCCTGTCCTTCAACGGTAACGGCGATTGGATAACAGTGGCGGATGCGACTTCGCTGGACTTGACCGACGGGATGACGCTGGAAGCCTGGGTCTATCCCACAGCCCTCAGTGGCTGGCGCACTGTACTGCTTAAAGAGAGCTCCAATAGTCTCGCATATGCGCTTTATGCTCATGACAATGCACCGCGACCGGCAGGTTACGCCAATATCGGCGGCAGTGTAGATGTACAAGGCAGCGGCTCGCTGCCACTCAGTACCTGGACACACCTGGCGCTGAGCTATGATGGCGTGACACTGCGTTTGTACCAGAACGGTATCGAGATCGGGACTCGCGCGGTTGCGGGTAATATGGCTACCTCGTCGGGACCTTTGCGTATCGGCGGCAATGCAATTTGGAGTGAATACTTTAGCGGTCTCATCGACGAAGTGAGGGTCTATAACCGGGCGTTGAATGCAGCCGAGATACAGGCCGACATGAATATCCCGGCCAATCCAACGTCTCCAAACTTAAGCATCACCTCGCCCCTCAACAATGCATCGGTGGCCGGGGATACGCTCGATGTCGCATACACCACGGCGGGCGACCTTACCGACGTGATTCAAGCCCATTTCCAGCTTGACGGCGGTCCCGAGTTCATAGACACCTCACTGGATGGCCAGATGCAGCTCTCCGGTCTAACTCTTGGGCCCCATACCCTCAGCGCCTTCCTGGGGCAGGCTGGTAACTCTAAGATCGAGGGCTCCGACGCCACACCCGTCAATTTTACCGTGACTGTGCCTGACACGGTGCCACCAATAGTGGTGCTGACAGAACCTCGGGACGGCGACGTCCTTACCGGCACTGTATCCATAACTGCCCCAGCTTCCGATGACACGGGCGTTGCGGGCGTCCAATTCATGCTCAATGGTGAACCACTTGGTGAGGAAGATATAGCAGCGCCTTACTCATTTTCCTGGGCTACGACCACGACGCCAAATGGACCCTATGAGCTTACAGCCGTCGCCCGTGACCTTTCGGGCAATATGACCGAATCGATTGTTATCAATGTTACGGTGTGGAACACACAGCAGACTCCGGAAGGGTTAGTGGCGGCCTATGGCTTTGAAGAAGCCAGCGGCCAAAGCGTTGAGGACGCATCGGGGGACAACGCAGGCACGGTATCCGGAGCCACCCGATCCGCCAACGGTTACTATGGCAGTGCGCTATCTTTTGACGGCGTCAATGACTTGGTGACGGTGCCGGATGCCGCTTCCCTGGACTTGACCAATGGCCTGGTGCTGTCGGCCTGGATTTATCCTACTGCCCTGAACAGTTGGAGCACGGTTGCGCTCAAAGAGACCACCAATGGTTTGGCCTATGCCCTCTACGCCCATGACGGCCAAAGGCCAGCTGCATACGCCAATATCGGCGGCAGCGAGGTTTCTGTACAGGGTAGCCGCACTCTACCGCTGAATACCTGGACCCACCTGGCCATGAGCTATGACGGCTCGGCCCTGCGTCTATATATTAACAGTGTAGAAGACGGTTCGACTGGGGCGGCAGGCAGTCTGGTCACTTCGACGCAGCCGCTGCAAATAGGTGGCAATACGGTTTGGGGTGAGTACTTCAGTGGTCTTATCGACGAAGTTCGAGTCTATAGCCGAGCGTTGTCTGCAGCCGAGATAGAAGTAAGCATGGATCTGCCCGTAGTCACGCCTTCCGTGGCACAGCCAACGCGTTCAAGCCCGATTGTGGTGGATTCGACGGCTCGTCGCGTGTGGATTGTCAACCCGGATAACGACAGCGTCGCGGTGATCGATGCGGATTCCCTCACCCTCGATCTGGAAATTCCGCTCTGCGCCCATCCGACCAGTGTGGCGATTGATAATGCCGGCCAGGTCTGGGTTACATGCCGGGATGATGACAGCGTGCAGGTGCTTGATGCTGTCAGCGGTACAACACTGGAGACACTGCTACTGGAGCCCGGAGCAGCACCTGGGAGCATCGTTTTTACGCCAGGCGGCTCTACTGGTTATTTTGCCCAGCGGGGCACGGGTCTGATTCAGCAGGTAGGCGCCGCCACCCGTAGCCTCGGCGCCACACTGAATGTTGGACCAACACCTGAGGCACTGGCCATAACCGGCGACGGGAGCCGTTTACTGGTGACCCAGTTCATTTCCACGGGTGAGTCTGGCACCGTTTGGTCGGTCGACCTGGGTGGAGTGATCGTCGACGCGACGCTGGAGCTGCCTCTGGATTCCACCTCGCAGGATGGATCCCTCGCTGGCCGGGGACTGCCCAACTATCTAGTCGGCGTTGCTATCAATCCCCTGATTGACGAGGCATGGGTAGCAGGCAAGAAAGACAATATCCTGAGGGGAGCTTTCCGCGACGGCTTGCCATTAACCTTTGAGACCACAACCCGGGCTATGATCGGCTCGCTGGATCTGGCCGGAAATGTCGAGCAATTGAACCGGCGGCTCGATATTGACAACTTTGGTCAACCTTCGGCCATCGCTTTCAGCCCGGCCGGCGACCGAGTGTTTGTGACCATGCAAGGCAACAATCAGATGCTGGTATTGAACCTTCAGGGCGGCGAGGTCACCAGGGTTGATACCGGCTTGGCCCCGCAGGGGGTCGCCATTGATCCATTGACCAATCGCGTTTTCACCAAGGACCTGATGAGTCGAACGGTGACCATTTTTGATGGGCATGGCTTGTTGCAACAGGGCACAACTGACCTACCTAGAATCGATCAGGTGTCGACGGTCTCCAGCGAACAGCTAAGCCCCGAGGTATTACTCGGCAAGCAGGTTTTCTACAATGCTGCCGATACGCGCATGGCAAGGGATGGCTATCTAAGCTGTGCCAGCTGCCACCTGGATGGCGGACACGATGGCCAGGTTTGGGATTTCACTGATCGCGGCGAGGGCTTGCGCAACACGATATCCCTTCGAGGTCAAGGGGGGGATGCGGGGTCACCGCTACACTGGAGCGGCAACTTCGATGAAGTGCAGGATTTCGAGAATGATATCCGAACCGCGTTCGGCGGCAGCGGCTTTATGGCTGATGACGATTTCTTCTCCGGCACCCGAGCCGACCCGCTTGGAGACTCGAAAGCTGGCGTAAGCCCGGAGCTGGATGCACTTGCAGCTTATGTCAATTCTTTGATCGATCCTGGACGAAGCCCCTACCGTCAGCCTAATGGCGAAATGACCGTCGGAGCCCAGGCCGGTCAGGTATTATTTGAAGCTCTCGGCTGCTAGTCTTGCCACAGTGGTGCCCGCTTCAGTGACAGTTCCACAGGTCTCCGCCATGATGTCGGCACACTCAAACCTTCTTCAGGGAAACGACTTGGTTTGACGCTTGATGGTCTCGATACGCCATCCTTGCTGAATCTTTGGAGCAGCGCTCCTTACCTGCACGATGGCTCGGCGGCAAGCCTGGACGACGTGCTGAGCACAGCCAATCCCTACGGCTTGCATGGAGATACGCAGTACTTGTCGCCACAGGAGCGCGGCCAGCTGATAGAGTATTTATTGCAGCTAGAAGGGCCCTGATCAGCCATTATGCAGTGCAGGCACAACCAGTAGAATCAACGCTTTATTTTAAGGCACTGATTAATTCGGTGTGACCTCAGGCTTAGCGCCGCAATCTCCTGCAAAGCGTAGTCACGCAGGAAGGCTGGTCGTTACAGTGCCTACTGTTGGTGCCTTTCAATTGTACACACCAAGAGTAGGCGATGCCGCAGGAGATTACGACATGCAGAACCGGGAGACCGCACTGCGTGTGTTCCTAGAAGATCCGGCCGTACCGTTGGACAACAACCACACGGAGCGCGCCCTGCGCGTGGTGCCCATGGGTAAAAAGAACTGCATGTTCTGCTTGACAGAGCTTGGTGCGGAGCATGTGGGCATTATCCAAAGCCTGATCGTAACCTGCAGAATGCAGGGTATCGACCCGGCCAATTACCTGGTAGACGTGCTACAGCGTGTCGCAATTCATCCCGCCAGCCGGGTCGATGAGCTGACTCCCCGACGCTGGAAAGTCTCCCAGCAAATGTTATCCCCGGTCATCGAAGAAGACGGCGACAAAGCGAAAGTCATCAAGCTGAAAAAGAAGAAGTAAACCGGAGTTGGTGGGTGTCAATTACTGCTTGGAATGAACGCTTTCCACTGGTCGAGGATTCCTTTGCTTAAAAATCGTGGAAGGCGCCTCGGGAAGCCCCGAAGTGCTCTTAGTCGGGCAGGTGAAGCGCCTAACGCCATAACGACACGGTGGCCACCAGGAAAAGCGACAACAGGCTGACCGAAATGACTCTTCGCGCTTGGGTAAATTTAAATCGGTGAGCAAAGCGGGTTAGCCATTGGGCTGGCAATTGCAGAAGCGGCATCAACGATGACAAGGTACCCTTTTTTAAGGGCCGACTATTTATCCTCTGCACATTGCGGACCCGGTTTGTGCGGATCGCACCTGTTGAACCTCAGGATTTTATATCGGGTACAATTTGGCACGTCCTTGCCACCGTATATCGCGCGAACGGTTTAATTCAACGAGAATAGAAGCCAGTCTGGTCTGACCGGGGCGCAGCACCTGCTATCTGGGCTCCGTGCCAACTATGGACATAAGCTTCGATCAATGCTGTTCAAGTCGGTGCGCTCAAAAGAGCTACTTGAATACGTCGGTTTTGGCAGGGAGAGGGCTGATCGACTGCGGTTGGAAAACTATTAAAGAGAGCTAGCAGCTTAGAACCTTACACGCGTGTCTGCAGATGAAAACAAATATATCCTCCGCCCATGAAATCTTGCTCTGTCCCTATTGGCACCGCCTACTAGACATGATGTTTTGACCTGCCCAACCTCAACGCTCGTGGATTACCATTGGCGTTGAACAAACAACCGGTGGCAGAGCCACATTGAGGAGGGCAGGCATGAAAGAGTTTACCGCAGATCACACCGCGATCACGAGCCATTCGGCAGTCGAGGCATTGAACGGCAAAAAAGACCCAAACCCGGTTAAACACTATGGGGCGTTTATCGGTCTGGATGTGCACAAGGAGACGATTGCAATCGCGGTTGCGCTTCCAGGTCGAGAGAGCCCGGACTATCGCGGTGAGATCGCGAATACGCCGAAGGCTCTGCGGCGCTGGCTGGAGCGTTTGAACAATGAGTTCGGTGGCGCCGTTCTGCTGTTCTGCTACGAGGCCGGGCCCTGCGGATACGGACTCTACCGACAGCTGATCGCCGCTGGTCACGACTGTGATGTGGTGGCGCCCTCGATGATTCCCAGGAAGGCGGGCGAGCGAATCAAGACCGACCGGCGCGATGCCACCAAGCTGGCGACGTTCCTACGCTCCGGGGAGCTGACGCCGGTCTGGGTGCCGGACGTGGAGCAGGAAGCGATGCGCGATTTGACGCGCGCCCGCGACGACATGAAGAGCCAGGAGCGCAAGGCGCGACAGCAGCTCAATGCCTTCGTGTTACGCCACGGTCACCACTGGCCGCGGGGGAAGTCACGCTGGACGAAGACTCACTACAACTGGCTGGAGTCGATCGCGTTTGAACAGCCGTACCTGCAAATCGTATTACAGGAATACATCAATGCGGCCAGGGCGGCCACCCAGCGGGTTGACGACCTGACCGAGCAGATACACCGCGTGCTGCCGAGCTGGTCGATGGCGCCGGTGGTGGACGCACTGGTGGCGCTGCGGGGGATTGATGTGCTGGCCGCAACGGTGCTGCTGGCGGAATTGGGAGACATCAGCCGCTTTGATTCACCGAAGCAGTTGATGGCGTACCTGGGCCTGGTGCCGAGTGAGCACAGCAGTGGGGGCCGACGGCGCCAGGGCGCGATCACCCGAACCGGCAATGGGCATGCACGCCGAATGCTGGTGGAGTGTGCCTGGAGCTACCGCTTTCCGGCTCGCCAGACCCTGCACCTGAAGCGCAAAGCCCAGCGCGCCTCCGAGCCGGCGAAGGCGATCGCCTGGCGAGCACAGAAGCGCCTTTGCGGCCGCTACAGGCAGCTGACCCAGGCAGGCAAGAATGTGAAGCTGGTGTGTGTGGCGATCGCAAGAGAGCTGGTGGGCTTTATCTGGGACATCGTACGCCAGGAAATGCCGCGCCTGAGGCAACCGGCGACGATCCGGTGATCGGCACCGGGTCGAGGCCACAGAATATCCAGGACCAGGGGAGGTACGACACAGGCATCTTGGGTCAGGGTCTATTCAGCCGGTGTGGAGAACCCTTGTGGCGGCTACATCGGCATCGACCACCACGGGACAATCTCGAACGAGCGTCCCCGGTCGATGATCCCTGACCCTAGAAAAAGGCCAGCTCCGCGACGCAGTGAAGTCAGGTGGTAACCAATCCACGTATATCAGCATGATCCACCGTCGCAGTCTGCTGGATAGGTCCTGATCCAAGGTGCTTGACGCAAATACTATGTGAGTCCAACTATTGACAGGTCAAAACATATCAGCCTTGATATCATTTAGTGTCTTTCCATTCCTTCGTATCTTTCCAATCCTTCGTATCTTTCCAATCCTTCGTATCTTTCCAATCCTTCGTATCTTTCCAATCTTTAATCCGGCTACCGCTGGCTATCGCATGTTGCCCGGGCATGATTAGCCCCATCATCAATGGCGGGGTGTATATGGCCAACTTACCAGCTTTGCGCAGAAATTCACGTCGAGCTTCTTGCTGTGCCGAGATCATAGCTTTCGATTTGTTTTCTTCGCTGGTCTTCATTGGGAACCCTCCTTTTAAAGTGTTCATAACACGCCGCTAGCATTCAGTCAATACTTACTTAGAGCCTGCTCATAAATTTACCGGCGATGCACATATTCCAACACTGGGCGCCGCCACCGCTCCAACCACGCCCGCCATTGCCCGACACAGGTTTCGACGAGGCTCGGGAGCCAGTGCTCTCCTCCAGCCCAGGTCTTTCTCCAGAGCCAATAAAACACCTCCAACAGGACCAACAGGTTCATCACCAGAAAGATGCTGTTGATCCACGCCCTGGACGTATCGGATCGCTTCGCCCGGATGTAGTTGAGTCGGTAGCCGTTCTTGCCCTGACCGAACTTGCCCTCAATCGGAATCCGCTGCAGATACGCTTCGCGTCGCATGGCTGCCAGCCGTTTCAGCGCCCCCTGGTTTTCCTCGGTCACTTTCTTCGGCCTGCCCAGGGGCTTTCCTGCAAAACGGATGCCGCGGTCTTTGAGGTATCGACGGTTGTCCCGGCTACCGTAAAGCGTGTCGCCCAGAACCACTGCAGGATAAACACCATGATGCTCCCGATAGGCCTCGACTTGTGAGGGCAAGTCATGGCCTTCATGGAAAGCATCCCACCGCAGGTGATCGACTCGCGCCACACCGTCACCGGTGAGGCTGACACTGAGCTTGGCACCGAACTCCGTCGGCTTGTCCACTTTGCCGCGGACAATCGGCCGCACGTACGGCTGGCTGATGCTCACGATGCGATCATCGCAACGTCTGGTCTTGCTGTGGTACATCGCCCACTGTTGAGCAAACACATGCTGGATCACCCAGTACCGGTGTAACAGCCAGCGTGGCAAGGGTAATGGCCTATAAGCCGGAAAGTGCGTTAACAGCTGCTCAATGTGGCCCAGGTTGCGGCGCAGGTACTGCAGCTGTTGCTTGATGCCACGGCGTATCAACTTTGCGCCCGGGCGCTTCTTCTTCACGATGGCGAGGTAGGCCTTGCGCGCTTTGTGCCGGTAGGTCCGGGGGCTTATGCGTCAGCCCTGCCTTGGCATAGAGCCGGTCGATGATCTGTTCGCTGAACTCCCTGGCCTCATTCAGCAGGCTAAGGTCTGTCGGGAAGCGGATCGCCTGCGGTGCAACGGTGGCATCGAGGACGGGCTTTCCCTGATGCGTCGCTTCTTCTAAGGATCATCTTTCCCTGATGCGTCGCTTCTTCTAAGGATCATCTGATTAATCCGTGAAATTCAGATACTGCATGAAAATATTTCTGTCATAGTCAATATCTCGATCCTATTCGTTGAAGTCCACGACGAAAGCGGCCTCTTTTGCCGTTTTTCGGGGTCTATCTACCCCCGTTTTCGTTTTTCAGGCACATCTTGCCTGCAAACCCGAACTGCTTCGCCTCAGCAATGTTTTCTTGGCCATTACCAAGCTGCTCAAGGCACAGGCCACAAACAGCCGATGAGCATTCTTGTCCAACCCACGGTATCGAACTTTGGAGAATCCGAACTGCCGTTTGATGATGCCGAACGGGTGTTCCACCTTTGCCCTGACCCGAGACTTATTTCGGTTCCTGCTGCGCTCGCCGTCGGTCAACGCCCGGTTGCGACTGCCTTCGCTTTCGTTGCTGCGCTCTTTGAAGAAGCGAAGGGTCACTATTGGCCGTAGAGCAGGAATTGGGCTGAAGTCGATCAAAAGCCGGGTGTCGCGAAGTGAAAGATCGGCAGAATTCGGTGGGTAAGGGACTGGATCAGCGGCTGTCCGGCAGTTGTCGGCTTCGGGAACGATGCGTTTTTATCGCCTCATACTTTCATTTACCCTGCACTTATGCGCCGACGATTAGTCGATGTACTGACTGCGTTTGTTATCACAGTTTCTGGAAATTGTTGGCGGGGAGATTCGGACTGATAGTTTGATCACATATGGCTCGCCGTGGAGAGTATAAGTTTTGAGTAACGCTACTACTCGCCGCGGCACTCGGCATTGAGTTCGGTTGAGTGTTCGGTTGGTCTGAAATTCAAGGAATAAAGCTATGCGACATAAGATCAGTGCTTCGGCGATGACATTGCTTCTCTTTTCGGGTGTGCCCTACGCCCAGGCAAATATTGACGACATCGTCACCCCTGAGGCTGAGGTTGTGCAGGCGTGCTACAAATTTGGCAGCCTGTGTTTTGATACGCGGGCTGAAAAGCGAGATGCCCGCAAAGCATGGAGCGCGTATCTGTTAGAGAACGACCTTACCTTCGACAGCAAAGCCGAGAAACGCGCCGCAAAAAAATCCTGGGTCTTAGCTCAATATGGCGATGACCCTATCCCTGCGCCAGAGCCCCAGCCCGAGCCCGAGCCCGCACCCGAGCCCGCACCCGAGCCCGCACCCGAGCCCGCACCCGAGCCGGCACCCGCTCCTGAACCAACTCCAGAGCCGACCCCTGTTGACCCTGAGTCCAATGTCTGCGCAACATCATGTAGCCTGTGGGATGCCAACGCGACTCCAAGCCTGCTGAGCGACCCTGATCCAAACGAAGTTGAGTTGGGGGTGAAATTTCGCAGCGAGGTGGATGGGCTCGTTGCGGGTGTCCGTTTCTATAAAGGGCCACAGAATGTAGGCACCCATTTAGGTAGGCTATGGACTAACGATGGGCAGTTGCTGGCTCAGGCCACCTTTAGAGAGGAAACGAGTTACGGTTGGCAGCAGGTTAAATTCGCCACGCCGGTGGAGATTAAGGCGGATACGGTTTACGTAGTCTCGTATCACACCCAGGTGGGAGCCTATTCGGTCGATGAGGGGTTCTTCTCATCCACTTACAGCAGTGGTCCTCTTCAGGCCTTGAGTGATAGCGAGAATGGTGGGAATGGCGTGTATCGCTACGGCTCAGGTGGATTTCCGACCAATAGCTACAAGTCCAGTAACTACTGGGTTGACGTGATCTTTACAACTGAGCCGACCCCAGCGCCGACCCCAACGCCGACCCCAGCGCCGACCCCAGCGCCGACCCCAGCGCCGACCCCAGCGCCGACCCCAGCGCCGACCCCAGCGCCGACCCCAGCGCCGACCCCAGCGCCGACCCCAGCGCCGACCCCAGAGCCGACCCCAGCGCCGACCCCAGCGCCGACCCCAGCGCCGACCCCAGAGCCGACCCCAGAGCCGACCCCAGAGCCGACCCCAGAGCCGACCCCAGAGCCGACCCCAGAGCCGACCCCAGAGCCCGCGCCGGAACCAGCACCAGAGCCGATCCCTGAGCCTGCTCCTGCTCCTGAAGAGAAAAGTGTTTCGCTCAGCTGGGACATTCCTGCGGATCGTGTCGATGGCAGCTATCTGTCACTAAGTGAAATCAAGGGCTTTGAGATCTACTACACAGCGGAGGCGAGTGGTGAGTCAGTGTCGATTGCCATAAACGACAATCGTGCAGACAGCTATGAGATCAATGGCCTGCCGGCCGATGTCTACTATATCTCCATGGCCACGATCGATGAAAAGGACATGAAAAGTGAGCTCTCGGAGATTCTGGAGGTCGACCTGAGATAACGGGTCCCATGACGACAAAGGGCCGGACCGCCTTGCGTGTCGGCCCTTTTTTTTGGGGTGAGGATTCGAATCCATTCGTCTTCGTCTTCGTCTTCGTCGTCGTCGTCGGCGAAGGCCTTGAACACGTCGAGGGTATACTCGACCAGGTCTGGCAGGATTTGTCGCGTCGTTTTCATCTCGGAGACGTGGTGAATGCCCTGGCCGGCGGCCTCGGTCATCACGTCCTTGCACTGGTAGTCCAGAGAACCTTGGATGTAGTGAGAGGAAAGCAGCGGCGTTCCGCTTTGCCTGCCGATACATCACCCGTCCGGCATGGCACCACACGTTTCATATTAAAGCGGGTCGGCCCTTCCCCGCTGGACTTCATCGCGAAGCTGGCGGCTCTGGCCTGGCCGGCCGCGCAGGAGGCCCCGCGTTAAGCTAACTCGCATTCATAGAGTTTTCGCACCGGCTTTTAGGCTAACAGCCTGTTGAAAAATCGTGGATTTCGAAAGATGGCTCGGGTTCTCCTTGCTTGAGCCGCCCAGACGGTATTCTCTTCGCTAATAAGAGCCTGCTCATAAATTTGCCAGCGATGCATATTCCAACACTGGGCGCCGCCACTGCTCCACCCACGCCCGTCATTGCCCTACACGGGTTTTGACGAGGTTCGGGAGCCAGTGCTCTCCTCCAGCCCAGGTCTTTCTCCAGAGCCAATAAAACACCTTCAACAGGATCAACAGGTTCATCACCAGAAAGATACTGTTGATCCACGCCCTGGACGTGTCGGATCGCTTTGCCCGGATGTAGTTGAGTCTGTAGCCGTTCTTGCCCTGACCGAATTTGCCTTCTATCGGAATCCGCTGCAGATACGCTTCGCGTCGCCTGGTCGCCAGCCTTTTCAGCGCCGCCTGGTTTTCCTCGGTCACTTTCTTCGGCCTGCCCAGGTGCTTTCCTGCAAAACGTAGGTTGTTTGGCGTGACGTCACCCCCTGAGCCACCCCCAACCGGGCAGTTCGAAGGATTCGGCTCGGACCAGGTGTCGCCCTCCCGCTCGGCCTAACGGACCAGGCGACCCCGATAAGTTTCCCGCCCCGGCAGATCTAGGGTTACAATGGTTTCGCCCCGGGAGTGCAGGGTTGCGCTTCGGGAGCGCCATAACAATGATGCGCGTTTCACCCGGGCCCTATACCTGCTCACCCAAGAGGTTACACAATGACCACAGGAAAACAGATTATCAGTACGCTTGCCGACGGCAAACTGACTGTAAAGGTCGCGGAAACGAAGTTGGCAGAACCTACCGGCAACCAGGTGCTGGTCAGGATGGAGGCGGCCCCCATCAACCCCTCGGACCTCGCCATTCTTACCAGCGCGGCAGACCTGGAAAACGCCGAGTATTCACCCGGCAAGTTCGTTGCGACCATGCCCGAGCCCTTCAACAGCGCGCAAAAAGGCCGCCATGGGCAGCCTCTGACCGCAGGCAATGAGGGGGCGGGCACCGTTATAGCGGCGGGCGAGGGCGAATTGGCCCAGGCCCTGGTGGGCCAGCGTGTTGCCTGCGTACCGGGCAATGCCTTTTCCCAGTATTGCATTGCCGACGCGACCATGTGCCTTCCCCTGGGAGATGTCTCATCGGAGGAGGGCGCATCGGCTTTCGTCAACCCGATGACGGCGCTGGGCTTTGTCGAAACGGCGAAAATGGAGGGGCAGGACGCCATCATCCATACGGTGGCGGCCTCCAACCTCGGGCAGATGCTGGTGAGGATCTGTCAGGAAGATGGCATTCCCCTGGTCAATATCGTGCGCAAGGAAGAGCAGGTCGAGCTGCTTTCAGGCCTGGGCGCAAGCCATATCGTCAACTCATCCGACGAGGATTTTTCTGCCCAGCTGCGCGATGCAATCGATGCCACCGGCGCCTACTTCGGTTTTGATCCCATCGGCGGGGGGCAAATGGTGGATAACTGCTTCAAGGCCATGGAGCAGGTTGCGGTGAAGAAAATGAGCGAGTTCTCGCGCTATGGCTCCGACCAGGCGAAGAAGATGTACATTTATGGCCGGCTGGATTTCAGCCCAACGATTTTGACCCCCGCCTACGGCTTTGGCTGGACCCTGTCGGGTTGGCTACTGACACCCTTTTTGCAAAAGGCCGGGATGGAAACGGTCATGCGAATGCGCCAGCGCGTGCTGGATGGTCTCACATCCACCTTCGCCAGTTCCTACAAGCGCAAGGTATCGCTGGAGGCCATGCTGACCCGGGAAGCGGTGCTGGACTACAGTGCCGTGAAAACCGGCGAGAAATACCTGGTGACACCCCACGCCTGACTCGGCTTCTGCGCGCGTTCGGCATGTCCGCATCATGCCAATCCGGGTGCCCGCGTTTGTCGGCTGCGCTGCCATCGCCCGGGTAGGATGCGGGCGCGGGGGGCGCCAACTCAACAACCAGCCCTGATTGATGCCCAACTTCCTGATCGCCTACCACGTGCCCGCCAACGCTGGGTATGCCATTACAAGCCTGGAGCGGGTCTTCTACGCGGTGGTGAACGCGTTTCTCGAACAGCGGGGCGGCACTGTTCATCTGGGATACAAGAACTATGAAAACGGCAAGCCCGCCTGGCTCGCTGACCGGCAAATACCGTTGCTTGAGCTGGATTTCCGCCATATAACAAAACAGCAAGGGCGCGAGTTGGAGCGTTACCTGAAGCAGAACCGGGTCGAGTTCGTGTTGGCTTTCGATCTCGATGTTGAGGCGGCAATCTGCTCGCATTTCAGGCGGGGTGGCGTAAAGAAGATCATCAGCTATTTTGGCTGTCCCATCAGTGGCCTGAACGCCTGGCCCAAGCTCTGGATCAAGCGTTTGGAAGTCATGTTGACACCCGCAAGGCCAACGCACTTTATCTTTGAATCCCATGGCATGCGCAAAACCGCAACCCACGGGCGTGGCCTACCGGCATCCCAAACGTCAGTGGTGAAGCCCGGCGTCGACCTGGACGTCTTTAATCCCCATGGCAATCGGGAGACGGTATACCGGGCCCTGAAGATCCCGGCGGGCAGAAAGATTTTTATTTATACCGGGCACATGGAGGAAAGAAAGGGCGTCCGGGTGATTCTGCAAGCGGCGGCGGAACTGGTCAATGTACGCCAGCGTAGGGATGTCCACTTTCTCATTTGCGGCAATCGCGACGGAGAGAAGGAAAGGTTCGACGGCTTGTACCGGCAAAGCCCAGCGGAGGCGCATATCACCTTCGGCGGCTACCGCCGTGATATTCCCGAGCTGCTGCCCGGCTGTTATGCCGGCATCATCGCTTCGACAGGCTGGGATTCCCATACCCTCAGCGCAGTAGAGATGGCAGCTTGCGGGCTGCCATTACTCGTGTCAGATCTTGTCGGGCTCAAGGAAGCCGTGGTGGAGGGTAAGACCGGCTATCTTTTTAGCGTCGGTGACCACCTCGAACTCGCCGACAGGATCGACGATTTGGTGGCATCGCCTGCCGCACGGCAAACTTTGAGTAACCATGCCGTGGAGCGGGCAAGGCGCTGCTATAGCCGGGAAACACAAAAAAAGGCGCTTCTCCGGATACTGGCGACACACTGCTCCTGATTCGGAAGTTGGCACTCGACAAGCTCCTTGGCCGGGTTGACCCGGAAACGGGATTACCGCTGCACCAGTAAGTTCCTGCCAGGCCCCCACCCGCATCCTTGCAGCGGAACAGTGGGGGTGCAAAAGCTTTTGACTCTGGCAGTTTCTGGCGACTAGGGGTTGTAGTTGCTGTAGGGCCCACCGACACGGTCATAGGTGTTGCCGAGATCGTCCTGGGTAATGAAACTGCTGCCATTAAGCGTCTTGAAGACCAGGTCTTCTGTCAGGATCGGCGAGCGGAATTTCCAGCCGGGGGGCAGGTTCAAGCGTGACCCAAGGTCCTTGAGGTCTTCAAACTTTTGGTTCGGATCTTTGATCAGGCTGGCGGACTTCATGCACCAGGTGTTGCCATCGGCATCATCCAGGAGGTAGGCGCGGGATCCTTCCAGGATTGTCATATCGGTATCACGCTTCGCCGGCATGGTGTTGTAGGGCGCATCTTCACCCTTGCGAATCGCATCAGGAATCGGGAACCACATCACCCATCGGGCTTTCAGCCCCTGAAAGTTTCGCTCTTTGCCAGCCTTGACGCCGAGCACATCGATCGTCCACATTCGGGGGCCATTCTTGACGGTGCTCAAGGCATCGTGGTTTTTCTTCACCTTTTTCATATCGATAGCGTCGAGCATCCCCTGGGGGGAGCTGTCACCGCCACCACCCGGGTTGGAGCCGTTCAGGCCGACGGTGTTATACACACCGGCGGTAAAGTCCTTGGTTAGCGCATTACCGAAGACCACCAGGATTTCGGTATACCGGGTTCCCGCGAGGTCGGTAAACTGCATCTGCTGTTTGTTGGCGTCATCCGGCGGCACCGACGCACATCCCGCCAGCGCCATCCCACCGACCAAGCCTATCACTGCTGCCATTTTTTTCGCTGTTGCCATCACTCTGTCCTCGCTCCTGGTGAAGCCATTGCCGTGCCGCCTGATTGGCGGGCATCCCGGTGATTCCGTCGCGTCCTGTTCACCTGCTTGACCCAACTCCAATGGTGAAACGGGAAAGGTTTGCCCCGCTGCCCGGGTGCAGAAAGGCTTTTACCGCCACCTACCCGCTTCACTATAAGGATTGATTGATCAGGGCTATTGACCGGCGCAGACAAAAAGTTGCCCATTTCAGCCAGTGTGATGCCAGGTGACGGAAGATTGATGTGGGTCAAAAGACATGTATGTGAGACCCCGCATGCTCGTGCGGCGCCTCGGTGCGGGGAAGGGGAATCCAGGCAACCGGGGTGGGAGAGGGCCGACCCGGGGCCGGGGCTACTGCGCCGTCACAGCCTCTGTTCTGGCCCTGAGATTGCCGATACATTGTTCGAAGGCCCGGCAAATTCGGGTGAGGTCCCGAATGTAAGCGATTTGCGGCCAGGTGGCGCGCTTGCCCATGAGGATATAATTTTCCAGGTCCTGCAGGTCGGGGTTGCTCAGGATATTCCGGTAAATCTTCGGGCTGGGTGAGAGGTGAATATTGATGTCACCGTGGTAATCCTGGGCGGTAACGGCGTGGGCCTTGTCGAGCACCGAGCGCGCGGGGCCAAAGGTGATATTGTCCCGGGCAAAATCGAGCGCGATTGCCGACTGGGCTTTCAGCGAGCGGCCAAGGGCTTTCGCGGTGTAGGCGGGTAGGCTGGCGTTCTTTTGCATCGCCATGAAAGGAATGACGTGGGGATTCGACTGGCTGACGATGGTCTTGTTGATGTTGTGCAGGCGGGCCATCCGCATCAGGGGGATGTCGCCATATACCGTGCCGTCGGCCCACAGCTCGCTTTTCATGTAGGGGACGATCGCGCCGTTTTCGTCGACGCATTTCAGGGTGACCGGCGGAAACATGCCGGGAATCGCACAGGATGCCAGTGAGGCCTGGGCGAGGAGCACATTGGGGGTGGTCAGGTAGTTGAGCAAACGCGGTTTTTGGCGTGAGCGTGTGGGCGATACGGAGATGTTGATCGCCAGCCCCGATTTTTCGTACGCCTCTTTAAAGGTAATGGTGCCCACATTGGCCTGGATGGATTCGAATAACTGGTCGGAATCCAGAATGACCCTGGATTGCACCATTTTCAGGGGGCTCACCATCTGCAATGCGGTGGTGTGGATCTGGTCGAGGTTTTCGAACATCGCGCGGAGCTCGTCGCGGCTGCGACTGCCGATTACCACCGCCACGAAGGACCCCATGCTGGAGCCGGAGATCACGGGTGGTAAGATGTCTTCTTCGAGCAGGGCCTTGATGACCCCGAGGTTATAGATACCAAAGGCCCCGCCGCCGCTCATTAACAGGGCGGTGCGACCATAGACCTTGGCCGCCAGCTCAAAATTCTCCAGCTTGTCGGCGATGCTCATCCCGGGGAAGTCGTTGTCGCAGATATAGCGCATCGAGGCCTCGACCTCCTCGAGAAACTCCACGATGAGATGTTTGGTACCCGCATGGGCGCGCTGGTAGAGCTCGGGCGCGCTGATTTCGGCAAGGTGGCGGTGGGTGCTTTCCTCCAGGGTTTTGAGCAGCTCCGTGAGTTTCCCCTCAGAGCGATACTTGCGCAGGTTGGTGCAGTGTGCGCGCACCAGCTTGTAGTGGTAGACCGGAGACTCGTCCTGGTGGCGCCAGTGATTATGGCCTTCCAGCAGATCGAGTTCCTCGGCCATTTCCAGCCACTCCCGGTAGGAGGTGGCCTCGGCCATCGATTGCTTGAGGTGTTTGGCCTGACGTGTGCGGCTCCGCATTGCTCTTGTCACCCGTTATTGATTGCAGAACCCGGAATTATAGAGTCCCAAGGGCCTGAGTACACCCTGCTGGCAAAAACGGGTGCGATGAGCCGGGCCAGGCTGTGGCGTTAAACCGGCCTAAGCGGCGCCCGCGCGTTTTGGCAGCACCCAGTTCGGGCGAATGAAGTGGCAGGTATAGCCGTGGGGAATGCGCTCAAGGTAATCCTGATGTTCAGGTTCGGCCTCCCAGAAATCCCCCACAGGTTCGACTTCGGTAACCACCTTGCCGGGCCAGAGCCCCGAGGCATCGACATCGGCGATGGTATTCAGCGCCTCGGCTTTTTGTGCATCATCCACGTAATAAATTGCCGAGCGATAGGACGGCCCGCGATCGTTGCCCTGGCGCATGGGGGTTGTCGGGTCGTGAATCTGGAAAAAGAACTCCAGCAGTTGGCGGTAACTGATAACCCCGGGATCGAAAAGGATCTCGATGCCCTCGGCGTGGCTGCCGTGATTGCGATAAGTCGCATTTGGCACGTCGCCGCCGGTATACCCGACCCGGGTTTGTTCAACGCCCGGTAGTTTGCGAATCAAATCCTGCATGCCCCAGAAGCATCCCCCGGCCAACACTGCGCGTTGAATTGCCATCCGCTGTTCTCCTCGAAGATCTGCTACAGACTGTCTGTGGAACTTAACACACCCCACCCGGCGGCAACAGCCCTCGAGTGGCCCCTATTGTCGCGTCATGGCGACCTTTGGCCGCGCCTTACCGTGGCCCGGAAACAAGTGCTATTATGCCGCGGCGCCAGACGCTTACGGGGTCGCTGCCTGCGCGGATCAGCTTGGCCGGGCGCTGCACCCCGAGCACCGAAACAGGATTAACCAGCACCAGTTGAACCAACACCGAAAAACCAGAGGCCAGGGTATGAAAACTCGCATCACAGAACTGTTTGGAATCCAACACCCCATCATCCAGGGGGGCATGCACTATGTCGGCTTTGCGGAGCTGGCGGCGGCGGTATCCAACGCCGGCGGCCTGGGTATTATCACCGGCCTGACCCAGGGGACTCCGGAGAAGCTGGCCAAGGAAATCGCACGCTGCAACGACATGACTGACAAGCCCTTCGGCGTCAACCTCACATTCCTGCCGACACTCACACCGCCGGACTATCCCGGCCTGATCCAGGCCGTCATCGACGGTGGCGTCAAGGTCGTTGAAACCGCGGGCAACAATCCCGCCCAGTGGATGCCCATGCTCAACGACGCCGGCATCAAGGTGATTCACAAGTGCACCTCGGTGCGTCACGCGCTGAAGGCCCAGTCGATTGGCTGCCACGCAGTCTCTGTGGACGGCTTCGAATGTGGCGGTCACCCCGGTGAGGATGACGTGCCCAACTTCATCCTGTTGCCCCGGGCGGCAGAGGAATTGTCCATCCCCTTTGTTTCCTCCGGCGGTATGGCTGATGGTCGCAGCCTGGTGGCGTCACTGGCGATGGGCGCGGACGGTATGAATATGGGAACGCGCTTTATTGCAACCCGGGAAGCGCCGGTACACGAGAATGTCAAACAGGCCATCGTCGCCGCCAGCGAGCTGGACACCCGACTGGTCATGCGCCCCCTGCGCAACACCGAGCGGGTAATGAACAACTCGGCCGTGGAGCGACTGCTGGAAAAGGAAGCGGCCCTCGGTGCCGATCTCAAGTTTGAGGACATCATCGAACAGGTAGCCGGCGTTTATCCCAAAATCATGATGGACGGGGACATGGACGCCGGTGCCTGGTCCTGCGGCATGGTTGCCGGTTTGATCAACGATATCCCCACGGTCAAGGAGCTGGTCGATCGCATTATGGCGCAGGCGGACAGCATCATTCAGGAACGGCTCCAGGGCCTTTACTGAGTCCTTTATTGCTGGCTCCCCAGCGGTGCAAGGACACCCCTTGGGGGGTTTTGCATGTCGTGTGCAATTAGTTTACATTCCTGTGTAATTATTGCTATCGGACCAAAAGAGGCGTCGATAAAGGCTTGGTGTTGGCCCTGCCCAGAAAATGCCGATTATAAGAATCCCAAGGAGTGAACCCATGACATTCCCATTTCGCAGTCTTCCATTCAGGCGCAGCCTTTGTTCGCTGGCGGTCGTCGCCCTCAGCGGTGTCGCGGTAGCCGAGCCCAATCCCCTGCGCAACGCCTATTTCGGCGAAACCCACATGCACACGGCGCTCTCCCTGGACGCCTATATCGGCGGCACCCGGCTGATGCCGTCGGATAGCTACCGCTTTGCCAAGGGCGCGTCCGTGGTGGTCAATGGCCGGCACAAGCAGTTGGATCGACCCCTGGATTTTGCCGCGGTGACCGACCATGCGGAATACCTCGGCGAAATGGTGTCAACGATGTATCCCGATGCCCCCGGTCACCGGCAGGAAACCCTGGAAGCCCTGCGCAACCTGCAAAGCCTCAAGGAGAAGCAGCAGTGGTTTTACAAGTATGTGGTATCGAATACCCGCGGTGCGAACCCCCAGCACCCACCGTTTTACCAGGGTCCGAATACTACCGAGACCGGCTGGAAAATCATCATCGATGCGGCAGAGGAACATAACGACCCGGGCAATTTCACTGCGCTTATCGGCTTCGAGTGGTCGGCAGCCCCCGGTGGCGGCAATATGCACCGCAATGTGATTTTCCGCGACAATGTGGTGCCGAAGTTACCCCTGGACAGCTTCAAGACCAACAAGGTGGAAGAACTGTGGCAATGGCTTGAAAAAACCACGGCGGCCGGGTCCACAGTGCTTGCCATTCCCCACAACTCCAATGCCTCCAAGGGGCTGATGTTCCCCGATGTCGATAGCTTCGGCAAGCCGCTGGACAGCCAGTACGCGAAAACCCGGGCCCGTTGGGAGCCGCTGATCGAGATGATGCAAATCAAGGGCAACTCGGAGGTGCACCGCGCCTTTTGGGCGGCCGATGAGTTTGCCGACTTCGAGAACGGCAACTCGATTCAGAAAAACTCCAATCGCTATTTCAGCAAGAACGATTTCGTGCGCGAAGGCCTGAAACGTGGCCTCGCCGAGCAACAGAAGCTGGGTACCAACCCCTACCTACTGGGTTTCATCGGCGGCACCGACAGCCACAATGGGCTGTCTTCAGATATTGCCGAGAATGACTTCATTGGCGGACACGGGCCCGAGGACGGCAGTGTCGAGCGTCGCCGCAAGGCCGGTGTCGGCGGCTGGATTGACGGCCCGGACCTGTCCATCGGCTCCATTGCGGGGGTTTGGGCGGAGGAAAATACCCGCGCCAGTATCTGGGATGCGATGAAACGACGGGAGACCTTTGCCACTTCCGGTCCGCGGATAAAAGTGCGGATGTTCGCCGGCGCCGGTTTGCCCGCGGCGGCTGATCCGGTTGCCATGGTCGAGCAGGGCTACGCCAGGGGAGTTGCCATGGGCGGCGAGCTGGCGGCGGGAGATACTCCGCCCGGCTTTACCGTGTATGCCGAGAAGGATCCGATGGGCGCCAACCTCGATCGCATCCAGATCATCAAGGGCTGGGTCGACGCCGAGGGCACCACCCACGAAAAAATCTACAACGTGGTGTGGTCCGGCAAACGCAAGCTCGATGACAGCGGCAAGCTGGCACCCGTTGGCAATACGGTTAAGCTGAAAACCGCCACTTACGACAACACGATCGGTGCGGCTACCTTGCTCGGGAGCTGGACCGATCCCGATTTCGACCCCAGTCAGAGCGCCTTCTATTATTCCCGGGTGCTGGAGATACCCACACCTCGTTGGACCACTTACGAGGCGGTGCGCAATGATCTGCCATTGATGAAGGAAGTGGCCGCGGTCATCCAGGAACGCGCCTGGGGCTCACCCGTCTGGTATAGCCCGAAGGGATAGTCGTTTCGACCCTTGTTGCAGCGACAAAAAGCCCGCCAGCAAGCGGGCTTTTTGGGGTTTGGACCTTAGCTGTTTTTACTCGAAGGCTGGGCCAGCACAGTGACCACCCGCCAGACCGGATCGACGGCAACCGGTTAGGGTGTGGCCCCAGGTTTGTTACCCGGCACACCATCGCAAAACCCTCCCGCTGAGGGCTCACAGGGCAGCGGCTTTAACCTCCATGCTTTATGCCGCCGCCATCCCGGCCGGGCCTTTATTGGGCCCCGGGGGTATACCAGATCGCCGAGCTGTAGACCCGTTCCTGAATCGTCAGGGGCTTGTTGGTTTCCCTGGGGTCGATTCCCAGTGCCACGGCATCCATCAGCGAGTACCGCGGCGTGGGTATCTCCAGTACCCTCGCGTAGTAAAAAGCGTTCTGGGCAGGGTCAAAGTCGGGGTCGGTCCAGACTGCGCCAAGGGTCGTGTTGCCTATCGAGTTTTTATAGCTGGCTGTCTTCAGGTCCACGGTATTGCCCACTGCCATGCTGCCATCCTTGCGGCCATCCGACAGCGCCACGTCATACACGGTTTCGTGGGACTTGCCGTCCTTGTCCAGCCAGCCCTTGACAATCTGGATTCTATCCAGGTTGCCGGCATTGGGGTCTTTGGCGGCAAATACCAAAAACTGGGCGGGACGATCCTTGCTGGGTGGCAGGTCACCCCCCATGGGGACGCCTTTGGCGTAGCCGATCTCTGCGAGCCTGGCGCTGGCCGCGTCAGCTTGCTGGAAGTCGTACCCGCCGAAGAAGCGCAGACTGATGCGGGGACCGCTGGAGCCGTAGACTTCCTTGCGGGCAAAGGCTTCGTAGATCGCCTCGCGGGAATTTTCAGTGGCCCAAACGGCGGCAAACCCCGCCGCGCCCATATCCCAGCCTTTCGAGTCGCCGATACCGGTGGGATGCGAGCGCAGGCTGGGCTTGGCATCGTGCTGGCCCTTGCCGCCAAAATTGTTTTCTTCGACCGCCGACATCCCGGTGTGACTGTCAGTGCTGCCGACGACACCCATCTTGAAAGGGTTTTCACCGGTCCTGGCGCCGACTTCCAGGCCGCGCTTCAGCCCGGAGCGCACGTAGTCGGCCTCGGTCGGATCGGGTGTTCCGCCGCCGGGGATGAGCACAAACTGGTAGGTCTCGAAGTCGGCGAATTCGTCGACAGGGGAGAACAGGGGATGGGTTTCGGAATCCCCTTTGATCTGGGTGATTTCGACGGCTTTTTCCCACTTGTTGCGGGCCTGGGCATACTCGGCGGTGAGCGGCTCACCCGATTGTGTGGTGGTGGCAAACATCTGTCCCATACTCAGGTTGGGGTTGTGGGGGATGGCGATAAACCGGGCGCCGGTCTTCCCGGATGTGGTATCGAGCCAGGCCCACAGGTCCACGGGGTCCATGCTCTCCAGTGAGCTGTAGGGGAGGAACTTCCGCGTGATTTCCGGCGCGTCCGGGGTAAAAACAACCCGGTGCATATTGCCGCCCTTGGGTTGGGAGGACCACTCCCAGCCCACCAGGGTAGTGAACTCCCCCGGGGCGTTATATTTCTCCACGGTGTCGATGTAGTCATTCCAGGTTTTCACACGCTTATCTCCGCCGTGCATATCCCTGTACAGGTCTTCTCCGGTCAGGCCGTATTCGTTCTCGATCCCGCTCCCCGCCTGGGCCATCAGCCCGTAAACGGCTATCAGTTGCTCAGGTGTTTGATCGGGTGCCAATTTCAGGAACAGCTTTCCGGTCTTGGTCTCGGTAAACGTCTTGTCGCCAGCAAACAAAGCAGAAGTCGAGCCCATCGCCTCCGCATGGTCGGACACCACCACAAAGTCGAGGGCCTTGGAGAGCTGCATTTTTTGCTGCGTGGTGGGGCTGGTGACGGCTTCACCGCGGGCAAAACGGATCGCGGTTTCCGGGGTTGAGCTGGTGGTGCCAAACAGATACACATCGAAAGAGTTGCCGGTGTGAAGGTGGGTGTCTCCCCAGTAGACGTTGGTTCCCTGCGCCTGGACAACGACGCTGGCCAGCGCCAGTGCGGTGAATGCGGTTTGCGCTTTTCGAATCGGCTTCATGGTTTCTTCACTCCGTGACTGGTTATTCTGGCGGCCTTTTCCCAATGGCGTGCGTGTTCGAAAGTTGGCTGTAGCGTTGTCTGTGCCGAAAATCCCGCAGCATTAAAACTGCTTGATGAAAGGAAAAAACCTAAAGCAGACTATATATGACAGCAGTCACTATAGTAAATAAATTAACAGCGTTGATACAATATCGTTTACCCGGGGGCGCGAGCTGCGGTCAGGTGGCGTTTGTACGGCGTCCCATGGTTATTCCCGGGGCGTGGCCCCGGCCGATTCGGTTTGCGCTGCACGTGCCGCCAGGATGCTGCGCTCGATGGCGTCAATGCGGTCCTGGCCAAAAAAACGTTTCCCCGCATACACCATGCTCGGTACCCCCCAGAGATCTTCGGCATACAAATCAGTGAGGTTTCGTTGTGCCCACACGCGCCAACTGTCATCACCCAGCAGCGGCCGAGCCCGGCTCCAGTCCAGTCCCGCGCGCTCTACCAGTCGCTGCAGGCCGGCGTCCGTATCCGAGCGAATCCCTTCGGCCCACACCCCCCGGGCGTAACTTTCCAGGTAATCGAGCTCCCGGTGTTGGCTGCGGGCAAAGTCGAGCAGGGAATAACAGCGCTCCACCCCGGCACCGAGGGGGTCGGCAACCAGGCCAAAGTCGATACCGTATTTGTCGGCCTCACGTTTGGCATCGCGCAGAATATAAAGACCCTTGGTGCGGGGCACCTGCATCCGGCGCATGACCATGGGCAGTACCGGCTTTACCTGCAACGACAGCCCATAGTGCTCCGCCAGCTTGCGCGCCCTGAGCAGGCACAGGTAGGAGTAGGGGCTACGAATCGACCAGTACAGTTGTAGCGGCGCGTTATCAGCCACGTTGTCCACAGACTGCCTGCAAAAATCCCGGTGCCCGCGATCGAAGCGCACGCTGCAATCCCCATAGCGATCGAGCCCCATGCCGTTGAGCCGGCGTTCAAGGTGCTCCAGTCGGTCGATGCCCCAGTACCATTCGCCACCGTAGTGGAGCATGGCACTGAGATAGTGGCCGGCGGTTTGAAGCCGGGTTTCGTTAGCCTGTAAATGGTGGCGGTAGCATTCGGCGTGCTCGACAATGACAGGATCTACCAGTCTGGCTATGGCGGCTTCGTCGCCCTGCCAGTAGGCTTGGAATAACTGCGGTGCATTGGCCAGGTAACCCGGCTGGAGCTCCCAGTGCAGTAGCTGTGCGCTCAGCGAATGATCTCTAACTGCTGTGCTCAGTGGCGGCTTGACGGGGAAGTGGAGATGATAAAGCCCCGCCAGGTAGGCGCCGTCGACCCATGCGTTTTTCTCCCAGAGTGAGGGGGCAGGGTACATATCCTGCTGCAGGTTCAGTACCGTCCGAAACTCGTAGTCCAGCGGATAGCGCTCGGCGAGCTCATCGAGCACCTGTACTAACAGGTAACTGTAGGGGTCGTTGAGCCGCAGGTAAACCGTCACCCGATGCGCTTGCTTGCGGCACGCCCTCAAGGCTTCAGCACGGCGGCGCTTGAATTTTTGTAGCCCCGAACCGGTCAGAAAGTGAACCAGTCGCGGTGGTGGTGCTTTAGGCATAATTCACCCTCGGTGGCGAAATCTGTCCGAGCTGAAAGCTCCCCGGTTGGCGTGTTATTAGAGGCCCGATTTGATTTCTAGGATATCGCTGCTATCCGCTGGCAGCGAAAACAGCATGCCGTCCTGGGCCAGGCTGACTTTGCCACTGTAGATGTCTGCCACGCCATCGAGGAACACTTTATCCATGCCCGGTAGCACCAGCGGGGGCACGATATGATAGAGCACCAACTGCTCAGCGGCGACGGCAGCGGCGCTGGCTGCTGCGTCGGTGGGGCTGGCATGGTAGTCCGGGATATCCAGGGTAATCTTTTCCAGAACGGCGTTGCCCGTCTCGCCCGCGGCACGGTGGAGGATGCCAACCAGCTCCGGGCTGAGGGCGTCATGGAGCAGCAGGTCGACGTCCCGGGAAAACAGCTCCAGGTTTTCAGAGCGGGCCGTGTCGCCGCTCACCACCACACTGCGACCGCCGTAGTCGAAGCGATAGCCCACGGCGGGTTTGACCGGTTCATGATTCACCTGAAAGGCGATGACCCGGAGCCCATCCTGGTCCCAAACCACGGTCGAGTTACCGGCCTCTGGTACATCGAAAGGTCGGGCTGTGAGGCCGTTCCCTGAAAGCGGCGCGACGCTAACGCCGTGGTGAGCGGCGCGGTAGCGGGCATCCTTGGCATAGGCCAGGTTGAACCCATCGACCACCGGCTCGACCCCCCTGGGTGCGATAACCGGCAGGGGCTGGGTGTTAGCCGCGCTGACCCAGCGCAGGGTGCCCAACTCTCCCAGCCCGTCGATATGGTCAGAATGAAAGTGGGTGAGCAACACCGCATCGACCTCTCCAATCGGCAGCTGCATGCGATTCAGGTTGCGCGGGCCATTGGTGCCGGCATCCACAAGTAGCAGGTTTTCCCCGGCAGTGATCACCAAGCAGGGGCCAGACCTGATGGGATCCGGCATGGGGCCGCCGGCTCCGCAAACTCCCACCGCAAGCCCGGGGGCAAGATCGTCCCGGACATCCGCGACCATGGCTTGACTGACGATTCGCTCCAGCGCCGGGCCGACGAGTTGGCCCCGCAGGGCGAAAAGCAACGCGCACAGCAGCAGCAATGCGACCAGTGCGAGGGTGATTTTTCTGGACATTCAGGGCCCCTGGATTTAGTTATCAAAAGGTTCGAGGTGCTGCGCTGATCACCCGACAAGCACTGACGTTCCCGGTCGCACCCCGGTGGGCGCTGCCGTCGGTAGCGTGACCTTACCGAAGCGCGGGCGCTGCCGCAAGCTTGCTGCTGCTCTCGGGGAGCTGCCGAGAAAACGCACCGAATACCTCCCCCTGGAGGCGTTCCGCTGATCCGGGTCGCGAGGCAGCAGTGCTGTCCCCCAAGGCTATTCCAATGTATTGGGTAATCCTGTATTTTTGGCGCAACGTATCTTTGTCGATAACAAACAAGGGGAAACATATGAGAATGTTAATCAAGGCTTCTGCGGCTTCTTTCATCCTGATGCTGGGAGGTGTTGCCTGGGCCGACAATCATGGCGGTGATCCGGTGGTGGGAACCGTGCTTACCGGCGTCAATGCTGAATCGGTGGCGACAACCGGCTATCGCGCGACCAAATTGCTGGGCTCGAATATCTACAACGACAAGGGCGAAAATGTCGGCAAACTGGAGGACTTTATCATCAACTCTGACGACTCAGTATCGGTGGCGATCATCGGTGTGGGCGGGTTTCTGGGCGTGGATGAGCGCATGGTTGCGGTCCCGGTCGAGGTGTTCAAAATGAATGAAAAGGGCCAGCTGCAGATTTCCGGCGCCAGCAAAGCACAGTTGGAGGCCCTGCCTGCCTTTGTCTATGCCGAGTGACAACGCGGCTGTCTGTGGGCGCGCCTGGCAAAGCGCTGGCATGACTGGGCACCTGTTGCCCGCCAAGCGCGGCACCCACCGGCGGGCGGGGGCTGTTGCTGATCGGTGAGCAAATGGGTGATTATCCTGGCTGCTTTGCTTTCGAGCCCCGCCGTTCAGGGTGCTGCGACTCAGGGTGCTGCGACTGTCGATAGTGCTGCGGCCAGCCCGCAGGAGCAGTGCGTCGTACTGTTGCACGGGCTCTGGCGTACCTCGGCGTCGATGAAGGCGCTGCAGTGGTACCTCGAAGGGTCGGGCTATGCAACGGCGAACCAGACTTACCCCTCATTGGCCTATTCCATCGAAGACCTCGCGGAGATGGCAGTAGTCGATGGGCTGCACGATTGCAAAGCCAGGGGTTACCAACGCTTTCATTTCGTGACGCACTCCTTGGGGGGCATCCTGCTCAGGCAGTACCTCGAACATAAACCAATACCGGGATTGCAGCGGGTGGTTATGCTCGGGCCACCCAACAGAGGGAGCCAGCTTGCTGACTATGTCGTGTCCCTGGATTTCCTGCAGCCTGTTGCACCCGAGGCCGTCGCCCAGCTTGGCACAGGTGCGGATTCGGTGCCCGCGCCTGGGAAAGCCTGATTTCGAGCTCGGTGTTATCGCTGGAACACTCAGACGAAGTACCCTGTTGCCCGGATTCCCGGATGAAGTCAGCGATGGCACTGTCGCCTTGGCGGAAACCCCGGTGCATGGCATGAAGGATTTACTGGCCCTGCCGGTGAGCCACACCTTTATGATGTGGAGCCCCCAAGTACTGGCACAAATCGTGTTTTTTCTTCGGTATGGAGAATTTGATCGGAGCGCGGAATGATTGGGTATTCGCGCTGCCCGGGCTGCCACGAGGGACCGTTCAATCGGCAACGTGGCCAGTGTGATAGGGAGACAAATCCAGAATTTCGATATTGCTTATCGCGGTGGGCTGGCTCGACATCCACATCACGATTCGCCGCCCGTCGGTGAAGTAGGGGTCACCGGTGAGGTTACTGTCGGGCTGTTCGTAGCTGGAGGGGCGAATGCCCCCGACATAGCCAAACTTTTTTAACGCCTGGCTGTACGCCAGGTCTTCCAGCAGGAATTCCCGTGTTTCGTCCACATCGGGATCGATTTTATGGGTGGTGATTGTCTTGGTGGTGAAGCGAACCCCGATATCGCGGCTGATCTGGCCTATCCAAACCGGTAATCCATCGAGTCGCAGGGGAGTCAACCAGACCCGCAAATGGTTGCGCTCGTGAATGCTGGATCGCGCCCGCTGCAAGGCGGCGTCCTGGGGACGACCGAACACGTACAACGCGCTGACCGGTGAGTAACGGTAGCGGCCGCCGGTCAGCGCCGAGATCGAGGTCTTGAGCAGCGATACCGCATGAATGGTCTCGGTTTCGTCCCATCCAGCGCGCATGAAACCGTAGTACATATCCTTGATGTCGCCGACAAAAACCAGGTTGAGCGGATCGCCCGTGTTCTCTCCACGCTTGTCGCGCACGCAGCACGGCAAGCGTTCCAGCGCGGCTACCAGCTGCTGCAGGTTGACATGCTCTAGCTGGTCTTCTGGATATAGCGTCTCGAGGTCGATGTCGTAGTGATCCAGCTTGAGCCCCGGCACCGGGATAAAGAAGCTCATCCTGTAGCCCGCGCCATCGCTGATAACGTCGAGGTTAAAGGACTTGGTTCCCTCGTCGACCCGGGTGAAAATGTAACCCGACTGAATACTGTTGGGCGCTACCCAAACGCGCAGGGTGCTGCCATCAAAGGCATCATTGTATCGCTCGATCGCGCCGCCAGAATGCGCACGCCGGGCAGATTCCCGGGGCGCAAAGTAATGAGAGTCGACTCCCATCGGCGCAAGAAAATGGGCTTTGTCACTGCGGTTCTCCAACTGCACCCATACCGGTTGAACGTTATTGCGGTAAAGGTCTGCGCCGAATATTTCCCGGGTCTCGTCGCGGCTGGGAACAGCAGTGGTAATTTCCAGGGCCTTGAACGACATCACGTGTTGCCGTTCATTGGGCGCTGGCACCTGGCCGCCGTCGAACAGTTGCCGAGCGCTATCGGGCGCCGCTACGCTGATGCAGGGTAACAGCAAGGCCAGGAGTAGCGCTCGAAAGCCCCGGTGCAGGCTATTCATGGAAGATGCCCGTTGTCGGAGTCAAGGCCTCGAAGCCGTAGATAATCCTCGTCTTATCCAAAGCGACGGGTTGCTCCGACAGGTAGAGGACATAGCGTTTTCCCTGGGTAAAATAGCTGGCACCAAGATAGGTTTCATGGGGGTTGTCCTCGGTGCTCGCGCCGACACCGGATACCAGGCCGAACTGTCGCAGTGACTGGTTGTACCAGAAATTCTGGAGCACGAATCGAGGTGCCTGGTCGATATCGGCGGCCACGCTTTCGCGTGCGAACCTGCGCCTGAAATCGAGATCGAGCTGACCACTCGCCATCAATTTTTGCAGCAGCTGTTCTTCCATGACGCCGTAATAGGCGATACCTGCCCATACAGGCTCACCATTGACCTCCCAGGGGGCCAGCCATAGCGCCACCGCGATAATCTGTTCATCGACGCCATCCTGGCGAATCTGGTAAAAAATAGCGTCCGCAGCGCGATCAAAAAGCTCCAGATTCAGTATTCGCTGCACGACTGGGGATTGGGCGTCTGCCTCGATCCAGTCACCACGCATGAGAGCGCTGCGCACTGCCAGGGGGCTGCCGACCAGCACTAGGTTGAGCGGTAAGCCCTCTGCAATTCCTGTGAGATTGTTTATGGAGCAGCACGGCAACTCGTTTTCCAATGCTGTCTGCAATTCGGACTCATCCAGTTGCATGATCTCGGTATCCGCGTACAGCTTATCGAAGTCGACTCGCTGGTGAACTGCGGTATATCCTGGCATTCGCACAAAAAAAGTGAAATGAGAGGCGGTCGTCCCTTTGAATATATCCAGGTTGAAAGCCTTGGTGCCAGGATTGAGGTTGGTAAAAACCAGGCCGGAGCGGGTTTCTCCAGGGCCGATATGGCGTCGCATGCCGTTGCTGTGGAACCATGCTTCCATAGCCGCATAGGCTCCCTTACTGAGGCCCCCTCGGTTCATGTAAGCCACTTCGATGGGAGAGAAGTAGTTCGGGTCGATACTGCGAAAGGTCGCACGGACCCTGCTGTTACCCGTGTTTTCGATCTTCAGCCATATGGGCTGGATACCTTGCTGGTAAAGGTCGAGCCCTGTCAGGGACAGTGTTTCGGCCGCATCGGGAACGGCTACGGACACCCTCAACTCACCCTGCTGCTGGCTGATGGTTCGTTGCAGGAAGCTAGCGCTGTCGAGGCTTTGTTGCTGATAGGGCTTGCCCGCACAGGCGACCAACACCAGCGCGACAAGCGCAGCACTGACCAGCCTGGCACAGCTACCTGAATAGCGATACCAATCGAAGAGGCAGCAGGATGGCATTATCGTGTGCTGTGCAATTTCAATATTGTTCCTTGGGTCCCAGCTTCATCAGTGTATTCATCACCCGTTGCATGCCATTGCGTGCGGGTTGGGTGGTCACGGTCTCAACGCTGTTTTGCCAGTAAATGTCACCGTCCTCGTCCAGCCTGACCTGCCATGCGTTGTCAGCGGACATATCGCGCTCGATGATTGCCCTAAGGTCCTCCGCCAGTGCCGGTGAGTCGACAAATGCACCCATCTCGGTGTTGATTCGGGCGGAACGCGGGTCCAGATTCATCGAACCGATAAACACATAGCGCCGATCCACCACCGCTGATTTACTGTGCAGCCCCGTAAACCCCGCTGTAACAGGGGGAACATCGACAATCGAACGCTGGATGGCCGGGTCGGAGCGGAATTCGTACATATCGACGCCGGCCCTGATGAAATCGTCACGCCACGGCTCATAATGACTGTTTACGGCCGGCACATCATGTGAGGCGAGGGAGTTGGTCAGTATGCGCATATCGACATGGCGGTCGCCGAGTTTGCGCATGAAGTCAATGGCGGTCTGCGAGGGAATCACGTAGGCGTTCATGATCAGCAATTCAGTTTGGGCCATGCCGAAAAACTCAACAACCACCAGCTAAAGCTGGTGGGTTCGAATAACGGACTGAAAGTCCGGATACGCGTCGCCTTAACGACGCGTCTTAATCAGGCTCCATCTTGAAATTGTCGTCTGGATTGGGCTCAAAGTGATGCTCAAGATAATTCTGAATCATCTCTTCTGTCATCTGGCCTACCGTGGCACAAAAATAGCCTCTGGCCCAGAAGTGCCGCCCCCAGTAACGCTTCTTCACGTGGGGAAACTCCTCAAACAGCATGCTCGATGTTCTGCCCTTTACCCTTCGCATCACTTGACTCGGTGCCAGCGTCGGCGGACAACTCACCAGAATGTGCACGTGATCTTTGCTGACCACTCCCTTGATAATCTGAATCTCAAATGCTTCACAGGTCTCCCTCACCAAATCTCGAACGCGCTCTGCCAGCGCCCCGGTGAGAACCTTGTAGCGATACTTCGTTACCCAGACAAAATGGTATTCAATTTGGTAGACCGTATGGCTGCCACACCATAATCCATGCCTCTAATCCCTCAGTTTGCGAGGAGTATCGCAGCTAAAGCTGACCGGCTAAAGCCGGTGGTTTAAACCTTGTGATGGAAAATTAAACATGCTGGACATCACATTCTGGCCGATCTGGTCGTCGCCTGCTTCATCATAGATTAGCTTGCTGGTGCCCACCCGCAGGTCTGCAGCAAGGTTGTTCAACTCGTCGGTCCAGTCAATGGGTTTGCGCGGGAAGGATTCCAATTGGGGGGCGTTCGCAGCATTGTCCAAAAGGTTTTGCCATTGTTGTTGCGCTATCTCCTTGTCCGGCTGGGTACTCAGGTTCAAAGAAGACTCCACCCACTCGCTATTCCAGAACATGTCGAACATCCTGTTAGCCTGCGCCGCAATGTGGCCGATGCCCAGCAAGTCGGTGTCATGGAATCGGTGTCATGGAAATTGTAAGTGTCACTGAGGCCAAAGTAATGGTCACCTATATTGCGCCCCCCGATGATCGCCGCCCGGCCATCGACAATCATCAGCTTGTCATGCATGCGGCTGTTGAGGCGCTCCATTTCTGCAATCATTTCTCCCGCGCGCTCAACCAGGTGGGTGCGATTTTCCCAGGGATTGAACATGCGGAACTCAATGTTGGGTTGTGCTTCCAGGTTGGCAATAAACTGGTCATGTCCCTGCAGGATCAGGTCATCGACCGGCAGGCGCACTTTTACGCCACGCTGGGCGGCTCGAACGGCGCGCTCCAGCATCAGCTTGCCGCTGACATCCGGGTACCAAAGGTAGGTTTGGATATCCAGCGAGGTGGTAGCGGAATCAATCAGCGCCAGGCGCCAGTAAAGCCCGTCGAAGCTGCTGTCCAGAATGTGAAAGCCGGAGTATTCCTCGCCATATTCGGCTTGTATCGCCGCTGCCAGTTCCGCCAACAGGCCCGCACGGGCAGGCGGTTGTGCATAGCTTGGCGGTGCGATCACCGCTTCACGGTCAAGGTTTCTTGAGGCGCAGCCACTGATGACAATTAGCATCAGCAATAAAAATAGAACCCCCAGTTTTTTCGGCAGGCCGTCGCGCTCGCGGAACCCTGATATTGTGTTCACATGCGCTCCCTATTCCGCACCTGGTCAAAGTATATGAGAGATTGTTGAAATTGTAATGCCGCGAAAACAAGCTTGTCTACTTGCGGCCGGGCAGCCCGCCCATTGTTCCCGGGGAGCAGGACCGGCGGCGTGTTAATGTCCTGACAGCACAGAGGGTCTTGCAGCCGCTGGCTGGCAGCGACTAGACGGGACAGGCCCTGGCCGGGGCCCTGCGGTAATGATGGGTGCAGCCCGATTTTTTAGGGGTCTGGCGGTCGTTTATAAATGCCTATCCAGCCAGTCACGCAGTTCCCCGAAAAGCTCCTCGCGCTCGGGCTCATTGAATATTTCATGGTGCAGGCCCGGGTAGATGCGCAGGGTCTTGTCGGTGGAACTGGCCTGCTGGTGCAACAGGCGCGACCCCTCGGCGGGTGTCATGGTATCTGCCTCGCCATGCATAATAAGGATCGGCAAGGTAATCTCCGCTGCTCTGGCCTGAACGGTCTCCATCGCGGCAAATAGTTCGGTCACACCCCGGGCGCTGATCTTACCGCTGTAATTCAGGGGGTCGTCGATGTAGTCGGCAACCACCTCCGGGTCGCGGCTGACGCCGTTGGCGTCGAGTTGCATAACACCGATATTGGGCGCCACCCTGGCCAGCAGGCGCACCAGCACCACCTGGAGCCAGGGCGGCTTGCCACCCGGAGCCTGGATTGCCGGTCCGGAAAACACGGCTCCACGAAAGTCCTGCTGGTGATCCAACAAAAAGCTGGCGCTGATCAGGCCGCCCATGCTGTGGCCGAGCAGGAAGATGGGCTTGCCTGGCTGCTCTTGCTTGAGCAGATCCAGGAACTGCTCGAGCGTATCGAGGAAGTCGTCAAAGGCATCGATGTGGCCCGGACGGCCCTCGGATTTACCGTGTCCGGGCAAATCGAGGGTGCAAAGTGCGTAACCTGCTTCGTTCAGAAAGTCGGCCATGGGTTGATAGCGACTGCTGTGCTCGGCCAGCCCATGGACTACCAGCAGCCAGGCTTTTTCCCCGGCGTCCGGTGCCCAGCGCTGCTGGTAGATTTGCAGGCCGGATCGATTGGTGAAGTATCCCTTGTCCAGCGGCATGTCAGCTCCTTAACCGGGTTCCGATTCGGCGCCAGCGCTGACCCGCAGCAAACCACGGAACGCACTGCTGGCGGACTGCTCGCCGGTGATGACACGGTAGACGTCACGGGCGATTGGCATTTCGACGTCATATTCCTGGGCCAGCGCCATTACCGTCGGTGCGCTTTTGACACCCTCGGCCACCATGACCATGTCGGCGATGATCTCATCCATCTTTCGGCCCCTGCCGAGCTCGACGCCGACATGCCGATTGCGGCTCTGGGGACTGATGCAGGTGGCGATCATATCGCCCATGCCCGCGAGACCGGCGAAGGTTTCTGCCTGTCCGCCCATGGCGACACCCAGCCGGGTGGCTTCTGCGAGGCCTCGGGTTATGAGTGCCGAGCGCGTATTGTCGCCGGCGCCCTGGCCATCGCCCATGCCCACGGCAATGGCGACGATATTCTTCAGCACGCCGCCGAGTTCACAGCCGATCACATCGTTGTTGGTATAAACCCGGAACAGGCCGCTACGAAAATCCGTCTGTAACTCGCGCATGATGATCTCGTCTTCCATGGCCAGCACGCCGGCGGCTGCCTGGCCGGCCATGATTTCCCGGGCGAGATTAGGGCCGGTCAGCACACCGACGGGGTGACCCGGTAACACCTCCTTGATGATCTCGGTCATGCGCATGCGGGTATCCAGTTCCAGGCCCTTGGTAAGGCTGATCACGGGAACCCAGGGCCTGAGGTGCGGTTTGACCTGTTCCAGCACGCTGCGAAACCCCTGTGAGGGAATGCCCATGATCAGCAGGTCGACATTGGTGACGGCCTCCTCGATATCAGCGGTGGCGCCGAGCTTTTCACACAGCCTGGCGCCCGGCAGATACTTTTCGTTAGTGTGCCGCTCATTGACCTCATTAACAGTGGACTGATCCCTGGCCCATAGTTTGGTCGGAGCGTTTCGTGCGACTAACGATGCAACTGTTGTGCCCCAGGAGCCGCCCCCCAGTAGTCCAACCCTGATTCTCGATCTCATAATTTGATGGCCTCTCGCCCGGGTTCGTCGACTTCCAACTGGGTCGCTCTTTGTGCAGTAGCGATTCCCTTGATCCGTGCCAGCCGCAGCGCCAGCTCCCGCATTTGGCGAGCCGCCGCCTTGCGTTCTTCCGCAATATCATCGCCGCCGGCGTCGGTGAGGCCACGGTGCTTGAAGACCCGATAACCGTTCTGAAACAGTAATTTTCCGATCGAGGCTTCACTGCTGATCCGGCGCTGCAACCAGGCCTGGCGACCGTACTTGAGTGCCTGGTTGATACAGTCTTTCTCCTCCAGAGCCTGGCCAGGTTCCAGCCTTGCCAGCAGGTCGGCGACAATCCGGTAGGCTTCGGTGTAAATCAGCAGGGCGTTGTGGGCAACCAGGGGTGTCAGGGCTTCAAGCAGTTCAACGAAAGCGGTGGGGCCCGCACCGAGGAGAGATTCCCACCCGGCGACACTGCGATCCAGCTCGGCCTCGATCTCTCGATGAAAAACCTCGCTGGGGGCGTAGAAAAACTCGAACTTGAACAGGTCCCGCAGGCGATCGACCTCCGCCCGGAATTGGGCCACGGGATCGTCCCCGGGACTTTCGTTGACCTTGACCACCGCCAGCTCGATGATGGCCTTGTTGACAAAAAAGTGAATGACGGTGTTGCGGTAATAACTGGCCAGTGGCTGTTGATCCGGGGCGATGCCAAAGACCACATCCGGCCCCTCGTCATAGCGGGTGATAAAACCCTCGCCGATCATGATATCGAGCAGTCCGCGCATATGGTCGGCGTGGGAGGGATCGAAATCGTCGGAGATGCGGATGTTCCGCTGCCGTGCCCACTGCAACAGGGCCCTGACTTCTACCGCCAGCTCTGCCTCGGTGAGGGCCTGGGGGGAAGCGCCGAGCAAACCCATGGTGACCAGTGATGGCAGGGTGATTGGGGTAACGCGATTGGCCTCAACCGCGACCTTGAACGCGATCTTCGACAGCGCCAGGCGATCGTCAGGGGCGGGCGCCTGCTGCAGAATCACCGGCTCGCCGATGTCGACATACACTCTGCCCATGGGTCGGCGGAGGCTGCGAATGTAGCCGATAAACCACTTCAGCGACTCCGGCTGTTTGATTTTTCCGGTCTGTTCGCTGGCGTACTCCTCGGCGTCTCGCAATACGTCGTAACTGATCGACACGGGAATGATATGAATGTTTTCGTTGCCGGTGGCATAACAGGCTTCGAGCACGTACTTTAGCAGGCCGTAGCGGGGTGGCATCAGCTTGCCGATGCGCGAGCGGGTACCCTCGAAGGCCCAGTGCAGGGGGAAGCGCTTCTCCATCAGGTAGCCGATGTAGTGTTTCAGGGTAAGCTTGTAGAGCTCGTTATCCTGAAAACTGCGGCGGATAAAAATGCCGCCGGACCTGCGCAGTAAAAACCCCAGGCCCGCAAAGCTCATATTGGCGCCGCCAAATATGTGCGGCATGGGGAAATCCTTGTCGTACAGCAGTTTCGGCACCACCATGCCGTCGAGGTAGGTCTTGTGGGTCCAGAGCAGCATCGATGGGTAGTTACGCACCCATTCACGCATTCTCTCGACGTCGGCGTCATCGTAAACAAACTGGTTTTCGTAGCCCTGTCCCAAAACAAAGCTGTTGAAACGGGCGTTGAGGTCAAGGTAGAAGCGCCGGGGTACCGAGATCATTTCCTTCATGTAGGCGCGAGCCTCTTCCCAGACTTCGGCAACCGGTTTCTGCTGCTGGGCGGCAAGCCCGGCAAGCGCAGATTTGTAGTCCGGATCGGCGCTGATACTCTCGGCCACGAACCGGGGCACCTTGTAGCGGCCACCCTGCAAACGGCGTTCGGCGATTTCAAGTGCCAGCCCGGCCTGGCGGCTGACGTAGGCGGCAAACTCACCGCTATCGCCGGGCTCGTGGTTGAACTGGTGTCGATAGCGGTTTTTGAGTTCGCCGATGCTCGCTGACTCCGCCGCGATACAACGCACTCTTTGCGGGTGCTGCTGGAGAATACGCTGGCCCTGCCTGGCATTGGGACGGCGCGGGTCTCCCAGCAGCAGATCGCGTACCCGGGGCCCGGAGTCGAGGAACTCGGCCGACGGCAGCCACGCGACCCGCAGCGGAGTGACCCGGGTTTTGTCTTCAGCATCCAGCCTGGCCTCAAGAAGCCGAATGTCAGCCTGGGCTTTCTCACGCAGGGGAAGGGTGACGACCTGCTTGAAACCGGCCTTGTCTGTACTGTGGTGTTGGACCCAATCGCGCAGCAGGCGCTCCTCCAGGGAATTGCGCGCATCGAGGATAAATAGAACCGGCGAACCCGTGGGTTGCGGCCATGGGTTATCCGCGAAGGTTACCGGGCCCGTCAACGGGAGGAGTCCTTGCGCTTGACCACCGCTTTCCTCGCCGCCGTTTTTGCCGAGCGGACCCCGCCGGCCTTTGACTTGGGTGCGGGCGCCTTTTTCCTGCGAGCGGTGGTCGACTGCGCGCTGGCCCGGGCACCGGCTTTGCCGGTCGCCTTTTTGCGCCGCCCGGCGGTTTTCGCACCGGGAGCCTGGCCCAGTGCTTCTTGAAACATGCTCCGCACTTCAGCAACGTGTTGGCCCATGGTCGCACTGGACCAGTTTGCGGTATCAACCGGTGGCAACACGTCGACCTGCACGGTCGCCGGCCGGAACACGAAGTCACCCTTCGGGGCGACGTCCAGCGAGTTATGAATCACGATCGGCACAATGGGGACGCCTGCTTGCATCGCCAGGTGAAAGGCGCCTTTCTTGAAGGGCGCCAGGCGGGGGGATACCGTGCGGGTCCCCTCGGGGGCGATGGCAACCGATTTGCCTTCTTCCTGAATGGCATTTACCAGCGGTTTTATGGCGTTGATAGCGCCGGTGGTGTTGGCGCGATCGATGAACACGACGCCGCCGTATTGCAGCACCTGGCCCAACAAGGGCATTTTTTTGATTTCCTGCTTGCCGACGCCGGCAAAATCCCTGCGCAGCAGTTTGGCGATAACGATGACGTCGGCCTTGCTCTGGTGATTGAAGACGAAGACCGCCGGTCGCTGGGACCAAAGATTTTCTTCCCCCTTAACCTCCAGTTTCAGGCCGATCAGGGCGCTGGCGGTGTCGGCAAATACCGAGAAGGAAAAGTTTTGCGCGTCGCGCCGGCTGCCGGTGAGCGCCCAGATAGGTAGGCCGGCGGAAAAGCTCCCCACCAGGCTCGCAGTGGCCGCCACCGAGCGCACAAACTGGTTGACGGTGGGGCGCCCCCGACTGCCGAAGTTGGCACTCGGCCAGTGCTTCTGCTGCGCTATCCGCAAAAGCTTGCGGCTGGGGTTGAGCGCGCAGGGATGTCCCACCCGCTCCAGAAGTTGCAGGTCATCGGTGCTGTCAGAGTAGAAAAAGCTCTGGTCAAGGTCGGCGCCGGTTTCGTCGGCAAGAGCCTCGGCGGCGGTGACCTTACCCTCACCGAAGCAGGTGGGGTGGATGATTTCACCGGTAAATTTTCCGTCCTTGACCTCGAGGTGACTGCACAACAGATGTTCGATGCCCAGATCCCTTCCAGCCGGCCCGATCTGGTAGGGGGTGGCGGAGGAAATGATGGCCACGGTATGGCCCCGTGCCTGGTGCGCCTCGACCAGGGTTCGGGATTCCGGGTAAATCAGGCGGGCGGTCTGCTGCTCATAGAGCGTTTCGCCCATCTCGATATAGGCTTGCTCGCTCTTGTTGCGCATGAACTGGGCATTGACCAGCATCATGGCGGAAAACCCGAGTTTGCCCAGGCCGAAACTGGCCAGGGCATTCATCAGGGTGAGAAATTCCCGGGGTTTGAGGTCGCCACGCTTCAATTGCTCGCGGATAAAAGTCGGTGCCGAGAAGCCGGAAATCAGGGTGCCGTCATAGTCGAAGATTGCGGCGACGCCTGGCCCTGGGGGGCTCTCTTCGATGGCCTGGAGAAGTTTTTTTAATACAGCCATTGTGCTTACCGGAGCGGGGTAATAGAGAGCCATATACTGTGCCAATTTCGGGCCAATTGCAAAAAACCTGATCCCGCGGCAAGCCTCGGTGAGATATGGCGGCAGATTCCATCAACACGGTAAATCGTATATGGTGTCGGCGGACTACAATGGAGTTTCGCCTCGATGACCATCCGTAATCTCGACGCCCTGTTCAAGCCTGAATCGATCGCGTTGTTTGGCGCTACCGACGAGCAGGGCACTGTGGCTGCGACCATCGCCAAAAACCTGGTCGATGGCGAGTTCTCCGGCAGGGTAATGCTGGTCCACCCCAAACGCCGGGGTGTATTCGGCGCCGAAAGTTACGCCACCCTGGACAAGTTACCGGAAGTGCCCAGCATGGCAGTGATTGTGACCCGTGCTGCCCGGGTTCCAAAGCTGGTGGCCCGGCTGGGCGAGGCTGGCACCCGCGGGGTGGTTATCATCAACTCCGGGCCGGAGGAATCGGCGGCGTGGCGGAGTGAGAAGTTACAGCAGCAACTGCTGGAAGCGGCCCAGACCCACTTGGTGCGGGTGCTGGGGCCCGGCACGGTGGGGGTAATGCTGCCTCGCATCGGGGTCAATGCCAGCTTTTCCCACATCGGCCCGCGGGCGGGGAAGCTGGCGCTGCTGACCCAGTCAGGGGCGATAGTCAGTTCGGTGCTCGACTGGGCCCACTCCAAGGATATGGGCTTTTCCAACGTCGTAACCCTCGGCTCCATGTGCGACGTCGATTTTGGCGACATGCTGAATTACCTGGCAATGGACATCCACACCGACGCGATCCTGGTTTACATGGAGGGCGTTACCAACAGCCGCAAGTTTATGTCCGCTGCCAGGGCCGCTGCGCGGGCCAAACCCGTCATCGTGGTCAAGTCCGGTCGGTTCGAGGCGGGCGCCAGGGCGGCTGCCTCCCACACCGGTGCAATGGCCGTTTCCGATGCGGTTTACGATGCGGTATTCAGGCGCACCGGTATGTTGCGGGTGTATACCGTTGACGAGGTTTTCCATGCGGCCCAGACCCTGTCGAAGCAGGGACGGCCCAAGGGTGACCGGCTTGCGATCCTGTCCAACGGCGGGGCGCTGGGGGTTCTGGCAGCTGATGCCCTGACGGAGCTTGGCGGCCACCTCGCAGACTTGTCGCCCGGGACCATCGACGCTCTTGACCAGATCTTGCCGGAAATCTGGTCCGGGGGTAACCCCGTCGACCTGGTGGGGGATGCCGACGGTGCGCGTTATGCGGCGGCCCTGGAGGTGGTGGCGAGGGATGAGGGGGTCGATGCGCTGTTGGTGCTCAATTACCCCACGGCGGTCACGTCTGCCAACGAGATTGCCTGTGCGGTGATCGATTGTTTGCCGAACTTGCCGACATTACCGGTGTTTACCTGCTGGGTCGGCAGTGCCGGCGCCAAACAGGCGCGGGGCCATTTTACCGCGCATAAAATTCCGACCTACCTGACCCCCGAGTACGCGGTGCGGGCGTTCATGCATGTGGTGGGTTATTACAAAGGGCGTGAACTGCTGATGCAAACGCCGCCCTCGATCCCCCAGCAATTTACACCTGACACCGAAGCGGCCCGGGCACTGATCAACGAAGCCCTGGAGGAAGAGCGTCACTGGTTGAGCGAACCGGAGTCAAAAAGCTTGCTGGAAACCTACGGTATTCCGGTTGTCACTACCCGTACCGCGCTGACGGCAGAGGAAGCAGGCACCTTTGCCGACGAGCTCGGCAGCCACGTAGTGCTCAAGATTATTTCCCCGGATGTGTCCCATAAGTCGGATGTTAGTGGCGTCGCCCTCGACCTGTTTGGCAGTGACATGGTCGCCGATGCGGCCCGGTCCATCACCGAGCGGGTAAAGGCGGCGCTTCCTGATGCGACCGTGCTGGGATTTAGCGTGCAACCGATGGTCCGGCGACCGGAAGCCTATGAGTTGATCGTCGGTATGGTCAATGATCCGCAGTTTGGCCCCATCATCCTGTTTGGCCAGGGTGGCAGCGCGATGGAAGTGGTCAATGACAAGGCTATAGGCTTGCCGCCCCTGAATATGCGGCTGGCGCGCGAGCTGATTTCCCACACCCGGATTTACAAACTGCTGGCGGGCTTTCGTGATCGGCCCGCGGTTGATATCGATGCCATCGCCCTGACCCTGATCAAGGTGGGACAGTTGATCACCGATCACCCGGAGATCATCGAGCTCGATATCAATCCCCTGATTTGTGACGCCACCGGGGTTATGGCCCTCGATGCCCGGGTCATCCTGGAGCCAACCGACATGGTGGCATCCGAGCGGCTGGCAATTAAACCCTACCCCAAAGAGCTGGAGGAGCCCATTCTGCTCAATGACGGTACCGAGCTGATGACCCGGCCGATAGTACCGGAAGACGAACCCTCGTTACACGAGTCGTTCACCCAACTGACCCCCCGGGAGATTTACCAGCGCTTTTTTACGCCACTGAAAAGCCTGAGCCACTCCATGGCCGCGCGCTTCACCCAGCTCGACTACGACCGGGACATGGCACTGGTGCTCACGGAACCCGGCATCGCCGGGAAAACGCCCATTTACGGGGTCGTCAGACTGGCTATCGACCCGGATCGGGAGCGAGCCGAGTTTGCGATTATCGTGGGTAATATCATGACCGGGAAAGGCCTTGGCAAGACCATGATGTTGCGGATCATCGATTACGCACGCCAGTGTGGAATCAAGCTGATCACCGGCGATGTCCTGCGTGACAATGAAGCTATGTTGGGACTGTGCGAGAGTCTTGGCTTCAGCCAGCACCCCAACCCGGATGACGACACGTCGGTGCGCGTCAAGCTGACCCTGGGCACCTCTGATTAATTCGGTGTCACCTCAGGCTTAGCGTGTAGGGGCCGACGACGGCGGTCTTTGTTACCCCGTGTCGGCACTTTCGCCGGTCTCGACAATAAATTCGCCGAGGCGCTTCAAGGCCGGGCCGGCGGCTTTTACCAGTGGCGACAAAACCTGGAACACGTGGAATTGCCCCGGGTAGCTATCCAGTTCAAGCTCGACTCCCGCCTGGCGGGCGCGATGGGCGAACGCCTCGATCTGATCGATCAGCACCTCGGCCCCGGCTGCCTGGATATAGGTGGGTGGCAGTTGCGACAGGTCTTCACGGGTAAAATTGACCCGGCCGTTGGCAGGGTCCGCGCCTGCCAGGTATTGCGACCGCCAGGTCACCATTAACTCGCTGTCCAGAATGTCCTGATCCGCATTGGCGTCAATGCTGCCCCCACTGGCGCTGGGGTCTACCCAGGGAGAGATCAACGCCAGGCCCGAGGGCAGGGGTACCGCGCCTTCGGCGACCAGGGCCAGATGGGTTGCTATGGCGAGGGCGCCGCCGGCGGAGTCACCGGCAAGGATGACCCGGGCCTGGGGGTGGCGCTGGAGAATGTGCCGGCTCACCGCGAGGCAATCGTCGTGAGCGGCCGGAAAGGGTTGTTCGGAAGCCAGTCGGTAGTCGACACCGATGACCGGGCAGCCGCTGGCCAGCGAGAGGATGGCAAGGGTGCTGCGATAGGTATTGACCGAGCCCACGACATAGCCGCCACCGTGGAAATAGATAACGATCGCCCGGCTATTCGAAGCTCGCTTGCCGCGACACCATTGCACCGGCACACCGGCCAGCGTTGCCGGTTCAAAATCAACCTTCGCGAACGCGGTGACCGGTAGCCGCAGCCATTGCAGGCGTTGCTGCAGCCAGCCCTCGGGCCGGCCCTTGGAAGCATCGAACAGGCGCTTGACAAAGAGACAGGTGAGCTCGGTAAGCCAGTCGCGTTCGGGGTGCCGCCCGGGATGACGCAGCGTACTGGCCAGCGCAACAGAAAAAAGCTTGAGGATATCGAACAGGGGAGCTGGAGACATTTTTTGACTCTTTCGGCAGAATTCGGGCTGGCTCCGCATGGTTTACCCCCTTCGTGAAAGTGAGTCAATACGTGTGCGTTGGCCCTAACAGGCTGCTGAAAAACGTATTCGAGGCAGCGAGCGCAAGGCAAAAACCGGCGAGGGGCAATAAATGACCGAGTTGAGCCGGTTTTTAACGCTGCGATCGCCACGCAGATAGTTTTTCAGCAGCCTGCTAAGCGATCTATCGGCTCATGCGCCGGTAGGCCAGGGGCGTTAATCCTGTCCATTGTTTAAAGGCCCGGATAAAAGCGCTGGGCTCGGAAAACCCGAGCTGCGAGGCAATGGCTTCGATGCTGAGTCTCGGGCTTTGGACCATGTTGATCGCAAGATCGCGCCGGGTTTCGGTTTTGATCTCCTGGTAACTGCTGCCCTCTCGCTTGAGCTGGCGCCGCAGGGCCTGGGGATGCAGATCGAAAATGCGGGCAGCCTGGTGGATATCGGGTGCCAGGTGGTGGGTGCCCAGTTGCTTTTCCATCCAGCTACGCAGGCGAAAGGACAGGTTGTCCTCGGTCATCGTCTGGGACAACAGGGTGAGGGGCGCCTGCTTGAGAAACTCTTTCAACTGCACGATATCCCGAACGTTCTGCAAGCCGAGTGAGTGGGGTGCAAAGCTGATGGCGCACTCCGGCTGGTCGAAGGCGATCGCCGCGCCCATAAAAATATAGCGGTATTCGCCGGCATAGCTCGGGGCCGGATAGTCGAGGCTGGCGGCGATGATGGGGATGCGGATATTGGCCATCCAGCACAGGGTACGATGCACGGTGACCAGCATGTGCTCGATCGCATAGCTGTTGCGGATATTGCTCCCGGGCCGCCGCCGCAGGCGGTAACTGACGCTGTTGGGGCGGTGGGCCAACTCATTGACGAGGCTGCCATCCATGATGTTCATGAATTCCACGAACAGGCTCAGGGCTTCGCCAATCGTCGTGGCGTTAATCGCGGCATAACATGCCAGCTTGTAGGTATTCAGTCGCTGGGGTCGATCCGCGAGCCCCAGGTTTTCATCCCCCAGCAGGGTCATCAGGCCGCGGCTCAGGCGCGACAGTTGCTCAAAGGTGATGCGGGCCCGGGGCTGCAGCAGGATGTTGGGTGAAATGCCGGCATCGGAGAGTATTTGCTCCACGTTGAAACCCCGGGCGCGGGCGCCGGCCAACATATTGGAGACCATGGGAGAGGCAATGGTAGAAGATTTCATCAGGGGTATTCGCGGGAATCAGACGCTGTCAGTGTAACAAAATGTCAATTTTTATGAAAGCTGATGTCATTGTCAGCCACCGATGGGGGGCGCAGAATCGTGCCCTGATTTACGCCGAAAGCCTACGAGGTCATTGATGAGCAACCACGCCTTTATATACGACGCCCTTCGCACGCCCCGCAGCAAGGGAAAAAAAGACGGCACCCTGCACGAGGTAAAACCCATCGACCTGGGGGCTGGCTTGTTGCGAGAGCTACAGGCGCGCCACCAGCTCGACACGGCCTACGTGGACGATGTGGTGATGGGCTGCGTGACACCCATCGGTGAGCAGGGCAGCGATATCGCCAAGATGATCGTGCAGAACGCCGACTGGGATGAGTCGGTCGCCGGGGTCCAGCTGGACCGCTTTTGTGCCTCGGGGCTGGAGGCGGTCAACATGGCCGCCCAGAAAATCGCCTCCGGTTGGGAACAGCTGGTGGTGGCCGGGGGGGTCGAGTGCATGTCACGGGTGCCCATGGCCTCGAACGGCGGCGCCATGGGGAGCGATGCAGCGTTTATTATGAAGACAGGATTTGTCCCCCAGGGCATTGGCGCCGACACCATTGCCACCATTGACGGTTACAGTCGCGAGGACGTCGACAGGTATGCCGCCGAGTCCCAGCGCCGCGCCGCCCACGCCCGGGACAATGGCTACTTCGACCGCTCGGTGGTACCGGTGCGGGACAAAAACGGGCTGGTCATTCTGCAGCGCGACGATTTTATCAAGCCGGATACCACGGTGGAGAAACTGGCCGGGCTCAAAGCCTCGTTCGAGATGATGGGTCAGTTCGGCTTCGACGATATCATTCTGCGCAAGTACAACACCCTGGAGAAGATCAATCACGTTCACACCCCGGGCAACTCGTCGGGCATCGTCGACGGCGCCAGCGCAGTGCTGGTGGGTAGCGAACAAGCGGGCAAGGACCTGGGCCTGACACCCCGGGCGCGGGTGGTAGCGACGGCTATCCTGGCAAGCGACCCCATCATCATGCTGACCGGGCCTGGCCCGGCGGCGAAGAAGTGTCTCAAGACCGCAGGTCTCACCCCGGCGGATATCGATCTCTGGGAAATCAACGAAGCCTTCGCCTCGGTGGCGCTGCGTTACATGAAAGACCTGGATATCGACCCCGCTGTCACCAACGTCAATGGTGGCGCCATCGCCATGGGCCACCCTCTGGGCGCGACCGGCGCGATTCTGGTCAGCACCATGCTCGACGAACTGGAACGACGCGACCTGAAGCGCGGCATGCTGTCGCTGTGTGTCGGCGGCGGCATGGGTATTTCGACCATCATCGAGCGGGTGTAGACCCCGGGTCAACCCACGGTTGCGCTGCGCAACGGCAGTGCATGACGAGCGGAACAAATTCAGGAAAACAGATCATGAGTGGATTCAATTACGAGAAAGATGCTGACGGTATCGTTACCATCACCATGGACATGACCGGTCCGGTCAATGCCATGAACCAGGAATACCAGGACGCCATGGCGGAGGCCGTGACCCGGTTGAAGCAGGAAGAGGGGCTGGCGGGTGTCATCCTCGCCTCGGCCAAGAAGGTGTTCTTTGCCGGCGGCGACCTGACCATGATGGTCAAGGCCCAGCCGGGGGACGAAGCCGGCATCATGGCGATGTTAGAAACTATCAAGGCCCAGTTGCGGGACCTTGAAAAGCTGCCGGTACCGGTGGTCGCCGCCATCAACGGCGCTGCCCTGGGCGGCGGGTTCGAGATCTGCCTGGCCTGTAACCACCGCATCGCCTTCAACCACAAGTCGGTTCAGCTCGGCCTGCCCGAGGTGAGCCTGGGCCTGCTGCCCGGGGGTGGCGGTGTGGTGCGTATGGTCAATTTGCTGGGCCTGGAAGCGGCGCTGCCGTATCTCCTCGAAGGCCGCAAGGTCACCCCGGAAAAGGCGCTGAAGCAGGGAATGATCCATGACACCGTCCCCACCCTGGACGAGCTGATTCCCCGGGCCAAAGCCTTCATCCTCGCTAACAGCGACAACCCCGACGCCGCGGTTCAGCCCTGGGATCAGAAGGGGTTCAAATTGCCGGGGGGCAAGGCGGGCACACCCAAACTCGCGCAATTGCAGATGATGGCACCGACCCTGCTGATGCAGAAAACCCGCGGCCTGTTGCCGGCGCCGGAGGCAATCCTCGACTGTGCGGTGGAAGCGGCGCGGCTGGATTTCGACACCGCGCTGCGTATAGAGAGCCGGGGGCTGGCGAGCCTGGTGGTCACCCCGGAAGCCAAGAACATGATCAACACCTTTTTCTTCCAGCTCAACCAGGTCAACGGCGGTGCAAGTCGCCCCCGGGACGTGCCCCCAAGCCAGGTGAAAAAACTGGGGGTGTTGGGCGCCGGGATGATGGGGCAGGGCATCGCCTATGTGTCCGCAATGGCGGGCATCGAAGTCATCCTCAAGGACATCTCGGTAGAGGCGGCTGAAAAGGGCAAGGCCTATTCGGAGGGTTTGCTCGCCAAGCGGGTTGAGAAAGGAAGAATGGACGAGGCCAGGAAATCGGCGGTGCTGGACTTGATCAAGCCCAGCGCCAGGGACGAGGACCTGCAGGGCTGTGACCTGATCATCGAGGCGGTGTTCGAGAACATCGAACTGAAGGACAAGATCACCCGGTCCACCGAGCAGTATTTGGCCGATGGCGGCGTCTGGGGATCCAACACGTCGACCCTGCCGATAACCCGCCTGGCGGAGGCCAGTGCCCGGCCCGATAATTTTATCGGTATTCACTTCTTTTCGCCGGTGGACAAAATGCCGTTGGTGGAAATCATCTGCGGCGAAAAGACCAGCGACGAAACGCTGGCGAAGGCCTTCGACTACACCCAGCAAATCCGCAAGACGCCGATCGTGGTCAACGATTCACTGGGCTTTTTTACCTCGCGCACATTCGGTACCTTCCTCGATGAAGGGGTCAGGCTGCTGAGCGAAGGGGTGCATCCGGTGAAGATCGACAATCTCGGCAAGGCGATCGGTATGCCGGTGGGTCCCCTGGCGGTGCACGATGAGGTCAGTCTGGAGCTGACCCGCAAGGTCGGCGAAACCTTCGCTTCGATGGGCGTTGCCGACAAGTGGGGTGAGCAGGAAGCCATGCGCTCGGTGATAGCCACCATGATCGGGGAGCACCAGCGGGGCGGCCGCTATCACGGTGGCGGGTTTTACCAGTACAACGACGACGGCTCGAAGCAGATCTGGCCTGAACTGTTCGACCTGTATTACCAGCCCGAGGTCGAGCTTGGGGATCAGGATATCAAGGATCGGCTGCTGTTCCGCCAGGTGATTGAGACCCTCAAGTGCCTCGAGACCGGGGTGCTGCGCAGTGTTGCCGACGGCAACATCGGTTCGATCATGGGTATCGGTGCACCGATTCACACCGGCGGCTTCATCCAGTTCGTCAATACCTACGGCCTGCAGAAGTTCGCCGACCGCTGCGCTGAACTGGCGGCTCGATACGGTGAACGCTTCGAAGCGCCGGCCATCGTCGGCGAGAAAATCAAGGCCAACGAGCAGTTTGTTTAATCGATTGGAGTAAGCATCATGCGACAGTTTACTGAAGAGCAGCAGATGTTCCGGGAGGCCTACAGGCGCTTTCTGGAGCAGGAGCTTGCACCCAGTGTACCGCAGTGGGAAGAGCAGGGGATTGTTGATCGCGGGGCATACAAAAAAGCCGGTGATCACGGATTTCTGATGATCTGGCCGGACGAGCAATACGGCGGTCTGGGTGACCGCGATTTTCGCTATGAACAGATCATCATGGAGGAAACCTGCCGGGCCAACTGTGGGGCATTTTTCAATACCCTGCACAGCCGCCTGGTGGGGCCCTATATCGACAACTTCGGTACCGAGGAACAGAAGCAGCGCTTTTTACCGGGCTGTGTCAGTGGCGAGACGATCCTCGCGGTGGCAATGACCGAGCCGGATGCCGGCAGCGACCTGTCGGGCATGCGTTCCACCCTGAAGGAGGCGGGTGATCATTACATCCTCAATGGCTCCAAAACCTACATCTCCAACGGTATCAACGCCGACCTGGTTATCGTGGCCGCCAAGACCGATCCGGATAACAACCCCCATGCAATGGCGCTGTGCCTCGTTGAGCGAGGCATGGACGGCTTCGAACGGGGTCGCAACCTGGAGAAGATGGGCATGAAGGCCCAGGATACCGCCGAGCTGTTTTTCAATAACGTCAAGATACCCAGGGAGAACATTCTCGGCGAGCCGGGCAAGGGCTTTATCTACCTGATGGAGGGCCTGGCCGAGGAGCGCCTGATCGCGGCGGTGCAAATGATTGCCAATGCCCGCAAGGCCTTCGATATTACCCGCCAGTTCGTGATGGAGCGCAAGGTGTTCGGCAAGCCCCTGGCGCATATGCAGAACACCCAGTTCACGATGGCTGAGATGGATGCGGAAATCGAAATCCTGCAGTGCTTTGTCGATGTCTGCGTCGAGCAGCATAACGCCGGTCAGCTCACGGTCAACAGGGCGGCCAAGGCCAAGCTCCAGGCCAGTGAGATCGAATGGCGAATGCTCGACCTGGGAGTGCAGCTCCATGGCGGCGCCGGCTATATGAAGGAGTACCCCATCTGTACCATGTTCACCGATGCCAGGATCAATCGCATTCTGGCCGGGAGCAGCGAGATCATGAAGCTGATCATCGGTCGTGACGCGTTTTCGGATAAATACATCAGTTTGTTTGACTAGAGACGAGGAGGATAGGCAATGGATATTCAAGGTAAGGTGGCGGTTATAACCGGAGGTGCATCGGGATTGGGTGAGGCCACCCTGCGGCGCTATGTAGCCAACGGAGCGCGGGCGGCAATTTTCGATATGAACGACGCCCGTGGCAAGTCTCTGGCGGAGGAACTCGGTGACGGGGTCATCTACCAGAATGTCAATGTGGCGGATGAAGCCGCGGTACAGGCGGCTATCGAAGCGACCGTGGCAGCCTTTGGGGCGATCCATATTTGCAACAATTTCGCCGGCATCGCCAATGCCCGCAAAACCGTCAGCAAGGGCGAGGCCTTTCCACTGGATGATTTCAAGCGGGTGATCGACGTCAACCTGGTGGGCAGTTTCAACGTGTTGCGACTGGTCGCCCTGCAAATGTCGAAGCAGGATCCGATCAACGAGGACGGTGGCCGCGGGGTGATTATCAATACCGCTTCCATTGCCGCTTACGAGGGCCAGATTGGCCAGGCGGCCTACAGCGCCTCCAAGGGCGGGATCGTCGGAATGACGCTGCCCATCGCCCGGGACCTCTCGACCCTGGGTATTCGGGTCAACACCATCGTGCCGGGCCTGATCCACACACCGTTGTTCGATGCCTTGCCGCCGGATGCAATTCAGAGCCTGTCGAAGAGTGTATTGTATCCCCAGCGCCTGGGGCGCCCGGAGGAGATTGCCCACCTGTCCCAGTACATCGTCGAGAACGATTACACCAACGGCGAGTGCATTCGCATGGACGGTGGCATTCGGATGCAACCCCGCTAGCGACCTCGGGTTGCCATTTTTAACCTGGCCTGGTGCTGGCATAGATCTTTTGCACCAGGCCGCGCGGCACTGATCGGATTGGGAGTTGACTATGGGACCCCTGGCGGGCGTCAAAGTGATAGAAATGCGGGGCATAGGGCCGGGACCCTACGCGGGCATGCTGTTGGCCGATATGGGGGCGGAGGTCATCGTGGTGGACCGCTCCTCCAGCGCCCAGGGCATCGCCATGCCCTCGCGGCATGACATCAACTCCCGGGGCAAGAAATCCATAGCCCTCGACCTGAAGACGCCGGCGGGTCTCGCGGCGCTCATGAAACTGGTGGACCAGGCCGATGTCCTGTTCGAAGGTTACCGTCCCGGGGTTGCCGAAAAGCTGGGCTTCGGCCCCGATGTCTGCCTGCAGCGTAATCCTGGCCTGGTCTACGGACGCATGACCGGCTGGGGGCAAACCGGACCGCTGGCGAAGGCGGCGGGGCACGATATCAACTACATAGCCTTGACCGGAGCGTTGGCGGCGATCGGTGGGTCGGACAAGCCGGTGCCCCCGCTCAACCTGGTGGGTGACTATGCCGGTGGCAGCCTGTTCCTGGTCATGGGTATTCTGGCTGCACTGTTCGAACGGCAGGGCTCGGGCAAGGGGCAGGTGATCGACGCGGCGATTGTCGATGGCTCGGCGAGCCTGATGAGCATTTTTTATACTCTTAACAACCTCGGTCTCTGGTCGACCCGGCGGGGCGCCAACATGCTCGACGGCGCAGCGCATTTTTATGACAGCTACGAGACCAGTGACGGCAAGTTCATTTCGATTGGCTCCATAGAACCCCAGTTTTACGCACTGCTGCTGGAGAAAGCCTGCCTCGACCCCGAGGTGTTCAAGGAGCAGGGGGATATGGCCCGGTGGCCGGAATTGAAACAACGCCTGGTGGAGATTTTCAAGACCCGGACCCGGGATGAATGGTGTCAACTGATGGAGGGTACCGACGTCTGCTTCGCACCGGTGCTGGACTTCAAGGAAGCGCCCGAGCACCCCCACAACGCAGCACGCTCCACCTATGTCGAAATCGAAGGGCTGGAGCAGCCGGCACCTGCGCCGCGCTTCAGCCGCAGTGTTTGCGCCACCCCGACGCCACCGGTGGCCGAGGGTTCAAATACCGAGCAGGTGCTGGAAGACTGGGGTTTCAGCGAGGACGACATCACACAATTGAGGGGCGCCGGCGCCCTCAGCTAGCTCCGGCGGCCAGTGACAATAGAACCAACAGAACGAGGCACTGAAGGGGGCCGCCATGTCTGCCGATGAAACCGTCAGCTACCAGGTTGAAAACCGGGTCGCCACTATCCTCCTGAACCGACCCGGGGCCCTGAACGCGGTCAACGAGGTAATGCGCAGGGAGCTGCTGGCAGCGGTCGACAGGGCTAACGCCGACAGCGACGTGCGGGTGATCGTGCTGGGCGGGCGTGGCCGGGCCTTTTGCGCCGGTGCGGATCTCACCGAAGATTATCGGCCCCGCTACGACAGTGTCGACCAGCAGATCAAGGAGTCCTACAAGCCGGTACTGCTGGCGCTGTACCACTCCGAGAAGATCACCCTGTCTTCGGTTCGTGGTGCGGCTGCCGGAGCCGGGAGTGCTCTGGCCATGGTCTGCGACCTGACCATCATGGCGAACACCGCCTATATCTACCAGGCCTTTGCCGCGATTGCCCTGGTGCCGGATTGTGGGGCAAGCTGGCATCTGGTGCATCAGCTGGGGCGCAAGCGAGCGTTCCAGGTCATGCTAGAGGCCGAAAAATTGTCAGCCAGCGATTGTATCGACCTGGGGCTCGCCAACCGGGTGGTCGCGGACGAAGAGCTCGACAGTGCAACCCGCGCCTGGGCTGAAAAACTAACGGCCTGCGCTCCACTGGCCCAGCGACATCTCAAGCAATTGGTGAGACGGGCTCCCCTCAACACGCTGGAGCAAAGCATCGACCAGGAAGCGGATCTGCAGAACGACTGTATTGCCAGTGCCGATTTTGCCGAGGGAACCGCGGCCTTTTTCGAAGGGCGCAAGGCCGTTTTTACGGGCCAGTAAGCGTCCAGCGCTCCCCCAGGCCCAACCCGCGGTTTCGATCGCCCGTAACTCGTCAGGCTCAAGCCGACGAACAGACTGTCACCAGGAGTGGATCTCGATGTCGGCACTGATACTTCTATTTTTCCCTCGCTGCCGGGGCCTTGCCGCCGCTCTGCTGTGGATGGCCGCAATCAGCCCGGGCTTGTTTCCGTTGGCACTCGCCCAAACCCCGGCGGGTGCTGTCGAGTCGGCCGCTGAAAACGATTCCAGCCGTTCGCCGTGGGATGCGCTGCAAGCGCCGGAGGATGCCCTCTACGTGGTGTTGCTGCGCCATGCGCTGGCGCCGGGGGTGGGTGATCCGGCGAACTTTACGCTGACGGATTGCGGCACCCAGCGGAATCTGTCCGCCGAAGGTGAGGCCCAGGCACGACAGATCGGTGAGGCGTTTCGCCAGCGGGGGGTCGTAGTTCGAGCGCTGCTCAGCAGCCAGTGGTGTCGCTGCCTGGAAACCGCTGCACTGATGGGGGTCGGCGATGTGACCCCATTCCCGCTGCTCAACTCCTTTTTTCGTGAGCGCGACAAAGCGCCGGCCCAAACCGCTCAGCTCAGGCAATACCTGCAGTCCGAGGCGGATGCTCCCGGCGTAATCGTCATGGTGACGCATCAGGTCAATATAACGGCGTTGACCGGCATTGTGCCCCGCTCGGGTCAGGCCGTGGTGCTGAGGCTCGACGCGGGGGGGCTCGAGCAGGTGGGTACGCTCAGCCCAGCCGGTTGAAAGGGGTGGCGGCCGCCCCAGGCGCTTTCTGTAACGCAGATTTCGGTGCTACTGACAAAGTGTCCGGCGGGGCAACCAGGGCCCCCTCGTTGCCTGTTCACTTTGCAGCGACTCGTGCTGGTAGGCGCGGCCCGCGGCGCGTATATTGAGCCAAATCGGGCGTAGCGGAGGCAGCAAGGAGTGACAGTGAAGCCACGGGGGATAAGACTGGAGTCCCTACCCAATGTGGGGCTGACCCTGGCGCAGGCGGTCACCACGCGCAAGAAAAAGCAGCGTCAACCGGCATCATCGCCCCTCGCCATCGTTGTCAGCTCGGTGCGTGTTAACCCGAGGAGGCTGGCAAAATACCAGTCGGTCTGTGGTTTCCCGGAGACTGACGATGTGCCCCTGACCTATCCCCATGTCATGGCCTTTGGGCTTCACCTCCAGTTGATGATCCAGCCCGAGTTTCCCTTTTCTCCTGTGGGCGCGGTGCATATAAAAAACCGCATTCGCCAGCAGCGAAAAATCGGTATCGATGAAGTCATGGAAATGACAGTCCGCCTGGGAGAGACCGAGCGGGTTGCAAAGGGCCATGAGGTGAGCTTTTCCACCGAGGTAAGAATTGGCGGCGAGCTGGTCTGGGATGACGTCAGCGTCATGCTGGTACTCGGTGGCGGGACCGGGGTCAAAGAGGAGAAGGACGCTGCACAGCCAGCTGAGTTTACCGAAGCCGTGACATGGCATCTGGCTGCCAACAAAAGCCGCCAGTACGCCCTGGTTTCGGGTGATTTAAATCCCATTCACCTGTACCCTTTGACCGCAAAAGCCATGGGTTTCAAGCGCCATATCATGCACGGCATGTGGAGCAAGAGTCGCGCCCTCGCCCAGTTGCAGCCCCAGGACGGCCCCTGGCCTGTGAGCATTGATGTCGCTTTCAAGCTGCCCGTTTTTCTGCCGGCGACGGTTACGCTGCTGAGCCAGAGCGACGCCGACGGCAGCCGGTTCGAAATACGGGACGAAAAGGGCGAAAAGCCCCATCTGGTGGGCCAACTACGTATGGGCAAGGCCGTGGAACAGAGCTGAGCTGATTCCCGGGGGTAAAGGGGCTTGATTTGCACAGTAGGGGTCCCAGCCGGTAAAGTGTGGCGCGGTGGCGACAGCTTGGCAGTTGGCACTACCGGGCGCTGAAAAAAAGCGACCGTATTTGTAGCGGGCGCCCTGGAATACGGATAAAGACAAAGCCTGGTAGGTGGGTCAGCCTGTGTTACCGGCCGGCTTTAGATTTCGGGGCGCTGTGCGAAAAACTAATAAAAATAAAGGAGTTAACAATGACACCACATACCAGCTATGACCTGTCATCCTTTGCCACCGCGAGCGCGCTGCGAACCGGTATAGGCATCATGCTACTCGCTGTCGCTTTCACCGCGGTCGCGGCCGGGAGCGAACCAGTCCCGGAGTCACCCGACTGGTTGCAACTCGGGCTGGGCCTGTTTGGCGGCCTGGCCTTGTTCCTGGCGGGCCTGCAACAGCTTTCCGAGGGTATGACCAAGGCGGCGGGCCAGGCGCTCAAGCAAGTGCTGGGCAAGCTGACCAAGAATCGCTTCACCGGAGCACTAACCGGGGCCCTGGTCACGGGCATCCTCAACTCTTCGACGGTCACGACGCTACTGGTGGTGGGCTTCGTCAGCGGCGGCATGATGACCCTGGCCCAGTCGGTGGGCGTTATCATGGGCGCCAACGTCGGCAGCACGGTAACGGCGCAACTGCTGGCATTCGACCTTTCCGCCTACTCACTGGGCCCGGTGGCGATAGGCTTTTTCATGCTGTTTACCGCCAAGCAGGAGAAAATCAAATACTACGGCATGATGATCATGGGCCTTGGACTGGTTTTCTATGGCATGGGTTTGATCAGCACTGCCATGACCCCGCTGCGGGACTTTGAGCCTTTCCTGGAGATCCTTAAAGGTCTGGAGCGACCGATAGCGGGAATCCTCGCCGGTGCCGTGTTTACCGCCGTGGTGCAATCGTCTGCCGCCACGGTGGGAATCGCCATCGCCATGGCCAGCGAGGGCCTGCTCAGTCTGCCCGCCGGGATAGCACTGGCACTGGGCGCGAATATCGGCTCGGCCCTGACCACCGGGTTAATGGGAATTCTCAGCGCCAAATCCACCGAGGCGGTGCGAACGGCTATGGTACACGTGACTTTCAATGTGCTGGGCGTGTTGCTTTGGTTACCCCTGATATGGCTGCTGGTTGATATCACCGTGGGGATGTCGCCGTCGAGCCCGGAGTTGACCGGACAGGCGCGAGCGGCCGCCGAGGTTCCGCGCCAGATCGCCAATGCGAACACCATTTTCAATGTCATCAATACCGTTTTGTTCATCGGTTTCGCGGGTTGGTTTGCCCGCTTTGCCGAATGGCTGATAAAAGATCGGGAAAAACCGGAAGGGGTGATTATCGAACCGAAGTATCTTGACGAGTCGGCATTGATTGCGCCGTCACTGGCGCTGCAACAGGTGCGAATGGAGCTCGGGCGGGTCGGTAACATTGTGATCGAGATGCTGGAAATGCTGATTCCGGCGCTCGATGGCCGCAGCCTTGAAGCCCTGGATAAACTTGAGCGGCGCGATGACGAGGTCGATATCCTGGAGGCGGCAATTATCAGTTACCTCGCCAAACTGCGAGCGGGCACCTTAACGTCGCAGGAGAGCCAGGAGTTCCAGGTCCTGATGAGCGCCGCTGATAATTTTGAGAACCTGGCGGATGTGATCGAGACCGACCTGGTCGACATCGCCCGCAAGGCAGTAGCGCTGGGTTCCAGATCGGGTGATGAAACCCGGGCCATGTTACGTGAGCTCTACGCCACGGTTGTCGAGGCCGTGGAACAAACGGTGCAAGCTGTCAAAGCCAATGACCAGAATGCCGCGGAGTCGGTGATGTTGCTGAAAGACGATGTCAGGGCTCTATCCGAAAACATTCTGGCCCGCAAGGCCGAGCGGTTAACGGTGGATGACGACAACTATGTCGAACTGGTCAGGCTGCAGATGTCTTTCGTCGACCAGATGCGCCGAATTTATACCCTGACCAAGCGCGTGTCCCGGGATTTCCTGCCACCTGCGCTGGCCTCGCGCGAGTAGAGAACCGGCCGAAAAAGCGCAGACGAAGCGGGCGTCGTATCGGCGCCAGCCAGTCCCTGCTCGCCAAATGACCGCCTCTTTTCATCCCCGCGGGCCGATACGCTCAGGATGACTGACGGGCCGGGCTCGCCACCCATGCCCCCGGTGGATGCGGCGGTGCTTATCGACAGTGGGTGTTCGATCCCGATAAACTGCGCCGGCGAAGGCGTTTTTCCTAGCGGAGACCGGTTAGTCATGTTCCAATTTTCAATTGCACGGCGTTTTGCCAGTTTGACCTTGCTGTTGGTCACCACCGCAGCACAGGCCGGCGGCGACAAGGATTACGACGCCATTTTTGAACTGCAGCTGGAGGCCGGCAAGGACACCGCCACCGGCAGTCTGACTATCGACCAGACCCGCCTTGTTTTGCCCGAGATGGCCCTGCGCATGAAAGGGGACCAATACCGGTTGCTGGGCGCCGATGGCAAGACCAGTCAGCGGGAGGACGGTCGGCTTTACTGGGAGCCGACCAAGGGGCGTTCACAGTTGCGCTATGAAGTGGTTTTAACCCAGCCCCGGGGCAAGGCTTTTGATGCCCTTGTGACGCCGGACTGGGCGATCTTTCGGGGTGATGACCTGTTTCCCACAACCCGGGTGGATGATGCGATTACGGCGAAATCAAACAGCCGCCTGCGACTCATCCTGCCCGAGGGTTGGAGTGCGATTACCCCGTATCGCGAGGATCGCAAGGGCAAAGGCAAGGGCGACTGGCTGGTCGACAAACCGGATTTCCGTTTCGACCGGCCCACCGGCTGGATTCTGGCAGGGCGGATCGGTGTGCGGCGGGAAACCATAGCGGATGTCAAGGTTGCGGTGGCGGCCCCGGTGGGTGCCCGCGCGCAGCGGGTCTCGATGCTGGCACTGTTGCGCTGGAACCTGCCGTGGTTTGTCGCGGAAGCCCCCGCTGTGCCCTCCCGCCTGCTCATCGTTTCCGGTCCCGACCCCCTGTGGCGCGGGGGGTTGTCGGCGCCCAATTCGTTGTTTATTCACTCCGACCTGGCCTTGATCAGTGAGGATGGCAGCAGTCCGCTGATGCATGAAGTGGCCCACGTCCTGTTCCCGGTCGACGCGGCCCAGGAGGAGGACTGGATCGACGAGGGTTTGGCAGAATACCTGTCGCTGCGCGTTCTCCGCGAGTCGGGAACGCTGTCCGAGAGTCGCTACCAGCGCTCTATTCGCCATTTTCGCAAACGGGGCGAGCAGGCCAAAAGCCTTTACAGTGCCGACTCCAAGGGCGAGATTACAGCGCGGGCGGTGGCGATGTTGCACGACCTGGATGAGGAGCTGGACACTGCCACTGATGGCGATGCCGATATGATGGACCTGACTCGCCTGATGATGGCCTCGAAAGAGCCGCTGACCATGGCGCGAATACGAGCGCTGGCGAAGCAGTTGATGGGGCAGGCGCCCCGCAGTCTTCCCCCGGGGGCGGCGCTATAAAGCCCTGAAGGCGCTGCCAGGGCCGTTACCTTACAGTAGGCGTTTTGCGCCAGGCCAGTTGCCCCGGCCTGTGCCGGAGATTACTCCCTGGATAGAATGGCACTGACTTAAGGAGAAATGCATAGGGTTTTCAAAGCGCCGCTGCGGGCATCTACCCCGTCAGGACACGCCGTAAACCGTTCCCTGGGGTTCTGCGCCGACATCCCTGTCGGCGAAGGTCCTGCCGAGGTAGACACCCGAATCGGCTTAAGTCAGTGCCATTCTCCCTGGATGGGGTAAAACGAAATGCCGCTTATACAGCATCAGCGCCGTCAGCGTTCGCCTGTGACAGCGCTATCATCAGGAATCCCGAAAACGCCGCATTGGAGGGCGACAGGGAAGGGTCGACCTGGCGTTTCGCCTGGTTGACCAGGTCGCGATACCCGCAATAAAACCCCCAGGTGGGCCTGGGTTTGTATTCCAGCGTGGTTACCTCAAGGTACCTGATGACGCCCTTGGCGGTGGTCGGCTTGACAAAGACTTCGGTGTCGGGGGCGTAATAGGCGGGGATGATGCTGACGAGGCTCCACTTGGCCAGCTTTTCGGTTTGCAGGATGTCCACCAGGGCCTCGAAGCCGGACTGCTGATCACCGTGGAGTAACTGATGGAGGGCGCCCACCATGAAAGCCTTCTCCGGTTCCCGCAGGCGTTTGACGAAGTCGCGGAACCTGGGCTTTTCATACATCGACACCATGGAGGATCGGCTGACTACCTTGACCATATTGTCGGCGCTTGCCGCGACGTCCTCGCAGGCGCGGGGAGAAAAGCATTCCCGGGCCAGGGCCACCATTTGTTCCATGCGGTGCTTCTTGCCGACTTTCACCAGTTCCGGGTCGGCAAAACCGCCGGGGTAGCTGGCCAGAAACTGCATCTCGGCCTGTCTGAGCTTCGCTTCATCGAACATCGGTATTACCCCTAACCGCCCTATCTCTACCCGATTCGGCAATCGCTTTTTCGGCGTGCCTGTTATTGTCGCACAGGGTGCCTATTGGGTGTCTCGCCGGATCTTGCACGCTCTACGAAATCTTCCGCCTGCGGCCATAGCTGCGGCTATGCCCTTAGTCGGAAAATCCCGCACCGCGCACAATCGCTCGCCGAGAATTCCAAATATCGGTGAGATATTGTGGCTAAACGTTCAACAATAAATGCTCCCTTTCCCAGGGGCTGATCTCGCGCCGGTACAGCCTTGCTTCCTCGCGCTTCACTGCGGCGTAGACGCGACAGAAATCCTTCCCAAGTACCCCGTGTAAATCGCTGGCCTGGTCAAACAGGGTCAGCGCCTGTTCCAGCGTGGTGGGAATCGAGTAGCGGTCGTCATCGGTTTCGCCGGCGGCGGGGGTACCGGGTTTCAGCTTGTTCATCATGCCCAGATAGCCACAGGCCAGCCCCGCCGCAATGGACAGGTAGGGGTTGGAGTCGACGCCAACCACCCGGTTCTCCAGTCGTCTGTCAGCGGGCCCGGCGTTGGGTACCCGCAGGCCGGTGGCGCGGTTGTCATAGCCCCAGGAAAAATTGGTGGGGGCGCTGGAATTGCTGGCCAGCTCGAAGCGACGGTAACTGTTTACATAGGGGGACAGCAGGGGCATCGCCTGGGGCAGGTAATGCTGGCAACCACCGATGAAGTGCATGAAGTGTTTGCTGCTTCGACCTTTCTTGTCGCTGAAGATGTTTTTTCCACTGTCGATGTCCACCACGCTGTGGTGAACATGCATGGCGGAGCCGGGCTGGTCGCGCATGGGCTTGGCCATGAAGGTCGCGAACACGCCGTGCTTGAGTGCGGCCTCCCGTATCAGCCGCTTGAAGTAAAATACCTGGTCAGCCAGTGCCACCGGGTCACCATGAAAGAGGTTGATTTCGACCTGACCGGCACCGTCCTCCTGAATCAGGGTGTCGATCGTCAGGCCCGCATCGCGGGCATAGTCGTACATGGTATCGATGACCGGGCCGTAGTCATCGACCGCCGACATCGAGTAGGACTGGTTGGCAGTGCCCTGGCGACCGGTGCGACTCACCGGGGGGCGGATGGGCTCGTTGGGATCGAGATTCGGCTGAACCAGGTAAAACTCCAGCTCGGGAGCCACCACCGGCCGCCAACCCTGGCGCGCGTAGAGCTTGCGAATATGCCGCAGCACGTTGCGCGGGGCCACCCGGATGGGCTTGCCCCGCTGGTCGAACATGTCGTGGATGATCTGCAGGCGCGCGTCCGGTGCCCAGGGTGCCGCCCTGGCGGTGGCCATGTCGGGCTTGAGCACGACATCACTCTCGGCCCATTGATTGGTGATATCCATCGCCACGTCCTGGCCGGTGATGGTCTGGTAGAAAATGGAGATGGGCAGGTACATCTCCTGGGTCGGACTGAACTTACTCAGTGGCATGGCCTTGCCCCGGGACATGCCAGCCAGGTCCGGCACAATGCACTCGACTTCTTCCAACTCACGACCGGCGCAGTAATTCCTGAACGCCGTGGGTAGTTCGCTGAGCCACGGGGGCGTTGGCTGTTTCAAGATACTGTGGCTCCTTTTCGATGGCGTGAGACCGCGATCGCCGGGTCAGCGTCGCCTTACTCCGACGCCTGCATCGCAGCCTTGTACAGTGATTTCTTCGGTGCCGACAACACCCGCTCCACCATGGGTACAAAGAATTCCAGGGGTTCACTCTCGTAATCGGCATCGAAGCTGTTCTGGTCGTAAAGGTGGCAAAACTCGGCGCACGCGTCGAAATACGGGTGATCCTTGTAGTTGTCGCGCAGGTTGCGGTCGAGCCCGACATGGTGGAAGAAATAGTAACCCTGGAATATGCCATGGTGCTTGATGATCCAGTGGTTTTCTTCAGAAATGTAGGGCTCGAGAATTGTGGCGGCGATGTCGGCGTGGTTGCTCGGCCCGAGGGTGTCGCCGATATCGTGGAGCAGGGCGCAGACCACGTATTCCTCGTCGCGGCCGTCGCGATGGGCCCGGCTTGCGGTTTGCAGGCAGTGCTCCAGCCGATCCACCGGGTAACCGCCATAATCGCCGCGCAGGAGCTCAAGGTGGGCGATGACCCTGGCGGGCAGTTCACGGCTGAAATCGCGCATATGGTCGGCGATGATGCCCCAGTCTTCGGGTTTGGCCCCGGTCATTGCAGTGAAGGTTGCTTGTTGTTGACTCATGTTTTTCTCCAGTAGATTTCTGTCGTCAAACCGTTTGCAGATCCTAACCGGTTGCCCAAACGCAATCTGTCATCTGGATGACACTATATCAATTTATTTGGGCTCGGCGATGGATTTCAGGGGCAGCTCCACGGTCAGCCCGCAAGGGGCAAACTACCGGGCGCCGAATACCTATAAAATATATGGTTATATTCCGGGGCGTTTGATCTGGATCAATGTCCGGTTGTCATCCCTGTCTGACACTGATGGCCAATGCGCATTTGTGCATTACCCAATATACTGTCATGAGGGCTGGGAGAAGGCCATCATGGTCGAGACCGACATGGAGTTTGACGGCGGCTTTTGTTGTGCGGAACTTCGCTCAGGGGAAGCCGCTCAGGCACAGGTCAATGGTGGAGGCGTCAAGGAAATACAGCTTGTTTTTAAACCGGAAGCCGTGGCGAGGTGCAAGAACCTGGCATCGCGATAGAAGTCTGGCGAACAGATCTTCGTACAGCGAGCAGGTTTGCCTTTCATTGACTCAGGCCAAGGATGAACGACTGACGGAGGCCATGTCAAAATGGTAAAGCTTGGCTTTCTGAGCGGCGATGTTGCCGACCACATCGCGGAGGCTGGCACGTCCACACAGTTGAGCAAGCGCCATGGAGACAAACTGCGACCAGCGGTTCATTTTGCGTAGTTGTCGTCCCACGTGACGCTGATTGGCCAGCGTTTCAAATTCATGTCTCGGGAACAGTTTGAGCAACTGAGAAAACACGGTATTGTTGTGAGCTAAGGCCTGCACTCCTTCTTCTTTTTCAATGACTTTTAGCAGCTTCATTGTAACAAAACAAGGCGGTTTTCAGGCCTTTTTTTGATCATCGTTTATGGGACAGCAGTGATCTTATACCTATCGATGAAGGGAGATCAATCTCAGCTGGTTTTATCTGACCGGATGGTATTGGGCAAAGAAAAATCACTGATAATATCGACCCTGAATACTTTGAATGGATGCCGTAGATTCTGATTTCAAGCGTGTTGTGATCAGCAATGCTCGAGTTAACAGTAGCGAAAGTCTCTTGATGGCAAGTTTCCGAAGTCGCCAGAGCCATGCTCTGGTTGCGCCTGGCTGACTCCTATTTTCGAAAGCTGTCGTTCGACTTGGGCTGGTACATAAGACGGTAGACGACCCCTTCCTGCCTGTCGACAATTCGTGCAACCTAGCCCCCAACTCGGGTTTTATTGATCTTCGTCAATATATTTAACTCACCTCACCCCTAATCCTACGCATTTCGGTATTGCACTCTTCAATCTGTAAATACATACTAAAAGTGTGTGTACTAGTCGTAGATTGAGGTTTCATTCCCGAATCGCTCTGGCTGATACCGCGCTTCGGGGAGCACAGTCTCTATGAGTATATTTCATGGCATGAAATGTCGGTTGTGCGTTTTTTAATATGGATGGAGGATAGTCTCATGATATTTCGGCGTTGGAATTTTTCAGTGCTAATGGCAATTTTGGCTGCGGCCCCCCAAGTGCAGGCCGGGGATTCTTTGGGTTTATTTAACAAAGATGCAATGTCATCTCGGGGCATGACTATGCCCGAGAAAGCGCATGCTTTCGGGAAAACGTATGGAGAGTGGGCGGCGGCATGGTCGACATGGTGGTTGGAGTTTGAGGTCGGTGAGAACGAGCATCCCTCTAGCTCTATGGGTGAAATAGATTGCAGTTTGGACAATAACGGTCACGTTTGGTTTCTTTCAGGTACTCAGGGCGGCTCGGCCGAGCGTGAGTGCAGTGTACCGCCAGGACGGCCGCTATTTTACCCGCTCGTGAATGCCATCTTCATGAACGTACCGGGTGATTGCGATAGAGAAGAAGGATGCACGGTGCAGGAGAAGCAAGATGTGCTTGAGGAAGCCTATAATGACCTTCCTTGCAATCTATACAGCGAAATAGATGGAGTGCCGACAGGGTACGTGCGAGCGCAGTCGGGAGCGTTCCCTGCAGAGGTTGCCAGCGATCTTCCACCATTCTATCCAGGTCTGGCAGATGAAGAAACAGTCACCGAGGGCTACTGGGCTTTGGTGCCGCCATTGTCAGTGGGCAAGCATGTTATAGAATTTGGTGGTGATTATTGTGATCCGGAGACGGGTGAGCCATTTTTTGAGGTAGATGTTACATATCACATCACCGTCACACCACATGGCCGAGGCCGGCGTGGTCGCTAAACTATCACCGACAAAGTGACAAAGATAAGCAGCTTGCGTTAAAGAGAAAAAAAGCGGATCGCGGAAAGGAAAAACTCGATGTGATCCGTTTTTTTACTTACTGCTTTATAGAAAAAGTGGATTTTGTTTGAAGCTGCTATCCAAAGTTCAATTGCTGGTGATCGATGATTGGGGACTGGAACCGCTGACGTCGGCTCATCGTAACGATCTTATGGAGATCATGGATGACCGCCATGGACATATTTCAACGCTGATCATGAGCCAACTACCCACCGACCAGTGGTACACCAGTATCGGCGACAACACCCTCGCCGATGCTATTCTCGACAGGCTCATGCACAATGCCCACCGACTGCCGCTCAAGGGAGAATCCATGCGAAAAATACTGGGGGAGTTGACGCATGGTGAACACCTAGGTTGAAAACCCGACTACGTGATGCGTTGAGAAACCAGGTGTTCGCGTTCGTCCGGAATCGGTGTTCATCTTCGCCGGAATACGCAGGCTCTAAGTATTGACGAATCAGGAATAGGGCACATTCCCGCAGCTTGACGGGGCCGAAGCGCCGGCAAAGCGTGCTTCAATCCAGGGAAAAATCACCGCTGCAGCGGCCTGGGGGTCCTCATAAGGCACTCGGTGCCCTGTATCAAACCACTCGAGCTGTATGGCCATGCCCGTCCTGTCACAGGTATCTTCTACCCAGGAAACAACCAGTTCCCGCGGCAACAGGTCATCTGCGCGCCCGTTAAGCATCAGCAGTGGCGATGCCCCCGGCTTCAGCCCGGGGATGGAATCCCTGTAATCGACATCGACCGTTGCCTTGGGCAGCGGTGCCCCGGGGACGAACAGATCGTAACTATTGAGCGAACCGTAGGTAGCGATCAGTCCGTCGACGCAGATGGTATCGAGTGCCGCAGAAGCCCTGATACCCTCTTCGGTTAACCACAGGGACAAGGGCGACTCCAGCGGGCCGTACGCAGCCCGCTGAGCCAGAGCCATCATCACCACATAGCCCTTGTACTGGGTCTGTTGCAGGAAAGTCAGCAGCTTGGCCGACTCGTCGGTCACCCCGGCACCCGACCCAATCGTGCCCAGCACTTTTAGGTCCGGGGCATAGCTGGCCGCGGTTTCGTTAGCCAGAATCACTGCGTGACCGCCCTGGGAGTGACCGAACAGGATCAGCTCGTTGCCGGCACCGGCAAGGCGCCGCGCAGCGCGGGCTGAATCCAGCAGGCTGTAGGACTGGCTGGGGCCTACCAGGTACTGATGTAGACCGGGTGTGCCCAGGCCGTCGTAGTCTGTGGCCGCCACCGCATAGCCCCGGGCTAAAAAGTCCTCCAGCAGGGCAATGGTTTCTCTCGGGTTTGAGCGCTGGGTGGGCGCGCAGTGATCGGCCAGCCCGGTCGTGCCATGGCCAAACACGACCAGAGGAAAACCCTCCTTCGGTCGCACGCCCTCCGGCATACCAAGCCACCCGGACACGGCGACCGGTGCACCATTGGTGGATTGCGAGCGGTAGAGTACTTGCCAGATGCTGCCGTTTGCTACCGATGCCAGGGGTTTGGCCCAGATGACATCGCCATTGTCGCCGGGCAGGGGCGTGGGCGGACGGTAGAAATCCAACCCTTCGGGAGCCGTTTCGATAAGCGTGCTTTTCTCGAATACCGGCATCAGATAGAAGGTTTCATCTGATGCGATAATGGCTTCAATTGCCGTATTGCCGGCCGTGCCCACCGTCGATACAACACAAGTGGGATCGGTAACACTACCACACAGGAAACCCCCTCCCTTATACCAGCGGGCGAAATACCAGCCCTGATTGGGTACTGCGGTGAAGGCGTCAGAAAAATCGGTACCGCTCACCTCGACCATGCATATCGCACCCTCGGCGCAGGTACCTGAACCTTTCGAATGCACCTCGCCACCCTCAACGACCAGAACGGCGACTTTGCAAGCCGCAGCCAGGATTGTCAGGCATAGAACGAGTGAAACTTTGAACAGGGGCATCATGCCAATAACTCCCTTTCAAATCACAGCCAAAAACCATGTATTAAGTGCGTATATTATAGGGCAGTTATTCTTTATTAGCATCCGCTTATGGGTAAATCCTGTGGTCAAACGGAAGAATTTCGGTCTTCACCGGGATTGGCAGTAAAAGCATTAATGGAAACAAAGGGCTAGGGCAAACCACTGCAACGGGGTTTTACTTGGGCACCCACTTTCTTGTCAACAGCGGCCACCGGTTAGTCGTCACCACGCTCGACCCTCCAGGCGCAGGTCCCGGCATATATCTGTGTATGCTGGATGTAAATCTGGAGTCAGGGCGTGTTCAGAATTCTGCGTCGCTGTAATTGCTCGTTGGTGATCTAATCACAATTCCTGCTACAAAATTCGCGACGATAGAGCCTGATATATAGCCAGGCGTCCATCAAAAACGGCGCCTGTCGAATTTGGGCGCAGTGCTCTCCCGGCCGAGAAGCGGCCACCTTCAGGGTTTACGCATCAGTGGCTTCCAGTGCATAAAACCGAATAACATTGTCTGCACAAAGTGATGGCCCATCGAGCCGCCCGCCGCCTGCATAACATCTTTTTTCAGAAAAAACTCGACCAAATGGACAACCAGCAGCGCAATGAACAACCACACGATCCATTGGCTGATTTGCGTCCCGGGGTTCAAAAGCGCTACAACTATCAGCACGGTATAGAGAATGGAAGCAACGACTTTTGTTGACATGTTTTTTCCTTGGACCAGTGATTTCCGGATGCTTATAACATGACGGTTAGAAGAGCGGCAATGCCGGCCAGCCCATCAGGGCAACTTTTCAGCGACCGCTTTGCCCGCGGCCCAGGCCGCGCAGTGAACAGACGGCATCCCGGAGGAGGCGCTGGCTATGGCAGAACCCCATACTGAATCCTACTACGCTGCAACCCGCAGTCGGGATACCCATTACCCGCTGCTGGCGGGAAGCGTCGACTGTGACGTGTGCATCTGTGGCGCGGGTTTTACCGGCATCGCTACCGCATTGACCCTGGCGGAGCGGGGCTACCGGGTGGTTGTGTTGGAGCAAAACCGTATCGCTTGGGGCGCTTCGGGCCGCAATGGAGGCCAGCTGATCGGTGGCATCAGTGGCCAGGCGCACATGGTGAAGCAGCTCGGCACTGCAGCAGCGGACGCGGTCTGGGACATCGCCTGGCGCGGCAACACCCTGGTCAGGGAGCGGGTAAAGAAGTATGCCATCGACTGCGACCTGAAGTGGGGCTACATGGATGTCGCCCTCAAGCCGCGGCACATGCGCGGGTTCCGGCAGGACTACGAAACGCTATTGCAGCGCGGCTTCGGCGATGACCTGGAGTGGGTGGAACGGGAGCGGGTTCAGGACTTTATCGGCAGCAAGGCCTATATCGGCGGCCTGGTCAACAGGCGCAGTGGCCACCTGCATCCCCTGAATCTATGCCTGGGCGAGGCCGCGGCAGCGGTGCAGCATGGGGTGAGGTTCTACGAGGATACCGAGGTGCTGGACATTGAGCACGGCGCGAGGCCGCTACTGCGAACACCTTCAGGCGAAGTTCGCGCCGATGCAGTGATCCTGGCCGGTAATGCCTACCAGCGACTGGAAATGCGCCGTCTTGGCGGACTGGTGTTCCCCGCCGGCAGTTACATTATCGCCACGGAACCGCTGTCTGCGGCAGAGGCTGCGGCCCTGAACCCCCGGGACCTGGCGTTCTGCGACCCGAATCATGTGCTGGATTACTTTCGCCTGTCTGCAGACCGTCGCCTGCTGTTCGGTGGACGCTGCAACTATTCAGGCCATGCTCCCCGCTCCATTCGCGCCAGCATCGAGCCCCGTATGCTGCGCATTTTCCCGCAGCTTAAGGGCAAGCGCATCGACTACGCGTGGGGTGGCAATATCGGTATCGTGGTCAATCGTGTGCCCCTGGTGGGCAGGTTGCAGGGCAACGTCTACTATGCCCTGGGGTACTCCGGTCATGGCGTCAATGCCACCCATGCCATGGGCGAAATCCTTGCCGATGCCATTGGCGGCACCCTGGAGCGGTTTGATCTCTTCCAGCGCATCAGGCACCGGCGTCTGCCTTTCGGAGAAACCCTTGACAGCCAGCTCCTCGCCCTGGGCATGCTGTATTTCCGTATCAGGGATCTGCTTTGACGGAACTGCAAAACTTACGGCGGACGCTGCTGCCACAAGCCGGCAGCGGTGACTGGTGCCGGGCAGGGCGCCAGTCTGACTAGGAGTCTGGGCAGTAGACCATTTTTAGATCGCCATAAACGACCGGCCTGGTTAATTTTGCCCGGCCCGCCAAATTGGGGTGACTGAGTCCATGCGATCATGGTGGTGGCCCTCAGTCCTGCTGCCAAATAGCCGGGCTATAAACGTCCTAACTGCCTCCTTTTGCCCTTCACGCGGTGCACAACGCGCTCATACGGCGTAGATTTAACGCCAGGCAAACGAGCTTCCATTCCGCCTGCACCCTCTCCAGACCACGCAGGCTGAATTGCCGGAATCCAAGTACGTTCTTGATCCAGCCATTAGGGGCTTCGGCGATCCATTTGCGCCGCCTGTAAGCGGCCTGCCCTTCCTGACTCTGCAGCCTGCCAGCCATCGCCGCTGTATGTGGATAACGACCGGCATCGACACCCGACTGCTGCTTGCCTTCCCGGCCCAAGGCGACGACCAGTTCCGTCTCAATATCCTGTGCTTGCTCAAAGGTCTGCTCGCTGCGGTAACCCGCATCGGCCAGGGTTTGTCCGGGCACAGAACCGAGCACATCGTTGATGGCATTGAGCATCGGCAGCAGCTGAGCAGAGTCGGCAGCGTTATTGCTCAGCTCCGCAGCCACAATGATTTGGGCCGTGTCGTCGACCGCGGTCTGCGCATTGTAGCTCTGATCAAAACCGCCCCCCGTGCGCTTCATGATACGGCTGTCGGGGTCCGTGAAGTTCTCCTGTGCCTTCGGTTTAGGTTCGCCGAAGTCTCGCTTGTACCGGCCCCCTTTCGGTTTGCCGTCAGGGCCCCGCGGACGCCGGTCATCGTCCTCACTGCGACCTCTCGCTGTGTCTGCCTCGCGCTGCCGCTGCTCCAGGCGTTCCCGCGCTGCGGTGATCTCCTGAAGGCGATTTTCGCGCCGCGCGATTTCCGCCGGCAGGTCCAGATCGGCCTCGTCGGCCTCATTGGCATCGGTACGCTTGGCGCGCTCCAGCAATTCATCGATCTGCGCCTTCAATTCCGCTTCAGCCTGCTGCATACGCGCATAACTCATCGCCTTGTGCCGACTGGCGTTGGCCTTCACCTTGGTCCCGTCAATCGCCACGGTTCCCAGCTTGACCAGTCCCAACTCCTGCGCCACTTTGACGACCTGCACGAACAGCGCCGACAGCTCATCCAGATGTTGTGCCCGGAAATCCCGGATCGTGCGGTGACGGGGAAAGTTGCCCGCCGCCAGTAAACGAAAGGCCACATCCTCCTGCAGCCGCCGTTCAATCTTGCGTGAACTGAAAACACCGGTCGCGTAGCTGTAGACCAACACCTTAACCATCATCACTGGATTAAAGGGCTGGTTGCGGGGACCACCATTAGCATACCGCGCGAAGAACGCACTCAAGTCCAGCGCGTCGATCGTGTCACCAATGAAATAGGCCAAGTGACCTTCGGGTAGCCACTCCCTCAGCGAGGGTGGCAGCAACATTTCTTGATCGGGTGCGTAAGGGCGGAAGCTGGTGGCCATACGGGATCCTTATTTAGGGAGAGTCTTTATTATCCGATATTCCCCTTCTGCCGCCCAGACTCCTAGGCGCCTTACCTCATCGATTCGGCAATCGCTTTTTCGGTGCGCCTGTTATTGTAGTGTAGGGCGCCTATTTGGTTTCTCGCCGGATCTTGCACGCTGTGCGAAATCTTCCTCCTGCGGCCATAGCTACGGCTATGCCCTTAGTCGGAAAATCCCGCACCGCGCACAATCTCTCGCCGGGAATTCCAAATATCGGTGAGGTATGGCGACTAGGCGCTGTAGCGCAAGGCGTTGAATCGTGCCTGGTGGTAATCGCCGTTGCCAAAGGTGGCGTTGATCATCATCAGCCGCTTGGCGTAATGGGTGACGTCCAACTCGTCGGTCAGGCCCATGCCCCCATGGAGTTGGGTGGCTTCGCCGCCGACCAGCTTGCCGGCGCGGGCAACCATCACCGCCAGGGCATGGACTTCGGCTTCGGCATCATCCTTCTGGTCGACGACGGCACAGACCGCCCGATAGAGCAGTGAGCGGGTTTGCTCGCAGGCCATGAAGGTATCCACCATGCGGTGCTGCAGTGCCTGGAAGCTGCCGATGGGTACCCCGAACTGCTTGCGGGTTTTGGTGTATTCCAGGGTTTTGGCATTCAGGGTCTCCATGATGCCGACAGCCTCGGCGGACAGCGCCAGCTTGGCGTCGAGGAGGGCGGATTTCAACAGGGGATGGCCGCCGTGGAGTTCTCCCAGCAACTGGGACGCCGGCACCCGGACACCGTTAAAGATAATGTTGGCAACCAGCTGCCCGTCCATCATTCGATAGCCCAGCCGCTCTACGCCGGGGCTGTCAGCGGCGAGCAAAAACAGGCTGATACCATGGCTGTCGCTTTGCTCGCCGGCGCTGCGGGCTGATACGATCAGTTGGTCGGCGTTAAAGCCATTCAGCACCACTACCTTTTCCCCGTCGAGGACAAAATCATCGCCGTCTGCTTTCGCCGTGGTCGCAATATCGTTGAATTCGTAGCGACTCTGGCGCTCGGTTGCGGCGAGGGCGCCCTGGCACGAGCCGTCGATGACGCGGGGGATCCAATGCTCCTGCAGCGCCGCGTTGCCGGACTTTTGCAGTAGCCCGCCGAACAGCACCACGGTGGCGAGATAGGGCTCCAGCACCAGGCCTTTGCCAAACTCCTCCATCAGCAACATGATATCCACCGCATCACCGCCGAAACCGCCATAGGACTCGGCAAACGGCACCGATAGCCAGCCGAGCTCGGCGAACTGCTGCCAATAGTTGCTGTTCATCGCATTGGCGGATTCCGCGATCAGCCGCCGGGTGTCAAAGTCGTAGTTGTCCTGGATAAACCGCGCCACGCTGTCCCGCAGCATGGCTTGCTCTTCACTAAACTCGAAATTCATCGCTGTTGCTACCTCGATTGCGGATTCACTAAAGGCCGAGCACGGCCTTGGCGATAATATTTTTCTGGATTTCGTTGGACCCGCCGTAGATCGTCGCGGCGCGGCCGTACATGTAGTCCACCCGCGCATCGCTGGCGAAGCTGTGGCCGATTTGTTCCGGGCTGAGATCACTGGGCAACAGGCCCTGGTAGTGGGCGGCCACATCCATGCGCAGTTCCTGCACCGCCTGCTGTAACTCGGTGCCCTTGATCTTGAGCAGGGACGACTCCGCTCCCGGCGCGCCGCCGGCCGCCACCGAAGCCAGCACCCGCAGTTCGGTGAATTCGAGGGCCATCAGTTCGATTTCGATATCGGAAAGGCGTTTCCGGACCATCGGGTCATCAATCAGGCGCTTTCCGGCGTTGACCTCGATCGAGGCAAACTGCTTGACCTCTCGGAGCTTGCGCTGGGTGTCGGCAACGGCCGCTATCGCCGTGCGTTCATGGGCCAACAAAGCCTTGGCATAGGTCCAGCCCTGGTCCTGCTCGCCGATACGATTGGCGACCGGAACCCGGACGTCATTGAATTCCACCTCGTTGAGGCTGTGTTTGCCATCGATGGATACGATCGGGTTGACCTTGATGCCGGGTGATTTCATGTCGATCAGGAGGAAGGATATGCCATGCTGTTTCTTGCCTTCGGAGGACGTTCTCACCAGACAGAAAATCCAGTCCGCGTATTGGGCATACGTCGTCCATATCTTTGCGCCATTGACGATGTAGTGATCACCGTCGAGGACCGCCCGGGTTTTTAGCGAGGCGAGGTCAGAGCCTGAATCCGGCTCCGAATAGCCCTGGCACCACCAGTCCTCACTGGCGAGGATGCGGGGCAAAAAGCGCTGTTTCTGTTCCTCGGTGCCAAAGGTGTAAATGACCGGGCCGACCATCTGCAGACCGAAGGGCAATACGTCCTGTACCGCCGCTGCGGAGCGCTCGGTTTCGTAGATGAATTTCTGCGTGGCGTTCCAGCCAGTGCCCCCGTATTCCGTCGGCCAGCCGGGTGCAATCCAGCCTTTTTCGTAGAGTCGCTTTTGCCATTCGATCAGAGCTGCTTTGAAGGTTTCCGGGTCTGCCATCCGAGCGCGCAGCTCGTCGTCGTAGGCGTCGGCAAAGAAACGCCTCACTTCGTCGCGAAAGGCAATATCCTCGGCTGAAAACGATGTGTCCAATGTTCTACTCCTTTGCTGTAGACAGGTGTCGAAAGAGTCTGCGCAAGCTTCCCCGGCGCTGGGGGGCCGCGACGGTATCGGCAGTGGGCGAGTCTCGCAGGGCCAGAAAGGAATAATAACAAAGCATGGGAATCCGCACAGTGTTCGGCGCGGAATTTATGACCGGAGTCGTCCCGATGTAAGTAGCTCCCCGGCATCGCCGGGGTACTTCAATCGACAGCGTGAATGGCGCGGCTGGCAAGACCTAGGAGGACGCACGCTCCGGTGTGCGGCCCAGGGCCCGGTCATCGGCGAGGTAGCTGCCGGGCTCGGCATGGCGGTAGCGAATCGTCACCACCTGGGGATCACCATTGGCATCGGTGATGTTACTCAGACCCTGAAACTGCAGCAGTTGCCGACTGTTGGCGTCGTACTTCAGGTCGATGGGGTCTACCAGCATGGCGAAAAACCAGTTGTCCGGCTTGACCCGAAAACAAACCGCCGATGCGTCCTCACAGGCCCGCCGCTGGGCGACCAGGGTGAGGGTGTCCAGGCGCGTGGGAACGGCGAACGCGAAGCTCTTTTCCCGGTCGCCGAGCAGGTCGTTCCAGTGCGCCCGGATGAAATTGTCAAAACCGGCGTCAGCTACCAGCGCCTCGCTGGGCACTTTCTCCTGCCGGGTCTCGCCCCGGCGGCTCTCCCGGTATCCCAGCGTCAACGAGCTTCCCTGCCAGCGAGCAAATATCAGTTCCCCGGTACGCAGGTCGATTTGCTGGAAGGCGGGCGCCCAGGGTGCTGCCTGAAAATCCAGTGACTTGGTGCCCAGCAACTGCCGATCGGGGCCGCGGTATTCGACTGAACCCAGGGCCGATCCCGGTTGGCGAAAATGGTATTCCCGATAAACCAGCTCGCCTGTTTTCGTATCGAAGGCCTCACCGACCGCGGTGAGCAGGCCCGGGGAGCCCGCGCCTTCGAGCCTATCGTCGGCCAGCCCCGGCTGGGCTAGCATCAGGGCAAACAACACCCCTGTGAGTGAGCGCAGTGCTGAAAGCGTCCGCCAATTACTCTGTTTGACCATAGTGAAATCCTCCCGTCAACTAGCGGTTTGGCGCAATTTCTGCGGCGCGGGGTTGAGCAGCCAGCGCTGGGCGACCCAGAGCGCCGCGGGAATGATAATGCCCCACTGAATCGCCCAGAAGGTAAGGGCCAGCGGCAGGTTATCGGTTTGGGCAAGTCCCAGGCGAATTCCCGCGTAATAACTGAGGCACCCACCCACCGCGCCAAAGGCTATCGCCAGCACCGTCTTGCCAGCCAGCCAACTGAGGCCATGGGGGATGAAGGTGCCTATCATCACCCAGAGACATGCCAGCCAGATCGGGAACGGCAGCGTGCCCGGGATCGAAAAAAGGCCCGCTGCCATGGCGAGGCTATCCATCGTGATCCCCAGGGCTGCGAGGCCGATTACGAACAACCACTCGCCGCGCAATCGGCTGATGTAAGTAAAGTGGGTAATCAAGTAGGGTACGGTCCAGACCAGGGCGAGCGCGTTACCGCCGAGTACACAGGCGAACCAGCCCAGTTGGAAAAGTATCGCGTTGGCAAGATTAGGGTTCATCGGGTTGCTCGGGTTTCCGGGGTTGTGGTTGCGTTTTGCAGGACTCGATGAACCTTACGCGATGCGGGGGTAATCGGATTGCCCGGTGATCCCGGGAAGTGCTGTCAAGACAGAGAGTTCTGCGCGATGAGCAGTCCCAAACGTATCGTTGCGTTCAGCCGACGGGGGTTACCTGGCCCTGGAGCGGGCCTGGCCGGACACAGGGTCGGGCCCGCCAGTGCGGGTCATACTCATGGGGACGCCCGGTGATGCGCCATCCCACGGAGGGGTTTGAGACGCCGCGCTATCGTCGGGCGCTACCTCCGGGTGTTACCCGGGGCAAGTTGCGATGCGTGAGCCCTCAGCCGACTGCCGGCAATTCGCGGCAGCCAGGTTTCGCCATCAGAATTTGCGATGTGCCGATGACTCTTTCCATGAAGCCGCCTTCGCAATAGGCCAGGTAAAACTCCCACATCCGGACGAACACATCGTCGAAGCCCAGCGCCTTGACCTCATCGATACGATGCAGGAAGCGGTCGCGCCAGGCTTCCAGGGTGCGGGCGTAGTGGAGGGTAATATCTTCCAGACCGACGATTTGCATGTCGGTGTCCTCCGCAACGTGGCTAGCGATGACGGCGACCGACGGCAGGGCGCCACCCGGGAAAATGTATTTCTGTATGAAGTCCATGGTTTCGCTGGCCGCTTCGTAGCGCTGGTCGGCAATGGTGATCGCCTGGATCAACATCAAACCCTCGGGCTTGAGCAGCGCACTGCACTGGCGGAAGTAGGTCTGGTAATAGCGGTGACCGACTGCCTCGATCATTTCCACCGACACCAGCTTGTCGAACTGTCCCGAGAGTTCGCGATAATCCTGCTTCAACAGGGTTACCCTATCCTGCAGACCGGCAGCCGCGACCCGCTCGCTGGCAATTTGGTACTGGGCATCCGATATGGTGGTTGTGGTTACCCTGCAACCAAAGTGGGTGGCGGCGTACACAGCCAGACCCCCCCACCCGGTGCCGATTTCGAGCAGGTGGTCGTCCGGGGTCAACTGCAACCGTTCGCAGATACGCTGGAGTTTGAACTGCGATGCCTGCTCCAGAGTGGCATCCTTACTGGGGAAAATAGCAGCGCTATACATCATCGAGGGGTCGAGGAACAGGGTAAAGAAGTCGTTGCTCAGGTCGTAATGCTCGCGGATGTTTTCCCTGGCCCCCGAACGGCTGTTGCGGCGCAGCAGGTTCTGGGTGATGCGGCTGGCCTGGCGACTGAGCCAGGACGCCTGGCGTTCCATTTGGTCCAGAGTCGCCATATTGAGCACGAAGATGCGGATCACCTGGAGCAGGTCGGGGGAGTCCCAGGCACCAGCCATGTATGCTTCGCCGCCTCCGATCGAGCCGCTGGCAAGAATCTGGCGATACATCACAGGATGTTTGACGTGCACATTCGCGGTGATCCGGGCGGCCTCCTTGGCTTCACCGAATTCCATGACCTCCCCATCTTCCTGGATGATGAGCCTGCCGATGGTGATTCCTGCCAATAATTTCAGCACGACTTTTTTTGCCATGCGATCTGCGACGCTGACCTGCTGGGGCAGTGCGATTTGATGGTTGGCAAGGCTGCTGCTACTCATGGATGAATTCCTCTAATCGAAATGCTGGTCTCGGGGCACTAAATCTGAATTTCTGACGCTCAGGATGTCTGGGGAGGATGATCGTAGAACGGCACCCGCTTCACAAGGAACAGGCGCGCTGCCTGCCAGTAAATGGCAGCCTGCACCTTCAGGGTCATCCAAGGGAACCGAAGTAGGGTGCTGCGCAGCGATCCCGGGCTGATTTCCCGCCGTTCCAGTGTTACCGAAGCGTCGAACACTCTCTCGTCTTCCCGGTAGTTTTCAAGATGTATCAACAATTTTTTCCCCGGCTCGTTACTGAACCACTGGTACCACAGGTCCATCGGTAAAAAGGGAGACACGTGCAGCGTTTTGTCGAATGCAATACGCTGCTTTTTCTTGTGGGGATCACAGGGCAGCACGTAGCTGGTGCGCTCCCCCCAGGGCGTGTTGGTCACTTCGGCGACGATGGCTTCCACCGCGTTGCCGTCGTGACTGAAACAGTAATAGCAGCTGATGGGATTGATGAGATGACCAAAGTAACGCAGGTTGGCCAGCAAGCGGATCGGTCCGCCGGGGCGAACCCCGGTCTCGGCTTCCACCCGATCCCGTACGGTTTCATCGAGGCTGTGCTTGCCCGGCAGAAAGTCCTCCCGCCGGAACCGCGCCAGCGCTGGGCGCCGGGTGGACCACAGCCAGCTACCGGCAAACACGCGATCCAGTTCGGCAAGGTCCAGGTACATCATGAACACCTGGTAGCGGAAGTTGTTGCTGGCGTCGCAGTGTCTGCGATGTCTGACCCAGCCGGTGTAGATGGCGCTGTGCATTGCTAGTCCTCGTCCCGGCTAGAGGCTCATGCCGAGCTTTTCGGTTACCGCCAGGGCGCTGGTCACGCCGTCTTCATGGAAGCCGTTACGACACCATGCACCGCAGAACCAAACCCCGCCTGAACCATTGATTTCCTGCAGTTTTTGCTGGGCAGCAAAGCTTCGGGTACTGAAAACCGGGTGGCTGTACTGATAGCGTCCCAGAATCTTGTCTGCCGCGATGGCGTCGGTTTTGTTGAGGGTCACGCAAAAGGTAACCGGGGCTTCGATCTGCTGCAAGATATTCATGTTGTAACTGAGTACCGCATGCTCCTGCTGGTAGGAGTCCAGCAGGTAATTCCAGCTTGACCAGGTGCTCCGCAAGCGCGGCAGCAAGCGCTCGTCGGTGTGCAATACCACATCGTTCACCTGGTAGGGCACGGCTTCCAGCACTTCACTCTCGGCCGGGGTCGGGTCGGCGAGCAGGGCCAGGGCCTGGTCGCTGTGGGTAGCAAACACCACCTGGTCGAACTGTTCCGTGCCGAAGCGTTCGCTGTGCACCTGCGCCCCGGTGGCATTGCGCCGCACCGAGTGCACCGGGCAGCCGGTGCGAATTCGGTCGCTGAAGGTTTGGGTCAAAGGGTCGAGGTAGCGGCGCGAGCCGCCGATGATGGTGCGCCATTGTGGCCGGTCGTTGATGGATAGCAGCCCGTGGTTTTTAAAGAATCTAACGAAAAAAACCAGTGGGAAGCCCATTACCACCGGCGTTGACGCCGACCATATCGCCGCAGTCATCGGAATCAGGTAGTGGCGCATGAAACCATCGCTGTAACCGTTTTGCTGCAGGTACTCCCCCAGGGTCATATCCACCGCCAGTCGGTTGCTGTCGAGGTCCCGCTGCGCCTCCCGGTTGAAGCGCAGGATGTCTTTTACCAGCCGCAGAAAATAGGGTGAAACGATGTTTTTGCGCTGTGCGAACAGGCTATTCAGATTGCTTCCGCTGTACTCCAGTCCGGTTTCGGCGCAGCTTACGCTAAAGCTCATTTCCGTGGGTTGCGAGGCAACATCAAGCTGATCCATGAGCTTGATGAAATTGGGATAGCTACGGTCGTTAAAGACAATGAAGCCCGTGTCGACGGCGTAGCGCTGGCCCTCGAGCTCAACATCCTTCGTCGCCGTATGGCCGCCGATTCTTTCGTCGGCCTCGAACACGGTGATCTCGTGTTCGCGGTTGAGCACGTGGGCGGCAGTCAGGCCGGCAATGCCGCTGCCGATAATTGCAATTTTCATGGGCTCGAGTCGTTATCCTGTTAGGTAGAGTTGCTTGGAAAATACTGCTGGAAGCGGGCGCGTTGCTTGATGGCTGTCATCACGGCACTACCCTGCCATGCGCCGCTTGATGGCGCCGATCGCGCCGCCCAGCAAAGGCAGGTGCTCGTAGAGCATGGCTCCCATGTCGTAGTAATCCTGCTGGAAATAAACCTTATCCCGATGTTGCAGCAGGCTGGCGCCCTCCAGCGTCAGCGCCGCGCCGCGCTTCAGACGCGGGTGGGAGTAGTGCATGTTCCAGCGCATCCAGCTCGCTTCCGGGCCGGCATGGATGTCGAGGAATTCGAAGCGGCAACTGTTGAGGCCCTGAGAGCCCCTGTTGAGGTAGGCGCACAGGGCCGGTATGCCGGAGAGCTGGTGTATCGGGTCGCGAAACACCAGTTGCGGGTCGTAGACCCGAGCCAGCTGTTTTTCGGTCACGATGCCGAGGTCGGCATACAGGGCCACGATTTCAGCGCTTAACGTGTCAGCCGAAGTCGTCATGGTCAGGCACTCCGCCGGCGACGGCATACGCTCTGGTAAGCATTGCCGGGTGAGCTTGGCGGTGGAGAATACTGCTCTGGTGTCATCTACTGTTCCTGGTTAAATGTCCGGCCGTTGTTACGGGTTTTGCAAACCTCCGGATCAGCCGGGCCGTGGTTTGGTAGGTAATTCTTTCGCGCTGGCGACGGGTGATCCATTGGCTCCTGCTAGCGCGTAATGCTCCGACCCCGCGGAATACGATTCGAGGCCCACAGCGCCAGACGCGAATCTACTCCGTATATCTATCGACCCACGAAGGGTTGGAAAGCGGCGAAGGCGTCCCAATCCAACCCGGCTGGCCCAGGCAGCACAGAATGGAGAAGTCACATGGTAACGCATCACCCGAATACAGGGATATTGGCAGACTTCAGCGCCGGCATGCTGGGAATGAGCCCGGCCTGCTGCGTCGCGGTTCATTTGGAGTTCTGCCATGACTGTCGGGCACGGGTAGCGCAGTTCGAAACCCTCGAGGGCGAATTGTTCGACGCATTACCGGCAGAGCCTCTGGCCGGGGACACCCTGCCCAGCGTGCTGCGGCAATTGGGACCGACTCCACCGGCAACGCGCCCGGGCAACGAGGGCAGAAGCGGAGGCTCCATGCCCAGGCCTCTGGCGAAGATGCTGCCCGCCGGTTTGTCGACAGTGGACTGGAAAAAGTACACCAACAGTCTGAAGAGTGCCGTACTGGCCACGGGGGACCATACCAACCAGTTATCGCTGCTGAGGATGCGTGCGGGCCGCTCACCCGGACGCCATGATCATGGCGGTACCGAATGGACCGTAGTGCTTCAGGGCGGGTTCTCTGACCACAAGGGAGTGTATGGGCCGGGAGATTTCGTTGCCCTCGGGGCGGGAGATGTTCATCAGCCCGTGGCCCATCAAAACGAGGACTGCATTTGCCTGGCCGCCCAGAATGCCCCCATCAGGCTGACTGGCTGGCTGGGTCACCTGGTCAACCCCCGCTTGAGCATCTCGCCGCTTTGAACACCCCGCTGACGGCGGCGCCTGATCGGCAGCGTTGTTGAGCCCGTCCTGCTGTCGCGCTCGGTCTGTTACAGTGAGCGGGTCGAGATGGTGATGAGGGCGGAGTGGGGAAGATGGTGAGTCTGGCGGGAAAAGTGGCGGTGGTGACCGGCGCCGGATCGGGCATTGGTCGGGCATTGGCACAGGAACTCGCAAGGCGGGGCTGTTCGCTGGCACTTTCCGATGTCAATCAGGACTCCCTGCACGAAACGGCTGAGCCGCTTGCAGCGGTTGCCCCCGGAGTCGATGCGAGGCTGCTCGACGTGGCCGACCGGAGCGCCATGAACCGTTATGCGACGGCGGTGGTAAACCATTATGGGCACGTCGACATCGTGATCAACAACGCCGGGGTGGGCGTCGCTGGGAACGCTGTGGATGTCAGTGATGCGGACCTCGACTGGCTGATGAGCGTCAATTTTGGGGGGGTTGTCAATGGCAGCCGTGCCTTTCTGCCACATCTGGCAACGCGGCCCCGGGCCTGGCTTGTGAACATTTCCAGCATCTTCGGTATTATCGGTGTGCCCGGGCAGGCGGCTTACAACGCCTCCAAGTTCGCCGTGCGGGGGTATACCGAAGCCCTTTGGCACGAATATCGAGATTCCAATGTTGCCGTTTGCCTGGTGCATCCGGGGGGTATCAAGACGGCCATCGCTCGCAACAGTCGGGTTTCGGCGGGGATCAGCGGGGTTGAGCACGCCCAGGCTGTAGACCGCTTCGACCGGATAGCCCGAACCAGTCCACAGCAGGCGGCCGCGGTGATCGCAGACGGCATGGAGAGGCAGCGCCGGCGCATTTACATCGGTAACGACGCGAGGCTCGTTGCCTTGCTGGCAAGGCTGTTTCCCGATAATTACATGGCGATTCTCGGCCGGTTGCTTAACGCCGCCGACTGACTACCCCCACGGGTCCCGCAGGTACTTGCGGTGACGGGGCCGGGTGCTGTGATCCCAGCCCTGGAAGACTTCGTAGAGATGGGTGAGCAAACACACAGGTGGAATCGACAAGTGAATCCTCGAGCAGGTAGCAGGAGTGCCCGGAGCCGGATATCGGGTTGGCAGGCAGGGCTTTTCGCCGCGTTGATAGCGGTGATGGTCGGGTGTTCTCCGGTAAAGGTGACCGACTACACCGGCAACGAGCCCAAGCTGGACCCGGTCAGCTTTTTTGCTGGCACGCTCACCGCACACGGCGTCGTGAAGGATCGGTCCGGTCGGGTCATACGCAGTTTTAACGCGGTGATTGAGGCAAGTTGGGAACAGGGTGTCGGTACTCTTGACGAGAACTTTGTATTTGACGACGGTGAGGAACAGCAGCGAATCTGGACTTTGACGCCGGATGGCGAAGGGGGATACGTCGGTACCGCCAACGACACCGTCGGCCCCGGCCAATTGCGCTTCGCGGGCAACAGCATGTTCCTGGAGTACGTGCTGCGGATTCCCTATTCGGGGAGTACCGTAGATGTTACCGTAGACGACAGGATGTACCTGGTCGCACCCGACGTGCTGGTCAATGAGTCGGTCATGACCAAATTCGGGTTCCGGGTGGGGACTATCCTGCTGGTGATCGTGCGGGGTGACAGGGGCCTCATGCCGGGGTCGGGTGAAGCCCGGATCGCACCGTAGCGAGGTCTGGAAGAAGCCCCGATAAAGTTTTGAGTAGCAACAGCCGGTTGGGGAGGCCAGGACAGTGTGTCGACTAAACGGCGTCTGGTCGCGACAGCAGGTAGATGCATTTCTTGGCGGAGCCTGCATTCCCTTGCGTCTGGGCTGCGTGGGGAGCGACGGGTTTCCCCGCGTCGTGTCGCTCTGGTTCCTCTACCAGGGCGGCATAATCCACTGTGTAACCCATCGCAACTCCAGGCTGGCGGTCATTCTCCGCCGCCAACAGAAAGTGGGCTTCGAGGTGGCGCCCAACGAGCCGCCCTATTTTGGAGTCAGGGGTCAGGGCATGGTCTCAGTAAGCCCCCTGGGAGACGCCGACACTCTGGAGATACTTCTTGAGCGCTACCTTGGGGGCCTCGACAACCGGCTGGCCCGCTGGCTGCTGTCCCGCCGTGACGAGGAATTGCTGATTCGCCTGGAGCCGCTGCGAATGTATAGCTGGGACTATCGTAAAAGAATGAAGGATGTCGGTTAATAATAAATAAAACAATAATTTAGCGTTTTAATTTAAAGTTATATCGATAGCGTTAAAGGGGCTGCTAATACGGTCGTACCAAAACAGTGTTGAAGCACCAGGCAGGCCACCCGGTCATCAAGCCCAGCGGGTTCCCGGCTGCAGGCTTATCTTGCCTTGCCACCGCGCTCCCGAAAATAGCGTGGTTCCCCATCGATACCCTGTACCGTTCTGCGCACGAGATCGAGGGCGATGGCTGCAGTCAGGGTCTGGATAAATTTGCGGTCGCCGGGAATCTGGAAGAAACGGGCCTGAATAGCGTCGGCATAGCCCCAGGCGATCCAGACACTGCCCACCGGCTTTTCAGGGCTGCCGCCGTCGGGGCCGGCAATGCCTGAAACCGCTATCGCCAGCTCGGCGCCACTGCGGGCACAGGCACCTTGCGCCATCTCCCGCACCACGGCCTCACTCACCGCGCCCTGGGCCTGCAGGGTATCGGGGCTGACCCCCAGGGTCGACTGTTTGGTGGCATTGGAGTAGGTCACGTAGCCCGCTTCGAACACCCTGGACGCGCCGGCTATTTCCACCAGTTGGGCAGCAATCAAACCACCGGTACAGGACTCGGCGGTGCAGATTCTCAGGTCCCTGGCCGCCAGTTCCTGCACCAGGCACTGAGCCAGGTTGGTATCGTCGGGGCCGATCATGTAATCGCCAACCAGACCCCGCAACCGCTCCAGCCATTGTTGTTTGAGCGCATCGAAGCGCCGAGAGCGGGTAGTCAGCTTGATCTCCAGCAGGGGCAAGCCGGTGCGAAACCCAAGCTCCACCTCGGCCGGCCACTGGGACAACTGGTCACTGATTATTTGTTGCAGGCTTGATTCGCCGATACCAAAAAGCTTGATCCGGGTGATGGCAATGGGTTCGATGGCGGGAAATCGATGCTGCAGCTGGGGAATGATCTCCTGTTCGAGCATGGTGAACATTTCGCTGGGGACACCGGGCGTGCAGTAGATTTCGCAGTTGTTGTGGCACAGGTGAAAACCCACCGCACTGCCGCGGGCGTTGGCGATCACGTCGGCACCCGCCGGCAGTATCGCCTGCTTTCGATTGGCGTCGTTGATCGGGTATCTGCGCCGGGCGCACCAGGATTGCAGATGGGCCATGGCCACCGGGTGCTCGGTCAGCTCGCGCTGGGCAACCCTGCCCAGAGCCAGTGCCGTGAGATCGTCGATGGTAGGACCCAGGCCGCCGTTGATAATCAGCACATCACTGTCAGCACTCAGGTTTTCGATCTGCTGGCAGAGAAGATCGAGGGAATCGCCAACGGTGACCTTGCGGTAAATCGCCATCCCGCAGCGCCCCAGTAGCTGGGCTATGGTGGCGGAGTTGCTGTCGATGGTGTCGCCGGACATCAATTCGTTGCCGGTAAGCAGAAGCTCGATACGCATACGCGGGGGATACTCGTGTGGTGAAGGGTGGGCTATAAGCGGGCTTCCGGGTAGCGGTCGCTGGGTTGGCCGGAACGGTCCGTGGGGCCGCAGTATAACGAATCAGCAACAGCGGGTGTACGCCACGGTTGGCCCGATTCATTGATCCGGCTCCGTCCGGCGAAAGCTACTAAACTGCAGGCCATCCTGCTATAGTGCGCGACTTTTTTGGAGTGGCACCGCCCCAGGGAATTTCATGGCAACAGAAAACCAGCTTTCGTTGTGCTCGGACGAGCAAAAAGTCAGTTACGGCCTCGGCCGCCAGTTCGGCGATCATCTGCGGCAAACCCGCATCCAGGGGATCGACCTCGAGGCGGTCATCGCCGGCCTTGAGCAAGCCTATCTCGGGCAGGACAGCGTTATCTCAGGCGATGCCATGGAAGCTGCATACCAGTCTATTGAAATCAAACTCAAGGCGGCAGCCAAGGACCGCGCCGCCAGGGCGCTTGAGCAGGGCGAGGAATTTTTTGCCCGTAACAGTCGCCGCAACAACGTCGTCACCCTGGCCTCGGGGCTCCAGTATGAAATCCTGGAAAAGGGTAGCGGCCCGATTCCTGGGCCCAGGGCCAGGGTCCGTGCCCACTATCAGGGTGCCCTCCTCGACGGCACGGTTTTCGATAGCTCGATTGCCCGCGGTGAGCCCGCGGAGTTTTCCGTCAACCAGGTCATTCCCGGTTGGTCCGAGGCGCTGCAGTTGATGCCCCAGGGTTCACGCTGGAAACTCTATATTCCCTCTAGCCAGGCCTATGGTGAGCAGGGTGCCGGGGCTGATATTCCTCCCCACGCGACCCTGGTGTTCGAAGTGACCCTGCTGGAAGTTCTCGACGGCTGAAAGCGGTCGATTTGGCTGCCGGCGGGTCGGGCGGCTATGTGCTTTGGGCGTTAGTGGCATAGGCTCGGCGAATCCTGCCCTGCTCGTCGTAGGGGTTGCCGTCACCGCTTGATGCCAGTGCGCTCTCCCTGGCGAAGTACTCGCGGTCCTCGTTTTCTTCCGCGGCTGTCAGGGCACCTTCGGCGGCCAGATCTCCCTCGACTGAATCGTGGGGCACCCCTTGCTTGCTGCGCGCGATTGCCTGTAACAAAGCCTCGCTGTCGTCGGCCGAATATTTCGAGTCGGCGTCGCTGGCCAGGCTCACGGGACCCTTCGCCTCATAACGAAAGCCCTGTTCAATGGTCTCGAAAAAGGCGGGCACGAATTGGGCCTTGCGCGATACCCAACCCTCGGGTAATCGCATGGCGGTCGCGCCCGCGTCGATGGTCGACCCCGGTGGCTTGATGCCGGGCCAGGCCTCGCACAGCACCCCCGCGCCGGTCTCGGACTCCTGGCCATCGATAAATGCCGCCCGGGCCAGGGCTAGCTCCCTGCCGCCACAGATCAGCAGCACGCTGCTGTGCTCGACGATATTGACCACAAAGAGAAAGGCAAAATCCAGTTCATTACCGTGGCGAAGCTCCGGAATAGCCGCTGCTGCTTCCGCGTCCATCTCGTCCCCGGCGTCCTCGTCCTGCTCGGGGAACAACAGACCCTTTTCTTTCTTGAGCAGCCGCAGTTCCATCAGAATGTCAGCGGATTTTTCCAGCACGGGGGTGGTGTCGGTGACCTCGAGGACTGATATGCCGAATTTCCAGGGTCCGCAGGAGAAATCTTTCTGGTCGCCGCGAACCATTTCGTAGGCGCCCATGGAGACGATCCAATCCGTCTTCGCCTGAAACTGGCTTTTCGCCAGAAAGTCGATTTCGGTCTCCTCATAGGCGTCATACTTGGTGCCTTTGCTGGCCACGGTCTTGATGTTGCTGATGCCGGTATAGCGCGACAGCAAGGCGGCTACGCTGCGATCGGCCTCGGTGGTGGTTACCGATCTGAGATTCAGGGTGTCGCTCAATACCGCTTGCAGCAATAACGCGGCCAGGCGCTTGGGAAGGAAGCGTTTGTGGCGAATAAACAACACGGCAATGATCGTGCTCACCGAGCCCCAGGGTCGGAGGTCCATCATCACAGGCTTGCTGGTGTAAAAGCTTCGCGCCAGCGCATGGTGATCCAGCACCCCGATAATCCGCGCTGCCCGGTCGGGGGCGTCCTTGATGCTCGGCACCATTTGGGTTTCTTCAGTGTGGTCCACCAGTACCACATCGGCGTGCGCGGCGTCGGCGATGGTGTCGAACTGGGCCGGGGTCTCTATGCCGCAGTAGTCGAGGGCGAATCGGATTTCTCCGTTCAGCGTTTCCTCGGGCTGGCTGATGGCCGGTTTACCCCCGAACAGGGCCGCAGCGCCAATGGCGCCGGCGACAGAGTCGAGATCGGTGTTGATGTGTCCGACGAATATCGCGCTTTCGAGGCGCTCGCGCGTTTGTCGGTTATACGGTTCCAGGCTCTCCTCGTGCTTGTGCTTTTTGTCGGCCCGGGCAATCAGTTTTTCGAGTTCGTACTCGTGCCCGGGTCGGCGGCTGAAGCGTTTGACCGCCTTGACCAGTTCCGTGTCGTGTTTAGTCGCCTTGGAGTCTTTGTTCTTGGATTTCATCGCGTATCGAGCCTCGTTCAGTTTGACTGGCTTCGTTATTTTTTGGTTTTCCACGGCCGCCTGGACGAATGCCGGCGGCCGTGTCCCAGCCCGCGGTAATGGCCTGCGCCGCTGCAGGCTTCAGGGGCGCCTCGCACCGAAGCGATCAAGCCCTGCGAGCATGCGCTCGACCCTCGCCAATATACCAAGCCTGTGGTCGATTGTTCAGAGTTTTTCCACTGCCACGGTATTTTGCTCAACCCAGCCCGCCAGCGTCTCCGCGGACGAGGGCGCAGTAATGATGGCGCTGTTGGCGGCCTCGGGTCGCAACCAGGTATGGGCGACTCGCTGCAGGTCGGCCGCGCTTACTTCCAGTACCCGCTGACGAAACTGGTCGCGCAGCGCGTCGCTGCGTCCCAGTAGTCGGGCATGGAAATGCTGCTTCGCCTCGCCAGCGGGAGACGCTGGCTTGTCGAGGCTGCCAATAACTCCCAGGATCGCTTCTTCGACCGTTTCACGTGCGTGGTCCTGGAGCAAAAGCCACTGGATCGAGGCATCGAAATCTTCCAGGGTTGCCAGCAGCCGGGGATCCCGATAGGAGTACATGACGAAGACGCCGATGTTGGAGTCCTGGCTGGCACCGGCGCCGTAGGCTCCACCTTGCTCGCGTATCGCGCTGTGCAGGTAGCCGTTGCGCAACAGGCCGCCGAGCACGCTGAGTACCGGCGCGTCGGGATGGGCCATGGGCACAGTGGGCCAGGCTTTGGCACAGAAGTTGACCTGGGTATTGGTAAACCAGAGTTGGTGGCGGCCGGCATCGGGTGTCTGCAGCGTGATGGCCTGTGCCTCGCCGGCGGCAGCCGCTGGCAGGGCAGCCGTCAGCAGCTTGTTGAATTCAGCGCGCTGGCTGCCCTCACAGACATTCAGCAACTGCAGCGGGGTGCTCGTCAGCCGCCGGTGCAGCGATTCGAGTTGCTGGGCAAGAACCGCGATTTCCCCGGGCTGATCCAGGCGCTGGTCCAGTTGCTTCAGCGCCTGGATGCCGGCAATACCCCGGTTGCGATGGTTGTATCCGGCCAGGGGACTGATGCTTGCGGCTGCCGCCATGACCGCCAACTGGTGGCCACTGCCGGTGACCGAGTGTTCCCGATGGGCGCGGTGCTGGCCGATCAACTCGCGGATTCGATTGTGCTCGTCGAAGCGCACCTGGTTCAGGGTATCGAGCATCAGGCTGTTCATGGCACCGTAATGGCGGTTCAGCGCCTTGGCGGAGAGCGCAATAAAACCCCGGGTGAGCTGGCTGTCGTCGGGTTCTGTGCGCAGGCTGGTGAAGGCGCTGATGCTGCCGCAGGTGGCGGCCTGCCTTTGCTGCACCTGCAGATAGTCGCTGGCGCCCAGTCCGAGCTCGGTCCACAGGCTGCTGCAGTGGGACAGCAGTGCGCTCTCAGGGGCGGTGAGGTCGGGTAGTGGCAGAATGTACTGCTGATACACCAGGCCATTGGTGCCGGTTTCGTACCAACTGGTATCAATGGCACCGATGCGTTCCACATGGCACTCGGGGTGGGGCATCCGGGCGGGCACGTCCGCCAGTGTCAGGCGTGGCAGGACCGAGTCGTCATCCACTTGCGCCTGACGTCTGGCGAGGGCCTCGGCGCGCTCAATGATGGATGCGATCTGGGTATCGCTCAAGCCGGCTTTGATCGCTGCCAGCCGCCTGACCTCGTCCTGTTGCCTTCGCTCGGCAAGCTCCGGGTCGGGCCTCAGGGTCAGCGTGACCCGGTGCATGTTGTCCAATAAAAGCCGGCGGGCGAGGCCTTTGATGTACGCGGGGTCGCGAATGGATTGCTGAAGCTTTTCCAGCACCGGGTCCAGATCGAGCAACTCGACCGGATCGCCCTGATGGATTGCCGTACCCAGGCCCTGCATCAGTAATTGCAGACCGTAGGGATAACTGTCTCCGCCTACTTCGCGCTGGTGAATCTCCAGTTGGTGCAGGATAGCCTCAAGTTCAGCTTGGGCTATACCGTTGTCGGCGATGTCCTCGAAAACGGCCAGTATATCCCGTTCGAGTTGCTCGGTATGTGACTCCTCCGAGCCCTCCAGGCCGCAGACGAAGACCAGCTCCAGGCTGGAATCATCCATGCCGCAGAGGGGGGAGGGCGCCTTGCCCAGCTCGGTGGTCTCCAGCATGCGGCGCAGGGGTGAGGCACTGTTGTCGAGGAGGACCCCCGACAACAAGTGGCCCTCCAGAATATCCATCAGGCTGGTATTTTTGCCCCATAACCAGCCCATCACGATATGCGTCCTGGCGCTGCAATCGGTCTCGCCTTCGAGGGCATAGGCCTCGCTCACCCGCAAAGGCGCCAGATAGCGTTTTTCATCCTTCACTGTGGGGCAGTTTTCCTGTGCCTCGAAGCGCTGCAAGCACAGTTGCTGGAACTTCGCATGATGCTCGCGGGCGGGGATATCGCCAAAGGTCATGAAAATGGCGTTGGAGGGATGGTAGTGCCGCCGGTAAAACTGCTGCAGTTGCTCATAGCTGAGATCGGGGATGGCCGCCGGGTCACCGCCACTGTTGTAGTGGTAGGTGCTGGTGGGAAACAAGTAGGTGCACAGTGTCTGCCAGAGAGTCGAAGTGACCGAACTCATCGCGCCCTTCATCTCGTTGAATACCACGCCCTTGAAAACCAGCGGACTGTCGCTGTCGCCGGCTTGCTGGAACTCCAGCCGGTGGCCCTCCTGGGCGATATCCAGGGGGTCGAGGCGAGCAAAGAATACCGCATCCAGGTACACCTTCAGCAGGTTGTCATAGTCCTGGCGGATCTGGCTGGCGAAGGGGTAGGCTGTCCAGTCGCTGGACGTCATCGCGTTCATGAAGGTATTGAGTGAGCGTCGCAGCATCATGAAGAACGGATCACGCACCGGGTAGTGTTCGCTGCCACAGAGAGCGGTATGTTCGAGGATGTGGGCAACCCCTGTGGAGTCGGTGGGAATTGTCTTCAGGGCTACCAGGAAAACGTTTTCGCTGCTGTCGCTGCGCAGGTGAAAGTGGCGCGCTCCGGTTACTCTGTGGCGGTACTCTTCGATGACGACATTGAGGGCTTCGATGGGCACCACGCGCAGCAGTTCGAAGGCGTCGTGGATCTGTTCGGGGGGCTTGCTGAGTGCTTGGTTCATAAGCTCGACTTGGCTGCAGGACGGGGAGCGATATTCTACTGTTGCCGCCTGGGCTTATCCAGTGATTGCAAGCCGGCCATCCCGGCAATCAGTTCCGAAAGCCCCGCAGCTTGACCTCGTAGAGCACCGGCCAGCCCTTGCCGGTGAGCCAGAAGTGCCCGCTGCCAGGGTCATAGGCGACGCCATTGGCCACGCTGTTGCTGCCGTACTTGCTCTGCGCGGGTTTGAGCTCGCTAATGTCCCATTCGGCGACCACCTTGCCACTGGCAGGCTCGATGGCTATCAGCGTATCAGACATCCAGATGTTGGCGAACAGAAGCCCCTCGGCCCATTCCAGTTCATTGATGCGGCGCACAGCGCCGTAGTCGTCGTGGACCCTGATCTCCCCCAGCAAGCCCATGGATTCAGGGTGGTAGCGACGGATTCGATCGGAACCGTCGCTGAGCCAGAGTTCGGTGCCGTCATAGGCCAGGCCCCAGCCTTCCCCGGCGTAGGACAGTTTGCGTCGAAGCTCGAGTCGGGTCCTGTCGAGCACGAACAATTCCCCGGCGTGCCAGGTGAGTACATAGACCTCATCGCCGACGAGGGTCAGCCCCTCGGCAAAATAGCGAGCTGCAAATTGGTAGCGGGCATCGGCACGGGTGGCGCCGGGTTTGCCCATGACCACGGCACTCTGCCCACGCAGGCCGCTGCTCTGGTAGAGCTGCTGTTGGGCGATGGCAAGGCCCTGGGTGAAAATATCCGGGTCACGGGGCAGCGTGTTGACGATTTCCATGGGCGGCCCAGGCTCGGGCTCCGCCGCCAGTAGCGGCTGCCACGCCAGCGCCAGGGTCAGCAGCCACAGCTTCGGGCCTGTCAAAGCGTTTGCATTCACCGGTCTTTACCCTTAATGAGCGCCCTGATCGCGAACCGGGCCGGAGAGATTGCCCGCATCAGTTTCCAGTGCAGGGGGCGCGGCGTCTGGTTGACCAGCGCAGCGATGCAGGCAGCGGCGATCGGTGTGGTGGCGAGGCCCCTGGAGCCGTGGCCGGTATTGACATAGAGTCCGGGCAGGAATTTCCCGGCCTGATCAACCCGGGCCCGGGCATTTTTCGCCAGCGGCCGAAATACCTCCAGCATGGATTCCAGGTCCGGGGCTGGCCCCACGATCGGCAGCCGATCCGGGGTGGTGCAGCGCACGCCCGCTCGGCCCTGCAGGCCCTCCATGGCTGAATCCCGGGAGGATTCCGTTGGCAGTAGCGATGGCAGGTTGTCGCGCAGTTGCTGCAGGTTTTGCTGGTGGTCACCGGCACGCAGCTCAGCGCTGGCGTCGTTGATACGAAAGGTTGCTCCGAAGCAGAGCCCCCCGCCGCCAATAGGCGCCAGGTATCCGTTATGGCAAATCGATAATTTTGGCCGTATTACGGCCCTGGGCAGGAAGCTGACCTGCCCACCCACACCCCGGGTGGGCAGGGTCGCCAGCTGGCGGAACTGCCGGCTGTCGATGCCAGCGGTAATGATACAGGCCGCCGCGCTGACAGTGGCCGCGTTTTCGGTTTGCACCTGCCAGCCCCGGGTTACCGGCAGCAGTTCCAGCACCCGGCGGCGGGCGCAAAATTCGATAGCCGGGTGCATCAGCAGGCGTCCGCATATTGCCCGGGGATCGAGCCAGCCGCTGTCAGGGAAAAACAGCGCCGGATGATCGACGGGAATACCGGCACGTACTGATGCCTCGGTGGCGTCGAGGTACTGCACCAGCTCCTCAAACTCGCGGTAGCGATCCGCGATCCGCTTGATAGCGTGGCGCTCGGCAGCACTGAAACCCAGTTGCAACATGCCATTGAGCACGCCGTCGCTTCCTTTGCGCAACAGGCCGCCGGCAAAGCCCGCGCGGTAGTGGCGCGTGGCATAGAGGTAGGCTTCCAGCGAAAAGGCGCCGGCCTCTGAATCGCCCGCGGTCAGGCGGGTGTAGAGAATGCCGGCCGGATTACCGGAGGCGCCCCGGGCCCACGCCTCATCCTGCTCAAGCACTTTTACCCGCCAGCCGCTGTCGGCCAGGGCGCGGGCGGTGTGGCAACCCGCCAGTCCGGCACCAATGACGATGGCCGTTTTACTGGCGAAGCGGGGAGTGGGGGTGCAATGCCAGCCGGGATTTGCCCGGCGCGTATTCGACCCTCCCGGGAGCGGACCGTCGAATACACCTACCAGCATGTCTCGCTTGCGGCCATGCCCCGGCACTTTATCGACCTTGAACCCCATGGCGGCCAGTCCCCGTCTGACCTGCCCGGCGGCAGTAAAGGTGGCGAAGCTGGTGCCGGGCCTGCTGAGGGAGGCGATGCGCTCGCATACATCGCTCGACCACATGGCGGGGTTTCTCGCCGGTGCAAACCCGTCCAGCATCCAGGCGTCGGCCCGGATTCCCAGGTAAGACCGCAGGGCAGGATGGTCGCAATCGCAGAGGCCGTCGAGGGTTTCGACGATATCGCCAAAACCGAGCGTCAGGGCAACAGCGGGTTCCAGCTGAAGTTGGTGGAGGCCGGGCAGTGCCAGTGGATAGCTTTGCAGTAAACCGGATGCCAGCTCGCGCAGCTCCGGCCAGCGCGCCAATGCAAGCTCCAGGTCTGATCGCGATAGCGGGTGCTTTTCGATGCTGATAAAGTGCAGGCGCGCATCCGCCGGCGCCACTTGCTTCCATAGCTGCCAGGTCGCAAGAAAGTTAAGTCCAGTACCAAATCCACTCTCAATGATGATAAAGTGCGCGTCTTTTGGCAGCCGCCCCCAGCGTTCGGCCAGGCGGTTGCCCTGCAGAAAAACATGGCGGCTTTCCCCAAGGCCATCTTCACTGGAAAAATAGACGTCACCAAAGTCTCGGGAAACGGGGGTGCCGTCGTCTCGCCAACTGATTTGGGCGGGGTGCAACGAGTGGATTCTATCCGGGTGATCAGTCATTTCGCAATTCTATCAACCGCGGCTGGTGGCGTCAGCGCGGGCGTGACAAACAATCGCCGCAGGCGTGTGTCTGGCTGGCTGCTGGCTATTTTACTGTGCCTGTCCCCGCCGCATCTCCATGCCAGGGCCGTGGATGCCGCCAATCGCACTATCTCGCTGGCCATGGCCACGGAGCCTCCCAGCCTCAACAGCTTGCAGGCCACCGATTCCGAAAGTTTTTTCGTGCTGACCCACGTCATGGAGGGCCTGACCCAGTACAATCTGAACAACGAACTGGTCCCGGGGGTCGCCGAACGCTGGCAGATCGACGCCAGCGGGGCGACTTTCTGGCTGCGCAAGAACGCCCGTTGGAGCGACGGTAAGGGGGTAACGGCTGAACAGTTCGTCTACGCCTGGCGCGAGGCCCTCGACCCGGCAAATGGGGCGCCCTATGCGTCGATTCTGTTTCCGCTCAAGAATGCCCGGGCGATCAATAATGGCGAGAAAGTCAAGACCGCGCTGGGGGTCGTTGCGATTGACGACCACACCCTGGAGGTGACTTTCGAGCAGCCCTGTCCGTATTTTCTCGGTCTCACAGCCTTCGCGACTTACTACCCTTTGCGCCAGGACATTGTCGAGCAGCATGGCCCACGCTATGCCGCCGAAGTCGATACCATGGTTTACAATGGTCCCTTCGTGCTGGAGCGGTGGGTGCATGGGGCCAGCCTGAGGCTGGTGAAGAACACGGACTACTGGGATGTCCAGCGGCTGGCGATCGACAGGATTGAAATCCCCTATATGACCTCGTCCGCCGCCGCCACGCTCAATCTGTACAAAGACGATGCCATCGCCTTTGCCAGCCTCGACGCGGAGTCGCTCAAGGAGGCGGTGGTTCAAGGGTATCCCGTGCGGCGCTTTCGCAACGGCATCATCTACTACATTCAGTTCAATTTTCGTGCCGACAGAGCCAGCCTGAACCCCGAGCTGCGGCGGGCGATGCAGCTCGTTTTCGACTCCGCGACCCTGGTGAACAAAGTGATAGCCATGCCGGGGAACCGGGCTCTCAATGGTTTGTTCCCGTCCACGGTGCGGGGAGTGAGCGAACCGTTCCAACGCGAATATCCGCCGCCGGAGCCCCAGCAGAACCTGGTCCTTGCGCGGCAGACCATAGCCGCCGCCCGGGCTGCATTCGGCGGTGAGTTGCCGCCACTGACGCTGCTGGTGAGTGAGACACCGGTGTCGGTAATCATTGGCGAGTACCTGCAGAATATGTTCAAGCAGGCACTGGGATTGGACATACGGCTGGACAAGCAGACCTTCAAGCAACGCATTGCGAAAATGCAGTCGGGGGATTTCGATATGGTACTGGCGGGTTGGGGCCCGGATTTTGACGACCCGATTACCTATGGTGATTTATTCGCTTCCTGGAATGAAAACAACCGCGGCCGCTACAGCAGCGAGCGCTATGACCATTGGATTGCCGTCGCCCAGGGCAGCGGAGATCCGCGGGTCCGGATGGACGCGATGAATCAGCTGCAGCAGATACTCCACGAGGATGTGGCTATCCTGCCGTTATTCGAGGGGGCTTCGGTCTACCTGCAGAACCCGGCGCTGCGTGGAGTCGGGCGAGCCATTTTCGGTGGCGATCCCAGTTACAAGTTCGCCTGGATAAAAGGTGGCAGCGCTGATGCAAACACTGCTCGCTAGGGCACGCCAGGCACAGCCTCTGGCGCGTTATATTGGCGGGCGCTTGCTGTCGGGTGCGTTTACCATCTGGTTTATCGCCACCGCGACCTTCTTCGTGATGCATTGGGTCCCGGGTGACCCCTTGAGCGATGAAAAGGCGGTGTCGCCTGAAATCCGCCAGAACCTGGAAGCCCGCTACGGCCTCGACAAACCACTGTCCCAACAGTACTGGATTTATATCACGTCGATGCTCAAGGGAGACTTCGGTATTTCCTACACCCAGAAAAACCGCAGCGTCAACGATATCATTGCCGAGCACTTCCCGGTCTCGGCCATGCTGGGGGCGCTGGCGATCCTGTTTGCTACGCTTGGCGGCATCGTCTGGGGTGCGATCGCGGCGCGCTTTCGCAATCGCTGGCCGGACGCGGTCATCATGTTCGCCGTGATTCTCACGGTTTCGGTGCCAAGCTTTGTATTCGCGGCCCTTAGTCAGCACCTGATCATCAACCTGAATCAGGCCGCCGGGGTGCCGGTTCTGCCGGTGGCAGGCTGGGGGGATTTTCGTCATATGTTGGTGCCGGCGCTGGTGCTGGGTCTGGGAACCATGGCCTACCTTACCCGTCTCATGCGGGCGTCGACGCTGGAGGTGGGTAGTGCCGACTACATCAAGACTGCCCGTGCCAAGGGTTTGTCATCGTTTCAGGTTTTTTTACACCACGAACTGCGCAACGCCGTTTTGCCTCTGATCACGGTGTTGGGGCCGGCTATCGCCGCGATCACTACCGGTGGTTTCGTGGTCGAGCTGATCTTTACCATTCCCGGTCTCGGTCGTTATTTTGTCACCGCAGTTCAGCAGCTGGACTACACGGTGATCATGGGCACCACGGTGTTTTACGGCGCTTTCCTGGTGCTGATGGTATTGCTGGTCGATATCATCTACGGACTCGTCGATCCACGGATCCGCCTGCAGGGTCGAAGCCATGCTTAGTCCCGCGATTCCGGCAGACTACTTCGAGCCCCTGGGACAGCGCCAGCCCGAGGACTTGATAGCACGGCCGAACCTGAGCTACTGGCAGCATGTCTGGCTGCGCTTCAGGAAGAACCGGATGGCCCTGGCAGCACTGGTGGTGGCAACGGCGCTGCTGCTGTTCGCGCTCGTCGGGCCCTTGATTTGGCGGGTGGATGCCGCCGGGCAGAACATTGGCAGTCGCTCCCTGGGACCCACCTGGTCACGCGCCGCGGAAGTGGTTTCCTGGCAGCCCTGGCGCCCGGGCGCTGCTGCCTGGGAGTCTGCGCTGAGTGATGCGGATGCCGCAATCAGGGTGGTCGAAGCCAACACGGAATATGTGCGCCTGGTGTGGCGGCCAGTGGCGGGTGCCAGCCGTTACGCGGTGTATCGAAACGATCAGCCAGAGATCGCCCGCGAGTCCCTCGGACTGCCGTTGGAGGACGTCGAGGCCGAGGCCATGCCAATGCTGGAGGACCGCCTGGACCTGCGAGAGAATGCGTATCGCTACAGCATTGTCGCCTTCAATGCCCGGGGCGATGAGTTGCAGCGCCACCAGGTCGAGGTGCTTCCGGCGCTGGCGATATCGCTGATTGACGCGCAGTTGCAGGGCCTGGTGCCACTTGAGCTGGCACCCATGGAAGCCATCGGGCTTGGCGTAACTCTGCCGGCGCATCCCCTGGGTACCGATCATCTGGGGCGGGATATTCTCGCGCGTCTCATGTACGGAGGCCGGATTTCGCTGTTTATCGGGGTTGCCGCGCCGCTGTTCTACGTGCTTTTTGGCGCGCTCTACGGGGGTATTGCGGCCTTTTTTGGTGGTCGGGTCGATGATCTCATGATGCGGATCGCGGATTTCGTCGTGGCGCTGCCTTTTCTGTTGTTCATGATCCTGTTTCGGGTGTTATTCGATATTCAGCCGGGGGAGAGCGGCATCACCGCCATGCTGGTGGCAATGATCGTGCTTGGCTGGCCGTCTACCGCGAGGCTGGTGCGCGGCCAGGTGCTGCAGTTGAAGGAGCAGGCCTTTGTCAATGCGGCGCGCATCCTCGGCGGCAGGCCGCTGTATATCATCATGACCCATATGTTGCCCAATGTGATGGGGGTATTGCTGGTGTCGCTTACCTTTGCGATTCCCTCGGCGATATTTACCGAAGCCTTCCTGTCATTTATCGGCCTGGGCGTGGCGCCGCCGGCGCCGTCCTGGGGCAGTATGTGCAACGATGGGATTCGCACCATGCTCTCGCACCCCCACGAGTTGCTGTTTCCCGCCATCGCCATTAGTTTGACAGTGCTTGCGTTCAACCTCCTCGGGGATGCACTGCGCGATGCCTTCGATATTCGCTTGCGCGAGGGCGTGGGCAATGCCTGAGGGCGCATTACTCGAGGTGAGGGGGCTGGGGGTCGACATTCCCACCCATGGCGGCTTCGTGCAAGCGGTGCGCGGTATAGACTTCAGCCTCCAGTCCGGGCATACCCTGGCGCTGGTGGGGGAATCCGGCTGTGGCAAGTCGGTATCCGTGCAGGCCATGTGCGGTTTGCTGGCGATTCCGGGCCTGCGCCTGGCGGGGTCGGTAATGTTTCAACAACGCGACCTGCTGCAACTGCAGCCGGCGCAGTTGAATGAGGTTCGTGGGGCCCGTATCGGCATGGTGTTCCAGGACCCTTTGTCGGCCTTCAATCCGACGCGGACCATTGGCTCCCAGATCGCTGAAACCCTGCGCGTCCACAAGGGCATGGGTCAGGCTGCGGGATTGGCGGAGGCTCGACGCTTGCTCGATGAGTGCCGCCTGTCCGAACCCGCAAAACGGGTCAGTCAATACCCCTTCGAATTGTCCGGGGGCATGTTGCAGCGGGCGATGATCGCGATGGCGCTGGCCTGTGGCCCCGATCTATTGATTGCGGATGAACCCACCACGGCCCTCGATGTGACCACCCAGGACCAGATCCTCTGGCTGTTGCAGCAGTTGCAGCGCGCCCGGGGCATGGCGATTCTGTTGATTACCCACGACCTCGCCGTGGTGGCGCGCATGGCCAACGAAGTGGCGGTGATGTACGCCGGCCAACTGGTGGAGCGGGCCGGGGTCGACCAACTGTTCGCCTCACCGGCCCATCCCTATACCCGTGCCTTGCTGCGGGCCACACCCCACGGGGAAATGATTGCCAATGAGCCGCTGGAGACGATACCCGGAAGCCCCCCTGACTTGTATGCACCGCCCCCGGGCTGCGGTTTCTGTCCCCGTTGTCCGGATGCCATGAAGATTTGCCAGCAACGCATGCCCGACGTGCTGGTCGCAGGGGGTGCGGCCGCGGTTCGCTGCTGGTTGCACCATCCAGATTGTCCAACGGCCCGGGGTGACGGGAATGACTGAGCCATTGCTGCAGGTGGATCGCGTCAGTTGTTACTTTACCATCGGTGGTGGCCAGGTCCTGCGCGCGGTGGATGACGTCAGCCTGGATCTGCAGCAGGGCGAAATCGTCGGGCTGGTGGGGGAGAGCGGTTCCGGCAAGAGTACCCTGGGGAAACTGCTTATTGGCCTGAACCACAAATCCGCTGGCACAGTGCGCCTTGCCGGACGGGAACTGCCGCGCCACTACCGCAGTCGGGATTTTCGGGCCCAGAGCTCCATCGTGCAGATGATTTTCCAGGAAGTCTATAGCGCCCTGAGCCCCCGAATGACCGCTGCCGACATCGTGATGGAGGGCCTGCGGTTGGCGCAGGATGATCGCTCCGATTCCGCAGGAATGAGGGCGCAGGCCCTGGCCTGGCTCGAACGGGTGGGGCTCTCATCGCAGCATATGAACCGCTACCCACACGAGTTTTCCGGGGGGCAACGCCAGCGCCTCGGGATAGCGCGGGCCCTGGCGCTGCGTCCGCAACTGCTGATTTGCGACGAGCCGGTATCGGCGCTGGACGTTTCGGTGCAGTCCCAGATAGTCAATCTGCTGGAGAGCATTCGGCGGGAGATGGGCATCGGCATACTCTTTATTGCCCACGACCTGTCCATGGTGCGCTACATTTCCGACCGCATTGCGGTGATGTATCTCGGCAGGTTGGTGGAGGTGGGGCCGTCCCGGCAGATCTTTGAAAGCCCGGCCCACCCCTACACCCAGGCGCTGTTGGCCTCCAACCCGGTCCCGGATCCGGTGCTCGAGCGACAACGTCAGCATCAACCGATCCAGGGTGAGGTGCTGGCCCCCATCGGCAAAGCCACGGGTTGTCGCTTCGCGCCTCGCTGCCCCCATGCCGATACTGTTTGCCACACCCGGCAGCCGGAGCAGGAAGCGCACCGGAGCAGTGATTGGCAGGTGGCCTGCCACAGGGCTTCCGAAGGCCTTGTCATTCCCTGAGGCGGAGGCGGGTGGCGATCGCCGCGGCGGGTCGATCCCGGCGGCGGGGGGTGGGGCGATAGTAGCCGGGGTTCAACCGGGACGGATACAGGACGCGACTGCCGCCGCATCCTCTGCATGGCAGTGCCTTGTTACTTGAGGTCCGCCGCGCGAAAGATCTTCAACTCGGTTTTGGATTTGTCGCGGGTGTCGAGAACGAAGCGATACATGGCATTGTTGTCGGTTTTGGGAATGGTCCAGCGCCACTGCTTGCTACCCACTACCAGTGTGGTCATGCCAGCCCGAACCGGGGTTTTCCCCACGTAAACCCCGTTTCCCTTGTGTTTCAGGGAGTGCGAGGTTTTACGTATCACGCGATTGTCCGCGAGAGTGTTCATTTGCATGATTTTGCTTGAGCGCGAGCGGGAACCGCTTTGCCTTGCCGTCTCGAGCAGAGCCAGGTACTGGGCCTTGTCACCGAGCAGGGAGGGCAGACCCTCCGGGACCGTGCTGGTCATGGCCCCGGGCCGGGGTACGGCCGTTGCCAGCTTTTCACTGGAACGTGGGGGCGTGGCATGGATCGTCTGCCTGCTGGCTACAGTAACGCCCTGCGCTGGCAGTATCGTTCTGGGTTTCGCCCGGACTTGTTTTTGTGCTGCCAGTCTGGCCTTCAGTTCCTCGAGCTCAGCCAGGGCGGCGGCTCGTTCCGCGCGAACGCGATCCAGTTCCTCGCGACTATTGCGCAGTGCGCCTTCCTTCTTGATTCGCAATTCTCTTTCCTTTCTGGCCTGTGCGGCTGCCTGCTGGCGCGCCTGTTGCTCCTTTTGCAGGATCAGTTCCTGCTGCTGGCCCAGCTGGTTGCTGGTGGCGGCAATTGCTCGCTGATTACTTTCGAGTTGTTCCCGCAGCCTGTCCTGCTGCTTTGCCAATTCGCCTACACTTTCCGTCGCCCGCAGGTAACGGCGCTGGGCGAGTACAAATGCGAATCGAGCGGTCTCTGCGCGCTCTTTGTTGGCGGCGCTGGGGACACGCTCGGAGGTGCGCAATGCCTGTTGGTACTCGAATTCGGCATCCTTCAGCGCGCGTGCTTGCGGCGCGTTAGTATCGGCGTGGCCGGCAATTTCTTTTTCAAGGTCCTGTAATTGCTTTTCGATACGGCTGTTTGAGTGCCCGAGAGAAGCAATTTTCTGGTGCAGTGCTTCGACCTCCTGACGTTCCTGTTCAAGGTTTTGGGCAGAGGTATAGCCGCAATACAAAGCGATCAGGACAACTAGCAAGCGGGGGATTATGCTGGGCATCATGAATTAGTCGTTTTATGGGTTGTTTGACGGATGTTTCCAGGGTGACTCCCGCGCCACATGTCAGCGGTTGTTTTGCCCGGCATGCGGCGCTGCAATAAATCTAGCACACAACCTCGATTTCTTCCGGCGAGGGCCTGTTACCCTACCAGGCTCGCTTCGCTGCGGGGTTGCGCCGGTCTCCAGTAGCTGGAACTGTATGGCACCTCGCTGGTGCAGGCGGCATAATAGCCCCTCTAGCAACGCGCCGGCGCCGGCCGTGGAAGAGTATGTTGCAGCTTAATTTTACCCTCGAACAAGCGATTCCCTACCTGAATTGGGTGGCCGTGGCGCTGGGCATCGTCGCGTCGATGGCGGGTGCGGCCCATGCGCTATTCAACAAACGCGACCCCCGCAGTGCTGCTGCCTGGGTGGCTATTTGCCTGATGTGGCCGCTGGTAGGGGCCGTTATCTACCTGCTGATGGGCAAGAACCGGATCAAGACCCGGGCCAGGCAGCTACACGGTACCGCAGTGGGGCCGCAACCCGCGGCGAAATTCAATCCGCCGGGCAATGATTGCAGCGCGCAACTCGAAAACGGTTTCCAAAGCCTCTCAAACCTGTCCGCGGCCACCAGCTTGCTGCCACTGGTGGGTGGCAATCGGCTGGATGTGCTGATTAACGGCGAGCAGGCTTATCCGGCGATGCTCGACGCCATTGATTCGGCCCAGTACAGCGTTTATCTGGGCAGCTACATTTTTGACGGGGGTGGCATCGGTCGCCGGTTTATCGACAGCCTGGCTGCGGCGAGAGCCCGCGGCGTTGAAGTGCGGGTATTGATCGACGGGTTCGGCCGCCTTTACTCATGGCCCCGTGCTCATCGGCGCCTGCGCAAAATGGGTGTGCCCACGGCCTTGTATTTGCCGACCAGCCTGTTTCCGCCCCGGATCACCGTCAACCTGCGCAATCACCGAAAAATACTGGTGGTGGATGGTGATACGGCTTTTACCGGCGGCATGAATATCCGCCAGCATCACCTCGTAGAGACGGGCAAGAAGCGCCAGCGAACCGAGGATGTGCACTTTCGCCTGCAGGGTCCGATCGTGAAACAGTTGCAGGACATTTTCGTTTCGGACTGGCGCTTTAGCAGCAACCTGTTCATCAATCCGCCGGGATTCCAGACCTATCATGAGGGTGGAGCCTGTTGCCGCGCTATCGATGATGGACCCAACGACGATTGCGATAAACTGTTGCGCATTCTTATCGGGGCCATCGATACCGCGCGGGAATACGTGGCTATCATGACCCCCTATTTTCTGCCCGAGCGGGAACTCCAGGTGGCGCTTGAAATGGCAGCGCTGCGGGGTGTGGAGGTGCACATCATTCTGCCCGGCAAGAACAATATGCCCTTCGTCAACTGGGCAGCATTTCATCAGCTCGACGAGTTGCTGAAAAACGGCGTTCAGGTGTACCTCTACAAGGGCGTTTTCCTGCACAGTAAACTGTTCGTGGCAGACGACTATTATGTTCAGATCGGCTCTTACAATCTCGACCCGCGAAGTCTGAAGCTCAATTTCGAAGTGGCAGTGGAATCCTACAGCGAAGCGGCGGCGGCGCCAATCGCCGCCTACTTTCGCAGCCGTCTCGAAAACTCCCAGCCCCTGACTCGCGAATGGCTGTCTTCACGCTCACCGGCGCAGCGTTTTGGCAGCGCGTTGTTCTGGTTGATGTCACCCTATTTGTAAGTCGCCGTAGGGTCCTCGTTATTTGCCCGGTGCCCGTCACCCCAGGTTCAGCGGCGGTAACTCGGAAGCCGGCAACACGATCTTCTCACTCGCAACCCGCGCCATAGCCTCACCAAGCAGGACCCGATCGCCGTGCTGGTTGGTCACCAGGGTCGAAAAGGTGACAAAGTTCTTGCCGGCGCGCTTTTTGATCACTTTGATACGAATGGTGAGGGTGTCGCCCACTTTCACCGGCTGCTTGTATTTCATGCTCTGGGTCAGGTAGACGCTTCCGGGCCCCGGTAGATCCGTGGCCATCGCCGCGGAAACCAGAGCCGAGGTATACATGCCATGGGCGATGCGTTCACCAAACTGGGTGGTTTTCGCATAGCTCTCATCGACGTGGACGGGATTGCTGTCGCCAGACACTATGGCGAACAGCAAGATGTCTTTTTCGGTAACGGTTTTCCTGTGTTCGCAGGTCTGGCCGACAAAGATCTCATCGAAGGGCACGTTTTCTATGGTTTTCAAGGGCTGCGTCCTGGGTAGAGTAACGGGTTGGCGCTGTGGCGCATTGTACCCAAAAAAGCGGCGAGCATGCGCATTGGCGCAAGGTCTGGCTCGAGTCCGTTTCATCGACCCAGGCTTCCAGGCGGCGAGGGCGCCGGGACGCGCCGGTGCCGGTGCGGGGTGGTTGACGATCAGGCCGTGGGGTGGGCCACTTGCCGGTCATTGACAGTCCGCGGTGTCACCGCTAACGTGCCGCCTACCGCCGACCGATCGCTGGCGGCAGGGTCACAATGCCCATTCTCTCGGGCGCAGGCTTACAGGCTTCGCAGGGGTACTCTTGGAACCGCGATATCTCCAGGCGCAACTGAAGTGGCAGGTCATGGCCACCGACCGTAAACGCCTGCTGCGGTTGCAGCGGGACTTCAGGCAGGCTGCGGCCCGACAGCAGTCGACCACTGCGATGGAGCAGCAACTGGTCGCGCTGGTCGATGCCTCTCTCAGCCGGGTTGAACGCAGGCGGCAGTCCATTCCAGTATTGCGCTACCCGCCGGAGTTGCCGGTGTCGCTACAACGCCAGCAGCTTATGGAGGCGATCGCTGGCCATCAGGTACTCATCGTGGCAGGGGCTACGGGTTCGGGTAAAACGACCCAGCTACCCAAGCTGTGTCTCAAACTGGGGTACGGCACCCGGGGCCGCATCGGCCACACCCAGCCCCGGCGCATAGCGGCAAGGGCGGTAGCGGCGCGAATCGCCAGTGAACTCGATACCGCTGTCGGTCAACTGGTGGGTTACCAGGTTCGCTTTGGCGACAACTGCTCCGAGGACACGCTGGTCAAGCTGATGACGGACGGCGTGTTACTGGCGGAAATCCAGCACGATCGCCGACTCGATCAATACGACACGCTGATTATCGACGAGGCCCATGAGCGCAGCCTCAATATCGACTTTATTCTGGGTTATCTGAAAAAGCTGTTGCCACTGCGACCGGACCTGAAGGTGATCATCACCTCCGCTACCATCGACGTGAACAGTTTTTCTGCTCACTTCGACGACGCCCCCGTGATTGATGTGTCCGGCCGGGCCTGGCCGGTTGAGCTGCATTATATCGAACCGGACCCCAGTGCTGAGGGAGGCCTGTCCGAACAGGTTTTAATGGCCTGCGAGTTTATCGAAGGGCTCGAACGCGGGGGGCAGGGGCAGTCCCGGGGCGACATCCTGGTGTTTTTGCCGGGCGAACGTGATATCCGGGACTGTGCCTTGAAACTGCGCCGGGCTGAGCTGCCCTCCTGGGATATCCTGCCACTCTATGCACGCCTGGGCAGGGCCGAGCAGGATCGCGTGTTTGATCTCGGCAAGCGCCGCGGCCGCCGTGTGGTGTTGGCCACCAATGTCGCCGAGACCTCACTCACCGTTCCCGGTATTCGTTACGTCATCGACACCGGCTTGGCGCGTATCTCCCGTTACAGTCATCGCAGCCGCGTGCAGCGTTTGCCGATAGAACCGATATCCCGGGCCAGCGCCGATCAGCGCAGCGGGCGCTGCGGCAGAGAGGCGCCCGGCACCTGCATTCGCCTATACAGCGAGGCGGATTTCGCAGCTCGGCCCGAGTTCACGGAGTCCGAGATCCACCGCACCAATCTTGCCGCCGTCGTGCTCCAGCTCACCCGCTTGCAATTTGGAGACGTCGAAAGCTTCCCGTTTATCGAGACCCCGGACCCGAGGCTGGTTCGCGATGGCTATCGCTTGCTGGAGGAACTCGCGGCGATCGATGCCAACGGCAAGCTCACCACGATTGGTGACCAACTGGCGCGCATACCCGCTGACCCAAGGGTGGGGCGGATGTTGCTGGCGGGCGGGGGCAATGGCTGTCTCAGCGAGGTGCTGGTGGTCGCTGCAGCGCTTAGCATCCAGGACCCAAGAGAGCGCCCGCTGGAAAAACAGCAGGCAGCGGACCAGGCCCATAGCCGTTTTCGGGTCGCTGGCTCCGATTTCCTGAGCTTGCTCGCGCTGTGGACGTACTTTGAGCAATGTCGGCAGGAGCTCAGCAGCAGTCAGCTGCGCAAGCGCTGCCGCGACGAATTTTTGTCGGTATCGCGCCTGTTCGAATGGCGGGATCTGCATTTTCAGTTGAGCAGAATTTGCAAGCAGCTTGGCTTGCGCATAAACCGTGAGCCGGCGGCACCGGAAGCGGTACACCGTTCCCTGCTAACGGGATTGTTGAGCCACGTTGGCAAGCGGGAGCAAAAGCGGGACTACGAGGGCACCCGCAATCGAAAGTTCAGTATATTCCCCGGCTCCGCGCTGGCCAGAAAGCCGCCGCCCTGGATAATGGCGACCGAGCTGGTTGAAACCGGCAGGATTTATGCCCGCATGAATGCGGCGATCGAGCCGGAGTGGGTTATTGCCGAGGCGGCGCCCCTGCTAAAGCACAGTTTCCATGAGCCCCACTTCAGTCAACGCCACCAGGCCGTCATGGCGAAGCAGAAAACCAGTCTCTACGGGCTGGTACTGGGTGACAACAAGCTGGTCAGTTTCGCTGGGGTCGACCCTGAACTGGCGCGGGAGCTGTACATACGCGGTGCCCTGGTGGAGGGAAAATACCGGGGCAAAGCCGGCTTCTGGCGGCACAATCAGGCGCTGCTGAGGGAAATCGGCGAGCTCGAGACACGCCTGCGGCGCCATGACCTGCTGGTGGACGATGAGGACCTGTATGCATTTTATGCGGCACTGTTGCCTGCGCACATTTGTAATACCCGAGCCTTCGAGAAGTGGCGCAAGCGGGTTGAGGAAGAAAAACCCCGTTTGCTCTACCTCAAGCGGAGCCAGGTGCTGCGGCGTGATCCCGATACCGATTTACAGCAGCAGTTCCCCGACCGGATGGAGGTGGCGGGCGTAGAGCTGCCCCTGCATTACACCTTCGCGCCGGGTAAGGCCACGGATGGCGTGACCGCGGTCATACCCCTGGCGGCCATCAATCGCCTGCCGGCGGCCCGGTTCGAATGGCTGGTTCCGGGTCTGTTGCGGGAAAAGTGTATCGAACTGGTGAAAAGCCTGCCGCGCCAGTGGCGCAAACAGTTCGTGCCGGTGCCGGATACCATCGATGCCGTGCTTCCCCGCCTGCAGCCTGGGGACACGCCATTGTTGCAGTGTCTGGCAAGTGCATTGCGTCAGCAGTTCGGGGTCGATGTCCCCGCCGACGCCTGGTCTGAAACCCGGCTGGACCCCTACTACCGGATGCACTTTTCTGTGGTTGACACCAGCGCCAGGGTCATTGCCAGCGGCAGGGACCTGGTGGAACTCGCGGATCGCCTGCGGCCGCAGCTGCAGGCCGAAATCGTCCGCGTTGAGCCAGTCCCGCGCGCCAGCGCTTATCGCGCATGGGAGTTCGGTGAGCTGCCACCGACGCGGACGCTGAAACACGGCGCACAGTCGGTGCTGGTTTACCCGGCGGTGGTGGACAATGGCGAAAGCGTTGTTATCGAGCACTGCGATCGTTCCGCAGAGGCCCTGGCTAAGTCCCGGCTCGGCCTGGCGAGGCTTTACTCGCTGGCGTTGGCGCAGCAAGTCAAATACCTGAAGAAAGAATTTCTGCGCAACAACCGGTTACGGCTGCAACTGGGGCAACTCATGCCCATGGAGCCATTGCTAGACGATTACCTGTTGGCAGTGTTTCGAGCGTGCTTCGTGGACGGACGGGATTTCCCCCGGGATAGACAACAGTTCAGCGCGGTCCTCGGCGCGCAACAGGGTAATTTGATGACCCTGGCCAGGGATTATCACCAACTGCTGGGGGAGATCATCACCCTCAATCACACTGCTCGAGCAGCGCTGGCTCAGCTCGATGCGGATAGCTGGCAATACGCCATTGCAGACATCCAGCAGCAGTTCGGGGCCCTCCTGGGTGAGCATTTTTTGCTGCGACTGAGCGATCAACAACTGCGGGAATATCCGCGCTATCTGCGTGCCCTGGTCCATCGCATGGAGAAACTCGAGGGGCACCGACAAAAGGATCAGCGCGCGACGGCGGCAATCAAACCCCATGTGGAGCGCCTTCAGCAGTACGCGGGTGTTAGCTTTGAGATGCTGGATGCAAGCGGTCCGGTTGACTATCGGTGGATGCTGGAGGAATATCGGGTTTCGCTGTTTGCCCAGGGGGTGGGCACGCGCATTCCGGTTTCCGCCAAGCGGCTGGACAAGGCTTGGTTGCGATGGGAAGAGGACCGGTTGACGGCGAAGCCCCCTTAAAGTGTGCACGAAAGTGTGCACGCGGCGTGTAGCGTCCGGTCATCACGGACCATTAAAAACCCCGTTGGGCGCGAAACTGTTGCCCGATGTACCTGTCATAGCTTTGACGGCAGCACCGCAGGGTCTACCCGGGGTAGCCTCTGGGTTGACTGCTGAAACCGGATGGCCTGCCATGGCATCCAACAAATTTGAAATAAAAGGAGTTTTATCATGTCAAAGTCATCCCTGAAGCCCGTCGTTAGTGCACTGGGTGCGGCGTTTCTGGCCACCTCCGTAGCGCCTGTAGTGAGCGCAGAAGTCAGCAACAACCCGTTTGCTGCGAACCCGCTGGATGCGGGCTACGACCTGGCTAATTACGACAAGCACAAAGAAGGCAAGTGTGGTGAAGGTAAGTGCGGTGAGGGCAAATGCGGCGGCGACAAAGCCTCCAAGGAAGGCAGCTGTGGCGAGAAAGCCGGCAAGGAGGGTAGCTGTGGTGAGGCCAAGTCCGCCAAGGGTAAGGAAGGCAAGTGTGGTGAGGGCAAATGCGGTGAAGGCAAATGCGGTGGCGCTAATTGATAGCTGAGCATCCTGCGGCCGGCCCTGCCCTGCAAGGGGCGGGGCTGGGCCTGCGCCGAAGCCTTCTACAGCCACTGTTGGATGCCCCGCCCCAGGAGATAGACTTCCTCGAAATGGCCCCTGAAAACTGGATTGGTGTAGGGGGCAGGTTGGGCAAGCAACTAAGGGACATAGGGCAGCAATACCCCATAGTCCTGCACGGATTGTCGCTGGATATCGGTGGGCCGCGGGAGCTCGACTGGAATCTGCTGGGCAGTATCCGCGACCTGATGGGCGAGTTTTCCTGCCCGGTGTACTCGGAACACCTGAGCTGGTGCGGTGATTCCGGGCATCTCTACGACCTCTTGCCGCTTCCCTTTACAGAGGAGGCCGTTAATTACGTGGCGCAGCGAATCCGCCGGGTTCAGGATTTTCTGGGGCAACGTATTGCAATGGAAAACGCTTCCTATTACGCGGCGCCGGCCCAGGCTATGAGCGAGCTGGATTTTATCAACGCGGTTCTCGAAGAGGCCGACTGTGATTTGCTGCTGGACGTGAACAACATCTTTGTAAACAGCATCAACCACGGTTACGACCCGGGTGCTTTCCTCGCCGGCTTGCCGGTTGAACGTGCCCGATACGTGCATGTCGCCGGGCATTACGTGGAGGCAGAGGACCTTCGCGTGGATACCCATGGCGCAGACGTCATCAATCCGGTGTGGGAGTTACTGGGCGCGGCTTATCGTCGTTTCGGGGCTCTACCCACCTTGCTCGAGCGCGACTTCAATATCCCCCGTTTGCCCGAGTTACTGGGGGAGGTACACACCATTCGGAGGCTGCAACAGCTTTACCGCCGGAGCCCTGATAAACGTCATGTCGCAGGAGCCTGAAACCGCCGCGCTCGCAAATCTGCAGCACAGATTTGCCGCTCATTTACGCGATCCCCGCCAGCACCCTGTGCCCGCCGGCATCGAGGACCGGCGCATGGCCATTTATCGGGACCTGCTTTACCGCAATATAGAGAGCTTTATCGCGTCGGGATTTCCGGTGTTGCGCGCGATGCTGCCAGAGTCGCGCTGGCACGCCATGGTGCGGGGTTTCATGGCTGACCATCGCTGCCAAACTCCTTATTTTCTCGAAATTACCCAGGAGTTTATTGGTTATCTCCAGCAAAGACATGGGGAGGACCCCGATCCCCCGTACCTGATCGAACTGGCGCATTATGAGTGGGTTGAGCTGGCCCTGGAGGTGGCGGATGCGAACCCCGACTGGAGGCGAATCGATGCCAATGGAGACCTTTTAGCGGGCATTCCAGTGATATCTCCTACCGCCTGGTCACTGGCCTACCGCTACCCCGTCCATGTGATAGGGCCCGGCTGGGAGCAGTCCGGCTGGGAGCAGTCCGGCTGGGAGCAGCCCCCGAATGGGGCAAAAAACGTTTTCCTGATCGTCTACCGCAATCGGGAAGACGTGGTCAAGTTTATGGAAATCAATGCCGTTACCTCGCGGCTGGTGGAGCTGGCGTCAAAAAATGATGCCCTGAGCGGCAGTGACCTCATCGAAGCACTGTCCCGTGAAATGGGCCGGGACTGTGACGAGGCGCTTATCCGTGCAGGCGCAGAAATTCTGTCTAAACTTCATGCCAGCGGCATTGTACTGGGGGTAAGGACCGGCGCTTTCGCTTGATCCGGGCGCAGGCTTCGTCTATAAGGGTGCATTTTCTCGGGCGGTGGTAATGGCGACAGGGTATTGGGCGGTCGATGTTTGGGCTTAGGGCGCGGATCTTAACGGGCTGCGTTCTGTGGTGCTTGTCTGTGCCGTCGGTTCTTGGGCAAAACGTCGATATCAGTGAGCTTGAGATCAGCAGTGATCCCTGGGAGGGGTTCAACCGCAAGGTCTATGCTTTCAATGATGCGTTCGACCGCTATTTGTTCCTGCCCGTGGCGACGGGTTACCGCTTTATAACCCCGGATCCGGTTGATCGGGGTGTTACCAACTTTTTCAAGAACATCCTCATGCCGGTAACGATTGTCAACGATGTGTTGCAGTTGAAATGGCGTGCGGCCGGATCTGACGTGGGTCGGTTTTTTCTCAATTCTACCGTTGGTGTGTTCGGTTTCATCGACGTTGCCAGCCGAGTGGGGCTTGATGAGCAACGGGAGGATTTTGGTCAAACTCTCGGATTTTGGGGCGTCAAACCGGGCCCCTACGTCGTACTGCCGTTTCTGGGAGGCTACACGGTGCGTGACGGCCTCAGTCTGTTGGCGGATTATGCGCTGTCAGTCGCCAGCAGTATTGATGATGTCGCTTTGCGCAACTCATTGATAGCGCTGGATGCGGTGGATATGCGTGCCGACCTTATACCAGCGGAGCAATTGATCTCGGGAGACCGCTATGTGTTCCTGCGTGATGCCTACCTGCAACAGCGGCGCTATTTGATAGCCGACGGTGAAGTTGTCGACGATTTTGGTGATGAGCTGCTCGAGGACTTCGACGATTTGGGCGGTTTTGATGACGATCCAGGAGCAGATATGCTCCCGGGTGATGCTCCGGCAGCCGGGGCCGGGGATCCATTCGAGTAAGGTTGGCATAGCCTTGACGGGCAATTTCTATAGGTAAAAGTCAATCTGAAACCTGTACCAAAGTCGTACAATCACCTATCGAAAAATGATGTAAAGTACCCCAGACTGATCCGGTTCACATGTATCGGGTGGCGATGTTTTCTCGCTGCGAGGTGGTAATGACCAGTCCTGAGATAGCGCAGCAAACCGGCGCATCGAGTGCAAGCCAGGGCCGCATTTTGGTGGTGGACGATGACGCCGCAGTGCGAGACAGTCTCGAACTCTACCTCACGCAGTCTGGCTACCAGGTAATGACAGCAGCGGATGGGTCCGCCGGCCTTGAACTGATGCAGCAACACCAGCCCGATGTCGTGCTCTGCGACCTGCGAATGCCCCACGTAGACGGCATGTCGGTGCTCAAGGAGCTCTCGCGCCGGGCGGAGGATACCCCTGTCATCGTGATATCCGGCGCTGGAGAGATGGCGGATGTGGTCGAAGCCCTCCGACTTGGCGCCCGGGATTACTTCATCAAACCCCTGGCTGACATGGGGGTTCTGGAGCATGCCATCGAGCGCAGTCTGGAAGAAGCCCGGTTGCGGCGGGACAATACCCGCTACCGCGAGGAGCTTGAGCAGGCGAATCGGAAACTCGCGTCGAACCTGAGAACGCTGGAACATGACCATCAGGCCGGGCGACAGATGCAAAAACGCCTGCTTCCCGTATCACCCGTCAGTTTTGGTCCATATACCTTCCGACACCGTATATATCCTTCGCTTTATCTGAGCGGAGACTTTGTTGAATACACTCTGGTGGGAGAAGACAAGGTCACATTTTTTATCGCCGATATCGCTGGCCACGGAGCGTCATCGGCATTTGTGACAGCGCTGCTGAAGAATTTTACCGCACATCTTCGCAGCGACTACAGAAACCACGGGCGAGACAATATTCTGCGCCCCCGGAAATTCCTGGAGAAGATGAGCCATGACATGCTCAGGACCGGAATCGGGAAGCATATGACGATGTTTATCGGCGTTTTGGATATGGCGTCGAATTCGCTGCTTTACAGTGTTGCCGGGCATCTGCCGTTGCCGGTGCTGGTTTCCCCGGGGCAGGCACCACGTTTCCTCGAGGGCAGGGGCATGGCGGCGGGAATGTTCGAAGCGCCCAGCTTCGAGGAATACGAGATCGATCTGCCTGAAACGTTCAGCCTGGCGCTGTTCAGTGACGGCATGCTGGAACTGTTTCCGCCCGGCGAATTGGCCGAAAAGGAAAAAATGTTGCTTGACATGATGCGCGGCGAGCCAAAAACCATCACTGATATGGTGGAGCAGTTTGGGCTGGGTCTCGATGATGAAACCGAGACGCCGGACGACATAGCAATTTTGTTGGTGACAAGACCATGAGTGCCTCCCTGGGTAAGATTCTGGTAGCGGACAGCGACGGCACTTTCGTGATCAAACTGGTGGGTGATGTCAGAGTAACCATGTGCGTCGCCTTCGATGAATACCTGGGCAAGATGTTAGTGCCGGGCAAGTTTCACAGTGCCATCATCGATTTGAGCGACGCCCACGGGATCGACAGCACGACCCTGGGGTTGCTGGCCAAAGTCGCCATCCAGTCAGCCCAGAAATTTGACTACCGTCCCCTCATCATCTCTACCAATGAAAGCATCACCCGACTGATCGAGAGTATGGGCTTTGATGCGGTTTTCGATATCAGTACACATCCTCTTCCCAAAGAGCAGAGTCTGCGTGCCCTCCAGATTGTCAGCGGTTCGGAGGAAACGGTGCGCGACAAAGTCATTGAGGCACATCGCCAGTTGATGGCGCTCAACGACGAAAACCGGTTGAAATTCAGTGAACTGGTGACCAGCCTGGAGGGGGCTAACGGGTAGCGGTCGGAGCTTGAAAAGCGCCTGTCCCCGGTGGCAATCTCCCGACGGTCCCGGCTTTCTCCCCACTAAGCCTGTGACTCTTGCACCTCTAACTTGGTCTGAATAAAAAGCGAGTGGGGAACATACAGCAGGTCGGCCAGCTTCCTCAGGTAGTGCTCCTCGTAGCGGTCGATCCGGCCGTCGGCATAGGCAATCATCCATAGCGCTTTTACCAGCTCACGCTTTTGTTCAAGGCTGTAGTTGTCGTTGATCAGTCTCGTGAACGGATACAGGGAGGTTGTGGCCTCGGATTCTTCCTGGGCCAACTGAATAAGCGTATCGGCAGTGCCGTCGTCGATCTTGATGACGGTTTGTACCGCCTGGCGCATGGTCTGGAGTTCGCTGGCACTGATCTCGAAGTCGGCCTTGACCATCTCGAATAACAACGCACAGGCGGCTAGCTGCAGGGCCTTCTCGGGGTTTTCATCGGGCTCAGGCGTCAACCGTGAATCGAAAAAGGTCTTGATTCTGCCCAGCATCAGAGCTTGGCCAGCAGGTCTTCAAGGGCCTGTTGATCGCTGGCAAAGGTGCGGATTCCCTCAGCCAGTTTCTCGGTTGCCATCGCGTCCTCGTTCATTGCCCACCGAAACTGGCTCTCGGAGGGTTGGATGCGAGCGGTTTCACAGTGCGCGGTGGCCGGATCGAGCTTGCGTTCGAGGGTGCCGTGATCATCCTGTAATTCCTGTAACAGTTGCGGGCTGATGGTCAGGCGATCACAACCGGCCAGTTGCTCGATTTCGCCGGCGTTGCGAAAACTGGCTCCCATGACAATGGTTTCATAGTTGTGGGCCTTGTAGTAGTTGAAGATCTGGGTCACGGAAATAACGCCCGGGTCCTCGTGGGGCAGGTAATCGCTCTTGCCGCTTGCCTTTTTGTGCCAGTCCAGGATGCGACCCACGAATGGCGAGATCAGGGTCACACCTGCCTCGGCGCAAGCTACCGCCTGGATAAAGCTGAAGAGCAGGGTCAGGTTACAGTGAATGCCCTCTTTCTCCAGGGTTTCCGCTGCGCGGATGCCCTCCCAGGTGGAAGCTATCTTGATCAGTATGCGGTCCTTGCCGATGCCTTGCTCGTTATACGCGTGAATCAGGCTGCGCGCTTTCTCGATGGTGGCACGGGTATCAAAGGACAGCCTGGCGTCGACCTCGGTGGATACGCGGCCGGGAATGATGTCGAGGATTTCCTTGCCGATCGCAACCGCAAGTCGGTCTGCGGCCAGAGACAGTTGTTGTGCTTCGGTGCCCGGTTGGCGCCGCGCCCATTCCACTGCTTCCTGCATCAGAGCCTGGTAGTGTGGCAGGGAGGCGGCTTTCAGCAGCAGCGACGGGTTGGTGGTGGCATCCAGCGGCTGGTAGAGACGCATCGCCTCGATATCGCCGGTATCGGCGACCACGTCGGTCATGGCCTTGAGTTGTTCGAGTTTATTAGTCATTGCTTCTTTACTCCATGGCAGGGTGGCCCTGCATGATGGGTTTAATGCGCCATTGCGGCCTGTTCTTCCGGTGATGAAAGCAGCTGTGCCGTGGCCTCCAGCAATACCTCGCTACCCGCGCCCGGCAAACAGGCATGCTCGCTGAGATAGCGCCGATACCGGCGCGCGCCGGGAGTTCCCTGGAACAGGCCGGTCATGTGCCGGGTAATGTGGTTGAGGCGAGAACCGTTGGCCAACTGGGTTTCGATGTAGGGGAGCATTCGTTCAACCACCGCAAAATGGTTGCAAGTGGGGGCATCGTTACCAAACAGCTCCTTGTCGACCTGCGCGAGGCAGCCGGGGTTCTGGTAGGCCGCCCGACCGAGCATGACGCCGTCTACCTGCTGCAATAACTGTTCGCTCTGCTGCACGGACTCGATCCCGCCGTTGATGACAATTTCCAGTTCCCTGAACTCCCGCTTGAGCCGGAACACCGTTTCGTATTGTAACGGGGGTATGTCCCGGTTCTGTTTTGGACTAAGTCCCTGGAGCCATGCCTTACGCGCATGCACAATAAAAGTACGGCAGCCCGACGCCGCTGCCGTGCCGACGAAATGGCATAGCTGTTCCCAGGAGTCGAGATCGTCTATCCCTGTCCTGTGTTTGAGCGTAACCGGGATATCGACGGCATCCAGCATTGCCGCTAGGCAGTCGCGCACCAGCTCGGGCTCCGCCATCAGGCAGGCGCCAAACCTGCCTGCCCGGACACGGTCGGAGGGGCAGCCGGCATTGAGGTTGATCTCGTTATAGCCCCATTCCTGCGCCATGCGGGCACAGCTGGCCAGCTGATTGGGGTCCGAGCCACCCAGCTGCAGTGCCACCGGGTGCTCGGCGGGGTCAAACTGCAGGAAGCGTCTGGCATCGCCGTGCAACAGCGCACCGCAGGTCACCATTTCTGTGTACAGCAGCGCCTCGCGGGTGAGCTGGCGCCAGAAATAGCGGCAGTGACGGTCGCTGAGGTCCATCATTGGCGCCAGGCAAAAGCGGTGTGTGAGAGTCTTCATGGGGCAGCGGGCGATCAAAATCAGCGGAGAATGATACGCAAGGCGTGGTTTGTTTTCCAGTGACAAGGGGCTGACAATGCCGGTAAACCGGCTCGGGCGCGGGCTCAGGTGCCACAGAAAGTCTGCCTTACACGCTCCTCATCGCGGGGAGGCATTGCATAGCGTTGTGCCTCGTCCCGGTAATCGCAGGGCCTGGCAAGGACATCCATCAGCTGGTGAAACGGCTTAAGATTGCCATCGTCCCGGGCAGCGCCGATCACCTGCTGAATCAGGTGGTTTCGAGGTATGTAAACCGGGTTCAATGCGCTCATCAGTTCCCTGCGTCGGGTCGGTTCCGTGGCATCTTCTTGGGTTCGCTGCCGCCATCGCTCGAGCCATGGCTTGAATGCTGCCCCAAACTCAAAAAACTGACGGATGCCCCCGGCATCTCCCTGTTGCGGGTTGGCCAGCTCCGCCAGGCGACGAAACGCCAGGGTGAAATCCGTGCCCTGATCCGCCATCAGCGACAGCAGCTCGTCAATCAGCGCCTCGTCCTGGTCCCGGTACTCGCCCAGTCCCAGTTTGCTTGCCATGCCTTCGCGGTAGGCCTGCTGATATAGTGGAACGAAAGCATCCACGGCATGCTGGGCCATGGCGACTGCCTGCTCCGGGTCGTCGCTCAACAATGGCAACAGCGCCTGGGCCAGCGCTCCCAGGTTCCAGTAAGCGATGCCCGGCTGATTGCTGAAGGCGTAGCGGCCACCGTGGTCTATGGAGCTGAATACCATGTCCGGGTGATACTCGTCGAGGAAGGCGCAGGGGCCGTAGTCTATCGTTTCCCCCGAGAGCAACATGTTGTCGGTGTTCATTACTCCGTGAATGAAGCCCAGATGCTGCCACCTGGCGATCAGCCGGGCCTGCCGTTCGACCACCTGTTGCAGCATCGCCAGGGAAGGGACCGCTGCCTTGGCGGCCCCCGGGTAATGCCGCCAGATCACGTGGTCGATCAGGGTTCGCAGGCCTTCGTGGTCGTTTCTGGAGGCAAAAAACTGGCATGTGCCGATGCGAATGTGGCTGCTGGCAACCCGGGCGAGGATGGCGCCGGGCTCGGGTCGCTGGCGTACAACGCGTTCCCCGGTAGTGACCGCCGCGAGGGCGCGCGTGGTCGGCACGCCCAACACCGCCATGGCCTCGCTGACAATGTATTCCCGCAAGACCGGGCCTATGGGTGAGCGGCCGTCGCCGCCCCGGGAATAGCGCGTGCGACCCGCGCCCTTGAGCTGCAGGTCATAGCGTTGGCCGTCCCGGGCAATGAGCTCTCCCAGCAGAATGGCACGCCCGTCTCCCAGTTGCGGGTTCCAGTGACCAAACTGATGCCCGGCGTAGGCCGCCGCGATGGGTTCGGCACCGGGGGGAATGCGATTTCCCGCCAGGGCCTCAATGCCTTCGGGGGACGCCAGCCAGTCGGAATCGACCCCCAGTGCGTCAGCCAGCTCGGCGTTGACCCTGATCAAGCCGGGTGCGGCTACCCGGGTAGGCGACTGGCGATTAAAAAACCGCTCTGGCAGGCGGGCATAGCTGTTATCGAAAACCGGGGGAGAGGGTGGGTTCATGGTGGTTATCGTATCCTCCTGGATAAAGCCATTTGGGCCGGGGTGCGAGCTCTCTTGAGCCAACGGCGCGCTGCCCCGGCCCATCAGGTAAACCCTCTGATCGTGCTAGTAAGTGGGTTTGGTGAGTGCCACAGCGGGGCTGAGGACCGGCGTTGCTGATTTCGGCGCCGACTACTGCCCGCTGAACACCGGCGCCCGCTTCTCGCTGATCGCCAGCAGACCCTCCTGCAGATCAGCCGACTGTTCGCACCGCGCTATCCAGGCCGCCGCACTGGCGGCGTCGACCTGGCCACTTGCAGCCTGGTCGCAGATTTGCTTCATCCCGCGCAGGGATAGTGGTGCCAGCGATACCAGCTGCTGGGCCAATTCCAGGGTTGCGGTTTCCAGCTCCCCGGGGGCTACCAGTTGAGTGAGGTAACCGACCTGGAGCAGTTCTTTTGAATCGAGCTCAAGGCTGGTCAATAAAATGCGTTTGGCGGTGTTCAGTCCCAGGCGCTGTACATACCGCTTGATGCCATTGGCCGGATAGCAAATTCCCAGGCGGGCCGGCGGCACCATCAAGCGCATGCCATGTACTCCAAGCCTGAAGTCGCAGCAAAGGGCCAGCTCAGCCCCGCCGCCGTAGACACTGCCGTTGAGCGCGCAGATAGTCGGCAGGGGGCAGGCCGCGAGCTTGTCAGTCAGTCGGGTGAAAAAGCTGCCGTCCATATCACCGCTGGAAAGCTCGGCCAGGGATGCACCGGCGCAAAAGGTCTTGTCGCCACTGCCGGTCAGGATAAGCGCTCGCACCGTCGCGTTGGACTCGATCGCATCGAGGTGGCCTATAAAGGTTTCCATATCGGCCCGTTCAAGGGAATTGTGGCGGGCGAAGTTGTCGAGCTTGATGGTCGCAATGTTGTCGACGGTGCTGCAGTGTACGAAGGAACTCGCCGTGCTCATCGCTATTGGCCCGAAAAATTGAAATATTCCGGGCATTGTACGCATTGCGCGGGTGATTAAAAATGGCTGCCGCGGTTTTGCCGCCGTCAGGCCTGGTTACACTGGCCGTCGCTTCGGTATGTCGCCGTAAAAAAGGGTCTTGTCGGCCCCGCTGCAAGGCCTATAAAGTAATAGGAATGATAAATAAAACAGTTTTTTCCCGCCAGAAGGCTGGGTCGACCCCGCGAAGGCTGTACAATAAAGGGTAGATGTTTGTTCCAAACCATTCTTGAGAGGCCAATCCATGGGTTTACGCGAGTCCAGCGAATTGAAACGGCTGCAAAAGCAAATGGACAATGCCAACAACTACCCGGAGTGGCGGGTTGCAGCGATCATGCATGATGAGGCATCGGGGATGGCGAAGTGGCGGGAAACCGACCAAACGCGATTCTATGATCACGCTTCCATTCGCCACCGCCTCTACGAATTGCGCAAATTACGCCAGCAGCGGGATGACCATGCCCTTTTGTTTGCCCTGAATGAAGGCATCCACGGCAACATGGGGGGGATGGGCAAAGCGGTAATGTATCAGCGCGCAAAATACTCCACCAAGCGCCTGATCATCGAATATATCGACGAAATTGTCAGTTCACTGGATTACCTGGCTGGACTGCGGAGCGACGTCATCAGTTTCGAGGAGAGGATCGAGTTTTTTCGTCGCGCCAGCCATTGCTGCGGTCGCTCTGCACTGATGCTCAGCGGCGGTGCGATGCTGGGATTTTTTCACATGGGTGTGGTTAAAACCCTGGTCGACGAGAGTCTGCTGCCCAGGGTTATCTCCGGTGCCAGCGCCGGTTCTCTGGTGGCCGCGGTGCTGGGCACCCATACCGACGCCGAATTGCACCAGTTTTTTGACCCCAAGAATCTGGTGGTCGAGGCCCGCAAGGAAGCAACCTGGTTTAACCGAATCCTGGGTTCTCAGCCCACTATCGATGTGCACGACCTGGAAGAAACCGTGGCGCGAATGGTTCCCGACCTGACCTTTCTTGAGGCCTACAAACTGACAGGACGCCACATCAATATACCGATTGCGCCGGCTGAGCTGCATCAGACGTCTCGCCTGCTGAATGCAACCACGTCGCCCAATGTCTACGTGCGTTCGGCGGTGATGGCGTCCAGTGCGATACCGGGGGTGTTTCCTGCGGTTAAGCTCCAGGCCAAGAATGTGGACGGGGATCCACAGGATTACCTCCCCAAACAGCGTTGGGCCGACGGCTCGCTGGTCGACGACTTGCCGGCCAAGCGGCTGTCTCGCCTTTACGGGGTCAATCACTACATTGCCAGCCAGACCAACCCGGCGGTGCTGCTGTTCATCAGTGATCCTCACAACGAGAAAGGCCTTTACGGCATGTTTCACCAGTTTGGGGCGCGTACTGCGAAAGAGTCGGTGCGAATCATTCACAACATGACCAAGCGCTATACCAAGCGACTACCCCGCTACAACCTGATGTCCAATATGCTGGTATCCGTGATCACCCAGGAATACACGGCAGATGTGAATATCATTCCCCGCTACCGGTTCTTTGACCCGAGAAAGCTGCTGTCCCAGTTGAGTGAAAAACAGCTGATGACCCTGATCCGCGAGGGCGAGCGCGCAACCTGGCCCCGGGTCGAGATGATTCGCAATTGCTCGCGTATTGGTGAAAAGCTCGACCAGATCGTAAAAGCCTACGAGGACGAAGCACTCAAGCGCCTCGGTGAAGCGCTGTCGGGGACTGGCGTGAGCACCGCGATTGCCGGGACCAAGCAAAGCGTCGCCTGACGGTCCGGCACAAACCTGTTGGTGACAGTTGACCCAGGCCAGAAATCACTGAAAATCCGGGCCGCCCCCCGCGTTGGCGGGGGAGAAGCGATTCCAGCCCGACCCTCGTGTACCGTTCCCTCAATTCCAGCCAGGAGAGTAATCCCCCATGTCTGTCAGAACCCGCATCGCTCCGTCGCCCACTGGCGACCCCCACGTGGGCACCGCCTATATTGCGCTGTTCAACCTCTGCTTTGCTCGCAGCCAGGGAGGCCAGTTCGTGCTGCGGATCGAGGATACGGATCAGGCGAGGAGCACCCCCGAATCAGAGCAGGCGATTTTCGATGCGCTGGGGTGGTTGGGACTGGAATGGGATGAGGGGCCTGACGTCGGTGGACCTTATGGCCCCTATCGGCAGAGTGAGCGCGCTGATATCTATCAACAACATGCACGGGAGTTGGTAGACAAGGGGCACGCCTTTCGTTGCTTCTGCAGCGCGGAGCGCCTAGATAAACTGCGCAGAACGCAGCTTGAAAACCAGCAGAAGGTTGGCTACGACGGTCACTGCCTGGGGCTGAGCCAGGTCGAGGTCAGTCGTCGGCTGGAAAACGCTGAACCTCATGTCATCCGCATGAAGGTGCCCGCTGAGGGTGTTTGTACGATTCAGGATATGCTTCGAGGCGACATTGACATCGAATGGTCCCAGGTCGATATGCAGGTGTTGCTGAAGGCCGACGGCCTGCCCACCTATCATCTTGCCAACGTGGTTGACGATCACCTGATGGCCATTTCCCACGTGATTCGTGGCGAGGAGTGGATAAACTCGGCGCCGAAGCATCAGCTTCTGTACCAGTATTTTGATTGGGACATGCCGGTGCTGTGCCACCTGCCGCTGCTGCGCAATCCCGACAAGTCCAAGCTCTCCAAGCGCAAAAATCCCACCAGCATCCTCTACTATGAGCGCATGGGCTTTCTCCCCGAGGCCATGCTCAATTACCTCGGGCGAATGGGTTGGTCGATGCCCGACGAGCAGGAGAAGTTTTCCCATCAGGAAATGCTGGAGCATTTTGATATCCAGCGGGTTTCCCTCGGCGGGCCGGTTTTCGATATCGAAAAGCTGAGCTGGCTCAACGGCCTCTGGATTCGGGAAGAGTTCACGGACGAAGCGCTGGCCGATCGAATGGTAGCCTGGGCATTTAATCGCGATACCCTGCGGGCAACGCTGCCCCACGCCAAACAGCGAATGGAACTGCTCAGCGACTTCACCCCCTTGATGGCCTACCTGGCATCGGGGAAGCTGGACCTGACTGCCGCCGACTTCAGCACAAACAGCGACGACCTGGAGAGCCAGCTGACGATACTGCAGTTCGCCCTCTGGCGGCTCGAGGCGATTCGCCACTGGGAGCGGGAGCTGATTTTTTCCTCGCTCCGGGCCCTGGCGGAGTCCATGGGCCTGAAGATCAGGGTGTTGCTGGCGCCGCTTTTCGTTGCTATCGCCGGTTCCACCGCTTCCATTTCGGTGATCGATTCCATGGTTTTGCTGGGCCCGGATATGAGCCGAGCCCGCCTGCGCCAGGCGATCGATACACTGGGCGGTCTGGGCAAGAAAAAGCTGAAGAAACTGGAGAAAGAGTATGCCGGATTGGGCCGGCCGGCCGCGTCAAATTCTGGTGCTGGCAGCGCTTGACTTGGTCAGGGTCGGTCCCTAAAATACCGGCTCTTTTGGGGCTATAGCTCAGCTGGGAGAGCGCAACACTGGCAGTGTTGAGGTCCGCGGTTCGATCCCGCGTAGCTCCACCAAATATTAACCCTCGGTCTATTTCAGGCCGGGGGTTTTTGTTTTGTAGTATCGTTCAGGCGGGATCGAACCGATGGTTCGACCGGGACGCCGGACCGCCGGTGCGCCGGACCGCTTTAGTTAGTAAAAAGCCGGGTCTCGCAAGAGGCCCGGCTTTCTTATAGTGTCGTGAACGGCCTGAAGTGTTCAGGGGCGTTTCAGTGCCAACGCCTGTCGATAGCCCGCCGGCGTTTTCCCTGTCCAGCGCTTGAAGGCCCTGGTGAAGTGACTTTAGATCTGAAGATCCAGGCAGGTAGCAGATTTCGGTGAGAGACAGCTTCTTTTGGCGCAGGAAATTATTTGCCAGTTCGTGCCGCGTGGAGTCCAGCAGTTCGCGAAAGCGTGGACCCTCCTGTTGCAGGCTGCGCTGCAGGGTGCGAGTACTCATGGCCAGTTTGTCGTCGATCGGGGCCTGGTCCGGCACGCCATCCGTGATGTTTTCCAGAAGCAATTGTCGCACTTTAGCTGCCAGGGGAGGGGATTCGATGGTTGCCAGGTATTCTGCCATCCAGTTTTCGATGCTGCGCCTGCTCCGGGTGACGCTCCATCTCGCCGACGGCAGTATCGTCCAGGGAGCAGAAGCCTGTGGGGCACTGTCGGTGGCAACTGAAACACGGTCGATTCCGCTGGTGCCGGCGGATATCTGCCAGCTGCATCGGGACAACTTTGAACCCGCGCGCAAGCCTAAAGCAAGCTATATGAGTCGGACCGATTTTGAGGGGTTTGGCTTTGGCCCCAATCTGGCCTTGCCGTACGTAGGGGTTGCAGCAGGTAAGGTAGAGGGCTTCACCTGTCGCTGCTAATGGATCCCAGGCTGGTGTGCGAAAGCTGTGCCCACCCGGGGTCGAAGCGCAGGTCGTCTGCCGGGGTTACAAGGGTGCGTCGCAGCCATGGCCCGGTGAACCACGGCCCGGAATGCACAAAATGCTTTGAAAAATGAAAATTTTATGGCAGGATTTCTGCAGAACAAAAATCAAACAAGCGAATAATAAAATAGGGGTTCAGGGTAAAGCTGCAAAGTCTGTAGTGTTCTTTAAGTCTGTTGAGCCATCGCGTCAGCCGCGACTTCCATTCCAGCCAAGCCGCTGCATTGCAGTTTCCCAATACTGACTAACCGCTCCACCTGCCTCTATTTGCTCGGTTACTAAAGAGGGAATATGACTATTCAGCGGTCTGCGCGGTTTGAAAGAAGGTTCGTCGTACTCCTGGCGATGATGGTTTTGCCGAGCACGCTATCGGCTGGCATTTTCCGCACCAAGGACCTTTTCGGTAGCGAGGTCAATCTCCAGGGAATCTATAACTTTGATATAGCGTACGGCGCTCGCTACCGCCTCGACGATCGCGATCCGGCGCTGATTGCACAAATCAGTGGCGGTAGCAACCTGGGGAACTCCCTGCTGGATGACGGCAACCTCAACTATGATCCGCATCAGTTTGTCTCCAATATGGTGCGGGCCAACGGTGACCTGACATTGCGAGTTGGCGCCTTCGGTGCCTATGTGCGCGGTTACGCATTCTATGACTACGAGAACGATCGGGGTGACCGGGCCCGGACCGAGCTCTCCAGCCGGGCGGATGAGCAGGTCTCCCGTGATGCCCAGATCCTCGACGCCTACCTGAGCGCCCGGTTCTCCGTTGGCGGAGTTCCCATCCAGATACGGGTGGGTGATCAGGTCGTTGCCTGGGGGCAGTCGACCTTTTTCAGTACCTCTGGCGTCAATGTGATCAACCCCTTGAATATCCCCCTGGTGCAGCAGCCGACAGCCACACCGGAAGACCTGCGATTGCCCGTGGGGCTGGTCTGGGGGGCGATACACCTTACGCCGCTGATCTCCCTGGAAGCGTTTTACCAGTACTCATGGGACGGCACTGTTATTCCAGAAAAGGGCACCTATCTCTCCGGCAACGATCTAACACCCGGCGTTACGTCTGCTCAATTTACCGGCACCGCTTCCGATCTGGGTACCGATGTGTGCGCCAGACTTGGGCTCGACCCCAGTGTCTACAATTTCCAGGGCTCCAACGGTGAGGATCCAACCAAAATCAGGGCGCTCGAGCCCCCCCCCAGTGCGGCACAAGGTGGAGACGGCTGCTTCGACTTCCTGTATCTGAAAGCGCGTGGCAACCCCGATGCTTTGGAGCCGAAAGATGGCGGCCAGTATGGCTTTACCCTGCAAAGCATCATTCCCAGGTGGAACGACACCAAGATTGCATTGCATTACGCCAACTATCACAGTCGATTGCCCTATGTATCAGGCTTTTCGGTGAGTCAGGAAGCACTGGATAACAGTGCCAACGATGCGCTGTTCAACATCAGCAACGGCCTGCTGAGCGAGGACGCGGCGCGTGAATATGCGTTTGCGAACGTCACCAAAGATCTTGACCTGGTGTTTGAATATCCGGAAGACATCCAGATGTTTGGCGTGAGTTTCAATACTACCACCATTCGCACCGGCACCGCATTTTCCGGTGAGATTGCTCACTTCCGCAATCATCCGTTCCAGCTCCATGTCGGCCAGGTTGTCCCCGCTTTATTGGACCTTGTACCGCCTGAGCATCCCGGTTTTCCCGATGGCGACTACTCGCCTCCCTATGAGTCGAACTCTCTTGTTCGCAGCTGGATTGAACTGGACAAAACCCAGGCTGCATTGGGCGTAACACAACTCTTCGGTCCCCAGCTGGGCGCCTCACAGGTGGCTGTGACCCTTGAAGCGGCTTACCTGCACATCCACGATATGCCAGACAAAGATAATGTGCGCCTGCAAACGCCAGGGATCTTTATCCTGCAATATGAACCCCAGGACTTGTTTGCGGATGCCGGGTCGTGGGGCTATCGCCTTGCGGGTGTCCTGACCTACAGCAACGTCCTGGGTGCATTTGAAGTGTCACCCCGGGTGGTATTCAGCCATGACGTGGCGGGTAACAGTCCAATCGGCCAGCCTTTCCAGGAAGGTCGAAAAGTATTTACGCTGGGTGTAAAAGGCAGTTATCTCGACCGCTTTTCGACGGACTTGAGCTACACCAGTTTTTTCGGTGCGGGTGATTACAACGTGCTGAATGATCGGGATTTCCTCAACTTTAACCTGCGTTATTCCTTCTAGGAGCGTGAAGCCGACCATGCCTATCCTATTCACTGCCCCGTGTTTCACTGCCCTGTTGTTGTTCGCTTCGGCAGCCTTTGCCGCCGTTGCTGGCGATGAGGCCGCCAGGCTGGGAGGCGACGAACTCACACCCCTGGGCGCCGAGCGTGCCGGCAACAGCGAAGGAACCATCCCGGCATGGACGGGGGGGCTGGACGGCTCAAAATTGCCAAGCTCCCCCGTAGAGTTTCTGGCTGACCCTTATCCCGATGACGCAATACTGTTCACTATCACGGCCGATAATCTCGATCAGTACGCTGACCAGCTGAGCGAGGGGCAAAAGGCGCTGCTGAGGAAAAACCCCGACAGCTGGAAAATGCACGTGTATCCCTCACGACGATCGGCGTCCTACCCTGAATTTGTCTATGAGGCGATCAAGCACAATGCGACACGGTCCACAGTAGACACGAGCAATCTCGGTGGGGTAGTGGACGCCGATATCAGCTCACCTTTTCCGATCCCGTCGCAGGGAGTGGAGGTGATATGGAACCACAATCTGCGCTGGCGTGGGGTAGCGGTTGATCGCTACGAAGGGCTGGCGGCCCCCACCCGCGACACCGGCAAATTCAGCCTGGTCGTGTTTGAAGAGCATATCGCTTTTCCCTTCGGGGCTCCGCCGAGGGCTTTCGATGACAAAAGGAAGTACCCGCAGGTTTCGATTGCCTTTAAAAGTAAAGTGATTGCACCGGGGTTTTCCACCGGCAGTGCACAGTTGGTACTTGAATCGAACAACTACAACCGGGACGCCCGCAAGACCTGGGTTTACAATAAGAATTTGCGGCGTATTTTCCGCACACCCTTTTCAGGTTTTGATAACCCCGCGGTTTTATCAGACGGTCTGCGATTTAACGATGAAACCGATATGTTCAACGGCTCACCGGCGCTGTTCGAATGGAAGCTTCTCGGCAAGCGCGAAATGATCATTCCCTACAATGCCTACCGCCTCCACGACGGTGACCTGGATGCTCAAGATATCGTACAGTCGGGCCATATTTCGCCCGATCATGCGCGCTATGAATTGCATCGTGTCTGGGTGGTTGAGGGGACTGTCAAGGAGCCCAGCCGCGGCCCCCTGCGCGGCGTGGCCAAGCGCGGCCACTCCTATTCCAAGCGGGTGGTGTATGTGGATGAAGACAGTTGGTCGATTGTGCTGGCGGATAACTACGATTCGGCGGGAAACCTGTGGCGCTTTTCCGAGGGGCACTTGATCAACTTCTATAGCGTCCCGGTGCCATGGTATACCCTGCAGACGTCCTACGATTTCAAGGAAAACCGTTACCTGGTAACCGGTCTGGATAACCAGCTTGACCCCTACAAATTCCAACCCACCATTAACAAAAACGAGTTCAGCCCGAATGCGCTGGATTACTACGTGCGCTGAATCGCAGGGGCACAGCGGATAAACGTGGGGTTGCCATAGCGGTTGCAACCCCAACGGTGTCGCTGGAATCGATGCTTGTTCCTACTGTGGGCATAGTAGACGCTGGGTCTACATCCCGGCATGGCGAGGGGCTTCCCATAGCGACACCGTGGTCAAATCATGAAGCCCGGACGGGCGAGCGAATCGGTGGTTCGACCAGCGCGCCGGGACGCCGGGACGCCGGAACGCCGGAACGCCGGAGCGTTTTCCTCCCGTATAAAAAACCGGTTCTCGTGAGAGGCCTTTTTGATTTTAAATTCTGGTTAATAAATGAAGCGCTCAGGGCGTTTAGAGTGCCAGCGCCTGTGGATTGCCCGCAGGCTGGTGTCCACCAGTGTGTTGGCGAAGGAGGCCACGCTCACTATCGGATTCCCATAGGCAGGTCATCTGCCCGGGTTACACGGTTGCGCGGAATTGCTGGCTTGGTGACCCACGACCCCGAATTCACAAAGGGTTTGCACAGTGAAAAAACTGTGGCAAGCTACACACCAATAAAAAGCTGCCAAACAGGCGAATAATAAATTAGGGGTCAGGGTTAAATCTACAACGTTTCCAGCTTCGGTAACACCCTGGAGTCGTCGCGTCCACCGCGTTAGATAAATCGGGCGCATCGCAGTTTCCCCAAGTTTATTTCCGCTCCACTTACCTCTATCGCTCGATGACAGAGAGGGAATATGACTACTCAGCGGTCTGCGCGGTTTGAAAGAAGGTTCGTCGTACTCCTGGCGATGATGGTTTTGCCGAGCACCCTATATGCCGGAATTTTCCGCACCAAGGACCTTTTCGGTAGCGAGGTCAATCTCCAGGGAATCTATAACTTTGATATAGCGTATGGCGCTCGCTACCGCCTCGACGATCGCGATCCGGCGCTGATTGCGCAAATCAGTGGCGGTAGCAATCTGCAGAACTCCCTGCTGGATGACGGCAACCTCAACTACGATCAGCACCAGTTTGTCTCCAACATGGTGCGCGCTACTGGTGAGCTGACACTGCGACTCGGCGCCTTCGGTGCCTATGTGCGCGGTTACGCATTCTATGACTACGAGAACGATCGGGGTGACCGGGCCCGGACCGAGCTCTCCAGCCTGGCGGATGAGCAGGTCTCCCGTGATGCCCGTTTTCTCGATGCCTACCTGAGCGCCCACTTCACCGTTGGTGGCCTTCCTGTCCAGTTTCGGGTGGGTGATCAGGTCGTTGCCTGGGGGCAGTCGACCTTTTTCAGTACCTCTGGCGTCAATGTGATCAACCCCTTGAATATCCCCCTGGTACAGCAGCCGACAGCCACACCGGAAGACCTGCGATTGCCCGTGGGGCTGGTCTGGGGGGCGATACACCTTACGCCGCTGATCTCCCTGGAAGCGTTTTACCAGTATTCGTGGGATAGCACGATAATACCTGCGAAAGGCACTTATCTCTCTGGCGCTGACCTGGTTCCCGGCGTTAACACCGCTCAGTTTACCGGCACCGCTTCCGACCTGGGTACCGATGTGTGCGCCAGATTTGGGCTCGACCCCAGTGTCTACAATTTCCAGGACTCCAACGGTGAGGATCCCACCAAGATCAAGGCGCTCGAGCCCCCTCCCAGCGCGGCACAGGGGGGTGATGGCTGTTTTGATTTCCTGTACCTGAAGGCGCGATCCCCCGGCAATATTGAACCAGAAAATGGTGGTCAGTATGGCTTTACCCTGCAAAGCATCATTCCCAAGTGGAACGACACCAAAATTGCACTGCATTACGCCAATTTTCATAGCCGCTTGCCTTATCTTTCCGGCTACACGGTAAGCCAGCAAGCATTGGATAGCAGTGCCAGCAATGCAGAGTTCAACGAGGACAACGGCCTGTTGAGTCGTGCGGCGGCGGGTGAATATGCGTTTGCGAACGTCACCAAGGATATTGAGCTGCTGTTTGAATATCCGGAAGACATCCAGATGTTTGGCGTGAGCTTCAATACCACCACTATTCGCACCGGCACCGCATTTTCCGGTGAGATTGCTCACTTCCGCAATCATCCGTTCCAGCTCCATGTCGGCCAGGTTGTCCCCGGCCTGTTAAATCTTACACCGCCTGATCATCCCGGTTTTCCCGATGGCGACTACTCGCCCCCCTATGCATCAGACGCCTATATCAGCAGTTGGATTGAACTGGACAAAACCCAGGCTTCGATGGGTGTGACGCAGCTCTTCGGCCCGCAACTGGGTGCCTCCCAGGTAGCTGTGACCCTTGAAGGGGCCTATCTGCACATCCACGATATGCCAGACAAGGACAACGTGCGGCTACAAACGCCGGGTGTAGCTTTGCTGCAGTTTGGCCCCCAGGATTTGTTTGCGGATGCCGGGTCGTGGGGCTATCGCCTTGCGGGTGTCCTGACCTACAGCAACGTCCTGGGTGCGTTTGAAGTGTCACCCCGGGTGGTATTCAGCCATGACGTGGCGGGTAACAGCCCCGCCGGCCAGCCTTTCCAGGAAGGTCGAAAAGTATTTACGCTGGGTGTAAAAGGGATTTATCTCGACCGCTTTTCAACAGACTTGAGCTACACCAATTTTTTCGGTGCGGGTGATTACAACGTGCTGAATGATCGGGATTTCCTCAACTTTAACCTGCGTTATTCCTTCTAGGAGCGTGAAGCCGACCATGCCTATCCTATTCACTGCCCCGTGTTTCACTGCCCTGTTGTTGTTCGCATCGGCAGCCTTTGCCGCCGTTGCTGGCGATGAGGCCGCCAGGCTGGGGGGCGACGAACTCACACCCCTGGGCGCCGAGCGTGCCGGCAACAGCGAAGGAACCATCCCGGCATGGGCGGGGGGGCTGGACGGCTCAAAATTGCCAAGCTCCCCCGTAGAGTTTCTGGCTGACCCTTATCCCGATGACGCAATACTGTTCACTATCACGGCCGATAATCTCGATCAGTACGCTGACCAGCTGAGCGAGGGGCAAAAGGCGCTGCTGAGGAAAAACCCCGATAGCTGGAAAATGCACGTGTATCCCTCACGACGATCGGCGTCCTACCCTGAATTTGTCTATGAGGCGATCAAGCACAATGCGACACGGTCCACAGTAGACACGAGCAAGCTCGGTGGGGTAATGGACGCCGATATCAGCTCACCTTTTCCGATCCCGTCGCAGGGAGTGGAAGTGATATGGAATCACAATCTGCGCTGGCGTGGGGTAGCGGTTGATCGCTACGAAGGGCTGGCGGCCCCCACCCGCGACACCGGCAAATTCAGCCTGGTCGTGTTTGAAGAGCATATCGCTTTTCCCTTCGGGGCTCCGCCGAGGGCTTTCGATGACAAAAGGAAGTACCCGCAGGTTTCGATTGCCTTTAAAAGTAAAGTGATTGCACCGGGGTTTTCCACCGGTAGTGCACAGTTGGTACTTGAATCGAACAACTACAACCGGGACGCCCGCAAGACCTGGGTTTACAATAAGAATTTGCGGCGTATTTTCCGCACACCCTTTTCAGGTTTTGATAACCCCGCGGTTTTATCAGACGGTCTGCGATTTAACGACGAAACCGATATGTTCAACGGCTCACCGGCGCTGTTCGAATGGAAGCTTCTCGGCAAGCGCGAAATGATCATTCCCTACAATGCCTACCGCCTCCACGACGGTGACCTGGATGCTCAAGATATCGTACAGTCGGGCCATATTTCGCCCGATCATGCGCGCTATGAATTGCATCGTGTCTGGGTGGTTGAGGGGACTGTCAAGGAGCCCAGCCGCGGCGCCCTGCGCGGCGTGGCCAAGCGCGGCCACTCCTATTCCAAGCGGGTGGTCTATGTGGATGAAGACAGTTGGTCGATTGTGCTGGCGGATAACTACGATTCGGCGGGAAACCTGTGGCGCTTTTCCGAGGGGCACTTGATCAACTTCTATAGCGTCCCGGTGCCATGGTATACCCTGCAGACGTCTTACGATTTCAAGGAAAACCGTTACCTGGTAACCGGCCTGGATAACCAGCTAGAGCCCTATAAATTCCAACCCACCATTAACAAAAACGAGTTCAGCCCGAATGCGCTGGATTACTACGTGCGCTGAATCGCAGGGGCACAGCGGATAAACGTGGGGTTGCCATAGCGGTTGCAGCCCCAACGGTGTCGCCGGGGCAATGCCGTATCTGCTGTTGACATAGACCAAGGTTGGATACGGTAATCGTGGGTTTCAGAACTGATTCGCTTTATACTATTCAGTGACTTGACGGCGCGAGCAAATTTTGGCAGGTGTGCTGTTTCAGGGGTCGGTAATTGATTGACCCCGGCGCAAATACCCTTGGAATTGCTGAGCAGTTCGCGTCAGAAGCGTTGCGTAGTTTCTCGACGCATCCAGGAAAAAATGGGACGTTGTTGGATTGGCAAGTCATCAAGCATGGCTCGCCCGGCCACTTGGGGGTCAACACTCCCTCATGGCCACGTGCTTCCCAAAGAGAGACCCTGATCAAAACATAAAACCCAGGAGGAGTAGCAATATGTCACATAGAGCATTAGTGACCGGCGGTACACGCGGTATTGGCGAGGCGATTTCCATTGCCCTCAAGGAGGCTGGCTGCAGCGTGGCGGCCAATTACGCCGGCAACGATGAACGGGCAAAGGAATTCACCGAGCGTACGGGCATTCCGGCCTTCAAATTCGACGTTTCCGACTACGAGGCTACGGCTGCCGGTATCGACGAGGTGCGCAAGGCCCTTGGTGGTCCCATCGATATACTGGTGAATAATGCCGGTATCACCCGCGACGGTACCCTGCAAAAAATGGAGCCGGACGCCTGGAAGGCGGTACTCGATACCAATCTGGGGGGCTGCTACAACACCGCACACCTGCTCTATAACGATATGCGCGACCAGAAGTTCGGTCGTATTGTGAATATCGGTTCGCTCAATGGGCAGGCGGGACAGTACGGGCAGGTCAACTATGCCGCGGCAAAATCCGGTATTCACGGCTTTACCAAGGCCCTTGCACTCGAAGGCGCCCGCCACGGGATTACGGTCAACGCCGTTGCTCCCGGTTACGTCAGTACCGATATGGTTGCAGCTGTACCGCAAAAGGTTCTGGACAAAATCATTGCTCAAATACCCGTGGGCCGATTGGGTACCGCAGAAGATATTGCCCGGGCGGTGGTCTTTCTGGTGTCGGAAAAAGCCGACTTTATCACCGGATCAACCCTGTCTATCAATGGCGGACACCATATGTATTGATCATTGATCACCAACAGACTGGTCATCAATAGTGTGGTGAGGCAAGGCAGGTTTCGGAATGTGCCGGATGTGCCTTGATAGTAACGTGTTCTGGCTGCGCGCCAGGTCGCCAAGTGGCGAAGCGGGGCGCTGCCAATACTTTTGGAGGAAAACGGAATGACTGACAAGCGTGAAGTAGTAGTACTGAGTGGTGTGCGGACTGCGATAGGCGATTACGGCGGCAGCCTCAAGGATGTCCCCCCCTGCGATCTGGCATCCCAGGTAGTGGCGGAGGCCGTCAAGCGAGCGGGTGTGAAACCGGAGGATATCGGTCACTCGGTATTTGGCAACGTTATTCACACCGAACGACGCGATATGTATTTGTCGCGGGTAGCCGCTGTCAATGCGGGCTTACCCCATGATACACCGGCCCTTACCGTCAACCGTTTGTGCGGTAGCGGTATGCAGGCCATCGTTTCAGCCATGCAACTGATTCAGTTGGGAGACTGTGACGCTGCCGTTGCCGGTGGCGCCGAGTCCATGAGCCGCAGCCAGTACTGGCTCCCCACCCAGCGCTTTGGCCAGCGCATGGGCAATGCCACCGCCATCGACGCCATGGTTGGTGCCTTGTCGGACCCTTTCGAGGGCACCCACATGGGTATCACCGCTGAAAACATTGCCAACAAGTGGGGCATCAGCCGGGAAGATCAGGACGCTCTGGCTGTGGAAAGCCATCAACGGGCGGCTAAGGCCGCTGCAGCAGGTTATTTCAAGGACCAGATTCTGCCGGTGGAAATCAAGGTGCGGCGCAAACCGGTGCAGTTTGACACGGATGAGCACGTGCGAGGGGATGCGACGCTCGAAGGTATGGCGAAGCTGCGACCGGCCTTCGATAAAGAAGGCAGCGTTACCGCCGGAAATGCCTCGGGTCTTAACGACGCGGCCGCAGCCGTTATATTGATGGGGCGCGATGCCGCCGAAAGCCGTGGCCTGAAGCCGATGGCCCGAATGGTGGATTACGCCTTCGCCGGCGTTGACCCCAAGTATATGGGCATCGGACCGGTCCCGGCCATTCGCAACGTTCTCGAAAGAACCGGCTTGAGCATTGCCGACTTCGACGTTATCGAACTCAATGAAGCGTTTGCCGCCCAGGCGCTTGCAGTCGTGCGTGACCTGGACCTCCCGGCAGACAAGGTCAACCCCAACGGCAGTGGTATTTCCCTGGGTCACCCCATCGGGGCGACGGGCGCTATCATCACCGTCAAGGCCCTTTACGAACTGCAGCGGACCGGTGGGCGTTATGCGCTGGTCAGCATGTGTATCGGTGGGGGCCAGGGTATCGCTGCCGTTTTTGAGCGGATGTAATACCAGGCGCAAACGCTCCGGGCACGCGCCAAATCAGGTGTGGGCCCGGGCACTTCGAGGCACCGGCAACGGAAAAAGCCGTTGGGTTCTTTTCAGTCGCGCAAAGGACAGGCTATGTTGCCTTTGCCCGAATTCTCAATTTCTTGGCGTTGTCAAATTGGCCGACACCTGCGTGTGTCGGAATCAGGCCGAGACTTCTCCCTGAATCTCAACGGCCTGCAAGAGCACAACAGGAGTAAAAATGGACGCAAGCGTAAGAGAAGAAAATATCACCAAGCTGGGTGACTCGATCAATGATTTCCTGGCTGATTTTGAAGTGCTGGATGAAGGTCGCGCGGAGAATATTAACCGCGAATTCAAGGCTTTTTTGGCACGGACCACCAAAGGTATGTCGCCTCTGGAATTGGTCAACGCCTACATCGATTGGCTTGGGCACCTCGCCATTTCACCGGGCAAACTTGCCATGCTGGCGCAAAGCCTGATGCGCAAACTCATGCAGCTGGGACTCTACAACCTCCGGTCGATGATAAACCCGGATGCTTCGAAACCCTCCAGGCTTGTCGAAAGGCAGCTCCAGACCGACGCCTGGAAGCGTTGGCCGTTCAATGTGTTTGCGCAAAGCTACCTGGTGAGCAAGGAGTGGTGGAAAGAGGCTACCACCGGTATCGAGGGTTTAAACAAGGACCACGAGCGGCTCGTGAGCTTCATGGCGGAGCAGATTCTCGAGACGATGTCACCGGCGAACTTTCCCCTGTCAAATCCTGAGATCATATCGACCACCATCAAGGAGCGGGGCGCCAACCTCAAGCGGGGCTTGACCAACTACCTGGACGACAGGGTACGGACGGCGACTGGCAAGCCGGCCGCTGGCAGGGAAAATTTCAAGGTTGGCGAAACGGTGGGGATAACGCCGGGCAAGGTGGTTTTCCAGAATAGCCTGATGGAACTCATCCAGTACAAGCCAAGTACAGAAACGGTCTTTGCCGAGCCGGTTTTGATCGTCCCCGCGTGGATCATGAAATACTACATCCTCGACCTGTCGCCCAAGAATTCCATGGTCAAATACCTGGTGGACCAGGGCAAGACGGTGTTCGTGATTTCATGGAAGAACCCCTCGGCCGAGGACCGGGAAATCACCATGGAAGACTACCTCAAACTTGGCCTGATGCAGGCGCTGGACGTGGTCGGCGCCGTTGTCCCAGGGCAGAAAATCAATTCTGTGGGCTATTGTATCGGCGGCACCCTACTGTATATCGCCGCCGCCCTGATGGCGCGGGACAATGACGACCGGCTCAACAGTATCTCCATTTTCGCAGCCCAGGCGGACTTCAGTGAAGCCGGTGAGATTCGCACTTTTCTCAGCGAGAGCATCTACACCTTCCTCAAAAACCTGATGTGGAAACAGGGTTACCTGGGCTTGGAAAACATGGGAGGGGCGTTTGCCGCCCTGCGCGCGACCGACCTGATTCACAGCCCCAAGGTGGATCGCTACTGGTTGGGCAAGGAAAGTACCATGAATGACCTGATGGCCTGGAATGCCGACGGTACGCGAATGCCGTATTGCATGCACAGCGAGTATCTGCGAACCCTGTATATGGACAACGATCTCGCGGAAAACCGCTTTATCGTCGATGGTATGCCGATAGCGGTGAGTGACATCGAGGTGCCGTTCTTTGTGGTGGGGACCAATACTGATCACGTGGCGCCGTGGCAGTCGGTGTACAAGATCCACCGGTTGAACCCGGGCGAAGTCACCTTTATGCTGACCAGCGGCGGTCACAATGCCGGCATCATCAGTGGGCCCAGTCATCCGCGGAGAACCTACCAGATGGCCACGCGCAAGGCCGGTGAGAAGTACACCGATCCGCAAAGCTGGATCGACAATACCCCGGTTGAAAAAGGCTCCTGGTGGCCGGTCTGGAACGAATGGCTGGATGCGCACAGCTCGGAGCAGGTCAAGCCACCTGGCATGGGGGCGCCAAGAAAGGGCTTCAAGGCGCTGCGGGATGCGCCGGGGGAGTATGTCCTGGGCTGAATCCGGCAAGGGGCATTATCAGGCGCGGCGAGCTGCGCCTGGCACCGGCAAACCCGTCTGCCGGTCAAGCAACCTGGCCTGATGCCCCATCTGGCAAACCCCGCGTCAAGCCGACGCGGGGTTTTTCTTTGCTGCTTCGGTTGCTCGCCGTGACGCGATCAGATCAGCCGTGGCTCTCCTCGCCGACGTTGGCCTGTGCGGCAGCGATACGGGCGATAGGTACCCGGTACGGACTGCAGGAGACGTAATCCAGACCGAGGTCATGGCAGAACTTGATAGAGCGTGGGTCGCCACCATGCTCCCCGCAGATACCGTATTTTATCCCTTTCTTCACCGCGCGACTCTCGCTGACGGCCATTTCCATCAGGCGACCGACGGCACGTACATCGAGGGTGACAAAAGGGTCGCTGTCGATGAGTTTCTTCTCGAGGTAGCGCGGAATGAATTTACCCGCATCGTCGCGGGAGAAGCCATAGGTCATCTGGGTCAGGTCGTTGGTGCCGAAGCTCATGAATTCCACTTCGGGAGCGAGGCGGTGCGCGCCCAGCGTCGCCCGGGGTGTTTCCATCATGGTGCCGATTTTGTAGGGAATGGAGAGCGCTTTTTTGCCAAGCACCTCGCGGATGCCCTTGTCGATGATGTGGGTGATCAGGCGTATCTCGCGGACGTTGATGACCAGGGGAATCATGATCTCGGGTAGTGGCTTGAAACCCTGTTCGGTGGCATCGGCCGCCGCGCTGATAATGGCCTTGACCTGCATCTCGGTGATTTCAGGGTGAACCACTGACAGGCGGCAACCGCGGAAGCCGAGCATGGGGTTAATTTCTGCCAGCCGCTCCGTAATGTCGCGAATCGTATCCTCCGGCTTGCCGATCCGCTCCGCCAGTGCCTTGATGTCGCTGTCAGACTGGGGCAGGAATTCGTGCAAGGGCGGATCGAGTAGACGAATGGTGACCGGCAGGCCGTCCATCACCTTGAACAACTCCAGCATGTCATCATGCTGGAAGCGCAACAACTCTTCCAGGTGACCCTGGCGTTCTTCCTTGGTCTCAGACAGGATCATCGCGCGCATGACATCGATGCGGTCGGCGGCAAAGAACATGTGCTCGGTACGGCACAGGCCAATGCCCTCGGCGCCCAGCTCCCGCGCCTTGGCGGCATCCTCCGGGGTCTCGGCGTTGGCGCGCACCCGCAGCTTGCGGTATTTGTCGGCCCATAACAGCAAGGTCTGGAAGTCTTCGCTCGAGCTGGCTTCGGTTTTGGGAATGTCGCCGAGCATGACCTCGCCGGAGGTGCCATCCAGGGTTATGATATCGCCCCGTTTGATCTTCTGGCCGTCAGTGGTGGTGGCGATGCCGCTTTCAGTATCGACGTTGAGTGCATCGCAGCCCGTGATAGCGCAAACACCGATGCCCCTGGCCACAACCGCAGCGTGGGACGTCATGCCTCCCAGTTCGGTGAGGATTCCGGCCGCTACCCGCATGCCATGGATATCCTCGGGAGTGGTTTCACGTCGAACCAGAATCACGCTCTTGCCGGTGGCCGCCACCGTCTCGGCCTCGTCGGCAGAGAAAACCACTGCGCCGGTTGCACCGCCCGGACTTGCCGGCAGGCCCCTGGCGATAACGTCCTTTTTCTTGTCGGGATCGACCATCGGGTGCAGGAAGGCTTCGACGTGATCGGTTGATACCCGCATCAGCGCCTCGCTCTCGGTGATCATCCCTTCCTCTACCATGTCGACGGCGATTTTCACCGAGGCTCGCCCGGTGCGTTTACCGCTGCGGGTTTGCAGCATGTAGAACTTGCCTTCCTGAACCGTAAATTCAATGTCCTGCATATCCCGGTAGTGTTTCTCCAGCATCTTCTGGGTTTGGAACAACTGGTCGTAAATCTCGGGCATGCGCTCCTGCAATACTGAAACGGGTAGGGGCGTACGAATCCCCGCCACCACGTCTTCCCCGGCGGCATTGAAAAGATACTCGCCGAAGAACTGATGCTCGCCGGTGGCGGGGTTACGGGTAAAGGCAACCCCGGAGCCGGAATCGTCACCGTAATTGCCGAACACCATCGCCTGCACACAAACCGCGGTGCCGAGGCTGTCGGGAATGTTGCTCATTTCGCGGTAAACGATGGCGCGCGGGGTATGCCAGGACATGAATACGGCTTCGACTGAGCGCTTCAACTGTTCGAAGGGGTCCTCCGGGAAGTCAACGAGGGTTTTGTAAATGGCAATGATTGCCTGCCAGTCCTCGGCGGTCATTTCGGTGTCGTCTTTTTTGTTGTGCTCTGCCTTGTACTTGCTGATTTCGCTTTCGAATTTCTCGCCGTCAACATGCATGACTACATCGGCAAACATCTGGATAAAACGCCGGTAAGAATCGTAGGCGAAACGGGGATTGCCGGTTTTTTTGGCAAGGCCTTCGGTGATCTCATCGTTGAGGCCCAAATTGAGGATGGTGTTCATCATTCCCGGCATTGAAACCGGGGCACCGGAGCGTACCGAAAACAGCAGCGGGTTTTCCGGGTCGCCAAAGCGCGCGCCCATTTTTTTCTCGACCAGGTCGAGGGCGACCCGGTATTCCTGTTCCAGCAGGGAGGGCAGTCTGTTACCCGATTGAAAAAACTCCCGGCAGGTGCTGGTGGTGATGATGAAACCATAGGGAACCGGCAATCCCAGCGACGTCATCTCGCAAAGATTGGCGCCTTTGCCGCCGAGGAGATCGCGATCATCTTTACTGCCTTCGTGAAATAAATATACCCGCTTAGCCATATCAGTTCCTCACCCTAGTCCCGCGTTATTATGTTGACGACTGTCTTCGTCCAGCTGCATAAACTACCACTTGGCCATAGTCCACTATTGACCTCAATCAAACAACCTTCTGATTACCAAAGTTTCCCAGTCAAGGCCAGGAATTCCAGCGCCGCTTTGGTACAGGGTACCTGCCTGTGCTGCGATTGGCTGGCGCCACCGGCGGTTGTCGGTTGTCAGCTTGATCAAGTTGGCATTTACAGTGCGAGCAGGTCATCGTCTGTCCGCAGGCGGGTTCCAGCCTCCTGCTTTCCCGCCTAGACTTCTCCCAAGACATGAATCCTCCGGGAGAAATCCACCAATGAAAGCCCATTCGCTGATTCTAGCTGCCGTTCTCTTAGTTACTGGTTACCCTGCACTCGCAAAGGGGCCCAAAAACCCGGCGACTGAAGAGACTGTCGATTGCAGCGTTACACAAAAAGGTTGGCGCAAGAACTTTTGTGCCAGCCTGGCCGAGGCAGAAGCCGCCCGTCTTGCCGAGGCAGAAGCCGCTCGTCTGGCCGAGGCAGAAGCCGCTCGTCTGGCCGAGGCAGAAGCCACCCGTCTGGCCGAGGCAGAAGCCGCTCGTTTGGCCGAGGCAGAAGCCGCCCGTCTGGCCGAGGCAGAAGCCGCTCGTTTGGCCGAGGCAGAAGCCGCCCGTCTTGCGGAGGCAGAAGCCGCCCGTCTTGCCGAGGCAGAAGCCGCTCGTCTGGCCGAGGCAGAAGCCGCTCGTCTTGCCGAGGCAGAAGCCGCCCGTCTTGCCGAGGCAGAAGCCGCTCGTCTGGCCGAGGCAGAAGCCGCTCGTCTGGCCGAGGCAGAAGCCGCCCGTCTGGCCGAGGCAGAAGCCGCTCGTTTGGCCGAGGCAGAAGCCGCCCGTCTGGCCGAGGCAGAAGCCGCCCGTCTGGCCGAGGCCGAGGCGCTAAGCACTGTAAGGCTGGCATGGACGATACCATCAACGAGGCAAGATGGTAGCCTCCTGAGCGCCTCGGAGCTGGCAAAGTATGAGCTGTATATAACAGCAGAATCTGATGGTGTGAGCAAAGCTGTGGTTCTCGATGATCCGATGCAAACCACGCATACTCTGGAGGGTTTGCAACCCGATGTTTACCATCTGGCTATGTCAGCGGTCGACATAAACGGGTTGTGCAGCGAACTTTCCAATGTCGCTACCATCGATCTCAGTAATTAGCTCAGAAATTCGTCCCGAATTTAACCCAGCCACAGACTTTGGAGCCCACTATGAAAAAAATGCCATTATTCGCGTTGCTTCTGGCGCTTATTGCCAGTTGGAGCATTGCCGATGATCTTAGCACCGACGCGGCCATTGGCGGTGGAATCGGCGGCGCTTTGGGTGGCGCTCTGGGAGCGGAGATCGGTGGACGGGAGGGTGCCATTGTCGGCAGTGGAGTAGGCGCCGCTATCGGCACCGCTGCGGCCACCAACCATCACCGTGACAGGGAAACCGTGAGCGAGCCGCAACCAGTTACCAAGGTGGTTTACCGCACTGAAAAGCGCCATCCGGCTCATTACCATTGTCCCCCCGGTCAAGCCAAGAAAGGCAAGTGCTAAATCTGAGCAACGACTCCCGGTGCTGGCAAAGCAGTCGGGCTTGCAGCCCCCAGCACAGTTAGTACGCCTGCCCGGCTGATCCATGGAGCTTGTTCAATAGCTGCTATTCACAATGCCAGGGGTTGTTGCCGCTGACTCCGGTCGGTAATTCCAGGGCATCAGCCGCTCCATTTCATAGGCGATTTCCAGGAGCCGGCGTTCCTGTCCCATCGCGGCGGCAAACTGCACCCCGATCGGCAGGCCGTCGCTGCTGCTTCCCAGGGGTAGCGATATGGCGGGCGTTCCGCTGATGTTGCTATTCGGGGTAAAGGGGGTGTACTGACGCAGCCGCTCGAAGGCCGTTTCCTTATCCAGATCCAGCGCGAGTTCGCCCAATTTGCAGGGGGGTGACGCCAGTACCGGCGTGAGCAGCAGATCATAACGTTGGAGCAGGGCTTCGTAGCGTTTGCCATAGTTCCTGAGGCGGCGGATTGCCCCCGGCGAGCGCCAGCCGTTGCTGACATAGTGCTGGCTCAGGTGATGGGTGAGCGGTTCCAACTGCTGCCGATCGAAGCCCCTTCCGGTTAGTGGGTAGCCCAGGTATTTCAGCATCGCAGCCATTCGGGCCCAATAGAGAAGAAAGTCATCCATCATCTGCGACATGTCTGGAAACGGCGCGAAGGTCTCCACATGATGCCCCTGTCTCGCACAACATTCCGCTACTTTTTCTACCGCCGCCGCGACCTCCCGGTTGCAATTTCCACCGGCGGGATGGGCAACGCTGACACCAATACGCCATCGCGTTTCTGCGCTGCCAGTGACGTGGCCAATGGCAGCTAGCGCGGGGTTGGTAAAGTACCGCTCGGCTTCTGCGTAAAAAGCCGCAGTGTCCCGCACCGTGCGGCTGACCACACCATCGACGACGATATTGATGGGCAGGAGATTCAGGTATCGGGCATGGGACAAGCGGTTGCGGGAAGGCTTCAGTCCCACCACGCCACAACACGCTGCCGGAATCCTGATGGACCCGCCGCCGTCATTGGCGTGGGCAATTGGCACCACACCCGCCGCTACCAGGGCCGCGGAACCCCCCGATGAGCCGCCACAGGAGTATTCCGTATTCCAGGGATTGCGCGTGGGCGGGGAGCGGGAGAATTCCGTTGTCGCGGTCAGTCCAAACTCGGGGAGCCTGGTTTTGGCGATGGGTATGAGCCCGGTAGCGCGCAACTGCGTGGTGACCGCACTATCCTCGGTGCGCGCTCCGCTGGCTACCGCGCGGGAGCCGTGGCGGGTAGGCAACCCCGCAATATCGACGTTGTCCTTCAATAGTGTGGGCACACCGGCCAGCAACGTCGTCGGCGCTGGTGCTGCAGCATCGATTTTAGCCCCCGAGTAGCGCTCGCAGGCGAGGGCATTCAGCTCCGGATTGACCGATTGCAGGCGCCCGATCGCTGCGGCGACCGCTTCCTGCCTGCTTATTTCACCGTTTGCGATGGCCAGCGCGATGGCAATGCCATCACGGTTGCCGATACTATCGTCCGTAGTTGCGGCGACTTGCATGGACACGATTAATCTCCTTGGGTTAGCGGGAATGGCACTGACTTAAGCCGATTCGGGTGTCCATCGGCGGCAGGACCTTCGCCGACAGGGATGTCGGCGCAGAGCCCCCAGGGACGGTTTTACGGCGTGTCCTGACGGTGGATGCCCGGAGCGGCGCTTTGAAAATCCCATGCATTTCTCCTTAAGTAAGTGCCATTCGGGTTAGCGGCTGTTTGGTGGGGTGCTGTACGATTCGGGACCGAGTGTAGGGCTTTCATACTATACCGGAAAACGTCTGATGCTAAGCAGCGGCCCATGGGATAACCGGGGTACTGAGCCCGGAACGCCGGCGGGCAGGCGAGCGTCTTTGGTAGTTACAAGGAAGCGACAAAGCGTGTCGAAACCCCATAAAGACTGCAAGCTGCGCGTTCGCGACCGCTGTCTGGCGATTGCTGCCATTGCTGCCATTGCTGCCATTGCGGCATCCACGCTAGCGGCTGTGCCCGCCAGTGCACAGCTCACCGAAAGGCAAATGCAACTGCTTGCCAACAATTGCGTGCAATGCCACGTCAGGCCGGGTGTCGGCGCGCCGATCATGGGTGTGGACCAGGACTGGCAGGGCGCAGTGAAACGGGGTGAGGATGCCCTGTCGATTAACGTTGTTCACGGGGCCGGCGGCATGCCGCCACTGGGATATTGCAGCGCCTGCACGGAGCAGGACTTCCGGGCCATGATCCGCTTTCTGGCGGGGCTGCCCGATGGGCCGGCGGCAAGCCAATGAGGCGACGCCGTTTCCTCTCCAGTGCCTTGAGTCTGGGTGCCGGTACGGCAATAGGTCCAGGGGTCGCCGGCTGCAGCCGGTCAATCGAACCCCAGGCGCCGGTCAGTTTTGTGCCGGGCTCTCCGGTACCGTGGATCAACTGGGCCGGTAACCAGTTCTGTTACCCCAGACCACGGGTTGCCTCGGGGTCAGAGGATGAACTGGTCGACGTATTGCGGTCTTCCCAGGGAACAGTGCGGGCGGTGGGCGCCGGACACTCATTCAGTGCCGTGGTCCCCACAAACGATACCCATGGTTTCATGCGATCTGTTCAGCGGCCTGGTTAGTCACGACCCCGAAAAACTGCAGGCCACGTTGCTGGCCGGCACACGCCTCAATGCCATTGGTCCGCTATTGCAGGGAGTAGGGCAGGCACTCCCCAATATGCCGGATAGGGATTATCCCTCCCTCGGCGGCTCGATTGCCAGCTCGGTACATGCGACCGGGGTTGAATTTGGTTCCATGAGTGATTATGTGCGAGGGCTCACGCTGGCAACGCGCGGGGGCGAACTGCTGCAATGCAGTGCCAGCGAAAACCCCGAGCTGTTCCACGCCGCCAAAACGTCGGTCGGCGCCCTGGGCATCGTCACCAAAATCACTCTGCAGAACCAGGCGCCGTTTGCGGTTATCGAAAAAGTGTTCCGGAAAAACGGCGGCCGCCCGCACTGGGGCAAACTGCATACACTCGGTGCAGCGGAGCTGGCAGCATTATATCCGCGGCACTGGCAGGATTTTCAGTAGGTGCGCCGGGAGCTGGACCCTGCGGGCAAGATGCTCAACGCACATTTGCGCAAGCTGTTCGTCGGCTGAGGCCAGTCGTTGGCCGGGGTGCGGGCGTCAATCGGCAGTCCCCGTCGAACACCCGCTCGCCCCTGCTGCGAAGGCAGGGCGACATCGCGTCAGTCGGTTTCCAGGGTGTAGAACAGATCCAGACTACTGCTGCGGGCGCTGGACCCGACTTCCGCATACAGGGTGCGGAGAATGCGGTAGCGGGTGATAAAGGCACTTTCCCCGGTTTTGGTATCAACGCGCACCCCAACCGACAGGTCCTTGGCGATTTCACGCTCCAGAGACAGAGACGCACCCTCCCGCGCGGGCTTGCCCGCCACCAGGTAGGATATCCGGTCGTTCTCGGACATCGACGGCGAGGAAAAGGTTTTCACCGTCATGCGGCGGGCAGTTCCCAGGGCGTCCACGCCGACCTGTACTTCGTTGATCTGGCGAGTAGCCCGGATGTTGATACCGGGGTTATCAACCGGGCTATTGGCGTAGGACAGCATGCCGCGTTCGATTTCGAGGCGCTGTCCGTAGGCTCTGAAAGTGCCTTCCTTGACCCGCACGTCCCCCGTTGCCAGCAGCGGCCTTGAGGGTTTGCCCCTGAGCCGCAGCTTGCCCTCGATGAAGCCTTCGAAGCCCAGCGCCGCTACGCTAACCTTGTCGCTTAACGTGAGCTTGATATCGGTGGCGACCAGCGCATTGGATTCAACCTTGCGGGCCGTGCCGTCATCACCCAGCACCACCACATCATTGGACGGGCTGACGGCTCCGGCCGGGAGATCGTGAATGGTGATATCAGCCCTGGGTACCGTGATCTCGCCCGTTAACGCGAAACCATCGGCACCGTGGCGGATGTTCAGGTCCGGGCTGATATAAACCTGGAAATTGGGCAGATCCATCACGGCAAAATCCTCGCCCACCAATGACATATCGAGGGGCCAGCCCTGCTGGGCGCTCAGGCCAAGCTTGCCATCGATGCCCACGCGCCCGCCCGAGACGATACTGCCATCGACCCGCAGGCTGTTGCCGTCCGCGCTGATGTTCAGCGACGCATCGTCGATCTCCCAGCCGATCTGTTCGACTTCCAGGCGTTGGACAGCAATCGTAGATTGCCCCAGGAGGGCCGGTTCACCCAGCTGGCCGGTAACCCTGAAATCGACATCGGCGGCGCCGGCGATGGCGGTCACCGCGGGTACCAGAGACGCAACAAGTTCAAGGTCAGGCGCCGACAGTTGCAGCTCGCCCTCGAGCCGGGCGCGGTTCTTGTCGGCAACGGCAAACAGGTCGGGGAGTCGGGCATTGGCCTCCAGCGTAGTCGTCCCCACCTGGGATCGCAGCCTACCCTGTGTGCCCTTGTCAACGATGTCGGCTTGGAGCTCAAGACCCCCGTGGCTCAATTGCTGGGCGTCGCCGGATGTATCCTGAACGACCAATTCCCCGGGAGATACCCGGGCAGAGATCCGGGCATCCGTATCATTCAGTTGATTCAGTTTACCCTCGGCCGACAGCTCGCCCCCAAGCCGGACGATACTGGCCGGAAAATACTCGGCAAATTGGGCCAGCGCAAGATTGCTCAGCGCGAATTCACCGCTGGTTTTCCCCTGCGCCTGCCAGTCACCTTCGGCGCACAGCGAAGCGCCCCGGCTCTGGCGCAGGCAGAAGGGCTCAGCGCCTGCGGACGAAGTCCCGGCTGTCAGCGCAAACGGTTTTTCCAGGCGCCAGTCGCCCACCGGCCTCGCCGCCATGGACAGTTCCCGCAGCGTTCCGCGCCACAGGGCATCGACCAGACCACCGGTCGCTTCCAGCGCAAGCCGGGCTGCTGTCTGGGCGTCCTCGGGTTGGCTTACCGCGAGGCGGATGCTGTGGTCGCGAACATAGCCCCGTAGCGTCAGTTGCACGCTGTCGACGGGCTGGTTGGCCAGGACCAGCCCCGAACCATCAAGGGTCACCGAGGAGGGCTGGGCGTCCTGCAGATCCAGCTTGATATCCGCCGCCAGTTGCGTGATGTCCGTTGCCTCGTAATTGATATTATTCGCAGTCAGCGTCCCGCGGATTGACGGCGCGTTGATCGGGCCCTTCAGCGTGCCCCGGGATTCAAGTCGCCCACCGGACTCTGGCAGTAAATCTTCCAGGGCGGGTACCTGCAGCGCCCATTGCAGGTCGGAATTGGCGTCGAGTCGACCGCTGGCAGTGGCACTGGCGCGGCCCACGGCGAAACGCACATCGCGAACCTGGGTCGATGTGCCGTCGTGCTTGATTTCGCCTCCGCCCGACAGCGGTTGGTCGTTGAGGGTGCCGAAAATATCCGCCAGTACCACTTGCAGCCTTAGGCCACTGTCATCGACCAGGCCCTCGCTGGTGGCGCGAAAACCAATGGCGGTATCGAGCGCTGGCACCAGGCTGCTGACTTGCAGGCCGGAGCCCCGAGCGCTCAGTTTCCAGTTGACGGCAGGCGCCCACGCCAATTCGCCTGCAGCCTCCACGGCACCTTGCAACAGCCCCCCCTGCAGGGCTTCCAGATTGATGCTTTGCTGGTTGCCACTGCCGGAAAGCTGCCATTGGCCGTTGGGAACACCTGGCAAGGCCACTTTGGCGCCCGCCGTAAAGCGGTAGTCATCCAGGCTGCCGGCAACCGCCAGCTTGCCTTCATCGCTGCTGAACGCGGGTTCACCGAGCAGGGGCCACTGCAGTTGCCGCCAATCTCCGCTGAGGCTCAGGGTTTTGTCCGCCGCCACTTCGCCCTGCAGGAAAAGCCGCATGGGCTGTGACTGTTGCAGTAGCTCCAGCTTGCCCAGTCGGGCGGAAGCCTGAGCCAGGTCGGCGTCACCCTCGATCAGCATCTGGATCTGATGGTATTGCGGTACTTCGCTGGCGGTTTCCAGCTCGCCGGTGAGCTGGGCATCAGGCCAGCTACCGTTGCTCACCAGGCTGCCTGCGACGTTTATGGGCACCGACATGCCGAGCAGAGAGGAGGGCAGCTCCACCAGGTCGAGCTGGCCTGTCCACGCGGGTTCCTCCAGCGGGCGCCGCAGGTTGAGGCTTAGCCCGGCCCGGGCGCCGCCGCTAAGGATCTGTTCGAGTTGCAGACTGTGGCGATTACCCACGAGACTGCCCTTGAGCTCGAATTGCTGCTCGTTCGCCAGCTTCATTTGCAGCTGGTTGTCGATACTCAGTACGTAATCCCCGGTGGGGTTCAGCTGGCCGCTCAGGGTGGCTTTCAACAGGGGGGTACTGGCGTGCAGGCGTTCAATCGCCACGCCCGAACTGTCCCAGCGGCCAACCAGTGTAGCCACGTCGAGCTGGATCGGCTCGGCCCCGGGTGCGTTTACGAAGGAGGCATCGTTGATTTCGAGTTTACGAATATCGACGCTGATCGGCAGCTTCAGGTTGGGAAGCTCAACGGGCCACTGTAGCGGCTCGGCAGGGGGCTGCTCTGTCGCCCCTGCGCTATAACGGAGGGTATTGACCGACAGCTCCTCCAGCAGCAATTCCCGATTGAGCAACATGGCCGGTGACCAGCGCAACAGCAGGTGGTCGATTGCGATGGACACCGGTTCCGACTCGAAACGGATTTCCCGGAGTTGCAGCTCGCTGAGCAAGTCGCCCTCGCTGCTACCCAGTGTCAGCCCGGGTACCAGGCCATCGATCTGCCGCAGCAGGGTTCGGGTGCCGCTATCGCTGCCCAGGAGCCAGCCCGTCGCCGCCAGCAGCAGGAGCGCCAACAACAGGAGCGTGCCGAGGGTCCATGCTATCGCCCGCTTCATAAGGCGGCTCCAAAACCGAGGTGCAACATGGCGTCTGAAAATGCAACTTCCTCGTCACTGATCGGCCAGGCGAAATCAACCCGCACGCTGCCGAACTCCATCAGCCAGCGAAACCCGACGCCAGCACCGACATTGACATCATCCAGGGTTTCATTGAAGGCGTTTCCGGCGTCGACAAAGCCAGCGAGCAGCCAGTGTTTGCGGATGCGATGGTTGTATTCGCCGCTCAGTACCAGCAGATTTCTGCCGCCCGTGACATTGCCGTTCTCATCGAAAGGGCCCAGCGACTTGTACTCGTATCCGCGAATGGAGCTGTCGCCACCCGCGAAGTAGCGCAGCGACGTGGGGTATTTGTCGAAGTTCTCGACCCAGGCAGCGCCGACCTCACCTGCCAGCCGGAAGCGTCCCTCCTTGCCCAGGGGCAGGAGGTATTTGCCCGCCACCCGAAGTCGTGCATAGCTGGTATCTGACAGGACCGCGCCGCTGGCGCCGCGCACTTCGTACTCTAAACTGCGCCCGGTTTGGGGAAACAGCGTGAACTTGAGTTCCGTGAAGCGGCGGGAAAAACCCAGCGAGAGCAGACGGGTATCTTCGGTAGGCTCGTCTCCCACTTCATAAACCTCGTCCCGGTATTCGAGAAAGGCCTTGTAAAAATTCCTGTCGTCGATGCTGCGTCGTATAAAGGCGAATTCGCCGTTCAGGGTGCGCCGGCTGGTATCGGCCGTTATCTCGCGTTCGAACTCTGCGCTGGTCGAGAGACGATCGGTCACCGGGTTATTGACCGGAATATAGTAGGCCCCCCGGATGGTGCTCAGTACCGGTGACAGGCGAATAAAGGCATCGGCCTGGTGGCCCCCAGAGTTGATCAAGCGCTGATTCCAGCGCGCGGATATCCGCGGCCCGACGTCGGTTTCATAGCCAACGCCGATGGAATAGCGGTTGGGCTGAATGGGCTCCATGGTCACCGTAATCGGCACGCGGCCGCTTTCGGCACTGTCGAAATCCGGGGCGACGTTGACCACCGACGCCCAATTGGTAAGCTGCAGGCCCTGCTGAAAAGTGATGACGTCGCGCAGATCGTAGGGGTCACCCGGTTGCAGGCTAACGGTTCGCTCAAGCAGGGCAGAGTCGAGAAAATCCTGCTCGAAACTGACGTCTCCGTAAAAATAGCGGGGCCCGGTATCTATGGTCAGTTTGATTGCCGCGGTGTTGGCTTTCGGGTCCACCAAGACTTCAGGGTCGACCGCCTGCGCGCGGACATAGCCCAGGTTTTCTGCACTGCGAATCAGCCTTGCCTTGGCGTTTTCATAGCGCTCATGATTGAGTCTGTCACCCACCTTCAGGCGGAATTTATCGAGTTTTTTAACCAGTTTCGGCATGTCGGCGCCGTCGCCGGTGTATTTCAGGTCGAGGCTACTGATGCGCACCGGCTCGCCCCGCTCGATCGTATAGCTGGCGAGCCAGCGGCCGTCCTCCTGTTTCAGCTCGCTACTGACCTGCACATTGTAATAGCCGAAGGGCTCCAGGGCCCGACGTATCTCCCTGGCGGCATCTTCGTGCAGCAAACGCACCCAGCGGTCGCTGAGTTCCTCTTCGTCCTGGCGTTGCAGCAGGCTGATATGGGCGCGGACGTTTTCCAGTTGCGCCCCTTTGACGCCGGTTATGGTTACGTCGACGGTCTTTGCACCGACATCCGCAGCAACCAGCAGGGTCAGGAGGGCGACCGCCCAGAGCCCGCGGATTGCCGGGCGGCTCCTGATTCGGGACAGGTGGCTTGAATGGCTGGGCATCAGTCTTATTGGATTCCGGTTCGGCGCTGGCGCTAGTCTACCGTTGAATGGGGGAAGTTACAGCTTATTAGTCGGCGTGGGGTGGGTCATGTGGGTGAAATCGGGATTTCCCGGGCCTGGCCTGGACGGCTGCTGATTGCGTTCCACAATAGCCTGGGAGGACCGGATTCTGGTCGCCGTGCGCATGCTGTCGAATCGCTGCATTTTCCGCGACGAAAATGTTAGTTTGCGGCTCTACGTGCTCTTCCTCTGCAACCCAATGTCAGGAATCTTGCCATGAGAACGGTCTTTATCACCGGCGCCGCCCAGGGGATCGGTTTGGCGATTGCACGCCGATATGCCTCCCGGGGCTGGTTTGTCGGCCTTTACGATATTAACGCCCAGGCCCTGGACGAATTACTCGGTGGCGGGGGCTTCCCGAATGCCTGCGCGGATTACTGTGATGTGACCTGTAGGGCCTCAGTCGATCGGGCACTGAAACACTTCGGTGAGCATAGCGGAGGCAGGCTGGACCTATTGGTCAACAACGCCGGGGTGCTGGCGTCGGGGAAATTTGAGGACCTTGACCCCAATCGGCTCGACCACATGGTCGACGTCAACATCCGGGGCTTGACCTGCGTTCTGCAGCAGGCGTTTGGGCTACTGCGACAAACTCCCGGCGCAACTGTGGTAAACCTGTGCTCAGCTTCGAGCATCCATGGTGTACCGCTGCTGGCGGTGTACAGCGCATCCAAATTCTACGTCAACGGTTTGACCGAGGCTCTGAATATCGAGTGGGCCGACTACGGCATTCGGGTCACCTCGATCAAGCCTCCTGTGGTCAATACCGCCATGGGCCATCAGCTCAGTCCGCAGTTGGCCGCAAGAGCCGGCCCGGATATGAGCCCGGAGCGGGTCGCAGAGGCGGTGCAGAAAGCGGCAGAGGGTCGGCGCAGCGGTTACTGTGTTGGAGCGCAGGCTACCCTGTGGTCGTTGCTGCATCGGCTGTTACCGGATGCTGCCCGCCGCCGGGTGATGCGCTATCTGGCGGGTTACTGATGCCAGCCAAGCGCGGGCGGCAGGTGGGGATGATGGTTTCTGTTCTGCCCCGCTCTCGACCACGGCGACCTGCCCTGAAGCCGGGAAAGGATCAGGGGCTGGGCTCTGGCTGCTCCTCCGGTACCAGCGCCAGCACTGTCCATCCCGCCTTTATCGGCGGCTCGGAGGCATCGGTGAAGGCCCTCAGGTTGCCCTCTGGGTCGATCCCGAAGAGTAACAGGGACGACTCGTCTTTGTCGGCGCGGTAGGTCTCGAAGGTAAACGTATCGGTCAGAAGCGTCGCTTTGATTTCTGCGCCCCGACTGATCATGCGCGAGAGCTGTTGCAGTGTCACATCCTCACCAAACAGGCGCGGGACGCGGTATTTTTCCTCGACCCGTTGTTTATCCGTGGCATCTCGCTCCCGGGCGTTGAGCAGGGTGAAAACCCGCCGGTGGCCGAATTCAACCCGATATTTCATGCACGCCAGGGTATTGAGTTCGGGGCGCCTCGACATCGCGAACAGGCGTCCGATACCCGCCAGCTCCAGGTGCTGGTCGGCATGGGCCGAGACCGGGTTACCGTAATAGGTCTCCAGGCCTTCCATGCGTGCCGCCTGCAGTTCAGACCAGGTGGTATCGGTGAGTTTGACCCGGAAGCCCTGTGCAAGCAGCGCCTTGCCTATGCTCCTGGCCACGGGATTGGCGCCGATGATCAGCACGCCCCTCGGTTCGGCTTCCATCAATCCGAGCAGCCGCGCAACCGGCCGCGCAGTGAAGCTTTGCATCACCACGGTAACAAGGATGACGAGGAAGGCCAGGGGCACCAGCAGGTAGGCATCGGCGTAGCCCGCGTCCAGCAGCCGCTCGGCAAACACGGATGAAACCGATGCCGCGACAATCCCCCGGGGGCCCACCCAGGAGACCAGGGCCTTCTGCTGCCAGCTGTAGTCGCCGCCGGCCATCGACGCCCACACCACGACGGGGCGGGCCAGCAGAACCACCGCCAGCACGGTCACTCCCTGCCAGCCGGTGGCGAGGATATCGGCGGGGTTCAGGCGAGCCCCCAGCACGATGAACAGGGCCGAGATGATTAGAATCGACAGACTTTCCTTGAAGCTGAGGATCTCGCTCACGTCGAGGTTGCGGGCGTTCGCCAGCCAGATTCCCATCACCGTCACCGCCAACAGTCCGGACTCATGGGCGACGTATTCACTGAGCGCGAAAGCCATTACCACCGTCGAGAGGGTAACGACATTGCGCAGGTACTCGGGTATCCAGTGGCGGCGAATGGCAAAGGCCAGAGCCCAGCCGGCCGTAATGCCGGCCAGTAACCCGGCGACCACACTGCGCACGATAACCAGGTAGGACGCATCGGCGATGATCACCTGATAGATCAGGACCGCAAGCAGCGCGCCGACGGGGTCGATCAGGATGCCCTCCCAGCGCAGGATCTGGCTGACCTCATCCTTGGCGCGCATGGTACGCAGCAAGGGGTTGATCACGGTAGGGCCGGTTACAACCATGAGAGCGGCGAACAGCAGCGCGAGGCTGGGTGATAAATCGGCCAGCAGCCAACTGCCGGCGGCGATTAGAAACCAATTCAGTAATGCGCCCCAACTCACCAGGTTGGTCACGGCGGCGCCGTGACCCCGCAGGTCTTCAAAGCGGAGTGTGAGCCCCCCCTCGAACAGCACCACCGCCACGCCCAGTGATATCATCGGGAAGAGTAAATCCCCGAACACTTCATCCGGGTTGAGCAAGCCGGTCACGGGCCCCACGGCGATCCCGATGGCGAGCAGGGCAAGTATCGACGGCAAATTGAGACGCCATGAGAGCCATTGGGCCGCGCTGCCCAGCACGATGATGCCGGCAAGAATGAAGAGCAAGTTTTCGGTCATGTCAGTTTCAATACGGCTTGTTAGAGTTTGGTGTAGGCTAACCTGAAAGCGGCGCCAGTACAGCAAAAACTTCCAGTTTGGAGACCCCTCTATCGGCGCTCCCTGTCAGCACCCTCCACCACGGGCTCAGCGGCAGCTTGGGCGCGCAGCATTACAGGTGTTCCCGTGCCGGGGCATATCGCTCCGGTTCGCAGCTTGATACCCGTGCTGCACCATAACCCCCTGCTGAGTGCAGGGCAACGCCGGGATGGCCCCTGGCGCCCGCCACAGGTCGTGTGCGACAGCAGTTGTGCGACACCAGTCATGTGCGACACCAGTCATGTGCGACACCAGTCATGTGCGACACCAGTCGTGTGCGATTCGAAACGGTGCCTGTTTGGGTTACAATACCGTTCCCTCGTTTTCCTCTGACCCGAATGTTCATCTGAAATTTGCCCCCGGGGATTGCCTGTACTACTGTTTATGTGTACAGTATGTATCGCGATCTGACCAACTCTGTCGTAAACCCGGGGTAATACACGGGAAAGCCGAGTGATGTGCTCGCAGTCGGTCGCCATGGATGGCGAATGGGTGCGCCGTTTCAAAGCAGCAGCTTGGGGCGCGCTACCTGTTCAACAGAGCACTCAGCAACAGGCCTTGCGCCTACCCGGGTGACCCCCACGTGCTACCCGCGTTCGGGGGTCACGACAAAAACGCTATGACACGCCTTCACGGAGATTGACCAATGGACCAGAACAAGCAAAAAGCACTCGACGCGGCACTTGGCCAGATAGAACGCCAGTTCGGCAAGGGTTCAGTAATGAAGTTGGGGGAAGCGGCAAGGGAGGCCATACCCGCAATTTCAACGGGCTCCCTGGGCCTTGATATTGCCCTTGGGGTTGGTGGCCTGCCCAAGGGGCGCATCGTGGAAATCTACGGTCCGGAATCCTCCGGTAAAACGACCCTGACCCTGCAGGCCATAGCGGAATGCCAGAAGCAGGGCGGGAGTTGCGCTTTCGTCGATGCCGAGCATGCCCTGGACCCGTCCTACGCGGAAAAACTTGGCGTCGATCTCGACCAGCTGATCGTATCGCAGCCCGATACCGGTGAGCAGGCCCTGGAAATAGCCGATATGCTGGTCAGGTCCGGCGCCATCGACCTCATCGTTGTCGACTCGGTGGCGGCACTGACCCCCAAAGCCGAGATAGAAGGCGAAATAGGCGATAGCCACATGGGCCTGGCCGCCCGCATGATGAGCCAGGCGATGCGTAAAATGACCGGCAATATCAAGAACGCCAACTGTCTGGTGATTTTCATCAACCAGATCCGCATGAAAATCGGCGTCATGTTCGGTAACCCGGAAACCACCACCGGCGGTAACGCGCTCAAATTCTACGCTTCCGTCAGGCTGGATATCCGGCGCATCGGCGCTGTCAAGGAAGGCGACGAAGTGGTGGGCAACGAGACCCGGGTCAAGGTTGTCAAAAACAAAGTGGCGCCGCCGTTCAAACAGGCGGAGTTCCAGATTCTGTACAACAAGGGAATCAACCGCGCCGGCGAAGTGATTGATCTTGGCGTCAAGCTCGGGCTGGTCGACAAATCCGGCGCCTGGTATGGCTACAATGGTGACCGCATCGGCCAGGGCAAATCCAATTCCTGCCGATACCTCACCGAGAATCCCGAAATCCTGCAGGAAATTGAAACCGCTATCCGCAAGCAGCTGCTGTCGGTTCCCGACCCCAAAACCGATGAGCAGGCCGACACCCGCGAGGCCTCAGTCGAGTCCTGATGACTGGCGCGAACACCGGGGGAGGAGCAGTGTCAGGTGACCGCGGCGAAATCCGTCGTGCCGCCATCGATTTGCTGGCCAGGCGCGAACACAGCCGGCACGAACTCGCTGGCAAGCTCGGGCGGCGGTTTGCAGACACAACAGCCATTGCCAGCCAGGTGGATGATCTGGCGGCCGCAGGCTTGCAAAGCGACAGGCGTTTTTGTGAGGTCTTTGTGCGTTCCCGGGCGCGGCAGGGGCAGGGGCCTCAGCGCATCGCCCGGGAACTCAAACAACGCGGTATCGATGAGGCCATGCAGCGAGAGCTGCTAATGGATGCCGGCATCGACTGGCTGGCAATTCTGCAGGAAGTGTACCAGCGCAAGTTCCGGGGCAAGGCACCTGGCGATCAAAAAGAACACGCAAAGCGACTGCGTTTTCTGCAATACCGCGGCTTCAGTTTCGATATGATTCGCGAGGTCATGCTCGAGATCGGTTAGTCCCCCTGTTCATGACCCGCACCCGGGTTCCCAGGGGCAAGCTGTGCGCTGGCGATCATGGCCGTCACCTTTACGGCGCCAGTTCCGCTCTGGTGAAACATAAAGTCGCCAACTGACTCGAATTTGCGGCTTCACAGGGCTTATTTACACTGAAGTTGTGAAATTTGGAACAAATCTGCAATCCTGCCGCTACAATATAGGCATTCCAATTCAACCCGAACTGACGGTGGTAGTCGCTGCCGTGGAGAGCTGTGTAATGGTCCTGGTTAGTAGACGCACTTCATGGGCGGCAATCGCTGTATTCCTGTTGCCACTGGCTGGCTGCGGAGGTGGTGAGTCCAGTGCTGACGGGGCCGGTATCAGCGCGCAAAAAGCGGCTGAAGTCAGTGCCGCAGCCGCCCGGGGCGGCGAAGCTGTATGGGCAAGCTGTGCCAGTTGCCACGGCGACCAGGGTCAGGGAATGCAGAGTATGAAAGCCCCGTCCCTGGTTAACCAGAATGGCTGGTATCTCAAGCGCCAGTTGCTCAATTTCAAAGCGGGTATCCGGGGTAGCGCCAAGGGCGACGTGCAGGGCGCCCAGATGATGGCGGTGGCCCAGGGGCTGCCCGACGAGGCAGCCATTGACGCCGTGGTCGCTTACATTGATTCGCTGCCCGATGTCCCGCCGGCAACCACCGTTGAGGCCGAGCCGGCCAAGGGTCGCGACCATTACGATATGGTGTGTGGCGCTTGCCACGGGCCCGGCGGTGAAGGGAATGTTCTGCTGAATGCGCCACGCCTGGCGGGAGTCGACGATTGGTACCTGGTAGAGCAGTACCGCAAATTCGCCAAGGGTTACCGGGGCAGCCACAGCGACGATAAATACGGCAAGCAAATGCAAATGATGTCAGCGGCGCTGCCCGATGACACGGTCATTGACAACGTCATGGCCTACATCCAGTCAAGGGCTATCGAGATTCGCTGATGTCCCGCATACTGCTTGTTCTCCCTGTTGTCTTGCTGGCGCTGATGGGTATCCGGGCTGAGGCCGCGGTGGACACCCATGCCGGGGCCGCCGGGCAGTGGCGGCTGGCAGCGCATTGTCCGGCCGGTTTCGTTGTCGATGACGAGCAGCGCTGTCGCCTGCGCAGTCTCTACCGCCACTACCCATCGATTCAGGATTCGGGCGTCGGCGGTCTGAAGACCGGCTTGCCTGCGATCAGGGACGGATTCACGCCCCAACAGATTGACCTCGGGCGCCTCTTGTTCTTCGACCCCGTGTTGTCCGCGGACGATACCGTGGCCTGTGCCAGTTGCCATGACCCCGACAAGGGTTTTGCGGATGGCAGGGCCCATAGTATCGGCATCGGCTTTAAGCCGGTGTCACGCTCTGCTCCCAGTTTATGGAATGCTGGCCTGCTACAGCGCTTCATGTGGGATGGCGGCAAGTCCAGCCTCGAAGAGCAGATGCAGGGGCCATTGTTTGCTGACAACGAGATGGGTACGAACCCGGACCAACTGCTCCACACCCTGCGCTCGATTCCGGCCTATGTTGCGCTGTTCGAGCAGGCCTTCGATGCGACGCCGATTACGCTGGAGCAAATTTACACGGCAATCGCGGCTTTCGAGGCTTCATTGGTTTCCCTCAATAGCCGGTATGATATGTATGCCCACGGTTTTCACGAGGCTCTGACCGAGCCCGAGATCGAGGGCTTGAACGTTTTCCGTTCCTTTGTCGCCCGCTGTGCCGAGTGTCACACCCCGCCGCTGTTTTCGAACCAGCAGATTGCCGTCATTGGGACCCCGGAGCCGGCGGGCCTGCCCCTGGATATCGGTGCACAGGGCCCCACAGGAGACCCGAAAATGCGGGGAGGGTTCAAAGTGCCGTCACTGCGCAATGTGGCTTTGACCGCGCCCTATATGCACTCGGGCCGGTTTGCCACTCTGCGCGAAGCCGTCGAGTTTTACACCGGGGGTCGCGGTCACGCGCTGCCCGAGGGAGAAAACATCTATCTCCACTGGCATATCTGGGAGCCCCAGCTCAGCGACGCAGAGCTGGACAGCCTCGTCGATTTCCTGCACACACTCACCGACGAGGGCTACAAGCCCAGAATCCCGGAGACAGTGCCATCGGGCCTCTCGCCCGTGACAAAACCGCTCGAATTGGTACAGGAGAGTCATCCATGAAGTCCTTGAAATATTGCTTGTTCGCGACATTGCTGTTGCCTGCGTGGACCTGCCTTGCGGCCGAAATCGAGGTCAGGGACGGAGAGTCCATCCAGGAGGCCGTCGTGGCAGCCGAGCCGGGAGACACCATTCTGGTGTACCCCGGTAGCTACAAGGAGAGCGTCTATATCGACAAGGACGATATTACCCTGCGCGGCGTGGTCCAAAAGGGCGAATGGCCGGTGCTGGAAGGCGAAAAGCTGCGCAACGATGCGATTCTCTATTCGGGCAACGGGATAACCATCGAATGGCTTAAAATTGTCGAATACAAGGGCAATGCCATCATGGGGCAATCCGGCAACAACTATGTGATCCGCAACAACTGGGTCATAGACGCCGGGGTGTACGGCATCTTTCCCCAGTTCGGGGTCAACGGCCTGATTGAATACAATGTTCTCAGCGGTATCGAGGATGCCGCCATTTACGTTGGCATGTGTGACAACATCGATGTTCGCCACAATGAAGTTTTCGATAGTGTGGCCGGAATTGAAATCGAGAATAGCCGCCATGCGCTGGTAGAGAACAACTATGCCCACAACAACACGGCCGGGATTCTGACGTTTATTACCCCGGGGCTGCCGATCAAGACGACCTATGACGTCATCATCCGCAATAATTTCATAGTGAATAACAATACGCCGAACTTCGGGGCGCCCGGCTCTATCGTATCGGGGGTTCCGGTAGGTACCGGTATTCTGATCATGGCGGCTGACGACGTGGTCATAGAAGGCAATATCATCTCCGGCAACAACAGTTTTGGCTTGGTCATCACCGATCTTTCCTTCATCACCAATGTCTCCAGCGATCCCGAGTCCGAGCCCAACCCCGATAACATCCAGGTGCTCGATAACTTTATGATCAACAATGGCAACGACCCGGTGGCCGAGGTCAGGGCACTCATGGCTACCCGGCTCAGCACCACGGGCCCCGATATCATGGCGCTTGGCACGGCGGGGGAGGAAGACAACTGCATGCTGAATCGGCAGCCTTACCGCACCTATGGCACCAGGAAGTGGGGGGTCTGCGACCGCGCAACCACGGCCGACGTGGTCAGCTATCAGCTACCCGAGCCGGCCCCGGCACGCGTGATCGAGAATGACCAGGACCGTGCGGCCCATTTATACAACGGCATCTGTGCCGGCTGTCATGCCTACAACCTGAGGATGATAGGCCCCGCGGCGATGGTGATCCAGGCGCTCTATCACGATGACCCCCAGGGGCTGGCGGATTTCATTGCCAGCCCCACCAAAATCAGACCTGATTATCCCGAGATGCCGCCCCAGGATTATCTCTCCCCCGAACTGCGTCTCAAGGTGGCTGAACACATGCTCGCGCTGGAAAAGTAGCCGTCGTCCCAACCCTGTCAGGCTGTCCGGTGCTCGCTGGACGGCCTTTTTTTTGCCGTTCTTGCCAGGTCCCAGTCTGGTCAAGCCACAGGCTGCGCGACCGCGCCGCGCTTCTGCCAATGTGTATTGCCTGGGCAGGTTAATGTCGCCTGAACTCTGCGGGGGCGGGCATGGACGCACTGTTAAGGTACCTGAGTGTGGAGGGCGTTTCGCAAGATTCAACACCCAGGAACCAATTGGCGTTACAATGCCCTTCTATCAGAAGATGCTTAACAAGGAAAATGCAAGGAGGAAAGCGGTGTTGTACCGATGGTCGAAGTGCATGATGCTGGGACTGCTACTGGGGTCCGCTAACCCGGTGCTGGCGCAATCCATGGCCCTGGAAGACCTGGTCTCCCAGGCGCAGACGCTTGCCGGCGACTTCCAGAAAAACCTAAAGGCTGCATTGACAGAGGCGATGGCGAAGGGTGGACCGGTGGAGGCGATCGACGTTTGCAAGACCGATGCGCCAGCGATCGCCGACGAACTGTCCGCCGAGGGTTGGACGGTGGCGCGAACCGCGTTGAAGGTTCGCAACCCCGCTAATACTGCCGATGCCTGGGAGCGCAGCGGCCTCGAGCAGATGCAGGCTCAGCTGACTGCTGGCAAAACCCCGGCGGAGATCGTGGTGGCTGAGGTGCGGGAGACTGACGACGGCAAGGTTTTTTCCTACATGCAGCCGATCATGACGGGGAAGTTGTGCCTCACTTGTCACGGTGCGCAGTTGGCGCCCCCCGTAGCCTCAGCCCTGGAGACCCAGTATCCCCTCGATCAAGCGACCGGGTTCAAGGAGGGAGATCTTCGGGGTGCGTTCTCCTTCACCAAGGCCCTGGCCGGCGAATAATTGCGTTGGCCCAAACGCCAACGGAAAGCCGACGGTTGCCCTGACAGCGCCGGTTCAGGAAGCCGGTCCGTTGAACGCTGCCCCTCGCGGGGGAGCAAACCACGATTCGCTGGCACCTTGGGGCAGCCATTTCACGGGTTTAAAACATCGATAATGCCCTGGGCAAATTGCGCCAGCTCCATTTCCTGGCCGCCAAAATCCCTGGGTTTTGCAGCCATGATCCGGTTCAGCGCTGGCTCCCAGTCACCGCTGAAAAAGTCCTCCAGGGAAAGCGGACAGTAGGGGATGTATTGCCCGGTGGCGGCGGCCAGCACCGGCGCCTCCCGGTTGTCGTTGCGGGTGATGCCCACCATTCTGCCGGCGTTGACAATGAATTCTGCGCAGGTCCCGTAGCCGGGCTTGACGATGCCGGCATCCGCCGCGGCAACAAGATCCTGGAAATGAACGCCTGCTGTGAGGCTGAACGGCACGTTGAGGAGAGTGGTTTCAGGAGCGCTGACGGGTAAATCGCCGACGACCAGGAACCGATAGTCGCGGCAGCCCTTGATCGTAACCCTGCCGATCTCGGCAGCCTCCCAACCGCCTACCGCCACCAGTACCAGGGGCCGCTGGTCTTCGCTGATATTGAGGCGCGAGAGTACCTCACTGCGGGAGAGGTGCGAGCGCCGGCCGATCATCGGTGCTTCCCGCAAGCGCTCGAAGGGATGCGCATCGGCGTGCAAGGGTAATCTGAAATACATCGCGGCATGGCGATATTGGCTGCGCATGTCCCCGAGGTATTCCATCAGGTCCGGCTGGTTTTCAAACAGCGGCTCCAGGATCCAGTCCCAACTGAAATTGCCGATGACAGCGGTGGGTAGTCCCAGCCGGGCCGCAGCTGCAACCGGGATTGCTGCCACGTCGGACAGCACCGCGTCGAAACCCCCGGCTGCAAGAAAGTCGGTCTCAGCCGCCACCCGTTGTTCGAGTTGCTCTGCCAGGCGTCGGTAACTGGCCCGTGTTGCGGCGGCATCCAACTCGAAGCAGGTGCGCTGGATCAGGCCGGGCTCGTAATCCTGATGGCGCTGCTCAAGTCGCTGGATACCGCTGGAGGTAGCGAAGCGCTGCATCGCTGTCCCGGCGACTGCGGTAGAAAACGTGATATCGAGCTGGGGAAAATGACGCTGCAGCAGACCGGCTATCATGCAGGCCCGAGTCGCGTGCCCAAAGCCATGGGCCGTGATGGCGTAAAGTATTTTCATAAGATGTTCACCGGTTTGAGCTACCCCCAGTGCGGCATCGGCGCACCCACAGGCTTTTAGTATAGGCCGGCAAATCGGCGGGGTGTCGGCGGCAGGCCCGGAAAAAAGGCCGGCTTCGGCTTGCCCGGGTCTGCCTTGATCCGGACGCTGTCGACAGCGCCATGGTTACCGCAGCGGCTTATGATACGGGCTTGATTTAGCGCAAGCCAGGCCAGGGCTGGTTGCGCTACAATTCTTCGCCTATCAGGAGTTCTCTTCACGGTTTCCGCCCGGGCTTTCGTCTCCGGTTCACGGGGCATCGAGAGCTAAGCACATTCAGGGGATTACATGAAAAAAAATGAAAGCATCAATACGGTCTTGACCAGCGACGTCGTGTCCGTGCATACCGGGCAGAAGTTGAGTGATGTCAATCGCCTGTTCAAGCAACAAGCCATTCACCACCTGCCCGTGCTCGACGGCAACAAGCCGGTGGGAATCATCTCTACTAACGATATCTTCAAGCTGATATTCAATGTGGAGGGCACCGACGAACGCATGGCCGATGCTATGCTGGACCACCAGTTTTCGATTCGCGACGTCATGCAGAGTGATGTCGCGACGCTCACCACAAAAGCCACGGTGAAGGATGCGGCCCTGGTACTGCAGGACAGCTCCCTGCACTCGGTGCTGGTGGTCGATGGTAAGGGCGACCTTGCCGGTATCGTCACCACGACTGACCTGATTCGCTATTTGCTGGACCAGTTCTGACCCGGGCACCAGAGCCTGTCACTCCCTGCGCGCTTGGCGTTGGACACTGCCGTAAAGGCCTTCTGAGCCCATCGACTGCGGCGTATGTGGAGGGGTTGGGGTTTTCCCGCCCGCCGGAGTAACTATCGATCCGGCGCTAATTCCAAACCCGGGGCGTACGTGCCGCCGGGGATCACGCCGTCCCGTCGCTAGCCTTTGAGCGCATCCTTGACCTTTTCGAAACTGGCCTTGATTTCATTGCCCAGCAAGGTGAGTGCTGCCGCCAGGTCTTCTGAGGATTCGTCAGCGGCATTCAACACCTTGTCACCCCGTTGGCGAAGGTCCTGCCACTGCTTTTCCAATCCTGCCATTTCATCCTGCAGATCTTTCTGGCCGAGATGTAGCTTGAGGTTGATTTCGTCACGCTCCTGCTTGAGATAATCCAGTATTTTTTCCAGTTCCTGTCGATATTCCATTGCGGTCACTCCTGCAAATTGTCTAATGGCCGTTGACCGGGGCGTTTTCGCCCCGATCCGGCTTTCCTGCCTTGACTGCAAAAACGCAGGTCCCCTTAGCTGATTTCAACCCGCTTGCTAAGCGGTGGCTGCGAGGCGGCTTTGGGTACAGTGATGGTCAGCACGCCATTTTCAAAGCTGCCGCTGATATTTTCCACCGCTGTGTCCCGCCCGACATTGAAGCTGCGGGTGTATTTTCCGCTGCGTCGCTCCTTGCGTATCACCTTACCCTTGTCTTCTTCCGTTTTCTCCTCATGGCGCTCCGCTTCAAGGGTCAGTACCCCATCTTCCAGGGTCACGTGGATATCTTCCTTTTTTACTCCGGGCACATCAACAATGATGCGGTACTGATCATCGTCGGCCTTGATGTCGACCTGGGGTGACAAAAAGGCTTTGCCGTTGTCCACCGGCGCCCGGCTCAGCGGGAAGAAATCATCAAAAAACCGGCTAAAGTCGGTGATGCTGTCTCTGGGTATCAAGTTCATGGTGTCGCTCCTTGCCTGTTGGCTGCATGTTTCAATGGGACTGACAGTCCATACTTGCGAGATAGGGTTGGGAAACTGGCTTTTCAAGTATCCATGGGTAAAATAGGGTCAAAGACTTGACTCAGGTCAACAGCGCACCGGCTTTGTGTCCTTTAATAAAAGCGCCTATAGTTGGCGCTATAGCGCGGCCGGCCATGGGGCCGGCAGAGAGCAGGGGCTTGGCAGCCAGGGTGCGCCCGGGTGACGGAGCCGGGCAAGCGAATGTGGAGGGTACGATGCCAGAGGTCAGACGGCCGGTAAAAACCATCGAAGTCAACTACGTTTGCGATGCTTGTGAACATGGCATGATGGAGCAAAAAGGGGAGGGTAATCCGCAAACCGGCGAGAACCCCCACGCCTGCATCATCTGTGGGCATAAGCAGGTTTTCAAGTGGGTTACCTATCCCAGAATCGTCTACGTCGGCGAGGAAGAGTCTTTCTAGCGGCAGTGGCTCAATGCCGACCTGGGATAGGCAAGGTCATCGGGTGCAAATCTAATCGGGCACCTATCTAACCACGACAGATTGTTACACGGTGTCAAATCAGTGTTCCCAGACAATCCGGGAGGACTTTTGGCAGCAGCCAACCCAAGCTGACGATACCCCAGAATTAGTGCCAGGCGCTTCTCCGCCACCGCTCTCTCTTTTCGAGCAAGCCGATGATAAACGGGTGTGCCACACTGGCGGGGTATGAGAACCCTGAAGCGTATCATGGCTGAAGTCGACCTCTACTGGACTGCCGTCTATGAGCCCCTTCCCACCAAAACCAGCCCATTCTGCCGCGCTTTCACTTCGCGAAGCCCGACTTTTCGTTGATTTCAGGCCAACTCCTGCCCACAGGCCAACTGGGCAGGCGCCGCTGCCTCAAAGAGCACCGCGCAGGCTGTTGGAACCATCTGGCGCGGAACAGGCACAGCTGACGGCTGCTCAACGCCAGCAGCGTCATCAGAGATTACCGAAATAATCCTCGCGTTTTGGGCCAGCCGGCAGAAACGCCGGGGCGTTCGAATCTGGCAGCCAGTTTTTGTAGACCAGCCCGTCCTTCATCACGAAGTCGACGTTGTCGCGCTTGATCGCGTTGATGTCCACCAGCGGGTTGCCTTTGACGAGAATGATGTCGGCATAACCGCCTTCGACAATCGTGCCGAGGGTCCCTTCCTTGTAGGGATTCATCCCGCCGCTCCAGCTCAGGACCTCGGCCGCGTTGCTGGTTGCCGTTTTCAGGGACAGCAGTGGATCGTTGGTAATTTTGTCATTGAACCAGATGATATTGTCGGCCTGCCGAACCACATCAGGGCCAAACATGTCGCCCCCCGTAACCATGAGCAGCTCATGCTTGACGGCCCACTTCATCATTTGCTCTGCACCTGCGTTAACTTGTGCAGCCTTGGCTTTTTGGTCCGCATTAAAAAATGTAATGCTTTCGGGGTCGCCGAATGCCTCCAGGGACTGAACAGCCTGAACCGATAGTGCAACCCCCTCTGCCTTCATACGCTTGATCGTTTTCTCCGAAACCAGAAAATTGTGATCAATGACCCGAGCGCCGGCATCGATTGCGCGATTGACCGAGCGGTCATGGTAGGCATGGACCAGCACGTAAGTGCCGTAGTCTTCCGCTACGCCAACGATCGCCTCCAGTTCTTCGAGTGAATATTGTGTCGTGTGCAGGGGATCAAACTCGCTGGCGACACCACCACCAGCCATCACCTTGATCTGGGTAGCTCCGGCTCTGAGGTTGTGGCGGGCCGCTTTCATGACTTCCGGGACGCCATCCGCGATGAAACCGAACATATGCGTTTCAAGATCGTCGTGGTCGCCTGGAATGTCATTAAAACTGCCGGTGTCGGCGTGCCCCCCGGTCTGGCTGAGAAAGCCGCCGCTGGGGTAGAGACGTGGGCCGGGTATGATGCCATTATTGACGGCTTTGGCAATGCCAAGGATGTTGCAACCCGCGTCCCGAGCGGTGGTGAACCCCTGATCGAGGTAGTCCTGCAAAACCATGGCGGTGTACGCGCCATTCGCCATCTGATCATAGTTGTCACGGAATTCCAGCATGCCGTTGCGGATGCACATGTGAGAATGCATGTCGATCAGACCAGGCATGAGCGTTCGGCCTTCGCCGTCGACCTTGAAAGCATCGGGGGCTTCGATGGGTTTGGACGAGACTGTTTTGATCAGCTTACCCTCGACGAGAACCGAGCCATTCTCGATCAGATCACCCTTGATGCCATCAAAGATATTGACGTTGGTAAAGAGTACCTGCCGCGGTGCGTCGGTTTCGGCGGCACGCAATGACCCGGACGCCGCGAATAAGGTGACACTGAGTGCCATAGACAGGAGTAACCTGGTGTGTATGAGCATGTTTGTCTTTCCTCGTACTCGCTTTTCAGCGGTTGCATTTGCGCTTGAATGGTCAACGTAGATTAACATTTAGTACAACGATATACTTTACAGTTTGAATCGCTCGCTAATGATGGTGGACGCAAAGTGTCTAATCTGCGCGCATCAGTTCTCGTCGAAGTGAAAATCAGTTCTTGTATAAGGTGGTAGTGCCGCCCCATGACAAACGCAGCGAAACCGCAAGCCTACACCCTTCCGCTAGTCCGCTTGAGTTTGACCATGCCGTTTGTCGAGGAGCTGGTTCGTCGAAAAATCGACCCGGATTCGGTGCTCTCGAGCAATGGTCTGGCGCGCCAGACTGTGAGCGACCCCAGCGTATTCGTTCCCGCCATCGTCGTGCACCGGTTTGTTGAAGATGCCGCGCAGGCGGCGGATGACCCTTACCTGGGTGTTTGCGTGGGAGAGGCGCTGGATTTATCGGGGTGGCCGCCATTTCTGGATGCGGTCGCACACTCCAGTATGCTGATCGATCTACTGGTACGGTTCATACAGGCCGTAAAAGACCAGGCCACCTCCGCGCATCACACGCTCGAGATCACCCAGGACCACGCGCTGTTTAAAGAAGTCCGCGTCAGCACCCCTGATATATCACCTGCGCAGAACGATGCATTCACCGCGGCTTACACACTCAAGCTGATCCGCCGCGGCGCCGGGCAGGATTGGGACCCCAAACAAGTACGCGTCAAAGTGTGCGCCCCGGAAGCCCTGCCGAGTCGTTATCTGGGCGTGAATGTAGTCGGCGGCGACCGATCGGGAATGGTCGTCTGTTTTCCATCCCAGTGGCTACTGCGCCCGCTTGATCGAAGCCGGTTTATTGGCTCTAAAACACTCAGTGCGCAGGCTTTCAACCCGCCCGGCGACTTCATGACTGTTCTGAGATCCATGCTCGCCCTTCACCTCGACAGGCTTGATCTGAATGTCGATTATGTCGCTCGTTTGTTTGGGATCAGCAGGCAGTCTTTACAACGAACATTGAAGGCAAACGGCACAACGCTAATGAAAGAAATAGCCGTTTTGAAGAAGAATCGGGCTTGCGACGACCTGGCCAAAACCCACAAAACGATTTCGGAAATCGCAACAGCGCTTGGATTTGGCAGTGCCGTGAGTTTCACTCGTGCCTTCAAAACATGGACAGGTCAATCGCCAAGTGATTTTCGCAGGAACCCCAGGGGTACATAATATGGCGTTTTTGACAGGTTGACTCACGGCCCGGCAAAGCGGCTCCGACTCTCGCCGGCGTCAGCTTCTCTGTTACAGGGCGAAAAAGTGCCGGATCACGGATTCCTGCTCCATGGCGTCCTCGTAGCCATGGCGAATCAGGTCGCGACAAAAATTACCCTCGAACAGTAAGTAGCTGGCAAGGCTGCCGCCGCCGCCGCGTTTGTTCGCTCCGGTGATATGCAGCACGGCACGCATCGTTCGCGGCAGATCTTGCAGGTGTTTCTCTGCGATTTTGTCGAACTCTATCGAGGGTTCTATGCACAGCAGGTCTATCACGCGCATATTTGTGGCGTCCCTGCTGGTACGCTCGTTTTCGATGATGCCCACCAGCTCGTTGATCCTCACCAGATTCACCAGGTCGGCATCGAGGGCATCGAGAAACGCGCTGTTAAAAATATGGCCAACGATTTTTGCCAGTGAAGGCGAGTGAACCGGGGCGTCCGCTCCCTGGGCAGGGGACGGGTTCCCGCTGACACCAATGACCATGGCTCGCTCTGCGCCCATGCGCAGTGCCGGGCTGATGGGTGAGAGCTGGCGCAGGGCACCGTCGCCAAAGTACTCCCGTCCAATCAACTCCGCCGGAAAGATCGTGGGCAGGGCGGAGGAAGCCATCAAGTGCTCGATACTCACCACCGCCGGCACCCCGACTTTGCGTGAGGCACGCCACTTTTTGATATCGGTATTGCCCTGGAAGAAAGTCACGCTCTCGCCCGTGTTATACGCCGAGGCGGTAATGCCCACCGCGTCGAGGTAGCCACGATCGATACGGGACTGGATGTTGCGAAACTGGATCGAATGGCGCAGCAAGTCCCGCAGCGGTGCGTTGTCCAGCAATGACAGCGGCCGGCTGTTGCTGATGCCGGAGTTAAACAGCGACAGGAACAGCTTCAGCAGGCTCCAGGCAATATGGGCGGCGTCGGCATTGTAGACGTTTTCCACCGAGAGGTCGGTCCACATCTTTTCGACTTTCTTGATAGATAGCCGGAAATTGTTGGCCGAGGCGGCGATGGCGACCGCATTGAGGGCGCCGGCGGAAGTACCGGTAATTATCGAGAAAGGGTTGTGGCTACGTTTGGGAAAAAGGTCGGCCACTGCCTTGAGCACCCCAACCTGGTAGGCACCACGGGCACCCCCGCCTGTGAGAACCAGTGCGGTCTTGCCCTCTGCTTTCCATTCGATTGCCATGATGCTTTCCGTACGTTCGATGAATCCAGTTTAGACCACGCAAAGCTGCCCTCAAAGGGACAGGCGCTGAGTAGCAGGCTACAAAGCAAACTTGTGCGCTCCCCCTCGGGGCTTGCTACAATTGCCTGCTTTGTCCCGACAGATCGCCGCTGTGCCATGACGCGGACGTCGGCCTTTTCCCGGGGCGGCGTCGAAATTACTGCGGCGTGATTTCTCCTACAGCTTACTTCGGGCGCGCGATGCTGCACATCCAAGCCACACCACCCCAGCCCGATGCCGGTCACGATTGGCGCGTTATCACCCGGTTGTTTCCCTACCTGTGGCAATATCGCGGCAGGGTGATGGTGGCACTGGCTTTCCTGGTGCTGGCCAAGGCAGCCAATGTCATGGTCCCGGTGAGCCTCAAATATATCGTCGATGCGCTGGATGCCAGCCTGCAACCCGAGCTCGAAGTCATCCTGGTACCCGTTGGGCTGGTGCTGGCCTATGGCTTGCTGCGCTACAGCGCGGTGTTCTTCGGTGAGTTGCGCGATGCGGTCTTTGCGCGGGTGGCGGAGCGTTCGCTGTCGCAGATCAGCCTGGCGGTATTTCGCCATCTGCACAAACTGGACCTGGCCTTCCACCTCGAACGTCGCACCGGCGGGATGTCCCGGGATCTGGAGCGTGGTACCAATGGCATCAGCTTCCTCTTGCGCTCGGTGGTATTCAGCGTCGTACCTATCCTTATCGAAGTGATGCTGGTGGTTGTGGTCATCGCGTTTACCGCGGATGTCTATTTTGCCTTGATCGTGTTTGCCGGCGTCGCTTCCTATGTCGCATTTTCGGTGTGGATGACCAACCGACGCACGGTATTGATACGCACCGCCAACCAGCGGGACAGTGACGCCAATCACCGTGCCGTCGATAGCCTGCTGAACTACGAAACCGTGAAGTACTTTAACAACGAGCCCTACGAAGCCAGTCGTTATCAGCAGGATCTGCAGGCGCGGGAAGACGCGAAGGTGGTGAATCTTTACAGCCTGGCGGTGCTCAATAGTGGGCAGGCCCTGATTATCGCAGTCAGCGTCACGCTGGCCATGTGGCTGGCGGCCGTGCGCGTGGCCAATGGCGATATGACGCTGGGCGATCTGGCGATGGTCAACGCCTTCCTGTTCCAGGTGTTCGTACCCCTGAATATTCTCGGCTTCGTGTACCGGGAGATTCGGCGCGCGCTCACCGATGTGGAGGCCATGTTCGGGCTGTTGGACATCGAGCCCCAGGTGGTGGATCGAGAGGGGGCGGTATCCTATGAAAAAGCCCTTGACGGCCTCGAGTTCGATCGGGTTTGCTTTGGCTATGATCCCGAGCGGCCAATTCTGCAAGCGCTCAGCTTCAGGGTCGAGCCCGGGCAGAAGGTTGCCATTGTCGGTGCCAGCGGGGCCGGGAAGTCCACCCTCGGCCGCTTGCTGTTTCGCTTTTACGATGTCGACAGCGGCGCGATTCGGGTCGGCGGTGTGGATATCCGAGACCTGCAGCAGCAGAGCTGGCGGTCTGCGATCGGCGTCGTGCCCCAGGACACGGTACTGTTCAATGACACCCTGCGGCAGAATATTCTCTACGGCCGTCCCGACGCGAGCCAGGCTCAACTCGATAAGGTGATCGAGCTGGCTCACCTGAAAGGCTTTGTCGACAGCCTCCCCGCAGGCCTTGAAACCCGGGTGGGAGAGCGGGGCCTGAAGGTGTCCGGAGGCGAAAAACAGCGGGTGGCCATTGCCCGAATGTTGCTCAAGGAGCCCCGAATCCTGCTCTTCGACGAAGCGACCTCGTCGCTGGACTCGGCCTCTGAAAGCGCTATTCTGGGAGCGCTGCGTGAGGTGTCGGCCCGCCATACCAGCCTGGTGATCGCGCACCGACTGTCGACAGTGGTCGATGCTGACAATATCATCGTACTAGATCGAGGCGGCGTCGCCGAGAGTGGAACCCATGAACAGTTGATGGCCCGTCAGGGTCGCTACTGGACGATGTGGCAACTGCAGCAGCGCCAGCAAGAGGATGACCCCGGCGGCAGCTGACGGAGACGCAAACGGGTTCGGAGCGGGGTAGCGACGAACTGTGCATTGGGAAGGAAACTATGAAATATGTGATCGAACCGGTGACTCCCTACCAGCAGAACTGCACCCTGCTGATCTGCGAGGAAACCGGCAGGGCTGCCATCGTCGATCCCGGGGGGGAGGTCGAGCGCTTGCTGGCAAGATTGGAAAGCCTGCAACTGGAGGCCGAAAAAATATTCCTCACCCACGGGCACATGGACCACTGCGGCGGTGCCGACGCCCTGCGCACCGCGCTGGGCATTCCCATCGAAGGTCCCCACGAGGACGACCGATTCTGGATCGACCAACTGCCGGCATGGTGCGAAATGGCAGGTATGCAGCGAATAGAGGCCTTTGAGCCCGACCGCTGGCTGCAGCAGGGCGATACCGTCAGTTTTGGTGCCCAGCAGCTCACGGTCCGGCACTGCCCGGGTCACACCCCGGGCCATGTCATCTTTTTCCATGAGGGGTCCCGGATCGCCCAGGTGGGAGACGTATTATTCCAGGGCTCGATCGGTCGCACGGACTTCCCTCGGGGTGACCACGCCACGCTGATCAGGTCGATCCGCGAGCAACTCTGGCCCCTCGGCGACGACGTCACCTTCATTCCCGGGCATGGGCCCACTTCGACCTTTGGTCGAGAGCGGCGCTCCAACCCCTTTGTTGCGGACCGGCGTTTTGGCTGACGATCCCACCCTGTTGCGGCGCCAGCAGGCGACGGTATACCCGCTGCTGCTTCCCATGGCCTTGATTGGCATCGCCGTATGGGTACTGCAGGAGCCGGGGCTGTCGGTGCTGGCCTCTATCTTTGCGGGTTACAGCGCCCTGCTGCTCGGTGCCCTGCCCAGGGAAATCAGCGAATTCGGCCGCCATCCGCGGCAATGGCTTGTGGCGCTGGCATTCTTCGCGCTGGCCCTCGCGGGGATGGTGCTTGGAGTTCCCGCGGGGGGGCTGGTTCTGGTGTTCCTGACCGCACTGCTCCTGCGGTTATGGTATATCCGCCAATACCAACGGCAACGGGAGCGCCGCCAGGCCGGGGAGCTGCTGCGGCGCGCCCTGTTGATTGTGCTGTGGTCGTCGGTCAGCGTGCTGGTGGCATTGTACAACCCATACTGAGTACAATTATCCCCCGGTCTGTGCCCTGTAGCTCGGCATGGGGCAGGTACCGGCAACGACGCCCGAGAGACGAATGGCCGCCTGGCCATGGACGAGCACGATGAGCCTCTATCCCATTTACAAATGGCTGATTTACATTCCCGCTCTGGGACTGGTCACCCTGGTCAATTTCCTCGGGGTGATGGCAGTCGCCCCTTTTAGCCCGCGCCTGGCCAGCCGCTGGTTCGCCGGGATGTGGGGGCGGGAGTTGATGTACCTGGTGCCCTCCAGAGTGAGGGTGTTCGGTGAAGAAAACCTGGCCGTAAGCCCGTCTTACATCGTGGTGGCCAATCACCTGAGCCTGATGGACATTCCCATCCTGTACGGCTGGCTGAATCTCGATCTCAAGTGGGTGATGAAAAAGGAGCTGCGCAAGGTGCCCCTGATCGGTTCGGGCTGTGCCATGTTGGGGCATATTTTTATCGATCGTTCCAATCGTGAGGTTGCGCTGCGACAACTCGAGGACGTGAAGCGCGATCTGGAGCCTGGCGTTTCGATCCTGTTTTTCCCCGAGGGTAGCCGCAGTCGTGACGGTACTTTGCAAAAATTCAAATCCGGGGCTTTTCTCATGGCCAAGGATCTCGACCTGCCCATTCTGCCGATTACCCTGACCAATGCCGACACCATATTGCCCCCCGACGGCATGGATTTGCGCCCAGGCAGCGCCGAGATGATCATTCATCCCCCCATCGGGGTCGAGGAAGTTCGAAGCTCCTCGACCGACCAATTAAAGCATCGGGCGCGGGAAATCATCGCCAGCCGACTGGATAAATAGCCTCAAGCGGAAAGCGAGTCTTTATGTATACCGGAATCGTCCAGGGCAAGTACGCCATCGTCGCCGTCGAGAAACAGCCCGGCCTGCATACCCTCACCCTTGCCCTCGACAGTGAGCTGTGCCGGGATATACAAATAGGGGCGAGCGTCGCGGTGGATGGTGTCTGCCTGACGGTGACGGCAATCAGGGGCGAGCAACTGCTTTTCGATGTGATGCAACAAACCCTGCAGCAAACGACTTTGGGGACCCTGCAGCCCGGTGACCGGGTGAATGTGGAACGCTCTGCGCGCTACGGCGATGAAATCGGCGGTCACGCCATGTCAGGGCACATCGATGCCGCTATCGAGATCATCGCGGTAGAGGAAACAGCCAACAATCGTGAACTGAGCTTTCGCTTGCCGGCCCCGCTGCTACCCTACGTTTTCCAGCGTGGCTACGTCGGTTTGAACGGCTGTAGCCTCACCGTAGCCAGTTATCAGCCCGAGAAGGCGCTGTTTACGGTCTGTCTCATTCCGGAAACCCTGCGGGTAACCACTTTTGCCGAGAAATCGGCGGGGGACCGGGTCAACCTGGAACTGGATCGCCAGACCCAGGCGATCGTCGATTCGGTGCAACGCTACCTGGATGACAACCGGCAGCAGTTACGGCAATGGCTGGAGGACTGACCAGTCCCCGCCGCATCAGGCCTTGGCGGTGCGGGGCTGCTCAACGTCCACTTCGACCCCTTCGATCTCTTCGAACAGGGCGATAAACTGCTGCGTCAGCTTGTGGCTGCCTGCGAGGTAGATCAGGGGTTCGGACGCTTCGTGGGATTCCCGCATTTTTACCGAGGAGCAGAGATAGCTGTCGAAAAGCGGCAGGCCTTCCTCGGCCAGGGCATCGACAATGCGTTGGGGCTGATTGGCCCGGGGCTGGAACTGGTTGACCACGATGCCCTCCAGCGCCAGGTCCTCGCAGTGATCCTCCTGGGTCTCCTGGATATTGGCGAGCAACGCATACAGGGCCTTGCGCGAGAAATCGTCACAGTCAAAGGGGATGAGGACCTTGTCGGCGGCAATAAGCGCCGACAGGGAGTAAAAATTGAAAGCCGGGGGTGTGTCGATGTAGATGCGATCGAATTCCTTGTCCAATTTGCCCAGCAGGTCGCGCAATTTGTAGATCTTGTGCTTGCTCTGGAGCTTGGACTCGATGTCGAGTAAGTCGTGATGGCCGGGAATGATAAACAGGTTCTCGAACCCGGTGTCATGGACGAAATCCATGGGTTCGCGACTGAACAGGCTGAAGCCCAGGGTCTGCTGGTAGTAATCGGCAATGTTGTCTTCCGGGTTCTGGGCGTCTGCTCCCAGTACATACTGGCTGGTATTACACTGGGAATCGAGGTCAACCAGCAGGGTTCGGTAGCCGTAAGCGGCACTAATAGCGGCGAGGTTGGTGGTGATGCTGGATTTCCCAACGCCGCCCTTCTGGTTGAATACAACGCGAATCATTAGCTACTCCATGGGCGACCGGCACGGAGCACGGCACCAGTAATCATTGACGGACAAGGTCAGGGATGATACCCATTGCCGGCATTCCTTGGCAATATACCGCCCACACTATTGCAGGATCTGTGCGCAAACGGGCTCCGGTTTCTGGGCAGATTCGGCTGTCGCTGCGCGACTTGCGCTGCGTCGGTGGTACCTGCACAATGCCGGCGGTTTGAACCAGCCTCGCGCAATCTCCAGGGACCCGGTACCCATGCACACAGAACCTTATCCTGCCCTGCGTTGGCAAGCCGACAGTCTCGAGCTGCTCGACCAGCGTTTACTGCCCCACAAAATCGAGTACCTGCGGCTGGACAGCTCGACCCAGGTCGCGGGGGCGATCGCCGACATGGCGGTGCGAGGGGCGCCCGCCATCGGCATTGCCGCTGCCTACGGCGCGGCGCTGGCGGCACGCCAGTTGCAGTCTGCCGGCAGCACCACGCCCTCAGACTGGGGAGCCGCCATGGCACCGGCCCTGAAGAAACTGGCGGCAGCCCGTCCTACGGCGGTGAACCTGTTCTGGGCGCTGGAACAGGTTCAGCGCGAAGTGACGGCGGGCGGGGTTGAACTCCCGGCGAGGTTGCTGCAACTGGCGTTGACCATGCATCAGGCTGATATCGATGCCAATCGCACCCTGGGTCGATTCGGTGCCGATCTTCTACCCCAGGGTTGTCGAATCTACACCCACTGCAATGCCGGGGCACTGGCAACCGGGGGCTATGGTACGGCCCTCGGGGTGATTCGCGCGGCCCACGCGCAGGGCAAGCTCAGCCAGGTCTATGCCGGTGAAACCCGGCCCTGGTTGCAGGGCAGCCGGCTGACTGCCTGGGAGTTACAGCAAGAGGGCATTCCGGTATCCATCGCCGCCGAGGGCGCCGCGGGTTCGCTGATGCGCAGCGGCAAGGTCGACTGGGTAATAGTGGGTGCCGACCGGGTTGCGCGCAATGGCGATGTCGCGAACAAGGTCGGTACCTACAACCTGGCGGTACTGGCGCGGCACCACAAGCTGCGTTTTATGGTAGCGCTGCCAAGCTCCACCATCGACCTCGCGGCGGCCGATGGTGACGCGATACCGATAGAACATCGCTCGCCAGAGGAGCTTACCCATTTTGCCGGCGCCGCCATCGCCCCCGCCGGTGTCGGCGCCGTGAACCCCGTTTTCGACGTCACGCCGGCGAGCCTGGTGGATGCGCTGGTTACAGAAAAGGGGGTGATCGAGAGACCGGACGAGGAGGGCGTCGCCAATTTACTTGGCGCCGGGCGCTAGCCGCAAGCGAAGCCGGCACGCAGGCCTCAACTATTCAGCCCCCGGAATCGGTTTTGCCGCCGATGGGAAAGTTTACCCCGGCACTCAGCATCATGCCTGCGGTACCGAAAATCATCAGTTCCGACGAAAACCAGCGATATTTGAAGCCGAAACTCGGCAGAATTGCCGGTGCAATGCCCGAGCTGTTGAAAGGTATTGCGTCCTGGTGCTCACCCTTGTAACCGTGGAGCAGGCCGCCGGTGACCTTGAAGTAGGTCATGTCGCGGGTCTTGGGAATGACCCAGGAATAGCCGGCGTAGACATACTGCGACGGCTGGTCGAAGGAATTGCGAAAAGCTGCGAGGCCGAAAACCCAGCGGGAGGCCTTGTCCAGTTCGACGGCCAGCAGGCGCTGGTTGTTGGTGTGATCCTCGTCGGGGTCGAAATGCACGGTGTAAAGGCTGGTTTGCACCAGAATGGAATCGCCTTTTTCAAAGATATCCGCCCAGAGGATACCGGGGGAAAGCGCCGCCAGCGCCAGGAGCAGAGTTGATCGCATCTTGAGTTTTCGACCGCAACGGGAAAGATTGCGGAGTGTACCCAAAGCTGTGGCGTTTAAACACCCAGTAATTGCAGGGTAAAACGCCGGTTGCCAGGGCAATTCACAAACCAGCCATTGCGGGCAGGCCTTTAGATAACGTAGCGCCGCAAGGTCGCAGCGCGCTCCGCGAACCCTCATCGTAGCCAGGACGGGGCACACGCCCCTGGCCAGTCCCTGCTATAACCAGATCATGGCGCCGAGCTCGAAGCGATGACACAACAGCGGGTTGTGAGGGTACATTCTGATTTTGTAATACTGCAGGCCGGATAGCTGGGGCATCAGGTCGAGACCGAACTGGAGCCCGTCTCCTTCCTCCTCGCAGGCGACCAGGCGCGCCGTTTGTGCAATGCTGAACTCCGATTCGCCGGTCGCCTGTCCAACCAGGCATTCCACCACCACGTCGTTGGCGGTCAGCCCGTTGAGATGGGCTCTCACCCGCAAGGGTAACGATTCCCCGTGCACAGCGTGATCGGAGGGCGCGCTTTCCAGGTGCATCGTAACCCCCGGCCAGCAGTCCCGTACCTTGTGCTTCCACTCGGCGAGCCGGCGGGCATTCTCGCAGTCGTCCGCCAGCATCCGTCGCCGCTGCTCCTGGGCCGGGTGATAAAACCGGGTGACGTAATCCCGCAGCATGCGGTGGGAATTAAACCGCGGCAGGATGGATATCATCGAGGCCTTGGACATTTTCACCCACCCCTGGGAATAACCGCGACCGTCGCGGTCGTCGTAATACAGGGGAATGACATGGTGCTCGAAGATTTCCAGCAAATCCTGGGCCTCTTCACGATTGCGGTACTCAAGGTCGTGATCAGTGCCCCGGGGGGGAATAGCCCAGCCGTTTTCCTGGTTGTAACCTTCACCCCACCAACCGTCCAGCACACTCAGGTTGATGACCCCGTTGATGGCGGCCTTCTGGCCCGACGTGCCGCTGGCTTCCAACGGAAACTCCGGGGTGTTGAGCCAGACATCGACGCCGGATACCAGCCTGCGGGCCAGGGCCATATCGTAGCCTTCGAGGAGGAGGATCTTGCCGATAAACTCCGGTCGCAGCGAGAACTCGTGAATGACCCGAATCAGGTGCTGGCCGGGCTCGTCATTGGGGTGGGCCTTGCCGGCGAAAACGATGACCGCCGGGCGCTGGGGATCGTTCAGCAGGGCCGCCAGTCTCTGCGGGTCGGAGAACAGCAGGGTCGCACGCTTGTAGGTCGCGAAGCGGCGGGCGAAGCCCAGTACCAGGATGTCGGAATCCGGGTCGGATATGGCGCGGAGCACCTGCTGGGTATGGGCGTGGCTGCTGTGATTACGCATGCTCTGGTGGGTGATTCGCTCGCAGATATCCTCGAGCATTTGCTGCTTGATGGCCCTGTGAACGCTCCAGTACTGGTGATCCGGAATTTCGTTGATCCGATTCCAGAAATCGACATTGAGAAATTCACTGCGCCAATCGTCAAAATGCAGGTCGAACAGGCTGGCCCATTCCCGGGACAGGAAAGTCTGCACATGCACGCCGTTGGTGACGTAATCAATCGGGTTCTCGTCCACCGGAATCTGCGGCCACAGCGCTGCTTCCATGCCCGAGGCAACCGAGCCATGGATGCGGCTGACACCATTGCGAAACCGTGAGCCGCGGATTGCCAGCACGGTCATGTTGAAACCGTCGCTGCTGTGGGGCGCCAGTCCCAGCTGGTAGAGTCGCTCGAAATCGATACCCAGGTCCTGGGCGTAGGCGTCGAAGTAGGTGCTGACGAGGTCCCTGGAAAAGATATCGTGCCCGGCGGGTACCGGGGTATGGGTAGTAAATACCGTGCCGGCAGCCACCAGTTCGAGGGCGCTTTCGAAATCCAGACCCCGATACACGTGGTTACGACAGCGCTCAAGAATCTGGAAGGCGGAGTGCCCCTCGTTGATGTGCCAGACGCTGGGCGTCTTGCCCATCAGTCGCAGTGCGCGGGTGCCGCCGATACCCAGGATGATTTCCTGCATGATGCGGGTTTCAGAGCCACCGCCATACAGTTGGTGGGTAATACTGCGGTCATGCTCGTTATTCCGGGGCAGGTCGGTATCCAGCAATACCAGGGAAATATGGCCCGCCCGGGCCTGCCAGACCTTGACCGCGACCTTGCGCCCCGGGAACTCGATCTCCAGCTCCAGCGGATTTCCATCGTCGGACAGCGCAGGCACGATGGGCAGGTCCTGGACCCCGCAATGGGTGTAGCTGGCAAGCTGGTTACCCTGCTCATCGATGGTCTGGTTGAAGTAACCCTTCTGGTACAGCAGGCCGACGCCGATGAACGGGATGCCCAGGTCGCTGGCCGCCTTGCAGTGATCCCCGGCAAGTATCCCCAGGCCACCGGAGTAAATGGGAAAACTCTCGTGCATGCCGAACTCGGCGCAAAAATAGGCGACCAGGTCTTCTTCCGGGTCAAACAGCGCCGCCATTTCGGGATTCATGCGGCCGACGTGGTAGGAGTCGTAACTGATGATGACCCGCCGGTATTCCTCCATGTAGGCGCGGTCTTTCACGGCTTCATCCAGTGCCTGCTGGGATATCTGGCGCAAAAACACCTTGGGGTTGTGGCTGCAATGCTCCCAAAGTTCGAGGTCGAGGCGGTGGAACAGGCTGCGTACCCTCCGATCCCAACTGTACAGCAGGTCGTTGGCAAGGACTTCGAGCCGCTGCAGGGCGGCGGGAATACGGGGACGGACTTCGAGGGTAAAACGGGTGCCTTGGGTCATCGGTCTATTACTTCGCATTTGCGGGCTGGGAGTGTGCGGTCGGGGACGGAGCGGAGGACCCCGCTGCCCATCCCCGGCAGCGTTGCGCTATTGTTGCGCTGGCAAGGCTGTGGTGCAACAGGAATTTAGCCCATCGGCTTGCCGGCCAGGCTGAGGGCATGCTGGTACAACTGCTGGTAGGCCAGGGCACTGCGTTGCCAGGACCAATCCTGATTCATACCCCGATGTTGCAGGCGCTGCCATAGTGTCCGGTCACGGTAGCTTTCGATGGCGCGGCGCGCCGCATAGAGGATACCGCCCACATCGGCATGGTCGAAACTGAAGCCGTTGGCGCTGCCATCCTCCAGGCTGGCAGGCTGACAATCGACCACCGTGTCGGCGAGGCCGCCGCAGCGATGCACCACCGGCACGGTGCCGTAGCGCAGGCTGTACATCTGGTTTAGCCCGCAGGGTTCAAAGCGCGAGGGCATGACGAAAATATCTGCCCCCGCCTCAATCCGGTGGGACAGGCTTTCATCGTAGCCGGCGACCGCGGCCACTTCGCCGGGATAGGTCTGCGCCAGCCTGGCGAGGTGTTGTTCCAGTTGTTTTTCGCCGCTGCCAAGGATGATGAAGCGTGCGCCCGCGGCCACCAGTTGGGGGATGGCAGCCAGCAGCAAATCGACCCCTTTCTGTTCAACCAGTCGACCAATAAACCCCAGCAGCGGGCGGTCGCCGCTGGCATCCAATCCGTACTGCGTCAGCAGTGCCTGCTTGTTGGTTCGTTTGTCGTCGAGTGAACGGTGATCGTAGTTCTTTACCAACAGTGGATCGGTGGCGGGGTTCCACACATCGATGTCGATACCGTTGAGGATGCCCGACAGGACATCGCTGCGAAAGCGCAGCAGGCCGTCCAGGCCATAGCCGAATTCTGCGGTCTGGATTTCCCGGGCGTAGCTGGGGCTGACGGTATTGATCCGGTCGGCGAGCAACAGTCCGCCTTTGATAAACGACATCTGGCCGTGGAACTCGAGGCCGTCGGGGGTAAACAAGTCCCCGGGTAACCCAAGCTCGAGAAAGCACGGGTGACTGAAGAGCCCCTGGTAGGCCAGGTTATGCAGGGTAAACACGCTGGCCGGGGCTGCGTCCTCCCGCTTGAGCAGCGCTGGTACCAGACCGGTTTGCCAGTCGTTGCAATGCACGATGGCGGGTTGCCATTGCAGGCCTGCCCGGTCCATGGCCAGCTCGACCCCGACCCGGCAGAGCAGGGCGAAACGGTGATGATTGTCAGGCCACGGTTGGCCACTCTCATCGAGGTAGGGGTTGCCGGGTCGGCCAAACAGCGCCGGGCAGTCAATCAGCCAGTGACACACTTTGCTTCCCGGCAGCACGGCTTCGATGAGCCGGAGGGAATGGCCACCAAGCTCCATCTGACAGAGCTCGAAGGACACGCCACGGCGAGCTTTTTCGAGTGCGGCCGGATAGCCGGGTAACAACACCCGCACATCGTACCCCTGGTCGACGAGGGCTGCGGGCAGGCTCGCGGCAACGTCGCCAAGCCCCCCTGTTTTACAGAACGGAATGGCCTCGCTGGCGATAAACAACAGGCTGTGCATGGCGGAACGGGTCTCTAGTGGGTGAGCTTGAGGATGATCCCGCCCAGCGGGGGGAGGGTCAGGGCGATGGACTGGTTCTGGCCCATCCAGGCCCCGTCTACGCTGTTTACCGGCAGACCGTTACCGAGGTTGCTACCGCCATAAAACTGCGAGTCGGAGTTGAACAGCTCCCGGTAGCGGCCGGCCCTGGGCACGCCAATGCGATAGTCAAAGCGGGGCTGGGGGGTGAAGTTGAGGACGACCACGGTGTATTCGTCGCCATCGCGGCGCAGATAGCTGATGACTGATTGGGTGGAATCGTGGCAGTCGATCCATTCGAACCCATTGGCATTGAAACAATGCCGATGCAGGGAACCCTCGCTGCAATACAGTCTGTTGAGGTCCGCTACCACCTGCTGCACACCCTGGTGCAGCGGTTGGTCCAGCAGCTTCCAGTCCAGTGCCCGGTTGCTGGCCCACTCCCGCAACTGGGCCAGCTCACACCCCATGAACAGCAGTTTGGTGCCGGGGTAGGTAAAAAGGTAGGTGTAGAGCAGGCGCAGGTTGGCGAATCGCTGCCACTCGTCCCCCGGCATTTTTTCCAGCATCGAGCGCTTGCCGTGAACGACTTCGTCATGGGAAAAGGGCAGGGTGAAATTCTCGCTGAAGGCATACATCAGGCCGAAGGTGAGCTTGTCGTGATGGTACTTGCGAAAGATCGGGTCGAGCTGCATATAGGCAAGGCTATCGTTCATCCAGCCCATATTCCATTTCATCGAGAAGCCCAGGCCCCCAAGCCAGACCGGACCGGTCACCTGGGGCCAGGCTGTGGATTCCTCGGCAATCGTCAGGGTGCCCGGGTGTTCCCCGTGGGTGAGGCTGTTGAGCTCGCGGAGGAAGGCAACCGCTTCCAGGTTTTCGCGACCGCCGTACTTGTTGGGCGACCACTCTCCGTGTTTGCGCGAATAGTCGAGGTAGATCATCGATGCGACGGCATCCACCCTGAGACCGTCGAGGTGGAATTCCTCCAGCCAGAAATTGGCACTGGCCAGGAGGAAATTGGAGACTTCGTGGCGACCGTAATCGTAAATCAGGGTGCCCCAGTCACTGTGTTCCCCGCGCTGGGGGTCGGCATGCTCGTACAGGGTCGTACCGTCGAAGCGGGCCAGGGCATGGTCATCCCGGGGGAAATGGGCCGGCACCCAGTCCAGCAGTACCCCGATGCCCTGCTGGTGGCAGTAGTCCACCAGATAGCGAAAGTCGTCCGCCGTACCGAAGCGAGAACTGGGGGCGAAGTAACCGGTGGTCTGGTAGCCCCAGGAATCGTCCAGGGGATGCTCGGTCACCGGCAGCAGCTCGATGTGGGTAAAACCAAGATGTTGCACATACTCGACCAGACGATGGGCGAGCTCCCGGTAGTTGAGGAAACCATCCTCCGGGCTGCGTTGCCACGAGCCCAGGTGAACCTCGTAGACCGACATCGGACTGTGCTGCCAGTCGCGTTCGCGCCGCTGCTGCAGCCAATTGTTGTCCTGCCACTGATAGCGGTCCGGCCCGGTCACCACCGATGCGGTCTGCGGCCGCAGCTCAGCCTGCCGCGCATAGGGGTCTGCCTTGCGATGCAAGGTCCCATGCTGGCGATTTCGCAGCTCGAACTTGTACAGTGCGCCGGCTCCTATGCCGGGTATGAACAGCTCCCAGATGCCGCTGCTGCCGCGCACCCGCATCGGGTGGCAGTTGCCGTCCCAACCGTTGAAATCGCCGATCACACTGACCCGCTCGGCATTGGGCGCCCAGGTGGCGAAGAGCGTGCCGTCGATGCCATTGATGCAGCGGGGGTTGGCACCCAGGAAGCGGTAGATATGCCAGTGCTTGCCCTCCCCAAAAAGGTGCAGGTCGAAATCCCGCAACTGGGGCGCAAAACTGTAGGGGTCGCAAGTCGTGTGCTCCTCACCCGCGTCGTTCCACCAGCGCAGCGAGTAGTGCTCCTCCAGGGGCAGCGTGGTAGCGTCGACAACGAACAGGCTGTGGCTATATCGCTCCAGCTCGGCGTCTTTGCCGGAAGCCAGCTGCAGTACTGCGCGCCGGGCATGGGGGAGCCATACACGCAGTTGGGTTTTGCCGTTCTGGGGGTGCAGGCCGAGTACCGTGAAGGGGTCGTGCAAACAGCCATCGAACAGTTTTTGCCAGTGGCCGGGAATGTTTTTCGCCATGGGTTTCTCACCGTGTGCCTGGGTGCCGTGGACTTGCAATGTGCCGGGGCATCGGGCGCCGTCGATGTCTGGCCGGGGTCGGCTCCGCCCGGGCACCAAAATAAATGTTGAATGCCTTCGGGCTGCTTCACGAAATGGTAAAGTATCGCCATCATAATACAAAGTTCACCCCAAAGTGGTGGCAAGCGTTCGCTGTGATGGCAATAATGAATCGGTAGATCGCGGGCAAGCCGTGATGCAGACCAGAGTGCAGGCGTAAAGCCCAAGGAGATTGGCCTCAATGGATAATAATGATTCCGGACGTTTCGTCAGCCGATTGACCCGGGAGACCCTGGCGTTGATCCTGGCGGGAGGCAGGGGCACACGGCTGCACGACCTGACGACCTGGCGGGCAAAGCCGGCAGTACCCTTCGGCGGCAAGTATCGAATCATCGATTTTCCGCTTTCCAATTGCGTCAACTCGGGTATCCGCCGGGTTGGCATCATGACCCAGTACAAGGCGCACTCCCTGATTCGTCACGTGCAGCAGGGCTGGGGCTTTCTCAGCGGTAACTTCGGCGAGTTCGTCGAGCTGATTCCCGCCCAGCAGCGCACCCAGTCGTCCTGGTACCAGGGCACCGCCGATGCGATTTTGCAGAACCTCGATATCATTCGGCGGCATCGTCCCGCCTACGTGCTGATTCTCGCCGGTGATCATATTTACAAGATGGACTACGGCACCATGCTGGCGGCCCATGTCGAGCGCGGGGCTGATATCACCGTGGGTTGCATCGATGTGAGTTTGGAAGAGGCCCGCTCCTTCGGGGTGATGGCGGTGGACGACGATATGCAAATCGTCGAGTTCGAGGAAAAGCCCGAGCACCCCAGGGCGATGTCGGGAAGTCCGGATCGGGCGCTCGCGTCGATGGGCATTTACGTGTTCAACACCGAGGTGCTGTACGAGGAGTTGACCCGGGAAGTGCATGCGACCAATTTCAGCCACGATTTTGGCCGCGATATCATTCCCGCCGCCATCGGCTCGCGCAAGGTATGCGCTTTTCCCTTCCGCAGCCCGCGGGATGCAAGCCAGCGTGCTTACTGGCGGGATGTGGGCACCGTCGACGCTTTCTGGGAGGCCAACATGGAGCTCATTGGCATCAGCCCGGAACTCAATCTCTACGATACCGATTGGCCCATATGGACTTACCAGAAACAGGTGCCCCCGGCGAAGTTTATCTTCGATGATGACGGCCGGCGCGGTATGGCGGTCGACTCGATGGTGTCCGGCGGTGCGATCGTGTCCGGTTCAATCGTGCGCCACTCGCTGCTGTTCACCAAGGTGCGGGTGCACTCGTTTTGTGAAATCGAGGACACGGTGGTGTTTCACGACGTCGATGTCGGCAGGCGCTGCAAAATCCGTCGCGCCATTATTGATCGCGGCTGCCGGATTCCCGCCGAGACCGTGATCGGTCACGACCTGCAGGAGGACAAACGCCGGTTTCACGTCACCGACAACGGCATCGTGCTGGTGACGGCCGAGATGCTTGGCCAGGAGTTTACCCATGTCGTCTGAGCGCCCCATGCCCGTGGTTTTTTGCTGGCACATGCACCAGCCTGAATACCGTGACCTGCGCAGTGATGAGTTCCAACTGCCCTGGACCTACCTGCACGCGATGAAAGATTATGTCGATATGGCAGCGCACCTCGAGCAGCAGGCCGATGCCCGAGCCGTGGTGAACTTCGCGCCCGTCCTGCTCGATCAGATCGAGGACTATGCCGACCAACTCGACGGCTTTATCAACCATGGCGGGGCGATTCGGGATGGGCTGCTTTCCGCCCTTGCCGAGTCGACCCTGCCGGCGGATAACCAGCAACGCACAAGCCTTATGGACAAGTGCCTGCGGGTCAACAAACAGCGGGTGATCGAGCGTTTTGACGGCTACCGGCGACTCGCGCCCATGGCCGAGGCGCTGCAGCGCAACCCCGACGCGGTGATGTACGCCTCCCAGCAGTTTTTTATCGATCTGGTGGTGTGGTACCACCTCGGTTGGCTGGCCGAGACAACCCGGCGTGAGAGCGCCCTGGTGCAGCAGTTACAGGACAAGCAATACGGTTACACGCCCCATGATCGGCACCAGTTGTTGCGCCTGATTCACGACGAGTTGCGCTCGATCATCCCGCGCTACCGCAAGCTCCAGGATCAGGGGCGGGTGGAGCTGGCGATGAGCCCCTACGCTCACCCCATGCTGCCGCTATTGCTGGATATGGAGTCTGCTCGCGAGGCGCTGCCGGACAGTCCCCTGCCGCTGGTCACGCATTATCCCGGCGGTAGGGAACGTGCTCGCTGGCACCTGCGCACCGGGCTGGAGACCTTCGAACGCCATTTTGGGGTGCGCCCCGCGGGTTGTTGGCCCTCCGAGGGGGGATTGAGCCAGGCCGCCCTCGGCCTGCTCGCCGAGCAGGGCTTCCACTGGTGCGCCAGCGGTCAGTCGGTGATTCAGAACAGCCTCAAGCATGGCGAGGGTGAGGAGGAAGATCACGGGAGCCATCCCTGCCGGCATCGCGTTTACCGTTTCGGGGACGAGGCCATCGACTGTTTTTTCCGCGACGACGGGCTGTCAGACCTTATCGGCTTCAATTACGCTGAATGGCATGCCGATGACGCGGTCAACAACCTCGTGCACCACCTGACCGAAATCGCCCGCGCCTGCCCGGATCGGCGCAACTGTGCCGTCGCCATTATCCTCGATGGTGAAAACGCCTGGGAGTACTATCCCGAAAACGCCTACCATTTCCTCAGCGGCATGTATCAGGCGATTGCCAGTCACCCGGAACTGGAACTGATGACGTTCAGCGATTTCCAGCGCCAAAAACCCGAGCCAGTGGCCTTACCCCGGGTCGTTGCCGGTAGCTGGGTGTACGGAACGTTTTCCACCTGGGTGGGAGACAGCGACAAGAACCGTGGCTGGGATATTCTCTCGGAGGCCAAACAGCACTACGACGCCGCCGTCGCCAGCGGCAAGCTCGATAGCGAGACCCTGGCAAAAGCCGAGCGGCAGTTGGCGGCCTGCGAGGGGTCGGATTGGTTCTGGTGGTTCGGCGATTACAATCCCGCCGAGGCAGTCAACGATTTCGAACACCTGTTCCGTCTGCACCTGTCAAATCTCTACCAGTTGCTGGGGCTGGAAGTACCCCCTTACCTGTCGGACACCATCAGCCACGGTGGCGGTGCCACCGGCCGCAGCGGCACCATGCGGCCTGGGCAGGCACCTTGACGGGCCGCGGCGTGGGGCGGTTTATCGCAGCGGGTGCCCTCCCCGGGCAATGGAGAGCACCATGATTACCCGTCTGGGCCGACTGTTCGCACAGCGCCGGGCCGGGGTGCTACTCCACCCCAGCAGCCTGCCGTCCTGTTTCAGTAGCGGTGATATTGGCACCGAGGCCAAACACTACATCGACTTTCTCGCCAGCTGCGGCTTCAGGGTCTGGCAGATGTTACCCATCGGGCCAACCCACAGCGACGGATCTCCCTACCAGCTATTGTCGGTACATGCCGGCAATCCCGATTTAATCGACCCGCATTGGCTGCAGGAACGCGACTGGGTGCGTGAAACCGAGTTGCTCGAATGCTCCAAGCGGGCCGTCCTGCGCCTGGGGGCTGAGCGCTTTGCCGATGCCTGCGCTGCCCGCCCGGAGGAACCGCTTGCACTCAAGTTTCGCAGCTTTTGCCTCGCCAACAGCCACTGGCTTGATGACTACGCGCTGTATATGGCGCTGCGCGAGGCATCGGCCGGCCAGGCCTGGCAGCAGTGGCCGGTCGGGGTGCGCCAACGTCAGGCCGATGCCCTGGCTGCGGCCGTCCAGGAGCATGCGCTAACGATAGCGGCGGTGAAATTCGAGCAGTTCGTGTTTTTCGAGCAGTGGCAGGAATTGCGGGAGCACGCCAGGGACAAGGGGATTGCGCTGTTTGGCGATATGCCGATATTCGTTCACCTCGACAGCGCTGATGTGTGGGCCAATCCCGGCGAGTTCCGGCTCGACGAGAACGGCCAGCCACTGGTGGTCACCGGGGTACCCCCGGACTATTTTTCCGCCGACGGCCAGCGCTGGGGCAATCCCCATTATGATTGGCAGCGAATGGAGGCCGAAGGTTTTGCCTGGTGGATACAACGGGTGGCATCCCAGCAGAAGCTGTTCGACCTGATCAGGGTCGATCACTTCCGCGGTTTCCAGGCTTGCTGGGAAATCCCCGTGCAGGCGCCCACCGCTATCGATGGCAAGTGGGTAACGGCACCGGGCAAGGAACTGTTCAAGGCCATCAGTGGTGCCTGCGGCGATGTGCCGTTTGTTGCTGAAAACCTGGGCATCATAACGCCCGAGGTCGAGGAGCTGCGCCACGCTTTCGGGCTTCCCGGCATGTTGATACTGCAATTCGCCTTCGACGGCAGCCCGAAAAACCCCTATCTACCCCACAATCACCGTTCGCTGGAGGTGGTTTACACCGGCACCCACGATAACGACACCACCCTTGGTTGGTACGAAGGTCTTGACACCGCTACCCGACAACGCGTTCATCAGTACTTCGGCAACCCCACGGAAGAGATGCCCGGGCTGTTGATTCGGGGGGCGCTGGCCTCCGTGGCCGGGCTGGCGATTTTACCCATGCAGGATCTGCTGGGGTTGGGAAGCGAGCATCGCATGAACGTGCCTGGCACCACCTCGGGCAACTGGCGTTGGCGCTTCAACTGGGGTGATATCGAGGCCGATCTCCCGGCGCGCATGCTTGACTTGCTGGGCCAATATGATCGTCTGCCCGATGATTCCGGCCTGGTGTGAGGCCACCGAGCTAAACCGGGTTTCCCTGCTCCGGGTCAGCGGCTGACGGCAGAGCCGGTGCCGGTGCCGGTGCTCTAGGCTGATATTGCACTATAGTGGGTGATATCTTGATATAGCGCATGGATTCTTGACGCGCTATATGCACAAATATAATAAGGCAATAAAAGGGAGTCCTATATGGAACGTCGTCAGTCCAGACGAGTCTCGGCAAGGGTCAAACTGATCGTTTTTCAGGGTGGTGTACCGGTTGCGATCGGCCGCATCAGCAATGTGGGTAGCAATGGCTTTTTCGTTAAAACCGAGTTTACCGATACCGCGCCCGGGCAGGCGCTGGAAATAGAGCTGCCACTACGGGTAGGGAGTGAACTACGGCATTTTCGCTTTTTCGCCAGGGTGGTGCACCTCGCCGCTTCGGGTTTCGGCATGCGTGTCGAACAGCGGGATGAGAAGGCCAGGAAGGCCCTGCTCGTGCTCCACGCCAACTGCCTGCTGGATGAGCCCGTCGAGGCTGAAGCGCTGCTGAGCAGCGCCTGATTCCGGCTTGCGGGAGTCCGTGGCGGATGCCGGTTCAGGCAAAAATGCCATGGACGTACCAGCGTTGCTGCCCAAGGTCCAGATAGACCCAGTAAAAGCCGCCGTCCTGGTGTTGCGCAATAAAGTAGTCGCGCTGCACCGGCTTATCCCACCAGTGTGATTGAATCCGCTCCGGGCCGATGATCAACTGCAACTTGCCGCGCCAGTGCAGACTGTCGCCGCGCTGGCGGATGGGGCTTGGTTGCGCCAAAAGCCAGGCCGGGCGATCACCCCTGTGGCTGTCGTTGTCCGACTGCTGCTGTTTATTGGCGGCGGGCAGGGCAATGGTGCGGCGCCAGGCCAGCTCGGGAACATGCTCATCACAGGTCTCCAGGCCGTAGATTTGGGTGTTTTCAAGCCGGGTGTTCAGGGTATCCAGCAGCAGTTCCATCGATTGCTGCTGTTGGCTTCGCCATTCCTCGAACAGTACCGTGGTCGCGGGTGCTGTGGGACTGAAACGGTCGCTGCGCAGCCCCAGGCCGCTAACCGGGGCTACCAGTTTCAGTTGTTCCAGTCGGGTGCGGGTGAGGGCCAAAAAGCGTTGCTTGTCATGGTGTGGGCGTGACAGGCGTATCGGCAGTAACATGGGATCGTTGTCCTGCTGTGCCAGACGCCATTCGAAGCCGGGGCACTCGAGTTGACGTGAGCGCAAAAAAACCGCCAGCTCATCGAGCAGTCGCTGCATGGGAAACAGCAGTGCTTCAGCGCGATGCAGTGGCTCCATAAAATCCAGTTGCCGGTGAAAGCCCGGCTCCGGTTCAATGGCGTGCTGTGGGTCGGGGGCATGGCCCTGTAACTGGTCGAGATAGAGCACGAAGTCGCGACCAAAGCGCTTGCCCAGGGCCTGGCGGGGCAGTGACAGAATATCGGCGAGCACTCTGAAGCCGGGCTTATGCAGGCGACGCAATACGGGCTCGGGAAGATCCAGTTGTTGCAGCGGCACCTTTGCGAGCAGGGCATTGAGCTGCTCCCTGTCGAGTTGTTGCCGGTGGCGGTCAAACCAGGCCGGATCTGTCCCGGGCTGGTGGCGTGCGACCAGCCAGGCGGCCTTGGGGGTGTGCGCCAGGCCGACGGTATAGCTGAACCCCTGGGCCTGTAGATCGGCGTCTATCAGGCCAGAGATATGCTCCAGTTGCTGGAACAGCTTCAGGCTTGCACCCACTTCGAGCAGCAGGTCTGTCGGGGGCTTGATACAGCATGTCGGGGTAAAGCGATAGGCCCACTGGGCCAGTTGACGCAGTGCCAGGCGCTCTTTATTGCTGTCTTTCTCCAGGCACAGCAATCCGTCCGCCAGCGCCCCGGCAGTGGTTGCCGACATCCCCGGAAGAATCCCCCGGGCGCGGGCGACCCGGTTACAGCATGTAAGCTGCTGATTCTGCACCAGCGCCACTGGGCGGGTATTGGCATCGGGGCTGCTACGGGTAAAAACTTCCAGCGGCAATAAGGGTAGATGGAGGCAAATCCACAGCATGCTGGACCGGAACCTGGCTTACTGGCCCTTGGCGATTTCACTGAACGGATTCACGGCTGAACCCTGCAGGCCTGCGCGGGCATAGCCCGGGGCATTGCTGATGCCCAGGCCGTTGACGGCGATGGCGGGCGCGTCGTTAACTGGAGCCCGGGTATTGAGCTGCAGGGGCAGGTGCCAGCGTGCCAGTGCCAGCCAGGATTCGCGCCGCTGCAGGGTGATGGACTGGCCCGACCAGCCGCCGGGCTGCTTGAGCACATCCAGTTGCAGCTGCCCCGTCTGGGTGCAGCCCAGGAGCAAGCGCAGACCCGCGGGCGATGCCTGCTGTGCCATGCTATGGTGGCGTTGCAGGAACAGCAGGGTATCACTGTGTTTGGCTGCCAGTAGTAGTTTGCGCAGCTGCGCCGTATCCAGTTTTTGCCGGCCGAACCAGGCGATAACACAGCCGGCGGCCCCCGAGCGCAGGGTTTGCTCGGCGCTCCACAGTTGCTGGCGGGTGTTGCCGCTGTCGATCACCAGTAGCCTGTCAACGCTGACCCCTGCGGCGGCCAGTGCCGCCGGGTAGGGCGTGTAGGGTGGTGACAGCAACAGGCAATAGCGCCCGGTATTGGTCAGGCGTGCCAGGGTCGGTAGCAGTAGCTGTAATTCACCAATACCCTGCTGTCGGCCCAGTATTTCTGCCATGCTGGAGCATGGCCAGCCGCCCAGGTGAAGGCAACTGTCGAGGGCATCAAAGCCGGTGCTTATGCCGGTTTGCTGCTGCCTGCGCCGGGCCGACTGCCAGATATCGGGGCGCTGTAACAGTTGTTCGATGGATGTTTGTTGCTCGAAAGAATGCCGTGACATAGCTTTATCGCCAATCAAATACTGTAAATATATACAGTATTTGGTTTCGGGTCCAGTGCCCGTTGTCGCCTTGAAAAAGCGCCTCTGGAAACCGCGAGTTAACCCCAGTATGCTTCCCAGGCTGGTACTGACCCAATGAAAAGCAGGGCTTTGACACCGGGACGGGCCGGCGGCAAACCCGTAGCGAAGCTTTCACCGGCATGAATGACAGCCCAGCCGACGCCTAACAGGAGCGTAGTAATGAAGCAGAAACCCAATCCGCCAGCCAGCGACTTTTCCCCCAGCAATGCCTTCTGGGCCGAAACCCATGAGGTGCGCAACCAGCCCCCGGCGCTGGAAAACTACAACAGCTACCTCGAGGATCGCGCCCTGCGCGAGGCCGTAAAAACCCACGGCGGAGAGTGGGCCGAGGCCGATCTGCGGCGCTTTGGCAAAGTGACGGGGTCGGCTGCTGTGATCGAGTGGGGCTTCCAGGCCAACGAGAACAAACCGGTATTGCACACCCATAATCGCCACGGCGAGCGGGTCGATGAGGTGCGCTTTCACCCGGCTTATCACCAGTTGATGTCACTATCCCTGAGTGAAGGCTTGCACAGCTCCCACTGGGGCGAGATGCCGGCTGCCCAGTTGGTGCGCAGTGCCAAATACTATCTGATGGCACAGGTCGAAGCCGGTCACGGCTGCCCGGTCACAATGACTTCTGCCGCGATCCCGGCTTTAAAGAACCAGCCCGATCTCTACGCCAGCTGGGCGCCGAAAATTCTCGCCAACGACTATGATTCCCGCAATATGCCCGACCAGGCAAAAACCGCGGTCACTATCGGCATGGCAATGACCGAGAAGCAGGGTGGTTCCGATGTACGCCAGAACAGCACCCGTGCCTATCCCGCCGATGGCGCATACGGCAACGGCGCCTATGAACTGGTTGGCCACAAATATTTTGTCTCGGCACCGATGTGCGATGCCTTTCTGGTGCTGGCGCAGACGCGGTCGGGTTTGTCCTGCTTCCTGGTACCGCGCTGGCGACCGGATGGCAGCAAAAATCCGATCCAGATCCAGCGCCTCAAGAACAAGATGGGCAATGTCTCGAATGCTTCCAGCGAAACCGAGCTCCGCGGTGCCCTGGGGTGGATGGTCGGTGAGGAGGGCAGGGGTGTCGCCGCGATCATCGAGATGGTGGCGATGACCCGCTTCGATTGCATGCTTGGCTCCGCCGCGGGGATGCGCCAGGCGGTTGCCCAGGCCACCCATCACTGCTCCAGGCGCCACGCATTCGGCAAGCTGTTGAGCGAGCAACCGCTGATGCAGAACGTGCTGGCCGATTTGATTCTGGAGAGCGAAGCGGCGCTGGCCTTGACGATGCGCATTGCCAGGGCACTGGACCTGGGCGGCGGCAGCGAGCATGAGCGCTTGTTGGTGCGGATGGGCACCGCGGTGGGTAAATACTGGATCTGCAAACGTACGCCAGCCCACGCCTACGAAGCCATGGAGTGTATCGGTGGCAGCGGCGTGATGGAAGACGGCATCATGGCCCGCCTGTTTCGCGAATCTCCCATCAATGCGATATGGGAGGGCAGTGGCAACGTACAGTGCCTTGACATGATTCGTGCCATGCACAAAAACAAGGGCTCGCTCGAAGTTTTCATGACGGAGGTTAGCGCCGCACGGGGCTCAAACCCGCATCTCGATGGCCTGATCGATGAACTGGGCCGCGACTTTGTCGATCGTGAGCAGCTGGGGTACGGTGCCCGCAGCGTGGTCGAAAAGATGGCGCTGGCGATACAGGCATCGGCCCTGTTGACTGCCGGTAACCCACTGGTTGCCGAGGCGTTCTGTGAGTCCCGATTAGCGCCCTCAAACCGGGGGCGCCTCTACGGTACCTTGCCTGCGGGCCTGGATTGCCGGGCGCTGGTCGAGCGCGCAACGCCGCGAGTCGACTGACGTCGCCGGTCTGGCCTGTGCTGAAAGTCGCCAATATTTTCTCCAATCTGCCTGCCGACCTGTCGGAGGAAGCGATTGATACCTTGCACCGGGCCGGCGCACTGCGGATCGAGCGCATCGTTTCGCGGGGGCACAGCACGCCGGCATCCCAATGGTATGACCAGCCCCAGCACGAGTGGGTGATGGTGATCCAGGGCGCGGCACGCCTGCTGTGTGATGACGGCACCAGCCATCAGTTGCAAACCGGCGACTTCCTCGAAATTCCCGCCCACACCCGCCATCGGGTCGAATGGACCGATCCATCGGTTGATACCATCTGGTTGGCGTTGCACTATCCCGCGGCATCGAACGAGGGCGCCGGGGGTGGATGAGTTACTCAACTTTTATCGGGTCAGCGATCTTATCTTGACCTCTGGCCAGCCAACCCCGGTGCAATTGGCCGGCCTCGGCAGCCATGGGATTACCGCCGTGGTCAATCTGGCCATGCATGACTCCGCCAACGCCGTGCCCGAGGAAGGCCATATCATCGCCTCCCAGGAAGTGGCCTATGTCCATATCCCGGTGCCCTTTGAACAGCCGGCGCCCTGTCACCTGCGGCAGTTTTTTCGGGTGATGGATGCCTTCGAGGGCCAAAGGATGCTGGTGCATTGTGCCCTGAACATGCGCGTCGCCGTGTTCATGCAGCGCTACCTGCACCTGGTGAAGGGCGTGGATGAAACCACCGCAAGTTCGCCATTGCTGCAACAGTGGTTGCCCGTTATGGAACCCTGCTGGCGTGGCATCATGGCTTTACAACTGGCGGACCTGCGCTGAATCCCATTTCTTCCCTGGCGTTGCCGGCGCGATTTGCCGGTTGCCGATCGCCGCAGTGAAAGCTGCCGTGCTTTGCAGATAGCAAAATCTGTGTGCAGCCGGGATGCTTGTAGCGGGCAGAATTGCTACCATACGGCCACTCGATCGCCACCGCAGTGCAGCGCTGCAGGAGCGGTCACCGAGTCCGTATTTGACCTTAACCGCACAGGGATTTACCTATGACAAAACTCGCAGAGATTGAAGGTATTGGAGAAGTTTACAGCGCCAAACTGGAGCAGGGCGGCATCAATTCCGTGGAATCACTACTGTCTTCCTGTTGCGAAAAGAAGGGCAGAAAGCAGGTCGCCGAGCAGTTGAATATCAGCGAGAAGCTGCTGCTGGGCTGGGTCAATCGTGCGGACCTTGCCCGCGTCAAAGGTATCAGCACCCAGTATGCCGATCTCCTCGAGGAGGCTGGCGTGGACACGGTGCCGGAACTGGCCCAGCGCAATGCCGACAATCTCCACGCAAAAATGGTCGAGGTCAATACTGCCAAAAAACTGGTGCGCCAGGTGCCTTCACTGGCGCAGGTGCAGGATTGGGTTAGCCAGGCTTCCAGCCTGCCCAGGGTGATTAACTACTAACAGGCTGCTGAAAAACGTATTCGAGGCAGCGAGCGCAAGGCAAGAACCGACGAAACGAGGGAGTTTATGGGCAATAAATGACCGAGTTGAGCCGGTTTTTAACGCTGCGATCGCCACGCAGATAGTTTTTCAGCAACCTGCTAAGGCCTATGGCACTTAGTTAAGCCGATTCGGGTGCCTACCTCGGCAGGACCTTCGCCGGCAGGGATGTCGGCGCAGAGCCCCCAGGGGCGGGTTTACGGCGTGTCCTGATGGGGTAGATGCCCGGAGCGGCGCTTTGAAAATCTTATGCATTTTTCCTTAAGTAAGTGCCATTCCTACTACGGCACTTCTGCCAAGGTTGGCCCCGTGTCGACACCTCCCGGCGGTGACCCGGCCGGGGTCCCCCGCAGCCACACGGAATCATTACTTACCCTGCCAGTCTGGTTTACGTTTCTCGGCGAAAGCTGACGACCCCTCGATGGCATCGGCACTCATGAAGACCGGCATCACGATGTCGGTCTGGCGCTTGAACTTTTCGTCTTCCGGCCAACTGTCGACCTCGGTCAATACCTGCTTCGTCGCCGCGACAGCCAGGGGGCCGTTGTCGACTATTGTGCGGGCGAGTTCCCGAGCCTGTTCCAGTGCGGTTCCCGCGGGCACGACACGATTGATCAGACCAATATCGTAGGCGCGTTGCGCGCTGATGAAATCGCCGGTGAGAGCGAGCTCCATCGCAAGTCGCGTCGGGATTTGTTTGGGCAAGCGAATCAGGCCGCCGCCTGCGGCGACCAGCCCGCGCTTGACCTCGGGAATACCGAACCGGCTGTTGTCAGCGGCAACGATAAGATCACAGGTGATGGCCAGTTCGAACCCGCCCGCCAGGGCGAACCCCTCAACCGCGGCAATGATAGGTTTCTTCGGCGGTGCTTCGGCGATGCCTGCGAAGCCACGGCCTTCGACCACCGGTAACTCCCCGCTCACAAAGGCTTTCAGGTCCATTCCCGCACAGAAACTTTTACCGGCGCCGGTGAGAATGGCCGCGCGGATCGAATCATCACCGTCCAGTTTGTCTACCGCGGCGGCAATAGCGACCGCTACCGCCCGGTTGACTGCGTTCTTGGCTTCGGGCCGGTTGATGGTGATGGTCATGACGCCGGCGTCGGTGCTTACCGTTACAACATCGCTCATTGCAGATCTCCATTTCTCAAAGGGCGGCTCCCGCGGTCAGGGCAGTGCTGCGCCGCTCCCGCCGACCGTTAAACTGGACATGTAAAACCGATTGCCGAGCATACTGTATTCGTTCCGGAGAGTGAATCCAGTGTCTGCCAGGTGAAAAAAAACGGGCTTTGCAACCCGCCTGTTTTTCAAGAGTGCGGATGTCGCTACCAGCGAATGGAAGTCAAATAGTACTGGTCTTTGCATGGTGATTCAGTGTTTAATGAACCGATAAAATTCTAATAACTAAGAATCAGCACGTTATGGATATTGTACTGCTGCTCGCTGTCATCAGCATCCTGGTTATCTTGTTTTTCGATTTAACCAACGGTTTTCACGACGCCTCTAACATGATTGCAACGGTGGTTGCGTCCCGGGCGATGACTCCAACCCAGGCCGTCCTGCTGGTGGGAATCTTCCATTTCATCGGCCCGTTGCTGGGTGGTACGGCGGTGGCAAACACCATCGGTAAATTTGTTGATGTCAGTTCCATTGAAACCGTCACCTCCATGCTCATTATTCTGTGCGGGCTCGGTGGGGCCATTGTCTGGAACCTGCTGACCTGGTGGCTGGGAATCCCGTCGTCTTCCTCCCACGCGCTGGTCGGAGGACTGGTGGGCGCGGTGGTAGTAGCGGCCGGGCCAGAGTACGTGGTCTGGGGGTTTGGCCAACTCCTGCACGGTGAATTGACCGGTGTTACCAAGGTTATCCTGGCGTTGATCTTATCCCCGTTAATCGGGTTTTGGGCCGGTTTTGCGGTCCAGCGGCTGATGGCTTTCCTGCTGCAGGGGGCCAAGCCGTCGCTCAACAAACACCTGCGCCAGGTCCAATGGTTCAGCGCCGCCGGGCTGTCGTTTTCCCACGGTGCCAACGATGCCCAGAAGAGCATGGGCATCATTACCATGGTACTGGTGCTCGGCGGCTACCTTACGGAATTTGTGGTGCCGTTTTGGGTGGTTATCTCCTGTGCGACCATGATTACCATCGGTACCATGATGGGTGGCTGGCGCATTGTGCGCACGGTGGGCTTCGGTATCTACAAGGTGCGACCATTGCACGCGGTGGATGCCCAGTTGACGTCCGCGGCCGTTATTTTCGGCGCGTCGATGATAGGTGCGCCGGTGTCAACCACGCACGTGGTCAGTTCCTCGATCATGGGTATTGGTGCGTCCGAGCGACCCAAGGCCGTGCGCTGGGGCAAGGCCCGGGAAATTATCAGTACCTGGATCATTACGATCCCTGGTGCCGCCCTGGTGGCCATCGTGTTTTACGGTATCGCTTATCTGATAGGCCGGATATTCTGATGCCAACGGGTACAAATTACTGGAGATTGTGTGATGAGTGAATCCTCTGGATCCTTATTTCAACGGCTGACGAACAGGGTTTTTCCGCGCATGCCAAAATTCTTTGACATGCTCGATGAGCAGTGCGATCTGGCGCTGGAGACGATGGAGGTCTTCGTCGCCTACCTGCGCAGCAATGACCCGGAATTGGCGCAGAAGGTAAGGGATCTTGAGCACGATGCGGACAAAATCAAGGACCGCAACATTCGTGTTCTCAATGAGTCCTTTTCCACGCCGATTGACCGTGAAGATCTTTACGATGCGATGGCGGGCATCGACCAGCTCATCAACTTCGCCAAGACCACCGTGTACGAATTGCACATGTTCGAGATTCCTGCCGATTCCACCATGCTGGAGCTCGGCGAGGAGCTTAAATCCGGGGTCGAGGCTCTGCGGGCAGGATATGCGCTACTGGAAAAAGCGCCGGGCGGGGCAGAGGAATATGCCAAACTGTCCCACAAGTCTGAACGTCGGATGAAGAAAATCTATCGCAAGGGTCTTGTCGAGCTGCTTGACAAGGATGCGTTCGTAGAAAAGCACAGGAATGCGGCAAAAGATAGCGATGAGCTGGCACTGGATTACATGGTCTACCTGATGAAGCACCGGGAAATTTATCGCCACATGTCCCATGCTGCCGATGCGCTTGGGCGCGACAGCGAGCTGTTACACGACATTATCGTCAAACTGGTGTGAACCCGCGCCTCCGGCGACACTGTAAATGCTGGAATCGCTGCCCACCGCGTCTGTGTACCGCGGATTGGCAGCAGGGCTTACTGGCGCAACATGTCGGCGCACACTGAGGGCTGGGGCATACCGATTGCTTCGGCTACACTGCAGGAGCCGACACCGGTGGCTGCAGTTAACGCCAGGTAAGCAATCTCTTCCTGTGAGTCTGACTCCGCGCGCCCCATGGCTGCGACGGTCAGTGACCCTGCCATGATTTGCGGGGCGTTGTTGATCGCGATAACGATGGCTTCCTGGAGGGGAACGCCCAGGCTCTCCAGAGCGTCAATGATTTCGCTGGCATCGGCTCCCTTCGCGAGGGCTTCCCTGACTGTCGCAGCAGGATCGGTGTCCACGGCTGATGCCGGTCCGGCCCCCAGCAACAGCAACAAAAACCACGACCCAGGCCCTGAAAAACCGCGTCTATACATGGTCAGTCCGTTTGGTATGCGCTTCGTTTGAGACTCAAGTCTAGTTTCCGGGCCTTGCAAGCGCAAGATGCACCTGGAACCCCGGCGCAGATGCTCCACCTACCCAGGGCAGCGGTCAAGCCTCCGCGGTGGCTGAAAAGCAGGCCAAAACGCCTGTTGCGCGTATACCTCAGGGGTGGTGTCAGGCTCGCAGCCAGAGCTCATAAAACCCGCTTCAGGAAGAAGGGCACTTACTTAAGCGGATTCGGGTGTCTACCGCGGCAGGACCTTCGCCGACAGGGATGTCGGCGCAGAGCCCCCAGGGACGGGTTTACGGCGCGTCCTGACGGGGTAGACACCCGGAGCGGCGCGTTGAAAATCCTTTGTTTTTCCCCTTAAGGAAGTGCCATTCGCCTTAGGTATACTCCCCCGGGTGCCAAGAGCATCAGCGGGGCCCCGGATCGAGCCGTTGCGGGGTCAAAGTTCGCACCACTCGACAAGGTCGGGTATAACATGGGATCAATCAGCTTGCCGAGAGGATGTTATGTGGTTTTTGTTTACTTTCGCCGTAGTGGCACTGTTGTTCATGTTCCCTCGCCAGATGGTCAGGATATTGGCGGGCAGCGCGGCCGTTGCAGCGGCAATCGGGGGCTACTTCTACTGGGAAAAGCGGCAGGTCGAGGCGCAACGGGCGGCTGTATCGGTTGCGGTGAGCTATGCCAGTGAGCGCTGTGGGGAGGCCGAGCCGCTGCTGGTCACCATTGTCAATGATTCAAGCTATACCGTCTCCCGGGTGGAGTGGGTTTTCAGCGCCCGTCGGCCCGGCACCCGGGCCGAGCTGACCGGTGGCTGGTTGCAGCGCCACAGCAGCGATCAGGCAATAGCCCCCGGTCAACAGTATACCGCGTGCTACCCGGCACCCAGCCCCGGTAAGCACTCCACCAGGAACCCCGGCACGGCGCCATCGCAGTTAGAGCTGGGTATTCGCTCGCGAAAAATTGTCTTTGCCGAAGATTAAGCGGGGCTGATCGAAGCGGAGCGCTGTCCGGGAGAAAAGCTCGCTATTCGATGGAACTTTTTTTCACCAACGGGGACTAATCTAGCACCCCTCATATCTGAAACACTTTTTCAGATAACCTGGCCCGGTCAATGACCGGGCTTTTTTTCGCCCGCGTTTTCTGCCGCTGTGTCGTTGCTACCGCCGATGAATGCCAGATAATGCCGGCAGACTTCGTCCGCTGCTTCCATCTGGGGCCAGTGGCCGATACCTGGCAGCTGGGCCAGGTAGTCCAGCCGGCATGCGAGTTGCTGGTAGCGCGCCACCATGTGGGCACCGCTCACCGGGTCCGCTGAACCGTTGATCAGGGCAAGCGGCAGGCGGCTCTGCTGCAGCGCCGTCACCCATCGTTCGCGATGCTGGATACGGTCACGCATGTAATTGATAAGCCGGTAGAGCTGCCTGTTGCCGTCGTTGTAGCAGACCAACTGCCAGAACTGGTCGAGGGTGACGGCATCGGGTTTGGTGTCGGGTCCAAAAACCCGGCTTACGCTGCGATTGAAACTCCGCTGTCCGGAGTAACGACAGATCCACTTGCCCAGGGGGCTCAACAGCAACTTTTGCACTGCAAGGGCCCGGTGAGTCTCCGGGAACAGTCCCCCGTTCAGGAAACACATCGACAGACAGCTGCCGATTCCGTTGCCGCTGTTTTGCCGCGCCAGCAGCTCCTGCGCCACGGTGTCGCCATAATCGTGGGCGAGCACATGGTATTCCTCCAGGCCAACCTGACTGACCAGGGCCTCGATAATGTCGGCCTGCTGGTGAATGCTGTAGACGTGGTCCGCCGGTTTGGCCGAAAACCCAAAGCCCAGCATATCGCAACTGACCAGGCGAAAAGTGTCCGACAGCGCGGGCCACAGTGTTTCAAAGTCCCAGCAGGCAGTAGGATAGCCATGTATCAGCAGCAGGGGCGGTTTGCCGGTGTCGGGCTCTACCCGCGTGAAAATTTCATGGCCCAGCAGCGTCTGCAGATCACCCGACGCCTGCCATTGCCTGATATCCATGTTGCCGGCTCCTTTCCTTAAACCCCCAGTTTAACCACTTTATCCGCCCTTTGTTGGTCGCCGGTAGACTATTCCGGTCCGCATCGGTGGCAGCGGGCGGTAATATCGACTTGCTGGACAAGGGTGGTACACTCTGGGCACTGACTCCGACGAGGCCCCGGCATGCCAATCACTCTCGCCTTTGACATCTACGGTACCTTGATCGATACCCACGGGATACAGAACCGACTGGGGGATTTTCTCGGCGCCGAAGCGGGCCGCTTCTCCCTGGCCTGGCGTGACAAGCAACTGGAGTACTCCTTTCGACGCGGGCTTATGCGGCAGTATGCAGATTTTTCCGTGTGCACCGCCCAGGCACTCGATTATACCTGCGCCAGCTTTGGCGTGGCGCTGACCCCCGACCAGAAAGCCGACCTCCTGCAAGCCTACACGGTGCTCCCGGCATTCCCCGATGTCGAGCCCGCGCTGGCCCAGCTTGAAACCGCCGGTTACCGCCGGGTCGCTTTCTCCAACGGCAGTGCGGCGGCTGTCGAGCTACTGCTGAAAACTGCGGGCCTGCGCCAGTTTTTCGATGCTGTCGTCAGCGTTGAGGAGATCGAAACCTTCAAGCCGGCGCCGGCCGTCTACCAGCACTTGTTAGACCGCTGCGATGCGTCGGCGGACGAAACCTGGCTGGTGTCGAGCAATCCCTTTGACGTCATCGGGGCCCTGTCTGCGGGCCTGAAGGCGGCGTGGGTCAAGCGTTCGAGCGCAGCGGTGTTCGACCCCTGGGGGATCGAGCCGACAGCTGTTGTTGATGACTTGGGCAGCTTGCACGGGCTGATGGTCGAGGCCCTCAATTCCCGCAGTTAACCGCCATATCTCACCGATATTTGTAAACCCCGGGAGCGTACGGGCTATTACCCCCGGGTTCGCCTGGTGAAAGTGGGTCACCAGGGCCAGACTTCGATCACGGCCAGTAGCAGGCTGCTGAGGATCAGGGGAACGATGTACAGTACGGACAGAAAGCCCAGTACCAGCAGCAGGGGGCTCATCAGCGAGCCCGCCCGCAGGTAAGAACCCACCAGCGCCCGAGCTTCTCCCACCATCGACCCCATGTTCAGGATATTTCTGGCGGTGCTCATCAACCCCATTTTATTGCGCTTCCCTGAGCGGATATTCGCGACCCGCTCACGGACTTCAGAGCTTGCTCCCTGCATCATTTCAGCGACCGTTTCCGGTAATCGCCTGAGTTCGTCAAGGCTCCACCAGAAATAGGTCAGCAGCAGCAGGGGCAGGCTGGCAACGGCACAAACCAGCAGCGCTATCACCAGGGAGAAGTCGTGCAGGTAAAACATCCAGGTGAAGATCCAGATCACCAGGGCAAAGCCAAGCAGCGCAGTAAAACGGACACCGAAAAGTACGCCGTCAACAATGGGTAGCATCCGGTCGAACAAGCGTAACAAGGCGTTCTTTCTGCCCTGGAGTTCAGGCGCGGTGGGCTGGTCTGTCAAGGTCGTGGTCCGGTATCAAAGTCGGTCGGGGTCAGGGTGCTGATGCAGGGGGTGCTGCATTCGATGTTACGGGTCGGCTCGCTCCATTTTCTTGATTGAATCCTCCAGCTTCTGGGGATCTTCGCCACGGATCTTGGCGGCCTCCGCCTCCAGCGCTGCGGGATCGTCAGCTTCCAGGCCGTTGTTCAGGCGCTCATGCTCTGCACCCACGTTGCCGCCCAGGGTTTCACAGGTAGAGCCGACGGGGCAGGGCTCGCCTACTTGCGTGGCCGGCGGCGGCGTGTTGGTTGAGTAGCTGGGACCACCGCAGGCAGCCAACAGGAGGAGCGGTGACGCCATTATCAGTCGAACGGGGGATACCATGGGCATAGCTGTTTTCCAATGTCCGCAAGCAAGGCGCCACTATAACGGATTCGACGCGGGGGTTCCAAGTCCCCTGACACAAGGGCCGGGCCCTATACCGCGAGGCGGCACTGGCGCGATCCATTGCACCGCAGGCGGGCGTGAACGCGTGTACCGGTGCCGCGTCTGGGTCAGGCGCCGGCTACCGAGGGCGATTTCCTGGCCAACGCCGGAGCCTTTTGTGGCAACTTGAACTGCAGGTAATACCAGGCCGGAATCAGGGCCAGCAAACCTAACATCGCTGCCAGCAGGAAATGCTGTGAGTAGCCCACTGCGCTGGCAACCCAGCCCGAGGCGGCACCGATAAATCCCGCCAGCAGGACCTGGAAACAGGCCTGGATGCTGTAGTCGGCACCTTCATGGTTGGGACGACACTGTTCCATCATCAGGGCAAACAGCACCACCGTCGACATGCCGTCTGCCACCTGCTCGAATATCGAGATACCATAGAGCGAGACCAGGTCGGTGTGACCCCTCGCAATCAGGGCAAAAGCGCCGATACCGACAGCCTGCAACAGGCCGAAGCCGAGCAATGTCACCTTGGCACCCCAGCGGTAGTAGAGATAGCCTCCCAGCACCGCGGCCACCATACCGGCAATCGAGGCCGCGAGGGTGACGGACCCTATCGCCGACAGGGAAAATCCGGCATCCACCAGCATTGGCTTAACCATGCCCGAGCCAAAGGCGTCGCCGGACTTGTAGGTCAGTATGACCAGTAGCCAACTCATCATTCCTGGCTGCCGGAAAAAGTCATGATAGCTGCGCCAGAGGGCGTCGAAGCCGGTCGTTTCGGTGCCGGCGAGGGCGGCAGGATCGCCCGCGGCCCGCGCATTACTATGGGGCGACTCCCGTAAAATCAGTATCGGCAGGGTGAGCAGCGCGAGGATGGCGGCCAGGCCGATAAAGCTTTTGGACCAGCCGAAGTGATCAATCGATAGCAGTAGCAGGCTGCCTCCGACGATCAACCCCAATTTGTAACCCGATACCTGGATACTGTTGCCCAGACCGCGCCAGCGGCTCGGCAGCAGCTTCACAGCGAGACCATCGGTGGCAATATCCTGGGTGGCGGAGCAGAAATTCAGGAATAACAACATGAGGAAAAACAGTGGCAGGTAACCACTGAAAATCGTTTCGGGGCCGAGCAGGCTCAGGCCCAGCAGCATGAAGATCACCAGGGATTGCATGGGCAAAATCCAACTACGATGCGGCCCGGTGTGCCGAAAGTGGTAGCGATCGACATACGGTGCCCACACGAACTTGAACATCCAGGGTAGTGCCAGCAGTTTCAGGTAGCCGATATACTGGAGTGGCACTTCATGCTCTCGCAGCAGGACAGGGAGGGCGTGGGCCAACAGCCCCGACGGCAAACCCTGCGAAAAGTACAGGCTGCTGAGCAGTACGATGGTAAAGTTTGAAGGCCGGGCAATCGACATCGCTTGTCAACTCTCTAGTTGGTCCGGGCGGTAAGAGCGGCGCACACCGTCCGCGCCAAGTCCACCGGGCATGATGGCCGCGTTATCCCATGCAGCGCCGGTCTTTCGCGCCACCCGACGCGTCAGCGCAGCCCGACCCAGGGTACTCACCATCCGGGTAATATCAAAAATTAAAGGCCACCCCTGCCTGAACGATGTTGACACGACCCTTGGCTCGGCTGCTCGGCGAGCTACCCACGGCCTGGACCTGACCGTTAATGTAGTTAAACCTCATCCTGACATTGTGGCGCGGATACCAGGTGGCCCCCAGCGTGATATTGTGCTGTGAACCGCCCTGGTAGTCGCCGCTCTCAAGGTCAATGGCAGAAAGCCGTACCGCCAGTTCCAGGGCTCCGCCGGGCTCGTCACCCCAATGATAGAGACGCTTGGGTACCAGGTTGCCAAAGGTGCCTGACGCGCGGTTGTAGGGGCGGGATTCACCGGTAACGAAATAGCTCAACTGGAAATAGCTGGCAGCGTAACTTCTCTCGCCGTCTTTCGTTCTCACCAAATTGCGGGTGTACTCGCCCTGGAGCATCCAGGGCCCATCTTGCCAGGCGCCTTCAACATTGAAAGTGGATGCGTTGTCGGCCTCGAAATCCCCGGTATCGACGTACTCAACGTCCGCCAGGCGACTTTCGGGGGCGCTGGAAAATCGCGTGGTATCGCCATATAGCCGATTCGAGATACCGAACCCCACATGCAAAAGCCTGCCATTCGAGGGAGCGTAGGGAAGCGCGGTGACCCGGGCCGTCAGGTCACTACCGGTTGAGGAGTCGAACTCAAGATCGCCCCAGGTCGCCGTCCGATAGAATATGCCCCCGGCCCAGGTCATTCGCTGCTTGAACGCTGTGTCGTAAGCCATCAGGCCGAAGCTGAGACCCGGGGTCAGGGCCGTTAGCAGCGATCGCTCCATAAAGCTGTTGAATTTGGAACTCGTCAGATTCTCCATCGAAAAAGGTTGGTTACCCTTGCCGAAGCGCACGTTGGAGAACAGGGGCACATCCTGGACCACCACATAGACATCCTTGAACCCGGGGCTAATTGAGCCCACCTCCAGTTGCGCCTTGTAAAAGATGTGCGGACCGAAATTCCCGACCAGCTGCAGGCGGATGTTGCGGGGAATGGTATTCCAGCCATTGACGCCGGGGAAAAGACTATCGAGCTCGGCGCTTTGCCAGGTGTCGCCGGCGTCGATTGCGATGTTGCCCCCGAGTTTCATCCTCACCAGGCCCCATCTTCCCACGTACCGCAAGCCATCGATGCCCCATTCCTCCTGCTCGACGATCCAGTCTTCCCTCCAGGGTTTGATCCAGCGGTCCCGCCACCAGATGGCGTCTTCAGTAGGGGGTTCCGTGTCCGGGCCGGCTACGACCGGGGGTGCGGGGAGGGGCCGGCTCTCGGTTGGAGCGACGTCTGTGCCCGTGGCCTTATCAGCAGGATCACTGTCGACGCTTTTCGCCGGGGCAACATCGCGGCCCACCGGGTCGGGTTCGGGGGCAATGGTGGCCCCGGGTTCAGGTTCGGCCTGTGCCGGCTCGGCAGGCGCCGGGTCAGCCTGGGTGGGCACACTGGCCTCGGGAATTTTTTTGGGCACTTCCGCCGTGGGTTCTGCGTCGGTCTGGGGCAACATATCCTCAACGTCGCTATCGTAAACCCCCGGCTTGGCAACCCGGGTTTCGGCGGGGGGTGCCGCCGGTGGGGGCTGGGGTGCGACTTTGCGGGCGCCCAGGTCAGTTTGTGGATCCGGCTCCTGCGTCTCCACTGGTGGCTGGGGTTCGGGGGTCGTTTTTTCCCCGGCAGGCGCTGCCTGGGTTGTGGTGTCAGCGGCCGGTTGCGTCGCAACGTCGGCGTCTATTGCGCCGGCTGGCGTCGTGGAGTCGATATCGCCGTCAGAGGGGGCGGGGATTGTTGCTTCCTCGCCCTCCAGAACCCGATGCTTTTCAGCTTGCGCGGTCTGGGGTTTTGGCGTGCTATCAGCGGGGTCGGCTTGTTTCCCGGGAGCGCCCCCGTCAGTGTCCTTGGTCTCGGGTTGGGCCTGCATATCCTCGATATCGCTGTCGTAGACTTCGGGAACGATTTCATCACCGCTGAGGGCGGTGGGTTCCCCTGAAACGTTCGACTCAACGGCCTGCTGATCCGTTGCCCCGTCCCCGGAGTCGCGGTCTTCTGGTATCGGGTCTGGGGCAACGTCGGGGCCCGGAGCCTTGGGCGGGGGCAGCATATCCCCGATATCGCTGTCGTAGATTTCGGGGGCAATTTCATCACCGCTGAGGGTGGTGGGTTCCCCTGAAACGTTCGACTCAACGGCCGCTTGATCCGTTGCCCCGTCCCCGGGTTCGCGGTCTTCTGGTATCGGGTCTGGGGTAACGTCGGGGCCCGGGGCCTTGGGCGGGGGCAGCAAGTCCTCGATATCGCTGTCGTAGATTTCGGGCGCAATTTCATCACCGCTGAGGGCGGTGGGTTCCCCTGAAACGTTCGACTCAACGGCCGCTTGATCCGTTGCCCCGTCCCCGGAGTCTCGGTCTTCTGGTATCGGGTCTGGGTTACCGTCGGGGCCCGGGGCCTTGGGCGGGGGCAGCAAGTCCTCGATATCGCTGTCGTAGATTTCGGGGGCAATTTCATCACCGCTGAGGGCGGTGGGTTCCCCTGAAATGTTCGACTCAACGGCAGGTTGATCCGTTGCCCCATCCCCGGAGTCTCGGTCTTCTGGTATCGGGTCTGGGTTACCGTCGGGGCCCGGGGCCTTGGGCGGGGGCAGCAAGTCATCGATATCGCTGTCGTAGATTTCGGGGGCAATTTCATCACCGCTGAGGGCGGTGGGTTCCCCTGAAACGTTCGACTCAACGGCCGGTTGATCCGTTGCCCCGTCCCCGGAGTCTCGGTCTTCTGGTGTCGGGTCTGGGTTACCGTCGGGGCCCGGGACCTTGGGCGGGGGCCGCATATCCCCGATATCGCTGTCGTCGGTTATTGAGACGGCCGGGTCTCCCCCGAATTCGGAGGGCTCGGCTGTGGAGCCTGGTTTTTCAGCCGTTACCGACTCGGTTCCCGGCGCTTTGTCCTGGGATAGTGCCTCGGTGTTTGGGGTGGGCAGCACTCCCGTAGCGGAGACCTGCGGTGGCGTAACTGGCGTGTTGCCAGTCCTTGGAGCCTGGCGGGGAGGTTCGCCTTTTGGTGTTTTCTCCGCAGCCAGGGTAGCCGGATCTTGGGGCTTTAAAACGGAATTCTCCCGGGCGTTCCCCGGGGCTGCCTGGTCAGGACTCGAGCCGCCAGCGTCTTCTTGCGCGGCGACTGGCAAGGCAAGCGCTAGCATCGCCAGCGTAGGCAACAGCCATCGTCGCGAACAAAGCGCCCTTGTGGTTTCCGCATCCTGCATAGTCTTCGTGCCTGGAATCGTCTGCGCGTACCAACCACTCAACTGCTGTCCGGCAACCCCCGTGACATACACGCGCTTTTATTTTTCTATGGGCAGGATTGTACTGTAAGCACAGGTGTCCTGTGGAGCCTTTTTGCGGATCACGAGGAACGGTCGAGGTAGTGGTGTATGAGAACCACGCACTGTGAGGCGAACAGCATGCCCGGACCCAGGCTCAGCGCTTGCGCGCCCAATCGTCGCAGGCCGCCGAGACTTTTCCTGGGCATGGGCACGTGATCGGTGAGGATGAAGCAGGGATGTCCGGCAAACGACTGTTCTTCGATGGGGGTGCCTTTTCTATCCATGACGAACAGATCGCAGCGAGGCGCCAGTTCCTGCAGGAGTTTCTCGAAGCTGAGAGTTCGAACGGTGATGCCGGGCGCTACTGGTCGCTGGCTCTCCTTGGGCATTCCCACGGAGACGTCCAGTGCGTGGGCTACGCGCCCCAGCAGTGCGCTCTCATGGAAACCGCCCAGCTCGCCCAGCTCGCTGCCGTTGAAGGTGATCGTGCGGCTAAAATCCCGGGTGCGCTCCAACACCAGGTGCACCACCACGTCGTCGCGGTGTGACTGGGCGACGAAGAAGGCGTTCATCAGGGTATGGGCGAGAATTTCACTGTGCCCCTCTGTGCCGACTTGCGCCATCAGAGCGCGACCGTCGACGGATGCTGCGCGGGCTCGAACCACGAAAGTTCTCAAAACACAGTGCTCCCTTGAAGCGCAGCCGGTGCGAGGGCAAGGAGCGTATTATACAGCACCCCTCGCCATCAAGCGGGTTGATGACGCTGCCGCGATCTCCTCCGGGAAACCATCGCACCACCGTTGCCGGGGACGAGGTCGACTTTCGTTTCCCCGGGCTCGCTCAAGCCTCGCTTTTCATGGCCTGTATCTGTGAATACAGCTTTTCGGCTTCAGCGGTAAGCTCTCCGTGCAGCCTGATATCGCCCTTGCGCTGGGCTTGCATGGCCGCCTCAAGTTTGGCGTGGTATTGCTCGTTGAGTTTCTTGCTGGGGTCTGATTTGAATAGTCCGAACATCATGGGCTCCGCGGGATAGGGTTTTAAATACGTTCACTCTAATACGCGGGCTGCCCCCGGATGGCCCAGTGGCTGAGTTCTCGCACCTGGCAGACGCTCCGGCAGGCAGCTTTGGTCATGGGCTGAAACGCTGCGGGAACGGGACTTGCAGTTAGAGAGAGAACCACCTTTCTCACCGGGCCTTTCATCCCGCGGACAGTGGCGCTAGGCTAAGGGCTTCGTTTACGAATGACCCCGCCAGGCTAATAGCGAAGCTGTCAGGTTTCGAAATGGATGCGATCAACTTCAAGCTGTGGACCGGCACTGACTTCGGCGTTGCCCGCTAACGCGGCGCACAGACCTGCCAGGCCGCAATTACAGCGACCTGGCTTCTGCAGTTAGGGAGTACAAAATCAAACATCAGGTCTATTCGGGGGAATACCAGATCGGTGAAGTATAGGCACGTTCCTGGCCCACCAGAACTGCTTCCTCGGGAAGTGTAGCGCCCAGGCGGACTTTGTCGTAAACAACCCAGCGTGGCGTTGGTATCTCTAACACGCGCACGTAGTAGAAGGCTGATTCGCCGGCATCAAAATCAGGATCAGTCCAGACTGCACCCAAAGAAGTATCACCGATGCTGTTGCTCCAGGTGGCAGTCTCCAGGTCAACGGTATTGCCGACCGGCTGCTTGCATCGTCCATTGCTGTCGATCTTGCGACCGTTGGAAACGGCGACATCATATACACGCTCGTGGAGCTTACCGTTGGCATCAATCCAGCCTTTGATTACCTGGACACGATCGAGATTGCCACTTAAGGGATCCTTGCTGGCCTGAATCATGAAATTGGGAGCCTTATTGCCCTTGGATTTGCGTAAATCTCCGCCCATGGGTACGCCTTTGGCATAGCCAATGCCCGCAGAATGGCTGGCATGGATATCGTTGCCGTCGAATTCCCAACCCCCAAAAAAGCGCACGGTCATACGCGGGCCGGTAGTGGCATAGGTTTCCCTGCGCTCCATGGCGTCAAATAGAGCGGTGCGGGTATTCTCGTGGGCCCAGATGCCGGTGTAACCAGAAGCCACCAGAGTGTAGCCGGGAATCTCACCGAGATCGGATTTAACAAAGGGGTGATTAACGCGATCGGAACTCGGCTCAACACTGGTGGATTTTCCGAAGAAGTTATCCTCGTCGGCCGTGGCTAATGCGGTGTGACTGTCGGTAGCGCCTCCTACTCCAAATTTGTACGGATTAACGCCGAATTTTCTCTCCAGCAGCAAGCCCTGTTTCAGGGCTTCGCGGCCATACTCGCCCTTCAGCATTGCCGGCGTTTTTAGCTCACTGAGATCCAGGTTGCCCACCGCCCAGTTTTCATAGTCGGCGAACTCATCATCGGGTGAAAGTGTTGGGTGCGCTTCGCCGTCGCCCTTTATCTGAGTGATTTCGTAGTGAGGCTCCCACCTGGCACGTTGCATTACGTACTCTTTATCCACTACTCCGCCGTGATAGGTATTTTCCGTAGGGAACATCCAGCCATTGGAGAGGTTACCGTTGTGGCCGTAGGCAAAGACGCGGCCACCAGTTTTGCTTTCGTAGTCCTCAAGCCACTTGTACAGCGTTTTAGGGTCGGTGCTACCTGTCGGGGGTTGGGTAGTCGCCGGATCTACCTGTAACGCCTTATCGGCATTGTCACGGAATATGACATTGCGGTGCAGGTTAAATCCCTTGGGTACCGAGGTCCACTCATAGCCGATAAATGCCGTAAACAGGCCGGGTTCATTGTGGCGCTCGGCGCTATCGACAATTTCTTTCCAGACCCGGCTGAACACTTCTGAACCGGGGCTGTAATCAGTAACCAACTCCTCAGGTACGGTCATCTGAGAGAAGTTCTGGATCAGGTCGAAAGCGGCCTCACCCGCTGCACGACCGCCTTTCTTAAAGCCTTCGTGCCACTCCTTGCCCTTTGCGTTGGCGACTATATTGGGCGTTCCCTCTTTGATATCAGTGGCAATACCCATCATGTCGGAGTGATCGGCTACTACCATCCAGTCCAGTGGCCGTGCCAGCTGCACCGGTATACCGGAAGAAGCAGTGATCTTCTCGCCGCGTGCGAGTCGAAGGGCATCATCGGGGCCCAGGATATTGCCGAATAAACCCGCATCGAGCGAAAGGCCAGTGTGCAAGTGGGAGTCTCCCCAGTACACGTGGGTTGCATGGGTAGTGTTGGCAGGAGGGGAGTAATGCTTTGCCGTTTCGCTGTTTGCGTCGGAAGATGCCGCTGCTGGCAGCGAAACCAAGGACATTAGCGTTGAATACAGTATTTTTTTCCGGGTTAGCATGATTGGCCTCTTGTCTCTAGTTTTAGTGAGTCTTATCGTCGCCTTTCTTGGATCTTACTTTATTTATGAGCCTGATCTTGGTTCCCTCCGATGAGACCCATTGCAGTGTTATCGGGGCATCGATTCCAACCAGCGAATACCACTCACTCTTCCAGGAGTGCCTCCACTGCTTCGCTCTCCATGAGCTTTTCCACCGTTTCACTTTCTTTGACGACGAGATATTTCTGATAGAATTCCAGATCGTCCGGCCCGATACTGCAGCCTGGCATTTCAATGCACTGCTCCAGTCGGTCTATCTTTCCTTTCATGCCGAAGTGCATCTGCAATGCGTTGACGAACTTTGGGCCGCCGATATTTACACCCATGATAATGATTGCCAGAATCAGCACGATTGCGAACAGCTTGAGTGATTTCAAAAAAACCTCGACTAAGTGCCAGAGAAGAATCGCACCGCGCCTGAACTTCCAGGCACTAACGAGTGCGGCGGCTAATCATTATCATTGCCCACGTCACCCAAGCCCTGCCAGCCGTCTCCTCGGCCGATTAAGCCTTTGTTTCACGCGGGCACGGTGCCACAATACAGTTGCCAAAATATCTGATCAACTAATATGCAAGCATATGATCTATGAATATTATCGATCATTTGATGATTCAGGGTTTTTACCCGCAGGGTAGTACCCAGCGCATATTAGGGTGTAGTGCTGATCGCCAAGGCGCTATAAACTCATCGACTTCATTGAGATGAAAGATTTGAGGTATGACTGAATTCGATTATTTGGGGTTGGATGGCAATACACTGAGAACATTTCTAGCCGTTCTGGACGCGGCGTCCGTGACGAAAGCGGCTGAAACCCTGGGTGTAAGCCAGTCGGCTGTCAGTCATACGCTCGACAAATTGCGGTTAACTTTTGACGATCCGCTGTTTATTCGCGATGGACGAGGAATCAGGCCAACCGCCAAGGCGCTTTCGCTACGCAATCCAGTCGAGGCTATCCTTGGCGACCTCAAATCGCTGACGCACGAGCGCGAATTCGACCCATCAGCCGAAACAATAGAGTTCACTATCGCGACCAACGATTTCCCCCTGGGTTTTATATTTCCAACGCTGCTTAAAGGCTTGTACGAAGAGGGCATTCACCCCAGGCTGCATTTTGTTCCCGCCGGTATTCCCAGTGCCAACCTACTGCGCACATCCGGTTGCCAGATACTGATCACCCCTGCGCCTCCAAACAAAAAGGCGCTTACTAGCGTGTCATTATTACAGTCAAAAATGGTGTGCTTTTATGACGCAAAAGTCAGGACGCCGCCAAAGACATGGAAGCAGTATGTCTCCAGCAGATATGCCGAAGTAAGGTTTAGCAGCGCTGAGTCATCGCAGCAGGTTTTACCCACAGCTATTACATCGGCTTTGCACCGCCCTGAAATTTCTGTACCTAACTTTAATGCTTTGGCGGCGTTCATCGAAGGTACTGAGTTAATTACCACACAGCTCGAATTGATGATTCGCGGGCCGCTGAAGAACCTGGACTATATTGCTTTACCGATAAAATTGGAGCCCTTGAGCCTGCACATGGTATGGCATCGACGCGATAATGATGATCCGGCACATCAATGGCTCAGACAGCGGATAATAGCCACAGTTAACGCTCTTGTTGCGCAATAGATTCCCAGTTACAGGCGATCAACCGCACTCTCCTTGCTGAGTATCGTTGGCTTCATGATCGGTTTGGAAATGCCCAGGGCGCTTTGCTTGTCGCCCGCGCTCAAGCGGGTGATAATCATCCGCAATCGCCTGGACTGCGTCATTAGCTATTTAGTAACAGGAGTGAAGGTGATGAGTTTCAGTGAGGCCACAGCTGTTGACAGTCGTCAGCACCCCTATACCGCGAGCATTCACGACGGCTGGGATGTCGTTGGCAATGCCAACGGCGGTTATCTCCTGGCGATTGGTGCCCGTGCCATGGCCACGGCCGCCGCGCAGCCACACCCGGTGACGGTCACCGCCCATTACCTCTCGTCCGGCAAACCGGGGCCGGTGAGCATTGATCCGCAGGTCGTGAAGGCGGGCAAACGACTCGCCACGGTCCGCGCCACGCTGCAGGGCCCGGATCGACCGTTGATCGAGTTGCTGGGGAGTTTCTCGGACCTCACCGACTTCGAAGGGCCGGTTCGGGTCGATGCCCACCCGCCCGATTTGCCGCCAGCTGAGGATTGCCCGCAAGCGGTTCCCGACCCCAAACTCGGCTTTCCACCGGCCATCATGGGGCGAGTAGACCTCCGCCTGCATCCGCAAGACGCCCGGTTTCTGGCGGGCAGCCCGAGCGGAGAGCCACTGATTCGCGGCTGGATTCGGCTTGCCAACGACGAACCCATGGATGTTTTCGGGTTGTTGCTGGCGAGCGATGCCTTTCCCCCCACCATATTCAATGCCCGCCTGCCGGTAGCCTGGACTCCAACGGTGGAACTGACCGTCCACATCCGGGGGGTTCCCGAGCCGGGCTGGCTGCGCTGTCGCTTCAGCACCCGCTTTATCAGCGGCGGTATGCTGGAGGAAGACGGGGAGATCTGGGATTCCAGCGGACGCCTTGTCGCCCAGTCCCGCCAGCTTGCGCTCACCCCAAAAGCCTGAACCGCGATTCATTGATGGCGCTGGCACTACTGGACCCGTCGATCGCCCCAGCGGCAGGCGGAGTCGCGGCGACTAGGGCTCCTCTGATTAATTGGGTGTTGCCTCAGGCTTAGCGCCGCATTGTCCTGCGAGGCGTGGTCGCGCAGGAAGGCTGGTCGCCTAAAGCGCCTACTGTTGGTGCCTTTCCAGCGATCACAACGCTGCAGGGCGATGCGGCGCTAAGCCCCGCAGGGCGTGCCCCTGGTGACCGCTGGGCAAGGGGGCGGCCATCTGCACCTTGTAACCGTCCTGAATCCGGTGAACATTGTCCAGGTCTGTGGCATTAAATAACTGCGTGCGAATAAGTGCGTAGGCGAATTGGGTCTCGCAGCGAATCACTGCTGTTACACCCTTTGGCTGATCGCCCTGCCAGTCCGGCCCGGCAATCAGAAAGTCGCCTCCGTCGTTGCCGTATGAGCGGGTGCCAAGGTAAGCGAAGTTGAAGAGTTGCAGGTCCACGAGCTGGGCCGTGTAATACCGGCCCTGATCGATTTTTGGCATGGTCACCACGACCGGCTCGGCCCGCAGGTCAAACCAAATGTACGAGTAGGGGGTGTCCGAATTCGGCGTCACAAACTGCTTGTCTGCGGGAGTCGCCACTTTTCGCGAGTGGCCGATCTGGTTGAACGGCGCATTGTAGTCGGGGTCGCTCGAGTCCACCGCCTGTTTGTAGAGCGAGCGGTAGTTCTCGACAAACGCATAGCCATAGACAAACGCCTCCTTCGAGACAGCGCGGGCCTCGGCGGGCGTGATATCGGCTGCCTGCGTCATACCGCTCATAAGAAACGCAAGAGCAAAAGCTATACACATCATGTGCTTCGGCATATTCGGTCCTCCGGGTTGGGGATTCGATGGGTGGCTGCTTCGTTCGGCTCGTCGCCCAGCAAGTGAAACCCAGCGTTCATGCCGATTCTACAATTCGTTCTGCGTTGCTGCCTTTGTTTTGAGTCCCAGATATTATTCGTGTCTGCGGGACCTTGGCAATAGCAGGCGATCCATCGAGTGCAGGCCCCAGCTTGCAGACAGCTGGCGAATGGCCAGTCCGGCACGCACGCTATTGCCGGCACTGTCGAGCCGCGGAGAGTAGGCCGCTATAGCCCCCCAGCCAGGGGCAATGGCCACAATAGCCCCGCTTACCCCGCTTTTGGCGGGCATACCCACTTCGGCCCACCACAGGCCACTGTCCTCGTACATGCCGGCATTGACCATGGCGCTGAGCACCGCGCGTACGGTTTCCGGTTTGAGCACGCGCTCAGCGCTGTTGGGCTGGGTGCCCGCATTGGCCAGGGTGGCGCCCATCCGCGCCAGGTCCACCACATTGACGGCCACGATGTTGGAGAGCAGATAGCGTTGCAGGGTATCGTCGACGTCGCCTTGCAGTAGCTCATAGTGTTGCATCTGATAGGCGAGCGCGTAACTGGAAGCCCGGGGTGTTGCCCGCCACGCATCCACCACTGCGAGCGGTCGACCGGCCAGTGCAGAGTAGACATCTATCACCTGCTGTAATTTGCTGTCACTCGATGGGCCTTCAATATAACTGTGAGTCGCGATGGCGCCGGTATTGACCAGGGGGTTCTGCAAGGGTTTTGGCCGGCTCACCAAACCCGCCATCGAGTTGTAAGGCATGCCGGTGGCATTCACTCCGACTTTTTCCAGCATGGCCTCAACACCGTGCTGTTCTATAGCCACGGCGTAGGTAAAAGGTTTCGACACCGACATCAGGGGAAACTCGACGGTATGGGCACCCACGGTATAGACCTCGCCGTCCACCGTCACCACCGCGATGGCGAGATCTTCGATCCGGGTTCCCGCTACAGCGCCCGAGTACAGTTCGCCGTCACGGTTTTGTAGCAGCTGGCTATATACCTGCGTCAGCGCCTGCTGCAGGCCAGGGGGGGGCGCCTGATTGCGGTTAATCGTGTCTGTTGCCGCAGGCGTGGCCTCCACCTGGCCGGCGGGATCCACCCGCACCGTCTGGCTACCACATGCCAACAGAGCAGCGGTGAGCAGTAACAATCCGGCGACTCTCCTCACGCGCAGGGGCATCGCAGCAACCTATTGGGCGAGCGCAGGGCTTGGCGTCGGGTCAGCGGGCTCCCAACCCAGTACATCGCGCATAATCGACCAGCGCGGTTCGCGCCGCTTGGCACCCTGGCCGTGTATCCAGTACCTCGACAGGTCATCGATAAATCCCTCTTGTTTTTTGAGTAGTAACCAGGCGTCGACAAAGGTCTGCAACTGGGGCTCACCCAGGGGCAGCCCCAGTGCCAGAGACGCACTACCGCGGTTGGGCTTTGGCACCACGACAGAAAAGCTGGGGTAGACCAGTGTCCAGGCGGAGCCGCCTTCGGCCGAGTAAAGCAGTGCGTCAAAAGTACCCGGCGGGGCCTTAAAGAACTGCCTCGGCGACCGGATCGTTACCATTTCGACATTCGGAAAATAGCGCTCCATGAGATTGACGTAGTAGGGCAGGTTCAACGCCGCGATCTTCAAACCGTTCTGGCTTGTTATCCTGTCGATGGTGGTAAAGCGCTCGCGCTCGTGGTCCGGCGCAACCAGGGCCATCGTGGTGTTCAGGTAAGGGATTGAAAACTGCATCTCAAGCGTTCGCCCGGGAATGATCAGCAGGCCGGCAGCGAGCATATCAATGCGACCGGACTGCAGCTGTTCGCTCATCGTCTTGCGCGTCACCCGCACCAGTTCAAGTCTCACGCCCATGTCATGGGCCAGCAGATCGACCAGATCGACTTCAAGACCTGCCAGTTGACCGTAGCCATTACGATGTACAAACGGCAGGCTGTCTTTAAGGTAACCCACGCGGAGGGTTCCCCGTGCCTGAATGGCATCGACACGTCCCTGTCCGGGTTGCTGGATCAGTGGCTCTAAACCTGTCACGGGCGCCTCGCGATAGCGAACATCCTCCAGTGCATGGGTCATCGACATGAAGTTTTCATACTCCTGGTATGACTGTGGCACCAGGTGATCGAAGAAATAGCGCAGCCCAAGAAACAGCGCTAACAGAGCGAGCACCGACACCACGGCGTATCGTAGCAGCGGCAGCAGCCGAAATTGGGTGATCCCGCCCACCGCGGCTGCGGTCAAAATTGCCAGTGCAACGGTGTGTACACCAGCCAGTAAAGTCCCGAAGCGGCCGGTAAATATGTCCACCGCGACAAACAACTGGAACATATCCGCCGGAATGCGCATCAGGTCCAGCAAAAAGGGCAGGGCGACCACAACCTCGCCGAAAAAGCTGAATAGACCCGAAACCAGAAACTCCGGGTAGCGCTCGGTACTGATCGGCGCACCGGCTTGCCAGCCGGCGAATAAAACGAAAGACAGTGCCATCAGCTTGCCGAGGTTGGGGAAATTAAAGTTGATGGGAACCACCAGGTCTATCGCACCGTCGGTATCATGACTTGCACGACCGTGTTCCGCAAACAGCTGCTTCAGTCGCTCGGACAGCAGCGGCAACACAATCAGCAAAGAACCGGTCGCGAAGGCCGTGACAAGGGCTTCGCGGGAAGCAGCAAGCACCTGCCGGTAGGTGAACGGTGTCAGCGTTGCCACCAGCCCCGGTAATACCCAGAAACTGAGCACCAGCGAGGCCCCGATGTAGGTCAGAATATAGACCTGCAAGCGCCCCAACTCGGCGATATCCATAGTGCCAGCCGCCGCCGCTACCAGGCCGAAAACGCCGATGGGAGCCAGCCGCGCAACGAAGCCGGCGATGCGCATGAGGCTTTCGGTGAGCACGCTCACATTGTCGAGAAAGGCGAGCTTTCCCGGGATACCGACCACCGCCAGACCGATGGCGACGGCAAACACCACCACCGCCGGAATGATACTGCTGGATAACGCAAAGAACGGATTGCTCGGGATGTACAAGCCCACCACGTCCATGGGTTGCAGGGGCTCGGTAATACTGCTGCTGAAGAAGGTCGCCGACTCCCAGTCCGGCAGGGCAATTGAGGTACAGGCAATAACCAGCAGGCCAATAAGCCAGAACAGCAGCATATAGCCGCCGCCCTTGATTGCCATCAGGCGGATATCGGCATAGGAAAGACGGCCCAGGCCACCGATCAAAGACATCAGGATGTAGGGCAGCACCGTCATCTGCAACAGGCCGATAAAGATATCGCCCAGCAACTTGACCGGGGCAATCAACTCTCCGAAGAACAGGCCGCTGAACACCGCCGCCGCGAAGGCGAGCACAATCTGGGTGGTTAAGCCGGGTAGACGGCCTCGTAATGTCATGGTGTGGCTGCTCGCTGTGGCGCGCCTGGCAGCGCCTCCCAGAGCGCCTCGACTCCGGGTAATTCCAGTAGTGCACTCAATGATACCGGAGCGGGCACCATGCCCCATCCCGGATGCAGCGCGTAGCGTTTCAGCTGTGGGTTTACGATCAGTGCAGCTCTGAAGGCTTCACCGGCAGCCTGGGTGTCGCCGGCCAGCCGCTCGGCCTCGGCCAGCGCCAGCCATGCATCGCCATTGCCAGGGTACAGTTGGGTTGCGCTTTTTGCCAATTCCCTGGCGCGCCGATTGGCAGTCTCGCGCTGCACCGGCGTTGCATGGTCGTCTGTTACTATGCCCAGTAGCGAGAGGCTGTCAGCGACCAGCAATTGGCCACGGCGTATATCAAGGAGACGGGTCAATTCCCGGATAGGCGCGGGATGGTCCTCGACATCAAGCTCGATCAAGCGGTCATTGGCCCCCATGTAACCCGCCCCGGGACGCACTACCAGCAAGGCTGCCGATTGGCGACCCCGGCTATCGCCGCCGGCGCTCTGCCCCGCAGACAGGGCCACCAGAAGACGCTGGGCCAGTTCACCGCTGGCGCTTTCGAAGGCCGCCGCCATCGAGTTTACAACGTCCGCTCCGGCCAGCAGGTTGCCCTGTACCGCATAACCCTCTCCCGTTCTGCCTCCGGACCAGGGCAGAGTCTGGCTACCGGTAAAGGTCACCGCCCGTCCTTGTTGGTCGACCAGCCCTACCTGGCGAAATTCTTTTTTCGCGTCGCCAGCCATGATTTTCTGCAGAACCTCTGCCGCCGGAATACCTGCTTCGAGCAGCGCCAGGCCCTCGTATCCGTAAAAGATGTTACCCATGGCCTGAGTGGCAATGGCCCCTGCGTTGGCGCGGGCATGGGGCACCACACTGCCCACATCAAAATACTTCGATTGCACCGCCACCCCGAAATCACCCGTCTCCGGGTCGCGGGCGACGATAGAAAATGTTGCAATTGATGCCGGTTGCTGTGCTGCCAGGAGCGCCCCGGAAACCAGACTCAATTGGACAAGGCATAACAGCCAGCTCATTTTCCTGATCTGCATCGGCAAGTTCCCTGCGGTAGGATTCGGACTATAACATCTGACGCTAACATACCCGACCAGCCTATTACACAAGACCCGGGGAGAGGGGTTTGAACCCGACCCCAGGCGCGAATCCCAACAACGGGTTGGCTCGCTTCTATCGGCTTGCGGATTTTTCAGTGAAAAAATTCAATTGCCGGGCATCGTCATACTGGGGGCGCGAGCGTTTGCGCTGCCGCGCTTGGTATCGTCGCGATACGATTTTCGCATGCCATTTTAAAAATAGCCGCTTGCTGATTCTGGTAGAGGAGACCGCGGCGCTATGCTGACTCGATAGAAATCGTCTTGCCCGCGGTTACGCCTCCCTCGGTCCAGTCACACTGCCAGCCCGGGAAGGCGAGCGCAGGGTAGGGGTCCGGTTTTATCCACTGCGGCGTTTCATAGACGATGTCGAACTGCCGATCTTCGCGGACCCTGCCGATAAGGAACGGCTTGTAGGTATGACGTGATTTCGGATCGACCATGATGTCCCCACCCGGCGCTTCGAATACTATCCCGCTGTTAAAAGCTTCCAGCACCCGGTCCACCTCGAAACTGCCGGCTTTTTCCACCGCCAGTTTCCACAGGTAGACCTGTGCATAAGCGGCTTCCATCGGATCGCTAACAACCCGGTCCTCGCCGTGCTCCGCTTGAAATCGGCTTACAAAGTCGCGATTTCTTGCCGTGTCGACAGTCTGGAAGTAGCTCCATCCCGCCAGGTGGCCCACGACTTCCTGAGGCAGCAGGCCGCGCAATTCGTCCTCGCCCACACTGGTGGCAAACACCGGCATGCGTTGGGGGCTAATGTCACGGCTGGCCAGCTCATGGTAAAAGTGGACATTGGTGTCACCATTGAGGGTGCTGAATATGACATCCGGGTTGGCGGCCACGATCTCATCAACAACGCTCTTGTACTCCCGCTCGCCCAGTGGCGTGTAAAGTTCGCCAACAATCTCCGCGCCCTGTTCTTCGGCGTACTTGCGGGCAATGTAGTTTGCTGTTCGGGGATAGACGTAGTCCGAGCCGAGGAGGAAAAAGCGTCGCCGACTGCCGCCCTCTTCACGGGTCAGCCAGTTGATCCCCGGGATAATCTGCTGGTTGGGCGCGATGCCCGTGTAGATGATATTCCGCGAACATTCGTTGCCCTCGTACTGTAAGGGATAGAACAGCAGTCCATTGTGCTCCTCGAAAACCGGCAGCACCGCTATCCGGCTGGAGGAAGTCCAACAACCAAACACGGCGGCGACCTTGTCTTCCACCAGCAGCTTGGTGGCCTTTTTGGGAAAAATGTCTGCGGATCGTGAACGCGCATCTTCGATCACCGGCTGGATCATGCGACCGAGTACGCCGCCGGCCGCATTGATCTCTTCGATAGCCATCAGCTCCATATCGACCAGAGAGATCTCGCTGATCGCCATGGTGCCCGTTTGAGAGTGCAGAATGCCAACCTTGACTGACTCCTGTTCCGCTTTCTGCTTGTCGCAGCCACTCAGAACAAGGGGGGCGAGGGCGGTCAGCCCGATCGCTCCAGCGCTTCGATTCAATAGCTGTCGGCGGGTAAAGGTATTTTTTTTATTTGTCATGCCAGTGTGTCTATCCCGGTCGCTTGATGCATTGTTGCAACGAAAATCGCCGTTCCTTTATTCCTGCCAGGGAATAAAGGGCTTGTCCTCTTCACTCTCGGCAAACAGCCGATAACGCCAGTGCGGCGCCGGGTTAAGCAGAACCCGGCCAGGGCCGAAAAATACTCTCAGGCGGCCCTGGCCCGCGGTCAGCTTGCCAAAAAAATTGTCAGTGGGGCGGCGAACCCGAAAGCGCACATCCGAACTCCAGCCAATCACGCTCTTGCCATCGACCGCGACTTTCTGGCCCTCCGCCAGAGTTAATTCCTCGATGGGTCCCCGTGTGCGAACGGCGACTTTGCCGCGACCTTTGACCCGGGTTTGCAAATAGATGATGGGCTCGCGAGCGCGATAGGCCGTCCAGAAATCCACCCGATGAAAACTGACGTCGATGCTACCTTCCGACGCCCAGTAAGTACCCCGTTCGAGTATCCAGTTTTCATCATCGAGGTGCATGATATGAAAACCACCGAGAGAGGACAGCAGGGTAACCACGCCGGTGCCGGTATAGGTTGGCCTGTATATCGCCTGCAGCGCCAGTACCGACTTGATAGCCGATGGAATCGACGGGATCAGCCTGGAGTGAACCTTGATGTCGCCGTTGAAGTAAGATAGCGCACCTGCCTCCGCACGCACGGTTTCGTTGTCCAGCGTCATATCAACGTAATGAACGCCCTCGAGTTCCTTGACTTCGAAAACAGCCATCGTCTGTTAATCCCGCATTCGTTTCCAATACAACTGTTCGAACGAGTCCGGCGAAATGCTGACCGACCCTCGAAAGGGATTATCCATCACCGCGATCAGCAATATCATCACCCCCAGAAAAAACGACAGGACGCCGCCCAGAAACAGCATGGTAACGTAGCGGATATCGAACAGCCAAAAGAGCGCGATATTCAGGATTGCCCCAACGATAACGACGAACCACATAATCGCAGGTATACCCGTCGTCACGGATTGCTCCCGCACCCGCTGCTTGTCCAGGAAGACATTGAACTGGTGGAGCGTCTGCGCGAAGATGAGTTCCTCGGTTCTGGTTTTGGGTTCGTAGGCCAGCATTCGCTCCTGAAAAGCCTTGAGCTTTATTGCCCCCTGGTCTGGAATATTGCCCTTTTTGTACTCGGGCCAGCCGTACTTGATCACCCATCGGGTATAGTCACGCAGCAGCCAGCTCAGGTTCTGCCCATGGGGCTCGGGAAAGGTCGAGACGCCCTCGTATAAGGTTTCCAGCGAAGAGACTTCCTGCACGATGTTGGCCTGTACCCGGGTGAAATTCTGGTAGGCAGCAACCGCTATAAGGCCGAGCAACAGGCCGTAAAAAACGCCGAACGAAGACAGTACATAGCCGACGATATCGTTGCCACTATTACGTGAGCGCACGAAGGGGCGCAGAATGGGCCTTAAAATAGTACCGCCAATCCAGCAATAACCTACAAAAATGACGGCTACCCAGATAGCGAGTGTCGTAACGGGGAGTTCATAAATCCAGTCGGCCACTTTTTTCTCTCTTATTCATTTATTATCCGGGTTTGCCGGGTCGGCATCTACTGCGAGCCGGCGCCCGTCGCCTTGTTGCTGAACCCAATAAGCCGCTCCGGGTTACGAAAGCCCTGAATAGGGGGCGATAATGGCAGCGGCCGGCCCGTAAAATAGTCCGGCGAATTCCTTTGCAGGAAGCATAATGCGAGTTGTCGCCGAAGTCGACTGTTGTGAATTGGCGGCGACTTCAAGCCTCAACGTTGAGTCGGCTTTGCGCTCAGGGCGCTGGCTTTACCCGACCCCGTCGCTGGCCTGTCCGCGCTGCGCGCACTGTTTAAAGCTGACCTTCCACCGCCTTGACGTCGGTGATTTTGGCTTCGATGCGCTGTTGTTCGCTGGTCTGGGGCGGCTTGTCATACACTTGTTCTTCCCCGTTATCCAGGGTGTTAACCCACACGACGTTGCCTTGTTCGTCCAGCCGCAGTTGCCACGCGGAGCCGACCAGCGCAGAGGATACGTTTGCCACCATTTCCCCCGCCAGCTCCTCACTGTCGATCATTACGCCCATCTCGGTATTGATGCTGCGAGAACGGGGGTCCCAGTTAAAAGAGCCGACGAATAGCCTGCGGCGATCAATGGCAAATGTTTTTGCATGGAGACTGCGACGATCGGTAGAGGCACCGCGCTCGTGGCCGGGCTTGTCGGGAAAAGCCATGACTTCCCACAACTCGACGCCCAACTCCAGCAACGGTTGCTGGTAATCTCGATAGCCGCCGTAAACTGCGGCCACATCAGTGGATGCCAGTGAGTTTGTCAACACTACGCAGCGCACGCCACGCTCTCGAAGTTGTCGAAACCTTTCGACACCGGTGTCACCGGGAACAAAGTAGGGTGATACTACGAACAGCTCCTGCGTTGCTTGCTCGGCAGCGTGGAGCAGAATACTGCCCAACACTTCGGGCCCCGGCTCACCGCCTTCGCTGGTTTCGCCATAGGGCAGGTCAAATTGAACCTTGGCCGGCGCCCAGGTCAGGCCGGTGCCCTGGTCTGAAAGAAAAATATCTACCACAGTGCTTTGCAACGCGGGGGCGTAGGGGGTTGACTTGGCTTCCTCGACCGACGCATCAAAGCGCTGCTGCAGATCATGTGCGGCCGCGACGCTGTTATCGGCCTCAACGAACGCTGTTACTGGAATTGTCTCATCGGCATTCCAGTAACGATCGAATTCGCTGGACACTTCGTCTGCGACCGGGCCAATGGCCGCTACGTCTAGATCAAAGTAATTGAACTCGTCATCCGCCCCGAAGTACTCGGCTCCGATATTGCGCCCCCCGACGATCGTTACGGTATTGTCGTAGGTAACCGATTTATTGTGCATACGATGATTCAGGCGATGAAAATCCGTGGCCATATCGCTGCGTGTCTTGCGGTGTGCCGCCGGGTTTGCCAGTCTCACTTCAATATTGGGATTGGCGGAAAGAACTGAAAACATCTCCTCATAACCTTTGGTAGAGATGTCGTCCAGCAACATTCTCACCCGGACTCCGCGATCGGCCGCTTCTATTAATTCGTGGACAAATAGCTTGCCGGTGATATCGGCCAAAATATAATAATATTGTACGTCAATAGACGATTCGGCTTTTCTCGCCAGGACCAGCCGGGCTCCGAGGGCCTCTACACCGTTGGACAGCGGGTAGAATCCCGACTTTCCCGGGTGCGCCGAAATCAATGGCGCGGCTTGCTGAGCGAGTGCAGTATCAGCCGTATCGCGGATTGCGCTGCTTGACTCTTTTACATATTGGTCGGCGTCAGGCAAGCTGGCGCAGGCGGCGACCAGCGACAACAATAGTAGTGCGGCAAACGTGCGGATTGTGCTGAGTGACATAAAGTTCTCTCTAATTGGTCCAGTAGACCTGGCGCCGCGGTCAGGCAATTTACTCAATCTTCACACTATAAGCGTCTCACCTCAAGGCTCCACCCGTATATAAACGATCGATAGCTGGCCCAGGCCTTGATGATCTGGCGGTGGGGCCTGGCGACAATCACAGTGGCACCGCCGGGCGACCGGGAAATGCTGACCGCAGACAAAATTCACTGCATCAGCGGCGCCCTTAATGTGGGACAGTCGTTCAATGCGATCAGGCATCACCCGCATCCAGCCATCCCACCGCTTACCCTCCCACTGCTACGAGACACCCGTTTCAATTGCAATAGGCTTACCTCAGCGGTGGTGTCACTTCACCGCAGAAAAAAGGACGACAGCGGCAAATAGGTCTATCGCGTGGTCGATGCGCCCCGGTCGATCCCGGGTCGCGACACGGTACCATTGGCTGAGGGTGCCAATAAGCGAAGAATTCACCCCTGGAGCGATCAGCTTGAACCGGGTGTTGTACCCGGCTGGTAACGGGCGCTAGAATTCCCATAGGCGGATCTTCTGAACCCTTTTGGGGACGGCTGGCAACAAAAGCTGAAGTTGAGCAATCCTACTTTACGGGATGGGTCACTGACCTCTCCCGGGAAATTTACCCTAATCGCTGGCTTTGCACGATGAGCAAGATTTTCAACACCGGCCTTTTGTCGACAACCCATTACAGCGACCTCGACGAGATGGCGATAACCGCCGCTTCTGTATGGGGGCAGCGCTACCGTAAACTGGAAGGCAAGGAAGAACGCGGTTTTGCGCGGCAGTTGAATTTGCCTTCTGCTCAGCTTACCCATATTGGCTGGGCGCCCGGAATCAGGATTGAGACCGGCACGCCGCCGGGGTCCATCGGATTCGTACTGCAAATGTCGGGTCAGGGGAGAATGCGGGCAAACGGCGTTACGCTCTGCGCTGATCAGATTCTCATGATGCATGCGCCCCGCGATTACGATCTGGTTAATCCGATGGATACCACCTACCTGGTGCTGGCCATAGACAAAGAGCGGGTGCAAACCCATATGTCGAGCCTGTGGGGCAAATTGCCCGCCAGGTTCGACGATACTTCGCGCCTGTCGAGCACTGCTCAGTACCAGCATGAAAATATTGCCAGTATTTTTCACCACCAGCTGGACCTGGTTTATCGTTATCCAGACTGCATGGGCACACTGCAAAATCGAGAATTGTTGGTAGACGAATTACTGGATTCGATACTCCTGGGCAGTGAAATCGTGAAGCCCGATAAAGGCCTGGCTCATCGCCACAAGCTGGCAAAAATCGCAGCAGAGTATTTACACGATAACCTCGACAGTAACGTTACCCTTCGTGGGATGTGTGATTATGTGGGCGTAAGCGAGCGTTCCCTGCGGCAGGGGTTTATCGAACGTTTCGGGGTAACTCCAAAGGCTTACATCAAGCATCAACGTTTGTTTTCCCTGCATCGGAAGCTGCTGGAATCCAACCCCTCCCGGACCAGTGTAACCCAGGCAGCCCTCAGTGTTGGCCTGACTCATCTGGGGCGTTTGTCCTCGGAGTATCGACAGCTGTTTGGTGAGAATCCTGTCGTGACCCTGGCCAAGCCATTGGCCTGACAAGCTAAATTCCCCGTAGCTACAGTTCAGAATCTGTTCTGGGCGGTCGACACGGTCAGTGAAATAGAATGCTTCCGATTGAAAACGAAAAAGGCGGAAGAACAATCTCCCGCCTTTCTGATTAAATCGCCAGCCCTCTTCAGGTTGCTACTTGTCGCCGGCACCCCTGGTGATGGCATCCATGACGTTGCTGAGGTTGAAGCTGCCTGGCTTCTGGCGCGGCGGGAACTCCTTGAAGCTCTGCAGCCATTCGGCGACGACGGCACCAGCCGGGGCGATCATGAAGACGCGCTCCAGCGCCCACTTGTCGTAGCCGATGCTTTCGTTCCAGGCACGCTCGAAGGGATCGCTGCGCAGGTTCATGAGCATGGGCATGCGCACGGTCGTGAATGGATCACTCCAAACGTCAACCCCGTGCGCCTTTTGGATCATAAAGTGGATTTTCCAGTCGTTGTAGCGCAGAGCCGCGACGTTGCCGTCATCGGTCCAGTAGAGGAACTCTTTTCGCGGCGTCACTTTCTCTTCGCCTTTAAAAAAGGGCAGCAGGTTGTAGCCGTCGAGGTGAACCTTGTAGTTCATGTCACCGACTCGCTTTCCCTTCAGCAAATCTTGCTTCACTGTGGTGTCTCCTGCGGCAGCGAGCAGGGTCGGAAGCATGTCTTCATGAGCGGCGAGGTCGTTGATGATGGTGCCTGGCTTGATCACGCCGGGCCAGCGGATCAGGGTCGGCACGCGGAAACCGCCTTCCCAGGTCGTGCCCTTCTCGTTCGCGTACATCGTAGTACCACCGTCGGGCCAGGTAAACACCTCGGCACCGTTGTCGGTGGAATACATGACGATGGTGTTGTCGGCAATACCCAGTTCATCGAGTTTGGCGAGCAGCTGGCCGACATGACCGTCGTGTTCGACCATCCCGTCGGCGTAGACGCCGTAGCCGGTCTTACCCTCGGACTCGGGCTTGAGATGGGTCCATACGTGCATGCGGGTGGAGTTCCACCAGACGAAGAAAGGCTTGCCAGCTTTATTCGCGCGGTCCATGAACTTGAGCGCTGCCGCCGTGACTTCTTCATCGACCGTTTCCATCCGCTTCTTGGTAAGCGGGCCGGTGTCCTGGATCTTGCCGTCAGCGGAAGACTTGATTACGCCGCGCGGTCCAAACCGCTTCGCGAACTCGGGATCCTTGGGGTAGTCCGGATTCTCCGGTTCTTCTTCTGCATTCAGGTGGTAGAGATTGCCAAAGAACTCATCGAAGCCGTGGTTGGTCGGCAGCATTTCGTCACGGTCGCCCAGGTGGTTCTTGCCGAACTGGCCTGTCATGTAGCCATGGGGTTTAAGCAGGCCTGCGATGGTCGGGTCTTCCTTTTTCATCCCTTCCGGCGCTCCCGGCAAGCCGACCTTTGTCAGGCCGGTGCGCATGGGTGACTGACCGGTGATGAAGGCGGCTCGTCCGGCGGTGCAGCTCTGCTGGCCTTACCAGTCGGTAAACAATGCGCCCTCCTTGGCAATTCGGTCGATGTTCGGTGTCCTGTAGCCCATGCCTCCCAGGTTATACGCGCTGACATTGAACTGGCCGATATCATCGCCCCATATCACCAGGATGTTGGGTTTGTCTGTCTTGGCAGCTACCTGTAGCGGTAACAGCAACAAAAGTGCTGCCACAAATTTAAACGTTGACCGTTTCACGAAGACCTCCTTCAAAGCTAATCGGTACAGATGTAAGACAATTAAATTCAGATTCAGAAATCCAGACTGCAGGTTTACCTTGATTTAAAATACAGTTCGGGCCCGCCCTTCCGCCGACTGGACAGCTCGCAGGCACACAGAATAATTACCATACCCAGATTGATTTCTTGCCGCTATCCAAAATCGGCAAGCTCTCATCGCTTCAGGCTTTGGCTTGGAAAAATGGATGGGGTGGGGCACGACGCGGAAGAACAATAGTAATGTCTATGTTGCCTAAATAGGTTTGTGCCAGCGGCATATGGCAACATTGAACCGGTCACAGGCTTTGACATGCATCAATCGTGATCTGCGGTACGCCGTGTGGGTTTGAGAACCCAAGCGGGAGAGGGGTCGGGCAACTGGCACGATTAATGCGTCCTGCCAGCTGAAATTCATGCCCCCGCTTACTTTCGACTCAGCTTGCGAAAAGTATTCGCGCGGATGATCAAATACGACCTTGTCTAAATTACTTTGAAGCCGTGGCGCGCGCTGCATCCACTGCCTGTTGCTGTAGCAGGATGATTTCCTCAATCACCAGTTTTGCCGGCGGCGCCAAGGGGTCAATACGTGCATTAAGCAGTGTGTAGGAATAGTCGTCGGTCGCCATGTAGCCACCGATGCCGCGTTCAGTATCCAGCCAGCCGACGGACCCGTAAAGCCCGAAATCGACCACGACCCCGGGTAAGCCCTCTGGAATCCACCAGCCCATGCCATAGCGCCAGCCACTGATTAGGGTTTCCATCTCCCGAGTGCGGTCAGCCTGCAGCAGCGCTACCGACGCCTCGGATAGCACCCGGTTGTCCCCACATTTACCGCCGCTCAAATGCATCATCAACAGTTTGGCATAGTCCTGCATATTGCTTATGGCACCGGCTTCTAATAAGGGGTTACTTAGCACCCCTGTCAGACTGTCAGGGTATCCCGTCCATTGGCTGATATCGAGGTTCACAGGCACAACAAAACCTGGAGCAATCTCCCTCGCTTCTACTCCCAGATTGCCAAATTGGAAGACTTCGAGGTCACAGGGCTGGGCGATGTAACGATCAAACGCCTGTGCCCAGAGACTGTTGCTCACCAGCTCCGCTACGGCCCCGGCCAGTTGCCACTGGGCACCACCATAATCAAACCTGACTCCTGGTGGTGAGGTATCGGGGACCAGGTTGGTATAGATGGCTTCTCCGCAGGTTTCCAGTTGGGTATCCGGTTCAAAAATACACTCATGAGCTTGCCCCAGGTAGGACACCAAATCAGCCAATCCGGGAATACCGGACGTGTTACTGAGCAACTGCTGCGTAGTACGATCACCGTACACGCCATCCCAGCTTAGGTAGTCTGCAATGGGTGCCTCCACTTCGAATGCCAGGGAGTCGTCATCGTGCAGGGCCATCAACAGTGCCGATGCGGGCATTTTGCTCGCCGAGGCCAACAGCACCACAATGTCCAGCGTGTGATCCTCAAAAGCGGCTTCATGAACAACGCCCTGCTTGCTGTCCACCAGGGTATAGGAGATCCCGTCGTATTGCTCGCTGTCATCCAGAAATTTTTGAAAGCGAGCATCCACTACGGAAAAATCGTATGCGGGATCTATATCAATGATCGGTGGTTGGGAAGTAGCATTGTCGCATCCACCCGTAAAACCTGCGACAATCAACAAAAAAATACTGGAAACCGAAAGACTGTATTTCATACTCCTCGCTCCACGCATTCCATCGCTTACACTTGCCTGCCGTCCTGACATAACGGTTAAAAATACTTCTACCGGAATAATTATTTCACGTCCAAAAGTTTGCCATCATGATTTGGGTCAAAGCCCAAGTTGTCACAGATAGCATGGAAACGATTTGAAAAAATTCTATCGCATCGATCTGTTTAAAGGGGGATCAAGGCGCCAGGCCTGAAATTTAGAAGCCCGCCAGTGCACCGTCGAAATAGCCGGCTTATGATTGACCGCCACGTGCAACAAGCCGTTGCCGTTCGAAATCAGGGTGATCGCGAATCAAGGGTCAGCCGCGTTTTTGCACAAGATAAGATGTGAGTACGGCGCCGGGGCAGTCGGTTGAGTTGAAGTTGCCGTACTCCGTCCTGGTAATAGCTGCAGACCGACCAGCGCCGCCCCGGGCCGCCAGGGTAAACGCAAAGGCGTAATTACCGTCTAGATTGCTATCGACCGCGGTTTCGGTCCCAGCGCCAGCGAACTGCTGTTTGATTTTGATCTCGCGCGACTCGACAGCACCCGCCCCAAGCAGGCTCGCGCTTAACCAATATGAAACATGGTTATTGGCTGTGGCTTCCGGATAGCCTGGAAATGGTGCTGCTAGATACGTTTTTAGGCCAATGGAGTCACGATAAATGGCAATCGGCTGAAATTATCTCGGCATTGTTTTGAAGGCTTTTGCAGGCCTGATAACAGCAGAGAAATGCGATGGGTCAGTGTATTTGAGCGTCATCAATGGTGATTCTCGCGGTGGGCGTCACGCTGCACATGCGCGAAAACCCGAGGGTAGGGATGGCGCGAGCGACGCCCCTGATAACCCTCGTTATTTTCCCTACGATTCGCGCCTCGGCGAACTTATCCTCGCAGCAGCGTGCTGCGCAAGGGTCCCTGAGCGGCTGACAGTCCTTGCTAGAAGGCCAGTCGCCCCCGTGCACCGATAAACCAGATCGTGTCCGCATCAGTATTGAAGGCAGGGTTCTTCAGGTACTGGAGGTCGGCGGTCAGGTTGAAGCGTTTTCCGAGCATCAGGCGGTAAAACAGTTCGCTAGAGTACTGGCTGTCGTCACCCACGCCCTGGTTCTCGTTGGGCTTGCCCCAGTTGATACCAAAACCCAGCAGGTCGCGATTTTCCCGCAGGCGATAGCCGATACCGGTGCTGACGGACCTGGACAGCAAGGAGTCACCGTCTTCGGAATAGCCGGCGCGCAGGAAGGGCATCCAGCGGTCGTCTATAAAGCGCGAGAAGGACAGATTGGCGCCCCAGCCGCTGGGCTTGTCGTTACCCATGCCGTCGAAGTCCTCGCGCTCATCTTTATGCCATAGCGTTAGATGATAATTATCGAGATAGATTCTGCTCTGGCCACTGGTCCATCCCAGCTCCAGCGATTTAAAGTACTCTCTATCGCTAAAGAAGGTCTCGGCACTATCCCAGAAGGCTTTCGGGTCGGAGTTGGCGTCCACCAGGCTGGCTACAAGATAAACATGATCGCTCAGCATGGCGCCAAATGCGGCGCCGAAGCTCGCATCGTTCGGCACGTCAATGGCGGCGCCACCGGTACTGAATGCGAAGTTGCTGAAATGCAGCCAGGGGCTTGCCAAGCCATAGAGGTCGAGAAAATCCGTGACGTCCAGAAAACCGGCGAGTAGCGTGTACTTTTCCCCCATACGCTGTCGCCAATAGAAATTGGTGGTACGCGTACCCTGGTCGCTAAAAGGGGCATACATCAGGCCAACATAACCCAGCTCGGTAAAAGCCCAGGTAGGCGAGGGTGCGGGATCGAGGTAGCCATGGCGATGCTCGAATTTCCAGACAAAGGTTCCGGTGTTGCCGGAATCGCGGCCAATCGCGTCCCAGGTGCCGTAGAAACGCAGCATGCCAGCGCCGGTATCTTTCTGGCCGTCCGGTCGCGTTGCGCTGGCATTCATGTACACCGCGGAATAGTCTATGCCCAGGCCAAGGCCATGTTTTTCGGCGAGTCCTGCCTTCCAGTCATCCCAGCGCTCACCCTGCCGGGTACCCAAACCACGCTCTGCCTCGACGGCATCGCTTTCGATCTGGTTGGGCACCGCATCGGGACCGCCAAAATTGGTGGAGGTCTTCTTTGACGTATCCGTGGCGGCCAACAATGGCGCCGCTATCAAGCCAATTGCCAGGGCACTAAAACGCATACAAAAATCTCTTCTTCACATAAAGTATCGCGACCGACAGCCCGGTCGAGCGGATACTATCATCCACCTTGTGCCAGCACACGCACCAAACGAACTCGACGATCCTCGTCGCCGCTTGATGGCATGCATTTCACTGGAGAGCCAGACAGGTGGGATATAAAGACCCTGCCTTATTCGCGCGGGCCTTTCGCCGCTGCACAGGCAGGTCACCGAGTGAGTTTCGGCGCGAGCGCTTAATGGAATAGACCGTTCTGTGGGCCAGGCCAGTAGAACGCGTTTTCCGGGTTGGCCCGAGTTTCTATAGTCGTCTCTCTCGTTATCTACGCCTGGTTTGGTGTCGTTGCGCCAGTTGTAAGATGCCCGGAGCCGAGCAGCAGTTTGCCGGGGGTAATCACCGATAACGAAAGTCAGTTGAACGAGATCTTGCCTTTGATGCTTGTTGATAGCTGCGAGGCGAAGGGGCCAGCTGGCACCTGCCGCGTTGCGACCGCGGCATACCGAAACTTACCCGAGCTCCATTGCGCCTTTCTGTGTTTAGCAGGGGTCCACAATGCCTGTCGGCAGAGACGTCCACGTGGTTCTTTGTGTCCAGTCTGTGCCGCCGTCGCCGTTCTCATCGAGCCGCAACTCTACACAACCGGGGGTGAGGGCTTCAGTTTCTAGCCGTGAAGGCCCGAGCCCGTCAACGGCGACACCACCAACCGCTTCAAGAATACCGGTATACGGATCATCGTCACCAATACCCTCAAAAGGTGACAAAGTGCCGAAATCGACATAGCCATTCAGATAGTCGCTCTCTATTCGCGGGCAACGTCCTGCTTCGCAAAGAACTTCCACAGTATAACTGCCGTTGCCTTCGTTCATGACGCCAGACAACTGAAAGTCCCGAAGCGTTTCTCGATCACCATTGATAACAGTCGTTAGCTGGTCGGTGGCAACGTGGCTTTCGTACACCACAGCATCTTCGGTAGCTTCCTCCAGCTCAAGAACGCCTGATAAGGTAGTAGTCTCACCTGGCTCGCTCAGCGACAGGTTGGAAAAGCTTATCCGCCTACCAAAGGTGTAGGGAGGTACCAAATTGAAGTCCAGATCAATTGCGGTCCGCGTGAGTATAAGGATTCGGAATCCGCCATCAATCACTACGCCGTCGCCGTTATCGCACTGTTGGAAACTTGAGGTGATCTCGTCTCCCGGGCTGAGATACTGTTGGGTGTCATCTGCAAAGCTGGCAGAGACCGTTATGCTGCCGGAGACCAGACATGGTTGGGTCTCCGGTGGCAGCTCCACGGCGACAGCCTGGATCAAGCTGCCACCTTCTGCTGCTGTCAGAAAACCCGGGGGCCAGTGGATGAGTTCACTAACGTTTTTGTAAAGGGTTTTGTTTGTGGTGGATAAAGCCGACTCGCCCAGCGCTAAAGGCAGTATGCCGTCGTCTGAGCTGAAAAGCCCGAGCAGTTCGATCGGTCCCAGCACGGAGAATGCTACGTCCATCGCATTGCTTGCCTCGATCACCGTCGCTTCAAGGGGTTCGACCGGCGCGGGTGCATCATCGTCGCCACCACCACCACCACCACCACCACCACAAGCCGCCATCAACAGGACGGTAATACCGGTAGTTGCCATCAAGCCCGTTTTCATATCCAACCTCCACCATGTCTGGCGTTATCTATCAATAGATTAGTAAGTAATAATATAGTCATGGTTTATTTCCATCGCTTTGACATGGCGCAAGTAATTAAGCGAAGGGGTCGGTCTCGAATAGAGTGACGGTCGACAAACGAAATCCCGAGAAATTGGCTGCTTGCTTCCGACGCATCGAACGGACGGTATTCCCGGAGTTGGACGCATTCCGCGCCGGGTCGCGTCCGCCGCAGGTATGGCGGATCTAACTCTTCTCCGAAGTACCGGTTTGCGGAACCTTGGAAGCCAATTCCCCAGCCTCTGCATGGGGCAAGCCTTCGGGCATTTTTCGAACCCCGGTCTGGGCCTGGCCAGGGTGATCTCCTCGCCAAAGGTCAGGTAGGTCTCAGTAGCCGCAAAGGAAAGGGCCGGATTGTCGGGCGAGGTCGCCAGCGACAAACGGGGCTTGAAACCCGGCTTTCAGCGATGGCGCATCACTCTCAGGCTTTCGCCAGGGTGGCAAAGGCCTGGCGTACCTCATCGGGTGCCTGAACCAACTCTACCAGCACTCCTTCGGAACCGATGGGAAAATCCGCGTTGCCCTTCGGATGGATAAAGCACACATCGTAGCCGGACGCGCCAGTGCGGATGCCACCCGGGGTGAATCTAACGCCCTGGGCTGTCAACCAGTCAACGGCTGCAGCCAGGTCATCAATCCAGAGGCCAACGTGGTTCAGCGCCGGCTCATTCACCCGGGGCTTCTTTTCGGGGTCCAGGGGCTGCATAAGGTCGACTTCAACCTTGAAAGGGCCGCTGCCCATTTCGCAGATGTCCTCGTCAACGTTCTCCTTCTCGCTGACGTAGGTGCTCGCATAGCTGAGCCCGAGGGTGTCGACCCAGAAGGCTCTCAGTTTGTCTTTATCGAGACCGCCAACGGCGATTTGTTGAATTCCCAGAACGTTAAACGGTCGGCTGGACATAGTCATTCCTCTCTCTTAGTCCGATAAATGGATGGTCGTTGACTTCCGCTGGAGCGGATGTCGCGACGAAGTCAGGCGCGGGATTTTAGCAAAAATGCGGGCTAGGTTTTGGAGTTCGAGCAGAAAATGTCGTCCTGCAGCGAGGCTGGTGCCCGGGCGATGACGCTTTGGGTGTTTAAACATCATTTACTGCCTTTCAATAATCTTTTCGTAATTGTCAATGCGGAGACAATGTAACCCCTTGTTTTCCAGTACGGTGTTGGTCACCATCGTGGATAAAAACAACGCGGGGGCGAGCGCCGATGTTACTCCAGGAAGAACGCGAAAAGGTGGTGGCGTACTGCCAGAAAATGGGACACTGTGGCTTGACTCCCGGTACCAGCGGCAATATCAGCATTGCCACACGGGACCGCCAGCATGTCGCCATAAGCCCCAGTGCAATGGATTACGACGGCATGAGGCCGGAGGATGTGGTGGTGTTGGCGATGGACGGTAGCCAGGTAGATGGCGAGCGCCGCCCATCCAGCGAGTGGAACATGCACCTGGCCTGTTACCTCGGCAAACCCGAAGTCGGTGCAGTGGTTCACACCCATTCCAGTGCGGCTACTACAGTGGCTGTCCTGGGCTGGGATTTGCCCTCAGTCCACTACATGCTGGCGTACGCCGGCTCCTCCGTTGTGAAGTGCGCGCCCTACCGATTATTTGGTACCCCTGAACTCGCTGCAGCGGCCCGCGCAGCGCTGGGCGACGCCTTTGGCTGCTTATTGGCAAACCACGGTGTGTTGGCCAGGGGTCTGGACATCAGCCATGCCTATGGTGTTGCCGAGCAGATCGAATACTGTGCCGATGTCTACCTGCGGGCCAGGAGCTTGGGCGACCCGAACGTATTGTCGGAGGAAGACATGCAACAGGTGATTTCCCGTCTCTTTAAATACCAGCGCCAGGCTTAGGGTGGCGGTTTAAGAAGCAGGCAAACGTTCGGATACGGGTCGAACTTCAGAGGTGTTTGCGTTTGACGCGGGCCGTGTAGTGACGGTCTTACCCTGTTGGGGGCCATCATGTCGGGGCAGGGTGATCCCATCGCGCTGGCAACCGCATTTGCCCGGACGCAGGCAGCCATTAACAACACCCGGGCTCCCCGCCTATTCGATTTTACCTGCAGCCGCATGTTGATGTCCGCCGGTGATTTGCCGCCGGGCTTAGCCGAGGAACAGATCCGGCAAATCACGCAGATCCGAACATTGGTGGCAGAAACCTGCGTGGAGGAGTACCTGAAGGCATCACAGGCGCGGCTCGAAGATGCTGCTCCATTGCAACTGGCGGCGTTGATTTACCGCCTCGGCTACTGGCAACTGGAAGTAGAGCGGGAATGGTTGGCGGCAGGCATCAAAGAACAGCTTGCGTTGCGCGGTAAATAGTGTGTGGTAGCTGACTGTCCACCGTAGGACACGCCGTACACTCGTCCCCGGGGGCGCTGCGCCGGCATCCCTGTCGGCGAAGGTGCTGCCGATGGACACCCGAATCGGCCTAATTCCGTGCCATTTGGATCAGAGGCCATTCCATGGGCTGTGGTTCCGCCAAAATGGTTTCGAGTACGAGCTCAGGCAAGAAAGGTCGGGCTGACTCGGGCTTCCCAAACCGCCGTGCCGCTAAAGGTTATCAACCATTATCGGTCGCTTTTCGGAATTTGCTGGGTGAGAGCCCCGTCCAGCTCCGGAAAGCGTGAGAGAAGTTCTGCGGCGAGTTAAAACCACAGCGTTCCGCGATCTGTTGGATAGACAGATTGCTGTACAGCAGGCTATCGCATGCAACCGCCTTGCGTTCTTCATCCAGGATCTTCTGAAAGCTTGCCTGTTCCTGCTGCAGCTTTCTACGCAGTGTGCGCGGAGCACAGCACAGGCGCTCAGCTACCTGCTCGATATTGGCGAAGTGGCCGGGCTCGATGAGGTGAATTGTCCGCCGTACTTCCTCAACAAAATCCTGCCGGCCATGCAAACGCATCAGTTGGTTCTGGCAAAGACTTTGCACTGCCTCGAATACTTGCTGGTCGTAGGTGCTCACTGTGTCGTGCAGCGGCTCGCTGGAATACTGAACTTCTACTGTATCCCGGGAGAAAAGGACCGGGCACTGGAATATCGCTGGGTAGCGTGATGCCTGCGGGGGAGGCGGGATATCCAGTGTTATCTGCTCTGGCTTTAGCGCACTGCCGCTCAAATATTCGGCGCCAACCTGCATGACCGCCAGCATCCTGTCCATGCAGAATTGCCGTGCTTCACCCAGGGGTTGCTCTTCTGTGAAGCGGTGGATAACCCGACTTCCCTCCAAACGAGTGGCCCACCCCACATGCTGGTAAAAAAGATCGTAGTATTCATGACCCAGCCGGATCGCACTGTTAACGGTGTCCGCAGCCGCTAGCAGGTACCCATGGGAGCCCCTTTGAGTCATGTTGATTGAAAACCCCACGTCCAGCCCGATGCCCGGTGGGCCGGCTATCGCCAGATTCTGGTAAAAGGCGAGGGCCTGATGTCGACCGATGACAGTGTAGGGGTCTTCCAGGGCTCTTTCATCCAGACCGGTACCGCGGAATAGTTCAGGCCCTGGCAGCCCCAGTTTCAGTGCTGTGTGGTAGGGCGCCTGAAGCACCAGCGAGAAGCAGGGCAGATCTCCCGCCTCTCGCCGCCATTTATTTTTCATAGTCTGTTCCCTTGCCCACTCGCTCACTTGGCCGGAATTCAGCTTTATTCAGCCTTATTGCCTATTCTCCTTAATTTTTAATGTGAATACACTAACAAAAGCGGAGCCGGAGCCGGAGCCGATGTTGGGTTTGATTGTTCTCGACTCAACAACTCGGAGGGTGAATTGTAGCGGTGTCTGTTACTGCGGAAGGAGCTGTCCTATTCCATTACTGCGGGAAGATCTGGGCCTGCTCGGGGTCTATTCGGCAAAATCTCAGCGCTTGCCAAAGAAGTTGCCAGGGCTGTTTGCTCGGCCATCAACGCCGATAGTGGCCAATCAGCAGTACAGGCAAGAAGCCGCCGGTGGACGGGCCATTTCTTCATGAGTGGGCCTGTTCCAGGAAAAAGTTGTCGAGGCGATGTTCGACAATACTATTGCCGTAAACCATTTACGTTGATTGGAATTGGCAAAATGAAAGCGAAAATTCAGATGATGCTACTTGCGCTGTCGATCATGGCTGTAACGTCTAATGCCCAGGAAATATCTGCTTATATGGGGGGTGATGTAACGCTTACTGAAGCCCCGAATGGTGCCATCGTCAGGGAAGACGTTTTAAGGATAAATCCTCAAATTGTCTATACGGAACCCAATGTCGAAAAGGTTGCCGAAGGTGTCTGGTCTATTGGAGGATACTCGCTTGCGAATACATCGGTCATTGAGGGGGATGACGGATTAATCGTCTACGACACCGGGGACACCCGGGAAGAAGCAGAGCACATACGCAAAGCTATTGAATCAATCAGCGACAAGCCGATCAAGGCGATTATCTATAGTCACTCTCACTATGCCATGGGTGCCGGAGCTCTGGTCGACAATCCAGAGGACGTAGTTGTTATTGGTCACCCAAAACTCAATGAAACCGTCGATAGTAGCCTTAAGGGTGGAGGCGCACCCTCGGCTATTCCAGAGGTCGGCCCTATCCTGACGGCCCGCACAATGTCGCATTTTGGCTTGCTGTTGCCAGAAGAGGGTCCGGATGCAGGTGTCGCTCCCAAACTGGACATGGGCAAGCCTATCGCTTTTTTGCCTGCCACCAGGACTGTCGAAGACGGTGAAGAGCTGGAGTTGCTCGGCGTTAAGCTGCAGTTTTTCACGGAATATATGTCTGATGATTACAATCTGACTGTTTGGGTGCCAGAAAAAAAGGCTGTTTTAATAATTTTTTCTGGCCTGGCACCCCAAATATCTATTCCCTTCGTGGCGGTGTTTACCGTTCACCTCTGGATTGGCGCGATGGCCTGAAAGTTATTCGGGATTTACAGCCTGAGATACTGCTCAATACGCACGCACGCGCGGTTGTGGGCAAAGAAAAAGTAATGGAAACATTAACGCTCTATATGGATATGATCAGTTTTACCTACGATCAAACCTTGCGTGGAATTGTGCTGGGAATGGGGCCCGACGATTTTCGCCACTTTGTAACTATCCCTGCTCATTTCGATGAGATCCCCGCAAATTTTCAGGGATACGGAGAGACTGTTCATTTTCCTGAAGCAATCTATCAGTATGTCATTGGCTGGTTCGACTGGGACAGTACCAAGCTGTTTACAATTGCCCCTGAAGAAGCTGCTTTGCGTACCGTTGACTGATGGGCGGCAAGAAGAAAGTCCTTAAAGCGACCAGGGCAGCGTTTGAGGAAAAAGAGTTCGCCTGGGCGGCTGAGCTCGTTCAGAATCTCTATCTGCTGGATATGAATGACAAAGAAGTACGCCAACTGAAGGCTGATATCTTAAGGCAACTGGCTTACCGAACAACCGGTTCAATTTCAAGGGGCTTTCTTTTGAGCGAAGCTCTGGCCCTTGAAGGGAAAATCGCAGCGCCGTTAGTCATTCTTCCTTCTCCTGAAATTATTGCAGGATCTCCAGCGACCTTCGTGGACTATTACCGCATCTATATCGACCCTGATAAAAGTAAAGACACCGACAAGGTCATTGAGTTTGTATTGACTGACCAGCAAGACCAGAGTGTTGCACTGCATATCAGAAGAGGTGTTGTCGAATTTGTTCCAGAGCCTTCAATCTATCTGAAAAAAGCTGATTTTGTGTTGGAGCTGGATGGTAAAACCTGGGCGGAGCTCTATTTAAACTCCACCACTTTAGGTGAAGCTATTTCCAGTGGCAAAGTGAAAGTTGAGGGGGATCAAAAAGCGGTAGCCGCGGTCTTTGACATGTTTGACAAATTCGAATCTTCAAAAAATTATCGGGTGCCACCGATAGAATAGTGATGCACAGGTGCCTGGGTTAAGCCTTTAAGCTGTCATCAAATACTACGGAGTATGGATTTCAAATGAATGTAAAAAAAATATCGATTAGAAACTATATCTACACTCTGACGCGACAGCTATTGCCAAGAATTAGACAGTAAAATTAATACCAGGGACTTGTTATCAAAAACCCAAAAACCCAAAAACCCAAAAACCCTCGGTAGATATAGTGCCATTCCTTTGGTGGCGGTGTTGGATTACACATATAAAACCAGGGTTCGTCAAATTGGAAAAAACCAAAATGAACGTATTTTCAAAAACCAACATTGAACAGAAATAACCAGGAGATCCTCCATGAGGCCACACACAGTCAATAGGTTTATGTTAATAGCGTTACTTGCTATATCGCTTCCACTTACGTCATTGTTTGCGCAAGCAACTGAGGAGATCAGCCAGGAAGAAGCAAATACAATCGCCATAGAAGCTTATGTTTATTTACATCCCCTGCTGACAATGGATATTACCCGCCGCAGCCTTACAAATACACCTGCAGGTAGAGTTAATCAATTTGAGCACAATAGCGTATTCCCTGAAGCGGAATATCGTGAGGTCGTTCGTCCAAACTTTGATACGCTTTACTCCAGTGCATGGGTTGATATTTCTGAAGAACCTATGATTGTCTCAATGCCGGATACCCAAGGTCGTCACTATATACTGCCTATCATGGATATGTGGACCGATGTGTTTGTAGCGGCTGGAAAAAGAACCTCGGGTACCAAAGCGAAAAACCTTGCGTTAGTACCTAAAGGCTTCGAAGGAAAATTGCCTGAGGGCGTCGAGGCTATCGAAGCACCTACTTCCATGATGTGGATCATCAATCGTATTCAAACAAATGGTCCAAAAGATTACCCATTTGTGAATGGTACTTCAAGAAGGGTTCAAAATCACGCCGCTTTCCCAATGGGGTAAAAAGGTAGTACCAAATCATTCAAAGTTGAGCCTGCTGCAGATATGGAAGCGACTCCATTTGATCAAATGATGGCTATGGATGCAAAAAACTACTTTACCTATGGTGCTGAGTTAATGAAAAAATATCCACCACACTCTACTGACTTCTCCATTCTTGCCAGGATGAAACGTATCGGCATCGAAGCGGGAAAAAGTTTTGATTACGACAACGCATCTCCCGTCGTCAAAGCAGCTCTTGAGAGCTCCATCACTGATGGGTTGCAGCTGATGAAAAATACGCTCCCTTCAATGGCAACAGTAGCTAATGGTTGGCAGATGAATACGTCGACAATGGGTGTATACGGCAACGAATACATGAAGAGAGCCATTGTAACGCTAGTACAAAAGGGAGACCCCCCGGCTTTGCCGGGGAGGCACCCGAAGTTTGACAGTTACAGGAGTCCCAGAAGTAACTCCCAAGTGTGAGCCGCCAAGCAACACACAAGGGAGAAACCATGAGACAAGTGAACAGTTTAAATCACACGCGATGGGAGTGTAAGTACCACATAGTTTTCATTCCGAAGTACCGAAGGAAAGCGTTATTCGGTCAGATTCGAAGGGATCTTGGCAGAGGTATTCGACACTTTGGCCAAGCAGAGAGAAAGCTTGATAGAAGAAGGGCATCTGATGCCGGATCACGTGCATATGATGATCTCGATCCCGCCGAAATATGCCGTGTCGCAGGTGGTGGGTTACATCAAGGGAAAGAGTGCGATCCACATCGCTCGAATGTATTCAGGTCGTAAGAGGAACTTCGTGGGTCAGCATTTCTGGGCGAGGGGATACTTCGTCTCGACGGTGGGTCGAGATGAAGAGGTCATCCGGGAATACATCCGGCACCAGGAGCAGGAAGATCGTAGGATAGACCAGTTGCAACTGGTTTGAGAGAAACCAGCCCCCTTCAGGGGGCGCAAGGGGCCGCAAGGCTCCGTTTAAGGCCGCTTTGAGCGGCTCACAAACTAAAGCCCCCGGCTTTGCCGGGGGATACTTACTTGGTCTGGGTGCTATCCCGCCAGAAGATGCAATTTACCCTCTTCTTTTAACAGATGCAGATGGGGAAAAACTGGTAGGAACAAACAACTACAAAATACACTTCAAGAAAGAGGAACTGCCACCTGTAGATGCATTCTGGTCGATTACAATGTATGACCACGAAGGTTTTCAAGTTGCCAATAAGCTGAACCGTTTTGCTATTGGAGACCGTGATGATCTCGTCTACAACAAGGATGGTTCACTCGATATTTATATTCAGGCAAATTCACCAGGCAAAGATAAGGAGTCCAACTGGCTACCCTCTCCAGACAAAGGGGAGCTTGGCGTTACTATGAGACTTTATGCACCCAAACCGCAGGCATTGGATGGTCGTTGGGTTCCACCAGCTGTGAATAAATAAAGGGAAAGCTTAGTGAAACAAGCAATAGCAGGCTGCTGAAAAACTATCTGCGTGGCGATCGCAGCGTTAAAAACCGGCTCAACTTGGTCATTTATTGCCCATAAACTCCCTCGTTTCGCCGGATTTTGCCTTGCGCTCGCTGCCTCGAATACGTTTTTCAACAGCCTGATAGGTACGGTTACTGCTATAGGGTGATCAGATCGGGTATTTACAGCGTTTAAAAAAAATCCAAAAAGGGCCATCAAATGAATAAGATATGCAAAATAGGCACGGCCACTGTTTTGGCATTTACGTGTTCAGTTTAGCGCAGGCAGCCCTATAAGTGATGGTTCTGTCTTACCCTTTCCAGAACCTGGCAAGGCCAGTGTGACGGGTAAGACATTGAAAGATTCAAAACACCAGTGGCGAAAAACCGAGAACCATTTAGCCGAAGACGCGCCGAATATTGTCATTTTCATGACCGATGATGCAGGATTTTCGAACCCCGAGGTATTTGGAGGTCCTGTTCATATGCCTACGATGGCGCGATTGGCTGAATCAGGTATCAGCTACAACGCCTTTCACACGACTGCCATGTGTTCTCCTACCAGAGCATCATTATTAACAGGGCGTAACCATCATAGAGTTGGTGCAGGACAGATCGCAGAGTTTGCTTCTGATTGGGATGGCTATGTGGGCAAGATTCCAAAGTCTACAGCCACGGTTGCTCAGGTGCTCTCTTATTACGGCTATAACACTGCTGCCTTTGGGAAATGGCACAACACACCAGTGACTGACATAACCAAACTTGGCCCCTTCGACCGTTATCCAACGGGACTCGGATTCGACTACTTTTATGGTTTTATCGCGGGAGAAACATCGCAGTATGAACCCGTAATGTTTGAAAACACTAATCCAATCCAGGTACCACACGACCCCACGTATCACCTGACCGAAGACTTGGCGGAAAAGGCGATTCAGTGGATGCGTACCAGTAGAACCCTCAATCCTGATAAACCTTTCCTCGTGTATTTTGCGCCCGGCGCGGTACATGGGCCTTTCCATATTTTTAAGGAATGGGCTGACAAGTATGACGGCAAATTTGATGAAGGTTGGGAAGCATTAAGGGTAATGACGATTGAGAAACAAAAAGAGCTTGGGTGGATTCCTCAGGATGCCGTTCTCAATCCACTTGCTTCAACCCAACAAAAATGGAATGAAATTCCTCAGTCGCAACGCGAGTTTCAAACACGCTTGATGGAAATTTATGCAGGCTTCCTGGAACATACCGATGTGCAGTATGGAAAGATCGTGGACGAAATCGAGCGTCAGGGATTACTGGACAATACGCTGATTATCTATATCAACTCCGATAATGGGCCATCCTCAGAAGGTCAGGACGGGTCTATCTCTGAATTACTGGCACAGAATACGATGCCAACCACCATCGAACAGCAGATTGAAGTGCTCAATAAAGATTATGGCGGTATGGATGCATTGGGTGGACCAAAGCTTGATGTGATGTATCACCACGGGTGGGCTTATGCTGGGGCAGCGCCGTTTCAGGGTACCAAGCTGGTTGCTGCGTATCTGGGCGGAACACGGACGCCACTGGTTATGTCATGGCCTAAAAAGATAAAGCATGATGGCAAAGTCCGCTCCCAGTTTCATCATGTGAACGACATAGCCGCTACGATCTATGACATTCTAGATATTACAGCGCCCAAGCTTGTAAATGGGGTAGAGCAGCAGCCGCTAGACGGTATTTCTATGGCTTACACCTTTGATAATGCCGAAGCAAAGAGTGCAAAAACAACGCAGTATTTTGAAATTATGGGTAGTCGTGGTGTTTATCACGAAGGTTGGTTTGCAGGTACCTTTGGTCCAAAGGCACCCTGGTCTACGGATGTGTCGGGCCTGATTAACTGGAAACCAGAGGCCGATGTATGGGAGCTGTACAACCTGGAAAATGACTATTCTCAGTCAAATGACTTAGCCAAAGAAAATCCAGAGAAGCTGACTGAATTAAAAGCCGTGTTTGATGCAGAGGCAGCGGATAACCTCGTATATCCAATTGGTGGCGGACTGTATACGGCGTTTTACAACGCCAGTGAAATGCCCTCGTCACCGCTGACGGAATGGACATTTTATGAAGGACAGACACGGATTCCGGAAGGCTTGGCCCCTAAATTTGTCAGCGGACGTTCTACCGTGGCAGTAATTGATACAGAGATACCTAAAGATGCTGAAGGGGTGCTTTTTGCTGTCGGTGGTATCTCTGCGGGGTTCACTGTGTATATGGACAAGGGCTTCCTGAAAGCTGAATACAATGCCATGACCATGAACCGCTTTAAGATTGCTTCTAAATCGACAATCCCAACCGGTAAGGTGAAAATCGAAGTAGTAACAGAGTATGACACTAAAGAACGCATGGCTCCGGCGACCATTACTTTGAAGGTCAACGGCAAAGAAGTTGGTCAGGGACGCATAGAGCGATCGGTCCCAGCCATCTTCACGGCGTCCGAATCCTTTGATGTAGGCGTGGATTTGGCTTCTCCAGTGGCATTGGATTACTTTGATAGAGCTCCATTTAAATTCAATGGCAAGATCGAAAAGATCAATATCAAATATATCGATTAGAAAATATTCATGAACTCTGGCGTAGGGTGCTTTTTCCCGGGGTATGACATAAATCGGTTTAGTTGCGGCGCAAAATAAGATGAGTACACCCGCTTCACCTATGAAGCCATCGGCACAGCAAATGCCATGGCTCTGCAAGCACCCTGGCAAGGGTGCAGACGTGCCCGGGATAAGGTTGGTTGGACTATCTGCGTTTGTATGGCCCCGGCGAAACTTTCTTCGATCGGACCTGGTTGCCCCGGGGACGTGCAGAAAGTGAATTGATATTGAGTAATCGCTGTCTGTGAGGTCCCGCTGTTTGGGGTAGCGGATGGTTTCAACTTGCCAGGATGCAATGAGGAAAACGATGACACTAATGACAATATCAGCGACATCGTTCATCTGCCCGGGTTTAGTGTTAATGAAAAACACAAAGACCAGAATCATTCTCGTCATGGCTGGTATTGCATTGATGGTGGGTTGTGCAAGCCCTGAAAGGCAGCTTAAACCCCAAGTCGTTCCAGAGATTAGACCAGGTATTTTGCAGGGCTATCTGCCAGTTGAGATGCTTCCAGACAGCCTGGAACTGATTCCTCCGCCCCCCCTTGATGGTTCGACGGCCTTCGCCCTCGATAACGACGTGAGTATGCAGAGCCTGGTTTTGCAGGGCACAGCTCGATGGAATGTGGCTGCCCAGGACGCTGACCTGGAATTCCCGCATGCAGCCGGTACTTTCTCATGCGCATTGAATGCTCCAATCACGGAGCAAGAAACACCGCAGCTTTATATGCTGCTTCGTCGTACGCTTGCCGATGCGGGACTTTCTACTTACACCGCAAAGAATCACTACAATCGAACTCGACCGTTCGTGGTGAACAATGCGCCTACCTGCACACCCGGGGATGAAGGGGCACTGATGAACGATGGTTCCTATCCCTCCGGACATACGGCGATCGGATGGGCGTGGGCACTCATCCTTGCCGAGATTTCTCCCGAACAGGCCGATGCCATCCTTGCCAGAGGCTGGGCCTTTGGACAGAGCCGGGCGATCTGTAATGTTCATTGGCAAAGCGATGTGATGATGGGACGCATCATGGGTGCTGTTTCTGTTGCCAGCTTACACTCCGATCCGGAATTTCGCGCAGCGGTAGAAGCCTCCAAGGGTGAGCTCAGGAATGTTCGTTCCAAAGGGTTACAGCCCACGCGGGATTGCCAGGCCGAAGCTGATGCATTATCGGAGTATTCCGAGTTGGCACCTTGGCCAGCTAACAAATAGATTGAGATCAGATGCAGGAGATATAAATCATGAAAAAAACTCTCAACCGTCTATTTGTAGGCCGGTGTCGAAAAGGACAAAAGGGTGATCACGAAAATATTCTCGCACAGTGTGGTGATTTATCTGCACAATTTTGCGACCTGATTAGAAATCGGAGTATTTTATATGAATTCACAAAAATATTTTTGCGGATTAGCCCTTGTTGGTTTGTTGTCCGGGCCGGCCAGCGCGGAAAACTGGGAGCCTTTTACTGGCGCTGAACGTCTCACCAAATTTGTCGCTGGCGCCACAGCGGAATTCGAATATAAGCCCGGCCAGATGGCAACCGGTACGTACAACGCAGACGGTACGGCCGTTATTACGGCTTATGATGGAAAGTTTCGGCGTACCTGGAAGATTGAAGGTGACGACCAGGTCTGTTACACGACAGACATAAAAACCAACTGTTATCGATTCGAAAACAACCTTGACGACCCGGATGAGTTTCGCGCCGTCCATGTCGATGGCACGAAAAGCTATTTGTTCCGGGTGGTTGATAGAGAAGCGAAAGTTTATGAGCGTGAGACCCCGGCAGGTGCTGACGGATCCTTAAGCTCTCCTTCGGCTGCGGAAGTCGCCGCAGAACTTGCCAACCCGAACACAACACTCGGGACGATGAATTTTTTCTTTGATTACACGGCTTTTCAGGGTGATCTTCCCGGGGCAGATAGCGCGAATGCGTCAAAACTAAGCTTCCAGCCGGGTATGCCTTATCCACTCACAGACACTGCCAATTTATTCGTTCGCCCGCTGTTTCCAATAATTATTAAACAGGATGTGCCCGGCTCCGATGGCTTCGAGGAAAAAAGCTTTGAGTTAGGCGATATTACATACGACATCGCCGTTTTTAACTCGTCGCCCACCGGTCTTATCTATGGCGGTGGTGTGGCTGGTGCTATCCCGACCGCCACGGATGATGCCCTCGGCCTCGATCAATGGCTGCTGGGTCCGGAAGTGATTGTAGCGCTAATGAGACCCTGGGGAGTTATCGGCATGATCGCCAGTCATCAGTGGGATGTCGCTGGCAGCAATAAAAACGCTACCAGTGTCACGGGTGGTCAGTATTTCTATTCCTTCAATGTCAAGAACGGGTGGGTTTTTGGAGCCGGCCCGACCTTCTCGTACAACCATAAAGCCGACAGTGGCAATAAATGGACATTTCCTGTCGGCATTGGTGGTTCAAAGACGGCATTAATCGGCGGCCGGGCCTGGAAGTTCGGGCTTCAGTATTGGTACTACGTCGCGTCACCCGATGACTTTGGGCCACAGCATTTGCTCCGTTTGCAGGTTGCACCGGTCATAAAATTACCTTGGTGACACTAAGCAAAGCATCGGACGAAAAAATTTGGAAGGGGCAGCCATCCCTGGTGCCCTAAAAGGCTGCTGAAAAACGTATTCGAGGCAGCGAGCGCAAGGCAAGAACCGGCGAGGGGCAACAAATGACCGAGTTGAGCCGGTTTTTAACGCTGCGATCGCCACGCAGATAGTTTTTCAACAGCTTGCTAATGGTAATCCGCTGGCGTTGAGATTGGGCAGGTTAAAGCATGGTGCCTGGCATTCCTTCATGCCCCTGAGTGGACAGGAACTGCAACAACTGCAAGAATCTTTCTCCGGCATGGGTGCCACGCGTAAAAATGACGAGCGCAGCGACTGGGCTCGGCACACATGAGAAAGTCTTATTCGAGAACGCTTGAATAATTTGCAGTGAACCAAGGCAAATGTCATTGATGTATCGCAGACCGCAGCTATTCCACAGCCTATTGCTTTGCCTTTACCTGGCAGGCCTAAGTTATCCTGCGTGGGCTGTTAGCAACTCTTACCAACGGGCCCTCGAAACTGCCGCCGCATTGTTACCCCCGGGCGCCACTGTCGCCGCCGTCATTCGCGACGAATCGGGTAAAACCCTGTTTGAGCACAACAGCGAGCGTCTGCTGACCCCGGCAAGCACTGTCAAGCTGTTGACTGCTACCGCAGCCTATTATCAACTTGGCCCCCATTTTCGTTTTAACACGGAATTGCGTCAGCAGGCCAATGGTGATCTGGTGGTTCGCTTCAGCGGCGACCCCTATTTCGACCGAAGTGACCTGCGCCGCTTGCTCACAAAAGCCATGGCTAACGGTCTGGGAAATGAAGTTAACAACGTTTACCTGGACAGCGGTGTTTTCAATGGCCACCACTGGTCCGACGCGCAGAGCTGGGACAATCGCAACACGTGTTTCGCGGCCCCGGCAACCGCAATCAGCCTCGATCGCAACTGCTTCAGGGCTTCAGTCCGGGCAGGAAAAAGCGGAGATACGGCAAAGGTCGTCACAACCACAGCCAATCCCGTCGCCATCAACAGCTATGCCAGGATTGTCAGCCCAGGCGAGCGCGAGCGCCTTTTCTGCCGACTGGAGCTGCGCCATCAACAGCGAGGCCTCTACGGGCTGCACGGATGCATCGTTTCAGGAGAACTGCCCCTGTCATTGAAAGTGGCCGTGGTCGACCCGGTACACTACGCCAAGGCAACGCTGCGCCAGGAGGCCAGGGAGTTGGGTATCACCATCAAGGGCGACATCCGCCAGCGCACCGACAACACCAAGGCCAGGTTGCTGGCAGCTCACCAATCCGAGCCACTGGGATATTATCTGCGGCATATGTTGCAACGGTCGGACAATCAGATCGCTGACGTACTGTTCAAGACCACCGGCGGCACTCATTATTCAGTTCCCGGTAACTACCGCAACGGGGCAGCCGCCGTGCGCGAGATTCTTCAGGACAAGGCCAACGTCTCTCTCGACAACAGTTATCTGGCCGATGGCTCGGGACTGTCGCCGCACAACCAGGTTACGGTGACCAATGTCATCGATACGCTCACCCACATGGCCAGGATGAAAGACCAGAGCCTGGTGAATTCGCTGGCGGTATCCGGTATCAGTGGCACCCTGCAACACCGTCGCGGATTTAACCGGCCACCGCTGCGCGGTAACATACGCGCCAAAACCGGTCATCTGGCCGGCCACTACAACCTGGCCGGCTATCTCACCGATCGCAGCGGCCGGACCCTCAGTTTCGCGGTTTTCGTCAACGGTTTCAGCCTCGCGAAACCCGACAGTACCGAACAACCTGCACCAATACGACAGCTCTCCGCCGCACCCTTTTTCGAGCGGCTTTTCAATCTTCTTTACGAAGTGAACGAGACCGTGGCCGCACGCTGAAGGGAGACAACGCGAAAGCGCTCGATTGCTGAAGCCGACAACTACTGAAGCGCGGTCGATCAACATCATCCGCGCTCAATCCTGCCCAGTGAAGAGCTAAGACACAGGCTTCGATCCCAACTTCTTCGCCGAGAGGTACACGATCGGAAGGTTTCTCATGCCATTGATGATGATTGTGTTAACCTGCTACGCTAACTTGCCCTGCCTGACCACCACGTGCTTCTGAAAAACAAATTTTGCTATATCAACACCAACTTGTGTAATGCCCATCGTTGGCGCTCCTCATTATCTGAATTATGTTTTCGCAACTTGCCATTCTGGCGCATCGACGCCGAAAAGGCAGGCTGAGAAGGAGATGATCCTGTTGCTTATGCGTCAGCCTCGCTTCGATACCGATGTCGACTTCAGTGACAATTCGCTTTAAGCTCCTTGATGTGAATATCGCGATTCTCCGCAATTTCGGAAAAGTCTTCCAGTAGTCGTCGGTAAAGAGGTAGTGCCAGGAGAGGATTCAATGGAGATAATCGACACTCTAACCAAGCCATTTTTGAATACCATAAGTGTCGCCCGGGATTTATCGTCGGTCACTACCTACGACTCCTCGCAGGAGGTCGATCCGGAATCGGTCGGCATCAGTCAGAAAGGCGCCAATACCATCTGGTCCAACATCGAGAATCTCTACCGCACCGGCGTCTATCCTGCCATCACCTTCTGCCTGAGGCGCCGAGGCGAGATTGTCTTCAACAGGGCCATAGGCCACGCTCGCGGCAACGGTCCGGGTGACGCCTTGCATACGCCTAAACTTCTGGCACAACCCAATACGCCAATCTGCATTTTTTCTTCCTCCAAGGCCGCTACGGCCATGCTCGTTCACAAGCTTGTCGAACAGGGAAAGATCAATCTGCTTGACCCTGTGAGCCACTACATACCCGAGTTTGCCGCCAACAAGAAGGACAGGATCACGATCTTTCAGGTACTGGCGCACCGCAGCGCCATTCCCAAGATACCGGAAGGCGTATCCGTCGAAACCCTGGCCGACCCTGATGCGGTTGTCCACATCTTGTGCGAAACCTCGACCACGTTACGAGAAGGTCGCGAGCAGGCCTACCACGCGGTTACCGGTGGCTACATTGTCGGCGAGTTGATCAAACGGGTGACCGGTAGCGGCATTCAGGACTACTGGCGCCAGCATGTCAAAGAACCGATGGCAATGCGATTCTTCGACTACGGCATCGAAGCGGAGGACTGGGATAAGATCGCCCTGAACTACATGACAGGTCCCAAGATCATCTTTCCCATCAATCGCTATGCCCAGCACCTGCTTGGCATGAACCTCGGCCGAATCGTGGAGCTCTCCAACGAACGGCAGTTCTACGAGTCCCCGATTCCGGCGGCGAACATGACCGCGACAGCGGAAGAAGTCTCCCGGTTCTTTCAGATGATACTAGACCAGGGTAAGTGGGATGGCCGGCAGATATTCGATCCCCTGACGATCCACCGGGCGACATTGGAAGTCAGCGAAGCGAAGTTCGACAAATCGTTTCTTATCCCCATGCGCTACAGTGCAGGCCTGATGCTGGGAGGTAGCCCGATAGGTATATATGGCCCCGATACCGATCAGGCTTACGGCCATATCGGACTCAGCAATATACTGAACTGGGCTGACCCACAGCGGGATATTTCCGTCGCGCTGCTGACGACAGGTAAGCCGGTGGTCGCCCACCACGGACCGGCTATCGCAATGGCTTTGCGAGCTATCTCGAAACATTGCCCGAGCATCGATGCATAGCCTGCGCAGCATACACACACGGGCTGGTCAAGGACTCATGCTATGGCGGTACACCTTCATGGAAAGTCGAAATGGCATCTGAACCACGCCAGCATATTCCTGCCTATTTATTGACTGGCGGGAAGCGGCGCATCGACGGCGCTTTAGCCGATGAATATGAGCGAACAATTTCCTACGGACAGGTATGTCTTGCAATCCAATCCAAAAGTTGAGGCGCCAATAATTGACAGTCAGGGTATTTGCACCCGGAGTTCGCTATTAAAAAGTTTCACCAAGCCAACAAGGTTTTTCCAGAGCAGATTGCCGATACTGTACACGCACAGGGTACAGCGCGAAATTCAAATCTCCATAGTTCAGTGCTACACCCGGTGCCGAGGTCCTTCCCCCGAGGTTTCGCCCCTGAGAGCTTACGCGACGCCTGCCCCCTGACAGACCGCGAGCAAACAAAGCATCACTGTCCAGAATTCGTTCCAATTTGATTCCCCATCAAAACATTGATTTGGTATCAACTAACAGGCTGTAAGGGTTGTTTTCGCACGCATCCCCCAGAGAAACACAAATCACTTTTGAAGAGAAAAGCGACCAGTGAAATCAGCCCTGAGCGGGCTGCCGCCAACTGGGGCTATGTGCCAGTGACGTACTGCGGTTTTGTTGCAGTAGAAAAATGCGATTGATCTATTGCTATCTGCACCCGCAATACATCGAAGACGGCAAAGTGGTGCGCCTGCTGGCAGCGCGTGGCTCGCGCTACTCTGGCCGCTTCTCCTTGCCATCGAGCATGCCCCGCAGCGAGTCCAGGCCCCTGCCGATCTCCTTGACGGGATTTTCAATGCCCTCTTTCACTGTGTCGATAACGCCCCGGGCAGGGAGCACCCTGACCCTTGGTTTCTCCAGCGGCCCGTCAATCTTCAGGTAGACCTTGGTGATGTTACTTGCCGCGGAACCAACCAGCGGGACCAGTCCCAGGGCTTTGTCTATTGAGCCAAAAACCGCAAGCTCTACCTCCATATTCATGACCTGGTCGGTAAGCCGAACCAGGCCCTGACCCGTGGTGTTGAATGCGGGGGTGATAAAAACCGATCTATCAATGTGTGCACCCTTCGGATCAAGCCTGACCGCCAAGGTCAGCGAGTCAAAGCCAATGCCTTTTTGCGCGAGGTTTTTGCCCATCGAGCCCTTTATTATCCCTTGGATATTGACAAATTCGAGTACGCTGAAAAAGGTTTTGGAAACCGGGCCAACTCTTGCTATGCGCCCAGGGCCTGCGTCAAGGCTAAAGTCACCCCGCAGGCTTGCCAGCAACGCTTTGCCGGTTGTGCCGCTAATATGACCACTGCTGCTAAGCGGTCCACTGGTAGACGCCGCGCGACCCACGATGACCGGTAGTAGCTCCTCTACCCGAAGCCTGGCAAGCTCATGCCGGGTATCGAACTTGATTCGGGACAGGTCCCCAAGCTCTAACCGTCCGCTGGTTTTCACCGTTCCTCCAGCAATGGAAAAGGACAACTGGTGGTCTTTGACGACTTCGCGGTCATAGTCGACGTATAGCTTTAAACCCGTAAAAGTCAGATCGCGATACACGCCCTTACTGACATCGGCATGAAGGACAAGCGTCGCTCGCTGGATAAACTCGGGTAATCGCGCGGGGGCCTGGCTCTCACCCGGGGCAGCGCCCGTTGTGGGTGCTACCGGGGGCGGGGGGTTCGAGCGGGCTGCCAACAGGCGGTCGAGGTTGAGGTCAGGGGAGGTGAGGGAGAGCCTTCCGCGCAAATCCGGGTCCAGCTTCAGGTTTCCAGAGGCTGCGATGGCTTGCTGGTTTAACCGCAATGCCATTTTCTTGATGATGACCTGCTTGCCAGCAAGTTGCAGTTGAGTGTCCCCCTGGTCGATCTTGAATGCTTCGGTTTGCAGTCCCAGTTTACTGCCACGAAAAGCGCCCTTCAGACTGGTTTTGTTTGGTCGGCTCGCGTCATACAAAATCGACATGTCGGTATTGATGCTGCCGTTCACGGCAATCGCTTGCAGCGCTGGTACGACATCTGCAAGATGGGCAAGCTCGAGATCAGTGGTCTTTAGCTTGAGGTCCAGTTGTAGATCTTTTTTGTTCGGGCGGCCGATGGTGCCATCGACCCTTACGGGAGCCTGGTTGATGTTGCCGCTTATCCCCTTGAGTTGCAGCTTCAGGCCCTTGTCCTGTTGAAACTCCACCAGCCCTCGCAGCTCGGCCTGGTTATTCTTCAGGGTAGTCAACTGGAGGTCATCGATTCGCAGGGAACCCTTCGCCCGCCATTGGTCGGGCTTGGCCTTGTCGTATTTCAGCTCAGCGTCGACCAGGGCATTGGTACTGAGCCTTGCCAAACTATAGGTTTTAAGCAATTGTTGGATACCGTCAGTGGAGCTTGCCGCAAGCGAAACAGGTCCCGATGCTTTGACGGCCCATTTTGATTCCCCCAGGAGCTGATGGACGTTTACTCTAAATACAGGAAGACGCAAAGGCCCGATATTGGCGGTGATGTCGTCGCCGAACAGTACCCCGTCTGCGACGGACAGATTGCCGTTGATTTTTTCGATGCGGGGCATCGAATCCAGGGGCCGTGCCGAGAGCCCGGAAAAACGCACAGATCCGGTTATCGCGTCAAACAGGGCCTGCCGATCGATGTCCTGCTTTGCCAGCTCGATCTGCGGCAACTGGACATCAATGAGCTGCAGGCTGCCTCCTTCTTCCAGTATCGCTTTAAGCTGTTTTTCAAGCGCTGCGAGTTTCACCCAGGGTAACAGCGGGCCGGCAGACTTGAGCGGGATTTCGGCGTTGAGGGAGCCATTGCTTACCTGGAGCTGTTTAAAGTTGCTCAGCCTTAGCTTAGCATTTGCTTTGATGTCGTTGATGGCAAGTGCGAGCTGATCGAACCGCACCGAGTCAGCCGCCAGTTGTGCTTTGAACTGCAGCTTGGCCCCAGCCCCTGGAACCGGGTGGTGCCACAGTGCCGGGTCGTAATAACTGAACTGTCCCAAGTCGAGTTGACCGTCGACATTGCCGGGTCCCCCCGGCCATCCCTGATAGTTGACCGTGGCGCTGATACTGCCGCCAAGGCGCTCGGCTAACGCACTGCCAAGCCACGGCCCTATTGCTTCCGCCGCCAGTGCATCAATATTGGCCTCAACGTCAAGCCCGGGTTCTTCCAGGCTGAATGCTGGCGTAAGACCAGTCAGCGAGCCGCTGGCGGAAAGCCGGCCCCCGTCTTCGAGGCCGGGCGACGTTTGCCGAACTGCCAGGCTAAACCTGGCCCTGGCCCCCGGTTGGGGTTGGGTGATGGTGACTTCGATAGCATCCAGGTGCAGATCGGGTAGCCGCTCGCCACTGCGCGTATCCGAAAATACGAGCTGGCCGTTTTCAATCCGCAGCGATGCGACTTCCACCGAAAAGGGCTGGGCCGTTGCCGCGCGCTCTTGTTTGGTACTTTCGGCGCTTGTTGGCTCAGTTTTGTCAACCTTCTTAATATTGAGCTCGGGACTCTCCAGCAAGATGTCCTTGATGACCACCTTTTTCTGCAGCAAAGGGCTGAGCGCGAGTTTGACCGTGATTTTTTCAACACCGAGACTTGCCCCGGGTAACGGATCCCCCGTCATTGACACCGTTTCGGCTTCAAGCCAAATACTGTTGTTTGGAGTGATCCCCCAGCGTAGTGGCCCTATACGCAGTTGCGCCCCAAGATGTTCCGCCGCCAGGTTCTGTATCGACCCACGGTAGCGATTCAGGTCGAGCAGCCTGGGAAGGGCCAGCATCAGCAGTAGCACCAGGCTGATGATGATTGCCGGGATAATCAGCCAGGCTTTGGAGTGGCGGGTTCTCATAGGCTTTTTATGCTCGACGCTGGGGCTGGTTGCTCTGTCCCGGATTGAGCCCGTTCATCGGCAAAGGTTAACACGGTTGGCCCGGGCCGTTCAGCAAATGCTTATGTGGAGCCTTGTCAGTCCTCGGGTGTTTTGGTTGAGTGTCGGGAGCCTCGAAGTGAGATAAAGTGCGCACGAAATGGAAAGCCCCTCGACACGGCGTCTGCAGCTGCCGCTAACGGACAAAAAAATGGGCCGTGGGGCGAGATTCCTCTGGCGTGCTTGGGAAACCTTGAAGCGCCTTAACGAGAAGGTACTGGCCCTGGGATGAAATGTTCTGTGTATATAGCAGCGAGTGTCGATGGCTACATAGCAAGCCCCGATGGCGGTCTTGACTGGCTTGATACCGCCGGTAACGTTGAAGCCGACATGGGCTCTGACGATATGGGGTTTCAGGCTTTTATCAATTCCATCGACTGCATGGTCATGGGGCGCAAATGTATGCAGACGATTTCCAGCATGAACCTGACCCCCGAGCAATGGATCTACGGTGATAAGCCTATTGTTGTGTTGAGCAAAACACTGCCTGAGCCGCCGGAAAACCTGCGTGCATACGTTGAAATGTACTCAGGCGACATTCAGACATTGATGATCGAACTGGAGCGCAGGGGCCATAAACACGCGTATATTGATGGCGGCGCAACCATCACATCGTTTATTAATCGCAAACTGATTGACGAGATTATCATCACCCGGATCCCGGTACTGCTCGGTGAAGGCATTCCTCTTTTCGGGAAAATCAAACAGCGCGTCAAACTGGAAAATTCCTCGGCGATTGTATTCTCCAACGAATTTGTCCAGGTCAAATACCGCGTCAGCTATTGCTAACCAAGCTCAAAGGCAGGGGCAATCTTTTCTCGATCAGTGCCTGCTTGAGCTTCTCTTCAAAGCGCGGTACCACTCACCACATAGCGGCGCACTACTTCAGGACCACCGACGCGGAGGGCTTACTGCTGAGCCCCTGTTTGTCAACTGCCACGATGTGGAACTCATAGGCCACTGGCTCCAGGTTGCGGATGGTATAGCTGCTGCTCCCGGTATCCTTCACGATATAGACCCGCGACTGACCCCCCGTGACCGGGCTGGCGATGATTTCGTAACGGTGTATTTCGTTGATCGACAGGGCGGCGCCGTTCTCCCGTTTTGCTGGTGGTGTCCAACGCAAGCTGACTGTACGCATCGCTTTCTCGAGAGTTTTGCTGTCAGCCGCCGGAATGGCCGCTGCCGTCGCAGCCGTGCTGACTGCGGGTTCGGTTGTCGGTTGACTGACAGGCACCGGCTGGGGCGCAGGCGCGGGTTGGGTTACAGGTGCCGGCTTGGGCGCAGGTGCGGGTTGGGTTACAGGTGCCGGCTTGGGCGCAGGTGCGGGTTGGGTTACAGGTAGCGGCTTGGGCACCGGTGCGGGTTGGGTTACAGGTGCCGGCTTGGGCACAGGTGCGGGTTGGGTTACAGGTGCCGGCTTGGGCACCGGTGCGGGTTGGGTTACAGGTGCCGGCTTGGGCACAGGTGCGGGTTGGGTTACAGGTTCCGGCTTGGGCACAGGCGCGGGTTGGGTTACAGGTAGCGGCTTGGGCGCAGGTGCGGGTTGGGTTACAGGTGCCGGCTTGGGCACAGGTGCGGGTTGGGTTACAGGTTCCGGCTTGGGCACAGGCGCGGGTTGGGTTACAGGTAGCGGCTTGGGCACCGGTGCGGGTTGGGTTACAGGTGCCGGCTTGGGCACAGGTGCGGGTTGGGTTACAGGTGCCGGCTTGGGCGCAGGTGCGGGTTGGGTTACAGGTACCGGCTTGGGCACAGGCGCGGGCTTGGTCTCGGGTTTCGGCTGGGTTACGGGTTTGGGTTTGGGAGCCGGCGCGGGTTTGGTCTCGGGCTTCGGCTGGGTCTCAGGCTTGGGTTTGGGCGCCGGTGCTGGTCGGGTTGCAGGTATCGATTTGTCTGCGGGTAAATCGGACGGGTTGTTTTCCACCTGTTCGAATCCCGAAGCCCGGGTAAATACGGCAACCAACGGCGGCACCTGTGCCCCCGCGGCCTTTTCTACCATATGCCCGGAAACGGTAAAGCTGCATTCGCCAAGGGCGTCATCCGTGCAATAATTCAGCCACTTCTCAAACTGCCAGCCGCTGTGTGGGACGGCAAAATAGGTCTCGTAATATTCACCGTAAACGAAATTTACCGAGCAGGCTTCATCCCCGGCCTGGAAAGCCTCCAGCGAACAATCACGGGAGCCGGTAGCCGAAACTACATCGCCTCGGCCGACGATTTCGATGGGGTGACTGCAAGCAAGGAGTGACAGTGCCATAAAGGCCATTGCAATCCATCCCAGGCTACGGGTCTGCACGCCAAGTCATCCTTTGCCGCTAGCGGCAATGTTTAACAGTTCAAACGTTAATTTTTGCTATCTTCGAGCTTATCACTGCTGTTGTCTGTAAGACCATCGTCACATATAACCATTTTATATAAGAAGGACTAGGCTTATATCCCGATCTTGGCATCATCGGGCTCAGTGGTCGCTATCGCGTGTGTCAATGGCACCGTTATCCGGGCCTTATTCGGGCAGGGGAACATACTCGTTGTCGCCGGGCACCCGGGGAAACCGGCCCTCCCGCCATTTAGTCTTCGCCTGTTCGATGCGCACCGGGTCGTCAGAGACAAAATTCCAGAACATGTGACGCTGGCCCAGCGGTTCTCCACCCACCAGCATCAGCCGCGCCGTATGCTGTCCGCGCAGGGATACCTGCTCCCGGGGATGCAATACCAGCATCTCGCCGGCAGTCAGCATCTTGCCACAAACGTCGGCCGTCCCCTCTGCCACATAAATCGCCAGTTGAGCCGCGGCGAAGGGCAACTCGAGCTGGGCTTCGGCCTCGAGTAGACACTCGGCATAGAGTGTCGGCGAGTAGGTGGTGACCGGAGAAACCTCTCCCAGCAGTTCCCCCATGATCAAACGCAGTTGCATGCCGTTGGTTTCAATAAAGGGCAAAGTTGCGGCGGGAAAGTGGCGAAAAGCCGGGTCCATCTCCTGTAACTCCCGGGGCAGGGCGATCCAGGACTGAATCCCGTGCAAGCGCGATTGCTGCTGGTGATCCGCGCCGGGTCGTTCAGAGTGGGTAATACCTGATCCCGCGGTCATCAGGTTTACTGCACCCGGCTGGATGGGCTGGACGACCCCGAGGCTGTCCCGGTGAAGGATTTCTCCCTCGAATAGATAAGTAATGGTGGCGATTCCGATATGGGGGTGGGGCCGGACTTCGATGCCCTGGCCGGGGGCGAAATCGATCGGACCCATGTGGTCGAAGAAGACGAAGGGCCCGACCATTCTCTGGCTTGGGGCGGGCAGCACCCGGCGTACATTGAATCCGTCCAGGTTGCGGCTGCGGGAGGTGATGGTGATGCCGGCGGCACACTCCCCGCAATGGGGCGCCTCGCAGTTGAAAAAGCTCATTATCTGCATCTCTCTTATATCGAGCCGTTGGCGATGGCAAGCAGTGCCGATTATTGCTCCCCGGGCAGGGCAAGTCCATGCCATTGGCTGCTAGCGCTCGCCATTATAGAAGTGAGGCGCCGTTGCCTGGGGGGTAGCGCAGCCGTTCCCTGAACGGGCAGCCCACAGTTCAGCGTTGGCTGCGCCTGCTGGCCGATCTAGGTTTCGAGTTTACCCTGACCGTGGGCAAGCGGAAAAACTACCTGTCCTGCAAGGAAAAAACAAGCTGGCTCCGGGCCGCCTCGTACTGTGGGTTAACGAGCCTTCGGCAAGGCAATGTGACATCGTTCGTGACACCCGCAAGACGCGCCGAGATGCCATTGTAATCTAAACGCGCGGGGTTTGGCGCTAGGTCGACTGCCTGGCATCGCTTTGCCAGCAAGCCGATGTCGTCTTCGGACGCGCGTCGGTTCAGGCCTCGTCGTGACGTACCAGCAGCACCGGGCAGCGGGCATGACGTGCCACCCGTGTAGCATTGGGCCCGAGGTCCTGGAGCCCCGTACCCGACTCGGTGCCCGCCGCAATGACGACCAGGGAAGCTCGCAGCTCGTTGGCAGCCGCCAGTACTTTTTCGTAAACCACGCCGAGCAGGGCGATGGTGTTTGTCTCCATATCCTCGGCGGTTTCCTCGGCGACCAATTCGTTCACCCGGGCCAGCGTTTGCTTAACCAATTCCTTGCGCTCTCCGGCGGGAACCTGTTTCCTGGATCCGCGAATGACGTAACGCCAATCCAGGCCGGTGAAAGCTTCAGGAACTACCGCCACCACCGTTAAGCTAAAGCCCCGTGCCGCCGCCTCGAAAGCGGCTTCGCGAATGACGGCACGAGCGGCGTCTTCTTGGGTCAGGTCAATTGAGGCGAGTACCACCGCATCGCTCATTTCAACGCTCCTTTTCCGGCTTGATCAGCAACCATAGCGCCCACCCCAGGAAGACGAGAATTCCCAGGGAAAAAGCGGTGTAGCCTGGATTCTGGTTGAGCGCCTGATGCCCCGGCTCAACCCTTGGCCGCAGGGCTGCCGCGGCGTTGAGCAGGGGGCTGATATCGGGATGAGGACCCAGCGCTGCGTTGAACGCGAGCACCACAGCATCGGTAATTGGCCCCGCTTTCTCAACATAGGTCGAGGGTCCGGCAATTCCCATTGCCTGGTCAGCCCGCCCCGGGCCCACCACCGTCGCCTGCATTGCCAGAGTGGCAATGGCAGCTTCCTGGTTGGGAGGATAGGTGCCCGCTGGAAGGATTGCCGAATGCAGGAAGGGAAACCCCAGTTTTACCGCGCCCTGCCACCAATCGTCTGCGGTGATCAGGCGGATGTCGTCTGCACGCGCCAGGGCGGCTTCAACATTGCCAAGACCGGGGGGCGCAATGACGATCGCGGCATCCGCCTGACCCGCATGCAGGGCTGCGATCGCCGCCTCGGTGTCGGCAGCCGCGAGGGCAAGGGTTTGACTTCCGGTCGCGCTGGCGATAATGCGGCCCAGCTTTTCGGCGGCAGAACCTGGGGGACCAGTCGCGATAGTCGCTGCGTCTCCCAGCGCGTCGGGTCCGTTGGAGCGTGCAAACGCGTGTACGTAGTAAGATCCCACCGCCGCGACGGTCTCGATGCCCGGCCGCCGCTGCGCGCCTTCAGCACTGATGTCGAACTGGGCGATACTCGGGGCAAGGGCTGCCCGGGAGCGCCCTTCGAGAACCAGGGATACCGGTGCGGTGCTGTGCTCGAAAACCACGTTGCGCCCCGGGGCTGCTTCCCGGGCGGCCTGCAAGACCGTATTGGCCATCGCGCCTCCCACCTCGGAGTGATTGACAGCTATCGACAGAGGTGGGTCGTCGACCACAGAGGCGGGGTCGATCAGGCCGACTTCGGCAAGTGCCTCGAGGGCGACTTTACGGGGGTCGCGGTAGCCAATCTCGACCTCGGCATTGAGGCGGGCCATACGTCGGGCATCCAGTTTTCCCTCCAGCCGGGCGAGGGTAGTGGTGACTGCTGCTGGCGCCGCCGCGGATATCAGGGGGACTGCGGTATAGGTAGGGAAGAAGCCGGCGTCGTCTTCCAGTGTTCGCAGTCCAAAGTCGCTGATTTGTGCGTCGGTCGCGAAACCCACAACGACATCGGCCTCGTTGTCGACCAGCCGTTGGTAGAGGATCGAGTGGTCTGCGCCGGTAATGACCTCCACCGCGGAAAATACCAGCCCGTAACGGTCGAGAAACGGCTGTAAGCCGTCAAGCGGTCGCTGGGAAAACTCTTCCATCACGGCAAGGCGCAATTCCCCGTTAAGTCTGGCAAGGTCGCCGGTCGATTCCAGGTTCCCCAGCGCTGCGAAATCCTCCCCGGCCAGGACCACGTAGCTCGATTCAAACCCCAGCGGCGGCAGCACTTGAATACCCAGTTTCGCAAACTCAGCGGCGATCCGCACCGTTGTTTCGTCGTTCCAGGGCAGACCCAGCAGGGCACTGGCAGTGCCCGTGTATTCGGGATAGACATGGATGGCGCCGGATCGCAGTGCTTCGAAGGTTTCGGCACTGCCCCCCAGGGGAATGCGCCGCTCCACAGGTAGACCGGCCTCTTCCAGCATCAGGGCGAACATTTCGGCTAGCACGCGGTTTTCGGCAAAATCCTTGGAGCCGACCACCACGGCTTCCCTCGCACAGCCGTTCAGTAGTATGGCAAGCAGCACAGCAAAAACCAGGCTGGGGTTACGCGTCATCATCCTGTCGACTCCTTGGCCCCAGCAGCGGCGGCCTGGGTTGCCGCAGCGGGTCGCTTGCCCCGAACCTTGCCCCGCAGGGCAAGGCCGATGGGGCCGGGGCCCCGCTCTTTGCGCAATGCCCGCAGAAAGCTGACAACCTGCAATACCAGGATGGCAGAGAACGGGATCGCCCCGAGCGCCGCCATGGCGCGGGCAACATCCACAGAGCCACTGAACAGGGTGGATGCAGTCAGTGCCGCTATCAGCACACCCCAGATGAACTTGTAGCTGGTCGGGGGGTTGAGGTTACCCTCGGTGGTCATCATCGAAAGCACGAAGGTGCCGCTGTCGGCGGAGGTAACCAGGAAGACGAAAATAAGCAGTACTGCCAGTGAGCTCAGGACATTGGCCAGGGGAAAATCGCGGAAGAAGGCGAACAGCGCCGCCGAGACATCCTCAGCAACCAGCTCCGAGAGACCACCCGGCCCGAAAAGCTCGATGTAGATGCCGGTGCCGCCAAAGGTGGCAAACCACAGCATCGAGAACAGGGTGGGTGTCAGGATCACCCCGACACAGAACTCGCGGATGGTGCGGCCCCGGGAAATGCGTGCAATGAATATGCCCACAAACGGACCCCAGGCAAGCCACCAGATTAAATACGTCAGGGTCCAGCCCACTGTCCAGTCGTTCAGTCCCTCGTAGGGCAACATTCGGAACGACATCTCGACGAAGCGCGAGGTATATTCCCCAATGGTATTGGTAAAACTCTGCAGGATGAAGGACGTCGGACCGAATACCAGAACGAACGCCATGATGCCCAGGGCGATCACCATGTTCAGGTTCGACAAGATACGAATTCCCTTGTCGACGCCGGTCGTTGCCGAGAGCATGTAGCAAACGAACAGGGCGCCGAGTATCGCCGCCGATACGGTTTGGGTTTGCGGAACGTCAAACACCGTATGCAGACCTGAACGCAGCTGCAATGCGCCCATGGCGAGCGAGCCGGCAAGCCCGAACACCACGGCAATGACCCCCAGCACATCGGCGACGGTCCCTGCCTTTTCACTGGCGGCTCCCGAGCCGAACAGCGCTTTGATGGGCGTCGAAATCATCGACGGCTGGCCCAGGCGAAAGGTGAAGTAGGCAATCACCAGCGCGCAGACACCGTATATCGACCAGGCGTGAAAGCCCCAGTGCAGGTTGGTGATGACCATCGCCTCCCGCGCCGCGGCCGCTGTGCCACCGGTCATACCGGGTGGCGACGAGAAATGGGTCACCGGTTCTGCGACGCCCCAGAATAAAAGGCCCGCCCCCATGCCGCCGGCGAACAGCATGGCAATCCAGGACGGTGTGGAAAATTCAGGTTCCTCGTCGTCGGCACCGAGTTTGACCTTGCCGTAGGGTCCAAGGGCAAGGTAAGCGGACAGAATGACAAATCCGGTGCACAGCAGCAGCCAATACCAACTCGCCCCGCTGATGGAAAATTGAGTGAAGCCCACTGCGGCAGAGGTCATGTCCTCCGGAGACAGCACTCCCCAGATTCCCATGGGCACGCAAATCGCCAGGGAGAGCAGAAATAGAGCCTGCTCATAAACCTTAATACATTGATTCATATAGGTATTTGCTCGTTTCAGGGGTACAATGGTGCACGAAAAACAAGCCCCCGCCTTTAAAAAGCGTGCACCCATGATCCGAACACAGAGTCATCGTCAGCTCTCCCTGGCAGAGTTTGATTGGCCCTTCCAGACCGCGCTGGATGAAAACAACCGCTGGATTAAGATGAGTCAGTGCATTCCCTGGGACGCGCTGGCCGAGGCCTATTACGAAGGCCTTTCCAGCACACAGGGGCGGCCGACCAAAGATGCCCGCCTGGTCATCGGCGCGGTGATTATCAAGCACAAGCTGAGCCTCTCCGACCGGGAGACCGTGGCACAGATTCAGGAAAACCCCTATCTCCAATACTTCGTCGGCTTGCCCGGTTATCAGATGGAAGCCCCTTTCGTCCCGTCGCTGTTTGTCGAGATCCGCAAGCGTATGGGGCAATCCGTGTTTGATGTTTTTTATGAGGCGGTCATTGAGGCTGTGGAGCAAGACAAAGCGAAGAAGGGGGTGGCAAAGCGGCAAACACCGGCGGAGAACGACGATAACCCGCCACCGGGGGGCTCGGCTGGCGAGCCGGCGCCTACCGCAGAAGAAGCGACGCATCAGGGAAAGCTGATCCTCGATGCCACCGTTGCACCACAGGCGATCCGCTTCCCGACAGACCTTAGCCTGCTGAATGAGGCCAGGGAGTTCAGCGAACAGATCATCGACCGGCTCTATGCCAAGGCAGGGCTGTCGCATAAGCCCCGGACCTACCGGCACAAAGCGCGCAAGGCCTACCTCGCCATCGTGAAGAAGAAGCGCCCGGGCGCAAAGTTGATACGCCGTGGCATCAAGCAACAGCTGCAGTACCTGCGCCGCAACCTGGGCCACATTGAGCAGCTGTTAACGCACTTTCCGGCTTATAGGCCATTACCCCTGCCACGCTGGCTGTTGCACCGGTACTGGGTGATCCAGCATGTGTTTGCTCAACAGTGGGCGATGTACCACAGCAAGACCAGACGTTGCGATGATCGCATCGTGAGCATCAGCCAGCCGTACGTGCGGCCGATTGTCCGCGGCAAAGTGGACAAGCCGACGGAGTTCGGTGCCAAGCTCAGTGTCAGCCTCACCGGTGACGGTGTGGCGCGAGTCGATCACCTGCGGTGGGATGCTTTCCATGAAGGCCATGACTTGCCCTCACAAGTCGAGGCCTATCGGGAGCATCATGGTGTTTATCCTGCAGTGGTTCTGGGCGACACGCTTTACGGTAGCCGGGACAACCGTCGATACCTCAAAGACCGCGGCATCCGTTTTGCAGGAAAGCCCCTGGGCAGGCCGAAGAAAGTGACCGAGGAAAACCAGGGGGCGCTGAAACGGCTGGCAGCCATGCGACGCGAAGCGTATCTGCAGCGGATTCCGATTGAGGGCAAGTTCGGTCAGGGCAAGAACGGCTACCGACTCAACTACATCCGGGCGAAGCGATCCGATACGTCCAGGGCGTGGATCAACAGCATCTTTCTGGTGATGAACCTGTTGATCCTGTTGGAGGTGTTTTATTGGCTCTGGAGAAAGACCAGGGCTGGAGGGGAGCACGGGCTCCCGAACCGCGTCAAAACTTGCGTTGAGCAATGGCGGGCGTGGGTGGAGCGGTGGCGGCGCCCGGCGTTGGAAAATGCATTGCCGGCAAGTTTATGAGCAGGCTCGAAATACCAGGTTCATTTTCATTGATAATTCGTTCTCCGTGGGTTCCGCGGCACGGGGGAGCACATTGCTCACATAACCGCTAGCAAGCTGGAGAAACGCCTTGTTTTTATGGCTTTAGGCTCGAGTCTAACATGGCGGGGGTGGTTTCAGAACCGGCGAGGGCGGTATCGCCAGAGCCGGGAACACAAAGGTTACAAGTCAGGATCGCTGGTTTGCCGACATCTTAGCGAATACCATACGCCGACGCGGCGGGACAATGGCGCTTCACGCGTGACCGATTTCCCAGCGCGGGTTTATCAACTGAAAGGGCAAAACGTTTATGACACTGTCACTGTATGACACCGCTGTCGGCAGCTATTTGCAGGTACTGGGGGGCGTTTCGAATGTGCTCGCCAAGGGAGAGGAGTACGCCAGCGACGCCGGGCTCGACCTCCAGGATATCGTCCGTTATCGGTTGCGGGACGATATGGCACCGTTCAGTTTTCAGGTGATCTCGGTTTGTCACCACTCGCTGGGCGCCGTCAGAGGGCTCGAAGCGGGACTGTTTCAGCCGCCCCCGAAAATGAGCGGCATGGACTACGGCAAGCTCCGGACCCTTGTCGCAGACACGATCGCCGGCCTCGAGGCGGTCGGGCGGGAGGACATGGACGCGCTGTCAGGCAAGCCCATGGTTTTCAAAATGGGCAGCACCGAGGTGCCGTTTACCACGGATAACTTTGTGCTCTCCTTTTCGTTGCCGAACTTCTATTTCCATGCCACGACCATTTACGCGATACTCCGCGCCAACGGTGTGCCCCTGGGCAAACTGGACTTTCTGGGAGGCCTTCGTGTGGGCGATTAGTCTTGTTGTGCGTCGTACTCATCGGGTCAATGCATCGGCTAATTTTAAGGAGGCTGTCCTGTGAATCAGTCGATCATTCTGCATCACTACCAGGGTTCACCGTACTCGGAGAAAATTCGGCTGATGTTCGGCTATACCAACACCGCCTGGTTTTCCCTGCTCTCACCCACGCAGCCTCCACGGCCGAATCTCGACCCACTGACCGGTGGCTATCGGCGGATCCCGGTGGCGCAGATGGGCGGCAGCCGGGTGGAGGTAGCACCGGAAGACTACTGCGTGGTGCCGGTCGTTGGAACCTTTGCAGCGCTGACCCGGGACCGTATTGTGCTAGCGCGGGAAACCTCGGAGTTTGGCAGGCTGCATATCCATTTTCCCCGCGCAGCTTACTCAATCACGGCTAAGTAGCGGGAACGACCTAAAGCCAATAACACCACCCGGTATCGAAAAGTCCCCTGCATCACCCGGGGGTGGGGTATTCAAACCCGGACCTCAGGCGGACTATCAGGCCAGCAGGGTGGCGCAAGACAGCAGGGCACCGGTGTGCCGGTTTGCGGCGAAAAGCTACAATAGAACACGGCAGAGGCAGGGGGAGTCGCTCTGGGGGAGGGGTGCGCTTCCCGGGATGAGCACGCTCGCCCCGTGTTGCCTGAGCCTGTTGCTATCAAACCAGGAACGAGAGATACCCATGTTCATAGAAAAGCTGAGAGCCAAGATTCACCGGGCAACCGTAACCGATGCCAACCTCAATTATGTCGGCAGCATCACCATCGACAGTGAATTGCTGGCGTTGAGCGGCATCGATGAGTACGAGAAAGTCCAGGTGGTCAATATCACCAACGGCCAACGCTTTGAAACCTATGTTATCGAAGGGGAGGCCGGGTCGGGGGCGATGTGCCTCAATGGCGCCTGCGCTCGCCTGGCGGAAGTCGGTGACAAGGTCATCGTAATGGCCTATGGCTTTGTGGATTACAACGAGTCCAGCGCTACGTCACCCAAGCTGGTCTTCGTTAACGACCGCAACGAGCCGGTGGCAAAAAGTGAACTCGAAGCCTGACATCCTGCCGGCGACGCTTAGTTTTTTCGGCTCGCTTTCACGCTGTCCTGCAGCCACGCCTTGATCAGGGCTTGATAGGGCATATCCCGTTTATTGGCTTCTACCTTGATGCTGTCAAACAGGCTCTCGGGAAGCCTCAGTGAAATGGTCTTGGTCGATGGCTTCAGATTGGGCATTGAAACGGGCCGGGCCCGGCCCCAGTCGATATACTGGCTGGAATCGTGCGCCTCCCAAAAGGTGCGTTCCTTTGCCTCAGTCTTGAACTGAGGAACTTTTTTCTTTTTACTCATGACGGGCTGTTATCAACGGCATATGTCGCGTGCCGAAATGACACGAATCAGGGTGTCGGCAGAGCGCAGGGTGAAGGTGATATGAAGGAATCGCCCCGCATCCGTTCGTCCCAGCGCATGAAAACGCGGCCCGTCCTGTGGATGGTTTTCGTTATGAACCACCAACAACGGCTGATTGAAAAACACCTGTTCCGCTTCGAGTTGGGTAACCGCGTGTTGTTCAACAGGTCTTCTCTTATTTTTGGAGTCCCATTGGAACCCCGCTACATTTGACCAGGCAACCATTACTGTATACTAGCGCCATATACATGTATTTCAAACGGATTCTCTTCCCCTTCGTCACAATAATAAGGCATTCAAAAATATTTTTTTAGAATGGTTTGGTATTAAGTGACGGGAGCCATGTCTGCCCTCAATAGCGGTGGGCATTGCTAATCTTGGCGGAAAACCTCAGGACAATGCGCGTCTCGCTCAACAACCAGAATGAGCGTGGAATACTGTTGTTGGGTCGGTTCGAAAATGGCGGACTGTTGGGACTCTATACCCTTGCGTCATTGATTCCATATCGGGGGCTACGAGGCCATGATTCTCGATTTTGCCCGGCCGCCCACCCTCAGCTGGATAGAGAGCATCGTTATCATGGCGGGCCTGTCAACATTTATCGTAGTTCACCTCTCGGGTTCCAGCGTTGCTGCCGAACTCCAGGCCGTTCCCGGCCAGATCAAATCCGGTATTCGCGTTCGGTGACCCGAACGCACGATGTCCACCTCTGCGCCGCACCAGGCCGATAAGATCGCGATCGACGGCAGCGATTCACCCTGTTCCCGGAACTGGACGCCAGGGTGTCAGAGCTGGGGAGCCTGCACGCCGAGCGAATCGTCAATTTGGCAAGGCAGTATCTGCTGTCCCTTGGCAGGCTGCTGAAAGACGTATTCTAGGCAGCGAGCGCAAGGCAAGAACCGGCGAGGGGCAATAAATGACCGGGTTGAGCCGGTTTTGAACGCTGCGATCGCCACGCAGATAGTTTTTCAGAAGCCTGTTAGGGAGAATGGCACTTACTTAAGTCGATTCGGGTGTCTATCGGCAGGACCTTCGCCGACAGGGATGTTGGCGCAGAGCCCCCAGGGACGGGTTTACGGCGTGTCCTGACGGGGTAGATGCCCGGAGCGGCGCTTTGAAAACCCTATGCATTTCTCCTTGACTAAGTGCCATTCCTGTTAGGGAGCCTATGACTCGCCGTCAATTGCCCCAACAAAAAAAGGCGACTGTGACAGTCGCCCGGAGACTGCAGAGCGGCTTTACGAAGCCGGAAGGATGACGCTGTCGATCACGTGAATCACACCGTTGGAAGCGTCTATGTCAGCACCTATAACCTGGGCATTGTCGACCATCACCGCCCCGTCTTTGGTGGAGATCTTGATGTCGCTGCCCTGCACGCTCTCGGCGCTTGACAGTTTCATCGCGTCCTTCGCAGTCACTTTGCCTGCTACCACGTGGTAGGTCAGAACGGCAACCAACTGATCCTTGTTCTCGGGTTTCAGGAGGTCTTCTACTGTGCCCTCCGGCAGTTTGGCGAAGGCGTCATTGGTGGGGGCGAAGACCGTGAACGGACCGTCCCCTTCCAGTACCGTGACCAGGTCAGCTGCTTTCAGTGCCGCTACCAGCGTTGAGAAGTCGGGATTGCCCGCTGCTATCTGTACGATGTTTTTACTCTTTTCATGGCCTTCATGGCCTTCATGACTGCCCGCATTGCTGAACGAAGCGAACAGCGCTGCAAATGACAGGGTAAATACGGCTGCTACGGTTTTTGCAATTTCCATCATGCTACTCCAGTCGTTAAAAAGCTTACGGCGAAAAAGTGGTCTTTCCATGTAATCGAAACAAGCTGCTAAGTCGCAGCGAACTCAGCCAGTATTACGTGGGGCTTGGGAAAGCGGATCGACGCCTTGTCAGGATAATCCACTGCGCTACAGTTTTCGTCGGGCGGCTGGTCCGACGCTGGAGCACGACCGAACGAGCCTTCACGGCTTTCTAAAACCTCGCAACGATTCCTCCCCACAACCCCCGACGACGGTTCTGCTATTTGCGCCAGTGCGGCGATGCGTGCCAGGAAGGGCGGACGGCACTCAGTGTTTCAGGTTCCTGATTCAGAGGTGTGACAGCCCATGGTAGGAAGAGCGCTCGCTACACTCGCATGGGTCAGTTCCCTTTGGGTGGGGGTGAGGAGTGGCAGGGGAACCGACATATTTGTGACTGGAAAAGGTCAGGCACAAACGGCATGATGGGGAATGGAGAGCATCAGTCTCGCCGATTACAATAAGGAGTGCGCCATGGCCTACCGCCTTCGCAGAACCCGATCCGTGCAGAGCAGTGTACGCCTCGTTGCCGGCGAGCAAATCGACAAGGCAATCGCGGAGATCAACGACCCGGATCTCGATCGCCACGAGACGGTCCACCAGGTGCGCAAACGCTGCAAGAAGCTGCGAGCCCTGGTTCGTATCGTGCGCCCCCGGTTCTGGGCCTTCGGGGAAAAAAACAGCTTTTTTCGCGATGCCTCTCGAGAGCTGTCCTACCTGCGAGACGCGCAGTCGGTGGTTGAATGCTTTGAAAGCCTGATCGAAAACAGTGGCGAACAGGTCGACGGCGAGCGATTTGCCGCTATCCACGGGGAGTTAATCCATCGCCGCAACCAGGTCGGCGACGATGTCGCGGGACTGGACGCAAGACTGGAGGCTTTTCTGCAGCAGATGCACAAGGCCCGCCCCGGGGTCGATCACTGGGTGATCGATGACATCGGCTTTTCCGCTCTAAGCGGCGGACTGAAAAAGACTTACCGGCGCGGCCGTAAAGCGCTGCGGATCGCGCAGGCAGACCCCACCACCGACAATCTCCATGAACTGCGCAAGCGGGTGAAGTATCACTGGTACCATGAGCGCCTGTTGCGAAACACCTGGCCGGCGATGATGAAGGCCGAGCGCAGGGCTGCGGACGGTCTTGCCGACCTGCTGGGTGACGAGCACGACCTGGCGGTGCTGCAGCAGACCATAGACAACGAGCCGGACCGCTTCGGCGAGGAGCCTGACAGGCAGGCACTGGCGGAACTGATTGCCCAGCGTCGGCGGCAGTTGCAAGCCGAGGTATGGCCTCTGGCCGCGCGGGTGTTCGCTGAGAGCCCTAAAGCCCGAGCACGGCGTTTCAAGCACTACTGGAAAGTCTGGCGGCAGTGAGCATCAGGGCTAACGATTGCTGTCAGGGGTTTCGCGGTTGATGAAGAGCGTGCGGGTGGGGTAGGCGAATTCGATGCCCTGTTCGAGAAAGCCGCGGCAAATACCAAGGTTGATCTGCTGCTGGATATCCATGTAAAGGGCGTAGTCCGGTGACAGCACGTAGTAGACCACCTCGAAGTCATAGGAACTGGCACCGAAACCCTTGAAATGGGCGCGATCGAATCGTGTGCTGCTGATGCCCTCGACGATTCTCCGTACCATCACCGGGATGGCTTCGAGCTGGTCCGGCGTGGTCTGGTAAATCACGCCGAAGGTAAAAGGGACCCGGCGCTCGTACATCCGCTTGAAATTGCGGATTCGGCTGTTGAGCAGGTCCGAGTTGGAAAATATCAGTTGTTCGCCCGAGAGACTTCTGACCCGAGTGGTCTTGATGCCAATTTTCTCGACCTCACCGAGGAGGTCACCCACGATGATAAAGTCGCCAACCACGAACGGTTTGTCCATGACAATTGAAAGCGACGCGAACAGATCACCCAGTACGTTTTGGACGGCAAGCGCAATCGCAACGCCCCCGATACCGAGGCCAGCCACCAGTGCGGTGACGTCGTATCCCAGGTTGTCGATGACCAGCAGCACGGCGACTGCCCAGATGAACAGCCGCGCCACAAAAGACAGGCCCTGTACGGCGGACACCTTGCCCGGGTCGGAGTCGCGGCGGGTAGCGGAAAACCATGCAATGTACTCAGAAACGGCTCGATTGGCCCAGATTGCTATCTGCAGGGTAACGAAGGTCAATGCGACCAGATTGACGAAGCGCTCCACCGAGCCAAGCTCGAGAAATCGTGTGCCCGCCCAGAGTGCGACTATTAGCAAGGAAAACCGGCGGGTGGATTCCAGGGTAGAAGCCAACAGGTCATCCGCGACGGTTTCGGTCAACTTGCTGAAACGCAGGAGGTTGCTTTTGAGCAGGCGAAACAGCAGCGCCAGCAGCAGATAGACCAGCGTTGCCACGATTGCTGCCAGCGACCAGGAAAATACGTCGTTGCCTGCAAACTCGATGGAGCGCAGTGGCGGTATCAACTCTTCCATAGAGACATGTCCTGCGGTGAAGGGGGAATGACGCCGCCGATGCATTGGCCTTTCACAGGCGTGCTTCAGCACTTTGTGCTCGGGTATGCGGGCAAGTTCGATGACAGCATTGCTTTTCCCGGCAAACTCGAACGGGAGGTTACGTTGCGCAGCACCGGGGCATCGTCGCCAGCGCGAAGCCGACGCCCTGTATACGATAATTCGGCGATGGCTCGCTGCGGGTAGTTTAGAATTCGCCGCTTCGGCGACCCACCATAGCGCCCAAGCTCATGGTGACACATTCGTTTTCGCTGAACACGGATGATAATATCAGCGCTCTGGTTTTTGAAGTCACTGCGGTTTATGTATGCACATTCTGCTTGTCGGCCCGGCAAAGTCCGGTACCACGGCGCTTTTCTTTGCGATACGCGAGTCGTTGGACGGGAGCGTGTTGACACTGTTCGAACCCCAAAACTCTGCCCAAATGGAAGCGGTTTTTACCGCCAGCGGCCATGACCACACGCTCACCAAAGTACTTCTGGGCGAGGCCGCCAACAGTGATTTCGATTTCACCCGGCCCGATAGAATCGTCTACATCAGCCGAGACCCCAGGGATAACGTAATCAGCCGTCTGCTGTACAGGGCCGCTTTGTTCAAACGCATGGGGAACCTTGCCGCTTTCAGCGAATACGAGGCACTGATTCGCGCCAAGGTCTCGGGTGAGCCGATTTCGGTGCAAACACTTTTTCAGGAGTCATTGCGCCTTACGGGCGCTGACCACGAATGGAGCGGGCTGGGACTCAAGCGCGCCTGCGATAGCGCAATACGGTTTGTCCAGACCGTTGAAAATAGCTGGGTACTGAAATTCGAAGATCTTGTCGATGGCAAGCTCGCCGCCGTTGGCGATTACCTGGGTTTCGAGGTCAAGCAGGGTACCCGGGTGGGGAAGGAGTACAGCCGGGTCGAACGATCACGCGCCTACGGGGAATGGGTCAACTGGTTCACTCCCTCCGACGTCGAATTTTACCGGCCGCTGTTTGCCGAGTATATGGATATCTTCGGATACGATGACGACTACTCACTGGAGGGTAAGGCTCCCATCAACCGATCCCATTCCATCGACTACATACAGCAGTTCAAGCCGACTTGACTGACCTGCAGCCAACACGCAATACCGGGTGGAAGGCAGTGTACCCGGCTAAGTAACGGTCAACCCCGGCGCGCGCCAACAAAGCGAACTTCCCATGAAGAAAAGTGACTTGCCAGTGAAAACCTGCCCGGTCTGTAAGCGCGATTTTACCTGGCGCCGCAAGTGGAAGGCGAACTGGGACGAGGTGCGTTACTGCTCGCAGCGGTGTCGCCGCAATCGCTCGGGTGTCTCTGGGGCGGGCGCTGACAGCCCACAGCTTTGATGCAGCCCGGCCATCACCGGATCTTTCCCGCGGCTGCGTCACGGTTCGGGCAGACCTTTTACCTGACTGCAGGGCCGCTGCTTTTGTCGAGGCGGCACCCCCGAAAACCGGTTGCCTGCCTGCACCCCTGCGTGCAATACCAGTAGACTTTATCGGGTGCTGGTTTTATCCTGCGACAACGCGGATCAGATCAAGCTTTCCGCTGCCCGGCGACATGCTCGAAAGAAGGACGCAGGCGGGCCCTGCCGGAGACCAATACGGTACTGATAATCATAACGCGGTGAGGGGTCTTATGAGCACATTGTACGAGAGAATCGGTGGTGAGGCTGCGGTTGACCTGGCTGTCGACAAATTTTACGACAAGGTCCTGGCCGATGAGCGGATCAACATGTTCTTCGACAACCTGGACATGGTTGCCCAGGCCAGAAAACAAAAAGCTTTCCTGACCATGGTTTTTGGCGGCCCCAACGATTACACCAATAAAGATATGCGAACCGGCCATGCCCATCTCGGACTGAACGATGAGCACTTCGACGCAGTGGTGGAAAACCTGGCCAACACACTCGACGAACTCGGCGTCAGCAGCAGCGATATCCAGGAAGTCGGGGCCATTGCCGAGAGCGTGAGAGACGACGTTCTGAATCGCTGAAGGGGTGCCAGACTGCTGCGGCCCGCGTCCTGGATCGACTCCAACGGGAGGCGGCTTGCAAATGGCGACTGAAAGGTCTGATTTTTCGGCAGCACGCTTGGCTGAGGCCGAGTTGTTGCTGGGCAAGTCGGAGCAGGCGTTGCTACAGGCGCTGGTCGACCTCGATGCCGAGCACGCGTTTCCCGATGATGCCATTCACTGGGCCCGGGATAAGTTCGAAACCTTCAAAGCCGGGAACAGAGAAAAATTTGTCTCAACACCGTCGTGAGACAATTGTACGCAGACGATAACAGGCATCGGAGAGCGATGTTGGTTTGCGCCATCGCCGATGCATGTGGTGGTGAGGGCTTCGTAACCATCAGCGCGCTCCCGGTTAAAGAAGGGCTGGATTCCTATTGTGAAGAATGCTGGAAAGGGTGACAGCGAATCCATCGCCCGCTACGTGGCTGCAATGGCGCAATGTGAGACCGAGTACGAGCACCCGGGCGCGCCCGCACCCAAGCCGTCAGTATCCACCGTCCTCAAGCTCGATGAGCTTGATATGGCGGATACCATTGCAGGGACCTGGGCTATCCACTCCGCTAACGCCGGCCTGTTTGCAAACTCAACCTGGGCGCTGGACTCTAGAAATTACGCATCCGTGGCCGAGGCACATTTTCAGTACCTGGCGGCCTGGGGAGCAAGCAGGCTTGAACAAGACTACAGGGGAAGGGTCAATGCCCTGAAGCCGGCTGCCGCTGCGGTTCGCATCGTCTCCAATCGCAATCTTTCGCCACTCACCCGTGCCATCCGGGGTATTGACCTGCTCATCTTTCCGACCGGTTTCGTGAACATGGTCGATGCATTTATGCGTGGCTACATTCAGGCATCGAGCAGCGGCAAAGAGCAAGGCGTTCTGGTTGCTACCGGTTCCGTTGATTCCGGGCTGGCTTCGGACCTGATTGGCGGAGACGCGATCTGGCGGCTGTTGAAGTCTGATTTCGAAGCGGCCCGGGAGTGGCTGAGCTACATCGTCAATCCCATGTTGCTCAATGAAGTCATGCCCGCCGACTTGCAAGTGGTGGATGATGAGACCATGAAAAACATCCTCGCCGGCGCGCGGGGCTTCTTGCAGGGCAAGCTCTATCCCGGGGACGCGGCGGATGAATCCGGGGTTTTCCAGTTAACGCCCCAGGTCGCCTCTGCCAATTACCAGGTCATGGTATTTACACTGTTTCACGAGCTGTGCCACGTGGCTCTGGACGGTATGCTGGACCTGGCTGGTACTGAGAAGGAATCGGCCATTGACCTCGCAGCCCTGCAACTCTACTACTCGTACTTTGCTGAACCGCGAGAACGGCGCAATCCCGAGATCGTTTTTCCCGCCAGAAAAGCACAGCTGATCTTCGGCCCAGCCGGTTTTTACATGATCACGATATGTCGACAGTATGTGCGCATGCTGTTCCGGCATATATGCGCCGAAGACAAGCGTGCTGTGCACTCGCCAGACCCGGTTGCAGGGATCAAGAATTCGATCGTACAGTTGATGGTCAGACGGAATGACCTGGGCTTGGCGGTAGCCAGACTGGCCGAAGAAGATGGCGTATTGGCCGGGGATCTGTTGAATGCCCTGGCTGAATCACTGGTCATGGAAATGGCGATCAAGCAGCTATTCAAACCCGCTGACAAGGTGCAGATCACGCCGATGGGTGCGCTGTAGCCAGGCCGGGCAAAGCCCGGGGAAGGTGTTGATGAAAGCGGGGCAGGGAAGGTCTTTTTGATTGTTCCAAGATGATTGGACATGCGGGCCAAGTGTAGATAGTGTGTTAGCCGTGCAGTCTGGCCACATGGCTTCGCTGTCAGGATCAACTCAATAACTACAACAAGGAAACGCATTATGAAAAACATGACATCTCCCCGGGCAATGCTCGTAGCCGCTATTTCGGTAGTGTGGGCAAGCAGCGCCGTCGCCCAGCGCCCGCCACCCAGCTTCGCCGCCGTCGAAGGCTACATGTGCAATTTTGTGGAAGGCAAGGAGCGAAAAGATCTCGACAAGGTCGTCAAGAAATGGAACAAGTGGATGGACGATTCCGAAGGCACCCCCTACAGTGCCTGGATTCTCACACCTGTGCTGCGCTCGACGAATATGCCGGCCGATGTCGTCTGGCTGGGGGTTTGGCAAAATGGCTTCGATATGGGGCAGGGGATGCAGGCCTGGATGACCGGTAACGATGGCCTGGCGGCAGAAATCAATGAAGTGCTCGACTGCGCGGAACACTCCAATGCCGCCGCGATGAATATACGTCCCCCGGCCGAGGGATGGCCAACGCCGACGGGTGTGGTGGGTTTTGCCGACTGCACCGTTGCCGAGGGCAAAACCATGCCCGAAGCCATGGATGCAAACCGGGCCTGGGCCCAGCATCTCGACAACATCGGTTCGAAATCCGGTATGTGGGCGTTCTTCCCCGGTGATGGTGGCAACGTGGTGGACTGGGATTACAAGATCGTCACCAGCTATCCTGATTTCGTCGCCTACGGGGCTGCCTGGGAGGCCTATACCAATGGCCAGGGTTGGGCCCAGGCTCAGCAGATATTTGACGGCACGGTCAGTTGCGATAGCGCGCGGCTTTATCACAGCACCAATGTACGCAATGGCGGTGTCAACCCGACCTCCGGTTAAACGTCCAGCGCTACGCGCCGTCGCCCGGGCTTAAGAGCCGGCGACGGCGCTTCTTGATATTCTCGAACGCAGCATGAATACCCGCGGATAGAAGCGAAAAATCCTTGGTCGCGCTAACGTTGAGCAAGCTCGATTATGGCGTTCTTGGCGCCTACTTCGTCGTGGTTGCGTTTATTGGCCTGCGGGCGGCGCGGCGAACTCACTCGGGGGAAGATCTCTTTCTAGCCGGGCGCAGGCTGGGCTGGCTACCCATTGGCTTTTCCCTGTTCGCCTCAAACATTTCCAGCACCACGCTGATCGGGCTGTCGGGCGCGGCCTACGCCTGGGGAATTGCCGTATCCAATTACGAGTGGATGGCGGCCTTTGTACTGGTCTTTTTTGCCATTTTCATTATTCCCTGTTATCTCAACAGCAAGATTTCCACGGTGCCGGAGTACCTCGAAGGGCGCTTTGACCGCCGCTCCCGCTCTTATTTCTCGGCGCTGACGATTTGCTCCAATATCCTGGTGGACACGGCGGGCACCCTGTTCGCCGGGGCCCTGGTCATGCGCATGTTCTTCCCCGAGTTGGATATCTTCACCGCCTGCCTGACCCTGGCGGTGCTGGCTGGCCTTTACACGGCGGCGGGTGGCCTCGCCGCCGTGGTTTACACCGATGTATTGCAGGCCCTGGTATTGCTGCTGGGTGCTTGCCTCGTCACCTGGTTCAGCTTCGCCGAACTGGATTTTTCCTGGGCGGCGGTCAAGGCGGCAACCCCGCCAGAAAAACTGTCGCTGATGTTACCCCTGGACGACCCCAACCTGCCCTGGCTCGGCACCCTGGTGGGGGTTCCCCTGCTGGGTTTCTACTTTTGGTGTACCAACCAGTTTATCGTTCAGCGGGTGCTGGGCGCCCGCAGCATCGCCCATGCGCGTTGGGGGGCCCTGTTCGCCGGTCTGCTCAAGTTATTAGTGCTCTATATCATGGTATTGCCCGGGATTATGGCCGTTCTCCTGCTGCCGGAGCTGGAGAACCCCGACCTGGTGTTCCCGACTTTGGTGAGCACCCTGTTACCGGTAGGGCTCTCCGGCCTTGTCTTTGCCGGCTTGCTGGCGGCCCTCATGTCGAGTATCGACTCTACCCTGAATTCCGCATCCGCGCTGCTCACCATGGATTTTGTTCGGCCTGCGGAGCGCGGCTGGTCGGCGGGTAAAACCACCTGGATCGGGCGTGGTTTCATTCTGGTTTTCATGCTGGTTGCGGCGATGGTTTCACCCCTGATACAGCATTTCCCGGGGCTGTTTCATTATCTCCAGTCGGCCCTGGCCTACCTGGTGCCGCCGGTCGCGGTGGTTTTCCTGTTCGGCCTGTTCTGGCCCCGGGCAAGTGCCAGTGGAGCCTTCAGCACCCTGCTGGGCGGCCACGGGGTATCGGCGCTATTGTTTCTGCTGTCCACGCTGGGCGTGATATCGCTGCATTTCACCATCATCGCCGGCTTGCTGGGTTTGATCTCTGCAGTGATCATGGTGGTGGCCAGCATGGCCAGCGCGCCCCCGGCGGAACAACAGCTGGCCGGATTCACCTATCACCGGGCCGACTCGGCTCCCCTGGGGGGGCATTGGTGGCAGGATTACCGACTGCATAGTGTGATACTGCTGGTACTGGCGATGGCACTGGTGATCGCCCACTGGTGAGGCGCCTGGCTCACGGCTGTACCCCCTTCCTCAGTCCGCCGGCTTTACTAGGCGTATTCCTGGCCCAGGAGCTGGGTCAGGAGTGGCAGTGCCTCGGAGGTATCGACGATCTGTCCGTCATGGCAGAACCCCACCAACTGAAAAGGGGCTTCGGGGCTCAGCGCCTGACCCGCCACCTGGTCGGGGGTGATAGTGTGCTGGCCGAGTTGCTCCTGCGTCTGCCAGGCCACATCCGGATACACATGGTAGGGAAGCTCGGAGCAGGTGATTTCGTCAATGGTCTGCACCTCGAAATTGAAGTCGTATTCCTTGCCGACCTGACGAAAGGCGCGCAGCAGCGATGCGCGCTTCTGTTCCGGCGAGAGACCCCGGGGCCGCAGCACGGCAAGGTCGTCGATATTGAGAAAATCGGTTAGGGTTCTGAGTTCAACCCCCGTCCGCAACGCTTCCAGAACGGAGCGACCGGCCTTCACGTCGGCCTCGCAGGATGCGAAGCGCGGCTGTTGGAACAGGGGGTCACTGAACAGGTCCAGCGCAGCCAGCTCCACCCCATTGCCGACCCACAGCGCGACGTGGCCAAAGTGTCCGGGTATGAATTTGTCGGTAAGCCTGAAAGGGGTCTTTTCCAGCAACAGGTCCAGGGGTTGCAGGTTGGCTTGCAGGCGCTGTTCCAGCGCGGTGTCTTGCCAGAGTTTGCCCTTGCGTATCTCGACCAGGCCGACACTGTTGCCGAAGAGTTCGCTGATCTTGCCGGCGGTGTCTTTTCCCAGTTCATACAGCGAATCCATTATCCGCTCTTTCCACAGCCGGGAGGTGGACGGCAAGCGTTCCTGTAACAGGGCATTGTTTGCATAGCGATAGGCTGCACTCGCTCCCACCGCCATCTGCAGAAAATCGACCTCGGGATCGTTGGCTGCCGCCAGCGTATCTGCGGCGTCTTCGTAGGCTTCCAGCAAGGCTTTGAGGCGGGCCTGCTGCTCGCTCGAGTTCAGCTCTCTCAGCATTTGAATGATCCCGGCCTCGACCAAGCCCTGCTCCTCGACATCGAGCATCAAGCGACGCAGGCGACTGTCTTCCAGCACAGTGCGCATCGCCAGGTGGTTGTCGTACAGGGTCAGCGCAGCCACCAGGGATATCAGCAAGACTTTCTCTCGCAGCAGTGCATCGATTTGCCAATCCCTGAGTTGATGCTGGTCGACAGGCACCAGCGGCAAATAGCGTTTGCCCAGTTCGATCAGGCGTTGCTGCAGGCGCAGGTAGGTGCTGCGGCCATCCCGCATCGTTCGCAGTGAACGTGCGTTCACCGGACTCGATTCGGGCAATTGTTGGTATTTGGCGAGCAGGGCCGTGATGGTTTCCTGGCCCTTGCTGGTAGCCGCCAGACAGATCTTGAGTTCGTCCAGGGAAGCCTGGGCATCGGCACGCAGCCAGTCATTCCTTTTCTGCGGAGGCTGTTCCAGCAGGGCGCCGGGGATGATGGTGTCGGGCATAGGTCCACCCGGCAGGATTAGCTGCCGGCTCTTTGATTATTTTCAGACCGTAATGATCGCGCTTTCAGGCCCCTATTTGAAGGGGTAAATTCGCGCAGAACATGGCCGGGGAGGGCGCAGCCCTCGATGCGCCACCGGCCGGTGGCGCAACGCTGATTGCAATTAAGAATAGCCTTTCAAATAAAAGGGTGAAAGAATAGGCCAGCGTCAGGTACACGCTCGCTTATTGACGGTGCGCGTGCCGGCGACTCGATCTAATAATGACTAAAAATGGGTGAAAACGATGAAAAATGTAATGCAGCTAGGGTTTGCTCTGGTATTGGGTTTGTTTCTCGCAGGTGCAAGCTTTGCGGCGGACGAGGCGGCGATAAAGGCCAATGTCGACGGTGTCGCAGAGGGGATCAACGGGGGCAAGGACCCAGCCGGTTACACGGCGGGTGATTACGACCCCTACGTCTTCGTTATGGAGGCCGATGGCGGCCTTATCGTACATCCGAGCCTGCAGGGTAAGAGCCTGAATACGGACAAGTTCAGCCCGGTGTATAACGCGCTGGTGAAAGCTACCCCGGGGGGCAACTGGGTTGAGTACGAGTGGCAGGGAGCACAGAAAAAATCCTATGTCAGAGAGACTGCCAGCGGACTGATCGTGGGTAGCGGTTACACCAAGGAGTAGCAATGGCCACCGGCAGATCCGCAACACCCCGGGATACTGCCGGTTATCCGCCGGGTGCTGCTTAATCTTTATTGGCGGGAACTTGAGCTGGTACCTTTGACGAGAGGTTTTCGTCTGATCCGATAGTCGGTGGTGCACTGCGGGCATCAGACCAAGCTACCACAATGACTTCTCAGACCGGCCTTTGGCTGCCGGCTAAGGCCTGCCGTGCCCTCGTTCGACGGCGGCCAGGGATTTGCCCCTCGTTGTTCACGGTGCTTATTTGGGGTAATTTTATCGGCCGGGGATGGCGTCTTTTTTAAGCCGCCCTCCGGGGCGCGAACGCCTCGACTCGCGATGGGAATGGATCCTGCGCAAAGGTAGCGCCGGATCCATCCGAATCCCAGGAGGCAGTATGGGAAAGTACCGGATCGCCTTTGTGATAGACATGTTTCTCTACTGGTCCCGAAAAGGCGGGCAGATTGCGCTTGGCCTGCTGGCAATGGCCCTGCTGGCGCGGGGGGGCGCCGCCGCCGGCGAAGTGCCGCAGTGGGTCTATCTGGCCTGCCTGGTTGGGGCTGCCGTGCCCGGGCTCTGGGCCGCTGTCCCGAGCTATCAGGCCTACCGGATCTGGAAAAGTGGCGTACCTGCCGACGCCCGCATCACCAATATCGAAAAGCTGGGGCAGCGCGGTTCCAGCAGCTCCCGCTTGATCAAAACCCGGGTGCATTTCAGCTATGCTGTCGACGGGCAGGACTATACCGGGGTGTCCTCGGCCGGTAGCCCTTCCCGCACGGCTCTGCTGCCGACAGGCGGCACGCTGCCCATTTTTTACCTGCCCCGGCAACCGGAAACCGCGCGCTGGGCGGAGGATCTTCCCCTGCGGTTTCCGCCTTTGTACACGGGGCGCTGAGCGCCGGCCCAAGCGACCCGCAAACAGAGAGCGAATTACAAGACACTGAAGAAGGACGGACTTCGCTGGTTCTTCTGAGGAAGAACAGTTGAACGCAGGGGCGACCCAATTTGACCGATGCCTGATGTTGCTGATAGCAACAATTTTCGCCTGCTGTTTTTTTGCGCCGCCCGCTAGCGCGCAAGATCCAGAGATAGAGTCAACAGATACGCAACTTTGGTGGCAATACAGTTATCAAAATCACTTGTCCGAAAATTGGTCATACACGACCGCTTCCGGATATCGGAATTTGTGGGAAAGTCAGGTTGAGGATGACGCCTGGGATCGATTCCACATCAGCTCTGCATTTTCCTACCGCAAGAACTCGCGACTTAATTTCGATCTTGGATCAGGTCTTTACTATACGACGCGACCTGTTGGTTCTGACCTTGTAGAGCTCAGAACCTGGCAAGGCGCCACGGTCTACTGGCCAGATTCGCCGGGCCGGTTCAAGCGCTTTGTGCTTACACATCGGTTTCGGCTCGAGCAACGATTTACGCGCCAGACTGGTACGTCAAGCTGGGATATGAACTCTCGGGTGCGATACAGAATCTCAACTGCAATTGCAATCAATCGTAAAGAACTCGAGCCTGGCGCGTTTTACGCCTATCTCGGTGGTGAATTGTTTGCCGATCTGACCGATGATAATTCGAGACTGATATCTGACCGCAATCGAGTTTCAATTGGCCTGGGCTGGTTGACCACAAAGAAATGGACGGTAGAGGCGATCTACGCGTATCAGCAAAATGGAGATACCGCGGTGAGCGGTGATATCAGTATCACCGACCGGATCTTCGAACTGCGCGTCAAGACGACGCTGAAAATCGTCGATCGTATGAAGGCGCACTGAGTGCATGCAGCGGCAACCTCACTTGAGCAAACGATCCAGCTGAACGCTGGATAGAAAGTGTAGCCTACATTTCGCTCTGGCAAGACACTACCGGAGACTGCGGCAGCGCTCGACAATAAGACCGTGCAGGTGATTCTCCGAGGTGATCCATGAAGCTAGGGCAGGACACTCGATCGTTAATTTGGGGTTTGCTCCCCGGCTGCGAAAAGCTTATCGACAGCAGGCTGGGTGAGGACCCGGCGTTTGTCGAGCTATGCGAGGACTATCGACGGTGTTTCGTTGCCCTCGGGAACCTGCTGTAGCCGGCCGCTCCCGAGGATCCTGAACGTGTTCGCGAGTGCTGCCCAATTGCCAGCGTACTCTTATGACCAAAAATGGGCGCTGGGTTGATTGCTCCAGGAATAGTGATGCAGATTTTTCGAACGTCGGTTCGGGCACTTTGCGACTGATAATCCTTGCTACGCCAATGCCGGGCCGGAATGACCGCGATGGCCGATACGGTGCCTTGGTAGATTTTGATCCTGGCGACAATGCATTGAATACGTCCTGTGACTTTCGAATTTTCCGCAGTGCAGGGTGAAATGCCTCGATGAGGCGACGAGACGATGGTTGATGCGTGGTCGCACAGCAGTAAAACCAGCGACGGAGGGGATGCCTGAACCTAAAGCATCCATGCTTCAGCAGTGGCCGCCTCTTTGCGGTTGAGCTAAATCAAAGCAGGGTGGTAGCGTCGGTGGAGTGGACGCTTACGACGCGGATATAAGCATTTCCGGAGGAGAATTTGCCCGCTTTGAGCTGTGTTGCGATACCGGGATCGTAATCGAGGGCGGCCACTTCACTGAACGGCTGCGTGTGGACTCCCATTCCTTCGGCACTATCAGCGGGGGAACCTTTGACGCCACCGTCGACCTTGGCTCCGATTCCTATTTGTCTTTCAGCGGCGAGCTGACACTCGGTGAGATTGTAAAGGATGAAACTGAATACCCCTTTGTATATAGCCGGCAGGTCACTGGTACCTTCGAGGACGGCACACCCGTTGATCTGCGTGTTCGTTGCTTAGACATGTGCGAGCAAGTGTACGTTTTGTCATCGTCGCTTTAGCGACGACCCTGCCCGTCAGGTCTGTCCCGCGCCAATCCCTTTCGTTGCGGCGGCCAGCGATGGCGTATTCCGGTTTTGATTTCGGATGGCGCCCCTGGTCGGCGCTATCCGGGACTTTTATCGATAGCCGGTAAAGAAACCGGCGTTATCATTGATCTTCTGCGTCCTGCAGGCGTTGCAGGCGCTCTTCCTGTTCAGCCAGGGCGGCTTTGATCTCGGCCATGACGCCGTCGACATCGGCTGGGGTGCCGCTCTCGACATGTTCCCCACGCAGCTCCACGTCGGGGTGGAGCAGGCCGTCTTCGAACAATGACCAGATCTCCCTGGCATATTGGGTGTCGCGCAATTGCGGCGCAAACATGGCGTAGTAGCTGGTGATGTTGTCGACATCCCGACTCAGCATCCACTCGGCATTGTTGTTGCCGGCGGCGTTTACCGCCTGGGGCAGGTCGATAATTACCGGACCGTATTCGTCCACCAGTACATTGAACTCCGAGAGATCGCCGTGGATGAGCCCGACGCTGAGCATACGCACGATATAGCGCATCATCAGTGCGTGATCCTCCAGCGCCTGCTCCGCCGACATCGCGACATCGTTGAGGCGCGGGGCCACATCGCCAGCTTCGTCGCTGATCAACTCCATCAGCAGCACCCCATCCAGGCAGCCGTAAGGCTTTGGTACCCGCACACCCGCGTCGGCCAGGCGGTAAAGAGCATCGACCTCGGCGTTTTGCCACACGTCTTCCTGCTGCTTGCGACCGTATTTCGACCCCTTGTCCATCGCCCTGGCGCGGCGACTGTTGCGTACCTTGCGGCCCTCGCGGTATTTCACCGCCTGTTTAAAGCTGCGCTTGGCGGCGTCTTTATAGACCTTGGCGCAGCGCACATTGGCGCCGCAGCGGACCACGTAAACATCGGCTTCCTTGCCACTCATTAGCGGTCGGAGCACTTCGTCGATGAGGCCATCGTCAATTAATGGCTGAATTCGCTTGGGTATTTTCATCGCGCCCTTATACCGCAACGATGACTCCGATGAAACGGAATCGGAGAATTTTTTACCAGCACGGGCTTTTCAGCCGTGTTTGACCCCGGACTATGGCGCCCTGGCTTAAGTTGAATCCAGGGCGCCATAGTCGATGGTGCACACGCCAGGCGCCGCCATAAACCATTGTCATAGTAAGTGTATATTGTCCTGGATCAAAGACCAATTCCTCGGGCGAGGTAATCTCTACAGAACGGAGTTATCCAGTGTTGGTCAGGGTGCCAGCAGCCTTTTGAGAGGACTACGATGATCTCACCCGTGCAACGGGTTTTACGGCTTTGTATCAGTGCGTTCCTTCTGGCCCTGGCTATACCGGTATGGGCCTTGACCCCTGTTGAAGTGGCAAAACTCATCGCCAGTGATGGTGCGGCGGGTGACGATTTCGGGAAATCGGTAGCGGTGGACGGCGATACCGTCCTGATCGGCGCTCCATACGACGACAACGGCCTTCAAAGTGGTTCAGCCTACATTTTTACCCGCCGTGGTGGAGTGTGGACGGAACGGGCAAAGCTCACCGCAAGCGACGCTACAGCTAACGACTTCTTCGGATACGCCGTTGCCCTTGACGGTGATACCGCCCTGATCGGGGCCGCGTACGAAGGCGACAACGGCATTGGAAGTGGTTCTGCCTACGTCTTTACTCGCAGTGGAGGAGTGTGGACGGAGCAGGCCAAGCTCACCTCAAGCGATGCTGCCAAGGGAGACAATATCGGATTGTCGGTTGTCATTGACGGAGATACCGCTCTGATCGGTACGCCCGTAACCGACGATTCCAGCGGTTCAGTGTATATCTTCTCTCTAAACGCTGCGAAGGTCGTCCCCATAGATATCAAGCCGGGTACAGAAACCAATAGCATCAACCCCAACTCCAACGGCCGGGTAGCCGTCGCCATTCTCACCGCAGGAGAGTTCGACGCCCTGCAGCTCGACCCCGATACAGCAAAGTTTGGACCCAGTGGGGCAATAGCAGAGCGCTATAAAGTCAAGGATGTGGACCGTGACGGCGATGAGGATCTGTTGCTGTATTTCAGGATTCAACAAACCGGTATGGCTTGCAACGATACGCAAGCCACGCTGGTGGGCGAGCTCTATGATGGGTCAAACGTCACGGGCACAGATGCCATTGCGACGGTGGGTTGTATACCCGGGGCTGTGATAGAGGCCGAATCGATGGCGCTCAGCGGCGGTTACGCAGTCGAGGAAAATGCCGCCGCCAGCGGTGGCCAAATAATTCGGCGGCTGGATACCGGCGGCTATCCGGCCCAGGCAAGCACAGCGTATAGCGGCCGTGCGGGGGTCTACGATATCGAGGTGGCGTATTTCGATGAGAGCGATGGCAGAAGCAGCCTGGCCTTCCTGCTGAACGGTGAACTGCTGGACGCGTGGATAGCCGATGAAGATCCGGCGTGCCAGGATTGTGCCAGCCCCAATGAAAGCACCCTGCGGCGCCGGGTGGTAGCGAGGGGTGTTCTTTTGTCACCCGTTGATGAATTCACTCTGCAGGGGACGAGGGATGTTTACGAATATGCGCGCTTCGACAACATCGCCGTATCGCCAGCGGGCCTGAATACCCTCGAAGCGGAGGACATGACCCTCGACTTTGGTTTTGTAGTAGAAGCCAATACTGCGGCCAGCGGTGGCCAGATCATCCGTGGCAATAGTGCGGCTGACTCCGTCCCGGGGAAGGCAAGCGCTGCCTTCATGGGCACTAAGGGTACTTACGATATGACAGTGGCGTACTTTGATGAATACGATGGCATAAGCATTATGGCAGTTTACCTTAACGACCGGTTGCTGGAGCAGTGGCTTGCCGATGAGAACCCTGCCTGTCGGGAGTGTGCCAGCCCGAACGAAAGAACCCTGCGAAGCCGGGTAGTCGCCAGCGGCATCGAGATCTCACACGGTGATGAGATTCGCCTGGAGAGTACCGTCAACGGCTACGAATATGGTCGCTTCGATAAAATCGACTTTACCCCCCGGCTGTCGCCTTGATCGCTGGATTGAATACGGGATATTTTTATTAGGTGCCAACTGACAGACAGGTAATGCGATTATGAAACCCATACACATTTTGCTAATCACGCTACTGTCGTTGGCTGGCTGTGCGTCAACAAGTAAGCCGGATCAAGAAAAAGCCTTTTTCTCAGTAGCGTTCTCACCCGACCAATCGCTGTTGGCCTTTGCTGATGGGGTGGAGATACGCGTAATTGATGCCGAAACCCGGAGGCGTATCAATACCTTGCGTGAACTGCCGAAGGGTACTGACGGCGGGGGCAAGATGTCCTATCGCCGTGGCGTGGGCGACACCATGGTGTTTCTGGACAACAAGCGCATCGCAACGACCGGCATGGGTGGTTTGGTTTCCATCTGGGATGTCCGCAGTGGCAGACGCCTGTCGGCAATCGAACCTCCGTCCGATGGAGTGTTTGCAGCGACGATTGATTTTTCCCCTTCCGCCAACCGCCTGATCATTGGCACGGGCGGCGGCGAGCTCCTGCTCACCAGTCTTGATGGTGACGTTGCCGGCTCTCTTATATCGGTGGCGACACTGGAAGGCTCCATCCTGGACTTGCAGTTTGGACAGGATGGCCGGTACTTTGCGTCCGCGTCATTGAAGAAGTCTGCGGCACAAGCCGATATATGGAGCGATTACGAGGATGAAATACGTAGAGATTTCGACTCCTCGAACGTCATCATCTGGGATGCCCAGTTGTTGGAAAAAGTGGGCGACCTCCATGGTGCCCGCGAAGTCCTTAAGATGGCACTGGTGCCCGGGGAGCGGGCCTTGCTGACCGCCGGCGACAAGTTGCGAATATGGAAATTCCTCACATCGGAACAGGTAGGCAAGGTGACCGGACCCAGCATGGCCTTACAGAATATCGGTGCTGGAAGCATCGTGGCAGTTTCTATGGTTGGCATGGCTGCCGCCGCAGCGCTGGGTTCGCCTTTGCTGGCGGCTGAAGTTATGGCATCGATGCCAGCTCCTTCGACGCCCAGAACCGAAGCATGCGTCCGCTCTGTTGCCATCTCGCCAGACGGTCAAACGATTGTCAGCATCACCAAGGGCCCATTTCGCAACGTCATGGCAGTGATCGACCGGGCTAGCGACAAGGTGGTCGACAAATGGACGGCAGACGATGGTGTCTGCGACATGGAATTCAGCCCCGACGGGAAGACTCTGCTGGTGGCGACCATCACGGGAATCGATATTTACGACACGGTCGACTGGACGAAAACCCGGCTTCTATATTGAGCCCGGAAGTTACTACTCGCATCCTATCTCTCCGGCGGGGGCCATTTTAACAGCTACCCGTTTAATCGTATGCCGGGGTGTCGGGTTTGACCAGGTTGGCGGACACAGCGAAAACAACCAAGCCTTATAAGCGTTATCAAGCCTTGGGCCGACACCGGGGCTCCGGCAGGAAAGTCACCAAGTGTTGTTTGATAGTTGTATCTGAAGGGAGATGTTGGAAGAAATACGCTAAACGACCAACGCAGCCTGGCTGCGTAACGGGCTGTATCCGGTGGGGCAGGATTCCATGTGCGCCTTGCCGCTTATTGGCGACCCGTGAAACTCGTCAATCAGGTATTGTTCACCAAAGGCTCAATTTGCTCGGGTGTTGTCATAGCGCCCGGATACCCCAGGGGTGCTTCCGATGAAACTGACGCAGAAATTTTTTTACGGCCAGCACCACTCCAGAGGTGTGTCGGGCCCGATTACGAGCGCCGCTTTGAATTGATCGACGCTTGCTAAAGCACCGACGGCCAAAGGCACGTAAACAGAATAACCGGCGGCGTTTTACAACAAGAAAAATACTAACCCCGCAATATATAGGTGTTAATTACCCTGAATCAAAGATTATTTCCCTAAGCGGTATATCGTTTAAGGGGTGCAGAGGAATGTTCCTTGGGCGTTGATCGACGTACCAGGCAACTTATTGAGAAAGCTATGTTGATCACATCAGTAAAGCGCATTACTCATCGTGTTCTTGGTGCTTTTCTCCTGGCATTAGCGCCGGTGGCGTGGGCATTGACGCCCACTGAAGTGGCGAAGCTGATCGCGAGCGACGGTGCGGCTGAAGATCGTTTCGGTCACGTGGTTGCGATAGACGGCGACACCGCCCTGATCGGCGCTTACGGTGACGACGATAACGGCAGTTCCAGTGGTTCGGTGTACGTTTTTATTCGCAGCGGGGAAGTGTGGATGGAACAGGCGAAGCTCACCGCGAGTGACGGTGCAGCAGCTGATGTTTTTGGGTACTCGCTTGCCCTGATCGGCGATACCGCCCTGATCGGGGCTCCCGCTGACGACGAAAACGGCATTGGGAGTGGTTCGGCTTACGTCTTTACACGCAGTGCAGGGTTGTGGACCGAGCAGGCGAAGCTTACGGCGAGTGACGGTGCAGCTCAAGACACTTTTGGGTATTCGCTTGCTCTCGACGGCGATACCGCCCTGATCGGCGCGTGGGGTGATGACCAATATAGTGGTTCAGCCTACGTCTTTGTCCGCAGGGCAGGGGTGTGGATGGAGCAGGTCAAGCTTACGGCGAGTGACAGTGCAAGTTACGATCAGTTCGGGAGGTCGGTTGCCCTGGACGGTGATACTGCCGTGATTGCCGCTGGATGGGATAACTGGATCTACGCATTTACCCGCGATGCGGGAGTGTGGGCGGAGCAGGCGAAGTTCTTCCCGAATGACTATGTTCTTGCATATTTTGGGGAGCCTGTTGCGCTGGACGGAGATACCGCCCTGATCGCTGCCCACCTCGACGATTATGGCTTAGGCGAAGGGGAGGAACGCTACGGAGGGTCAGCCTACGTCTTCCGCCGCAGTGAGGGGGCGTGGACACAGCAGGAGATTCTTACCGCTAGTGACGCTGTCGCTCAGGACTACTTCGGGTTCTCGCTGGCTTTGGACGCAGATACCGCCCTGATCGGTGCTACCGGTGACGACGATAATGGCGGTTCCAGTGGTTCGGCGTACGTCTTTACCCGCAGTGGGGAAGTGTGGAAGCAGCAGGCAAAGCTTACCGCGAGTGACGGTGCAGCTGGTGATCAATTCGGGGGCTCGGCAGCCCTGGACGGCGATACCGCCCTGATCGGTGCTCCCGATGATGACGATAACGGCAGTGGCAGCGGTTCGGTTTATATCTTTTCACTAAACCCTGCGAAGGTCGTTCCCATCGACATCAAACCGGGTACGGAAACCAATAGCATCAACCCCAACTCCAACGGCCGGGTAACCGTCGCCATCCTCACCGCAGGAGAGTTCGACGCCCTGCAGCTTGATCCCTATACGGCAAAGTTTGGACCCAGTGGGGCAACAGCAGAGCGTTATACCGTCAAGGATGTGGACCGTGACGGCGATGAGGATCTGTTACTGCATTTCAGGACTCAGCAAACCGGTATTGCTTGCACTGATACGCAAGCCACGCTGGTGGGCGAGCTTTATGATGGCTCAGAAATCACGGGCACGGATTCCATTGCGACGGTGGGCTGCATACCCGGGGCTTTGATAGAGGCGGAATCCATGGCGCTTAGCGGCGGTTATGCGGTGGAAGACAATGCCGCCGCCAGCGGTGGCCAGCTTATTCGGCGTCGGGATGCCGGTGGGCAGCTGGCGACGGCAAGTGCCAGGTTCGCAGGCTCCGCAGGAGTCTACGATATCGAGGTGGCGTATTTCGATGAACGCGATGGCAGAAGTAGTTTGGCCTTGCTGCTGAACGGCGAACTGCTGGACGCGTGGACTGCCGATGAAGATCCCGCGTGCCGTGATTGCGCCAGCCCCAACGAGAGAACCCTGAGGAACCGTGTAGTGGCAAAGGATATTCGTTTATCACCCGGCGATGAACTTACCCTGCAAGGGACGGCGGATGTTTACGAATATGCTCGCTTCGACAACATCACGTTATCGCCCGTGGGTTTCAGCACTCTCGAAGCAGAACTGATGACCCTCAGCGGTGGCTATGCCGTTGAAGACAATGCCGCCGCCAGCGGTGGCCAGATAATTCGGCGGCTGGATACCGGCGGCTATCCGGCCCTGGCAAGCACAGCGTATAGCGGCCGTGCGGGGGTCTACGATATCGAGGTGGCGTATTTCGATGAGAGCGATGGCAGAAGCAGTTTGGCCTTCCTGCTGAACGGTGAACTGCTGGACGCGTGGATAGCCGATGAAGATCCGGCGTGCCATGATTGTGCCAGCCCCAATGAAAGCACCCTGCGGCGCCGGGTGTTAGCGAGGAGTGTTCTTTTGTCACACGGTGATGAATTCACTCTGCAGGGGACGAGTGATGTTTACGAATATGCTCGCTTCGACAACATCGCCGTATCGCCGGCGGGCCTGAATACCCTCGAAGCGGAGGACATGATCCTCGACGGTGGTTTTGTGGTAGAAGCCAATACTGCGGCCAGCGGAGGCCTGCTTATCCGTGGCAATGCCGCTGCCCCGGGGAAGGCAAGCGCTGCCGTCATGGGCAGTAAGGGTACTTACGATATAACAGTGGCGTACTTTGATGAATACGATGGTACCAGCAGTATGGCAGTTTACCTTAACGACCGGTTGCTGGAGCAGTGGCTTGCCGATGAGAACCCTGCCTGTCGGGAGTGTGCCAGCCCGAACGAAAGAACCCTGCGAAGTCGGGTAGTCGCCAGCGGCATCGAGATCTCACCCGGTGATGAGATTCGCCTGGAGAGTACCGTCAACGGCTACGAATATGGTCGCTTCGATAAAATCGACTTTACCCCCCGGCTGTCGCCTTGATCGCTGGAGCGCACCCTTTATCCTGTGTGCTTGTCTAGTTGTGCCGATCGAGCCAATCCAGCAACAAGCGGTTGACGTGATCCGGCTTTTCCTGTTGCACAAAGTGACCGGCCCCGGGTATCTGCCGAATTTCCAGTCCCCCTGGGAAGTCTCTTTCCCGCATCATCTGTCTGAAAACAGCGCTGTCTATGCAGCGGTCGCGGCTTCCCGTCAGGGCCAGCGTAGGAACGGGTATTGTGTAGGCCGCCGCGCGCCGCGCCCGGGGTGAGAGGGGCAGGGACGACGCCACGGCTGTTCGGTAGTAGGCCAATGCTGCCCGGGCTACACCGGGCTGGCGGAACGTCTCGATCACGGATTCCAGGGCAGCTTCTGGAATGTCCCAGCCCGGGCTCCACTGGCGCCACAACATCCGTATGAGCGCGAAATCCTGCCGCGCGAGGACGGGGTCAGCCAGTCCCCGCATTTGAAAGAACAGAATATACCAGGAGAGTCTCAATTGCCGGGCATGCCTCCATGCCTCGCTGAGAAAGCGACCGTCATGGGGAACCGCTATGGTGGTCAGGCTGCTGAAACGTTGTGGGTTCAGGGCCGCCGCGCGGTAGCTGACGATGGCACCCCAGTCGTGACCCACCAGGTGGGCACGCTCGATGCCGAGTGCGTCGAGCAGGGCGGCCGGATCCTTGGCAAGCGTATCCAGACTATAGTCGCCGTCTCCCGGCTGCGAGCCGGGGTCGTATCCGCGCAGGTGCACGGCGACCCCGCGGTAACCCGCTTGTGCCAACGCCGGCAACTGGTGCCGCCAGGTATAGACATTATCTGGAAAGCCATGGAGCAACAGAACCAGCGGCCCGTCCCCCAGCGCGCAGCCGCTGAACTCCAGCGCATGGACGCGAAGACGGATAGGCTCGAAATCAGCGTCTTTGAACCCTGGCTGCTGACAGTTTTTTGATGGACTCTCTTGACGGCTTGGAGGCAGCATGTGCGGCGGCGATATCCTTCCTGCGGGCGGGTTTCGGGTAAGTATGTGTCAACAAAAGCATAAAGAGCTTGAGCAGTGAAGTCGATATCTGCGATGCTGGCAGCAACCCGCGTGGTTCTCGCCTGCCCAGCTACGGTCATGGATGCGCCCAAACGGTGATGCAGAACCTGAGTACGATCCCTGTGATCCAGGGAGCAATACTGCCTCGTACCAAGTCCAAAGTGGGGAGATATCGCAATGAAAATAAACACAAAAGCAGTTCCGGCGCTGACACTGACATGCGCCGTCGGACAAGCAGCGGCTTCGGGTTTTGGGCTCAACAGCCAATCCGCCACCGGCATTGGCCGGGCGTTTTCCGGGGATGCGGCGATCGGCGACAACGCGTCCATCCTCGCACGGAATCCGGCCGGGATGGCCCTGTTCGACCAAAGGGCCCTGTCGCTGGGCCTGACTTATGCCGATATCGACATCGAGATAAAGGATCCTTCGGTCGACCCCGGTAACGTGCAATTGAACGGGATCGACGATGCTGGCAGCGGCAAGTTGATCCCCAACGTTTTCTATATTCAACCCCTGGGTGATCAGTGGGCTTTTGGGGTCGGTGCCTTCTCTAACTTTGGTACCGGCTCGGACACCTTCAGCCTCGAAGGTGCCCCGGACATTCTGATCGGTAAAACGGAGATCACCACCATTAACCTGAACGCCTCTGTGTCTTATCGGATTAATGATCAGTTCAGTCTCGGCGCCGGTATCGATGTGATCTATGGTAGCGGTGAACTCCTTCGAGAGAGCAACAGCGCTGGCGTCGATAGCCTGCTCAATGTCGAAGCCGACGGCTGGGCAGTGGGGGGGATTATTGGTGCCCTGTACGAGATCAACGCTGACAATCGCCTGGGTATCAGTTACCGCTTCAGCCCCAAGGTCGCCGTCTCGGGGGATGTCGACTCTGCTGACTCCGGTGGGCGGCATGCCCGCGTTTAGCTACGATCAACTGGAAGTACCGCTACCGGATATTTTCCAGCTTGCCGGTTTTCACCAGTTGACAGAGCGCTGGGCATTTCACTACACCGCGCAGTGGACGGGCTGGAGTGCGTTTGACGGCATTACCGGTATCGACGGCGAGACTGCCGGCGGGGTGCCTGTCGGCGACCGCGAGTTGAAAGAGTATGGGTGGAAGGATTCCTGGTTGTTCAGCATCGGTGGCACCTACACGATCAATGACACCTGGACCGCACGTGCCGGCTATATGCGCGACGGCGGTGTTATCGATGAAATTGCCTCGCTGTCCATTCCCGACTCGGATCGCAACTGGTACACCCTGGGGCTCGGCTATCATTTTAGGTCCCACTCGACGCTGGATTTCGCGCTCGCTTTCATCCGCGGCGAAGAGGTTGACGTTAGCGAGGTAGGTACCGGGGGTGAATCGGTTTCGGGCACCACGCTCTCCAACGGTGTCTACTACTCGATGCAGTACAGCTACGCATTTTAATCCCCGCGGACGCTTGGCGCTTGATGTACTGTGACGCTATGTATCTTCTAACCTCGAACCCCCCGTGGTAATAACAGGCGTTGTTTGTAACGCGCCGGCTTTTTATGGCCTCCGGCGCCTTTCCCCGGGAACTACTGCTACCACACCCCGCCCTACGAATAGCTAGTAAATCAGTGATCAGGAGGTTTAAGATCCATATAAGGATGAAGCAAGGGGAGAAGAGAGGTTATGGTTAAACAAACAAAAGAAGAACTGGGCGTCGTAACTGCGATTTTGCACAGGGCCTCGCGGCGACGCATCCCGCGCTTGATGCGCATCAAAAAAGCGGTAGACAATGGATCTCGCCTGAACAGCTTTCAGGTTAGCTTTCTCAAACGGGTAAATCGCGATTATCAAAATGCCCTACCTTATGTTGGCGAGCACAAGGAGTTGCAGGACGTTGCCATCAAAATGGTCGAACTTTACCACGATATCACGGAGCAGGCGCTGAAGAATGAAGAGGCAGCGCTGAAGAAGAAATTGCCGCGGCTGGATCTACCCTCATAGCCAGAAATTCCGGAGTGGAGTAATACTGCCTTGAAGGCTTCAAGACTGCACGGTGATGATGACGTGACAGGGGTATGGGGTCAGGCCAACGCTGACGAGCCGTTTGCTAAAAGGTCTTGATCATAAAGCCGGTCGCATTGTTGAAACCTTTTTGCTGGTTACTCCAATAGCCGGACCTTGCGGGCAGAGCGTAGGCGCTGCCGCTCTCATTCATTCACGATGGCTACCGAATCACAGAAAGGACCAACGAAACCTGGCGACCATTGATCTGTTTCGCAGATGATTGTCTGTGACAACGCACTGCCGTCGGCCAGTGTGCCGGCTATTTGGGATCGCCATTGGTCTATCGGTGTTAATTCCAGGTCGCCGTAAAAGGTGAACTGTATGTAATCCCGATAAATATCGTCCCTGTAGATAAAGGGCTCCCCGAACCGGCCCCCTTTGATGTGGCAGGAGCCGTATTCCTTGGTCTCAAAACCACCCAGAAAATCACCGCCAGTGATGTCACATAAGAGGAGGTTGTCTATTAATATCCCGCCAACGAACGTGCCTCCCGATATCTCCAGTCGGCCGTTGCTTTCGACAAATATACGCGCAATCGTGCCGCCGGTGATCTTGATGGTTTGGGGGCCGGCGTCAATACCACCCACAGTGCCGCCGTGAATATTAATCCAGCCAGGACTCATCCAGGCCAGTATGCCATTGACCGACCCACCGTAGATATTCAAATGGGAGTCATAATTTTGAATGCCTGTTGAAATTTGACCGCCATAAATATTGGTCTCAGCACCCTCGGCACTGAGGAACCGGGCTTTAACCTCGCCGCCATAGATGTTCAGGGTTGACTCTGAACCGAATAATCCAACGCCAGACACCAGCTCGGCGCCGTCGAGCATATTGACGGTGGTCGATCCGCTAATCGTAACACCGCCGGGTATGGTGTAGTCGATGGTATGCGTGCCGCCATCGCTGAAGGTTACAGCGTCGAGGCTGAGGGGCGCCAGGGTCCAATAAGCGGCATGACCGCTATAGTCTGTGGCGCTGGTGAAGAGGTCGGCGTACAGCTCGCGTGGCAAGCCGGCATCATCGGGAAGTGCGCCAAGGTCGACGCGAAGCACGAAGGGCTCGGCCAGATCTTCCACCTTGTCGCCATGGGCTTCTTCGCCATCGGGTACTTTGCAGCACCAGAAATTGACCCGCTCATAGTCGCCGGTAAAGGAGAAGTAGACCGTCCTGCGGTCGAGCCGGGCGCCTTCGAGGGGCAGGGGATCGATCAGGAAGCCACTGCCATCGATGGCATAGCTGTAAACGGCCACCGGTGCGGGTGGGGTATTCTGGCGAAACCTTGCCACCAGGGGCGGTGCGGCTTGCCCCCAGAATCGCCGTACCACGCCGGCATCGATGTTGAAGCTGCACTGGTCGGCGGTTAATCCATCGGTACAGTAGTTTTCCCAAGCCTCGAATTGCCAGCCTTCCCGTGGCACCGCGTAATAGGTCTCCCGGTAGGCACCCACCACCAGGTTTTCTGCACAGCTCTTTGCGTTGGCCTCGAAGTCTTCCAGATAGCAATTGCGCGTCCCGCTGGCAGAGAGGATGTCACCGTCCCCCGTGATGACCAGGGGGTGGCCACAGGCAACGACCAGCATTGCGCTACACAAAGCCATGATTACCCGAAAATTGCTCATCTCTCCAACCCTTTTCGAAAGGCCGCGATGGGCCTCATAATACATTGAGCTATTGTAAATGATATATATTCAATTATCTTGATATACCTCAAGGCACCAGGGCGAATACTCGAGCCGGGGCAGCCTGAGCAAGAATCGTCTTTTTGTCCGGCCTGCTTACGACCGCGGGCATGGTTTTCACCAGCAATGTTTTTTCGCTGGGATCTGGCCCGGCTTGTGACGCGGCGTCATTGGCCTGTCGGCAAATTTTTGACGCCTGTCGCTTTGCTCTGTAGATTGACGACGTACTACCAAACAGCAGCGAGGCACGCATGACGAACGTATTGATCACAGGAACGAATCGGGGAATCGGGCTGGAATTTGTGGAGCAGTTTCTTGCCCGCGGTGACAGCGTTTTTGCAACCTGCCGCAACCCTTCAGCCGACGGTCCCCTGCAAGATCTGGCAGCGCAACACCAGGCCCTTGAGCTGCTGCAGTTGGACGTCGGTCAGTCGGAATCGATGGCAGCGCTGCCCGCAAAACTGGCCGGCGTCGCCATTGATGTCTTTGTCAACAACGCGGGAGTTTATGGGTCCGGGCAGAGCCTTGGCGAGCTCGACGGCGAGGTTTGGGCAGACGTTTTTCACGTCAATGCCATCGCTCCGCTGCTATTGACCCAGCTACTGATGGACAACCTGAGCAAAGGGCGCTCGAAGAAGCTGGTGTACCTGACCTCCAAAATGGGCTCGATCGGGGACAATCAGGGGGGCGGGTCGTATATCTACCGAAGCTCCAAAGCCGCCTTGAATGCCGCCGTCAGGAGCCTTGCGATCGACCTGAAGGAGCAGGGTTTTGTGGTAGGCCTGTTACACCCCGGCTGGGTGAGAACGGACATGGGAGGGCCGAACGGGTTGATTGATACCAGCACCAGCGTCAGCGGGCTCATGGGCGTCATCGATAAGCTCAACCCGGCGAACACCGGCGGTTTCTTCAACTACGATGGGGCTATCATTCCCTGGTAGAGCCATCGCCAATGGCTGCTCACGCCACTGGCTTTGCAGTGGGCCTCACCCGGCGCAGCCTTGCCAGGCTGTACCGGATTTGCAAAGCGCGCCGAGTCCCGCTTTTCAGTTAACGGTAAAAGACCATGTGTAAGGGTCGATCATCGTGTTTCCCGCCAGATCCTCGATGCCTGTCAGAGTCGCACTGTAGGCGGCACCGCTGTTTAAAGCCTGAGCAGGCCTCCATTCCAGGGTGAGCTTGAGAGGGTTGTATACAGACAGTCCAGAAACCGATTGCTGATCACTGTCCAGCACTTGCAGTGCGTCGGTAACACTATCAACAGCAAGTTGCTCAGCAAAGTAAACCACGACACGAAAGCCGTATATCCCGTCGGGTTCAGGGTCAACGCGATAGACAGTCGGTGATGTGGTATCGGCCACACGGGTAACGGTAATCTCGTTGCTTCCCCGGGTGTTGGAGTCATCTACAGATACCCGAATCAAGTTGGCCCCCATTTCCAGGGGAATCCCTGTGCCGTAAACTTCATTGCGAGTGCTCCAGCCCGCGAGATCAGGCCCCGAAAAAATTGTGAACCAGCCTGGATCTATAAACCCTATTACCTGATATCCGCTCGAACCCGATCCGCTATTCCCGTTTCTCAGGTTCTCCCATCGTACGTTACTGCCGGGAAAGCTTGGAATGCAAACCGGGCCGCCCAGCGCAGGCGGTGGACAGCCATCGCTCGCTGGTGCAAACGACGACCCGGCCAAATGGATAACGCTTTGATCCGTCTCGAAGCTGTCGCCAGCAATTCCTGCCACTTGGCAATTGGCAGGAATTTCGACCAACCCAATCGATCCTTCGCTCATACTAATGGAGCAACGCAATGCAGCCGTGATATTGACGGCTCCTGCTACTGGCTCATCGCTGCCGCCGCCACCGCCACTGCATCCCCAGGCCATTAGAACAAATAGCCCCAAAACAACGCCAGAATTTTTCATGTTGGCAATCCTCCATGTTTTTCAACCTGTGACTCGCAGCTATTCAGACTGCGAGTACCTCCTTCATTCCAGCCAGATGACACCTCCTGCCAAACTGCCATCTTCGATATCCAGCGTAGTGGTTCGTTTGCCTTCCAAATCGTAGAGAAGCGATTAGTAATTAGCATGAGTCGGATTGTAGCGGTGAGTTCGCCAGTCGCGAGCAGAACCCCGCTGGAGTCTGGCAACCAGTCGATCTGGACATTCGCTGGGCCATCGGTAGTGACGAGGAATTCTTGCCGGTCATCGGCAGTAACCAGGCTTTGGATAACCAGTGCTGAATGCCGGGCTGTCCCTCCAGGCTCCTGGCGATCACCTTCCCAATAGGCGGCAAAGTGACCTTCCGGGGACGCTGTGGGTCCAGCTATGAATGTACCCGGCGCCGGCTCATCGGCCAGGGGTATTATGTTTCCCTGTCGATCCACCTTGTATAGCAGGTCGGTTCGATCGTAGTAATCGTCGCCTTCACAGCATTGCGCCCGGTAGATGGCCACGTATGGATTCTCGGGCGGGGGGGCAGCGATTTCGGGTGTGAGGTAGGCATCGCCACAGGAGAGCAGGGTACTAACCCCGATCAGAGGAAAGATCAAAAACCGGTTGGGCAACGCCATAATAGCAGCCCTCAAAAGGCGTCAAGCAGGACGCCTGCACTAGCGATCTAGATAGCACAATTTCAGGGCGTGAAATAGCTAATTTGAAAATATTTTAAGGTGGACTCGGATTATCGCTGGATCAGTGTCGGGGGTGCGAAAACGAGGCCGCGGATTGCAGCCGGATCAGCCTAGGGCACCTCTGATCAATTCGGTATTGCCTCAGCGGAGCCCCTGGTGACTGCTGGCAAGGCGCGGCGCGAAGGTCAATGGTGGTGCTCATTGACGAGCGTCGCAAGCGGATGGCCGCCCCCTTGCCCAGCGGTCACCAGGGGCACGCCCTGCGGGGCTTAGCGCCGCATCGCCCTGCAGCGTTGTGATCGCTGGAAAGGCACCAACAGTAGGCGCTTTAGGCGACCAGCCTTCCTGCGCGACCACGCCTCGCAGGACAATGCGGCGCTAAGCCTGAGGCAACACCCAATTAATCAGAGGAGCCCTAGATGTCGTGCTCAACCTCGATCTCGCCCCCGGCGATCTTCTCCAATAGCCGGGCATGATCCTGCGCGGTTTGATCCGCGTAGCGCTCGGCAAACTCAACCATCACTTCATCAAAGGTTTCATCGTCACCGATATAGCCACGAATCATCATTGCGTCGCCGGATCGCGCATGGGCGAAAGCGAGGGTTTTACCGCAAATACCGGCGAAGGCCTCCAGGTCGTCCTCATCCATGTCCTCGACATCGATCTTGCCCTTGCCGTCGCTGAGCTGGCGAAAATAAAAGTCGATGGGCTGACCTTCCAGGTTCTGCCAGCGCGACCAGCCCAGAAAAATATCACTGGTGCCCTGAATCAAACGCTGGCCCTCGGCCACCCGCTGGCTGGAATGCTCGTAGACGCTGGCTCCGAGATAGGGCTCGAGGACAGACGATACCGCCTGCTTGAACTGCAGGAATAGCGGTGTGCCATCACCGGCCTCCAGCAGCATGATTAGGCAACGGGTGCCGACACTGCCCACACCGACAATCTTGGCGGCGATATCCACGAGTGAAAAACGGTCGAGGAGCAATTGGCGGTCGTGGGACAGGCTCTCCCGGTACTGTTCGAAACAGGCCAGCGCCTCGGCCTCGGCGTCGTCCTCGAAATATTCGTCAACCCGCATGATAAGTGGCGGGTCGGGCACGATAACCCGGCGACCGTCGATAACCTGGGTTAGCTTCTTCAGCGCGTGCATACTGTTTTTGCGGGCCGCTTTCCCCAGCACTTCTTCCATTTGTTTGCGGTGTTTTTCGCCGTGCTGCGCAATGTGCTCCAGGGCTGCCTCGGACTCGAAACGATAGTAGTAAAGATCGAGGGGGCTGAGCTCGGAGGTTTCGTGAATGAATTCGCGATAGCTGCGCATGGCGGCATGAGTTGCCGCGCGGGATTTTTTATCCGACAGGCCGTTGTGCCGGGCCACGACCATGACGCTGGTGGCAAAGCGTTTGACATCCCACTCGAACGGCCCCGGCAGGGTCTCATCGAAATCGTTGAGGTCGAATACCAGGCGTCGGTCGGGGGAGCGGTACCAGCGGAAATTGCCGAGGTGCGCATCGCCACAGAGTTGCACCCAAAGGTCTGTCCTGGGCTCCCGGGCCAGATCGCTGGCCATGACCGCGGCGGAGCCGCGCAGGAAGGTAAACGTAGAGGCGCTCATTCGGCCGTAGCGAATGGGAATGGCCCTGGCAATGCGATGGCGATCCTGCTGCGCCAGAATCTCGAAGGGGCATACGCGATCCTCCGGAGCGACATATTCAGCGTGTGCTTCCAGGGGAATGCTGGCGAGCCTCGACCTGCCCATATCGAGGCGGGCACCGATGCCTGCACGCAGGTAAGCCGTTTTCGGATTGATACGCTCCAGCGGATTGACCATGTCATCTCCCATTTCCCGCAAGCCGAGGCATCACAGGGCGTTCATGATGGAAGCTGTCAGGCTTCGCCCAGGTCTTTTTTCGTGTACTCATACTCATCCGCCAATGATTTGGCGGATTCATCCTCGATGACCGAGGCAATTTTTTTGCCGACCAGGGGAATACTCACGGTCGACGTCATGACAATATCTTCCACACACCCCGTGCCGTCAGCGCGCAGCTTGAAATCACCCTTCAGCTTACCCGGCACCCCCCGGGTATCACAGGAATAATCGGCGTGGGCGCTGCCATCGTTGTCCAGGGTCCATTCCATGGTTTCATCCAGCGTGTTCCATTCCTTCAGGAACTTGCGTGCAAATGCCGGTGGATTGGCGGGAATTTCCCGGGTCCATTTGATGCTTACCACGTCGCCGTCGCGACGGCATTCACTGAAGTTCACGTTGCGCGAACCAATACCCTCGTACTTGGCGCGCAGAAAGGCTTCATCCGTGAGCTTGGCGTAAACTTCGTCGAAACTGGCGGCGTAGGCATGTCGGGTTTTATGGCTCATCTTCGTGCTCCTCGTGTCAGCGCAGGCATCATAGGTATTCGCTGTGACGAAGCCGGGCGATGGACGCGGTTGTTTTGGCGCCAAACACCAGCGGACACAAGCTTACCTGCAGTGCTTCGGTTAAGTGATAAGTGCAACGCTTTATAGATTGTTGTGGCGTCAGGATAAATCAGCTGAAACCCGAAGTCCAAGACCGTTGTTTCTGTTTTTTTCTGCACCAGGACGGTTGCAGCCTGGCGTCAGCGATAGTAGCCGCGGTCATTTCGGGTAAGCCGTGATGTCGCGGATCGAGCGATACAGCGGCTGTAACTGTTTGTACATTCTCAGGTACACCTCCCGGTATAGGCGATCGTACCTTCGGCTGATCTCGGGGTCGGGCTCGAAGACATCGCCTACCCGGGTCATGTTGGCCGCCGCAGTGGCAAAGTCCGGATAGATGCCCAGGCCCACGGCCACGTTGATCGCCGCCCCCAGACCCGAGGTTTCGTAGGTGTGGGGTCGCTGTGCAGGAATCCCAAAAATATCGGCGGTCAGTTGCAGCGCGGCGTCACTTTGGGAACCCCCACCGGCCACCCGCAAGCGGGTGATTTTTCGGCCACTGCGCTTTTCGATCCGTTCCTTGCCCTCACGCAGGGCGTAAGCCAGGCCTTCGAGGATGGCCCGATAGACATGGGCGCGGGTATGCACATCACCGAAGCCGATGATCGCGCCTTTTGCCTCCGGCCCTGGCTCCCTGGCACCGGGGGACCAGTAGGGTTGCAGCATCAAACCCATGGAGCCGGCGGGTACCTGGTGCACCAGTTCGTCAAAGAGTTGCTCGGGGGGGATGCCACGTTCTACGGCGATTTGCTCCTCTCTAAGGCCAAATTCGCGTTTGAACCAGTTCACCATCCAGAATCCCCGGTAGATCATCACTTCAGAGCAATAGTAACCGGGTATGGCCGAGGGGTAGGCCGGCATGTAGGGGATAGGCTCTACATAGCGCGTATTGGTGGTGTTGATGGTTGCGGTGGTGCCGTAGCTCATGCAGCCGATGTCGGGCGCCGTGCCCCCCGAGCCGAGAATTTCGCAGGCTTTGTCAGAGGCCGACGCAATCACCGGCGTGCCTTCGGGCACCCCGGTCTGACGACTTGCCTCAGCGGTAATGGTGCCCATCGACTCGCCCGGTTGCACCAGTTCCGGCAGCATGGCCGGTGTCATGGCCAGCATCTTCCAGCGCCAGTCCGATGGCGAGGCCCAGCGCAACCTTTTGTAATCGAAGGGGATGTAACCCACCTGGGAGCCGATGGAGTCGATATAGTTGCCGGTCAAGCGGTAGCTGAGATAGCCCGATAACAGCAGAAACTTGTGGGTTTGCCGCCAGATCTCGGGCTGGTTTTGCCTGATCCAGATCGCCTGGGACTTTTCGCGAAAACGCTTGATAACATCTTCGACCCGGGCCACTTTGAACAGCAGGCCCCACAACCCTCCCATGGGCTCTGTGACATCGGCGTGGCGTTGGTCCAGCCAGATAATAGCCGGGCGCAGGGGCTTGCCGTTCGCATCCAGGTTGATCACGGTGCCGCGCTGGGTAGTGACCGCCACGCCCCTGACCAGCGACGGGTCGATGTCGATGCCCGACCACAGTTGGTCGCTGGCTTTTTTGATCGCCTCCCAGTAGTAGTCCGGGTGCTGTTCCGCCCAGCCGGGCCTGGCCGAGAAATAAGGCTCGATCTCCTGCTTGCCTTTGCCGACCAGGTTGCCACGGGTGTCGAACAGCAGGGCCCGCACACTCTGGGTGCCGTTATCGATGGTGTAAATATAATCCTGGCTCATGCAGGTGCCGGTGAGCCGGCCCTGCGTTTCGGCAGGCTGTAATATTGCTCGACAAGCTGGGTGTATGCTGCCAACTCGGTGTGCCAGCGCTCATCGCTCCAGCCCAGTATGTGCTGGCAGAGTGGCTGCACGGTGGGCAACAGGGACGCTGCGCCATTGGCCAGCAGCAGGCCGAGGCGCGTTCTGCGCAGCAGCAGATCCTCCAGGTGCACGACCGCTTCGTTTTCCAGAATCCAGCACAGCTCGGCGTACAGTGTCTCTGTGTTTGCCAGGGAGTCGGCGAACCTTGCATCCGAGCTCAACTGCTGAAGAATCGCATCCGCCGCCTCGCCATAGCGGCCCCGCAGACGCCTGAGCTGACCCGAAGACAGGGGGTTGCCGGCTGCAGTAGCCACCCCGCAACGCGGGGGCCTGAAGGTGGGAGCATCCTCAAGCTCCGGGTTGGAGGCCGCCAGGGCGGGCAGGTAGTCCCCGGCCCGGGCCAGTACATCGAGGGCGATCAGGCGAAAGGTGGTCAGCTTGCCGCCGGCGACGCTGATCAAGCCATCGTCATCCCAAATCGAATGCTCACGTTTTTCGTCCGATGGTTTCACCGCGCCCTCAGCGGTGGAGCCCCCGGCACCGGGCTTGGCAGAGGCCTTTGCCACCACCGGGCGAACACCCGACCAGGATGAAATGACATCCGACTCCTGTATATGCGCCCCGGGGAATTGCGCATTCACCGCCTCGAGCAGATAGTCGACTTCCTGCTGGGTGATGCGGGCGTCCGCCTGCATATCCTGCTGATGATCGAGATCGGTGGTGCCGATGACGGTCGCGCCCTCCCAGGGGAATACGAAAACGGGCCGCTTGTCTTTGGGGTGCAGAAAACTGATGGAGTAGGCCGCCGGCAGCCGCCAGGATGGCAGTAGCAGATGACTGCCCCGCAGCGGCCGGATAACCGCGTCGGCACCCAGCCTGGCGCGCAGTTCATCGGTCCATGCCCCGGTGGCGTTGATCACCACCCGGGCATGGACATCAAAGCAATCTCCGGATAGCTCATCCTTGAGTCTGACCCCGGTCACGCGCCCGGCGGCCCGAAGGATGTCTTCGGCCGCAACATAGTTCAGGGCCACGCCACCTTCGTGATTGGCTTCATGGAGTACCCGCAGCACCAGGCGGGCATCGTCGGTAACCGCATCCGCAAACTGCGTCGCGCCCCGCAGTTTGTTCTGTTCCATTCCCGGTGCGAGGAAGTCTCCCACCCCGCTGCGGATGAAGCGATGATTGCGTTTGCCGGCCATGAGATCGTAGAGGTTCAGCAGCAGATTGAAGACAAACGGCCCCGGAAAGCCGCCCCTGTAATGGCCCATGAGAAACTGCAGGGGTTCCACCAGGCCGGGTGCTTCTTCCAGCAGGCGCTGGCGTTCCCTGACCGCGTCGCGGGTCAGGCCAAACTTGCCGGAAGCCAGGTAGCGCAGGCCGCCATGTACCATCTTCGAGGAGCGACTGGAGGTGCCCCAGGCAAAGTCCCTGCGCTCAATCAACAGTACCTTCAAGCCGCGACGGGTCGCTTCCCGGAATACGCCGGCCCCGGTGATGCCGCCGCCAATGACGATCAGGTCCCATGGCTGTCCTTGACCCTCTGCCCGCAAGCTGTCGATTTGCTGTTGGCGCCAACCCGGCGCCCAGACCCCTGCACTCATGGCGCTGTTTCATCGCGGAGTAGTGTGCCCGGGTTCATCCGCTGGTCCGGGTCAAAGGTCTCGCAGAGTGTGCGAATGGCGAGCAGGCCCAGGTCGCCTTTTTCAACCGGCAGGTAAGGCGCGTGATCCTTGCCCACGCCATGCTGATGGCTGATGGTGCCGCGGTTGTGCACGATGGCCTCGGAAGTGGCATGCTTCAGGGTTTGCCACCGTGCCAGGGTCTCGGGGTAGCTCTCGGCGCCGCGAAACACATAAGTGGTGTAGATGCTGCAACCCTGGCTGTAAAAATGCGACAGGTGGGTGAACGCGTGTACGGTTTCTTGTTGGTCAGCCAACGCCGAGCGAAGGGTGTTTTCCATCCGCTTCAACAGATTGTCGACATTCTCCCAGTCGGTCGCGGTTTCTATGGTATCGACGGCGTAGCCTCGCTCCCATAACGCTTCCCTGAGGTAGGGCATGGTGAACCGTTTGGCGGCCCATTTCTTGCCGAGGGGAGTGCCGGTATACACCCCGTTGTGGGATTTGATGATGGCTTTGACCTGGCGCAGGGTTGCCCTGCACTGTGCTTTGGTCCCGGTAATGCCAAAGGTCATCATGCACTTGTCGGCGGCGACGCCACGCAGCGACAGGGCTTTTTCCATACCGGCAATCAGCTTCTCGTGGCCGGCCAGTGCCAACTGGGTTTCGGTTTCGATGGCATTACTCAAGCGCAACATCGAAAGTTGAACACGGGACTGCACGGCGGCCCTGGCGGCATTTTTTCCCCGCTCCCAGTCCGGAAAGAAGACCACGTAAAAATCCTCTTTGGGGGCAATTCTGGAGACCCGCACCTTGACCTCGGTAATGATTCCCAGGCGGCCCTCTGAACCGAGCACCATTTCCCGTATATCCGGGCCCGCGGCCGAGGCGGGGAAGCCATTGATATCCATGCGACCTTTGAGGGTCTCCATGCGGCCGCCGGCAAACAACTGCTCGATGCGACCATAGCGCAGGGATTGCTGACCGCTGGAACGGCTGGCCACCCAGCCACCGATGGTGGACAGCTCGAAGGACTGGGGAAAGTGCCCCAGGGTAAAGCCCCGGGCCTGCAGTTGCGCCTCGACCTGGGGCCCCGGAGTGCCCGCACCGAAAGTGGCGACCAGGCTATCGGTGTCCAGATCCAGCAAGCGATTCATCCGCCCCATGTCGATGGTCAAGATAGCCCTGTCAGATCGGTTGGGGTTGATATGACCGGCGACGCTGGTGCCGCCGCCGTAGGGAATCACTTCAATGTCGTGGGTCTTGCTGAACGCCAGTAGCCGGGCCACGTCATCGCTGGTTTCGGGATAGGCCACGCCGTCGGGGAAGACCTCGAAATGACCGCCGCGCATTGCCAGCCAGTCCGGCAGGCTCTGGCCCCGGGCGTGACGAACCCGATCTTCTTCAGTGCGGACGATTTGCGGATGCTCGGGCAGGCGCGATGGGGGAACCGTGGCAATGACCGCCTCCAGGCTGACCTCAGCCAGGGGGCTGGATGCACCGATAATCGCTTCCAGATAACCCCCTGCCGAGGCCGGTAAATCCAGCCTGGTGGCCTCATCACCCCAACCGTTCCAACGACGCATGCCATTTCCTCTTGTAGCTGTACAATCAAAATGCCGAGCCGGGAACCTGTGTTTACCCAGGCGCGGTTTGTCAGATCTGACCCGGGATTTTCACCTGGTCACGCAGGGCTACGCTCAGGTCGCATTTTTAAGCGCTTCAAACTCCAGGCTGAGATAGTCTGCCAGGGTGTTGAGTTCAGGGATCGTCTTGCGACAGGCCACCAGGCCGAAGTCCAGCGAATCGACATAACTGGTGACCGTAATCCCCAGGGACTGCATATCGTAAAGCAGGTTCAGGGCGTAAAAGCTGATCATTTCGGCGCCGTTCAGGTACAGTTTTTGCCGTGAGCCGGGCACGTTCGAGACCACGACGTTGTAGGGCAGGGGGGTTTGCCGGGCGAATCCCAGCATCTGGCTTCCCATCAGCGGAACACCCATGATGACCGTGAGACCGGTAATGGATTCCCTGGACAGGCTGCCAAGGTGAGCTTTCGATTTCTGGGTCCCTTCGTAGACGAATTGCAGTCGCTCCGCGGGATCTTCGATATGTGTGCCCATATCGCACATCATCATCGAAAACGCGTTGCCGGCATCCTTCCCCTTGGCGCGAACCGAAACCGGAACCCCTGCGATGAGGCTGTTCTTGGGCAGGGTCCAATGCTCGAGTATGTAGCGCCGTAACGCGCCGCCACAAATCGTGATGACGATATCGTTGATGGTGACATCCTTGGCCTTGCTCAGGCGCTTGAAATCCTGGAGTTTGAAGGAATTCACCGCAAACCGCCGCGCCGGTGATACCGGCACATTGATGGGAGAAGCCGGCGCCTGATACCACTGCCTGGCCCCATCGTCGTCTGGAAGGATACGCTGGCGGGCGTAACCGAGCAGCGTTTTACTCATCTCGGGGGCCACAGAGGTCGCCAGGCTGACGGTATTGGCAAGGGTTTTCACGGCTGTGCGCGAGCTTGGCTTGCGCTTACTCTGTTCTGCCTCTTCCTCCCCCAGTGGACGCACGGTATCGGCGTCGGCTGATTCGCTGAGCATATTCTGCATCAGCCGCATACCGCCGACGCCGTCAATCAAGGAGTGATGGATTTTGAAGTAGATGGCAAACCGATTGTTTTCAATGCCGTCGATCAGGTGTAACTCCCACAGCGGGCGTGTGCGGTCAAGCAGCTGGGAGTGCAATCGGCCCACCAGGGCCATCAATTCGTCCATGGTACCCGGCCGTGGCAAGGATGAATGCCGCATGTGGTAGTCGACATCATAGTCATCGTCGGGCAACCAACCCTTGCCACCGAGGCCGAATCGCGCTGACTGAAGCTGTTGGTTGAACAGTGGTGTATCGGCGGTTAGCTCACCCATTGTCGCCAGAGTTCTGCTGAAAAACGCTTCTTTGTCGGCTTCCTTGAGTCCCTTTGGCAATTTGAAGATTTGCAGCGCCGCGACGTGCATCGGCGTCTCGCGGTTCTCGGCCATCAGGAACCCATTGTCCACGATACTGATCTTGTTCATTTTCATTATGCTCTCCTTGTTCCGCGATTCAGGGCGTGCCTCAGGGCTTTGCCGGTCCTTCGGTTGGGCGGCGTTCAAAGCTGCGCTTCTCGCCGTCAACGAACGCATCAACTGGCAATGTGGCAGCGCGCCGGGACCGCATTTTTCAGCGAGTATAATGCCCTAATCCAGCAGAGGTCGGTAGCGCTTGCGCCAACGGCTTCCAAAGTTTCCAAGGGCGGCTAACATGGACGGCAATACATCGTCCTTCATAGCCACGGTGTCCGCGCTTGCCGGCTTTAGCCATCCGATTCACGAGCCATGGCGGTGTATGCCGGTGTCAGGGGTTATAACGTATTGAAATACATAAGTTTTTTGCTGTGGTCAAAACACGCCGGTACGCGCCAGAACAATGGCCAGGGCCTGAATGGACAGAACTTAGAATTTCCCCTATTTTGTAGGCCTTTGATAGTACTGGGCTTTACGGTAAGCGGGATGAAAGCGATGATAACCTACACGGCCAAAAGCATATGTAGCTTTGGCCATAGATTCAGCTGTTATGACGTTCTGAGTATTCAGAGATAGCCTAAATAAGAGGAGAATGCATTATGAATACAGATTCTTCTGACTCACTTGAGTGGATTGACGCCGAAAATACGCTGCTTAAGGATATTTGTCCATAGCCACTGTAGATCAGCTAGAAAGGTCTAGTAATAGTGACTACGACATCAAATCATCATTTGATACAGCCAGTGGAAAAACAGATATTCATGTTAAGAAAAACAATAACACCGTAATTATCATCGTGGCAGTTGTCATAGGCATTGCGATTCTCGCTATGATGAACTAATCATGGTTGTTACTGTAAACGAAAAAAAGCCACTGTCATTTGGGGTTAAAGCAGCCGTCTCAATTATTGTTGTATCGCTTTTATTAGGCGTGTTGCTAAAAATCTTCAATAAGCCTGTCGAATTAGAAGCACAAGACAACTCTGTGTCGGATTATGTCAGCTCTTCTCTAGTTATTCCAGAAATACGGCTCAAAGTTAAAGAAGGTTCACCCGAGAAAGAATGGACAGAAGCTTTGGCTAATTTCCTTGGAGGCAAGTCGGAGGTAAAAATTGAAAATGGTCGGGTGGATGTATTGACAGAATCATATGCTATAGAAGTCGACGCGCTTAAAAAGTGGCAAGAAGGGTTGGGGCAGGCAATTCACTATGGAATGGCTACTAATAAAATATCAGTGCTTGCAATTATCTATGAGCAGGAAAACTCTGAATCTAAAAGGCTGTTAAAGAAAGTTGAAAAAATCACAACATCTAAAGGCGTAAAGCTCATAGTTTTACGCGCTGAGTTAAGTGAGCACAGCTAACAAGCAAAGGCACAATCGCCCGCAAAAAGCGCGGGCTGGACGCTCACTGCGTTCGCGCCTGTGCTTTGAGCGTTACGTGGCTAATCGAGAAAGGTCGGTATGCAAGCAAAAACTTGGCTGCTGTAAGAAAAGGTGTGAAATAAGATCAGCGTATGAGTAACGATAGGAGCGGCAATATGCCGAGAGATAGATTGGGGCCAGGATATCAGCGTGGAGTCTTTGGAGCCAAATGGTGGGAAGCTCTGGGTGCCCTAGGCGTACTGGCCGCTATTTTCTTCTCAGTTAAAGCAGCATTCTTTACTGAAGTGCCCAGTGTGCCACCGTCAGATATTGATTATCCGGCGGTCAATAAATCACCAAAATGTGGAGGAAAGTGGATATATACGGAGTATCAGCTTTGTGAAGACCAAACTCTACCAATCATTGATCCGATTACTGACGCTGAGATATGCGGAACTGAGATAAAAAATATCAGCAATAAATCGGATCAATTCGCAAAATGCCGGCATGAGTCGCACGGCATTGCTGGATATGAAAATGCCGAAACTTTTGACGAATGGTCGGGATGGAAAAAGGGTGGTTACAATCGAAGCACTTGGTGTAGTGTTGTTGAAACGAAGGCCCGCTCTCAGATTGGGGTGCCAATTCAATGGGAAGTGATTCGGACCGATGAGAGAAGCAAGGAAGAGCTAATACGGAGATTCTTCTATAAATACTATTGCAAGGGGGAAGCGAGGTGGAACCCTATTTATATGGAAGCAAGATCGGCTGCATGTGGTAAAGAGCCCGATATTACAGAAACCATAGAGGTTGCAAAAACATGCCATAACCCGGAATCGTCAATTAGGTATGGCAGTACTCGACGTAAAGGCTGCGGAATTGCAAGTGAGAAAATATTTGAAAACGATTCCGTGAAACTTGAAGAAAGGATTTCTAAGGAAGAGGTTTCCTGGTACGCATGCAGTAGCTGTGAAGGACTCAAATCAGATAGAAACAATTACGCCGAGTGCTTGATATCCTCTGCATACTATTTCATGGAAGCAAGTGACACTGATGGTATGACTGATATTATTCCAAGGCTAGTTGCATTAAAGAGTAATCCATCAAGCCTAGATAGGCGGATCAAAAAGAGAATCAGAAGTCAATTGTTCCATTTAAATGAAGCGGTGGATTAGCGAGGGCACATGTAACAAGCGTAGCCAGTCGGATAGCCTACAGTCGGCTTCGCCTCCTTCCGGCTACCGCTGCTACGGGCGTTAAAGGGAACCTATGCTAAATCGAGGTGCTGCCATAATTCGACCTGGAAAGGGGTATATAGATTGGGCGGCCAACCTCGACGACTCCGGCATCATTCCGGATACAGAGGGCGAACATACTGTCTATCTGATACCGGAATACGATGACGATCTGGAGGCCATGGAGATACTGTCGCAAGGCTACGAGGGCATTTTCGAAATGGAATTATCCGGCTGGCATCTCGACGAATCTGCATGGCCCAAGAACCGGACATTTGCCATGTTCAGGGAGTGGTTCGTGATTGAATTCCATTCCGTGGTGGAAGACATCTGTGACTACCCGGCCATTGACGATGAGTTCCTTTAACAAGGCAGGGTTACGGACGGCGTACCGCCGCCGCAACCTGCAGCGTTGAGGTGCCTTGACACGCCGTTATCTATACATACAATGTATGTATGATTCGATTTAGCTGGGATCCAGCCAAAGCACAGTCCAATCTTAAGAAGCACGGTGTTTCGTTCGAAGAAGCACAGTCGGCTTTCTACGATGAGTTTGCCATTCAATTCTATGATGATGACTCAGACGAGGAGGACAGATTTATTCTCCTTGGCGTAAGCAATCGAGCTCGGGTTCTAGTAGTGGTGCACTGCGAACGGGGAGAGAATATGGAGGAACTCAGAATCATTTCCGCGAGGAAAGCAACGAATTCCGAGCGCCAGTACTATCGAGGTGAATTGCCATGAAGAAAGAATACGACTTTTCAAAAATGAAATCGCGAAAGAACCCTTACGCCTCTAAGCTCAAGAAATCTGTGACGATCCGTCTGAGCGAGGATGTGATTGAGTACTTCAAAGAAATGGCCGAAGAGTCTGGTGTGCCTTACCAGAGTCTTATCAATCTATATCTTAGAGACTGCGCCAACCACAACAGAAAAGTCGATATCCAGTGGGCACCTTAACAAGTCAGGGTTGCCGACGGCGTACCGCCGCCGCAACCTGCAGCGTGTGTGCCGGGCATGGCACTTAACTTGAGAGGTGGAAGTCCTCTTACCAGGTATTCGCATGCGGGGGGCCGTCCCAACCGAAGGTTAGCGAAAGGGCAAGGGCGTTGTCGCGAGGCAGGGTCTGAAGGAAGCCCAACGCAAAATCGCGGGGCGATGAACAAGAACCCAATAGGAGGTGTGACGTATCCGGGGCGAGTGGGCACGTGACCATGAAGCCCTCCATCTGCAATCGGGATGCGTTTTATCAATTGGGTGTCTGCGCATTGACAGTTAAGTGTCTCACCCCGGGAGTCCTGTTCTGTGTTCACGGAAGAACTGAACGCTCAACAATGAACGTTGATCGCAGGCCAGCAGTCAGCAAAGGCCATAGTAGTCCATGTCAGCGTGGCTGAAGGTCCGAACAACTTTCGGATGGTCCTCGTGCTGGAGGAGTCATTGGATCGCCCCTGTAGAACAGTGCAAGCTGTGCCTGCCCATGGCAGAGGGTGAACCGATGACTGGAGACGGCATTGAATCGAGGTCGACGGCCTGTTCATCGTTACTGGCGCGTTAGTATCAAAAAAGGGAAGGGTCATGCAGATTCAAGGTTCATGTTTCTGTGGTGCAATCGTTTACGTGGTTCGAGGTGCGCTCCACAACGCCCGGTCTTGCCATTGTTCTATGTGCCGCAAAGCGTTTAGTGCGCAAGCGTCTGCTTATGCGGAAGTTGAACCCGGTACATTTGAGTGGGTGTGTGGCGAGGATAAGCTTACCAGTTATAAGTCGGAAAGTGGGGGCGGGTTGAAGTTCTGTAGCGTCTGTGGGTCTACGCTCTGCGGTACTGTCGACGGCGAGGTGCATGGTGTTACGTTGGGGTGCGTAGACGGTGATCCAGGCATTTCGATTGGTATGCACATTTATGTGGGTTCGAAAGCTCCCTGGGAAATTTTGCCTGAAGGGGTTGTAGCCTATGAGGAGGGCCATTCAACCGATGAGGCTGGTAAGGCCTGAGAAATCGGTCGGGAAGCTCGCCTTCGGCTCACCTGGACGATAAGCACTGCTCAAATGCTTGGGAATAGCTTCGCGGCCGACCAGTCTCTCCACACAGATCGCCGCTGACCTTGACCTTGAGGTTTTAACAAAATTCCCGAAATCAATTTGAGTTATCTCTGATTAAATCGGTGTCACCTCAGGCTTGGCGCCGTGATATCCTGCAAAGCGTGATCACGCAGGAAGGCGGGTTGCCTTCAGCGCCCACTGTTGGTGCACCTTTCAAGTGAACACACCAAGAGTAGGCCATGTAGGCAGTGCCGCAGGAGATTGCGACGCTCCAAAAGTAGGCGGTCCTGGCGAAACCCCTAAGGGCGGGGCCTTGGTGACAGCTGGACAAGGGGGCGGCCACCCGCTTGCGACGCTCGTCAATGAGAACCACCATCTCTCGCGACGGGCCTTGCCAGCCATCACCAAAGGCTCCGCTGAGGTTGTGCCGTGTTACCAAAGGTACCTTAGATTGAAAGGATGGATTTATGCCAGATGCCAGTAAAAGTAGCGCAATCATTCTCGGATTATGCCTGGTTATTGGACTCTCATTGCTGGGATTCCTCCTCGGTGATGCAGCGATTAAATTTAAGGAATACGAACGAACCGTAACCGTGAAAGGTTTGTCTGAAAGGGAGTACGAAGCAGACATCGTAATCTGGCCGATTCAATTCATAGCGGCGAGCAATGACCTTGAAGAAATGTACAGATCGATCGATGCCAGCACTGAAAAGATTACCGCCTTTCTCAAAAGCGCCGGCGTAGGTTCGAACGAAATTTCCTACTCATCGCCGGCAATTATTGATAAATCAGCACAACAATACGGCAATCAGGCCAAGGCCGAGTTCAGATATACAGCTTCGCAAACTGTAACTGTTTACTCCGACAACATTGAATCTGTTCGGAGTGTCATGGGGGAGATGTCCGATCTGGGAAAGCAGGGGATTGTATTTACCGGAGGGAACTACGAAACACAAACCGAATACATATTTACGCGGCTTAATGAAGTAAAGCCCCAAATGATTGAAGAAGCAACAAGAAAGGCCAGAGAGGTTGCCGAGAAATTTGCTTCTGACTCGAAGAGCACATTGGGAAAAATCAAAAAGGCATCACAGGGTCAATTCAGTATCAACGATCGCGACAAGAACAATCCGCATATCAAGAAGGTCCGCGTTGTCTCGACTGTTGCCTACTATTTGTCAGATTAAGGCAATTTTTCGTTATTTACGCCTCCAGCGGTTAGGATGGCGGAGCGTCTCTCGGGAGAAATGGCGCCCGCACTGCGGGGTGAAATGGCGCTATCGGCGGCATATCTCTGCAATCAGGGTCTAAACCAATGCTTTGTTGAGCGCTACAGAGGGGGTAAAGCATGGAAAAAGTGACAGGCATTGGCGGCATATTTTTCAGGGCAAAGAATCCTGAAATGCTGTCTAAGTGGTATGAGGATAATCTTGGTGTTTCTCCAGTACCCCAAAACGTTGAGCAGCTCCCATGGATACAAGAAGAAGGCCCTACTGTTTTTGCTCCATTTGAGCAGGAGACTGCATATTTTGGCGATCCCGGTAAATCCTGGATGATAAATTTTCGAGTCAAAGATCTGTCAGCCATGGTGGATCAATTGAGAAATGCAGGCATTTCGGTAGAGCTGAATACTGATGAAAACCCCATCGGTAAGTTCGCTAAACTGTTTGACCCGGAAGGCAATCCCATAGAGCTATGGCAGCCCGCGGGCTAAAGGCAGATAATAACTCGTCCGAGAGCTCTTAGCCCTTTAGGCCAGGCAGCAAATAACGCTAACGACAAAACCAAGGTGGCGAACGGCGGCTCGGTCATGGGCTCGTGTTCTCGTTAATCACTATCGGCAGGAGTCGCCGCACAATGAATGCTCTCAAAATTTTTCTCGCTGTCTCAACCGTCGGGATCTACCTGTTGACTGCCATCGCAATAGTCGGGCAGGGTTGGAACTGGCCCGCCGTCGCCATCAATGACCTGCTTGCTCTGAGCTGGCGATCGCAGTTTGATTTTGATTTCCTCATCCACCTGTTACTGCTGGCCTGCTGGGTCGTATGGCGCGAGGGCGCGACTGCAAGGGCATATGCCTTCGGTTTGCTGAGTGTCGTCATGGGTGGAATGTTCAGTTTCCCTTACCTCATCCATGCGCTCTATCACGCCAAAGGCGAACCTCGAGCATTGCTCCTGGGTGTTCATGCGCAGCAAGTTCATCAACCTGCTTGAATGGCTGGGCGTTGCCAATACCTACACTTACCGATTGACCCGCGCGTACCGTGATTGCCAACATGAAACAACCTGATTTAAAGACAGAAAGGCTCCTGCTACGTCGATTTCGTCCTTGTGATGCAAGTGAGGTTCAACAATTGGCAGGGAATATCAACGTTTCAAAAATGACGCTGAACATTCCTCATCCCTATGCGCCAGGACTGGCAGAGGAGTGGATAGGAACGCATCAAGAAGCCTGGGAATCAAGGACGCGGGTAGTCTATGCAATAGTCAAGCTGAAATCCCATCAATTGCTGGGAACCTCAGGTTTGGTGAGCATAGATGGATTACAAGCTGAGCTAGGCTATTGGATAGGAGAACCCTATTGGGGGATGGGGTATTGTACTGAAGCAACGAAAGCGCTCATACAGTTTGCGTTTCAAGAACTGGGGTTACAAAAAATTGTAGCAAAGCACCTGACAGCAAACCCAGCCTCAGGCAAAGTTATGGTGAAAGCCGGCATGAAGCACATCGCAACGACACAGAAAGTCGATCGACACGGGAACAATGTAGGTATGGAGATCTATGAAATTCGAAGCCCCTAACCATCACGGCTGTTCCACAGGATCGAGGCGTTGGGTAGGTGTTCGTAAGGAGCACCAGGCCAGGATTTGAGCGAATTCCTCAAGGCGCTTGATCCTGAAATTGTCGGCATGCGGTCGATCGTGGTTGGGACAGGGGGAGGGTATGAAACAGTGGTTTCTCAAAAACCTTGGTGACGCCATGTTGGCCGGGGATCAGCAAGACCGCATCAAGGAGCTTCTTTTGCGTGCCTTTTCCGATGCGGGTAGCCCCGCGGAAATGGCCGCGTTCATTCGGCATGAGTCAAAGGGTCGTCTCCATTGTGAAGTTAAAATATATCTTTCGCCCATGTTGATTGCGGTGGCGAAATCAGTGGATGCAGCGCCGTGCGAGAAACCGTCTCCAGTTGGACTGAGCCTATTGGCTGGCACTCAGGACTCCTGGGGGATACTCTTCCCGGAGCAGGCACGCCAAGCGACGTGATCTATAACACCACTTTTCAGTGACTGGCCTGGCGGATCTCCCAAGCAGGCCCGCGGGTCGGACTACGGTATTGTCTTGCCAGCCATCACCAAGGACCGCGCTGAGCTAGTATCGAATTGATCAGTTGCCTTAACAGTTGGTTGCAATGCACGGCGCCGACGCGCTAACGCGGGACCTGGGTTTTTATGCTATCAATGCCAGCTTTACTGCGCTCATTGCACAAATTAGTGTGCTGGTCGATCTCTTACGGAAATTAAGGTAAAGTCTGAGGATTGGATCTATCAACCAGGGAGAGTGAGATGCCTCGAGAAGTGGGTGATCGTTATATCTGCGAAAAGTGCGGCGCACAGCTCGTTTATGAAAAACCGTGTCCTTGTCCCGGGGAGATGCCGCATTCAGAGATATGCTGTGGCGAGCAAATGAAGCGGATGGAGAATAAAAGCCCCGAAAAAGCTGGCTAGATTCGTCTTCACAGTTTCCTGACATAGGGCTGAAAAAGCGGTGCGGCATCGAGCCGGACCGCCCACAGCCGGCTTTGCAGATTTTCGGCGGCCGATGCGACTAATTGCTCTAAACGATGAAACTACGATTAAGAATGCTCTGGCTGCTGCTGTCGAGCCTTTTCAAGGCGCCCTTGAGTGCCTTGGATACCTCAGTAATACATTTGCGGGTCCTGATCAATGATGTCGATCTCAGGAAGGTCAGTGGAGACCGCTATTTCGCCTTGGCTGATTTAGGGCACCTCTGATCAATTCGGTACTACCTCAGCGGAGCCTTTGGTGATGGCTGGCAAGGCGCGGCGCGAAGGTCAATGGTGGCTCTCATTGACGAGCGTCGCAAGCGGATGGCCGCCCCCTTGCCCAGCGGTCACCAAAGGCCCGCCCTTCGGGGCTTAGCGCCGTGATCTCCTGCGGCATTGCGGTCATTTGAAAGGCAACCAGCCTTCCTGCGTGACCACGCTTTGCAGGAGATCACGGCGCTAAGCCTGAGGTGACACCGAATTGATCAGAGGTGCCCTAGGCTGGGGTGATTTGTACATGAGGTGGGGCGCCTTCAACCGGGTTCTTAAGGGCGAATGTGCGCCGGTGGGCCAGGTTCTGACGATCAAAGTGCGATATCCGTTGTCGCTTTTTCAAGCGTTCGAGATACATACGCGAGTGCTTTGGTGGGATGAGCGATGGATTTATGCCGAGCAACGTTTCACCCGAAATGATGAAGTGGTTGCCATTGTAATTTCTAAGGGTGGCCTGCTAATGGGCGCAAAGCTGCTTCCAACCTTAGAGTGGGTGCCGGGATTGCCCGCCATCGTCGATCGCCCCGAGCAACCAGAGTCTGTCAGTTCACTTCAGCAGTTGGAAAAGGCACTTCGGTGGTGAGTGCCGCCGCCAACAAATTGTTATAGTGCGAGTCACGCGGATATTTGGAGTAGGGCCAAACCCTTCTTGCCTCAAGCAATAAGAAATAGCACGGGGTCAGGAGGAGCCAGCCGCGACATCACCAAAGGCCCGTTGGTGGCACCGAATTGTTCAGCGCTAATGCCCTAAGTCCTAACAAGGAACAGTAATGAGCAAAATCCCCCATGTCATGAAGGACGTTCAGCTAACGGCTCACGGCGGACCGGAAACCCTGGTCTTTCGTGACGACATTTCCGTCCCCGGCCCGGGACCACAGGATGTGCTGATAAAGGTGGCGGCCGCCGGCGTCAACAATACCGACCTTAACACGCGACTTGGGTGGTATTCGAAATCCGAGAGCAATGGTGTCTCTGGCTGGTCGGGCCAGCCCATGCAATTTCCCAGAATACAGGGCGCCGACGTTTGCGGCAAAGTTGTAGCGGCTGGGGAGCAGGTTGATCCGGCGATTCTGGGTGCACGGGTGCTGGTTGAGCCGTGTCTCTTCGAAGCCCAGGGAAGGGAACTGGATTCACCCTGGTATTTGGGCTCAGAGTGTGACGGCGGTTTCGCAGAGTATACCGTTGTTGCTGCCCGGCACGCGCATCAGGTCGAGAGCAAGCTCAGTGATCTCGAGCTGGCCTCTTTTCCTTGCTCGTATTCAACCGCCGAAAACCTGCTGACACGGGCTACTGTGTGTGCCAAGGACCGGGTATTGGTTACCGGGGCCTCCGGAGGCGTCGGGTCCGCCGTCATTCAGCTTGCCAAGGCAAGGGGTGCAAGCGTTGTCGCGGTGACGACTCCGGCAAAGTCCGATCAAATCATTCGCCTTGGCGCCGACCAAACCCTGGCGAGAGATAGCGATATTACCGGGGAGCTGGGCCACAACAGCATTGATGTTGTAATCGACCTGGTTGCTGGCAAGCAATGGCCTGCCTTGCTCGATGTTCTTAAACCCTTCGGCCGGTACGCTACCTCGGGGGCGATCGCTGGCCCGCTGGTCGAGCTGGATTTGCGTACCCTCTATTTAAAGGACCTCACCCTGTTTGGCTGCACCGTACTGGGTAAAGACGTATTCCCAAACCTTGTAAAGCGGATTGAAGCCGAGGAAGTTACTGCGCTTGTTGCCAGATCCTTTGCGCTGACGCAGCTCGCCGAAGCCCAGAAACAGTTTGCAAGCAAGCAGCACGTTGGAAAGTTGGTGATCGATGTCTCAGGGGAGGGGTAGGCCTAAGCCGTGGCTGACTGCCACTGTCGGGTAAGCGCAACCGGCTGTCTTCTTGAATTTTTATAGTGGCAAGGCCAGTCACCGATTTCTTGCCCCGCGCGCCAGCCGCATTGGCAGAGAGCGTTTTTTCAACCGGCGCACAGAATCCAGCTGCCGGCGTGGTGCAAGGATTGTCGGGTGTCGCGAGAAAGAGCGACATACCGGTATTAGATGGAATGGCACTGACTTAAGCCGATTCGGGTGTCTACCTCGGCAGGACCTTCGCCGACAGGGATGTCGGCGCAGAGCCCCCAGGGACGGGTTTACGGCGTGTCCTGACGGGGTAGATGCCCGGAGCGGCGCTTTGAAAAGCCTATGCATTTCTCCTTAACTAAGTGCCATTCGTAGTAGATGGTGGCGGCTTCGATTCACCCGATGGCGACTTCATTGATTAGGCGTTTTGTTCAAGTTAAGGTTGAATTTATCGATGCCCCGAGCGCTGGAGTAAAAGCCCCATGTTGAACAGAAAATCGGCCGCCGGCCTCTGCTACGGCGTTACCGCTGCTGCCAGCTTGTTTATGGGGTTGTTGTACCTGCTATCTCCAGAGTTTATGCCCTACCATGCCGCTGCCATTGGCCAACAGTGGGGGGAAGTTACGCCTGATCTTCAGGTCCTTTTACTTGCACTGATCCGGGTTGCCGGCGGCGGATTTCTGTCGCTAGCTATCGTCATAATGGTTTTGCTCTACCGGCCCTGGCGCGATGGCGCCCGGTGGGCGCTTTGGCTGCTGCCGGCGGCGATTTTGGCAGTGCATGGGCCTACGCTTTGGGCCACGCTCAGCGTTACGCTGCATACCCCAGCCAATGCACCGTGGGCGGGTCCGATGGCAGCGGTGATCGCCGCCCTGGTTGGTTTCTCGCTGGATATCATCCGGCGCCCTGGCTGAGTTGGCGCTTTGGGCGGCTAGCGGAAACCCTGCACGGGCGGTAAAAGAAAACTGATCCACAGGGGAGGCCCCGACAAAAAACTTCCACAGCTACATCACGCCGACGACCGCGTATGCCGCCGGACCTTCTGCCGGGCGCTATCGGCTCACGCCAGTTTACGCAGGCTCGCCAGTCGCAGGATGGCCGATGGCCTGAACAGCAATGGCAGTATCAGCTCACGTATGCCCTGCCAGTAGCGGGCTTGCAGCTCAAGGGCCGGGGATATTTTGAACGGTGGATCAAGCCTGGCCATATTGGCCTGGAAGATCAATTCCTTGGCCGGAGCCAGCGCGGTGCCGGCGAAGACTTTCTGGCCGACAACAAGGTAGGTATCGATGTCGCCCAGCGATATCAGGCTGATCTCAGGCCCCGGCTTGAAGTGCTGCAGGGGTGAGTCCGCGAGCAGGCGCTTGACGTTGCTTGCTGCAAGCGCACCCATATCCAGCGCATGGTAAGCCTGTTTACTCACCGGGACCGGCAATTCAGCGGCATCACCAATAACAAACACATTGTCAAAAAACTGGCTTTGCAGTGAGGATTCCACCGCAGCCCATTTGTTTGCGCCGGTGGAGAGCCCACTTTCAAACAGCAGGGGCGAAGGTGCTGCCCCGCCGGTCCATAGGGTGAGATCAGTTTTCAGCGATTTCCCGGACGCGAGCCTGACCCGGGTTTTGGTGACAGACTTGACCCGATCCCCCAAATGAAAGTTCACCGGATAGGGTTGGACTTTTCGTTGGATTTCGCTGCCCAGGGCAGTCGCGCTGCCTGGTAACAATGACGCTTCCCCTTCGACCAGATGAACCTCCAGGCCGGGTCGATGATGATAGGCCCGCAGAATTTCACCCAGGGCTTCAACACCTTCTAAGCCTCCGCCAACGATCACCAGGGACATCCCGTTACCCGTCGCCGCCAGCTTATCGAGTTGACTCTTGATGCTCGCGCAGTCGTCGACGGATTTGAAGGGCTGGGTAAATTTGTCGACGCCGGGCAGCTTGAAGGTATTATTGACGCCGCCGACCGCCACCACACAGGCATCAAAATCAAAGCGCTCTCCCGATTCTATTTCGACAGTGCCGCCCCCTGCATCGATACTCGACACGGTATCCTGTATAAACTGGTGCCCAAGCCGATTGAGAATGCGATCGCGTGGCAGGCGCAAACGTTCAGCACTCTTTACCCCCGACAACAATTCATGGATGTTGGGCAAAAACTCGAAAGTTGCCGAACTATCGATAACCGTCACAGCATATTGCGACGACAGCTTCATCGCGCAAGCAATCCCGGCAAAGTTCGCACCGATGATTACAATTTTTTGCCGCTCTTTCATTACATTCTCCAGATTGTCTACGGGCAAACCTGACAGCAGGCATTCGCCGTAATTAGGTACAGCATTCTATACTGGATGGCGGATGTACTGTCTCATTTTGCTTAAAGAGCTTGGTGTGGAACCGCCGAAATTGTTTGGAATACTGTGCTAACGAAAGGCTCGTTCATGCTGCCTGGCATCCGGGCGCCGAAACCCCTGCAGGAACGAGAGCCAAGGTCGGTACTCTTTGACGAGTGTCACAATACAGTCTGTAAAAAGGCAAAGGCCCACAGAGGTGCCACCCATGAATCAGCAGTCCCCTGGTGTGAAAAAGCTGGCAGCGCGCTGGAGGTCAATGACCACAGTAGTTGGAGTGGTTGGCCTGACGGTGGTCGTTTGCCTGGCGGGCTATCTGCAGTTTTCTGGTTCGGCGGCTGAACACGAGCGTGGGCCCGAGTATTGGGAAGACAGCGTCCGTGGGCTGGAAATAGCAGCGCGGGAAGCAGCGTTACCGGAGGACGCGGTCTTGTTTCTGGGCAGTTCCAGTATACGGCTCTGGAAGTCACTGGCCCAGGATATGGCCCCTGTGCCCGTGATTCAACGCGGTTTCGGTGGCGCCCAGCTGAACGATGTGGCCTATTTTGCGGAGCGCTTGCTCGCGGTTCCACGACCCGTTGCCATTGTGATATTTGCCGGGGCCAACGACATTATAAGAAAAACGGCTACCGAGCCCACCCAGCTATTGCACCGCTACCAGCAGTTGGTAGCCAGGCTTTGGCAGCTGGCTCCCGGGACACCCCTTTATTATATTGCCATCACCCCGGCGCCCCATCGGTGGCAATTTTGGCCGCTGACCCAGGCGGCAAACCGTTTGATTGCGCAATACAGCAGCAGGGACCCGCTATTACACTTTATCGACACCGGCCCAGCGCTGCTCGGTTCTGACGGCTTGCCTCAGCGACAGTTCTACCAGGACGATGCGATACACTTGAACGCCCAGGGATATGCCCTGTGGCGCGAAATCATCCGAGATAGGCTGCTGGCTGACTTTCCGCGCTATCAGGTGCAGCCATAGAGTCCGCTCGGTGCAGACTGGTCCCCGTCCCGGTGGCGATTGGGTTGCAGCTGACGCGCTTTGACCAGCGACATGGCACGCTCAATATCGCTCCGGATACACACCAGACAAGCAGATAACGTAGCGAATCGAAGTTTGGCTACCATCGGGTGCTTTTAGAGGCTCCAGGTTCGGCAGCTGAAAATTCACCCGACCATCACCCCCATACTTCGTTCCGATAACCGAAAACAGCGACATATACTCTCGAGTATCCAGGGCTTTCCCATCGCAAAAGCTCCACTGGGGTGGTTCGAAGTCTCCTGCGAATAGTCTTATCTCTCCCGTTGTTCCGGCTTCCATGGTGGTACCCTCTCGTTGTCCGGTCGCGACTCCTACGGTGTGAAATCACCCGTTGAATCGTCGTTCCAAGGTTACCGCAAGTATCGACATACTTCGATGTCGTCGACAAGCCTTCAATTTCCACTTCCCTGTCTTTGGTGCCAGGCAGCAAAGCGATAGCCTGCTCAGGTGACCCAGCGAGGGAGTAAACGCGACCGTCTGTGGCGATCAGAGTGCCCATCACCTCAGGGCCAGCTCGGTCGACTTCTGGGACGATGCGTATTAAGCTTTCCTGTCCGTCGCCCGTTTGAATCCGCCATGGTTCGGTGCAGCTTGGCCTCTGGGAGCAGGGAGGACAGATGGACAACCTCGCGAGACACGGCATCAGCGGTTTGACCGAAGGAGAGCGCTATGACCACCCCCGTTGCGACAACCCGGTGAATGGCAATCCTCACCCAGGTGGAACCGCGTGGGCGGTCCTTGCGGCTCGAACCGTAAACGCTCCCCGTGCCTCGTCACCGGCGCGCTTGTCTCAAGATCAGCGAGCCATCCAACGCCGACGTTTGTCGTCTTTCAGTACGACCCGCAAACACTGAAGCGATCGATGACAACGCGAGTATTCCTCAGCGAGGACCATGATACATCCGAAGCGGCGGTAGATTTCGCACCCACCGAGAGCATCTCACTCAACTTCGAGATTAATGCTAGCGAAGAGTCTGCGCAGGCCGACTCGACCACGGTAACAAACAGCATCGCGCCACAGCTCGCAGCGCTTGAGCTGATCGCTTCTCCGTCAAGGGCACAGATCAGTGAACGGGGCCAGTGGCTCTCGCAGGGACAGATCGGCGAGCTCGATCCGATAGCGCCTGTGATCAGCTTTTTATGGGGCCCCAAAAAGGTGCTCCCGGTTCGGGTTAGCTTCTGGGATCAAGCCGACGCGACGTTCGATCACCGCTTGAGCCCGATCAGCGCCACGGTCGCCATGGAGATGCAAGTCCTCGCATACGGCGACATACCACCCCGCGAAAGGGCCTACAACGAGTTCCTGGCACAGCACCCTTCGGTCGAGGCAATGGCGCAGGAGCTTGCGCGGAGCGCATCAAGCCCGGGCGTCGACACGTCTGATAACTGATCGACACCGTCGCATAAATGCGAAAGTTCGCGGCGATTTGCCCACGTTGCGCGCGGCCAGAAGGCACCCGACGGCGGATGCAAACAAGCGCAGCCAGAATCGCTTCGGACTCTCTTTCGTTCCTTTCCCCGATGTCCTTCCCCCGATGGCCCGGCCTTTAGCAACACCGTGCCCACTGCCACTATGATGCTGGCCAGGAGTTGTATCGACGGCTGGCTGCTAGAGCAACACGCCCGGCAGGTGGGGCAGGTCCGAGATTGTCATAAGGCCGGCAGTGTTGCAGTATGCGTCTTAACTATGCGGGCCAGATCGAAGCATTCTCGAATTCAAGGAAGCGCGACATGCATCAAACGCTCAAGGTGATTGGTGGCCATGAATCCTATTTTACCGTAAGTGTCCGGCCAACCACACATAACATTCGGCCAGTCTTCGCGTTAAATTGTGAGCTCACTCTTCGCGGAAGACATTGCCATGGATATTGTTTCAAGCAGCACTGTAGCTACCCAGGATATCAAGCCACCGAAAAGGATCAGAAGAACGCGTAACGACTGGTTATTACTGATCAAAGCCTGGGAATGCTCATCTCAAACCCAACAGGTATTCTGCCAGGAGCGAGCGCTGTGCTATCGCCAGTTCAGTCGATGGAAGAGCCGATTTAAAAATGAAGACGCCGAAATAGCAGGCAGTGATTCTGCGTCGTTCATTCCTGTAAACATACACGCAACGCCTTTCGGGTCATCAGGAAACTCCATTCAAGTCAGTCTGGTCAACGGCATTCAGGTTTCCCTGTTCAATGAAGCGCAGGTGCCAATCGCAACGGCACTCATCAAGCAGCTGGCAGCACTCCCATGTTAAGTGTTCCACGGGCATTGCCTGTATTCCTTGCGGTGAAGCCGTTAGACATGCGTAAAAGTTTCGATGGCCTTGCTATGTATATTCAATCGTTCCTCAAGATGAATCCGCTAAAGGATGGACTGTTTATTTTTCGCAATAAGTCCGGCGACAAGGTAAAATTGATTTATTGGCATCGAAATGGTTTGGTGATTGTTTATAAACGCCTGGAGCAGGGCCGCTTTACGTGGCCAAGGGTAAGCGATGAAACCGTATCACTGACCCGACAGGAACTGGAATTATTACTCGACGGCATCGACCTCAGCAAGCTTAAGCGCTTTCCCGATTTGCCGTTAGAAAACCCTTAAATACAAGCGTATTGCGCATTTCAAAAATGTATTTCCAGTGGTCTATTTATTATAATAGCCGGCATGTTAACGGCAGGCCTTCCCACTAATATCGAAGCACTTCATCAGCATATTCATGTGATGAGTGAAGAGATTCGCGTGCTGAAGGAGCAATTGTTTTTGGCAACACGCCGACAGTTTGGCTCTCAGTCCGAGGCCTTTTCTCCCGATCAACTACGACTGCTTGAAACGGGTGATGTCGAGATTGTGGTCACTGAAGACAAGGACGACAAGCCTGAAGCACCAACGACAACACCCAAGCCCAGGACGACCCGCCAGGCGGTAGTCATTAGCAAGCAAACCCCGGTAAAACGTATTGAACTGGATCTGGGTGATGCTGACAAACAGTGTGATTGCTGTGGTAATGCCCTGCATAAAATAGGGGAAGATTGCTCGTATCAGCTTGAATGGATTCCCGCGCAAACCCGTCTGATTGAAACCGTTCGACCCAAGTACGGTTGCCGGGGCTGCGAGGGCGGTGTTAAGCAACAGCCACTGCCTGCGGCACCCATTCCAAAAAGCATGGCAAGCGCCAGCTTGCTCGCCTATCTGATTATCAGTAAGTATGTGGATCACCTTCCGCTGAACCGTATTGAACACATTCTCAAACGTCAAGGTATCTATTTACCCAGAAGCACCCAATGTGACTGGATGATGGCGAGTGCAAGGCTGTTAAAGCCACTCATTGCGCTCATGCGTATGGAATTATTGAAGTCACCGCAGGTGTTCACCGACGATACGATATTACCGCTACAAAATGACATCAAGGGCCGAAACAAGCTGATCCAGGCGAGACTTTGGGTGTATGCCACACAAAGCAAAACCGGGCCGCCGATTATTCTTTATGATTTTACTCGCGGCAGACAGAAAGCCGGCCCCCACGCTTTCCTGAAGGATTATCGCGGGTATGTGCAGGCAGATGCCTACAGTGGTTATGATGGTTTGTACGCGGCAGGGGCTAAGGAGGTGGCTTGCATGGCGCACTGTCGTCGTTACTTTTTTGAAGCAAGCGAACTGGAGTTGTCACCGGGGCCTGCCCACAGCGCGCTGGCGCTAATCGGCCAATTGTATAGTGTTGAACGAGAAATAAAACATCTCAGTCATAAGAAGCGCAAGAAGCAGCGGCGCTTGCGTGCCAAGCCGTTACTAAAAAGGTTACACCGATGGCTACAGGGGCAATGCGCCAGGCACCTGCCAAAGGGCAAGTTTGCCAAAGCCGTTAACTATGCACTGAATCATTGGGCGGCACTGGTACGTTATTGTGAGGCTGGCTATCTGGAAATTGATAATAATTATAGTGAGAGGGAGATGAAACCGATCGCCCTGGGTCGAAAAAATTATCTCTTTACCGGCTCTGAGCGTGGCGGTGCGGCAGCAGCGATATTGTATGGCCTGGTAGAAAGTGCCAAAGCCAATAAACTCAATGTGCATGATTACTTAACGGATATCCTGACGCGCTTGCCGACAACACAAGGCGATGAGCTCGACCATCTCCTGCCTTATCGCTGGCAACCCCAGGAGTAACAAATGGATTATTCGGAGATTATTGAGGTGCTGAACAATGCCAGCGGGTTTGACCTGTATCGTCTGCGCAGCGCCATCGACAATATGATCGACGATCCACAGCGCCTTATTGAGGTCAGGTTGTCGTTACGATTAGGTCAAAACATTGAGTATTATGAACCAAACCATAATCGTGTATATGAGGGTGTGGTCGAAAAAGTAAAACAAACGCGTGTGGTAGTAAAGTGTAAGGATGATGGTCGCCGCTGGGATATTCCCGCCTGTGCTATCAATCTGCGCAAGGTGGCAGTTGATATTGATCAGCACCGAACAAAAGGCTTAACGAGAAATGAAATCAGCATCGGTGAAAGAGTCGGCTTTATTGATAACGCGGGGAACGAGTGTTCTGGAAAGGTGCTCAGGCTAAACCCAAAGACAGCGACTATTGCTTGTGAACACGAAAATGTCACATGGCGAGTCAGCTATTCCCTGTTGCACAAGGTGATTGAGCTGGACGCTGATTGATTGGGGTGTGGGTTGCTCGGACACTTACATTTTACCGGCAAGCTGGAAGCCTACCTGCGGGCCAAGGGGATTCCCTACCAGAACGTGCCCTTTACCCTGGAGGGCATACAGGAGGCAGCGGTGCATACCGGCTTTTTCCAGATACCCCAGGTGGAATGCGCCGATGGCAGCTGGTTGGTGGATACCACACGGATCATTGAGTACTTCGATCGCGAGCACCCCGAGCCCAGAACCTCGCCCCTCGAGCCCGGTGCGAATTTTCTCGCCCTGCTGCTGGAGGACTATGCCGACGAGTGACTATGGCGGCCCGCCATGCACTACCGGTGGTCCTTCGATAACACTGCCGAACTGATGAGCAGCTGGCTGGCCGAGCATATCACGGACCCGAATGTCAGCACGGCGGACAAGAAAACCTTTTTCAACCAGCGCCAGAAAGGTACCTTCGTCGACGGCGACGGGGTGACAGAAACAACACGGGCGGCGACAGAGGCCAGCTACCATCAAGCCCTGACCGCGCTGGAAAGCATTTTTGCGACGCGCGATTTTATCCTGGGCGATAGACCCAGCCAGGCGGACTTCGGTTTTATGGGGCCCATGTACCGGCACTTCTTTTGTGACCCCGATCCGGCGAAAGTGATGCGCGAGACCGCGCCCGGTGTACAGGAGTGGGTGGCCCGCATGTGGAACATGAAGCCGGCCCGCTTCGCGGCGGCGGAGCAGATAGAGGCCATTCCTGCAGGTCTGGATGCGCTGCTGGAGCCAATGGCTTCCGTTTACCTGCCGTATCTGCTGGCCAACGAGGCTGCGGTGCTGGCCGAGGACGCTCAGGTGAGCTATGAGGTGCAGGGTGTGGCCTGGACGGAACCGGCGAAACCCTATCGCCTGTGGTGCCTTGACCAGCTGCGCAGGAGCTACCAGCAACTGGATGACGATGCTCGCAGCCGCGTGGCCGGCGCCCTGGGTGTTGTCGCCCCGGAGAAGGCTTTGTCGATGCCACCCAGCGGGCATTATGACCACCTCATTGGCGAGTTACCGTATCCCGCGAATGCCGGGGAGCGCAGCCCCAGCGACAGCTGGGGTCGCCGACTACAGGCGGCGCATAGCTAACGCCGCAGAAACGACGCAAGCAGTTCGGGTTGATGTCGGAGCTGACCAGGCTGACCGGGTGCTCGGTAGTGTGCGGGCCGGCGTCCCCGGCGAGGTCTTCAATGCCGATCGCACCGAAGGAGCATCAACTCTCGGCGAAGGATGCACCATCCTATGGTACCGGCATCGGTGCAGCAGGCTTCGTTTGGCCAGTAAGCGTGAATTGGGCTGAGAACAAGGGAAAGCAGGGAGCAAATGATCAGCGGCGCAATGGGCTGGTTGGGGAGGGAAGGGGGTTATTAGACGGCAGTTCATTCAAGGTCGACTTCAGCGATGATACGTTTTATGTGCCTTAACCTCGGCCTGGTCGCCTGTAGCTCATCGTGTGAGTTTTCATAAAAGCCAGGCAAATGGCCAGGCAGACAGCGATTCTCATCCAACAAAAAAGCCCCGCTTTCGCTAAGGGCTTGATTGTATCGCTAATATTTGGCTCCGCCTGCTGGGCTCGAACCAGCGACCCAATGATTAACAGTCATTTGCTCTACCAACTGAGCTAAGGCGGATTGGCGGTTGTGCGGGCATTAGGGACGGGCCGCATCTGGCCCTGCTCGACAACGGGACGAGATTATACTGGCTCCCGTTGATAAGTAAACCTTTTAAAGTCAGGTTTTTGACCTTATTCCCGGCGCAGCGCTGGGGGCGGTAGGTCGGCTTGCGGTTCAGGGTTGGCCCGGGAATCCGAAACGGCGAAACCCGGGTAATTCTGCTGCCATTCCCAGCGCCCGCTGTGCTCGCTTCGCCCCTGTTCAGGCAAGCGGTTTTCGGTCTGGTGCGGGCGAGGGGCAAGCATAGCGTGGTAAAATGCTGCGCTTTCGCCGTAACCAAGGTTCTCCAGGCCATGTCCAAGCAGTTTACAGTTGCGTCAGATTTCGAACCGGCGGGGGACCAGCCTGCGGCGATAAGCGGCCTGGTCGAGGGGCTGGAAAATGGCCTGGTCTACCAAACGCTGCTCGGGGTCACCGGGTCGGGCAAGACCTACACCATCGCCAAGGTGGTGGAGCAGGTACAGCGGCCGGTGATCGTGCTGGCCCACAACAAGACCCTGGCGGCCCAGCTCTACGGGGAGTTCAAGCAGTTCTTTCCCAACAATTCGGTGGAGTATTTCGTCTCGTATTACGACTACTACCAGCCCGAGGCCTACGTGCCATCGTCGGATACTTTTATCGAGAAAGACGCCTCGATCAACGAGCACATCGAGCAGATGCGACTGTCCGCCACCAAGGCCCTGATGGAGCGTGACGATGCCCTGGTGGTTGCCACGGTTTCAGCTATCTACGGCCTTGGCGACCCGGAGTCCTACCTGAAAATGTTGCTGCATGTGGTGCGCGGAGACCCGATCGACCAGCGCGCCATATTGCGTCGCCTGGCGGAGCTGCAATACACCCGCAACGATATGGATTTTCACCGTGCCACCTATCGGGTGCGGGGTGACATTATCGACATCTTCCCGGCGGACTCCGAGAACGAAGCCATTCGCATCGAGCTCTTTGATGACGCGGTGGACAGCATCCGGGTATTTGACCCCCTGACCGGCGAGGTGCTGGGTCAGTTGCCCCGGGTCACCGTGTACCCGAAATCCCACTATGTCACCCCGCGGGAAAAGCTCCTCGTCGCCTGCGACCAGATCGAGGAGGAACTGCGGGAGCGGCTGGATTACCTGCGGGCAGAGGATCGCCTGGTGGAAGCCCAGCGCCTGGAGCAACGCACCCGTTATGATCTGGAGATGATCCGCGAGCTGGGTTATTGCTCGGGCATCGAGAACTACTCGCGCTATCTGTCGGGGCGCGCCCCGGGGGACCCACCGCCAACCCTGTTCGACTACCTGCCGGCGAATGCGCTGGTGGTGATCGATGAATCCCACGCCACCATTCCGCAACTGGGTGCCATGTACAAGGGCGATCGCTCACGCAAGGAGACCCTGGTAAATTACGGTTTCCGGCTGCCGTCCGCGCTGGACAACCGGCCGCTGCGTTTTGACGAATGGGAGAGGCTGGTGGGCCAGGCGGTGTTCGTGTCGGCGACCCCCGGGAATTACGAGAAAGAACACGCCGACCGGATAGTGGAACAGGTGGTGCGGCCCACCGGCCTGGTCGATCCGGCTATCGAAATTCGTCCCGCCGGCAATCAGGTCGATGACTTGCTGACCGAGATCAACAAGCGCACCGAAGGCGGGGATCGGGTGCTGGTCACGACCCTGACCAAGCGGATGGCGGAGGACCTGTCGGAGTTCCTGGATGAACACGGGGTGAGCGTGCGCTACATGCACTCGGACATCGACACGGTGGAACGGATGGAAATCATCCACGACCTGCGCCTGGGCAAGTTCGACGTGCTGGTGGGTATCAACCTGCTGCGAGAGGGGCTGGATATGCCCGAGGTGTCCCTGGTGGCAATACTCGACGCCGACAAGGAGGGCTTCCTGCGCTCTGATCGATCGCTGATCCAGACCATAGGCCGTGCGGCCCGCAATGTTAACGGCACCGCCATTCTGTATGCCGATCGCATTACCGGGTCCATGCAGCGCGCGATCGACGAGACGGAGCGCCGCCGGAACAAGCAGCTGGAGTTCAACCAGCAGCACGGTATCGAGCCCCGCAGCATCAAGAAAAAGGTCACTGACATTCTGGAGTCCGGGCCCATGGGCATGCGCAAGAAGGGCAAGGGCAAGCGCGACAAGCACGGGGCGGCGGGGCCGGAGCCGGTGGATACCCGTCATATGAGTCCCGCGCAACTGGCGAAATTGCTCAAGCAACTGGAAGCGAGCATGCAACAGCATGCCCGTGACCTGGAGTTCGAGCAGGCGGCGGCGGTACGCGATGAGATTCACCGGCTACGGGAGCAAGTGTTTCTGCAGCAGGCATAGTCTGTAGCCCACGGGCCGCGCGGTAAAAATCGCTCGCCGACGTTGGATGAAAGTGCTTGCCGCAGCAGGAGGGGATGCTGTATCGTCCAAGCGACAGAATCCTAATTAACCGGAGATCTACCAGTATGCCTCTTTCCCCGAATCTGTTGCCGGCGTCGGCGGCTCGCTTGCTTTGCACGTTTACAGTGGTTGGCGCGCTCAGCGTGTCCATGGGTTGTTCGATTTCCGCAAGCGTCGAAAGTAGTCTGGACGTCCTGTCGAGCCCGTTTGAGTCGAGCTCGGCATCATCCGGCGGGGAAGAAGCCGAGGCGGCGTTCCGGGAAGAGACCGAGGGTTATACCGCCACCTACGTGGCAGCCGGCAATACCCGGGTCGATAGTTTCCAGAAAGGTTTGTCTGATATCGCCGCCCAGCGCGGGATCAGCGACTGGGAGGCCAGTCCCGGCACCTGGACCAGCGTCGGGCGTGGCCTGGGACAGACCGGTATCGATGAAGCCGCGGCCACCGATTTTGCCGAAAACCTGGCGGCCGGTGATGACCAGATTGTCGCGCTGCTGATGCAGGGTTACGCCGACACGCTATGAGCTTTTGCCCTCCAGCGGGCCGGTTATGGCTTTTAATCGGGTTGCTGGCGGGGGGTTACCTGCTGCCGCTTCCAGGCTACGGCGACGAAGCGGCAAAGGGGCCTGCACCAGGTCAGGAAAAGGTCTTCGAGTACCTGTACATCGATGCCAATGAAGATCGATCCAGCGGTGGCCACACCGCTGTGCGCATCGACAACGATGTTTTCCATTTTCTGTTCAAGAACGACTACCTGACGATGGCCCGGGCAACCTGGGCGGAATTCCAGCTTTCCTACCGCGGCTACCAGAATCGCTCCATCCACAGCACCCGTCTCGAAATTGCCGACAGCACCCACGAGCTGCTGCGCGACAGTTTTTTGCAGCGCTTCCTGGCGCAGACCGGCCAGCTCAAGATTGTCCGGGACACGCGCCGGGATGTCGCCCTGCTGCGTGCCGTCAGCGAGGACGAGCTGACGGCGATGAAATTGCCGGGGCAGGGTTTCTTTGAACCCGCCGCCAGTGCCGTGCCCGCCGGGCGTTACCAGGCCCTCGTTGAAGCCATAGCTGCGACCCATGGCCGCGATTATCTTGGCCAGCGCCGACACCGGTTGCAACACCAGTTGGTCACTTTGCCGGTCGAGGCGCTGGCTGCTGATGGCGGCGACTTTAGCGTCGCGAAACTGCCGGCGGTGCATTACCCGTTCAATCAGCGCTATGCCGACCTGGCTGCCGCGATACGGGCTATTGATACACTGCTTGGCGATGCCGAGTTGAGTGACCGATCCCTGGCTTTGTCGCGCAGCACCGGACGAGGAGACTCCCTGCACGCCGCCGAGCGCCAGGCGCTGGAGCAGGCCCTGGCGGGGTTGCAGCAGCGCCTGGTGGCATTGAGCGCCAGTCCGAGGCCCGACTGGGGCGTGGCGTTCCTGCTGGGAATGGCCCGTTATCGGGCTATCAGTTTGAGCCTGCAGCACAACCACTGGGTGTTCATTGACGCCCTGGCCGATGACGCCAGCATTGTCGAGGTGGGCGAGCGATTGCGCAAACTGGTTCCGCAATTGCGGGCCGATGCGGGGGCGTTGTGGGAGCAGGCTCGCGCCGACTGGCGGCAGCAGGGCGGCTGGTCCGAGGGGCACTATGCGACCATGGAAATCGCCCATGCCAACTGGCAGGAATTGGGCAGGATCGAGTCCGGGGGCGAAGACTGGCGTATTCATGCCACGCGCTACGTGCCCCGGGGACTCGGCGCCCCCGGGCCCCTGCCCAAACCGGAGCGTATCATCGAGGACTTCCCCTCGCTGTTGGCCAGCATGCAGCGCTCGCAGCAACAGGTGGAAGTGTTGGCGAGGGAGTTGATGGGTTACAAATTGTTAACCCGCAACTGCGTCTCCGAATTATTCACCACCATCGACCTCGCCCTGGCGCAATCGCTGCTTGCGCGGGGGGAGCCCGTCAGTCGCGATACGCTGCATCAGGAAACCCGGCGGCGTTTGGGCTACGTGTTTACGCCCAATTCCATTCCCTACGTTTCCTCTGACCAGGTGCGTGATAATTGGCGGGTTGCCGAGTCCCGTGAGCTGCTGTCGCTGCGTCGTCTCTACGCAAAATCGGCCTACCAGGCCAACTCCGAGCTGGCGACCCTGCTGCGTGAGTCGAATACGCTCACTTCCAGCGTTTACCAGCCTAACGACAAAGACTCCTTCTTTGTTTTTTTCACCGACGGCAATGCCCTCCTGCGACCGCCACTTGGCCTGCTAAACCTCACGGCGGCACTGGGAGCCAGCTTTGTCGGCGCTGTCCAACTACCCTTTGATGGGGGCAAGTCCCTCAAGTCCGGGCTGCGGGGTATGTTGTTCAGCCTGCCCGAGCTGGCCTTCCAGAACATCCGCAAGGGCAGCAGTATCTGGCTCTCCCCCGAGTTGTTGGGCGCCGCCGGGGAAGCCGGCCACTAGCCCACCCGGATGGTTTTCAGCACCGTAAAATGCCGCTGGCGACACTTCACCTTGCTGCCACCCGTTGTAGCCAAAATAAAAACCTGTACATGAGCCAATAAGCACTATTTTGGCTGATAGTTATCAGTTGTCATCGTCGCCAGCTTAGCTGGATAGACCCTTAACTGCTCCTCACAAGATCAGTTGACAAGACCTTAGGTCCGCGGGCGAGGCGGAACGGTGCGCATACAACTGCGAAACCTGATGTCCGGTGCCAGCGGCAATCCTGGTGCCAGGCATGAAGAAGTGCCCCAGTGGTACGAGCAGCCTATACCTACAAGTGCCGCGGCCTGAAATTCGCGGAGACCCGGTCCAGTTGGGTTGATGAACTGTGCCATGCGAACAGGACGGCAGTGGGAACAACGCGAATAGTAAGGGCTTGTTTTTATGAAAACATAAGTGTTAAATATCCGATTTCGGTCCGTGATCCGATGCACTGTTGCTGAATTTAGATAATGAAAACTGCAGCCACAGATCGGTAAGCGGGCAACCAAAAGGAACTTGACAATCACTACACGGACTTTCTGCGCAGGCCTGTGTTCTGCACGCAGGGCGTGAAAATGCGCATGGACACCCGTAATTGAGCGAGTCAGACAGAACTCGCAGGAACCATGGCCGGTTTGGCATGGGCAGCGTCCGATACGGACGAAAGCACCAGGTGTGCGACAACGCGGTTTTCGACGCCCGCTTTGCCGCCAAACCTGAATAAAAAATGAGGGTAAATAATTTCATGAAATCGAAAACTTCTATTCAAAGTCAACAGCCTGGTGCCCAACGGTTACCCTGTGGCTTTCAGCGGGCCGCCATTGCCGGGGCTGTCGCATCCATTGCCGTTGCCAGTGGCGGCGCGCAAGCTTTCGAATTCAAGACCAACCCGGACCTGAACGTCAGGTGGGACAACACATTGAAGTATACCCTCGGGGTGCGGGTGCAGGATATCGATGACCGGGTAGTTGCTCCCAACATTCCCCTGGGGCGTCTGGCAGACGATGCCGACCTCGGATGGGAGCGCGGAGATATCACAACCAACCGGGTGGATGTGCTTTCTGAATTCGATTTCGTCTGGAAAGACAAGTACGGCTTCAGGGTCAGCGGTGCCGCCTGGTACGACCATTCCTATCGCGATGGCACCAACCATCCCGGGTATAACGAGTACATGAACCCGATCACCCCGGCAAACCTTCCCCCGGGAACCTACGACGGGTTTTACAGTGACACCTGGGGCTCTATTGCAAACCCTCCCGGCGAATTATCAGACGACGCCAAGTTCCGGAGCTACCGGGGCGCCGAACTCCTCGATGCCTTCGTATTTGCGAACTTCGATATCGGTGATGAGATGGCCTTCAGCGTTCGCGCGGGGCGCCACACCATCTATTGGGGCAACAGCCTGTTTCTTGCCGGTGCCGTGCACGGTATTGCCGGCGCCATGACCACCCTCGATGCCGACAAGGGGTTCAGTGTTCCGGGCACGTCCGCCAAGGAGCTTTTCCGACCCACCAACAAGCTGTCCGGTACCTTCCAGTTTAGCCAGAACCTGAGCGTGGTCGGTTACTACTCCTTCGAATTTGAGTCGGCCATCCTGCCCCAGCATGCCACCTACCAGAGTCGCGCCGAGGGGCTGACCCCCGACAACGACCAGTTTGCGACCCTGCAGGCCGGTATCGTCGACCCCGAAACGCTGGCATTGGTCGTACCCCGAGCCGGTTTCTCGAAAACTGATGACGAAGAGCCGGACGGCGGCGAGTGGGGTATTGGCGTCAATTACTACTTCGAAAACACCGGTTGGGACGTGGGTCTTTACTTCATCAACTACAACGACAAGTTGCCCCAGGGCCTGAACGGCGCAATGAACCTGGACAAGTTTGTTTCGCTGAGGGCCGATGCCGGCGGGCCCGCGTTTCAGCAACTGCAGGCTGCCTGGCCCGAGTACAACAACGGTGTCGCAGCCCGGCCGGCCGACAGGTTTACCGGGGGCGGCTATCCGGCATTGGGATACGGTAATTTCAACTGGGTTTTCAAGGAAGACAACAAGCTGCTCGGCTTGAGCCTGGCCAACGAGTTGTGGGGTATTTCCTTCGGTGCTGATTTTGTCTACCGCAAGGACGTAGCCGTCAACACCTGGCTTGCGGGCCAACTGCAGCACGTTACCGACATCGCGCCGGATATTCCTGAAGCGATCAACGGTCTGGTCGCGGCGCAACTGGAAAGCAATGGCTTCGCCTACGACAACTGGGATTACTTTGGCAAGGACCCGGGCAACTATCCTGGAGCCGTTGGCGATACCTGGCATATCGTGCTCAATGGCGTTGGCTTGCTGAGCCCCACACCGCTCTGGGACGGGGGTGCCTACTCCTTTGAAATTACGACGTCCTCGCTGATCGATGTCACTGACAATGAAGAGCTGTTGAACCCCAAGGTCAAGGAAGGGGCCATTGCCAGCACCCTGGCGATCGGGTTCAGCCCAACCTGGTACCAGGTGCTTCCCGCGTTGGACCTCACCCTTCGGGTAAACGCCAGCATTGGTATGTCCGGCGAGGCTCCTGTCATAGCCTTCGGTGGCACCAAAGGCTATGGGGCAGCGGCGGTCGGCTTCGACTTCAATTATCGCACGGTGTGGCGGTCCTCCCTGCGCTACAACTGGAATTACGGACCACGGGACGCTATCGCCGGGAATACTACCGACCGTGGCAACCTGAACCTTTCTGTTAGTCGAACCTTTTAAATCTGATTCACGAACGGAGTTCTGACATGATGAAAATTAATTTATTGGCAGCCGCAACGGCGGTGACCCTGGCTTCTTCAATGCACCTGTATGCGGCCGTTAGTTCCGAGGACGCCGCCAGGTTGGCCGGTGAGCTTACGCCAACCGGAGCCGTGCGGGCAGCGAACGCGGACGGCTCTATTCCGGAATGGACGGGCAAGGGCCTCGATGGCGTCAAGGGCCTGGATAATCCCTATGCGGGGGAAAAGCCGCTGTACACCATCACCAGCGCGAACATGGCGGAGTATGCCGATCTCCTGTCTGAAGGCCAGAAAGCGCTGTTGCAGGCCAAAGACGGTTACCAGATCAACGTCTATCCCACGCACAGGAATTTTGCCGCGCCGCAATGGTTTTACGATGGCTCCGTATCCAATGCCACCGGTGCGACCCTGAAAGACGATGGCCTGCGTATCGATGGTAACGTGGCCGGGGTGCCTTTCCCGATTCCACAAAACGGGGTTGAAGCGCTCTGGAATCACATGGTTCGGTGGATGGGCTACGAGTACAAATTTACCGCGGACAATTATTACGTCGATTCCAACGGTTCACCGGTGCTGTCGACGGTCGGCGACAACTACTGGGAGTTTCCCATGTTTACTCCCTTCTCGGGCGAGGAGCGTGAATACAAAACCAAGGATATCCGTTGGGGTTACCTGCGTACCAACTTCACTGCACCCTCACGGCGGGCTGGCGAAATATTGCTGGTGCACGAGCCGGGTGCCGACTACACCGGCGGTAAGGGCCGTTCAGCCTGGCAGTACCTGACCGGCCAGCGTCGGGTACGCAAGGCACCGTCCGTTTCTTTCGATACGCCCCAGGCGGCCACGGGTGGCACCACCACCTACGACGATGCCTACATTTATAACGGCTCCCCCGAGCGTTATGACTGGAAACTGGTGGGCAAGAAGGAAATGATCGTTCCCTACAACAATTATGATTTCATCTTCAAGGACGATATCAAGGACCTGATGGGAGACAAGTTCGTACCCGCCGACAAGATCCGTTACGAGAAGCACCGGGTCTGGGTGGTGGAAGGTACCCTCAAGTCCGGGAGCCGACACGTATACGGCAAGCGTCGTTACCTGATCGACGAAGACAGCTGGACCGCGCTTGAGGGCATGCGTTGGGATAAGCAGGGCAAGTTGTGGCGAACCAGTTTCGCCATGCAGGCCATGCTACCGGATACCCAGGCGCCATTTTCAGCGACCACGGTCGGCTACGATCTGATCAACAATATTTACAATATCGCTGCCAAACCCCGGGTAGGAACATTTGCGCCGGACAACGGCCAGCCGGTTTCGTTTTTCAGCCCCCAGGGCATGGCACGTACCGGCGTACGCTGACACGGGAGCAGCTTCCCCTCCGGGGTGCCACGGTGCCCCGGCTCTCAAGTTTTCTTGTCAGATGTTGAGTGGCTGATAGACGCAAAATAATACTGGCGGAGGTCAACGATGCGCAGGACCTGTTGGGGTTTTTCCCTGTCTTTGCTACTTGTCGTTTTTGCGGCGGGTGCGAGGGCCAGCGAATCCTACGATGTACTCAATCTACCGGCTGTGCAGTCTCCACTTGCTGCCAGGACGATGCTCTTCTCGCTGGCGCGAGAGGGCGACCGATTTTACGCCACGGGCCACCGTGGTCACATTCTCTACTCCGACGACTTCGGCGAAAGCTGGAACCAGGCTGAGGTGCCGGTTCGCTCGGCGGTGCTCGACCTGGATTTTGCCAATGCGGATAAAGGCTGGGCGGTGGGTCACGGCGGAGTCATTCTCCATAGTGAGGACGGAGGCAAGACCTGGGTCAAGCAATTTGACGGCCACCAGCTCGGCGAGCAGGGGCTCGAATATTACCAGGCCATGGCGGATGCTGATCCCGATAATGAGCGCCTCGGTGCGCTGGTCGGAGAAATGCAGTTTGCGATCGAGCAGGGAGCTGACAAACCGTTTTTCAAGGTGCACTTCGAAAACGCGACAGACGGCATAGCAGTCGGCGCCTATGGCATCTTTTTTGCGACCACTGACGGCGGTAACACCTGGACACCCAGGATGGAGGCGTTGGACGTTTTCCAGTACGTCCACCTGTTTGATATTGAGAAGCATGACGGAAACTACGTTTTCGCCGGGGAAATCGGCAATCTGTTCATGTTCGACGAAGAAACCGGGGATTACGTGCCCCGGGAATATCCCTATGACGGGAGCATTTTTACTGTCGTAGCCACCTCGGAGCGAGGCTTTTTCGCCGGTGGGCTACAGGGCACGGCGTTCTATTCCGCCGATGGGGGTGAATCCTGGATTTCCAGCGAAAAGCCCAGGAGCGGGGCAATCAACGACAGCATCATCCTGTCTGACGGCCGCCTCCTGATCGTGTCCGACGAGGGCAAGGTCATGGTAAGCGAGGACGGTGGAGCGTCGTTTTCGCTCCTCAAGCTCGACTTCAAAGGGAGAATCGGCAGCGTTATAGAAAGCCGCCCCGGCGAGGTGCTGGTCAGTGGCCCTTACGGAGTCCGCAGCCTGAAAATTGAGCCGTGAGCAACTCCCGCAGCGGCGTTACCGATGCCAGCCGAGCTGAATTCGGCAGCACGATAAGCATAAAACACAGAGGACTCTGACATGGCCCATGGCGCATCGAGCAGCGATGACCTTCTCGTTATCAGTGACTTGTCGGAATTCGATCGCAACAGCGGCACGTTGATCGAACGGCTGGTCTTCAATAACCGCCTTTTGATCATGATATTGTGCCTGGTGGCAACTATCGTGTTTGGCTGGGCAGCCTATACCAAGCTGCAGTTGCAGGCCGGCTTCGAGAAAATGCTGCCCAAGAACCATCCTTACGTAATCAACTACGAGGCCAACAAGGCTGACCTGGCCGGGCTCGGTAATACCCTGACCATGGCCGTGGCAACCAGCGACGATTCCATTTTTACACCGGAGTTTCTGGCGATACTGGAGAAGGCCACCGAGGAGGTCTTCTTCGTTTCTGGCGTCGACCGGAGTCGTTTGAAGTCGCTGTGGACGCCCAACACCCGCTGGCGCATCGTCACCCAGGAAGGCTTTGAGGGTGGGCCCGTTATACCCCCGACTACGACGGTTCGGAGCAGTCGGTGCAGCAGGTGCGAATCAATGCGGCTCGCGCCGGTCTCACCGGCGACCTGGTCGCCAACAATTATCAATCGGCCACCATCCAGATTCCGTTGATGGACTTCGATCCGGAAACCGGTGAACGCCTGGACTACTACCAGTTCAGCAGCAAGCTGGAAACGATTCGCGAGCGCTTCCAGAACCGCCTCCAGGGAGCCCTCGACGAAAGGGTAGGCGCCGACGGGGAAAAAGTGGCGATCAAGGTTACCGCGGTTCTGGAACAGGACATCCGCCAGGACCTGGAGTCGGATGAAAGTATTACCGTGCACATCACCGGTTTTGCCAAGATCATCGGCGAGCTGATCGATGGCCTGTTCGAGGTCATGTTGTTTTTCGGTATCGCGGTGTTGATCGCTACCATCCTGCTGTTCTGGTACACGCGCTGCATTCGCAGCACGCTGGTCGTCATCTTTGTCACCGTGGTTGCGGTGGTCTGGCAACTGGGTATTCTTGCTTTGCTCGGCTTTGAGCTCGATCCGTTTTCAATCCTGGTGCCGTTTCTGATATTTGCCATCGGGGTTTCCCATGGCGCCCAGAAACTCAATGGCGTGTTGCAGGATATCGGCCGTGGGAGCCATCCCTATGTGGCCTCACGCTATACCTTCAGGCGGCTGTTTCTCGCCGGCGTTACCGCACTGCTGTCTGATGGCGTCGGTTTCGCGGTTTTGATGATTATCCAGATCCAGGTGATCCAGGATCTTGCCATCACCGCCAGTATCGGGGTGCTGGTGCTGATTTTTACCAACCTGATTCTGATCCCGATACTGCTGTCTTACCTGGGTGTTGGCAAACGTGCCGCTGAGCGCGCGCGGGTGTCCGGCGAAACCCAGCAGCTCCACGGCGCATTCCGGTTTCTGCTGCGTTTCACCGAGAAGCCCTGGGCCCATGCCGCGGTGGCCGGGGGCGTGATTCTGGCGATCATGGGCATTATGGTGGCCCAGCATCTGCAGATTGGCGACCTGGACAAAGGCGCGCCCGAGTTGCGCCCGGACTCCCGCTACAATCAGGACGTCGAGTTCATGATCAACAATTACTCGGTGTCGAGCGATATCTTCGCGGTGATCGTCAAAACACCCCCCGACGGTTGTACCAATTTTGAATCCCTCGCATTGGCCGACGAATTGGAGTGGCGCTTTCGCCAGCTTCCGGGTGTAGAAGACGTTGTCGGCATGAATACCAAAACCCGGCGTATGCTGTCGGGCATCAACGAGAACTACATCAAGTGGAATACGCTGTTCCCCAATCAGGGCACGATAAACTACGCAGCCGTGGAGATGGTCAACAACGGCGATGTGAATGTGGCCTGTTCGGTTTGGCCGATGCTGGTTTACCTGTCCGACCACAAGGCCGAAACCCTGCAGACCGTGGTGGACACCCTGGATCAGTTCAACCAGGACTGGCAGAGCGACAAGGTGGAATTCCTGGGAGCGGCGGGTAACGCCGGCTTTGAGGCGGCCACCAACATCGTGGTGAAGAAAGCCAACCGCGAAATGCTCTTCTATGTCTACGGCGCGGTCACCATCCTCTGTTTCCTCACGTTCCGTTCGGTGGCCGGTGTAATCTGCGCGGTAGTGCCGCTGATGCTCACCTCCATACTCTGCGAGGCGCTGATGGTTTGGCTCGGTATCGGGGTGAAGGTCGCAACCCTGCCGGTTATCGCACTCGGGGTTGGTATCGGGATCGACTATGCGCTGTATGTGCTCACGGTGATTCTGGCCAAGAACAGGGAGGGCGTGCCGCTACGAGAGGCCTATTTTCAGACCCTCTGCTTTACCGGCCGGGTGGTGGCGCTGATCGGCGTCACCCTGGCCGCCGGCGTCATTACCTGGGCCTGGTCTCCCATCAAGTTCCAGGCCGACATGGGTATTTTGCTGGCATTCATGTTTCTCTGGAACATGGTGGGAGCACTGGTGTTGATGCCGGCGCTGGCTTACTTCCTGCTACCAAAGCCCAAACAGGAGGAGGCCACTGCCCAGGCACTGAGCGCGCATGATGGCCGTCCCGCGACGGGCTGATCCGGCGAGGGACAGAGGAGGGCGGAACACCAGTGGGATGGGCGGCAGTGACCCCGTGCTCCCAGGATGAGCTTTCGCCAATTACTGCCCCCGGCTTTGCCACAACGGTTGTCGTCGGGGGTGCATCGACATATAATGCCCGCCGTGTCCGGATATGGGGACACCTTCACACCCGTAGCTCAGCTGGTTAGAGCGTCGCCTTGACATGGCGAAGGTCGGTGGTTCGAGTCCACTCGGGTGTACCAATTTCAGCGAAGCCGGTAGTCGGAGCCACTGCGAACGCTGAAGGCTTATACCGGCAAGCTAATCGAAGATCATCCGCACCACCCCCGATAGAAGCCCGGCGCGCCTGGCTTCTATCGGTAGCGGTGGGTCGCACCGAGTAAACGCGTTGTACCCTCAAGTGGCCTTTGGTACGGGTCACCACTGATAAAGGAAGTCGCCATGCCAGTAATCACTCTCCCGGACGGCAGTGAACGCCGTTTTGAACATCCCGTTTCCGTTGCCGAAGTTGCCGCCGATATCGGCCCAGGCCTCGCCAAGGCAGCGTTGGCCGGAGTCGTCGACGAGAAGCCGGTGGACGCCTCACACGTCATCGAAGGGGACGCCCGGCTCGCCATCGTTACCGACCGCGACCCACGGGCGCTCGAAATTATTCGCCACTCCACGGCCCACCTGTTAGCCATGGCGGTGCAACAACTGTTCCCGGGCGCGCAGGTTACCATTGGGCCGGTTATCGAGGATGGTTTCTTCTACGACTTTGCCTACGAGCGGCCCTTCACACCAGACGATCTGGCTGCCATCGAACAGCGGATGACAGAGCTTGCGGCGGCCGATCTTCCGGTCAACCGCATCGTCATGTCCCGGGAACAGGCGATCGAGGCGTTTGGCGCCCTCGGCGAGGCGTATAAGGTGCAGATTATCGAAGAGCTGCCGCGCTCTGAGGAAATCTCCGTCTACCGCCAGGGCGACTGGATGGATTTGTGCCGGGGTCCCCACGTTCCCAGCACCGCCAGACTGAAGGCCTTCAAGCTCACCAAGGTGGCCGGCGCCTACTGGCGGGGTGATTCCAGCAATGAAATGCTGACCCGGATTTACGGTACTGCCTGGACCAACAAGAAAGACCTCAAGGCCTATTTGCACCGCCTGGAGGAGGCTGAAAAGCGGGATCATCGCAAGCTGGGCAAGCGCCTGAACCTTTTTCACACCCAGGAAGAAGCGCCGGGGATGGTGTTTTGGCACCCCCACGGCTGGACCGTATACCAGGTGCTGGAGCAATACATGCGCACAGTGCAGCAGGAAAACGGCTATCAGGAAATCCGTACCCCCCAGATTGTCGACCGTCGCCTGTGGGAGCGCTCAGGGCACTGGGACAAATTTCAGGAGATGATGTTCACCACTCACTCCGAGCATCATGACTACGCTGTGAAGCCGATGAACTGCCCCTGCCACATCCAGGTGTTCAACCAGGGCTTGAAGAGTTACCGGGACTTGCCCCTGCGCCTGGCCGAGTTCGGCTCGTGTCACCGCAACGAACCGTCCGGGACGCTGCACGGTCTGATGCGGGTGCGCAATTTCACCCAGGACGATGCCCATATCTTTTGTAGCGAAGCGCAGCTTCAGGAAGAGGTGGCGGCTTTCATCGAGTTGCTGTTTGCCGTTTACCGCGACTTCGGCTTCGACGAGGTGGAACTCAAGCTTTCGACCCGACCCGAGCAACGGGTGGGCTCCGACGAGATCTGGGATAAATCCGAAGCCTCGCTGGAAGCAGCCCTCAATGCCACCGGACTTGACTGGGACCTGCTGCCGGGGGAGGGTGCATTCTACGGGCCGAAAATCGAATTCTCCCTGCGGGACAGTATTGGCAGGGTCTGGCAATGTGGCACCATCCAGGTCGACTTCTCGATGCCTGGCCGCCTCGATGCGCAGTACGTTGCCGAAGACGGCTCGCGCAATACGCCGGTCATGTTACACCGTGCTATTCTTGGGTCCTTCGAGCGTTTTATCGGTATCCTCATCGAACACTACGAGGGTGCTTTCCCGACCTGGTTGGCGCCAGTGCAGGTGGTGGTGGCGAATATCACAGACAAACAGGCTGAATATTCGCAGAAAATCGAAGAAACCTTGAAAAACAAGGGCTTTCGAGCGGTTTTGGACTTGAGAAATGAGAAAATCGGCTTTAAAATCCGCGAGCACACATTAGCCAAAGTGCCCTATCTGCTGGTAATCGGCGATAGGGAAGTCGAATCTCAAAAAGTAGCCGTGCGAGCCCGAGGCGGAGAAGATCTCGGCGCGATGGACATTGATGCCTTCGCCGGGATTCTCGCCAACGATCTGGCTCGTCGCGGCCGCGTTGTTTTGGAGAGCTGAACATCAAAAAAGGCACTAAAGGGTTTGAGCGCCCACTATTAAACGAAGAAATAACCGCTCGTCAGGTCAGACTGGTTGGCGCCGATGGTGGCCAGGTCGGGATCGTGCCCATCGAAGAAGCAATTGCTGCAGCGGAAGCTGCCCAGATGGATCTGGTGCAAATGGCAGACAGTGACCCCGTCGTCTGTAAAATCATGGATTACGGGAAAATATCGTTTGCCAAGCGAAAGCAGGAGAGGGAATCTCGTAAGAAGCAGAAGCGGACCCAGGTGAAGGAGATCAAATTCCGTCCCGGGACCGATATAGGGGATTATCAGGTCAAACTACGCAACCTGATACGTTTCCTTGAAGCAGGGGACAAGGCCAAGGTGACCATGCGTTACCGGGGCCGGGAAATGGCCCACCAGGAAATCGGCCTCGAACTGTTGAAGCGGGTTGAAGAAGACCTTGCGGAATACGGTGAAGTCGAGCAGCGCCCGGAAATGGAAGGGCGTCAACTGGTTATGGTGCTGGCCCCAAAAAAGAGGAAAGGGTAGACATATCAATTCGGTATGGCGCTCTTTTAAATTAATGCTTTAATGCGGAGTTTTATCATGCCCAAAGTAAAGGTTCACAGTGGGGCGGCGAAACGTTTTAAGAAATCGGGTTCCGGTACTTACAAACACAAGCACGCCAACAAAAGTCACATCCTCACCAAGATGACGACTAAACGCAAACGTCACCTGCGCGGTACCGAAGCGATCGACAAGGCGGACAAGGGCCTGATCGCGCGGATGCTGCGTGATGTTTGAACAGCCGATTATTGTTGAGAGGATTACACTATGTCCCGCGTAAAACGTGGTGTTGTCGCCCGGCGACGACACAAGAAAGTTCTTAAGCAGGCCAAGGGTTACTACGGAGCGCGTAGCCGCGTGTTCCGCGTGGCCAAACAGGCTGTTATCAAGGCTGGCCAGTACGCCTACCGCGACCGTCGCCAGCGCAAGCGCCAGTTTCGTTCGCTGTGGATTACCCGGATTAATGCCGCTTCCCGCGCAAACGGCATGAGCTACAGTCGCCTGATTGCCGGCCTCAAGAAAGCCAATATCGAACTCGACCGCAGGGTGCTGTCCGACCTCGCCGTCAACGACAAGGCGGCCTTCAAAACACTGGTGGAGTCGGCCAAAACCGCTTTGGCGTAGGCCCGTACCATCCGCACACGCGGATAGCGAAAAGCAAGGGATCACGTAGGGAAAGGGTAGCGACTCTTTCCCTATTTTTTTGCCAATTCGCGGCCAATGGAAAAGTTAAAGTGGTTTGTCAGGTATGCAAGTAAAAGGTCATTTAAAACAAACTCTTGCGGTGATGTATTAATTAATTTTACGAAAATGTAAACTGCTGGCTCCGGGGCTACGTCAAGCCGCCAGCATCAGGGGAGAAAATCAATCATGTCGGATACCAAGCGCGTACTGGACGCCGCACTGGCAGCCCTGGACCAGGCCTCAGATCTCGGCGAGCTGGATCAGATTCGGGTGCAATACCTGGGCAAGAAGGGCGACCTGACCCAGCTGCTGAAATCGCTGGGCCAACTGCCGGCGGAGGATCGGCGAAGCGCAGGCCAGGAAATCAACGCGGCCAAATCCCGGCTGGCAGAGGCGATCAACCGCTGTCGTGATGCGCTCCAGTCCCGGGCTGAAGCGAACCAACTCAAGGCAGAGAGTATCGACGTGACGCTGCCTGGCCGGCGCCCCGAGGTGGGTGGGCTGCATCCGGTCACCCGCACCATGGAGCGCATCGAGGCATTCTTTTCCGGGGTGGGGTTCGAAGTGGCCGAGGGGCCAGAAATCGAAGACGACTACCATAACTTCGAGGCACTCAATATTCCCGCCCACCACCCCGCAAGGGCCATGCATGACACGTTCTATATCGACGAGCACACCGTGTTGCGCACCCACACATCGCCGGTGCAGGTACGGGTGATGGAATCGGGCGAACCGCCCATTCGCATTATCTGCCCCGGCCGGGTCTACCGTTGCGACTCCGACGTGACCCATACGCCCATGTTTCACCAGGTGGAGGGGCTGGTGGTAGATACCGATGTCAGCTTCCCCAGTCTCAAGGGCATGATTGAACAGTTTCTCAAGGTGTTTTTCGAGCAGCCGCTGGGGGTGCGCTTTCGGCCCTCCTATTTTCCTTTTACCGAGCCGTCGGCCGAAGTTGATATTGAATGCGTCATCTGTGGCGGCAAGGGCTGCCGGGTCTGTAAAAACACCGGGTGGCTGGAGATTATGGGCTGCGGCATGGTCCACCCGAAGGTTTTCGAGTACAGCGACATCGATACCGAGCGCTACACCGGCTTTGCCTTTGGTCTCGGGGTAGAGCGGCTGGCGATGCTGCGTTACGGCGTCAACGACCTGCGCCTGTTCTTCGATAATGATTTGCAGTTTTTAAGGCAATTTCGCTAATCGCTCGGGGTCAGGCATTCGGTAGGGGAAATCAAGCATGAAAGTGAACGTACAATGGTTGCGCGAGTGGGTGAACGGTTCCGTCGGGGCAGAGCAATGGGCGGACCAACTCACCATGGCGGGCTTGGAAGTCGACGCCCTCGAATCCCTCGCTGCCACATTCAGCGAAGTGGTGGTGGGTGAAATACTGGGAGTGGAGCCTCACCCCGATGCAGAAAAACTGCGGGTCTGCCAGGTCAGTGATGGCGCCAGGGAATGGCAGGTGGTTTGCGGAGCGCCCAATGCGGTGCCTGGCCTCAAGGTGCCTTTTGCCCGGGTTGGCGCCAGGTTGCCCGGTGACCTGCATATCAAGCAGGCCAAGCTCCGGGGGGTCGAATCCCTGGGTATGCTGTGCGGCGGCCCGGAACTCAAGCTGTCCGACGACGATAGCGGTCTGCTGGTGTTGCCCCCGAATGCGCCGGCGGGGGAAGCGCTGGAAGCGTACCTCGAGCTCAACGATACTGTGATCGAGCTGGATATCACCCCCAACCGGGGCGACTGTTTCAGCGTGCTGGGGATCGCCAGGGAACTGGCGGTGATCAATCGCGTACCGCTACAAACGCCAGCGCTTGACGCGCAGCCCAGCGCCATTACTGATGAGTTTCCGGTTGTCGTAGAGGCGACCAGCCACTGCCCCCGTTATTGTGGACGGGTGATCCGGGGTATCGATATCACCGCGGCAACACCGTTGTGGATGCAGGAGCGGTTGCGGCGCGCCGGGCTGCGCTCCATCGATGCCGTCGTTGACGTGACCAACTACGTATTGCTGGAGTTGGGGCAACCCCTGCACGCCTTTGATCTCCAGCGACTGCAGGGTGGTATTGTCGTGCGCCTGGCCAGGGCAGGGGAAACCCTGACACTGCTGGATGAACAGGAACTGGAACTGCGCGAGGGCTCCTTGCTTATCGCCGATGAGTCCGGCCCGCTGGCTTTGGCGGGTATTATGGGAGGCAAGTCCAGCGGTGTGAGCAGCGCCACCTCCGACCTGCTGCTTGAGTCGGCATTTTTTGCGCCGGCGTTACAGGCCGGCCAGGCTCGCTCCTACGGCCTGCATACCGATTCCTCCCTCCGTTTCGAGCGCGGGGTTGACCATCGGGGCCAGCGGCGCGCCATCGAGCGCGCCACCGAACTGTTGCTGGCAATCGTCGGCGGCGAAGCCGGCCCCATCATCGAGCGTGCCAGCGAAGACACCCTGCCGACGCCGGCCACTATCCTGCTGCGCCGGCAGCGGATTGGTCGACTGCTCGGTCTCGAACTCGACGACCAGAGGGTGGAAGACATTTTCCAGCGCCTGGGCTTTTCCCTGACCGCGCATGACGAGGGCTGGCATATCGAAGCGCCGTCCTGGCGCTTCGATATGCAAATAGAAGCGGATCTGCTGGAGGAGATTGCCCGCATCCACGGTTACGAAAACCTGCCCGCGCACTCTCTGCAAGTACCGTTGGAGCTGTCATCGAATACCGAGAGCCGAATCAGCAAGGCCGATATTCGGCGGCAGATGGTGGCCCGTGATTTTCAGGAGGTGATTACCTACAGCTTCATCGCGCCCAGCCTGGTGGAGCTGTTTACCCCCGGGGCGGCAGCGGTGCCACTGGCCAACCCGATCTCCGTCGATATGGGGGTCATGCGCACCAGTCTCTGGCCCGGTCTTGTCAATGCCCTGCTGCACAATGTCAACCGCCAGCAAAGTCGGGTGCGACTGTTCGAGACCGGCCTGCGTTTTTCAGGCCCTGCGGGGGAGCTGCAACAAACACCGATGCTGGGAGCAGCGATCTGTGGCAGTCGCAGTGGCGAAGGCTGGAGCGCGTCTGCAGACAACGTTGATTTTTTTGATATCAAGGGCGATTTGCAATCTCTGCTTGCACTGACCGGACGGGCCGATGATTTCAGCTTTCATGTCGAGGCACACCCTGCACTGCATGACGGACAGTCCGCCAGAGTATGCCGGGGCGAGCGCGACGTTGGCTGGGTAGGGCGGCTGCATCCGCGTATCCAACGCGAGCTGGGTTTACCACAGGCGGTATTTCTGCTGGAGATCGAGTTAGAGTCAGTACTGGAAGCCAGCTTGCCCCGTTTTAGTGATTTGTCCCGCTACCCGGAAGTCAGGCGCGATCTCGCCGTGATTGTCGATGAAGACGCTCCGGTTGCAGCCGTGTTAAAGTGCATTCGAGATAACGGCGGCGATAAGCTGAAAGAGCTAATTTTATTTGACACCTATCAAGGCAAAGGCATTGAAAAACAAAGAAAAAGCCTTGGCATAGGCTTGACCTTTCGAGATCAATCACGCACTCTTAATGATAGTGAGATCAACGCTTCAATCGAGCGGGTCGTTGCAGCTTTGCAGGATCGGTTCAGCGCAGTGTTAAGGGACTAGAGCATGGCGGGTGCGCTTACCAAGGCGGATATGGCCGAAAAACTGTTCGAGGAACTCGGGCTCAACAAGCGTGAGGCAAAGGAGCTTGTCGAACTGTTGTTCGATGAGATTCGCGAGAGCCTTGAGCATGATGAGCAGGTAAAGCTTTCCGGGTTCGGCAATTTCGACCTCAGGGACAAGTCGGAACGTCCGGGTCGCAACCCGAAAACGGGGGAAGAAATTCCAATCAGCGCGCGTCGGGTTGTGACTTTCAAGCCGGGGCAAAAATTAAAAGCACGAGTAGAGGCTTATGCTGGAACCAAGTCAGAATAACGAACTGCCGCCAATCCCCGCAAAGCGCTATTTCACCATTGGCGAGGTGAGTGAACTCTGCGATGTGAAGCCCCACGTGCTGCGCTACTGGGAGCAGGAATTTCCACAACTCAAGCCGGTAAAGCGACGGGGAAACCGGCGTTATTACCAGCGCCAGGACGTACTGACCATCCGCCAGATTCGCAGCCTGCTGTACGAACAGGGTTTTACTATCGGTGGTGCTCGCCAGCGCATGTCCAGCAGCGAAGCCCGAGAAGACGCCACCCATTTCCGCCAGTTGGTCAGGCAGATGATTGCCGAACTGGAAGAGGTAAACGACGCTCTGAAAAACTGATTCACATATTCACTTTCACGCGGGGTTACGCGTATAATGCACCCCGCTTGAAGAGAGCAGCAATAACGGGGCGTAGCGCAGTCTGGTAGCGCACCACACTGGGGGTGTGGTGGTCGTAGGTTCAAATCCTGCCGTCCCGACCAACTCAATAAAAAGGGCCACCGAACGCGGTGGCCTTTTTTATTGAGCCGGCGGAACGCCGGATGTGTTCTTTAGCGAGGCGCTGGCGCCGAGCGTACCCAGGTTCACAAAACGCGGTTAGCGTTTTGCAACGAGCGCCCCTGGCGCGAAGCCCGTAGGGTCGCCGCACGCCGAAGCGTGCGGTGATTCAATCCTGCCGTCCCGACCAATCCATTAAAAAGGCCACCCAACGCGGTGGCCTTTTTAATGGATAAGTGCACCACGGTTTGTACTTTAGCGAGGCGTCATCGCCAGCTCGAATTGCCCACGCGATGTAGCACACAACGCATAATCTCGGAAGCTGACACTCAACAGCGTGGTAGCTATCGCCGTACCCCACCAATCCAAGCCCATTTCGCCACCAAACTACCCCTGAGGCATCGGCTTTCACGCCAATCCTCGGCCTCAAGCCAACAGAAAACCCGCCGCTACTCGGCGGGTGCAACTACAGAGATGGTCAAGGTGTCAGTGAGTCAGTCGAAAGGCTGCGTCTGCGGGGTGATGCACGGTCTTCATCATTTTACATCCGAAAATGGCAACATAGCCCCAGTCGGCGACAGCCAGCTCAAAGCTGATTTCACTGGGCGTTTTTCTCGTCACTAGTCATTCGTATTGCCCGGGGGGCAACGGGCGAGAACGACCCACCGCGGTCATTCCGGCCCGGTATTGACGTAGCATGGATTATCAGTCGCAAAGTGCCCAAACCGATGTTCGAACAATCCGCATCACTATCCCAGTAGCAATCAATTCAACGCCAATTTCTGGTCATAAGTGTACGCTGGCAATTGGACAGCAAGACAAAGCGGACTACCAAAACTGGTGGCATTTCCATGCAGGTCGCTGTTCGAAGTTATCGAGGATTGCAAATCCATGTGCTGGTTATGGAAATTGCCTAGCCTATGATAATCTGCTCACAAAGAGGAGTTGTGGCATGACATTAGCCAGTGAAGACGACACAGATTTTGTGAAATTTTGGAACTCGGTTCTTGAACCCAAATTCACAAAATACCGGCACATCCTCCAAGGTGGGTTGTCGCGCCATTCTGCTGCAGTGATCCCAAACTTGCCCATCAAAAAAGGAATGTCAGTACTTGATGTCGGCTGTGGATGGGGAGATATGTCGCTCCAATTAGCTGAAATTGTTGGACCCAGTGGGCGCGTCGTTGGTATTGATTGCGTCGATGCATTTTTGGATGAAGCCAGAAAAGACGCCGCATCAAAAGAACTCTTGAACGTCGAGTTCTCCCGCGGTGATGCCGAAGTTGCCCTGCCTGAGAATGAGTTCGATTATGTGGTTGCGCGTTTTGGCACAATGTTCTTCACCAACCCTGTGGCGGCGTTACGGCGTATGCGCCTGGCGCTCAAGCCGGGGGGGCAGATGACACATATTGTCTGGCGTCGGCGCGAAGACAACCCGGCATGGCAAGAAGCAAAGGAAATCACCCTTCGGCATCTTCCGCCTCCGGGCGAAGACGCTGACACCTGTGGACCCGGCCCTTTCTCAATGGGCAATGAGGAGATGGTGGGTCAAATGATGAAAAGCGCTGGATACGAGGACGTTACTTTCACCCGCGTGGATGAAAAGATCATGGTCGGGACGACCCCGGAAGAATGCATCGCCTTCGCGTTGGCTATCGGCCCTGGGGGCGAGGTCTTCCGCGAGGCCGGAGAGAAGCTTGCTGAGGCCAAGCGCCCAGAGATCGAGAGCGAGATGCGTACCTTCTTTGAGAGCCAGGAAAGGGACGAGAGCGGCATCTGGGCACCCACTTCGTCATGGGTGATATCCGCACGCAATCCAGGTTGAGCGAAATTTGACGGTCAACCAGCTTTGGCGGCCGTCTCAAAGCTTCATGATTGAGAAGCGGCGACTGCTCCATGGCACATTGCCGAAATCGACAGCACCATGCTCTGGTTGCGCCTGACCGACTCCTATTTTCGAAGGCTGTTGCTAGCCCCAAGCCGGCCCAACAGACGGTAGTCGACCCGCAACGGCCTGTTAGATGATGCCAAATCAGCAACTTTACCCCTCAAGATAGGATATTGTGGCGCCTTCTGGCGTAGTTCCACCAGAGCTGGAACGCAAAACTCAGGACCCACTGGCGGATCGGCTGGTTAGCCTGGACATGATCGACCAACAGCGCGGCATTCTCCGCTATCGTTATGACACCACCACTGGGGCAAATGCCACGTGGTGAACATTCCGGTGCTCTATCCAGAGTTTGGGCCCATAAACTCAGTCAATGGCTTTTGGGTGCCGCCGGAGTCCAACTACACGGCGAAAATACATCCCATCCTAAGGGCTTTGAATACGAGTCGAGCCATGCGCTGTGAGTTGCTGGTAAAACACAAAAAACCGGTTTTCTGGCCGCGCTGGCAGGCTTCTGCCTTGAGATTGTATTGGGCTGGTCGGTTGGTCGTGCTTTGGTCGTGGCGGGAATCCTGGGTGTTATCGTGCTGACAGTTATCGGCCTGATCGATCTGACTTCCGATAACAAAAGCCTGGCGTACATCAATGAGTCATCGAACACGCGTAACATCCTTCGATTTAAGTGGATAGTCATCTGCTTCGGCGTGGCCCTGATGGGCTTCTTTATTGCCCTATCCTTTAGCTGGTCCATTGGATCGGTTGTCTTCCTCGTGGCGTTCCTGCTTACCATCTGCCTGATTTTGGTGGCGATCAAGGATTCCTAGTTTTCGAGTTTTCCTATGATGATTTACGGCTCGATAAAATCTAGCGACGATGGGTGAAATAGCTCTTCGATCTCTAGCTGGCGGCTTGCAAGCCCTGTTCATAGGAATAGCGTAACAAGGTGTCCAAGGTCTTGCGGTTCGGACCTATGCCATAGGGGTGGTAGTTTTCTCCCATCAGATCTTGGGTGGCCTCCATTTCCTGGGCGTACCATGGCAGTGTTTTAAAAAACGCTCTCTTGTGCATGCCGGCAATGGCCATCGACTTTGACTGTGAATAGGCATCGAAGACGGCCCTGGGCAACCAGGGGTGCTGTTCGATCATATCGTTGCGCATGGCCACGGCATGCATGATCGGGTAAACACCGGTACGCTTGAAGTACCCCCGCTCGGTTGCCCGAACATTGCTGAACATTCGGCGAACTCTCGGGTCACCTTCGACGAAAGCTCTTGGCTCAATCGCATGAAACAGTGCATCCACATCTCGGTCGACCAGGAGATCGGATTCGTCCTTGCCCGCTGGCCCCACTGTCACGGAGAGACTTTCGGGAAACACGTTTTCATTCTTGGAGGGAGAGCCGCTGATTGCCGCCGATGAGTCCATCGCGGACACGACCCACTCGATGTCCTCGGGTTTAATGCCGTACTCGTCTTGCAGCATGCCTCGAATCCACTGCAGCGATGTTGATGAATAGCCAGGTGTTGCGACACGCTTCCCCCTCAGTTTCGACGGATGGTCAATACCTGCATCGGCATGGACAAAAATGCTCCTGTGCCTGAATACCCGCAGTGCAAATACAGGGATGAAGGAATAGTCTCTGAAATTGTCCTTGGCATAGGCCAGCATGTAGGGCGCCAAGCCGATTTCAGTGATTTCACGGTCTCGCGGTCCAACAAATATGTGCGTGTTCATGTTGCCGATCTTGTCGACTTCAAACTGCACCTCGCAGCCTTTGACCGCGGCTTCTCCCGTCATGAATGCCTTCACATGATCGTAGGAATAGCCGGCCGCCTTCAGCGTGAGTGAAGAACTCGGATTTTCGGCAGTCGCTCTTTTTGGGCCCGCCAACACAAATCCTGCTGTGGCCAATGCCGAGTTTATTAAAAGACTTCTCCGGGAATGATCCATGGAAGGCGCTTCTCAAGTTAGATCGATTTAAAGACACATCTACATATTGCAAAGAATTTCGACTTTACGCAGAGCCCGGTCGAACGCCGAATCAGTTTCTGCGGCCGCTAGCTCACGCTTGGCGGCGGCGCATTCTTCTGCTTCTTCCATCATTTCATCCTGCAGTTCTTTCACGACTTCCGTGGAGGCGGGATCAGACATCACTGAATCGACGCGTCGGATATTGGCGTTCGTATTGCCGGGGTTTTCGACCACCACGCAATCGTTGACCTGGATCTCGGTTTGGTCAGAGATGATCACGACTACGCCAGACGCCGTATTGACCTCATACTGACGTGCTTCACGGTCGCCCTCGGACCGGTTCTTGGCGGCACCCGCGAGACCCGCTCCAGCAACTGTGCTTTTATCGTCAAGCCTGGCGGGCTGCAACGTGCGAGAACGACCCATTCCTGACTGTCGCCACTCCTCACCTCAAATTCGCTATTGACGTCCATGATCCATATCAACCCTTGTTCTTATTATCCCAATACTACCCATTTAGGTATCGCGGCGAACCATCGATACTGGTAAGGTAATTTGTAGTAGTTTATTAATGTGTGAACACGTTTGACGGACAGTCGGAGGGAGCGAACAAGCCAAAGGGTTGCTTGTAATCAAATGCGAGGCGCTGTGTCATGAATTATTCGCCGGCAGTACTGAAAACAGCGGCACTAATATTCTTATTTCTATTCGTGTTTGCGGGATGTCGTCGCGTCACAATTGTTTCAAATAGTATAGTTGCCGGCGGCTGTGCGGAAGCAATTGAACAAAAATTAAATAACAACAACGGAGAAAGCTGGGTTTTTACCAAACACCTTTGGCCTGGAAGCACGGCTTACAACAACCCGATAAATCACGAAATTTACAGCTCGGGTGTCAGCTCGGCATTTGGCGTACCTGACACGCTAGTGTTGTCATTTTCTACAAATGACATGAACGCTGTCACTCAAGGTGATATTTCGTTCGAGTCTGCTGTCCAGTCGATGCAAACACTTATAAATCAAGGGGTTGCTGCTGGAGCAAATTGCGTTGTTCTACTGGAGGCTAGTCATAGTTTCTGGGGTGATCCTTCGACAAATCCGGCCTTCGCAACGAATATGGATGAGTGGTTTAATCACTGGCACGATCTCATCGGTGACATTGAATTCCTAGGTATACCCTATCGCTTTCTGATAGCTGACATCAGTGCGCAAGTTCACGCTGATCCTTCTAGATATTTATCTGACTATATTCATCTCTCTCCTGCCGGTGCAGAATTGGCAGCAGGGGCCATTTTAGATCAGGTCAATTTATGTCCAGAAGGGCGGTGGGTATTTGGCGAAAACATGTTGAAGCCGAATGCCAAATATCCAGAGAATCCTTATCTCAGTTACTAATAATCCCCTGAGCATTAAGATACAGCTAGTGTCAATACTCTACACGAAAGCCGTTATTCATCGAAGGCCGGGTCGCACTCTCGACAGGCCGGTTATGGCACGTTGCTGAGATCGCCAATAACGTCCTCTGGCTGCGCCTGAAGGTCTCCTATTTTCGAAAGCTGTGTTCGGCCCTGGGCCCGTCCATCAGGCGGTAGTCGACCCACAACAGCAATAACGGAAATTGCCCTGAGCAGGAAATTGAGCGGCATCGTAATGCCTCCTTTCAACTCAAAAGTGGCATTGGCGAGGAGCCAAAATCGGCAGGCTAGCTTGAATGAGATGCCCGCCCTTGGCATCGCTTAAGGTTTCAATACCTCAGCCAATACGGTCCCTTGTGCGGCCGCAGGAGGGGACATGTTCAGCAAGGCAGACATCGTTGGGGCAACATCAATCGGGTGAACGCGCCGGTGAACATGCATAGGCTTGATGCCGGGGCCTACAAAGATAATCGGTACATGAGTGTCATAAGCCCAAGGAGAACCATGCATGGCGGCCACCGGGCCCCTATCGAACATAAACCAGTAGGGCTGTTGGAAGATGTAGACATCGCCAGCACGCTGGGGGTGATGGTTATAGCGTATGGCCGCAGCGGGGCCCGAAGGGGAGCCCCGTGACAGGCGACTGCCGGGAATGGCGCCGCCGATACCAGGTTTCTTTGCCAGATCGTTTGCAATCGCTGTGGCGACGTTTTGCCGGTCCAGCCCCATGTTACTGATGGCGTCGCCATCCAGGTACAGGTAGGGGCGGAAAAAGTCTTTTACCAGCGCCTCGCTGTCGAATAGTGCAGCGCTGGCCTCCCTGGCCATGGCCAATAATTCGTCGCAATAGATCCTGCCAGCCTCATAGCCCAGCTCAGTGGCGTATTCGGGCATTTCCGACATGCCGTGGTCGGCAGAAAAAACTATCAAGGTCTCGTCCAGACCCACCTGTTTGTCGATGAACTGCAACAGTTCCGCCAGGGTGCGATCCAGCTGCAGCACCACATCTTCATTTTCCAGGCTGGAGGGGCCAAAGAAGTGGTTTACTGCGTCCACCGCAGAGAAGCTGATAGACAGGTAGTCGGTTACCGCATCTCGCCCGATTTGCTCGGCCTCGATAAGTGCCTTGCCGAAATCCAGCAACAGGCGGTCGCCCTCGGGGCTGACCAGTACTCGGGTGAAGAACAGGGGGTGATTCGCCGGCCCGAAGGCGTGTGGAAAAGTTCTGCCGTAGCCTTTCAGGTCGACTTCATAAGGCCTGTCGTCCTGATGACCCAACTTGTAGTGTTCAGGATCAAGCAGCAATTGCCACTGCTTGCCGGCCACTTGCTCGGCCTTGCGCTGGTCATTCCAGTCGTTTACCCAATTTGGATATTTCTCCAAATAATAAGTGCTGCTTTGGTAATCGCCGTTGTTTGTGGAAAACCAGTAGGCGGTGCCAGTTTTTCCTGCCATGGCGACGGCGCTGCGGTCCTTCCCGGAAATACCAAAGGTTTTCGCCTTGCCCGCGGTGGCAATCTTCAGCGCGTCGCTGAATGTAGGGGCGAGAATAGCTCTGGGGGAACGCCCGTAGGAGCGAGCCCTTTTTTGGGCTGGGTCTACCTGAGCTCCCTCGGTGCTGCTATCGCGGGTGGGCAGCAGTGGAGCCTCGGCATCCTCGATGTTGTAGCCCAACTCCCCGCTGTCGGCGTGATACCAGACATTGCCGATCATGCCGTGCACGGATGGGGTAGCGCCGGTGGCTAGCGTGGTGTGACCGACAATAGTCTCTGTGTTGGCGTGGAGGTAGTGGGCGTTGCTGTATACCACACCTCTATTTTGCAGGTAGCTAAAACCACCCTTGCCGAAGTTATCCGCGTAGCGCTCCAGCAGGTCGCCGCGCAGTCCATCTACGGTAATCTGGAGTACCAGCCGGGGCGGGGCGGCGGTGGCACCACTGGCTCCAAGTACACAGGCGATAACGAAGTATTTGAAGTACACAGTCATGTCTGTCCAGGCTCCGCTTCGAGTCGTTTTCAGCACAAATGGCCATCACGGCTCTACTGTCGCAAATAAGGTGTCCTCTGTCATCAGTAGTTGGTGGTTTCACGCAGCAGCCCAAATCGGCGCTATGATCGAAGCTGGCACAGAGCTCCATTTGGCGACAGCCAGCTTGGAGCTGAATTCACTGGCAGCTTTTCACATCACCGGTCACTCGTGTTTGCCCGGGGGCAGCGGGCGAGAACGACCCTGTGCGGACATATGGCGAGGGTGGGGTCTGTCCAGCCAACGTTCCCCAGCGGGCTAACGCTGCTTGCGCCACCTGCCCATCCTCGCCGGAGTGACACGCACACCAATTGCATGGGCGCGAAAAGGCCGTGACAAATTCATCGGGAATGAATTTGGCCAAGCGTAGCTTGCCTGCAAGGGGAAGGGCATGGACGCCCTTCATCCAAGCGGGTCAGATTGACTCGTGGCTTTGGTACAAGGCCCGCCAGCTTAGCGATAAAGTCCAGCGGCGGAGGGCCGCCCCGCTCGAATATCCAATATGCCAATGCTGAAGTATTGGCACCTCGCCCTTACCTTGGGGTTGGCCGAACCCAAATTTACCCATTACAGATCAGCTGAACATGGCCTTTACATTGGCTAGTTAACTTGGCGATACCCGTCAGCATCCTCAATCCTGGTCTTCCAGCCAGGATTGACTTTGGGACGCGGCCAGCGCTACCAGATCTCCCATCCCCAGGTTTATATCTGTCAAATGTAAGCCCCAGCCCACACCGAGAGTAAACTCGCCGTTGAAGTCATCGGCCCGGGGGTCATTGGGATCCGCCTGTACGGTGATTTCCAGAATTTTTGCGCCCGATGCAGTAGTTATGCACTCGGCGATGAGAAAATCCGGCATTTTATAAAAAGGCGTGGTAATGGTGTTGCGAAGGTTCTCGTCAGCGAACGGCCCACCGGGTGCCCGTTCAATAATAACGCTATCCAGTGCAGGTATGGAGTCATTGTTGAAATAGGCATCAAGAGTTGCAGTACCACCCATAAGCGCTGCCGGATGTGTACAGATTGCCTCGTTATTGTCATCTTCGGCAAGTCCGAAAAAGCTTTCGTCCAGCAACGGGTCAGTATTGCGATAGCTGGCGTAACTGATAACACAGCCGGTTTCATCGGTGTTGCGACACACCGGAGTCTGCTGAAACGTGGCACCAACATCGGCGCCCTTGGGTATCTCAATAGTCAGTCCTATCAAGTGAGCGGCAATCAGCCTGTCCGCCAGGTATTCATTGGACTCAACTTCTTCCGCTACAAGGCGACGAAGATGCGCGGTTCCTTGAGAATGGCCTATCAGTACAAAGCCCCGGCCGTTATTTTCGTTCGCGATATAGTGCTTAAAAGCATCCAGCACGTCGGTATAGGCCAGCTCAAAATCGCCTTCAACATTGCTGAAAATTGCACCCACCGTTACCTGTCGATAGATTGGCGCAAAAACACGGCACACCGAGCTATAGCGGGCAGCTTGCAGAAGAGCGACAAAATTCTCTTCACTCGGGACCAAATCGGAATTTAACCCCGTGTCAAAACTCACGGTTGGGTAAACATAGAAGCAATCAACTTGCGGGTTAAGCTCGGGCTCGAAGGGCTCAAGTTCCATTGTGCCGTCGGCGTAGACGATGGTTGCGTCCAGGTCTGCAGCGCATTGATCGTCTGCAGCTGCAAGATCTGGGTGGCAGAGCCAGTTCGTGCCAGAGTCGTACTGTTCGCTCGAGTATCCTGCAAATGGAATTTCTGTCTCGGGGCTTGTCTCGTCCTGAATTGAATCGCAGCCTGAAACCAGGATTGAAGCTAGCAATGCTATGGATGTGAAAAAACTAGCGTACGCATTCATTGGATGGCCCACCGCTTTGGTTTATTACCGATCGTTTTGAAAAAGCAGAATAAACATCCAATTGGTTAGAGGCAAGTGACAGTCAATTTGAGTGACCGCCCGGCATCGGAATAGAGCAATCGGCATAATCGGAGACGCCCCGAGGTACGCAATCCACTGATCGCGGACAGGAATAGCCATGCAGCGGCTGAGAGGTTAGAGCAGTCATTCTTAATTACAATTCACGACTTGGATAGATTGAGAGCCTTGATCCATTAGGTTAACTCATTGCAAAATTCGGGACTGCTCCTTCAAGATTACGCCAAGCGTATAAAGTGCTGTGCTCCGCCTCACAATCGACCCTAGGTAACATAGGAAGGAAGTCTGGATTTAGCAGGTTATCAGCGGCCGCAAACCTGTCGGAAAAATCGCAGACCGCAGATTGAATGGTTAACCCGGACTAGACATATCTCACCGATATTTGGAATTCTCGGCGAGAGATTGTGCGCGGTGCGGGATTTTCCGACTAAGGGCATAGCCTTAGCTATGGCCGCAGGAGGAAGTTTTCGTACAGCGTGCAAGATCCGGCGAGAAACCCAATAGGCGCCCTACGCTACAATAACAGGCACGCCGAAAAAGCGATTGCCGAATCGGCGAGATATGGCTAAGCGGCGGCTACGCTCGCAGGCCATGTTGGAGTCCGCCAGCTAAAGCTCGAAGAGTATGGACAGGGTAGAACGTACAATCGCTGGAATCTGCATCTATTGAACCCCAGTCGATTAGCACGCCCCCCCCCACCATCCGGGGCGCCCAGCCCATTCCGCCACCTTTCAATCTGCGGCGCTCAGCTATCCATTCGTTTTTCGCCCAATTCTTACCCGCAGGCCAACAGTAATTCCTCGGCGCAGCAACAGAGATGAGGAGTCAGCCCTTTAGACGGTAGTCGACCCATTACCGACTGTCAGGTATCGCCGCAGTGCTTGTAACGAGAACATGACTTATTTGTGCTCCAGTATTGCGCTGGCGAAAGGGTTCAGACTATGTTGGCAGAACAGGGATAAACTTTTTTCGTGAGGCATAAATGTCTAAAAAGCGAAATGTTGTGTTGGGAATAGCTTTGTTTTTAACTTCATTCGCAACTCAGGCCGGGGCCCTTCGTTGTGGCAGTGGTACGCAGCTGGTTACGGTAGGCGAAGTGACTTCAGCCTTGTTGTCCAAGTGTGGCAAGCCGATGATGGTTGAGCCTATTACCGAATCCGCACGGAGCACGACTGGTGAGCTGACCCAGATCAGTACCGGTGAGCGTTGGACTTATAAGCAGGGGGTTGGAAAGTTTTTGCAGATTGTTATCGTCAATAACGGTGTGGTGGTCTCGATAGAAAACGGGCCGAGACAATAATTCTGCCGGTGGAAGGCTTAAACTCCTGAGCCTACCAATTGTCGCATCTGACGGCACAGCAACATGCCCGAGCGGCAGCAGCGAGTTCAAGACGCGATCTAGTCTCCGTTGAAATATTCCTTCGTGCCGCGTGCGGAAATGGCGTCGTTCAGCCGTTTCAGCGCATGTATATAGGCGGCGCCGCGCAGACCCACATCGTACGCTTCCCGCAAATCCCAGACGTTCTCGGCCTCTGTTTCCATTTTCTCCTTCAGCCGGTCCCGGACTCTCTCCGCCGTCCAGTAGTCGCCGGCCCGGTTCTGCACCCATTCGAAATAGGAAACCGTCACGCCCCCGGCATTGGCGAGAATATCGGGTATCGGGACGATTCCGCGCTCGAGAAGCAGGTCGTCCGCATCGAATGATGTCGGGCCGTTGGCGAGCTCCAGAATCACACTTGCCTGGATGTCGTTGGCATTGTCGCAGGTGATCTGGTCTTCGAGTGCAGCCGGCGCAAGCACATCACAGTCGCAGGTCAGCAGGTCGGCACCGTCGATTTCACCGCCCTTCCCGTTGGTCGGCGCGCCGACGACCGATCCTTCCTTCTTCTTGTACGCCAGCACTTTTTCCGGATCCATGCCGTCCGGGTCATAGATCGCGCCGCTCGAATCCGACACGCCGACGATGGTGAAACCGTCTTCGTGCAGCAGGCGGGCGCAGTGATAGGCGGCATTGCCGAACCCCTGAAACGCGACGCGCGTGTTTTCCGGATCGATGTCCAAACGGTCTTCCAGCTTTCGCAGCACGTAATAGGCGCCGCGGCCGGTCGCGTCTTCGCGTCCGAGCGAGCCGCCCAGAGGGACGGGTTTGCCCGTAATGACACCGGGGTTCAGCCCGTCCGACATTCTGGCGTATTCGTCGACCATCCAGGCAATGACGATCCCGTTGGTATACATGTCGGGCGCCGGAATATCCTTGTCCGGGCCGATAAAGCGGGCGTAATTCTGAATAAACTTACGGCTGAGGCGCTCCAGTTCCTTGGGCGACAGCTCTTTGGTGTTCACCCGTACGGCGCCCTTGCCGCCGCCGAACGGTAATCCGGCGACCGCGCATTTCATGGTCATCCAGAACGCCAGCGTCATCACTTCGTCCATGCAGGAATCGGCATGAAACCGGATACCACCCTTGGTGGGGCCGAGCGCGTCGTTGTAGCGGCAACGCCACGCCTTAAAAGCCCGCACGGACCCGTCGTCCATACGCACATCCAGCGTCGAAGACAGGGTCTCCTTTGGATATTTCAGCAGCTCCATCACATCGGGATGCAGTTCCAGCTTTTCGGCGGCGATCTCAAGCCTCTTGCGCGCGGAGTCGAAAAGGTCGGGCATTTTGTCGTTTGTCCGTAGCGTTAGGGGCCCCCTTGGCGGGATTTGCCGGAGGCACAGATGTATAACGGCATACGTACGAAACCGGGGGAAAGTTCAAAATGACGTCATTGAAACGGACCGGCGGGATATAGAAGCATTAAGCATATCCCCCTTAGTCAACATCCAGCGAACTGCCGCCGCTAACCCCTTCCCAACCAAATCCATCACATTTCGCCGCCAACACACCCTCGACGCAGCAGTTTTCAGCCTCTTGCAGACCAATTCTCGGCATCCAGCCAATAGCTTGCCCGCTGCCTCTAAAACGGAGCAGCAAAGCACAATCAAGATGTGATGGAATCAGTCGGACAACCGGGCCCGTGGCGGCGCACGGCCCTCGGGCAACATCACCAGATCGGCAGAAGGTGCTTTGCCGTTCAGGTGGCTCAGGATTCTCTATCACCCCGGTGGTGCGACACTCGCTCTTCAATGCAGGCGATGATCTTGACCTGCCCCCTGTATTGTTCCCCGATTCGATGTTTTATGACTGGGCGGCTAGCGTCTCTTGATGGCACCTTGCCGAAATCACCAGTACCATGCTCTGGCTGCGTCTGACTGACTCCCGTTCTCGAAAGCTGTCGTTCGCCCCGGGCCAGCCCATCGGACGGTAGTCGACCCAAATCAGACCTAGCAGAGCCCGTGAACTGTTTGAATTGGTAAGCGACTTATCGGGCGCTCTATCTCCCAATATCAACTTCCCGCACAGGCCCGCAATTTAAGACAATGGATGTCTTAATCCGCACTTAACGGTCGATAAAGACGTAGGGTCATAATCGAGCCTGCCGAGTAACCTTCTACTGGAGAAGGACTTCCTAGAATATTCGAAGTATAGGTGCCAAGGCGCACCGGAATTCCATCCCTGAATTGGAATATGTCACCCTGAGTTATCATCAAGTATGTCCCATCGGCAGGAAAGGCAGGACCAAAACCAGGTGGTGAAGTTCTAAACGTGAGTGTCCCTCTTGTGACCACGCTTTCGCCATTGAAGGACAAATAAACGGCAATACCGTAGTTAAGTCTTAGCTCGCCAAATTCGAAAGTAAAAAAAGGTTCGCCAAGCAAACAGCCCACCGATTCACCCACTTTTTTCTTGGGGCTTTTCGAAAATACGCCACTGGCTTTTTTTGAGTGCACACCATATAGATCAGATCGCGTGATGGCTCCTGGAGTGTCCGCGATGGATTGTCCCAAAATAGAAGCTGCCTCGTCACATTCATCCGCTTGACTTATAGCGACTGGATTCAGCGCACGAAATACATAGTCCGTTCCTATATCATTTGTTGGCTTCGCCAAAGCAAAGCTGGTACCAAAAGCAAAAGCCCCTATTAGTGCTGCCACAGTTTTCATGCCTATCTCCTTTGGACGGGATAATTTAGCCCAACTGGGGGCCCGCTCGAATCATTGGTCTGAAAAAACAAAGGAACCAAAACAGTTCCTTTTCCCAGAATACTGCTCTTCCGAATACACACACTATTAGTATGCCTATAGACTTATCAACTAACACGACCTAATTGAGAGAAAACAACTCTACTAGCCGAGTAAATGATTTGGGTCAAATAGACCTTATTATCTTGTGGGAATATGGAGGGGAGCTATCTGCGGCATAGCTTGGCGGCTGGCGATCTCATGGTTATGAAACACGTTCTTCTTTCTTACCTAAAGGGAATCCAAGTGTATAGGTATCGGTGCCTTGGCTACGTTCGTGAGGTGCCCAGCCCGGTAGCACCTAGCTTCACGGGGCTGGCTCGCTTGCGTTAAGAGCAATAGCAAAGCGAAAATGATCTTATTAAAAGTATCAAGATACTTACAGCTCCCAGGGGTCATTTCAATTGCTGCAGCTCTCGAAAGCTTTCGTTCGCCCTGGGACAGCCTATCAGACGGTAGTCGACCCACTTCGGATGTTGTACCCAAGTCATCGAAGCGCAGCGTTCGGCAGGCGTCTTGCCCAACCAGTTTTCCCCGGCAGGTTGACGCGTTGCAGGCGTTACCCGCACATGAAATTTGCTGTTGGGCGCGAGGCCGCTCCGCACGAAAACCCCGTGAAAGCTCGTCAGATTTGTACGCGGGTTGGAACGCGGCCGGCTAGGCCAGGTCGGCTAGCTTCGCAATGAAGTCCGGAAGCTTGAATATAACGTGGGTAGTGGCATAAGTAGAACTCGATCGTGCTATGGGCGGTGGTAAAGCCTAGCCTCTGTTGCGCGAGCGAGATAGACCTGTCTCGGTGATCTAGCCTTTTCATCCCTTGACCCATATCAAAACAAAATTCATGCCAATTTCCTATAGTCGCTATTAACATTATTTTTGTAGTGTTATTTGTAGCGAGACTAGTGACAGTGTGTACAAATGAAGAGAATAATGAGTCTTCTTTCTGCAGTGTGTTCAGTTACCTTGATGGGGTCGATAAACGCTGCGCCACTAGCCCTTTTGACAACTGATCCAGCCTTTGATCAGTTGGGGGCTTCACCCGACCTGGTTCATATGCGTTTTGCGTTCGATAATGCCACTGGCAATTACGTCATCGAGCTAAAAGCAACGAATGAAAATCCATTTTTGGGTGACTTTCGAGTCAATATAAATCTTTTCAACCTGGATGTTGGGACCACCGCAATGGATCCATCATTTTTCAACGACACATTGAATGACTTCAGTTTAACTGCTCCCACGACAACACTATCACTAACGGGTAATGATAGTCGCCTTATTTCGTGGAACGCTGGCGACAGAATTATGCTGAACAATTTTCCCGATGGATCACCTTCTCCCGATGGAGCCACTCTCTTTCGTTCAGGAGTTGGAGTGGTATCTTTGGGTGATGTAGCTACCAATGAAGATATGCTGGGAATCCAAAGCCAGATTGATATTGTCAGCGGATTGCAAGCCGAAGTGCTCGACTTGAACATCGAAAAATCAGTAGACAATCCCGTCCCCATCGGCGCGCAGCCGGTTGAATTTATGATAGTGGTAACAAATGTCGGAGAGAAGCCGGCGACCGGAGTGATTGTCGAAGAAAAATTGCCAAAGGGGCTTGCTATACCCGATGGATTAGCTGCTTTCACCAGTTCATGTCTGACGTCAACGCGCACATTAATAATCCCATTTGCACCCAGGGCTTCGGCCTGCGCCACCATGCGCGCCAGGGCTTCTTGCCGGGCCTCTTGCAACAACTCGGTATAGCCTTTGAGCTCGCCGCCGAAAATATTCTTTACATTGGCCATAATATCTCGGCCAACATTTTTGGCGCGCACCGTACTGCCCTGCACCATACCCAGGTGAGTGACAACGGTTTTACCCGGTACAACCTCTATATTGCTTATAAGCAATTGCGTATTCCTTTTGTAGTCGGGTGTTTACAGTACTTCAATTCCATCAATGATTTTCTGGCCTTGAACTGTGGGCGTAGCATGAGCCTGCGCAGCATAGAAAAAGACCAGATCACTCATGCATTGAACATGAAGTGAACGATGAGCAGGGTATGTTGCTTTTTGCCGCGATTTGGACCAGCCCAAACTGGGGGGCATGTCCCGGTTGATCAGATTCAATGATTGCTTGTATGACAAGTAGCCCTGCTGTTGCAATGCTATACGATTCTCGTCACCACCGGACCAGATCTGAAAACAATCCGCGACCTGGTGTTTTTCCAGCTGCGCCATGCCCAGGCCCTGAACCACACCACGCCAGATAGCGGGATGCGATTCCCAATCGCTGATGCCACGCCGTGCAGCAATCCGGGTAATTCCAAGCATAAAGCTCTCTGTTGAGCCGGACCCGGCTTTGATATAGGAGGCCGTGTAGATCTTCACCTCTTCCTCGGTCTCACGCTCATGCTGCTTCGGCGGATCAGCGGATGAATTGGTGCTCGACTTGAAGGGGCTGGATATCGCCGTCGAACTGGTAGCGGAACTGGCCATGCTGGCTGAGCTGGTGAAGCCAGCCGTGATCGCCAGATTGGTGCAAGCACTGACCAGCACAATCAAAAGCGACCCGAAGACAAGCCTCGCCATGCATGGCAGCGCTTGGTGGGCAATCTCTTTAACCGCAAGGAGCACAGCGAAGTCCTTTCCAGGTGACTCGTCAGGAATGATAGGAGGCGAAGTGACAAGCCATCACAGCATTGACTTTGTGCAGAGGCTTGCATTGGCAAGATGCTACCTTAAATTGCCGTAGGATCATACTCAGCCTGCGCGGCCATCCTGGGTAGGAACTGCCCGCTCTTAAGTGGCGATTGGGGTGCAAGGCCAATGCCGCGGACAATTCCTTTTGGTAAAAAATATTCGACAGCCGTGATTTTGATTGCAGTTGGCGGGCTCTTACTTCAGGTTATTCTTATTGCGCTGGCGCTTGATAAAGCCCAGTCCATGGGTGGCCGTTACAAACAGCCCGGGCCCCAGCCTTCAGAGGACTTCTTGCAAATTTTTATCGCCGTCAGCGATACACCGGGTGCTGTTTTATCCGAATTGAATTGTCCGGTGCTGTTAAGGATTGTTTGACAGCTGCCTCATCAACCGGTCTCTGTGGCTTGGCACAGTGAAAGGTGGTAGCTGTCTAACAATCCCCAGGGCAGGAAACCGCGGGGGTGTTCTCGGATGTATCTATGGGGGAAGTAACCATGGCGATGGTTCCGGAGTGGCTGCGAGTCGAGAGCCTGGATTCGATGAACTCGGCCTGGATGCTCCGGTTCGGTGTTTGATGGTCTAACCGCAATTCAATAAGCGCTTCCCGCAGATTGGAAAGTGGCTTGGTAAGCCCTTGCGGGCATAGCGGTTCTTCGCAGCGCAGGTGAACGCACCGGATAGGGTTTCGTAGATTGTCATTTGGAGGCTTGATATTCACGATGGCGGCCCCCGCGACATCGGTAAGCGCGGGATGGTCATGACGATGACCATGGATGCACCGCAGTGTCGGCAAACGAAGTTGCTTGATGGAGTGTTATCGAGCGCACCGGTACCGTCTTCCGATTGATCAACAACAGCAAGCATTTCCCTGAGTCGCTGGAGGTTATCCGAGCGCACGTGATTGGCGAACAAGCCGAAGTGGCGTATACGATGGAAGCCACGAGGCAGGACATGAATCAGGAAGCGCCGGATGAACTCATCAACTGCCAGGGTCATGGTCTTGTGACGGGCGCGCCCTTTATTGCGATAGTCTTTCCACTTGAAAGTCACTCCCCGGTCATCGCAGGTGATCAGCCGGCTATTCGCTATCGCGATCCGATGGGTATACCGGGAGAGATAGGACAGTACGGCCTCCGGGCCCGAGAAGGGCCGCTTGGCATAGACTACCCACTCGGTTTGTCGGAGGGGTGCCAGGTACTGGGTAAAAATATCGTTTTCAGTTAGCGGCTTGAGCTTGTCATGAAATTCGAGTCGCTCATATGCAGCAATAAGATGTTCCAGGAACAAGCGCCGAAACAGGCGAGACAGTACCCGGACGGGCAGGAAGAAACCCCGCTTGCAAGGAATCCACCGGTCACCACCCGGCGACAGACCGCCACCGGGGACGATACAGTGCAGATGGGGGTGGTGGGTCATGGCCGAGCCCCAGGTGTGCAGAACGGCCGTGAATCCCAGGTTAGCGCCCAGGTGTTTCGGATCGGCAGCAAGGGTACGCAAGGTTTCTGCCGTCACTTTGAACAGCAAGTCGTAAATCAGAGCCGGATTCTGGAAGGCGATATCACCAATACGTGCCGGCAGCGTGAAGACGACATGGTAGTACTCGACCGGCAACAACTCGGCCTGGCGATCGGCAAGCCACTGCCTGGCCGCGCTGCCCTGGCACTTGGGACAGTGTCGATTACGGCACGAATTGTAGGCGACCTGTGCGGCGGCGCAATCATCGCACTGCAACACGTGACCGCCCAGGGTGGCGGAGCGACACTGCTCGATCGCCGACATGGTCTTCAGTTGTCGGAGGCTGATATGCCCTCGGTGGCGTTCACGCCATTGCGGGCCGTGGCGGCGGAAAATTTCCGCCACCTCCAGCGGGGGTCTGACCATGACGCTGGGTCATTCGAGCGGCTTGATCTCCAGGTATTCCAGCGGCCCCTTGACCTCGCGTAACAGGTTGGAGGCCACATGGCTGTAGCGGGCAGTGTTCTCAAGTTTCTGGTGCCCAAGTAGCACCTGAATGACACGGATATCCTCGTGGTTTTCCAGCAGGTGGGTGGCGAAGGCATGACGAAGGGAATGCAAGGTGACTTTCTTGTCAATCCCCGCGGTCTTGCGGGCGGCATGAAACGCCCGGTTGAGCTGTCGGGTGGACATCGGATTGACTGGGTTCAGTCCGGGGAATAGCCAGCCCCCTGGCATGAGCTTGCGTTCGGCCCGTCCCTCCCGCCACCAGGCGCGAAGCATATGAAGCAGCGCCGGTGATAGCATGGCATGGCGGTCGCGTTTACCCTTGCCCTGATCGACCCGAATCATCATACGCTTGCTATCGATATCGGTCGTCTTCAGATGAACCACTTCACCGGCGCGCAAGCCTGCACCATACGCAACACTGAGAGCCGCCTGGTACTTGAGGCAGCCGGCGGCATCCAGCAAGCATGTGACTTCTTCGGCGCTGAGGATCTCTGGCAGTCCACGCGGCTGATGGATATGTCGCATCTTCCGCATGGCGCTTGGGCGATCCAGTGTGGTCCCGAAGAAAAACTTGAGTGCGGAAATATGAGCATTAATTGTGGAACTTGAGGCACCTTGCTCGACTATGTATAACTGGTAGTTCCGCAGGTCCTCGGGGTCAGCCGTATCGGGGGATCGACCGAGAAAGCGGGTGAACAGCTCAACGGAGCGAAGGTAGTTCCTTTGTGTGCTCGGCTTAAACTTGCGCATGGTCATATCTTGCAGCATACGCTGGCGCAATGGGCTGATCGGTTTGTTAGACTGGGTCATGGGTCTTACTCCTGTGTTGTTGTTTGCTTGTGTCGCAACAACAACCTCAACACAGGTAAGACCCAGCTTAGGAATTTATCTCAGGTACAATTTGGCACGAGCTTGCTACCGCCTACCGCGCGAGCGGTTTAGTGCTATGGCGCGACAGCGGTCACAGTAGCCTCGCACTTCTCGCTTGTGATCTTCGCCGCAAACCATTGCAAAGGCAGGGCGTTTGATCCAGCTCAACGGATCATCAAACTCTGTCCGACCTGGCACGTCGATTTCCCCCAAACCCTCGAAAATACGTATAACAACCATGTTTTCCATCGAAAAAACATGGGATAATTTTGGAGTGACTTCATTGGGTCATTCCAATTTATCATTAGCCGCAGCAAGCGATGGTGACTGCCATGAAAAAACTCCTGTTGTTCAGCTTTTTATCCACCCTTTACGCCTGTAGCCATCCCCTCGAGATTGTCGGGGAAGGAGATATTCTTTCGTCCACAGGTACCCGCAACTGTTACCTGGAGGACTTCCAGGCAGGCAAAGAAAGCTGCACGGTAAACCTGGTGGTTCTCGACTATCAGGAAACCTATTATGCGGTGCCGCGGGATGGATGGGAATTTGAGCAATGGCTGAATTATAGCCACTGTGCCAACACAGGTAATGCGTGTGCGTTCAATCTACCCGCCGCAGCGGTAAAAACCGGCTGGAGGCAAACCGTAGCGCCATTGGTGGCCGTGTTTGCAAAAACCGCACCGCCACCCCCCGAGCCTGTGGCTATGTACAGTTACCAATTGGATGCCGCTGGCGACCTGCTAAACCCCCAGCCGCTAGAGGGTGCTCACCTTGAGCGAAAAGTGGCTTATTTCACCTATACCGGTGACTTTATCGGCGCTAATTTCTGGTGCTGCAAGGTCCCGGACGGCGACGAGGCCCATGGCGAAAAAGTTGAGGATCGAACGCCACCTTTTGTTTTGCGTATCGACCTCAACGCATTGCCCGATGATGCCGGACTACAACGTGAGTTCTATGCCGACCTGTTTACCAGCGCCACGAGCTACACTGGCCACTCTGCCTACTGGACCCTGGCAAGACCGGTCGTCGGCCCTGTCGTGTTTAATGACGGGGGCAGTCACATAATCGATTACGATATCAGTACTGGTATTCGAGTCGAGGACAGTACGTCAGTTACCATCGCTCCCGGTGTCACGATATCCGGTCCTGAAGATGTCGTGGTTGAACTTCGCTTTGGTTCATTGATTACCGTCGACGGAGCATATGTCGACGGAGAAATACTCAGTGAGTATGGTTCTAATGTGATCCTGCATGACGGTAGCATCGGAAGAGTCAACGCAGATTTCGACAGCTACGGCTTGACCATGACTGGTGGCACAATAAACGACCTTTATTTTATGAGCGCAATAGCCGAGCTTAATATCTCTGGAGGCCATATTTCCACAGTGTATATTTATGACGGCACAGCAAAAATTTCAGGTGGAGTGATTGGCGATTTTACTGGCGGTTGGGATTTCCAAATGCAAATGACAGGGGGTCGCATTGAGGATAGATTCCTGCTGGGACCAAGATCCAGTGGGCATATCCGGGGTGGCACTATCCTTCCTTTGATGGAGATTGAGTATGAGAGCCAACTTACGTTCTATGGAAACGTGACCCTTACCGATCCGGTTGCGATTGATGCAAGAATCGGCACCATAAAAGTCCTGGGTGTTCTCGAAGACGGCACGCCCATAGAGGGAGTTGTCGAATGCGATTTGGATTTTACCGCGACGCTGGGCCCTTGCTACTCAGTTAGCGTGGTGCAACCCTGAGACTTTGAGCACCTGGGGCGGGCCGTTGGCGTTATCGGCCCGGATTCCTGTCTCTGCCTCAGCCGGTCGGCGGTTCCGACATCTGCTCTGTCTCATCGACCTTACCTGAATGCCCGCCAGTTGGGCCTGCTCTTGGCTTGCGGCATTCCAAACTTACCAGTAGTCCCGAACGAGTCAGTTTTCATAGCTTTCCTTTATTGCGCTTTCCGCAACCGATACTGCTGTGGGGTACAGCCGAACCAGCGTTTAAAGGCGCGGCGGAAGCTGGCGCTGTCATGAAAATTCAGTTGTGCGGCAACGGTGGCCACAGATAGCGTGGTGTCATGTAAATAGCGACTGGCGAGGTTACTCAAATAGCTGTCTTTGAGTTGCCGAAAACTCGTGCCTTCAACGTTTAAACGCCTCGCCGGGGTGCGCTTGGTAATAAACATCGGCTCGGCCGCTAGCTGCTTGGTGAGATTTCCCGGTGGATGTGAAAGCAGCAAGCTTTGCACGCGCAGGGAACTACTCACAGGCAGCTTTCTGAGTTGTTGTAACTGCTGCTGACACTGCTGTAAGGCGAAGGCATAACTGTCGTGGTCTGGCGAAATATTGGTGCTCGCCAGTAGATGGCCTGAAAGAACGAAACGAGTTATCGGAACGCTATATGCCAATATCGATTGTCGCGAGCAATCGGACCCCGTACTGGTCAATGGTATCATCTCGCCGGGGCGACTCAGGGTCGAGTCCCAACCTGTCCACCAGCTTTCTGGGCTTGATCCTGAATGCCGAAGGCGTATTCACAGTCGGCAAAACGGCATCCACCATCGAAGCCGGGATGGGCGTTCAGGCGCGGCCGAATTTAACGGTGTTGAGGTTCAGCTAACGGTTCTAATGCGATAGTCGCTCCCAGGCTCGCCATGGCTTCATCGGATAGCCCCTGGGTCATGCGCTTCGTTTGGGGTCGACTTTAGCGAAGATGCGTTTTATGGTGATCATACACAGAGCCGCTGCATGGAGATGTCGTAATGCGCGCTATGATTCCATGGTTCTTCGTCTTTTTGTATTGGTCGCTGCTACCAGCCACAGGCCACACCCAAACCGCCGTCGTTATCGTTAACGATGTGCCGCTAAGCCAGGAGCAGATCATCGGTTACCAAATTGCCGTTTCTGGTCGCTACTGGTACGACCCGGTTTCTGGCCTGTGGGGTGCCGAAGGCGGCCCCAGTGCCGGTTACATCGCACCGAATCTCCCCCTGGGAGGGCCCCTGAAAGCGGATGCCTCCGGCACAGGCACAGGCGTCTTTATCAATGGCCGGGAAATTCACACCATCGAGGTGATGCGACTGGTCGAGTTGTTCGGTGGGCCTATCCAGCAAGGTCGTTACTGGCTGGGGCCGGACGGCATTGGCGGTATCGAGGGCCAGGCAGCGTCCTTCTCCATCGCGCCGCAACAGCAACAGCAGCAGGGCTCCGGCAAGGTGTTTGAAGACGAGATGGCGGATTTCTGCGCTGAGGTGGGTGGTTGCCCTTGGTGATTAGCTGCCAGGTGAGGGGGTGCTCTGGCGCTGCGCCCGGCCCTCATCGCCGCCGGCCATGGCACCGAGTAGCGCCATGAGATGTCCGGCTGCCCTGTGCACCGCTTGATCTGCCTGTAACAGCCTGATGCAAGCACCCTGGGCGTTGGGCGAATCGGCGGGAACGTGTTGCCATAGCGTGAGCAGTGTCTGTTCCAGGTACGGGATGTCTGTGCTTGCATCAACCAGCAACAGTACCCGATGAAGCGGCACGATGCTGAGCAATTGCTGCAGTTCCCAATGGCAACCCTCGTGTTGCTCGCTAAAGCTTCGCAGGTCCATAAGCACCACATCGTCCTCCCGCGCCAGGCGCTGAACTGCAGCGCGCCAGACAGGGTTGCGGCAAAAAAATTCGTTTACCCGAAATTGTCCGTCCGGGTCGGGGGCGCGATCTCGCTTTGCCAGGCTTTCCTCCAGCACTTCGTAGTTGTCCAGAAACAGGCTGTCGAGCTCGCCAGCGCTGAACGCGAGAATTTCATTGGTATCTACGGTTGTGGTCGCGAGGTCTGGACCTGCAATGAGATCGATATAGCCGACACGAAGCCAGCGAGCAGCCAGTTGGTCATACAGTGAACGCGAGCGACCACCAAGCGCGAATACCCGCAGCAACAGCAACGAGCGTGCCTTGTGTGGGCTGTGGCCTAGCGCCAGCCGATTGCACATAAAGCGAAATACAAGCAGGTATGCCATATAGGCGACGACACCGGTAAATACCCAGGCCCAGCCTTCAAAGCTCAGCGTAAAACAGTGCAGCACTGCAAACAGCATCCACACCGCATTGACTGTCAGCTCGCGTGTGCTGAAACGCTTGTTATCATAGACTCGACCGAGTCGCTGCAACAGGCGCCAGCCGAGCCATCCCAGCAGCAGGAAACCAGCAACGTGCAGGCCGATGAACAGACTGACCGCACCCAGGCCAAGTGGCTCAGCCAGGCTTACCAACAACCTTAGGAAACTGTCGCTGCCGCCCGCCAGAGTGACCAGCAGTGCTGCGCCAGTGAATGCCAGAACAGCGAAAGCCATCACCAGGGGAGAAATAGCGCGTAGGGGGCGGTACAGCAAAAACCCCAGAAGCAGGCTGCCAGGAAGATTGGCAAAGCCCCAGAGATAAACCAGTTGGCCCGGGGTGAGATCGGGACTTCGTGCCAGCGCGGTGACGGCGACCAGGGCAAGCAGCAACAGGTACCCACCCAGCAGGAGCGCCGCCTGACGCTGCGATCCAGCGTATACCAACAGCAGGGTCAACAGCGTCGGCCACGAAAAAACAACAAGAAACCACATACCACGAACAGGCAGAAAGCCATCGCCCGCTGTGATCATCCAGGGGGTTGACATAATCAATGCATAGGCGACGCCGGCAACGAGATAGGCCGTCGCGAGGCGTCGTCGAGAGCGAGATACCGCCTGTAGCGTCGCACGCCCCGTTTGTATCGCCTGCGTCACGTCCAGGTGTTCGATGGCAAGTTCACCCGGCGGCGGGTGTTCAGTGGTGTGAGCGATTGGCGGTGGGGCATCACCAGAGTTTATGCCACGGACCACCGCGCGCTGATACAAGCGAAGGAGGCCCAGGGAGGCCACTACCGTAAACAGTGTCGCCAGTACGATAACCGCGGGTAACAGGCCCGTCAGAAGAATCGTGGTGTCCATAGTGGCACCCAATTGCGAGGATTTTTTTGGGCAGTATAGAGACGATACCCTGCAGCGCACAAACCAATGCGGCCTGGTAGTAGGAGTCTAGTGATACGGCACCCCGGTGGCCGGCACCCCGGTGGCACGGCATTGCGAAGGCTGCAAACTACAATGACTGTGCGATCCGCCGTCAATCGAGGCCATTTTGCATTTAGGTCCGCGGTGCCATTGCCAAGGATGATCTGGCCGCGCTGGCCGCAGCATTGGTTTCCACCACAAAGCCATCGTCGAGGTTGGTGAATCCCACTGGTGCACTCTGCATTTCACCCGAAATTGATAAAAATCATAACCGAAAGGGCGAAACAAGTTCAGACTGTGCAGTATGGACACATTTTTTTCTACAAGGCACGATCGGCTTGATTTCCTAATCGCCGCGCCCATGCGTGGGGGAACTCTTTGAACGCTTCAAAGAGTATTGCGCCGGCAACACTTCTCAGCCTGGTTCTCGGCTGCAGTCATCCCATCCAAATAGTTGGTGAAGGCGATGTGCTGTCGGCCTCGGGCACCCGCAATTGCTATTACGAAGATTACCTGGCCGGTGCAGCAAGTTGCAGTGAAAACCTGGTGGTGCACCAGTACGACGAGACCTATTACGCCGTCCCTCGGGATGGCTGGGAATTCGAGCAATGGCTGAATTACAGCCACTGTGCCAACACAGGTAATGCGTGTGCTTTCAATGTACCCGCCGCAGCGGTGAAAACAGGCTGGAGGCAAACCGTACCGCCATTGGTAGCCGTATTTGCAAGAAGCGCACCGCCGCCCCCTGAGCCTGTGGCCATATACAGTTACCAATTGGATGCCGCTGGCGGCCTGTTAAACCCCCAGCCGCTGGAAGGCGCGCACCTGCAACGCAAGTCCGTGTACTTCAGTTTTACCGGGGAATACAGCAAGGCCACTTTCTGGTGCTGCAACGTCACTGAAGGTGACGAGCCCCACATGCCTGCAGTAACAGACGATACCGCTCCCTTTGTGTTGCGGGTAGATACCGGTGCACTGTCTGACGATGATGGCTTGCAGCGTGAGTTTTATGCAGAGCTTTTCGACAGTAACGGCGATGACACAGGGCATTATGCCTACTGGACGCTCGAACCGCCGCCCGCATCACCCCTGATCTTCGATGATGGCGAGCTGCATACCGTCAATTACACAATTCTACCTGAGGTAGAAGTAGCGGGATTCTCGACTCTCAGCTTGATAGATGGGTCTGATCTGTCAAAAGTTTCAGTACTTTTGGGCGCATTCAAAATGGACGGCGGCCAGCTGGATGATTTGGTTGTGTCTGATAATAATGTCAGGCCGAATTTCGAAATCAATGGAGGAGGGCTCGGTAGTATCAAAATTGATAATGGCTCGGGAACGATCAACGGTGGATCTGTCGGCAGAATAGATACCCATGATCGTTGTGGTATGACCATTACCGGGGGAGAAATTGGCCCCATTCACCTGGATGGTTGTATTGTCAGTATTACCGGAGGCACTTTTTTAGAAACCATAGAAATAGATACCGAAAGCCACCTTACGGTCAGCGGCGGGCAGTTTGGCACGGGATTTGTTATGTATCCCGATCTGGGGCATGGCAATGAGCTGATCTTTTCTGGCGACCTGGAATTAACGGTATTGGATTATGGGCGAGGCTACGCTACGTTTGGTATTGCCGGCACCCTCAGTGATGGCTCCCATCTTTCTCAAACAATCGACGCACTATGCGCTCCCGGCGCCACAGATGAAGATCCATGCCCGGGGGTCCGTATCAGTGTTTCTCCCTGAGTCTTGCCATGGATCAAACTCAGGCTAAACCAAAGAAAGCGCATCAACCAGACTAACCGCGAGCCTCGGTGCGCTATCCCTGAATGCAAATGTCCCCACCCATTCAGTATCAGTTGATAAAAAGCATGTCTCGCTACGTTTAAAAGGCTCAAACCAGGGAGAGTCAACACACGGTTATTGGTGGTTCTTGGCAGCCGCTGCAGTTTCCAGTGCGAGTTTCCAGTGCGGCCATGTCGGGCAGGTGAACCAAGCAAAAGCAAGCGAAGCGAGCGAAGCAAGAAAAAGGGCGTCTCATGAGCGCGTTAAAAGCTGCAGCGGTGGCAACACTTGCCAGTTTGATATTCGGCTGCAGTCATCCCATCGAAATAGCCGGTGAGGGCGATGTGCTATCGGCCTCGGGCAACCGCAATTGCTATTACGAAGACTACCTGGCCGGTGCAGAAAGCTGCAGCACAAACCTGGTGGTGCACCAGTGCGACGAGACCTATTACGCCGTCCCTCGGGATGGCTGGGAATTCGAGCAATGGCTGAATTACAGCCACTGTGCCGACACAGGTAATGCGTGTGCTTTTTATAGCGGCCGATGCGGTAAAAATTGGCTGGGGACAAACCATGGCGCCACTGGTAGCGGTGTTCGCAAAAACCGCAGCGCCACCCCCCGAGCCCGTGGCCATATACAGATACCAATTGGATTCCGCCGGTGGTTTGTTAAACCTCCAGCCGTCGGAAGGCGCGCACCTGCAGCGCAGTTCCGTTTACTTCAGTTTTAGTGGGGAATACACCAAGGTTGATTTTTGGTGCTGTAAAGTTTCTGACGGCGATGAGCCGCATTTGGCTGCAGCAACAGACGATACCGCTCCCTTTGTGTTGCGGGTAGATACCGGTGCACTGCCTGCCGATAACGGTCTGCCACGGGAGCTGAGCGCGCAGCTTTACGGTAACGATGGTGACTTCAAAATACACGTGGTGCAATTGACGCTGGAACCGCCACCTGAATCAATCACTAAAACCCTATATTATGCAAGCCTATAGCTGTATTCGTATATCAGGCTCATTCGACAGGAGGTCAGCTATGGGAAAGCCAAAAGCAAGGGTCCATCCCACTGTTAAGCCTATGCAAGGCGGCCCAATACGTCATCGAAGGCGAACCCCTGTGGTGCACTCACTGCCACTGTGCCGACTGCCGCCGCCATACCGGAAGCGCTGTGGCGACTTTTGTTGGTGTCAAGAAAGGCCAGTTTTCCTTGATCGTGGGCGAGTTCAGTAGAATCGAGTCTTCTCCCGGTGTATACCGTTCTTTCTGCGCCACTTGTGGCACACCCATGGCGTACGAGAGGGATGAACTTGCGGGAGAAACCCACTTGTACCTGGGCACACTCGAGCACCCTGAAGCGGTGTGTCCACAAATGGAAGTTTTCTGCCGCGAGCGGCTACGCTGGCTTGAGCTTAGTGTCAATGGGCCCAGTTACGACGGCCTGCCGGTACCAGATGCAGACTGATTTCGGATCGGCAAATGGAGCCATCGAGTGCAAGCGAAACGTCCCTCTGCGCTGACCCCGGTTGTTGGGGGGACGAGAGTCAAAGGCCGCTCCGGAATCAACTGGCGATCAAATCGTGCCACAGGCACGCCATCGCCGCGGTGCCGCGTGCCCTCGGCTAGCGCATACTCTTTTTCAATCTGGCTTCAGCTTCGGATATTTTTTTCTTGGCCCGGGCCTGGGCGTCTGCTGTCTTCGCCTGGGCGTCGGCGGTTCTAGCCTGTGCTATCGCGGTTTCCGCCTGGGATTTAGCGGTTTCCGCCTGGGCCTTCGCCTCGGCCTGGAGCTCGGCCTGGGCATCATCCAGCTCTTTCTGCGCTTCTCTGCGGACTTTGGCTATTTCGGCTCTGGCCTGCTTTTTTACCTGGGCAAGTGCGGCCTGTGCCTGTTTGGCCATTTCTTCCATTTCAGCGGTTGCGAGCTTCCTGGCTTTGTCGAGCTCAAGCTTCATTTGTTTATTAAGCTGTTCGATTTTGGCCTCGAGGGCTTTTTTTTCCGCCTCGGCATCCGCAAACTCCTGCTCAAGTTGCATCGCCCTTTCCTGAGCCTGCGCGGCTTTTTGCTGCGCCTCTGCCTTGATTTTCACAGCCTCTGACTTCGCCTGTGTCGCTTCCGCCTTGGCCTTGGCCGTTTCAGCCTGGGCTTCAGCCTGCGCCATGACAATTTTTTCCTGAACCCGCGCCACTTCAATTTGGGCCTTCGCGGTTTCCAGTTGGGCCTTGGCAACCTGTAAGAGATTCTTCGGATCTTTCCCCGACATTACTCGTTCCCCTGTTGGCTTTATTATTGAACGCTGAATTGTACCCTGTGTTCGGCAGGGATTACCACGTGAGCTGGCATGGACCGGCAAAAGTAGTCCAGCACCAAACCGTTCCAGCCCGGGGAAAGTCGACTACCAGGCTCACACCGGATGACCGAGCGGCCGGGGCTATCCCGGCTCTGCGAGCCAGGCGCTTTGCTGGTCCCGGCAGGCGCCTGGCTGCTGGGGTTTACCTGCGCTCCGGTGGTTCTACCCGGTGGCTATCGTCGATACCATAGGGGTTCGCGTCGCGGGCCGACCCGCCCGTGGTTCCATGATTCTCTCCTTCAATAGCCTCGTTTAGGTACCTCTATGGCCTTTATTATCCCCGCCGATATTTCCCCCGCGGAGGAAGCCGGACTACACAGCCGTGAGCTGGAAACCCTCGCCCTGCTGCGGCGGGAGTTAAGCCAGGATTACACCGTTTTTCACAGCGTTCACTGGAGCCGCTCCTACGAGAAGTACACGGTTTTCGGTGAAGTCGATTTCGTGGTCGTGAATCGGACGGGTGACATTCTACTGATCGAGCAGAAGAACGGCAGGCTGGATGAAATTGACGGCGAACTGGTCAAGTCCTACGGCGATCGGCGAAAGAAACCGGTCGACCAGGTGGTGCGCTCCCGGGATCACATCATCGAGAAATTCCGCACCCAGTACGGCGGCAAACTGCGGCTATCCATCGATTACCTGGTGTACTGCCCGGACCACAAGGTCCGGCAACTTACCGCGGCAGGCCTTGAGCGTTCGCGCATCGTCGACGGCAGTTCCGCCGATGGCTTGCCCCAGCGCATCCGTCAGGTGCTTGGGCCTGGCCGCCCCGAGTCCTATGTGCGGGATAAGGTCGTCGAGTTCTTTCAGCACACCTTTCAGTTGGTTCCCGATATCCACTCCCGCCGGCGTCGCCTGGATGAGCGCTTTGTGCGCCTGTCAGAGGGTTTGGTCAATTTTATCGACAACCTCCAGTTCGAACCTTTCCGCCTGCGGGTGGTGGGTACCGCGGGTTGTGGCAAGTCGCTGCTGGCCTCGCATCGGTATGCGCGCAGCGTGGAGGCGGGCAGGCGCACCCTGTTGCTGTGTTTTAATCGCCCTCTGGCCGAGATGTTGCGAACCCAGTTGCCGTCCGGCGGCACGAGCAATTCCTGGCACGGTTTCTGTCGACAGCAACTGCGCTCCCATGGCTGCGAAGTGGACTTCAGTCGCCAGGCAGAGCAGGGTTTCTGGGCTGAGGTGACCGAGCAGATGTTCAGCCTGGAAACCGGTAGCGACGAACGTTTTGATACCCTGATCATCGACGAGGCGCAGGAATTCGAGGAGCTGTGGTGGCTGCTGCTCAAGGATTGCTTTTTGCAACCGGATGCAGAGGTATTGTGGTTGGAGGACCAGACCCGCAGCAACCGGATGGGGCAGGTTAATCCCGACGGCATCGCTGTCACTTACCATGCCAGGGATAATTATCGCTCGCCCTACCGCATTGCGCGCTACATCAACCGGATGTTCCCGGAATTCGAATTCGAGCCGCGTAACGGCATTATCGGCCTGGACGTTGGGGAGTACCGCGTGTCCAAGGCCAATGACCAGCTGGCGGTGGCAGACAAGGCTGTCAAGGGGCTGCTGCGACAGGGTTTAGCCCCCGCAGACATCGTCATCCTGAGTTGCGGCTCCAGCAGCGAGTCGGTTTTTTATGGTGTCGAGAACATTGGGGGCTGTGCCCTGCGCCAGTTTACCGGCGTCTACGACAATGACGGCGAGCGCAGCTACAGCGCGGGCGAGATGCGCTTTACCAGCGTCACCCGCTTCCAGGGCCAGCAGTCACCGGCTGTCATTCTTGTCGATATGGATTTGTCCCCGGGCAGCGACCTGGAGCAACGCCGGCGTACGGCTTTTCTCGGGATGACGCGGGCCTCCCTGCGACTGGAAGTGGTCTGCGTAGAGGCCAAAGCGGCAGGGGCCTGAACAGGCTGGTTTTTTGTCAGGATGCCACTGCGCGCTGTTCCTACGGGCTGAATGCGCCGGGTCGCAGCCGATATCCCGGGGTAAGCGTCGCGCCGGGGTGCGGCAGAGACCGGGCGGCCGCCGATCGCTGCCCTTGCGGGGATGTTTTCCCGCTAGTGAGCCAGCACCTCCTCGAGTGGGTTGCCCACGCTCCCCGAAGGCGGTTTGATGCCAACCGCCGCGGACAGTGTCGGGGCGATGTCGTAGGGAGTCACCCGTCGGCTTATATTTGCCTGGTCGATGCCATGGCCGGCGAAAAATATCGGTACGAAGGTGTCGTAGTTCCAGGGTGAACCATGGGTCGCCGCAACCATCAGCCCGTCGAAGTCGTTCACGTACACGTTGCTATCGAGAACCACGTGCACATTCCCCGAGCGCCGGGGGTTGAAGTTGTTCCACACCCGGGTTTCCACGCTGGTGGTCGGTGGCGGTGCGTTCTGCGAACCTGCGGTAACGATGGCCGTGGTGATACCCTGGCAGCGCGCCACCAGGGCGGCGGCAATCTGCGCAACCTCGACCTCATCCAGCCCGGCCGTTTTGATCACCGTCTGGTCCAGGTAAATGTAGGGATGGGAGAATTCTCCCAGCAAACCCTCGGCATCGGGATAGGCCTGCGCCAGCCCGGACTCGGTGCTTTGCATACAGTTGGCCATATCGTAGTAGTCGGCGTTCTGGTCACCGCGGAGGTTCAGGTAGGGCAGCGCGTCGGGAGTGCCGTGGTCGGCAGAGAGCACGATCAGGGTATGTTCCAGGCCAACCGTCTTGTCGATATGACTGAACAGGTCCGCCAGCGTGCGATCCAGTTGCAGCAATACGTCCTCGGCTTCCAGGCTGGAGGGGCCAAACAGGTGATTGACATAATCGTGGGATGAAAAGCTCACCGACAGGTAGTCGGGTATCGCATCCTGGCCCAGGTTCTCGCGCTCGATCAGGGCCTTGGCAAAATCCAGCACCAACTCATCGCCCGCGGGGCCCAAAGTCAGCTTGGTGGTAAAGTACTTGTCGTCAGCAGCGCCGCCCCAGGGATGGGGGAAGGTAATGCCGTAGCCGGGAAAGTTGGTCTCCCAGCTCTGCTTGTCCTGCTTGCCGAACAGGTAGTCCTCGGCGGGTTTAAGCAGTTCCCAGGCCTCGCCGCGGAAGCGGGCGAGGGGGTCGGCATTGTTCCAGTCCTGCACCCATTGCGGAAAACGTGGGTAGTAGTAGCTACTGGAAATAAACTGGCCCGCCGCCTTGGAAAACCAGAACGCCTTGCCGGTCTGGCCCGCCAGGGGAATGGCGCCGCGGTCTTTTACCGAGACGGCAAATATTTTTGCGCGACCATTGTAGGCGTAGGCGAGTTCATCGCTGAAGGTGGACGTGAGCAAGGCTCGGGGTGAGCGGCCGTCGGCGGTGGCAACCCGCTGGGTAGGATCGAGTTCCGTGCTCTTGTCGACATCGGCGTTGGCACTGAGCAGGTGATAGCGGTCATCCTCGACGTTATACACCAGGCGATTGAGGTCTTTATCAAACCAGATGTTTCCGATCATGCCATGCAGGGCCGGTGTCGTGCCCGTAGCCAATGAGCTGTGACCGACAACGGTCTCGGTGTTGGCATGTTCGTAGTGGGCATTGGTGTAGTGCACACCGGAGTCGAACAGGTAGCGAAACCCCCCTTTGCCCATATTGTGAAGGTGTCGCTGTGGCAGGTCGCCCCGCAGGGCATCAACGGTTACCTGCAGCACCAGGCGCGGCTTTTGCGGTGCCTTGGCCAGCGCAGCAGTGGCATTGAAGGCCAGGCATCCAGCCATCATCAAGAACATCAGCGGTTTGCCGCGCGGCTTAACTTGGAGTGTGGTGGTACCCCTGGTTTCGTGCATAGTGATAGCTCCCCTGCTGATTGGCCCCGTGCGTACCTGCATGCGTCTGGACAAGTGGCGGGGCATCAGTTATACAAGCGTGTAACCAATAACTCAATAAGGGTCGTGATATGAAAGTGACTGTTGAAATGGATCTTACCCCACAGGAAGCGCGCCAACTGATTGGTCTGCCTGATCTGGAACCCATGCAGGCGGCACTCATTGAAAAGGTGCAGTCAAAGATGGAAGCAACCATTGACGACATGAACGACCCCCAGGCATTGATGGAAAACTTCTTCCCGGTTGGCCTCCAGGCAATGGAGAAATTCCAGGGTTTCTTTTCCAGCTTCGCCAAGAAGACGAAGGAATAAACGCTGCCTGTACACACACTGTAACGGAAACCGGGTACCAAGGAGATCTGCCATGGGGCATCAACTGCACTCAAAGATACGCATAGTAGCTTCGATGATTGTTTTGCTGGTGCTGGCGGGCTGCCAGGACAGCATCGATGCCCAGGCGCCTGTCAAATCGATTACGGCAACCTCCTACAACCTGGGCCTGGCCCTGAATTTCGTTCCCTACACCAACGAACGCCTGGTAGTGCTCGAGAGCCTGATCGACGAGTACGACAGTGATGTGATCTGCATGCAGGAAGTGTGGCGGGATGAGCAGGTTGAAGCGATCCGCAATGCCATCAGCGATCGCTACCCCCATGTGTACAGCGTGCCGCCGGAGCAGATAATCTCAGAGAGCGCAGCCTGCACCGTGGATGAGATTGCCCGTTTCGAAGGCTGTGCCAGGGCCCAGTGTGATGGCCTCACCAGCAATAATTTGGTCGCTTGCGGCACCCAGCAGTGTGGCGCCTTTTTTGGCGACCTCTCACCGACCTGCGTCGATGGTGTCATCGGGGCGGTGGGCACCCCCGGGATTACTATCGACGGTCTATTGGAAGTGGTGACCCAGCCCGCAGGCAAGTTTGCTTACGATGGCTCCCTGGGCCTGATGCTCGCCTCCAGGCACGAGCTGATCAATCGAGAGTTTCTCGACTTTATCGACGATTCCAGCGGCAATCACCGCGGCGCCCTGTTTGCGGAGATCCGACTCAACAACAGGTCACATGTTATCGGTTGCACCCATCCCACCGCCAACCTCGGCGCTACTATCGACTATCCGACCTCCGGCAAACACGGTTCCTGGGAGGGTGAAAACCGGTTTATGCAGCAGCAGATGATTGCCTTCGCCAACGCCAAGGCGGGTAACAATCCCATTATTTTCGGTGGCGATTTCAACTGCAGTTTTGGCAACGCCAGCAATGGGGTAGACCCGGACTTCGAGGAGAACTGCCAACTCTGGCTGGCTGACGGTTTCGTCGCCCCCGCCGCCGAGCAGCTTCCCTGTACCTATTGCTCGGATGAGAACCTGATACTGCTGGAGCAGGGTGGCGCCGGTGGCAACGAGCTAATCGATCACTTGTTCGTCAAGAACCTCGACTCAGGCCTGGGGATAAAAGCCCGGCGCATATTCGACCAACCCGTGGCCATCGAGGCGCTGGTGCCGGTTTCCGAGTTGAGGCCCGAAGATTCGCCCAAACTGACACACCCGTCGGATCACTTTGGTATCGAGGTGGATATCGAATTGGAGTAGGGCAACACTGCCTATCCCGAAACAGCACGGATGTCCTGGGCGGCGGTCACCGAGCTCGGGTGAGAATCCGAAATCCGCCGACTCAATCTCCAGCGGGGAGCCGGGCGCAGATAGCCTGTCGTGAATCCCTCCGCTTATTGATCTGCTTCAAGAGCCTATTGCCCCTTTTCGACTAGAGTATCTGTCTGCCGCCGGCATCGCCGCGCCGGCGCAGCTGAAGGCCGGTCGTGCCGACGATAAAAACGATAATCCGGCAGTGGCACAGCTGAAATCAAGGGTAGATCGAGTGGGGAAATGCTCGTGGGCAAAGCCTGGTACCAAGCCTCCAGTGACGAGGTTCTGAAGCAACTCGAAAGCAAGCCTGGAGGTCTTTCCGAGGCGGTGGCGAAAGCCCGGTTTGAGCAATACGGGCCCAATGAAATCGAGTTCCAGAAGACCCCGGCGTGGCTACGATTTTTGCGCCAGTTCAACGATCCCATGGTGATCATCCTGCTGTTGACCGCGCTGGTAACGGCCGTGCTGACGGTTACGGGCAGTCACATGCTGCCGGATACCATCGTCATCGTCAGCGTTGTCATACTCAACGCGGTGCTGGGCTTTGTCCAGGAGGGAAAGGCGGAGGGTGCCCTGGAGGCGCTGCGCAGCATGATGGTGCAGGAGTGCCTGGTGCTGAGAGAGTCCGAGCAGCGACGGATACCGGCGCGCGAACTGGTCCCCGGCGATATTGTGGTGCTGGAGGGCGGCGACAAGATTCCGGCGGATGTTCGCTTTCTCGAGGTGAGCAATATTCATGTCGACGAGTCATCCCTTACCGGTGAATCGGTTCCGGTTAAAAAACAGACCGGAGCGCTCAAGGGCAATGATCTGGTACCCGGCGACCAGACCAACACCGGGTTTTCCGGAACCTACCTGACCCAGGGCACAGCGCGTGCCGCGGTTGTGGAAACGGGCCGCAATTCGGTATTTGGCCAGATCGCCGATATGGTCAAGGCCGCTGATGCCGGCATGACGCCCTTGCAGCGCAAGATGAAGGAGTTCGTAAAGACCCTGATTTTTGCGATTCTGCTGGTGGGCGCTTTTAACTTTGCCTACGGTATTTATCTGGGCTACGACACCTCCTACAGCTTTCTCGGTGCGGTGTCGCTGGTGGTTGCCGCCATTCCTGAAATGCTGCCGGCGCTGGTGACATCTATCCTCGCACTGTCCGGGGTAATCATGGCGGGCCGAAAAGCCCTTATTCGCAAGTTGCCGGCGGCGGAGACCCTCGGGGCAACCTCGGTCATCTGCTCGGATAAAACCGGGACCCTGACCGAAAATCGAATGACCGTTACCCGGGTCTATGCGGGCGGTCGAACCTACGAAGTGGGCGGCACGGGTTATGCCCTGGAGGGTGAATTCCGCTACAAGGATGTTCCGGTTGATGCCCGCAGTGAGCCCCGGCTGATGCAGGTACTCAACTGCGGTTTTTTCTGCAATAACGCCCATCTCAGCGGTGAAGGCGGTACCGGGGACCCAACCGAGTTGGCATTGCGGATAGCGGGGGCCAAGGCGGGCCTGGTTGTCGATGGGGTTGAGCGTCTGGTGGAAATCCCCTTCGACTCCGCGTCCAAGTACATGGCCGTGCTGGTTGATAACGGCGAGCAGAAACTGGTGCTCGCCAAGGGCGCACCGGAAGTGATTGCGCCCATGTGCGCCACCGAGCTCGATGCCAGCGGTGAGCCCCGTGTATTTGACAGCCAAAACGCCCTGGCACAAGCCAGGTCCTTTGCCGGTGACGCACTGCGGACACTGGGCTTCGCGGTGAAGGAGCTACCCGTGGAGCACAGGGCGGGACTCAGTGATGATCACCTGCGCGATATGCACTTTGCGGGACTGCAGGGCATGATCGATCCTCCCAAGCAATCCGCTGTCGAGGCCATCGAGCTGTGTCGTCAGGCGGGCATTCGCACGGTCATGATTACCGGCGACCACCCGGATACGGCCCAGGCAGTTGCCCGCCAGCTAGGCATCGAGGCAGACAGGGTGGAAACCGGGGTGGAACTCAGCCAGCTGGATGAAGCCGCCCTGCGCAAGGTCACTGAATCAGTCTCGGTATTCGCCAGGGTTGCCCCCGAACATAAAAAGGCCATCGCCCAAGCCCTGCAGGCCAACGGCCATGTAGTGGCGATGACGGGTGATGGTGTCAACGACGCGCCCGCCCTGAAAGTCGCCGACATCGGAGTGGCGATGGGAATCAGTGGCACCGAGGTGGCGAAAGAAGCCTCGGATATGGTCCTGGCGGACGACAATTTTGCGACCATCGTCGCCGCCGTGGAAGAGGGGCGCCACGCCTGGAACAACCTGCAAAAGGCCATTCTGTATACCCTCCCCACCAATGCCGCCCAGGCCTTGTTGATCATGGGGGCGATTCTGCTCGCTGCTTTCGTACCACTGTACGCTACCCGGTTCGTGCTGGAGCCGGTGCAGATTCTGTGGATCAATCTCCTCGACTCGGTGTTATTGACCATGCCGCTGATGATGGAGCCCAAGGAAGCAGGTTTGTTGAAGGTACCCCCCCGGGAGCCTGAAACGCGGATTATCAACGGCCTGTTTCTGCAGCGGGTGATCGTGATGGGTTTTGCCATTGCCCTGCCGGGGTTCCTGCTGTTTTACCATTTCGGCGCGCCGGCCCTGGTGGACGGTGTGGTGGTCAACGAGCTGTTGCTGACCCAGGCTCAAACCGCGGCGTTCTGGGGGATATTGCTGGCCCATTTCGGCTATGTGATCTCCGCGCGGTCCATCTACGGCTCGGTGTTTTCACTCAACCCCCTGTCCAACCCCTGGCTGCTGGCGGGTGTCGTCATCAGCGTGTTGATCCGCTTCATTCCGACGGTCTGGCCGCCCGCCGCGTCGCTGTTTCGCACCGCCCCGTTTCCCGCCGACTGGTGGCCGCTGATCCTGCTGTGCTTCTTCCCCAGTTTTATCGCTATCGAGACCGATAAACTCATTCGCAGGCTGACGGGAAAGCAATCGCGAGCTGCCTCAAAGCGCGCGCTGAAGACCACTGGAGGCGGGTAGCGAGCTGTATTCAGGGCCGGGTAGGGCTGATGGGCTGTGAATGCTTGCTAACAATGTGTCGGTTTACTTTACAAGCGCGGGAACAGCGTGCCTGGTGATACCTGTCCAACGGGTGTTCATGAGCGCAAAAATACGGGAAATTGGCTAATTATTCGCCAACCGAGGCTTCGGGAGCTGGCTGGCCGCGTTTTTCGATGGGGAACCCGGGGTTTGGTGTCGGCTTTTTTTACACCGAAGCACCATTTGCGACGGGTTGCAATGGATAAAGCAGTAAAAATTTAACTATTTCAATAGGCTGCAAAAATTAGCATGTTTTTTGCATGAGATTAATCACTGGTAGCGCGATCCGGGTGCCATGGAAGGTTGTGACCGGTAATAGCCGGCCACAATGTGACAATTGGTCTAAGACAAAAAGTCAGACAACACATTCAGGTGGGAAAGATCATGAAAAAGCTTTGTGCATTCGCAATAACAGCAGTACTGGTTGGCAGCCCCATGGCGTTCGCCGGTTCATCCAGCGGATCGAATGATCGCGGAGGCAGCAACAGCAGCAGCGCCTCGGTGCCCGAGCTGGACGCCGGTGCTGCAATGTTGGGAGTAGGCCTGGTTCTGGGTCTGGGCGCCCTGGTTCGCGAGCGCAGCAACCGCGACTAAGGCACGCTGCTGGGCTATCACCTCCCGGTCGGCTTTTAGCGACCGGGAGGTTCGTCGTGCTCGAAAGTGTGAACCAGGTCACCAATAGGACCAGTTACCACTCCACAGAACATAAGCACTGAGCAATCCGTTTGTCGTCATGTGGGCCACTATTGAATCGCCAGTGTGGCCCCGGTAATAACGTACGCCCGCATAAGCTAGCCCGGCCAGGGTTCCCGCAAGCCAGTCGGTATGCATCAGCCCGAATAACATGGAAGAAGCCAGGACCGCGAAAACCGAGAACGGTAAGTGCGCGTGAACGGAGGGTGGTTGGCCGCTGAGTCGGGCGAGCAAGTAGCCTCTGAATGCCAGTTCTTCAACCAGTGGGACGGTTATCACCGAACCCACCACTCTGAAAACCAGCCAAATAATAACCGCGGCCGAGGGCAGGCCCGCGATTTGTTGCTCGAAGCGCATCGTCGACTCCATAGACGGTTCCACCAGCAGCATCCAGACAACGAACACCAAAATGCCAACCAGGGGCGCAAAGAAGTCGAATCGATAATCATCGAATCGATAGACCTTCCAGAAATAGCCCAATGCCAATCCGGTTGCCAAAACCTTGATCGGGTAGCTCCAGTCGAAATCGGTGGTCAGTGCCCCCAGCACCAGCGCTGCAGCCAGAAGGGTCAGAAAGGGAATCAACAGAGCATCGGCCATACCCGCGTGCTTGCCTCGACCGGGAGCCGATACCCGGGTATCGGTGCCGGCCCGGCGGGAGAGCAGGGGAATCCGGTGAAGCAGGGCAAGCAGCAGGAGTGACACGGCGATAAAGGCGATCCAGCCCGCGTTGGAGTGAAAGCCTGCTAGCGCCAGAGCCGGTGAAACGGCATCACCGATGGCGATCAATGCGGCGATACGCAGGATGTTGAAACCCCAGATCACGCAGATGCCCACCGGGATGACCAGCAGTGCCTGGGGAAACCTGAAGTCCGCTCGAAACAGCCACAGATAGGCACTTGCGAAGATCGTGATGAGTGCGATGCCCTCGTAGCCTGCGCAGTCGTTGTTTACCGTGACTGCGAAATTTTCGGTACCGAGCAAGCGTTGGCTAACGTCGAACACGACGGGATCGTAGAAAAAGCTCAGCAGCCATCTGCCACCGAAGAGGGCGCCTTCCGCTAACAGCGGTACCACCATGGGCAGGTTTTCTGCGAGGTAGTTCGCACTCAGGGCTGCCGTCACCGCAATCCCCAGTGCCACCTTTTCCTGCTTGAAAAACGCCGTCCAGAATTGCCAGGGGGCGAGCGTCAGCAAAGCCAGCCCCGCGGTTGCAAACAGGGAGATTCCCCAGACAAAAAAGGCCAGCGGCAGGTAAGCGGCCAACGTTTCGGGTGATACAGAAAGCAGGTACGTCAGGGTAGCGAAGGCACAATAGGCCAGGATCTGCAGGGTTAGGGGCAAGCGCCGGGAATGCTGGCCAGCGAGTGCTGCGAACCGGGTCCCGTGGGAGCGTAGTCGGGGCCACAACAGCAGCAAGAGAATGGCAGGAAAGGCAACAACAAAATTAAAAAAATAGAGCTGCTTACCGATAATGGGAGCCCAGACCGAAGTTCGCAAAGAGCTAAGGTCGTAGTAATTGCGCAGTGCTATCTCGACGATTTCTACTTCGATGATGAACAGTAACAGACACAGGGCGGACTGGACGAGCGGCCCCCTGCTTTTGACCGCGGAGATCAGTTGCGAGCCTACCATGTGTTTCCGCCCCGCCGCTGTCTTCCCTCGAATGTCGATAATAAAGGCATTCCTTTCCCTTTCTCGGGCCTGCTCTCAATCGGCGGGCGCATACCGTTTGTTGTGGCCGAATCTTCAGTGCGCCATGATCAGCACCGCGCCGCTAACGCCGTGCTGACCATGGCGGGACAAATACAATCGGCTTCGGGCATAGTTCTAACGCGTAATTTGATCTGAAGCAAGCCAAACCCCTTATGCCGGCAAACAATAAGATGATATCGTAACGACAGCCCGCGTCGACATGCCACGTGGCACAATGGGTAAAACAATAACGAACAGGCAAGGGATAGCAGCATGCTTACGAACAGCCCAGCGCAAGCGGAATTGAACGGGGCTGTTTATGTCCGCAGAATAACTCTGGCGTGTGCCGGGCTCGTGGTTCTTGTCGCTGCCGCCGACTTCTTCCTGTTCTTCCTGGAGTGGTTTCCCAGTCGGATTGTCGCGCGCTCATTCGACATTTCCCGAGAAGAGAGCGTTGGAACATGGCTGTCCTCGAATATTGCCCTGCTTGTGGGCCTGTTTGCCGGGGCCGTTTTTCTGCATTCCCGCAAACACGACCCAAGGGCGATAGCCTGGGGGTGGGCTCTGGTTGCGCTGTTCTTCCTCTATGTTTCCATCGATGACGCAGCCAAATTACATGAGCGCCTGGGTACCGCTATCAGGGTCAAGTACGAGGCCACCACCGACACCACCCTTGACTCATGGTTTCCCTCCTGGGGATGGCAAATATTTGTCGCCCCGGTTTTCGTGGCCTACGGCTGCTATATGCTCTGGTTTCTCTGGCGAGCCGTTGAGCCGGCCAATCATCGCTGGGTGTTGTTGGCATTCGGTTTGTTTGGTGTTGCGGTATTACTGGACTTTGTCGAGGGTATGGAACTGCCGTGGCTCGAGGGCGATGACGCCTTGCATTTACTGCAACTGACCGAAGAGACCCTGGAAATGCTCGGCACCACGGCCTTCCTGTATGTCATTATGTCCAGCCTTAACAAGCGTATAGCCATCATCGTGCAGGATCGCTGGCGGTCCACAGTGCCAGCGAAGACCGATGTTGACGGCAATCTCGGCTAAGCCCACAGCATGGTAAGTCGCTGTAACATGGACTTTTCCCTGTCTTGCTGCTGGCAGGAAGAGGACTTCGGAGCCGATGCGCCCAACGACATCGATACCCTGGGTAATAACTTCAGCATTACCCTGCGCTGCTACCGTGTGAGCCAGAAAGTAATGGACGGTAAAACAAACCCTGAGGAGACCGTCAAGTAAGTCTGCCGATAGGGGGCATTCGGGCACCGCACTTTCGAGTGTGCTGGCAACGACTCGGGTCAACATCTTTCCAGAGCCGCAGTTTAGTCCGCCGGCAGAAATTCGATAAAGTCTTCGACCGGCCTTCTCGCGGTGGGCGCCGGATTTTTCACCGGATAGCCAATGCGCAACAGAATCTGGGGGTGGCCGCTGTCGACCAGATCCCGGGTTTTCGGGCGCAACGCGGCAAGCTGGATCGGCTGGTTAAGATAGGAGGCCTGTAAGCCCTGCTGGCAGGCTACCAACAACAGCCGCTGCAGCGCCTGGCCTGCGAGCAACCAGTCACCGGGTGTCTCGCTGTAAGTCGAGAGCACCGCAAGCACCGGTGCCGACAGGGCCAGCTCTCTGTTCCACGCACCAACCCTGTTCCCCATATCGAATCGGCGAATGCAGGCCTGGGTCAGTGCCGGCGGCAGGATAGGCAAGTGCAGCCCATCAACCCCGCGACCCGGGCGCACCCAGGCCGCGAGTTCGTTCCGCCAGTTTGGATCAGCCCACTGTACGGCGTCACCCTCGGCCACCAGATTCGCGGCCAACATCCGTTTTTCATCCGCTACAATAGGCTGCAACTGTGCACCCTCGTAGCTTGCCGAAGCGATCATTTCATCCACCAGTGAAGCCTCTACCTCGCGCATGGCAAAGCGTTGGCGCCAGGTGCGACGGTTGGGTATGAATCTGGCGAGGTCTGCATCCACCAGGGACCCATGGGTATGCTCACGCAGTGACACGCGGGCCAGCAAGTCCCGTTCGCCGGGCTCGGGCAGAATCTCTACCTTTGGATTGAGGCCATCCCCCGTGGCCGCGACGCGCAGGTTGAGCAATGCGCAGCCGCAACTAATAAGCAACTCCCGATCGTCAGGGTCGTTGACTGGCAGGGCCCGCGAGCGGTCGGCCCACAATTCGATTTCTGGCCCCGAGACGCGAAACAGCCAGGGTTGGGTGTTGTGGCTCGACGGTGCCAGTGAGGCCTGGCGAAGGATAGAGCGTGTGCTGCGCTTCCAATGGTTGGTATTGATGGTCTTCATCATTTTGCTCGTTGGCTATCCCGCCTGCGCCCGGTTACAGGCCGGTCACGGGTGAGGCTTTAGCGATGCCACCGGCACCGGACCAACCGGGATTGCTGCCATTGCTAATCAGACAGCGCGAGCCGATCTATAGCGGGCTTTTCATACCCTGACCGGTCATCAGTAGCAAACCCTGCCAGTGGCAGGTCGCGGGGGCAAATGGCCAGCGCGCGCTATTTTCCCAGCGCATCGAAGCCCGTGGTATCGATCCCCTCAACGGCGTCCCTGGCAATGCCATCGAAGTCCTGATCTTTAGAGGCTTCCTTCCTGGTGTTCTTCAGGGTCGATTTTCCTATCGCGTCGCTGACGGAAGCCGCCTGTCCCTGAATATTTTTGCCTTCGATTTCGCCTTCATTCCAGCCCTGCCGATAATCCGCATCCCGGGAAAAGCGGTCGACGTCCTTGATGTAGCTTTCGAATTCATTGCCCTGCTCACTCATCCCGCTGTGCCTGCCGTCATGAAACCCCGCGATGTAGGACGCACTCTTGCCCTGTTGTTGCAGCGCGCTGTCGGTAGTAGCGCAGCCGCTGAGCAGCCAACAAAAAAGGAACAGTTGTAAGGTCTTGAGATAGGTCACCGTTGTCCGACTCCTGTTGGCAGGTTTCAAAGGTCGACGCAGCCGCAAGAGCAGGCGATCGTCATTTTCGCGACAACGTTTATCGGCAAGCCATACCTGCTGCGCCGTCGCATTTTCAATTGCCATTGTGCAGCAGGCAGCCCTGAAACGGAAGGCTTGCTCAGCCGGCCCTGATGGTTGCCGTCAGCGGGTGTCTGAGGGGGCCTGCAGTGCGGCTCTGACAACAACGAATCCCAGCCAGGACAGCGCCAATGCAAGCAGGGTAAACTTGATCACGGCGGCGACCCCGGCCAGTGTACCGTAGCCCGACGCGGACCCATGCAAAATTACCTGGGCGAGGGCATAGTTCTCCACGGCGTCGGCAAGGCTGATCACCGGACAAATCCCGATGGTGAGCCGGGTGTATGCGACCCAACGGGGGTGATGCCGAGGTGCCCAGCGATAAAGGGCCAGGGCCATCAGCCCCGGATAAAGTAGCAGATACAGGTAGTCGACCCCAAGGCTCAGCATGGCCAGGGCCTGGCCCCTGGGGCCCCATTGGCCCAGCGCCTGTTCGCACGAAGCGGTAAACCCGCAGAATTCGAATGACACAATGCCAAGGGGTGTGGCGCTGGATTTCAAGCCGGCATCAATGGCTCCAAGGGCAATGGTAGTGAGCGCGAAAAGCAGGAATAGCAGCCAGAAGACCTTGTTTGCGGACAGTTTCAGAGGGGTCATCAATACCCAATCCTGTGTGCACCGGATAAGCTGCGGCAGCCTGCCGGGCAGGCGACGGCCGCGGGCCAGGCCTGTCTATTCATCTTCCCAGTAATCCAGCCCGTTTTTCGAGCGACCAATAAAGGAAAACCGCTGGGGTTCACCCTCTGCGTCCGGTGGGTATTCCGCCAGCACGGCGAATTTTCCCGAGTCGGGGTAATTGGCGATCTCGGGCGAGAGCTTTGTGCTGACCGCGAGATACGCCAGCTCGGATTCCCCCGTGTTGATGATCTGGTGAGCGGATTCTTCGCCGCCGGGGGGGCAGCCAATAAGGTCGTGCTGTTTCACCGGATAGCTGTCTTTGCCAATGCGGATTTCACCGCTGCCCTTGAGAATGAGGAACAGCTCTTCATTGACTCGATGGTTGTGGAACGGGAAAGCACGTTTCCCTGGTGGCACGCTGGTGACATTGTAGCCCAGTTGGCTGGCGCCCATGGCCGGCCCTAGCATCCACATTTTTGCGCCGTAGCGTTCGGCGGCCTTACCCGAAGCGACGACCGCGCGGGAGCGGGCGTGTTGTTCGATGTTATTCAGGTTGATAATGTTTTTTGGCATGGGGTTCTGTTCCCTCTCAATCGATGGTGTGGGCTCAAAGTCGAAAGACTCGCCGGGCATTTTGGTTAAGGAACAGTGCGCTCTGCTCCTCGTCCAGGGCCAGGTCCGGCAGTTGCTCCAGACATGCCTGGGGTGAAATCATGGGATAGTTGGTGCCGAACATCACCTTGTGTTTGCCTTTGCTTTTCATGAACTGTACCAGCTCCGGCGGGTATCGGCTGGGTTTGTAGGCGGAGGTATCGATATAGACATTGGGAAAGCGGGTAGCGCAGGCGATCATCTCCACGTGCCAGGGATAACCGATATGGCCGGAAACGATGGTCAGGTCGGGAAAATCCAGCGCGATTCTTTCGATGTGGCAGGGCCGGCCCGACTCCGAGCTGCGCAAGGGGCCGGTGTGGCCGACCTGGAGGCAAACCGGTATGTTCAGCTCGACACATTCTGCCAACAGTGGGTAGTAGAGGGCGTGGCTGCAGGGCAATTCCCACAGCCACTGGACGATGCGCAGAGCCTTGAAATCGTGCTCGTTGACGTACCGGCGAATGACCCTGATTGCCTCCACCGGGTTCCTGATATCGACGGATACCACACCCACGAAAAGATCGGGATAGATCCGGACCAGGGCCAATACTTCTTCATTACTGATCAAGTCGCCGGAGGGTGCATACCAGGCCGACAGCAGCGCCTTTTCCACATTGCCGGTTCTCATTGCTTCTACGGTGGTCTCCACCGGCACGGCGGGCACCGTCCCTGCGGCCCAGCGCTTGAGGGAGTCGAAAAAAGGCTGGGACAGGAACCTCTCCGTGGGATGTTGCGCCCACACATCGATCAGTTTCATGGCTTGCCTCCCTGGTGGCTGTGGGTCAAGTTGCCAAACAGAGCCGCTAAGGTCGGCGGGAGGTTGGCTTGAAAGGGTTTCGGGTAAGGCGCCAACCCCCATGCCGGTAGCCCAGTAAGGGAGTTTTCATCGGTGGGCAGTGCCACCCGGGTGAAGCAGGCAACCAGGGCGGTGATGGTACCCAATTTATCACACGACATGCTGTGTCTTTGGGCTCTGTCCCGGTGTTCCATGGTTTACCGCCGGCGTTTGCTGAGCCATGCCAGCACCTGCTCAGCGTTGCTGTCGGGGGGGAACACCGGGTAGAAAACTTTTTCGATACGGGCGTCCTCTGCGATCAGGGTCAGGCGTCGGTAAAGTTCCAACCCGGATACGGTGAAGGTGGGCAGACCTATAGCTTTAGCCAGTGAGAGACCTGGATCGCTTAGCAATTGAAAGGGCAGGTGCAGCCGAGCCTGGGCCTCACGCTGATCATGGCTGGTCTGGGCGCTCAAGCCATAGACCCGGGTGCGGAGCTGGAGCAGTTCGGCATAGTGGTCGCGGAAGCTACAGGACTGCGGCGTGCACCCGCGGGCGCCGGGTATGCTGTCCCAGCCCTGGGGCAGTGGTATATCGGGGCGGCCTGTCATCGGATAGAGAAAAATAACGGTGCTGCCCCGCAGCCCGCCAATGTTGACGTCTGCGCCGTCGGTGGCCCTGAGCACAAGGTCAGGGAGAGTGCTCCGGGGTAAATGGGCTGCCGCGCCATCGTCTATTGGCTCGGGCAGGTCGTCGGGTAGTGCTTCCAGGTCATCCATTACCTGATGCCCGTGCCATAAGATAGACGGTAGTCGTGGTGCAACAAGCGCGACGCCCTTGCCGCCGGGTGTTAGCGTTCAGTTGCCTGTCGCTTTTCTCTGCCATAGCTGCCGCCGGACTCGCCACGAACCTGGTTGGACTTTCCACTATTAGAGCACGATCGTAGTGCCTTTTCGCAGTGCCATTCAAGCGAAACTTTGAGGCGATGGCAGACCCTGCCCATGGTTGCTTATTGACTGCAACCTGCATTGTTTTACCCCGCTGGTCCATGAACCTGGCGGCGCCTCTCGGCTTGAACACGACGGGTTCAGCGATTGCACGATACAGGGCCCTGTAGCAGCGGTATCCGGCGCCACAACTGGCAAATGCGGTTCTACTGATTGAAATCCGACACTAACGCGCCCCGGCGAATCGACCGGTAATTATCTTCTGAGAGGATTTTGCAGTGCGCTGGTGCACCATTTTGGCGTTTGCCGCTTGTCATGGGCACCGACCTTTCAGGGGCACGGCGCTGTAAAGACTGCTCCGAAGGGCGCTGGTAAAAGGTTATGGGCCATGGATGAACGACCGCATTGTCCGGGGAAGGGTGTCGGCCGCAGACACCGTTTTCGACACACAGTAAACAGCTTGGGCAGCCCTTTTCCTCTGGCACACTCCTTGCAATGCCAAAGGGCGAGGGCGGCTGACCCCTTCAATAGGGGCGCCTTGCTGTTAACCAACAATGAGCGGGAAAAAGTGATGAAGAAAGAAGAGGTTGTGGAGGCAATAGTGCTGGGAAAGAAGGCCAGGGGGCTGACCTGGGAAGCGATCGCAGGGGAACTGGGCCACGGCACTGTCTGGGTAACATCGGCCTGCCTTGGGATGAACTCGATGCCCGAGTCGGTTGCTGACAAAGTCTGCCAATTGTTCGATCTGCCTGCTGCGGCCAAAGCCGCACTGATGGAATTTCCCTGCAAAACCTGGGAAAAGTCCGTTCCCCAGGACCCGTTGATTTACCGCTTGTACGAGATTGTCGGGGTCTATGGCGATACGCTAAAAGAGGTGATTCAGGAAAAATTTGGCGACGGCATCATGAGCGCAATTGATTTCAGTATGGACGTTGAGAAGGAGGAAAACCCCAAGGGCGACCGGGTGATCGTCACCATGAACGGCAAGTTCCTGCCCTATAAGACCTGGTGATCATGGCAAGCCTGGAGCCGAACTTCGCTGAGATAACGCCGCATCAATCAGCTCCTCCTCAGAACGCGTTTTGAACAAGGATGACAACTACCAACAGCAGGCATAGACACTGCCAGAAAAATACCGGGTTGCGTTCCAGTAGTGGCGGTCTGGTTTTGTTGACAAAAGCCGGTGCCGGTTTGCTGAGTTCATGCACGAAATCCATCACATGCTCGTAGCGCTTGTCGGGGTTGATGTGCACCGCCTTGTTGATTGCGTGATCAATAAAATCAGGTGTGCTGGCGTTGTTTCCGCGCAAGGGCTTGTAGCGCAGGCGTGCCTGGTCCTTTCGGTTGCGGGTGCTCGATACGGCGTTGGCGTAGGGTAGTTTTCCCGATAGCATCATGTAGGTTATGACGCCCAGCGAGAATATGTCACTTTGGGAGGCCCCCGGTAAGCCCATAAAATATTCCGGTGCAGTGAATTGTGCGGTTCCGGCAATCCGCTCGGCTTGCTCCCCCAGCTCAGCAATTCCTGCCACCCGAGTGGCGCCGAAGTCGATAATTTTTACACAGCCCAGGCTGTCTATCATGATGTTTTCAGGGCGAAGATCCTGATGCACCATTTCCTGGCGATGGAAAGCCTGCAGCCCCCGTGCTACTTGTGACACGATGGATCTAACGGCATCTATTGATGGCGATGGATTGTCAGTCATCCACTGGGCCAGCGTCTGGCCGTTAATATACTCGGTGACCAGGTAGAGAAAGCGTTGCTTTCGCGGTGGCACAACCGCTTTCAGGATGTGGGCGTTGTTCAAGCGTCTGGCAATCCAGTCTTCCATGAGAAATCTCTCCAGGTAGTCGCGATCGTTGCGCAGTTCCATGGACGGCGTCTTGATGACGACCGCGGCGGCCGTATCCAGGTCTTCAGCGAGGAAAACATGACTGCGGCTGCTGATATGAAGATCGCGGATGATTCTGTAACCGTCGAAATCCATTCTCGCAGCCAGGGGCGGTGCCGCCGGCAGATTTGCCACCCGCTGCTGCATCTCGTCGATCTGCTTGTCGGGCAGGGTCTCCAGCCGAACAATCTGTAGCGTTAGATTGTCTTCGCTGCCTGCCCCGTACGCGGTCTCCACCAGCTCCCTCGCGCACACATCGAGATTGGAGGCGCTGGCAATCGACCCGAGGATGGTTCGCGGGGGCAGAAATTCGTAAACTCCGTCGGTCGCCAATACGAAGGTATCGCCAGTATCCACCGGGATGCAGCTGTAATCCATCTCCAGTGCGTTGTGAAACCCCAGGGCGCGGGTGAGGTAATGCTGTTGCGCAGACAGGGTATTGCGATGGTCCTCGGTTAACTGTTCAAGGCGCTCACCTGCGACCCGGTAAATCCTGACGTCACCGCTGTGAAACAGATGCGCCGTATTCGATTTCAACACCAGCGCGCAGAAAGCGCAGATATAGCCCTTGTCCTTGTTGTAGCGGTGCGGGCTATTGCGGGTTTGGGCATAGAGCCAGGAGTTGGTAGCCTGGAGCACCCGCTGGGCAGCGGTTTTAACAGACCAGGACTCGGAGGTGCTGTAATAGTCGTGTAAAAAGCCTTTCACAGCGGTTTCACTTGCTATGTGGCTGACGTTGCTACTACTGATTCCGTCAGCTAACGCAATCGCTATGCCCTTGGTGGTAAGCAGCGGCTGCGAGGGGACCAAAGCGCCGTGGAAGTCCTGGTTGCCAGGTTTTCTTCCGGCGCTGGAGTACTGTCCGATAGAGACTGCCAGTTGCCTGCTAATGGTAAAAACCCCGCCTGGTTAAGCGGGGATTCCTGCGTGCCATGGTTACAGCTCAGGCGAACTTGGTGGCGGCAGATTTGTGCTTCACTTTGCGCTCTGGGTTGGTCCTGACATGGGTCCAGTAGAGTGGCAAGCCAACAAACAGGAAGCCGCCAACCAGATTACCCAGTGCGGTGGGAATTTCGTTCCAGACGAAATAATCGACAACCGTGAAATCTCCACCCATGATCATCGAGAACGGAAACAAAAACATATTGACGATGGAGTGTTCGAAGCCCATGAAGAAGAACAGCATTACAGGCATCCACATTGCCATCATTTTGCCGGATGCGGAGGTTGAGATCATGGCACCGACCACGCCCATTGAAACCATCCAGTTGCACAGCATGCCGCGAATAAAAATGGTCATCCATCCCGCCAGGCCATGTTCCTGGTAGCCCAGGGTCCTGGACTCACCGATGGAGCCGACCTTGGCAGCGAGGGCACCACCGTCGGTGTTATAGCCATAGGTGAGAATATACGAGGCAAAAAAGGCAACCGTCAGCGCACCGGCGAAGTTGCCGACAAAGACCAGGCCCCAGTTCCGCAGCATCTGGTCCACCGTGCAGCCTGCGCGTTTATCCATTACTGCCAGGGGCACCAGGGTAAAAACACCGGTCAGCAAATCGAATTTCATCAGGTAGAGCATGATAAAGCCCACCGGGAATAGCATTGAGCCAACCAACAGGCTTCCGGTAGAAACAATAACACTGATGGCAAAGAATGCCGCCAGCCCGAGGATGGCGCCAGCCATGAATGCTCTGACAAGGGTATCTTTGGTGGACATAAAAATTTTCTGTTCACCGGAATCAACCATTTTGGTTGCAAATTCACTGGGTTCTAAATAGGACATGAGTTCTCGCTTCCGTATTGGTAGACAGGGGTTCGGTGGTGGCTTATGCAGGAAGCGTGCCAGTACTTGCAAGCCCTGACCCAACCCCGGTTTCACTCCGTATTCGGTGGGATGAAGCCCCCGGCGAGTGGAGCGTGCACGGTTACCGCGCCAGTAATACGTCTTGATTTGGTGCGGGAATGGGTAAATGTGGGGCGTGTTGTTTGCCAGCCGAAGGTCAGGCAATAGAGTTTGATCCACATCAAAAAAAGCCCGGGGATTACCTTCGTGGTGGGGGCTGCGATAATTGATTTGCGCTTTATCCGGGTGTTTGCGATGAAACGGCGTGGGAATATCCCCGGAAAACTGCGTCATTATTGGGCAGCCAGCCCCCGACGCTGGCGCTAACCGGGGTAGTACTACCAGTATTGCGGATCGTTCAGGGCGGAAACACAACGCGTTGGCCCCGCAACAGGCTCAATGGCATCGCCCTGCAGCGATTGCGCAAGCCATCCCTCGGGCTGGCTCAGGGGCAGTGGTGCCGGGATGGTGTCTTCACTGACTTGCCTGAAGCCCAGCCGGTTATAGTAGCGCGGGTCGCCATAGGTGCAAAGCAGGTCCACACCCTTGGCCCGCAAAGTGTCGATCCCGTAACGAATCAGTTTTTGGCCAAGCCCTTTGCCCTGCTGGGCAGTAGCGATCGCCACAGGGGAAAGGAGAAATGCGAACCTGGGAGCGGGCAGGGTAAGCCGACTGAAGAAGATGCCACCGATGGGCTTGCCTTCAAGCAACGCGATAAAGCCCAAAAGGTCGGCGGGGTCCGTGCTGGTGATGAGATCCCTCACCAGGTGGCCAATCAACGCACCTTCCCCGGGGTCCTCGGATTCAGAGAACACCGCTGTGAACAGGGCGACCACCGCATCGGCATGGTCTGGAGAAAAGCGCTCAATGTGCATGGGATGCCTTGCTTTTGTATTTTTGGGGATCAGGGAGACGAGCGACAGTGTTTCAATGGTACTACAGCCACCGTCGCACCCGGTGTTTGTAGGCCAGAAATTCTGCGCCAAAAATCGACTCGAGGGCTTTTTCTTCGGGTTGAATTTGAAACTGGTTCATGTAGCCGATAAACAATGCCGTGAACACCAGGGCGTAGGCGTTGGACAAATAAAGCCCCCAGCCTACCAGCATAAACAGAAAGCCGACATACATGGGGTTGCGGGTGTAGCGGTACACCCCCCCGGTGACCAGCACGGATGAGGCCTCGGGCCGGGTAGGGTCCACCGTGGTACTGGCCCTGCTGAAAGCCAACACCCCCAGGACAGCGAACGCAGCGCCCGCCACTAGAGCGGCTGCTGATAAAATGCCTTTCACGCCATCGGGGACAGAAACTTCTGGCGTCGCCAGAGCCAGCAACGCCATCAAAGCCGCCCAGATTATCATCAACACTAGCGGAGGAATCTTCAGTTCCAGCGTCGACACAATGTCTCCCTTGATTCGCTTTTCAAGCTACGGTTCCCGGCAGAATTTGTTGTGGGACAGAGTTGCTTTTTGGATAGCACAAGTATGACGGCAACCAGGCCGACATTAAAGTATCTGTGCCATAGGCTGGTTCCTCGGGAAATGGGAATGCGCGCAAATCCTCCGCTGCTTGATCTTCGCAAGTCCCTTGAGCACCAACATGGAATCCGGTCGCCTGCAGTCTTCCGGGTGCCTCGCCCTGTCTGTCAGGCCTATACTGCGCGGCTTCCGGCAAGCTACATTGGGTTAGCCGTGTACAGGGTCTTTTTACCTCGGTAGTTTTCGAACAGGGCGTCGTGCGCTGATTGGGAGAAGGTATCCCTTCGGGTTTCGTACCGGGCGATCCAATCGATCAACATTTCCAGGTTTGCATCCTGGGCGCTTTTTGACGGGTACTTGTGCGGCTCCCATGGCCGCTGCCTGGCATTGCGCGCACAAGCCTCCACTGGCAATTTCAAATAGATGATTTCGCTGGATGCGGGCAAAACCAGCGCCAACAGGTCACTGTAGCAGCCTTCGATGACCCACTGCGGGTTGGCGCCAGTAAACGCCTCTATTTTCCGCCGCGAGTCGGAAAGGGTCTGTCGCTGTGGTGGCTGTGTCGACTTCCATGCGACCGTGTCCAGGTCAAGATGGGCGAGGATGTTAGTCTCGATCAAGCGCCTGGCCAGGGTCGATTTCCCCGAACCGGAATTGCCGAATATCACGACCCTTTTCACCGCTTGCGGCCCCCCTTTTGGGATGCTGTCGAAATGACGGGCAGAGAAGGCGGGGCATAGTGATTGCCGGAACGCGCGCGGCCTGCTGAGATCGGCCTCCGATTTTCGAACCCCGCCTTGTCAGCCATCATCCGGGCACCTTCGAAGCCCTACCGAACCTACTTGCGGCGCTTCGCGGCTAGAAGGTATTTGCCAAAAGCCAGTTGGCTGAAGAGAAAACCCTCGTGTTTGGGCAGCGTATCCTCGGCGTCTGCTACGCGACGGTGATAAAACACATGGGCCACCGGCGCGGGCAGTTTGGACGGGTTGGTATGTACCGAGCTCGGGACCATTGTCAGCCCGGGTAGCAAGGGCATTCTAAAATGCTCGATGGCCGGCTTACCGCATTGGGCACAGACACCCCGTTGAACATTGGGGGGCGGCTTGTAGGTCGCGTACCGTACCGAACCCGCCGCAGGCTCGCCGACGCTGGCAGCATCGTAAATGACGATGTCGGAAAACGGGGCGTCGTTAAACTGCTGGCAGATCGTACAGTGACACAACATCCGAAAGAGTGGGCTACCCGTGATATCGAATGTGACATGGCCGCAGCCGCAGCTTCCCTTGTCTTGCTCCATGCGTTGCTACTCCTGTGCACTGGAATCATCGTTCGCGGATTCGCCGGGGGCGCCCATCAAAGCCCTACTGCGTGCTCCCGACAGACAAGCAGCACATCCTCGTCGCTGAGTACTTCTCGGGTCAGGCCACAAAGCGTTCGCCCCCTGGCACCCCTGACGTTGTGCACACAACTGGCGCACTGCCCGAAAGTTCTTCGCTGGTTAAGCAGTTGCATGCTCCTCAGGAGTTCTTCCAAAAGCTTTTCCAGGGCTGCTGCATTGTGCGCGTCAAACCGCTGTCCAAGTGTATCCAGCATTGGCGAAGGCGAGTGTTTGTGAACCAGCCTCATGCCCGCGGTCGTGACATGCAGGTGTGTCACCCGCTTGTCTTTCCTGTCAGCGCTTTTCTCGATCAGGCCCTTGCGCTCGAGAATCTTCAGGGACTGAGACACGCTGCCCTTGGTTTGCCCCAGGTATTCCGCGACACCGATCGGGGTGTTGGAGTAGCGATTGCATACCGACAGGAAGCAGAGCGCGTCAAACTGGACCGGTTGCAGGCCGAGAGGGTACAGGCGGCCACGTGATTCCGCGCGCAGAAGGCCCGCTATACGTTCGATCAACTGTTGCAACCTGACACTGTCCATGGGTCAATCGTATTGAATCGAAACCTTATTGACAAGCCAGCACGGAAACGTAGAATCCGATAGTATCGGGTCAATACCATAGGCTTGAGCAGGGAGGTAACCTGTCTATGAACACGCCGCAAGCGATACAGCGCGCTCCCGAATTGGAGACAAGCCGCTGGTTCAACACACCGGATTCGATCAGTCTGGCGTCCCTGAAGGGTAAGGTGGTGGTAATTCACGCGTTCCAGATGCTATGTCCGGGCTGCGTCTATCACGGCATACCCCAGGCCAATACCATTCACAAGAACTTTTCCCGGGAGGAGGTTCAGGTGATTGGCTTGCATACGGTTTTTGAGCACCATGAGGTAATGACCGAGACAGCGCTTGCGGCTTTTATCCAAGAATACAGGATTACCTTCCCCGTGGCCGTCGACCAGCCGTCAGTGGTCACGGGCCCGCCGAAGACCATGTCCCGCTATGCGATGCAGGGTACCCCGACCTTGATCATTATCGATAGAGACGGGTTGCTCCGGCTGAATTACTTCGGCCGGATGAGCGATATGAAAATAGGCGGAATTATCGGTGGGTTGCTTGAAGAGGCCTCACCCACGGACAAGCCGGTTGGGATGGAACCCGAGTCGCATAGTCGGCATACCGCGGGGTGCCGCTTGTGAGTGCACTCTGCTTCCTCGCAAAAGCGGGAAAATACCCGGGTGCGACGAGCATTCCGCAAGACCTTGTCGTGGCGACTATCGACACCTCCTGACTCTTCAGGCGACGCCTGAAATGGACAGCGTGATAACCAGTCGAACGAAATCGTAGATCGCGGGGCAGTCGCTCGCCCTTGGCCCCGCCACGTTTAACACCTGGACATCGTAATCGCCAATAAACGTCTGCAGCTTACTGCTCGCAACCTCCACGCTGACCATATCAATATCGATGAGCTTGTAGGGCCTGCCAAGCTCGATGCAGAACGCCAGGGTTTGTTCAGTACCGCCGCCAGGATAGCGCTGATAAAAGATGGCAGTACCGCCGGCGTCCTCGACGTTGCGTTTTGTCCGCGCCCGGTAGCCACCGCTGATCTCTCGCAGCGGATACCGCTGGTGGATGGGACCGTCCTCCGCCATGCGACCCTCGGGACAACTGCCCCCGATGGGAAACTGCTTTTCCAGTGCGGCATCGAGCGCAGCCCTGTCGGCTCCCGTTTGCCCGCCACTGATGATTCGCCTCAGCATGGCGCCAACCCAAGAGAAAACGCCGGCAACAGCCCGGGTGTCGAATACGGCCAGGCCGTGGCTTGGCGCTTATTCGTCAGGTTTTGCAGGTGTAAAGGTGTCATGTGCTTTTTTCAGTGTCCATCCAGTCATAGGGCCTTTGCGCCGATTCGTCAACGGGTGCCGTAACCCACTGTCGTCCTGCCGCTACCCTGTGTGCCGCTTTGCCCTGCTAAACGTTTGCGGGACGAATCATGGGCGTTACCACCGGGGACGCGCCGAATTTGATTTCGCCCATCACTTGAAAGCCATGACGCTGGTAAAGCGAGATATTCCGCGGATTGGTTGATTCAAGATAGGCCGGCAACCCTTCACTGTCACAACGATCAAGCGCATGTTTCATCAGTTGCGCGCCAAATCCACGGCCTTGATGAGCCGGGTCCACTGCGATCAACGGCAAATACCAACAGGGCTCATCAGGGTGGTATTCGCCCATGGATTCGAAAACGCGAAACCCGTCTTCAAGGACTTCCTGGCGTGCTGTCGCCTCCAAAATCGCGACAAACCGTTCTTCGTCCGGACCAGAACCCGGCGGAAACCAGAGCGCCACGCCTTCAAAGTTATCCGTCACATAGGCCGTGCCATTCGCTATGGCTCCGCCTCCAAACGCATCGAATGCCTGAGTACAATTCAGGTAGTCGCCAGCTTCCGGCCAAAAAAAGCGCACAAACGGGTCCATGGAAAAACCCAGCAAAACCGTTGCTAAAAGTTGCTGTTTATCGGTGTCCTCGGCGGAGCGTATTTGTGGAATATCCATTATTAGTCCCTTTGTTCTTTGTTCTTTGTCCAAGTCCAGGACTCAGCGGCGATCTAGAAATGCGCTGGGAATTCGCAAACCCGCGGTTCCCGCCGTCTGAATACGGGTTCAAACTAACGCCCTGTTTTATGTCAAACGACGCGGGCGAAGTTCAACTCGCTTTCCTTTCGTGGGGGTGCAATGGTCCAGAGATTGGGCGTAAAACAGCGCACCCAGAATAAGTGGCATGGTGATAAAAATCCAGCGTCGGGGTGGCGTCATCGGCGGGCCTTTCGGGTCGACACAAGCCTCGGCAAAAGGGACAATGGCGAGCTTTATGCTTGCCGGCAGGAGCGGACCCGATTTCAGCGTGATTGTTATCTGGCCCGGGTCCTTCCAATTGTTTGGCAACCCCCCGACCACGAGGAAAGAGCATGCAGTTATCGTTGACCGAAGAGCAGGTGATGGTTGAGCAGACCGCGCGCCAGTTCGCTACCGACCGCTTACTTTCCAACGCCGAAGCCCTGGACCGGGGTGAGGGCAGGGAAGCCTTTCTTGCCAATCTCAAGAGCCTGGCTGAACTGGGTTTTATGGGTCTTAACGTGAATGCCGAATACGGTGGCAGCGAGGCCGGGGTTGTCGCCTTCAGCGTTGCCATTACCGAAATCGCCCGGGCCTGCGCGTCAACGGCCGTCACCATGTCGGTTAGCAATATGGTGGCTGAAGTGATCCAGGCGGTGGGCAACGACGATCAGAAGCAGCGCTACATTCCCCGGATTTGCGGTGGTGAATATGCCGCCGCGGGCTTTTGTCTCACCGAGTCGGTGGCCGGCTCCGACCCCTCGGCGATGCGGACCCGGGCTGTTCGCGATGGCGATGACTGGATTTTGAATGGCAGTAAACTTTATATCACCAGTGCCGAGTACGCCGGCGCCTTCGTGGTGTGGGCTGTTACCGACCCGGGTGTCCCTGCCAGCAAGGGCATTTCCTGTTTCATCGTGGATGCCGATGCCAAGGGGCTCAGTGTGGGACCGGCGGAACACAAAATGGGTCAGTCCGGCTCGTCCACCAATAGCGTTTATTTCGACAACTGTCGCGTCCCCGGTTCTGCCCTGCTGGGCACCCCGGGGGACGGATACCGGGTTGCGGTCGGTGAATTGGCGGGGGGGCGCATCGGCATTGCTTCGTTGGCGCTGGGCATTGGCCTGGCGGCAATGGATCATGCCCGACTTTATCTTGGCGAGCGCGAGCAGTTCGGCCAGAAGCTGGCCAATTTTCAGGGTCTGCAGTGGATGGTGGCGGATCGTTATACCGAGCTGGAGGCGGCTCGCCTGCTGATCATGCAGGCCGCCTGGAACAAGCAACAGGGAAAGCCCTTTGGTGCCGCCGCATCGATGGCGAAGCTGTTTGCCAGTGAAAAAGCGAACGATGCCTGCTATAGCGCCCTGCAGATGCTGGGGGGTGCCGGCTACACCCGGGACTACCCCCTGGAGCGGCTGGCGCGGGATGTGCGCATTACATCCATTTACGAGGGCACCAGCGAGATCCAGCGTCTAATTATCGGCCGGGAATTACTCAAGGGTGTGTTGTAGTCATTCTACTTAGCCGTTGCTGGGGAACGAAAACCGGGTCCCCTCGCGCACGCCCGAAGCCGGCCAGCGTTGGGTAATGGTTTTGCGCTTGGTATAAAAGCGCACCCCATCGGGGCCGTAGGCGTGGAGGTCTCCAAACAGCGAGCGCTTCCAGCCGCCGAAACTATGGTAGGCCACCGGCACCGGCAGGGGCACGTTGATACCCACCATTCCCACCTCGATGCGGTCGCTGAAATAACGCGCGGCCTCACCGTCGCGGGTAAACAGACAGGTGCCGTTGCCGTATTCGTGGCCATTGACCAGGTCCATAGCCTGTTGCAGGCTGGCAACACGCAGGACACACAGCACCGGGCCGAAGATTTCTTCCCGATAGATGCGCATCCCGGCGCTGACACGATCGAACAGACAGGCCCCGAGGAAGAACCCCTGTTCATGACCGGCTACCTGCAGCCCGCGGCCGTCGACCACCAGCTCGGCCCCCTCGGCAATGCCGCTGTCGACGTAGGCGGCGACCTTGTCCCGGTGGGCGCCGGTGATCAACGGACCCATGTCATTGCTGTTGTCGCTGCCGGGACCGACTTTCATCATTTGCATTTCCGCCTTAATGCCGGCGACCATCGTGTTCGCCGTTTCTTCGCCCACGGCAACGACCACGGAAATCGCCATACAGCGCTCGCCGCAGGATCCGTAGGCGGCGCCCATCAGGGCTTCCACAGCGCCGGGGATATCGGCATCCGGCATGACAATGGCATGGTTCTTGGCACCTCCCAGCGCCTGCACTCGCTTGCCGTGGGCACTGCCTGTGGCATAGATATGCTCGGCAACGGGGGTTGAGCCGACAAAGCTGATAGCCTTGACGCGGGGATCGGTCAGCAGGGTGTCCACCGCCTCTTTGTCACCGTTCACTACATTGAGCACCCCCGGGGGTAAGCCGGCACGCTGCGCCAGCTCGGCGATCAGCAGGGCGGAACTGGGGTCGCGCTCCGACGGTTTGAGAATAAAGCAATTGCCGCAGACCACGGCCAGGGGCCACATCCACAGGGGCACCATCGCGGGGAAGTTGAACGGCGTGATCCCGGCCACCACTCCCAGCGGCTGGAATTCGCTCCAGCTATCGATACCGGGACCGACATTAACGTTGTGCTCGCCCTTGAGTAGCTGGGGTGCGCCACAGGCGAATTCCACGTTTTCGATGCCCCGCTGCAGCTCCCCCATGGCATCGTTCAATACCTTGCCATGCTCGGCGCTGATCAGCGCGCAGATAGCGTCGGCATGGTCCTCGAGGAGTTGCTTGAAGCGAAACATGACCCGGGCCCGCTTGATCGCCGGCGTATTGCGCCACGCGGGCCAGGCGCGCTCTGCACTGGCGATGGCACTCTCGACGGTGGCATTGTTGGCCAGCGCAACGTGGCGACTGACCTCGCCCGTTGCGGGGTCGAAAACCGGCTGGGTGCGGCCAATATCAGTGACAGTTTCGCCACCGATAAGATGGCCGACGACGGTTTGGGGTGTACTTGTCATGGGAAGTTCCTGCCTGTAGTCAGATCGAGCCGGGTGCGCCGGCAGCGGTGTTTAATCCAGCTCATCAATTGCCTCGCCCAGTGCATTGACCAGGGCGTCGATTTCCTCCCGGGTGGCGATAAACGGTGGTGCCAGTTGCAGGGTGTCACCACCGTAGCGTACGTAAAACCCCTTCTGCCAGCACTTCATGGCAACTTCAAACGGTCGGCGCGCGGGCTCGCCGGGGTAGGGCTCAAGGGTGAAACCGGCGGCCAGGCCGTAGTTGCGGATGTCGGTGATATAGCGGCTGCCCCGCAGGCCGTGGACCGCATCCTCGAAGTAGGGCGCCAGTTGCTGGACCCGCTCGATCATGCTCTCTTTCTCCAGTACGTCCAGTGCCGCCAGCGCTGCGGCACAGGCGACGGGGTGTGCGGAATAGGTATAGCCGTGGGGAAACTCAACCATGTATTCGGGGGCATCACAGGCCATGAAGGTGTGGTAAATCTCGCGGCTGGCGATCACCGCACCCATCGGTTGGGTGCCGTTGGTCATCTGCTTGGCCACGTTCATGATGTCGGGGGTGACCCCGAATTTCTCGGCAGCGGTCATCGCCCCGGCCCGGCCGAAACCGGTAATCACCTCGTCGAAGATCAGCAGTATGCGGTGCTTGTCGCAAATCCGGCGCAGGCGCTGTAAATAACCCTCGGGGGGAATGATGACACCGGCAGAGCCACAAAACGGTTCGACGATAACCGCGGCGATATTGGAGGCGTCGTGCAGTGCCACCAGTTCTTCCAGTTCATCGGCAAGGGACGCACCGTGGGCCGGCATACCACGGCTGAAGGCGTTTTCCTTTAACAGCGTGTGGGGCAGGTGGTCAGCTTCCACGGCCTGGCCGAAGAGTTTGCGGTTGGCGCCGATGCCCCCCACACTGATGCCGCCGAAGTTAACCCCGTGATATCCCTTGGCACGCCCGATCAGGCGGGTTTTCTCCGGCTGGCCCTTCAGTCGCCAGTAGGCACGAGCCATTTTCAAAGAGGTGTCGGCAGACTCGGAGCCTGAGTTGGTGAAGAACACATAGTCCAGCCCGGTAGGGGTCAGACCGCGCAGACGCTCCGCCAGTTTGAATGCGCCGGGGTGGCCGAACTGGAAGGCGGGCGCATAATCGAGGGTTGCCATTTGCCGGGCAACGGCGTCGACGATCTCCTGGCGGCCGTGCCCCAGGCCACAGGTCCAGAGGCCGGAGAGCCCATCGAATATTCGGCGACCATCGGCATCGATGTACCAGGCATCTTTGCCTGCGACGATGATCCGGGGATCCTGCTTGAATTGGCGGTTGCCACTGAAAGCCATCCAGTGCGCGTCGAGTTGGGCGGCGGTAAGCACGCCCGGCTGTTGCATAGCAGTCATGGGGGACACCTCGAGCCAGTGCTTTGATAAGGGATATTCTAGCGCTGGCTTTTAGTTGTATAAACTGTTATCTATCGCTCTTAACGTTCAATAATATGAAACATACTGGCCGACATTCAGGGCAGTAGTTCTGGCGCTAAAGGGCGCTAAAGGGCGCTAAAGGGCGCTAAAGGGAATGGCACTTACTTGAGGAGAAATGCATGGGATTTTCAAAGCGCCGCTCCGGGCATCTACCCCGTCAGGACACGCCGTATACCCGTCCCTGGGGGCTCTGCGCCGACATCCCTGTCGGCGAAGGTCCTGCCGAGGTAGACACCCGAATCGGCTTAAGCAAGTGCCATTCGGGCTAAAGGCGCTAAAGGGGTTAAAGGGGTCAAAGAGGTTAAAGAGGTTAAAGAGGTTAAAGAGGTTAAAGAGGTTAAAGAGGTTAAAGAGGTTGAAGCATGAAGACACGGGCGGTGCTGGGACAGTTGGCCGATGTGGATATTCGCCTGCTACGCATTTTCAAGGTAGTGGCGGAGGCGGGGGGCATTTCGGCAGCGGAGCTGGAACTGAATATCGGCCGTTCGACCATCAGCCGTCACCTGAAAGACCTGGAAGCCCGGCTGGGCGTGGTGCTGTGCCGCCGGGGCCGCGGAGGCTTTGCGCTGACGGTGGAGGGACAGGCGGTGTACTCGGCGACCCTTCGCCTGCTGGCGGCGCTGGATGGCTTTCGCGCCGAGGTCAACGATTTGCACGAGCGCATGACAGGCAAGCTGGTGCTGGCGCTGTTCGATAAAACTGCGACCAACCCCCACTGCAGGATTTTCGAGGCCATTCGACGCTTTGACCGGCTGGCGCCGGAAGTGCGCATCGAGTTGTTTGTGGAGCCGCTGAACAGTATCGAAAAAGGCGTGATGGAGGGCACCTACCACATTGGTATCATCCCCCAGCACCGCTCCTCAGCCAGCCTGACCTACCATTACCTGTTCGACGAGCCCATGCAGCTTTACTGCGGTGTGGATCATCCTCTGTATGCCCGGGCTGACGAGGGGATCGAGCGGGACGATCTACTGGCGGCGAACTATGCCGGCCTGGGCTATCACTCGCCGAATATGGAGCAGGGCAGGCAACTGGGGCTAATCCGCAGAGCAACGGCGTACGACCAGGAGGGCATCGCCACCCTGCTGTTATCCGGCTGTTACATCGGTTATCTCCCGGACCACTACGCCGAGGGCTTCGTGCAAAGAGGCCTGTTGCGGGCAATTGGCGGCGACGGCTTCGGTTACTGCTGCGATTTTTCGGCGATCGTTCGCACTTCACCCCAGCCAGGGCGAATAGTAGCAACGTTTATTGAGGAGCTCTTGGCAGTGCATCGCTAAAATTGCTGTGGCCTGCCAAGGCCGGCCGGGGTTCAGCAGCCTGCTCTCCTGCCCGCTACAGCGAGCCCTTTGCTTTTGCCCCACTCGAAACAGAGGCGCAAGCCCTCTTGCAGGTCGACCTTCGGCTGCCAGCCCAGTAATTCATTCGCTTTCTCGATGCTGTAGCCCCCGTGACGGTCGAGCATGTCGACGCTGGCCGCACCCGGCTCGGAATGCTTGCCCCGCGGACGAGTGGCCCGCGACCACGCCGCGGTCGGCATCGGCCTTGAAGCCTAGGCCGCAAATCCCGGCGCCGAGTTCGCGCTGGCATTCCCCCAGCTTACCCCCGATAAACCCGTTGGCGCCGGTAATGAGCATCTTTTTATTGTCTTTCTGCTTTTGAAACCATAACGCTTTGCCACCCGGCGGGATAGCTTTTCCAATGAGTGGACCCACCGATTTACAGAACCCCTCCGGTTAAAGAAACTGCCAGGTTAATAAAGCTTGACGATCCGACTTGCCCAGGACGACCCGATTGTGGTCTATTGTCGCTGGCGCCTGGCGGGTTCCGGGCCTTGCCTGTGACGGCAAGTGCTTTAGAGTACTGCCGTGGGTGCGCAGCCGGGCAGGGCGGTCCCGATGCACCGGCTCGCACCGCTGCTTGACAACAATTCATGCTGGAGACTTCCGTGATCGATCTGTATACCGCCCCAACGCCCAACGGCCATAAAGCGTCCTGTACCCTGGAAGAGCTGGGCCTGAGCTACGACACCCATGTGGTCGATCTGGCTTCCGGGGATCAGCACACCCCCGAGTTCCGGGCCCTGAACCCCAACGGACGTATTCCGGTCATCGTCGACCGCGACGAAGACAACCTGGCCATCTTCGAAAGCGGCGCGATCATGCTCTACCTGGCGGAGAAAACCGGCAAACTGCTGCCGACGGATACCCGGGGGCGGTCACGAGTGGTGCAGTGGCTGATGTTCCAGATGGGGAGCGTCGGCCCGATGATGGGACAGGCCAACGTTTTCTATCGCTATTTCCCGGAGAAGATCCAGCCGGTTATCGACCGCTACCAGCACGAGGTGCGGCGTCTGTTCGAGGTGCTGGACACCCGGCTGGGTGAGAGTGAATGGCTGGCGGATGACTATTCCATTGCAGACATCGCCAACTGGTGCTGGGTGCGCACCTACAAGTGGTCCGGGGTTTCCCGGGAGGGGTTGGAAAACCTCGATCGCTGGCTGGGCGTTCTCAAGCAAAAGCCGGGGTTGCAGCGGGGTGTCCAGGTGCCCTTTGCCGTTGAAAACATCATCGAGAATGAGAAAGCCTCGGCGGAATTTGCCGAGCGGGCACAGAAAACGCTGCAGCGCTGATCCGGTAGACGGGCGCGCCTGTCTTACCGAATACAACCACCGGACAATTCAAAGGAGCCGTCATGAGCACACAGTTATTCGACTTGAGCGGCAAGGTCGCTCTGGTTACCGGTGCCAGTCGCGGTATTGGTGAGGCGATTGCCAAGCTACTGGCACAGCAGGGCGCCCACGTGGTGGTGTCCAGCCGCAAGCTCGATGCATGTCAGGCGGTTGCCGACAGTATCCTCGCATCCGGCGGCAGCGCCGAGGCCTTTGCCTGCCATGTTGGCAGTATGGATGATATTCGCGCGATCTTTGCCCAGCTGGAATCCAGTCACGGCAAGCTCGACATTCTGGTCAACAATGCCGCGACCAATCCCTACTTCGGCGACATTCTTGATACCGACCTCGCGGCCTACAACAAAACCGTCGACGTCAACGTTCGCGGCTACTTTTTCATGTCGATCGAGGGTGCCCGCCTGATGCGGAAAAATGGGGGCGGAAGCATCGTCAATACGGCATCGGTGAATGCCCTGCGACCGGCGATGTGGCAGGGTATCTATTCGATCACCAAGGCTGCGGTGGTCAATATGACCCAGGCCTTTGCCAAGGAGTGCGCCCCCCACGGCATCCGGGTGAACGCCCTGCTGCCGGGCCTGACGAAGACCCGGTTTGCCGGGGCGCTGTTCAGTCAGGAGGAGATCTATAACGAGGCTATGAAGAACATCCCCATGGGGCGCCACGCCGAGCCGGAGGAAATGGCGGGAACGGTGCTGTATCTGGTCTCTCCTGCCGCCAGTTACACGACCGGCGCCTGCATCGTCGTCGATGGGGGAATGACGCTGTAACGGCTGGCGACCGAGTCCCGGACACAGCGGCCAATGTCGTATTGGCGGGGGAAATGCTCACGGGGGATCAACAATGGATTTTGAATACAGTGAAAAAGTGCAGGACCTTCGAATGCAGGTGCGCCGGTTCATGGATGACCACATCGTACCCCGCATTCGTCAGTATAACGAAGAAAGCCACGCCGGGGTTTATCCCATCAGTTTCATGGAAGACCTCAAGGCACTGGCGAGGGAGGAGGGGCTTTGGAACCTGTTTCTGCCCCACTTGCGCGAGGATGAGCCAGGTACGGCACTGAGCAATCTGGAATACGCGCCACTGGCAGAGATCATGGGCCGGGTGCCCTGGGCGTCCGAGGCGTTCAACTGTAATGCGCCCGATACCGGCAATATGGAATTGTTGCACCTGTTTGCCACCCCGGAACAGCGTGAACGCTGGCTCTTGCCCTTGCTCAACGGAGCGATCCATTCGGCCTTCTCCATGACCGAGCCGGATGTCTCTTCTTCGGATGCTACCAACATCACCACGCTGATCACTCGAGACGGCGACGACTACGTGATCAACGGGCGCAAGTGGTTTATCACCAATGCCTCCCGGAGCGATTGTGAGCTGCATATCGTCATGGGAAAAACCGATCCCCAGGCCCACAGTTACCAGCAGCAGAGCATGGTTTTGGTGCCGAGTAATACGCCCGGCGTCGAGGTGGTACGCAACATCCCGGTGATGAATCACATCAGTATCGAAGGCCACAACGAAGTGGTGTATCGCAATGTCCGGGTGCCGGTTGCGAACCTCCTGGGCGAGGAGGGCAGTGGCTTCGCCCTCGCCCAGGCGCGCCTCGGGCCCGGCCGTATCCATCATTGCATGCGTTGTATCGGCGCGGCGGAACTGGCATTGCAGCTAATGGTGGAGCGATCCCAGGAGCGCAAGACCTTCGGCAAGTATTTGCATCAGCACGGCGCGGTATCGGACTGGATTGCCCGGTCGCGAATCGAGATTGACCAGGCACGGCTATTGGTATTGAAAGCCGCTTACATGATAGACAAGGTGGGTGCTCGTGCCGCGCGCAAGGAGATTGCGATGATCAAGGCGGTTGTGCCCGAGGTCTATGGCAGGGTCTGCGACCGGGCGATGCAGACCTTTGGCGCCATGGGCATCAGCCCCGACACGCCACTGGCCGACCTGTGGATTGCCGCCCGGGCCCTGCGCTATGCGGATGGGCCCGACGAGGTGCACCTGCGCGCCGTGGCGCGGATGGAAATCAAGGATAGTCAGCCCACGCTTGGGGCCACCTCAGCTTACCTTACACCGCCGCTGCGCTAGTTGGCGGTGCGTTGTCCGGCCGGCGCTGCCGGGAAAGGTTTATTCATAACGCGATAATGGAGGCCCGCATTGGCAGCTACCCCAGCAACAGACAGCGACACCACAGTGCAGACACACCACCGCGCCTGTAATCTCTGCGAGGCCATTTGCGGGCTACAGATCAAGGTGGCGGGTGAACAGATCCTCTCGATCAAGGGTGATAAGCAGGACCCTCTGAGTCGTGGGCATATTTGCCCCAAGGCCGTTGCCTTGCAGGACCTGCACAATGACCCCGACCGCCTGCGCCAACCGGTGAGGCGGCGGCGATCGACAGAAGGCGAGGACTATTTCGAGCCCATCAGTTGGGATGAGGCGCTGGACACCGTCGCCAGCCGCCTGGTCGAAACCAGCCGCCGCTACGGAGTGGACGCTATTGGCATTTACATGGGGAATCCCAGCGTCCACAACTACGGCATGATGACGCATCAGGGCAATCTGTTCCGTCATTTTCGCACCCGTAATCGCTTCTCCGCGACCTCGGTGGATCAGCTTCCCCATCACCTCGTGTCCCTGTGGTTGTTTGGCCATAAGTTGCTGTTGCCGATTCCGGATATTGACCGCACCGATTATTTCCTGATGCTCGGGGCCAACCCCATGGCCTCCAACGGCAGCCTCTGGACCGTGCCGGATTTTCCCAAACGGATCAAGGCGCTCCAAGCCCGGGGGGCGAAGCTGGTGGTGGTCGACCCCCGCCGCAGCGAGACTGCGGCGGTCGCCAGCGAACACATCGCCATCAAGCCCGGTACTGATGCCCTGTGGTTGAGCGCGCTGCTGAATTGCCTGTTCGAAGAAAAACTGGTGCGGTTGCGTCACCTGGCGGATTTCACTCAGGGCTTGTCCCGGGTGGAGGATGAACTCGGGGATCTGACCGCCGAGAACGTGGCCCATGCAACAGGCATAGCGGCTTCCGCTACCCGCCGCATAGCCCGGGAGTTAGCCGCGGCCGATGCCGGTATTTGCTATGGACGTATGGGGGTCTCCACCCAGCGTTTTGGCGCCCTTTGCCAGTGGTTGATCCAGCTCATCAATATCGCAACGGGCAACCTCGATCGAGCGGGGGGCTCGCTGTTTACCTCGCCCGCGCTGGATCAGTTGGGCAATCTCGGCCGGGGTGGCTTCGCCCGGGCCCGCAGTCGGGTGCGGAATCTGCCGGAGTTCGACCGGGAATTGCCGGCCGTAGCAATGGCTGAGGAAATGCTCACCGAGGGGCCTGGACAGATTCGCGCCCTGTTTACCGGTGCCGGTAACCCTGTGCTGTCGACCCCCAATGGCCGCCAGTTGGACGCAGCGCTGGGACAACTCGATTTTATGGTGTCCCTGGATCCCTACGTTAACGAAACCACGCGCCACGCGGATATTATCTTGCCCCCGACCTCGCCGCTGGAGCACGATCACTTCGATATTACCTTCCACCTGTTCGCCACGCGCAACACGGTTCGCTTCAACACCCCGGTGTTCGACCGCCCCCCGGGAGCGCTCCACGACTGGGAAATATTCAGCGCTTTGGGAGAGCGCGTTGCGGCTTTGCTGGGCGTGGAGGCGAACGCCAGCCTGCCGCCCGATCAATTGATCGATCTGGGATTGCAGGCCGGGCCCTACGGTCAGGCCCAGGGTAGTGAGCATGCCCTGAGTCTGGCGCGGCTGGCGGAGAGCCCCTCGGGTATTGACCTGGGTCCGCTGCGCTCGCAGTTGCCGGAGCGCCTTTTTACCATCGACAAGATGATTCACTGCGATGCTGAACTCCCCCTGGCAGACCTGCAGCGGCTGCGCCAATCGCAGGGTGAAATACCCGCCGCCAACGAATTACTGCTCATCGGTCGGCGTCACGTTCGCTCCAATAACTCCTGGATGCACAACTTCCATCGCCTGGTGAAGGGCAGGGACCGCTGCACCCTGCAGATGCACCCCGCTGATCTCAACCGGCGCCAGCTTGCCGACGGCGACCGGGTGACTGTCAGTTCCAGAGTCGGGGAGCTGCAGGTGAAGGTCGAAAGCAGCACCGACATGTTGCCCGGCGTGGTCAGCCTGCCCCACGGTTGGGGCCACAATCGCCGGGGAATCCGCATGCAGATTGCGATGGACCATGCCGGGGTGAGCTGTAACGATCTGACTGATGAATTGGCGATCGACGAGTTGAGCGGCAACGCGGCGGTGAACGCCGTTCCGGTTCGGGTCAGGGCGGCTGTCCCGGAGCGCCGTCCTGAATCGGAGTGAGCAAAACAGGGCATGACATCGATGCCCCGTCGCCGCTTCGCAAGCCTCGGGGCACGCTCAGGCGATGGGCGCGTTGGTGGGGTCGTCGGTGTGTTGCAGCAGCTCGTCAGGTTGATGATCTTCGTGGAATTGCTCGACCCGCTTTTCGATAGCCGCCACTTTGTGGCCGTATTGCGCGATGTGAAAAGTGGCATCGCCCTCGTAGACCAGGGGTAAATTGGTGCGCCCGATTACCATGCCGTCATCGGGGGCTAGAATGGCGGTTTCGGTGGTGCCCAGGGGGTTGGCGACCAATGCCAGGGTCTGGCCTGCGGTCACCTTGGCACCGAGGGGCACCAGGGTGCGCAGGATGCCGCTGTCATGCGCCCGCACCCAACTGGTCCGGGTGCTGATTATCGGTTTGGCGGTGGGCCTTTTGCTGCGGCTCTTGCGCAGCATGCCGATGCATCGCATGACATTGATGATGCCGTTGACACCGGCTCGTATGTACATTTCCTCGAAGCGCAGAGCCTCGCCGGCCTCGTAGAGAAGCACCGGCACCCCGTTGTCGGCAGCACATTCGCGCAGCGAGCCGTCGCGTATCTTGGCATTGATGGCCAGCGGCACGCCGAAGGCTTCGGTCATTTCCAGGGTTTGCGGGTCGTCCAGATCGGCACGAATCTGGGGAAAGTTGCTGCGATGGCGAGCCCCGGTATGCAGGTCGATGCCGTGGCTGGATTTATTGACGATTTCCTTGACGAAGGTATCGGCTACCCGGCCCGTGAGCGAACCCTGCTCAGAACCGGGGAAAGAGCGATTCAGGTCACGCCCGTCGGGGAGGTAACGGGTATGGTTGAGGAAGCCGTATACGTTGACGATGGGTATGGCCAGCAGCGTGCCGTGCATGCCTCTCAAGGCCTTGTGCTGGAGCAGGCGTCGGATGATCTCAACCCCGTTGATTTCATCCCCGTGAATGGCGGCACTGATAAACAGTGTGGGCCCCGCTTGCCTGCCCCGCACCACCTGCACCGAGATCGACAGGTCGTGATGGGTATACATCGGTGACACCGGGATATCGACGATCCTGCTTTCGCCGGGTTCGATGGTGGCATCGCCAATGCTGAAAGCCGGTAGTTTATTGGCCATGGTTGTGCTTCAGCGAAGTTTTTTGCTTGCGCTTGCCTTTGCCCTGGACGTAGGATCGCTTGCAGTCGACGAGGTATTTGCCACAGATCGCGGAGCGACCCAGCAGTGCCCTGAATTTCATGTTGTCGCGGTCGGTCAAGGTAACTTCGATCCGCTCGCAATTTTCGCCGATGATGACATCGGTTTCTATCACGTAGCGCATCTCCTCGTGACCGCCTGAATCCCGAATGATGCGCTGCTCCAGCAGAGGCGACTCGCAGCGGATCACGGTATCGGTATCACCCTGGATCGGGTGCATATCGAAATGGACCCAGGGCCTACCGTCGCGCTCGAAGGTCTCTACCAGAAAGGCATGGAGACAACTGGTGCGGGCCCCGGTGTCGACCTTGGCCTTTACCCGGGGAATGCCCAGTGCCGGGAAGCCTATCCATTCCCGCCAGCCCAGTACGTTCTGGTCTTCAAGTTTCTTAGTCATTGATGTGGGTATCCAACTCCTGCACGACCGGTCGCCGCTTGCGCCGGGTCCGGGCGGGGATCAAGCCCCGCATGGACTCCAGCTTGCCAAAGCACAGCAGTTTGTCGCCGGCTTCCAAAGTACGTGTCAGACGAGGGTTAGGGATTATTCTGGCCTCGCGGGACAGGGTCAACACATTGATGTCCTGTTCCGGCAGTCCGGTTTCGGTGATTGTCTGGCCGACGAACTTGGAACCTTCGGGAACAAATATTTCGCTAACGCCATAGCCCCGGCTTACGGTCAAACGCTGCCTCACGTCGACTTCCGGGAAATCGACCTGGGCGGCAATATAGTCGATAACCGCGCCGGCGACATCAAGCTCGGTGCAGGTTTCTATGCCTTCCAGTCCGGGGGAGGAATTCACCTCCATCACCTGGGGCCCGTCTTTGCCCTCCAGCATATCCACCCCGGCGACCCGCAGGCCGAGGATTTGGGTGCAGCGCACCGCAGTATCGATATATTGCTGATCCAGCTCGATGGGCTCGGCAACGCCACCGCGATGTACATTGCTGCGAAATTCCTGGCCCTGGGCAACACGCCGCATGGCAGCCACCACATGGTCGCCGACCACGAAGGCACGAACGTCGCGCCCCTTACTCTCGGCGACAAACTTCTGGATCAAAACGTTCTGTTTCTGACTTTGCAGCAACTCGATAATCGATTCCGCCTGCTTATTGGACTCGGCCAGCAAAACGCCAATTCCCTGGGTGCCCTCTATCAGCTTGATGATGACAGGCGCGCCGCCGACCCGCTCGATCGCCGGCAGCACATCTTTTTTATCGCGCACGAAGGCGGTCTTGGGGATACCGATGTGGTGCCTGCTCAGTATTTGCAGGCTGCGCAATTTGTCACGGGAATTGATGATGCCGTGGGACGTATTGGCGCAAAAAACGTCCATTTCCTGAAACTGCCTCACTACGGCGGTGCCATAATAAGTAATCGAAGCCCCGATGCGGGGCAAGACGGCATCATAAATGCTAAGCGGCTTCTGCCGGAAGTAGAGGTCCGGTGAGCTGCGCTCCAGGTCGATAGCAAACTTCAGGGTGTTGAGAACCTTGACCCGGTGACCCCGTTGCTCGGCCGCTTCCTTGAACCGACGGGTGCTATACGCTTTGGGGCTGCAGGATAATATGGCGAGTTTCATGTCTGGTCCCGTTCCAAAAAGTGGTTTGGCCGCGTAACTAAAGCCGGCTGGCTTCCGGCTACTCGGGTGGCTTGTTGAGCACAGAGATTAACCCAATGCGCAGGGCTTGGACACAGATTTACCCGGTGTGAAGGGTGAAATCTCGCTTATCGTTCCGCCACCCGCGTGTGGTGGGGCAAACAGCGGCGGATTAACCCGGTGCTTGCTTGGTGTAAGGGCCAATGGTAGCCTTCGAATTTTAAAGATTGGCATTTTTTCCGGATATAAGGTTGCAGCAATGCACGGCGCGGCAGAAGCTCCATGGGTAACGTTTCGACAAAGGGTCGTGCAGGGAATATCAGCTATGAGACGTTCCATCAGCTTGTCAGCGGCATTGATCGCGTCGACGTTGGCCGCACAGGGCTGCAGCTTCAATATGCCGGTACCGGAACACTACCTGGCGGATAATACGGCAGGTTGTGAAGTATCGGTAGAGGATTCCCGAGTCCGCTCCCAGACCGTGAGCTTCGGCAATAGTGACCTGGTGATCGAGCCGGGCCTGCCCAAGGTGATCCAGCGGGAGGCTTGTTCTCGCGAGAGCCTTCGCGCCCGGGATGTTACCATTCGCATTACCAGTGCTTTTTGCGATACCAGCGACTGGGCGCTTGACGCCTACGCAGAGATGCATGCCAAAGCCTGGTTGGAAGATGAATCCCAGGCCATTCACGCGATGCGCAAATCCAACGGTACGGCAGAAGGGCCGGCCGCGACTATCTGCGCCAGTCTGTTCTGGCCCCTGGCGGAACAATTGGTGGACGACATAGAGATGGATCTCCAACTCCAAAGGCAGCCCCAAGACAGGGTGTCTGTCGCCGAAGCTGACGGCTAGGGTCCCAGCCCTCCTTAGCAAGTCCCGGGACTATTGCCCACCGGGGTAGTCATCCATGGTTATCCAGGGATGAAAAGCCAGTTGGATACCTTCCAGAATTTGCGTCTCGTTGCTCAGCATGTTCCGCGACCGCTGCAGGCTACCATTGCCCCGGGTGTCGATAGCCTGCGTCAAGCTCATCCCCCCCACACCGACGAGCACGCTTTGCCCCTCGATGGTGAACACGTAGATGCCGATGGAGACCGCATCAACTGGCTGCGTCCAATCGAAGTCGGTGGTGACGCGTCTGCCAGCCCCTAGCAGTTCGGGAGCCCGGCTTACCCCATCCCAACGCGCGGCCCGCTTCATGCCCGAGCTGAAATAGACCCGGCGATCGAGTAGCTCGGTAAAAACTACCCCATCAAGCCCGGGCTGTGAGGCCTGTAATTGCTTGAAAACATCCGCCAAAACCTGCTGTTTGCGCTGCTGGTTGAGCTTGCCGGTGGTGGGGTCGAATGGATCTCCGAGCCTTGCTTCGGCCTTGCTTAGCGCCTGGGCGTAAATGCGGCTGCTGAGGACCTTGAAGCCATGGTCCCGAAGATAGGCGTTGACGGTTCGATCGACAGACTCTTCGAGTGCGGTCAGGTACTTTCGTGATGGCTTGCCCAGGTTTTGGCTGGCGATGATCAGGGTTTTGAGTTCGCCCTCAGGGGGCTCGAACTGGAAGGGGTATACTGTGGATTCTGGTTCTGCTAACGTCGCCTTGCTGATACAAAGCAATAAAAAGATGCGTGCAAGCATCGCGTTGGCTCCCTGGCGAAAAGTGGCTGAATACTAACAATGCGTTCACTCGAATGATACCGGGTTCTTCCCCTCTGCCGATGGCGGATGCGCTGCCATTGTCCTGCCAGGTACGTGGCAGTGGCATGCCGGTGGTGCTATTGCACGGTTTGCTCGGCTCATCGAATAATCTTGGCAATCTCGCCCGCCATCTTGCGACCGGCTACCAGGTTCTCAGCGTAGATCTTCGCAACCACGGCCGCTCACCCCACAGCCGGAACATCAGTTATCCCCTGATGATCGCGGATCTCATCAAGTTACTCGACAGTCACGGTTGTGAGAGCTGTGCTGTTCTGGGGCACTCGCTGGGCGGTAAAGTTGCCATGGGCCTGGCGCTGGCGCGGCCGGAACGCGTGCGGGCGCTGGTTGTGGTGGATATCTGCCCGATTACCTATCCCGGGGACCAAAATGCGGAGATTATCGAAACCCTGCGCCGCGTGCCCCTGGATAATTTGCAAACCCGGGCGCAGGTAGATACCTGTCTCGCGCAAAGTGTGGCTGAAGCCTCCTTGCGGCAGTTTCTTCTGACCAACCTCTATCGTAGTGACCATGGCTACGACTGGCGTGCGAATCTCAAGGCGCTGGCTGACAATCTGCCCCTGCTGACAGCGGCCCCGGCCAGCGCAGGCGATTATCGGGGGCCAGCCTTGTTCGTCAAGGGAGGGCTCTCGGACTATATCGGGCCGAAATGCGAGGGCGCTATCCGGCGGCAGTTTATCGGCGCTGAACTCAAGATCATTCCCGATGCTGGTCACTGGCCCCATGCCGAAAAGCCGGTTCTGTTCAATGCCCTGGTGAGCCGCTTTTTATTTCAGCACTACCCTCTGCCAGAGAACCCCGGCGAAATGCGGTAGCGGGGATTGCCCGTCTTACGCTACGTGGATATAGGCCGAGCGCCCCGGAGAGTCGTTGTGGAGCCGGATTTCGTCGGCGGGAACGGGCTTGCTGAACAGAAAGCCCTGAAAGGTATCGCATTGATGCTGAGTCAGGAAAGCACGCTGGGCCTGGGTTTCAACACCCTCGGCAACCACGTGAAAACGCAGGTCATGGGCGAGGTTGATAATGGCGAGCACGATGGCATCGTTTTGTTCACTCAAGCCAATATTCTGGATGAAGGATTTATCAATTTTGAGGATATCGATGGGGAACTGGCGCAGGTAGCTCAACGATGCATAGCCGGTGCCAAAGTCGTCGATACAGATGGCCACCCCGAGTCGCTTCAGACGCTGCAGCTTTTCAGCGACCTGGTCGGTGTCAAGCACCAGCAGGGATTCTGTGAGTTCCAGCTTGATCTGGCGGGCATTGATGTCGTGGCGTTTTATGGCCTTTTCTATATAAGTGGCGAGATCGCTGTCATGGAACTGCTTGCTGGAAATATTGATGGCGACGCTGAACCGTTTGTCCACCTTGCCCGCCATGCACCAGGCACGCAGTTGCAAGCAGACGCGATCGACGATCCACATGCCAACGTCGGTGATCAACCCGGTTTCTTCCATCAGTGGTATAAACAGCTCTGGTGATATCAGCCCCATTGAGGGATGCTGCCAGCGCAACAGTGCCTCGGCGCTGACGACCTGGCCGGTTCGCATATCGATTTGTGGTTGGTAAAGGACAAACAGTTCGTTGTTCTCCAGGGCGCTGTGGAGGTTGTTGCGCAGGAGGTGCCGGTAGTGAGCGTCTGCGGCCTGGGTAGGCTCAAAGCGCGCGATGCAGCGACCTTCCTGGCGCGCCCGGGACAGGGCGATATTGGCCTGCCGCACCAGCCCGTCGGCATCGGTTTCGTTTTCGTCTTCCACCGTGACTCCGAGGCTGACCGTAATGTAGATGGCCTGCGCAGTCGATCGCAGATGGTAGGGCTTGCGCACCAGGGCAACTACGGTTTCAGCGTAGATGCTGGCGTTGACGATGTCCTGGGTGTTGCCGATGGCAATGGCAAAGTGGTCGTGCCCTATGCGCGCGCAGAATGCCCCATCCTCTGTCAGGGTGGCGAGGCGCTCACCCACGGTGTGCAGTAACTCGTCGCCCACCTCGTGGCCGAGACTGTCATTGATAGACTTGAACTTGTCGATGTCGAAAATCATTACGGCGATGCGGGATTCCCGTGGTGCCTGCAACATGTCCTGCAGTTTCTGCAGGAACTGCGCCCGGTCCGCAAGTCCGGTGAGGCGGTCGGCAGAGCGATGTTTTTTGCGGGTCCGGGTTGCTTCCCGGCGTTGATTGGCGATGAGTATCTGGGTGCCAATCAGCTGATCCATGGCCATGTGGCTGTCAAATACCACATCGTCTGCTCCCATTTCGATACAGCCCAGTATTTGCTGCTGATCTGCCTCATCGGGAAGGTGAGCAATGATGGTGGCATCGGGCACTCGATTACGGACCAGGGCGATGCTGTTGCCGTCGAGCACGGGTGCCAGGATGATTCCGTCGTAGCGATCCGGCAGGTCAAGCAGCCGCTGTTCCGACTCGCTCAGGGAACGTCGGGCACCGGCCGATCGCCCGTAGCCGAGCAGCAATAGGTCGAGTGAAGCTTTGCTCGTGTTCACGGATCTGATCATGCTAATCCGAAATTCACCTGTCTGGGGGGCTTTAATTCGCCGAGTGGGCCTGCGGGAAGGATTGCAACCTGGGGTCGATCTTTGCCTGCAACCACCACTTTTAAAGAAATTATAGGTGGGTCGTGCAAAAACAGCGGTCCGCCCCGGGGTTAGGGTGTGAACTGGTTCATATCCGTGGGAACTAATTTCCGCTGGCCGCCGATCAGCCGCCGATGTGTACCAGCAAGTGACGCTTCCCATGGTAGCGTCGGTGCTCCCACAGGTAGATGCCCTGCCAGGTTCCCAGCCCCAGTTCTCCCCCGACGATGGGAATGCTCAGACAGGATGCCGTGAGAGCCGTTTTGATGTGGGCGGGCATGTCGTCCGGGCCCTCCGGGGTATGGGTGTAGAGCGGATCGTTTTCCGGCACCAGTCGGTTGAGCCAGTTTTCCAGATCGGCCCTGGCGGACGGGTCGTAGTTTTCCTGAATCAACAGGCTGGCTGAAGTGTGCTGTAAGAACAAATTGCAAATACCGCTATCGACGCTGGCAGTTTGCAGCACCTTGTCGACATCCCGGGTGATGGGATGCAGGCCCTGGCCATGGACCGCAATTGTGAGCCGCGCGACGCTCATGTCCCGGTGACCACTGCAACCAGGCTGGAGGCCAGGGTGACCAGTTCACTGTCACTAATGACATAGGGGGGCATAATGTAAACCAGCTTGCCGAAGGGGCGTACCCAGATGCCGCTTTCGACCAGGCGCCGCTGGATAGTGACCAGGTCTACCGGCTCCTTCATCTCGATCACACCGATGGCGCCCAACACCCGCACATCGTGCACGTCGGCGCTGTCACGAGCCGGGGCGAGGTGTTGTTTCAGGAGGGTTTCAATGCGTTGGATATTGGCTTGCCAGTTCTGGGACAATAGCAGTTCGATGCTGGCACCGGCAATGGTACAGGCCAGTGGGTTGGCCATGAACGTGGGGCCGTGCATGAGCGCCCCTGCTTCACCGCTGCAAACCCCTGCGGCGACCTCATCGGTACACAGGGTGGCGGCAAAGCTGAGGTAGCCCCCGGTGATTGCCTTGCCCAGGCAGAGGATATCGGGTGAGATGGCGGCATGCTCACAGGCGAAAAGCTTTCCACTGCGGCCGAAACCGGTCGCGATTTCGTCGGCAATCAGTAGTAGGCCGGCTTCGTCGCAAAGCTGGCGCAGACGTTGCAGATAAGCCGGTGCATAGAAACGCATGCCCCCGGCGCCCTGGACGATGGGCTCGATGATCAGTGCCGCAATGGTATTGCCGTGTTGTTGCAACAGACGTTTGACATCGGTGACATGGTCTTCGGTAAAAGCCTCATCGAAGCGACAGGCAGGCGCCTCGGCGAACAGGTGCTGTTGCAGCACCGGCTGAAACAGGTGGTGCATACCATTGACCGGGTCGCACACCGCCATGGCGCCAAAGGTATCGCCGTGGTAGCCATTGCGAACGGTCAGCAGTCGGGTGCGCTGGTGCTGCCCCTTTCCCAGCCAGTACTGAAATGCCAGCTTGATGCTGACCTCCACTGCCACCGAGCCCGAGTCGCTGTAGAAAATGCGATTCAGGCCTGGGGGACAAATGTCGAGCAATTTGCGCCCCAGGTCGACCGCCGGTGGGTGGGTGATGCCGCCGAACATGACGTGGGACATATTCCCCAGTTGGTCGATAACGGCCTGGTTCAGAACCGGGTGGTTATACCCATGAATTGCAGACCACCAGGAAGACATGCCGTCTATCAGCTCTCTGCCATCGGCTAGCCGCAGTCTGGTGCCCTGGGCTGAGACCACGGGATACGCCGGGGGCGGGTCCTGCATCGAGGCATAGGGATGCCACAGGTGCTGTTGGTCGAAGCTTACCAGTGCGTCGATTTCGGCTGGCTTCATGACCGGTTTTCCGGGGGCTGAACGGGTTGCTCCAGCAGCGGAAGCAGGGTAGGTAATACGTTGCGCAGGAGCACCGGTTGGGCATTGGCATTGGGGTGGAGGCCGTCATCCTGCATCATGGTATCCTCGGCGGCCACGCCATCGAGGAGAAAAGGCACCAGCGCGGTGTTTTCCTGTTGGGCCAACTGCTGGTAAATCTCGTAGAAAGCAGAGGTGTACTTGCTGCCGTAATTGGGGGGAATTCGCATACCAAGCAACAGGACTTCGGCTTCGGCGGCCTTCGATAGCTGAACCATTTGCGCCAGGTTGGCGCGGATGAGGTGCAGGGGAAAGCCACGGAGACCGTCATTGGCGCCAAGCTCGATGACGACAACATCGGGACGATGCCGTGTAAGAAGGTCGGGCAGGCGGGCGAGACCTCCCTGCGTCGTCTCGCCACTGATACTGGCGTTGAAGACCTCCACCGGGTGGCCGGCTTGTTGCAGGTGCTGCTGCAGCAGCGCCACCCAGCCGGAATCAATCGCTACACCATAGGCTGCGCTGAGGCTGTCGCCCAGGACCAGTACTGACTCGCGGCTCGAAGTCGACGCCAACGTCGATGCGGGCCACTGCAAAGCCAGCAACAAAACGAACACTGTGAACACAGACTTGAACATAGGACATTAGCCAACAAATGATTCGTACAAAAGCGGTAAGCAAGGCCATAGCCACCGACTCGGAGACCATAAGGATACTGGATGGCGTCGATTTGACAATCGCTTCCGGCCAGACAGCAGCCATCACCGGGGCTTCGGGATCGGGCAAGTCGACCCTGCTCGGCATCCTGGCGGGCCTGGATCTGCCCACCAGCGGTCAGGTGTGGCTGCAGGACCGCGAAATATCGGCCATGGACGAGGATCAGCGCGCGGCGGTCCGCAGCGAACTGGTCGGCTTTATCTTCCAGTCTTTCCAATTGCTGCCGGCATTGACCGCGCTGGAAAATGTCATGCTGCCGCTGGAGCTGAAGAAACTTCCCGGGGCGCGGGCCCACGCCGGGGAATTTCTTGAGCGGGTGGGCCTGGGCCATCGCCTGCGGCATTACCCCCGCCAACTTTCAGGCGGGGAGCAGCAGCGGGTGGCGATTGCCCGTGCCTTTGCCACTCGACCAAAGCTGCTATTTGCGGACGAGCCCACCGGCAATCTCGATGTCAAGACCGGCACCAGCATCAACGATTTGTTGTTCGAGCTCAATCGGGATGCCGGAACCACACTGGTACTGGTGACCCATGATCTCGCCCTGACCAATCGTTGTGGCTGCCATTTCGAGTTGCGGGAGGGGCGCCTGGCGGTCGCCAATTCAGGCCCGGCAGCGGTCGCCGTCGCATGATCGGCTTGCGCTTGTTGTATAGGGACTGGCGTGGTGGTGATGTTACCGTGCTTTTAGTGGCGATTGCCCTGGCGGTAGCTATTGTCACCGGTCTGGGTGTATTCAGTGAACGCCTCGGCAACGCCATCACTGCCCAGAGCACGCGGCTGATGGGTGCCGATATGGTGTTGGAGAGCCCCCGCCCGATATCAACCAAGGTGCTCGAGCAGGCAGGTGCGGACGGGCTGGCTACGTCTCGCAGCGTGTCGTTCGCAAGCATGGCGTCCAGGGGTGATCGATTTCAGATCAGCAGCGTCAAGGCGGTTGAATCGTCCTACCCCCTGAAGGGGACAGTGTTGCTGGCCGAAGCTCCCTTCGCCGAGGCTTATCCCGGCACCGATGGTCTTGAGCCCGGCAACCTGTGGGTAGATTCGCGCCTGCTGGCGGCCCTGGATGTTGCGGTCGGGGACACGGTCGATATTGGCGAGGCGACATTGAAAATCCAGCGGCTGCTGGTGAGTGAGCCCGGGGGAGGCGGGAGCAGTTTTGCCCTGGGCCCGCGGATTATGATGCACCACGACGACCTGGCACAAGCAGCGGTGGTGCAGGAGGGTAGCCGGGTTCGCTACCGTTACTATTTTGTCGGTGGGGAGACGGCACTGGAAAGCTATCGGCAGTGGTTGGAGCCAAACCTTCTGCCGGAACACCGGCTGTACACGGTGACTGAGGGGCGCCCCCGGGTTGCCGGTGCCATCGACAAGGCGCAGTCCTACCTGCTGCTCGGGGGTGCACTTGGCGTCGCGCTAGCGGGTGCCGCGATTGCGATCGCGGCGCGGCGTCACACTGAACGCCATGTGCAGCATGTTGCCGTGCTCAAAACGCTGGGCGCCTCGTCGACCCAGATCGGAACGATTTATCTGCAGAAGTTCGCGGCGTTACTGATCGTCGGGGTATTACTCGGTTTCGCGCTGGGGTGGTTAATGCAGTGGGTGATTGTTGGCCTGATTGACTCGGTCGCCGAGCTGCGACTGGAACCGGCCGGCGGGTACCCCTATGTGCTCGGCGCCGCGACCGGCCTGGTGTGCCTGTTCGGTTTCGCCCTGCCGCCGCTTTGGTCCCTGCGCAATGTCTCGCCGTTGGCGGCGCTGCGCAAGGATGTGGAGATTCGGCGACTGGGGCCAATGGCGGCAGCGCTGCCAGGAATCGCGGGCCTGTTTCTGTTGATGGTGTGGTACAGCGGCAGCCTTGAACTGGCAGCCGCCGTTTTTGCCGGGCTCCTGCTGGCGATGGTGCTGGTGGCACTGCCAGGCTGGTTGCTGATTCGATCCACCGGCTTCGTGGGTTCCAATGCGGGGAATATGTGGCTGTTGGCCAGCTCGACGCTGCGGCGCCGGGGTCTGGAGAACGCCATGCAGGTGGTAGTTTTCGCCATTACCGTGATGCTGCTGCTGGTGTTGCTGGTAACCCGCACCTCGCTGGTGGGAGACTGGGAAAAAGGCATTCCCGAAGAAACGCCGAATCACTTCCTGGTCAATGTCCAGCCAGCTGAAATGCAGGCACTACAGAGCTGGATGCGCCAGCGGCAAATTGCCGATGCCGGGCTATACCCATTGGTGAGGGGGCGGCTTACTCACGTCAACGGGGCTCCGATGACCCGGCGGATCGCCGATGACAGCAACACCAGCGCCGAACTGGACCGGGAGTTGGCGCTTACCAGTAGTGTCCGGATGCCGGAAGACAACATGTTACGTGAGGGCCAGTGGTGGTCCTCAGACACTGACGATTCCGTGGTTTCCATCGAGGCGGATATCGCCGCCGGACTGGGGGTCAATCTGGGAGACAGCTTGCGCTTCCAGGTGGGCAGCCGCGTGTTCGAAGCTGAAGTCGCCAGCATCCGCGAAGTGAACTGGGAGAACATGCGACCCAACTTCTACATGATTTTTCCACCCGCGGTACTGGCGGAGTACCCGACGACTTACATGACCAGTTTTTATCTACCCGCCGGCGAAAAGCGCCTTTTGGTCGACATGCTGCAAGAATTCCCGACCCTCACCGTAATAGAAGTCGACGCCATCATCGCCCAGATCCGATCCATCATTCGCCAGGTCAGCCTTGCGATCGAGGCGATCCTGTGGGTGGTAATGGCCTGCGGCGCGCTGGTTCTTGTGGCGACGGTGCAGTCTGGGATGAGCGACCGGTTCCGTGAGAGCAGCATACTGCGAACCCTCGGTGCCCCGGCGAAATTGGTACTGGGAAGCATCACCATAGAGTTCCTGTTGCTGGGCCTGATCGCCGGTTTGCTCGCGGCTGCCGGCGCGGAACTGACCACCTGGATGTTACAGGAGCGGGTGTTTCGGGCAGAATGGCAATGGCATCCGATGTTATGGCTATTGGGCCCGGTTGTCAGTGGTGTGTTGATCATGCTGATTGGCACGTTCACAAGCCGCAGGGCGGTGACAACGCCGCCGGTTGAAGTTCTGCGCTCGCTGGTCTGATGGCGTCCAGCGCAGTACCTTGCCCCGCCGTTTTAGACAAGAACAACTGTGAAGCCTTTCACAGTTGTTCTTGTCTTTGGGGCACAGGGGCAAAAAGTCAGGGTAATTCAGCGCGGTTTTCCCCCGTTTTGTGATCGCCTTCTATAATTGGTGTGGTTGGGCCCCGGTGGGGCTCCATTGTCACCGGTAGAAAGTGGTCGCACCCAATCATCAATGACTAGCACACCGCAGCAGCAAGCTCCCAGCGCCCTGCCTCTCGGGCAACTCAAGCGCATGCCCCTTGGCCTGCGTCTGGCAGTATTGATCGCGCTGTTGATGGTGCTGGGCATGGGTGTGATGAGCCTGGTCATACTGGTCAAGCAAAACGAGGTGCGTCACGCGCAGATACAGGACTTTGGCACTGCGCTGTCGCTGCAACTGGCAGCGAGCGTGGTCGAACCCCTGTTTACCAATGACCAGGTTGCCCTGGATGTGCTGACTTCCAATTTCGTAAAGCTCCCCCGTATCCAGGGCGCGGAGATTGTTGACAGTAAGGGCGGGGTGGTGGCGAAGGCGGGATATATTCCCGGGGATATTGCGCCTTTACCTGCGCTGGGAGGGGGGCTGATCTCGGTATTTCGAGCGCCACCAGAAGTGGTAGCTTTCAGCGGGCCGATAGCATTCAAGGGCGTTAGCGCCGGCTTCGCGCGCATCAATATAGAAACCAGTCAGCACTCCCGGGCCCACAGCAGTACGATTCGTACCCTATTGGTGACCTGCGCCCTGGTGACCCTGATAGCGATAATCGTCGCCTGGTTTATCAGCCGCTACGTGTCGCGTCCCATCAACCAGATACTGCGGGCAATCGCAAATATCGGCAGTGGAGAAATTCAGCCCAACACGGTGGAGCGCCGGGGTGATGAACTGGGTCAACTCATGGCCGCCATCAATCAGATGGGTCAGGGCTTGTTGCAGAAAAACCAGGTAGAGTCCTTGCTGTCGCGATTTCTTGCCAAAGACGTGGCCGACGAGATGCTGTCACAGTTGGACACGGTCAATATCGGCGGCGCGCGGGTGGACGCCACGGTGTTGTTTGCCGATATCGTCGGCTTTACCAGTATGTCCGAGCAGATCTCACCCGAGGAGGTCGCCGAGTTTCTCAACGAGTACTATGGCTATTTCACGCTCTGCAGCCGCTTCTTTTTCGGTACTGTGGACAAGTTTATCGGCGACTGCGCCATGGTGGTGTTTGGCGCGCCCAAAACTGACCCGGAACACAGTTTTCACGCCGTATCCTGCGCTATCCTGATTCAAAAATTGATGGAGCGGCTCAACCAGGCACGGGTCGCTGAAGGTAAACCGGAGGTGCTGGTAAGAATCGGCGTAAATTCGGGTGAAATGCTGGCCGGCATCATGGGCGACAGTGAGCGCATGGAATATACGGTGGTGGGCGATTCTGTCAATCTTGCGTCGCGGCTATGTAATGAGTCCTCGGGCGGCCAGGTCATTATCGAAGAATCCCTTTACCAAAAACTCGTGCCGGGTGACCGGGTTTTGGCCAGCAGCTATAAGAGTATTCGACTTCGCGGCAAGGCGCAGCCCTCGACCATCTACACTGTGGAGGACGTGGCAAGCGAATACCGGATACCGATGCAAAGCATGATCGACGATGTGATGGGCAAGAAACGAGGTGCGGCGTGATGACACGCTGGTTCGTCCCGATTTCACTGCTGGCGCTGGCGGGGTGCGCGAGCGCACCTTCTGCACCTGTGCTTTTTGATCCCGAGGGCTATGCCCAACTGTTAGAATTGCGGCAGTTCGAGCAGGCAAGGTCGAGTCTTGCTCTGGCACCCGGTGTCGACGACGACCTGCGCCGGGAGTTGCAACAGCAGGTCGATATGGCGGCGCAACTGTACGTCGAGGACCTGCTCGACACTGCTCAGGGAAGGCTGCAACAGGGCCAATGGTATCTGGCCGGCCGCATCTATCGGGAGGGTATGGATGCGCTGCCGGGCAACACCATGCTGCGGCAGGCCTACGCAGACTACACGCTGCAGAAGCAGGCGCACATCGACACCTTGCAGCAACAGCTCAAGCTTCACCGCGCCAGGTTGCTGCCCGAGGAAATCAGCCTGACACGGCAACTGGCAGACGTAGCCCCCCGTGACCAGCGCCTGCAAAACAAGTTGTTCGAAATGGAGCGGGAGGCAGGGCAACTGGTTCTTTTCATGACCCCCCTGGCACAGCAGGCCTACGATAACGGTGACTTCGAACTGACACGGCAATACGATCAGCAGATCCTGAAGCTGGGTGAGTCGCCCCAGAGTCGCGAGAGGCTGGCATTTATCGACGCCAGGCTCAGCCGGGATGCCCAGCGAGCGGCGCAGGGTCGGCAGAAAGCAGAAAGGAAGAAGCGCGAACGGATCTGGCGCCAGTATGAGACGGCCATGGCAAGCGAAGACTACATCCAGGCGCGGGCAGCGCTCGACCAGCTGGTGGACAGCGGAAAACAGCAACCGGAAGCGCTCCGCGAGCGTGATCGCCTGCAAGCGCTGATCAATGAGAAGAGCATTGCGCTTATCGCGGAGGGCAAGAAGTACTATACCAGGGGCAAGCTTGACAGCGCCATCGAGACCTGGCGCAAGGCACTGCTCTTCAATCCTGACAACCCCGACCTGGTGGCTCGTATCAAGCGAGCCGAGACTTTCCAGGCAAACTACCAGCGCCTCGCCCGCTAACACTGTACCTAATTGGATGCCGGTTCGGCATCGCCGATCAGCGCGGCTTAAGCTGCCGTTCTTTATGTGCTATAAAGCTAGCTTACGCAATCCACCCAAAAAGGAACCTGTTTATCATGCCCAGACTGTTAATTTCTGTTCTGCTCTTATGCCTTGCGCAGTGGAGTTGGGCACAAACCAGTACCGACATAGCCAATGTAGCCCGAGCTGAGTTGCGCACGGAAAAATCTGCGTTGATGACCGAAGCGATGATGCTGTCAGATGCACAGAGCGAAAAATTCTGGCCAATCTACCGCGAGTACGAGAACGAACTCGACAAGATATCCGATACCCGCTTGACCTCGCTGAAGAAGTTCGCTGAAAACTACGATAGCATGACCGATAAAACGGCTGATGGCCTGATCAGCAATATGTTTGCTCTGGATGAAAATCGCGTCAAGCTGCGAAAAAAATATTACAAAAAAATGAAGAAGGCACTTGATAGCGTGACGGCGGCAAGATTTGCCCAGGTTGATCGGCAAATCAGCACCCTGGTCGATCTCGAGATCATGCAAATGGTTCCTTTGATAGCCACACCAGAAGAACTGGGGCTGCTCCCGGCCCCCGCCGAGTAGTGCTCGTCCCCGGGGCGGCTCGCCAGTCGGGCTCGCCTCAGCACAACCTTCCCGCGAACAGCCAGTTCGCCGATGGCACGATGCCCAGAGCTCACCGAGACACCCCTGAAACTGAATGTAGGTTGCGCTGCCGGTGGTTTCTGCCTAACTTTTGGCTAGGGTGAGAGGTTTCCTTATCCGGTGATCCTTTGATGTTCCCTCTCACCGCCCACAGACATGCCCCAAGCGAGCAAGAGAAAACAGGCTAGAAACGTCAGTGTTGAGAGTCCCGTCCCATTTTAAAGTTCTGGCCAAGTTGGCTTTTGTCCTGGCGATTGTGGCGGTGCTGGCCGTCATCGTTGATCCCGGGCAGCTGTGGCGCTTGTTAGCCAACGTTTCTGTGCCCTTGTTTTCCTGCGTCGTGGCGCTCGCCGTCACCGATGTGATCCTTATGGGTTTGAAATGGAATCTCCTGCTCAGGTCCTTCGATGCGCATGTAAGTAATGGCACCGCGGTGCTCACCTATCTGCGAAGCCGGGTGTTCGCATTTCTCGCGCCGTCTACCCTCGGTGTTGACGCCTACAAAATCTATTTCCTGACAAAACATCACGACTGCCGGGTCGCTCCGGTAGCTTCTTCCATACTCGTGGAGCGAACCCTGGGGCTATTGGCCGCTTTGGCAATCACGTCGTTGTTATTAAGCTTTTCCCTTGCCCCCCTGGAGCTTGGGAGCCCGTCAGCCTTTTCCTTCGCGGGATTGACGCTTTTTGTCGGCCTGGTGTTCTTCCTGCATCTCTTTATCAAGTATTCACCGCAACTGGCGCGAGTCTCGATGACATTTCTGCCCCACAAACTGGCGAGAATAGCGCGCCTGCTGATTACCAATTTCAGCAAGATCGAGCACAATGAAGCCAGGGTCTGGGTGTATTTTTTGTTGTCCATGGTGGAGAAAGTGGTCTACTGTACGGCGGTGTATGCCGCTGCGCGTGCCACCGGGTTCGACAATGTCGGCTACCTGTACATCGTGGCGGCGACGCCGCTGATGTCGCTGTTGGAAAAACTGCCGATTTCGTTTTCCACAATTGGCATTCGTGAGGGGATGTTTGTGCTGCTGTTCGCTGCGGTGGGGATTGATGCGACGTCTGCCGTCTCCATTGCCCTGACTTTGCGGTGCGCAGAGCTTGTCCAGATTGCCCTGTTTTCCTTTATCTGGCTGCTACCCTCCGCCAGGTCCACCGTCGCCAACAGGGCCGACCAGGCAGCGCCGCCCTTTGATGGCCCCCATCTGCCGGTAATGGATCATCGCCAGTGACGCAGCAGATTTGCGGCCGCAGCAACTGACCGGCACCCATTGAAAGTTTCCGGATTGGATTCGGTGGCTGCGGTGTATCCGGGGGTGGTACTGGCCCCCGACTCCACCGCCAAAGTCCCGGCCTTGGTGTCTGCTGTCGACATTCTTTACATGCAGTGATTTGTTTTGCGAGCGGAATAACTCATTGATTTAATTAAAAAATAAATCATTTTGGTACAAGTGCAGCCTTTTGGGCGTCGAACTTGTTTGCAGCCTTTCTAAAACAGCTCGGTTCCGAAAGCTATAAGTAACTGATATTAAACAATAAAACACTGTTGGCACGCTAATTGCTTAACGGTTTGGCACATGGTCAGGGTGACAGCCCGACTGGAAACAGCGACCGGCCTCATCGGGGTGATAAGCGGGCAGGTCGCACAACATTTAACCCCGTTTATTGCACGTTGGCAGTTCAAGGAGAGTTTATGCGAAACAAAGTGTCTGGAATGGTTAATGGTGCTGCGCTGGCAGCGAGCCTGCTGGTGTTGACGCCTGCAGCGAACGCCGCCATGCAGTCGATCGACTTTACCAGTGCGACCCCCTGGAGCGGAGTTCAGGGGCAAACCAGTTTTTCTTCGGGTGGTGTGACGGTCTCGAGCACGGGAACCAACGGCGGCAAATTGACATTCAATGCCATCGGCACGTCGGGAGATCCGGCCCGGGGCCTGGAGCCTTGCGGCGTTTACGCCTGCGATGGCGATGGCATCGGTATCGGTGACGACGAAGTTAGCTGGAAAACCGCTGGTTTTGATGAGCTGCTTGAAGTCCGGTTCGACACTGCCGTAACCGTTACAGAGATCTCCTTTCTCGACTTGTTCAACGAGAGTACTGGAAGGGAAATCGCGTACTGGTATTACAACGGAGACGCCTCGGTTAAGTCCAACCTCGCGGCGCCCCTCGCCAACGATTCCTGGCCTAAAACCAACGGTTTCGCAGTAAAGTCTGGCCTTAATAAGGCTGACGTTACCAGCATCACATTCCTGGTCGATTGCGCCGGCAATAACTGTGCTGCGAACGATTACGCACTGGCCGGAATCAAGACAACTGGCCCGGACTCGGTCAGTGAAGTGCCGCTGCCGGCGGCGGCCTGGCTGTTTGGCTCCGGCCTGATCGGCCTGGCCGGAATCGCTCGCAAGCGCAAATCCGCTTAGAACGCGACGTCCGTAGCAACCCCGCTAGCGTTTAACGCCAGCGGGGTTTTTTTGTTAGTACCCGGCGAGCTTCCAGCGCTGGAGCTGGCGCTGTCACTGTCACGGCAGGGCGTTTGCCGCCGCACGGACATAAAAAAGGCGCCAAATGGCGCCTTTTCGAATACCCCGGGAAAATCAAGGCAACAGGTGCTTGACTGCGTCCCGCTCTTCAGCCAGTTCAGTTTCAGTGGCGACCATTTTCGCCTTGCTGAATTCGTTGATGTCCAGTCCCTGGACGATGCTCCAGTCGCCGTTGCTGCAGGTGCAGGGGAACGAATAAATCAGCCCCTCTTGTACCCCGTAGCTGCCGTCGCTGTAGACACCCATACTGACCCAGTCACCGCCGTTGGACCCCAGTGCCCATGAACGCATGTGATCGATGGCGGCATTGGCCGCAGAGGCAGCACTGGATGCGCCCCGCGCTTTGATGATAGCGGCGCCACGCTGCTGGACGTCCGGTATAAACGTTTCTTCGTACCACTGCTGGTCTACCTGATCCATGGCCGCCGAGCCGTTCACCTCAGCGTGAAAAAGATCGGGGAACTGGGTGGAAGAGTGGTTACCCCAGATTGTCATCTGCTTGATGTCTGTGACCGTGCTGCCGGTTTTCTGGGCCAGCTGCGTGAGCGCGCGATTGTGGTCGAGGCGGGTCATGGCGGTGAAGTTGCGGGGATCGATGTCGGGCGCGTTGCGCTGGCAAATCAGCGCGTTGGTGTTGGCGGGGTTGCCCACGACCAGCAGTTTGATATTGCGACTGGCAACCTTGTTGATCGCCTTGCCCTGGGCCGAAAATATTGCCGCATTGGCTTCCAGCAGATCCTTGCGCTCCATCCCTGGCCCCCGGGGCCGGGCTCCCACCAGCAGCGCGTAGTCACAATCCTTGAAAGCGACCTCGGCATCGTCGGTGCAGACAATGCCCTTCAACAGGGGAAAGGCGCAGTCATCCAGCTCCATGGCTACGCCGTTCAGCGCCTGCAGGGCCGGTGTGATCTCAAGTAACTGGAGGATGACCGGCTGGTCCTTGCCCAGCATGGCGCCAGAGGCGATGCGGAACAACAGCGCATAACTGATTTGGCCGGCTGCGCCGGTGACGGTAATGCGGACGGGATCTTTCATGGCTCGCTTTCCTGCTTATTGGGTGAATGATTAGGTGCTGCGGCGAAATAGAAACGGCCCACATTTTATGCTATTGCGGTCGAATTTCCAGTGCCGAGATCAATGTCTGATCACAAATAGGTATGCAGGGGGGGTATCGGCGCTGGCCGACGCGGCCCGTGGGGGTCCTGGATGGCTGCTATCGAGGTTTCGCACAATCGAAAACCCCGGGTTAACAGAGTACAATGCCGAGATTTTGGCTGCGATACACAGGAGAGACCATGCTGGTGAGAGCTGCCGACAACCGAAAACAACAATTCGAATTGAACAAGCTGCAGAAGCGTCTGCGCCGCGGGGTGGGCAAGGCGATTGCCGATTACAATATGATCGAAGCGGGAGACCGCGTGATGGTGTGCATTAGCGGTGGTAAAGACTCCTTCTCCATGTTGGATCTATTGTTGGGCCTGCAAAAAACGGCTCCGGTTGCTTTCGAACTGGTCGCTGTGAATATGGACCAGAAGCAGCCTGGTTTCCCCCAGGAGGTGCTGCCGCGCTATCTTCAAGAGGTCGGGGTACCCTTCCACATCATCGAAAAGGATACCTACAGTGTGGTGAAGGAGAAAGTCGCGGCGGGCAAAACCACCTGCGGTTTATGCTCACGACTTCGCCGGGGCACCCTGTACGCCTTTGCCGAAAGTATCGGTGCTAGCAAAATCGCGCTGGGGCATCACAAGGACGATATTGTCGAGACCCTGTTCCTCAATATGTTCCACGGCTCCCGGCTCAAGGCAATGCCTCCCAAACTGCTGAGTGACGACAAGCGCAATATCGTAATCAGGCCCCTTGCCTATTGCCGCGAGACTGACCTGGCGAGATACGCCGCCTGGCGCGAATTCCCACTGATACCGTGCAATCTTTGCGGTAGTCAGGACGGTCTGCAGCGGCAGGCGATCAAGGCGATGCTGGGGCAGTGGGACCGGCAGTTCCCGGGGCGTACCGACAATATTTTCAAGGCGCTGCAAAATATCAGCCCCAGCCAGATGGCGGACTCCGCACTCTATGATTTTGCCTCCCTGATCATTGACCGGTCCGGCGACAAGGCGGTGTATCCGTTTGCCCCCGCCGAAATTCGGGATCATTCGCCTTCGGCCGAGATGATCGACGTTATGAACTTGTGAGCTCCCGGCAGGGTGCGGATGCCGGAGCCTCAAGGGCGCGACATATTTTCCGCCCCGGAGCCCGAATCTGGCTATAATCGCCGGTCTTCGATGGTCAGCAACAGGACTTTGGCAGCAAATGGGTGACGATAGTGTGGCCGAGACACGGTTAGAAGTGCGAGAACTCGGCTGCGAGCGCGATCACCGGCGTTTGTTCGAAAACGTATCCTTCAGCGCGACCCCGGGTGAGGTGGTTCAGGTCGCTGGCCCCAACGGTTCGGGAAAAACCACCTTGCTACGGTTTCTCGCGGGTATCTCGCAGGCTTACGAAGGCGAAATCCTGTGGTGTGGGGAGCCGATTACCGCGGTGGCGCCGCAGTATCGTGGTCAAATGCTGTTTTTCGGCCATGCACCCGGCGTGACCCTCAATCTCACTGCGCTGGAAAACCTGAAGTGGTACTTCGCGCTCAATCAGCAAGTGACCCGGGAATCGCTGTATTCAGCCCTCGCCGCCGTAGGCTTGGCCGGCTACGAAGATGTGCCGGCCTATCGTATGTCGGCGGGTCAGCAGCGGCGGATCGCACTGGCCAGGCTGCGCTTGAGTCGGGTGCCGCTGTGGATTCTCGATGAGCCCTTTACGGCAATCGACCGGGCTGGCGTAACCGAGCTCGAGGGATTGCTCGCTGCGCATGCGTCGGCCGGGGGTATGGTCATATTGACCACGCATCACCCTCTCAATCTTGACACGCCCTACAGTCGGATCGAACTGGAGTGCGCAAATGCTGGATGAGCAGCAGATCCCGGGTGCCTTGCAGGCGTGGCGGGGAACCTTCAAGCGCGACCTGGTACTGGCCCTGCGGCGTAGCGGAGATATCATCAACCCCCTGGTCTTTGCCCTGATCGTGGTCACCCTGTTTCCATTGGGCATCGGCCCGGAGAAGAGCACCCTCACGGCGATTGCCCCGGGCCTGGTCTGGGTGGTGGCTCTGCTGGCCTGTCTGCTGTCCGCTGATCGCGTGTTTCGCGATGACTACCTCGATGGAACCCTGCAGCAGATGCTGCTCAGCCCCCAGCCAAGCTATTTTCTGGTGCTGGCAAAGGTGGGCGTGCACTGGCTGGTCTCCGGGCTCGCGGTCACGCTGGTGGCGCCACTGCTGGCGCTTATGTTGTCGATGGCCACCGGAGGCTACCTGCCTTTGCTGGTGTCCCTGCTGCTGGGCACCATCAGCCTGAGCATGATCGGTGCCATCGGCGCCGCCCTTACGGTGGGCCTGAAGCGGGGCGGTGTTCTGGTGGCCCTGATCGTGTTGCCGCTTTATATCCCGGTGCTGATTTTTGGCGCAGGGGCGGTGGAAGCCGGTTGCCAGGGGCTGCCCTACTCGGGTCACCTGGCAATTCTGGGGGCGCTCACCTTGATGGCGCTGGTACTTGCTCCGCTGGCGATAGGGGGAGCGCTCCGCATTAATATGGACGACTGATTTACAAATTAATGCGTACAAGGTGCTGAATCAGGGAGGCGTTGAATGGTAAACTCCGCGGCATTTGGCTCATTCAAGGCCCCTGCGCGGGTAGGGCCGGGGCATTGCTCCCGGGCCCGAAGCGCAGGCGGCCCAAGTAGCGTGACATATCTGGACGGATGATTTCTTGGCACTAAAATGGCCCCAGTTTTTTCATAAGCTCGGCTCACCCCGCTGGTTCTACAACATCGGTGGGCGATGGCTACCCTGGCTGGCGCTGGTCGCCGGCTTGTTGCTGCTGGTGGGAGCTACCTGGGGCCTTGCCTTTGCACCCGAAGATTTCAAGCAGGGCAATAGCTACCGCATTATTTTCGTCCACGTTCCCAGCGCCTTCATCGCCCTGGCCGGCTACTACGTCATGGCCATAGCCGGCGCCATCAGCCTGATCTGGAAGATGAAGCTGGCCGATATTGCGCTCAAGTGCGCAGCCCCGATCGGTGCAGCCATGACCGTACTGGCGCTGATATCCGGGGCCACATGGGGCAAGCCGACCTGGGGCACCTGGTGGGTCTGGGATGCACGCAATACCTCAATGCTGGTGTTGTTGTTCCTGTACCTGGGTATCTACGCGCTTTACAACGCCTTTGAGCGGGAGGAGCAGGCAGCGAAGATCTGTGCGGTACTGGCGCTGGTGGGCACGGTCAACATCCCCATTATCTATAAGTCGGTGGATTGGTGGTTCACCCTGCACCAGCCGGCTACGATCAAGTTGACCGAGCCCACCACCATGCATCCCTCCATGTGGCAACCGCTGCTGCTGATGATCGTCGGCTTCTATGTGCTTTACACGGCGCTTCTGGTTGAGCGAATTCGGGTTGAAATACTGGTTCGGGAGCGCCGCACACGCTGGGTACGGGATATCGTGTTGCAATCGGCTACCTGAGGTAATTGAACTTCCTATGTATTTTTCCAGTCTCAATGAATTGTTCTACATGGATGGTCACGGGGTTTACGTGTGGACGGTGTATGCGGTGGCTTTTTCTATCATTGCTGCATTGGCCCTGAGCCCTCTGCTGCGGAAACGGCGCTTCGTGCGTGAGGAAGCCCAGCGTCTGCGCCGCGAAGGCAAAATTTAATGCCAGTGTCCTGGTCAATGTAAGCAGCACGGGGAGCACTTATGCATCCGGTCAGAAAACAACGCCTTTACATCGTCCTTTTTATCGTGGTTGGAGCCAGTATTGCGGCGGCGCTGATTTTTTATGCCCTGCGTGAGAATATGAACCTGTTTTACTCGCCCTCGGAAATCGCCGCCGGCGAGGCGCCGCTGAATACCCGGATGCGAGCCGGGGGGATGGTGCGCGAGGGTAGTGTCCAGCGGGAGGGTGAGGCCCTACAGGTGAATTTCGTGGTGACGGATTACGACCACGATGTCGCCGTCAGCTACGAGGGGATCTTGCCGGATATGTTCGCTGAGGGGCAGGGCGTGGTGGTCACCGGGACCCAGACCGCGCCGGGGGTGTTCGTTGCCACGGAAGTGCTGGCGAAACACGACGAGGAGTACATGCCACCGGAAGTCTTCGAGGCGCTGGAAAAATCCGGTCACAGCGCGACGACCATGGGCACTGGCAGTGCCGCGAAGCCTGCGGGCTACGATGCGGCAAGCCAATATCAGGACAAGGGTGCGATAATCCCGGGAGCAAGCAATGATTCCTGAACTGGGTACTTTCTGCGTTGTGCTGGCGCTTTGCCTGGCGGTGGCCGTGTCGGTCGTGCCACTCTGGGGCAGCTACAGGAATCAGGGGGTGCTGATGGCCATGGCCTCGCCCCTCACCGCCGGTATTTTCACCTTTCTCGCCATTGCCTTCGCGCTGTTGGTGGTCGCCCTGGTCAACGACGATTTCTCGGTGAACTACGTCGCCGGCCATTCCAATTCCCAGTTGCAGGTTTATTACAAGGTCAGTGCAGCCTGGGGCGGTCACGAGGGGTCGCTGTTGTTGTGGGTGCTGATTCTGGCGGGATGGTCCCTCGCGGTCGCCATGTTCTCCGCCAGTCTGCCGCTGGCAATGCGAGCCCGGGTGTTGTCGATCATGGGGATGATCACGGTGGGTTTTCTGCTGTTCATCCTCATGACCTCCAACCCCTTCGCGCGCAGCCTGCCGTTTTTCCCGCCCGAGGGTAACGACCTCAACCCGCTACTGCAGGATATCGGGCTCATCTTCCATCCGCCGATGTTGTATCTCGGCTACGTGGGCTTCTCGGTGCCTTTTGCGTTCGCCATCGCGGCTCTGCTCGGTGGCAGGCTGGATGCTGCCTGGGCGCGCTGGAGCCGGCCCTGGACCAATCTCGCCTGGGCTTTCCTGACCCTGGGCATTGCGCTGGGGAGTTGGTGGGCCTATTACGAGCTTGGCTGGGGCGGCTGGTGGTTCTGGGATCCGGTTGAAAATGCGTCTTTCATGCCCTGGCTGATGGGGACCGCGCTGGTGCACTCCCTGGCAGTTACCGACAAGCGGGGCGTGTTTCGGAGCTGGACTGTGCTGCTTGCTATATTTACCTTTTCCCTGAGTCTGCTGGGCACTTTCCTGGTGCGGTCCGGGGTCCTGACGTCGGTGCATGCGTTTGCCGCCGACCCGTCCCGGGGAATGTTCATTCTGATTTTCCTGTTTATCGTGGTCGGGGGTTCGTTGTTATTGTTTGCACTGCGTGCACCCCAGGTCACGCAATCGGCCAAGCTCAATTTTCTGTCGCTGGAAAACTTTCTCCTGATCAATAACGTCATCCTGCTGGCCGCCTGCCTCACGGTACTGTTCGGCACCCTGTTCCCGATTGTGGCCGATGCGCTGGATCTGGGTAAGTATTCCGTGGGAGCACCGTATTTCAACGCCGTGTTCCTGCCGATGATGTTGGTTTTGATGGTCTTTATGGGCATCTCTGCCTGGCTGTCCTGGAAACAGACCCGTGACTTCAACTGGCAAAAAACCCTGCTTGTGCCCGCTCTGGCCGCCTTGCTGCTGGGCTTTGCCTTTCCCTCTGTCTATGGCGGCGAGTTTAACTGGAAGGCCGTTCTGGGGAGTGTTTTCGGCTTTTGGCTGGTGCTGCACACCGTGGTTGGTGCCATACAAAAATCCCGCCTCTCCCGCCGCGGCGTTGCCGGTTTGACCAAACTGTCGCGCTCCTACTGGGGCATGGTCATGGGGCATATCGGCTTTGCGGTAGTGGCCTTCGGTGTGGTGATGACAACCCAGTTCAGCGTTGAGCGCGACGTCAAACTTTCCCCCGGGCAAAGCGCAACGCTTGGCGACTACGAATTTCGGCTCGAAAAGGTCGAGCCGGTAAAAGGCCCCAACTACCTTTCCGATATGGGTTTCGTCACGGTTTACCTGGGCGGGGAGAGCGTCGCGACCCTGTTTCCCGAGAAGCGCCGCTACCTGGCATCAGGGCAGGTGATGACAGAGGCCGGTATCGATGCGGGCTTTTTCCGCGATCTCTACCTGTCACTGGGGGAGCAACTTGAGGATGGTGCCTGGGCGGTGCGGGTGCAGGTGAAGCCCTTTGTACGCTGGCTGTGGTTGGGAGCCATCCTGATTGCGCTGGGTGGAACTCTGGCAGTGATGGACAAGCGCTACCGCAAGAAACTGGTGGCCGGACGCAGCCCTGCCAGGGTTGCGTCGAATGTGGCCGCGGGTACGACCGCATGAGGAATCAGGTCGGTTGCCGCCTCGGAGTGCGTTATTGATGGGTCGCTTCAAGCTGTTTTTGCCCCTGCTGGTTTTTATTCCCCTGGCGGTCCTGTTGGTGAGGGCCCTGGAGCTGGATCCCGCCGAGCTGCCTTCGGCACTGCTCGACAAGCCGATGCCGGGCTTCGAACTGCCGTCCCTGCAGGAACCGGAGCGGATATTGCGGCGGGACGATTTGCTGGGCGAGAAAATGCTGGTCAACGTCTGGGCTACCTGGTGTCCCTCCTGCCTGGTTGAACACCCCTGGTTGGTGAAGATATCCCGGGAATACGGGGTCAAGATCGTTGGCCTCAATTACAAGGATGAGCGCCAGGCGGCGCTGCAATGGCTGCAACGCTACGAGAACCCCTTTGCCATCTCGGTCTACGACGTCCAGGGAAAACTGGGGCTGGACATGGGCGTTTACGGCGCCCCGGAAACCTTCGTGGTCGACAGTGTCGGCATCATCCGCTACAAGCATGTCGGCGTTATCGACGACAAAGTCTGGCAGGACGTGCTGCAACCCGTGCTTCAGGACATCGACTAGAGACACCCAAGACCATGCTGACCCATCTTCGCCACCTGTTTCATGTCTGCTGTATCGCGCTGTTAATCGGGGCGCAATCTGCCAGTGCAGTGATCGAAACCTATGAATTCGAGACTGAACTGCAGCGCCAGCGCTACCAGGACTTTATCGAAGAACTGCGCTGTCCGAAATGCCAGAATCAGAACCTGGCGGGCTCCAACTCGCCGATTTCCGCCGACTTGCGCCGTGAGCTCCATCGACTGTTAATCGAAGGCAAGAGCGACACCGAAATCATCAATTATATGGTTAGCCGCTACGGCGAGTTTGTGCTTTACCGACCCCCGCTAAACAAGCACACCCTGGCACTATGGATCGTGCCGGCCGGCTTGCTGTTGCTCGGAGCGGTGGCGGTGGTATTGCTCATTCGGCGCCGGACTCACCCGGGCACCACCGCCGATGACCAGGGCCTTCACCAGCAGGCAGAGCAGGTGCTGGCGCGTTACCGGCAGGAGGAGAAGCAGTGAGTTTCTGGCTATTGGTCATTGCGCTGACCCTATTGGCGGTTGGCTTTGTCGCGGTCCCCATTGTGTGGCTGCGCAAGGGAGTCAAGCAACAGGAAGTGCCTGCAGATCTGGTGAGCATCGCCCTGATCAAGGAACAACTGGACGAGCTAGAACAGCAAAGCCAGACGGACTTCATTACCGAAGGCGACTACCAGGAGCGCAAACGAGAGCTCGAGCTGCGCCTCGTGACCGACGCCATGACCACTACCGAGCTGCCCGGGCAGGGAAACTACCGTCCGGTGTTGATTGCCGTCGCATTGCTGTTGCCACTGGCGAGCTGGGTGCTGTACCAGCAGTTGGGCAGTGCCGAGGCCTGGAAGTTGAGTCAGCGCTACCAGGCGATCAGCGAGCAACTGGCCAAGGGCGAGGGGGATGCCGACCAAACCATGGCATTTGTCGCCGACCTCGCACATTTCACCCAGCAGGGCGGGAACCCGGACTGGTTGTTCCTGCAGGCACAGCTCTACATGCAGCTTGGGGTATACCAGGCCGCCGCGGACAGTTTCGCCAAAGTTGCTGAGGGCCAGCCGGGCAGTGCCGAAATCCTCGCTCGCCAGGCCCAGGCGCAGTATCTGGCAGCCGGTCGCAAAGTTGACGACAGGGTCAACCAGTTGATCGAGCGGGTGTTGGCGATCAACCCCCACCAGCCCACGGTTCTCGGGATGCAGGGAATGGACGCCTTCGAGCGCGCAGACTACACCGCGGCAATCAGTTCCTGGGAGCAGGCGATACGCGGGATGCCCCCTGGCTCGCAGTCGGCCCAGGTCTTGCAACAGGGTATCCAGCAGGCACGCCAGGCGCTGGGTGAGGCGGGTACGGCGGTGGCAGAAGCATCGGTCGCCGGATTTCGCGACGGCATCAAGGTACGTGTCGAACTCGACCAGCAGGCGGCAGTGAGTCCGGGCTCCACGGTTTTCGTGATAGCCCAGGCCCCCGAGGGTGGCATGCCCTATGCGGTGGTGCGGTTGCCCGTAGAAGGGCTGCCCACCGAAGTCGTCCTGGATGACAGCACCGCGATGGCGCCTGGCAATAGTCTCAGTAAACAGCAAAAGGTGAAGGTGACGGCGCGGGTGTCGCTGTCTGGCAATGCCATCGCCCAGGCGGGGGACTGGCAGGGGCGAAGCCAGGTGTTGACTCCGGACACCTTGCCTGAATTGGTTGATATTCGTATCGATCAGGAGATCTAGGGGACGTTGGATGACTGGCGGGCGATGGATTCGCCAGCAAGACCCAAGCACAAAAAAGCGTAGTGATCGGTGCCCTAAATCGCTAGACTAGCGGGTTTGGCGGCCAACCGGTCGTTTATCACACCAACACCCCGGTATTTTGTCGGATCTATGCGACTGAAGTCTATCAAGCTTGCGGGATTCAAATCCTTCGTGGATGCGACCACCGTGAATTTCCCCTCCAACATGGCCGCCGTCGTGGGCCCCAATGGCTGCGGTAAATCCAACATCATCGACGCCGTGCGCTGGGTAATGGGCGAAAGCTCCGCCAAGAACCTGCGCGGCGAATCGATGACCGACGTCATCTTCAATGGGTCCAGCGGGCGTAAGCCGGTGGGTCAGGCGTCCATTGAACTGGTTTTCGATAACAGCGACGGCACACTGGTCGGCGAGTATGCCGCGTACAGCGAGATCTCCATCAAGCGGATTGTCAACCGCGAGGCCGAGAGCATCTACCAACTCAACGGTAGTCGCTGTCGGCGCAAGGACATCACCGATATCTTTCTTGGCACCGGGCTGGGACCCCGCAGCTATGCGATCATAGAGCAGGGTATGATCAGTAAGCTGATCGAAGCCAAGCCCGATGAGCTGCGGGTTTTTGTGGAAGAGGCGGCCGGTATATCGAAGTACAAGGAGCGGCGCCGGGATACCGAAAATCGGATTCGCAGGACCCGGGAAAACCTCGAGCGACTGACCGATATCCGCGAAGAGCTCGATCGCCAGCTCCAGCACCTGAAGCGGCAGGCGCGCACCGCTGAGCGGTATCGTGAGCTGAAAGCCGAGGAGCGGCAGCTGGCGGCGCAGCACATGGCCATCCAGTGGCGTGATCTCGATCGGCAAAGTGGCGAACAGGGCACGGTGATTCGCGACCTGGAGGTACGGCTCGAGGAGCAACTGGCGCAACGGGTCGCGGCGGATACCGGCATCGAAAAGCTGCGTAATCGGCACGCTGACCAGAATGAGGTATTCAACACGGTCCAGGCCGAATTTTATCGCCTCGGTGCCGATATCGCCCGCGCCGAGCAACAAATTCAGCACCAGCGGGAGCGCGAGCAGCAGTTGCGCCAGGACCTTCAGCAGACCGATGACAGCCTGCGCCAGTCGGGGGAGCATATCGAGCATGACCGGGAACGCCTTGCGGCCTGGCAGGAGGAACTGGAGAGCATCGAGCCGGAGTTGGAGCTAAGCCAGGCCGGAGTGGAGGAGTCCGCCGAGCTGCTGCTCAACGCCGAGGAAAGCATGCAGCGTTGGCAGCAAGCCTGGGACGAATTTAACCAGCAAGCGGCCAAACCGCGCCATCAGAGCGAGGTCGAACAGTCGCGAATCCAGCACCTCGACCAGGTGATGCAGCGCCTTGGCGCGCGCCTTGAGAAGCTGTCCCAGGAATCTGCTGGCATTGTGGTTGATGAAGACGCGGAAGCGGTCATGATGCTGCAGGAACGCATCGCGGAAATTGAAATGACGGCCGAGGACCTCGAACAGGAGCAGGCATCGCTGCAAGCGCGAGTCTCCGAGCATAAGCAACGGGACGAGGCCCTTGGGGCAGATATCAACCGCCTGCGTGGCACCTATCAGCAATTGCAGGGCCGCCAGGCGTCGCTGGATGCGCTGCAGCAGGCGGCATTGGGTCAGGACGACGTCACCGCTAACTGGCTCGGTCGCCACCAGTTGGATAGCTCGCCGCGTCTGGCCGATGGACTCAACGCCGAGGCCGGCTGGGAGAAAGCGGTGGAGACGGTGCTCTGTGACTTTCTCCAGGCGGTAGAGGTGGACAATATCGATCAGTTGGCTGATCGGCTCGGGGATGCCGAGGGCACCCGGCTGCTGTTTTTCGACCACCGCACCGCCGATGCCAGGCCTGATCAAGGGCATGGCCTGACACCGCTGGCGGCCAAGGTATCCGGGGCGGAGGGTTTGCTGGACGGCATTTTCTGCGCTGACGACCTGCTGGAGGCACTGCGCCTGCGGGTCCGACTGGGCTCCGGTGAATCCCTGATTACCCGCGATGGCATTTGGCTGGGGCCGGGCTGGCTGAGGGTGGCTGCCCTGGGTGATGAGCAGGACGGCGTCATCGCGCGCCAGCGTGAACTGGAGGAACTGGGCGCGCAACTCGAGGAGCATCAGTCCCGTTTGGAGCGACTGGAGAATGCCCGCCGGACGTTGCATGAAGGGCTTCAGCAATGGGAGCAGCAGCGCCAACAGCAGGAGCTTGCGCTGCGGGACAGTGCCCGGGAGCAGGCCCGGCTGGCCGCGGAACTGAGTGCCAATCAGGTGCGGGTCGAGCAAAGCCTGCTGCGGCGCGAGCGGGTGGAGCTCGAAACGGCCGAGGCGCGGGAACAGCTCGCCCAGGAGCAGGAAAACCTCGCCCGCTCGAGACAACTGCTGCAGCAAGCGCTGGATACCATGGAAAACGACAATGTCAAACGGGAGTCGATGCTCCTCGAGCGCGACGACGCCCGCGCAAGACTCGACCAGGCCCGCCAGCGCGCGCGCCACGACAAGGATGCCTCCCATCAACTGGCCATGCGCTGCCAATCCCTGAGAACCCAGGCCACCTCGGTGGAGCAGGGTATCGAACGCCTGCAACAGCAATTGGCCCAGCTCCACGAGCGGCGGGAAAACATTACGGCTGCGCTGGAAGACAACAGTGCGCCGATGGATGAAGTCCGGGAGAATCTGGAGCTCGACCTGGAAAAACGTTTACGCGTTGAGCGACGCCTTACTGAAGCTCGGGCGTTGCTGGATGCGATCGATCACGAAATGCGCGAGACCGAGGACTCCCGCAACCGCGCGGAGCAACAGGTCGATCTGTTTCGGGGCAAGCTGGAAGCCCGGCGACTTGAAATTCGTACCATCGAGGTGCAGCGTGGGAGTCTTCAGCAGAAGCTGGAGCAGGACAAGTTCAATCTGGGGATCCTGCTGGAGGGGTTGCCGGAGGATGCCAGCGAACAAGCCTGGCAGGACGATTTGGCGCGCTTGCAGGGCAAGATTCAACGCTTGGGCGCTATCAACCTCGCGGCTATCGATGAGTATCAGGCCCAGGCCGAGCGCAAGCTGTACCTGGACTCGCAAAATGATGACCTGGTCGAGGCACTGGAAACCCTGGAAAATGCCATTCACAAGATCGATCGGGAGACCCGCAGCCGCTTCAAGGAGACTTTCGACGAGATCAACGGCGGTTTGCAGGAATTGTTTCCCCGGGTATTTGGCGGCGGCCACGCCTATCTGGAATTGACCGGCGACGACATGCTCGACACCGGCATTGCCATCATGGCGCGGCCCCCCGGCAAGCGTAACAGCACCATTCATCTGCTGTCCGGGGGCGAAAAGGCACTAACGGCGATCGCTCTGGTATTTGCTATCTTTCGGCTCAATCCGGCCCCATTCTGCATGCTTGACGAGGTGGATGCCCCCCTTGATGATGCCAATGTCGGCCGCTACGCCAGAATCGTCAAAGAGATGTCTGAGCATGTACAATTCATTTACATAACCCATAATAAAATCACCATGGAATATGCGGACCTGCTGTTGGGCGTTACGATGCACGAACCTGGCTGTTCACGGCTGGTGTCGGTGGATCTTGAAGAAGCGGCCGAATTGGCGGCCGTGTGACACGTTTTAGCTGGTAGAAGAACATGGAATTTGGTTTGCGAGAATGGATGATGTTGATTGGCGGGCTGCTGATACTGGCAGTGATCGCCGACGGTGTGCGTCGGGTCATGGTCGATCGGCGCAACGTCATCCGTATGGGAAAGTCGCACTCCCGCTACAGCGAGTTGCCGGATGAAGACATCGTCAACCCTGAGCTCCCCTACGGCGGGGCACGTTCGGTGCCGCGGTCGGAATACGATCCTACCGCACCGCGCAAACCTGTCGCTGATACGCCAGTCCGGCCCGTGGCATCCGGCAAGCCGCTCAGGCGGCCTGGAGACCCAATCCCGGCGCCGGCGCCAGCGGAGCCCGAGGCGCCGCCATCCCGCGCGCTGCAGCCAGAAACGCCAGCCGGCGGTCAACAGGGTGACACCCTCGGTGCCGACGGCGCTGGTTCTGAGCATTACCCCCCAATCGATCCAGTCCACCCAATCGACCCAATAGGCAGCCCGCCGCCAACGCCCCAGCTACCGCCGGAGCCCGCTTTCGATTTCACCCCGGACCCGGCCATATATGCTGAATCCGACACCCAAGAGCCGGAATTCGACTACTCGCTGGAGCTGCCGGATACGGAGCTGGAGTCGGGTATCGAGGCGCAGCGGGACGAACCCACCCAGCCTCCCCCGGAAGCAGAGCCACCGCCGGAGCCGGGGCAAGCCGGGGCCACCCTCAACGCCCAGCCCGACGAGGTCCTGATTATCAACGTGCTGTCCCGGGACAAGAACGGCTTTAACGGTGCCGACCTGCTGGAAGTGCTATTGGCCTGTGATGTGCGCTTTGGTGACATGGATATATTCCACCGCTTCGAGGGAGCCCAGGGGCAGGGGCGTATCCAGTTCAGCATCGCCAACCTGGTGAAGCCCGGCACCTTCGATCTCGACGGGATCAAGGAGTTTTACACCCCGGGCGTGTGCATGTTTCTGCAATTACCCGGGCCCCAGCGACCCCTCGAAGCCTTCGACTGCATGGCTGAAATCGCGACCTGCATCGTCAAGAACCTGCAGGGCGAAATGCGAGATGAAAACCACAGTGTACTCACCGCCCAGACCATGGAGCACTACCGCCAGCGCATTCGCGAATACGAACGCAAGCGCCTGATGCGAGCGGCCCACCGCTCGGCCTGAACGCGATGAAAGCCTCCCCCGAGCAAGCCATCCAGCGCCTGCGCGATCAAATAGACCGCTACAACTATCACTACCATGTGCTTGACGATCCCCTGGTCTCGGACGCCGAGTACGATCGCATGTTCGCCGCTTTGCAGCAGTTGGAGGCGGAAAACCCCGAATTGATTTGTGCCACCTCACCGACCCAGCGCGTGGGCGAGGTGCCCCTCGGCGCCTTTTCCCAGGTCGAGCACCAGCTACCGATGCTGTCGTTGAATAATGCTTTTAGCGACGAGGAGATGGCGGCCTTCGATAACCGCGTGCGGGAGCGTCTGGAGCTGACCACACCCGTAACCTATACCTGCGAACCCAAGCTCGATGGCATCGCGGTAAGCCTGATATACCGCGGGGGGAGCCTTGAACGTGCCGCCACCCGGGGAGACGGCTCCACCGGCGAGGACATTACAGCTAATGTCCGGACCATAGGCTCGGTACCACTGCGGTTAATGGGAAGCGGGTTTCCGGCCATGCTCGAGGTGCGGGGTGAAGTGTACATGCCCCGGGCCGGGTTCGAGCAGGTCAATGCGAGGGCCAGGGAAGCGGGGGACAAATCCTTTGTGAACCCCCGCAATGCCGCCGCCGGCAGCCTGCGCCAGCTCGACGCGAAGATTACCGCTCAACGCCCCCTGGAATTCTGCAGCTACGGCGTCGGTAGCATGGAGGATGGCGAGCTGCCCGCTCGCCACAGTGAGATCATGAACCTGTTACGCACCTGGGGGCTCTTGACCAGTCGGGAGTCTGCGCTGGCCGTGGGTCTGGACGAATGCCTGGCCTATTACCGGTCTCTAGCCGGCCGGCGGGATGATCTGAGCTATGATATTGATGGCATCGTCTATAAGGTCGATAGCATCGCCCAACAGCAACGGCTTGGCCAGGTATCCCGTGCCCCCCGCTGGGCGATTGCCTACAAGTTTCCGGCCCAGGAGGAGTCAACCCGGGTGTTGGATGTGGAATACCAGGTGGGTAGAACCGGGGCCATTACCCCGGTGGCGCGTTTGGAGCCGGTTTTCGTTGGCGGCGTAACGGTCAGCAACGCCACCTTACACAATTTTGACGAGATCGAACGCCTTGGGCTGCGGATCGGTGATCAGGTTATCGTGCGACGGGCCGGCGACGTCATCCCCCAGATCGTTCGGGTGCAACTGGACGGGCGCCCGGACAACGCCCGCGAAGTCACAGTGCCCGGGCGCTGCCCGATCTGCCAATCTCCGGTGGAGCGGATCGAGGGCGAGGCCGCGCTGCGTTGCACCGGTGGCTTGTTCTGCTCTGCTCAGCAAAAGCAGTCCATCAAGCACTTTGTGGCGCGCAGGGCCATGGACATCGACGGGCTTGGGGACAAACTGGTAGATCAACTGGTCGATCGCGGCCTGGTTCGAAACGTGGCCGACATCTACCGCCTGGATCGACCCGAATTGTTGCAGCTGGAGCGCAGTGGTGAAAAGTCGGTCGACAAACTGCTGGCCGCCATCGAGGCCAGCAAAGCGACCAGCCTGCCGCGGTTCCTGTTTGCGTTGGGAATTCGCGAAGTAGGGGAGGCAACCGCTCTCGCCCTGTATCGTTACTTCGGCAAGCTTGAAGCCGTGATCGCAGCGAACGCCGAAACGCTGCAGCAGGTGCCTGATGTCGGTCCGGTGGTGGCCCAGCACATCGAGCGCTTTTTTGCCGCCCCCCATAATCTTGAGGTGATCAGCAAGCTGCAGGAGGAGGGCGTTCACTGGGAGGATGGTTTGGTCAGGGACGCTGATCTGCTGCCCCTGGACGGGAGAACTTTCGTGCTCACCGGCAGCCTCGAGGCGATGGCGCGGGATGAGGCCAAAGCCCGCCTGCAGAATCTGGGTGCCAGGGTCGCCGGTTCCGTCTCTGCAAAGACTACCGATCTGGTCGCCGGACCGGGTGCGGGCGCCAAGCTGCGAAAAGCCGAGGAGCTTGGGGTGGCGGTAATGGATGAGCCCGGCTTGCTGGCACTGCTGGAGCGGTTCGAGTAGCCCCGCTTCGACCGGCAGATGAACGCTCCGAAATCCGCAGCGCGGACTGCAAACGATTAGTTGCTGCAAAGAACCTCGCTTTATGATTAACTGAACAGCAGCAGAGTAGGCGGACTACCGGTACTTCACAGGTGCGCCGCTCGATAATAAAAATGCGATATGTCCTGGCACAGAGCTGGTATCGTTTTACTTCGAGTTCACCGGGGTGCCGTTGTGAAACCGACAGAAACGAAAGATCCTGAATACTTTCACCGCGTCGTCGACTGCCAGTGGGCCTGTCCTGCTCACACGCCGGTCCCCGAATACATCCGCCTGATTGCCGCCGGCAACTATACCGAAGCCTATATGGTGAACTGGCAGTCCAACGTTTTCCCGGGCATTCTGGGTCGTACCTGTGATCGCCCCTGCGAACCGGCCTGCCGCCGCGGGCGCCTGGGAGAGCAGGAGGAGGCGGTGGCTATCTGCCGATTGAAGCGAGTCGCCGCTGATCTCAAGGAGGATATCTCGGCACGCATCCCAGCCGCCCCCGAGGAAAAGAATGGCAAGAAAATTGCGCTTTTGGGTGCCGGCCCTGCGTCGCTGACCGTGGCCCGTGACCTGGCGCCACTGGGCTACCAATTGGAATTGTTTGACGAGCAGTTTGCCGCTGGTGGTTTCATGCGCAGCCAGATCCCTGCTTTTCGACTGCCGGAAAAGGTGCTGAACGAGGAGCTGGGCTATATCCTCGGCATGGGAATCACCGCCCATTACAATCACCGCGTCAACAGCCTGCGGAGTTTACTGGAGCGTGATTACGACGCTGTTTTCATTGGCACTGGCGCGCCCCGGGGGCGGGACCTGCCGGATTTACCGGGTCGCCAGAGTGGCGCTGGCAACATCCATATCGGTATCGACTGGCTGGCGTCGGTGGCATTCGGTCATATCGACAGTATCGGGCCCAGGGTATTGGTGCTCGGTGGCGGGAATACCGCCATGGACTGTTGCCGCACCTCCCGGAGAATCGGGGGAACCGATGTCAGGGTGGTGGTGCGCAGCCCCTTCGGCGACATGAAAGCTTCCGCCTGGGAAAAAGACGATGCCATGGCCGAGGATATTCCCATCGTCGACAACCACGTTCCGCTGTCGTTCCAACTCCAGAACGGCAAGCTGGTGGGCATGACTTTCGATCGGGTCGAGGCCGTTTATGACCCTGCTGGCAAGCGCTCCCTGATATCCACAGGGGAAGCGCCGGTGCTGTTCGAGTGCACGGATGTCATTATTGCCATCGGCCAGGAAAATGCTTTTCCCTGGATCGAGCGCGACCTCGATATTGAATTCGATCAATGGGACATGCCAAGGATAGACCCGACCACGTTCCAGTCGACGAATGCCCGGGTGTTTTTCGGTGGTGATGCCGCTTTCGGCCCGGAAAATATCATCACCGCAGTGGCCCATGGGCACCAGGCGGCAGTGTCGATCCATCGCTTGTGCAACGATCAAGATGTTACCGACCGGTTACCACCGCGAACGACCCTCGTCAGCCAGAAGATGGGCCTCCACGAATGGATTTACGATAGCCCGGTCAGTGACGATCAGCGTTTCAGCGTACCCCAGGCGAGCAAGAAAAAGACGCTGAAAAATCGCCTCCTCGAAGTTGAACTCGGCTTTACCGCCACCCAGGCTTTCAACGAGGCACAGCGCTGTCTCAACTGCGATGCGCAGACGGTGTTTACCGAAACCCGGTGCATAGAATGCGATGCCTGCGTGGATGTGTGTCCCACGGATTGCCTGACGTTCACGGTTAACGCGGAGGAAGACGACCTGCGCCCGAAACTCACCATGGCGGCGAACAATCGCGAACAGCCCCTTTACGTATCAGCGGAACTTCCAACCCACCGGGTATTGGTAAAAGATGAAAACATTTGCCTGCATTGCGGGCTCTGTGCCGAGCGCTGTCCAACGGCGGCCTGGGATATGCAGAAGTTTCTGTACAACGTCAGCCTGGCTGAAGCGCTGTGAACGCGCAGCCGATCGTCAACGACCTCGTTATTCGCTTTGCGAACGTCAACGGCACCGGTTCCGCCAGCGCCAACGGCCTGTTTGCCAAGGCAATTTTCCGCATGGGCATCCCGGTCAGCCCCAAGAATATTTTTCCCTCCAATATCCAGGGCCTGCCAACCTGGTACGAAGTACGGGTGTCCGAGCGGGGTTACCTCGGGCGCCGAGAGGGCGTCGATATCGTAGTCAGCGTGAACCCCCAGAGCCTGGCCCAGGACATCGGCTCGGTGCGGGCCGGCGGTTATTTTGTCTATGACAATACCAAACCCCTCGACTTGAGATTGGAACGCAGCGATATCCAATTCATCGGCCTGCCCCTGACCCGCATTTGCCTCGAAGAGTTCAGTGATGCAAGGCAGCGCCTGCTGTTCAAGAATATGATTTATATCGGCGCCCTGGCGGCCCTGCTGGATATCGATTTCTCGGTCCTGAAGGACCTGGTTCACGACCAGTTCAAGGGCAAGGAAAAACTCATTGCGCCCAATCTGCACGCGCTGGAGCTGGGCTGCCAATACGCGCTGGAAAACTATGACTGCCCCCTCGAACTGCGTGTCGAAACCCGCGACCTGGTGGGTGACAGGATCATGACCGATGGCAATTCCGCCATTGGCCTGGGTGCCATCTATGCCGGCGCGACCGTGGCTGCCTGGTACCCGATTACGCCATCGACATCCATCGTCGATAGCTTCGACAAATACTGCCAGCGGCTGCGTATCGACGCCGGCAGCGGGGCCAAGAAATACGCCATCATCCAGGCTGAGGACGAGCTCGCAGCCATGGGCATGGTAATCGGGGCCAGTTGGAACGGTGCAAGGGCGTTTACCGCTACCAGCGGCCCCGGTGTTTCCCTGATGAGCGAATTTCTGGGGCTTGCTTACTTTGCCGAGGTCCCGGCGGTGCTGGTTGATGTGCAGCGGGCCGGGCCCTCCACCGGGATGCCCACCCGCACCCAGCAAAGCGATATCCTGGCCGCGGCCTATGCCTCCCACGGCGACACCCACCATGTGCTTCTGATTCCCGCGAGCCCCAAAGAGTGCTTCGACATGATGGCGGATGCCTTCGATCTTGCGGAGGGCTTGCAGACGCCGGTGATTGTGCTCACGGATCTGGACCTGGGTATGAACGACCATGTCTGTGACCCGTTGGCCTGGTCGGATGAGCGGCGCTACAACCGCGGCAAGGTGCTGGGCGCCGAGGCATTGGAAGAAATAGAGCGTTACGGGCGTTACCTGGACGTCGATGGGGATGGCATCTGCTGGCGCACACTACCGGGCACCCATCCCACGCGGGGCGCATTTTTCACCCGCGGCTCATCGAAAAACGAGTACGCAGCCTACACAGAAAGTGGCGAGGATTACGTCCGCAATATGGATCGTCTGCTGCGAAAGTGGGAAACGGCCAAATCCATGGTGCCAGAGCCGGTTTTGTATCCGCTGGCGGAAACCTGCCAAATTGGCGTCATCTTTTTTGGAACCAGTACCGCTTCAACGCTGGAAGCTATCGAATATCTGGAAGAGGAAGAATCGATCAGGGTAGAGGGCCTGCGGTTGCGTGCATTGCCCTTTGGTGAGGCGGTTTTGCGCTTTATCAATGACCATGAGCAGGTGTTCCTGGTGGAGCAGAACCGTGATGCCCAGATGCGGACTCTGCTGGTCAACGAACTCGGCCTGGCTCCACAACGGCTCCACTCCATTTTGCATTACGATGGCATGCCGATCACCGCCCGCTATATCCAGCGGGCGATCCAGTCGGAGCTTGCCTCCCAGGGCCTTGAACCCATCGGCCGCCTTGCCCAGGGGGGACTATGACCTACCTGAGACCATCGTTTGCCCATCCGGACTTGCCCCGCAACGAATTGGGATATACCCGTAAGGATTATGAAAGCGCATTGTCCACCCTCTGCGCCGGTTGTGGGCATGATTCCATCAGCGCTGCGGTCGTCCAGGCCTGTCACGAAATGTCGATCGAGCCCCACAAGGTCGCCAAGGTGTCCGGTATAGGCTGCTCCTCGAAGACGCCGACCTACTTTCTTGGCAACTCCCACGGCTTTAATTCTGTGCACGGCCGCATGCCCGCCGTAGCAACCGGTGCCGCCGCGGCGAATCTCGACCTTACCTATATCGGCGTCTCGGGTGACGGCGACTCGGCATCTATCGGCATCGGGCAGTTTGTCCATGCGGTGCGCCGTAACGTCAATATGCTCTATCTGGTCGAAAACAATGGCTGTTATGGCCTTACCAAGGGGCAGGATTCCGCCACCGCCGAGGTGGGTTCGAAAAGCAAAGCCGGCAGGGTCAACCTGCTCGAGCCCATCGACCTGGTATCGATGGCCCTGGAATTGGGCGCGGGCTTCGTGGCGCGCAGCTTCTCCGGCGACAAGGCCCAGCTGGTGCCGCTGATCAAGGCGGCCATCGCCCACCGGGGCTTTGCCCTGATCGATGTGATTTCGCCCTGTGTTACGTTCAACAATAACCCGGGCTCGACCAAGAGCTATGACTACGTGCGCGAACACATGGAGACCACCGGGTATTTTGACTTCGTACCAATGCACCAGGAAATCACGGCGCAGTATCCACCGGGGTCCAGCAGGGAAATCACTCTCCATGACGGCTCATCGGTGCACCTGCACAAACTGGACGACGCTCTGGACCCGCTGGACAGGCGCTCGGCGCTGCATGCCCTGGAGGAGTACAAGGCGAACGGTAAAATCCTTACCGGGCTGATTTTCATGGATGAGGACAGCCAGGACATGCACCAGCTCATGAACACCTGCAACAAACCCCTGAATCAATTGGCGGAAGAGGATTTGTGCCCCGGCAATCGAGTGCTGCAGGATATCAACGATTCACTGCGCTAGGGTCCTCGGTCTGTCGCCACCATAGCCCGGTTTCAGCGATGGATCTGTCTGCGTTCTGCAACCCAGCCATCTGCGGTTATACTGTGCCGTTTGGTTGTGGACATCAAACCCCTAATGACAATGACGACCCCCTACCGTGTTGTTTTCTGTGCGGCACTGGTGAGCATTTACCTGTTGGCGATGTTGCCGGGCGAATCGCTCCCCCCGGTGCAACTATGGGACAAGCTGCAACATGCCGGCGCATTTTTCGTGCTCGCGCTGCTGATGGGGCAGGGCTGGCCACGCGCATCGGTGTGGCGCGTGCAATTACCCTGCGTGTTTGGCTTCGGCGTTTTGATTGAACTGTCCCAGGCCATGGTGCCCTATCGGGAAGCCTCGATAGCGGATTTACTGGCCAACGCCAGCGGCCTGCTGCTCTACCTCGGCGCGGCCGGGTTGGGCAAAGTGCTCACCGGTAACGGCGGTGCCAGAGAGGTATGAAGGAACTACTGATCATTTATCACAGCCAGTCCGGCAATACCGAGCAACTGGCGCAGGCCGCCTTTGCCGGCGCCCGGCGCGAGCCCGAGGTCCGTACCCGGCTCAAGCGGGCCCAGGATGCGGGTCTTGGTGACTTGCTCCAGGCCGATGCCCTGCTCATTGGCAGCCCGGAAAACTTTGGTGCCATGGCTGGGGCGGTAAAGGACTTTTTCGATCGAACGTTTTACCCGGCGCAGGAGCATGGTCTCAATCTGCCCTATGCGCTATTTATCAGTGCGGGCAACGACGGCTCAGGAGCGATCCGGCAGATCGAGCGGATCGTGGTAGGTTATCCCATGAAGAAAGTGGCCGAGCCCGTGCTCTGCGTTGGCGAGGCGGATGATGCCCTACTGCAAGCCTGTGACGAACTGGGCCAGGCGATGGCGGCGGGTCTGGCACTTGGGATTTATTGACCTGTCCCGGTGACCATCACACCGATCACTCCCGGGCCTGCCACCCCCGGTGCTCGGTATCCAGCAGGGCGATGAACGCCCTTGCGGCATTGGACAGGGAATGTTTTCGATGCACGATATACCCCAGTTGCCGGCTCAGGGCCGGCCCCTGCACGTCGAGATCAACCAGGCTGCTATCGAGCATACTGCGGGGCAGGACACTCCAACCCAGGCCCACGTTGACCATCATCTTGATCGTTTCCAGGTAATTGCTCGTCATCAGGGTATCCAGGGCTTGTCCCTGACTCTGAAACAGTTGCTTGACGATCTGGCCAGTGTAGGTGTCGAGGCCGGGGAGAACATTAGCGTAGTTTGACAGGTCACCCAATGTTGGCTGGGGGCCGTCGCACAGGGGGTGCTCCGGGCCAGCCACAAAAACCAGCGGGTCCGGCCAGACGCAGCGCGCATCGATATTGGCCGCCTCAGCCGGTGCCAGGGTGATGACCGCCAGTTCAATGTCACCCCGAAGCACCGCTTCGTGGGCTTTTTCTGAGTCCGTGAAACTGATATTCAGCCGTACCTGGGGGTACCGGTCGAGGAATGCTCGCAGTACCGGGGGCAGGTGGTGGAGGCCGATATGGTGACTGGTTGCCAGCTTGAGACTGCCGGAGACAGACGTCGCCAGGTCGCGCACATCCTGCTCGGCAAGGCTGATCTGACGCACAATTCTCCGCGCATGCTGCAGCAGGCGCTCCCCGGCCTGGGTTGGTCTGGCCCGGCGTCCAACACGGTCGAACAGGGCAGTGTCGAGTTCGCCCTCCAGTACAGCGATGCGCTTGCTGATCGCGGGCTGGGTAAGATGCAAGGCCTGGGCAGCGGCAGAAAAAGAGCCACTCTCGGCGACGGCAATAAATGCGCGAAGGTTTTGAATGTCCATAATCATATTCTATAGAAAAAATAAATAATATGAATTTGTTTTATTTTAGGCAAAAAATTACAATGGGTCACGTTTGCAATAAAAGCGCCACGAGGTCCCGGCATGACTCCACAAACCCTGTATGACAAACTCTGGAGCTCCCACTTGGTCAGCCAGCGGGATGATGGCACGGCCCTGCTGTACATCGATCGTCACCTGATTCATGAAGTCACGTCGCCCCAGGCTTTCGAAGGCCTGCGGTTGGCGGGTCGCAAGTTATGGCGGGCAGACGCTATTCTGGCAACGCCGGATCACAATGTGCCCTCCGATAGTGCCGAGCGCAGCGGGGGCGTGGCCGGAATCAGCGACGAGGTATCGAGAATACAGGTACAGACCTTGGACGATAATTGTGCCGATTTCGATCTGCTCGAATTCACCATCAATGATCCCAGACAGGGTATTGTGCATGTGGTTGGGCCGGAGCAGGGCGCCACCCTGCCCGGAATGACCATCGTCTGTGGCGACTCCCACACCGCTACCCACGGCGCGCTGGGTGCACTTGCCCACGGTATCGGGACCTCCGAGGTCGAGCATGTGATGGCGACCCAGTGCCTGATCCAGAAAAAGATGAAGAATATGCTGGTGCGAGTCGACGGACAATTGCCTCCAGGGGTCACCGCCAAGGATATCGTACTGGCGGTTATCGGCAGAATCGGCACCGCCGGCGGCAACGGTCACGCCATCGAGTTTGCCGGCGAGGCCATCCGCTCCCTGTCGATCGAAGGTCGCATGACCATCTGTAATATGGCCATTGAAGCCGGAGCCAGGGTCGGTATGGTGGCGGTCGACGACACCACGCTCGACTATGTCAAGGGCAAGCCCTATGCGCCGAGTGGCAAGCTCTGGGATGCCGCCGTAGCGTGCTGGCGCACCCTTCACAGTGACCCCGGAGCGGTCTTCGACACGGTGGTTGAATTGGACGCTGCAACGATCGAGCCCCAGGTGACCTGGGGTACGTCACCCGAAATGGTGGCCCCGGTCGGGGCGAAGGTGCCGGACCCGGACAGTTTCTCCGATCCTGCGAAACGCGAGGCCACCGCCCGGGCGCTGGACTACATGGGTCTGAAACCCGGCACGGCAATTACCGATATTCGACTGGACCGGGTATTTATCGGCTCCTGCACCAACTCCCGCATCGAAGACTTGCGCGCGGCGGCTGAAATCGTGGCGGGTCGCAAGGTTGCATCGAATGTGGTGCAAGCCATGGTGGTGCCCGGTTCCGGACTGGTCAAGGCACAGGCCGAGGCAGAAGGGTTGGACCAGATTTTCATTGCCGCGGGGATGGAGTGGCGCGCGCCGAGCTGTTCGATGTGCCTGGCAATGAATGCCGATCGGCTGGGACAAGGAGAGCACTGTGCATCGACCTCCAATCGCAATTTCGAGGGGCGTCAGGGCTATGGTGGTCGCACACATCTGGTGAGTCCGGCGATGGCGGCGGCAGCGGCGATCGCTGGTCACTTCGTGGATGTACGATCCCTGATCGCCGCTGACACCGAATCCAGCCAATCCAACTCACCGGGGGGACACGCATAATGCAGGCATTTACCGTACTCGATGGTCTGGTGGCTCCAATGGACCGCGCCAATGTTGATACCGATCTGATCATACCCAAGCAATTCCTGAAATCGATCAAGCGATCCGGGTTCGGACCCAACCTGTTCGATAACCTGCGTTATCTGGACGAGGGGCAGCCGGGTCAGGACAATAGCCGGCGGCCGCTGAATCCCGAGTTCACTCTCAACCAGCCCCGTTATCGGGGCGCCTCGGTACTTCTGGCGCGGGAGAATTTCGGTTGTGGCTCAAGTCGGGAGCACGCGCCCTGGGCGCTGGAAGATTACGGCTTTCGCTGTATCATCGCCCCGAGCTTCGCCGACATCTTTTTCAACAACTGTTTCAAGAACGGCATGCTGCCGATCGTGCTGGAGCCGGCTCTGGTCGACGAACTGTTCAGTGCAGTGGCAGAGAACGAAGGTTACCGCTTGACCATTGACCTGGAGCGCCAGCTTATCCAGCGCGTTGATGGTGATGACATCGCCTTCGAGGTAGATTCCTTTCGCAAGCACTGCCTTCTCAACGGGCTGGATGATATCGGTCTGACTTTGCAGGAAGCCGATGCGATTCGTGCCTTTGAAAAACGCTGGCAGCAACAGGCACCGTGGTTGTTTGGGGTGCTGGGTGCCGATGGAAACAGAGCTCGTGAGCAATCGCACTGACTGCGGGCACGTTGCATAACGCCTCTATAGCTCCAGGGCCAACAACGCTATTCGCTCAAGCCGGGGCCGTGTTGTCCCGGGGGGTGAGAGTCTAATCCGCTTCATGTGTCAACGGTGGGGCAAGCAGGGGAGAAAAATCGTTTGAACAGGGTGTTATTGATCGAAGGTGACGGCATTGGGCCGGAAGTCGTGGGTGAAGCGCACAAGGTTCTGGAAGCGGCGGCCCGGCGCTACGGTCTGAAGATAGAATACGAGCAGGCCCTGCTGGGGGGTGCTGCTATCGACGCTGCCGGCGTACCCATGCCCGCTGCCACGCTTGAGGCTGCGAAGCGCAGTGACGCCATTTTGTTCGGCGCCATTGGCGGCCCAAAGTGGGATAGTCTCGACCGATCTGTCAGGCCAGAAAAAGGATTACTGCAGTTTCGTTCGGCGTTGCAGCTGTTCGGTAACCTGCGACCGGCCATTCTGTATCCACAACTGGCCGCGGCGTCAACGCTCAAGCAGGAAGTGGTGGCCGGGCTCGATCTGTTGATTGTGCGGGAACTCACCGGTGGTATCTACTTCGGTGAGCCCCGGGGCATTCGACGTTTGGAAAATGGTGAGCGTCAGGGCTACAACACCTATCTCTACAGCGAATCGGAGATAATCCGGATTGCCAGGGTGGCATTCGAGGCAGCGCGCAAACGTCAGGGGCGGGTCTGTTCGGTCGACAAGGCCAATGTGCTGGAGGCGACCATGCTCTGGCGTGAAGTGGTCAGTGAACTCGGGGCGCAGGAATACCCTGACGTAGAACTCAGTCACATGTATGTCGACAACGCCGCCATGCAACTGGTGCGGGCGCCGAAACAGTTCGACGTGCTGGTAACGGGTAACCTCTTTGGCGATATTCTGTCGGATGCGGCGGCAATGCTGACGGGATCCATCGGTATGTTGCCCTCGGCATCCCTGGATAGCGAAAATCGGGGGCTTTACGAGCCGTGCCATGGCTCGGCCCCGGACATCGCCGGCCAGGACACGGCCAATCCCCTGGCGACAATACTCTCGGCTGCCATGTTACTGCGTTACTCACTCAACCACGTGAGGGCGGCCGAGGCCATTGAAGCCGCCGTATCCCGGGTCCTCGACCAGGGGCTGCGTACGGTGGATATCCATAGCGAGGGCATGCGCAAGGTCGGTACCCGGGAAATGGGCGATGCGGTGGTCGCGGCATTGGCTTAGTAAGGCTGCTGAAAAACGTATTCGAGGCAGCAAGCGCAAGGCAAGAACCGGCGAGGGGCAACAAATGACCGAGTTGAGCCGGTTTTTGAGGCTGCGATCGCCACGCAGATAGTTTTTCATCAGCCTGCCAGGGCAGGAGCGGATTGATCATTTAATGGGGAAGGTCGGTATGAAGGTGGGTTTTGTAGGTTGGCGGGGAATGGTGGGCTCGGTGCTGCTGGACAGGATGCGTGCCGAAAGCGACTTTACTGGCCTGGAGCCGACGTTCTTTACCACTTCCAATGTGGGTGGAGAGAGTCCTGAGGTCGGCATTCAATGCGGGCCGCTGGCGGACGCAACGGATATCGACCAACTGGCGCAACAGGATGCCATTATCAGCTGCCAGGGTGGCGACTATACGGGTGCGGTCTACCGGCAGCTGCGGGAGACCGGCTGGAATGGTTACTGGATAGATGCCGCATCGAAGCTGCGCATGGATGATGACGCGGTGATTATCCTCGATCCCGTCAACCGGCATCTGATCGACCGCGCCCTGGCCGATGGTTACAAGACCTTTGTGGGGGGTAACTGCACGGTCAGCCTGATGCTGATGGCCGTTGGTGGCTTGTTCGAGGCCAATCTGGTGGAGTGGATCAGTTCCCAGACCTACCAGGCTGCATCAGGCGCCGGCGCGCGCAACATGCGCGAGCTCATCCAGCAAATGGGTTCCCTGCAGCACTCGGTGGCAGAGCTGCTGGAACAGCCTGACAGCAGTATCCTCGATATCGACGAGCGCGTGATCGCCCATATGCGCTCGTCGTCATTCCCCACTGAATGTTTTGGTGCGCCGCTTGCGGGCAGTTTGCTGCCCTGGATCGACAGCGAGGTCGAACACGGGCAGAGTCGCGAGGAGTGGAAAGGTCAGGCGGAAACCAACAAGATCCTGGGCCTTGAAAACCCCGTGGCCATCGACGGTACCTGCGTCAGGGTGGGCGCGCTGCGCTGCCATAGCCAGGCGCTGACCATCAAGCTCAACCGTGACCTGCCCCTGGGGGACATCGAAGCGGCGATAGCGCAGGCTAACGACTGGGTGCAACTGGTGCCCAACCACCGAGAGGAGACCTTGCAGCACCTGAGTCCCACCGCCGTAAGCGGTACCCTGCAAATTGCCACCGGAAGGGTCAGAAAAATGAATTTGGGGCCCCGGTACCTCAATGTGTTCACGGTGGGGGACCAACTGCTCTGGGGCGCCGCTGAGCCCTTGCGCCGCATGCTGGCGATTGTGCGGGGCCAAATATAGCGCTTGCGGACGCGCTTTAGCGCCCTGATCCCTGCACTGATTCGCAGAGTCGGCGGCGTTATGGCCAATTTCTTGCGAAAACCCCAACGTTAATGAATACTTAATCGCAACTATGCACACATACAGGGGCTTGCCAAATCGTGCACCTTGTGTCCTGCATTCTGAAGGCACTCAATAATTAGGGTAGAGAGTTATGGTTCGAACGTTTGCCGGGGTCGTTTTCGCGGTCAGCACATTGCATGCATCGGTGGTCAGTGCACTTGGCCTCGGGGAGATAGAGCTGCAGTCAGGCCTCAATCAGCCATTACAAGCCGAGATAGAACTGAACAATCTGGGTGAGCTCGACCCGGAGCAGGTCGCGATCAAATTGGGGAGCCCAGCGGATTTCTCCCGGGCAGGCGTCGAGCGGGTTTACTTTCTCAACGATCTTAAATTTGTGGTTCAAACCGATGGCAAGGGCGGCGGCGTCATCAAAGTAAGCTCCAGCAAGCTGGTGCGCGAGCCGTATCTGGATTTCGTGCTCGAGGCTCGCTGGCCCGATGGTCGGCTGCTGCGTGAATACACCGTGCTGGTTGATATGCCGGTTTTTACCCAATCTCCGGCCGCGGTAGTAGCACCCGCCAAAAGCCAGCAGCCTGCATCAGCGTCGGCTCCGGTAAGGGCCCGTGTGCCCGCGCCGGCACCCAGTGCCGCGGCACTGGCACCACAGCCGCCTCAGCCAAGGCAGGCCCTCAGCGGCGAAGTGGTCACCCGCAAGAACGATACCCTCTGGGGTATCGCGGCCAAGGCAAGGCCGAGTGGCGCAAGCATGCAGCAGGCCATGATGGCGATTTATCGCAACAACCCCGATGCCTTCACCCGCCAGAATATCAACGGTCTGCGCACTGGCCAGGTGTTGCGCATGCCAACCCGCGACGAATATGACGCACTCAGCAGGCAGCAGGCGATTCAGGCCGTTGCGCAGCAAAACGATGCCTGGAGCCAGGGTTCTACCGCGCCCCTCGAGGCCTCGGAAACCAGTGTCGTGCAGGCCGAGGAGCCGGTTGCCACCGGGGAAAGCTACATGAAACTCTCCAGCGGAGCCGGCGAAGCCACCAGCCCCGTTGGCGCCAGTGCCGGCACAGAAACGGTTGAAGTTGCCGATGAGGCCATCGAGGATGTGCGCTCGGAACTGGTCGTCGTGCAGGAAAAGCTGGACAAAACTGCTCTGGAGAACGCCGAGCTTGATTCGCGCCTCGATGACATGGAAGACCAGGTTGAAACCCTTGCCAAACTGGTTGAACTGAAAGACAGCCAACTGGCAGCTCTGCAGGCGCGACTGGAGCAGGAAGCCAGCAAGGCATCTGCGCCGGGTAGCGCCACCGCCACCGATCAGAATTTCGCTGCGCCTGCACCGACCGCGGCGGCCGCACCCGGCAATGGCACCGCCGAGGAAGCCAGCTTGCTTGACCGCCTGTTGAGCCCCCTGCCACTGGGAGCCCTGGCGCTGCTGGGTCTGGGCCTGCTGGCGCTAAAAAGGCGCAAGCAAACTGATGAGCCTGCCCCCGAATATGCAGCGGCCGTTCCCGCTGATCGAGCGGTTGTCATCGATACGCCCGCTGCCAGCGAAGACACTGAGGAGCTTCCCGAAACAGAGCAGCCCTTTGCAAAATTGAGCCGCGAGGATTTACGCGCCAAGATTGCCGGGGAATTCGATCCGCTGGCTGAAGCAGAGGTGTACCGGAGTTACGACCGTAACGACGAAGCGATCGAAATGCTGCAACGGGCGATCGACGAACACCCCGAGCGCTCCGAGCTGCACCTCAAGTTGCTGTCGATCCTGGAAGACCTGGGCAGGCGGGAAGCGTTTATCAGCGCCTACGGGCGGCTGGAGGAAGAAGCTGGCGAGGACAGTCTGGAGGCGGCGCGCAAGCTGGCAGCAAAAAAAGGTTGGCTTGAACCTGCAGAGGACGCCGCAGAGAATGTCAGCGAAGAAATCGATAACGCCGACCTCGACTTCGACCTTGATTTCGACCTGGAAGATGCCGACCGTACCGCTGAGGTTGTCACAAAAGAGCAAACTGAACTGACCTCGGAGAGGCAGGAAGGGCAGGGGGAAGTCGCCGAGTCGACACCTGCGGAAGTTGAAGCGGCTCAAGTAGAGAAAGCCCTTGATGATCTCGATTTTGATCTCGAGCTCGACGAGGGCGATGCCGATGAAGTGGATAATGCCGAGCTGGCCCGGATGCTGGACAATGCCATTGAGGACGATGGCGACGATCTCAGTGAAATGGTCGACGGTGATGAAATAGCGACCAAGCTGGACCTTGCGCGGGCTTACGTCGATATGGGTGACGTCGACGGCGCCCGGGATATCCTCGCCGAGGTGCTGGATAGCGGCACCGAAACCCAGGTGCGCGAAGCCAACGAACTGTTACGCGATCTGGCGAGCTAGCAAGCGGCCTCGCGGTGTCCGGGGGTGGAGCCACAGTGCCGCGGCGCATCGCCCTCGGGGTAGAATACGACGGCGGTGCCTTTCATGGTTGGCAACTGCAGCGTGACCCGGTTATGCCCACGGTACAGGCGGCCGTGGAACAGGCGCTGGGGCGGGTTGCCAATCACGCCGTCAGGGTTCACTGCGCCGGTCGCACAGATGCCGGCGTCCATGCGCTTTCCCAGATAGTCCATTTTGAAACCCCGGTCGAACGCCCGCTGAAGGCCTGGGTGATGGGAGTCAATACCTATCTGCCGGCTTCAGTCTGTGTGCGCTGGGCCCACCCTGTAGCGGACGACTTCCACGCACGATTCAGTGCGCTCAGGCGCCGTTATCGCTACGTCATCGATAATCGTCCCGTACGCTCGGCGGTATTGGCGGGGAAAGTGAGCTGGCAATGCCTGCCGCTTGCGGAACAGCTGATGCAGGCCGATGCACAGCTGTTGACGGGCAGTCACGACTTTAGCTCCTACCGGGCGGTCGCCTGTCAGTCCCGCAGTCCGGTGCGCGAAGTCCACAGCGTTCAGGTTTATCGACAGGGCCCGCTGATCACCATCGAACTCGAGGCCAACGCCTTCCTGATGCATATGGTTCGAAATATTGCCGGCGTCCTGATGGCGGTTGGCAGCGGCAAGCAAGCGCCCGGCTGGGCTGGAGAGGTTTTGGCTGCCCGGGACCGGCGCCTCGGCGGCGTGACAGCACCGCCGTGGGGCCTTTACTTCTTGGGTGCCCTGTATCCATCAGCCTACCAACTGCCGGGCTACGCTTGCGGGCCGGAGCTGGCGGCGATCGGCTAGGGGGCGAGTCCCTGCGCGGTTCAGCGCCGGGTGTAGCCTGTTCCACGTTATCGCCTTTTTCCCACCTAATTCTGCTATGATACGCCGCTTTTCAAACTGGGCTGACAAACGGTCGCCATGCCGTATCGTGTTCGAATCAAAGTTTGCGGGATAACCCGTGTGGAAGATGCCATCGCAGCCGTGGGCGAGGGGGTGGACGCATTGGGTCTGGTCTTTTACCCGCCTAGCCCGCGCCACGTCAGCGTTGCGACTGCGGCTGAGATCGCTCGCAGCGTACCCGCGTTCGTTGATGTCGTGGCGCTGTTCGTCAACCCCGCCCCGGGGCTGGTTGAGCAGGTTATCAACCAGGTGCGACCGGATTTGCTGCAGTTTCATGGAGACGAAAACGTAGCCCAGTGCGAAGCTTTCGGGCAGTCCTACATCAAGGCACTGCAGGTGCGCGATAGCGTTGAGCTGAGCAGGCAGGCTGCGCAATACCCCACAGCCAGGGCGCTGCTGCTGGATAGCTACAAACCGGGAATTCCCGGGGGCACCGGGGAAACGTTCAATTGGAATCTGATACCAGAGGCACTACGTAACACTAGCGTGCTCGCTGGCGGCCTGACCCCGGAAAACGTGGGCACAGCGGTGCAGTTGCTCCAGCCCTACGCGGTCGATGTCAGTGGTGGGGTGGAGCGGAAAAAAGGCATCAAGGATAGCGCGAAAATCCGATGCTTTGTGCAGCAGGTGCACAAGGCAGCCGAAATGACCTGAGGATACCGATACCATGACACAGCCTAGCTTCAACAACCAACCGGATTCCCGCGGTCACTTCGGGCCTTACGGTGGTCGTTTCGTCTCGGAGACTTTGATCTATGCCCTCGATGAACTGGAGCGCAGTTACCGCTCGCTTAAAGACGAGCCGCACTTCATAGACGAGCTTGATCGGGACCTCGCCCACTATGTGGGTCGACCGTCACCCCTCTACCTGGCGGAGCGATGGAGCGACCGGGTGGGTGGTGCGCGTATCTATCTCAAGCGAGAAGATCTCAATCATACCGGTGCGCACAAGGTCAACAATACGGTGGGGCAGGGCCTGTTGGCGAAGTACTCTGGCAAATCAAGGGTAATTGCCGAAACCGGGGCAGGCCAGCATGGTGTGGCCACAGCCACTATCGCAGCGCGGCTCGGTATGTCATGCCAGGTGTTCATGGGTGAGGAGGATGTTCGCCGCCAGTCCCTGAACGTCTACCGGATGAAACTGCTGGGTGCTGAGGTCATTCCGGTGACCTCCGGCTCGAAAACCCTCAAAGACGCGATGAACGAAGCGCTGCGAGACTGGGTTACCAACGTCGACGACACCTTCTATATAATTGGCACGGTGGCGGGGCCGCACCCCTACCCAATGCTGGTGCGTGACTTCCAGGCGGTGATTGGCCGGGAAGCGAAACAGCAATGCCTGCAGCAGACGGGTCGCATGCCCGATGCCCTGGTGGCGTGCGTGGGGGGTGGGTCCAATGCCATCGGCTTGTTTCACCCTTTCCTCGAAGATGCCGACGTTGCCATGTACGGAGTGGAGGCGGGTGGCGACGGTGTCGCGACCGGGCGTCATGCGGCGCCGCTCTCGGCCGGACGACCGGGGATTCTCCACGGCAACCGAACCTACCTTATGGAAGATGACAACGGGCAGATCATCCACACTCACTCGGTCTCGGCTGGCCTGGATTATCCGGGTGTCGGGCCAGAGCATGCGTGGTTGAAGGATATTGGCAGGGCGCATTATGTTTCGGTCACCGATGAAGAGGCCCTGGCCGCCTTTCGTGAACTGACGCTGGTCGAGGGCATTATGCCGGCTCTGGAATCCAGTCACGCACTGGCCTATGCGGCTAAACTCGCCCGTGAAATGTCCCCGGAGCAGACCATTGTCGTCAATCTTTCCGGCCGGGGCGACAAGGATATTCTTACCGTCGCCGAGCTCGATGGCATCAGCTTCTAATTCGAGAGCCATTAACAGCGCTGCCGTGCACCAAAGTCGCCGCAGCGGCTGCAACATCAACTTTATAGCAGGGGTGGGAGAGAAAGTTTGTCTCGTATTGCACAGCGTTTCGAAAGGCTTAAGCAACAGCAGCGCAAGGCGCTGGTCCCCTACCTTGTAGCCGGCGACCCGGCCCCCGAGGTGACAGTGCCGGCTATGCATGCCTTGGTTGCAGCCGGCGCCGACATCATCGAACTGGGCGTGCCTTTTTCCGACCCGATGGCCGAAGGACCGGTAATCCAGGTCGCCCACGAGCGGGCTCTGGAACATGATGTCAGCCTGTCGGATGTGCTGTCGATGGTAGAAGTTTTCAGGCGAGAGGACAGCGAAACGCCGGTCGTGCTGATGGGCTATGCCAACCCCGTCGAGGCAATGGGGTACGAGCGTTTTGCCAAGCACGCCGCCCGGGTGGGGGTGGACGGTATCCTCACGGTCGACCTGCCCCCGGAGGAAGGCGTGGAGACCAGCGCGCTGATGGCGTCCCACGGCATTGATAGCATCCTGTTGCTTGCACCCACCACTACCGAGGCGCGTATCGAGGCGATCTGTGCCCAGGCGCGGGGATACCTTTACTACGTATCGCTGAAGGGCGTGACCGGCGCCGGCCATTTGGACGTGCAATCAGTCAGCGAAAAAATGGCCTTGATCCGTCGCTACTCGACCCTGCCGGTCGCGGTGGGTTTTGGCATCAAGGACGAAGCCACCGCTGGTGCTATCGCGCCCCTGTGTGATGGGGTCGTGGTGGGCAGCGCACTGGTGCAGAGCATGGTCGCGAATTTCGATGCCGCGGCTCCCACAGCGGTGCCCCAGGCCCCCATGGAGTTGGTATCAGCTATTCGCAGCGCCATCGACACAGTGTAGAATGGCACGCAAATTAACCAGGGGCACGGCCTGCGATGAGCTGGATTGATAAAATACTACCCTCAATCGTCAAGAAGGAAGCGGACGAACGCGCGGCGGTCTCGGTTCCGGAGGGCCTGTGGAAGAAGTGCGTAAAGTGCGAGGCCGTGCTTTATCGCCCGGAGCTTGAACGCAACCTGGATGTTTGTCCCAAGTGCGATCACCACATGCGAATCGGTGCCCGGCGGCGCCTCGATACCTTCCTGGACGAGGAGGAGCGCGAGGAAGTGGGGGCGGAAATTGAGCCCCTCGACACTCTGAAGTTCAAGGACATCAAACGATACCGTGACCGATTGCTGGCAGCGCAAAAAGCAACCGGCGAAAAAGACGCCCTGGTGGGCATGAAGGGTACGGTGGACAGCCTGCCGCTGGTGGCGGTTGCGTTCGAGTTCAATTTCCATGGGGGCTCGATGGGCTACGCCGTTGGCGAGCGCTTCACCCGGGCAGCGCAACTTGCGCTGGAGGAGCGCATGCCCCTGGTCTGCTTCTCGGCAACCGGCGGTGCGAGGATGCAGGAAGCGCTGATTTCGTTGATGCAAATGGCTAAGACCAGCGCAGTGCTGGAGCACATGAAGCGCGAGAGCGTGCCCTATGTTTCGGTCATAACCGATCCCACCTACGGTGGGGTATCGGCCAGCCTGGCGATGCTCGGCGATATCATCATTGCTGAGCCCGGAGCCAGGGCGGGCTTCGCCGGCCCCAACATCATCGAGCAAACGATTCGTCAGAAACTTCCCAAGGGTTTTCAGCGCAGCGAGTTCCTGCTCGAGCATGGCGCCATCGACATGATTCTTCATCGCAAGGAACTTCGTCCGAAAGTGGCGGGCTTGTTGAGAAAACTGACGAAATTGCCGGTAGCTTGAGACAGCAGCTAAACCTTCAGCAGTGGCTTGAGCGCATCGAGCAGCTACATCCGCAGGACATCGAACTGGGACTGGAGCGGGTTCGGGCCGTAGCCAGGCGCATGGGCCTGACGATCGAACGCATGAAAACCGTGGTTGTCGGCGGTACCAACGGCAAGGGCAGCACGGTCGCCGCACTGGAGGCCATTGCCAGCAAACATGGCATGTCTGTGGGCAGCTATACCTCACCTCATCTCCTGACCTTCAACGAGCGCATCCGAATCGACGGACAGGTGTTGGGCGACGACGCGCTTTGCCAGGCTTTCTCTGCGGTGGAGGGGGCTCGCGACCAGACTCCGCTCACCTACTTCGAGTTTACTACCCTGGCCGCGCTGCATTGTTTCGATCTCTACCAACCCCACCTTTGCCTGCTGGAAGTCGGCCTGGGTGGCCGGCTGGATGCCGTCAATATCATCGACGCCGACGTCACCATCGTTACCAATGTCCAGATGGATCACGAAGCCTGGCTGGGCCATGATCGCGAAGCCATTGCGCGCGAAAAAGCCGGTATCTTCCGGCCCGGCATTCCCGCTATCTGCGCGGAGTTACAACCGCCTGATACGCTGCGAAGGCTGGCGAGGGACAAGCAGGCACGTTGGTTGCACAACGGGGTCGATTTCTCCCTGCGTCAGGATAGCGACGGCTGGTTCTGGCAAGGTTACGATGGCAGTGGTAGCGCCCTGCAGGTGTCAGGGTCGACACCATTGGCGGTCCATCGGGACGCCGTTGCCGCCGCCATTCAGGCGGCACTGCTGGTAATTCCCCAGCCCGAGCCGGAATTGATAGCACTGGCCCTGGCGTCACTAATGCTCGCCGGTCGCTGCCAGCAGCTGATGACCGAGCATGGCACCGTTATTCTCGACGTTGCACATAACCCGGCGGCCGCGCTGCGCCTGGCGGGAGCACTGGCCGACACGGCCATCGAGGGTAAGACGCACATACTCTTCGCCATGCTGGCGGACAAGCGCGCCGACCAGTGTGCCAGTGCCCTGGCTCCGCTGGTTGATGGTTGCTGGTGGCTGCCGCAGTTACAGGTGCCCCGGGCCTTGCCGGCTGCTGCTATGAAAAGTGTCCTGGCAACCATCGAGGGCATATCGGAGATACAAACAACGGCAGATGTCGGCACCGCGCTGGCGGGGGCGTTCAGGCAGATGAATAGAGCGGACCGGCTGGTGATAACGGGCTCTTTTTATACGGTAGCTGCAGCCATGCAGTGGTTGATGCAACGGGGAATAGACCTTGAATGATCGGATTGTGCAACGCCTGGTGGGGGCGGTGGTATTGGTGGCATTGGGGCTGATACTTTGGCCCGTTGTGATGGGTCCGAAGCGCGACCAGTCCTTCGTGATCGAATCCGATATTCCTCCCAAACCGGTTTTCGTTCCCAGCGAGATTGCGCCGCCGGAGCCCCGAAAAGACGTATCGCCAATCGGCGAATACCAGCAAAAACTGGCGCGGGAAATTGAAGCGGCAGAGCCGGAAACCCCACCAGAGTCCGATGTCGCAGCCCAACCGGCAGCGCCCGTGGATCCACCCGCGGTCACCCGGCCGGCGCTGGATAAAGACGGGGTTCCCATTGGCTGGATGATCCAGGTTGCCAGCTTCAGTAAGCGGGACAATGCCAACGCCTTCAAAAAGCGCCTACAGGATAACGGTTACCGGGCCCGGGTAGTCAACCAGGGCAAGTATGCCAGGGTTTTGGTCGGCCCCTACATCGACCAGGCAATGGCAGAGCGTGACCTGGGCAAGATTGCGCGTAATCACTCTGTCAAGCCCAAGCTGGTGCGATACAGCCCCTGATGGCGAGCGCGCTTGATTCCGGAGTCGATAACGGTGGCTGAGTTCAATCCGGCAGATTGGCTGATCGTCGCGATAATCGCTGCGTCTGCGCTGGCCAGCTTGTGGCGGGGGTTTGTCCGTGAGGCTATCTCTCTGGCTGCCTGGTTCGTCGCTTTTACCGTAGCGACCATGTTCAGCCCGGCACTTCAAAGCCAACTGCACGGCGCCATCGAAAGCCCGCAGATACGTCAGCTAAGCGCTTTTCTGCTGCTGTTCGTTGCGACCTTACTGGTGTGCTCCCTGCTTGGCTACCTGCTTGGCCAGTTGGTGAGGGTCACTGGGCTTGGCTTTATCGATCGAATATTGGGCGTTGCTTTTGGACTGGTGCGAGGCGCTATTGTCGTTCTGGCCCTGCTGCTGCTGGTGGAACTGCTGCTGGAAAATACCGGATCGTCCCCGCAGTTGTATCAGCAGTCTGTGCTGATTCCCCATTTTCTTTTAATGGAAAACTGGGCGCGAGATACAGCCGCCGCGGTGTTGAAATATGTCACAAGCTAGTATGATAGACAGCCTTTTCGGCGAGGCCGATAACGTACCCCTGGCAACCGGTTTGTCTCCGGTGGGCCATGCAGTGGAGAGAAGGTAATGTGCGGTATTGTGGGTATTGTAGGGAAGTCCAACGTTAGCGGTTCGCTCTACGACGCGTTAACGGTGCTGCAACATCGCGGGCAAGACTCGGCAGGTATCGTAACCTGCGATAAAGGGCTGTTGCATCAGCACAAGGCCAACGGGCTGGTACGGGATGTTTTTCGCACTCGCCACATGGAAGCCCTGGTGGGTAATATGGGAATAGGCCATGTCCGCTATCCTACCGCCGGAAGCTCCAGCCCCAACCTCGCACAACCGTTTTACGTCAATACACCCTACGGCATCAGCCTGGCCCACAATGGTAACCTGACCAATTCGGAACAGCTTTCCGAAGAGTTGTATAGATCGGATTTGCGCCACCTGAATACCGACTCGGACTCCGAGGTACTGCTCAATATCTTCGCCCATGAATTGCAAAGCCTGGGCAAGCTGACTCCCGACGAGCACGACATGTTTGCCGCGGTAAAGGCGGTCCACCGGCGCTGCAACGGGGGCTATGCGGTGTGCGCGCTGATCGCCGACTACGGCTTGCTGGGGTTTCGCGACCCCCTGGGTATCCGCCCGGTGGTTTACGGAGAGCGCGAGACACCCCAGGGTAAGGAGTACATGATCGCCTCAGAGAGCGCGGCGCTGTCAGTACTGGGTTTTCGCCTGATTCGTGACCTGTTGCCGGGGGAGGCCATTTACATTGATGCCAGTGGACGCGTCTCCAGTTGTCAGTGTGCCGAGTACCCGAGGCTCGTGCCCTGTATCTTCGAACACGTCTATTTTGCCCGACCCGATTCCATTATGGATGGCGTTTCAGTTTACAAAGCGCGCCTCCGCCAGGGCGAACGCCTGGCCGAGAAGGTGCGGCGACTGCGCCCCCAGCATGATATCGATGTGGTTATCCCGATTCCCGACACCAGCCGGGTCGCCGCCCAGGCGATGGCGCAGTCCCTGGGCGTCAAGTTTCGTGAAGGCCTGATGAAAAACCGCTATATCGGGCGCACATTTATCATGCCGGGCCAGAAAATGCGTGCCCGCTCGGTGCGGCGCAAACTCAACGCCATCGAACTCGAGTTTCGGGGCAAGAACGTGATGCTGGTGGATGACTCCATCGTGCGGGGAACCACCTGCGGCCAGATCATTGAAATGGCACGTGAGGCGGGGGCGAAGAAAGTCTTTTTCGCCTCTGCCGCGCCGCCGGTTCGCTACCCTAACGTCTATGGAATCGATATGCCCTCGGCGGAAGAATTGATCGCCCACAACAGGACCCCCGATGAAATTGCCGATCTCATCGGGGCGGATTGGCTGGTTTACCAGGACATCGCCGATTTGACGGCAAGCTCCGCGGAGGGTAACCCGGAGATCGAAGAGTTCGAGGATTCCGTATTCGATGGCGAATACATTACCGGGGATGTCGATCAGCATTATCTCGATCGCATTCACGAGTTGCGCAATGACGCCAACCTGAGTCGACATGCCGGTATCCATGACGATGGTGACAGCAGCGTCATGTAAACGCGGGGCCAGACGCGGTACATGCTCCCCGACGGAGTTGCTACCCCGGCTCGCCCGGGGCCATTGGCCTGAAATACCTCTCTTCGTCTAACGCCAGGAACCCCAGTGGACAAATTGGACAAGCACGCCGACTTGCAACGTATTCTCGATGACGCACAACTGGACACACTCGCTGTCAGGGCAGGGCAGTTGCGCACCCCCGAGGGTGAGCATAGTGAACCCATCTTTACGACATCCAGCTTCGTGTTTGAAGACGCGCGCAGTGCTGCGGCGCGCTTTGCCGGTGACGAGGCGGGCAACGTCTACTCGCGCTACACCAATCCAACGGTCAGGACCTTCGAGCAGCGGATAGCTGCACTCGAGGGGGGTGAACGGGCGGTGGCAACGGCCTCCGGGATGGCCGCGATTCTGAGTACATTCATGGCCCTGCTGTCTGCCGGCGACCACGTGGTGTGCTCGCGCAGCGTTTTTGGCACCACGACCACACTGCTGAATAAATACCTGGCCAAATTTGGCGTTGGTGTCAGCTTCGTGGCACCCACGGATTACCGCGCCTGGGAAAATGCGATCACGCCGGCCACTCGGGCTCTGTTCATCGAAACGCCCTCCAATCCCCTGTGCGAGGTGCTTGATATCGAGCGCCTGGCCCGATTGGCCCATGACAACGACAGCCTGCTGATTGTGGATAATTGCTTCTGCACCCCTGCACTGCAAAAACCTCTGGAGTTTGGTGCGGATATTATTATTCACTCGGCCACCAAGTACCTGGATGGCCAGGGCCGCTGCGTGGGTGGCGTGGCGGTGGGGCGTGCCGAGCAAATGGAAGAGGTGTTGGGCTTCCTTCGATCCTGCGGACCCACCATGAGCCCTTTTAACGCCTGGGTTTTCCTCAAGGGTCTGGAAACGCTGCGGCTGCGTATGGACGCTCACAGTCGAAGTGCCCTGGAGCTCGCCCGGTGGCTGGAGCAGCAGCCCCAGATTGATCAGGTCTTTTACGCGGGCCTTCCCAGCCATCCCGAGTACACTTTGGCGCAGCGTCAGCAGCGTGGATTCGGCGGCGTATTATCGTTCCGCGTGGCGGGTGGCCGGGATGAGGCCTGGCGCCTGATCGACGCGACCCGCTTGCTCTCGATCACCGCGAATCTGGGCGACGCCAAGTCAACCATCGTGCATCCGGCCACCACTACCCATGGCCGGCTTAGCGACCAGCAGCGGCGGGAGGCCGGCATCAGCCCCAACCTGGTGCGTATATCCGTCGGCCTCGAAGATCCACAGGATTTGCGACAGGATATCGCCAGGGGTCTAGCAGCGGTATGAGCCGCTTTCAGGCGGCCGGAGTTCAGCCCGACAGAGCCACAGGTCCTCAGGTTGTGACCCGCAGGTAGTCTATACTCTGGGTTATCACCATCAGCCAGCCCTGTCCCGGGCTGGGCGTTCGATCCCGCTGAACTCAGGAGCTTGCATGCAGAATCAGATCAACCTGGTCATCCGCAGTATTGGCCGGGTGCTTGTGGGCAAAGAGGATAAAATCAGGCTCGCACTGTGCTGCCTGTTGGCCGAGGGGCACTTGTTGCTGGAAGATTTGCCCGGCATGGGCAAGACGACCCTGGCCCAGGCCCTCGCCAGGGCACTCGGCTTGAACTTCCAGAGAATTCAGTTTACCAGCGATCTGTTGCCTGCTGACATCATCGGCTTCTCCATTTTTGAACGAGAGGAGTCGCGTTTCGTTTTCCACCCCGGGCCGGTATTTACCCAGATTCTGTTGGCGGACGAGATCAATCGGGCCACCCCCAAGACCCAGAGCGCGTTGCTGGAGGCGATGGCGGAACACCAGGTAACGGCGGACGGTGAGTCGCGTCAGCTCGAAGACCCGTTCTTTGTCATCGCAACCCAGAATCCGGAGCATCAGGGCGGTACCTTTCCACTGCCCGAATCCCAGTTGGACCGCTTTACCATGCGCCTGCAGCTAGGCTACCCAGACCCCAGAGCCGAACGCGAGATGCTGACAGGCTTGTCCGGGCATGAGAAACTGCAGCGCATGGACCCGCTACTGGATACCAGCCAGTTAAAGGGTTTCCAGCGCGACATTCATCGTGTCAAGGTGAGTGACAGCCTGCTGGATTACCTGCAGCGGTTGGTGGCATTTACCCGCCAGGACGACGATATCGGCGTTGGCCTCTCGCCCCGCGCTGTACTCGCGTTGCTTCACACCTCGAAAAGTTGGGCGCTGATGGAAGGACGGGACTACGTCATCCCAGAGGATGTTCAGCACGTATTTCCCGCCGTTAGCGGCCATCGTCTGCGCGATGCAGCCAATCTGTTGCCCGCCGATGGCGCCATTGTTCACCGGGTGTTGTCGGCTGTCGATGTGCTGACCTAGCTATGCGCGGCGTAATGGAAGCGCGCTATGCGCAGTGGCTGGAGCGACGGATTCCAGCCGCAACCGAGGTGAGGCTGGACCAGCGGCGTATCTTTATCTTCCCGACCCGCGCGGGCCTGCTGTATTTTGGCCTGCTGGGATTGTTGTTGGTCACCGCAATCAATTACCAGAACAACGCGATTTATTTACTCACATTCCTGCTGGCAGGCCAGTTTGTGGTGGCGATTCTGGCAACCTACTCTAATCTCGCTGGCTTGCATGTGCGCAAAACCAACCATACGCCGGGTTTCGCCGGTGACCGGGTGACTTTTCGGCTGGCGCTACGGCGCAAACCGGAAAAAAAGTACTTTTCGATTCGAGCAGGCTGGCCCGGGCAGTCGATGACGACTTTTAATCTCGACCTCCAGACTGAAACCATTGTCGAGCTCTATCACAAGGCGCCGAAGCGGGGTCTGTTGCGACCCCATCGCTTGCTACTGGAAACAGTTTACCCGTTTGGGTTGCTGCGGGCTTGGACCTGGCTCGATCTCAACATGGAGTCCTGGGTGTATCCGCGGCCGCGGATAGTACAACCGTTGCCGGTTATCGAAGCGGATGAAGGCCTGGGTGACCGTCCGAGCTTCCAGCAGCAGGACGAATTCAGTGATATCCGGCCCTGGCGTAAAGACGATCCGCCACGGCAGATTTTGTGGAAGGCCTACGCCAAGCAACAGCCGATGATGACCATGGAGTATACCGAGTCCATGCTCAAGCAGGTGTGGCTAGACGAGGCGGTGGCTAGCGGCCATACACTGGAGGACCGCCTGGCAGCACTGTGCTATGGCGCGCTGCAGCTTAGCCGCCAGGATGTACTTTACGGTATTCGCCTAAACAATCAGCAGATACCGCCGGCGGAGGGGGACGAACACCTGCATCAAGTACTGGCCCTGCTGGCGCGTTACCGCAGTGAGGAGTATAGGCTGTGAGCCCGGGCCTGAGCTACGAGAGCCAGATATCCCGCAGCAGCCTGTTCTGGCTTCTGTTTGCCCAGTTTGCTCTGATTCTGCCCCATATTCAGGGGCTGCCGCTGTGGCTGTTCGGTGTGTGCCTGTTCTGTGGTTTCTGGCGTATTCAGATTTATCGGGGCAAATGGCCTTTCGCCAGTGTCATTACCCGGTTGGTGATGATGCTTGGATCGCTGCTCGCCGTGAGCTTTACCTACGTCGACAAACTGGGCCTCGACGCCGCCGTAACCTATCTGATACTGACTTTTTTCCTCAAGCTGCTGGAAACCCGGCGCGCCCGGGACATGTATGTGACCATCTTTCTTGGCTACTTTGTGGCGGCCACCCAGTTGCTTTACAGCCAGTCAGTTTTCTCCATGATCTACGTCGTGCTGTGTTACCTGCTATTGTCCGTCTCGCTTCTGGCGCTTCATCAGAGAGACGTTACCAGCTTTGGCATGCCCATCGCCCGGGCGGGAGCTCTGCTGCTCCAGGGCTTGCCGGTGCTGGCGGTACTGTTCCTGTTTTTCCCCCGGGTTGAACCACTTTGGATGGTACCCATGCCGGACAAGGCCAAGAGTCCTGGATTGGGTGAAACCATCAGTCCCGGCAGCTTTGGTTCACTGGCAAATAACGATACCGTTGCATTCCGGGTCAGCTTCGATGGCATGACACCGGAATTTAGCCGCCTTTACTGGCGCGCCGCCGTTTTCGAAAGCTTTGATGGCGCCAGTTGGGAAATCTCCGATGCATCAGAGCGGCCCGTCAAACACACCGACTGGGAGTACAGTCAGGCTGGGGGTGGTTACAGCTACAGCGTGATCATGGAGCCAAGTGAGCAGACATGGTTGTTCGCGATTCCCCTTGGTAATGTACGAGATACCAAGGTTGTCACCACCGCGGGATTTAACCTGCGCCTGTCAGCGGCCCCACAGGGGCGCTATCAATATCAGGTAAACTCGGTTGCCTATCGCAGCCTGGAAGCCGATCTTGACGCTGAGACTCGACTTCGCAACCTGGCACTACCCACCGATGGTAATCCGCGATCGAGACTGCTGGGTGAGGAACTGGCCCGGCAATTCGGCGCCCCCCGAAAAATAGCGGCGGCGGCAATGCGTCGATTCAATCAGGAAGCCTACTTCTACACACTGTATCCCCCGGTGTTCAAGGTCGACTCGGTGGACGGCTTCCTGTTCGAGGGGCGACGGGGTTATTGCGAGCATTATGCCTCTGCCTTTGTCTTCCTGATGCGGGCGGCCGGAGTGCCCGCGCGGATCGTGGGGGGCTATCTCGGTGGCGAAGCCAATCCCTTCGAAGATTATCTGAGTGTGCGGCAGATGGACGCCCATGCCTGGGCTGAAATCTGGCTCGATGGGAAAGGTTGGGTACGCTACGACCCAACCGCCCAGGTAGCACCAGAGCGCATCGTCCAGGGTGTTGAGGCTGCGCTTATGCGGCGCGAAGAGTTTTCCCCCGGAGGATTGCTGGGATTCATGGGCAATGAGCGCCTGGACTGGTTGCAGGATGTGCGCCTGTGGTGGGACGCGGTCAATTACGGCTGGGCTCACTGGTTCCTCAATTACAATCGCGAGCGCCAATTCAACTGGATGAAGCAATGGTTCGGTGAGGGTGAACTGGGTATCTTGATTCGAGTGCTGACCCTTTCTCTGCTGGGGGTGGTCCTGCTCCTGTTGCTGTGGATGTTCCGGCGCCTGTTGTTCCGGCGGCGGGGCCCGGCCCAACTGGCCGCGAGGATGTTCAGCCGCCTGCTGGGAATTTTGGGCGTGCAGCGGCAGCCCATGCAAACCATGGTGCAATACTGCAATCAGGTGGCCCAGCAATACCCTGGCCTGGCGCCGACATTGACCGATTTTGCCGCAGTGTATTCGGCGCTGAGTTACGCTGACCTGCGCTATGACTGGGCAAGACGCCTGCGCCTGCACCAACTGGTCATCAGCTTGGCGGCGCAGATAATGGGCCTGAAAATGCGCAGGTCAATACCCCGGGCGGTGCGGTTGCGCGAGGAAACCTGAACCAGCGAGGGCCGCTTCGCCCCTGGCGACAAATTTTTCTTGACAACTCAAGCCGGCGCCAAATTCAAACGCCCATAAAAACGCCGACGGTCTTGGGGGACGGTCGGCGCTCGAGTCACGGCCCGGGATTCGCTCACACGGTAACGATTTCCACCGAGGCAATTTGCTTGCCCTTGTCGGCTCCGCTTTGGAATTCCGCAATTTCATTGAAATTGGTATAGCGGTAGATATCGTTGGCCATGGAGTTGATCTTGCCGGCGTACTCCTGGTACTCGGCCGGCGTCGGCAGCTTACCGAGGATGGCGCCGACCGCCGCAAGTTCCGCCGAAGTCAGGTACACGTTGGCACCGTCGCCAAGGCGATTGGGGAAGTTGCGGGTCGACGTCGACAACACCGTGGACCCCGGTGCCACCCGGGCCTGGTTGCCCATACATAGCGAGCATCCGGGCATCTCGGTACGCGCCCCGGCCCGTCCGTAGACGTTATAGTACCCTTCTTCCATAAGGATATGCGCATCCATCTTGGTCGGTGGTGCAATCCACATGCGGGTCGATATACCGCCGCTGTGGGAATCGAGCAGCTTACCGGCAGCGCGGAAGTGGCCAATGTTGGTCATACAGGATCCGATGAAGACCTCATCAACCTTGTCGCCGGCAACCTCCGACAACAGCCGGGCGTCATCGGGATCATTCGGGCAACACACAATGGGCTCCGATACTTCTGCCAGATCTATTTCGATCACAGCGGCATATTCGGCGTCGGCATCGGCCTTCATCAGTTCCGGATTGGCCAGCCAGGCCTCCATTTTATCGGCGCGGCGTGCCAGGGTGCGGGCGTCGCCGTAGCCCTCGCTGATCATCCAGCGTAGCAGTGTGACATTTGAGCGCAGGTACTCGGCAACCGAATCCTCGGACAGGGCGATGGTGCAACCTGCCGCAGACCGCTCTGCCGAGGCATCGGACAACTCAAAGGCCTGCTCGATGGTGAGATTGTCGAGACCCTCGATCTCGAGAATACGACCGGAGAAGATATTTTTCTTGCCCTGCTTGGCGACGGTCAACAGGCCTTCCTTGATCGCGTAATAGGGGATAGCGTGCACCAGGTCGCGCAGCGTGATGCCAGGCTGCATTTCGCCCGTGAACCGCACCAGCACCGACTCAGGCATATCCAGGGGCATGACGCCGGTCGCTGCGGCAAATGCCACCAGGCCTGAGCCCGCTGGAAACGAAATTCCCATGGGGAAGCGGGTATGGGAATCGCCACCCGTTCCCACCGTATCGGGAAGCAGCATCCGGTTGAGCCAGCTATGGATGACGCCGTCACCAGGCCGCAGAGAAACACCGCCCCGGGTCATGATGAAGTCAGGCAGGCTGTGCTGGGTTTCGATGTCCACGGGCTTGGGGTACGCGGCGGTATGGCAGAACGACTGCATGACCAGATCCGTCGAAAAGCCAAGGCATGCGAGGTCTTTCAGTTCGTCCCGGGTCATCGGGCCGGTGGTGTCCTGGGAGCCGACCGTGGTCATTCTGGGTTCGCAGTAGGTGCCCGGACGCACTCCGTCGACGCCGCAGGCTCGACCAACCATTTTCTGGCCCAGGGTGAACCCCTTATCCGAGTCGCCGGGCTGGGAGGGCTTGCGGAACAGGTCGGTGGACGCCAGCCCCAGCGCTTCCCGCGCCCGTTCGGTGAGGCCACGGCCGATGATGAGGTTGATGCGGCCACCGGCCTGCACTTCGTCGAGCAGGACATCGGATTTGAGTTCGAATTCGCTGATCAACTCACCGCTTTCGGCGTTGAGGATTTTGCCCTCATAGGGGCGAATTTCGATGACGTCGCCTGAATTCAGGTTTTCCACGGGGGCCTCGAATACCAGGGCCCCGGCGTCTTCCATGGTGTTGTAGAAGATCGGCGCTATTTTGCCGCCGATACAAATTCCCCCGCTGCGCTTGTTGGGTACCCCGGGCATATCGTCGCCGATGTACCAGAGCACAGAGTTAGTGGCCGACTTTCGCGAAGAGCCGGTACCGACAACATCACCGACGAAGGCCACGGGATGCCCCTTGGCCTTCAACTCCTCAATTTGCTCCTTGGCGTTGGTAATGCCCTCGCGGGGCATCTTGTACATCGCCAGAGCGTGCAGCGGGATGTCCGGGCGCGACCAGGCGTCCGGAGCGGGGGAGAGATCATCCGTATTGGTTTCGCCGGAGACCTTGAAAACGGTCACCTTGGTGGACTCGGGTACCTTCGCACGCCGGGTGAACCATTCCCCCTCAGCCCAGGATTCCAGCACGGCCCGGGCGTTAGCGTTGCCGGCACTCGCTTTCTGCTCCACGTCGTGGAACGCATCGAAGACGAGTAAGGTGTGTTTCAGCTGCTCCGCGGCGAGCGTGGCCAGCTCGTCATCGTCCAGCAATTCAACCAGGGTTTCGATGTTATAACCGCCGTGCATATTGCCCAGTAACTTGACGGCCGCGGCCCTGTCGATCAGTGGCGACTCCGCCTCTCCCTTGACGATGGCAGACAAAAAACCCGCCTTGACGTAAGCTGCCTCATCGACCCCGGGTGGCACCCGCTCGGTTATCAGTTCAAGCAAGGTTTGCTCTTCGCCGGCCGGAGGATTCTTGAGTAGCTCTACCAATTCGGCGACCTGCTCCGGGGATAGTGGCTTCGGGGGTATGCCGGATTCAGCACGCTCTGCAACATGTTTACGATAGGCTTCTAACACCTGTTATATCCTCCTGGCTGATCAAAACGATCCGGCTACTTCCAGACCTCGGAAAAGCCGTAGATTATAGCCTACTCGCAGGGTCAAGTTAAGGCACCTCTGATCAATTCGGTATTGCCTCAGCGGAGCCCCTGGTGACTGCTGGCAAGGCGCGGCGCGAAGGTCAATGGTGGTGCTCATTGACGAGCGTCGCAACGCTGCCCAGCGGTCACCAGGGGCACGCCCTGCGGGGCTTAGCGCCTCATCGCCCTGCAGCGTTGTGATCGCTGGAAAGGCAACCAGCCTTCCTGCGCGACCACGCCTCGCAGGACAATGCGGCGCTAAGCCTGAGGCAACACCCAATTAATCAGAGGAGCCTTAAGATTAAACAGCGCTCAACGGTCACCCGTTGCCTCAGACTTTAGTCGGTCAAGACAAGCCTGGTGAACCCTTTTCGCATACCGGGATAATACCTCTGTATTAATAGCGATCAGGAGAGAATAGGCTGCAAAAACAGCGCTCTGAGATGAAATCGTAATGTCGAATATCGAAGAAAGCTGGTCCCTGTTGGCGTGGGGCCGGACGTTTGTCCCGGGAGGCGTCCGGCCGTTGACGTTATCTCGTACATCGGCCCGGACCAATGACGCCTTTGCGGCTCAAGCCAGCTGTCCGATACTGAATTCTCGCAAGGAAGCGAACACCCAAAGGGAATTGGGTGGTGATGACAGGATGTCCAACCAGGGCCCGGAGGAGCAATTCTTCGGGCCCTGTTACGTTTGAGGTAGGCCAGATCCAGCCAGGTTGAAGCGTTGCATTTCTTGCCTTTGCCCCCATATCAGTAGACAGCTTGACAGGCCTGAGCGACAATCGCGAGCAGGCGTTAGTGACGATCGATGCGGAGCGTTCGATGACGAAACAATCTCCCGGCAGTGGAATTGCCCAAAAGGCATTGGGTGCCATGATCATCTGGGGCACGGTGGGACTGATTTGTGTTCAGGTGCTTTTCACCGTCACCTTCGGCCCGGCCGCGTAACTGAACAGAATGGCGAAACCGCCGGAAAACCTCGACCCGATACTCAAGCCCCTGCAGGAACGGTTGCTGCCGTTTCGCAACCAGTTACCGCTTCGGGACCAGTTGCCACTGGTGGGTCCGTTGCTCCTGTACCTGCTTCCTTTGCCTCTGTTTCCCGCCGCCTTTATTGCGCTTGTCAGGGGTAACTTCGTCAACTTTTCTACAGCCGTTGCCGCCCTGATTTTACTCATGGGTGCCGCGGTATTTACCCGTCGCGGCCTCAAGCGAGAGCTCGAGATCAAACGCTTGGGGTGGTCACGGATTTTGGCACGCCCCTGGAAGGTGATGGGTGCGGCGGCGGCAGGTTTGGCGACCGGCCTTTGTTCCTTTTTCGTTCTCCAGCAGTCTGGCATGGCCGCCGCGGCATGGGGCGTAACGACCCTGGCCGGCGTTTTACTGCGCTATCGTCCCGATAATATCGACCTGGGTGTGCACGGCAGACTGGTGGCATCCCGGGACAAGGCCGTCACCCAGGCCCTGGAGGAGGCGCGCCTCAAAATAGCCAGCATTGACCGCGCAAGCCGCAGCATTCACAACCAGGAACTCAATCGACGACTGCGCCGAATCATCAACAGGGCGATGGCAATTCTCACCTCGATAGCCGACGACCCCGCGATGTTGCAGCGCTCGCGAAAGTTTCTGAAGGTGTACCTCGACGGTGCCCAACAGGTGACGGAGGGTTATGCTCGCCTGCACCCCGAGCAGCGCCCGGGCCAACTGGAAGAAAATTTTCGCAATGTGCTGGTTACGATAGAAGACACATTCGAAGAGCAGCAGCGTAAGCTTCTGGAAAAAGACATGATGGACCTCGACGTAAAGATTGAAGTGCTGACAACCCAGCTGAAAAACGAAGGCGTGATCTGAACTAATTATCCGGAGTAAACCAAATATGGACAATGAAGCAGACGGCCGGCCGGCCCAGGCTGGTGAGAGGGCTGAGGGGGCGCAGCGGCTTCCCGAGGAAGAATTGCTGCCGCTTGCCAAACTGGAGCCTCAGCGCCAGGCCGTGGTTAAGCAGTTGGTTGACGATATCGATCTCGGGGATCGCAACTCCCTGCTGTTTTTTGGTAGCCAAATCCAGCAGGAGCTCACCCAGGTCTCTGACAATATGCTCGAAGGGGTCCGTAACAAAGATGCCGGACCCGCATCGAATTCATTGAACGAAGTCGTCACTACCCTGCGGGGTTTCGGTGCCGAAGACTTGGCGCGGAAACCGGGCTTTTTCGACCGCCTGCTGGGTGCGCCGAAACCGGTCGTGAAATTTCTGCAGAAGTACGAGAACGTGCGTGGTCAGATCGATGTGATCACCGACCGCCTGGAACAGCAGAAAACCCAGTTACTGACCGACATCGTTTCCCTGGACCGGCTCTACGACTCAAGCCTCGAGTATTTCCGGCAATTGGAGAATCATATTGCCGCTGGCAAGGAAAAGTTACGGTTGCTGGACAGCGTTGACATCCCGGCGGCAGAAAAGGCTGCGGCAAGCGGCGAAGACGTGCTGCAGGCGCAGGCCTTGAGCGATCTGCGCGCGGCCCGGGATGACCTGGAACGACGGGTACACGATTTGCAACTCACCCGCCAGGTGACCATGCAAGCGCTACCGAGCATTCGCCTGGTACAGGAGAACGATAAAGGGCTGGTCAGCAAGATGCAGTCTACTATCGTCAACACTATCCCGCTCTGGCGCCAGCAACTCGCCCAGGCCATCACCATCCATCGCTCCGGCGAGGCCGCGAAAACCGTGAAAGCGGCGACTGACCTGACCAATGAGCTGTTGGAGAAAAACGCCGATGCCCTGCAATCGGCCAACCGGGAAGTTCGCACCCAACTCGAGCGCGGCGTGTTCGACGTCGAGGTCGTGAAAAGCGCGAACGACAAGCTGATCGCCACGATTCAGGAAAGCCTTCAGATTGCCCAGGAAGGCAAGGAACGCCGCGCCGCTGCGGTGCAGCAACTGGAGGCCTGTGAAAGCGAATTGCGCCAGACCCTGGCCGGCGCCAGTGCCGCCGGTGGCCAAACCCGCTAGGGAAGGCCGGTCGAATCGCGCTGGCGAACAACGCTTGCGTGAGCGTTGATGATGAGCCGAGGGGCTTCCGCTGCAGCAATCCCGGCACCGACTTCAAACTTGTCGACTCGACCGCTACAATCGCGCCCATGAAATCACCGGATCTGACCCCTGTTATAACTTTCCTGGGCGAGCCCACCCCCCAGGAATGGGTGCTCGAGGCGCGCAAGCCCGAGCGATTATCGCAATTGTTGAGCGAGCATGCGGATCTGGAACAAAAAGCTGCTCAATCGGCGTTGACTATGGTACGACGTTACGCCCATGGGATACCTGGCAAAGCTCGCCGGGTCAGCGATAGCAGCGAGGGTGGTTCCCGCGGGGGGCTTCAGTCGGACCTGCTCAATAAAATGTCCCGCCTCGCACGGGAGGAATTGCGCCATTTCGAGCAGGTGCTGGCCGTTATGGAGAAGCGCAGCATCGTCTATCATCCCGTCCCATCCTCGCGTTACGCCGCTGGCCTGCGCGCCCCTATGCGACCCACGGAACCCGACAGGCTGGTCGATACCCTGATCGCGGGGGCCTTTATCGAGGCCCGGTCCTGTGAGCGGTTTGCCGCGCTGGCCCCTCACCTGGATGGTGCACTGGGTCGCTTTTATCAGTCGCTGCTGAAGTCAGAATCCCGCCATTTTCAGGATTATCTCAACCTGGCCTCGCGCTGTAATGGGGGTTGTATAGAAGCTCGAGTCGCTCGTTTCCGGGACATTGAAAACGCCCTGATACGGGATTTCGATGACGAGTTTCGGTTTCACAGCGGACGGCCCTCGGCAAGTGCTTCCGCCGCCTAGACATTATGTAGTGACCTACCCGTCCTCAATGCCGTGGATTAAGCTTGGGACGGAACATCTTCGGCTCAGAGCCATAATTGATGAGGGTAGATCATGCACGAGTTTATCAAGTATGTGGGCTTGGATACACACAAGGAAACGGTTGCAGTTGCCATTGCGGATAGATCCGGTGGGCGACCACGTTACTACGGTGAGATTGTGAATACGCCCATGGCGCTGGCGAAACTGATGAAGGACATCAGTCCCCACGGGGAAGTGGTTTCCTATTGCTATGAAGCGGGCCCATGCGGGTATGGTATCTATCGTCAGAACCTAATTCTGGACATGATCAGTGTTGCGCCCCGAACGCTATCCCTGATCTGTCTCAAGTGCTTGCTGAGAGGAAAAACATGCAAGAATAATGCTATCGATTGACAGGTCACAACATATCAGCAGGCTGCTAGTGCCCTGCTATTGATTGGACACCCGTGCTATTGGTAATTATTTCACAAGACGCAGGGCGGCCTATCTGCTAGCGTCGTTGCATGGGAGAAGATATTTTTCGAGACAGGCGGATTGGCGAACGGCGACTGGCAGACGATATTTCGAGCCAGGTAATTTGCCGGCGCATCCATCCCGAACGTCGCAAACTGGCGCTGGTCGCCGATTGTTGGCAGTGGTGGTTGCGAGTCAATTATGTCGAGGCGGACTCGTCCCGGCGCGCCTGAGGTCCCGAATTACGGGCCGGCATACCGACAAGCCTCCCGTCCCAGGCATGAACTATACCCTGGCGTCGAAGCTTCACTACCGAATTCAGTCAGGGGCTCACTGAATTAAACGCAAGCGGATATAGGCCAGCTCTGTAATTCCAGCTCTCCTTCCCTCGCTTCTATCGCCCAGGCTTTTTGATCCCAGTCCCCGACCACCCAACGCTGACCGGCCCGCCCAGCGACCTGGACTTCATGGGTGGCGGGGCGATGGGTATGCCCATGTATCAGCGTATCAACCTGGTAATGCTCCATCAGGCGCTCTACCTCCGCCGGGGTAACGTCCATAATACTGTCGGGTTTGTTGCGGTTGGCCGCCTTGCTCCCGGCGCGCCAACGGGCGGCGATCTGCAGCCGCTTTTTCAGGGGCAGGTGGGCTAACAGCCACTTGACCGGGGGAAAGCGCACTTTACGCCGAAACCGTTGATAGGCTTCATCGTCAAGGCACAGGCTGTCACCGTGCATTACCAATACCCGCCGCCCGTCGAGTTCAACCAGGGCCTCGTCTGTGAGCAGCGCTGCACCGGTCGCGGCGGCAAAGCGCTTGCCGACCAGGAAATCGCGATTACCGTGCTGAAAGTAGAGGCGGGTTCCCCCACGGGTCAACCCGCGCAGTGCCCCAAGTACCTGCCGCGCCAGGGGAGAGGGGTCATCATCACCGATCCAGGCTTCAAACAGATCGCCCAGGATATACAGCGCCTCTGCCCCCTCCACGCGTTGCTGCAGAAAAGCCAGAAATGCCTCGGTAACTTCCGGCCGTTCCGGGGACAGATGCAGGTCGGCGATAAAAAATGTGGTCATTTATCCCGATAGTCTTCACTGACGGTAGCGCTTTCAATGACCACGGGTTCCACCGGAACATCCTGGTGGCCGCCCCTGGACCCGGTGCGCACAGCCTCGATCTTCTTGACCGTATCCATGCCCTCGACCACCTTGCCAAACACGGCGTATCCCCAGCCCTGGGAGGTCTTCCCCGTGTGGTTGAGAAAGTTGTTGTCTTTCAGGTTGATAAAGAACTGGGCTGTGGCCGATTCCGGATCCATGGTGCGCGCCATGGCAATGGTGCCGGTATCGTTCTTCAGACCATTGTCGGCTTCATTGGCAATCGGTGGCCTTGTGCGTTTTTGCTGCATATCTGCATCGAAGCCGCCCCCCTGAATCATGAAATCGCCAATGACCCGGTGAAATACGGTACCGTCGAAAAAACCGTCCCTGGCGTACTGGAGAAAGTTGGCGGCGGTTACCGGGGCCTTGTCAAAATCCAGCTCCAGGACAATGGTGCCGTGGTTGGTCTGCAGAGTAATCATGTAAGCTGTCCCAATAATGAATAAGTCGGCTATGATACGTGCTGGCGCCGCGAAAGGAAAAGCCCCGGCGCTGTTTAACGCCCGCCGCGGTGCCGCTATAATCCCGCCCCTTTATTGACTGGAAACATCTGTCGCCATGAGCGCAAACGAGAAACCCCAGCATTTTCTGCAGCAAATCATTCGCGATGATATCGCCGCGGGAAAAATCGAAACGCCCGTCACGCGCTTTCCTCCGGAGCCCAACGGCTATCTCCACATCGGTCACGCCAAATCGATTTGCCTGAATTTTGGCCTCGCCAGTCAGTTCGGCGGCGTCTGCAACCTGCGATTTGACGACACCAATCCGGAAAAGGAGGAGGACGAGTTCGTTCGGGCGATCGAGGACGATGTGCGCTGGCTGGGCTTCGAATGGGAAGGTGAGCCGCGCTTTGCGTCGGATTACTTCCCCACGCTCTACGAGTGGGCCCGCTACCTCGTGGAGCAGGGGCTGGCTTACGTTTGTGAGCTCGATAGTGACACCATGCGTGAATATCGAGGTACCCTGACCGAGCCCGGCAAAGACAGCCCCTACCGAAACCGGGGTGCGGAGGAAAGCCTGGAGCTGCTGGAGAGGATGCGCACCGGGGCAGTTGCCGAGGGCAAAGCCACTCTGCGCGCGCGCATCGATATGGCCTCTCCCAACCTGAATTTGCGTGATCCGGTTTTGTATCGAATCAAGCGCGTGGCGCATCATCGCACCGGCGATGACTGGAATATCTATCCGTCCTACGACTTTGCCCACGGCCAGGAGGACGCGATCGAGGGCGTCACCCATTCTATCTGCACGCTGGAGTTCGAGGATCACAGGCCGCTTTACGATTGGTTCATCGAGCACCTGCCGGTGCCTTCTTCGCCGCGCCAGTACGAATTTGCGCGCCTGAACCTGAGCTATACCGTTACCAGCAAACGCAAGCTCAAGATGCTGGTTGATCAGGGGGTTGTAAATGGCTGGGATGATCCGCGCATGCCCACTCTTGTCGGCCTGCGCCGCCGCGGCTACAGTGCGGCCGCCATTCGTCGATTTTGCGACATGATCGGAGTTACCCGCTCCGACAGTCTGGTCGACGTGGGTATGCTGGAGTTTGCGATAAGAGATCAGCTCAACCAAACCGCCCCCCGGGCCATGTGCGTGCTTGAACCTTTAAAGCTGATTATCAGTAACTTCGAGGCGGACGCGACTGAGTTGGTGGATGCACCGGTACACCCGGATCACCCGGAATCCGGCGCTCGCCGGCTGCCCTTTACCAAAGAGCTGTTTATCGAGCGCACCGACTTCAGCGAAGACGTGTCGCTGTCACGGAAAAAGTTCAAGCGACTGGTGCTGGGGGAGTGGGTGCGACTGCGCAGTGCCTATATCATCCGGGCCGACAGCGTTGAGCGGGGTCCGGACGGAGCCCTGACCGCGGTGCATTGTTCCCTGGTGCCCGACACCGTGGGTGCCAGCCCACCCGAGGGCATCAAACCCAGGGGAGTGATTCACTGGGTCTCTGCAAGCCATGGCCGGCCTGCAACGGTGAATCTGTACGACCGCCTGTTCAGCGATGAGACGCCGGACGCCGGTGACAAGGATTTCATGGAGTATCTCAATCCCGCATCATTGCAGGTGATGAAAAACTGCTGGGTAGAACCCGGGCTCGAAGCGGCGGCACCGGAGCAGGCATTCCAGTTTGAGCGTAGCGGTTACTTCGTTGCGGATCGACATGCCCACAGCAGTGACAACCCGGTTTTTAACCGCATCATCGGTCTCAAGGACAGCTCCGGCCGGTAGCCCCGGCAGCGAGCGTGGCAGCATCACCATGGTTTTAAAAATTTACAACACCCTGGCTCGTGACAAGCAGGTTTTTACACCCATCGAGCCGAATAAAATTCGGCTCTACGTCTGCGGTATGACGGTTTATGACTACTGTCACCTGGGACATGCCCGGGTACTGGTCGCCTTTGACGTGATTACCCGCTATCTGCGCGCCAGCGGGTATACGGTCGACTACGTGCGCAACATAACCGATATCGACGACAAGATCATCGACCGGGCACAACGTAACGGCGAGCCTTTCCAGGCACTCACCGAACGCTTTATTGCAGCCATGCACGAGGATGAGGCATGCCTGGGAGTATTGCCCCCGGACCAGGAGCCACGAGCCACCGCCCACATGGGTGATATCATTGCCATGGTCCAGACTCTGGTCGACAAGGGCTACGCTTACATCGCCGCCAATGGCGATGTCTACTATGCGGTGAAGAAGTTCCCGCGCTACGGTTCCCTTTCCGGCAAAAAGCCTGACGAATTGCTCGCCGGTGCGCGTATCGAAACCGGGGACATCAAGCGCGACCACCGCGACTTTGCCCTCTGGAAAGCCACCAGCCAGGACGAGGCGCACTGGAACTCCCCCTGGGGCCCGGGGAGGCCGGGTTGGCACATCGAATGCTCGGCCATGTCGCGGAGCTGCCTGGGCGCGCATTTCGATATTCACGGCGGCGGTCCAGACCTGCCATTTCCGCACCATGAAAACGAGATTGCGCAGTCTGAGGCTGCCAATGGTTGTCAGTTCGTCAACTATTGGATGCATGCCGGCGCGGTGCGGGTAGACGGGGAAAAGATGTCCAAGTCCCTGGGGAATTTTTTCACTATCCGGGAAATACTAGCCGAGTATCATCCCGAGGTGGTGCGCTACCTGCTGATAAGCAGCCAGTATCGCAGCGCTATCAATTATTCCCTCGAGACCCTGCAAACTGCCCGCGGCGCGCTGCAGCGCTTGTACACGGCGTTGCGGGGCATTGCTCTGGAGGAAGCCCCCGGGCTACAGGCGCTGGACGAAAAAGACGCCTTCGTGCAACGCTTTGTCGCCGCGATGGATGACGATTTCAATACGCCTGTGGCGCTGTCCGTGCTGTTTGAACTGGTGCGGGAACTCAATCTGCTGCGCGCTGACGGCAAGGATGCCGAGTCCCGAAAACTGGCGCGAACCCTGAAAGGCCTGGGGTCAGTACTGGGCCTGCTGCAGGAGGATCCGGAGAGTTTTCTCAAGTCAGGTGCTGCCGATGCGCCAGGGGACGAGGCTATCGAGGCCCTGGTAGCCGAGCGCGAGCAGGCCAAGCGCGAGAAAAACTACGCCCGTGCTGACGAAATTCGCGAACAGCTCAAACAACAGGGCGTGCTGCTGGAGGATGGCCGCGGGGGAACCCAGTGGAAACGGTCCTGAAGCCGCCCCAGAGAAGCCCCGTCAACGCCGGCGAGAGCCGGCTCCCGCCGAACCCGTAATCGGAAACGCGACCAATGAAAGGCTTGCTGGGAAAAACCGGTTTCTTCGCCTACATCGTCGTCGTGTTTCTCAATGCCTTTATCGACCTGGGGCATAAGATCATCGTCCAGAATACCGTTTTCAAAGTCTATGACGGTAATGTCCAGATCATGCTGACGGCCATCGTCAATGCGCTGATCCTGCTGCCCTTTATTCTGTTCTTCAGTCCCTCCGGCTTTCTTTCTGACAAGTACCCCAAAAACCGGGTGATGCGGGCCGCAGCCTGGGCTGCCCTGGGTCTGACCCTGGCAATTACCCTCTGTTACTACCAGGGCTGGTTTATTGCCGCATTCTGCATGACTTTTTTGCTGGCCGTGCAAAGTGCTTTTTACTCTCCGGCCAAATACGGTTATATCAAGACCCTGCTCGGCAAAGAGCGGCTGGGGGAGGGCAATGGCGCGGTGCAGGCGGTCACTATCATCGCCATTCTACTCGGGACCTTCGTCTACTCGATCCTGTTTGAGGCCCGCTACGATGCTGATCTGCATTTCAATGAAGCCACGATTCTGTCGGCAATAGCCCCGCTGGGCTGGCTGCTGGTGGCCAATAGCCTGCTGCAACTGGTATTCGCCTACCGCGTACCGGAACTCGAACAAACCGCAAGCGCCATGCGTTTCGACTGGGGGGACTACCGGCGGGGCAGGGCGCTGCGCCAGAACATCGAGCCCATTCGACGCCAGCCAACGATCCGGCTGGCGATCACCGGACTGGCGATGTTCTGGTCGGTCAGTCAGGTGATGTTGGCCACCTTTCCGGCCTTCGCCAAGGAGACCCTGGGTGAAACCAATACGGTGATGATTCAAGGTACCCTGGCCGCCAGCGGCCTGGGTATTATGCTTGGGGCGCTGCTGGCGGGCCGTTGGTCGCGCAGGCATATCGAACTGGCGCTGGTTCCCCTTGGGGCCGCTGGCATCGTCACCGGCCTGGCATTGATCCCTAACATTCATAGCAATACAGGCCATGTTGTCAATTTTATGATGATTGGCGTGATGGGCGGTTTTTTTATCGTGCCCCTCAACGCGCTGATCCAGTTTCACGCCCAGGACACAGAACTGGGCAAGGTGCTGGCTGGCAACAACCTGTTCCAGAATATCGCCATGCTGGTTTTCCTGCTGGTCACGGTGATGCTGTCATCCGCCGGTGCCAGTGCGGTGCTTATATTGAGCCTGTTGGTAATGGTTGCGCTCGGCGGCGGTCTCTACACCGTGGTCATGCTGCCGCAATCCCTGGCACGTTGCGTTCTGTTCGCACGCAGCGGCGGCAGATTGGCAAAAGTCGAGGGGCTGGGTGTTCGCAATCTACCGGAATCCGCGGGTGCGCTACTGGTGGGTAAACCCGGCGAAAACGATGACTGGGCCTGGTTGCAACTGGCATCGCCAAGACAAATAAAACTGCTGATTCCCCGGCCCCTCTATCGGCACAAGTATCTGGGTTGGTGGTTCAAACTTTGTCGGTCGATACCGACAGACCCGGATCAACAATCCGCCGCGGCATTGGCGGAAATAGCCAACCTCGTGAAGTCTAGGCAGATCGTTTACCGGGAGTTTGCCGTTTCTCCCGGCGGCGGCAAGGCCTCCGATCGGCAGTCCGAGTTGCGCGAGATCATTGCCGCAGCCCCGGCAGAACTGCGTATCATTCCCTATTCCATCGAATGTTGTGATAGCACTGGAAAAACCGTGGTTACTTTTGGTCGGGCTGAGCCAGCCGCCATTGGCTGGAACTCCCTCCAGCAGACGATCGAGGCGCTTTCAGGCGCACCGCAGGGAGAGGTCGGGTCGGCCCGAGCGTCGCCTGATTGAAGTCGCCAGGGCTCGCGCCCTAGCGTTCGCGAATGCTCTCGCTAGCCATCTTTAGCAGCGGCGACAGAAAGTAATCGAGAATGCGGCGACGACCAGTTTTGATTTCGACGCTCACACTCATCCCCGCTGTCAGGGCCATCAATTGATCGCCGACAGCAATACGGTTGGCAGACATACTGACGATCGCCGGATACACCAGCCCCAGGCCTTCCTTCTCGACCGCATCGCTGGACAGGGTTCGCAGGGTGCCATCGATACTGCCGTAGCGGGTGAAGTTATAGGCTTCGATTTTTATGGCTCCGGGCTGGCCAGGTCTGACGAAGCCGATATCCCGGTTGCGGATGAAAGCCTCGACCTCCAGTCGCTCGTTAATCGGCGTGAGGTTCATCAACATTTCCGCGGGTCTCACGATGCCCCCGATCGTGTGAATTTGCAGTTGTGTAACGATCCCGTCAACCGGCGCACGCAATACTGAACGCTGGCGTTGTTCATCGGCCTTGCGCAGGCGCTGTTGCGCCATGGCCCTGCGCAGTCGAGCGTCATTCAGGGCCGTCAGGTTTTGTTCCAGTGCCCGTTGCGCAAGCCGTTCCAGCCCGGCGCGTACCTCACCGATCTGCGCCTCCAGCGAGGCAACCCGCGCGCTTTCGCTCGCCAGCCGCTGCCGTGCTTCAATTCGCTGCTGTTCCTGTTGCAGGTAATGATCCCTGGAGGCCAACTGACGCGCCAGCAGGGCCCGGATCGATTCGGTTCGCTCATCGATGATGGGTAGGGTCGCCTGCAAACCCTCCACAATAGCCCGGGCACTGCGTTTAGTGCCCGCCAGCGCCTCCATTTCCTGTTGCAATGCTGCCGTTTCTGCCTGATGCAAGGCTATGCGGTTGGCCAGTAGCCGGGTCAGGAATTGATGATCCGTGACCACGGCAATGCCTGTCTTGTCTGACGCTAACTGCCGGGTGGCTGTTTCGATCAGCCCGGCCGGGGTCTCGCGGTCTGTGGATTGACTCTGCAAAAACTGGTTGTAAGCATATTCGACCAGCCAGCGGGCCCCGGCATCCTGCAAATCGTCCATCGCTTGCTGTTGATCGGCGGCGCTGAAAGTCGAGTCGAAGCTGACCAGTGGGTCGCCTCTGGTCACCCGCTGACCATCCCGAACATGGATTTCCTGAACCACTGCTCGCTCGAAGGGCTGTATCTGGCGCACTTTACCGCTGGGAATGATCTTGCCAGTGGCCACGGCAACGATATCGACCCGCCCCAGGTAAGCCCAGAGGATCGCTATCACAACCAGCAGCATGATGGTCCACAAGATCACGCGGCCGAAGATAGGGGGTGGCGCGGATTCGATCTGGATCGCGGCGGGTGAAAACTGCAGCCTGTCCCGCGCATGCCGGCTTCGTTTTTGGCGCGCTTTGTCCAGGTTTTTTTCTTTGAGTGGTTTCATCGCTTTGCCCATCGGTAGTTGAATGAGTCCTAAATGGAATGGCACTTACTTAAGGAGAAATGGGTAGGGTTTTCAAAGCGCCACTCCGGGCATCTACCCCGTCAGGACACGCCGTAAACCCGTCCCTGGGGGCTCTGCGCCGACATCCCTGTCGGCGACGGTCCTGCCGAGGTAGACACCCGAATCCGCTTAGTAAGTGCCATTCGTCCTAAATGTGCTCAGGCTTGCGCGGCAGCGCCCAATTGATGGGAATATAGCCGCGCGTAGCAGGCACCGGCTGCCAGCAACTGCTGATGAGAACCCTGCTCGACGATTCGCCCCTTGTCCATCACCACTATCCGATTTGCATGCTGCACCGTCGACAGGCGGTGGGCGATAATCAGCACTGTTCGCCCGCGACAGATGGTTTTCATATTGCTCTGGATCTGGCTTTCTGACTCATAGTCGAGGGCGCTGGTAGCCTCGTCGAGAATAAGAATCCTGGGGTCACCCACCAATGCCCGGGCGATGGCAATTCGCTGTTTCTGGCCCCCGGAGAGAATGCACCCCTGCTCGCCGACCAGGGTATCGTAGCCTTCGGGTAGTTCGCTGATGAACTCATGGGCACCGGCGATCCTGGCGGCGTTGATTACCCGGGACATCTCCATGCCGGGGTCCTGGAGGGCGATATTGTCCCTGACGGAACGATTGAAGAGGAAGCTTTCCTGCTGGACCACGCCGATCTGGCGGCGCAACCAGGCCGGCTGCATCATCGCGACGTCGGTATCGTCGATCCGTAAGCGGCCTTCGGTGGGGGTGTGCAGGCGCTGGATCATGCGGCTGAGCGTGCTTTTGCCGCAGCCGGAACGGCCGACAATGCCGACCACTTCACCGGGTTCTATTTGCAGGCAGATATCGTTGAGGGCTTCGCAGCGGTCCTGTTGGTAGCGAAACCCGAGGTGGTCGAATTGAATCTTGCCGTGGATGTTCGGAAGGTTGCTGCGGTTGGGGTTGGCGTGTGTTTCCGAAGGGGTATTGAGGATATCGCCCAGGCGTCGGATGGAGATCCCCGCCTGTTGAAAATCCTGCCATAGCTGCACCAGGCGAAGCACCGGCGAGCTGACCCGGGCTGCGAACATGTTGAATGCTATCAACTGACCGACCGACAAAGCTCCACCGATCACCAGGGTCGCACCCAGCCAGAGTATGGCGATACTGACCAACTTGTTGATCAGGGTGGCGCACTGGGTCGCCAGGTTGGCCAGGTTGCCAGCCCTGAAGGAGGACGACACGTACGCTGCGAGTTGGTCCTCCCAGTGACGTTGCATTTGCGGTTCTACGGCGGCGGCCTTGAGGGTGTCGATCCCATGTACCGCCTCGACGAGGAAGGCCTGGTTCTGGGCACCCCGCTGGAACTTTTCTTCCAGCCGATTGCGCAACAGGGGAGTGACCCATAGGGAAAGGCCCGCGTAGCAGGGGATGGATACCAGCACCACCGCTGTCAGGGTGGGACTGTAACTGTGCATCAGCACCAGGAATACCACGGTGAACAGCAGATCCAGGGCTACGGTCAGGCTCGAACCGGTAATGAACTGGCGAATATTCTCCAACTCCCTCACCCGGGCCACCGTGTCGCCGACGGGACGCGCATTGAAATAGGCGGTGGGTAGTGCGAGTAAGTGCCTGAACAGGCGCGCGCCCAGCAACACGTCGATCCGGTTACTGGTATGTGCCAGCAGGTAATTGCGCAGTGTACCCAGAACCACGTCAAACAGGGTGACAACGAGCAGGCCCAGCGCCAGCACATCGAGGGTATTCAAACTGCCGTGGACCAGCACCTTGTCTATCACTACCTGAAAAAACAGCGGGCTTGCGAGGGCGAATAGCTGGAGAAAGAAGGAGGCCGTCAGCACTTCCAGCAACGCTTGCCTGTGTTTCAGCACCGCCGGAACGAACCAGCGAATGCCGAAGCGGGTTTGACCTGAAAACGCTTTGCGCCGGCGCCCCAGCAGAATGACGGTACCGCTCCAGCCCTCGCCGAACAGGGCCAGCGGCAATGACAGCGGCTTTTTTTCCCTGGGGTCGTGCACCAGAACTTGATCATTGGCTACCCTGGCGATCACCACGAAGTGGCCGTCATTCAAGCGCGCAATGGCGGGCATCGGCAGTTCCGCCAATTCCTCGGGGAGGATGCTGTCCCGCCGGCGTGCATGCAGTTGAAGTTCTGCAGCCAGTTGCAGTATCCCGCTAGTGCCCGCAGGAGTCGCTCCGAGGCCGAATTCATAGCGCAGTTGCGCCGGGTCGGCCGGAATTTGATGGAACTGAGCGACGATGGCGAGACATTGGATGCCCGAGTCCGGGCAGTGGTGACGATCGATAGCGTGTGGCATGACATCCCTGTTTATCTGTTTTAATCCGTTAAAACATGCAAGAGATAGTAATGCCGGTCGTTGCCAAAAGTAATCGGCGTGTGGCGGAACTAATACCGAATTGGCCGGCCGCCGGCAGGATGCTCAGGGGGCCAGGACGCAACGCGATGGATTCCCCCGGGGCAGGGGTGGCGGGTACTCTACTCGCCGCCCTGAAGGGCGTTCGGCTGCATTGCGCCGCTATCATCGGGGGTTCCATCGTAACCGTCGCCAAGGCAGGGCAATGCCCCACACACGTTCACGATCTGCCCGGTGCGCCAGAAAACCGCCTTCTGGCGCTGGGCGTCAGCCTGCCGGAAAGGCATGCTGTGGGGGTTGTAGCCCTGGGTTTGGGGCAGGTTGTCCAGGCGCTGCAGCGGCGTGCCGGCGTGACCATTGATGGGAAATGGCCCCGAGTCCCAGGCCATCAGGCCGCTACCGATATGGGGATAGGTAGTGATGGGGGCGATGCCTGAGTAGGGCAGGGTTGCTATGTGTCGGCCGCTGACCACCGTCGGATTGTGGCGCTGAGCGGCAACCGTTCGGGCCAGAATTTCAGCCGTCGTTTCGTTCACGGTTTGATCGCCGACGGCGGTGTGAATCAGCAATCGGGTCGGGGTTGACCCCGGGAGGATGCTGTCGGTGATATGGTTCGCGTAGCCGTTGTTTTCCCCCCGATCCCACAGCATCTGGATCAATGCGAATGCCAGGGGTTTGTCCAGGGGATCGGGATATGCCGGGTCGAAGGCCGCTGCAAATGCAGACCAGGCGCTACTGCGAGAAATCAGAAAGCTGAAGTTCATCCCCGCTACATTGAGCACCGCGCGCTCGAAGTAGGGATTGACGGCCGCCAGCGCCCCACCGAGAACGGCTCCCTGGGACACGCCCTCGTAGTGGACTTCGCCGGTCCTGAACAAAGGCAGACCGGCATCGTTCTGAAAAACCGGCGAGGCGGCGAAGCCGGCGGCATTGACGATCAGCTCGGACAGCAGAATAGTGTTGAGAAAGCTCTGCTGCAGTCTGTCAGCCAGGGTCGGAAACAGGCTGATATTTGACAGAATAGAGAAAACGACCGGGATATCCTGGCGCGACATGCCCCAGCTGTCGACGGCGCACATCAACAGCTTGTGCTGCTCTGCCATCGGCCCCATCTGCGGCAGCGAGTCCCGGCTACCGAAGAGGCCATGGCCCATAATGATTACACGGGTATCGGTACTACCGTTGGCCGCATCGGCAATGGCGCTATGGGGGATGGCGCAAAGGAAGGGAACGTCGACACGGGCATTGGCGGTACGCTGGTCTGGCAGGGCATCCGGCCGCAGACTGGGATAATACAGGCGCGACCCTGGGCCGGCGTCGCTGGAATCCATGAAGTTTGGAGCTTCGAAGGTGCCGCGCACCGTCCTCGCCCAGTAGGGGTTTTCCCCCGGGCTGGTGTCAATCACACTGGTGACAGACGCTGCAGGCGCATCTCCGGCAAGGTCGGCCAGGGCGATGTCTCGCATATGCAGCATGCGTGCGGTGAGATTGTCGGTCGAGGCTACCGTGAAGTCCCAGCTCAGATACAAATCCGAGCGCTGAATACCGTAGCCCTGGAGGGTTTTGAACAGGGCTTCGAAGTGGGCACGACGCTGCTCCAGCTCCGGCACGGACGAAGGAATCGCGTCACGGTACACGGCAAACGCAGCTTCCGCTTCAAGGCGTTCGCCATTAGCGTTGCGCAGATTTTGCAGTACCGCTATGTAGCGCTCTCCTTCCTGCAAGTTAGCCGCTACTCGAATCAGGAGCGCGCGCGCCTGCTCCGGCTGAGGATAGGCATCGAGTTCTGCCCATATCAACTGGCGCTCGCCGGTGGCGGCGTGGAGCAATTGGATAGGCGCAGCGACAGGGAGTGAGCGGTCGATCGCGGTGATGGTCGCTGCGCCGGTCTGCGCCAGGTCGACGCCGGGCACGTGTGCCAACAGGGTGGGTCCGGGGGAAAATCCGTCGTTACGGTTGTGTTCGCTGACATCAAACGGGTCGCCGGCAGCATTTTGCGGCATGGCCCGGGGATCGAAATGAATGCGGATACCGGTTGCGGAGGTCCCGTCCTGCGTGGTGAAGAAGTCGTTGGGAAAGGGGAACAGGCACTGCCGAGGCTGAGTAATATCGCAATAGTCGGCCCGACTGACGTCTATGGTAGCGGGGTCAACGGCATAGCCGGGTGACCCATTGCCTTCGATCTCGGAGCAGGCGCAAAGTAGCAGGCCGAAGCAGGGCAACAGTAAACGTTTGCTCATAAACTTCAACCTAGCCCGTTGTCGTCGCCCAGCCGCCGGCCAGCGGCAAAACCTGCCCCACCATGTGGGTGCAGCGAGGACCGGCCAGATACAGCGCCAGCTGTGCTGTTTCTTCCCCCTCGGCGACCCGTTTGCTGGGTACCATCTGCTGCAGGTGACGTTTGAAGGCGTCCTGCTCCAAGGCATCATCTGGGTAGTAGGTCGGGTTGCGCACATAATTCTGGGCAATGGCGTTTACCTGGACATTGTATTTCGCCAGTTCCAACCCGGCCGCGCGTAAAAAGCTGTTCTGGGCTCCCCGTGCTGCACAATAGGCCGAGGCATGGGGGATACCCCGCAAGGGGGCGGCACTTGTCACCGCGATGATCTTGCCGTGCCCCCGCGCCTTCATCGGGCCGGCCGCGCCGCGCACCAGGCGCATCAAAGGGTCGACAAGCCTGTCAAACAATTGGCGCCAGTCACTATCGGCGATGCAGTCGACGGGGGCGGTGCGCGGTGGTGATGCGAGGTTCGCGACAAGAATATCAGGCACGTTGGAACCCATCATAGCCTCGACCTCTGCATCGCCATAGTTGTCGCCGCAGTCACGGATGACGCGGGCACCCTCGCGCTCGAATAAATCGGCAATCGCCGGACCCATGTATTCCAGGGCACTGGTTATCAGCGCTGTTTTGTCCTGCAAGATCGCCATGATGGTGTCTGACCTGTGATAATGACAGTAAAGCTGGTGGTGGACGGTTGCCGGGGAAGCTGTACTTGAACGGCGTGCCCTGTGACCGGCCCGGCCCGAGGGGGCGATGGCGCCGGACATCATCCAGATAAGCCTGCCGTCGGCATACTAACACAGGCCGGTAAAATCCTTTAGGCTCGCCGTTACCGGTGAAAGTCAGGGCCAGGGGCGCGTATAATGGGAATAGGACGTCAGCCGGGATCGTGGGAACCCCGCAGGGGAATTTTTGCAAAACGGCGCCCTGTGCCATACTCAAAAACCGTATTCGTTGACCTGGAACCTGACTGCTTTATGCCTTTATTTGCCCGTTTTCTACCGGGGATTCTTTTTTTCTTGCTGCTAACCACTGGTTGCGGCGGGGGCGGCGGTGGTGACACGCCACCGGGCAATACATTACCCGTGGCTCGCTTTCAGGTCGAGCCCCAGGCCCCGCAACTTAATACCGAGTTGTTTTTCGATGCCAGCGCCTCCTCAGATGACGATGGCGATATCAGTGAGTATCTATGGGATTTCGGTGATGGTAGTGGCGCCCAGGGCCGCCAGGTAACCCATAGCTACCGGTCGGCGGGCGACAAGCAGGTGACGCTGACGGTTGTCGATAACCGGGGCGGCCGCGCCTCGGTGACCAGGCCACTCACCGTGCTCCCGGGGTTTTCGCTCAGCGGCGAAATCAGGGTGGCCGGCAATATAGTCACCGACAGTGATGTCAACGATCCCGCAGCGCCCTATCTGCCGAACGACAGCGCGCCGCTTGCACAGACATTGCCAAACCCCGTTATTGCCAACGGCTTCGTCAGCAGTGACCCAAGCGGGGATCCTGGAGATCGCTTCGCCGACCGGGGTGATACCCTGGATTTTTTTCGTATCGAATTGCTTGAAGGGCAGCTAATATCGCTGCAGCTCTCCGACTTCCAGAGGGACGACCCCGGCGCCCAGGATATCGATTTATTCCTGTTCGACCAGGATAACCAACTGTTGGCCTTCTCCGATGCTGACGATTCCGAATTCGAAAACATCATCGTGCCCCAGTCTGGCACTGCTTATGTCATGCTGCGTGCAAGTCAGGGAGCGACCAAGTACGTACTCAGGATTGGCAGCGATTTCACCTCGGGCCGGATCGCTCGCCGCAGCGCTTCGGTAGATTTCATTCCGAATCAGCTCATGCTGGCTTACCACCAGAACCGCTATGTCAGTGCAAGCCTCGGCGTCGACACCGCCGGCCTGCTTGCCGCCGAGCCCTCGGTCAGCTCTCTCGTCTCCGCAAACCTGCAGCTGACCCAGGTCGCATCGTCTCGACGCTGCCGCGATTTGCTGCACCGATTGAACAATGAGGGTTTGACCGCGGACTATACTCAGGCGCGCGCAGGCGCAGCAACAACGGCAATGTCGGGTCCGCAAGCGGATGCAAAATATCTCACCCTTGCCCTCGCCAAGGCCCTGCGAAAGCGCAGCGATGTGGCCACCGCCGAACCGAATTACCGCCTTCGGGCCACCGCTATACCCAACGATTTCTTCTACGATCTCCAGTGGCACTACCCCTTCATTAATCTGCCGGACGCCTGGGACCTATCCACGGGTTCGGCAGTCGCGGAGCCCGTGGTGGTGGCGGTGATAGACAGCGGGGTATTGCTCGGTCACCCGGATCTGCAGAACAAAACGGTGCCGGGTTACGATTTTATCAGGGATCCTGCCGTCGCCGGTGACGGCGATGGGATCGATGCCGACCCGAATGATCCCGGTGACCGCGAGGGGGCCTCGGCCCAGAGCAGTTTTCATGGCACCCACGTGGCCGGAACCATTGGCGCACTCAGCAATAACGCCAGAGGAGTGACAGCAGTCTCCTGGGGGGCGCAAATCATGCCTGTTCGGGTGCTTGGCATCGGGGGAGGGTCTGGTTACGACCTGGTGCAGGGCATCCGTTACGCCTCGGGCCTGGCGAACGACAGTGGCCGTATTCCCGCGCGCCGGGCGGACATCATTAATCTTAGTCTCGGCTGCCTCGCGTGTTACAGCCAGACGCTGGCGGATACCATCGCTGAAGCCCGCAGAGCAGGGGTGATAGTGATCGCTGCGGCGGGCAACAATGCCAGTTCATCCCGATTTTATCCCGCGGCCTACGATGGCGTGGTGGCGGTGAGTGCCATCAATTCCGGTTCAGAGCGCGCTGCCTATTCCAATTTCGGGGCTTATATTGACGTCGCAGCGCCAGGGGGCGACGACTTCGACCGCGACGCCGATGGCTATTCCGACCGCATTCTCAGCCTACTCGGCGATGATTCATCCGGAAGCATAGAATTCCGCTACGGCTGGTCGAGCGGCACTTCCATGGCGGCACCCCATGTCGCCGGTGTGGCGGCGCTGATGAAAGCGGTTTACCCGGCCTTGACACCGCTGGAATTCGATCGGGCAATTGCCAACGGCACCGCGGTGACTGACCTTGGCGCGCCGGGCAGGGACGATGACTTCGGCTATGGCAGGATCAATGCCCTTAAAGCAGTCCAGGCCGCCCTGGCGCTCGGAGGAGGTAGCCAGCCCGGGGTGATCACCGCCAACCCGACCGTGCTGGATTTTGCGGCGGGTGAATCGCTGAAGGTCCTCCAGCTCGAGGCCCAGGGTGATGGCGCTTCAGCTATCGTATCGGTTTCTGGCGATCAGGATTGGCTTGACGTCGCCCCGGGCAACAATGTCGCCGTCGATGGGACAGGCGATTACATTGTTCAGGTAGATCCCGAGGGTTTGGATACAGCGGTTCACGAGGGCAAGATTATTGTCGCACTGGCGAACAACTCCCGCCTGGAAGTGCCCGTATATCTGCAGGTCATCCGGCAGCAGGCCGGCGTCGGTAGTCCAGGCCAGGTTTATATCCTGTTGCGGGAAGACGGCAACTCCGAGACCAGCTTGCAGACCACCGCCGAGCTCGATGCCGAGGGCCGCTATCGCTTCAGCTTCGAGGAGGCCGTTGCAAGGGGCAGTTACCGGATATATGCGGGATCCGACATCGACAACGACCGCTTCATATGCGGTGCCGGGGAAACCTGCGGCGCCTGGCCTACCCGTGACCGCCCCGAGGATTTACTCGTGGATCGCGATATAACCGGGCTGGATTTCGACCTGGCGATAGAGGCCAGCTTCGATATTGAGATGCAGCAAAGGGATGTCGCCAGTAGCCTTGAACGAGGACCCTGAAGTGAAACCGATTTTATCCACAGATCTTGCTGACGGCCAATTGTCCAAACGGCATGCGAGCTACCTGCCGGCAGTAGTTTTCTGCCTGGCGGCAGTTGTCACAGCCTGTGAGCCGCTGCCGGCGGATGCCGGGCTGAGAATCTCCGAGGTGCTGCATTCGGATCAGTGCGCGGTTGAGCAGCCCACTGCCTACGTTATCGAGAGTGCATCCCAATGGCGCTCGCTGCAGACGCGTGATGGCCGCTTTTTACCCGAACCATCCGAGCCGGGGCCGGACGCCAGCCCGGAGCCGGTCCTTGGCGCCGACGAGACCCTGGTAGTGATTGCAGCCGGACAGCAACCTTCCACCGGCTATCGGGTTATTGTCGATACCTACGACTGGCAGCGCACACAGGACGCATTGATTCTGCAGGTGAAGCTCGATTCGCCTCCGGCGGATGCCCTGCAAGCCACGGTTCTCACCTCGCCGTGCAGCGTCGTCTCGCTGCGCAATTATCAGGGTATTGAACAAGTGCAGTTCGTCGGCCTCAAGACCGCGCTGTCGGTTCGACTCCCCCTGCCCGAGACACCCTGATTGTCCTGCCCCGACAGTGCCAATTGAACCGCAGCCGGTATATGCATCAGCCGATGCGCTATTTTGCCTGGGCGTAGACGTAGGCGGTTTTCGTCATCGACTTGCCATCGATCCACGACTTGAGCTGCTCCTGCATGGCGGTAAAACTTTTGTAGGCCCGGTTCACAGCCTTGCCGCTGAAGTTTTCCTTCGCATCCTCGTACTTGAAGCTGAACTCGGCTACCAGCGGTTTTTCATCGGCTTCCTCCGCGTACCAGAGGGTGAGAGAGCACACGGCGAATAACTCCGGTTCCTTACTGATCTGAAAACTGGTTCCCTTGATCACTGCTTCGAATGCTGTGAAGTCTCCAACCTGCTTCAGTGGGGCCTCTCCGGGGAACTCATCCACGGCTTTCTCCAGGCCGGGATAAAACTGACCGATCTGCTCCAAATCAGTTATTTCCGTCTTGGCTTTGATTAAAATGCAGCTTGAATAGCTGTAGAGCGACTGGAAGGGAGGTTTGATGTCTTCCTCAAATTTCATGTCGTGGTCGAACTTTTCCGAGGGATCCATGGAGCGATCCTGGCTGTAATAACGATCGGGATGGCGGAACTTCAACGTCAGCTGACGTTCATTTTTGTCCAGATCCATTCGTTCGCGAACCACATAGTCGTTGCTGCGTAACCAATGATCCTCGGTATCAAAAAAGCGCACCTGACGTCGGCGTTGGTTGACTTCCTCGGTCCCACTGACGGCTATGGCGTTGGGCAGGATTGCCGAAGCCAGATCCTGCCACAGGGCGGTCGCGGCCGCAGCCACCTTCTCCGGGGCGCCGTTGAACTTACTGGCTCGCAACATCATCTTGTATTCTCGGGAAGTTATCGTCGTCATCTACTCGTCCTCTTCGGCGTTTTATCGTTATCTCGCTTTTCGGCCCTAAACGTTAAACCCCAGCTGCAATGATGTCTACGATGAATGGCACTGTCTTGAGGAGAAACGCATAGGATTTTCAAAGCGCCGCTCCGGGCATCTACCCCGTCAGCACACGCCGTAAACCCTTCCCCGGGGGCTCTGCGCCGACATCCCTGTCGGCGAAGGTCCTGCCGAGGTAGACACCCGAATCGGATTAAGTGCCATTGATGTCTACGATCAATTCCACCGAATGTGGCGTCGCGGGATTCAGGCGAGACCTGGTAATCGGCCTGGCACCGACAATCGTTGATGACCTTTGAGCTACCTTGATTGCCCGCCGACTGTCAACCCTTTGCGCTGGTTCGGGCTGTACACTATTTACCCCACCACTGCCGTGGGCTTGCTTTACTCCCGCGGTCCGTGTGACCGATAATTCCCTTCAATAAAAAAAACAAGGTAACAAGTCTATGCCGGAACGTGATTCAGGGGCGGGCAGGGGAACACGGGACGCGCAGAGCTATCCATTCGAGCATTTCACTGATGCCGATGTCCTTACCGACATTAGCTATGATCGCTTTGTCGAAGAGTACGCAAAACCCGGGCGTCCGGCGGTCATTCGGGGAGCCCTGGGTGAACTTCCGGCTTCAGCATGGACCCCTGCGCTAATGGTTGAGCGTTGGGGTGCAAAACTCTTCGAAGTCGATGGCAAAAAAGAAAAGTTGGCGGATATCGTTGAGGCGCTGTTGGCGTCAACGCCTTCCCACCCGGCTCCCTATCTGCGCAGCATCGATATCGAGACCGACTTCCCGGAAATCATTCCGGACCTGGCGCCGGGGGTCAAGTACGCCTGGCCTAACTACCGCCTGCTGCGCTCACTTTTTCCCGGGTGGTATTTTGAGCGGGGGAGTCATTGTGCGGAGTTTTTCTTTGGCGGCAGTGGCGGCAGCTTTCCGTTTATGCACGCCGACTGGCCTCCTATGCACACCTTTATCAGCCTGTTTTATGGCGAGAAGGAATGGATAGGTTTCAGCCCGGATCAAGCCGACAATCTTTATCTTGAAGATCCGGGGGAGCATCAATATGTGTGTTCCAGCGTCGAGGATATCTTCGCACCAGACTTTATCCGTTATCCCCTGTTGAAGAACACGCGGCCGGTGAGGGCCAGGCAGCAAGCGGGAGACCTGGTGTTTATGCCCTGCAACTGGATTCACTCTGTAAAGAACCTTTCGCCGACGATTTCCATCGCCTGGGACCAGCTGGCTGGCTCGTGCTGGGAAGAATTTATCAACAACAGGTTCAAGGGGACGGTTAATAAACATCCGGCGAAATCGCGACTGGTGAATATTTATCTGCGCTCCCTGGGCGCCATTCTCAACATTGCCACCGAGATCGGAAAACGCTCCTACGGTGAAGCCGTGCGGGGACGAATCGTTGTATGAAATCGAGGTCAGCAACCTGAGCAGTCATTGCAACCTCCGGGCGTGGGCTCACTTTAGGTAGTATTCGACATCGCCATTGCGACCGCAAAATACGCAATGGTATAAATCGCGACAAATCAGGACCCGATGAGGAGCGTGTGCATGGATGCACTATCTCGATATCCGGCGGGGCAGGGACTGCCTGACCCCACCCTAAAACCCCTGGGCCAGCGCGAACAGGCCGTAACCCTGCATCGCAGTGGACATATCGATCACGCGGTCGAATTCTACAAGGCCTACCTCCAGGATCACCCGCGGGATACCGGCATCTGGTCGAATCTGGGGGCCTGCCTGCGCACCCGCAAGCAGCTCACTGCCGCACTGGCCTGTTACCATCGGGCTCTGGACATAGACCCGGCAAACATCGCCGCCCTGGGTAACCTTGCCAACGTGCTGAAAGACCTGAACCGGCTCGGCGAATCAATAGCGCTGCACCAGCAGCTGGTCAGTGCAACACCCCATGACAAGCAGGTGCGAATCAACATTGCCAGCGCCCTGCGAGAGGATCGCAATTTCGAAGGCGCGCTGCACCACCTGGAACAGGCACTGGCGCTGTACCCTGATGATCCCGCCCTGCAATGGGAGCGGGGCCAGAATTTGCTGCATGGGGGACACTACGCGGAGGGTCTGCGATGCTATGAAGCGCGCTGGCAACTCGGTGAATTGCCAGCACCGGATGTGTCCTGTCCCCGCTGGGCTGGCGAATCACTCAAGGGCAAGCGAATCTTGTTACATGCCGAGCAGGGTTATGGCGACACCATACTCGCGGCACGCTATGTGCGCCTGGTGAAAGCGCAGGGCGCGACCGTCATCCTGCGCTGCAAACCTGAACTCCATCGCCTGTTTGCGGGAGTGGGTGCCGATGTCCTGGTCGCGCCCGGTGCGGATTGCCAGGCCACCGATTTCCATTGTCCATTGATGAGCTTGTTGGCTATGTTTAATACAGAGCTGGACACAGTACCACCACCTGCCCGGCTCTATACGCCGCGAAACGCAAAAAACACGTTCGGCTTCTTGCAACAGCCGGAGCGGCGCCTGCGAGTTGCCATCGTCTGGAGTGGAAGTATCACCTTCAAGAATAATCACAATCGCTGTACCTCACTGTCACGCTTCCTTTCTTTGCTGGATATGCCCGAACTGCGGCTGTTCAGCTTACAGAAGGGGCCCCGGGCGAGGGAGTTATACGAGCTTGGAGCGGACGCGGTGATCACGGACCTGGGCAAGCTATGCGAGGACTTCGCCGATACGGCTGGTGCGCTGGAATCCATGGATGTCGTACTGATGACGGACTCCAGCCTGGCGCACCTGGCTGGCAGCCTCCACAAGCCGGTTATCAACCTGTTGCAATACGTGCCTTACTGGATCTACAGCAGTGCAGCAACCACGACCCCATGGTATCCCAGCCACCGTCTGGTCAAGCAGGGCGCGCCGGGGAACTGGAACCCGGTATTTGATGAGGCGCGGGCCCTGCTCGAACGGATGGCAATGGAGAAAGCGCTTGGCTGACAGAACAATTATGGGACGAGCGATGAAGAGTAATTGGCTACGGCACCTGTCAATAAACCCGTTGCAGCGCCTATCCGCGCTGGCGCTGTGTCTGTGGCTGGCGGGTTGTGATGCGCCGGGAGTGGGAAAACTGCGGGAGCTCTGCATCACCGAGAGCTTCCCCAGGATTCATCAGCGGGTCGCGGCGGCGGGGTACTACGACGGTTTCCAGGAGTGCTTCGAAGCAATCCGATTCCTGGTCGACTGGGATTACGAGTTTGTTGAATGCCGGGAAAAAAAGGCGCGCTATATCAGCGCCATTGCGCCGGGACTCTACCGGGTATCCAAGGTACCCCAGAGCTCGGGGCTGTGCGATGAGGCGCTCCTGAAACAGGCGAGGAGAAAGAAGTTTCTCTATATGGACTTTCTTGCCTCCGGGCGCTGCCTGGCGCTGGAGGCGATCCCGGCGCCCACGGCGCAGTACGGGGTGTTTTCCGGCGCTTCCCAAACCATCAGCTTGCAGAATGTTTTCGGCTCCAGAATCTTTATGCGCTACATGTACGCCAAGGACATGGCGTCCGGGGAGAAGGTGGTGGAGGTTAAAAGCTTCTTGCTGGCCCCCGCGCCCGCCCTCAGCGTCAGCAGCTTTGCCAGTGCGGTGAGTTGTCGGGACGTGGTGCCGGAACTGATCGACGTGCCGGGGCTTGCCAGCGTGGATCGTTTTATTATTCCAATCACTCCAGGGAAGGAGAGCAATCATGGCAACAATGGAAGACCAGTATCAGGCGGCACTGCTGGCTGACGCGGCCTACGTTACTTTTAACGCAAAGGACTACGTACCGCGCGGTTACAATACCGGGACACCCGAAGTTATAAATTCTTTGGCCTATCTGGATCCCGACAATAACGGCGTCAGCTTCCACGACCGGGGCTGGACCGAGGCCCAGTTCACCGACTTTCTGGACAACTACCGGGTGGTTTACCACCAGCCCAACGAATTAAACGGGTTTTCCGCTACCCTGTTTCAGAACGTCAACACCGGCAAGCACAGCATTGCCTTTCGTGGCACGGAAGGTGCGATGGACCTGATCCAGGATGCCGCCCTCACCACCGGGGTTTCGACGCTGCTGGACTACAGCCAGGAAAACAGCATCGGTCAGTTCCTGCAAAACGCCGGAATCCTGGATGCGCAGGGAACGGTCAAAGCCGAATTCATCGGTAACGTGGACTTCACAGGACACTCGCTGGGTGGCTACCTGAGTATCTGGGCGGGCTACAAGTACCAGGAACTGTTCGACCAGGTGTATACCTTCAATGGCGCGGGGATATCCCGGGTTGGTCCCATTGGTTTAATCAACGAGTTGCGTGCGTCCCTGTCACTGGACGCCTCCGAGGAGGCGAGATTTCACAATATTTACGGCGATGAACTGATGGAGGTGGTCGCCAACAAATTTTCGTTTTTTCGCCCGGGCGGCTACTCCGGTCTCTTTATCGAAAACCGCCCCCTTTCCGGTATTGGCAACCACTCGATGTCTTTGTTAGTCGAGTCGATGTCTGTTTATCGGCTGTTCTCAGCCCTGGACGACAGCCTTTCCACCGAGTCGATCACTGCCATTTTGAGCGCCAGCGACAACCAGTCGACCCGGTCCCTGGCCTCTGCGGTCACCCAATTGTCGAATCTGCTGGGCGATGACTTCAGCTATAACAGCCAGGCTGATGCACAGCAGTTTTACGATGACATCAGGGTATTGCAGGACGACCCCCACAGCGGTGCAGGGTATCTCCGGCTGGCCTTCACAGCAGAGGCCATCAGCGAGGGCAGGGCACTGGCGATGGATGCGAACAGCGGCCTGCAGGGGAATGCCTGGCGCTACGCCCTGGATACCCTGTCACCGTTTGTCGTCACGGGTGGCATGGAAACCACCCGGGTTGCGGGCAGCGCCTATGACTACGACCCGGAGCGCTTCAGCGATGCCTGGATTGCCGACCGCAGTCTGCTGTTGGCAGCGATCCTGGAGCGCAATGCCGAGGACAGCGACAATGCCGAGAACAGTGGCGACCAGGCCCTGGTTTTCATCGATGTGCCCAGTGACAGCCACTTCATCGCCGGGCGTTATGGCCTGCAGCAACAGATTGTCGACGAGGGGCAGAAACGGCGGATTGTGTTCGGGGGCGATGCCGCCGACACCCTCGCAGGCAGCGGTCTCGATGATCGGATCTACGGGAGCGGGGGCGATGATGTCCTCCGTGGGATGGGGGGCAATGACTATCTGGAGGGGGGCGGCGGCAATGATATCCTCGAAGGTGGCGCTGGCAATAACACCCTGGTGGGTGGTCCGGGCAGCGATACCTACGTTTTCGAAGCCAGCAGCGAATGGCAGGGGGATGCCACCCTCAGCGGCGATCTTGCCGGCGATGTGATCCAGTACAACGGGCGGGCCTTGAGCGCCGCAAATGCCACCAGAATGGGGCCTGCCTCGAACATCTACCGGGATGCCGCCGATGGCACCCTGTATGTGCATATTCCCGAGCAATCCCGCCTGTGGATAAACTTCAATCGCACCGTCGACGACGGAACCGGGTTCGAAAGCGTCGTCAACACCGGGAATATCCTGGTTGACGGCTACAGCCCGGCCAACAATGTCGGTGTCGCCCTCAGTGCACCCGCGCCGGAATATCCAACGGGTGGTATTGCGGTGGAGCAGGGCTTGCCCGGAACGGGCGAGCGGATACACGCCGGATTCGACGCGCGCCAGGCCGACGCCTCCCAGGCTGCCCTCAACCAATTATCCCTGTCTTACGACGCCGCTGCCTACTACCCTGCTCTGGACACGGATCCCCCCCACACCTACCGCTTCGAAGGTGGCAGCGATGCCGACCAGCTGGCGGGTGGCAATTGGGACACCCGCCAGTTCGATGTCCAAACCTCTATTGCCAGGGGCAACAGCGAGGAATTGTTCGGTGACTGGATCAATGGCAAGGACGGTGACGACTATATCAATGCCAGCAGCGACCAGGATGGCGGATTCGCCGGTGACCTGCTGATCGGCGGTCGCGGCTCCGATCTGATTTTCGGTGGTAGCGGTGCCGACCTGCTGTTCGGACAGGATGAATACAAATTCGCGGGTACCGAGTTTGATGCCGCAAGGGACAGCTTGCTTGAGCATATCAACGATAGCGACACCCTGTTTGGCTGGGGTGGCGACGACATCATCAACGGCGGCAGTTACAACGATATGCTGTCGGGGGATGCAGGCTCCGATACCTTGCTCGGTGGCGCGGGAGACGATCGCATGGTGGGCGGCACCGAAGACGACTTCCTCTTCGGCGATTCGTTTAATCGCACTGGGTTCGTCGACGACCTCTTCAACGCCAAAGACGTCGGTCCTGGATTCATCAGCAACGACAGCTCCCGGTTTGGTCCCGTCCAGCGATTTCAGGCGCACCTGAGCTACAACGATGTGCTCCGTGGAGAGGCGGGTAACGATGCACTGGATGGCGAAATCGGCGATGACGAAATTTATGGTGGCACCGGACACGATCGTATCCAGGGCGACAGGCTCAACAGTGCAGGCTACTTCCAGGAGCTCAGCGCAGGCTATCACGCGCTGGCACCGGAGCTCCACGGCAACGACCGATTACATGGCGGTAACGGTAATGATCGGATCGACGGCAATGCGGGTGACGATACGCTCCACGGCGACGACGGCAATGACCTTCTGCGGGGTGACGACAATATTCTGCTGGGGCAGTGGCATGGCAACGACCTTGTCGACGGCGGAGCCGGGCAGGACTACATCGAGGGCAACGGCGGCAATGATACCCTGTGGGGTGGAGACGGCGACGATGTGCTCTGGGGTGATCGATACCACGATGCGCACGGTGGAGGGATTCTCAATCCCTTCGCGGAAAACAGGCACCTGGCCTTCGCCTACCACGGTGACGACACCATCCTCGGAGGCAGCGGCAACGATACCGTCGATGCCGGCGGCGGCGCCGACCTGATTTTCGGTGGCAGCGGTGCGGACACGATTTACAGCGACGGCGGCGAGGATACTATCGTGCTGCCATCCGGTGCCATGGCCAGCTACCATGTCGACGCCGACTTCCACGGTGCCGATACCCTGTTCGGCGGCGAGGGCAGCGACTTGCTATCCGCCGGCTGGGGTGACGACCTGCTCTACGGTGGCGACGGTTCCGATAGCCTCAGGGCCGGCCCGGGGCAGGATACCCTCCATGGCGATGCCGGTGACGATACGCTCAGCGGGGGCCGCGGCACCGATACCTACATCTTTGGCGCGCGAAGCGGGACCGACCTCATCGACGACGATGGCGGGCTGGTTAGACTCAACGGCATTACAGCCAGCGGGACCCTGCTGCAGCAGGCCAACGGACTTTCAGCGATCTCCTTCGGCGAGGAAAGCCGCATCCTGATAGCCACCGAGCACTTCGGCAATTTCACCTTCGAAAATGAATCCGGCGTCCTCGACGTGATGCTCAATGCCGGCTCGGAGTACGCGGATGTACTCCACTTTAGCGCCGACGGTGGAGAGGTCTATGCCGGTGGTGGCAACGATACGGTGAACGGAGGCATCGGCTCTGACACCATTAACGGTGGGGCAGGAAATGATACCCTTATCGGTGGAGCGGGCAGGGACCTGTTCATCTTTGGTGTCGGCGGCGGGCGCGATACCATCGATGCGTTTGACGACGGTGCCGATAAGTACGATCGCCTGCGATTCTCCGAAGCCATTGATCCGGCCGCTACGCTGTTGGCCAGGGACGGTGATGACCTGAGGGTGGTGGTCGATACGGATTCCAATGTTTCAGTTGAAGATGAAATCAGAGTCAAGAGCTATTTTCTATCCACGGCCCATCGTATCGACGCTATCGAATTCGAGGATGCAACGGTCTGGAACAGTGATTTCATCGCTTCCCAGGCGGCCATCCTGGGCAGTGAAAATACGGACACGCTCAATGGCTCCGGGGATGCCGATCGCCTGTACGGCCTGGGTGGCGATGATCGAATCTACGGCAATGCCGGGGATGATGTGCTACGCGGCGGTCCTGGTAACGATTGGCTGTTTGGTGGTTCGGGCAGTGATCGCTTCGAATATTATCGGGGCGATGGTAATGACACGATAATCAGTCTCGGTGGGGGGGACCTCGAGTATGACAGCCTGCGCCTGGTGGGTTTCGAGGCCAGCGAACTTACGTTCAATAAACAGTACAGTGACCTTATCATCCACCTGGGTGACGCCGGTGAGCGCATAAGCCTGCCGAACAACCTCGCCGGCGACTTCGGGAACAGCCGCCTGGATGCGATCTTACTCGACGATCGGGTCATGGACAAAGAGGCTATCTATGCGGCACTGTATGCCGGCAGCGACGATTCCGACAATATTCTCTACGACACGTCAGCAGACAGCACGCTGGACGGACAAGCCGGCAGTGACACCCTATACGGGCGTGGCGGCGATGACCTGCTGATTGGCGGCAGCGGAAGCGATACCCTGCTGGGAGGCGCAGGTAATGATACCTATTTTTATACCCGGGAAGATTTGGGATACGACCGGATTGCCGCAGACGTCGACCAGGACAGCCGTGCTGACGTGATTCGCTTTGGCACGGGTATCAGTCCGCAGCAACTGCACATCACGGATTTCGGTTTGATGCTGCATGGCGCAAGCAGCCGCATACAAATCGATCCAGACGCGGCTGCCGTACCCTTGAGCATCGAGTTCCAGGACAGCCCGGGTCTGGCCCTTACCTTGCCCCAGGCTGCGCCCACCGGTAGCCTTTCTTTTGCCCAGTACCACGCCAGTATCGGGGAAGACACCAGTCTGCTCAGCAACGATGCCCTGTTGCGCAGGGGTGAAGCGCTACCTTTTGTGCTTTACGGATCAGAATCCAGCGACAGGATTATTGATCCCTTTGCCAGGGATATCACCAATATTTCCCTGGGCCCGGGTGATGACCTTTTCGTCGGCGGTCATACGCTGGCCCGCAGCGGCGACAGCCGGCGTAGCCTGCAGAGTGCGGTCAACACCTGGCTGAACGGCATCGAGCTGGGCAGTGGCAACGATACGGCCTTCAGCGGTGGTAGCAACGATATCATCACCTACGGTGGTGGCACCTACTCCTACGATCAGTACGACGCCATCGAGGAATACGGCAACTATATTCACCGCGATGGCGACAATCGCATTCACACCGAAGGCGGCAACGATACCATCGCCAATTATTCCGGCAACGACTATTTCGATCCCGGTTTCGGCGATGACCGGCTTTTTTCCGGTGGCGGTGATGACACCATTCACTTTGGCCGGGGCTATGGCAGCGATCAACTGGACGGTTCGGCATGGTTCTACGATTTCAAGGCCAGTGATCTGAGGCCAGGTGACGATAACGGCTACAACACTCTGGCCTTGGGCAAGCAGATCAGCGCTGCAGACCTGGACATCTGGATGCAAAACCAGGACCTCGTGGTTGCCATAAAACATACCGAAGATCGATTTACGGTGCGCAATTACGCAGCGGGGTTAGCGTCGGGCAACCCTGCCCTGGATGCCATTCTATTCGCGGACGGCAACCGCTGGTACAACGCCGACATCGCCGCGGCCACTTTCGACCAGGTGCCTGCCTACACAGTGCTGGAAGAAAATACCGCGGCCAATCTCATCGGTTCGAGCAGTGATGAAGTGCTCCGGGCAGGGGCAATCAACCCAATGGTGAGCGGTGAAGACGGCGACGACGGCATTTATGGCAGTAGCGCTGACGATACTCTGGCCGGTGGTAGAGGTAATGATCAACTCGAGGGCGGTGAGGGCGATGACGAATTGATCGGCGGGGAGGGTAACGACTACCTCATCGGTGGCAATGACAACGACATCTATCGCTTCGGTGCCAACTTCGGGAACGACGTCATCAACAATTACGACGATACCGTGGGTGAGAGTTTCATGGGCGGGGAAAGCACCGATGCGGCCGTTTTCGGGGCCGGCTTCAGGCCCGTGGATATCAGCTTCAGCCGGGAAGCCGACGACCTGGTGATGGAGTCCGCCCAGGGCACAGTGACCGTCAGCAATCATTTTCGCGGCCGGGGTTACGGTTTCAATTCCCGCTACGCCCTCGACGAGGTGCGTTTTGACGGAGGAGAAACCCTGGATCGTGAACAGTTCGAAGCCCTGATTGGCGCTGTTAGCCAGTCACCCCCGCAGCTTCTCGAAGGCCGCAGCAGCCGCGATGTGCTGCAAGGCGGTCCACTGGCCGATCATATCCTTGGCCATGGGGGACACGATTCCCTCTACGGCGACGCTGGTGAAGACACCCTGGTTGGCGGGGCGGGCAATGACAGAATCGAAGCGGGTAGCGGTAATGACCTGGTTCTGATCCACGGGGCTGGGCAGGGATTCGATACTGTTCTGGGTGGTGAGGGCGACGATACGATTCAGGGAAGCATGGGCGATGACAGCCTGGGGCTGGGCTATTTCGATTCGGTTTCCTCAGTGGAGCTGATCGATGGCCTGGGCGGCGTCAATACCATCCTGGGCACGAGCAGTCGCAGCGTCTGGGATTTTCAGGCAACAGAACTGCGAAACATAGACCTCCTCAGCCCCGGCGCCGGTCACGACACCGTTATCGGCTCCGCTGGCGCCGACACCCTGCTGGGGGCCCTAGGTAACGACAGACTTGCGGGTGCCGGGGGAGATGACGTATTTCTGGTCAGCGGCTCCGGACACGGCTTTGATACGCTATTCGGAGGTGCCGGCTACGACCGCTTGCTGGGAGGCGACGGTGATGATGTGATCGGACTGGCCCAAGTCGGTCCGGACTCTTCGCTGGAGTTGATCGATGGGGGCACTGGCAGTAACCGCTTGCAGGGCACCAGTAGCCGCACGGTGTGGGACTTCAGCGCGACTGAACTGCATCGGATCACGCTTGTCGATGGCGGCAAGGGTCATGACTCCATCATCGGTTCCGCGGCAGCCGACACCCTGGCAGGGGGGCCGGGTAACGACCGTCTCGCCGGGGGCGGGGGCGATGACGTATTTATCGTGATCGGTCAGAAGGATGGCATCGACACTCTATTTGGCAATGCGGGCGACGACACGCTTCTGGGGAGCTCCGGTGACGACGACTTTGGCCTCGCCAGGCTCGATGCGGTTTCATCCCTTGAGCTCATTGATGGCGCCGGGGGTACCAATCGAATTCTCGGCAGCAACAGCCGAACCCTCTGGGATTTCAGTCACACGGCGCTGCGCGATATCGAACGCCTGGATGCTGGTGGGGGACACGACACGATAATCGGCTCCGCCCAGGACGACTTGATCATCGGCGGGTCGGGTAACGACAAACTACAGGGAGGTGCCGGCGCCGACACCTACCACATGGAGCGTGGCCACGGTCACGATACCGTGCTAGCCGATGGCGCCAATAGCGCCGAGGACCTGCTTTTTTTCGGTGGCGTGGAAAAGGAGGAATTATGGTTCAGCCGCCAGCGGGATGATCTTCTGGTCAGCGTAATGGATGACCTGGATTCGGTCACCCTGGAAGGGTGGTTCCAGCCTGGCCAGCATACCGTAGCTGAAATCGCCACGGATTCCGCTGCGCTGATTGCCAGCCAGGTTCAGTTGCTGGTGGATGCCATGGCGGACTTTCAGCCGGAGTCATTCGCCCAGGGCGGGGACAGTCAATTGCAGGACCAGCCCGAGCTGCAAGCGGCGCTGGCAGCAGCCTGGCGGCCCTCAGCGGGCGTTGGCTAAGCGCTTGGTCCGGTTCAAGCTGTTCAGCGCCCCGGTGAGCTCGTTGGGGTGGCGGGGGCCAGCGATAGCGGGCTGTTATGGTTTTTCGCTATTTAAAATATGCTTTTTATAACTTATGAGTTCTGGATCAAGGGATGGCTAGCCCTTAATCTAACGGAGGCACTAATGCTTGGGTCAAGGTCCAATAGATGCGACCAATGCCCACATCAACAACGATAACTTTCTAGGGGGTTGAAGTATGGAACCAATGGGATTGATCGCATTTTTGATCATCGGCGCGGTCGCAGGCTGGTTGGCCGGCAACCTGATGAAGGGCGGAGGCTTTGGCCTGCTTGGCAACATTGTGGTGGGTATTGTCGGCTCGTTCATTGGGGGCTTTGTATTCAGCCTGCTGGGGTTATCCGCCGGGGGCTTGATCGGCTCCATCATCATGGCCACGGTGGGCGCCGCCCTGCTGTTATTTATTGTCGGGCTTATCAAAAAGGGCTAGCGTCCGCCGACACTATCGCCGTGGCGGGCGCAACAGCAAGCTTTTCTCCGATCTGTCAGATGACCAGGCGCCGCAATTCAGTGGGTGCCCGGCTTTTGTGCCACAGGACGTCGAACTGCTCCCGCAGCGTCCTGTGGCGAACGCGATCCTGATGATTGATGATTGCCGGGTCCTTTTCCGTGGCCCCGAATGCAATCACTCCGCAGTCGTCCACCAACAGGTATTCGTCCTGAATCTCGTGTTCGTTGAGATCAAGCTTGCGAATGATGACCGAGCCTGACAAGCGCCGGTTCAGCTCCAGCAGGCGGTGGCCCCGCTGGCCGATCACCTTGGCATTGGAAACGAGTATTCGCACCTCGGCATTGCGACTGCTGCGGGCAAACTGCGACAGAATGGCGCGCATTTCTTCATTATTGTAAATCGCGGGATTGAGGAGCGGGCTCGAAATTCGGACCGAGTCCCGGGCCTGTAACAGCATGCTGTGCAGATGCTGAACAAGCTCGTGGGGGTCGCTGGTCTGGATGGTGTTTTCGTTGTCGCCTGACAACGGCATCGGGTTATCGCTGGTCATGGCACGGGGACCTCCGGGGAATATTCCATTCGACAATGCTCAATCCCATGGTCCATAAAACGAGGACCGGTGGCAACAAATCCCAAACGTGAATAAAACCGAAGCGTGGGCACCTGGGCGTTGAGGTACAGCGGTCTGACGCCCTCTGCCCCGCGCGCACGAATCATTGCTGCCAACAGGCTGCCACCGATACCCCGGCGACGAAACGTGGGCAGCACCGCCACCCTGCCAATTTGGCCGTCCGCGGAACAACGCGCGGTCGCCACCGGCAATCCCTCGACCTCTGCCAGCAGGTGCCAGCCCCCGGCGTCGGCCTCGTCGCTTTCCAGTTCCGCAGGAAAGCCCTGCTCATCGACGAACACCGCACAGCGTACCTGCAACAGCTTGTCCTTATCACGGCACCAGTTTGCCCTGCGGATGGCGACCTTGCCACTGTTCATGCTACCAGCACGCCGCGCCGCAGCAGGGCCAACAGGACCGGGCGAATCGCAGGATCTCGATACCAGGCAGCACGGGTTTCAAAGTCCAGGCGATGCTGTTGGCAAAGCCGATGGACAAATTCCCCCCAGTTCAAGCCGCTCCCGGCATAGCTCACGCCGTCTGCAAACAGAGTTACCTGTCCATCGAGTTCATGGAAGGCCAGTCGGCTGCCCGCAGCCAGGTGCAGGTCGCCCTGGTCTGCAAGCTCCGGCTCCGGTACGCCGGTATCTGGTGCATCGGTTTCTGATTCGTATTTTGGCGTTGTCAGGTAGCGACCGAACCAGTCGGCAAGCCGTCCTTCGTTCTGCAGCTGGCCGATGATCCCGCGCAGTTGCGCCAGGGTATCGCCATCGATCAAACCCGGGTTTGTGCCCGGCGTCCGCTGGGGGTCTTCGAAGCGAGAGGCTCCGAGCCCCGCGACGACATCATCGCAGTAATGACTGATAATTTCCTGATGCGAGGGTGCCCTGAAACCGACGGAGCAGGTGAGGCAGGGGTCCATGGCCACCCCCCAATGGGGGACACCCGGGGGCAGGTAAAGCATGTCACCGGCATCGAGAATGTAGCTATCTACGCAGTGGAAATCTGCTAGCAGTTGCAGCTCGGGGTGGGGCAACAACGCTGGTGGATGGGCCACTCGCTCGCCGACCTGCCATCGCCGCCGGCCCTCCGTCTGGAGCAGAAAGACATCGTATTGATCCAGGTGGGGGCCGACGCTACCCCCCGGCGCGGCAAAGCTGACCATGATGTCGTCCAGCCGCCAGTCCGGGATAAATCGAAAGCACTTTTTCAGCCTGGCAACTTCATCAAAGTAGTGGTCCACCGCCTGCACCAGCAGCGTCCAATTGCTGTCCCCGAGCTCCGCGAACAACGCCTCATCGAAGGGGCCATGCTCCAGCACCCAGTCGTTGTCGCTTCCGCCGCCGCGAATGATGCGCGACTCCACGCCTTCTTCACAGGCGAGGCCGGCGAGTTCATTGGCGTCGACCAGGGGCGCGGAGGGCACTATGGCCCCGCGTATCAGAAGTGGCTTTTTCTGCCAGTATTCAGTGAGAAACTGCCGGGCAGTAAGCCCGCCAAGAATAGCCAGCCGCTGTTCGCTTTGCATCATTCGTTGCAGGCTACCCGGGCACTAGACGCGCCTGGCCTGCTCAACGGCGTTGCCAATATAGTTCGCCGGGCTCAGGGCCCGCATTGCGGCCTTGCCTTCCTCGGGAATGTCGAGGGCCTCGATAAAATCCGCCAACACTTGCTGGTTGATGGTCTGGCCACGAGTCAGGGCTTTGAGCTTCTCATAGGGCTCTTCTACCCGGTAGCGCCGCATAATGGTTTGAATGGGCTCCGCCAGTATTTCCCAACAATTGTCCAGGTCCTGCTCGAGCCTTGGTGTATTGATCTCGAGCTTGCCGAGGCCCTTGAGCAACGACTCGTAGGCAATCACACTGTGGGCAACACCGACGCCGAGGTTGCGCAGAACGGTTGAATCGGTCAGGTCCCGCTGCCAGCGGGAGACCGGTAGTTTATTGGCCAGGTGCTCCATGATGGCATTGCCGATACCCAGGTTGCCCTCAGCATTTTCAAAGTCGATGGGGTTGACCTTGTGGGGCATGGTCGAGGAACCCACCTCACCGGCAACCACCTTTTGCTTGAAGTAGCCCAGGGAAATGTAACCCCAGATATCCCTGTTGAGATCGATGAGAATCGTGTTGAAGCGACAGATCCCATGGAACAGTTCAGCGATATAGTCGTGGGGTTCTATCTGGGTGGTGTAGGGATTCCAGTGGAGGCCAAGACCGGTCACGAACTGTTCCGCAAGGCTGGGCCAGTCGACCTCGGGGTAGGCGGAAAGGTGGGCGTTGTAATTACCCACCGCGCCATTGATTTTACCCAGAATCCTGACCCCCGCGATTTGCTCCCGCTGGCGCTCGAGCCTGGAGACCACGTTAGCCAGTTCCTTTCCCACGGTACTGGGAGATGCCGCCTGGCCGTGGGTGCGCGACAGTAGCGGTGTCGCGGCAAACTCGTGGGCGAGTTGTCGCAGCGTGTCAATGATCCGGTTTGCCAGTGGCAGGAGCACGCTCTCCCGCGCCTGACTCAGCATCAGGCCGTGGGAAAGATTGTTGATGTCTTCAGAGGTGCAGGCAAAATGGACAAACTCATTGATCGCCTGTAATTCGCTGTTGTCGGCAATCTGCTCCTTGAGAAAATACTCCACGGCTTTTACGTCGTGATTGGTCGTCCGCTCAATGGCTTTTACCCGCAGGGCCTGCTCCGGGCCGAAATTGGCAACGACGCCCTGCAGCAGGTCTCCGGCCTCGACACTGAGCTCTCCAACCTCCGGGATCGCCGCTTGCGTCGACAAAAAGGCGAGCCAATCCACCTCCACTCTGACGCGATTGTGGATCAACCCATATTCGCTGAAAAACTCCCGCAGGGGTTCGGTCTTCGCGCCATAGCGGCCGTCGATAGGGGATATTGCTGTCAGGGCAGAAAGTTCCATTGGGCTCCCGTAAGTCAATCGAAAAAACTTGTTACTAGTGCATCATGCTGCGCCGCAACTCGGTCAGCTCGCGTTGGATTGCCGGCCTTTTCAGCAGTAGGTGCCAGCGTCGGCCACCCACCTGGCGCCAGAGGATCGCTGCCCGGATACCGGCGAAAAGCAGGCTGCGTATCTTTTCCGCCTGTTGCGGGTTTTGCAGGTGTGCCATTTCGCCGCTCACCTGGATGCGATATTTGAATTTGCTGATCGTGTCCTGGTAGATGGCGGCGATGGAACTAAGGGCCCCACTGGTATCGTCGCTGAAGTGGTCAGCCCGAAATGCAGCATGTTTGAGCCGCGAATGGATGACCTCCAGGAGATCACCCCGCGCTGCCAGCTTGCGCTCGAGAAACAGCATCCCCGACAGGTAGCGGGCCTGTTGCTGCATCCGGCTATAGCCCCCGTTCTGGAGTAGGTTGTTGAGGGCCACCAGGCCATTGCCGACACCCTCCAGCCCCCCAAAAACCGCTTCTGTGGATTCGGGGTCGAATTGAAACAGGCTCTTGATGCTCGCCTCCAGCGCAATCGGTTCGGCTTCCCCCGTACGGGCTACCTGGTCGACCAACTGCGCAGCCTGGGCGACACCCGCCAGCGCGATAACCTGATCACGTAAGGGCCTGGCCAAGGGGCATCTCCTCCACACTGGTAAAATCAAATGTTTCATCGATGACGCCGCCACCGAGGCAGACATCACCCTGGTAAAACACCACCGACTGGCCCGGTGTTACCGCGCGCTGGGGGCGATCGAAGACCACTTCAAGGACGCCGTTCTCCGCAGCCTGTATGCGGCAGGGCTGGTCCGGCTGGCGGTAGCGGGTTTTGGCGTTACAGCGCAGGGGCAGTGTGGGTTCGCCACCGTTTATCCAGAATAATTGGCGGCTGCGCAGCCCCTCCCGGAACAGGCTCGGGTGGTCGTTGCCCTGTACGACCACCAGGACATTGCGAGCAAGATGTTTGTCAGCCACATACCAGGCGCCCTCCGAGCCGCTGACGCCGCCGATACCCAGCCCCTGGCGTTGCCCGAGGGTATAGTACATCAGCCCCTGGTGTTCACCCAGGACCTCCCCCTGGGCCGTTTCCACTCGGCCTGGTTGCGCCGGCAGATACCGCGCCAGGAAATCCTTGAAGCGGCGCTCGCCGATAAAGCAGATGCCGGTGCTGTCCTTCTTGTCATGGGTGACCAGCCCGTGCTGGCCAGCCAGTGCCCGAACCTCGGCCTTTCGCATCCCGCCAATGGGAAACAGGGTTCTGGCTAGTTCCTGTTCCCCCACGGCATGGAGAAAGTAACTTTGGTCCTTGTCGGCATCGAGACCCTTGAGAAGACAAGCCTTGCCGTCCAGGGTGTCGATGCGCGCGTAGTGGCCTGTGGCGATATAATCAGCACCCAAATGCAAGGCATAGTCGAGGAAGGCGCGAAACTTGATTTCCCGATTGCAGAGTATGTCCGGGTTCGGGGTTCGCCCGGCGCGGTATTCCGCAAGAAAGTGCTCGAACACGTTATCCCAGTACTCAGCGGCAAAATTCGCGGTATGTAGTTTGATACCCAGGGTCCGGGCGACCGCCTGGGCATCGGCGAGGTCTTCTTTCGCTGTACAGTATTCGGTGCCGTCGTCCTCTTCCCAGTTCTTCATGAACAGGCCCTCAACGTCGTAGCCCCGTTGCTGCAGCAGCAGGGCGCTCACTGAAGAGTCGACGCCACCGGACATACCGACGATAACTTTGGCTTTTTTGCTCATCACTAGTAAATCAGCTCCAGGGGATAACAACTACCGGCCAGGTACTGCTCGACGGAGGCAATGACCAGGGGACTGCGCATCTTACCAGAGCAGGCGCGCATTTCCTCCAGGCTCAACCACACAGCACGCACAATGGCTTTGTCGAGATCCTGCTGCAAACGCCTGAGGGGCCTCGCGGCGAAGGTGGAGCGCAGGTAAGTCACACCGTTGGCGGGCGCGGTGTAGAGCGAAACCCCGACCACACCAAGCAACTGCACCTCCCAGGCGGTTTCCTCAAGGGTTTCCCTCAGTGCGGCCTGTTGCAGGGTTTCATCGGTTTCCAGATGCCCCGCAGGCTGGTTGATTACCAGATTGCCGTTCGAATACTCCTCCACCAGCAGAAACCTGGCGTCACGTTCGACTACCGTGGCCACCGTTACATGGGGTTTAAATTCCATGACAAAACCAACACCCTACGTTCGAGTCCAGGGCCGAGGCGCTACGCCCAAAGGCTGCCATTATACGCTAATGGGGCGCCCTGTTGGCGACCAGCACGTCGCTTTGCCCGGTGGGACCATAGAAGTTACTTAAACTCCGGCGATTTCAGGGTTACACTGGTGCCTCTGTTATTCAGTCCGGCCAAAAGACATGATATGCAACGCATAGTCGTACTTAACCCGAAAGGGGGTTCCGGTAAAACCACGCTGGCGACCAACCTGGCCGCGTACTTCGCCTCCCATGGTATCAAGACCGCGCTGATCGACTATGACAGCCAGGGATCCAGCACCGACTGGCTGGATCGCAGGCCGGGCCACTTTGCGCCAATACAATGTATTTCGGCGTTCCGCCAGGCGGAGGGCGTGACCCGCAGTTTCGCCATGCGTACCGACCCCGGCACCGAAGTGGTCATCACCGATACCCCCGGTGCCCTTGACCTGATGAAATTCAGTAGTATGTTCAATCAGGCCGACGCGATTCTGATCCCGGTGCTGCCATCCGAGATCGACATCAGGGCAGCGACCGACTGCGTTTCGCGCTTGCTGACCAAGGTCAAGGTACATGCGCCTGAGCGGATCGCAGTGGTAGCCAATCGTTCCCGCACCAATACCCGGGTCTATCAGAAGCTGGTCGGCGCACTTGGCTCGATGAGCATAGCCTTCATTGCCACCCTGCGGGACAGTCAGAACTATATCAGCAGTGCGGAGGAGGGCATCGGTCTGTTCGAAATGCAGGGGTCAGGCGTGCGACGGGATATTCAAACCTGGCAGCCCGTGATCGATTGGCTGTGTCACCAGGGTTGCGAAGTGCGGCTGAATGAAGATCTGGCGCCACCGCAGGAGGGCAACCTGCAGCTCAAGGAGCGCGTCTAGCACGAATGGCACTGACTTAAGCCGATTCGGGTGTCTACCTCGGCAGGACCTTCGCCGACAGGGGTGTCGGCGCAGAGTCCCCAGGGACGGGTTTACGGCTTGTCCTGACGGGGTAGAAACCCGGAGCGGCGCTTTGAAAATCCTCTGCTTTCCTCCCCAAGTAAGTGCCATTCCGTCTAGCGCCGATGCTGCCTCGGCTCTGCGGGCGCCCCAACGCGGCCACTACACCGGGGCACTGACAAGGGCCCGCGGACATGCCAGCCCCTCCCGACCCCATGTCCGGTGAAGCTGGCGCAGGGCCTGAAAGCCTGTTAGCCATTGGTATCATCACTTGCAATGGGGCCTTATCGCCCCGTGGCTCCACCCCTTGGACGCGACCGACGCTGCCTTCGCGGTTTTCCCAGATTCAGCTCCAGCTGGCGATAATCTCCCGGGGCAATACCCTCGAGTGTCCAATCGCCCACGCGCCAGCGAACCAGGCGCAAAGTCGGGTAGCCCACTGCGGCCGTCATGCGTCGAACCTGCCGATTGCGACCTTCGTTAATGCAGAGCTCGATCCAACTGGTGGGAACCTGCTTGCGCACTCGAATCGGTGGTTTGCGGGGCCACAGCGCGGGCGCTTGGATACGCCGCGCCGACAGGGCGACCGCGGGGCCGTCGTTCAGGTCCAGGCCGTTGCGCAAGCCCTGCAGCGCCCCATCATCGACGTTGCCCTCAAGCTGCGCCCAGTAATACTTGCGCATCTTATGGCGAGGTTCGCTGATGCGAGCCTGCAGCTGGCCGTCATCGCACAATAACAACAGGCCCTCGGATTCATAGTCGAGCCGGCCCGCCGGGTAGACGCCTGCCAGGTCGATGTATTTTCCCAGCGTGGTCCTGTTCCGTGTATCGCTGAATTGGCTCAGCACCCTGCAGGGTTTATTAAATAACAGTAGAGTCGCCACGGTCCCCTGGGTAGATGAAGATCATGGCCCGGGAGTCTACCACAGCGCCGGCAGTTCCCCGCCAGCGTTGCGTACAAGTGGATTGACCTGCATGATGGATGCAGTATTGTTGCCGGAGTGTGCCGCAACCGCATGACCTTCTGCTTTGGTCTAAAGCCGGCCAAAAGAGCGGTATTCGAAGAATCGCGATGCTACAATGCGGGCCAGCTTTGTCAGCCCGGGTGGCTAGCGGTCAACCGTAGTTTCAGCGAAAGGGCCAAGTAAACCTGCAACCGATTGGAGTATAAAAATGGGTTATCAACACATAGAAGTTCCCTCTAGCGGTGAAAAAATCACCCTCAACGACGATTTTAGCCTCAATGTCCCGGACAACCCCATTATTCCCTATATCGAAGGGGACGGCATTGGCGTGGATATCACCCCGGTCATGGTCAAGGTAGTCGATGCGGCTGTGGCGAAGGCCTATGGTGGCAAACGCAAAATCAGTTGGATGGAAATCTATACCGGTGAAAAGGCCGCAGACCTGTATGACGGCGACTGGTTTCCCGCGGAAACCCTGGAGGCCATCAAGGATTATGTGGTCGGAATCAAGGGGCCCCTGACGACCCCCGTGGGTGGCGGTTTTCGGTCGCTGAATGTGGCACTGCGCCAGGAGTTGGACCTCTATGTTTGCCAGCGTCCGGTGCGTTGGTTCGAGGGTGTGCCTTCGCCGGTCAAAGAACCGGGAAAAACCAATATGGTGATTTTCCGCGAGAACAGTGAAGACATCTACGCCGGTATCGAGTGGAAGGCCGGAACCGCGGAGGCGGATCGCATCATAAAGTACCTGCAGGAGGAAATGGGCGTCACCAAGATCCGCTTCCCCGAAAATTGCGGTATCGGTGTCAAGCCCGTATCGGAGGAAGGTACCAAACGCCTGGTGCGCAAGGCGCTGCAATACGCCGTCGATCAGGATCTGCCCTCTGTCACCCTGGTGCACAAGGGCAATATCATGAAGTTCACCGAGGGTGCGTTCAAGGAGTGGGGTTACGAAATTGCGCGCGAGGAATTTGGTGGCGAATTGCTGGACGGTGGTCCCTGGGTGAGCTTCAAAAACCCCAATACCGGCAACACCATCGTGGTGAAAGATGTAATCGCCGACGCCATGCTACAGCAGATATTGCTGCGCCCGGATGAGTACAGTGTGATTGCCACCCTCAACCTGAACGGGGACTACCTGTCGGATGCATTGGCGGCCCAGGTAGGGGGAATCGGCATCGCGCCTGGAGCCAACCTCAGTGACCATGTGGCGCTATTCGAAGCCACTCACGGCACCGCGCCCAAGTACGCCGGTCAGGATAAGGTCAATCCCGGCTCGCTGATACTCTCGGCGGAAATGATGCTGCGCCACCTCGGTTGGAACGAAGCCGCAGACCTGATTATCACTGGCATGAACGGCGCTATTCAAGCCAAAACCGTGACCTACGATTTTGAACGCCTGATGGATGGGGCCAGACTCCTCAAGTGCTCAGAATTCGGTGACGCCATCATCGACGCAATGTAGAGACCGCGTCGCCAACCCCTTTTGCAAAGCCGGGCATAGCCTGGCTTTTTTTTGCACCGGACGCGGGAAATCCATTCGCGGCACTGCAAGGGTGGCCATGGGGGAGTGTGGCCCCCAAAGACGAGGACAATGCACTGGCCCGATGAACAATAGCCGGTTTGGGTGTGTCGGCGACGCGCGCGGGGCTTGGTTTTGGCGGCTTGGCCCCCATCTTGCTAGTAGTTGGCTTGGTCCAGTATGATGATCGGGACGTAACCCACTGAGCAGTAGTTGGCAGTAGCGTGGCCCGACAGGTAAATTGTGTATCATCAACTAACATTACAGATAACCGCCGGTAAGGAAGGCACAGAGGGGGGCACGGCGCTTGAAACCGCCAAACCCAAGCTGAAGCAACCGCCCCTTTACCAGGTGATCCTGCTGAACGATGACTACACCCCCATGGAGTTCGTAGTGCACGTCCTGCAGTCGTTTTTTGGGATGGCGCTGGAGCAGGCCACGCGCGTCATGCTCACCGTGCACACTGAGGGCAAGGGTATCTGTGGCGTTTTTAGCCGCGATATTGCAGAGACCAAGGCCGCACAGGTGAATCGCTACTCCCGCGAGAACCAGCATCCGCTCATGTGCGAAATTGAACTGGCGGATGGCGACGAAGACTGATTGAAACCGATGAGGTAGCAGTATGCTAAGCAAGGATTTGGAATCCACCCTGAACCAGGCGTTCAAGGGTGCCAGAGCCAAGCGTCATGAATTCATGACCGTGGAACATCTTTTGCTGGCGTTGCTGGATAACCAATCGGCAGCGGAGGTCCTGAAAGCCTGCGGGTCAGACCTGAACAAACTGCGCATGGATCTGGTGGAGTTCGTTGACTCCACGACGCCCCTGATTCCGGATGACGACGAAGAGCGAGAAACCCAGCCCACTCTGGGATTTCAGCGTGTATTGCAGCGGGCGGTGTTCCACGTCCAATCTTCCGGTAAGAAAGAAGTTACCGGTGCCAATGTACTGGTCGCGATTTTTAGCGAGCAGGAAAGCCAGGCGGTTTACTTTCTGCACAAGCAAAGTGTAGCCCGGCTCGATGTGGTCAACTTCATCACCCACGGTATATCCAAAGTGGGTGACTCCCCTGAAGATAGCCCGGTCGAGCAGGGCGAGGAAGAGGCCGCACAGTCAAGTGAAAAGTCGCCGTTGGACAGCTTTGCCAGTAATTTGAACGAGATGGCGCGCCGGGGGCGAATCGACCCCCTGGTCGGCCGCGACAGCGAGGTAACACGGGTATCCCAGATACTCAGCCGACGACGCAAGAATAATCCTCTGTTGGTCGGGGAATCTGGCGTTGGTAAAACCGCGATCGCCGAGGGCCTCGCCAAACGCATCGTAGATGGCGAGGTGGCCGATGTATTATCGGATGCGGTTGTGTATTCGCTGGACCTCGGGGCGCTGCTGGCAGGAACCAAATATCGAGGCGATTTTGAGAAGCGCTTCAAGGGTCTGCTGGCCGAGTTGAAGCGCAAGAAGCACGCCATTTTGTTCATCGATGAAATTCATACGATCATCGGAGCCGGTGCCGCGTCCGGTGGCGTCATGGACGCTTCCAACCTGATCAAGCCGCTATTGAGTTCCGGCGAACTTCGCTGTATCGGCTCCACGACCTTCCAGGAGTACCGCGGCATCTTTGAAAAAGACCGCGCGCTCTCGCGTCGATTCCAGAAGGTCGATGTGCTGGAGCCCTCAGTGGACGACACCTATGCCATTCTGAAGGGCCTGAAGGAGCGGTTCGAGGAGCACCACGGGGTGCGCTACACCGATCGCTCGCTAAAAACGGCGGCGGAACTCGCCGAGCGCTACATATCCGACCGATTTTTGCCCGACAAGGCGATCGATGTCATCGACGAGGCCGGCGCGTACCAGAACCTGCTCCCCGAGAACAAGCGCAAGAAAACCATCAGCGTGGGTGATATCGAAAAGGTGATAGCAAAAATCGCGCGCATACCACCAAAAAGCGTGTCGACCTCCGATAAGGAAGTGCTGCGAAATCTCGACGACAACCTGAAACTGGTGATATTCGGTCAGGATCCGGCCATTGATGCGCTATCGACCGCGATAAAGCTATCCCGGGCAGGGCTCAACCCCGCGGAGAAACCGGTAGGGTCGTTCCTGTTTGCTGGCCCCACTGGCGTCGGCAAGACGGAAGTATGTCGGCAACTGGCGCAGGCTCTTGGTGTCGAACTTTTGCGTTTTGACATGTCGGAATATATGGAACGTCACACGGTGTCGCGCCTGATTGGCGCCCCCCCGGGCTACGTCGGGTTTGACCAGGGTGGCTTGCTGACCGACGCGGTGACCCAGACCCCGCATGCGGTGCTGCTTCTGGACGAAATCGAGAAAGCACACCCCGATGTGTTCAACATCCTGCTTCAGGTTATGGATCACGGGGCATTGACAGACAACAACGGTCGCAAAGCCGACTTTCGTCATGTCGTGCTGGTTATGACGACCAACGCGGGTGCAGAATCGGCGGCCCGCCGCTCTATCGGGTTCAGCACCCAGGATCACAGCACGGATGCCATGGAGGTCGTGACCAAGACCTTCACCCCGGAGTTTCGCAACCGGCTGGATGCCATCATCCAGTTCGCGCCGCTGAGCGAAGATGTGGTGTTGACCGTGGTGGACAAGTTCCTGGTTGAATTGCAGGCGCAGCTGGATGAAAAGCGGGTTGTTATCGACGTCGACGACTCGGCCCGCCAGTGGCTGGTGTCCAACGGCTACGACGAAAAAATGGGCGCGAGGCCCCTGGCCCGAGTGATCAAGGAACAAATCAAGAAGCCGCTGGCAGAGCTGGTGCTATTCGGTGAGTTAGCAGAGATGGGTGGCAACGTCCACATAACCACAGATGCTGACGGTGACAAGCTGTTGTTGCAGGCGGAAGCCAGGCAAAAAGCGGGTAAGCCCGAGCCCGCCTGATATAGAACACAGCTTTGAGCTTTGACTGGAGTGTAATAGGAAGGAGCCTAATATTATGGTAAAAGCTCTGCTTCTTGCCGGACTGCTGGCATCGTTTGGCTGGTTGCTGATGCGGTTCAGGCAACGCGGCGCCGATGCCGGCCGAAAGAAAGTCGCATCCCGCAAGCTCGCGAGGAAGCCTTCGGGTAAATCCCCGGCAACGCCAGCGGTCAAGACCAGCTACGGTGGCGATTGGCATTCGGTGACGATATTGTCGACCTTCACTGCCTGTGAAGCGGCGAAGGCCCTCGAGGGGAAGGTTTTTCTTGCCACCGAAGCGCCCGCGCTACCCCTGGCTGGCTGCGATCACGAAACCTGCCGCTGCCGTTACGACTATCTGGACGATCGTCGCCAGGAGGACAGGCGATCCCCCTACGGTGAAAGGCACGGTGCCCAGATTGGCAGCAATGCCAGCGATCGAAGGGGGCCGGGTGACCGAAGGGGAGTGGCCTGAAGGGTAACCCTACCCTTGAGCCGGATTGACCCGGGTGGGTAACCCCGTCGGCCCTGGGCCGCGAGTTGTAACCCGAGCGAAATGAATGGCGGACTTTTTCCGCAGGCGGGTTATCGGGGCGGCGTAAAACGCGGACACACAGCTGCATTTAAGCTCGCTAACACGTATAAAAAGGGCTGTCCGCGATTATGAAAATCAGATTTCTCGGTGCTACCAACACGGTTACCGGATCCCGGTTTTTGCTGGATACCGGTAACACCCGCATACTTGTCGACTGTGGGCTGTTCCAGGGTTACAAGTATCTTCGCCAGCAGAACTGGAACCCCATGCCCCCTGCCACGCGTGACGTCGACGCAGTGGTGCTGACACACGCGCACATAGACCACTCGGGTTATCTGCCGGTAGTGGTCCGCGATGGCTTCAGCGGCCCGGTTTATTGTACCCGGGGCACTGCCCGGCTTTGTCAACTGCTACTTCCCGACAGCGGTCATTTGCAGGAGGAGGATGCGGCGTTTCTGAACCGCAGGGGTGCCAGCAAACACCAGCCGGCGCTGCCACTCTACACCCGACAGGATGCTGTCCAATCACTGCAGCACCTGAGGAGTTGCGACTACGGCGAGCCCATCACCGTTGGTGATCTTACCCTCCGGTTTCTTCGCGCTGGGCATATCATCGGTGCCAGCATGATTCTTGTCGAAAGCCGGGGCAAGCGCATTCTGTTCAGTGGTGACGTCGGGCGTCAGCATGATGTGTTGATGAACCCACCTGAGGCGATCCCGCACTGTGACTACCTGGTTCTGGAATCCACCTATGGCGACCGGCTGCACGACAAGCAGGATCCCCGCAGTGCCCTGGCCGCTGTCGTTAACCCGGTCAGCCGCCGCGGCGGCGTACTTCTGATTCCCAGCTTCGCGGTGGGTCGCGCCCAGGCGCTGATCTACCTGCTTTCCGATATGATGGCAAATGGAGAGATACCCACGTTGCCGATATTTCTTGATAGCCCGATGGCCATTGATGCCTCGAGAATATTTTGCGACTTTGCTGAGGATCATCAGCTAAGCGACCGTGCCTGTCACGAGATTTTCTCACGGGTGACCTATGTCAGGGAGGTTCAGGAGTCCATCGCCCTTGGAGAGATCAGCTATCCACATATCATCATATCGGCCAGTGGCATGGCGACGGGGGGCCGGGTCTTGCATCACCTGAAACGGCTCTTGCCCGATCCCAATAACACGGTGCTGTTCGTTGGCTACCAGGCCGGGGGCACCCGTGGCGCCCGGTTGCTGGAAGGCGAGCCGGAAATCCGGATCCATGGTCAGAATATCAGGGCGCGAGCGCACATTGAAAATCTTGATGGGCTCTCGGCGCACGCCGATTACGCAGAAATGCTGGAATGGTTACGACAGACGCCCCAGCTCCATCCCCAAAAATGCTTTCTGGTGCACGGTGAAGAGAAGGCGATAGACCACTTTCGCTGTCACATCGAACAGCACTTGGGCTGGAATGTAGTGGTGCCGCAGATGTCTCAGGAATTTCGCTTGTAGCAGGCGTATTTGGCGCGGAAACAGTGCAGGCTGGTCGGCTTGAAACCCACCGGGAAGGATCTAACGGGCGCGATAGGTGATACGGCCCTTGCTGAGATCATAGGGAGTGAGTTCAACCTTTACCTTGTCGCCGGTCAAAATGCGAATATAGTTCTTGCGCATTTTTCCGGAGATGTGAGCCGTGACGACATGCCCGTTCTCGAGCTTCACGCGAAAGGTCGTATTGGGAAGGGTGTCAATGACTTCTCCTTCCATTTCAATCTGGTCTTCTTTTGCCATTCAGCAGTTTCCTGTGCCATTTAAATTGCGTCGCCCAATATTCCATGGGCAGCGCGCATTCTCCACAAATTGAGACAAAAATCAAAGTTTATTCAACCGCGAGCATCGTCGACCACTCGCCATCGCGAAAGATTTCCAGGGGTCGGAAGGCGCTTTTGTATGCCATTTTGGGGCTTTGTGCGATCCAGTAGCCGAGGTAGAGGTAGTCCAGGCCCAAGTCCCTGGCAATTTCGATCTGCCGCAATATGGCCCATGTCCCCAGGCTCCTGCGCTCCAGCTTGCAATCGTAGAAGGTGTACACCGCCGACAAGCCGTTGTCGAGGTGGTCGGCAACCGAAACTGCCACCAGCCTTTCGCCAAGGGTAAACCCCAGGTAGCAAGTCAACCCGGCTTCATGGGTGAGAAAGGCGTCATACTGTTCCCTTGAAGGAGGATACATGTCGCCATCGGCATGGCGCTGGCAGATGTAATCGCGGTACAGGTGATAAATCGCCGGGTCGTCGATGTTGTCCAACACCGTTAGTTGAAGGTCCTGGTTACGCTTCAACAATTTGCGTTGGGTGCGGTTGGGTGCGAACCTGGCCGTCGGCACCCGGCTGGGTATACAGGCGCTGCAGTGTTTGCAGTGGGGTTTGTAAACGTGGGGGCCACTGCGGCGAAATCCAATTTCCGACAATCTGCTGTACAGCTCCCTGCCAACCTTAAGTTGAGGGTCGACAAAAGCCGTGGTCGCCTCCTCACCGTCGATATAACTGCACGGATGGGGATAAGTGGCGTAGATCTTCAGATCGTTCAACGGTTACTTTACCCCACTGTCAGTGGGGCCAGACTTGCGGGAAACTGCCATCTGCCCCGGACATCCGGCCCTTGAGCCCATCGATCCAGGGCTGCCATGAAGGCCTCGCGCGACCAGCCTGTAGCGCCCATGGAACGCAGATGTTCGCTCATCACCTGGCAGTCTATCAATTGGCCGCCACGCTGCTGCAGCGTTTCGCTAAGCACGAACAGTGCGACCTTGGATGCGTTGTTGTGCAGGCTGAACATCGACTCACCAAAGAAAACCTGCCCGAGTGATACGCCGTAAAGCCCGCCTACCAATTCGCCCTGGTGCAGGATTTCGATCGAGTGTGCATAGCCCAGCTCGAACAGGGTATTGTAGGCATGGCGCATTGCAGGTGTAATCCAGGTTCCTTCCCGCCGCTCGCGGACGCTTGCGCAACACGCGAGTACCCGCGCAAATTGCTGGTCGATTGAGGCACTGAAGCGCCCTGAGTTGATCACTTTACGCAGCGAGCGGGAGACATGCAATTGGCCCGGCAAAAGCACAGCGCGGGGGCTCGGCGACCACCAGAGTATGGGTTGAGGATCTTCGTACCAGGGAAAGATGCCCCGCCGGTAGGCGCTTAGCAGGCGTTGGGGCGACAGGTCGCCCCCAATTGCCAGCAGGCCGTTGGGTTGCTGCAGAGCCGTTTGCGGATCCGGAAATTCAAACGTTGCCGGATCCAGCCAGCGAATGATGTTCGATCTATCAGCCACGCTTGGAATCAAGGTATTTTTCAGCGTCCAGTGCCGCCATGCAGCCGGAGCCGGCCGAGGTGACCGCCTGGCGGTAAACATGGTCCGCAACGTCACCGGCAGCGAATACCCCCTCGATGCTGGTTGCCGTCGCATTACCCTCGGTACCGCTTTGTACCGTGATATACCCATCGCGCATCGCCAGTTGCCCGGCGAAGATCCCGGTGTTGGGGGTATGGCCAATAGCTATAAAAACCCCCGCGACATCCAGTGTATCCAGGCTGTCGTCAATGTTGTTTCTTAGCCGCACGCCGGTCACGCCACTGTCATCGCCGAGCACCTCGTCGAGTTCGTGGTTCCAGCGCACGGTGATATTGCCGTTGTCTACCCGCTCCATCAGTTTCGATTGCAGCATCTTCTCTGCCCGCAGGGCATCGCGCCGGTGAACCAGAACGACCTCACTGCAGATGTTCGACAGGTAGAGCGCTTCTTCGACGGCGGTATTCCCGCCACCAATGACCGCTACCTTTTGCTGGCGGTAGAAAAAACCGTCGCAGGTGGCGCAGGCACTGACGCCCTTGCCCATAAAAGCCTGCTCCGAGTCCAGCCCCAGGTACTGGGCCGAAGCACCCGTGGCGATAATGAGGGCATCGCAACTGTAGCTGCCCTGGTCGCCATGGAGCTCAAACGGCCGCTGCTGCAGGGCTACGGTGTGGATATGGTCGAACAGCACCCGGGTATCGAAGCGCTCGGCATGCTGTTGCATCCGCAGCATCAGTTCCGGCCCCTGCACGCCCTCGGCATCACCAGGCCAATTGTCGACGTCAGTGGTCGTTGTCAATTGACCTCCCTGCTGCATACCGGTGAGCAAGACCGGGTCGAGGTTGGCCCGGGCCGCATAAACCGCTGCGCTGTAACCCGCCGGGCCCGAACCGAGGATAATCAGTTGATGATGCTGTGTGTCAGTCATGCCGAAATGTCCATTGAAGTTGCCAAGCGGGATCGCTACCAGGGTAGGCGGCGCAGCACCGGTAACTGCCGTGCGTTGCGCGACCAGGGGATTTCGCGATGGCGCAATTTGAACAAATACCCCACCAAAAAGCCAGTAGCCGGTATAATGGGGCCAGGTCGAGCAATTTCAATGCCTGCCGGGCTGCCCCAAAACCCATAAATCACTGCAAGAAATATATTTATCTATTTGATAGATAACAGTTTTAAGGCCATAATTTGGCAGGGCGTCAGGCAATACCGACCCGACTCCACGGACCGTCACGCTGATTCGAAACCCAACAAGTTTTAAAAGCTGCCATTACAGGGGTAAGTAGGCCATTGGCAAAACGAAAAGCCAAAATGAAAGCGGAACCGACGAAAAGAGCGATTCCCGAGCAATGGGCTTATCGCCTGCGCGAAGGCGCCTTTATCGGGCTTGCGGCCATTTGCACCTACGTGTTTATCGCCCTGAGCACCTACCATGCGAGTGATCCGGGCTGGTCGACTACCGGCAGTGGGGAAGCCGTTCGCAATGCAGGGGGGATTACGGGCGCCTATATTGCGGATATCTTCTACACCCTGTTTGGCTATATGGCTTTTCTGTTCCCCATTATGCTGGGCTATCGTGCCTGGTTAATTTTGCGGGACCGGCATCAGTTACAGGGTTTCGACGGTTTTCACTTTTCCATGCGCCTGCTGGGATTTGTGCTGGTAATGGTGAGCGCTACCGGCCTGTCCCATATCAACGTCGACCCAAGCGGCCAACTGCCCGAGGGCGCCGGGGGTATTCTCGGGATCGCGATCGGCGATGCCTGCCTCAATGCTTTCAATTTTACCGGTGCACGGCTGCTGTTACTGGCGTTGCTTTTGTTCGGTGTGACCATCTTTACCGGGCTGTCCTGGCTACGACTGATGGAGCATATCGGTGGCATAACCTTGCTCGCGGGCCAGTGGCTGTATCAGCAGGCCAGCCTCCTGCGCGGGCGCTGGCTCGAGCGCAAAGCCCGACAAGCCATGAAGCAACAGCGCGAGGAAACCTTCAAGGAGAAGAAAAAGAAGGTCGACAGCAAGCCCGAGCCACAAATCGTGCCGGCACAAAAAGCCCCGGAGCAGGGCAAGCGCATATTCAAGGAGAAACAGGTCAAGCTGTTCGCAAGCGATGGCAGTGGCGAGCTGCCACCCCTGTCACTGCTGGATATACCCAAGGCCTCGGATAAAAAGGGGTACTCGGAGGAGGCACTCACGACGCTGTCCCGCAGGCTCGAGAACAAGCTGGATGACTTCGGGATCGAGGCGGTGGTTCGCGATGTCTACCCTGGTCCGGTGATCACCCGTTTCGAGATTGATCCTGCTCCCGGGGTCAAAGTCAGCCGCATCACCAACCTTGCCAAGGATCTGGCGCGCTCGCTGTCGGTGGTCAGCGTGCGCGTGGTGGAAGTCATCCCCGGCAAATCCTATGTCGGCATCGAAATCCCCAATGAAGACCGGGAGATGGTTTTTCTTTCCCAGGTGTTGTCGTCCAGGGCCTATGACGATGCCAAATCGCCGCTATCTTTGGCGCTGGGGCACGATATCGCCGGTTTACCGGTGATCGCCGACCTGGCCAAAATGCCGCATTTGCTGGTTGCGGGCACCACCGGCTCCGGTAAATCCGTCGGTGTCAACGCGATGCTGCTCAGTTTGCTGTACAAGGCAAACCCGGAGGACGTTCGGCTCATCATGGTCGACCCGAAGATGCTGGAACTGTCGATTTACGATGGCATTCCCCATCTGCTGACACCGGTCATCACCGATATGAAAGACGCCGCCAGCGGCTTGCGCTGGTGTGTCGGGGAAATGGAGCGACGTTATAAGCAAATGGCGGCCCTGGGAGTGAGAAACCTGCAGGGTTACAATCGCAAAATCCGCGAAGCGATCAAGGGGGGCAACCCGATACCCGACCCCCTTTGGCAGTTCGACCCCCATGCGGTCGGCGTGGGCATGCCCGAGATTACCGAGGCCCCGAACCTTGAGCCCCTGCCTTTCATCGTCGTGGTCATCGACGAATTTGCCGACATGATGATGATCGTCGGCAAGAAGGTGGAAGAGCTCATCGCACGCATTGCGCAAAAGGCAAGAGCGGCCGGTATTCACCTGATCCTGGCCACCCAGCGGCCCTCGGTGGACGTTATCACCGGTCTGATCAAAGCCAACATACCGACCCGGATTGCTTTTCAGGTCTCGTCGAAAATCGATTCGCGCACCATTCTCGACCAGGGCGGCGCAGAACAACTGCTCGGTCACGGTGATATGCTGTACCTGCCCCCGGGCAGTGGCCTGCCGGTTCGCGTTCATGGCGCGTTTGTCGATGACCATGAGGTGCATCGGGTAGTGGAGGACTGGAAGCAACGGGCCCAGCCCAATTACATCGATGACCTGCTCGAAGACGGCGCCAACGAATTCGTGCCGGGGTACAGTAATCCGGGTAGCGGGGGCGGCGGCGATGACGACCCCGAAAGCGAACCCTTGTACGATGAAGCTGTCGAATTCGTACTGCAAAGCCGCAAGGCATCGATATCCGCGGTCCAGCGCAAGCTCAGAATTGGGTATAATCGCGCGGCTCGAATGATCGAGACCATGGAGCAGGCTGGCGTCGTCAGTTCCATGGGCAGTAACGGCCAGCGCGAGGTTTTGGCGCCTTCACCCCCGGGAGACTGAACATGCCGCGATTTTCGGAGTTTGCGCCCTACGGACTCGCCCTGATGCTAGGGGTGCCCGGGGGTCAGGTTTTTGCCGACGCACTGGAATCCCTCAGTCAGTCCCTTTCCCGTATCAGCAGCTATCGCGCCGAGTTCCAACAGCAAATCTACGATCAGGACCAGGAGCTGCTGCAGCAGAGCGAGGGGACGCTGATGGCGGCCCGCCCCGGTAAACTGCGCTGGGAAAGCCTTGCCCCCTACGCCCAGTTGATCGTGGTGGACGGCAAACAGGTCTGGCGCTACGAGGAAGACCTGCAACAGGTCGTGGTGAGCCCTTACAGCGATGATCTGGGCGGCACTCCGGCACTATTGCTCAGTGGTAATGTCGATTCCATCGCTGCCCGCTACACGGTCGCAAAAGTTGAAGACCAGTACGAACTGCTGCCCCGCGACGAGCAAAGCCTGTTCCGAAAAATGCGGGTAACCGTGGCGGACGGGAAAATCACCGGTCTACTGTTGGAAGATACTCTGGGACAGACCACCCGCCTTACCTTCACCGCGATCGAACTGAACCCCGACATTCCCCTGGAACGCTTCGAATTTTTAGTGCCCGAGGGCGTGGACGTGCTGCGCGATGAGTGAAACCCTGTTCAGTGAAGGGGGCTACCAGCCCCTCGCTGCGGCGGTGCGGCCGCAGACCCTGGAAGACTACCGCGGGCAGCAGCATATTCTGGGCCCCGGCATGCCCCTGCGCGAGGCGCTGGAAGCAGGGCAGGTCCACTCCATGATTTTCTGGGGTCCCCCGGGGGTCGGCAAGACCACCCTGGCCAGGCTTATCGCCCGCTGTGTCGACGCGCATTTCGAAACGCTGTCGGCAGTGCTCAGCGGGGTCAAGGAAATTCGCCAGGCGATAGAGGTCGCGCGACAGCAAAAGAGTCTCGGCGACCGCAAAACTATCCTGTTTATCGACGAGGTGCATCGTTTCAACAAGGCTCAGCAGGATGCTTTCCTGCCCCATATCGAAGACGGTACCATCATCTTTATCGGAGCGACCACCGAGAATCCCTCCTTCGAACTGAATAACGCCTTGCTTTCGCGGTGTCGGGTTTACGTGCTCAAAGCCCTGCAAGTGGATACTATCGTCAGCATTCTGGAACACGCGCTGCAGGATAGCCGCGCCCCCCTGGGGCGCGCCCGGGTGGACGTCGAAGACGGTATGCTGAAGCAAATAGCCGCGGTTGCCGACGGCGATGCCAGGCGTGCCCTGAACCTGCTGGAGCTTGCTGCGGATCTGGGGCGAGCGGCGGACGGCTCGGTTACCATCAGCGAGCATTTGGCACAGCAATTGTTCAGCGGTGACGTGCGCCGCTTCGACAAGGGCGGCGATTTGTTCTATGAGCAGATATCGGCGCTGCACAAGGCTGTGCGGGGATCGTCCCCCGATGCCGCGCTGTACTGGTTGATGCGCATGCTGGAAGGCGGCTGTGATCCATTGTATATTGCTCGCCGGGTGGTTCGCATGGCCAGCGAGGACATCGGCAATGCCGACCCGAGGGCGCTGGCGCTGGCGCTCAATGCCTGGGATACCCTCGAGCGTCTGGGTAGCCCCGAAGGCGAACTCACACTGTCCCAGGCAGTCCTGTATCTCGCCTGCGCAGCCAAGAGTAATGCCGTCTATAGCGCATACAAGAGCGCGCGGGCGGTAGTTCGTGCAGGGCCGGATTACGCGGTTCCCATGCACCTGCGAAATGCACCGACCAGGCTGATGAAATCAATGGATTACGGTACCGAATATCGCTACGCCCATGACGAACCCGGCGCTTATGCAGCCGGCGAAAATTACCTGCCGCCGGAGCTTGCGGAGCAGCAGTTTTATCATCCGGTGGATCGCGGTCTGGAAAAGCGGATTGCGGAAAAGCTGCAGTACCTGCGCAACCTCGACCTGAGCAGCGGCCAGCGCCGCTATGTTCCCTAGCTAATGTCCTCTACCGCGCTGACACTCACTACCGTGGCGCTGGGCGGTGCCCTGGGTGCCGTGCTCCGCTTCCTGATGTCGAACTTTTTCAACCGGGTGTTCGAGGTTCACCATACCGTGCATATCGGCACTATGCTGGTGAACATCCTGGGCTCTTTCATCATGGGCGTTGCCTATGTGTATGTTCTGGAGAAAGAAATATGGCATCCGCACCTCAAGAGCCTGTTGATGGTGGGGATGCTGGGCGCCTTCACGACCTTTTCCTCATTTTCACTCGAAGCCATCACCTTCTTTGAGCGTGGGCACCCATGGCTCAGCCTGGCTTACGTGCTGGGCACCGTTGTCCTGTGCCTTGGCGCCGCTGCCTGCGCGATCGGCGTGGCAAGACATTTTTTCTAGACGAAAACCCTATGCTTGATATCAAACGCATTCGAAAAAACCCCGAGGAAGTCGCCGCGGGCCTCGCCCGGAAAGGCTTCAGCTTCGATGTAGCCCACTTCAATGCGCTGGATGCCAGGCGTAAACAGCTCGATATGGACAGCCAGCAACTGCAGGCAGAGCGCAAAACCGCGTCCAAAACCATCGGCGAACTGGTCAGGCAGGGGACTCCCGTGGAGGAAGCCAAGCAGAGCGTCAACGCGACCCTGGAGCGGATTTCCCAACAGCTCGACGCCAGCCTGGAGCAATCCCGCGATGTTCAGGCGAGTATCGACCAACTGTTGATGGCAACACCCAACCTGCCCCAGGCCGATGTTCCAGCTGGGGATACCGAGGCCGATAATGTCGAGGTCAAACGCTGGGGAGAACCCCGCCAGTTCGATTTCCAGGCCCTCGACCATGTTGCCCTGGGGGGCAGGAGCGGCTTGCTCGACTTCGATGCCGCGGCAAAAATCACCGGCGCCCGGTTTGCTGTCCTCAAGGGGTCGTTGGCGCGCCTGCATCGCGCCTTGATCCAGTTGATGCTGGATACCCACACCCTTCAGCACGGATACACCGAAGTCAATATTCCCTATATCGTCAACGCCAAATCCCTGGAGGGCACAGGCCAGTTGCCCAAGTTCGAGGAGGATTTGTTCAAGCTCGACGCTGAGCAAGGCTGGTACCTGATACCCACTGCGGAGGTTCCGGTTACCAATATCCTGCGCGATGAAATTGCCGATGAGTTGCCCCTGAAAATGGTCTGCCACAGCCCCTGTTTTCGTAGTGAGGCCGGCAGCCACGGGAAAGATACCCGGGGGATGATTCGCCAGCATCAGTTCGAAAAGGTGGAGCTGGTACAGATGGTCGCGCCCGGGCAATCCGACCAGGCCCTGGAACAGTTGACGGCAGATGCCGAGGCGATCCTGCAAATCCTGGACTTGCCCTATCGAAAGGTTATCCTGTGTGGCGGTGACTTGGGTTTTTCAGCGCAGAAAACCTATGACCTGGAGGTCTGGCTACCCGGTCAGGAGGCCTACCGCGAGATCAGCTCCTGCAGTAACTTCGGTGACTACCAGGCACGGCGACTCAAGGCCCGTTGGCGCAATCCCGAAACCGGTAAGCCCGAATACCTGCACACTCTCAACGGGTCCGGGCTGGCCGTGGGGCGCACTCTGGTCGCCCTGCTGGAAAACTATCAACAGGCCGACGGAACGATAACGATTCCTGCGGCTTTGCAGCCCTATATGGGCGGCACCCGCTGTATCTGAGGGCGCGGCCCTGTTTCCTATCGTAGTCGCTTGACCCCGCCTGCAAGAGGGTCGCGCCAGCCCCAATAGGCCCAAATTCAGGTGCCTGACATGGCCGGGATACCAGCAGTGATGAAATACTTGCCATTATCCGTCAATCTCCACGGCCAGCCGGTACTGCTGGTGGGTGGTGGTGAAGTGGCGCTGCGCAAGGCACGCCAACTCAGCCGATGCAAAGCCATCGTCACCGTGGTGGCACCTGCCATCGATCCGACCCTGCGCAAAACAGTGCTCGAAGCCGGAGGCTTCGTTTTCTCCCGCTGCTTTGAGGACGCAGACATCGAGGCAAAACGCCTGGTTGTCGCGGCGACCGATTCGACGGCGGTCAATCGACGGATCTCGGCGCTCTGTCACAACCGCAACATTCTGGTGAACGTGGTGGACCAGCCAGCGCTGTGTAGCGTGGTGTTCCCGGCGGTCGTGAACCGGGAGCCTTTGACCATCGCTATCAGCAGTGGCGGCAGTTCGCCGGTGTTAACGCGCATGCTGCGGGCGAAGATAGAAAGCACGGTGTCCAGTAACTACGGTAAGCTGGCCGACTTTGCCGCTGCTTTCAGGGCCGCAGTCAAACAGAGCATCATCGAACCCGGGCGGCGGCGACATTTCTGGGAAGACGTTCTCCAGGGGCCAGTCGGGGAGATGGTACTCTCGGGCCGGAGGGAGGAAGCAGATGCCCTGCTGGTGGAAAGTCTGCGACAGGATGCCAAGCCCCCGCGGGGGGAAGTCTATCTGGTAGGTGCCGGCCCCGGTGATCCCGACCTGCTGACCTTCAAAGCGTATCGGCTGATGCAGAAGGCCGAGATCGTCCTCTACGATCGCCTGGTTGCCCCGGCCATTGTCGACCTGTGTCGAGCCGACGCCGAACGCATTTATGTCGGCAAGGCCAGGAGCGATCATGCGCTGCCCCAGCAGGAGATCAACCAATTGCTCCTGCAGCATGCCCGGGCAGGTAAACGGGTGCTGCGGCTGAAGGGCGGGGACCCCTTCATTTTCGGGCGAGGCGGGGAGGAGATCGAACAACTGGCAGAGCACGGGGTTCCGTTTCAGGTGGTCCCCGGTATTACTGCCGCCTCGGGCTGTGCCAGCTATGCCGGCATTCCGCTGACACACCGGGACTATGCCCAGTCGGTGCGTTTCGTGACCGGGCATCTACAGGATGGTACGACGGACCTGAACTGGAACGAGCTGGTAAGCCCCCAGCAGACCCTGGTCTTTTATATGAGCCTGACCGGCCTGCCCACCATCTGCCGACAATTGATGGCCCATGGGCGGGCCGGCAGTACTCCCGTCGCGCTGATCGAGCAGGGTACCACGTCCAATCAACGCGTGTTTTGCGGGCAACTGGATAATTTCGTTGCTATCATTGCGGCGGCAAAACCCCGCGCCCCCACCTTACTGATCGTCGGTGAAGTCGTTAAACTTCGCAGTCGTCTCGCCTGGTTCGGCGCTGACACTCCACAGCAAGAGTAAATGAATATGAGCGAGTACGAGTACGATCTGGTGGTCATTGGCGGTGGCTCGGGCGGTGTACGAGCAGCAAGGATGTCGGCCGGCTATGGCGCAAAGGTGGCCATTGTCGAAGACCGCTACTGGGGTGGTACCTGTGTCAACGTGGGCTGTGTGCCAAAGAAACTGTACTACTACGCCTCCCATTTCTCGGAGGCGTTCAAGGATTCACAGGGGTTTGGCTGGAGTCCTGGGCAGCCCGGCTTCGACTGGGAAACACTCAAGCGCAACCGGGCTGGGGAAATTTCACGACTCAACGGCATCTATCAGAATATTCTGGGAGGCGCGGACGTCGAGATCATCGACGGCCATGGCCGCATACTGGGTCCCCACAGTGTCGACGTGGACGGCAAGCGCCAACTGTCTGCCAGGCACATCCTGATCGCCACCGGAGGCTGGCCCTATATTCCGGAATTTCCGGGTAAGGAGCATGTCATCAGTTCCAACGAGGTGTTTGACTTGCCGCACTTGCCCGAGACCCTGGTGGTGGTCGGTGGCGGTTACATCGCGGTCGAGTTTGCCGGCATCTTCAACGGCCTTGGGGTGGAAGTCCACCAGATTTATCGCGGCGAGGTTTTATTGCGTCACTTCGACCTCTCCGTGCGCGAGGTGATCACCGAAGAGGTCGCGCGCAAGGGGGTGCAGCTCGCCCTGAATACCAATGTCTCCGAGGTGCGCAAGACCGATGACGGCAGGCTTTTGGTCAGGCTCACCGATGGTCGTGATGTTCACGCCGACGCCGTACTCTACGCCACCGGGCGCAAACCGAACTACCAGGACCTCGGTTTGGAAAATGTGGATCTGCGCCTGACCCCCAGGGGCACCGTCGAGGTCGACGAATTTTACCAAAGCAGCGTGCCGTCGATTCACGCCCTTGGCGATGTCATCCATACCCAGGAGTTAACGCCGGTGGCATTGGCCGAGGGTATGGTGCTGGCACGCCACTTGTTTGGGGGAGGGTCCGAGGCGCTGGATTACGACTACATTCCCACCGCAGTTTTCAGCCAGCCCAATATCGCCTGCGTCGGACTCACGGAAGAGAAAGCCCGTGCGACCCTGGATGGGATCAGCGTATTCGAGAGCAATTTTACCCACATGAAAAACACCCTGGGAGGCAGCAAGAGTCGAACCTACATGAAGATCCTGGTCGAGCGCAGCAGCGACCGGGTTGTCGGCATGCATATGGTGGGGGAGGACGCCGGTGAGATCATTCAGGGCTTCGCTGCCGCGATGAAGGCTGGCATTACCAAGAGCGTACTCGACAGCACCCTGGGTATTCACCCCACCGCGGCCGAGGAATTTGTCACCATGCGCGAGGCGTCGCGCCAATGACCCCGAAGCCGCGCAAGAAGCGCCAGTAGGAGCACCCTGTTCGATGGGCCTGGCAATCGACAAGGCGGAATTTAGCGCGGCCGAGTTCAGTCAATTCAAGCGCCGCCTGTGGCACTGTTTGGGGCTGCTCAAGGAGGTACTACGGGATCCGGGTTTTGGCGGCGAAAAAAAGTCTTGGGGGGCCGAGCTGGAGCTTTATATCGTCGACGCTGACGGTTGTGTGGTCCCGGCAAACCAGGCGATACAGCAAGAGCACAACGATCCGCTCCTGACCCTTGAACTCAATCGCTTCAACCTGGAATACAACCTGGCACCGGTGTCCGGCAGTGCAACGCCGTTCAGCGACCTGCAAGGCAATCTCGACCTGGCGATGCGGCGGCTGGCGATCACCGCGGCCCGGCACCGGGCGCAAATCGTGCCCATCGGTATCTGTCCTACCCTGCGAAGCAATCATTTCGGTCTGGAATGGATGACGGATTTGCCCCGCTACCACGCCCTGAGTAGCGGACTCAAACGCCTCGGCAGCGGTGAATTCAGGATTCAGATCAATGGTAGCCCACCGCTGACGATCGAGCGGAGTGACGTTACCATGGAGGGCGCCAACACCTCGTTCCAGTTCCACTACCGTGTTGTCAACCGCGATTTCGTCGATGTATACAATGCTCTGCTGCTGGCCAGCGGTGTGGTGATGGGCTTGGCGTGCAATTCGCCGACCCTGTTCGGGCATCGCTTGTGGCATGAGACCCGGGTGCCCCTGTTCAAGCACTCCATCGACAGTCGCCGGGGCGACAAGCACTGGCGGCAACCGGCCCGGGTCAGTTTCGGTCAGGGCTGGGCACGGCGCTGTGCGTACGAACTGTTTGCAGAAACCGCGGCAATCCATCCGCCGCTGTTGCCGGTTTGCAGCAGCGTCGATTATGTCGAGCAAATGCGGCGCGGCAACCCGCCGGCACTGGATGAGCTGCGGATGCACCAGAATTCGGTCTGGCCCTGGTTGCGGCCGGTGTACGACGCAGCCGATGGTGGTCACCTGCGGCTGGAGTTACGGGCGCTGCCCGCTGGCCCCAGCCATGTCGATATGTTTGCCAACGCGGCCTTTTATATCGGCCTGGCCGAGGGTCTGCGACCGGAACTGGAAACCCTGCTACCGGCGATGCCCTTCAGCTACGCCAAGTACAATTTCTACCGCGCTGCCCAGTTCGGGGATCGGGCGCAGTTGGTATGGCCCGACCTCAAGCACCAGCAATTGCGCGAGATATCACTGACGGATCTGGTGCAACACCTGCTACCGGTGGCACGCCGCGGCCTGCAGCAAATCCAGGTGGATGAAGCCGAGATCGATGTTTATCTGGGCGTGATCGAGGAGCGCCTTGAAGCCCGCTGCACCGGTGCAAGCTGGCAGTTGGCTTGCCTGGACCGGCTGGCGGCCGACGGGATGGCGCCCATGGCCGCCACTGAGGCAATGTTGCAGCTTTACATGCAGCAAGTCCGCAGCTCCAGGCCCGTTGCGCAGTGGGGTTCCGTGTAATGACCGCCATTGCTGTCTGGTACGATCCACCGGCCGATGAACTGGGCAGCAACGAGCTGGAATTCCTCGACATACTCGGCGGCCCCGCCTGCCTTGTAGTGCCGGGGCGCGACCGTAGCCGCTGTCGATTTCTGGTAACCCTGTTGCACGGCAACGAACCGTCGGGGACGATCGCACTGCACCGCTGGCTTACCCATCCCCGGGCTGTACCGGCGGTCGACATCTACTGCGTGGTAATGAACACCGAGGCCGCGCTCACCCGTCCTCATTTCAGCCTTCGACAATTACCCGGCCGACGCGACCTCAATCGCTGCTTCCGTGAACCCTTCGCCGATGCCGAGGGCCAGCTTGCGGCGTCCTTGCTCAATTTGATTCATCACCATCAACCCGAGGCTCTGGTGGATATACACAACACCTCGGGTATGGGCCCTTCGTTCGGGGTCGCGGTGTTCTACGATCGTCAGCACGATGCCCTGGTATCGCTGTTCACCGAACGCCTGGTGGTGACAGACCTGCGCCTGGGGGCGCTGATGGAACTTAGTGATCACGAGGTTCCAACGGTGACCATCGAGTGCGGCGGCAGTCAGGACCTGGAATCCCATGAGATAGCCTTCGACGGCCTGTTACGCTATGTCAGCCTGCCACAACTCTTTGTCGCCCCGGACAGTGACTGGCCCCTGGATGTACTTCACCACCCGGTGCGCCTGGAGCTGGACCCGACAGTCGCGATCGCCTACGCGGAACAGCCATCCCCGGAGGCTGATCTCTGCTTGCGAGTCGATATTGAACATTTCAACTTCGGCGAGGTGTGCGGCGCAACGCCTTTGGGCTGGGTCAGCCAACGGGGTTGGCAGGGAATCCGGGTCGTCGACAGTCGGGGGACCAACCATCGCGACGCCTACCTGCGGGAGGAGGGGGGCCAGCTCTACCCCGCAACCCGACTAAAGCTGTTCATGATCACGTCTAACCCGACGATCGCGCTGTCCGACTGTCTCTGCTATGCCGTTCGCTGCACCGTTTGAGGTTCAGGTCTGCCGACGGGTACCTGGCGACCAGTCCTGAAAGCACCGGTTGCAAACTGTCTGAGCATCCCGCTCTGGGGGGGCGAAGCCACCCGGGCTAACGCAGGGCCACCGAGGCATTCAGCTGCTTCATATCCACCAGGATATGAGCGGCCTCGGTAACATACAGGTCGTCCTCCGGATCGCTGTGAGCCTCCTCCTCTTCGCTATCGGCCTCATCCTCGAGTTCGTCAAGGGATTCCAGCACTTCGAGGTTCTTCGCCACCCGGCGGCGGTTCTCTATCGCCAGCAGGCGCTCACGGTTTTTGCGACTCTCCTCCAAACGCTTTTTCTCATGGAGGGTGATCGTATCGATCTCCCGGGCCTGCTGGCGCAGGGCGAGCTGGTCTTTGAGATAAACGAAATCGGGATCGACACTGCTGCGTTCCAGGTGCCGATTGCGCATTTCCTCCATGATCACGTTGAGGTTACCGTAATAGCGATGCTTCATCGGGGCGATGGTATCCCACCCCAGTGCGCCGTCGAGGGTGCTCTCACCCACTTCCGTCGGGTCATAGATTTCGGGAAATTCGATGTCCGGGACCACGCCACGGTGCTGGGTAGACTCCCCCGAAATTCGATAGTATTTGGACTGGGTTATCTTGAGCTGGCCATGGGGCAGGGGGGTCAGGGCCTGTACAGTCCCCTTGCCAAAGGACCGCCCTCCAACCACCAGGCCACGCTGGTAGTCCTGGATTGCCCCGGCAAAAATCTCGGAGGCCGATGCACTCAGGCGATTGGTCAGCACCACCAGGGGGCCTTTATAGTAGGTTGTCTTGCGAATCTTGCCCTGGCGCTCCACCCGCATATTGGCGTGGCGAATCTGAACGGTTGGACCGTTCTCGATGAACAGGCCGATAAGCTGGTTGACCTCGAGCAACGAGCCGCCGCCATTGTCACGCAGATCGATGACAATGCCCTCGACCTGCTCCTTTTCCAGTTCTTCCAGCAGGCGAGATACATCCCGCGTGGTGCTGCGGTAATCGGGGTCGCCATTACGAAAAGCCTGGAAATCGAGGTAGAAGGCCGGGATTTCAATCACCCCGATTCTGTGCACCTCGTCGTCCTGCATGATTTCCAGAATTTCCTTGCTGGCGGTCTCTTCTTCCAGTTCGACCTTGCCGCGTTGAATGCGGATGATCCGGGTATTCTTGGGGTCGTCCGATTTATCCGGCATGATTTCCAGTCGGACCCAGCTATCCTTGGCGCCGCGGATCAACTCCACCACTTCATCCAGCCGCCAGCCGATGACATTGGTCAATTCCCCATTCTTGTCCTGGCCCACGGCAACGATCTTGTCATTGCGTTTCAGCTCCTTCTGCCGCTCAGCCGGCCCTCCTTTAACCAGACGTATCACTTTGGTGTATTCATCGTCCTGGCTCAGAACAGCGCCGATGCCCTCGAGGGACAGGCTCATGCGGATGTTGAAGTTCTCCAGGCTGCGCGGTGAAAAATAGTTGGTATGAGGGTCATACAGGGCAGCATAGGTGTTGATGTAAATCTCGAAAACATCCTCGGCCTGAATCTGTTCAGTCTGGTGCAGACGGGTCTTGAAGCGCTTGATCAGCAGTTCCTGGATCTCGTCATCTGCCTTGTCAGTTACCTTGAGATTGAGGATGCTGTGCTTGATCCGCTTGCGCCAGAGTTCGTCGGCGGCTTTCTTGCTGACCAGCCAGTCACTCTTGTCCTCCCCCACATACAGCGACTCGTCGATGGTGAAATCGAAGGAGTCGTAATCGTTTTCGAGAACATCGATCACTTTTTCCAGGCGTTCAACCACGCGTTTACGGTAAACATCGTAGATTTCGTAACCGCCGGATACGTCACCAGCCTCGAGCTGATTGTCGAGCTGTTTGCGCAGGGGCATGATCCGGTCAATATCCGCCTGTAACAAAAAGGCCCGGGCCGGATCGAGATTATCCAGATACGCGTCAAATAGACGCATACTCATCTTGTTATCCAGGGGAAGCTTGTTGTAATGGCGGCTACTGAGGTCTTCCACGATCACCGGAATCACATCCGTCTGTTCATCGGTGGGCTGGACTCTCTGGGCCTTGGCCATTGCCAAAAGGGGCAGCAGCAACAATGCCAGCAAAAACAGCCTTAAGGGAAACGCTCTTGTCATGGGTCTTAACCTATGGTGATTGAACGCCGATTATGGCGCATAAAGCCTCTTTAGCCAATGCAGCAATCGTGCCGCATTTAACCGTATTTCCGTAAGTTACGCGAAACAGCTCACAGGGGATCTGAAATAGCAGTTCCTGCGAACACCGACGCCGAGGGCGGTGGGCAATGTCAGCAACCGCGCCCTGTCGCGTTGTTTGACTGTGCCAGTTGACGGCAGTTCCCGTCCGGGTCACCACTGATCGCCAATCACATCCACACAAGCCCCATCTAATGGCTTGGTATTAAATAATAAAAATTAATAAATACAATGCCCTGTGCGCACAATCAAGATCATTTCGAGAATAGGGTGTGCCACATTACTTCGGGTAATAAGCCCCTAAAAATCAGTCAATGACGCCGCCCCCGGGCCCAGCGGCTGTCCATAACTGAACTCGACGAAGCTACCGTCGGGGTCGACCAGACCACAGTAGTAGCCGACCGGGAAAGGTTCCTGGCGCGGCTCCCAGGCCAGAATGCCTGCCTCCCGGGCACGCCGGGCGATGGCATCGACCTCCGCCCGACTGTCCAACGCAAAGCCCAGATGGGAGAAATCATTGTCCGCCTGGTTGCGCCCGGGTCCCCCGGGTAATATCACCAGAATAAAGTCTTTCTCTTTACCGGGTTCGGCCAGCCAGACGATGCGTTTGCCGCGGTTCTCCCGCTGATGGACGATCACCAGGCCGGCATAGGTCTGATAGAACGCCAGACAGGCGTCGAGGTCTTTGACGTGAAGGGCGATGTGGGTCAGCGCAATGGGCATGAACTTCGGCTCTCCAACACCGTTATAACACCCGTACCTCACCGTCCGGGTGATGCAGCACGATATCCGCGTAGTCACACTGGCCCGGGTTGCGTTGAAAAATACTGTTGGCGATCAGCCAGACTTTCACGATGCGGGCAGGGGGTACGCCCATGTAACGGTCGTAGTCGGCATACAGGTCACGGCGCTCGCTCTGCCACTGCTTGAGGCCGTTGGTGCCGCTCCTCACCACCACGTGGTATTCCTTGTTGCGCCAGCTGGGCAGCGGGCAATTGTAACCGGTTCCCTCCGGCAGGCTATGACTCCAGTAGTAGGTGATGTCGCGGCCATTATCGAATTCCACGGCAATACTGAGGTAATCATGGGTGGGGACGGAATCTTCCCTCAGTTCCGAGGGCAGTTGATCGACGCACCAACGCCAACTTAGCGTGGTACCGGGTACCAGGGGCAGTACCACGGGAAACTGCAGAATCCCGACATCGGCACGGGTGTTGCAGTGAATGCATGCACTCCCCTGAGCGCTGGTGCCCTGTCGGAAGATCTGGGCCGGCCCCAGGTTCCACAGGTAATTCCAGCCCGGCGGGGTGTTGTCTCCCTGCTCAATCCGCGCAATTTTACTGGCCAGGTGATCCTCGAAGTCGCCGTCCGCTACCAGTTGCTTTAACCCCGCCAATGCGCTCCCGGCCCAGCGCACTACGATCACGGTGAAGTCGCCGCTGACTTTGCGATAGACTTCGTCATCGAGCCGGCGGGCACCGGCGCGGTCGGCCCAATCGTTGGGAAAGTAGTTGCCGAAAAACAGTTCACCCGGCTGGGCGACATCAAAAGAGTGGCTATCGTGGATGCCGCGAAAAACCTCACCCTCGGGACCGACCCGACACCAGAGCTGAAGCGCCGGCGTCATCCATATATCCAGCGCCCGGTTGGCGTAGACCCGGCCCCGCGCAAAAATACTCACCGCCTCGCCAGCCTGTAGCGCGATGCCTGTCCCCAACCAGGGCGGTTGTCGCGCTGACAGTTGCAACGTTCGGGTTTCGCGCACTACTGACCGGGGCGCATTCTCGAACAGGGGCTGGAGGGCGGCGACAAAGGCATCGTGGTCGGGCTCGGGGGCCACCTCGCGGCGCAATCGCCGGGCGGCGGCGCGGGCGCCCAGCCGAGTGGCAACGGACAGGTCGGTTATCAGTCCTGGCATGGGTGTGTTCCTCCGCCGATGAGTGCTTTTACGGCGCCTTGCATCCCCCGGGCAAACCGTGAACCCGATTTACCCCAGGCACCGATATATGGCGACCAACCGCGCTGTGGTAAGCTCTTAGCCGGTCACAAGGCGCAGACCTACAATAACATGACCCGGGGACGATAAACCATGAAGCGAATGAGCGGTACCGACGCGTTTTTGCTGGGCATTGAAACTCCCCGCTGTTACATGCATACCCTGAAGATTGCCATTCTCGACCCCAGCGATGATCCCGCCGGCTGGTCCTTCGACCGGTATCGCCAACAGGTGAGCAAACGTTTGCACCTGATTCCGGCCTTTCGCCGAAAATACGTACCTTCGCCCCTGGGCCTGAGCCATCCCCTGTGGATAGAGGACGCCGATTTCAATATCGATTACCACCTGCGTCGGGTCGCGTGCCCGGCACCGGGGGACCAGCGAGCCCTCTGCCATTTCATGTCGGACGTTTACGCCTATCAGCTGGATCGGAGCCGACCCCTGTGGATGACCTGGGTTGTCGAGGGCCTGGAAAACGGCAGGGTGGCGCTGGTGACCATGGTCCACCATGCCTATTTTGACGGCGTCGGTGCTTCCTATGCCATGCGCCAGTACTTTTCGCAGGAGCCAGGCTATGAACCCGAGCCGCCGGCAATCACCTGGCAGGGGGAAAAAACACCATCCTGGTTTAAAACGCTGTTACTGGGCGCCCGGGACTTGCCCGGCGTAATCGCCGGCAACCTGCCGAAGCTGATCAGCGGCATCAAGAACCTGCAAGCACTGGAAAAGCGCTACGAGGAGGAAGGCAAACCCAGGCATCCCGCACCCAGCATGATGCCAAAAACACCGATAAACCTTTCCCTGTCCCATGGCCGCAGTTTTTTTTGCGACACCATTGGGCTGGAGCGGATGCAAACAACCCGCCGGACCCTGGGCGTCACCCTGAACGATTTGTACCTGTCCTGCTGTGCGGGAGCGGTACGCAGGCTATTGCGCGATCTCGATTACAACCCCGATTCCGGCCCCCTGATCGCGGGAATTCCGATGTCGGGTGCCCGCCCGGAGGGAATGCAGGGGGAGGGCAACTATGCCACCGTGGACTATACCTGGCTGCACGTCGAGATCGAAGATCCGATGAAGCGGCTGCGCGCCAGCAGGCGTTCCGCCCAGGAAATGAAGGAGCACATGGAGGCCGCCCGGGGCGCCGATATCTCTGCACTTGTGCAACTGTCGCCGCCCTGGCTGACCCGACTGATTCGCTGGCGTATCAACGCCCAGCAAGGCAAGTTCGGCCTGTTTGGCAACATCCTGCTATCCAATGTGCCGGGCCCCCGGGAGCCCCTCTACCTGGAGCATGCGAAAGTTGCAAACTGGTTTTCCACCGGACAAATCTTCGATGGTACCGGGATCAATATGACGCTCTGGAGTTACTGCGAAAACGCCAACCTGTGTGTACTTGGCGATAGTGAGATCCTGCCCGACGCCATGGTTGTGTTCGATTATTTCTGCCAGGAACTGCAAGCCCTGGAAGCATTGGCCCGTGAGCATCCTCCGGCTCGGGAAAGCAGCGCCAGGCTGACCGCCGATTCATCGGGCTGACGGCTGAAACTGAATGCCCTGAGTGTCAGTCCAGCAGTGGCGCCGGATAAATCAGTTTACGGGTATCGAAACCCAGCTTGCGGGCTTTGTCGACCAGCCGCTCCAGGGTTGCCGGGTCGAGCTCCGGTTCCCTGGCCAGAATCCACAGGTAACTGTAATTGGGTCCGCTCACCAGGGCATACTGGCCCGGGTCGTGCTCGACGATAATGTAGCTGCCGTAAAACGGGCCGAAAAAAGACACCTTGAGGTGCCCGACATTGGCGTCTCCCACCAGGTACGCCTTGCCCCGTGCCTCCTCCCACTCTTCACTGGCTGTGGAAAATCCCCGGTTGACCACCGTCACGCCGCCATCCGGCCGCAGGCTGTAGTGAGCCGTCACCTGTTCCAGGTTACGTTCAAAGGAATGGTCCAGGCGGGCGATTTCGTGCCAGGTGCCCAGGTAACGCTCAATATTGAAATCGTCGATGGGCTGGACACCGTCGGGAATTCCCGTGCAACCGGTCAGGACCAGGAGAAGTGCAAACAGTCGTTTCATGGGTGTACCTGTTCCGGCCCAGTGTCACCCAACATGGCAACACTGGGCGGCGGAATCAATCGAGGTTACGTTTGATAAATGCCAACAACGGCGCTATCACGTTGTTGGTGTCGTCATCGTCGGCGGTGAGGATATCCAGGTGAGCATAACCCTCGGATAGGTAGACTTCAAACCCCCCCGCAACACCGCCGAAAGTGGGGAAAGCCTCGCTGGGATTAAAGCGGTCGAGGATTCGCCCGCTGGCACCATCGCAACTGGCCGCGGCACACGGTGCGATGGCATCGGCGAATCCCAGCCAGGACGCCGGCACCGGGGTCAGGCCGTTGCTGCCGCCAAAGGCGATCACCGGAACATCGATACTGAGGGCCTGGGTGCGGTTGTCGATATCGCTGCGCCCCCTGCCCAGGGGCTCGGGCAGCGACAGCGCACTGGTATCGAGCCCCAGCCCGCTGGTAACCCCGAGGCCGGAAGACGGATAATACCAATCCGAAAAGTTGGTTTGCCCCTGGTAAAAAATGGGCAGCATCCGACCCTCGAGGTCGGAGGGTTCGACCTCCAACCCCCAGACACCGGCGTTTTCGAGGGACACGGGCGCCGGCCCATTGTCGGCGAAGGCTTCCGCGGGGATACCCTCACCCTTGCTCAGCCAGGTGAGCAAGCCATCCACCTCCGGACCGGCAAAGCCCACCGAGGTGGCGACAAAGCTGGCGAGGCTTGCCACCACACCATCGTCATCGAGAAACTGCCCCAGAAATTTGCTCGAGGTTGCTGGCGCGCTGCCGAGCAAAGCCCCCAGTCCGGCCAGTTCCGGTACTTTGGCAAGCGCGTTGTTCCCGGGCTCGCCGTTCTGGTCGACCTGGAGAATCGTCTGGGCGGACTCGCCGTTGCGTATCGCGTCCAGTGCTACCACCTCCGAAAACGCAAGCACCTGGGGTGACAGCAGACCACTGAACTCGGCGTATGCCGACTCCGGCGCGATACAGGCCCGGTTGTCCAGCGCCCCGCAGCCGATGGCTTCGGTGGCGACCGAGCAGGGGGTAATGCCGTCGCTGCAGCGGGGTGCCTGGTCCCTGACCGCAGCGTACAGACCGCCATCGAAGCGGGCTTCTATCCGATCGAGCACGGCGGGGTCGGGCGCGGTTTCGGCGAGGCTGCCCCCGCCACCCTCGAGGAGCACCAGGCCCCGAAGCTTGCGATAGCCCGGCTCCACGCTGGCATCGTCGAAGGCAAAATCGGTAGCGGCGTAGCGCGCGGCAAAACCGGTGCCGGCGGAATGACCGGCGAGAAAAACATTGCCACCGCGCACAGTGTTCAGGGCCTGCTCGACCACCGCGTCGATATCCAGCGAATGCACCAGCGGGGTCCACTGGGCGAGAAAGGCGGTATCGACATTGCTGTTGTAAAAAATGGCGCGACGATTGGGCCCGTTGACCAGTTCCTGACTCAGGGGCAGTCCCAGTTCCTCGCCGAACAGGAAGTCCAGGCCTATTTGCGGGTTGCGCCGGGCCTCGGCGATATCCAGGCCAACGGTATCCTCGAGCTGGTTGGAGCGCCTGTCGATGGCCCACACTTCGAGTACGATGGCGTCCTGTTCCCGCGCCCGCGATATCAGATTCTGGGCGAACATCGCATAATTCGAAGCGCCGCCCTCGAAGCCGGGTATGGCCACCACAATCGCATCGGGTTGCAGCGTAGCCTGATCGGTCAGAAAGTAGCGCGTATAACGCGCTTTGTTCAAGTCCGGTGCAGTGCCGTCGAACTGGCGCAGCAGGTTCGGATTGTCGACCACTACACCGGGACTACCCGGGGTAAAGGCCGGTTGGGCGCGACTGGGCAGGTCGATCGTCTGCTGGGAGTAGCGCTCCCCATGGGGGGTATTGCCGGCTCCCGGTTCGCTGTCAATGCTGCAGCCCTGCAGCAGCATCAGGCAGAATAACAGTAGGGCAGGCAGTTTCAGGGGCATGTCTCGCTTCCAATCAATGATTGTTGCTGGGCGACTCTTTGTCGTGCGGGGCGAACTGTACACAATCGTCGCCAGCTTTTGCAATCGGGGTTGACCTTGCCAGCCTGGAGGCTGGTCAATCAATGCGAGCAGGTCAGGGGGCTGTCCAAAACCCGGCGGCATATTTGGACATTCAGTCCCCGAGCGTATATTCTGCCGGGCCGATCGCTTGAAGCCATCCACCTGTTAAACAGCAAGCCCGGCAGACGCAGCAAGCCGACAAGAGCAATGGATCTACTGGACAGTGCCCTATGAGAAAATGGCTCGCGCGTTGGTTCCTCAACCTCGGCGGTTGGCGTCTGGAAGGGGTGAAGCCTGAACACAACTCCTACGTCCTGATCGCAGCGCCCCATACCTCGAACTGGGATTTCGCGTACATGTTGGCCTTTGCCACCTTGTTCGACATCAAGATACGCTGGATGGCCAAACACAGCCTGTTCTACCCACCAATGGGGTGGATCACCAAAGCCATGGGGGGTATCCCCATCAAACGGCATAAAAACGGCAACGTGGTGGCGGATATGGTCGAGCTGTTTCGAAACAACCCGAACCTTGTGTTGGCCGTACCGGCGGAGGGCACCCGGTCACGCACCGAGTACTGGAAGTCGGGCTTCTACCACATTGCCCGGGAAGCGGGCGTGGCAATCCTGCCGTCGTACCTGGATTTCAAGGAAAGAAGAGGCGGATTCGGTCCGGCGCTGATGCCAACCGGGGACATCAGCGCCGATATGGACTACTTCCGCGAATTCTACGGCCCCATGGAGGGCAAACATCCCGAGTCTTTTGGTCCGATTCGACTCCGGGAAGAAGCCCAGGGAATTGATTCAGCCCAGTAGCGCGGCGTCTTCCGGGTGTTTTTCGAACATGTTCGCAATATAAGAGCAAACCGGCACCACCCGGAGCTGGTTTTCCCTGGCGTAATCCACCATGCGACGGTAGAGGCGCTCGGCGATACCCTGACCGCGCAGTTCACGGTCCACTGTGGTGTGATCCACCACCATGGTCTTCACCCCGTCCCATCGGTAACTGAGCTGCGCGGCGTTCTCGATGAAGAAGCGCCCGCCGGATTCATTGTTTTCGTGCTCGATGCTGGTTTGCTCCAGGGCCATTATGCGTACTTCCTTTGTCGGTATGGTCGAATGCTGCGGTTACTCTACTGCGGATTGCACCGGGCATCAATTTGCGCACGACTTGGATGGGCAAAAAAGGAGACTGAGCACCGGCGCCTCCATCCCATCCAATCCCTGGCCGGCTGCTCGCCGGACTGCTGCGGCTGCGCGGATTCACGCTGCCGGCTCCCAGCTTGCGATGATGTCCGCAAGGGCAGCGACACCGTCGGTCAGGGCCGCAGGCCCCGGCTGCAGTATTATTGAGGACTTCACCTCGAACAACTGGCCGTTCGCCACCGCATTGATCCCCTGCCAACCGGGGCGGCTGGCAACTTGCTGGGCCCGGAACTTGCGGCCACACCAGGAGCCGATAATGATGTCCGGATTGCGCGCCACCACGTCCCCGGGCTCGGCGATAATCCGCCCGGTAGCACCTGCGCTGGTACTCAGCTCGGCAAAACAGTCATCGCCGCCGGCAATGTTGATCAGCTCCGAAACCCAGCGAATGCCGCTGATCATCGGCTCGTACCACTCTTCGAAATAGACTTTCGGCCGCCGCAAGCGGCCCCGGGATACCTGCTCGATATTCTGCAATCGAGCGCGTAGCTCAGCCACCAGTTCCCCGGCGCGCTCTGCTGCCCCGACCATCGCGCCCAGTAACTGCATCATCGCCAGGATCTCGGCGACGCTGCGCTGGTTGAAAATGTGCACGGCAACGCCGGCGCGCACCAGTTCGGCGGCGATGTCGGCCTGCATGTCGGAAAAACCCAGCACCAGATCCGGCTCCAGCGCCAGGATCTTGTCGATTTTGGCACTCGTGAATGCCGATACCCGCGGCTTTTCCCGGCGCGCCCGGGGCGGGCGCACAGTATAGCCCGATATCCCGACAATGCGGTCTTGCTCACCAAGCAGGTAGAGCGTTTCGGTCGTCTCCTCGGTCATACATACGATGCGCTGGGGATAGCTTGATAGCGCGAGGGGCATAATAGTCTCCGGGAAACCAAGGGCGGTCATTGTCATCCATCCGCCGGCCATTGGCCAGCTCGGGCCAGGTCCGGGGGCGGCCCCCGTGCGGCGATGGTTTGCACCAAATTAGCTCTGAAAGCTCCCCGTGGCCTTGCTACAATCGGCGTCAACAGTGGCCGGTCTGGCACCGTGAAAAACCCAAAAGAGATGCGGAATGAATCGAAACTGGCATGCTTTGATATTGTGTCTGGTGATCGCCGGCTGTGGTGGCGGTGGCGGTGGTGACGACGGCAGCGCAGCGACACCACCCGCCCAGCCACCCACGCCCCCACAGAACACCAGTGCGCAAAGCCTGGCCGAAGTTCTCGAGGATTCCGCATCCCCGGGCGGCGCCCGCAATGCCAACGGGGTCAGGGTGACAGCGGCGCAACTGGAAGCCATCGACGGCGTCACGCAGGTAGCGACTGCCAATGAGGGCGCCTATCAAGAGGCGATTCTCAGCGAGGTAGGTTTCAGTAATCCGGTGGCTGCCGCGCAAATTCAGCGCATCATCAACTCGGTCAACGCCTTCGCCGATGTGGCCAACGGGGTGAATACGGGCGATACCGGCAGCATCAGCGCAGCGCAACTACAGGCCATTGACGGAATCGAGGCCGTACTGCCGTCGCTTGTGCCGCTCTACCAGCAGGGCCTTGCAAACTTTGTGCCCAACTCCCTCACCAACCCCGCCCAACTGCAGTTCGTCATCAACGTGGTCAATGGCGACGATGCTGACGATGACGGCCTCAGCAACCAGGCAGAAGCCCGGGGCCTGGCCGTGACCCTGGGGCAGGAAACCCGGGTGTTCCTGACGGACCCACGGAGCGCTGATACCGATGGCGACGGTCTCCAGGATGGCTACGAGCTTTACTGGAGCCTGGGCAATACCCCCTCGCAACTGAATGCAGCACCCCCAGACACCAATGGAGATACGGTGGCCGGTACCCAACGTGACGCGATTGTGGCCGCGGCGAACGGGGTTCCGGAGCGGGCACGGGTCGGTCTGATCGACCAGGATGGCGACGGCCTGCCCCGTGACGCCGGTATCCCCTGGTACGATGGTGTCTCCTGGCGGTTTGTCAGCACCGATCCCCTCAAGCAGGATAGCGACGACGACAAGCTTTTCGACGCCGCGGAAGCCGGCCTGCAGTTGACTTTCAGGCTCTACCGGGGATTTGATCAGGCCGCCGGTATCCGGGTGCTGCAACAACTCAACCCCGTGCAAGCCACCGCGCTCTGGCTCGGCACCGACTACCCGACAGAGGCCTCCCTGGAGACCGACAGCGATGGCGGCGGGCGCGGTGACATCGAAGAGTGGTGGGCAGGCACCAATCCCGCGCTGGGGAGCGACGATCAACCCTTCCGCGGCTGTACGGACGCCGGGCCGCCGGCCCCGACAGGCACCCGAGGCGGCTGCACGGAAAGCGCGGAGTGGGCGACCATGACCGCGGCCAATTTCCGTTTCGCACCCGGGGGGTTCGATGTCAACGACGATGGCATTGTCGAAACCGGGTTCTGGGTGTCGCAGTTTGAAGCCCGCAGCGCCGGTGCCGGCGCCGCCAGGGATCCCGCACCGGAGCAGGGCGGGGCAAGCCTCGCGGCGTACCTGAGCACACATTTTCGCGCTTACAGCTTTCTCAGCCGGCAGTTCGACCAGCGCCTTTGCATCGACGGGGGCTACCTGCCAGACCGCAACCGCGACGGCATCACCACCCCCGGAACCCTGCCGCCTGTCTGCCGCCAGAGCGAATACCCCAAGCTGGGATGGAATATCCTCAACAACCCGACGGCCAGTGGCGCAGGCATCAGCTCACCGCGGCTCACGTTTGCGCCGACGCTGCTGCCATTGACGGAGAAAACATCCATCGAGGCCAACATCGGATTGGCGGATTCGCCGGTTGCGGGCCTTGCCATCGAGCTGCCGGACTCAGTCGACTGGATGCAGTTGGTCGCCCTGGTGATGCATGACGAGCGAAACTGGACAGCGCCCAACGGCAATGGCGTGGCCGACACCGGGGATGGCCTAATCTTCCGCGGCCATACAGACGACCAGAACAGTAATGGCAATGGGGTGTCGGCCCTGGCAGTCAACGCGGCTGACCCGGACGACTACACCCAGGGTTACGATGGCACCGGTGACGGCAGCGAGTTCGACACCTTCCCCGACAGCCGCAACGACATCGACCAGCGCCGCACCCTGGTGCTCGCCAACGGCACGGCGGGCAGGGATTTCAGCCTGCCATTGGGCCATGCGGTGGTCATCTGGGATCTTGCCGGAAACGTCGCGGAGTGGACCCACGACCTGATCGCGGCGCGCAGGGAGTCGTCGATCACCAGCACTCGGTTTGGGGGTGACCGCTTCCTTGGCGGCGCGGCGGGCTGGAACGAATTTGACAGCCAGGCGGTGACGACCAGCCCGATGCCGGCCTGGTGGAAACCCGTCTTACCCCATATCGAAGACCGGATCATCAACAGCACCCAGGGCGCGGGCAGCTACCTTGACGGCTTGAGCGCCGATGGCGCGGCTTTTCTGCAGGGCTCGACATACGGCAGCGATTATGCATCGATAAGGCGCGGCGGGCAGTGGGGTAACAGGGGCGCCATAAGCCGGTCGGGTATCGCCACCACCAGCGTGGAAAACGGGCCCGACGACCGGCGCCTGGGCATTGGTTTTCGCGCGGTGAGGCGGCCGTGAAAGTTCACTCCCAGCGACCCTGGGGGCGCTTGATAGGCGGCCTTTTTGTTCTTGCATTGCTCGTTGCCTGCAGTTCCGGCTCGCCCCCCGTCGAGCCGGTGGCCGACAGCAACTGGCCACAGTATCGCGGCGACCAGCAGGGCACGGGCTATTCCGCGCTGGAGCAAATCAACACCGACAACATCGAGGATTTGAGCCTGGCGTGGGAATACCGGACCGGCGACCTGGAGAAGTTCGGCGAGCTGTTGAAAAGCAAAAGTGCACTGCTGGTCACTCCCATCCTGCTGCCCGCAGATGCCGGCGGCGCGCTGTTGCTATGCACCCCCTTCAGCGAAGTCATTGCGCTGGACCCTGCCAGCGGCCAGGAGCGCTGGCGGTATGACCCCGGGGTCGATGTCGCGGGCAATCATCGGCCCGGCAAATGCCGCGGCGTCAGTTGGTGGCGGGATCCCAGCAGTGCACAGAGCAGCCCCTGCCGGGACCGGATTATCGCGGCAACCCACGACCGGCGCTTGCTAGCCCTGGACGCCCGCAGTGGCGAACTGTGCCCCGGGTTCGGGACTACCGGCGTGGTTGAACTCTACAACCCCCAACAGGGATACGAGCCGGGGGATATCGCTACCAGCTCAGCCCCGGTGGTGGCTAACGGGCGGATCGTGGTGGGGTCTGCGGTCATCGATTTTCAAAAGACCCACGCGCCCCGGGGTACCGTGGAAGCCTTCGATGCCAAGACCGGCGAAAAAGCCTGGACCTTCGAGCTGATTCCCGGCCCCGATTCGGATGACGCCGAGGCCCTGGCCAGTTGGCCCGCCAATGCCCGGGAGTTGACCGGCGGCACCAATGCCTGGGCACCCATGTCGGCAGATCCCGAACGCGACATGGTCTTCGTGCCCACCGGCGCACCCTCACCGGATTACTACGGCGCCATGCGCCCGGGTAACAACCTGAATGCCAACTCGGTACTGGCGCTGCGCCTGTCCACCGGGCAACTGGTGTGGCGTTACCAGTTTACCCACCACGATTTATGGGATTACGACATTCCGGCGCAGCCACTGCTCACCGACCTGGCGGTGGACGGCGAAACTGTTCCGGTACTTATTCAGGTCACCAAGCAGGGCTTTGTGTTTGTGCTCAATCGGGAAACCGGAGAGCCAGTGTTTCCGGTCGAAGAAGTGCCGGTATCGCAAAGTGCCGTCACCGGGGAGTGGGTGTCGCCTACCCAACCCATGCCGCTGTCCCCCAAACCCATCATGAAGACGTCGCTGAAGCCCGAGGACGCCTGGGGCATCACTTTCTGGGACAAGGGAGTCTGTCGGGAAAAGCTGGAGGATCTGTTTTCCGAAGGCCTGTTCACACCCCTGCAGGAGGACCGCTGGACCGCGCTGATGCCAGGCAGCCTGGGTGGCGCCAACTGGGGTGGGGCGGTTTTCTGGCCCGAGCGCAAGCTGCTGTTCGTCAATGCCAATACCGCGCCGTTCCGGGCCCGGCTGGTGAAAACCACCGACCAGGCCGCTACTGGCCACACCCCCCAGCAGGGCGAAACCATGCGGGTTGCCATGGGCGGCACACCCTATACCATTGAAAACGAAACCCTCACATCGCCCCTGGGGCCGCCGTGCACAGCGCCCCCCTGGGGCAAGCTGGTGGCTATCGACCTCAACAGGGGCGAGCATGTCTGGGAGTCGCCGTTGGGATCGATTCACCAGATGGGCCCGTTCCCGTTACCGTTCCAGATCAACTGGGGTACCCCCAACCTCGGCGGCGCGCTGGTCACCGCCGGGGGCCTGGTATTTATCGGCGCCACCATGGACCAGTTGTTCCGCGCCTACGACGCCAACACCGGCGAAGTGCTGTGGGACCACAAGCTGCCCGCCGACGCCGTTGCATCGCCAATGACCTATGCCGTGAACGGTAAGCAGTATGTCGTTATCGCCGCCGGCGGACACCATATGTTCGGGCGGGATATGGCCGATTCCATCCTCGCCTTCGCGCTGCAGCCATAAGCCCCTGCGCCGGTCGCGGTGGAGCGGCGTTTTACAGAGCCACCAGCGCGACCCGGACGGCAAATCGGAACAGGCCGTAACGCTCCCCGACGGCTAATCCAACGGGCTTTTAACGCCGCGCCCGCCCTTGTTCAGCACATGGGTATAGATTTCCGTTGTTGCGATATCGCTGTGGCCCAACAATTCCTGAATGGTTCTCAGGTCGTAACCGTTTTCCAGCAGTCGCGTGGCGAAACTGTGGCGAAAGGTATGACAACTGGCGTGCTTGGCAATTCCAGAAGCCCTGATGGCATGGCGTACCCGCTTTTGCACGGCAGACGGATGAATGTGATGGCGCCGAAGCACCCCGGTGCCCGACTCGGCACCGGGCCGTGAAGCCGGAAAAAGAAAAGCCCATGCCAGAGACCGGGCAGCATGGGGAGATTTGCGCGCCAGCGCATGGGGCATCCAAACCTCGCCCCAGCCCATTTGCAGGTCGTATTCGTGCAGTATGCGCACTGCCGTCACCTGCCGTTGCAGTGGCTCCAGCAGTGACACGGGCAACAACGTTACCCGGTCGCGATTGCCCTTACCCTGGCGCACGGTCAATTCCTGCATACCGAAATCGACATCTTTTACCCGTAGGCGGCAACACTCCATCAGGCGCAAACCCGACCCGTACAACAAACGGACCATGAGCCCGGCCATCTCCCCCTCGATAAGTTCAATGACCCGCAGCGCCTCGGCATGGGTAAAAACCACCGGGGGCCGCTTTCGATACCGGGGGCGAACATAGCTGAGGGCGCCGAACTCGACGCCAAGAAACTGGCGGTAAAGAAACACCAGCGCATTCAGCGCAATGCCCTGGGTAGCAGGAGAAACACGCCGGTGGGTAGCCAGCCAACTCAGGTAGCGATCGACGTCGTCTGCACCCAGATTCCCGGGATGTGTCTTTCGGTGAAAGCGAATGTAGTCGTAAATCCAGTGCAGGTAGGTTTTTTCCGTCGCATAGGCCAACTGCTTCGAGCGCATGAATTGGCGTAGCTGTTCAGACAGCCGCACCGGTGTGGATGCAACGGGCACAGGAATATCGCCCATAATTATCATCTCGTTTGTCCTTCCCTGGAGCATGTACATATATACAGTATTGGCGAGTTTAGTCAACCCGTTCACGAGCCATCGCGGTGTATGTCGGCGGTGGTGGTGATAAACGATTGAAATGGAGAAGGTTTTCACCATGGTTAAAACAGGCGGAGGGAACAACAACAATGGCCACCGCTCTCTTCGACAGAAAACAGAATATTCCCCTAATACGTAGGGCTTTGATAGTATTGGAGATTTACGAGGATGGCGTGAAAACGATGACAACATACACGGCAAAAAGCTTATATCGCTTTGGCCACATATTCAGCTGTTACAGTTCATGTCATCGGAGATTTGGAATATCGTAAACTCAGAGTAAGGTGTTACCGGTTAAGAATTAGGCCGGCATCAAGGAGAGCGCTAACTATGAACCCCCACCGTTCGTTCCTGGTGCCACCGCAGAGTAGGGCGCCAATCCAGGTTTTACCGCACTCGTCAACGGGTGCCAGTATTCGGCTCAAGCCTTCGCTTGCGCTCCGGCAACCTGGCACTGTTTTATATCAGCCAGCCGTACCTGTAACCAGGCAGGGCATAGGACGCGCAAACACCGCGCGCCCATGCCTGCAGCGTTACAGTTCGGGTCATCGGAAATTTGGAATATCGTAAACTCAGGGTAATGTATTACCGGTAAAGTATCAGGCCGGCATCAAGGAGAGCGCTAACTATGAACCCCCACCGTTCGTTCCTGGTGCCACCGCAGAGTAGGGCGCCACTCCAGGCTTTACCGCACTCGTCAACGGGTGCCAGTATTCGGCTCAAGCCTTCGCTTGCGCTCGGGCAACCTGGCACTGTTTTATATCAGCCAGCCGTACCTGTAACCAGGCAGGGCATAGGACGCGCAAACACCGCGCGCCCATGCCTGCGGCGTTATGCAACTAAGGAAGAAGAGTGGAGTATTTGTACATAGTAGGTACTTTCATTGCCTTCATCGTTGTGGGCGCTATTTTTCGTCATAGGAAAATGAGTCGAATCGCTTTGGAAAGAGGTGATTCGAATATTTGTGAATTTGCGCGCTCGTTCAATTATCGAAAAATTGATACAAAGATCATCCGAGAAGTGTGGAATGAGGTACAGGAAGCCTTGGGAAGCTATCACGGTAAAAAGTTTCCAGTTAAAGCCGATGACCTTTTCGTAAAAACATATAACCTTGATCCTGATGACTTAGATGAGGCGTATTGGGCTATCGCGGATAAGCTTGGTATTAGCACTGATGAGCCTGAAAATAACCCATATTGGAATAAAGTTAATTCCGTAGAAGATTTGGTCAAATTCTTACATCATCAGCCTAGGGTAGAAAATGCATAACAAGCTCAGCCAGCATCGCCCCTACGGGGCTGGACCTCCGTTCCGGTGTTTATTTGTGTTGTACGCTTACGCTAACACAAAACACACCTCCACTCCGGCCGCTGCTGCAGGGCGTTAGGTGCTGGGCATTCCTCGTTTGGAGTTCAAATATGCAAATTTTCTTGTCGTATGCCTCTGAGGATCGCTCGCTCGCCGAAGAGATACAGCTTGCATTGATCGGAGCCGGACACGCCGTATTCTTTGATAAAGCAAGTTTGCCCGCTGGGGGAGATTATCATTCAAGGATTGAGGCAGCCGTAAAGCGATGCGACTTGTTTGTTTTTCTAATCAGTCCCAACTCAGTCGCTTCAGGAAGCTACGCCCTCACAGAGCTGAAGTTCGCTCGTTCAAATTGGCATCACCCTAAAGAAAGGGTATTGCCGGTCCGGCTGCATAGTACAGCGTGGGAGGTAATACCACCCTACCTAAAATCAGTCACAGTTCTTGAGCCTGAGGGCAACATTCCAGCAGAGATTCTCGGTGCTGTTTCAACAATAGCTATTAGCGATGCCATTGGTGAAGCATCGGAATCGAAAGAAACAACGATCCCTGCTAGTAGTACACACGAAAGCGGTTCACGTGAAAACGGGAATCATGCAGTTCAGATCTGGATTGCGATTATCGGGCTTGTTAGTGCATTGGGAGTGGCGTTGATTGCGAATTGGAGTTCTATATTTCTTCCCGGACCTTCCAGCTCAAGCTCTGTTGCTCAAGGCATGAAGGGCCCAGATACCGGTAGCTCACAATCTCAGACCCTAAACGAGTGCCCTGAGACGACCGAGTATGACTACTCAAAGGTTCCACCAGAGTCACGAATTGTTAAGCGATGCCCCCCTCAATAAACCGGAGAATATTATGATTAGAAATAAACTGTTACATCTCTTCGTCGCCACAATGCTGGTGCTGCATTGGGGCTCTACGGTTGCCGCGGACCAAGACGATGCCAAGAAAGCGGCATCAGAAATCTTAGCGTCACTGCATACAGCGCAATACACAAAACTATGGGACACCCAGACAAGTGAGTTCTTCAAATCCAAGTTAACTAGAGATTCATTTCTTGCGAACATGACGATGGGCAGACAGCAATTAGGGACTCCTACCGGAAATCCGAAATTCATCGATATGGCATACTCTCAAAGCGATCCTTCAAGCGGCTTTAAAGGGGAGATTTACGCATTCAACTACTTAAGCTCCTATACGGTAGGGAACTTTTACGAAAGGGTAGTGGTGGTGAAAGAGCAGGATGGCAAATTTAGAATGTCAGGGCTATGGGGTTCACCTGCTCCCAAGTAGGCGCACCTAACAAGGCCAAGCAGCATCGCGCACTGCGTGCGCTGGACCTCGCTACGCTCGGCCGCTGTTGTAGGCGTTAGCACTCAAAACCAAACATTGACCGACTATAATCCATTGGATTACAATTGGTCTCATGCAAACTATCGTTGAACTCCCCGAATTCCAGAAGCGAGCATCTGGCTTACTCAAGGAGGGCGAGAAAGATAGCATTATTAGTTACTTGGCATTGCACCCTAAATCAGGTGACCTTATGCAAGGTACTGGCGGTATTCGCAAGCTGCGGTGGTCTGCACAAGGCAAGGGCAAGAGTGGTGGTGTCCGAGTAATTTACTATTTCCACAACGACACAATGCCTTTGTTTCTACTAACCGTATTTGGTAAAGGTGAGAAAGCCAACCTCAGCCAAGCTGAACGCAATGAACTGGCTGGATTCACAAACCTCTTACTCAAACACTATGGTGGTTCAAATGGCTAGCGCATTCTCAAGTATTAAGCAGGGCCTCACTGAGGCCATCGACTATTCAGAAGGTAAGCTCAAAAAAGCAGTAGTCCATGAATTCGGCCCTCTTGATGTCAAAGCAATTCGCGCAAAGGTGGGTATGTCGCAAAGCGAATTTGCGTCAGCGTTCGGCATCAGTGTCAGCACTCTTCGGCACTGGGAGCGCGGTGATCGTACTCCTCAAGGGCCTGCATTGGTTTTGTTAAATGTTGTGGCTAAAGAGCCTGATGTTGTGCTTCGTGCTCTGGCCTCGTAAGTGCTAACAAGTTGCTCCACTCGGACTCCGTAAGTCGTCGCGGTTTTTGCGGAAAGTCAGCAAAAACACTCGCCAACTTACTCCGCCGGTGAGCAAGGCGTTATATGGCCTAATTGAAATGACATCGCAAGATATTAAATATTTGTGTAACTACTCACCCCCTCCATCAAAAAAAGCTTGACAGGTTTTTCGCCGCATCCTTTTCGTAAATCCAGATGGCTGCCAAATACGCAGCGTGTAGCGGCACAGTGCCGGCATAAGCATTGATCTTCATGGTTACGAAAAAGCACTAGTCGAGACCATTATTCTTGCTCCTGCGCCTTCCTGAGTTGCCGAAAAAACCCATGATATATTGCGTTATCGACGCAATCGTATCGCAACGACATGGCCAGCATTAATACCTCCTCGGTTCGTGAAGAACTTGACCGGCTGAAAAACGAATTCAAGCGACTGTCTTCTGAGCAGAAGATTTCTGGTGAAATCACATTGCTGATGAGCAGTATGCTCACGCTGCTGGAACTGATTTGCGCGATCTTTCTGGAGAAGTCGACCACCAAAAATAGCCAGAACTCCAGCAAGCCCTCGTCTCAAACGGACAAGGATGAAACAGCACTGGGTCAGCCTGGCAGCAAGGCAAAAGGCAAGACGGAACGCCGGCAGTCCGCTTACAACACGCGCACCATCGAAACGACAAGCGTTGCAGTGGTAAGCACCTGCGATATCTGTGGTGAAGATCTCACCGGCACCGCCTGCCTTAAACATGAGCGGCGCACCAAAATCGATATCATTTTTGAGAAGACGGTCGAGCATGTGGATGCCGAGATCAAGCACTGCTCAGTCTGTTCTGCCGAGGTCAAAGGCCAGTTTCCTTCGGACATGCCCGGGCCGTTGCAATATGGCAATGGGTTGAAGGCCTACGTGATTAACATGCTGGTCTGCCAGATGGTCGCATTGAACCGGGTACAAAAAGCAGTGAGCGCGATGATCGGCCAGGTGATCTCCGAAGCGACCCTGCTCAAGTACGTCCTGCGACTCCACGAGGCGCTGGCCGACTGGGAGAAGGATGCGATCAGGCAGCTATTGCAGAGCCCTGCGATGCACGTGGATGAGACGTCGTTGCGAGTTGATCAGAAAAATCACTGGATACATGTCTATGCAGCCGATGACATCACCTTGAAACGACTGCATCGAAAACGGGGCAAGGAAGCGATAGAGGCGATTGATATCATTCCTCGATACGGCGGCGTGATCATCCATGATTGCTGGGCATCCTATTTATCCTATGCACATTGCGGACACGGTTTGTGCGGATCGCACCTGTTGCGTGAGCTGACGTTTATCGTCGAGTCCAATGGTTATATCTGGGCAAAAAATATGAAGCGCGCCCTGCAGGAAACCTGCAAGGCTGTTTCGGCAAGCCCTGACAAGTGTCTCCGCGATGACGCCTACGCGAACTTGCAAAAACGCTATCGGGCTATTTTGACGCGCGGCGAGAAGGAACTTCCGGTGATACCGGACAGGCCGCAGGGAAAGCGCGGGAAAATGGCTAAGTCGGACGCACACAACTTGTGGGAGCGACTCAAAGAGCACGAGCAAGCGGTATTATTGTTTGCCAAAGAGGGCCATGTGGCTTTCACCAACAACCGTGCCGAGCGGGATCTTCGAATGTCGAAGGTCAAGCAGAAAGTATCCGGTTGTTTCAGAAACAGCCAATACGCTGACGCCTATTGTCGAATATCCAGTTACCTGCAGACCATGGCGAACAAGGGGCACAACCCGCTGATTGCCATTCAGATGGCACTGGCAGGGGAGATGGGGGGCGAGTAGTTACATATTTGTTATTTTTCATGGTAAGCATTTTGGTCTTTGCGCTAGCTTTAATGTATGACCAGAAGGTTATGCTTGTCATTTCAGGGCTATTCGTCGCATTATTTTTATGGCACTCATCAAGCAACCTAATTTATGCGTCTAAACATAATGTAGGCTATGTATCCAAATTGCTTAACTCGGCAATTGCAGAAAATGATCCTGACAACGTCTTAAATGACCCGAGTGATCCAGATTACAGTGAGTTTGAAGCATTTTCCGGTGTGCCTATTATCAACAATAAACAACTAAATAAAATCCGCTTAAGGTGCCACTATCTCATAAACGATGATGAGTATTTCAATCACCGAGACGACGATAATTACACTCTATTTGTTACCGATAAAGGCAAGCAAGAGCTCACAAAACTTATTAATGAAATTAAGGATAACTATGAAAAATCGGCCATATAACAAGGTGCGGCACGCACCGGCAGCAAGCTGCCTCGGACAGCCAAACCTGCGGTTTGTCTGCCCGTGCGCACGGCGCTATGAGTAGCTTATCTGGATATTGATACTATGGATTCAGTGGAATACGAACATCGCTGTGAGTCTATGCCAAGCGACGGTGTTTTTGTGCATCGTTCGAAGTACTGGGACGAGGATAGTAGTTGGGAGTGGAACCTTATCATTCAGCGATGTGCAGATGAATCTGACCTTGACGAAAACCACTACCTTGAAGAGGTGGGCGATATAATCTGGTATACCGTTGTTGGCATCTCTCATTGCCCTTTCTGCGGTAAAAACTTGGAATCCAGTGGTTTGCAATCCGGCGATCGTGAAGCTGAGTTTAAGCACGTAGATTCATCCGGTTGGTCGAGTAGGGAAATGTGAGCAAGTCCGCCTCTCATAACCAGGCAAGGCTACGGACACAAATACGCTGCGCGCATTTTTGCCGCAGCTCGCAGCGTTACGCGTCTTGACGTGCGTTGCGCAACACGCTACCCTTTCTACATGATCAAGTCCTTCAAGCACAAAGGGCTCAAAAAGTTCTACGAGACTGGCAGCAAACAGGGCATACAGGCTCAGCAAGCACCAAAGATTCGTATGCAGCTTGCCGCCCTGGATTCAGCCCATGACATCGAAGACCTTGCTATCCCCGGATATCGGTTGCATCAACTAAAAGGCGAGCGGAAGGGTATTTGGTCAATTTCGGTAAGCGGGAACTGGCGAATTACGTTTGAATTTTTTGACGGCAATGCCTATATCGTCAACTACGAGGATTATCACTAATGGCTATGCACAACCCTCCTCATCCAGGTGAGTTTATCCAGGCGACCTACATGGAGCCGTTTGGCCTTAGCTGCCGTTATTTGGCGGAGCAGCTCGATGTAGCCGCATCTACGCTTAATCGGGTCCTGAAAAAGCAAAGCGGCATTAGCCCCGAGATGGCACTGCGTCTCTCCAAGGCATTGGGCCGCAGCCCTGAAAGTTGGCTGACCATGCAGGATGCATATGATCTCTTCCAAGCTAGAAAAGGAGTCAAACTTAATCGCGTCCAAAAGGTCAGTCTTGATGCCGCGTAACAAGTACAAGCAGGCGGACTGGCCTACCGCCAGCCGCTGTTGTAGGCGTTAGGGTCTCCTACCGCGCTATTTCCAACTCTTGCCAAAGCTCCCATAGTGGTATATTTTCTATACCATCATGAAGTTCCAATATGACCAGATAAAGAGCGCCTCCAATCTCAAGAAACATGGGATTGATTTTGAGCGGGCTCAATTGCTTTGGGATGACCCGAACTTGGTGGAATTGGCAGCAAGATCTGTCGACGAGCCAAGATCATTCGTTATTGCTCGCTTAAATGGTCAGTACTGGTCCGCCATATTTACAAATCGAGATGACGAGATTCGATTAATTTCGGTGAGGCGATCTCGAAAAGTTGAGGTAGAGCTCTATGAAGGCTAAAGATTTCGACAAAAAGTTCGATCAGGGCAAGGAAGACATAATTGAAGACCTGGAGCTTTCCAGCCTTAAGCGGCCGAACCAGACACCGCGAAGAGTTAACGTGGATTTTCCTGAATGGATGATCGTATCTCTAGACAAAGAGGCGGCAAGATTAGGTGTTACTCGACAGTCCATCATCAAAGTCTGGCTGGCAGAACGCCTTGAACACGCCCCTAACAAGTAAAGGCTGCCGACGGTTTCACCGGCGCAGCTTTAAGCGTTAATTGCCCTCTTGAGCATCGCAACGCTATAACGTTATAATGCCCTAGCGTTGTTGCGGAGGTCGCTATGAGCAATTTGTCAAAGCGCTCAACTATCTATTTTGAGCCCAATATCCACCAAGCCCTGAAAGTTCGGGCTGCATCGTCACATTTGTCCGTGTCTGAGCTTGTTGACGAGGCGGTCCGTCTCCTTATGAGTGAGGACCAAGAAGACCTGGCAGCATTCTCTGAGCGAGAGAGCGAAAAGGAGATTAGCTATGAAGCCTTGCTTAACGATTTAAAGAAGCATGGCAAAATTTAGGATTACCTTTAAGAAATCTGTTGCCAAAGACTTACGGAGCATCCCTCCAGCAGACGTTAAACGTATTTTGCAAAGAATCGAAATACTTGCAGAGAACCCAAGAGGGGAAGGGTGCGTCAAATTATCAGCCGAGGAACGGTATAGGGTGCGCCAAGGAGTTTACCGTGTTGTCTATGAAATCCGTGATGAATCTCTCGTTGTACTGGTGGTAAAAGTTGCTCACCGATCAGTCGTTTACAAGGGCAATTAACAGGGCCATGTTGCGGACAACTTTCAGTCGCCGCAAATGGCGGCGTTAGGCGAAAAAGGACGCGTCCTTTTAATGTCTTAACGAGAATCGTGGACTTTAGATGAACTCAGTAAGGAGATTGGGCGAAAAATGAGTGCCGTTAAAGTATTTAGAGCCTGCTCATAAACTTGCCAGCAGTGCATTTTCCAGCGCCAGGCGCCGCCACTGCTCCACCCACGCCCGCCATTGCTCAACGCAAGTTTTGACGCGGTTCGGGAGCCCGTGCTCTCCTCCAGCCCTGGTCTTTCTCCAGAGCCAATAAAACACCTCCAACAGGATCAACAGGTTCATCACCAGAAAGATGCTGTTGATCCACGCCCTGGACGTATCGGATCGCTTCGCCCGGATGTAGTTGAGTCGGTAGCCGTTCTTGCCCTGACCGAACTTGCCCTCAATCGGAATCCGCTGCAGATACGCTTCGCGTCGCATGGCTGCCAGCCGTTTCAGCGCCCCCTGGTTTTCCTCGGTCACTTTCTTCGGCCTGCCCAGGGGCTTTCCTGCAAAACGGATGCCGCGGTCTTTGAGGTATCGACGGTTGTCAGTCCCGGCTACCGTAAAGCGTGTCGCCCAGAACCACTGCAGGATAAACACCATGATGCTCCCGATAGGCCTCGACTTGTGAGGGCAAGTCATGGCCTTCATGGAAAGCATCCCACCGCAGGTGATCGACTCGCGCCACACCGTCACCGGTGAGGCTGACACTGAGCTTGGCACCGAACTCCGTCGGCTTGTCCACTTTGCCGCGGACAATCGGCCGCACGTACGGCTGGCTGATGCTCACGATGCGATCATCGCAACGTCTGGTCTTGCTGTGGTACATCGCCCACTGTTGAGCAAACACATGCTGGATCACCCAGTACCGGTGCAACAACCAGCGTGGCAAGGGTAATGGCCTATAAGCCGGAAAGTGCGTTAACAGCTGCTCAATGTGGCCCAGGTTGCGGCGCAGGTACTGCAGCTGTTGCTTGATGCCACGGCGTATCAACTTTGCGCCCGGGCGCTTCTTCTTCACGATGGCGAGGTAGGCCTTGCGCGCTTTGTGCCGGTAGGTCCGGGGCTTATGCGTCAGCCCTGCCTTGGCATAGAGCCGGTCGATGATCTGTTCGCTGAACTCCCTGGCCTCATTCAGCAGGCTAAGGTCTGTCGGGAAGCGGATCGCCTGTGGTGCAACGGTGGCATCGAGGATCAGCTTTCCCTGATGCGTCGCTTCTTCTGCGGTAGGCGCCGGCTCGCCAGCCGAGCCCCCCGGTGGCGGGTTATCGTCGTTCTCCGCCGGTGTTTGCCGCTTTGCCACCCCCTTCTTCGCTTTGTCTTGCTCCACAGCCTCAATGACCGCCTCATAAAAAACATCAAACACGGATTGCCCCATACGCTTGCGGATCTCGACAAACAGCGACGGGACGAAAGGGGCTTCCATCTGATAACCGGGCAAGCCGACGAAGTATTGGAGATAGGGGTTTTCCTGAATCTGTGCCACGGTCTCCCGGTCGGAGAGGCTCAGCTTGTGCTTGATAATCACAGCACCAATGACCAGGCGGGCATCTTTGGTCGGCCGCCCCTGTGTGCTGGAAAGGCCTTCGTAATAGGCCTCGGCCAGCGCGTCCCAGGGAATGCACTGACTCATCTTAATCCAGCGGTTGTTTTCATCCAGCGCGGTCTGGAAGGGCCAATCAAACTCTGCCAGGGAGAGCTGACGATGACTCTGTGTTCGGATCATGGGTGCACGCTTTTTAAAGGCGGGGGCTTGTTTTTCGTGCACCATTGTACCCCTGAAACGAGCAAATACCTATATGAATCAATGTTTTAAGGTTTATGAGCAGGCTCTATTTATTGGCTCTTCTTCCGAAGGGCTAGAAGTTGCCCGGCAAGTACAGGTTACCCTCGATGATCAGGACATACAGGTTGTTGTTTGGGATCAGGGTGTGTTTGAGCCCGGAAAGTCGTACTTATCCGCTCTGTTAGAGGCGACTGAGAGTTTCGATTTTGCGGTGCTGGTACTCTCTTCAGACGACGCCATAGTCTCTCGCGGTACAGAATACGATGCCCCACGCGATAATGCGTTGATCGAGCTAGGCCTGTTCCTAGGCTCTATAGGTAGAGATCGAACGTTTTTCTTGTATGATAAAAATAGTCCACCGAAAATGGCTTCGGATTTGGCCGGTATTTGCGGCGTTACGTACTTTGGTAATGCAGAAAATATACGTGCAGCAGTTGGAAGCGCGTGTACGATTATCCGCGAAAGAATTCACAAGTTAGGAGCCATCCCTCATGAGTCATCATTTAAAATAATTAATGACCCAAAGATATTATGCGTAGGTGGGGAGCGACTTTCCGATCTGGGCTTTGCAAAAGACTATGAAATTCTACGGAAATTGTTCAATCATGTGGAAGGGGAGAGCCAAGCAACAAGTCATTGGTTGCGAAAAAAGCTTTTTCAGGAGCAGTTCGATTTGATTCACGTTTGTGCCACGGTAGATCCGAATACAGGAGATTTAGTTCTATCCCAGGATGATCGTATGGCTCCTAGTGCTTTTGGTGCAGCTGTAAAGAGATCTGAAACAAATTTGGTCGTCCTTGCAGGTTGTAACTCGGTTCAACTTGCAGAGCACGTCGCTCGAGTTACCAACATGGTCGCAGCGACACGTACCGCTGCTATCAATGTGTTCGTGGAATGGGAAGTGATATTTTACCTGTTGCTCAGCAAGGGTGAGCTACTATCGAAAGTGCACGATGAAGCTAAGGCAGCAACAGGCGCCCCGGTTATTTTATTGCCAAAGAATGACGTTGCGTTCCAAAGTATTGGTTCTACCACATGATTAAATTCTTGTGTTTTGTCTGTGCGTACTCGCATAACAAAGCCGTAAACTCGGACGCATTTTTCGTTCGCTTCGCTCTCTACAAATGCGCCGGTTACGGCCGGCGTTAGGCATCCAAGTTAGCCATGAAGATCAGACACTTTCTTTACAATTCATTCCTCATAGAGAGTGTCAGTAACAGAATCGCAATTGACCCGGGACAGTACTTCTCCATTTTTAGCTTTACTAGTCTGATTCCAAAATCAGATTGGAAAAGTATCACGCATATTTTGATTACCCATGGTGATCCTGACCATCACTGGCAATCTGATCGTGTAGCAGAAGTAAGCAATGCACCAGTTGTATGTGGAAAAGATTTAGCAAAAGTCGAAGGTGGCAAGACACTACTAGTCGATCCCCGAGGCAAAGAGCTGACATCCTGGGTACCGTTTAATAATGCGCATCCTTTAGACTTTGGAGAGTCAATCATTTTAGGTGATGTAGAAATTGAAGCAGTCAAGTCGGTCCATGGTCCTATCAGAGTTCCAGTTCTGTGGTTCAAGATGGAAAAGCACCCAGGGCCGGGCGAACGAGTTGGCATTGGTTCTGTTGGGTTCAAAATAAAGCTAGATGGTAAAACTATTGTGAACCTGGGAGATTCGATTTTACAAAAAGAATGGACGGGATTAGAACCGGATGTACTGATGCTTCCTATTGGTGGATTGGGTGATAATACGTGGACTATGGATGTATCTGATGCACTTGAAGCTGTTAAACTGATAGCGCCAAAAATGGTAATTCCGTGCCACTATAACGTTCCATTTTTGTGGATCAAAAATATCGCCCCTGCAGATGATCAATTGTTTAAGCGTGAGGTAGAGGGGCTAGGTATTGAATGCCACATCATGCGGCGCGGTAGTGAGATTGAAATATAATGCCTAACGAATAAGGATAAGTCGCGCTTGCCGCGCCTTATCCTATTGTTGAACGAGCCCGGTCGAGTCGCTTCTCTCTATAGTAAATAAATCAATTGGCGTTGTAGGACTGAGCGCCGATTGGAGTCGGCGCTATTCTCATTGGGCGAGCAAAGCCCTCACCTGGCAGGGTGATAATCGGTAGACGTCGCTATCGCATAGTGTGCGGTGGCTCCCTTTGAGTGCGTGACCGGCAGAGTGCTGAGTGCTGCGAGCTATCCGGACATAAGTTTCTGCCTGTTGAACCCAACCACCACCATCGGTGACTGGCATCGTTGGCACAAAAATGACGGTCTTTGAGTTGCTTTGACTAACGGTAGCGGGACCTGCAGTAGCCACTGCACGCGTTGCAATAGTCGCTTGGCGTTGCCATGCAAGAACCCATAGTCACGTGAGCGCCGGAAGCCTTTGGGTAAGGTGTGTTGTAACACCAGCGCTAGAAAATCCTCGCCGCGCATGCGGCGTGTTTTCCTCGTTTGGGTTTCGCTGTCCTGGTACGCGAAGGTCACGTAGTTGCCATCGTCATTAAGAATCTGCGAGTTGCTTATCACACCGCGATAGAGATACCGGGACAGGTATTGCAGGGCCGGTAGTCCATGCCCTACACGCTCACAGTGCACCACCCACTTCTTTGGAGTTTTGGGGACAGTCAGCCCAGCCTGTTGCAGGGCAGAGAGCAGCATGCCCCGGAATACCGTCGCCAGCTGAAAGCCGTTAAAGAGGTACTTGTCTTTCAGTTTGCGCCATTCGTTACGCCGCGTGTTCACTCCGCCACCGGGTACGATGATATGCACATGCGGGTGGTAGTCCAGCCGCCGGGTGTGGGTGTGTAATATCGCTGTCATGGCCAGCTCGGCGGCGAGACCTTTATCGTTCAGGCCAAACGTTTTTAGCGTTGCTACCGCACACTGAAACAGCAGCGAGTACACAGCTTTCTGGTTGGCTTTAGCCAGGGAGCGCAATTCGAAAGGGAGGGTGAACGTGACCATGAAATACTCGACCGGCAACAGCTTGCAGGCTTGCCGTTCCAGCCACTGCGTCGTGCAGTGGTTCTGGCAGCGGTTGCAGCTGCGGTGGCCGCACGATCGGTGGTGGGTGCTGCGCCAGGGGCAGGCCTTACAGGCTAATTGCAGCTCACCATACTGCTCGGTTCGACAGCCCATAATCGCATTGAGAGCCGACCATTGGTCTGGCATCGTGCTGGCACTGTGACTCGCTTTAAATCGGTCAAGATATCGGCATGCAATGCTGGCAACGTCCATGCTACGCCTCCCCATCAAGTGAGAGGTTCAGTCGATTAACCAGCTTATTGATGAGCGTGTGCGTATTCTGCTGCGTGACCCCGGTTAACTGCGTGTAGAGGGCGGTGGTCTTCGGGCACTCGTGACCCATTTCGTGCTGAATGGCTCGCAAATTGACGCCGGCCTCCACCAGGTGAGCGCCATAGCTGTGACGTAGGCTGTGGATAGTGATGGGTTTGTGGATACCGCAGTCGCTGACAATGACCTTGACCGATTTCTGTAAACCGCCCCGGTCCATCGGGGACTTGGCTACGCGTCGCTCGACCGATGTTTTACCCCCAGGAAACAGCAGCATCGGGTGGCGGTGCGTCACCCAGTACGCTCGCAAAGCGTGCAATGTGGCGTTGGGCAGAGTGACGAACCTGTCTTTCCGGCCTTTCCCCTGGCGTATGTGCACCTTCGCGCTTTCGCGATCGATATCGCCTACTCGCAGGTTCAAGGCTTCGCCAAGTCGCAGTCCCATGCTGTAGGCGGTAAGGATAAACGTTTGGTAGCGCAACTCCCGGGCGCCGTTAATCAGTCGCTCGACTTCCCTGAGTGTCAAAATATCCGGCAGCACTTTTTTTGTGGGCGGCTTGACGATATCGACCCAGGTCCATGTTTTGTTGAGCACGTGTTTGTAGAAGAACTGCAGGCCGTTGCGGTCGACTTTAACGGTGCTCCAGGAGTGGCTTTTAACCAGTGCGGTGAAGTAGTCTTTGAGTTGATCTTCCGTTAATCGATCGGGGCATTGATCAAAGAATTCTGTGATCCGGCGTACAGCTCTGGAATAGACGTCGATCGTTGTAGCCGCCTTGCCTTGACGTTGCAATGCGCTAACATGGCGTTGGTACAGTGCGTTAAATTTGGTTTGCTGTGCTTTATTCATGGGTAACTCCTCGATGATCACACCCGCTATTGGGTTGTGTAGAGGAATTATCCTTCAGCGCTCAGGGAGAGCAGTGGTTGGTGCTATTCTGCCGCGTAGCGGCTTCGTTCAACAAGCGCATGCAGAGTTCCCCTGACAAAGCGAGGCATCGGACCGCTGGGACGCTGCTTTGCAGCTAAAACCCTGGCGGCCAATGCTGCGGCGTAAGGTCCTTGACCCAGGAATATATACATTCATTGTATGTATGATAGAGTTCAGCTGGGAACAAACTAAAGTCCAAACCAACCTCAAGAAGCATGGTGTTTGTTTCGAGGGGGTCCGATCTGTCCTCTACGATGAATTTGCAGTTCAATGTTATGGTGCCGAGTCTTCTGAGGAGGACAGGTTTATTCTTCTTGGTCTAAGCAATTTGCCTCGAGTACTGGTCGTTGTGCACTGCGAGCGAGGATGTCATCGAATATTTTTAGCGGATGGCAGAAAAATCCGGTGTTCACTATTAAAGTTTGATCAATCGTAACTACTCACCCCTCCATCAAAAAAAGCTTGACAGGTTTTTTCGCCGCATCCTTTTCGTAAATCCAGATGGCAGCCAAATGCGCAGCGTGTAGCGGCACAGTGCCGGCATAAGCATTGATCTTCATGGTTACGAAAAAGCACTAGTCGAGACCATTTTTCTTGCTCCTGCGCCTTCCTGAGTTGCCGAAAAAACCCATGATATATTGCGTTATCGACGCAATCGTACCGCAACGAAATGGCCAGCATTAATACCTCCTCGGTTCGTGAAGAACTTGACCGGCTGAAAAACGAATTCAAGCGACTGTCTTCTGAACAGAAGATTTCTGGTGAAATCACATTGCTGATGAGCAGTATGCTCACGCTGCTGGAACTGATTTGCGCGATCTTTCTGGAGAAGTCGACCACTAAAAATAGCCAGAACTCCAGCAAGCCCTCGTCTCAAACGGACAAGGATGAAACAGCACTGGGTCAGCCTGGTAGCAAGGCAAAAGGCAAGACGGAACGCCGGCAGTCCGCTTACAACACGCGCACCATCGAAGCGACAAGCGTTGCAGTGGTGAGCACCTGCGATATCTGTGGTGAAGATCTCACCGGCACCGCCTGCCTTAAACATGAGCGGCGCACCAAAATCGATATCATTTTTGAGAAGACGGTCGAGCATGTGGATGCCGAGATCAAGCACTGCTCAGTCTGTTCTGCCGAGGTCAAAGGCCAGTTTCCTTCGGACATGCCCGGGCCGTTGCAATATGGCAATGGGTTGAAGGCCTACGTGATTAACCTGCTGGTCTGCCAGATGGTCGCATTGAACCGGGTACAAAAAGCAGTGAGCGCGATGATCGGCCAGGTGATCTCCGAAGCGACCCTGCTCAAGTACGTCCTGCGACTCCACGAGGCGCTGGCCGACTGGGAGAAGGATGCGATCAGGCAGCTATTGCAGAGCCCTGCGATGCACGTGGATGAGACGTCGTTGCGAGTTGATCAGAAAAATCACTGGATACATGTCTATGCAGCCGATGACATCACCTTGAAACGACTGCATCGAAAACGGGGCAAGGAAGCGATAGAGGCGATTGATATCATTCCTCGATACGGCGGCGTGATCATCCATGATTGCTGGGCATCCTATTTATCCTATGCACATTGCGGACACGGTTTGTGCGGATCGCACCTGTTGCGTGAGCTGACGTTTATCGTCGAGTCCAATGGTTATATCTGGGCAAAAAATATGAAGCGCGCCCTGCAGGAAACCTGCAAGGCTGTTTCGGCAAGCCCTGACAAGTGTCTCCGCGATGACGCCTACGCGAACTTGCAGAAACGCTATCGGGCTATTTTGACGCGCGGCGAGAAGGAACTTCCGGCGATACCGGACAGGCCGCAGGGAAAGCGCGGGAAAATGGCTAAGTCGGACGCACACAACTTGTGGGAGCGACTCAAAGAGCACGAGCAAGCGGTATTATTGTTTGCCAAAGAGGGCCATGTGGCTTTCACCAACAACCGTGCCGAGCGGGATCTTCGAATGTCGAAGGTCAAGCAGAAAGTATCCGGTTGTTTCAGAAACAGCCAATACGCTGACGCCTATTGTCGAATATCCAGTTACCTGCAGACCATGGCGAACAAGGGGCACAACCCGCTGATTGCCATTCAGATGGCACTGGCAGGGGAGATAGGGGGCGAGTAGTTACGATCAATCTATATTTGCGGGATTGTGCCAGTCATCATCGAAAAGTTGATCTTACATGTCAGCCTTAACAAGCAAAGGCAACGGACGGTCTCAACACGGTTGCTTTGAGCGTTAGCTCGATCCGTCAATATTCAAACAGCAGCAGGATTAAAATGAACAGGATATTCAATAGAGCCATAATTGCCGCATTCTCCCTATTTGCAATAACGTCAGCCTCAGCAGGAGAATCGCCCTATAATTTTAAACGAGGGTTCCCTGCGGACGCAGCAACCATTGAAAAGGCACACGCTGCCACTTCGCTCCGCCGCGCGATCGAAGCCTACAAGTTTTTCTTTCCGACGGTCGCCACCGAGGCGGTGATCCAGCAGTTTATACCTCACGGCGCGGTTCCAAACAAATTCGGAATCATAATGCCGCAGGATCCGGAGCAGCAGTTCTCTGTAGCCAACCAGGACACGCCTTACATCATCAGTGTGTTCGATCTCAGGGACGGTCCCATTGTGATTGAAGTTCCCGAGGGTCCATTCATGGGGCTAATGAACGATCACCACATGGAGTGGTTCGGCGACATGGGCGTCATCGGCCCTGGCAAGGGCAAGGGCGAGAAAGACCTGCTCGTTCCTCCCGGCTACGACAAGGAGATCCCGGATGGCTACCACCCGTTCTACAGCAAGACCTGGGAGTCCGTCATGGCAATGCGCGTCGTCGTCAACTCCGGCTCCTATGAGGAGGCGGTTGAGCTTGCTCAGAAGATCAAAGTCTACCCCCTCAGCGAGGCGGGCAAACCATCGAACTACAAGATCATCAATGTAAAAGGTCAGGCAGCGCCGCTTCCGATGCTGAAATGGGAGAAGAGCATGGACTACTGGACACAGCTCCACGCGGTAGTCGACAGGGAAACCGCCCGGCCCAAGCACCGCGCCATGCTCGGGATGCTGGCAGAAGTCGGTATCAAGAAAGGCCAGCCCTTCAAGCCGGACGCACGTATGAAACGCATTCTCACCGAAGCGGCCGCGACAGGATTTGGCGAAATGAACGTCGCCTTCTTTGCCAACCCTCGTCCCGAGCGGCTGATCTGGGAGGACCGGCTGTGGGAATCGGTTCCTCTTTCCGGTCCGCTCGATCCGGAAACCAGGGAATTCGGCGATGCCAACCACCGCGACCTCCTCGCCAACGACCACTACTTTTTCATGGCATGGGGCACCTCGGCCGGGATCGGCCGCCGCCAGGTCGGCCAGGGCTCGCTCTATTTCACTGGCCTCAAAGACAGCGCCGGCACTTACCTGGACGGCGGTAAGAATTACAAGCTGAACATCCCGGGGCCGGTTCCCGCCAAACTCTTCTGGTCGGTAACAGTCTACGACTCGGAGACGCGGACCATCATCAACTCCGGCCAGGGCCGCGGCGCAGTCCGCACCATGTTCGAGAACCCGCGACCAAATGCCGACGGTTCGTTCGACATCTTCTTCGGCCCCGACAAGCCGTCCGATGACAGAGAGGACCACTGGATCAAGACCATTCCCGGCAAGGGCTGGTTCACCTTTTTACGAATGTATGGCCCCGAAGCGCCCGTTTTTGATGGTACCTATAAGCTTCCAGACATTGAAATGTTAGAGTGATTTCTTTGCCTTGAGAGCAAACTCACGGGGATACGAGTTAACAAGGGCATGCAGACGACTTCGGCAATCGCTATGCGCTTGTGAGGTCGGCATCAAGGAGAGAACTAGCTATACCCCCCCATCGTTCGTTCCTGGTGCCACCGCAGAGTAGGGCGCCACTCCAGGCTTTACCGCACTCGTCAACGGGTGCCAGTATTCGGCTCAAGCCTTCGCTGGCGCTACGGCAACCTGGCAGGGTTTTTTATCAGCCTGCCGTCCCTGTAACCAGGCAGGGCATAGAGCGCGCAAAAACAGCGCGCCCATGCCTGCGGCGCCAAGTACTGCAACAAACTACAATCGAGACCCGTTACGTAATCGATTTATGCGCTGCAAGGAAAATCACATGAATAGTCAGTTAGAAGCACGCGCAGCATCCAGTTCATCGCTCCTGGAGCAGCACCGCTCAGCTTATCAACTGGCGCCCTATACTTCTGCTGAAGAAAGAACCGCCAAGTTAAAAACGTTAAAAAAATGTTGCTTGATCACCAAAATGATTTCATAGGTGCTCTTCAAGAAGATTTTGGCACCCGTGCCAAAGAAGAGACTCTGATGCTGGAGATATTGCCCTGCGTCAATATGATCAACTGTACAACCTGCTTATTCGAAAAGCTTCGCCAAACTGGTCCTAAAAAAATTCACGGGTCAGCGTGATATTGTGCAAGCCCAAATCAGAGGTTGAATGCACTAAACATGTGCGATGCAAATCCCGCTTTCAGCGCCGGCCTGCAACAAGTTGCTCGCCCTTTATGGCAACGCCTAAAGTTTGCCTCAAGGTCCAAGGGTTTGTGCAGGATACGGGTAATCGTTGCTTGAGTATCGCCGGGGCTTCGGACAGCATCCATCGTGGATTTTTCCTCCTGACCCATTCCGGACGCTCCCATGAGATATCAAGATGGCGAACGGCTAAAGATTCAGGAAAGCCAACTCGATTAGATCCAGGACGCAGGCTAATTCGGCGCTGACGTCTTTGGCGTTACAGCCGACACCCCAATTATTCCCAGGTCTAGCTGGATTGGTCCGGCATCGTTATTGCGGCGGTGTCGTCCTGGTTAGCTTCACAGTCTGTTGAACCGAATTCAGTGAGGATTGTTCCTTGTGTCGGGATTACGGCCGCAGGTGGGTGGCACGTCGGACGCTTGCATGGCTAGTCCCACCCGCCGATATCACCATCCTGGGCGGATATTATCTGGTCTTGTTAAACCGCGAGCCATGGTTGTCAGCTCCACGCCGAGGATGCACTCGGTCCTGGCAAGGCTTACAATGCAGGGCGCTCTGCAGCATGTGCAATTGACGTGGGCATGGCATCGCACCCGAAAGCGGATGTGCTGAGGTCGTTGCCATAGAACCGATGGCAAGCAAGCTAGCCATGGGCTGATTATAGATTTGGCTCTGGGCTATGTGTTTCGTGAAATTCTCTGTGGTCAGTGGACACCGATCTTGTGACTGAAAAGCGGTTTGAAAATTTTGAGCTGAAGGGTGATGTCTTTGGTGGTGTCACCACGGCCATTATCTCTTTACCACTGGCGCTTGCTTTTGGGGTGGCCTCGGGTGCCGGGGCTGAAGCAGGTCTTTGGGGCGCAATTTTGGTGGGCTTTTTTGCCGCGCTTTTTGGCGGCTCAAACACCCTGATTTCAGAACCAACCGGCCCCATGACTGTCATCATGACCGCGGTCCTGACCAGCATGATGGCCAAGTATCCCGAAACCGGCCTGGCGATGTCGTTTACGGTGGTAATGATGGCCGGCGCGTTTCAAGTGTTACTGGGCACGCTCAAACTCGGGAAATACGTGACGTTAATGCCGTACTACGTGGTTTCAGGCTTTATGTCTGGTATTGGCGTTATTCTTATCATTCTGCAATTGGCCCCTCTGCTGGGGCATACCGCTCCAGCCGGCGGTGTTCTGGGAGCCCTGTCGGCATTGCCCGACATGCTCGAGAACATAAAATTGAGCGAGTTGCTCCTGGGCCTGCTCACCCTGGCCGTATTGTTCTTCTTTCCCAAGCAATATCGAAAGTATGTCCCCGCACAATTGGCCGCTCTAGTCGCGGTCACGCTGTTATCGCTCTTCCTGTTTGATCCCGGCAGCATACGCCGGATAGGAGAAATCCCTACCGGCTTACCGTCACTGGTCTTACCGCAATTCAACGCCGAAATGTTTACCACGATGGTGATCGACGCGCTGGTGTTGGGAACCCTGGGTTGTATTGATACGCTGCTCACCGCTGTTATCGGCGACTCGTTGACGCGCAAAGAACATGATTCAGATAAAGAGCTGCGCGGTCAGGGCCTGGCCAATATGATCGCGGGCTTGTTTGGTGCCCTGCCAGGCGCAGGGGCCACCATGGGCACGGTAACCAACATCCAGGTAGGCGCTCGCTCACCGGTTTCGGGCCTGGTGCGTGCACTTGTGCTGGCGCTTGTGGTATTGGTTGCAGGCGGCCTGACCGAGCCTATCCCCATGGCGGTATTGGCGGGTATCGCTGTCTACGTGGGCCTGAATATTCTGGACTGGAGCTTTATTCAGCGCGCACACAAACTCAGTCTTCAGAGCATGGCCGTGATGTATGGCGTCATGTTGCTCACCGTTTTCGTTGATCTAATTGTCGCCGTTGGCCTGGGAGTATTCATATCCAATATTCTGGTCATCGAGAAGCTGAGCCGAGAGCAGGCTCGCCAGGTTAAGGCCATTAGTGATGCCGATGAGGATGATGTGCCGCTAACGGCCAGTGAGCGGGCAATGCTGGATAAGGCTAACGGCAAGGTGCTGTTTTTCTACCTGTCTGGCCCCATGATTTTCAGTGTGTCGAAGGCGATATCACGCCAGCACTCAAGCATTGCTGATTATCAGGTGATGATTCTGGATTTGACCGATGTGCCAATGCTTGATGTGACGGTGGGCCTGGCTTTGGAAAACGCGATCAAAGACGCGCAAGATGTGAATTGTGAGGTTCTCCTGTTATGCCCGAATGCGCAAACTCGCCAGCAACTGGAGAAGTTCCATATTCTGGACTTAATCTCAAGTGACAATAATTTCGCAACGCGAGATCAGGCCCTGCAAGTAGCGCTTGCCCATGTCTCAACGGTAGAGTGATCATTGCTGTTGGTCGGCGGCCGGCATGAGTACCTCGCTACGCACTGGCCCAAGCGATATCGCTTACCTTCACATACGATTGATCGAGTGCTTCTGGAGGCTTCACAACACGGGCCTGAAGAAGCGCTCAGGCCAGGCCTTATTGATGAAATGGTCTCCGATGCCTGCGACTCCGGGAGGGACCTCATCCGACACCTGGCTTCGCATTCGCTACAGGCTTACCGGGAAGCGAAAAGACAGCTTCGCAGTGGTAGGTTAGACGTAACTGCAGCGGAGGTCGCGCATCATGGGGAACTTGTCGCTGCACCGTATACTGCTAGCTTCACTATGCGAAGATGAGGAAGGATCAACCACGCTGGTATGGGGCCTGACAGGCAAGGGTAGCAGTACGCGCAAACACGGCGTTAATTACGTGTGTTAGTGCTTTTGGGATGCTGCAATTTTGTTCATCGGGCGGCAAAGTACCTGGCTGGCCAATAGACATCACCCTGAAGCATTAATCGGGAATGATGATAACTTGCAGTCGCCGTACAAGACAGCGGTATCCCTGGGGAGGTAATGAGATGAAGGTAACTGCGCGCTGCGACTGCGGTGAGCTTGAACTATTGGTTTCCAGTCCTCCAGTCGTACAACTGGTTTGCCACTGTAGCGATTGCCAGACTTTTTCCGGTCAAAAGTTTGTCGAGGCCGCCTTTTTCAGGAAGGAAAGTTGCCAGGTTAAAGGACAAACCAGGTCCGAAACGCTGGATGGCGGAACAGGAGCTGCCAAAGTCCATCATTCCTGCCAAACCTGTAGCACGCCGTTGTTTGTTAGGGTAGGAGCGCTCAATGGCGCTGTTGCGGTACTGGCAACGAGACTAGCGCCATTTGAATTCGAAGCAGCGGCACATATCTGGACGAGCCAGAAAGCTGAGGGCGTTACCATAGCTGATGCAATGCTCCAGTCGCCAGGCCGCCCTCCAGAGGAAATAGTTGAGCGCATGATAAATGGTTTTTGGAAGTAGTACGGTGCCAGGAGCGCGATTGAAGAAGACTGGATCAACCCAATCAGGAGCGTTATTCTGGTCCACCGATTCATGTCAATGCCATTAGCGAACATGTCTATCTTGTTCCCTTCGTCAACTCGGAAAAGGGCGTTTACTGAAAACGGTCATTACCAGCCCGGCCAGATACTGTGGCCCTGGAAGGAATCGATATATTATGAAGAAACTAAAAAACGAGAAGGAACTGGTAAAGAAGGCGATTACCGCAGGGATGAAATATGGCGAAGAAAGAGGCGTGGTTGAATTTGAACCAACGGACTCAGCGACAGAAAAAATTGAATATATCTATCGCCTACTTGTCCACGACAAAATAATTCAACCCGTACCCCAGGATCAGATATCCCAACTCACCATGAAACATAAGCTCGCCATCTGGGCTTCAAAACTCAAGTAGTGTGCGGCACTAATCTGGTAGTGGAGATTGCACAATGGAATATATAGACGGGTTTGTTGCGGCAATTCCCGACGAGAACAAAGATCAATATCCAGGGCACCTCTGATCAATTCGGTACTACCTCAGCGGAGTCTTTGGTGATGGCTGGCAAGGCGCGGCGCGAAGGTCAATGGTGGTTCTCATTGACGAGTGTCGCAAGCGGATGGCCGCCCCCTTGTCCAGCGGTCACCAAAGGCCCGCCCTTCGGGGCTTAGCGCCGCGACCCCCTGCGGCATTGTGTTCACTTGAAAGGCACCAACAGTAGGCGCTTTAGGCGACCAGCCTTCCCGCGTGACCACGCTTTGCAGGAGATCGCGGCGCTAAGCCTGAGGTGACACCGAATTAATCAGAGTTGCCCACGCGAAAAAATCCGCTGTTGTGTTCAAAAGCCATGGCGCTATAAGGCTGGTTGAATGTTGGGGTGATGATGTGCCAGACGGAGAAGTCACCTCGTTTCCTCTCGCCGTAAAATGCAGGGAGGGTGAGACGGTGGTCTTTTCCTGGATTGTCTGGCCTTCGAAAGCGGTTCGCGATGCCGGCATGAAGAAGGTGATGAGTGATCCGAGGATGGCCGCGGACAATAACCCTATGCCATTTGACGGGAAAAGGTTAATCTTTGGCGGTTTTCAAAAGGTGCTGGAAGAATAGTGCATAGCGAGCTGAGGCAATCAGTGGCGAAGATGCCTGGGCGCTTTTACGTCGGAAAATACGATGCGTCCCGAGGTGATCAAATACAAAGAGAGTCAGCAAACAGGCCCCGGTTTGTGGGAGCTCCTGATAATTGCAGTAGCTTTGCCAGCGGTTGTATTGCCCTACAGCTGAATCCTGAATCGAGCGGGGTATTCACGCTGGTGGCTGCTGCGTACAATGTTCGTGACCATCGTTCATGTCGTGTGCATTTGGGTGTTTGCACTCAGTGACTGGCCAACTCATAAATCGAACGCATAAGCCAGTGACGCGACCTTTATAAGGATGTGTTGCGCAACACGCCTTCAACGTTTACCGGTAATGATATCCAGGCCGTGCAGGGTGGTGTGCAACAGGCGATTCTTTGTTCCCGCGACAAGCCGAACCAGCGCACGGGGCAGCAGGCTTTTTGCCGGTTCCCAGTGCACCTCGTCCCCAACATTGACCGTGCCGGGTGCTGCCACAGTGGCGTTGATGCCCAGGTGCAGGTTGGTGTGCCGCTTCAGGGCGCGAATCACCTTGCCGTCTTTTGGTATACCGCCATACTGGGGCTGGCCAGGGGCTGAGCAGCGCACGGTACGGGTGGCACACTTGATCACGCAGTTGCCCGCATGCAGGTAGCCATCCACCCAGCCGAAATCGTCAAACTCCGGCGCCGGGTGGGCACTGGCAATCACTATGTTGGGCCGAAACCGCTGCACGATGAAATCTCCCGCCGGTTCAACGGCGGCCATTGCCGCCAACGCGTTCGTGCTGAGCAGGTGCAGTTGAAACACATCCTGGTAGCGACCCGGCGGCGTGGCGAAAAAAGACAACTGGGTGGCCAGCGCCATCGGCACCGAAGACAGGTCGGGGAGGGTGCGGGTGCCGAACTGCCGCATCATATCCCGCGCTCCGCCCAACTCTGCCAACCGGTAGTGGCGCCAGTTCGATGCCGGTTGCAGCGGCCACAGGCTGACCGGTTTGCCCAGGTGCTCTGACAGCAGAGTGGCGCACTCCGGGTCACTGCTGCTGACCTCACGCCCATCCGGCAGGGTGATGATTACCCGGGGTATCCCGTCACCCCCGGGTGCCGCGGCATACCGGGCGGCGCATTGCAGCAAGCGTGGATTTTTTCGCACGACCGTGATTTCGCCCCGGGTTTCATCCCGCACTGCCCACTGACGATCACCTGTCACCCCCTGAGCCGTCAAGCCGGTGCGGGCGATGCTTTCACCCACCATGGATTTAACGGGATAGCGCCACAATTCCTTAACAGCACCTACGGGATCAGTCATGGTTTTTTCATTATGCGTTGGTCTTGTGGCGGGCAGTGTAGCAAAGAGCGCCTGATGGCTGTTACTTCTGATGCAGAACTGCACGGGTGAAAGCAAGCGAAAACCCTGAAAACACCGGGGTGGCGAGGATGCGAATTTTGAGCTTGGCTGAAAATATGCGTATTATCCGGGAAACAGGGGGCAGACCGCGGCCAGGGGTTTTGTTGGGACGCTCCCGCTCTTTTAGATTCGCAGAGTGCCGGCACAAAGGACCTGCTGTATACATCAGTGCAAAAGTGTGGCTATTTTGCACCGGCTCGGCGGGCTGTTACGTACTTGCCCTGCGGAATAATGAAACCGGCATATTGTGAGTGCGTGGCGCAGCAAGCATGGACAGTTCATCTGTAGTCGTCGAATTCACACGGGCTTACCTGGCCATTTTCTATTCTTGTGTCGCCGCGTTTTATGCCATAAGAATCACGCGAAAGAAGCGCTCGGGCCCGGGCGAGGTAGTTTTTGCGGGGACCAAATTCAGCGCGACCTGGTGGAATCACCGGCTTTTCGGAGCCTTCAGAATTACCATCTGGATGGTGTGTCTTGCTCGCTGGTTTTCCCCTGACGTCGATAACTACCTGGGGCTTTTTACTACCCTCAACACCTGGCCGATCGTTCTTTCAGGTATTGTGCTGCTGACCCTTGGCTTCGGCATGACGCTTGGGGTGCACTTTAGCCTGGGGCAGCAATGGCGGTCCGGCATCGACCCCCGCGGACCGCAGGCACTGAAAACCGACGGCTGCTACCGACTGTCGCGTAATCCGATGTTTCTTGGAATCGCCATAGCGCAGGCGGGTTTTTTCCTGGCCTTGCCCTCGGTTTTTTCCGCCGTTTGTCTGCTCGTCGGCTGGTATACCCTGCACAATCAAACGCTGGCGGAAGAAGCCCATCTGAGGGCGCGATTTACACAGGACTATCAACGCTACACCGAAGCGACCCCCCGCTGGCTGTAACTGCAAAAACCTGGACCTGGGGCGGCGCCTTGCCACGGGTCGCCCTCGGTTTGGCGATGGGGTACTGATCGGATTTGCGGTCACCTGACCACGTCACATCGTAGACTTTTTCGGCCATGGTGCCGTCGGCCTCGATCCAGCCCTTGACGATCTGGATGCGATCGAGGTTGGCGCCCATCGGGTCGCGCAGTGCGTACACAAAGAATGAAGGTGCCTCTTTGCCAGTGGGGACGGCACTCCCATGGCCACGAATGACAGTTACCTGGCCAGTTTCAGCCCAGGCATTATTACCGGCACCTCGATGACGCCGTCCTTAACGAAGCCCGAAAGGGTGCCTAGCTCATCATAGCGGGTGCATTGCGAACCCTCGAAGTGGAAATCGCCGATATAGCTATGGCTGGTTTTGTGGCGAAGATTGGGCGCGTACTCCAGACCGAGAAAGTAGCTCACAAGCCCCCTGATGACGCCGGCATGGACGACCAGCAGTAAAGTCTGGTCGGCGTGGGAAAGGGTGAGGCCCTCGACAAATCGAACGCTGCGGCGCTGCATCTGGGAAAAACTTTCGCCGTTGGGATAAACGAAATCCGGCTCACGCTTGTGTTCGGGGATGTGCTTTTCGACCCAGGCCTTGGATTTTGTCGCGACATCGCCGTAGTTGATTTCCCGCAGCTCCGGGTCAGCGGAAACGGCCGGAATGTCCAGGGTCTTGGCGTAGAACAAACCGGTATTCACCGCGCGGGTCAGATCGCTGGAATAAACGCGGTCGAATTTGACGCCGTCGGCCTGCAACCGTGACACCACCAGTTCGATATCGGATTCCCAGCCGGTAACGGGAGGCGATTCAGTCCAGCCAATAATATTGCGGGCCCGGTTGCTCTCGGTCTTGTAATGCCTCACGACGATAGCCCGCATAATTCCTTCACCGAATCATTGCCGCGCGCCGGTCTGGCCAGGCAACCTGTTGTCGACCAACAATGTAAACCGGATGCCTTGTCGCTGTCCACCACCCAATATCGCTGCACAGCGTTGCTGCCGCAACCTATGCGCGCGGCAAGCCACAAACAACTGGTTGCATTTTTTCGCGCTACGCTCAAAAATGGTGCAACAAGAGCAACAGAGGGCAGGACCTGGACGCCGCCATCACGGGCGGGGAGAGGGTGCCCCCGAGGGCGATCGCTGGATTGCGTTTGCGGTGCTCGTCAATGGGAACAACCATTGATCCCTTCGCACTTTGACCCGCCAGCATTACCCGAGGCTTTGCCGAAGCAGTACCGAAGTCACAGCGATACAGGCTGCACCCTGTACCGCGATTTTATCCCCGTGCTGTTTAAGCCTGGGGCCACCCACTACAGTCGAGTGTTGTTGTCGTGTCGAAAACACTGGTGGAGAACACAGCCGAAGAAACCCTGGTACCCTTCCTGCGGGGCATCATGGTGCATTCCCTGCAGGAGGCCGGCGTAAGCTTCAAGCAGGCCCACAGCATAGCCAGTGATATCCGTTCACAGCTGGGCAGCAAGTCACAAGTCACCACCAGCGAACTGGAACAACGGGTCATCAAGAAGCTGGCGCGGCTGGACAGGGCAGATCACCTGGAGCGCTATAAAGAACGTTGGCTGCCCCGTCTGATCGAGGTTGAACACGGCGACGGGCAGATTACCGAGTTCTCGCCGGAGCTGTACCGCAACGAACTCGAGGCCATCGGCCTGAAACCGGGGGAGGCGGTGGAAATAGTCGCCGCTGTCAGCGAACACCTGGGTAAGCGCCGGGTCAGTCGGGTCAAGTCTAACTACATTGCCCGCTTTACCTACCGCCTGCTGCGCAAATCGAAAACCCTGGGGCCGGCGGTGGCCCAGCGCTGGTTGGTATGGCGTGACTTCATTAACAGTGGCAGGTCTCTGGTGATACTGCTGGGGGGCTCCCCCGGATCGGGCAAGAGCACCATCGCGGCGGATATGGCCAGCCGGCTGAATATTGTTCGCACCCAGTCCACGGACATGCTCCGTGAGGTCATGCGCAGCATTATCTCGATCAATGTGCAGCCGCTGCTGCACCGCTCGTCTTTCTCCGCCTGGACCTTGCTGTCCAATGCCAACAGCAAGGACGAAGCCTACACCGATGCGTTGCTGGTTGAGGGCTTTACCAAGCAGGCAGCCATCCTTTCCACTGCGATCGAAGCGGTTATCCAGCGGGCCGTGCGCGAGAGCGTTTCACTGATTGTCGAGGGGGTGCATCTTCACCCGGCAAGCACCTCGGCGTTTACCGCCCTCGACGATGCACTGGTAGTGCCGGTGATGTTGGCGGTGCCCAGCAGCAAGGGGCTGCGTAAGCGCATCACCGGGCGCAGTTCGGCGGCGCCCCAACGGAGGGCACAGCACTACCTCGAACATTTCGACTCTATCTGGAAGCTGCAGTCGTATCTGCTCGATGAGGCGGATCAGGCCGGCGTGCCCATTATCATCAACGATAGCCGGGAGCACGTATTCCGTGAGGTCATGCTCGCCACCATACAGTTGCTGTCGCAGCAGTTCGAAAAAACACCGGACACCGTATTTGCTTGATACCTTCGCCCACCGCGTGATCAGTGGTTCGCTGACGACCCGCTGGTGGCCCCGGTTATGCCCACAGCCCGGTTGACCGGGTCGATGAGCACGCCGGGATTGAGAATTCCCGCCGGGTCGAGCTGCTGCTTGACCGCAGCCAGCGCCTGGCGAAACAGGGCAGGGGACTGCTTTTCATAGCCACCGCGATGGTCTCGCCCCACCGCATGATGGTGGGTGACAGTGCCGCCCAGTGACACCACAGCCTCGCTGGCTACCTGCTTGATATCCCGCCACACAGCCAACGCAGAATCCATGTCGCCGCGATTGCTACCCACGGCATAGAAGGTAAAGTAGGGCGCCGGACCGTCCGGATAAATGTGGGTAAAGCGACATGAAACCAGCGGGGCGCGGCCGGTAAGCCTTTCGATGGCCTCACCCACCTGTTGCCGCACACCCTGGTAGAGCGCCTCGAATCCGTCCCAGGTAATGGCCGTTTCGAAGGTATCGGCGATAATACCCATGGGGGTCAGTAAATTGCGGTAATAGGGCATGCGGATAAAGGCATTGCGCCACTCCTGTGCCGGAGCAGCGCCTCCCTGTCCATCGGCAGCTACCACTTGCTCGCCGCCGAAGTCCGCCGTCAACTGCAGTGCCCGCTGCATCCAGGCGTCCAAACCATGGTCCGCCGATTCGAAGCCCAGCACCAACACGGCGCAGTTGCCATCACCCACATTATTGAGAAAGGCCTCGAGGGGATCCAGCAAACGACAGTTGCTGGGGAACAGCCCGGATTGTGACAATGCCCGGGTGGCTGCCACCGCGTTATCAAAGCGCGAGAAGCGAACCGACGTCGACTCCTTATGCACGGGCAGATGCTGTAAACGCAACCAGGCATCAGTGATCAGTCCCAGGGTTCCTTCCGAACCAATCACCATGCGATCGGGCGAAGGTCCCGCCCCCGAACCCGGCAGACGTCGGCTGGCCATGACACCCGCGGGGGTGACCATCCGGGTGGACTCGACGAAATCATCGATATGGGTATACAAGCTGGCAAAATGCCCACCGGCCCGGGTAGCGATCCAACCCCCGAGGCTGGAAAACTGGAAGCTCTGGGGGAAGTGGCGCAGGGTCAGCCCGTGGGGGCGCAACTGCGCTTCCAGGGCGGGCCCGAGAACACCGGCCTGGATGCGCGCAGCGCGACTGCTGGTATCGACTTCCAGAACCTTGTTCAGCTTTTCCATGTCCAGAGACAGGGTGCCTGCATAGGCATCGCCGACCGCCGGCTCCACCCCACCGCAGACACTGGTACCCCCGCCGAACGGAATGACCGCAATGTTCTGGTTCGACGCCCAGTCGAGCAGATCGACCAGTTCCTGCTCACTGCGGGGGAAAGCCACTGCATCCGGCGCCGGCGGCCGCTGGCGAGCACACCAGCGCAGCATGTCAGCACAGGATTTGCCGTAGCTGTGAATCAGGCGGTCGTAGTGATGGATCGACACGATCGGCTGCAGGGATCCCGGAACCGTAAGCCGCGAAGCAGACAGTTCGAACTCGTTCAGACCAGGCTCGTTGACCGTGATCAAGCCCTCGGGGCACAGTTGCGCCGCCATTTGCTCGATCAGGCCCGTTTCGCTTGCGCTGAGCATCTCGTCGGCATAGCCCCAACCCCAAAAACGCAATGGTTTACGGCCCGATAAAGTCGCTACTGTCATTGCCTGTGCACCCTGTAACACCCATGGAAGAAGGGGCAGAGTATCACAGGCACCCCCAGGGCTGTGCAGGCCCGCATTGGTTGCTGACAACGCGAATTCCCGGCAAGACAATGCTTATTGCTCTGTTCACGGTTATTCCTTTGCTAAGGCTGTTCTGGATCAATAGTTAAACCCCCACCGGTCTGGTAGCATTGCATGGTGGTAGTCGCAAGCCGCGCACTTGACTGTGGGTCCAATATCCGGGCCGGTTGCTGTGGACAGCGGGAGTCGCCCGTCACGATCGATTCGAACTCATTTTTAAGGCAGCCATGACCAAAACCCAGGCCACACATTTTATTTGCTCCGGACCGGAAATCCTCCAACAACTACAGCTTCCCGAACCCTATCAGTTAGACGGGAGTCCGGATAATCTGGTACCGGTTGCGGCACTGGACAACTTTGACAACCAGCTGCTGCGGCGCAATCAGGTGCTTCTGCAATCCTCCGAGGAGTTGTTCCTGCTGGACGATGCGGGCCTGCTGACAGCGCCACTGGCAAGCAAGCAGATGGGCTTCATGCCGGATAGCATCCCGGACGCTTTAAAGCCGGCCCTGGGCGGTGTGGAGGCGCTGCGCAGACTGGTGCCTGTTGCACACTTCGCCCTGCAACACTGCAGCTCCCGTCTGCTCGACGATGACCGCAAGACCTGCGCCAGGCTCACCCTGTTGCAGATCGACTCCACAGCCGGCGTGCATGTGAACTGGATTGAGCTGCACCCTCTGCGGGGCTACGACAGCGCCTTCAAACTGCTGCGCCAGCAATTTCTCGACCTCGGTGCGAAGGAGCACGCCGAGCCCGTGCAATTACTGCAGCAGCTGGGATATAGCGACAGCGGATACCAGAACAACCCGCCGGTTGCATTGTCGCCTGATTTGACAGCCCAGGTTGCAGCCAGGCGCATGGTATCGACCTTTCTCGGCGTGGCGCGGCAAAATGAACAGGGCATCATCGATGATCTCGACACCGAGTTTCTGCATGACTACAGGGTGAGTTTGCGCCGTGTTCGCTCGCTGATATCCCTGTTCAAAGGGGTTTGGGACGATGCCACCGAACAGCAACTGAAGCAGCGCTTTTCTGCCATCATGAGGATTACCAACCGGCTGCGCGACCTCGACGTCTACCTGCTCGACCAGGCAAGCTACTACACCCTGCTGCCAGTGTCGATGCACCCCGGCATAGACGATATTTTTGCCTCATTCGCACGGGAGCGGGCGCAGCAAAGCCGTGAGTTGGCGGCACACCTTCGGTCCGAAGCTTACAAGCGCGAAATTACCGCACTGGAGCAGCTTTTTGAGGGTGACAATGACAGCATGGCCGTGGGTGAACGCGCTGAAGATAATGTGCTGGAGTACGGTTGTCGCCTGATAACCAAACGCTACCGGAAAGTGTGCCGCATCGCGTCCAAGATTGACGAGGACACCCCCGATGAGGAGGTGCATGAGCTGCGATTGCAGTGTAAAAAGCTGCGTTACCTGCTCGACTTTTTCAGCCCATTGCTGGACCGAAAACAGGTACGTGTGCTGATCAAATCCCTGAAGTCCCTGCAGGACAACCTGGGTCGTTTCAACGATTACTCCTCGCAACAACTGTCTTTGCAGGCTTTCCTCGATGAGCAACTGGCCAGTCGCAAGCAGGTCGGACCCAAGATGATAGAAGCGATCGGGGCCTTGATCATTTTGAAGCATCAGCTTCAACTCAAGGAACGGGCCCTCGTCATGGGCAGTTTCGAAGCCTTTAATAGCGCCAAAACACGCCAGATCATAGAAAACCTGTGCCGTGAGAGCACCAAACCAAGTGGGGTCTAATGAAAATAATAGCGAGTTACAGTAATAAAGGTGGGGTGGGGAAAACCGCAAGTTCGGTCAACCTCGCCTATGCTTTCGCCAAAGCAGGGCGCCGCACGCTGCTTTGCGATCTTGATCCACAGGGTGCCTCAAGCTTTTATTTCCGGGTAAAGCCCTCAAAAAAACTCAAGGATCAGGCGTTCTTCTCCGACGTGAAACGCTTCACCTCCGCAATCCGCGCCAGTGACTACGATGGCCTCGATCTGCTGCCCGCCAATATGAGCTTCCGCGATTTCGATATCTTCCTGTCGCGAATGCGCAACAGCCGGTCCCGTCTGAAGAAGGCACTCAAGTCGGTGGGATCGGATTACGACATCATCCTGCTCGACTGCCCTCCCAACATTTCACTGCTGTCTGAGAGCGTGTTCAAATGTTCCGACTTCATTCTGGTGCCGGTGATACCGACAACACTGTCGGAGCGTACCCTTAGTCAGCTCTATCAGTTTTTTGATGAGCACAATTACAAGAAGAAAAAACTGCTGCCGTATTTCTCCATGGTGCAAAAGCAAAAAAAGCTGCATCGTGAAACCATCAAGCGCCTGACGCGACAGTACAAGAATACCTTACCCAACGAGATACCATTCTCCAGCGACATCGAGAAAATGGGAATACACCGGGCCCCAGTAGCGACCTTTGCGAACAGCCGCAGTAGCGCGAAAGCCTACAACGCGCTGTTCAAGGCAGTGGACAAACGGCTCTCCAAGCAACGATAAACTCTATTTTATTTGAGTGAAATAATTTTAATTGAGGTGTTTTTATTTAATTTTCCTGGAGCGTGGACTTTCTATTTTTAACGTTTTATTCTTCGCGTGCACGTTCTTTCAAAATGGATAATAGCGATCAGAGGCGGAGCTATGATAAAACAAAAATTGTCCCTGGGCCGTTCAAGGCTCACGGCAACCCTGGCCTTTCTGGGCATGGTTTGCTCGACAGCGGTATTCGCTGCTGAAAAACCCAATATTCTCGTGATCTGGGGTGATGATGTGGGTCGGTCCAACATCAGCGCCTACACCAGGGGAATGATGGGTTACAAGACACCCAACATCGACCGCATCGCTGAAGAGGGGATGCTGTTCACCGATTACTACGGTGAGCAGAGTTGCACCGCTGGGCGATCATCCTTCATTATGGGACAGTCGGTCTTTCGCACGGGCCTGAGCAAGGTGGGCCTGCCCGGGGCGACGCTGGGTATGCAGCCCGAGGACCCGACGATAGCCGGTTTGTTGAAAAACCACGGCTATGTGACCGGCCAGTTCGGCAAGAATCACCTCGGTGACCGCGACGAAATGCTGCCCACCAACCATGGCTTCGATGAATTTTACGGTAACCTCTATCACCTCAACGCCGAGGAAGAGCCGGAACACTACGACTACCCCAAGGATCCTGAGTTCAGGAAGCGCTACGGGCCCCGGGGAGTGATCCACTCCTTTGCCGATGGCAAAATCGAAGACACCGGTCCCTTGACCCGCAAGCGCATGGAGACCGTGGACGACGATACGGCTGCCCGGGCGATGAAATTCATCGACAAGGCGGTGAAAGACAAGAAGCCCTTCTTCGTCTGGTGGAGCGGCACCCGGATGCATTTTCGCACCCATGTCAGTGATGCAACCATGGCTAAGGTCAAGGAACAGTATCCACGGGCTGACGAGTACACGGCAGGTATGCTCGAGCATGACATGCACATCGGGCTGTTCCTCAAGCAACTGGACGATCTGGGCATAGCCGACAATACCATCGTGTTTTACTCCACCGACAACGGCCCCCATATGAACACCTGGCCGGACGCGGCGATGACCCCCTTCCGGGGCGAGAAAAACACCAACTGGGAAGGCGGTTGGCGGGTGCCCGCCATGGTGCGCTGGCCCGGGAAAATTGAGGCCGGCTCTGTTTCCAACGAGATCATGCACCACATGGACTGGCTGCCGACCTTCCTGGCCGCTGCCGGCGAACCCGATGTCAAGGAGAAGTTGCTGAAAGGGCACAAAGCCATCGGCCGAAATTACAAGGTGCACCTCGACGGTTACAACTTCCTGCCTTTCCTCACCGGCAAGACCAAGGAAACCGATCGCAGGGAGATCTTCTACTTTTCGGATGATGGCGACCTGACGGCACTGCGTTATAACGATTGGAAGCTGATCTTCATGGAGCAGAAGACCCCCGGCGGCTTCAGGGTCTGGATGGAACCCTTCGTGCCGCTGCGAGTCCCCCTGATGTTTAATTTGCGCCGCGATCCCTACGAGCGCGCTGAAATAACATCCAACACTTATTACGATTGGTTGATCGACCATGCCTACCTGTTGGTACCGGCACAGGACTACGTCGGGCAATTCCTGATGACCTTTAGGGACTACCCGCCACGGCAGAAAGCGGCCAGCTTCTCCCTGGATCAGGTCATGGAAAAACTGACTGCGCCCCCGGGCAATCCGTAATAAGCCACATGCTTGCAAGGGGTCTCTTCGGAGGCCCTTTTTTGTGGCCATGGGTTTTTAATGATAATGACCGCGATTGACTGCGTTTCGGCAGCCGCGAGCTAGCGCGCTTGCAGTATCAGGGCGCTACCCGCAACCTTCCGGGAACCCTGGTTCATGTTGGTGACCCTGAGCGGTTTATAGCGCATGGTATAATGGACGCCATGAAGAAAGATTTACACCCCTATCTCGAACATCCGGGAGTTCTTGCCTTCGCCCACCGGGGCGGGGCGGAGGAACACCCGGAAAATACCATGCGCGCGTTTACCGCCGCCGTCGATATGGGCTATCGCTATATTGAAACCGATGTCCATATCACTGCTGACGGACGCCTGCTGGCCTTTCACGATGACCGTCTTGATCGAGTCTGCGATGGTGAAGGCCTGGTCCAGGAATTGCCCTGGTCCGTGGTGAGGGATGCGAGAGTGGCGGGCAGCGAGCCCATTGTTGAGCTCGCCGAATTGCTGGAGACATTCGCCGACACCCGGTTTAACCTCGATATCAAACACTGGGATGCACTGGAGCCGACCCTCGATCTGCTGGATCGCATGGACTGCTGGGATAGGGTCTGCATCGGCTCATTTTCTGATCGCCGCCTGGGCAGGGTGCGCAGCGCCATCATCCAGAGCAAGCTCAGGGCATGTACCTCGATGGGGCCGCTGGGGGTGTTTGCCATGAAGGCCCGGGAGTTGCGCCTGCCGCTGCGCTCCAGGGCGCACTGTGCCCAGGTTCCGGTCAGTCATGCGGGCATTCCTGTGGTCACCCGGGGGTTTGTAAAAGCCTGCCACAACCTGGGAATGCAGGTTCACGTGTGGACGATTGACGATCCTCAGGAGATGCGGCGGTTGCTCGACCTCGGCGTAGACGGCCTGATGACCGACAAGCCATCACTGTTGAAGCAAGTGCTGGTGGAAATGGGGCGCTGGTAGGGCTTAGCCAGACCAGGGGCAGGTCATCGGATACCGTCAGCCGGTGTGTAACTGTAGCCGTTGTGCCGGTTCACCCTATCAATAACACCGAGAGATTGCGTGGCCCGTGGGCTCCAAACACCTGGGTCATACCAACATCTGCGGTGCTGGAGGGGCCGGATATTCCATGGGTGGCACGGGAAGTCTGTCCCTTCCATGCCTCGCGGCACAGCTGCCATGCCTCCTCCCAGGAGCCGACAATAGCCTTTGCGTCCAACAGGATGACATGGTGGTCAGGCAGAAAATTGAGCGAGCTCGGGTTATTCGGGCCCGAGGTCACCAGGGCGGTGCCGCTTTCCGCGATGCCGCAAAGTGCCTCGCTGATGGCGAGGGCATCAGTGGCAAGGGCGGCGCGCTGCTCGAATTGAATCCCGGCAGCCTGCCAGGGTAGTCGCGCCAGGGCAGCCCCACCCACCAGCACTGCAGGCAGTTGCTCCTTCTTCACGTAGCCATTGACCCAACCCGGGACTTCATCTATTGAAGCCAACTCGGCAACGCCAATGTGGGTTTTTTCCATTTGCTCGATCAAGCCGGAACGCGGGTCGGGGTTGAAGACCGGATGCGGGCGGTTAGCGGCAGGCGCCGCCAGGTCTCGGTGGGCATGCTGCAGCCGCCCCAGAATACGTTCGCGATCAGTCGTCACTCGCTCGAACCCCGCTGCCGGTCCGTTGCCACTGGTTGAGAAAGGTTTGTCCCTGGGGAGCCGGAAAATCCCGAACATCCGTCCACCCGTTTGCCAGCAGCAAAGAGCGAAAGCGGCGCTTCCTGCCCGCCAGTTTTGCCATCAATGGCATCACCAAACGCGATCCCCAGCGGTAGAGCGTCGGGTGGGCAAGGAGGTGCATGTAGGCCCGAATCCCCCAGCGCCAGCGACGCGGGTTCAGCTTTTGCTGCACGGTTTCTGCACGCAGTTGGCGCAGCATATCCGGCAGCGGAATATCCATGGGACAGGCCTCCTGGCAACGCCCGCAGGTGGTGCAGGCAACGGGCAGGTCGGTGGCGCCCTCGAGGCCCTGCATCAGCGGTGTCAGTACCGAGCCCATGGGGCCCGGGTACACCCACCCGTAGGCATGCCCACCGACGTGGGTATAAACAGGGCAATGATTGAGACAGGAGCCACAGCGGATGCAGCGCAGCATTTCACGGTATTCGCCGGCCAACATTTCCGAGCGACCATTGTCCAGCAGCACCACATGGAACTGCTCCGGGCCGTCGATATCCCGTTCGCGTTTCGGGCCACTGTAAAAGCTGGTGTAACAGGTAATTGCCTGTCCGGTTGCGCTGCGGGTAAGGAGCCGCAGCAGGGAGCTGGCATCGTCCAGGGTGGGCAGAACCTTTTCGATACTGCTGGCAACGATCTGCACCCGGGGCAGGGTGCTGCAGAGGTCGCCGTTGCCTTCGTTGGTCACCAGCAGGGTACTGCCGGTTTCAGCGATCAGGGCATTGGCGCCGACAATACCGACATCAGCGGCGCCAAACCGATTGCGTAACATCTGTCGCGCCTCGGTCACGATTGCGGTCGGGTCTGGCAACTCGCGCTCACCAAGGTCATGATGGTGAAGAAACAATTGGCGTACCTGGTCGACCGTCTTGTGAATCGCCGGCACCACGATATGGCTGGGATGCTCCCTGGCGAGCTGGATGATGTATTCACCCAGGTCGGTTTCCAGCAGGTCCAGCCCCGCATCCTGCAGGGCCTGGTTGAGTCCGGTCTCTTCGGTGACCATGGATTTGCCCTTGACCACGCGCTCGGCACCGGCAGTCTGGCAGATATTGGTAATGATGCGGTTGAACGCTTCCGGAGTTTCCGCCCAATGCACCTGCCCACCGTTGGCCTTTACCGCCGCCTCGAACTGCTCGAGGTAAGCGGCCATATTCGCCAGGGTGTGATCCTTCATTTGTACGACGTACTGCCGCTGCTCCTCGAAGTTGCCAATGGCATCCATCGCCAGTTGCCGCTTGCGGGGCATCCCGTCCCCGAGCACACCCAGCGACGATTGCAGGTCAGGGTTGCCGATACCCTCGCGGGAGCGTGCAATAAAATCCTGGCTGTGGAGGTTCACGCGTCGTCACCCTGGCCAATGGCGGGGTCGCCGGGGCGCCCTGCAAGCACTTCTGCAATATGCCTGACATCGATGGCATGACCCTCCCGGCTCGCGCGTCCGGCGATGTTCAGAAGACAGCCCATATCACCCCCGAGCAGCAGACCGGCCCCGGTGGCACGGGCATTGGCCAGTTTAGCGTCCACCATTTCCCGGGATATGTCGGGCAGCTTGGCACAGAAGGTGCCACCGAACCCGCAGCAGACATCAGTATCTTCCATTTCCCTGAGCTCGAGGGCCGAAACGCCCCCCAACAGCGCCCGGGGCTGCTGCTTGACGCCCAACTCCCGCAGGCCGGCGCAACTGTCGTGGTAACACACGGTAACGGACTCGTCGGTGCCCGCCAGGCGCTGTGGATCAAACGCCAGGATATCGACCAGAAAAGTGGTCAGCTCGAAACAGCGCTCAGCGAGGTGTTGAGCGCGGGACTCCCACTGGGGATCACCGGCCAACAAGCGCGGGTAGTGGTGCTTCACCATGCCGATACAGGAGCCGGAGGGTGCCACCACATACTGGTAGCCTTCAAAGTTTGCGACGAACTGCCGGGCAATCGTTTTGCTGGCCGGAAAATCACCGGCATTATAGCCGGGCTGGCCACAGCAACTCTGGTTCTGCGGCACCAAAACCTCGCAACCGGCGCGTTCCAGCAAGTCGACCGTGGCAAACCCGACGGAGGGCCTGAACAGATCAACCAGGCAGGTAACGAACAATGCCACCTGGGGTCGATTGGCTGATGGCAAATTACCGGGCTGCGACACTGGCTTTCCTCAGTTCAACGTAGCGTGGAGTCCGCAGTCATTTGCAGCTTTGCCGCGGACCCTGCACAATTCGACTCAGCCATAACAACACAACTACGACTACTTGGCAACGAGAGCTTGGCGTATGATCCAGTGGAGTGAAACACACCTGATGTTGCGGGATGCCGTGCGCGGATTCTGCGAGAAGGAAATCGAGCCGGTCATTGATCAACTCGAACACGGCGATATGCCGCCCTACGATGTGCTGCGCAAATTCGTCAAGGCCTTTGGGGTGGACGAGTTGGCGCGCAGTCAGTTCGCCAGTGCCCTGGTGAAGGAAGACAAAAGCGGGGCGAGCCCGGCAGCAGAGAAAAAGGCTGACATCTCCCCCGAGCAATTCGCCAGGCGACTCGATGCCGCGGCCATGCGGACGATACCCATTGTCGAACTGTCGCGCTACTGCCCCGGCCTGGTGACCGCGATGGGGGTGAGCATGGGCATCACCAGCGCCGCGATCATGTCCCGAGGCACCCGGGCGCAGAAAGAGCGCTGGGCGCTGCCGGTGATGACATTGGAAAAAATCGGCGCCTGGGCGATTACCGAACCCAACTCCGGGTCCGATGCTTTCGGAGGCATGAAATCCACCGCCAGGCGCGATGGCAACGGCGGCTACCTGCTCAACGGTAACAAAACCTATATCACCAACGGTCCCTACGCGGACACTATTGTCTTCATCTGCAAACTGGATGAGCCGGATGTCGACCCGGGACAACGCAGGATTTTGAGCTTCATCCTCGACAGCGGCATGGATGGGCTTACCCAGAGCAAGCCCTTTGCCAAGATGGGGATTCACTCATCGCCCACCGGGGAGCTGTTTCTGCAGGATGTCGCGGTGGGGCCCGACCGCCTGATTGGCGAATCCGAGAACGGGTCCGCCCGCTCGGGCGCCAAATCAACCTTTTCTGCGGAGCGCTCCGGTGTCGTTGCCATGGCACTGGGTATCGTCGAGCGCTGCCTCGAACTGTCGATCAAGTACGCCAATGAGCGTGTCCAGTTCGGCGAGGCGATAGGGCAGTTCCAACTGATCCAGCTCAAGCTGGCCAACATGGAAGTCGCAAGGGTCAACCTGCAGAATATGCTGTTCCGCAATATCGAAATGGCCGCTAGGGGGCGGCAGCAAACCCTGGCGGAAACATCGGCCATGAAACTCTACGCCGCCAGAGCCGCCGTCGACGTGGCGCTGGAGGCCGTGCAAATACACGGTGGCAACGGCTACATGAGGGAATACCGGGTAGAGCAACTGGCCCGCGACGCAAAAATTCTGCAAATCTATGGCGGCACCGACGAGATTCAGATAACCCATGTGGCCAGGGATCTGCTGCACGGCAACCGCGGGTCGGGGCGAGGCTGAAAAAACCGCTAATCCCCGGCCGGCGCCTTGCGGGAGGCGCCAGCTGAGGGTTTTGACAAGCGCCGGCGTCTGAGTTGGCCCAGCCAGCGCCAAACAGTGCCACCGGGGGCTTCCAGTCCCGACCGCACGTAACGCAGCACGTTCTGGTTATCGGTGATCCACTTCATAAATATCTCGGCACTGCCTTGCCCAGCCAACAGGATCTGGTCCCCCGACTCCAGACGCACCTCGGGTTCCGGCAACAATATGTATTCGTCGCCCCGCTTGATCATAAGCGGCAGGATGGGCAACGAGCGCTCACGGTTGCGGGGGTCTCGACACAAGAACCCAACTCGCACCAGACGCCCTCGTTGCAAAGCATCGTAAATGGCGGGCGCACCTTGCGGACTAACATCGACGGTCCAGGTATCCAGCGGTCGGTCTTCGATGGTGACACTGATCTTCTGCAACAGGTCGCGGCACCAGGCTTCGTCCCTCAGGCGCAGCAGCCCGACGAAATCGATCATTAGCGGCGTCTTGATGAGGACGAAAATTTCGTCGGCGATGATGCGCCCGGGCTCCATGATCATGTTGATGTTTGCCGCCCTGAATACCGGCTTGTTGGCGGCGAGATTCTGGCGCGCGACGGTGATCAGGTCGGCTTTCAACTGGCGCGCGGTAATGATTATCGACAGGTTGTCGGCATCGTCGTTGGTGCCGGCAATGATACCGACCGAGTTCTCGATCCCGGCGCGCAGCAGCGTTTCGGCCTCGGTACCCGCTTCCTCCAGTGTGCCGTCCGGTGCATTATTCAGGTCGGGGTCGGGATCGATGAAAGTCATCGAGATTTGCTGACCCTTGCAGGCCTCTTCCAGGGCCTTGCCAAACCGCCCATAGCCACAAACCACCCAGTGCCCCTCGGTTAACTGGTGAGGGGAGGGAAGCACCTTGTGGTGAGGATTGAAAATCAGGTCCTTGACGATGAAACGGTAGGGGCGGGTGACGGAGTCGACGAAATACTCGGCAAATATGTAGAACGGATCAATGATGTGATCGGTACCGAAGGAGGCAAGATTCGCCGTTGTGCCGGGTGATTCGGTACGGCTGATCACCTTGCGCTCGGGAAATACCAGTTTGCTGTCGATAGATACCGCAAGGTTGGTATGGTCATCGTCTGTCAGGGCGATAACGCAGGCACAGTTTTTAAGCCGTAAACCCGCCGTATTGAGCAGGCTGGGGTCGGCGGCATCGCCGGTAATTGCCGGTACCCCAAGGCCAATCTGGTCAGTTTCCATCGCTTCGATAACCCGATGGTCAATATCAATGACGACTGGCTGAATACCCTCTTCATAGAGTCGATGTACTAACCGGCTTCCGGTCACCCCATAGCCACAAACGAGGTAAAACGGGTTACGAATGGCGCGCACCTTGCGCCCGAACTTGTTGTGCTTCAGCAGGCGAATAAAGCTTTGTTCCTGGAACAGCGCAAGAATCTTGGTAATGCTGTAGAGCCAACCGATCACAGTGGCGTAAATCGTGTAGACCGTCCAGAAACGCTGGGCCGTGGTAAAGGGATAGGGTATCTCGCCAAAACCAATGGTGGTACCCATAAAACTGACAAAATAAAAGGCATGAAAAAAATCCATGCGCCAGGGGTTGCCCTGGTCATCGACGCCGGGAATGAGGACGAAGCCGAGTATTGAAATGGAATAGACCACGACTATCGTGATCATCGGCACGCGCAGACGCCGCAGAAACAGGTAGATGACGTGTTCTTGTTGCATTACTTAAAGGTCTGACGGTGCATGGGTTCAGGGCTCCGTGGCTCTTTTTTATCGCCCGGCTGCGGTCAATGCCTGACCATCATGGTCTCCAGTATCAGCAGGATGACCGAGGTGATGTTGGCAAGCAAAGCACCGGCTGAAAGGGACACTATGCTGGCCATCATCAGCGGGCTCAACCCGTCTGCCGCAAGGTGGTAGGCAAACGCCCAAACCACCGCAGCGGCGATCAATTGCATATCTGCAACCAGGCTGGTGGCCAGCAACACAGCGCCGACATGGGTGCGGTCACCGAACTTCATGATCGTTGCCACCAGGCTCACCACGAGGGCCGCGTATAACTCGTAAACATTGTGGTGGTCCGGGTTATCGATGTCACCGAGAACGAAACCGAAGTTCAGGGTCATTGCGAGTAGGATAAAAAATGCGAAAACAACTTTCTCGGTATTCATAGTATATTGGGCACCCTGTTCATTTTTTTATTGACCGAATATAGATTTTAAAGCAAAGCCGGTCAACTTCCCCAGGTCCAGATCCTTCAGTGCGCTAATCTGGAGGTTTTCCGTATTGTCCGGGAACGCTGTCCTATACGCTGGTTTGGGATGTGTTCTGTCAGCGCTGCGATACGGGTATTCCTGTCGCCACCTGCAAAGCGGGCCTTGCGTACCAGACAAACCTCGCCGCACTTCTACTGGCCAGTCGTCACCCAGAATTCCCGCATGCCCCTGAAAGAAGGTATCGCATGGTAGATGAAGCCCCTGTCACTGTGTTGCAAATTCGGGTACCGCTCCAGCAGCGCCAGGATGGCCTCCTGGGCCTCTACCCGCGCCAAATGGGCACCCAGGCACAGGTGGCGGCCTCCGCCAAAAGCCTGGTGGTGGGTGTCTTCCCGGCGCACGTCGAAGCGGTTCGGGTCCGGGTACACAGCCGGGTCACGATTTGCGCCGGCAAGGGAGACGCTCACCGACTCACCCCTGGCTATCGGGCAACCGGCCAGCTCGATATCGCGGTTGGGGATGCGCCCGGAGTTGATCACCGGTGAGTCGAAGCGCAACGCTTCTTCTACGGCATTTTCGATCAAGTCGGGATTGGCGCGGAGATCGGCAAGTTGTCCGGGGTGATCAAGCAGCGCCTTCACCGCGTTGCCGATGAGGTCGGTGGTGGTGACGTTGCCGGCCACCAGCAAGAGCAGGCATTGCTTGGCGATCTCAGGGGCACTGAGCTTGTCACCGGATTCCTCCGAGCGAATCAGGGCACCCAGTAAGTCATCGCCGGGCTGGTCACCCCGGGCATGTATCTCTGCCAGCAACAGGGCTCGCAGGGCGTCAGTGGCTTCATCGCCGGCGAGCTTTTGCTCAGGCGTGGGGAAGGGGTTAAAGCCGATTTGCACCGCAAGGTCTGACCAGCGCTTGAACTGGTCATGGCGCGCCGGATCGACGCCCAGCATCTCGGCAATCACCACCGTCGGCACAGGTCCGGCAAAGGCGTCGATAAGATCAAACTCAGGGGCGTCGATCGCTGCCAGTACCCGCTCGACGACACCGCGTATATGCGATCGCCACTGTTCAACCGCCTGCCGTTTGAAGGGGGCGCTTACCAGGCTCCTTATCCGCCGGTGCTCGGGTTCATCCATAAACAACATGGACGGTTCGCCATCGGCGCCCAGGGTATGAATCAACACCTCGCGGGAAAACGTCCCGGGGTTCGCCTTACGAGGGTCGGTAAAGAAATGCTTGTCTCGCAACACCTCCCTGACGTCATCGTGCCGGGTGCAAATATAGCGGCCAAGCTGCGAGTCACGGTGCACAGGCGCTCGTTGCCGCAGATTTTTGAGGATGGCGTAGGGATCATTACGAAACTTGTCGTCCATGGGCAGTAGCTGCAAGCCCTGGGGTAGCTCATCATCCCTGTCTTCAGAATCCATAGTCTGGCGTGTGCTCCAGGTTTGTCAGGTTAAAGTGCCGACGCTGGGCGGAGGGGGCGGTTCGGCCTGCTCTGCAGCCCGGGAACGTCCCTCCAGCAGGTCGTACCAATAGGACATAAAGTCCGCGGTGAGTTGTTGTTCGACAACAAGGGCCTCCTGGGTCGGACAATAAATCGTCAGTGTCATGACGTTGTGGGCCGTGTGATTGGTACCGATTCGCACGGTGGCATCGGGGCCGACAGCCTGGACCCCAAGTCGCTTCTCGATCAACTTGCTGTAGCGCCGCGCCACTTCCCGAAAGGGCTCACATCGCTCCCGGGCCCGCTGTAGTACGAAATCCCTGGCAGCGAATAAATTTCCTTCACTGGCCGGTCTCGTGATGGTAAACGAGTGGGCGACAAAGCGCCGCATAAAATTCAGGTTTTGTACCGGGCCGTTGATGAACTGGTTGTTGGGAATCACAATGCTTTTACCGGTGTAGGCATAGCTATGGGTTTCGGTGTCGATTTCCAGCAGGGTCGTGCAGAGCCAGTCACTGCGCTCGACCTGACCGCACACCACACCGACCCTGACCCAATCTCCCACCGCAAATAACCGTGCCCCGGCCTGGTAAACGGAGCCCACGAAGCACTGGATAAATTCCCGGGTCGCGACCACGAAAGCCACTGCAAAAGCCGCTATCGACAATGCTGCATAGCGCAATTCGGAAAGCCAGATGATCATCAGCCCGATGCCAATAATCAGGATGCTGAGATTCTTTACCGAGTTGATCCAGCGCTGGGGAGCGGCGTCTTCGTCCCGGGGCAGGCTTGCCAGGTGTCGCAGCAACAACCAGCGCACCGCCAGAATCACCAGCACCAGGATCAGAGACGCCAGCAGTTTGTGCTCCAATAACATGTCATTCATAGCGGTTCTCCCGGCCTATGCAGCGCCACGCGAGGGCAATGGTAATGGGTGCCTGGATCCGGGCAACAGCTATTCAAAAACAATGCGACCCGCGTCAACGGCAGCATCGATGAGCGCTTTATACCGTTGCTCGATTGCACCCCGTCGCAGATTCATGGCGGGGGTCAGCAGCCCATTGTCGATGGACCACGCATCTCGAGTGACAAACAGCCTGGCGATGCGCTCATGCACGGGCAATTCGGCATTGGCCTCATCGAGGGCTCGCTCCAGCTCCAGAAACACCGTAGCGCGCTTTTGTGCCCTGGCCGACTCGCTCAGGGTGATGAGCATGACCGGCTGATCCCTGCCATGCCCGCAAACCACCATCTCGGCAATACCGCTGACCCCCTCGAAGCGCCCCTCGAGTTCCCTGGGACTGACAGACTGCCCCCCGGAAGTTTGGAAGATCTCGTCCATGCGCCCGGTAATCCAGAGCTTGCCGTCGCTATCGAAACGGCCGCTATCGCCGGTATGATACCAGCCGTCCACCAGCACCTCGGCGCTCTTTGCCGGGTTTTTGTAATAGCCCGCCATCAGGCTCTTACTGCTGAAACAGATTTCGCCCCGCTCCGTTATTTTCACCGCGACTCCCTCGCTCGGCGTGCCAGCGCAACCGGGTTCAGGAACCCCGTCGGCGTAACTGGCCCCGGCGGGGCTCTCGCTCATGGTATAGCAGTCGCGCAGCAGAATACCCATATCGATAAACCACTGGTGCGCTTCCTTCGGGGTGGGGCCAGACCCTGTCAGGATCATCCTGGCCTGATCCAGCCCCAGATGCGCCCGCACAAAGGCCTTTTCCTCTTCACCGAATGTCGCCTGTACAGCGGGGGGAAAGAGCGCATCGATCGCTTGCTTGCAAGCCACCCAGAGCCTGGGTAGCGAGAAAAACAGGGTGGGTTTGACCCCGCGCAGCTCAGCGGCCGTGACCTGCGGACCCTCACAGAATGACACCGAGGCGTTACTGTACAAAGCCAGCATTTCGCCAAGGATTCGCTCCGTGGCGTGTGCCAGCGGCAGGTGGGACAGCAGGCGTCCCCGCTCGCCGCGGTTAAACGGGTGTTTCATCGTCCGCATCACGAGGGGCATTGCCGCCGCGACGGTGCTGTGAGTGTGCATCACGGCCTTGGGGCGCCCGCTCGTGCCAGCGGTATAAAGCAGGGTAAGCAGGTCGTCGCGGGCGGGCAGGGGTGACTCCGGGTAGGGCGGATAACTGGCAATGATATCGGTCAGTCTGAAGTCGCAACGTGCACGGCAGCCGCGCATGGCTACCCGCTTGACCCCGGGCGGAATGATGGCGTCGACGTCGCTTTCGAGATTGAACGGGCCCAGGAAGATCATTTGGGCTTCGCTGTGCTCAAGAATATAGCGCCCCGAGGCGGCATCCTGGGTTGGATACAACGGCACGCTGACATGCCCGGCGAGCATAATCCCAAGGTCAACGACAAACCAGTCGACGGTGTTGGCGGACAACAGGCCGATGCGACTGCCCTGGGGAAAGTCCTGTTCAGCGATGAATGACGCCAGGTTGCGCACCTGCTGGGCAAACTGACGCCAGGTGTATTCATGCCAGTCTGCGTGGGCAGGTTGGCGCAAGAACACGGCATTGGGCGCGTTAGCCTCCCAATGATAGAACATTTCCAACGGCGTTCTGGACAGGCTCACGCGGCGGCCCCAAAAATGATGCGATGGTGATTGCTTGACGCGGCGGGGGAGCGCTGCGCCAGCGCTCGCCGTAACCGCGCCACTAACTCGGCTGCGCGCCGGGTGCCGCCAAACTCAAGCCCGTAGCTGTGCTTTCAATTTGCGGCGGTAGGCATGAAGCAGGGGCTCGGTGTAACCGCTGGGCTGCTCCTTGCCTTTAAAAATAAGATCCCTGGCGGCGGCAAAGGCAAGCCCGTCAAATGCTGGCGCCATAGGAGTATAGGCCGGATCCCCGGCGTTTTGCTCATCGACCACACAGGCCATGCGACGCAGGGTATCCTCCACCTGCTCGGCGGTACAGATGCCATGGTGGAGCCAGTTCGCAATGTGCTGGCTCGAAATCCGCAGGGTAGCTCGATCCTCCATCAGGCCGATATGGTTGATATCCGGAACCTTCGAGCACCCGACCCCCTGGTTGACCCAGCGCACCACATAACCAAGGATGCCCTGGGCATTGTTTTCAAGCTCGGCGGCAATCGTGGCTTCACTCAGCGCCTCCCCTTCAGGCTGCAGCGGGATAGTCAGTATGGTGTCAACGCTCGCCGGTTGGCGCTGCCGCAGCTCATTCTGGCGCTCGAATACATTAACCCGATGATAGTGCAGGCTGTGCAGGGTAGCGCCATTGGGCGACGGTACCCATGCGGTGTTGGCGCCGGCCATGGGGTGGGCTATTTTCTGCTCCAGCATAGCCGCCATTTCATCTGGCATCGCCCACATACCCTTGCCGATCTGCGCCTTGCCCTGGAGTCCACAGGCGAGACCGATATCGACATTCGAGTCTTCGTAGGCATGGATCCAGGGCTGCTGCTTCATTTCAGTTTTCGGCACGAAGGGCCCCGCAAGCATGCTGGTATGAATCTCATCGCCGGTCCGATCGAGAAACCCCGTATTGATAAATACGATGCGATTCCGGGCCGCCTGGATGCAGTCCTTCAAATTGATCGTGGTACGGCGCTCCTCATCCATGATCCCGACCTTGAGGGTATTGGCTGGCAGCCCGAGCGCCGCCTCGATCCGGGCAAACAGGTCGCAGGTGAAGCGCACCTCATCCGGGCCATGCATTTTTGGCTTGACGATGTAGACCGACCCGGTGCGGCTGTTACCCTTGGTGCCCAGGGCCGTGTTGTCGCGTTTCAGGTCATGGACAGCGGCCAGGCTCGTCACCATGCCATCGAGAATCCCCTCGGGTATCTCGTCCCCATTCTGATCCAGCACGGCATCACTGGTCATCAGGTGACCGACATTGCGCACAAACAGCAGGCTGCGACCATGAAGACGCACCTCGCCACCGTCGCCGGCGGTGTAGTGGCGATCCGGATTGAGCAACCGGGTCATGGTTTTTCCGCCCTTGTCGAAGGTGTCCTGCAGGGTGCCTTGCATCAAACCCAGCCAGTTGCGGTAGACCTCGACCTTGTCGACATCATCCACCGCCGCAACAGAATCTTCACAATCCATGATAGTGGTGATGGCGGCCTCTACCAGCAGGTCGGCTACCCCGGCGGCATCGGTTTTGCCGATGGGGCCCTTGCGATCAATCTGGATTTCGATATGCAGGCCATTGTTGCGCAGCAGGATGGCAGAAGGGTTGGCCGCATCGCCCCGGTAGCCGCGAAATTTTTCCGGCTGCTGTAATTGGGCCTCGGAGCCGTCGGCGAGCTTCACCTCCAGTTGGCCATCAATCACACCGTAGCTAACGGCGCGGGCGTGACTGCCCTGACTCAGGGGCGCGGCCTGATCGAGTTGCTCCCGGGCATAGGCAATTACCCTGGCGCCGCGCACCGGGTTGTAGTCAGTACCTTTCTCGGCGCCATCGGTTTCGGGTATGGCGTCGGTGCCGTAGAGCGCATCGTACAGGCTACCCCAGCGCGCATTGGCGGCATTCAGGGCAAAGCGGGCATTCTTTACCGGCACCACCAACTGCGGACCAGCCTGCTCGGAAATCTCGGTATCGACGTTTTCAGTGTTGATTGCGAAGTCGTCGCAGGGCGGCAGCAAATAGCCGATATCCTGCAGGAACGTCTTGTAGGCGACCGGGTCTATTGCCTTGCCGCTATGCTGCCGATGCCAATCGTCTATGCGCTGTTGCAGCTCATCGCGATGCGCCAGCAACTGTCGGTTTACCGGCGCGAGGTCATTGACGATAGCTTCCAGTTCGCGCCAGAAGTCCGTCGGCTCGACGCCGGTTCCCGGCGCACATTCCTGCTCGATGAATTGGTATAGTGAATTGGCTACCTGCAGGCCACCAATGCGCGTTCTCTCGGTCATGTGACGATACACCTTTAGTCGGCTATTCCTGAAAGAACCTGAGTCTATTGTTGCTGTCGTGCATGATCAAGGCTTAGCCGTTTTTTTTGAGGCATACCCGTTATCACTCGCGGGCAGCGCAACCTGGCGCAGATACGCGGGCAGGCACCCGGCCGAAATGTGCCCAGGAGCCGCAGTCCAGGTGCTATAGTCGCACCTGCTACTACTACCAATCCGCGGTTCGCCGGGGTCAGTTTTGGGAAATTGTCGCCGTTGTGCCTTACACACTGGGCAATAAAGTGTAAAAATAGCGCAACGAGCGATGAGTGGCGTGCCTCGCGCAAGCCAGGGGATAGATCCGGCGCATCCCCGCAGAGCCCCGATGGGACTGTCATCCGTGCGCTGCAAATACAAAGTCGATAAGGATAATAAATCATGGCTGGAGGCAGCTTACTACTATTACTGGACGATATCGCCGCACTGCTCGACGATGTCTCGGTGATGACCAAGGTCGCGGCCAAGAAAACGGCGGGCGTGCTCGGGGATGATCTTGCCGTTAACGCGGAGCAGGTAACCGGGGTAAAGGCCGACCGTGAACTGCCGGTGGTATGGGCGGTCGCCAAGGGCTCATTGCGCAACAAGATGATTCTGGTACCTGCCGCCCTGCTGGCAGCAACCTTTGCGCCCTGGGCAATTACACCGGTGCTGATGCTGGGCGGGCTCTATCTATGCTACGAGGGCTTCGAAAAGATCGCCCACGAATTCTGGCAGAATCCGGAGCAAAAACGCGAGGAGACCGAGCGGCGGCGGCGAATGCTTTCGAAGCCGATGCTCGACCCCCTGGCCTACGAGAAGAAGAAGATTGCCGGTGCTATCCGCACCGACTTCATCCTCTCGATCGAAATTATTGTCATCACCCTGGGAATCGTGGCTGAAAGTGAGTTTAAAGTGCAACTGGCAGTTCTGGCAGGGGTAGCCGTGCTCATGACCGTCGGGGTCTATGGAGCCGTTGCGGGGATCGTCAAACTGGATGACGCCGGGCTTTACCTGTCGAAAATGAAAGGGCCGGGCGCATTGCGCGGTGGCCTGCGATGGTTTGGAATGCGGCTCCTGGCTTTTGCCCCGCTGCTGATGAAGGGACTAACCTATGTCGGCACCCTGGCGATGTTCCTCGTGGGCGGCGGTATTCTCGTGCACGGAATGCATGACATTGGCGCCAGTTTTGATGCCATTGCTCGAACCGTCACCGGCATCGATGTCGTCGGGCCTTTCTTTGGCACTATCACGCCCCTGATACTGAATGCACTATTCGGAATTGGCGTCGGCGCGGTGACGCTCATCGTGCTCAAGCCCTTCACCGCGATTGCCGAGCGCTTCAAGGGCGGACGCAACGCCGAGCCTACCCTGATTGCCGACACCGACACCGACGCCGGCGAAAAAAGTCAGTGACCGGAGGCCGCTGGCATGCGCCAGGGCCGTCCCTCGCAGCGGCTAAATAGCTGGCAGGAAGTGGTACAGCCCCGACACGGCAAGCGATGCCCTGTGGAATCGTGCGCCGCAACTACCGGTGTCCCAGCCTTCTCTTTGTGCCGGCGGGACCCGGCACTGCCCTTCATGTTCATAGCTTGATTCCTGGCGTGATAGCGCTGTCTCTACGACCGGGATAAGCTACTGGATCTGCGCGCCCGGACAAAACCGGCCTGATCCAGCGGGGCCATATGGCCGTAAATCTCGCAAGGGTTTGGCATCCGCCGCCCGCCAGCAGAGCGCGATGTTATGGGGCAGCAAAAACCCACACTCTTTTACGATGGCCACTGTCCGCTGTGTTCCGCCGAAATGGACAAATTAAGTCGCCACGCCGGTAACTCGCTGGAACTACAGGATATTCACCAATTGGGGGAAGATCCACAGTTGCCATCCAGGGACGAGTTGCTGCGCAGCTTGCACCTGCGTACAGCAGACGGCAACCTGATCAGCGGGCTCGACGCCAATGTTGCGGCCTGGCAGCACACACGCTTCGGCCGCTGGTGGCGCTGGTTACAGTGGCCAGGGGTGAGAGGTCTTGCCAGTCGCGCTTACGAATTCTGGGCGCGGGTTCGCTATCGACGTTTGTACGGTCACACCCAACGATGAAGGCTTTGGTGATTGGAGCCGGTGGCGGCATCGGCGGTGCCATGCTGGAGGCGCTACTGGAACGTAACTCGATAGAGCAGGTGCACGCCAGTTATTTCCGCACCGAACCCGGTTTTGACCACCCCCGGGTCTGCTGGCACCGCGTCGACATGACCGACGACGCGTCAGTGGAGCAGCTTGTCGCCAGGATTGAAGGGCCTTTGGACTACCTCATTAACACCGTGGGTATACTCCATGAAGGGACCAAGCAACCGGAGCGAACGGTCAAACGGTTCGACCCCGAATTTTACCTGCGCAACATCCAAACCAACGCGCTGCCCACGCTGTTACTTGCCAAACACGCCGAGCCACTATTGAAGCACAGTCCGAAAGCGGTGTTCGCTGCGGTGTCCGCCCGTGTTGGCTCCATCGAAGAGAACCGCCTGGGCGGGTGGGTGAGCTACCGCAGCTCCAAGGCCGCGCTCAACATGGCGCTGAAAACCCTGAGTATCGAATGGCGCAGAACACTGCCACAGACTGTGGTGGCGGCGCTGCATCCCGGCACCACAGCCACACGACTCTCCGCACCGTTTCAAAATAATGTTGCGACCCATAAATTGTTCAGCCCGCGTCAAAGTGCCGACTACATGCTGGCAGTTATCGACAAGCTGGAGCCCGGGGACAGTGGCCGATTTTGGTCCTGGGACGGCAGCGAGTTACCCTGGTAGAGCAACGAGGAGACCTTTCATGTTATTGAGCAGTGCCGAACTGGATCAAATGGAGCGTCGCTATCGGGCGAGCTTTATCAACTCGCTGGGGGGCTTCAAATCGGCCAATCTCATCGGTACCGCCGACAGCGCGGGCCATACCAACCTCGCAATCATGAGCTCAGCCGTCCACCTGGGCGCGCACCCGCCGCTCCTGCTACTCATCGTCCGCCCCGACGAGGTTGAGCGTCATACCCTGCGAAATATTCTCGAAACAGGGGTGTATACCGTTAACCATGTCATGGAAGGCTTCATCGATGCTGCCCACCAAACCGCAGCGCGCTACCCGAAACATGTGTCCGAGTTTGCCGCAACCGGGCTGACACCCCACTGGCAGCCTGGGTTCACCGCGCCCTTCGTCGAAGAGGCCAGTATCCGCCTGGGACTTAGCTTGCGAGAGCATCAACGCATGGAGATCAACGGTACGCACATGGTAATCGGGCAAATCACCCTGGTGACGGTTCCGGACGGGTGCGTCAGTAGTGACGGCAGTGTCGATATCGCCGGTGCGGGGACGGTGGCGGTGAGTGGTCTCGACAGTTACCATCGGCCGCAACCCCTGCGACGTATGGCCTACGCCAAGCCCGATCAAGCGCCCAGCCCACTTGCACCGGGCGCTAGCTGAGATCCGGACATGGCCACTGAACAAAACAACGCGCCGCTGGTGACCGCTGCACCGTTAGATGCCCCAGAGCTGGATGGCGACGAAATATGGGCTCGACTCCAATCGACCCTGGGGCCAGCCACGCGTTGGCTGGTGATTACCGGGGCGGGTGTCTCCGCTGCCTCTGGCATTCCCACTTATCGCGACGACAGCGGCACGTGGCTGCGCAGCGACCCCATTCAGCACCAGGACTTCGTGCAATCGGCATCCACCCGCCGCCGTTACTGGGCGCGCAGCATGGTGGGGTGGCCCTTGGTCGTACGGGCCAGACCCAACGCTGCTCACCATGCCCTTAGCCGACTTGAAACCCTGGGCCGGGTACCGCTGCTGGTGACGCAAAACGTGGACCGCCTCCACCAATCTGCCGGTCAGCAGCGCGTAATAGATCTGCACGGCCGTCTGGACAGGGTGCGATGCCTGAGCTGTCGGCGAATGGCTTTGCGCAGCGAAATGCAACGGCGCCTCGAGACCCTGAACTCCGCGTTCACGGCGCACATCGCCGAGATGCGTCCGGATGGCGATGCCGATGTGGATGCAGCACAGTTGCAGGGCTTTACCGTCCCGTCCTGTACTGCGTGCGGAGGCGTGATCATGCCTGACGTCGTCTTTTTCGGGGGCAGCGTGCGGCGTTCCCGAGTGGCACATATCAACAGGGTAATGGCGCGATGCGATGCCGTGGTGGTCGCGGGCTCCTCGATGCGGGTTTTTTCGGGATTTCGCTTCTGTCGCCTGGCCCAGCAGCTCGGCAAGCCCCTGATAATCATCAACCGTGGCGTGACACGAGCCGATGAGTTGGCGACCCTCAAGGTCGCAAGGGACTGTGCTACGGTGTTCCGCTTTTTGGCCTCACGCATCCTCTAACGTCCGCGATGGTGCTGCGTTTCAGGGCGGCCGCATGCGATTGAAACAAGCGCGTGCTGTTACCTCCCGAGTTTCTTACAACACCTCTTCTATGGCTGAACGCATCTCGTCACTCTCGGGCTCCACCCGACTGCCGAAGTGCTGGACAATATTACCCTCCCTGTCCACCAGATATTTGTTGAAATTCCACGACGGTGGGGACGTCGCCTCTCCCAACTGCCGGAAAACCGGGTTGGCATCGTCGCCACGCACCCGGGTCGGTGCAATCATGGTGAAGCTGACCCCATTGTTGACGAAGCACACCTTCGCGGCGCTGGCCTCATCTTTAGCTTCCTGGTTAAAGTCGTTGCTGGCAAAGCCCAGCACCACCAGGCCCCTGTCGCGGTAAGCCTGATGTAGTGCTTCCAGCCCCTTGAATTGTCGCGTGAAGCCACAATGGCTGGCGGTGTTGACAATCAGCATGGGCTTGCCGGCAAAGCTCTCGCAAAGGTTTACCGACTCCTGTGAATGGAGCTTTCGCATCGTCTGGTCAAGGTAGTCAGGACAGCTGGCCAGTGCCAGGGGGCTGAAGGCTAGTAGCGTTGCAGCCAGGGATAAACTTTTCTTCAATGTCATCATCGTCATTCTCGACTTGCTTGCTGGTTGGCATTAGTGTGAGCACCTGCCGCCTTGGAATCAGCACGGTCGTGGCTCGCCTCAGTTCCCGCCCATTCAACGACAATCTGAACCTCGTTGCGGCGTTGGAAGGGCAGGGTCCAGGGTGGGTTGTACTGAGCCAGTACCGGAGCGCCCAGAACAGGCACGTTGTTTTGCTGCAGTGTCGTTTCGAGCACCTTCGCCATCTTTTCCACCTTGCCAGGGGTAGCCCAGCCGGAAAAGCGGATGACCGCGGTGGTCCTCGCCGCCACAGGCTCGATCATTATCCCTTCATCATCAGGCCGGGGCAGGTCGTCGTACTTCAGATGGGATGGCATGGTAAAAGCCATCCTCGGTTTTTCGACGAACAGTGTTTCCTGCACCGGAGCGGTCATCGCAATTTCCTGACCTGCCTGGTTGCCTCCAAAGATGAAGCCGGCAAGTCGGCGGAAGCCCTGGCTGGTATGTTGGCTATCAGGCAGCTCGACCACGGCCTGTATCAGTGGGTCGTAGCGGCGCACCTCAATCGCATCGGCGAGGCGCGCGACGACGGTGTAGCTGGGCTCTTCGACGGCGCTGGCATGTGGCACGGCGGCTCCTGACATTAGCGAAACGGCAACGACTGCTGCGGCGAGAGATCGGACCATGATAGATACCCTGGTTGCTATAGGGCCTTTACGTGACATCCCTGCTGACGGATCAACCGATGGCAAGCGAATCCAGGGCCCGTCCGCGACCCGGGCGAAGACCCACTTCCAAAAAATGGATGGCAGTGTGGCTCTCGGCGGCCCTTGGTGCAGGGCGCACACACCGGCAATTGATCCCCCTGGTTTGAGCCTGTATCCTGCGAGCACACATAAAAGCAACAAGTCACTTCGGAGCCCACCATGCGCAAAATGCCCCTGACAGACGCGTTTTTCCTGCTCAATGAATCAAGCAGGACGCCCATGCATGTGGGGGGAGTCAACCTTTACACACTGCCCGACGGGGTGGATGACGCCGAGTTTCTACAAAGCCTCAACGAACAACTGGTCTGGCATGGCGAACTGCGCCGGCCTTTCGGTGAGAAATTGAAGATGGGGCCGCTGGGCACTTATGGGCCGATCCACTGGGTCAAGGACGAAGCCCTGGACATGGACTACCATATCCGCCGCTCGGCCCTACCCAAGCCCGGGCGCTATCGCGAGCTGTTTGCCCTGGTTTCGCGCCTGCACGGCACCCTGATGGACCGCACCCGTCCGCTATGGGAACTGCACCTGATAGAGGGTTTGGAGAGCCGGCAGTTCGCCACCTACATGAAGACCCACCATTGTGCGATTGACGGTATCGGTGCCATGCAATTGACCAATAGTATGATGTCACCCGACCCCAAGGCACGAATCAAGTATTCGCCATTTTCCATGGAGGCCTACGAAGACTTCAAAAAGCAGCTGGACAGTAAAAATCAGCGCAAGGTCGAGCCCAAGGAACATGAAATCAAAGCGGTTCTCGACGTCGTCAAGAGTCAGATTGGTGGAACCGTCAACGTCGCCAACGCCCTGCGGCAAAACGCCAGCGTCTGGCTGGGAAGGGGCGGCAACCTTGCCGTGCCCTGGCACAATATCCCCAAGACGCCCTACAACACGCGCATCACCGGCGCACGACGCTTTGTGGCACAGTCCTGGCCCTTCGAGCGGGTGCGAGCGGTGGGCAAGGCGTTTAACGGCGGCACGCTGAATGATGCCGTGCTGGCGATGTGTGCCGGTTCGCTGCGCCGACATTTGCTGGAACTGGGGGAGCTGCCAAAGCAATCGCTCAAGGCCATGGCTCCGATATCCCTGCGCGACAGCGACGATACCGAATCGGCTAATGCCATCGCTTTCCTGACCGCGGACCTTGGCACCAACCAGCGTGACCCATCCAAGCGTATGCGGGTCATACAGGAATCGATGGCGGCCGCAAAGGAACAATTCAAGGGTATGAACAGGCGCGAGATCGAAGTCTACTCTGCGGTTACCCAGGCTCCCACACTCATCGCCAGTATGACAGGTCTGGCCAGTCGGTTTCCGGCGTTCAGTACGGTCGTTTCCAATGTTCCGGGACCTCGCCAAGCTATGTACTGGAACGGTGCCCGCCTCGATGGTATCTACCCCGTTTCGGTTCCCTTCGATGGTTTTGCCGTCAACATCACCCTGGTCAGCAATGGCGACAACCTGGATTTTGGCATTGTCGCCTGCCGCCACTCTGTGCCCCAGGTGCAGCGCCTGATCGATTATATGGAGGACTCCCTGGTCGAGTTGGAAGAGGCCGCGGGCATCGCAAGGAAAGCGGAGCGAGCACCTTCCCGCGGGGTCGTGCTTGCGCAACCGACCGCGGAAAAAGCCGCAGAAAAGAAGCCATCCAGGGCGAAACGTAAACCCGGAGCGAAAGTCCGACGAAAACCAGAAGCTGGCGAAAAGGCCGGTAAGGACTAGCTCGCAACCTCGCACGTTGCCGCTGCGGCAATCGCCGCGGGTAGGGCGGAGCAGGCCGCTTGACCTCGGCGTAAGCAACGGTGAGAATTGAAAAAATCCCGCCTAAATTAACATATTAGTTATCCCGAAGGCGGACCGGGATGAGAGCTGAAAGACAATAACCTTGATGGGGAAGCCGTCGATGAGACCAACAAAAAGCCATGCAACCAAACCAGCACGCCTTGCCGCCGTCACTATCGCGTTGGCGCTAGCGGCAACCGTACAGGCCAACCCGATACCCTACTCGGAAGAGTCCATTGCCAGCGGCGCACAGGTTTACAAACAGTATTGCACCGAATGCCATGGCAAGGACGGCCGTGCCCAGATGGACGTTATCTCTGATGCCACTAACCTCACCGAACCGCTGGAGTACTACAACGGCAGCACCCAGGCCGATATCTTCAACAGCATCAAGCATGGCGCCGGCGTTGGCATGCCACCGTGGAGCGCACAAATCAATGATGATGATACCTGGCACCTGGTGAATTTTATCCGCAGTCTTTGGACCGACGAGCAGCGCAGTGCCTTTGACTGATCATCCCGAACTGACATTGTCGACCACGCCACTGAAAAGTTGCAGGAGAATTTGATGAGCGATCCGAAGTCGAGCTCACAGGACGAGAATCACAAGGGCCAGGGTCCCGAGGGCAATTCACGTCGCGAATTTTTGCGCAAATCGGCGATGGGCCTTGGGGGCGCTGTCGCCGCTGGTGCGACAGGCCATGCGTTCAGTGCTCAGACCACCTCAATATCCGATGTGAAAATACCCTCCATCAACATTGCAGAGGCCTTCACCCAATCTCTCGCAGAAGATCCCAAGCCCGGAAAGTTCGAGGGCCGGGGTATGAGTGGAGCCCAGGTTTTCGCGCAGCTGTGTAAAGAAGAAGAGCTCGCCGCTCTATTTTGCTGCCCCGGGAATTACACTGTTATCAATGCGCTGGCTGCTGCCGGCATTCCCTCCTACGGCGGCCGAAGCGAAGGCGCAATGTGCTCCATGGCGGACGGCTTCTCCCGGGCCACCGGCCAGGTGGCTGCGACCTCTGGCACCGAAGGGCCTGGCTTTACCAATATGATCATGAACATCGCCGCCGCCAATGCCGCGCGCACGCCGCTGCTGGTGCTGGCCAGCAACATGACCCTTGCCGGGGAAGATCGCGAAGCCTTCATCCAACATGCCTACCAGCAACCCACAACCGTCGGCCTGAAAAAGTACGGGAAGCGCCTGATCGATCCGACGCGGGTCTGGGAATACGGCGGCTATGCCTTCCGCGCACTGAAATCCGGAGTACCTGGGCCGGTGCATCTGGATTTTCCCGCCGAAGTAGCCCGCGCACCGTTCAAAGATCCGGCAGACATCAAGGATTATTACGACAAAAGCAAGTATCGCAGCGAGTCGCGCAGCTATCCGGCACCGGCGGAAGTGGCCAAGGCCGTCGCCATGATAGAAAAGGCCCAGCGGCCGCTGATCGTTGCAGGGCAGGGCGTATTCCAGCGCCAGGGCTGGGATGCCCTGATGCGGGCGGCGGAACGTAATCAGATAGGTGTGGCCACCTCCGGCCCGACCCGTGGCTGTTTTCCCGATGACCATCCACTGTGTTTGAATGCGGGGCCCGATGCGCTACTCAGCGCCGACCTGGTGGTTTTTGTCGGCCAGTACTGTATGCCCAGCCCTGGAGAGTACCGCTTCAATCCTGATATCAAGGCGATTCGGGTTAACCCTGAACAGGAGGACCTGGGCCGCAACTGGCCGCTGGAACTCGGCATCGTCAGCGACGAAGCCGCGTTCCTCGAAGCCCTCGCCGATGGCGTCAAAAGCCGCAAACGCGAGGCCTGGGTGAGTGAAATCGTCAAAGCGCAGAAAACCTTTGAAAGCCAGATTGAAGATGTTTATCAACTTGGACTGAAGTACGGCAAAGATACCAATATGCTGCACCCTGCAGTCATCGGCCGTGAAACCCAGCGCTTCATCGAGACCGGCACCGACGACCGCCTCGCCACAGTAGCGGGCGGTGGCGGCTGGACGATCGGCCTCTATGCCGGTCGCTATCTGCGGGCTTTTCGCCCTGCACAAATGGTTGTTCCAGCCTACCAGTACGGTGCCATTGGCCCGGATATGTCGATGATGATGGGGGTAAGTGCGGCGGTACAGCGGGGCGTGGGGCCGCAGAAGGGGTATGAAGGGGCGCCCACGATCTGTGTCACCAGTGATGCCGGCGTCGCCTACAGCCTGATGGAGCTTGATACAGCCGCCAAGTACAAATTGCCCACCATCACGATCGTCTACAACAACAACGCCTGGGGAGTCTGGCCCAACGCCGCACGCTCCGCACGGTCCATGCATATGTACCTGTTTCAGGAACACCTGCGTTACGACCTGATGGCCCAGGGGCTGGGTGCCGCAGGGGACTACGTCAACAACGTGGAGGATTTTCGTGCTGCTCTGGCCCGCGCTTACAAGCGAGCCCGGGATGAGAAGGTCTCTACCTTGATCAACTGCCAGGCCATCAAGGAATTCACCTCGCCGCGGGATTACCCGCCAGGGATCTCCCTGAATGCAGAACCCGGAGTAGGCGCGGTCGCACATTGACCGACGCCACAGCAGCTAGGACCGCGCTACAGGTCGGCGATATTCTGGAATCCTACGCTCGTCGGGGTATGTTCCAGACATTTAGCCGGCAGCAGCAGGGGAGCAGGCACGCAACATTTGTCGCCAGGTGGCATAGGAACCATCGCTTCGAATGGATCTTCGACGGCACCAGGCAGCGGCTGAGAATCGCCTGTGTGCTGCCCAATGTAACGCCTAATTCGCCGATGCACCGCGATTTCAAATGCTGGCTGAAAGCGCGGCAGGACGACAGTCTTCCGGATCACCGGCGCTGTGACAAGGGCAAGATGCAGCTCAAGTGTGTCAATCGAGGTGGCGAACTTTCCCTGACCGCGACCCTGCTTGACGGTGACGTTGCCTACGGCGTCCGCAAAATGGTGGCGCTGGTCAACGAAATTTACCTGGACTTCCTGTCGAGCGGGCTTTACTACGAGTGGATGCTGGAGACATTCAACCTCGACCCCGACAATCCTTACTAGCGGAAATGGCACTGAGTTAAGGACAAATGCATAGGCTTCTCAAAGCGCCGCTCCGGGCATCTACCCCGTCAGGACACACCGTAAACCCGTCCCTGGGGGCTCTGTCCCTTCACGGGATGGCGGCCCGGCCATCGCCATTGCGCCGGCTGCTAGCTGAAAAATTCCCGGCGCAGGCGGTTATCCTGCTTGAACTGACCGCCCAACGCTGAAGTGGAGGTGACAGAACTCGCGTCCATCACGCCCCGCGCCTTGACACAGTAGTGGGTGGCATCGATCGCGACGGCAACGTCTTCGGTGTCGAGCAGCGTCTGCAACGCCACCAGCACCTGCCGGGTCAGGCGTTCCTGCACCTGCGGGCGCTGGGCGAAGAAGCGCACAATGCGGTTTATCTTGGACAGTCCGATGAGCTTTTCACCCGGCAGGTAGGCCACCCTGGCGGTACCGTCGATGGTGACGAAGTGATGCTCGCAAGTGCTGACCACACCAATGTCCGCCACTTTGACCATCTCGTCCGCTCCCATCTTGTTCTCGATAATCGAGTTGCGCGGAAAGCGAGCATAGTCGAGCCCGGAGAAAATTTCGTCGACATACATTTTCGCGATGCGATGGGGGGTTTCGGTCAGGCTGTCGTCACCAAGATCGAGACCAAGCACTTCCACGACCTCCTTCATCGCCGCCTTGATCCGCGCATACTTTTCGTCTCGGCTGAGGGCCAGGTCAGAGAACGGCGTTTCGAGATTCTGGCTGATGAGCGCTTGCTGCACTCTTTCAGCGTCTCTTGGAATGGCGTTGCGAACGAGAGAGTGCTCAAGTGCCTGGGAAGCTTGCATGATTATTGTCCTGCTGGATTTGGAGACAAATTGTTTACGCGGGCGTAGGGTTATTGGATTGCACTTTAAAACAGCCTTTGCCCCCCTGTTCTTGCCCATCGCCTATGATCTGCCAGTGGATCGAATTCGTAAGCGAAATCCATGTTTTGCCCCTTGCTACTCGCGCCGAATGCGGCTTCCGGGAATATCCCCCGGAAGCCAAAATCGATAACCTAAGACGACTGAAAGCTCATAAGGTCTGAATTCATGCCGGAAATCTCCTCCGATCGCACCCATCTGATCTGGTTCCGCCAGGATCTGAGAGTCGCTGACAACACCGCGCTGCAGCGCGCCTGCGAAGACAGCGATGCCACGATCATCGGTCTTTTTGTTGCAACGCCGGGGCAGTGGCTGGAGCACGATATGGCGCCGGTGAGGCAGCGCTTCCTGCTGCGCAACGTTGCTCATCTACAGCGCGCCCTGGCCAAGCTCAATATCCCGCTGCTCTTCCGTGAGACAGGGGATTTCAGTTCAGTCCCGGGTCTGTTGCGGGATCTGGTTGAGCAATACGGCGTCGATGCGATCTACGCCAATCGGGAGTACGGCTGGAACGAGAAGCAGCGCGACCACGCCGCCACGGAACAGGTAACCGCGTTGGGGTGCTCGGTGCACCTTTTCCATGACCAGGCGATGTTACCCCCCGGGCTGCTCACCCAGACCGGCAAGCCCTACACCGTGTTCACCCCGTTCAAGAAGCGCTGGATGGAAAACTGGCGATCCCAGCGTCCCCATCTGCAGCCGACTCCAAAACCCCGTGCACAAACGCTGGTGCCAAACGCGGAGCCGGTACCGGCAACGGCTGAAACTGTCCAGGACGAGCTATGGCCGGCGGGCGAAGCAGCGGCAATGCAGCGGCTACAGAGCTTCTGCGATGAGCGCATCGCTGATTACAAGCGCGACCGTGATCGGCCAGCCCTGGAAGGAACAAGTATGATCTCGCCGTGGCTTGCGGCCGGCGTGCTGTCAGCACGCAGCTGTCTGCACCAGGCACTGGGCGTCAACCGGGGTCGCCTGAGCGGCGGCCAGGAGGGCATCGATTGCTGGATTACCGAGCTGATATGGCGTGATTTCTACCTCCATATCCTCGACTGTTTTCCCCTGGTCAGTAAAAACCGCGCTTTCAAACGCGAGACCGAGGCTGTTGCCTGGCGCCACAGTGAGCGGGATTTTTCGGCCTGGTGTGAGGGCCGTACCGGCATCCCGATCGTCGATGCGGCCATGCGCCAACTGCGGGAAACGGGTTGGATGCACAATCGCCTGCGGATGGTGGTTGCGATGTTTCTTTCCAAGCAGTTGCTGCTGGACTGGCGCCTGGGGGAACGCTTTTTTATGCAACACCTGGTGGATGGACACCTCGCTTCCAACAACGGCGGCTGGCAATGGGCGGCTTCAACCGGCACCGACGCAGCCCCGTATTTCCGCATTTTCAACCCGGTCACCCAGAGCCAGCGATTCGACCCGGATGGCGACTTTATTCGTCGCTATGTCCCGGAGCTGGCCGCTGTCGAGGGCAAGGATATCCACTTTCCCGCGCCCCTGGTCCGCGAGGGCCTGGCGCCGGATTACCCGCCGCCCATCGTGGATCTCAAGTTCGGACGCGAGCGGGCGATCGAGGCGTTCGGCGCTGCCAAAAAGGCTGCCGGGAACTGATGGGGCCGGCGGCTGCGGCAAGACTCGGCGCTTGAAAGGAACCCGTCGCGCCACCTTTCCGGGGGCCAGGCGGATGGCTCTATCCAGCTACTGCCAGCCGCCGGCAATGCTTCCCACCACCAATAATCCTTTACCCAGGTTCCCCACGACCACTCCGGTTGGGTGAGGCCACCGTCGACCACGACACGCTATTCGGTTTATTATCGATCCCGTACCCCAGGGGCAAGAGGCAGCACAGCTAACGGGAGATTACATGAAAGCCAGCAACACCGGAGCAGACCGTCAACCCACAGGCCGACCGTGCCGCAGCCAGCCGCTGATACATACCCTTGTCGTATGGATGGTGCTGCTCACCGCCGGCTGCGCGAGTTTGCCCGAAAATTCCGACAGCGAGCCCTCCCAGGCGCTGGCAGCTTCGAATGACACGGTGCTGGCCCGACGCGTGACCCCAATGATGGAACAATATCCCGGAAAATCCGGATTTCTCGCCCTCGATGAAGGCATCAAGGCTTTCGCTGCCAGAATATATCTGGTGGAAACCGCGGAGCATTCCATCGATGTGCAGTATTACATCTGGCATAACGATGGCACAGGCGAGGCGCTCCATGCCGCTCTGATGGAAGCGGCCAATCGGGGCGTGCGTGTGCGCATACTCCTCGACGATCTGGATACCCAGGGCAAGGACCAACTGCTGCGCACTATCGACTTCCACCCCAATATTGAGGTGCGCCTTTACAACCCCTTTGCAAACCGGGAGAGGCGGGGCCTGGATTTCGTTGGCGACACCGCCAGAGTCAATCACCGTATGCACAACAAAACCCTGACGGTGGACAATACCGCCAGCATTTTCGGTGGCCGAAATATTGGCGACGAGTACTTCGATGCCGCCCAGGAGGTGGGGTTCAGCGACCTCGATGCGCTCGCTGTCGGGCCCGTGGTCGGCGAAATATCCACCATGTTCGACTTGTACTGGAACAGCCAGTGGGTGTATCCGATAACGGCGTTTGCCTACGACAATCCGATCACACCCGGTGATCTGGCCGAGCTTGAAAAAACACTGGATGAAGCCCTGAAGCGAGCCAGGGCATCAGACTATGGCGAAGCCATCAGAAAGATGGAGGCTGATCGCGATGGGCCCCTGGGCCAATACGATTTCGAGTGGGGGGGTTGGGCGCTCATTTACGACCAGCCGGGCAAGGTAGTCGCCAAAGAGGTAAGCCGAAAAACACACCTTGCGCCCAAACTGTTAGAGATAATGGAAAAAGCCGAAGACGAAATCCTCATCGTTTCGCCCTATTTTGTGCCGGGGAAGCGCTTCACCCAAAGGCTGGTGGATTGGGTGGATGAAGGCGTGAGAGTACGGATACTGACCAATTCACTGGCCGCCAATGACGTGTCGCTGGTGCATGCCGGCTATATGCGCTACCGGGAAAAACTGGTGGCCGGCGGCGTCGAACTCTATGAGTTCAAGGCCGACAAGAGCGCCAAGCGCCGCGAGGACGATCTCAGCGGCAAATGGGCGGGCTCGGAATTGGCCAGTCTCCACGGCAAGTATTTTGCCTTCGACGACGAGTACGTGTTTGTCGGTTCGTTTAATCTCGACGGTCGGTCTGCCTCCCTGAACACCGAGTGTGGTGTTTACTTCGAGAGTCCGTTTTACGCAACCGAAATGGCGCGGGCATTCGATACCAAAGCACTTGAGCGGAGTTACCAGGTACTACTAGACGAAGCCGGGGACATGCAATGGCGTACCCTCGACGAGAACGGGCGCGAGGTGATCGTCGATACCGAACCCGATACCGGTTTCTGGACCCGCTTCAGCACCGGGTTTCTCTCGATCGTGGTGCCAGAGGGGCAGCTGTAGCCGCCATATCTCACCGATTCGGCAATCGCTTTTTCGGCGTGCCTGTTATTGTAGTGTAGGAGCGGCCAGCGTTCCCCGGGGCATTGCTGCGGAAGGGTTGCCAGGCGTATGATAGTGACACCCCGTTAGCGCGGTTTGCGCAGGGGCAGGAATCGGCAGGGAGACAAAACAATGTCCAACGACATCGAGAAGACTATCGAACTGAGCCCCGAGCTACAGGCGATAGGCTCGCAAATCTGGGAGCAGCTCAAACGCAACTCGGGGTGGGCGATCGGGATCGGCGCGCTACTGGTGCTCCTCGGTGTGTTCGCATTGGTGACACCGATTATGACGGGTGTATCTGTCAGCATGACAGTGGGGGTGCTGGTCGCCATGGGGGGCGTCGCCCAACTGGTCTTTGCCGCCAAGACAGGCCACCAGTTGTGGCCCTATGTGATGGGCGCCCTGGGCGTCGGTGCTGGTATCTATATGGCGTCCCATCCGCTGGTTGCGGTGGGTACGCTCACCGTCGTCCTGGCTTTCTTCCTGTTCGCGGTGGGTTTTTCCGAAATCATGATGGCGTGGCAGGTGAGGCCGGCCAAGGGTTGGATCATGACCCTGATCAGTGGCCTGTTATCTGTCGTGCTGGGGGTCATGATCTGGGGCCAGTTCCCGGTCACCGGCGCCCTGGCCATCGGAGTTCTGTTCGGACTCAAGTTGCTGTTGAGCGGAATGATGCTGATCGGGCTGGGCAGCGCAGCAAGAAAGGCAGTGAAGACAGGCGAAGCCCCCGGCGTGATTACCGGTGACAAGTCTCAGGTCTGATCCATCGTCCGGCCGTGCTCAGTCGCCGACCGGGTAATGTGCTCTGACATGACCCCCGCCAGCCCGTCGAAGCTGCCGAAGTAGGGAAGCAGCTTGATCGGTAGCGCTGGGTACTGACCCCGCAGGACCCGAACCAGCTCCGGAATATCCCGGGACACGTGACGTCCACAATTGAAGAACATCGGGTAGACGTCAATCGCGGCTACCCGGCACTGCGCCAGGCACTCAACCACGGCGCCCAGTGCGGGCGGGGCCGCTTCAAGAAACGCCCCTTCGATGTGGGAGTAACCGAGTTCGTCGGCACGTAGCTTGCCCAGTACCGCACGGAATTCATCATTGGCCGCGTTGCTACGACTGCCGTGTGCAATGACGATCAGTGCCCGTCCCCCGCTGCCCTCAGGCGGCATGGCTTTGGCTTGCGCCGCTTGCGGATGCCGAGGTAAAGGGTGCAGCAGCCTCCTCAAGATACCGCGCCAGCCTGTTTCGCTCCGCCGCACTTTCCCGGGTCGACCTGATCAGGTGCGTGGTGTGCGGCTCGCGATCCAGGAACAGCTTGCCACTGACCAGACTGGCCTCACGGGCCGTCGCCAGCCAAACGATGGTATCAGCGCCCTGTTCGGGGGTGCGCAGGATGCGCCGGGTCAGCTTGTGGAACGCGGGCAGGGCAGTTTCCACCCCGGGCGTGTCCGCCCATCCCGGGTGCATGGCGTTGACGCTGATACCCAAGGGTTTCCAGGCTTCAGCCCACTGCTCGGTCTTCACCATCAGCCCCCGCTTGGCCCGAGCATAGGCGACGCTGCCGGAGTATTTGGAGCCTTCGCTCTGCAGTTTGTCTACCTCCAGTTTCTGAGAGTACATGCCCCCCGACACCACATTGACGACCCGGTGATCCTCGCTCATCTGCAGTAAAGGCAACACGCCTTCGGTGAGGATGTAGGGTCCCAACAGCAACAGCGCAAAGCTCTTCTCCAGACCTTCGCTGGTTTCCTGGCGCGGATTGAACAGTGCACCGGCATTGTTGACCAGCACATCGATGGGCCGGCCGCTCTCCAGCAGACGTTCCACCAGACTCTCGACCTGGGCCATTTGGGCCAGGTCCGCGACCTGCAGGGTGATGTCCTGATTTCCGGTCTCGGCGACCAGGGACTCAACGAGTTGCTCGCCCCGGGCCTTGTCCCGAGCCACCAGGGTCAAACCGGCGCCCATGTGGGCCAGCTCCTTCGCCGCCGCAAGACCGATACCGGAAGTGGCCCCGGTGAGGACGATGTGCTTGCCTCGCATGTTGGCGGATACGGGGTGCCACTGCTTTTTGCTTTTCAGATAACCCAGCTTACTGAACCGTGCGACACCGGGAAGTACCAGTTTGTCTGCCAGCAGCGCCGAAGTACTGATCGTGGGTGCTTCGAAGCGGTCTTCCAGGGCACGCTGCAGCCCGCCCACCGAAGTTGCCCCCATACGCACCATGCCCGGCTTGAACAGCGCCTCGAAGGGGCGCAATGCGGGCTTGAATACAAACTCGGCGGTGTAATCCAGGGTCGTGGAATTGCCTTTGCCGGTGACGGTAATAGTGTCAGTGACGGTAAACAGGGGGCACACGCCCTCCAGCACAACCTGTTCATCGGGTTGCCATTTCAGCACCCGGTAGCGCAGTGAGATCGTGCCCACCGGCATGGCACAAACCACGTCGTACTCGGTGCCGACCCCGGTCGGCTCGGACCCGACTTTGTCAGAACTCAGCGCGGTGGCGTCCCACTGGGCGCAGTTGGCAAATTCGCAGGCGTAGGCAAAAACATCGGCCGCTGGCCGGTCGACTGAGCATTGTTCCTGTAAAACAATCATTTTGGTTGAACTCCCGCTGAAAAAAGAGGCGCAGCAAACCAGTGTAATGCGCCGGTTTATCTTCTTTATACTGACTTGCCAGCCGGTTTGGACCACCGCCGCGGCGCAGTGGGTCTGGAACCGGGCCCATGGCCATTGCCGCCGCAGCGAAAACCGCTTGGCGCTGACTTCCAGCTTTATCTGCGGGTGCTGCCATGATAGTTTCCCCTCACTGAACCGAGTACCCAACCCAATAAGGAGAGGCTAAATGCTTACCCGCGCGGCAGTTGCCTTCGAGGCAGGCAAACCCCTGGAAATTGCTGACGTTCAACTGGAGGGCCCCCGGGCGGGCGAGGTGCTTGTCGAAATTATGGCAACGGGAGTCTGCCACACTGATGCGTTTACTCTCTCGGGCGATGATCCGGAGGGGGCTTTCCCGGCCATTCTCGGCCATGAGGGCGCGGGCATTGTGCGCGAGGTGGGGTCCGGGGTGAAGAGCGTGCAACCCGGCGACCATGTGATACCGCTCTATACCGCCGAGTGTCGCCAGTGCGAGTTCTGCCTCAACCCCAAAACCAATTTGTGCCAGGCGATCCGCAGCACTCAGGGGCAGGGCGTCATGCCCGACGGCAGCAGTCGTTTTTCGCTGGACGGCAAACCGCTGCTGCACTACATGGGCTGCTCGACATTTTCCAATTTCACCGTGCTACCGGAAATTGCGGTCGCAAAAATCCGTGAGGACGCGCCATTCGATAAAGTCTGCTACATCGGTTGCGGCGTTACCACCGGCATCGGCGCGGTTGCCTTCACCATGGAGGTCGAGCCCGGCTCAACGGTCGCGGTGTTCGGGCTCGGCGGTATCGGGCTCAATGTGATTCAGGGCGCGCGCATGGTGGGCGCGACCCGCATCATCGGTATCGATATCAACCCGGCACGGGTGGAACTGGCGCAACAGTTCGGGATGACCGATTTCATCAACCCCCGGGACGTCGACAATCTGGTGGATCACGTTATCCAGCTAACCGGGGGAGGGGTGGATTACAGTTTCGAGTGCATCGGTAATGTCGAGGTCATGCGCCAGGCCCTGGAGTGCTGCCACAAGGGCTGGGGCCAGAGCTGCATTGTTGGGGTGGCCGGGGCCGGACAGGAAATTTCCACCCGACCGTTCCAACTCGTTACCGGGCGCTCCTGGCGGGGCACTGCCTTTGGCGGCGCCAGGGGGCGCACCGACGTGCCCCGCATCGTCGACTGGTACATGGAGGGCAGGATCAGAATCGACGAGTTGATCACCCATACCATGCCCCTGGAGGACATCAATACCGCCTTTGAGCTGATGCATACCGGGCACAGCATTCGCTCGGTGGTATTGTACTGATGACCGACCGCTACCCGCTGCAGCAGATCAGCGCCAACAAGTGTTTTGGGGGCCAGCAACTGCGTTACCGCCACACCTCACCCACCCTCAACTGCGAGATGACATTTTCGGTCTACCTGCCACCCCAGGCGGAGCAGTATGCCGTGCCGGTGCTGTACTGGCTGTCCGGGCTTACCTGCACCGACGAGAACTTTGTCAACAAGGCAGGGGCTCAACGCTGGGCAGCGCAAACCGGTCTTGCCATCGTCTGTCCCGACACCAGTCCCCGGGGTGACGACGTGCCGGGAGACCCGGAGGGCGGTTGGGATTTCGGCCTCGGGGCCGGTTTTTACCTGAACGCCACCCAGCCGCCCTGGAGCACGCACTACCGGATGTACGACTATGTCGTGTCCGAGCTGCCCGGGGTGCTGGCGCAGCATTTTCCCGTGGATACTGAAAAGGCGTCGATTTCGGGCCACTCCATGGGTGGCCACGGCGCCCTGACCATCGCCCTGAAGAATCCGCGGCAATACCGTTCCGCCTCCGCATTCTCGCCGGTTTGCGCGCCGATGCAATGCCCCTGGGGCCAAAAGGCATTCGGCTACTATCTGGGCGACGACCCGGCCAAATGGCGCGACTACGACACCACCGAGCTGCTGCGAGACAAGCCGACCCAGCTTCCCCTGCGCGTCGACCTGGGAGATGCGGACGGATTTCTTGTCGAGCAGCTGAAGCCTGAATTACTGGCCAGAGCCTGCGAGCAGGCGGGGTATGCCATCGACATCCGCATGCAGGCCGGTTACGACCACAGCTATTTTTTTATTGCCTCGTTTATCGAAGAGCATATACGTTTTCATGCCGGACACCTGTAGGGCGTCGAATGTCCGACTCCCGGTAGCCCGCAATGCGCCGGCGCCAAAGCCCCAGTCTGTAAAACCAAAATCACAGCCAAGTAACCCGAATCGGAGATCAAGCATTGGATACCAGCAAACTGTTTTCCCTGGAAGGACGAGTTGCCCTTGTTACCGGCGGCTCCCGCAACCTTGGCAAGGTCATCGCCGAAGCCTTTATCGCCCAGGGTGCCACCGTTTACATCAGCGCACGCAAGGCAGCAGACTGCGAGTGTACTGCGCAGGAGCTGGGCCCGAACTGCCACGCGCTACCCCAGGACGTAGCCACCGTCGCGGGTGTGCAAGCGCTGGCCCGGAGTTTTCGCGAGCGGGAGCAGAAGCTTGATATCCTGGTCAACAATGCGGGGGCGGCGTGGGGTGAGCCCTTCGAGGCATTCCCCGAGAAAGGCTGGGACAAGGTCATGGACCTCAACCTCAAATCGCCCTTTTTTCTGGTCCAGGCGCTGCACGCCGAGCTGAAAGCCGGAGCCGCCGGCGGACAACCCGCCAAAGTCATCAATATCACCTCGGTGGACGGCCAGCGCCTCAACCCCTGGGAAACCTACAGCTACCATGCCTCCAAAGCCGGGCTTATCTATCTGACGAAACGATTGGCCGCGCGCCTGGTCAAAGACAACATCATCGTCACGTCCTTAGCGCCGGGGGCGTTCGCCTCCGACATGAACCGTGCGGCGCGGGATGCGCCGGATGAGGTGGGCAGCAAGATACCCCTGGGACGAATTGGCGAGCCTGAAGATCTGGCCGGCGCGGCGATATTCCTCGCGAGCCGGGCAGGGGATTATGTCGTCGGGGATACCCTGACGGTGGATGGGGGCCTGGTGCATGCAGCGCTGGGCCAGGCTATCGACGCCTGACCAACCCTGTTTGCCTTGTCGAAAGCGATTCAGCACAGCCCTGTCCGGCGCGTCCAACGGAGCCCCCTCGATGCACGAAACCGTCAAAGACTACTACGGGAAACAACTGCAAACCTCGGCCGATCTCAAGACCGACGCCTGCTGCGATCTCAACCAGACGCCGGGATGGCTGAAGCCCCTGCTGGCCACTATCCACCCGGAGGTCACCTCACGCTACTATGGCTGCGGCCTGGTCTGCCCCACGGAGCTGCGCGGTTGCAGGATTCTGGACCTGGGTAGCGGCGCCGGGCGCGACGTCTACATCCTGGCCCAACTGGTGGGCAGTGGGGGCGAGGTCGTGGGTGTCGATATGACCACCGAACAGCTCGCGATAGCCGAGCAATACCGGCAGCACCATGCCGGCATTTTCGGCTATGACAATGTGCGCTTCCTCAGGGGCTATATCGAAAAGCTGGACCAGCTTGGACTGGAGGAGGGCAGCTTCGATGTCGTGGTATCCAACTGCGTGATCAATCTTTCCCCCGACAAGGACGCCGTGCTGGCCGGGGTCAGGCGGCTGCTGAAACCGGGTGGGGAGTTCTATTTCTCCGACGTTTACGCCGACCGACGGATACCCGCCGAGCTGCGCGAGGACCCGGTGCTTTACGGCGAGTGCCTGGGGGGCGCCCTCTACTGGAACGACTTCCTCGCCCTTGCCCGGCGCCAGGGTTTTGCCGACCCGCGTCTGGTGGAACATCGCCCCCTGGCCATCACCAATCCGGAGCTGGAAGCCAGGCTTGGCGCTATCCGTTTCGCTTCCGCCACCTACCGCCTGTTCAAGCTGGATGAAATCGAAGCCGACGGCGAGGACTACGGCCAAACCGTCACCTATCTTGGCAGCATTGCCGAGCAGCCCGATGCCTTTCAACTCGACGCCGAACACCGCTTCGCAACCGGGCAGGAGAGACCGGTAAGCGGCAACACCTGGCGCATGCTCCATGACACTCGATTCGCGGCGCATTTCAAGTTCAGCGGCGACTTTACCCGCCACCGCGGACTGTTCGACGACGCCGCTAAAAGCAATCCCTTTGCCGCCGCAGCCCCGGGTGTGCCCGAGCCCGTTAAAACCGGGTGTTGCTGAGGGGGAGGGGGAAATGAAAAACAGGGCGATGCAATCGCGTCTGAAAACCGAGGTGCTGCAGTTTATCCATTCCCATAAAAGCCTGCAGTTGGCGAGCCTTGATGCCGACGGCTCTCCCCACGCGTCCTACGCGCCCTTTGGCATCGGCGACGACTGCCTTTACGTGCTGCTGAGCGAACTGGCAAGCCACGGCCTGAACCTGCAGCGAGACCCCCGCGCCTCGGTATTGATTATCGAGGACGAAGCCGCGGCCGCCAACCTGTTTGCCCGAGTCAGGATCAATTACACGGTGAGGGCAGAGCGGTTGGACCGCGACTCCCTCGACTGGCAAACCGGCATCGACGCGCTGGTGAAGCGCCTGGGTGAATTTCCGGGGCAACTCACCCAACTGCAGGATTTCAAGCTGTTCCGCCTGGTTCCCAGCCGGGGGCGCTATACCAAGGGTTTTGGCCGTGCTTACGACCTGCAGGGGAACACCCTGGCCGGCGACGACGAGCTGCAACACAGTGATGGAAGCTGAATCCAGGAGCAGTGCACCCCTGGAATATTATATGGTTTGTATTCAATGCCTTGGACTATTTAATTCACCCAGCTTAACGATACAAAAGAGACCTTGCGGCGCGTTCCTGGCCAGCTATGCTGGCTGTATTTCGAAAACGGGCTTCCTGGCTTGGTCGGCGAGTAAGCTTCACCAGGACGATTCAGACTCCACGACAGGAAGGACAGGAGGGTTAAACCCGGTTTTTTTTAATCCCTGGGGATGCTGATCGCTGAAGCCACAATCGAGTACTCAAACCTCTCAGGTGCGATTGCCGCTTTTTCACCCAGGTCAGCACTGTAGTGCTCTGCCTCTTGTTTGCTCACAGGTTTGCGGGAAAAGGTACCCAGAAGCACAACATCTTTGCCAGCGGAATCCGTGGGTATGAAAAAACCGTAGTCTTTGAATGTGACTCGCGCAATCGATGGGCCGTCCTGGGCAAGGAAAAAACAGCCTTTTTTCTGACAAACCCTGGCGATGCGCGTTGCAACCAGTACTTCCTGATCCAGGTACTTGTCGCTGTTGCCCAGCAGGTTAGCAAGGCTCAGCGGTGTTCCGCTTTCCGGCAGAGCGCCGCCAAAGATGTTGTGAGTCGCAGTGACCTCAACGGGTTCCGACAGTCGCTGCACTTTATTGTCCGCTGCGAAAAGCTCCGGTGCATTGCTGAAAAGCGCGAAGGTGAGCAGCGTGGAAACAATGCGTATCCTGGTAGGCGAAATTTTCATGCAGAATGCCTCCTGTTTAACCGGGTATTGTATAACCAAACTTTTGGGCATATTGAGCGATTGATCAAACAGGGCACCGAGCTCACCGAGCCGCCGGTAGCATTTCTTCTATTTAACATAATATACATTATGCGCATATTGATATGACCTGTTTGATTAAGAAAAGTATGTCAGTTCCCCCTGATAAAACCCCATAGGCTGACAGGAACATCACTCTGCGGGTGTGTTTTACCGGCAGCAAATACTCAGCCAGATCGCTTCTTGTTCCAGAGCCATTGCCTGTTGCCGCATGGTGCGCATTAATTGTTGCAGCTGTGGATTGGCCTCGTCTTGCAGTCGCTCAAACGCCGACGCGAAGTCAGCAAAGTTATCCAGCCAGACTTTATGGCTGCCAAACTCTGTGAGCAGACGCTCCCAGTCGGGCATTAGCCAAAGCTGGCATTTCATACCGAGCTTTGATCGCAGCCTGGCATAGTTCATCAGCCCGACGCCGTCGTAATCTGGAAAGAGAATGACCTCATTGACACGCGATTCCCTCGCAAGCCAGCTAATTAACAGGTTATTCAATTGTCCACCGTAGTACGCGATCGATGCGACCGTATCGGATGGTAGCCAGTCCAACCTATCAAACAGCTTTTGGTTCTCAACCAACCATAACGGCTGTTCACTGGCCCAGTCGTCATTTGTGGATATGGCAAGCGCGGCCGCACCGTAGTTCTCGCTTGCAGCGGTGAGGTCAAGGGTCGAGGGTCCATTCGACCAACTCACCCCTGCCCCTTTGGATTTCAGTAGCAAGTAGTAGGTGTCGTGGCGATGGCCAGCACTTTTACTGTCCCGAGAGCTCGCAATGTTATAAGCGCGCTGGGGCAAATCATGGGGCAGTGCCTCCCTTTCCTTCGGGCGAAGCTCGCGCCAATACGTGTCCAGCACTTTCTCATTGATTACGCGGTAAACAGTACCCCTGCCGACAACGGTCTCCTGTACACAGCTTGTCCTTCGAGCAAATTCATTCAGGGCGTTTCGCTGGCCCTTTGTCAGCGCAGATCCGGCTATACGACCGTGCTGACGCAACTTCTCCAGGGCAGCTGTCAATGCCTTATTCACGGAACTGGTGCCTCAGTCGCCTGACTGAGCGGCTCGAAAATCTGCCAACTGCGCTGGCTGATATGGTTCTTACCTTCACGGTGTATGATGGGCACGCAGTAACGCGCCGTTGCCAGCGGTGAAGGTGAAGCAAAAATCAGGGCAAAGCCAAAATCGGCGGCGGTATCGATCAGGCTCTTTTGATTTCGCGCATCCAGCGCCAGGGCCTCGTCCAGATAGCAGACCGCCTGCACGTTGCGGCGCTTGTCCTGCATCAGATGCAGCATCGCCAGGCCGGTCACCAGCTTTGCCATGAGGACGGTTCCATTGGACGCGGCACTGTCCAGGTCATCAAACGACTCGGATTCACCATCGATCTTGCCGACGATAAAACTCAAGCGAAACAAGTCCGAGACCCGCAGGCCCTGGCGCGCGTTCCCCTCGTCAATCAGAGTCTGCTTGGCTCTATCAAGGGCATCATCATCCAGGACACTGCCCTGATCGAACAGCTCGAAGGATTCTCCGCTCTCCACCTGCTCGGCCGTGTTGATCAAAAGCGCCATGGCTTCGACCAGGACGGTTTCATCTTCCGGCTCGATCTTGAATACCTTGAGATCTGAAAGCTGCCGATGGCTGATCAGCCGATTGAACTCTCGCATTCGACTCTTGAAGGCCCGTAAACCATCGCGCAGTTCCCGCAAACTGGCCGTTACTGTGACCACCGCGCTGCGAGCCTTCTTTTCCAGGGCTTCCTGTTCACGCGCCAATTGCTGACAAAAGTCGATGATTCTTGTCAATTCGCCTTCATCATCGCCACTGTACTGATATTTGGTGAGCCCATTCAAATGCAGTTCACCCAGCCCCGATGACAATTGGCGATCCAGTTCCAGGAGACGGGAACAGTCTCCCCGGTAAAGAGCCAGGCGCTCAGGCAGATCGGTAAGCGGAAACCTGGATGTCCCCAGCCAGGGGTGGTGCGGCAATTCGCCCAGGTAACTAAACGTCTCCGCCTCGTCACCGCGCTGATCCCGCCGCTTCCTGATTTCTTCATCCTGGGCTGACAGGCTACGAATTTTATCGCCGACATCATTCCGCCGTTGCCGCAGACGCTGGTCATAGTGGCTGGACTGCGCCAGCTGCTCGTTGATTTCCTCCAAACGCCGTTCGGCGTCAAGCAGCTGCTCGGCGCGCTCTTCCGCACCCTGGGTCAATTCCGCCAGCAGGTCAAAATCCTCAAGATCCTGCTCAATCTCACGCACCTGCTGTTCCAGTCGGTTTCCAAGGGTGCGGGCCGCATCCAGGGCCTCTGCTGCCCGACGCTGCTTTTCCAGATCTGCCTGTTCCTGCTGAAGCTCGACGATGCGGTGTTTGATTTCGGCCTCGCTACGCTGTTGGTACTGTGGGGACAGGCTATCGAGAGTGATTGTCAGCCCAGGCATAGAAACGGTATGTTGATCGGACTGGCGCAGTAATTCGATCAGCGAGGCCGATGTCAGCTCAAACTGATCAGCCGCCAGGGTCATAACATCCTGGTTGAACAAGCGATTAAGGCGGTCTGTCTCTGCGGGTTGCAGTTGCGCCGAAAGTTGCCGCCATAAGTTGTCGGCAAGCGTTGATAGCTCCCGTAAATTTTGCTCCTGTTCTCTTTTATTTCTTTTGATCTCACGTTCAATTGCGGCCGGCTCACGACTGGACGCTCGACTGATCAGTACAATCTGTTGATCCCGTTCATCCCTGGCCTCTGTATGCCTGCTTTCCAGCTGTTGCCGGCTCGATATCAACGCAAACTTCCGCTCCAGTTCAGCGTGTTGCCTCGCTTGTTCCTGACATCGTTGAATGTCACCTTTTAATTTTTCCTGTTGCAAGGTGAGATCGCTGTGCCGATTCAACAATTGACGACTTTCAGTCTCGAGTTCTGATTTCTCCCGTTCGTAGCTGGCCATTGTGTCCGTATAATACTGTTGCCACTCGGATAGACCCTGCTCGATCAGGGGTCTGAATACGATCAATTTGCCGCGTAGTTCCAGCCGTTCATCACGCAGTCTTTCAAGCTCACCAATACGCTGCTTTTGCGACAGAGCAGCTTGATATTGCTCCCGGTCAGCGTTGACTTCCGCGAATGCCTTGTCCCATTCCTGTTTAAAATCGATGCTGGCGTCGGGTAAGTCACGCCGAAATATTTCCAGCAGGTAATCTTTCACGTCACTCGACCGTAATTTGTCCAGCTTCAATGTTCGTGTCAGCACACGCTGAAAGGCCGCCGCATCAGACGTGTGTTCCAACCGAAATACCGTAAAGTCGGGTTCGTGGCTTGCCCGCTTCCTTCTGACACCATAGAGCAGGTCCACAAAATCAGTCGAGCTATAGCCGAAGACACTTTTACCTGACTCCGCCAGATGAGACTGAAGCTGCGGCTGACTGACAAGTGCCCCATCGGCTTGGCGGAAATCTTCAATGTTCAGTGACCCTTTATAGGAGAAGTATTCGTAGTCATGGCTAACCCCTTTCCCGACGCAGCCCAGAACCAGACTACCGGTCTCAGGCAACATGACTTCGAGTAGAATATAGGCGCTGTTGTTGGGAAAGTAGAAACGCCGGCTTTTCTCAGCACTGTGCGCTCCAAAGTCCATGCGACGTCTATCAATGATCAATAGATACTGCAGCGCATTGATCAACGCGGTTTTCCCCGTGTTATTGGGCGCAATCAGTGAAACCGAATCATCCAGGGGTAGCTCCGCACGTTGATACCCCGCACTACCCAGTAAAACCAACCGTTGGAATCCGTATCTGAGGCTCATTCACCCTCCTGTGAAGCCACTTCATCGTCATTCAGCCAGTCGGTGGCCTGCTCGTCTGCCCTGCTCTGAGCCAGCTCCTCGAAATGGTCCAGGTAACGACAAACGGCAGGAAGTAAACGCCAGTGCCCGGCGTCCTTTACGGCGAAGCCATAGCGCTCCGCAGTGGCCAAAAGGGAGAGAAGTGCGCTGATATCCATATCTTCCGCTACGAGTAGATCGCGATTTTTCTCATAGACATCATCGATGAATCCATTGTCGATTCGCCAGTCTGAAAAGCGCAACAGTGGCTTCCCCGCATCCGCCTGAAACTCAAACAGCACCATGAAAAGCAACGCCAACTGCCGGCTTGTTTTGCTGGTATTCGCGCTTCCATCGTCAGTGTTGAACCAGGCGAAACCCCGGGCATCGAACGCCAGCTCAAAGCCCAGGCTGTTGAACAACGATGTATACGCGTCCTGCTCTCGCTCCAGTTCTGCCCACAGCGCCGGCTCAGACATCCGGTTAAGATGTTTACCGCTATTCAACCAGCGAAAGAGAATGGCGAGGTTTGGCAATTGGCCAAGGTGAATGTGATGCGAGCTCATAATGGTGACAACATATGCGGGTAATGGTACACGCGCACCTCATTCAGATCGGTAGCAGAAGAGACAGAGCCTTGCTCGCTCTGCCAATCTGGATTTCGGACGAATTCATGATATAGCCTAAGCAGCACAGCATCCGGAAGATCGCCGTAGTGTTGCATGAGCCAATGCAGTAAATGCTCGACTGGCAGCGATGTCGACAGGTGTTCTCTCAAAGCCTGCTCGTCAACCCAATCAACGGCATCGGTTTTTTCAGCTTCAATCTCCTCCGGAAACGCCTGCACCTGCGGACAGAATTGCATCGCTTCGACCATGATGTCGAGAATATCATCTCCGACAGACACGCGGCGTGGCCTCTCCGCTCGCCATACAGGGTATTTGGGCTTTCCTGCGCGAACGGGTAATGCGTGGCGCAGTCCCTTTTTTCGCACCTCACCCAGCAGATTGCTGATGGCGGAAGACAGGACGTTGTGTTGACGCAGTTCTTCGCGCAACGGCAATAAGGTGTCGGCGCACTGTAACGCCACCACACGACCTGTACGCCGTAACTCTTTTGCCTGGTAAGCGACCTGTCGCAACTGCAAGCGATGGCTGTACAGGGCTCCCTGAATCGTCAACTGCCAGGCGGCGTGATCCAGGGACTGCTCAGCAAATTCCAGGTAGCGGTAAAATGTCCCGCTGGCACCGGTATCCATCATTTCGTTCATCGGCTCAACGTAGTGATCGTAGGCGTCCAGAACTTTACGGTAACGCCGGGCCAGGGGCATGCTGCTATCGGCGGATTTCGCCTGATCGGCCAGTTCCAGAATTGCGTGGCGGTCTTGATTCAGTTGCTGATTGATCTGCCTCAATAGCTCTGACAATCGCGCCGCGGCTGTTCGTAACTGATCCGAGTGACCGTTCTCAATACCGTCGTTGAGGTCGCGGGTTGCATCCCGGATGGCTTCCACCCTGGCCTGTAAAACTGAGGACAGGCCAAGCTCATGCTCCCGCGTCAAACCACGGGCGAACTCGAGCACCAATGGATTGAGCTGTAACTCGCCCGAGCGAGGAAGGTATTGCACGATGTCCGCATTGGATAGCGAGCGCAGCACGGCTGAACGCTCCTCTGTCGATAGCTCGGTGGCAGCTTTTCCCACGGCAGCCAGAATTTGATCTTCGCTGAAGGAAGGTACCTCACGACTGGCCCGAGTGAGCATTTCCACAACATCCCAATGTTTATGCAGGTAAAACAGTAAGCTCTTGGGGTTTGCCATCCCGGCTATTTCTCCTGAAAATCAAAACACATTCCCGCTCACTCTCGACAGAGATCATTGTACTTTAGCGAGGCTCTCAGGCTCACTTTCGCATTCATTGATCCAGTCTTCTCCCCGCGCAACGCCTATTGTGCCCATAAATCGAACAGAAATTGGCATCGAATACAGTAGGCAACTTAGCGTTATGCCATTCGTAGAACAAAGCCTACCGTCGTATTGCCCTCGATGAATCCACGAATTACGAATATGCCTGGGCGCATCCCGACTGGCCTTGACCAGGCGCTACCTTTTGATGCGGGGGTCGAACGGGAAGCTCATCGGGTCGCCGTAGTGTATTTGGACGAAATCAGGGTGGAGCGGGTTGATCAGCACATTGTAGTGTTCCGGCACGACCACGGATGGCACCATAAGGCCAAGAGTAATTTTGGACTTCAGCCACAAATCACCCACTGAACGTGAAACCAGCGGCTCTGCCGTGGTTTCGTCCCAGCCGAGTGGCAGGTCAGCTGGGGTTAGCTTCATGACCAGATCGTCAGCTATATCGACCTCGATCACTTTATAGGCAGGGATTAGTGTGGACTTGAGCAAGCTGACAGCGATCTCCAGCGTGGCAAGCGGTGTTGATGTTGCCGTGTAAACAATGCGACGCCCTTTGTTGTGCCAACGGGCACTACCGTGCAAGCCGCCCTCGCCGGACATGGCCTCGTCAGCCGTTTTTGCGTGCTCGGATTTGCTGATTCGGTACAGCCGCATCAGCTAAACATACCGTACTCAAGGCTGACAATAAGATCCTCTACTCTGCGTGCACCAGCTTCCGTTGTGGCGGTCTCCAAGGGGGTCGCACCGCCCAGAGCGGGTGAAGATGAAGCCAGCCATTCTCGGGCGTCCTCCTCCCTTCCCTCCATGAGTTGGGTCGCCAGACCGAGTAGGTACGCGTATCTAACCACTCGGTCAGACTCGTCGACTGATAACGCCATCTGTTCTTTTAATCGTCTGCGCATGGTTGAGTCGGACATGCCAACATAGACGGTGAAGAAGGTTTTCATTTCAACACCTATATGCCCGGCAAGAGTTTTTCCGGCTGCCAGGGGCAGGCCGGACTTCACCAGCTCGATAATATTGAAGCTCTGGTTCTTTGGTGGGCGGAGGCCGAGATAGCGCTGGTAGACATCCTGTGCCTCGGACCGTACCTGGTTCAGGGCATTGTTTGTCAGGCTGTCAATGAACGCAGCACGACGCTCTTCGTCCGACCCTTTTTTAAGCCCCACAGAAATACTCATAGTTGGTCTCCCTGGCGTGGACTGTTCATATGACGAAACAATTTCGTCATATGAACATTGTAGCATGGTGTTTGATGATACTTACAGCTATCACGGCCACTTCCAACACGGGGTACCGTGGACATTCGACCATGCGGTAAGTCGCTTAAGACAATGGAGCGATTCGGCGGCATAGGAGCGAGAATAAACGGTGGGATAACCCACTCTTTGACCTGTCTCCGTAAATATATTGGCCAGGGCCGGATCTTTCAGTTCGCGGTCCAACACAGGCCGTTTGGGAATCCCCCGTTGCCCTCGTTCAAAGCGGGCGATCGCGCGCTCATTGCCATACATGGATCCCCCCTTGTTAGTGCCGCAGCACGAAGACGGTTTCCAGCACCGGCTGCCCGCTTTGGGTACAGGTGAGCCGACGGGTTTTCACCGTACCGGGTTTCGAAGCGGACGCCATCTGGTACATGGGGATAAACAGGCGGCCGCTGCTGGCGGGTACGTCCACCGAGTGGGGAATCGGAGGCGGCTGCTCACCGCTGTCGGTGCCCACCCGCTTCGATTCGTCGGGATTGCCGTGTTCATCCAGGGTGGTCATGCTCAGCTGCAAATCCTCGGGCGAATCGGCGCTGGCGATCACCTTGCTGAACAGGCCGAGCAACTGGCCCATTCCATCGTCCTCCGCCGGACCACCGGAGGCGGCATTGCGTTCGGCAATGGCATCGCCCCCCAGCTTGATCAGGTCGCCGATAAAATCGCCATCCCCGCCGCGCGTCGAAGTGCTGCACTCCAGCGGCGCACCCGGTCTGGCGTTGCTGTAGTCAAACTCCATGCCAAAGCGGGTGCAGGGTGCCCCGGCGCAGGTCTCCTCCCCTCCCACCTCAATCGCGAGAGACTGCTCGCACACCCTTTGTTCGCCGTCGCAGAGCGGACCTGCGCGCAGGCCGCTGATCTGCATCGAGCCGCCTTTAGCGCCGGCATAAGTATCGAAAATGGCATCCACGGGGCGCCCGTCCCGGGGCCCGACACAGGGTGCATCCGCGCCGCACTGGCGGATTGCGCCCGGCGGGCAGCGGTACACGGGCTCAGGGTCGGAAGGGGCATGGTGGGTATACTCGAAGGTGATCTCTCCATCATAGGGGCCCTTGCCCAGCAGCCACGGCGTCACGTTCTCGAAGCCGTATTGCTCCATCACCATGGCATCGCACTGGGTCTGGCAATCCTTTGATGCCGTCTTTGTCAGCAGGCAGTTATCGAGACAGTTGTCATGCTCGCGACAGCCCTGGTGGGTGCCGCAGGTGAAGGCCTCGATACGGCGCAACTGTGATTCACCGACGCACTCGAAACTGACTTCGACAGAGCAGCTGGCGGGGCAACCGCCGCCGCAGGCGCCGCGACACTGGTTTGCCCCCATGCCCACATCGGGGCCAAATTGATTGCGAACGGTAGCGCCTGCCTCGGCGGAAGCATGGGCACTGCCCGGGTAAAGCGATAACCCCAGTGTCAGTGTCAGTGCCAGCGCCAGCGCCAGTACCCGATTCAAAGTGCTTGATAGGAACGTGTTCATGGCCGATACCTCGTATCCAGGATACAGGAAACCCACACACTTTTGCCGACTACACTGCGCCTATTCTCCTCGTTTTTCCGCAAAAAGGAAGCGATTTGGCCGGGTCGGCCCCTGGGGCCGTTTCCACCGATCGCAACTGCTACCTTTACCCGGCGCTTTGCCTTTCGCGCCGGAATCGTGGCCCGGGCATTGTCTGGCCGCAGTCCGGCCTTTCACTTGCGCGCCTCGAGTATGATATTGAAGGGCGTCTCGGCCACGCGACAGATCGAGCTGAAACCCGCATCTTCCAGCACCTGGGACAGGCGGCCTTCTCCTGCCTGGGCACCCAGGCCCAGCCCCACGTGCTGTGAACGGGAGCAAGGGGTGCATATCGCAGTAGACGCCGCGTAGTAGAGGCGGCTGACCGGGTTGATATTGTCAGCGACACTATCTGCGGCAGCCGGCTCAACCAGCAGCAGTCGACCATCGGCTTTCAACCGGGTACCGGCATGATGCGCAGCGCCCACCGGATCTCCCATATCGTGGAGGCAGTCCATAAAACAGATCAGGTCGTACTCGGGGCCGCTGTAAGACTGTGCGTCGCAGGTTTCGAAGCGGCAGTTAGCGATCGACCCGGCCTCCCCTGCCCTCGTCCTGGCCACGGCGATACTGGGCGCATGGCTGTCGAAGCCGACAAATTCGCTGTTACCAAAGGCCTGTGCCATGGCAATGGTCGACGCACCATGGCCGCAGCCGATATCTGCCACCCGGGCACCCGTTTCCAGTTTTTCACTCAAACCCTCACAGGCGCCGATCCAGTCCGAAACCAGAAAATTCCGGTAGCCGGGGCGAAACATCGATTCGCTGCCGCAGAACAGGCTGTGATGCTGCTCTCCCCAGGGAATGCCTCCTCCACTTTCGAATACTTCCATGAGTTTGTCGCGACCGTGCCACATGGCTGCCGCCACCTCCATTGCAGGTGCCAAAAAGACCGGGCTATCGACGTCGACCAGCACGGGGATGTGGGCATCGGGCAAGGAGTAGGTGTTGCTGGCCCGGGTATAATCGAGGTAACCGCCGGCAACCTGGTTGTTGAGCCACTCCCGCAGATAGCGCTCGGTAAGGCCGGTTTTTTCAGCAAGTTGTTGCGAGCTCAATTCACCGGCGCCGGCCATCGCCGCGTAGAGCCCCAGCCTGTGGCCAATATTGGTCATCACGCCGGATGTGGTGGCACTGATGTCATTGAGTACTTTTCCGGTAAAAGCTTCGGTGGTATTCATGATCGATCCCCTGCTGTGGGTAATGGCAAACCCCCTTGGTTCAGCCTGTATCAAAAGGTATGGGAATCTGCTCCGGCTTGATTGGAGAAAGCATGGAGAAACTCTGGTTTTTTGCCGAAGTGGGGCGCTGCCGCCTTCCCCCAACGATTTCCTAATTTACGCGTCAAACTGGTATGCTAAATCCGGGCGGTCGCGTTTGAGCAGGCTTTTGCTATGGAGATAGCTGAATGCACCAGGCCGGCAGGCATATTTACAAGCTCGAAATCTTCGCGGCGCTGAATCGTGATCTGGCCCGGTCGCTGCGGTGGTGGTTTTTTTGGGTCTGTCTCCTCGCTTCCGGCCCGGGGCTCACCGGCGCATTGAGCCTGCAGAGCATCGGTTTGCGCGCGAACCTTTCCAATGCGACAACCCTCGGCGACCCCCAGCCCGAGGACTTCGAGGAGTACGACCTGGCGATCAACGCCAGATTGCCGTGGCAGCGCGATTATGATTCTGGCTGGCGCCTGGGATCGCGATTGATGAGCAGCGCCGGTCTCCTGCGTGGCGGCGGCGACAGCGCATTGGTCCTGTCGTTGGTTCCCGCGTTGACCTTCGGCACCAGCGACGAGCGCTTTCTCCTCGATGCGGGCGCGGGACTGGCCTATCTCAGCCGGTCGCGCTTTGGCAGCCAGGATTTTGGCGGGCCGTTTCAATTTGCCCTGACTGTCGGCATCGCCGTGCCAATCTACAAACAGTTGGGCATCGGCTATCGCTTCCTGCACTATTCCGATGCCGGGATGAACGGCTCGAATACCGTCGGTGCCGACAACCACATGCTGGAGGTGTACTATCGCTTCTAGCCACCACCATAGCGGTGATTTGCGGCTATTATCCATCGAGGGCCGGGGCGGATACCCGCAGAGTCGTCGCCGGGTTAGTTTCGCAAGCTGTTGAACAAGAGATCGAGAACCAGGTTGGAGACTTGCATCAGGTCTGCGTCGGACCAGGGTTATCACGTGCGCCACACAGTCCGCTTCCTATTGGGAAAACCGGGCCGGGTCAGTCGCGCTTTTCTCGGCTTGCTGGGCTTATGCCTTGTGGTTCTCACCGGCTTGTCGCCGGCACAGGAAGCACGCTGGGAAACCCTGAGTGCACAACAGAATTTACTCCTCCAGCGACGCCCTTATGAGGGATCACCACTGCATGAAATCCGGGGCGTTACCAGCATCCAGTCATCCCTCAGCGCGGCCGTAGCACTGCTGCGCGACGCCCGTTTCAATCAGTACTGGGTTTATCGCAGTGGTGGCGCCGAGATACTGCAGACCAAGGGCTATAAAACCGCCTATGTCTACGGTGTGGTCGATGCGCCCTGGCCCATCCAGGACCGCGACACCGTGGTGCGATTCGACTACCGCCAGCACCCCGTCAGCAAAACCATCGTTATCAGCATCCACAACGTGCCGGACTTCATTGCGCCGAAAAAGACCTACGTGCGGGTTCCGGATATGGGTGGATACTGGAAGTTGAAGCCCGAGCCAGGCGGCTGGATCGAGGTCACTTTTCAGGTCTATGGCAACCCGGGGGGGCAACTGCCGGTGTGGCTGGCCAATCAGGCCGCGGCACTATCGGTAAGGAAAACCCTGCTGAACATGCAGGATGCGGTCGCCCGCTACGCCGGCGTGCGGCTGTCGTACGTGGTCGAACGCGACCACCTGGGTGGTTGACCACGAGGCCTGGCCGAGAGCCGCGCCCGGGCGCCGGTGACCCCGCAGGCCGCACCCACTCCCCTAGTTTATGCCCCTGTCGCTGTGTCCGACAGCGGCCTCCCAGAAGGCGAAGGCCGCTGCCCCGAGCCCGCACTCTTCCTGGGATCCGCGTAATTCCATTAACGCCCGCAGCAAAGCCCGCGCCTTGCTCCCCTGCCCCAGTTCAACCAGGCACTTCAATATTCGGGTAATCCGCAGGTTGTTATGGGTGTCGTGTAAAAACCAGTTGGGCTTGCGCTGCTCCCAATTGGCGCCGGGGGCGATGCTGTCACCGTCCCAGGCCAGACCGTAGAAGGCCAGCATCCGCGCCAGGGACCTGTCCAGTTGCTGACCCAGTTCCGGCTGCTGCAGGAAAGCCACTTGTACGTCGTCAGTTATCGTCGGCGCATCCGGGGTGACCTGGCTTGGCTCACGGTTGGGAAACAGCCACTGAATGTAGTTATGGGTAGTTTCCAGCCAATGATCGTCCTGTTGCAGGATCTCGTGGAGATAGCGTCCATGATCATCGGGCGCGGTTCCGCGATAAAATGCGAGCAGACGACTCAACCTTCCCCCACGGCGCTTTTCGGATCGACTGCCCTCACCTTGACCCCGTCTTCTATCAGGTCCGATGGGTAGAGAATCACCTGTTGGCCCTCGATGACACCTGCCGCCACCTCGGCGAATTCGCGGCTGCGCTGCCCTAGCTGCAACGGTTGCTGGCGGGCAATACCCTTGTCGATTACGAAAGTATGCCATTCCCCCTGACTTCGAAATACCGCGCCCAGGGGAATCTTCAGCACGTTGTCGCCCGACCAGGTCTGAATCGCCGCCTGCACCCGGTACTGGGCGCCAAGGCCCGCCGGCGGATCGGCGATATCGCCGATAACATTGACCCGCTGTTCCTCCACGCCCAGCGTCGAAATCTTGGTAAAAGCCCCGGGCTCGACATGGCGCACCGTGCCCACCAGTGCCGAGTCGCCACCCCAGCCGGTGATGGTGATAGGTGCGCCGGGACGGACTTTCATCGCTTCCTCGGTCAACAGGTCGATGACGAGCTCAAGGGTATCGTTCTTTCCCAGCTCGAACAGCGGGGTACCGGCCAGCAGGACACGTTCACTTTCCTCATGAGTTTGAAGCAAAGTCCCGGATACCGGGGCGGGAATGGCAATTACCGCCTTGCTGGCGCTGTTGGCATCGAGTCCTAACAAGCGCGCCCGGGACGCCTCCAGATCGGCGTTGGCTGCGGCCAGTGTGGCCTTCGCGCTGTCGAGCCGAGCGCTGGCGGCAACCGCGGTCTGGGCATACAGGTCACGCACCTCGATGCCGATGAGTTGGCGCTCGTACAGGTCGTTGCGACGCCGTGCTTCCTCGGTAGCACGCTGGAAATTGCTGCGGGCTTCGTCAAGCCGGGCCGCGGCCTCGCGTTGGCGCGCCTGGGCAGCCTTGACCGCAGACCGGGCTATCGATCCCTCCCGGGGGTCCTGGGGAGGGGGCGCTATCGTTGCCAGGATATCTCCGGCCTCGATGGCATCCCCTGCCTGGTAGCCGCTACGCAACAGGCGGCCGGTCACCGGCGCGCTGACGGTGTAACGATAGCGCGGGCGGGTCTTGCCCTGCTCTTGCACCGTAACCACCAGCTCGCCACGTTCGACAGCAAAGCTTTCCACCTCGACCTCATCGGGGCGCAGCAGCAGGGCCGCCAACAACAGCGTCACAACGGCAACAGCACCGATCAATAGCTTGTTTTTGCTGGTCTTCTCCACAATAGTCCGTCCCGGGTCCTACTCCCGTGTTTTCAGTACCGCGATCAAATCGAGATGATCCACGCGATGGCGCACGATCAAACCACTGGCAATGGCGGCCACAATAGTTACCAGCGCCGAAACGGCGTAGGTTCGGTTGGAGATAATAAAGGGTACCCGATAAACGTCGTTCTGCAATGAAGCAGCGACCCCGAAAGCCAGACCGTAACCGATAAGCCATCCCAGGGGAATCGCCACCAGGGTCAGCAGCGCCTGCTCCCCCAGCAGCAAACCAGCGGCTTCACGCCGGCGAAAACCCATAACCCGCAGGCTGGCCAGCTCCCGGCCACGCTCCGACAGGGAGATCCGGGCGCCATTGTAAATGACGCCCACGGATATCACACTCGCGAAACCCACCAGAAAACCAATCGCTATGTAGAGGCTATCGGCCATCTGGCTTTCGAATTGCTCCAGCATGCCGGCCGGCGAGGTGACACCGGCGACAGCCGGGAGCTGTTTCAGTTTTTTGTTGATATCGCCGCGGGCATCGACCTCCACCGACAGGTAGGCACCGGAAGCGAGCAGTGGACCTGCAACCAGTTGCGCCAGCGCATCCTGGTTCATATAAGCGGACAGCCCCATGAAATCTTCCACCACACCACTCACCAGCAAATCGTGCCGTACTACCCGCCTACCCTCAAGTATCTCGATACCGATGCGATCGCCTTTGCTTACCTGTAGCTTGTGCGCCAGTCTTTGGCTCAGCACCAGACCCTGGGCGGGCAGTGGATAGACTTCGCCACTGCTGGCGACAATTTTTCGCAGGCGTCCATCGGCTGACATACCCTGGATGCTGACCTCGCGCTGTCGGTGACCGGACCTCAGCCGGGCCGGCACCGCGCGAAACATCTCTACCCGGGTGACGCCTTCAAGCTGATTCAGATCATAGTAAATCGCCTTATCCATGGGCTCGTTAAAGGTCAGCATCAGATCTTCGCGCTGGATTCTTTCGAACTGCTGCTCCATCATGAATGTGACGCCGTCGAACATGAACATGCCGACCACCACGATCGCTACCGAGAACGCGATACCGGTAGATGACAGCAGACTGTGCACCGGCTTGCGCTGCAGGTTGCGCAGGATCATCCGCAGCGACGACGGCAACAATGGGGTAACCTTCATACGGTCCAGCCAGCCCGCATGAAACCGCGCCGGCGGCTCGGGCCGCATGGCTTCAGCCGGCGGCAATACCACGGCACTGCGCACGGCCATCAGCGCTCCCGCCGTCGCGGCAATGGCGCTCACCGCGACGGCTACCAGCAGCAGGCCGGGTTTGAGTTGATATTCCAGATTGGGAAAATCGAAGTACTTGCCGTACATGCCGATATAAGCATCGCCCAGTCGCAGGCCGAGCAAGGTGCCCAGGAGAGTGCCGGCCGCGACCGCGGCAAGTGCGTACAGCAGGTAATGCCAGCCAACCTCGGCGGTGCGAAAACCGAAGGCCTTGAGGACCGCGATTTCCGTGCGCTGGGTATTGATCAGGCGGCCGAGCACCAGGTTCAACAAAAACGCCGCCACGGCGAGAAAAATCGCCGGGATGGCGGTTCCCATTATCCGATTCTGGTCCAGCTCCGCCTGCAAAATGAGGTGCGAAGCCTGGTTTTCCCGGAGATAGGCGCCCAGCCCACCGTAGGGGTCCAGTAACGCGTTCAGTTGAGCGATGACCCGGCGCGGATTGGCGCCCGCGGCAAGCGCCAGCGTAACCTCGTTGAAGGCGCCGTCCATGTCGTAAGCGGGGCCGAGTACATCCCGGCTCATCCATAAAACGCCGTAGCGCTCATCGTCGGGATACAGCGCGCCGGGGGGCACCGCATAGGTATGCTCTGGCGAGATCGCGATGCCGACGATATCCAGTTCCCGGGCCCTGCCATTGATGATTGCACGCAGTGTGCCACCGGGAAGGAGCCCCCGAGCCTGGGCGAAGTTCTCGCTGATCAGTACCTCGTCAGCCGCCCCGGAGAGGTAGCGTCCCCTGCGGACGCGAATGTCATTGAGCGCGGGACGGCCCGGGGTTGGCAGGGACACGAACTGACCCTGTGCAGGTGCGTCCAGGCCCTCGAGGTCGAGGGTGGCATAGAAACTCACCCGAGTGTCCACGGCCGCCACCCCGGTTAGCGCCGCTATCTCGGCGACGAGCGCATCGGGAGCCCTTTTCAGCGGTGCCCAGACATCGGCGAATCGGGCGTCACGATAGTAGCTTTCCTGGGCTTCGATCAGGGTGTCGTAACTGCCACGCATGGTCATCACGGTCATGATGCCGGTCGCCACCACCAGGGCGATCGAGAGCATTTGGCCTTTTAGCTGCCAGAGCTCGCGCACCAGCTTGCGATTCAACACACCCGGCATGCCGCTACCACTCGATGTCCTTGACGCTGGCGCGGGAGGGATTGACGCTGCGCTCAACGATTTCACCACTACTCATGTGCACCACGGTGTCGCCAAGCACGCCAATCGCCGCATTGTGGGTAATGATCGCGGTGGTCGTCCCCGTCTCGCGATTTACCTGGTCCAATACCGATAACACCAGTTTTCCGGTTTGGGCATCCAGCGCGCCGGTGGGTTCGTCACACAGTAATATATCGGGTCGCTTTGCCACACCCCGGGCAATGGCTACCCGCTGCTGCTCGCCCCCGGACATCTGCGACGGGAAATGATCCATCCGATCACCCAAACCCACCAGTCGCAGGGCTTCCTCGGCGGGCATGGGGTCTTTTGCGATATCGGTTACCAGCAACACGTTCTCGCGGGCCGTGAGACTGGGGATAAGGTTGTAAAACTGGAACACGAAGCCCACGTGGGCACGCCGGTATTCGGTCAGGCCATCGCCGTCGAGGGTATGCAGGCTGTGATTGTGGTAATAGAGGCTGCCGCTGCTGGCGATATCCAACCCTCCCAGAATATTCAACAGGGTTGATTTGCCGCTACCGGAGGCACCCAACAGCACCAGTAGCTCCCCTGCATAGAGATCGATATCGACATTGCGCAGCGCATGCACGGTCACTTCGCCCATCTGGTAGACCTTGCACAGGTCGCGGGCCCGCAGCACGCTGGGGTTGGCATTGTTCATGGAGTCATGACGGGTCGGTTCCACGGGGCCCCCATTATATACCCATAACGGGTCAGGGGATTAGGCTGGGTTCGCGCACCTGCGTCGATGCAGCCCTGACTATCCCGAACTCGCAGGTTTTGCGCGCGCCGACAGCAGCAAGGTCAGGAGTTGGTGAGCTTGAACCTCAACCTGGAATTGGCGCGGGCCGTCAAGGGGAAGCAGGCCGGGCCAGGGTTGTTCGTCCAGCCGGGCACGCCGCACCGCCTTCAGGTCGAAACCCACCGAGATCCGGCCCCTTGCCACGTCACTGCCCGGATTCAACAAACGCAACACGAAATCACCGCCCTCCTCCGCCGGTTTGAAGGCGCTGACAAGCAGGGTATCGCTGTGCAGTGCGAGCATGTCGCGATCCGCTGGCATCAAGGGCGCATCACCGGCGAACACCGCTGCCAGGGGTATCTCTGCCAACTGTGCCTCGATCGGGTTTAGCCCGGCAAACAACACCAGCTCTGCCTCGATAGTCTCCAGACATTGCGCGTCTGCGACCGGAATCACCGGGCCCGCCGGGCCGTCACGGGAGTTGAGATCATGGCGAGACAACCAACCCACGCTGCGTACCAGGGTAATGGCTAGGGTGTCATCATGGAGCACTTCGGCTTCCGGCAATCCGGCAGCCACCACCGTCAGCCCATTGAGATACACCCAGCCCTGGTGAACAAAGGTTTTCGGTGCCGGGTGGAGCCAGTCACTGGCATCCGGGGCCCGGGCTCGTCCCCGCACGACATCGAAAGTACTGGCGTAGGCCATATCGCTGCTGCCGGTGGTGGGGAACAGCAGCCGCAGGCGATGGTCCCGGGCAGTGTTTTGCAGCCTCACCGCGACCCTGAGCTGATCGCTATCAGGATGGATGATGAAGTCGGTGTGCAATCTTACCGCAGTGGTCGCTGCGCTGCGACCCTGGCGACTTTTGTCCAGCCCGCGGGGTATTCGATAGATTCGTTCGAGTTCGATAATCTGGGTACCGTTCTCATGCACACGGCGCCGGTGGTGGCAGCGCAGCAATTCGCAGCGGTGTTCGTCTGCCAGCAGGTCAGCATCATAACTGTCCCCGCGGTCCCCTCGATCTTCGACTCCAAATAGATCCGGGTAACGTCGCCCGCCAATTTCCAGGGTAACGCCACCCAAGTTATCGAGCGCCAGCCGCATGTGACGATTGCCAATTTCCCGGCCCATATCAACGGTTTCACGGGCAAGGGGGCTGTGCTCCAGTACCACACGCTTGTAGCCGAAGGCGGGGACATCGCTGACTGCCAGCTCAAGATCGCAGGCGTGTTGGTGCTGATCGTAAAAAAAGCGGCCGTCGCTCCCCGCCGGAATGAAACGTACGCTGACGCCATCGACCGCATAGCCGTGTTCCGGCTTATTGGCAGCAAGCACCGGATGATAGAGGGCACCCTCCGACCCGGGGACCAGGAAAGGATGGGCATCAAGTTTCAGGCGCGCACTGCCGGAGCGTCGGTATGGCGATGGATTGAACACCGCGACTTCAAAGGGCTGCCTCTGCGGCGTCTGCCGCGCCAGTCCCTGACCTGCCAGGCGCTCCATGATGCGGGTAGCGGTTTCTTCAGCGAGGGCACCGGCGGTATCGTAGCGGATTAACATCTGCCGATGAACCGGGTCGATCGAGCAACCACCGAGGGAATCATGAGCCTGATTCTTGAGCAGGTTTTTCCAGGCCGCGCGCAGCGAGGTACGTTCGTCCTGCAAACCGTGTTGCAGTGCGAGCACGGCCAGGGGTTCGGCCCAGGATTGCAGTCGGGATTCAATACGGCGGTTGGCGAGTTTGAGGGGCATTCTCGCCGACCAGACGCCCGGCAGCAGGTTCGCCAGTTTCGCACCCGTCAGATTGCCACGGTACTCGGGCAAAGGGGCTTCAAGGGTGTCGACGAATTCGTCGAGCAACCCCACCCGCACTTCAACATCGAGAGCCTCACCAAGGCCCCGTGCCAGCGCCATGGCGTCAGGATGCGGCGCCGCGTGATCGACGCCATTCATGATGAGGACCGACGGCTGTTCACTATTTTCTATCGCCTCCAGGTAGACGATCTTCAACACCTTGATGGCCTTGCTGGTGTCGCCGGGCAGGAAGGCTCCATTGTTATAGCCGCGAGGTAACAGGCAGGCGGTGACGGCACTGCCGTCGGGCGCGCACCAACGGTATTCATTGGGCAACTCCCGCATTTCGTTGCCGTTGCCCCGCCAGTAGATGAAAGCCCGCAGGCCAAAACCTTCAAACAGCTGTGGCAACTGGGCCGGATGGCCGAAAGAATCCGGGGTGTAGGCAACGCCCGAGACCGGTCCAATCAGCGCCCCTGCCCTGCGACCCATGGCCAGATTGCGAATGTGCGCCTCGCCCCCTGGTAGCAAGGAGTCGGGCTGGACGTACCAGGGGCCAATCGCCAGCCGGCCCTGGCCGACGGCGCGGCGCAATTCGGCCTTTCTATGGGGCCGAATCGCCAGATAGTCTTCCAGCACCACGGTCTGGCCGTCGAGGAGAAACCTGAATCCGGGCTCCGCGGCCAGTTGCTCGAGGACGGCGTCGACGCAGTCGACGAGACGGGCGCGAAAAGCCTGGAATGTCCGGTACCATTCGCGATCCCAGTGGGTATGGGGGATCCAGTAAACCGATTTGGCCATCAGCAAACCCCGGTAGACGGTTGACAAACGCACCCGAGGCGGCGGATGCCAAGTTATTCGCTGCCCAACAACCCCTCGCGCCAGCGCCGGCTGGGCTGTCATTGCCCCGTCAGCGAGATCTGCTGGTTAGGTGGCCCGCGACGGCCCGTCCGGGACAACCTGCCCAGGACAACCTGTCCACAAACCCGCCTGTTCGACAGACCCGTGGGAAGCGCCATCGAGGCACCATAGCCTGAAGGGTTGGGTCAGGCAAATCCAAGTGTATTTGGGGGCAGCCTACAAGTCAGCGATCGTCGGATCGGGACCGGAGTCCACAGCCTGTCCGCCGGCGTCGTGCCCATCGATTGCCCGGGAATGGTGCGCGAAATCAGGCGATGGCGGTCCGGCCCCGGGCCCATTGTCGCAGGCCATCGACCTGTTCCGCCATGGTCACAGCCAGCGGTCGGGTACAGCCCAGCTCCTCGAGCAGGTGTTCCGTGGTCACCGGTAGCCCACGTGCCCGGGCAATGTGAATGGCAGCGACCACCGCCTGCTCGATCTCGGCGCCGGAAAAGTCGGGGCTGTGTGCCGCCAGCCGCTGCAAGTCGAAGTGGTCGGCTCTATATTCACGGCGCTGGAGGTGCAGGCGAAACAGTTGCTCGCGCACGGCTTCGGTGGGCAGGTCGACAAAAAATATTTCATCCAGCCGCCCCTTGCGCAGCAATTCGGCGGGCAGATGCTGAATATCGTTAGCGGTCAGCACCAGGAAGACGGCGCTCTCGCGTTCTGCCAGCCAGGTAAGCAGTGTTCCGAGGAGGCGTCGCGAAGTGCCGCTGGATTCATCACCTGTGGCTATCGCAATGCCTTTTTCAACTTCATCGAGCCACAGCACGCAGGGTGCCATCTGCTCAGCCTGGGCCAGGCATCGACGCAGGTTCTTTTCTGTTTCACCAATGTATTTATTGTACAGTGCCGCCATGTCGAGTCGCATCAGCGGTAGGCTCCAGGAACCGGCAACCGCCTTGGCGGCGAGGCTTTTGCCGCTACCCTGGACACCGGTCAGCAGAATTCCCCGGGGTCGATCACCCGCCGGTATCTGCTTATCGAGGAAAGCCCCCTGCCGGTTTGCCAGCCATTGTTTCAGGTTTTCCAGGCCGGCTACAGCATCCAGATGTTCGGTGTCAGTCTCGAGACTGAGCAGGGCTTCGTCACCCAACAATTCAAACCGTGTCTTGTGCGCCCTTTGTATATCGAGCCGATCGATAGCCCCGTCGTCGCGAATCGCGGCGCGCAACAACCGCCGGGCATCCAGCAAGGTCATGCCCCTGAGGCCGTCCAACAGTGCCTGCAGCGCTTCAGGGTCCACCTGGGGCCGCTGCCCCCCATTTTCACTCATCCAGGCGCGAAGCTCCTCCCGCAGTAGCGCGGCAAGTTGAGCGGCCCCCGGGGGACTGATGTCAAAGCTCGCAGAAAAGCGGCGAATTTCAGCGGGAAATTCCAAGGCATGGCTGACGAACACCAGGGTGTGGGAAAGCCGCTGGTAGGCCAGCGCGATATCCTTGATATGGCGAATAATATCGGGCCTGCCGTGCAGGTAAGGATGAAAGTCGATTAAGGCGAAAATCGCAGGTGATCGGTGGCGTTTAATTGACTGCAACAGTTCGATGGGGTCGTCCATCACTTCGCCCGCAGGAGACCGCTCTGCCAGTAAGCCGTGTGTCAAGCCATCCGTCACCGACCAACGCATGAAATCACGCCGCGTTTTGAGGGCTACGCTGCCCAGCAACTGCAAGGCCTGGTGTTCATCGTGGGTCTCAAGTGACACCAGCGGAACGTGGGATTCGATGATCAGTGCGAGGTCTTGCAAGTCTTGCATGGCGGGGCCATTCCGGAGTGATTGGGAGAATCATAGCACAGTAGCCAGGCCGCTTCGGCTCGTTAAAACAAGGCATTTGCAGCCCGCGATGAGACGCCGGTCACACAAAAACAGCGACCTACTGATTAGCCTGAATTAGGCTATTCTTGTTGTGAGTGTCGCGGGCCGTGGCGCACCAGTGATCGCCGAATAAACCTACAACCAGATCTAAATACCTGATTGACATACTTCGCATTATTAGACAAACCGGGCAGCCTTCCAATCGGCAGGTCTGAACCGGGCCTGGGTTTGCTGTTGGCAGCAATGCTGTTAACTGCATTGATGGCACCGTTTTGTCTGGCGCAGGACTTGGCTTCGCCCCTTGGCACGGCAACTGACGACACCGTTACATTGAATATGCGGGATGCGAACATCCGTGCCGTCGTTCACTGGCTCGGCAACATGACGGGCAAAAAGTTTATTATCGACCCAAGGGTAAAGGGCGAAATGACCATCTTCGCCAAGGAACCCCTAAGTATCGACAATGCCTACAACGTGGTGGTAGAAGCGATGAGGGTCTACGGCTACTCTGCGGTGGAAACCAACGGCGTGGTCAAGATCGTACCCGATATTCGCGCCAAGACCCTGCCCGTAGACCTGTCCAGCGTACTGGACAGTGATACCGAAACCGATATGGCCAGCTACGTGGTACGGCTTCATAACCTGCCGGCGGCAGATTTGCTGCAACAATTAAAGCCGCTGGTGCCGCCCTCGGGCCATATTGGAGCCGCAACCCCCGATACCCTGTTGCTGATTGACGCCCGGGATAACGTCAAGCGCCTGGCGAAGCTGGCGGAACACATCGACTCCCAGGGAACGATGGAGTTCGACATCATTCCCCTGCAGAGTGCCCCCGCGAATTCCCTCAAGGACGTCCTGCAGGGTTTGTTCGATAAAGACAAGCAACGCCTGGCAATAGCCGCCGACGAGCGCTCCAATACCCTGCTGGTGAGCGGCACCCCGGCGCTGCGTCGCCAGTTGAGACAAATGGCAAATTCACTGGACAAGCCCCAGATTGCTGAAGGCAATACCCGGGTATTTTATCTGCACTATCTGACCGCGGCAGAGTTGCTGCCGGTACTGCGGGGCGTCACCCAAAACATCCAGCAACAACAGGAAGCCAACAGCAGCTTGTCAAGCCAGGTCAGCATCGAGGCGCTGGAAGCCGCCAACGCAATCGTCGTTAACGGCCCCGCCAGGTACATCGACGAAATAGCCAAGGTGATCGAGCGAACCGACTTCCGCCGCAAACAGGTGCTGGTGGATGCCATCATCGTCGAGGTCAGCGACGATTTCGCCCGCGAAATAGGTGTGCAGTGGAAAACCGCTTTTACCGATACCACCAGCGGTGTGGTCGCTTCCTCCAACTTCGGCCTGATCAATCTGGACACCGATGGCAATGCCATTCCGGGACAGGGTCTGAGCCTGGGGTTTATGGAAGCCGGCGATCTGCGTCTGCTGCTGAAGGCCGTGGCGGTCAACGTCGATGCCAACGTACTTTCGCGGCCTTCTATCGTGACCCTGGACAATCAGGAAGCCGAGATTCTGGTCGGACAGAATATCCCGCTGATCACCGGCCAGGCCACCGGTGCTGCTTCAACAACAGATAACCCGTTTACCACCGTTGAACGCAAGGACATCGGCATAACCCTGAAAGTCACCCCGCAGATCAACGAGGGTGACGCCATCACCCTGGATGTGATCCAGGAGGTTGAGAACGTTTCGGCGAGCGCATCCTCGGAAGCCACGGATATCGTCACCAATAAACGCAGCGTGAAAACCAAGGTCCTGGTGCGAGACCAGGACGTGCTGGTGCTCGGCGGCCTGATCGATACCACCGACCAGACCACGGTCAAGAAAATACCGTTGCTGGGGGATATTCCCGTAGTAGGCGCCCTGTTCAAAACGACCCAGACTGAAAAGCTCCGGCGCAACCTGATGGTCTTCATTCGCCCGACCATTCTTGGGGACGCCGCAACCGCCAGCAAAATAAGCCGCGAGCGCTACGATTCAACCCGCGAGCGTCAACAAGAGTATTACCAAACACCAAAGCAAGAACGCAAGCCCGTCGTGCTACCGGAGTTTGAGAGCATCACCCCCAACGCTGCGCGGGGTTCGGCTACCGGCACCCGCTGACACACCCACCCTTTCGCGGCCGGCCTGATTTCCACACACCCTGGTGCACCGACATGCAATGAGCGCGTGCCGTTGCAATACAAAGCTCAGCTTTCCAGGATTTTTTGTTTCAGGCTCGCCGCCAGTTGTTTCAGCGCGCGGGGTTCCCCGGCTTCCCGCGAGTGTATCTTCAGCTCCTCACCCCGGTTGCGGGGAATGATGTGCACATGATAATGAAAGACCGTCTGCCCCGCCGCAGCCCCGTTTAGCTGAAAAATGCCGATGCCCTCTGCCTGCATCACCGACTTGACCGCCCGGGCAACGGAAACAGTCTTGGCAGCTACCGCAGCTATCGCGGTGGGCGGCGCCTGGAGTAAGTCTGCATAGTGCTGGCGGGTAACGACCAGCGTATGCCCTGGTGCTGCCGGAAAGGCATCCATGAAGGTGACACTAGCATCGTCCTCATTGACGATGTGGCCGGGAAGGTCACCGGCGATGATCCGACAGAATATGCAGTCAGCTTGCTCGTCCATTCTCATTATCTCCGTCATGGTCCACTTACCCGACATGAGAACAATAATTGCGACGCGGCGCCACCGATTGGTATGCCTAGTGCTGCACAGAAGCGTAGCAGAGGGCTGCGACAATCACGCCGCTGGCTACACTGGTAATGACAGCAATGCTCACTAACTGAGATAATAAAACAGTGGCAAGGCCCACATTCAATGGCGTAACCGCGCCCCCAACCAGCTTTGAATCAAAGATGCCCGGATTATCCTACAGTGCGGTGACCCACACGGGGCACGTGCGCAACAACAACGAAGACAGCTACATCGCCTGCCCCGGGATGGGCTTGTGGCTGGTGGCTGATGGCATGGGTGGTCAGCAGTCCGGCGAAGTGGCCAGTGCCATCGCGGTCCACACGATTTGTGAGGCCGTAGCCAACCAGGCGACTCTGGCTGAAGCCATCACCCTGGCCCACCACGCCGTGTGCGAGGCCGATGACAATCAAATTCCTGGCATGGGCACCACCGTCGTCGCCCTGTTGACCAGAGGGCAAGATTACGAAATCGCCTGGGTGGGCGACAGCCGGGCATACCTCTGGGATTTGAAAAACTTGCAGCGATTGACCCGGGATCACTCCATGGTTCAGGATATGATCGACGCTGGCGTGATTTCAGAGCGCGAGGCCAGCGACCACCCCCAGCGCAACATTATCACCCAGTCTGTCGGGGCGCCGGCTGAGCCCGCACCCAAAGTGGAGACGCTTGCAGGCCAATGGGGGCCCGGTCAGAGCATTTTGCTGTGCAGTGACGGTCTCAATGGTGAGCTTGGCGATGACGCTATCAGCGCCATACTCTCAGCTTCGGTGTCGGCGCAGGACGGCACCCGTCAGCTGCTGCAGGCCGCCCTTGCCAGGGGCGGGCGAGACAATATCACGCTGTTAATGATAAACGGCCCAGGGCCCCGGACAGGTGGCAGGAAATCGCCCTGGCGACGCCTGCTGCAGCGCTTCAAAAAACAGACGGGCCACTGATTTCCCGGTTGCCGGGGGCACGGGTGGAACCAGACCTGGTCTGCCGCCAGGCCCCCAATGGAAATCTGAAGGCCGCCGGGTTCCCGAACGGGACATTCTGCCGTGTTTATGTTATCCTAGTCCCCTTCCACACGAACCTTCCCACTGAATCCTGTCAGGAGGCATTCCATTGCGCAGAGCTAACCCCGTAAAAGCACCGAAAGCAGAAAAGACCCGAGGCCAGATCGAAGACGAAGTGGCGGCGTTCCTCAAGAACGGTGGCGAGATTCAGCAGATCACCACCGGTGAAAGTGGCTTCACCCACAGCAACCCCTACAAGCCAAACAAGAACATCGTTCTTTCCTGATCCCCGCTCCGAACGCCGGAAACCGCGCCACCCAAACTGACGCGGTCGCGTTGGCCCGCGGCAATGGGCGCCTTCTCGTTTGCAGTAAGTGCGTCGGGGCGCCGCCGCGGGCTCGCTTTGCAGCTACAAATTATCCCGGATATAGGCGACCACATCATCGTGGTGTGACTTGGTTTTGACTTTTTCCATAATGTGTTTCAGGCGGCCGTCCTTGCCGATGATGAAGCTGGTTCTGAGAATACCCATCGACTCCCTGCCCATAAATTTTTTCAGGCCCCAGACCCCGTACTTTTCAGCAATGGCATGATCCTCATCAGACAATAGGGTGAAATTAAGCCCCTCTTTTTCGACGAATTTCGCCAGCTTTTTCACCGGATCCGGGCTGATGCCCAGTACCACCGTGTCCAGGTCTTGCAGAGTCTGCTGGCTGTCCCGAAGACCGCAGGCCTGCACGGTGCATCCCGGCGTCATCGCACGGGGGTAGAAATAGACGACGACATTTTTTTGATCGCGAAACTGTTTGAGTGCAACCTTGTCGCCGTTTTGGTCCAGCAAGGTAAAGGCCGGGGCCATATTGCCGATGGTTGGTAGTGTCATGTTGCTAGCTCCTTTATTTCAGACTAAAGCGTGGAATTACTCAGAATCGATGTCGCCACCGTTGCTGTCGGTGGGTAGCTGCCTGCGGGTTTTCGCCCCAAGCTGCTCCAGTTTATCGGCCGTCATCAACAGATTGCCCTTGCCAGTGCGCAGGCGCTCGCTGGTCCTCTGCCAACTTTCCTGCGCCCTGCCTATATGCTTGCCGATGTCCTCAAGTGCTTCTGCCACCCGCACCACCTGATCGTGAACGCGACCCGCCTGCAGCGCTATTTCCTCAGCATTGCGGTTTTGCCGTTCGTAGCGCCAGATCCCCTGGATCGTCCGCAGGGTTGCCAGCAGCGTTGTCGGACTGACGAGAATGACGTTTTTCTCGTAGGCTTGCTTGAATAAATCAGGCTCGTGTTCGAACGCCAGCATGAAGGCTGTCTCGATGGGTATGAAAATCAGCACGAAGTCGAGCGTGCGCACGCCCTCAAGATCCTGGTAGGACTTTACGCTCAGGCCGCGGATATGGTTTTTCAGGCTCGAGACATGACCTCGTAAATGCGCCTTTTTTTGCTGCTCATCCTCGGCGTGATAGTAGCGTTCGTAATCCCGCAATGAGACCTTGGCGTCAATGATGATATCGCGGTTGTCGGGCAGGCGAATCACGACATCGGGATTGCGGCGCTGCCCCGCCACTGTCTGCAGCGCAACCTGTGTGTCGTACTCGTGCCCCTTGCGCAAGCCGGAATCCTCCAGCAGGCGCTCGAGAATAACCTCGCCCCAGTTGCCCTGCGCCTTGTTGTCGCCCTTGAGCGCGCTGGTGAGCTTGATCGCATCATCGCTGATCCGCTGGTTGAGCGACTTCAGTTCGCCAATCTGGTGCAATAAAGACAGTCGATCACGGGTTTCAATGTCGTACACCTGTTCGACCCGGGACTTGAATTCACTCATTTGCTGGCGCAGGGGCGTCAGTGTCTGGTCGAGGGTATGACTACTCAGGCGGTTGAACTTTTCGGTTTTTTCCTCGAATATCCGGTTCGCCAGATTCTCGAAGTCCGTGCCCAGACGCGCCCGCTCCTGCTCCTGCATTTCGAGCTGGCTTTGATGCCTCAGGCGCTCCTGCTGAAGAGTTTCCTCCAGCCGGGAACATTTGATACGTTCGCCGGCGAGGGCGTCGCGAAACTCGTCCAGCCGGGATTGTAGCTCGAAAGCGAATTCCTCCTGGCGATCCAGTTGTTTGAGTGCTTCCTGACCCTGGGCAGCAGCCTGGTAAAGTGACTTCTGTTCGCCCACCAGCTCATCCAGGCTCTGTTGGGCACGCTGCAACTGCTGCTGCAGACCGACTCGAACCCGGCGCTGCCAGGCCAGCGCAGTCAGCATAGCGGCGAACAATGCTGCCAGGGCGTAGGGCGCTGCCAGTACAAGCCAGGGCATCGTAGCGCCGACCAGGCGGGTCAACGATTCAATCATCGCATCCACGGCTGCTCCACAGGCCCGGTTTTTTTGCAAAGCCTCATCAGCGATTTCGTCAGTGTATGGATCTTGGCATTCACCGATGGCCTCGAGCTCGACTTTTTTCGCCTTTCAGCCTGAGTAGCGCTCAATTGTTCTTGTCGGCTGCGGCGCGTCTGCCCCAGGGAAAATCAATCACTTCATTGCGCACCGGGAACTCTCCCCGCTCCCAGTCATCGAGAAAATGGCGCAGGGTTCTTGTCACCACCGGAAACGCCATCTCGTCCCAGGGAATGTCGTCGTGGTGAAACAGACCCGCGTCCAGGGACTCGCTACCGACTCCGTATCTGCCGTCTTCCAGCACTGCCCGGTAAAACATATAAACCTGGGAAATATGGGGCAGATCGAACAGGGTGTATAGCTGCAGTCCCGTCGCCACGGCACAGGCTTCCTCCATGGTCTCCCGTTGTGCCCCCTGAATACTGGTCTCGCCATTTTCCATGAAGCCGGCAGGCAGCGTCCAGTAACCGCGCCGAGGCTCGATCGCGCGCCGGCACAGGAGTATCCGGTCTTCATGCACCGGCAGGCACCCTACCACAATGCGGGGATTCTGGTAGTGCACTGTGTCGCAGTGATCACAGACAAAGCGATCACGATTATCGTCCGCCGGCACCCTTACCACCACGGGCTTACCGCAAAGTGAACAATATTTCATAGTTAGCGCAACTGGCGGTATTCGCCGCCAAAAAAAACCAGTGGACTGGAGCCCGGGCTATGCCCCATTTCGATGACCTCACCCACCAGGATAATATGGTCACCGCCGTCGATTCTCTGGGTGATTACGCAGCCGAAATCGGCAATGCTGTCGTTGAGCAGCGCCTGGCCGCTTTCCCCAATGCGAAAGCTCCCGGGCACGAGCTCGTAAGGTTCCTTCTGCGCATAGCGATCGGATAGTTCCTGCTGCTCCTCGCCAAGCACACTGATGCCGAACCCGTCTGCCGCGGTATACAGAGGAAAGCGATCGGAGTCTTTCTGAATGCTCCAGAGCACCAACGGTGGCTCAAGGGAAACCGCAGCGAACGAGTTTACCGTCATGCCGACAGCTTTTTGGGCCGCGTCGATGGCGGTCGCCACGCACACCCCGGTGGAAAAATGACCGAGTGCGTCGCGCAGTTCACGGGAGTCAATCGACATGTGGTGTTCCTTAGACAGTGGAGTCAGGTAATTGGGGCTGTTTTAAAATTCCGTTGTTTAGGTACGCAGCATCGTTGCCGATACCTTTTACTGGGCTAAAGCTGCCCCTTGGACGGTTTTCTGCATCGCGCCGACTTACAGCACCCCGAACGCGAATAGCCTCGCCCTCATCAGCACAGCACTTCACCAGCGCCCGGCAGCCTCCGCATCGCTGGATCGGGCTTCAACCCAGCGCTCCTCGCCCCGAGCGGTCGTTTCCTTTTTCCAGAACGGCGCCCGGGTCTTGAGGTAATCCATTATAAATTCGCAGGCTGCAAACGCCGCGCCGCGATGGGCGGCGACAACTCCGACATAGACGATCCGTTCCCCGGGCAGCAATCGCCCCACTCTGTGGGCCACCCGCGCCGCCAGCAACGGCCAGCGTTTGAAGGCTTCATCGATGATGGTCGCAATCGATGTTTCCGTCATGCCAGGGTAGTGCTCCAGGGTCATCGCTACCACGGCATCACCGGCATTCGCATCACGCACATAGCCAATAAAGGCCACCGACGCGCCGGCCGAGGCGCCAGCCACCTGCAGCAACTCTTCCTCCAATTGTTCGCAGGAGAAATCGCTTTCCTGAATAACGACTGCTGTCACGGGGCCATTCATACTAGCGCCTGGGGCACCTCAGTGTTTCGCCAGCGGGTACCACACCCCCGCCCACCGCGTACGAAGCGCAGAGATGACTGGACTGCCTGCAAGCTGTCAACCGCCAGTGACGGGCGGATAAAATGCAACCTCATCACCCTCTTCGAGCACCTGTTGCCGGTCACAGGCCACGTGGTTTACTGCAACTAACAGGTTAGGGCTTGTCAGCACTTCGGCCCAGGCCTCATCGCGGTCTGCAATCAACTGTGAGACCAAACCGGCCACAGTGCATCTCGCCTCGGGTAGCGCGAGTTCCAGTTGCCGTGTATCGAGCTTTTCCCGAAAGCTGGCAAAGAACCGTACGGTAATCACGGATTAAGTCTCCACCGGTGCGGACCATTCACCCGATTTCCCGCCCTTCTTGTGCAAGACCCGCAACCCCGTAATCTCCATGCCACGATCCACCGCCTTACACATATCATAAATCGTCAGGGCGGCAATGCTGGCAGCGGTCAGCGCCTCCATCTCGACCCCCGTCTGACCGCGAAGCTTGCACCGGGCAACAATGTGAATCCGGTTCGCCCCGGTGTCCACAGAAAGGTCGATTTTCACCGAGCTCAGGGCCAGCGGGTGGCAAAGCGGTATCAGGTCCGCACATTTTTTAGCGGCCTGGATACCCGCGATCCGGGCCACCGACAATACGTCGCCCTTTTCGTGCCCGCCAGCGCTGACAAGCGCCAGTGTTCTCGGCTGCATTCCCACGAACGCCTCAGCAGAGGCCTCGCGCACGGTGCTGGGTTTTTCACTGACATCGACCATGTTGGCGCTGCCACTGGCGTCGATATGTGTTAATTCGCTTACCATATCCTACTCGACTCGATTTCCCTGACGACCGGCCCGGCCAGGGGCAGGACTGTCAACGGGCCACACTTTAGCGGCAGCGAGCGACGGGCACAAGTCGCCGCGGCGCTCCGGGGCAGTAGCGAATGCCTGCCTTTAGCTGCCAGACTGGCTGCTGCTGGAAGTGTGCTGTCACCATCCAGCCGGCGTTATACCAGCATGGGGTCATCATCCCTGGCGTGTTGTACCCTGCCAACACGATCGGCAACAGAAGCATCCAGCGTACGATAGTGGTAGATGCCGTCAACCAGCAGGCGTTCAAGCCGGTCCCGGGCCAGAAGCAGGTGCAAGTGGGCGATGCATTCGCCGAGAGCCAGTATTATTTCGCGCTCACGCAACTCCCGCTTGAAGAGTACCGGCAGCAGGGACATGGCTGTGCGGGGCTCCAGGCAGGCCTCTTCGAGCGCTTCCAGGTGATCCTCATGATGGGCTATCAACTGGCGTAAACGGGTTCGAACCCCCCTGAAAGGCAAGCCGTGTGCCGGCAACACCAGCAAGTCTTCTGGCAACGCCAGCATGCGCTGGTGGGACTCCAACCATTGCTGCATGGGGTTGGCTTCTGGCTCCACCGCCAACACACTGACATTGGAGCTGATATTGGCGATGATCTGGTCGCCTGAGAACAGCAGAGCGTTGCTGGGATCGAGTAGGCAGGCATGCTCAGGAGAGTGGCCGCTACCCACGACTACCTTCAGCTCGCGGCCGCCCCAATCGAGAAGCTGCTGATCCTGAATCCGTACATAGGCGCCGGGCAGCGGTTCGACAACCCGGCTGAAGCCCTGTGCGCCCCGGCGAATGCGCGCAATTGCGTCGCTATCGAATCCGGCACGACGATAGAACTGCTCGGCAAGGCGAGGGATGGGGTCGCTTGGGGCAGAAGAAAAAATGCGCCCGGTGTAGTACTCCCCCAGGGTCATATACAGCGGTGCCTGCCAGTACTGCTCCAGCCATCCCGCCTGACCAATGTGATCAGGATGCATATGTGTCGCTACTATCCCTATCACCGGACGCCCCTGCAGGCAATTCTCGAAAACCTGCAGCCAATATCGGCGCACCTCATCCGTCTTAATGCCGGTGTCGATGATGTACCAGCCATCGCCGGCATCCACGAGATACAGGTTGATATGGTCAAGAGCGATGGGCAGGGGCATTCGCAGCCATAACACGCCGGGTACTATTTCCAGCGTCTTGCCAAAGGCCGGTGGCTCGGTGAAGGGGTACTGCAGCTCGCTCATGATCAGAGTTGGGTCCGATGACTTTGTCGCCGCGAGCATCATCTCCCAACGGGGAGAATGCTCGCGATTGGGGGCAAAACTACGCAATAGTGCTCCCATGCGCAACCCGACCTTCAGGGGCTGCGTTTCAAAGAAGCCCATGGGGAGCACCAGGTGGCGACATTGCCAGGTATCGCTGCACTAGCCATCGACGCTGACGAGTGACCGCCTGGCGAAACCACCCGCTGCGGGTTGCGCGCGTCCAGCAACCCTTCGACGCGTCAAAAAGCGAGCCACAATACCGTTACGATTTATCAAGACGATTTCGGCACGGTTTGCTACATTGGCCCGATGAAAACTAATATGTTCCGCGATCGCAGAAACGCAACCGAACGGCGTAATCTGCGTGCTTTGGCTACTCGAATTCATTGTCGCCGCCGGGGTTTTGACCGGCGCCGCCGCCAGTGTGAATCTGATTCCCTGGGCTGGTGGCTCAGAACCAACTACGTAGACCGGGAAATGATCGTCAATAAACCCCGGTACAATCCAAAATAGCCCGGTGCTGCCGGGGTCGCCATTGCAGCTTCGGACAGTTGGCAGCCAATCCGGGTATCACCCCGCAAAAATCAGCTGTTGCATACCACCGTCAGCGGCGTGGATGCTATTATCAGCGAATCACGAACGAAATCGACGCCGAGGAAATCTGCGATGATCAGAATGCTTGTCAGTATTGCACTCCTGGTATGTGCCAGCCAACAGGCCGGCGCCGTAGGCCTCGGCGAGGTGCAACAGAATTCGAGCCTTGGACAACCATTGCATGCCGTTATCCCTGTTACCGATGTCGGGGAATGGAACAAGGACCAGTTGAAAATCCAGCTGTCTGGCCTTTCAGAGTCTGAAGCCCGCTCGATCAAGGCGACCGTCAAGGGATCTGGGGCGACGCAGGCCATCACCTTGACCACGAAAGATCCCGTAAGCGAGCCCCACGTCAGTTTCACCCTGCAAATCAGCTGGCCCGAGGGCTCACTGCAAAGAAACTATCAATTGCTCCTGGATCCCCCGGCTCTCCGGTAACAGCAGGCTGCTCTACTCCCCGCCAATTTAATCCCCGCCAAGCACCTCTGCCTGGAGCGTGCACTCCCCTTTCAGCGAGTTGGTGATCAGGCAAACCGCTTTAGCCTTTTCGAGCAAGCGCTCTGCCAGCTGGCGGTTAGCGCCACCGGTGAGCTGCAGGGAGACCATCAAGTCGTATTCAACGAACTGGGTAACCTTTTCGATCCTGTCCAGCTTTCCAACGGCATCACAGCCGATTGTTTCCCATTCCAGCTTGGATGCCCGCGCCAGCGCCTTGAAAGTCATGATGAAGCAATCGGCAACCGATGCGACCAGAAGACCTTCCGGGCTCCACTCCTCACCGCTACCCCCAAACTCCCTGGGTGCGGTAGATAGCAGCTCGACAACACCATCGCTTTGTAGCTTTACCGGACTTTCTGTGGTGGCGTTGCTTGACACCTTGTAAAAATGTGGGAGTGGTTGCATGCTGACAGCTCCATTTTGCGGGTCGAAGCGGTAGCTTGCCACAAAGCGCCCTGTCGGAGAACCAGATTGCACAATAGATTTGTGTGTTATAGAAGCGCTTTCAACCGGCGCCGGCGAACACGGGGGATTGCTTAGCTTGCTGCGCGCTTCTGGGCACCACCGGACGCATGACAGGGGTAAGCTGAGCGCAAAGCCATCTCGACCAGAAAACTCGCGGCATAGTCATGAAATTGAGGAACCAGGTTGAGGTACTTGACCACCTGGTGCTTTAACTGCAGGGTTGTTACCTCGCCGGGCACACAAATACGTTCGTTCATGCCACGGCGGTTTTCAGTAGCCTTGAGTACATCAGACACGCCAGCGACATAACCCAGACATCCGCCCTGGGCAAAGGATTGATCCTGTGAGGTACACATCAGCAACAGGTTCTTGCCATCGAAAAACTGGGCCAAAGCCGCTTTCGAAAAGATCAGTGTCAATAGTAAAACAGTAACCCGCATTGTTTTCCCTTGTGTGCTTGCTAGGTAAGCATTGAGCCGCGACTGGCGGCTCTTTCAACCCTCAATATTGTAGTGCACCGGGTTGGAAAATGCTGCCGCCGGAAAGGCTTGGCAATGCAACGTAGAGGGAATGTTTGCCGCGTTAGACGGGGTCGCCGAGCACCAGAAAACCCTCCTCGGTGAGATAGCCCAGGTAGCCACATCGAAACCAGCGCTTGCCCTCAAGCTCGACGATAACGCGCCCGGTGGCTTCATCATCCCCCAGGTATCCGGGCATCAACTGGTCACCCGAAAACAACACCAGGCCCTCGCCGCCAAGGGGCATGATTTCGAGACTCACTGGATCGACTATACGAAAACTTGAACCTGGCAGGGGCATCCCCAGGGAGCCGGTGTCACTCCCCCGCTGGACTTTCCAGTCTCCCGGGCTGATAGCATCGGGTATATTGACACTGGCAAACGGTGCGGTCTCGGGGGCACCGAAACCCGGATAGATTTTCTTGCCGAACTTGAGCTCGAATGCCATTCGGCTGGCGTTGTTAATAGGCTCGAACCCCGTCACCACCAGGCGCAGTGAATCCAGCATCAGCGGGTGAACTGATTCATCAGCGGCGAGTTTATCCAGCAGGGCTGGACGCGCGAATAATAGCGTCACATTTTTGCGCGCGATCGTTTTGGCTAAACCCTGGCTATCGGCGGGATCAGCATGGCAGGCGACCGGTATGCCCTCCACTAACGGCATGAGGGTCTGGGTAGTCAAGCCCAGTGCGTCGGCCGGAGGTCGCTGCGACAGCATAACGTCGTCCAGATGCGTATTGAGTACGTCCGCCACCTGCTTGATATTGACCATGATATTTCGATGAGTGAGGCGCACGGCTCGACGCTGCGGGCCCGCCTGTTCCGGCGATATTACGATAGCAGCGCTGTCATCAATCTTCGCGCGACAACCATACAGGGCATGGAATCCACTGACAGGTAACAACAGGAAGAGTAGCCGGGTTATTAGTGATCGCCAGGCGGCAGAAGCGGCATTGATGTCATCGACATAATAGATCGGGATACGCTGTGACAGCGCCGCTCGATCGGCATCCCCCAGCGCCTGTAGTTGCTGGTGCGTCGTAAACAAACACTGCACTGACGCCAGTTCTGCGGCAGAACGCAAGGCCTCAGGTTCATCCCGAAAATCAAGGTGGACGACCACCTGACCCCGGAGCAGAACTGCAAGGGTCGTCACAATTGCATCAGACCCCGCGGGCAACAAGACGCCAACGTGTGCACCAGCGGGGACGGGCCGCATTGCCCTTGCAAGGTTAGCCACCCGGCTTACCAAGCCTATATTGTTCAACCGAACCGCGGCATCATCGTCGCAACTGATGGTCCAGGGATGACGCCTCGCCGCGCGGAGCCAGGCCAGGGGCAGCGGTTTCAGGTGCCCACTATAGGCGTGCCAGGCGGATTCCGAGAGTTCGAATACCTTCTGTTTAAGATCCTTGGTGTTCGTGGTCAGGGCTAGCGGTGGACCGAAAGCCACGATCAGGTCCCGGCGGCTGTCCGCTGTGCGGGACCTGCGTAAACCCTCGTCCGCCCGGGAAAAACTGCTGCCCCACAAGCCCCTCAGGTAGAACGGCACTATTACCCCATCGGTGAAGCCGCCAATAGCGCGTTCGTATCCGCTGTGAAACTTGCCCAGTTGACCGTTACGACTGATCGCACCCTCGGGGAACAGACAGATACACTCCCCCGCTTGCAGCAAAAGATTAATTTCCTGCAAAGCTTCCTTGCTGCGCCCAGGAGCGATGGGGACCGCACCAAAAGCTTTGAAAAACGGTTTCAGGTACCAGGTGTTATAGATGCGATCCAGCATCACGAAACGCAGCGGCCTCGGGCAGGCAATCTGAACCAGCGCCCAGTCGATCCAGGAAATGTGGTTGCCCAGCAATAGCGTTGGACCAGCCCGGGGGATATTCTCAAAACCGATCACCTCTACATGATAGCGGCGCTTCAAAACCCCCATCGCAATGATTCGCACGAGCGAATGGGGCAGCTTGCGAACGGTATATCCGGTGCCGACAATGGCTACGGCCGTTAGAATGTAGAACAGGCCCACGCTGTCGATGCCAAACAGCGCGAACACCACCGTTAGAATCAGCGCACCCAGCATCGCGACATTCTGAATCCAATTGTTACCCGCAAGGACGGTACCGATCTGCTCTTCCTTTGCGTGAAACTGGATCAAGGCATTCAACGGTACGATAAACATGCCACCCATCACCCCAACCAGGACAAATGCGAAGGCCATGGTGGTGGGGCTGGTGAGAGCCGGGAGAAAAGCTATGCCAATTGCGATACCCAAAGCGCCCACGGGAATCAGGCCGGTCTCAATGTAGTTGGTGGATGCCTTGCCGGCGATAAGCGAACCGATAACGATGCCGATACCGGAGCAGGCCAGTATCCCCTGAATGACAATGGTGTTGGTAATATCCAGCGTGTCCTTGGCGAACGCCGGAAATGCCGCCAGCATAACCTGGGATACAGCCCAGAAGGTGGCAAGCCCTATTATCGATAACCAGATGGTATTGTTGTGCCACAGCACCTGTAAATTGCGCCCCAGATACTGCAGCCGCAGATAGGGCCCCAGGCGGAAGACTTCCTCGGTTCGAGTCGTTTGACGAGCGGGCAGAAGCGACGTGATTAACCACTCCACCAATGACAGACCAACCAGCACCCAACCAATGGGTGCAACCAGGCTCATGATATCGTTGGTGGTACCCTGCACCTGCCCCTCGAGCAGCTTTTCAAACAGGATCGAGAACACGAAGGTACCTAGCAAAATGCCGGCGATGGTGACAGCCTGGACTCGCCCATTGGCCGTGGCCAGGTTCTCGTTACCCACAAGTTCCTTGATGTAGCCATATTTTGCCGGACTGTAGATTGCACTTTGAACAGCTAGCGCAAAGGTAAGACCGAATGACGCCCAGAACCAGCCCTGGTAGTAACAAAAGGTGATCAGCAGTGTGGCTAAAACGGCAAACAATGCGGAATACCGAATAATGCGATGCTTGGCAAATCTGTCGGCGAGGTAGCCGCTGGGCGAAAACAGCAGGATGAAGGGCAGCAAAATCAGCCCGTTGACGATGGCAGTGAGTACCACTTGTTGCTGCCCATCGTAGATTTTAAAAATCGTATTCTGAATGACGATCTTGTGCCCAAGATCGACAAAAGCATTCAGAAAAACGACGAAGCTATAGGGGATGAAACCCTGCTGCTTTAACGACATCGATAACTCACCTGTGTTTTCTATTTATCCTGCCCGTGCTGGCCAATTATTTTGCCGGGAGCTACCATACACGTAAATATAGTAATTTTCGCGGCGTTTGGCGCCCATTAACACGACTTTTCCTGCGAGGTGACAATGGCTCAGGTCGCAGCCCTGGTGGCAGCACTCAAGTCCGCATTGAAGTCATCTCAAATGACCTATGCCCACGTCGCCGCGGCCATGGGACTGTCAGAATCCTCCATCAAGCGCAAGTTTTCCCGCCATGAGTTCAGCCTTACCGAGCTGGATCAGATCTGCACCGTGTGCGGTATGGAGTTTTCAGAGTTGGTGCACCTGATGGAGCAGCGCAAGGATCGGCTGCAAACGCTGTCGGTTGAGCAGGAACGCGAGATTGCCGCTGACCTTGCGCTCCTGCTGGTCGCCGTCTGTGTACTGAATCGCTGGAGCTTCGAAAATATTATCGAGTACTACGTATTCGAACCCTACGACCTGGTGCAAAAACTTGCCAAACTCGATCGTTTGCAGATCATTGAGCTGCAGGCAAATAATCGTATCAAGCTGCTGGTGGCTCCCAATTTTACCTGGTTGCCCAACGGCCCCATTCAGCAGGTTTTTCTCCAGGCAATCCAGCAGGATTTTTTCAGTGCCCGCTTTGAACGCGAGGATCACGAACTGATCGTACTTAACGGTATGCTATGCGAAAGCTCCAACGCCGAGATCCGCCGCAAGATGGAACGGTTCGCCCGGGAGTTTGATCAGCTCAATCAGGAGGATAGCACCCAGCCCTTTGCAACTCGCCGGGGTTACACCGTGGTGCTCGCCCTGCGTGACTGGCGCTACCAGAAGTTTGCCTCGCTGCGATTGTAGCCCGGATGCCCTATCGGCATTCCGCCGGCCAGTCCTGATTTACCGCATCCTCAGCACCACGCCCGGTCTCAAAATATCGCTGGCGGCTATACATTGAAACTGACTCTCACACCAGGCCAACGCCCACGCGCAACGGCGTGAATACTCCGCTTCCCCTTGCGAACACGTCCATTGAGCTCCAACACAGGCCAGGACTCGCCCGACTGTGGTGCCACTTCTCGTACTCTCCCCGCCCCTTCGGTAGCAGTGCTCGATACGCCGAGTACTGCCAAACACCACTTTAACGATGGTGATTGCGCCGGCCCTTCCGGCCCTCGATACTCAGGTCTCACAGCGTTTTTCGCGACGATCAGCAACCAAAACTGAGGTATCTGGAAATGGAAAACTATGAACTGAACAGCAGCTCTTCTTCCTGGGAATTTTTCGTAAAGGTAGCCTTTGCACTGGCTATCGGTTCAACCTTGCTGGGCATTTATATGCTACCGGGCGAAATGGTCATCAAAGGTTATTTTCTCATCAGCACTTTCTTCCTGGTGTTTTCCACCATCACCATGTCCAAGACGATTCGTGACAAACATGAAGCCGATCGACTGCACAACAAAATATCTGAAGCCCGGACCTCGAAAATCATTCGCGACATGGACATGGATTAGGAGCTGACGACATGACTCTACTCAGTAAAATGCAAACCCTGTTTCGCGCTAACGTTCGAGAGGCAACAGAAAAAGTGACCGATGCCAACGCCATACGTATCTACCGGCAGGAAATTGTTGACGCGCAAAACCTTCTGGCAAAGCGCAAACTCGGCCTTGCAGCGCTAATTGCAAGCCGCAAGGATATTGAGAACGAAATCACCAGCGTAAAAGCCAGAGCCAAAAAGTATGAGGGTGAAATACAGAAGCTTTCTGTTCAGGAGCGCAGCGAAGATTTGCTGTTGATGGCGGCAAGCGATATTGCCACCCAACTCGCGCTTGTTGAAGAATTGAAACAGCGGCATCTCGAGGTGAGCCAGCGTATAAGCGTTGAGGAAGTCACTTTACGCAAGCTCAAAAACGCCATTCGCGAACATGCCCGGGAAGTCAAAGTGCTTGAGGCACAGCGCATGACGACCCACTTGGCAGCATCCAACCAATATCAAAACACCGTTGCCGCCCAGCTTGAAACGTTGCGGGATACGCGAGCCAGTATATTGACAACTGTATCAGCGATAGATACAAGCGAAGCCAGCATGGAAGAAATGATCGAGCGCATTGAGGAGAGCCCCTTCGAGAGGGAGATCCAATCGTCAGGCAAAACTGACCGAGAACTGATGATTGCCAGCGTACTTTCAAGACTGAGAAACAGTGGCGAACCGGCATAGCATCAGCAAGGACGCCGCCAACCCGTGACAAGCAAACGCCAGTGACATACTGGAAACAGAAAAGCACTCCCCCGGATAACCCGGGGGTTTTTCGTTCTGACGGTAATGGTTACAGAGTCAACAAAGCGGCAACTTCTCACCGTCCAGACAAGCCAATACTCACAGGCCCGCCACTTACGATCAGAGTACAGCAGTGGCTGCAACAGGCAGGATGGATCGTTTCAGCCTCAGGGCTGTAACGACCCCTTCGGGGCGGCGGCGCTGGCGCGCCTTGTCGCCAGGTCGCCCCCGGGGGGACGACCTGGTCGAACCGGCAGCTTCTCACCGTCCAGACAAACCAATACTCCCATGCCCGCCACTTACGATCAGAGTACAGCAGTGGCTGCAACAGGCAGGATGGATCGTTTCAGCCTCAGGGCTGTAACGACCCCTTCGGGGCGGCGGCGCTGGCGCGCCTTGTCGCCAGGTCGCCCCCGGGGGACGACCTGGTCGAACCGGCAGCTTCTCACCGTCCAGACAAACCAATACTCCCATGCCCGCCACTTACGATCAGAGTACAGCAGTGGCTGCAACAGGCAGGATGGATCGTTTCAGCCTCAGGGCTGTAACGACCCCTTCGGGGCGGCGGCGCTGGCGCGCCTTGTCGCCAGGTCGCCCCCGGGGGACGACCTGGTCGAACCGGCAGCTTCTCACCGTCCAGACAAGCCAATACTCACAGGCCCGCCACTTACGATCAGAGTACAGCAGTGGCTGCAACAGGCAGGATGGATCGTTTCAGCCTCAGGGCTGTAACGACCCCTTCGGGGCGGCGGCGCTGGCGCGCCTTGTCGCCAGGTCGCCCCCGGGGGACGACCTGGTCGAACCGGCAGCTTCTCACCGTCCAGACAAGCCAATACTCACAGGCCCGCCACTTACGGTCAGAGTACAGCAGTGGCTGCAACAGGCAGGATGGATCGTTTCAGCCTCAGGGCTGTAACGACCCCTTCGGGGCGGCGGCGCTGACGCGCCTTGTCGCCAGGTCGCCCCCGGGGGACGACCTGGTCGAACCGGCAGCTTCTCACCGTCCAGACAAGCCAATACTCACAGGCCCGCCACTTACGGTCAGAGTACAGCAGTGGCTGCAACAGGCAGGATGGATCGTTTCAGCCTCAGGGCTGTAACGACCCCTTCGGGGCGGCGGCGCTGGCGCGCCTTGTCGCCAGGTCGCCCCCGGGGGACGACCTGGTCGAACCGGCAGCTTCTCACCGTCCAGACAAACCAATACTCCCATGCCCGCCCAATGGGCAGGCATGGGAGTATTGGCGCGCCCGGCAGGATTCGAACCTGCGACCCACGGCTTAGAAGGCCGTTGCTCTATCCAGCTGAGCTACGGGCGCTGAACACGCTCGCATTATATGGCGGGTTTTGGAACATACAACTACCAAGGCTTTGCAACAATGCTTGATCAACGCCTATTGCCAGCTAGCTCGCTATCCCTCGCCCCAGGGAGCGCGGACCACTCCCTTTCCGCGCTTGGCAGATAAAGGCTTTTGCGGTAGCGTTGGGGCCAGCCAAATAGCCCTGATGCTGAGAAAAGCCGACAACTTATGGATCTGGTTCCCTACGCAATTCCGTTTTTTATCCTGTTAATCCTGCTGGAAGTCGGCTGGGGCTGGTACAAGGGTAACAATACCTATCGAGTCAATGACTCCATCAACAGCCTGATGCTGGGAGTGCTCAGCACCTCAACCAAGCTGGTGTTGCTGGACATTGGCGGGCGTATATTCAGCAATCTCGAACAGAGTGCCGATCTTTGGCGCTGGGATTCCAACTCGATATGGGCCTGGGTTGGCGGGATCCTACTCTACGACTTTTGCTATTACTGGTTTCACCGCATCAGCCACGAAAGGCAACTGTTCTGGGCATCCCATGTGGTGCATCACCAGAGCGAGGATTACAACCTGTCGACGGCACTGCGGCAGACGAGTTCCTCGTTTTTGCTCAGTTGGATCTTCTACCTGCCCTGCTTTCTTCTTGGCATGCAGGCAAGCATGTTCGTGACCATCGCGTCGGCGCACCTGATTTACCAGTTCTGGGTTCATACCCGGTTTGTTCCCAAGCTCGGGCCCTTTGAGTGGTTTTTTATTTCGCCCTCCAACCATCGGGTACATCACGGCCAGAACCCGGAATATATCGACAAGAATCATGGTGGGCTGCTGATAATCTGGGACCGGATGTTCGGTACCTTCAAGGAAGAAGATGAAAGCATACCGGCGATCTACGGTGTTCGCACGGTCCTGCACAGTTGGAATCCGCTATGGGCCAACCTGCAAATATACTGGCAGATGCTTTGTGATGCCTGGCATACCAATAGCCGTTCCGCCCGATGGAAGATTTGGTTGTCTCCCACGGGGTGGCGGCCAGCCGATGTGGTGGAACGGTTTCCGCTCGAGAAAAGCAACCTGGAACATTTCGTCAAGTACGATGCCAGCCCGGGTTCCACCGCAAGCTGGTTAATCGCTGCCCATTTCGCACTCTGCCTGCCTTTGGTTGTCGCTTTCGAGGCAATATTGAAGCCGCTTCCATCACTCTATGGCTGGGTTTATGTGTTGTTACTTTGCCTCACTTTCTATGTGATGGGTGCTGCACTGCAGGGTAAAGCCGGCTTACTTCGCCTGGAGATCCTGCGATGGGTGCTGATAGCTGTCAGCCTGGCAATCGGCAATGAAAATTTGCCAGCAACGCTCGTAGGCTGGTCGCTGATCTACCTGCTGGCAAGTGCCTCGTTGATGGTCCTCGCCCTGCGTAAAATACAAGTATCCGTAGCCACCGATGACCACAAGCCAAACCCTTGTGAAATGATGGGTTCTTCCTAAGCGCTTGCCCGCGCCATGCACAGCACCAGCGAAAGCAGGACCAATTCAGGCAGAAACCCATCAGCTACCATTACGATTCGATTGTGATTGGTTCAGGCTTTGGCGTGGTGGTCAGTGTCCGCGGCATCCTTCGTGCCTCTGAAGGAAGACGACCGGCTACTGGCCTTCGATCAGCAGTTTGAGTCTGGCGACTTCGGCTTCAAGCGCCGCAACCCGCTGCGCCAGATCGGCTGTATCAACCCGCGGCGAACGGGTAGCCGGGTTCTGTTGGCCCTGGTCAGGCTGGGCTGCAACCTCAACCGGTCCTGAGAACAGGTGCATGTACTCGGAATCGCGGCGCCCGGGGCTGCGGGGCAGTTGCACCACCAGGGGGCCACCTTCGTAATTGATCAGGCTATCAAGTGCAGCCACCACCGCCGCATTATCGGCGAACGTATGCAGGCGACCACTGTGCGCCCGCAATTCTCCGGGCGTTTGCGCCCCCCGCAGCAGCAGCAGGCAAATGATCGCGAATTGCGCCGGGTCGAACTGGTAGTTGCTGAAGGTTGAGTTGCAGAAGCGCTGTTTGTACTTCTGTACGCCGCTTTTGTAGTTCTCTTCAATCAACACCAGATGATCAGCCTCCAGCTCGAGAGCGGTCCGCTGGACCGTTGTCGTATCCAGCGACAGCACCGGATTGCGGGCGGATTTCTGGTTGCAAGCGTTGGTGAGGGCATTGCAGGTCAGCGGATATTGATCGGGCGTTATCAGCGATTTTTCCATCAAACAGCCGATTACGCGGGCCTGGTTGACACTGAGTTGATACAGCATATGCGAAGCTCTGGTGCGGGAGACGGAGTCAGATACGATGGTTGCCCACCGGACACCAGTATACTGCGATATTAGATGACGTGCCTTATGGCGTGGCCCTTTCCTGGCCATCCATTCTTGTGCGCAGTCACCGCGCCCCCTGACTTATTGTTGTCAAACTGGTGGACGCGCTGGCGCCGCTACGGTTAATACGCATTGCCACGGTTCAGCACGGTTTGTAAGCTCCCCCACCTTTCCTCTCGCCGATAACAAAAATCCCGCCGATGGGTTCAACCTTCGCTGCCTTTTACCAGCCTGTTCAGCAGACTGGCAGCAGTGCTTTGCAAAATGGGAGAGCAGATGTTCGAATTTCGCGCGGGACAGCCCGGTAACGTCAAAAACGAAGTCCTGTCGGGTCTCACTGTGGCGTTAGCCCTGGTTCCAGAGGCTGTCGCTTTCGCTTTCGTCGCCGGGGTGGATCCTTTGGTGGGGCTTTATGCCGCTTTCATGGTAGGCCTTATTACCGCCTGTATCGGTGGTCGCCCGGGCATGATTTCCGGGGCCACTGGCGCCCTGGCCGTGGTGATGGTTTCCCTGGTGGCAGACCACGGGGTGGAATATCTGTTCGCCGCGGTGGTACTCATGGGTATGCTGCAGATTCTGGCCGGGGCCCTGAAACTCGGCAAATTTATCCGCATGGTACCGCACCCGGTCATGCTCGGATTCGTCAATGGCCTGGCTATTGTCATATTCCTGGCCCAGCTCTCCCAGTTTGGGGAGGCCGGCGAACCCGGCTGGCTGCATGGCACGTTTATGCAGGACACGATTGTCGACGTGGCATGGCTGCAGGGGTCGCAGCTCTACATGCTGATAGCCCTGGTGCTGCTGACCATGTTGATCATTCACTTCCTGCCGCGCTTTACCCGAGCCATACCGTCGTCCCTGGCGGCGATTCTGGTGGTTACCCTGCTGGTATTCGGTCTCGACCTGGATACCAGGGTGGTTGGCGATATCGCCTCGATAAAAGGCGGTTTACCCTCCTTCCATGTACCCTCCGTACCCTTCAACCTTGAGACCCTTGGAATCATTTTTCCCTATTCTCTCATCCTTGCTGCGATCGGCCTGATAGAGTCGCTGCTAACCCTGCGCCTGGTCGATGAAATCACCGAGACCCGCGGCCACGGTAACAAGGAATGTGTGGCTCAGGGAATTGCCAATACGACCACCGGAATGTTCGGCGGTATGGGCGGCTGCGCCATGATCGGGCAGAGCATGATCAATGTGAACTCCGGCGGGCGGGGTCGTCTCTCCGGGATAACCGCCGCGTTGTCGCTGTTGCTGTTCATTCTGGTGGCATCGCCACTGATCGAGAAAATCCCGCTAGCGGCATTGATCGGGGTTATGTTTATCGTCGTTATCGGCACTTTCGAGTGGAGCAGCTTTCGTATTCTCGGCAAAGTACCCCGCAGCGATGCTCTCATACTGGTGCTTGTATCGGCCGTTACCGTGGTTACCGATCTCGCTGTCGCGGTGGTGGTTGGTGTTATTGTGTCGGCACTGGTATTCGCCTGGGAACATGCCAAACACATTACTGTAGAGGCCCGACAGGATCACAAAGGCTCCACGGTATACGCGGTAATGGGCCCGTTGTTTTTCGGCTCGGTCACCTCGTTTCTGGAGCAGTTCGACCCCGGCAAGGACCGCGATGACGTGGTGATTGATTTCGCGGGTAGCCGGGTGTGCGACCACTCAGGCCTGGAGGCGATTGACACCCTGGCCGAGCGCTACCTGAATGCGGACAAAACCCTGCACCTGGTGCACCTCAGCGACGAGTGCCGGCGCCTGCTGCGCAAGGCCGGCAGCCTGGTTGAGGTCAACGTGATCGAAGATCCCAAGTATTTTGTCGCCGAGGACAGTCTTGGCTAACCGGGTTCCTGCCTGCAGCACCCAACCCGATGCCGGGAAAGGTACCTTGCTCGCATTGCGAAGCCACGTGGGGTCTTTCCTTTGGGGGGCTGGAGGGGCGAAGCGATAGTGAAGGCAAGACCGGTAAAGAGCAAACAGCTGAAGGGTTCTGAGCCCCGCGAGAGCGCGCTGTAGCGATGGCTGCTGCCTTGGCGTAGCTTGTTCTTCAGCTTACCGGCGGCACTTCAGCAGCCACTGCCCTGACCACCCTGGTGCAATGCACCTGAAAACTTCGCGTGGTGGTTTCGCTTGAGCAGAATTAGCCGTAAATGCCGGCCAGCTTTTCTTCGCGCTGCCTGAACTCTTCCTCCACCGCACGAATTTCGGCCATGTAAGCCAGCGCCAGAGGCGACAGGGAGCGCGTCTTCAGGTAACCAAAGCCGTAGGCACTTGGAAAAGTAAACCCCGGGACAGGAACGGCCGTGCCTGCTGCCAGTTCCGACTCCAGAAGCGCCAACGATGCAAGGAGCTCCTGTAACTGTCAAACTTCGGGTGCCTCCCCGGCAAAGCCGGGGGGTCTCCCTTTTGTACTAGCACGTTGGTTCCTGGCAGGAACAATCCCAGGTTCAACGGGATATTGATATGCATCGCGGGGACGAATTCACCGTTGATGGGGTCGATGTGACCCGCCGCAAAATCGCCGGATGGTAGGTGGCTGCCAAGCCTGGGGGGCAAGCGAGGACCCGCCCAGGGGTAGGCAGCCATATCCTCCGGCGATCGGGAGCCCTTTTTGAGGATGGGGTGATCCGGGCAGCAGAAAAAGCGACCGCTGTGCGGTGCCAAAGCTTCGACTTCAAAACGCGGGTCGCTTTCCAGGCCACTAATCTCTCCAACACCAAAATCGGCCCCCTCCTCCAGCACCGCAGGAAAGACACTGCGCCAGCCCGTCACGTCCAGCGAAAGGCGGATATTGGGGTGTTGGGCCATGAGACGGCCGGCGGCGGCATAGCCGGATACAACACTGGGGTAGGGCCCCAGCTTCGCCTGGACCAGACCGATGTCAAAGTTGGCCAGCAGTTTTATTTCTCGCTGCATCTCACGGTGCTGGTGGAGAAGACGCTTGCCATGCTCCAGAACCAGTTGGCCAAAAACGGTCAGCACCACCCCGTTGCGTTGACGATCCAACAGTTTGACGCCCAGGGCTGCCTCCAGCCCCTGAATGCTTTTTGACAGCGAAGGCTGCGAGATTTTCAGCGACTCGGCGGCAAGACCGAAATGACCGTGTTCGGCAACGCTGAGAAGGTGTTTCAGACGGGTTTCGGTAACCAACATAGCATACAGGCTATCATTTATGTATTTCCGGTATATTAGCATATATGACACATCCCTGCTATCGTGGCCCGCGTGAATTGCAAGGTACTGGCAACCGCGGCTTTGAGCACGGCAACGGCGACCAAAACGTTGAATTCCCTGTCGTTGCATTCTGCTGCGACGGTTTTTTCGATTTCTTGCAAGCCCTGCAAGGATTCGCTTTGAAGGCGAGGTAAAAAATGAGTCCGAACAATTTATTGAAAACCATTGCAGTGGTTCTTTGCTGCCTTGTGGGGAACTCGGCAATTGCCAGGGAAAAACCCAATATTCTTTTCATCATGGGTGATGACATCGGCATCATGAACGTGGGCGCCTACCACCAGGGGCTCATGGTTGGGGAGACGCCCAACATTGACCGAATCGCGAAGGAAGGTGCCAGGTTCATGACCTACTACGCGGAGCAGAGCTGCACGGCCGGTCGCACCGCATTTCTCACCGGCATGCATCCCCTGCGGGCCGGTATGGTGATGCCGCAGCTTCCGGGCGCCGAAAGTTCGCTCTTGCCGGGCACGCCATCGCTGGCAAAATTCCTGCTCGATCTCGGCTACAACACCGGCGAGTTCGGCAAGAACCACCTCGGCGACAAAGCGGCGTCATTGCCAACGGCACACGGCTTCCAGGAATTCTGGGGCTACCTGTATCACCTCGACGCCATGCAGGGGGTGAGCTTTCCGGATATCAACAGCTCCCCGACCGACCAGGCCGTTGTTCCGCCCTGCACGAACACCCCGGTCAAGGGCCTGAAAGAGGTCCCGGGTGCCATCGATCCGAAAGACGGTCTCTGTATGACCCCGCCACGCCCGGTTATGCATTGCATATCCAAGGATGGCACGGAAAAAAACCAGAGCTGTAAGGATGAAGGGCCGCTGACCCTGGAGCGTTCCAAGACCGTCGACGAAGAGATTTCCGCCCAGGTCATCGACTTCCTCGACCGCAACGACCCCAAAAAAACCGACAAGCCCTTTTTCGTCTGGTATAACCCGGCGCGGATGCACGTTACCACCATGCTCTCTGACGAATACCTGGATACGCTGGGTGAGAAAGGCGGCAAAGACTGGGGTATCAACGAAGCCGGCATGAAGCAGATGGATGACAACATCGGCTATGTGCTGAAAAAGTTGGAAGACATGGGCCAACTGGACAATACCATTGTGGTCTTTACCACCGACAACGGCGCTGAGGGAATCACCTATCCTGACGGTGGTATCACGCCTTTCAGAGGCGGCAAACTGACCACCTGGGAAGGCGGCATGCGGGCGCCAATGGTCGTTCGCTGGCCGGGACACATCAAGGCTGGCACAAACCCTGACCAGATATTCTCATCACTGGACTGGGTGCCCACCCTCGTCAATATCGCCGGCGGGCCCTCGGGTGACGCGCTGAAGAAGCAGATTGAGGCAGGCAAGTACCCGGGGATCGTCAAAACCACACTTGACGGTATCGACCAGCGGGCTTACCTGGAAGGCAAGGCCGATTCGGCCCGCGACACCTTCTTCTACTACACCGGGGCACAGCCTTCGGCGGTGCGTTACAAAAACTGGAAGTTCTACTACACGATGGTTTCTTCCAACGCCCAGGATGCCTTCAGCAATCCGGTGAATTATCACTGGACCCAGGTCAACAACCTCAGGCGCGATCCCTTCGAGCGTTCGGTTGCAACCGTTGATGGAACCCTCATGGGCTACGGCGGCGCCCTGGCGGCACCAAGCACCGCGTTTATTTATGACTGGAACCTGCTGCCGATTGGGCAACTGCTGTGGCTGAAGGAACTCGCAACCTACAAGGAATTCCCGTCGCTGCAGACTCCGGCGAGCTACAACCTGGATAACATCATCAAGGCGATGCAGGACACATCACACATCAGTCACGCGGGTCACTAGAAATCCGCTAAGGGATGTGAATTAACTGCAAGTCAGCGGGCGGCCTGAAAGGGTCGCCCCTTTTTTTTGGGTGACCCATGGGTTCGAGCCGGGGTGCTCAACTCCTGTTTGATCGATGCAGGTAACGCTGAATGCCATCAGGTTAAACCTGCTTGTTCGTTGCCGACACCAATTTATCGAATTACTCGCCTTCGGGATCGCGAATTGCAGGGAGAGATGCAAGGAGGCCCCGAGCGAAGAACCCGCGCCCCAGCCAACTGGTCGAGCCACAGGGTTCGTCAGTCACTGACGATCTCCACTAAATTGCAGAGTGTGCCCAGGTATTCGGGGTGCAGGCCCTCAGCGTGGCAAGTGATCGCTTGCGACAGTGGAGTGCCGTCAGCCAGCGTACCGGAGATTTGCGACTGATACTGGTTCTCGGAAACTTTTACCGCATCGGTCAGTTGCAGTTTGCCATGGAAAGTCCATTTTGACTCATCCGGGCGATCGACATGATCCGTGTAAACAAAGGGCCCACCAAATTGCCCGCCTTCGATTCGACAGTTTCCGTCTGAACTGCGGGTAACACCAGCCTGAAATTCGCCCCCCGTAATCCGACAATCATAGGCGTCTATCAAAAGCACAGGCCCCGAAAAAACGCCACCTGAAACCGACACGGGAAAATAGTGGAAAGTGGCTTTGCCGATATTGCCGCCGTGTATCTCAGCAGGCTGTTGATAGGCGACAAGCTCATCCACTGTGCCTCCGTGGATAATAACGTGGCCGGCATAGTTGCCGCCGATTACGGAAGTCATCCGCCCGCCGTAGATATTCAACTCAGCGGAATCGTTGAAAATATCCCCGCTTATATCACCTCCATAAATGTTGGCTCGGTTACCCCATACGAGAAACACGCGGCCATGCACCTCGCCCCCATGGATATTCAGGGTATTGTAGTCAGGTGGATTGTCGTAGACGCTGGTCACTTCGGACAGCAGTCTGGCACCGTCAACGAGGTTTACGGTGGTCGCGTTGGTAATAGTAACCGCACCCGGTATGGTGTAGTCGATGGTGTGGGTGCCACCGTCATCGAAGCTGACAGTGTCGACGCTGCGCTCCTGTAGCGTCCAGCGCGCCACAGGGGCCTGGTAGTCACCGTTGTCATCAAAGAGTTGCGCAGATAATTCGCGTTCCAGGCCGCTATCGGCAGGGAGCGCACCCAAATCGACGCGCAGCACCAGTGGTGCGGTATCGTCTGTTACCGCAGGCATGTGCACCTCATCACCGCCGATAACCTGGCAGCACCAGAATGTGGCTTTGCTGTAAGCCCCGGTAAAACTGAAATACCCGGATTTGCGGTCCAGGTGGGCACCTTCCAATGGCTGGGGGTTTAACAAACCCCCAGCGGCATCCAACTGGTAACTGTACATGGCCACCGGCTTGGGGGGTGGCGGTGTGCTTTTCGCAAACACAGCTACCAAGGGTGGCATAGTAAGGCCCCAGCCGGTTTTTACCGCTTCAGCAGGTATATTGAACGCGCACGCATTACCCGTGCCGGCACAGTGGCTGTAATTCAACCATTGCTCAAACTCCCATCCATCCCTGGGGACGGCGTAGTAGGTCTCGTCATACTCGTGCACTACCAGGTTTTCGTTGCAGCTTTTTGCCCCCGCCAGGAAATCTTCGTAATAGCAATTGCGCGTGCCCGAGGCGGACAGCACATCGCCCTCCCCGACTATTTCGATGGGGTGACTGCAGCCAAACACCAGGCTGAGAACTGTTGCCAACGCAGTAGCTTTTGGAGTGTTCATCAAACTCGCTGCGCCTCGTTCTCCTTTGCCATTGAACATCACCCAACAAAAACCAATAAAATGTGGTCTGCAGAAAAACGTACCGCTTCTGCATACCTTGAGCTTTTTGCGCTTGCGTAGTTATGATTTTTATCAAAAATGGGCGAATTAGTTCGGACGCATACCTAACCGCCATACCTCCCCGATATTTGGAATTCTCGGCGAGAGATTGTGCGCGGTGCGGGATTTTTCGACTAAGGGCATAGCCGTAGCTATGGCCGCAGGAGGAAGACGTCCTACAGCGTGCAAGATCCGGCAAGAAACCCAATAGGCGCCCTACGCTACAATAGCAGGCACGCCGAAAAAGCGATTGCACGGCGCACTGAAATGTGGCGGCTAACACCACTGAGCGCTGTTACGCCCCTGGGCCGGGTCTCAGTTCAGCCGTAAAAATTGGCGGGTTTCGTGAGGATTCGACGCACTAGGTCTTCTACCAACAGGCGAGTCGTCAAAAATAGAATGAAACTTCCGACGATATAATCGACGCCAGCTTCGATCATGTCCTGCGTAGGTAAATGCCATATTTCGTTCGCTCAGGGCGAGGCTCAAACACTTCGGCATTGTTAAAAATAACCTGCTCCAGGACCTTGTCATGGGAGCAGTCGAACGAGTTCGCCGCAAATTCCTGTGATTGCATGGGGGCAATTCTCACGCGTACCTCCTTCAGGAAAGCAGATTAGAGTGAAGGGGGCCTGTTGCTGTTACCCGGCGGCAGAATTCTTGATCTGCCTCATTGAAAGGTCGAATTTTACCCGAGTGGCTTAGTTGGTCACGGTACAATGCACACATAATTACTATTGTAACTGCATGTCTAGGACCATGCAGATTCAACCGATACAGGGAACGTATGATGAACTACGTAAAATACATCCTATTGCTCGGACTCCAGTCCACCCTTTTCGCATGTAGCCACCCCATAGAGATTATCGGTAAGGGCGACGTTTTGTCAGCCACGGGTACACGCACGTGTTACCTGGAAGATTTCCAGGAAAAAAAGAAAACCTGCACAAAGAATATTGTGCTGGGCGAGTACACCGAGACCTACTATGCAGAACCAAGAGACGGCTGGCAGTTTGACCAGTGGCTCAACTACTGTACGGATGCGGTTAAAAATGAATGTGGCTTCAATATTCCAGCCGACGCTGTGCAACAGCACTGGGGTGTTAAAGTACCCTCGCTAGTAGCCGTGTTTAAGCAAATTCCGGTAACACCTGCTGAACCTATTCCTGGACAATCGGCAACGCCCGGGCACCCTGCTCCAAAACCTGCGCCCGTTGCCAGATACAGTTACGATCTGGGCACGGACGGCAGACTGATAAACCCATTGCCATTGGAGGATGCAAAGCTTCAGAGAAAGACGGCACATTTCAGTTTCACGGGTGATTACAAACAAATCGGTTTCCGGTGCTGCAGGGTTTCGGATGGTGATGAAGCGCACGCACTCGGGGTCGATGACTCCACACTAATTAAAGTATTGACCGTCGATCTGGCAGCGCTGCCAAAAAACGTTTGGACCCAACGTGAGCTTGATGCCGATTTGTTTTATGAAGATGGCACTATTGTCCGCAGTTCGACCTATTGGTTTCTGGAGCCCAAGGAAACCGAACCACTTGTGCCTGAGCTTAGACGTGGTCTCACTGAAATTTCGAAGACCTCCAGAATACCCGCTGCTAAAGCTGATCAAAAGGAAATCGCGGTTTACAGCCGTGACTCGGCACTGCGCAGGGCAGTCAATAAGACCAGCGCCTTGACGGTTACCGACTCCCCGCGTATCGATAACGATGAAACTCTGGTGGGCACGAGTGAGATTAACCAGATGACCGGCGAGGTCGATGGTGGCAGTACCACGCTTAATCCAATGCCGAGCTTTACGACTGACTTGTCGGACGGCCCGACGCAGGTCGTGCTGCAGGGCCCGGACCTCGTCGAGGACGCGGTGATAACCGCCTGGCGGGTAAGGAACAGTGCCTGGCTGGATGGCCGAAACCAGAATCACGGCGGGGACAACGGATCGTCATCCGGTTTGGGATTGGATCCACGGGATGCTTATGAAGCGTATGGCGACGTTAAGGACGCTCAACAGAAAATGCTCTTTCGCTTCGACCTGAGCGGGATTCCTGCAGGCGCAACCATTGATAACGCCATACTCGGCATCTATAACGCCTACACTGATGGGTATGACATACCCATTTACCGGGTAAAAACACCCTGGGTTGAAGGCGAGGGTAACTACTGGGACTGGTACCCCACCAGCGCAGCCGGCGTTACGTATCTTTACCCTGACAAGAGCAACACCGCCATAACGTGGGCTGCCGAGGGCCTGTTAGCCGGCACGGACTATGATAGTGCGGCCGCCGGAACGATCCGTTTGGGTGGTACTCCATCGGCTATGCGAAGCAGCACGAACCTCGCGGCGTTGGTCCAGGGCTGGGTTGATGGCGACTACGCCAACTTTGGCATGCTGCTTGCGATGGCTCCTTCGGGAAACAGTCGTTTAGGCATTGCCAACTGGATTCCGACTACGGAGAATGCCGCAGCGGCAAATCGGCCCAAGCTAACCATCACCTATACCGACTCCTCCCCCCCCGACCCCGGTGTGCCGGGCATCGCGACCGATCCCAATCCTTCCGATAACGCAACCGGCACGTCGGTGACAACAGATCTGGGGTGGACGGCGGGGAGCAACGCCAACAGTCATGATGTCTATTTCGGGACTGCGCCTCCGGGAGACTTTCAGGGGAACCAGGCCGGCACGACTTTTGATCCTGGCGTACTGCAGCCCAATACGACTTACTACTGGCGCATCGACGAGGTCAACGACGCGGGCACCACACCCAGTACGGTGTGGAGCTTCACAACTGACGTGTCGGACGGCCCGACGCAGGTCGTGCTGCAGGGCCCGGACCTCGTCGAGGACGCGGTGATAACCGCCTGGCGGGTAAGGAACAGTGCCTGGCTGGATGGCCGAAACCAGAATCACGGCGGGGACAACGGATCGTCATCCGGTTTGGGATTGGATCCACGGGATGCTTATGAAGCGTATGGCGACGTTAAGGACGCTCAACAGAAAATACTCTTTCGCTTCGACCTGAGCGGGATTCCTGCAGGCGCAACCATTGATAACGCCATACTCGGCATCTATAACGCCTACACTGATGGGTATGACATACCCATTTACCGGGTAAAAACACCCTGGGTTGAAGGCGAGGGTAACTACTGGGACTGGTACCCCACCAGCGCAGCCGGCGTTACGTATCTTTACCCTGACAAGAGCAACACCGCCATAACGTGGGCTGCCGAGGGCCTGTTGGCCGGCACGGACTATGATAGTGTGGCCGCCGGAACAATCCGTTTGGGTGGTACTCCATCGGCTATGCGAAGCAGCACGAACCTCGCTGCGTTGGTCCAGGGCTGGGTTGATGGCGACTACGCCAACTTTGGCATGCTGCTTGCGATGGCTCCTTCGGGAAACAGTCGTTTAGGCATTGCCAACTGGATTCCGACTACGGAGAATGCCGCAGCGGCAAATCGGCCCAAGCTAACCATCACCTATACCGACTCCTCCCCCCCCGACCCCGGTGTGCCGGGCATCGCGACCGATCCCAATCCTTCCGATAACGCAACCGGCACGTCGGTGACAACAGATCTGGGGTGGACGGCGGGGAGCAACGCCAACAGTCATGATGTCTATTTCGGGACTGCGCCTCCGGGAGACTTTCAGGGGAACCAGGCCGGCACGACTTTTGATCCTGGCGTACTGCAGCCCAATACGACTTACTACTGGCGCATCGACGAGGTCAACGACGCGGGCACCACACCCAGTACGGTGTGGAGCTTCACAACTGACGTGTCGGACGGCCCGACGCAGGTCGTGCTGCAGGGCCCGGACCTCGTCGAGGACGCGGTGATAACCGCCTGGCGGGTAAGGAACAGTGCCTGGCTGGATGGCCGAAACCAGAATCACGGCGGGGACAACGGATCGTCATCCGGTTTGGGATTGGATCCACGGGATGCTTATGAAGCGTATGGCGACGTTAAGGACGCTCAACAGAAAATGCTCTTTCGCTTCGACCTGAGCGGGATTCCTGCAGGCGCAACCATTGATAACGCCATACTCGGCATCTATAACGCCTACACTGATGGGTATGACATACCCATTTACCGGGTAAAAACACCCTGGGTTGAAGGCGAGGGTAACTACTGGGACTGGTACCCCACCAGCGCAGCCGGCGTTACGTATCTTTACCCTGACAAGAGCAACACCGCCATAACGTGGGCTGCCGAGGGCCTGTTAGCCGGCACGGACTATGATAGTGCGGCCGCCGGAACGATCCGTTTGGGTGGTACTCCATCGGCTATGCGAAGCAGCACGAACCTCGCGGCGTTGGTCCAGGGCTGGGTTGATGGCGACTACGCCAACTTTGGCATGCTGCTTGCGATGGCTCCTTCGGGAAACAGTCGTTTAGGCATTGCCAACTGGATTCCGACTACGGAGAATGCCGCAGCGGCAAATCGGCCCAAGCTAACCATCACCTATACCGACTCCTCCCCCCCCGACCCCGGTGTGCCGGGCATCGCGACCGACCCCAATCCTTCTGATAACGCAACCGGCACGTCGGTGACAACAGATCTGGGGTGGACGGCGGGGAGCAACGCCAACAGTCATGATGTCTATTTCGGGACTGCGCCTCCGGGAGACTTTCAGGGGAACCAGGCCGGCACGACTTTCGATCCTGGCGTACTGCAGCCCAATACGACTTACTACTGGCGCATCGACGAGGTCAATGACGCGGGTACCGCAGCCGGCACGGTGTGGAGCTTCAAGACCGGACTTGACGCGGGAGTGGATAAGAGCGGCTGGATCCAAAGCAGTGAGGTCTGGAGCGGCGTCATCAATATCATAGGCGATACGACGATTTCTGGCGCAAGCACCGTCGTGACGGTGTTGCCGGGAACCCGGATCGTCTACAAGGGGGGCTACATACTCTTAACCAAAGACAGGAGCCGGCTGCTGATGAACGCCACTGCAGAGTCGCCGATTATCGTCGATGCACGAGCCACGGGCGGGAAACTAGAGATTCGGGGTGGTCAGGGCGAAATCCGCTTCTCCAGGCTGCTGAACATCAGCTTGTCTGCGACCTATCCAGTGCTGGAGCCGCCTTTGCTGGTATTTGAGGATAACATCAGCCTGGGAAGTTTCTATTCAGGTCAGCAGGCATCGATCATCAAGCGAAACTACTTTGGTATCTACGGCGATTTTATTCCAGGCACCGGACCGTCACCCTTTACTGGTTCCGCTGCGGGTTCGGAGGTTATTGATAACGTCTTCAATGGGGGAACCTGGGTCGCGCAAGCGCCCAAAGGCACCTTGCGGGGCAACGTCTTCGTCTCCGAAACAGTTCCTGAGGGAGCGAGCCAGAACGATTACTCCCACGAGCATGTGCTCGGTATGGCGCCGAACTGTTTGTTTGAGCGGAATATCTTCGTCGGTAAGAGCTATGGAGCAATAATGGCGATAGGTGCCAATTACGGCAGTTACTGTTTGGTCCGGAACAATACCATTGATATGCGTGGCGTGGGAGACGGAATTTATTTTCATCTGACCACGTCTCCCGTCGTTGGCATGGAGCTTAGAAACAATCTGTTCATGCGGACGACGCACAGCATCAACGATGAGCAAAAACAGACGGATTCGGTCACGTATACCGACTACAATCTGTTCTCGGATGTCGGTGATCGTTATCTAAAGGTCTCGATGAGTGACAAGGTTGAGGGTGATGACGGCTACGGCCTGCACGATGTGGAGGTTCAGAATCCCGAAGACGTCATCGTTGATCCCACTGCGGGCTATCCCTTCCCCTACAGCCAGGCCGAGATTATCGCCGGCAGCGTTACGCCAACTGATATGCTTGATTTCTACCGGCGCGCCTATTCGCTCAAGCCGAATTCCGCAGCGATCAATGCCGGCTCACCGGTCGATGCAGACGACCCGGAGGTGAGGGATGGACAGTGTGATATCGGGGCTCTGGAATATCAGTTCCCTGAAACGGCGGTGTTGACCCAGTGAATTAGTGGCCTGGAACTTTCTTATTTAACAGCATGCTCCTAGTGTCCCTTAGCATAAGTTCGCCCTGCATTCAGTTTGTCCGATAGCCGGGCAATGGACTCAACGATTTGGTCGGCTGTCTTCTTCCATACAAACGGGTTGGGGTCTTTGTTGTAGATGTCCAAGTGCTCACGGATAGCTGATTCTAGCTCTCGTGTGCTGCGATGCGAGTTTCTCTTGATCCACCGCTGCGAGATCAGGGCAAAGAATCGCTCGTCGACCAAATTTATCCACGATGCTGATGTCGGAGTAAAGTGCACGTGGTAACGCGGGTGCGAAGCAAACCAGGCACGCACCTTTTCAGTTTTATGTGTGCCGTAGTTAGAGCCTGCTCATAAATTTGCCAGCGGTGCATATTCCAACACTGGGCGCCGCCACCGCTCCAACCACGCCCGCCATTGCCCGACACAGGTTTTGACGAGGTTCGGGAGCCCGTGTTCCCCTCCAGCCCAGGTCTTTCTCCAGAGCCAATAAAACGCCTGCAACAGGATCAACAGGTTCATCACCAGAAAGATGCTGTTGATCCACGCCCTGGACGTATCGGATCGCTTCGCCCGGATGTAGTTGAGTCGGTAGCCGTTCTTGCCCTGACCGAACTTGCCCTCAATCGGAATCCGCTGCAAATACGCTTCGCGTCGCATGGCTGCCAGCCGTTTCAGCGCCCCCTGGTTTTCCTCGGTCACTTTCTTCGGCCTGCCCAGGGGCTTTCCTGCAAAACGGATGCCGCGGTCTCTGAGGTATCGACGGTTGTCCCGGCTACCGTAAAGCGTGTCGCCCAGAACCACTGCAGGATAGACACCATGATGCTCCCGATAGGCCTCGACTTGTGAGGGCAAGTCATGGCCTTCATGGAAAGCATCCCACCGCAGGTGATCGACTCGCGCCACACCGTCACCGATGAGAGCTGACACTGAGCTTGGCACCAGACTCCGTCGGCTTGTCCACTTTGCCGCGAACAATCGGCCGCACGTACGGCTGGCTGATGCTCACGATGCGATCATCGCAACGTCTGGTCTTGCTGTGGTACATCGCCCACTGTTGAGCAAGCACATGCTGGATCACCCAGTACCGGTGCAACAACCAGCGTGGCAAGGGTAATGGCCTATAAGCCGGAAAGTGCGTTAACAGCTGCTCAATGTGGCCCAGGTTGCGGCGTAGGTACTGCAGCTGTTGCTTGATGCCACGGCGTATCAACTTTGCGCCCGGGCGCTTCTTCTTCACGATGGCGAGGTAGGCCTTGCGCGCTTTGTGACGGTAGGTCCGGGGCTTATGCGTCAGCCCTGCCTTGGCATAGAGCCGGTCGATGATCTGTTCGCTGAACTCCCTGGCCTCATTCAGCAGGCTAAGGTCTGTCGGGAAGCGGATCGCCTGCGGTGCAACGGTGGCATCGAGGATCAGCTTTCCCTGATTCGTCGCTTCTTCTGAGGTAGACGCCGGCTCGCCAGCCGAGCCCCCCGGTGGCGGGTTATCGTCATCGGAATTCTCCGCCGGTGTTTGCCGCTTTGCCACCCCCTTCTTCGCTTTGTCTTTGTCCACAGCCTCGATGACCGCCTCGTAAAAAACATCAATCAAAACACGGCTTGCCCCATACGCTTGCGGATCTCGACAAACAACGACGGGACGAATGGGGCTTCCATCTGATAACCGGGCAAGCCGACGAAGTATTGGAGATAGGGGTTTTCCTGAATCTGTGCCACGGTCTCCCGGTCGGAGAGGTCCAGCTTGTGCTTGATAATCACAGCACCGACGACCAGGCTGGCATCTTTGGTCGGCCGCCGTTGTGTGCTGGAAAGGCCTTCGTAATAGGCCTCGGCCACCGCGCCCCCGGGAATGCACTGACTCATCTTAATCCAGCGGTTGTTTTCATCCAGCGCGGTCTGGAGGGGCCGATCAAACTCTGCCAGGGAGAGCTGTCGATGATTCTGTGTTCGGATCATGGGTGCACGCTTTTTTGAAGGTGGGGGCTTGTTTTTCGTGCACCATTGTACCGCTGAAACGAGTAAATACCTATATACATCAATGTATTACAGTTTATGAGCAGGCTCTATTTAAAGTTCGCCAGCTCCATTGGAGAAAGCCTGCAACAGATCCTTCAGCTTTTACAGCTCAATAAATTCGAACGCCGTGACCTGCTGAGACTACTTCGGGGAGACCCTCCAGAGCTTCCAGATTCACACTATCAAACCAACCTGCAATTCTCTTGCAAGTATATGGGACACCAGTGATAGTTGATATATATCAAAGGCCTTTTTTTTCTTGGTGCTAAATTAGAATCGTTGAAGTTAAACGTGACTTATAAAGCGGTTTGCCTTGGCTGATGGTCTGGCAATTCATCGCACACATAGAGAGATATTCTTATGATAACAACAATATTCCGCAAAACACCGCTTTCCCTTGCAATAGCCTCGGTGCTGCTACATGGCACGGCACTAGCCTATGAATCACCGGTTCATGTGTTTTCAATCAATGACGTCATGCCATAAACGACAATTAAGGGAGGAAGCCAGGGCTTCCTCCCTTAATTGGTAAACAGTAACTGAGGACATCCAGATTATTATCAAACAGGCCCCGACATAAATGATAAGACAAATACTAATGACAAACAGTAAAATACTGTTAGTTGCTGCTGTAATCCTGTTTCAGGTAACAGCTTTGTCGCTAGCGTATGAGAGTGTAAATGAGGTACCGTCAATCAACCCGGTGACTTATCCTCCACAAGCAGTTAAACCTGAAACAGAAGCGTGGGCTTACTATTGGCTTGAGGGCAGGAATCGGGCAGAAAACAAGGGAAAGCAGAGCGGGGAGCAAAGAATCAGCGGCTGAATGGGCTAGTTTTTGGCGGGGAGGGGCCAGCGAAGGAGGTTCAGTAAATGTTGGTTGCGACGAAGGTGTATTTAATTCATCCTATACCCGCATCGAATGCAATGAATATTGAAAACGACACTTGTAGCGCTGCACTTCTTGCTTTTGACGGTTTGAATCACCGGTTCAAGTAACTAACTAAATCATAATTTGGCTTCTGGGGATGCTGATTATTTATGAAGCGTGCAGTAGTTTCCATTTTTCTCAGCCCTCATTTTCTATTGGTCTCCTTTGGTGTCCTGTACGCATTGCTGTGGCATTTCTCTTTAATCTATCTGAGTCCTTTTTCATGGCTTGAAAACAGGCATCAGGTCGAACGTCTCTTCGTGGCTTATCTGGCGTTGCATACATTCTTGGTATTGATAGTCGGCCTATGGGCCCATAAACGCGTTGGTGGGCCATGGTTAGGAATTATTTTGGTTGCCGGATACTGTGTTTTTCTCGCGATACGCGCGCTCGACTGGAATATTTTGTATTACTACGGCAGCCACGTGGACGCCTTGTTCTGGGAGAATGCGTTCTATGCCTCCGGTATAGAAATGATGTTTACCAGAGTCGCCCTACTGTCCCTGATTACAGTCGCAGTGGGTGCAGTTGTCGTAATTACCCTTCTTAAAAAAATGGTTCGCCACCAAGCAGAGCGCGCTGGCGAGAATTTCACTTTGCTAGGTTATTTGGCTGCCTACTGTGTAATCCCACCATTTGTCGTTTTGTTGGTAGGAGGAGTCTGGATCCACGCGTATTTTACAGAAAGTGGTACTAGTAACATTTATACGGCGAAGCCGCCCGAGTACCACTTTTTCAAATCGCTATATGAATATTTGCAGAGTGGTGATGTCGAAAAGGTTGAGCTGAGCATTTCGGAGAAATCGAAGCTGGCATCTATGGGCCTGCCCTTGGAAACTGTATCTGCGGAGTATCCGTTGTACCGGGATAGTGTTTATTTGGGTGGCACTCGCGATCTGGATGTGCAGAAAATACCTCCCAATGTAATTCTGATTTTGGTGGAAAGTTTGTCTTCCTACTTCATGGAAGACCCGGCTATGCGTGAACTGGGAATCACACCGAATTTAACTGAGTTTGGCCAAGGCACACGCTCCTTCTCAAATATTGTTAATGCGAATACACCCACCCTCCAAGGGCAGATAGCCACATTGGCGTCATCGCTTCACTTATTCAGGACAACGATTAATCTGAAAAGGTGGGGTGAACATGAAGACGTATACGAGCAAGATAGTGACAGGGAGGGGTCACTCATGACGCGCTACCCGTTTATTTCCCTTTTGCTAAAGCAACATGGGTACGAAAGTGTGCATGTGCAGGGCGGTGATCCCGGATTTGCTGATACAGCTAATTACTTCAGGGTTTCTGCGTCATATGACGATTTTTTATCAGTGGCAACCGACAAGTATGCGGATCAGCGCGAATATGAATTGGGGCCCTGGGGCGCTAGTGATATAGATACATTTAATGAGGTTACACGCTGGTTGGAAAAGCGCCAGGGCGGTCCATTTTTTATGTCTATCGCGACCATGGATATACATCATCCATATTATCCGGTAGTCGAAAAACCTGGGGTGGATAATGACTTGCTGAACTGCGTTTATTCGACAGACGCTGGGTTCGGGGTCTTTTGGGAGTATTTCAAAAAATCTCGATTCAAGGACAATACGATTGTAATAGTCACATCAGATCATGCGCTCTTTCCTACGTCTGAGTACCTTGAAGTCAGAGGAGAGGACATCGGCTATTACGATAAGATCCCGTTGATGATTTACTCGCCTTTCCATGCGCCACTCATGAGAAGTGTAGACGATGTGCGCGGCAGCCAGCTTGATATTGTGCCGACATTGCTTGAGTTGCTTGGCCTCGATTCTCACAATTCGTTCATCGGGCTATCGCTATTAAGTGACCGCAGGGAATATCCGTATTTGTTTGGCAAGGTAAATTTGGAGTCGCGGATGAGTCAGGTTGGGGAGGTCTCCTGGAACAACGACGAGCAGACCAAGCTGATCAAATACATTCGTTATCTGGCCTCAATCAACAAGTTGTACCCACAGTCTGATCGATAGGTTCTTGGCTATCCCCATATCCGGACTTGGCCTCGCAACGTAAGGCCCCGGTGTACAGCACTCTTTTCGGTCTCTCGATCTTCTGACACGGTGCGCTCCTGTGATTAACTCCCCGCAACGGGAGATTCCTATGGATAAGACGCACCCGGTTCCCCCTTTACCTTCCCCGGCTTGTAAGGACCGCACCTTCTGGCAAGCGCAGTACCAGCAGTGGCAAACCGGCGGCCTTTCTAAAGCGGCCTGGTGCCGCCGTGAACAGCTTAACGTCGCCAGGCTTTATTACTGGTGTCGAATTTTTGAGCGTAACCCGGGCGCTGTTTCGGACGAAGCTTCGCTGCGCGTTCAAGAATTACCTTCAGCGTTTTTACCGGTCACCCTGCAACACGGATCACCCGTCGGCTTTCAGCTTCAGGAGGCTCATTGACACTAGGGCTCGTTGTCTGTTTTATCAAATGGGTGAGTTTCATGGCCGTCGCCCTCAAGAGTCGACGGTAGTAAAAGTTCAGACCATTTGTTCATGAATGCGTTCATACGTTCGTGTTTTGCGCGAATAGCCATGGTTGCATCCTTATCCAAGGGAGGGCCTGTAAAGGTCATCGCATCGTCTGATGGGGTCGCCCAGGCCAACCCAAAAAGATACTTAATCGAAAAGAACTTATTCTCAGAGTGGTGCGCGTCGCCCCCTAAATAGTTTCGTGCTAGAAAATAGGTGTCTCTTGTTCGAAGATTCTCATCCCATATCGGTAGTCCCTGTTCATACGCCCTGCCCGATCTGACGCCTATTAAATCCAAAATGGTTGGCGTGATGTCTATGTGTGAGCTTAGCGAGTCGATCTCAACGGGGCCATTTAGAATGTTAGGGGCATAGACTAATAGAGGTACATTGAAGGTAATTGCATCCAGCGAGCCGCCATTAAATGGCGGGTGCTCAGTGCTGGTGCGAATGCCGTGATCACCGGTAATTACAATCAAAGTTTTTTCAAGGCGGCCAAGACTCGTGAGCAGCTGTAGTACTTCTCCAAGCCACCCGTCCACACGCGACATAAGCTTACTGCACTCTGAAATAGTGTCCTCAAGCGCGACGGAAGAGTCTACATTAGGCCAGGGGCCATGTGTATATTGCGGCTGAAAAGAGAATAAATACCGTTTGTTTCGACTTGCCGCAGCCGCTATTTCATTCTTCATTAAGTCTAGGATGTGAAGATCGCGTTCTTCTATTTTAGCCCGCCAGTGCGCGTCTGCGCCTAGCGTTGCCAGGTATTCGTTTGAAGCGCTGGGAAATATTTGTTTGTGAAATCCCAGAGCATTATATCGCTGCTTATCATGTTCCCAGTCATCTGTATCGTCGGGCTCAAAAACTGCTGTTTTATATCCTATATTTCTGAGGGAGCGAACCACGCCAGGCGCTATTAGTTGCTGGCCTTTGCTGTCATGCGTCTTGATAAAATCTGTAGCATTGTTCGAAGGGTACCAAGAGCTAAAAATAGAGAATATAGCTCGCACTGTATAGGGATATGTAGAGTGGTGTCGTTTCGAAATGAATGCACTCGAGATAAGTGAGTTCATGTTGGGTAGGGCTTTTATAGGTGCTGTGAAGCTAGTGCATTGCTCCGGTGTTGCCTCCAATATGAAGTAGATCACATCGTAATCTTTTGCGCGCTGCCAGTACCGATCGTCCTTTGATATTTCTGCTGTATTTGTGAGTGTGCGGAATATTCCAGGAAGGTTTTCTGGCGAAGCCTGGTGATACTCGAAATCGCTGTTCGGGTTCTCTATGCCTAAGGCGTGCTGTGCAGCATAAAAAAGAATGCTAGTGTTGTATGGCGTGCTGTTCGGAGCAGTGGCCCAAGCAGTACAGCCGATGAGTATTGCAATTAGGAGGGGGGTTCTCTTGCTGCGAACATGGTTCTTTTTTATCTTAGTTTCAAAGAGGTACGCCCAGGCGACCAAAAGAAGCACGCAAGCGTAGATAGCCATAAGCTTCAGGATACTAGAAAGTGCTATGTAATCTCCAGCATACATCAAGTTCTTTTTGGTAAGCCCGGCAAGTAAAACTTTGAGCGGTAAAAAAGTGCCAACGTTCCAGAAGCATTTAATCTGTATAAAAATAAGCAGTGAGAGCGCAAGTAACAAGAGAAGAACAAGTGCGGCTCTAATTTTTGGTCCCAAACCAGCCGCAACCGTTAAAACAATTGCGGGCATTAAAACTCCGGCGAGAAGGATATCTTGTGTGTATAAACTCGCTGTTTCCCAAAAAGTCAACTCTAAGACATTGCTCCTGCCAATGAGTCGGGCAACTAATTCGTAGCCGCCACCATTGCTAGTAAGCACCGTATATTTAGCAGAGATTGAATGAGCAATGAGCGGAGTAAATGCCAGCCAGTAAAAAAAATTGTGTGATACTGGGAGGCGCTCAATTTTCTTGTAAATGTCATTCAAAGCTCAATGTCCAGCGGTAGTTTGAGTATAGGATGGGGTTAATACACCTTCGTCGCGGTATTTGTCAAGATAGTTGCTCGTTTTCCTAAGCTGCGCTCTATAGTTTTTAGTGATCGTTCTCCGGTTTATCGGGATTCAGCATTGCAACTGTTGGTCGCGACCAATCGCGAGTTTTACCGCTCCAACGTTCCGGCCTACTGGCTTTAGCCTCTGCATACAAAGCCATTCGCCGACTCAGTATCTCAGAATCTGCTCCGGCATGACGCCCTTCAGGCGTGACGAACTTGATGCCGCGCGCTGCTGGTCGATGATGCCCTGCCCCATCAGCCGATCCGCCAGTGGGTGTTGAGTTTTCCGTTCCCGCTTCGGTTTTTACTGGCCAGCTATCCGGAGCTCATGAGTAAGGTTCTGGGCATTGTTCAGCGGGTGCTTTCGACCCATTTAATCAATAAAGCTGGACTCATCCGAGCGACCGCACAAACCGGCGCGGTCACCCTGATCCAGAGATTTGGGTCGGCTTTGAACAGGGATGGCCCGAGAAAACGACAGAGTGAATACGGTCTCCAATCTGAAACTCAGTTTGCTATCCCAGGCCAGTCGACGCATAGCGCAAGCGGGCCCTTGGTGGCGATTGACTAGCAGCCTGTTGAAAAACCGTAGTTTCCGAAGGACGCCTCTGATTTCGCATGCTCAAGTCGCCCAGACCGTGTTCTCGTCGTTGGTGAAATGAAAACTGTCATTTGCCTACCCTTGGTAATTCCGTTGCTCATATCGGGTTCCACCGGTCCCTACAGCGCCTGAATTGCCCGCAATACGGTCTCGTTACGCCCCTGTCTACGCAAAAGCCTTCAATCGCGTGATATTGTACGCCGTGACCGTGAGTCGGAACATCCAGCTCACATTTGGCCTACCTCGATGCCGAAGTTTGTGCATCAATCCGAACGTTTTCATCCAGCCGAAGCATTCCTCTACCTGCTTTCTCTTCCGCTGGCTCACCGCGTAAACAGCGGTACGACCATCGATGGCACTGCCCACCTTCTTCGCCGCCACATAAGGCGTGACCCCGAAGATGCGACACCCGATAACGAAATCGCCAGTGTCATAACCCTTGTCCGCTCCGACTGTTTGACCCGGGCGTGTACTCTGTCCGGCCAGCACGGAGATGCCCGCGTCCCATTCCTGTTTCGTGCCGGAGGTGGTCACCTCGGTCTCCAGAATGAAGGCGTTTCGGTTTTCGGTCAGGATGTGGCCCATGTAAGTCATTTTGGCCTCCTTACCCGGCCCCTTACGGAACAAGCGCGAGTTCGGATCGGTTGTCGACTCAAGAGTCTCATTGCTGCACTTTTTACCGTGAAAATCAACTTCTCGACTTCCGCCGCCAGCAGGTGGCTCACGCTTGCTCTTGTCCTTGTGTTTGAATGCCTTGAGCGAGGCGCTGGCTTCCAGCAATGTGCCGTCGACTTGTGAAGTGATCCCGAGACAGCAGTCGCTTGGAATAGGCCTGCTTCTTGATGGCTATAAATAGCAGTTCGTCAATCTCGGAAGCCATCAGACGATCCCGATTTTTACTCAGCGTAGAATGATCCCATATCCGATCATCCATGACCAGGCCCACAAACCAAAGATGCATCAGGCCGTAGTCGATTCGCTCGCACAATTGGAGCTCGGAGCGAACAGTGAACAGTGAACAGTGAACAGTGAACAGTGAACAGGATTTGTAATAAAGAAGCTCGGAGCAGCATTTGCGGGGGAATAGAGGGACGCCCAACGGTGGCATACATCTCATCAAACCACGGTTCAATCTCCTGCAACGCGGTATCGACGATATCCCGAATCTTGCGGATCGGATGGTCTTTGGGAATACGACTTTCCAGATCAACGTAACTGAACAGGGAAGCCTGGGGATCAATTTCTCCGCGCACTGGTAGCCCTCACCCTCGTCGTTAAGCTATTGTACTTCGAGTCGACTTTTTCAACAGGCTGCTGGGAAAGTTGAGCATGCGACCCACGGTTACATCGTGCGTCTTCCCTTCAGTGATGGTCACAAACTCTGGCAAGTAGCCCGCATGATTCAAGCCCACATGCAGTATGAGCGCGCCTTTGGTGGTGCGAAAATCAGCCCAGGGGAGCACGGACAAACACAGATCGATGGTCGAAGCATCCGGTGAATAAAGCGGGTGCTTAAACCTGAAGGTATGATCAGGTGCCACACTTTGGCAGCGAGTTAACAGTTTTCCAAACAGCGCTTCGTACAGCGCATAGGGCTTATCTTCATTGATGCGCGAAAGGTTAGATCGCGACAGCCTGGCACTGCCCAAACGGCAAAGGCGATGCTTTTGCGCCAACATGCGCCAACATTGCTGTCCCATAAAACTGGCATAAAAAAAGGCCTGAATATCAATAAGTTGATACAATGGATGCGCTAGTGTCCTCTAACATAAGTTCGCTGTATTAAATCTGATCTCAAACGCCTATACTCTTGACGACCATAGTCGTGGAGAAAATAAGATGGGGCGGCCAATCAAAGTGCTGGAGATCAGCGACCAGGAGCGTGCCGAGTTGAACAGGTGGTTGCGTCGACGACAAATGCCCGCAGTTGAGCAACAACCTGCCAGGACAATTCTCCTGAGCACGGAAGACCTGGCTCGATCCTGCATTAACAGGTTTTAGCGGCGTGATCGTTAGCGATGAGCATAAACCGTATAACCGCCTGGTGGTCGACTATCCGCAGATCGCAGGCCACGGCGGATGCTGGGCGCATTGCCGAAGAAAATTCTCCGATGCCGCCAAGGGACGACGGTCGAGTTGCGAGGCGCACAAGGTATTGCAACGCATTGGCGTGCTCTAACCGCCTGGACAAAGGCCTGGGCAAGCTGGAGGGCGAAGACAAGCGCCTGGCCCGTCGCGAGCTGGTCGTGCCTCAGCTCAACAAGATCAACGCCACACTGGAAAAGCTGGACCGACAGTTCCCGAGCAAGGGCCTGATGCACACTGCCATCTAACGCCCTGAACAATTGGCATAAGCTGACGGCGTTTCTGAATCATCCTGTTATGCGGCTGGACAACAACCCCATGGAAAGGGCGATTCGACCCTTCACTCTCGGACGTCGCAATTGGCTATTCGCTGGTAAAGCGCGTGGCGCAAATGCCAGCGCGCTACTTTATTCCCTGGTGGAGACAGCCAAGGCGTATGACTGGGAACCGAAGGCCTACCTCAATGCGCTATTCGAGCGCTATCCCCTGGCAACATCAGATGATAAACGGCGCGCCCTGCTGCCGATGTTTTTAAAACCCGGCACGTAGGCCGGGTTTGGGCAATACAGTCGTTGGCCAGGTGCTTACCGATCACCGGGCTGCGGTAGCAGCCTAATCTGCGATGCAATTGGAATTTTAAACCGCGAAGCAATAATATTAATGCGCTAATTAATTATAAATTGCAGGAGTATAGCCGAAACGACAAAAAGTAAGAATATGATTTATGAGGTCACTGCTGTCCCATAAACTATCAAGAGAATTGCAGGTTGGTTTGATAGTGTGAATCTGGAAGCTCTGGAGGGTCTCCCCGAAGGAGTCTCAGCAGGTCACGGCGTTCGAATATATTGAGCTGTAAAAGCTGAAGGAGCTGTTGCAGGCTTTTTCCAACGGAGCTGGCGAACTTGAGATAAGCGAGCAGAAGATAAATGCATACGGCGATCCAAATCTGGGTCATTACGGCGTTGCGTGAGGTGCCCAGAAAACTCTTGATCTTCAGGTTCTGCTTAATCCATTTGAAAAACAGCTCGATTTGCCAACGGGCTTTATAGATTTCAGCGATGGTGCTGGCAGCAAGATGAAAATTGTTGGTCAGGAAGAAATGCTGGATCCTGGTTTCTGGATCCCTGTAACCAATACGACGCAGCGCTATCGGGCAATTGGTGGCTTTGCTACCGGCCAGGTAAATGGTTTGATCGGGGGTCAGTCCTTTGGCTTTATTGATGGACCGACGTTCAGCAAAACGAAAGCGGGCATTTTTACGCTGTCGGGTGACGGAGAATATATCATTTGAATTCAATTGGTTATACTAGGCGTAATCCGTATAGCCTCGGTCGAAGACAACAATACTGTGTTTCGGCAGTTCTAAACTTCTGGCGGCCATGATGTCATGGGTTTTGCCATCAGTGATAGCCATGAAGGCCGGGAGAAGACCATAATAGTCGAGACCGACATGGAGTTTGACGGCGCTTTTTTTGTGCGGAACTTCGCCCAGGGGAAGACGCTCAGGCACAGGTCAATGGTGGAAGCGTCAAGGGAATACAGCTTGTTTTTAAACCGGAAGCCGTGGCGAGAGGTGCAAGAACCTGGCATCGCGATAGAAATCTGGCGAACAGATTTTCGTACAGCGAGCGGGGTTGCCTTTCATTGACTCTGGCCAAGGATGAACGACTGACAGAGGCCATGCCAAGATGGTAGAGCTTGGCTTTCTGAGCGGCGATGTTGCCGACCACATCGCGGAGGCTGGCACATCCAGACAGTTGAGCAAGCTCCATGGAAACAAACTGCGACCAGCGGTTCATTTTGCGTAGTTGTCGTCCCACATGGTGCTGATTCGCCAGTGTTTCAAATTCATGTCTCGGGACCAGTTTGAGCAACTGAGAAAACACGGTATTATTATGGGCCAAGGCCTGCACTCCTTCTTGTTTTTCAATGACTTTTGGCGATCTCATTGTAACAAAACAAGTCGGTTTTCAGGCCTTTTTTAGTCATCGTTTATGGGACAGCAGTGATATGATTTGGACAGGTATAACAAAAACAGAAACTAACCTTTTTAAAGGGTTGGCCATATTAATGATTGTACTTCATAACTTTTTACATAGGTTTCCAACACCCAAAGAAAATGAAATGACGTTTACCCCTGAAAATATTTATAATTTTTTAGATATTTTTAGATATGATCCCGCAGGTATCATTCGAGCTTTGTTTAGTTATTTTGGACATTTCGGCGTTCAAATCTTTATCTTTTTAAGTGCATATGGCCTCACGAAAAAGTACTTAAAAAGTGAAGCTTCAATTAATTACATTTACTTTATAAAAGATAGATTGATTAAAGTATATCCAATGTTTCTTTTGGCACTAATTTCGTATTGTATTTTTATGTACGGCGTGAATGTACTTTACGGGGGACTAACTTTTAGTGAATGGTTCTTGCCGATAGTTAAACCACTCATTTTAAAAACAACACTTCTGTATAACTTTTATCCTGGACAAGGTTTTTCTTTAGTCGGACCTTGGTGGTTTCTATCCTTTATTTTTCAATTTTATTTAATCTTTCCATTTTTGTTATCACTTTATAAAAAATATCACACAAAGTTTTTAATCATTATCAGTTTGATCGCACTAATCATTTCAATCATAACTAAAGGCTATTTTGGTAAGGTTAGTGTCTATTTCACCATCATAGGTCATTTGCCCGTATTATGCTTAGGTGTTTATTTTGCTAACGCCAAGGAAATACGGATGCCAAACTGGCTGTTGATATTTTCCATATTAATGTTTAGCTTGGGAAATTTTAACCAGTATTTATTTTTAGTTAGCCATTTTTTCATGTGCATTATTTTATTATACATATTTTATTTTATGGTAAATAAAATCAATCACACAAGCATAGCTTTTAAAGCACTAATGTTTTACGGGGCTTTTTCAATGCCGTTGTTTTTAGTGAATGGTTTTTTACGTACGCCTTGGGAAAAAATGGCCCATCGAATAGACAATGAGATTATTACTATTGCCTTATGTCTACTGTTTTTAGCTATTGCAACGAGTTATTCCGTTGTCCTACAAAAAATGGATAATAAAATCCATCAGTTTCTCGCTAATAGAATTAGAATGTAGTTTTGTGGTTACTGCTGTCCCGCTAACTTTCATATAAGCGTCATTTGATTGACATCAGGTAACCTGTTCTCAGGTAAATCTCCCCCTTAACAGCGCCATCAAGGTAAGCACCCGGCCAACGACTGTATTGCCCAAACCCGGCCTATGTGCCGGGTTTTGAAAACATCGGCAGCTGGGCGCGCCGTCCATCAGTAACCGTCCAGCGAAGTACATCTATCTTTGAGGTTTTACAGTTGCCATGATTTCACCTCGATTTTTTTTACACGAGGTTAGAAGATGTAAAGTGGACCCCTGAGTCAAGACAGCATTTCTCGAAAATAAGATATAGCCAGTTCAGTTAACTTTGTTGAGCCTGTGTGCCCTGTGGGCGATAGGTTCAAGAGTGTGGGTGAGCGGTGGGCAACGTGGTTTTGTTGTCCATGGCTCATCCACACGGCCCCAAGGGCTTGATCCGCTCCGAAGGAATCGTCCACAAGTACACAGGCCATCAGGCGACTTTCCCTGTTGCCGACAAACCCTGTTGATAGACTTCCAACGGTGTGGCCCCACCAAAAGTCTGGTGTGGTCGTTCCTGGTTATAGAAATGGAAGTACTTGGCCAACGATTTTCTCAGCTCCTCTGCTGATTCGTATTCCTTCAAATACGTCTCCTCGTATTTTACCGACCGCCATAGACGCTCTACGAAGATGTTGTCCATGCACCGGCCCTTGCCGTCCATGCTGATCTGGACGTCGTGCTCTTTCAGGACGTCTGTAAACCCCTGGCTGGTGAACTGACTACCCTGATCACTGTTGAATAACTCCGGTACTGGGTAAAGCCGTAACGCCCGCTCAAGCGCCGACACACAAAAGTTCGATTCCATGTTGCTCGATAGCTCCCAGGACAAGACCTTGCGACTGTACCAATCCATGATGGCGACCAGGTATACGAAGCCTCCCCGCAGCCGAAGGTAGGTTATGTCCGTCGCCCAGACCTGGTTCGGCCGTGTCACTTCAGTATTCCTCAACAAATACGGATACACTTTGTGTTCCTTGGCCGGCTTGCTGGTGTTTGGGGTCGGCGCCACCGATCGCAGGCCCATCAAGCGCATCAGCCGTTGCACACGTTTGCGGTTTACCTGATGACCTTGCCGACGCAGGTAGTCTCGCATCTTGCGACTGCCGTAGAAGGGTCGGCGTGTGTACTCCCCATCTATCAACGTCATGAGCGCCAGATTCTCTGCCGACTCACCCTGTTCTCCACCCAGCCAGCGGTAGTAGCTGGAGCGCGGCAGGCTCAGCAGTTCGCACTGGCGGTCGATGCTCAGCTTGTGATGGTAGGGCTCAATCATGACGGCCTTTTCTGCAACGCTCAGTCGAGATGTCCGGTCTTTTTTTTAAGCCAGTCCACTTCTACCTTCAGCCGGCCTATCTGGCTGTAAAGGGTTTCCCGCTCATTCTCAAAATCGGCTTCGCGCCTCTGTTTGCCCTTGCCGAACACATCGCTGGAACTCTCGAGCAACTGCTTTTTCCAGGTATTCACCTGGGTAGGGTGCACCCCAAATTCCTGGGCGATCTCGTTGCTTGTCTGGTGGCCTTTCAGGGCCGCGATGGCAACCTTGGCCTTGAACTCGGATGTAAACGTTTTACGCTTCATTACTGCCTCTCTCGTGTTAGAGGCTATATCTTAACGTACTGTCCCAAATCACGGGTCCACAATAGAGGATGGCAAGCGATTTGGTAGCGGTACCGGTCAATGACAAGACCCCGGTTCCGAAACGCGAACTCTGGCAGCAGCGGATCCAGGACTGGAAAGCCAGCGGTCTGTCGCAGAAAGCCTGGTGTCAGAGAGAACAGCTCCCGCTGAGCAGTCTGGGTTATTGGCGCAGGCGGTTGCGGGCTGAGGAATCGGGGTAAGCGCTCCAACAAGTGCATTGTAGAATTCGTTCGCTATTTTAGAGTACAGGGTCAGCTTATACTTTAAGCGCACCGAGTGACTTGAAGGCCGCAATTATTGCCCGCAGGTCTTCGGGTGTAATCATCTGATAATCTTCAAATGTCTGGATAGGGTACTTCGCCTTTATGGCGTTACACTCGCTCACGCGCGCCAGCACCTTTCGCCGATACTTGGATGGCAAGCCCGTGAGATCCAGTCCTGCGTACGCGCCACCCACATCACGCGCTTTCTCCCACAGCGCCAAATTCCGATCCGCGACAATGCGCTTGACCTCTTCTGCCCGGTGAACCCAGTCCACTGATCGCTGGCGGCGACTCAGCGTGTCGGGGAATTGATCGCGCGGCGTGTCCATCATGCTGCCCTGCACGAAGTAGCGTCAGAGTGGCGAGTCGCCTGTTCTGTCATGGTCTGCCCGTAGGCCAAACCCAACTCGATCCGCCAAGGCAACAAGGATTCAACATCCTCCACTGTCGTACACATTGGCATCGCAGTTAGAACGGCTTCATAGTACCGATAGGGGTCCAGTCCATGCTGTTTGGCCGTGCGAATCAAACTCATGTGCACACACAATGCCTGCGCGCCCGCAACACTGTCGGCAAACAAGAAGTTCTTACGGGCCATCACCAACGGCTTGACCGCTTGTTCCGTCAGGTTGTTATCCACCTCTAGTCGACCGTCCAGCAAGAAACGCTTGAAGTCCTCCCACCGGGTTAGCACATATCGAAACGCTTTTCCCAGTGGGGATTTCGGCAACGTGGTCGGTGCATGCTCCACCAGCCAGGCATGAAACCCGGCCATCAAAGGCCGACTGTGCTGCTGGCGGAAGGCCAGACGATCCTCGGGATCCAGACCCTGATCCTTGGCCAGTCGCTCTAGCCGGTACAAGCGCCCATAGAACTGCATGGCTTTATGCGCCAGCCCCGGTGTTTTGCTCGCTTTGGCAATCGGTTCAAACTGGCGCCGGGCGTGCGCATGACAATAGCTCGGATAAACGTCTGGGCGGGCAAACAAGCGCTCGAACAATGGATCGGCATCGCAGTGGAGTGTACCGCTGAATCCAGCAAACCAGTCGTCAACAAAGCGTTTGTGTTGTAACGCGTTGTAGGTGTACACGGTAACGGCCTGGTCCGGCGGGCCACCGCGCATGCAGTACACTGACGATTTGACGGTCGGCGAACGGTTCGGCTCCTTCAGTACCTGCAAGCCTGTCGCATCAAAGCCACCGATGTCGTAATCGATAATCCGGTCTTTCAGCAGATTCACCAACGGTTGCAAGGCCGCGGCACTCTTGATGGCGGCGCGGGCCATCGACTGGCGCGATAAACACAGTCCGGCGCGGTGCTTGAGCTGTTTCTCTAAATGATAAAATGGTTGGCGGTCATCGAGCTTGCTGACCAGCAGGTGCGCCAGCAAGGATTCACCGACCTTGCTCTTGGGCAGGATATGCGTCGGGCGCGGTGCCGTGGCCATTTCCCCGGCACAGCCGCGCGGGCATGCCCACACTTCGCGCTTCTCGACCACCACCTCAAACACCGCCGGCTGGTAATACAGCCATTCGTGCAAGAGGTGATTGATCACCCGCTTGCCGCAGCCGCAGGCACAGTGTTTCTCGGCATCATCAACCGTAATCACCACCTCGCGGCGCGGCAAGTCCTTTGAGAGCTCACGCCGCTTCGTGCGGCGAACATGAGCGGCGATGTGGACGATATTGTCGTCATCACTGGTATCGTCGTCGCCTTCGTCAGCGCCCGCGTTGGCCGGCTCGACTTTCGGTGCCGGCGCGGCTTGCTCATTGAACAGCTGCGCGGTGGGATCCTCGGAATCTATAAAGCGCTCGGATTTGCGACCAAAGCGGTCACGGATCCGCTGGTTGACTTGAAACAACAGCGCGTCATAGGCCGCACGGCTTTGCTGGTATTTCGCCAACATCAGATCACGCTCTTGAGTGAGCGCCTCCACCTGTGCTTGTAACGCGGTTTCCCGGTTGGTCATACAAGTAGCAGCGAGTATCAGTCAGAGAACAACGCGCCCGATGTCATGGACCAAGCGCCGGTACAGAAAGGCTTATGGTACTGTATTACAGCGAGAAGTGAAGGATAAAATGCGGTGGATGAGCGATTGGAATCCCGTCGTCTATCTTCGTGAAAGTGTTAGAAAAAGTGACGCGGCCTGAGAGTGGTTTTCTGAGGCAACTGCCAGCAATCCAGACCGGATAAAAGCCATTGCAATTGCTCGACGCTGAGTGAGACCGTCTCATCATCAAGAGTGGGAAAAACGAACCGGCCCGTCTCATTGCGCTTGTAGAGCAACCAAAAACCATTTCCTTCCCAGACCAGTATCTTAAGTTTATCGGCGCTGCGATTCCGGAAAACGAACAACTGCCCGGAGGTGGGATCTTGCTGCAACGTATCGGCGACCAGAATAACCAGGCCGGCGATTTGCTTGCGGAAATCGACAGGGTTGCGGTAGAACCAGACCAGGGTTTTAAAAGGCAGAATCACGACAAGGGTCTCACACCCAGAAAAGGCAACAACTCACGTAGCAGCTCAGGACTGTGAATTTGCAATCAAAGGCCGGTGGGAAACTCCAATGTACCCAGACACGCCGCTACGGCTGGCTGGGCGTCCAGCCGGACTGCGACAAATTCATTTGTCGAAGCTGGCTAGCCCTGCTAGCTTGCGCTTCCAGTAAATAACTTGAGAGTAAACGAGCTTGCGCTGTCGGGCATAAGCACGGGCACTTAGGCCCCTGCTATTGAGTGCTGCAATGTGGGCGGGCCATTCGGATCGATGCATAGTGAACTCCTGTGTAAATTCAAAAAACACAGGGAACTATGCCGACTGAACAGGCCTCAGGATAGAATGTACTTCGTGGAGCGCTTACCAATAGCCTTGTGGCACAAGCTAAGCATCAGTCGCGCAGTCACCACGAAAGTGCAGGTGCGCCTGCTAAATCTAAAAACCTAACGCTTGATATGCGCAAACTGATCCTCATTACCCATGGGGCTGAGCATACAGCCAACCTCGGTCAAGGCCCTCACCACCGAACCGACAATAGCTGGAATGTGTAAACGTCTGTAATCCACCCGTTCATGGGGATGAACACAGCATCGGATGGCTTATGCGTTCAGCAGCTCCTGCAAATACTTGCCGGTATGTGAACGTTTGCGCTTGCAGATGGTAGCAGGCGTGCCCTGGGCAATGACTTTGCCGCCGCCGCTGCCGCCTTCCGGGCCCATATCGATCACCCAGTCGGATTCCGCGATAACATCCAGGTTGTGCTCAATCACCAGTACGGAGTTGCCGCTGTTAACCAGTCGGTGCAGCACCCGCAGTAGCTTTTCCACATCGGCCATGTGCAGGCCTACGGTGGGTTCATCCAGCACGTACAAGGTGTGCTGCTTGACCCGCGCACCGGGCTTGGCCTTGGCCAATTCAGTAACCAGTTTGATACGTTGTGCTTCCCCGCCACTCAGTGTTGGGCTCTGTTGACCCAATGTCAGGTAACCCAGACCTACATCCTGTAGCAGTTGCAGGGTGTGATGCACTGAGCTGATGGCTGAGAAAAACTCGGTAGCCTCTTCCATATCCATCGCCAGTACTTCACCGATATGTTTCTCCTTGTAACGTACAGAGAGTGTTTCATCATTAAAGCGCCAGCCCCGGCACTCCTCGCAGGCCACCCGCACATCCGGCAGAAAATTCATCTCTACTTTTACCATGCCGTGGCCACCGCAGGTAGCACAGCGCCCATCGCCGGTATTAAAGGAGAAGCGCGCCGGAGTGTAACCCCGCAAGCGGGCATCTACCGTCTCTGCGAATAGTTTGCGGATGGTGTCCCAGATACCCAGATAAGTGGCGGGACAGGAGCGAGTCGTTTTACCAATGGGGGTTTGATCGACTTCCAGAATGCGGGTGATGGACTGCCAACCCTGAATATCCTCGCAGCCCTGCCAACGCTGTTTTTCTGACTGGTTTTTTCCCGGCTGTTTCAGGTTAATCCTGCGACGCAAATTTTGGTGCAAAATTGAGCGGATCAGCGTGCTTTTACCACTGCCACTGACGCCACTGATACTCACTAGTTGGCGCAGGGGAATAGTGATATCCAGATTGTTCAGGTTGTTCTCTTGTGCCCCGATAATCTGTAGTTTTTCCGGCGAGTATTGACCGCGTTGCTCGTTGTCGCGCAAGCCCGCCATCGGGTGGCGTAGAGGCCTCGCCATAAACTGACCGGTCATTGAGTTTTTGTTCTTTTTCAACTGTGCAAGGGTCCCGTGGGCCACCACCTCGCCGCCGTGAACACCGGCACCCGGCCCGATATCGATCAAGTAGTCAGCCTCGCGTAGGGTGTCTTCGTCATGTTCAACCACCAGTACGGTGTTACCCCTGGCTTGCAGCTCTCTCAAGGTTGAGATCAAACGACGATTGTCGCGTGTATGCAAACCGATCGTCGGTTCATCCAGTACGTAGCACACTCCCTGCAGATTAGAACCTAACTGGGACGCCAGGCGAATGCGCTGCGCCTCGCCGCCACTTAAGGTCGGGGCGGAGCGATCCAGCGTCAGATAGTTCAAGCCCACTTTTTGCAGAAAACTCAGTCTACCCTGCAGCTCCACCAATAAATCACGGCCTATGGCCTGTTCTCGATCACTGAGGCGAAGCTTCTGCAGCCACTGCGCAGCTTCATCGACCGATAAAGCCGCCAGCTTCGCAATCGACTGCCCTTGAAAGCTTACTGACAGCGCCGTCTCATTCAATCGCTGGCCCAGACAATGGCGACAAGTCTGCTCGCGAGTCTCGCCAACACTTTCAGTCTTGTCAGCCGCAAGCCAATGATCTTCTTCACCGCTTTGCTCGGCATCAAAATCGGCTATTTCCTGGCCAGTACCGAAGCAGCTGTGGCACCAACCGTGTTTCGAATTGTAGGAAAATAAACGCGGGTCCAGTTCATCAAACCCCCGCCCACAAGACGGGCAGGCCCGCTCGGTTGAGAACAGGGCTTCGACGGGGTGCATACCCCTCCTGCCCTGCTTCCCGCGACCCTCGAGAGGCGCCACGATAACGACACCATTGCCCAACTCCAGCGCCTGTTGTAGTGCGATTTTCAGTGGGCCTTCCTGCCGGGCATTAATCTCACACTGTGCCAGCGGCAATTCAATGTCGTGCTCTTTATAACGATCTAACACCGGCCATTCGGCCGTTGGCAGATATTCACCATCAACCCGCAGCTGCTTATACCCCTTGGCGTCGGCCCACTGTGCCAACTCCTTATAAATGCCCTTTCTGGCCACTATCATGGGTGCCAGCAGCGTGACTTCAGTGCCACGATAATCACTCAAGATACGCGCCAGAATCGCCTCCATATTCTGCGGCTCGATCGCAACATCACAGGCGGGGCAGTGTTGCGTACCCAGCTTGACGTATAACAAACGTAAATAATGGTAGATCTCCGTCTGGGTCGCCACGGTACTCTTGCGGCCACCTCGACTGGTGCGTTGCTCTATCGCCACCGTTGGCGGTATGCCGTGAATGGCATCCACATCCGGGCGCGAGGCGGGTTGCACAAACTGCCGTGCGTAGGCATTGAGAGACTCCAGATACCGTCGCTGCCCCTCACCGAAAACAATATCAAATGCCACTGTGCTTTTACCACTGCCGCTGACACCTGAGATTACGGTGAACTTATCACGCGGTATCGTAATATCCACATTCTTCAGGTTGTGCTCACGCGCGTGGTGAATCTGTATCGCCCGGTCGGCCGCTGCAAGCTTGGGCTTTTTCGAGGGATTGAGTGCGGGCTTTAAGCCCAGCGCCTGAGCATAGTCGCGCAGGGCGATCGCCGTGTGCGAATCACTATTTATAGCCACATCATCAGGCCTGCCAGCCGCGACCAGTTGGCCACCGCCCTGCCCCCCTTCCGGGCCAATATCGATCAACCAGTCGGCGCCCTGTATCACATCCAGATTATGCTCAATCACCAATAGCGAGTGCCCGGCGGCAATGAGCTGACGAAAGGCTAACATCAGTGTGGCGATGTCATCGAAGTGCAGGCCGGTGGTCGGCTCATCAAACAGAAAGAGGGTGCCCTGGCGCGATGCTGCAGGGGCTTTTTTACTGCGCCGTCTAGCGCTCTCAGCCAGGTGCCCGGCCAGCTTCAAGCGCTGTGCCTCACCGCCGCTCAAAGTGGGGACGGCCTGGCCCAGCTGCACATAAGCCAGGCCGACATCGGCAAGTGGTTGCAGAGCGCGTAACACCTCGGGTTCGGTGCTAAAAAACTGCAGCGCCTCTGCCACCGTCAGTGACAGGACTTCGGCGATGGATTTGGCATGTTGAGTTGCACTGATTGGCGACTCGCTATCTTCAATCCTTCCAGCCAACACCTTAATCTGCAATATTTCCTCGCGGTAGCGTGTACCGTCACAATCCGCGCAACGCAAATACACATCGCTCAGGAATTGCATTTCCACGTGCTCAAAACCATTGCCCGAACAGCTGGGGCAGCGACCCTGGCCGGAGTTGAAACTGAAAGTGCCCAAGGTATAACCGCGTTCTCTCGCCTCGGGGTGTGCGACAAACAGTTTGCGAATCGCATCGAACGCCCCCACATAGGTCGCCGGAACAGATCGTGTGGTTTTTCCGATGGGACTTTGATCAACCAGCACCACATCATCAATTAAGTCATGGCCTGACAGCGCCTTATGCGCACCCGGGGACTCCCCGCCCTTGCCCTTGTGTCTGCGCAGGCCGGCATACAGCACATCGCGCATCAGGGTCGATTTACCGGAGCCACTGACCCCGGTAAGACACACCAGCTGGTTCAGCGGAATAGTGACGGATACAGCTTTCAGGTTATGTTGGCTAGCCTCAACAATCTCTATTTTTTCCTTTCGGCGAAGTGTACGATGCAGAGGCCTCGGCCACCTCAAGTGCGTAAGCGCCGGGTGAAGTGACCGTTTTACTGCCGTTCAAATACTGTGCCGTCAGTGAGTTTTTCTTCTTCATCAACTGCGCCGGCGTACCAAAGAAATTAATCTCACCGCCGCGCTTGCCCGGCCCCGGCCCGATGTCCAGAATGCGGTCGGCCGCCAATATCACCTGTGGGTCATGTTCCACCACCAGCAGCGTATTGCCCGCATCACGCAAGCGGTGTAATACCGTAACCAGGCGGTCAATATCGCGCGAGTGCAAACCGATGCTCGGTTCATCGAGCACAAACAGTGTGTTTACCAATGAGGTTCCCAGCGCTGTGGTCAGGTTAATGCGTTGTACCTCGCCGCCACTTAAGGTGCGTGATTGTCGATCCAGGGTCAGATACCCCAGCCCGACCTCCAGTAGGTAATTCAAGCGGGAGCGAATCTCGCTCAACAACAATTGAGCGGCTGCATCGCGGGCGCCCGGCAACTGCAGCCGGGCAAAAAAATCTGTGCACTGCACCAGTGGTAGTCGCATGACATCGGCGATGGTCAATCCAGGTAGTTGATCAAAAGTCGCCTTGGCCAACTCGGTCCCCTGGGGCACAAACCGCGCGCTGCCCATCAATGCCCGCTCGGCGTTGTCGCGAGTACCTATGCGCCACCACAGGGCATCGGTTTTCAGTCGTGCACCTGCGCAGCTTTCACAGGGGGTATAGGCGCGATATTTGGACAACAGCACGCGGATGTGCATCTTGTAGGACTTTTTTTCCAGCCAGTTAAAAAAGCCACGCACCCCGAACCACAGGCCGTCCTCCCACTGGCCTTCGCCCTCCAACACCCATTCCTGGTGTTTTTTACTGAGCTGTTTCCACGGCTTATCCAGTGGAACTCTGCGACGCCTGGCCTGGCGCAGCAGTTCCTGTTGTATCTCCTCATTGCTCGGGGTCTGGAAGGGTTTAATCGCCCCATCCTCAAGCGAGAGGCGCTCATCCGGAATAACCAGCCCGAAATCCACCCCAATAATACGACCAAAGCCCTTGCAGCTGGCGCAGGCTCCAATCGGTGAATTAAAGGAAAATAAGCCAGCTGTTGGCTCGCCATAATCGATATCGCATTGTGCGCAGTGGTGATGGGCAGAAAAGCGCAGGGCAGTGCCGGCCTCTCGGTTTTCATCCAGTGGATACACCAAAACACGCCCGCCGCCGTGGTGTAGCGCCGCCTCCACCGCCTCGGTGAGACGACCTCGATTGGCGCGGGTGAGTTTCAATCGATCCTGTACTACCTCCACCTGCGCCCTGGAGCGCTGATGCACGCGGATATAACCCTGCTGATTCAGCAGTTGTAGTACCTCATCTTCGCTGAAGTTAGGCGGTACCTTGATGGACAGGCATACCATCAGAGGTGTATCCCGCGGCAGTTCGCGATAGAGTGCCTCGACAATGCTCTGGCCGCTGTCGTAACGTACCTCACCTCCGCAGCCGCGGCAGTAAAGCTGGGACAATCGTGCAAACAACAATTTCAGGTAGTCATTCAACTCTGTCATGGTGCCCACAGTAGAGCGAGAGGTGCGCACCGGGTTACTCTGATCAATGGCAATCGCTGGCGGAATGCCCTCGATGCTGTCCACTGCCGGTTTATCCATGCGATCCAAAAACTGGCGCGCATAGGCCGAAAACGTTTCGACATATCGACGCTGCCCCTCGGCATAAATGGTGTCAAACGCCAGGGTCGATTTACCCGAACCACTCACACCCGTGACGACAATCAACTCATTGGTGGGCAATTCCAGGTCGAGATTTTTCAGGTTATGCTGGCGTGCGCCTTTAATAACTATTGATTCTTTAGGCATAACTGCTCGATTTTCCGCTGCTGCCACAGCGTGTGCCGGGGCAAATTGAAGGTGGGAGGACGACTATCTTTTTACTACAGACATTACACTAAATCCAGCAAGCAAAAAATGAATGCCGCGCTTCGTGGAGTGTTTACGTGCTAAAGCCCTGGTGGATCAAAAACCCATACATTCATGTGGATTCACAGGCATTTGAGAGCACATTGCGAAAAATGCGGCCTACAACGCATCGATCAGGTATCGTGCTATCCGCTCGTTTGATGCATAGAGCACACCCTGGTGATTCATAAAGGTCGAGCCCTGGCGATTGAGCTCCAGCGGTTGGCCATGGATATTACTGACCCAGCCCCCGGCCTCGTCGACGATACAGGCGGTAGCGGCGAAATCCCAAATACTGCCGCCACCGTCTTCGGACTTGGGCAGCTTCAGGTAGCAAGCTGCGGGGTAGTCCAAAACCTGGCAGGCATTTTTCACGGCACCGCTGCCATAAACCATTGCAACGCCCTCCAGGCCCAAGTCCTGTGCACACCGGTTTAAGGTGTCGAGCGTGTCATGGTAGCTTTCATGGCCCCTGAAGCTGGTGTCTGCAAATGCCATGAGCGATGTCGATACTGATGTGGTCCGGGTCATCGGCAGCTGATCTCGATAAGCGCCCTGCCCCTTGATTGCATGCATCAGCGCAGCGTCTACCGGGTCGTAAACAACACCGATCAGTGGCACTCCTGATTGCTCCACCAGCGCGATTGAAACTGCATACCCCGGACTGCCCTCGGCAAAAGGCAGAGTGCCGTCCAGCGGATCTACACACCAGTAATAAGGCTTTAGCAGGCGTTCGGGAATAACATCAGGAATGCTCAGTGACGACTCCTCTCCGACGAAAGCAATATCCCATCGCTCAGACATTGCCTGCAGACACTGACGTATGATGGCTTCACTGCGAACATCCACCTCGGTAACAAGCTGGGACGCCTCGCTACTGCCGGCTTGTTTGAAATGTCGCTGCAATTTGTTGCGGTCCGCACTTTGAACAAACTGACCGGCCTCTCGAGCAGCCTGGATGGCTACATCACACAACTGCTGTAAAGGCAGGTCGGCCCGACTCACGATTGCAATCTCTCGATGACTCTTCGAGTCAGTCGCTCGCTATAGCTGTTGATTTTCCAGTGGCCCGGACTCCAACCTTTGAGAAAGCGATGAAAATCCGCCCAGGCCACATCGTAGAGTCCTCGCCACTCTCTTTCCAATTCAGTGGTATCCAAACCGGGTTGTTTCTCTTTAGCGCGCTGCCCCAGCCTGAAAAAATAATAATCCAGCAAGGTGCTTTCCAACGCTTCGCATTCGTCTTCACGCAAACAGCTGCCCACAAAATAGGCCACGTCCTTCATGCCGCAGCCTCGCCCCACGTACTGGAAATCCACCGCGGCCACGCCAGGTGTCGGGGTATCGCTCGTGAAACAGAAGTTGGCCAGCTTGGCATCACCGTGGACAAGGGTTTGATAGCGACACTGGCGCAATTGCTGGTCAATCAAAGGTGCTGCTTCGCGCAGGCGTAATATCCTCAAGGGCAGCCAATTCATCGGGGCGGGTATCGAGATGCCAATAGCTGCCACATTCCCATAGCCCGTCTGCCGGACTGTTGAGGAATGTGGCATGAAAGCTCGCCAGCCAATCCAGGCAGGCACGAATGTCCTCAATCGTCACAATCTCTTTTCTGACATCAAACCCGGCAGCATCCAGATCCGTTAGCACCAGTACGGTTTCATCTTCTACAGCACTGACGGCCAGACAGGCAGGCACCACGCAACCACTGTCGCATTGATGTGCGCAGTCCCGATACCAGTGAGCCTCCACCTGGTAAGAACGTATTTTCCGCTGGTGAGAGCGCCCCGTGTTCCAACCACGGGGATGGCTCCCCGCTTCCGGCAGTTTGATGTGCTTGAGAATCACCGAGGGATAGGTACTGCCTTCCAGCTCAAGGCGAACAATTTCGCCGTAGCCACTCCATAGCGATTGAATGACGGTGGCGCTGCGAATCGTCTGCGCCCCCGTTGCCCCAAGGACTGTGTTAGCGATGGCTGTATTCATACGTCCAATATAACCATGATTCGGCAGATGTTCAGCTCAATGCCTCGAATTTGCCCCCGGAGATCAACATCCGGAGCCAACTCGTTACACTGCCGACCACAAAGCCACCCGTTCAACCGACATTGACCTGATCCCTCATCGTTGTTTGTTTGAAGCCGGGCTTAAGGCCGATGCGACACAACCCACCATATTGCACAGACGTGATCTCTCATTTCAGTTACCTCGTAGTGGACCGGGTGTAGCGCCATATCGCCCAAATTACGAGGTTAAACAGTGACTGGGAAGAATGCCGGATAAACGCAGAGATCGGGAATACCAGGGTGATTTGTCGGTAGATTGTCTCTCCCGCATTATCGAAATGGCCTGGGAAGACCGCACGCCTTTTGAGGCCCTTGATGCTCAGTTCGGTCTCAGTGAGAGTTCGGTCATCCGGATAATGCGAAGACAACTAAAGCCTCGGAGTTTTCAACGTTGGAGACAGAGAGTGAGATCGCGGTGTACGAAACATCTGTCCAAGCGACCGGCCTCAGTTATAAGGCATCAATGTCCGACGCAGAATAAGATGCGTAACCCTTAGTGATGAGATACTCGTCTTCCAGTAAGCGCAAGGGGGCACGTGCTTCGCGAAAAGCAAAGCAAAGCAAAATATGTCCCGTGTGTAGATTGCCGTTCGAAAACAGGAAGAAGTGGCAGAGTCGCGGTCTTTGGGAGGCCATTACGTATTGCTCAGCAACTTGTCGCGCCAACAAATAATTAACAGGAATCGCGGCGTTGGTGGCCGGAGGAGCTGCGACGAAAATTGACTAAGGCCGCTCCAGGGCGAATGGCACTAACTCGCAGGTCTCGATATCAATGCTAATTACTCGCTTGTGCCGCTGCATCCTTATGCCCTTTGGGTGCACGTCATCGCCACATGACGCTCGGCGGGCGTCTTGTCCAGCCAACTCTCCCTCTCCCCAGCAGACTGAAACCGCTTGCGCCCCCTGCCCCGCTTCCCAGGCGTTACACGCAAACGAAATTTGCTGTTGGGCGGATGGCCGCCCCGCACGAAAACCCCGTGAAAGCGCGTCAGATTTGTACGCGGCTTCGTACGCGGCCGGCCAGGCCAAGGCCGTCAAATTAGCAATAAAGTCCGGCTACGGAGGGTCGCCCCCCGGGAGCGCCGGCCGGATCTAATATGAAATGCGTGGTCCCGTCGCTGTAAGGGGTCTTAACGGGGCCGCCCAGGCTGGTAGCGAATATTACCGTTGTGGGTCAACGCCAAACGCTTCTCCGACACGGCCGGTCGGGATATACACCGACAAGTTGAAGCCCTCGCCGAGCAGTTCATCGTCACAGGCCAGCACCGCGCCCACTGGAACTTTCTCCAGCGCGCGCTGCATCCAGCGGCTATCCCGGTTATCCGCTTGCATCACCGCTTGCATCAGTCGACCATGCGACAAACGCGGTCGCAAGCAGCCACTAGCCGGTGGCCCGGGGCGACGCTTCCGGCTCGCTGGCCTGCGACTCACTACCCGGATCGGAAAAACGAAGCATCCCGTCGTCAACGGGCTCATGCAGCAGCACCTTCTTGTCGAACAGGTAATCCTGGTTGAGTTTCCAGGGCATGGTGGTGCTGTTGCGAGGCAGTTCGTGCATCGAGCGGGTGATATAGCCGGAGGAAAAATCGAACAGCTCATCCTCCTCCAGCGCCCTGTCGAGCACCGGGTTGGCTATTCGGCTGCCGGTCGCCTCCATGTAATTCAACACCCGACAGGCGTATTCGGAGACGATGTCGGCCTTGAGTGTCCAACTGGCATTCAGGTAACCGAATACTATTGCCAGGTTCGGGATATCCGAGAGCATGCAGCCCTTGTAGTAATAATGCTCTGCCCAGTTGACCGGCTTGCCGTCCACCTCAAAGGCTACCTTGCCGGCTACCGCCAGGCGCAATCCGGTGGCCGTGACGATAATGTCGGTGGGTATGGTCTCCCCGGATTCCAGCCGTATACCGTCTTCAGTGACGGTGTCGATGTGACCGGTCTTGATATCCGCTGCTCCAGCACGGATCGCCTTGAACAGGTCGCCGTCCGGCACCAGACACAGGCGCTGTTCCCAGGGCCCATAGGGTGGGGTGTAGTCGGCCTTGCTGTACTTATCGCCCAGCTCTTTCTTCATGGGCTTTTCCAGCTTCCGGATGATTTTCTGCGGGTTGTTGCGCGCCGTGCGGAAAATCAGCTGCTGCATCCAGACGTTTTTCATGCGGATAATCCGATACGCCCACATATCCGGCATGATCCTGCGCAGGAAGTTAGCGAGCCAGTCGCGAGCCGGCTGTATCGCGTACCAGGTCGGCGTCCGCTGCAACATCGTCACGTGTGCAGCCTTTTCCGCCATGACCGGGACGATGGTCACGGCAGTGGCACCGCTGCCGATGACCACGATCTTCTTGCCGGTGTAATCCAGGTCCTGCGGCCAGAACTGGGGGTGGACCACCTCGCCGCGGAACCCGGACAGCCCCGGTATCCCGGCATCATACGGTTCGTCATAGTCGTAATAGCCCGCACCCATGTAGAGGAATGCGGCATGCATATGACTGCTACCGCCGTCTGAGTGCTCAAGCGTCACCGTCCAGCGGGCCTCGTCACTGGACCAACTCGCCGACACCACCTTGCGCCCAAGGCGGATATGGGGCTCAAGGTCATACTTGCGCTTGATCCGATGCAGGTACTCGATGATCGAAGGACCATCCGCTATCGCTTTTTGCTCTGTCCAGGGTTCAAAGCTGAAACCCAGGGTGTGCATATCGGAGTCGGAGCGGATGCCCGGATATTGGAACAGGTCCCAGGTCCCGCCGATGTCATCCCGGCGGTCCACCAGCAGGAAGCGCCGGTTGGGACAGTTCTTGCGTAAATGCACCGCCATCCCGATACCGGAGATACCGGCACCGACAATCAGTACATCAATCGACTTTATCGGCGCATCCCGGTTTGCGTCGGCCGTCTCCAAACCACGTCCTGTCATAGCGCTCTCCTCTCGACTGCCATCATTTATGCCACTGACAGACCCCGGTTGCAAATACGATCGGCTACTGCGACCGTCCCGGACCGGGCAGACTTCAAGCCGCTCGCGCGCGTGCTAAACTCGATGCGCGAGTAGCTGACAGTCAAAAAAACCGCAGAGGAAACACAGCCCCTTTGAGGGTGAGTATAGGAAGCATGAAACATTTCCCCCTTAGTCAACATCCAGCGACCTGCCGCCGCTAACCCCCTTCGCAACCAAATCCATCACATTTCGCCATCAACTCACCCTCGACGCACCAGTTTTCAGCCTCTTGAAGCGCGATTCTCGCGCTCAACCCAATAGTCCGCCCGCCGCTTCCTCAAAGGGAGCAGCAAAGCAGATGATCAAGGTTTGATGCCGCTTGCGCCCCCTGCACCGCTGGGTCGTCGTTACCCGCACACGAAACTTGCTATTCGGCGGGAGGCCGCCCCGAGCGAACATTCCGTGAAAGCGCGTCAGATTTGTGCGCAACTTGGAACGCGGCCGGCTAGGCCAGGGCGGCCTGCTTCGCGATAAAGTTCAGCGGCGGAGAAGCGCCCCCCGGGTGCGCCGGCCGGATCGAGTATGACGTCGGTAATCCCGTCGCGATAAGGTGTTTTCAAGTGGTAGCGGATGTTGCCATTCGAGGTCAGTGCCAACCGCTTTTCCGACATCGCCGGGCGGGGATGTCCCTGGTACCCCAATAAGGTGTGCTAACGCTGCGTGAGAAAGTTGACTACGACTAAGGGGTCAGCCATTGCATGTCGTCACCGCTCAGCAAGGCCCGCCGGTGACCTTGCCTGTTCAGTTCCAGCCAATCGATGCTTTGCACGCTGGCGATGATGACGCCAAGGGCGTGAGATTCGGTCAACTTACCGTCATTCGCCTGAAGCGGTGATCCCGGGGCTTGTGTTGAAAGGTAGTCTGCCGCCGCTCCGGTCGACTGAATCCGGTCCCAGGCAGCGTCCACCATAGTGCCCTCGGTCTCGACCCGAATTTCCGCGGCCAAACGCAATTGCCAGCTCAACTCCTTGCTCCAAAACACCAATACCGACTGAGGTCGAAGCGCAAATTCGGCGACTTTGGGACTGCGATGGTCGGTGTACATTACCAGGCGTTGTGCCTCGGCATCAGCCTCGCGCAATATGACCGTGCGGGCCTGGGGCAGGCCTTGCTCATCAACGCCGGCCAAAACAGGTGTACGCCAGGCGTGGTTGCGGTCCGTTACCGCCCGCTGCAATTGCTCCCAAATACGCTGCTGCAGTTCCTGCTCAGTGGGCATCGACATTTTCCTTACTTGAGTCCTGGTGTGGCCGGGATGTGAAATGGTGTTGCTGCAGCCTATGATGCACGCTCGGGTTACCATTTGAAAAGATTAGCGTTGTATCCAATGATCTCGGGTAACTTTTACATTACGGCCCCATGACAATCACACAGATCATCCTCTTTTTATGCGTACTACTTTAATCACTTCAAAATTCATACCCGCTACAACTTCCTGCACTGAGTAATAAGTCATATTCACTCTGGCACCTTTTAGGCTTTGGTATTTACCTTTGCGTTTGAACCTAAAAGGCACATCACAGCCCTCGACCATTACTGTGTGCACAATCCACTCCCCCTGCTCTCGTTGAACATGTGATATAACCTTCATCAATTCGGAGTGGGTGAGATTTTTGTTTTTTCCTACCAATTTTTTTGGATCTGATAGCATATTCAATACTGTGTAGTTGTTGATTCGGCCGGCAGCTGTCAAACGAGTATCGACAAATATTTTTTTGACCAGAGAAGTCCACACTCACGCCTCAAGCAAGCACTCTACCTCATTCTTCAAACGCACTCCCCCTCAGATCCCGCGGTAAACTGATTTGGTATAGCCAGGCACCTCCTGGTTCGGCGGAGGCTCGCTTTCGGGCTCCAGCACTATCCACAACCGGGAGCACCTTGGTTTCGTTGGGGGGCATAGGAAGCATTGAGCATATCTTCCCTCCTAGTTAACAGCCACCGAACCGCCGTCGCTACTCCCCCTCCCGGTTTTGACAAGTCGACTCAGCCGGACGGCACGAAGCCGGGGTCGCTCTTCACGCCATAGCCCTGCGCCATTCGGAGAACGCACTCATCCTAAGATTCCGATAGTGGTTGGCAGATACCCAGACGGCGGGAATCGGTGCCGGCTGTAGGTATTCATGGACCGACTCTATCAATCCCGGGGACTTAACTTGGCGATACCTCGCCGCCCTTCGGTTGCCAAAGCGATAGTAAAGCGATACCCAACTCACACCCGCCAACTCAGTGCGCCCGACCGCCCCTGACGCCATTACGCAAGCTTGAAATAGTTCAGTGAAACCGGCTGACGGAGCTGAATTACTCGTACAATTACTCGTAAACCACTGTACGAATAGCAGGGGCAGCCAAGGACAGGCTAGATAAGCGATTGTTTTGAAGGGGAAATAATGGGGTGGCCGACGGGTCTTGAACCCGCGACCTCAGGAGTCACAATCCTGTGCTCTACCAGCTGAGCTACGGCCACCACGAGTTGGAGCAAAGCCACCGTGCAGAGTTGCTCCGTTTCCACAAGGCTCGGGGCCGAACGGCACCGAAGGCAGTTGGGAAATTGGTCGGGGTAGAGAGATTCGAACTCCCGACATCCTGCTCCCAAAGCAGGCGCGCTACCAGACTGCGCTATACCCCGAATAACATAGTTTCTTTCAAGGGCTTGCACCCCGAAAAGAGCTCGGCATCATACTGATTAGGCAGTTACAGGTCAATGCCCGCCACAATAATTGTAATCCCCGACAGAAACTCTACGGCGGGCGCCTGCGGCGTCGAAACGCTGATTGTTTGCCAGACTATCTTCACGCCCGGGCAAGGCATTCGCAGCCCATAGCAAACCCGCTTTGCCAGCGGCTCCGGCCATGCGACAATACGCGACCAGAACAGTCCAACCAGCGGCGGGGATTTGCATGCCACTCATAGTACTTGACGGTAAACAACTGGCCCGGGAATGTGAGGATCAACTCGCCGTTCGGGTGGCCGATTTGAAAGCGAAGTCCAATGGCAAAGCCCCGATTCTGGCGACGATTCTGGTGGGTGATGATCCGGCATCCGCCACCTACGTTAAAATGAAGGGCAATGCCTGTCGCCGTATCGGCATGGAGTCCATGGCGCTGGAGTTACCGGCGAAAACGACGAGCGCCGAATTATTGGCAACGATCGACGGCCTCAATGCCAACGCAGATGTACATGGCATTCTGCTGCAACACCCTGTGCCCGCGCACATCGACGAGCGGGCCTGCTTTGATGCGATTTCCCTGGCAAAAGACGTCGACGGGGTTACCTGCCTGGGCTTCGGCCGCATGAGTATGGGCGAAGCGGCCTACGGCTGTGCTACCCCCATGGGCATTATGCGACTGCTGCAACACTACCAAATACCCCTTGAGGGTCAGCACGCGGTGGTCGTCGGCCGCAGCCCCATACTGGGCAAGCCCATGGCGATGATGCTGCTACAGGCAAATGCCACCGTCACCATATGCCACTCACGCACCCGCGAGCTTGACCAACTTGTGCGCCAGGCGGATATCGTGGTCGGTGCCGTTGGCCGGCCTGAGTTTATCAGGGCAGACTGGATCAAGGACTCGGCGGTGGTGATCGATGCCGGGTATCACCCCGGCGGGGTCGGCGATATCGAGCTCTCGCCCCTCGGAGACCGCATCGCGGCTTACACCCCCGTTCCAGGTGGCGTTGGCCCCATGACGATCAATACACTGATCATGCAAACCGTGGAATCGGCAGAGAAAACACAGGTTTGACACCGAAACACAAATCGCAGTTAACAAAGCGGCCGGCGTGCCAGTATTTAGCCCGCGTCCGCAGCATTCGCGTCGAGGAAAAGGAGAGAAAAATGGCTATTAAAACACCAGCGGTATTGGCAGTCTCCCTGGCACTTTGTGGCTACACAGGCCTTGCAGCTGGGGCGGAACATATGGATTCCGGATACCCATCCGACGATCACCACGAGACCGATACTACAGGGGTTTATCTTGGTGCCAGCATCGGGGCAACCGGGTACTCGGATGATGATAAGCTCAAAAGCTACGATCTCGATGACAACGATATTGGGTGGAGCCTCTACGGTGGCTACCGCATCAATCGTTACCTCGGGGTTGAAGGCGGGTATGTCAACCTTGGCAAGTACAAGGCCACCAGCCCCAGCAACGACACTGAAGACAGCTTCGAGGCCTTCTATCTGGCCGCCGTGGGTATTCTCCCGCTGGGTGACCATTGGCAATTACGCGCCAAGGCCGGCGGCGGCATCATGAAACTGGACCAGTCGTTCTCGAACCAGGATGACGCGCGGGACGAAGGTGGCACCTATTTGCTGGGCGTCGGTGCGCGCTGGGCGCCGGAGTTTTTCCATGGCCTGGCGCTCAACCTGAATTACGACACGTACTTTTTTACTGTAGAGCAAGTGGGCGTGGACTATGACCAGTGGATTGGCATGTTATCCCTGGGCGCTGAGTACATGTTCTAGCCGCCATACCGGTCAGAAGCGATCCAGAATCTGCCGCGCAGCGACGTAGGGGGTGACATTGCCTTCCCTGACACCCTGCTCAAGCTTTGGCAGCATGGCGCGAATAGCGGGGTTATTGCGCAGCCGGTTTCGCAGTTCCTCCGCGACCAGCTTGTTCATCCAGTCGATGTTCTGCCGCTCCCGCTTGCGGGCAAGATAGTCCCCGGCCAACGCCAGGCTGCGGTATTCCTCGATCATTTCCCACACGTCCTGCAAGCGCTTATTTTCCAGCGCCGAGCAGGTCAACACCTTAGGCGTCCAGAACTCGGCGGGTTGCATCAGGTGGAAGGCGTTCTGGTAGTGACGCTGGGATATCTTGGCGAGCTGGGTACTTTCACCGTCGGCCTTGTTGATAACCAGTCCGTCGACCACCTCCATGATGCCCTTCTTGATGCCCTGTAGCTCATCACCCGCATTGGGAATCATCAAAACCAGGAAGAAGTCGACCATGGCGGCGACCTCGAACTCGGACTGGCCCACGCCAACCGTTTCTACGAGGATGACGTCGTAACCGGCAGCTTCGCACAGCAACATGGTTTCCCGGGTTTTTTGCGCCACACCGCCGAGGGCACCGCCGGATGGCGAGGGCCTGATAAAGGCCTGTTCCCTGCGCGAAAGCTGCTCCATGCGGGTTTTGTCGCCGAGTATACTGCCGCCGTGAATCGGTGAACTCGGGTCTACCGCCAGCACCGCAACGCGCTTGCCGAGGGAAATCAGTAACAGCCCCAGTGCCTCGATGAAAGTCGACTTGCCGACACCGGGTACACCACTGATACCCACCCGAATGCTATTGCCCGTCGCCGGCAGCACTGCCTCCAGCAATTCCTGGGCCTGCTCGCGATGAGAGTCAAGACTGCTCTCCACCAGGGTAATGGCCTTCGCCAGCGCACGGCGATTGCCCTTGCGCAGCAGGGCGGTGTCAACTGCCACGGTTTGTTTCATCAGTCGCTGCGGGTTTGGTTCACCGCCTGCAATACCGCACGGGCAGATTCAAGGATCGGCGTGCCAGGCCCAAATACACATTTCACCCCGGACTGATAGAGGAAATCGTAATCCTGCCTTGGGATGACGCCACCGGCGATGACGACGATATCGTCAGCTCCCTGGCTCTTCAGCGCGTCCACCAGAGCGGGCACCAGGGTCTTGTGGCCAGCCGCCAGCGAGGACACGCCCACCACGTGCACGTCGTTCTCGATGGCCTGCTTGGCAACCTCTTCGGGGGTGGAAAACATGGGCGAAAGGTCGATATCAAAACCGACATCCGCGTAGGCCGTGGCCACCACCTTGGCTCCGCGATCGTGTCCGTCCTGGCCCATCTTGCAGATCAGCATACGCGGCCTGCGTCCGTGGGCAGCGACGAAGGCTTCGATATCCTGTTCCAGGGCCATCCAGTTTTTATCCCCCGCATAGGCATTGCTATAGACGCCGGAAACCGTTTGCGAATTCGCTTTGTAGCGGCCCCAGACATTTTCCATGGCGGTTGAAATCTCACCCACGGTTGCCCTTAGTCGGGTTGCCTTGATGGCGAGGTCGAGCAGGTTACCCTCGCCCCCCCGGGCGCACTCCTCTATGGCCGCCAGGGCCGCTTTCACCGCATCCTGGTCACGTTGCGCCCTGATATCCTGCAAGCGCTTGATCTGGGAATCGCGCACCGCGTGGTTATCGATTTCCAGGATCTCGAGATCATCTTCCTGGTCAAGCTGATACTTGTTCACGCCCACAATGACATCTTCGCCGCGGTCGATGCGCGCCTGTTTGCGCGCCGCTGCTTCCTCGATGCGCAGTTTCGGCAGGCCCGACTCTACCGCTTTGGCCATGCCGCCGCGCTCTTCTACCTCGCTGATCAATTCCCAGGCTTTATCCGCAATTTGCGCGGTCAGGGACTCCATGAAATAGGAGCCGCCCCAGGGATCCACCACCTTGGTAATGCCGGTCTCTTCCTGGATAACGAGCTGGGTATTACGGGCAATGCGAGACGAGAACTCCGTCGGCAGGGCGATAGCCTCATCGAAGGAATTGGTGTGCAGTGACTGGGTGCCGCCAAATACCGCGGCCATCGCCTCGATGGTGGTTCGCACCACATTGTTGTACGGGTCCTGCTCGGTCAGGGACCAACCCGAGGTCTGGCAGTGGGTGCGCAACATCTTCGAGCGCTCGTTTTCAGGCTCGAACTCCGAGACGATGCGCGACCACAGCAGGCGTGCAGCCCGCAGCTTGGCGACTTCCATATAAAAATTCATACCGATGCCGAAGAAGAAAGACAGGCGGGGCGCGAACTGGTCGATCTGCATGCCGGCGGCGATGGCGGTGCGAATATATTCTTTGCCGTCGGCGAGGGTATAAGCCAGCTCCAGCGCGGCATCGGCACCGGCCTCCTGAATATGGTATCCGGAAATCGATATCGTATTGAAACGCGGCATCGACGAAGAGCAGTAGGCAATAATATCGCCGATGATGTCCATGGATGGCGCCGGCGGGTAGATATAAGTGTTGCGCACCATGAACTCTTTGAGAATATCGTTCTGGATGGTGCCCGACAGTTTGTCCTGACTGACGCCCTGCTCCTCGGCTGCGACAATATACCCGGCCAATACCGGCAGCACCGCCCCGTTCATGGTCATCGACACCGAGACCTTGTCCAGGGGAATGCCGTCAAAGAGGATTTTCATATCTTCGACCGAGTCAATCGCCACGCCGGCCTTGCCAACATCGCCCATAACCCGGGGGTGATCGGAGTCGTAACCTCGGTGGGTCGCCAGGTCGAAAGCCACCGAAACACCCTGGCCACCGGCAGCCAGCGCTTTGCGATAAAAACTGTTGGATTCTTCGGCGGTGGAGAATCCGGCATACTGGCGAATGGTCCAGGGCCTGCCAGCGTACATGGTAGCCTGGGGCCCGCGAACAAAAGGCTCCAGCCCCGGAAGACTATCCACGTGGGGGAGGTTCTGCACATCCTCGCGGGTGTACAGCGGTTTCACGTCGATGCCCTCAGCCGTGTGCCACAACAGGTCGTCGAGGCTGCGCCCCTTCAACTGCTTTTCCGCCAACGCCTGCCACTGTTCAAGCCTTGATTTCTTGGTCGGTTTGTCGTTTTCTGGCATAACGTGAACCTCTGGCTTGTCTATTTGGCTTTCAACTTATCCGAATCTACGCCGATGTCGTCAACCCGGAAACACCGGTGGTGAATCCCAATCCCTTTGCTTTTCCACCTGCTTGGCGACAGACCCTGCACCGCTCAGGGGAACGGCGCTATCCCAGGCAGGCCAGAAACTCGGCAGTGGCCGCAGCCCGTCGCGCCAATCGCTCTTCATCCGTCTCGATCACGATTTCCTCATCAGGCGCCACTTTGAATAGCGGCTGGCCCTTCTTGATAATCACGCCGTCACCTTCGATGAGGCTGGCTTCGATTCGCCCGGCGAAAGGCGCATAGACTTTGTTGAACATTTTCATGACTTCAACGATGTAGAGGGGATCCCCCTCATCAAAGTGATCACCCGGCTTGACGAAAACTTCCATTCCGGGCGCTTCCCGTGGGTAGAACATCCCACCGGAAACCGCGACGATCTCATCCGACTTGGCCACCGGAGGCGGTGCCAGGACCTTCGTCATGCGAGCCTGCAACTCCTTGTCGGTCAGCGCCGCCGGAATGGTAATTGTCAGGTCTGGATTGGCATGGAGGCCAAAGAAACCGACCTGATCGGCAATGTAGGGCAGCAGCGCCATCAGTTCGATCCCTGCCTGGTAACCGCTGTGTGCAGCCTGCACCTTGGTCCAGGCGAGCTTCACACCGCCGGGGGCTTTTTTCGCACTCAGCATTTCCTGCAGCTCGGACCAGTCGCTGACGCCGGTGGCCTCCTCCAACGCCGCGTAAAAAGCGACCGCGTCCTGCAGAATTTTGTTGTCGTTTGACCAAATCTGGTAGAGCGCCGGCGCGCCCTCGACGTAGCCCATATTGAGATACTTGTAAGTTCGATCAAGCAGTGTTATCGGGTTTTCAAGCCAGTCGACCCGACCACCATCAACCTTGAAGCAGTGGCGATTCGCACTCAGCCAGCCGGAAAATACGTGGGGGCTGTTGAACATGGCATTCACCGGTCGCTGCAATAACGACTCCTTCAGTTCGAGGATCTCGGTCATGGCGGCGGATGCTTTCGGGTCACCCTTGCATGTTTCAACCAGGGAGTGCTTGATTTTGTTATAGGTATAACCGACATCCAGACTGTCGGCCTTTTCCTTCAACTGGCCGACAGCCGTCAGGTAGGGTACGACAAAGCCGGTAGTCGGACGCGCATTGATGTTCTGGCCAATAAACCAGTTTACCAGGCCGTAATGAAATTCGAGGTTGGTGCACAGATTGGCGCCACGCAACTGAGTGGCACAGAGTATGTCCGCCATTTTCCGGTAGGTATCGAGCCGATCCTCGCCAATGGTGAGCAGCAGCGCGATGTTGGAGTCATAGGCACCGGCAAGATGGTAATCCATGAACACATCGGTGTCGGGGTTGTGCAGGCTGATCCCCTGATCGTCTCGAATCTCTCCCTCGACGGCATCGGACCATTTTTTAATCACGCCGCCGGCATGGGGCTGCAGGGCTTCGTTAGTTGCGTTCAGGCGCGCTTCCACCGAGGAGTTATGGCGCCGCACACGCTCGGGGCACGGCAGCTTCTCTCCGTGGCGTGCCAGTAACACCATGACTTCTACCAGCGACTCCGCAACAAAGTATTCCACCGGATTCTCGGGATTGACAAATTTCAGGGCATAGCACAGTTCTGTAACCCGATGCTCCACCTGTATCCGGGTATTCATCTCCATAAAGAAATGATTTTTGCCGTCAACGATGCACTCGAAGGTTGCGACGGAATCGAGGCCCACCGCGGCGCCAAAGCGGCTGCCTTCCGCCTCCATCTTTTCAAGAATCTCGAGGTCCCGCTGCAGTGCGCTGACTTCCTCGTTGTTACCCGCCTCCTGGGCTTCGACAATGGCCGCGGCGAGCTCCTCGACGGTTATCGACACTTCGAGCAACTTTTGCTCGTGCATCTGCAGGGAGCAATCACGCCCGCCCATGGTGATGCACCAGTCGCCATTGCCCACCACCTGAATCTCCTGGTGACGGGTTGTTTCAATGTTCATTTCTGCCAGTATGTTTTTATTGTCTCCCACACCGTTGCACTTCACTTCGGCGAGAATTTCACGCACCAGCTCGGGGATTTTCGCTACGGCCTTTTCGATCTGTTGCCTGGGTTTGCCGGTGTAGGAACCCGGCGCCGCAAGAATACGCTGCCCTTTACCGCCGCCGCCGGATATCGCCTTGAGACGGATTCGATTGCCAGGGTGTTCGCCGAACATTTCGGCAACCCTGGCTTGCAGCACGGCGGCTAACTCGTCCACGGTGTAAAGGTCGATGCCCGCGCTGTAGGAGGCTGCCAACACCACATCCGCCTTGTCCTCCAGCGACAGCTCGTCATTTTTCCAGGTGTCTGCGGCTACCTTGAGCTTGTGCGTCTTAAGCAGCTTTTTCAGGGCTGCTTCGTCGGGATACTTTTGCAGCAGGGTCAGGGCACTCGCGTTATCGACGCCCGGGGTCACGGACACACCCACCTTGAGGGCTGTGCGCTTGGCTTCATCTTTCAGGCCTGCGGCCCGCTGGGTCCCGGAGCAGGGGCCGATAAAATTCAACCCCGCCTCTTCCATGGAACGCACCATTTCCTCGTCTTCAGCCATAAAACCGTAGCCCGCGAAAATGCTGTTGTAACCATTCTCATGGGCGATGGCTATGATCTGCTGAATCCGCTGCAGGCGCTCCTCCTTGCTGGCACCGGTGTAATCCGGTACCCGGTGGACACGATTGGGGTCGGTGTGCATCCGCAGTTCGGGCGCCAGTGCATTGCTATAGGTGATCGAGTCCTTCTCTGACAACAAAATTCCGTAACCGTCGATACCCATCTCATCGAAGACTTCCATCGCCTCCTTACGGATGGGCCCACGACAGATAATCAACGGCTTCATATCTTCGCAACTGAATCCGGCGACCCACTGGCTGCTGTGCTTGCTCAACTGCCGATCACGGTGGATCAACGGATTGTAGAGGTACCAATTATTGCTCACGTTGTATTCCTTCTGAAAAGCGATTCGGTCAGGGGATCAGTGAAACTCGCGCTGGACACCGGACAAAGGCGTTGGCGTGTAGTGACGCAGATGAAACTCCACATTCTCCACCAGAATTTTGCGCATCTCGCTGGGCATCACGATTTGGGATATCGAGCCAAGGCTCAGGGCCTCGTTGGGATTCATCAGCTCGTCCTCATAGCGCTTGACAAGGATGGCTTCCTGTTGCCTGACCCACTGCCTGGCGCTTTCCTCTGCTGCGCTTTTGGCCTCAGCTTCAGTCATCCCCTGGCCCATCAACTTCTGGGCTGCCTCGGCGGCTTGCGTCTTGGCTGAGTCTCGGACCTTTTTCAGCTCCGTCTTGTAAACGAACTCCATACCCGCAGGCCCCATAACCGCGGCTCTGGTGGTGGGCAGCGCCAACACCAGGTCTGCCCCGGTAGCATAATTGTTGTAGGAGGCATAAGCGCCACCGAAGGCATTGCGGATGATCACCAGGAAGCGTGGTGTGCGCAGATCAACGGTGGAGTCGAGCATCGCCCGCCCCGCCTGCACGATACCGTTAGCTTCCTGCTCACTGCCGGGTTTGAAACCGGTAGTGTCCTCCATGAACACCATGGGAATATTGTAAATATTGCAAAAGCGAATAAAGCGGGCGTTCTTATAAGCCGCACCTATGTCGATTTGACCGGATGCAACAGCCGAGTTGTTAGCGACGAAACCCACCACGTGGCCACCGAGCCTGCCGAATGCAGTGACCGTGTTACGGGCCCGGTCGGGTTGCACTTCGAAATAATCTCCATGATCGCAAATTTGCTGAATAATGATGTTGGCATCAAACGGGGTATTGAAGCCGGTTGGAGAGTTAAACGCTTTTTTCAACAGCAGTTCGACATCCCATGTTAGCCTGTCAACGGGGTCCGAGGTGGGCTGGAAGCGCGGGCTGACACTGTTGTGGTCCGGAAGATAATTCAGGATTTCTTTTACCTTTTGCAGCGCGGCGACCTCATCTTCCACCACAAAGTCAGTCACCCCGGACTGTGAATGAACACCAGGCCCACCCAGTTCCTCGGGAGTGACATCCTCGCCAAGTACCGATTTCACGACACCCGCGCCGGTAAGACCGAAAAAAGTGTCTTTGGGCTGGATGACAAAGCTCCCCTGGCGCGGCAGATAGGCGCCACCGCCGGCGTTGAAGCCGAACATACACATGATCGACGGTACGACACCGCTGATTCTCCGCAAAGCGGTAAATGCTTCTGAGTAACCATCGAGACCGCCGACCCCCGCCGGCACGAAAGCACCGGCAGAATCGTTCAATCCCACCAACGGAATCTTGCGTTTTCCTGCCAATTCGAATAACCGGGCCAGCTTCTTGCCGTTGGTGGCATCCATCGACCCGGCGCGCAGGGTAAAATCATGGCCGTAGAGGGCAACATCACGTCCGCCGATATTGACAATGGCGGTGACCAGTGAGGCACCATCGAGATTTGGCCCCCAGTTCTGGAACAGAATGGTTGGCTCTTTATCGGTAAGGACCTTGATCCGCTCCCAGATCGTCATCCGGTTTTTCTGGTGCTGACGCTGGATATTCTTGACGCCGGCAGCGGTATAGGGGCGCCGGCGCAGATGATAACTCTTGTGCAGAGTATCTTCATACACGCCGGGATCATAGGCGATCTGACCGGGAATCTTGAAATCTACCTGCTCTTCAACTGCGAAGGGGTTGGTGAGGGAAGGTGTGAGCTTGCTCATAGTGTTGTCGTTTCCTTCGTGGGCACTGCGTTCGCAAATGCCGGGTGGCTATCCAGCCTTGGGAATCACTGCAGCCCTACCCCTGTTTTGGCGTGAAAATTCACCAACGGCAGGTTTTTAACCACGCACTGCGAGTGAGCTGGAGCATACTGCTTTTCGACAGCGATTCAGGGACTTGAAAATGGCGGTTGACCATAATATTTTCACTCCGATATGTCAATTTATAATCAGCTAATTCAATAGCTTGCCAACACTGGCTAGGGACATTCGACAGCGGTAGAATTGGGGCCCCAGAGTCAGGTCACCGCTGCCGATGCGCGCCCATCACGATGAGCAGGAAAACACTGGCGCGAGCATCCAGGCTGTCGCTTTTCGCGACCCAAAGTGGCGTTTCAGCCGAATAGCGGCCGAACCCGGGGCTGTCTGGCTGGACAGCTCAAAACCGGATTTCGCACGCGCCAACTTCGATATCATCGCCAGTCGGCCAAGTAAAACCTCCCTGATCGATTCCGTTGCCGCCGATGGCAGCTACACAATCGACGGCGCGGGGGGCGGCCAGCGTGACATCTTCGCCCGCATCCAGGGGCTGCATCGGCCCATGGCGCCGCCCCGGGGCGTCGACCTGCCCTTCTATGGCGGCGTCCTGGGCTATCTGGGCTACGATCTCAATCGCAGTCTTGAACGCCTGAGCCCGGCACCGCCCGCCCCGGGCCCCGTCCCGCTTGCGTGGCTGGGTTACTACCCCTGGGCACTGGTACAGAATATCGCCAGTCGCGAGGCCTGGCTGGTGGCAGACAGCCCCCGGTCACTGGAGTCGGGCCGTGCGTGGCTGGCGGCAATGGATGAGGGTTCACCGCTGCCGGCGAGGTTTCACTTGCGCAGCGAATGGCAAGCCAGCACCAGCGCTGAGCAATATCGGCAGTCCGTTGAGGGCATTCAGCGCCTGATTCTTGCGGGCGATTGCTATCAGGTCAATCTGGCCCAGCATTTCGCCGCACGCTACAGCGGCCACCCCTGGGGCGCCTATTGCCAGCTGCGGGAGCGACTGCCCGCGCCCTTCTCGGCTTTTATCAATGCCGGCTCCGGCTTTCTACTCAGCCATTCTCCGGAGCGTTTTGTCTGCATCGATGATCGACACATCAGCACAAGCCCGATCAAGGGAACCCGGCCCCGGGGCAAGTCCGTTGCCAGCGATGCGCGCTATGTCAGGGAACTGCTCAGTTCGACCAAGGATCGGGCGGAGAATCTGATGATAGTCGACCTGTTACGCAACGACCTCGGCCGGTCCTGCCGCCCGGGAAGCATCGGCGCCGATAGCCTGTTTGCCCTCGAATCCTACGCCAATGTGCATCATCTGGTGAGCACTATTCACGGTGAGCTGCGCAGCGATGTTACGCCGCTGGAGGCTCTGCGCAGCGCCTTTCCGGGGGGATCCATTACCGGGGCCCCAAAAATCCGCGCGATGGATATCATCAATGCCTATGAACCGGTTTCCCGCGGGGCATACTGTGGCTGTGTGTTCTATTACAGCAACCATGGCCGCCTGGACAGCAACATTGCCATACGCAGCCTGATGACTGATGGCACCCGAATACACTGCTGGGGAGGGGGCGGCATCGTCGCCGACTCCAACCCCCGGGAGGAATACGAGGAGAGCCTCAACAAAATCGCCCTACTGCTGGAAGCATTGAGCGCGCTGCGCGCCTGAGCAGCCCGGCTGATCAGATGATGATGGACCGCTCGCTGGCGCTGGCGAAGGCGGCTTTAAGATCCTGGTAGCTGTGTACCGCGGGAAACTGGGGAAATTCATCGATCACGTTCTGCGGCGCCATGAACAGGATTCCGGCATCGGCCTCGGCCAGCATGGTCGTGTCGTTGTAGGAATCCCCCGCCGCGATTACCCGGTAGTAGAGGCTGTGCAGAGCGATGACAGACTGCCGCTTGGGGTCCTTCTGGCGCAGTTCGTAATCCACCACCCTGCCCTGGTCATCGACCTTCAGACGATGACAAAGCAGGGTTGGGTAACCGAGCTGGCGCATCAATGGCATGGCGAACTCGTAGAAGGTGTCCGAGAGAATGATGACCTGAAAGCGCTCGCGTAACCAGTTGAGAAAATCAGCGGCCCCTGGCAGCGGGCTTAGCTCTGCAATCACAGCCTGGATATCGGCGAGTCCCAGCTTGTTTTCCGCCAGCAAGCGCAGCCGCTGCTTCATCAGGGTGTCGTACACGGGGATGTCCCGCGTGGTCGCCCGCAGCTCCTCAATGCCCGTGCGTTCGGCAAATTCAATCCAGATTTCCGGGATCAGCACCCCTTCCAGGTCAAGGCAGGCCAGCTCCACTACTCAACTCCGTTACTTACTTGATCGACAAGCCGGGCACTTTACAGACCCGCCGGGGCTGGCGCAAGCCGACCTTCACTCCCGGGAGATTCGCCGAATTTCGGCAGTGATGGATACCGGCGTTATAACAGCGGTAGCTCAATATCCTTGAACAGTTCGTCCATCTCCTGGCGGGTATGGAGTTGATAGGCTTCTTCGACCACCTCCCGGGTAAGGTGAGGTGCGAAAAGCTCAATGAAGTCGTACATGAAGCCGCGCAGAAAAGTGCCCCGGCGAAAACCGATTTTGGTGACACTCGGCGCGAACAGGTGACTGGCGTCGAGGGCAATCAGGTCGTGATCATTGGCGTCGTCGAATGCCAGCCGTGCGACAATGCCGATACCCAGTCCCAGCCTGACGTAGGTTTTAATGACATCGGCATCAGCGGCGGTAAATACCACCCTGGCCGCCAGGCCCTCCTTCATGAAAGCCTCGTCCAGCCGCGAACGTCCGGTAAACCCGAAAACATAGGTCACGATGGGATACTCGGCCACCGCCGCCAGCGTCAGCGCTGACAACTGCGCCAGTGGATGGTCCCGCGGCACCACGATGCATCGGTTCCAGCGATAGCAGGGCATCATTACCAGGTCGCTGAACAGCTCCAGCGCCTCGGTAGCAATGGCAAAGTCTACGGTACCATCGGCCGCCATCTCGCTGATCTGCATGGGGGTTCCCTGGTGCATGTGCAGGGAGACTTCCGGATAGCGCTGAATGAAAGTCTGGATGGTCGGCGGCAGGGCATAACGAGCCTGGGTATGGGTGGTAGCCAAGCTGAGGCTTCCTTTTTGCTCGTTACTGAACTCCTGGGCCAGCTGTTTGATGCTCTCGGCCTTGCGCAGGATCTCCCCCGCCGTCTTGAGTATTGCCTCGCCCGCTGGTGTCACCCGGGTCAGATGCTTGCCACTGCGCGCAAACACCTCGACGCCCAGTTCATCCTCGAGCAGTCGGATTTGCTTGCTGATACCCGGTTGAGAGGTATACAGGCTTTGCGCCGTTGCTGACACATTGAGGTCGTGGTGCGCGACTTCCCATATGTAGCGTAGTTGCTGTAATTTCATTTCGGTCCCCGAAGATGGATCGAGTAAGGACGCTTATGGCGGTCTTGCTGTTATTTTAATTAGATTGTTTCTTGTTTAACCGGGACCAGTTTATAACCATTTCGTATAAAGTGACACCCATTTCATCCGTGTGCGGCCAGCCTTCCAGAGTGCTCAGTTGCCCTGGGGCGCCCGATTGGAAACACCGTGGGGTACGTGGCCGGTGGCCACCCGCCCGCTGGCGGAGTCGCAGTGGCCAAGCTGGTCGTCAAAAAACACATCGGCGCCGAAAGCTTCCAGGAATTCCGCTTTATCCAGCCCACCGAGGAACAGTGACTCATCAATACGAATGTCCCACGCGCGCAGGGTCCGGATGACCCGCTCGTGTGCCGGTGCAGAGCGTGCCGTCACCAGTGCCGTACGGATGGGACAGTCAGTGGCACCAAACTCCATCTGGATCTGCTGCAGTGCGAACAAGAAACCCTTGAAAGGTCCGCCACTGAGTGGCTGCTTGGCGGCAGACTGTTCGTTGCGGGTAAAGGCTTCCAGGCCGCGATCCTGGTAGATTTGCTCCGCCTCATCCGAAAAGATCACCGCATCGCCGTCGAACGCGACACGGAGTTCGTCTGCCCGGCTCACCGCTGCGGGGGAAGGTAACAGTGTTGCCGCGGCTATACCCTTGTCCAGCGCCTGGCGGACATCGTCGGCATGGGTGGATAGAAACAGGTGACTGCCGAAGGCATTGGCATATCGATACGGGCTCTGGCCGCCGCTGAACGCGGCACGGCTGATGGCCAGGCCGTAGTGTTGCACCGAATTGAACACCCGCAGCCCGGTATCGGCGCTGTTCCTCGACAGCAGAATGATCTCCACTCGCCGCTCGTTGAGGAGGCTGTTGATGCGCAACAGTTTTTCGACAAAATTATAGGCATCGCCCTTGGGCAGGATGGTTTCTTCACGTTCAATCTGGTATTGGCGGTAGGCTTCCAGCCCCTCCTCCTCGAACACCTTGTGGCTTTCGTCCAGGTTGAACAGTGCCCGGGAAGAGATCGCCACCACCAGTTTGTTGCTCAAGCTTACAGGCATAACTCGCTCCTAATTCCAATGGCACTTAGTTAAGGAGAAATGCATAGTATTTTCAAATCGCCGCTCCGGGCATCCATCGTCAGGACACGCCGTAAACCCGTCCCTGGGGGCTCTGCGCCGACATCCCTGTCGGCGAAGGTCCTGCCGAGGTAGACATCCGAATCGGCTTAAGTAAGTGCCATTCCTCCTGATTCCTCAAGACCAGCCAGGGCCCGCCAGGGTGAAGTGTATCGGATTGCTTGCCATCTGCGCCATGCCTGATCCGCGGGTGCAAGCCAACAGAAGCGAGGCGGGCATGTGCCTCGGCGGGGCGCTGGGCAGCGTCCACAGAGCCTGCAAATAGCACTCCCCACGGCTGTAATCGGTGGTTATACTGGCCTGGCCGGGAACACTGCAGACCCGCCTGATTACTTCGCTACTCCGGAACTCGCCACCTTGATCGAAGCCGCCATCAATCTTGCCGCCCTGCGCGACAACCTCGATCGGGTTCGCGCCCTGGCACCCCACAGCGGCATAGTCGCCGTAATCAAGGCCAACGCCTACGGGCACGGCCTGCTTCCGGTCGCCAGGGCATTGGCACCGGGGATCGGTATCCTTGCGCTGGCCCGAATCGAAGAGGCGCTGGTATTGCGTCAACACGGTATCGACCAACGACTACTGGTGCTGAGTTCGCACCCCGATCTTGCACAACTGCGTGTCTGTGCCGAGCAGGCAATAGAGCCCGTGGTACACGACGAGGCCACGGCAAAATTGATCATGCGCCAAACTTTCGCGGCGCCGCTTCGAGTTTGGCTCAAGATCGACACCGGCATGCACCGCCTCGGCGTGCCCCCCGCGAATGCCGCCGGACTCTGCCGGCAATTGCAGCAGACTCCCGGGGTCAGCGAAGTGGTCCTGATGAGTCATTTTGCCAGCGCAGAGAGCCCTGATCCCGCCCTTACACAACAGCAAATCCAGTGCTTCAACCAGTCGACCGCGGGAATTGACGCCAAGCGCAGCATTGCCAATTCTGCCGCTATCATCCAGCACCCCACAGCCCACAGGGACTGGGTGCGTCCCGGCATCATGCTCTATGGTGCCAACCCCCTGGGTGAAGGCGCCACGCCCGCCCTGTCTCCGGTTATGACTTTGCGCTCCAGACTGATCGCGGTGCGTGACATCGGCGCCAACGAGGGAGTTGGCTACAACCACATCTGGCGCAGTTCCCGTCCTACCCGCATCGGCACCGTTGCGGCAGGTTATGGCGACGGCTACCCTCGCCATGCCGCCAACGGCACGCCAGTGCTGGTGAACGGTCGCAGGGCACCCCTGGCAGGGCGGGTTTCCATGGATACCATCACGGTTGATCTTGGAGAGCACCCGGAAGCGCGGCCGGGCGATCCAGTGGTGTTATGGGGCGAGGGGCTGCCGGTAAACGAGATTGCAGCCCACGCGGACACCATCGCCTATGAGTTGCTCACCCGGGTTAGCGAACGGGTCAACTTCCGCTATCTAGACCCGCCCTCCTCCGGATTCGCGAAGTAGGCGCGGGTCAGCCGAAACACCACCGGGCTGAGCAATAGCAATGCGATCAGGTTGGGGATCGCCATCAGGCCGTTGAGCATATCCGCAACCCCCCAGACCAGGCCGAGTTTCCACAACGCCCCCAGTGGGATCACCAGTATCCACAAGATCCGAAACGGCCAGATGATTTTCACCCCGAACAGGAATTCCAGGCAGCGTTCACTGTAATAACTCCACCCCAGGATGGTGGTGAAGGCAAACACCGCGAGACCGATACTGACCACGTGGCGACCAAGGGGAAACCCCTGCTCGAAGGCGGCCGCCGCCAGGGGCGCTCCGGTGCTGCCACTATCCCAGACGCCGGTCAGCAGGATGGCCAAACCGGTGACCGAGCACAGCACCAGGGTATCGATAAAAGTCCCGAGCATGGCGATCGTGCCCTGCTGTACGGGATTTCGAGTCTGCGCCGCGGCATGGGCGATGGGCGCGCTACCAAGCCCTGCCTCGTTGGAAAACACGCCCCGCGCAACCCCCCAGCGTATAGCCATCCAGATCGTGGCGCCGGCAAACCCACCCCCGGCCGCGTGTCCGGTAAATGCCGAATCTACGACCAGGGCAATGGTTCCCGGTACCGCGGGTAAATGCGCGATAACTACCCACAAGCCCACCGCCAGGTAAGCCAGCGCCATGATGGGGACCAATTTGCCAACGACCGTCGCAATGCGCTTGATGCCCCCGATAATGACCAAACCCGCCAAAATGGCCATGGCGATGCCGGTCGCCATATGGGGCACCTGATAACTCTCGAATAGCACATCGGCCACCGAGTTTGCCTGTACCAGGTTGCCGATGCCGAAGCCCGCCAGGCCACCGAATAAAGCGAATGCGGTACCCAGCCAGAGCCACTTCCTGCCCAGTCCGTTCTTGATGTAATACATGGGACCGCCCACGTGGCGCCCCTCCTCGTCGGTCTCCCGAAAGCGAACGGCCAGTACCGCCTCGGCATACTTGGTCGCCATGCCGACCAGGGCCGTGCACCACATCCAGAACAATGCACCCGGCCCACCCAGCGCAATGGCGGTTGCCACGCCCGCAATATTGCCCGTTCCCACGGTCGCGGACAGTGACGTCATCAGGGCATTGAAAGGCGAAATATCCCCTGCCCCAACTTCCCCGCGACGGCCACGGTAGAGCTGGCGAAACGCAAAGCCGATTTTTCGCAGCGTCATGAAGCGCAGGCCGACCGTCAGAAACAGCCCGGTACCAAGGATCAGCAACAGCATGGGCGGCCCCCAGAGGAAGCCATTAATTGCGGAAATCAGATCAGCGAAGAATTGCATGCAGGGCCTTATGGTTTGAAGGGGGGTTGCAGAACGACCGGCGTGTTCAAGCTGTTGCGGGGCTATCGCTCAAGTCGAATTGCTGGCGCTGGGCATAACTGGCGAAAAAGCCCCCGGTATGGATAAACACAATATCGTTGGCACCGCCGAAGCGGCGCCCACTGCGGATTTCTTCCACCATGCCGTGGAACGCCTTGCCGGTGTAGATCGGATCCAGGAGCAAGCCTTCGACGCGTGCGAGGTGGCTTATCAGGTCGAATACATCTTTGGTGGCGCGGGCATAGCCCGGGCCGACATAGCCATCGATGGTATCAATCGCCAGATCGCTCGCGCTGATGCCGGCATCTGCGCTGGCATACGAGGGGTAGCGGGAGCGCCAGGCCTGGATATCGGCGCGGATTTTATGTTCGAAATATTCGGCATCGTCGCAAACGGCAACGCCCCAGACCCTGGTCGCAAGGCCGAGCAGCTTTACACCCAGTGTCAGCCCCCCTTGGGTTCCACCGGAGCCGGTTGCACAGACGATATGATCGGGGGTGATATCCTGGCGAACAAAATCCCCGGCCAACTCCTCGGTGGCAGCGATATACCCCCACAATCCTACCTCGTCGCTGGCGCCAACGGGCATGGCATAGACCTTGCGACCGCGACTGGCGTAGTCGGCGATGAGATCCCGGTAAATCGGCTCCATACCCGCGGCATACTCGGCCTTGCTGATATAGGAAATGTTGGCGCCCAGAAGCTGGTCGATAAAGAGATTGCCGTCCCTGGTGGGTGCCTCGTCAGTGCGCAAAACCAGATGGACGTCGAGCCCGAGCTGACGAGCCGCCACCGCCGTAGCGCGACAGTGGTTCGATTGCACGCCGCCGCAGGTCAACAGGGTATCACAGCCCTGGTCGAGGGCATCGGCAATGCAGAATTCCAGCTTTCGTACTTTATTGCCGCTCAGGCCAAAGCCGGTAAGGTCATCGCGCTTGACCCAGATACGCGGCCCGCCTAGCTCGCTGGAGAACCGCTCGAGAAGATGCAGCGGGGTTGGCGTGCGCGCCAGCTCGACTCGGGGGGGATAATGAAGACTCATTGCACCCACCTCCCCTGCGCTCGCCGGTACACAGCGTCCGGACAAGCGGAAGCGCCCTGAGTCATGACTGTCAGACAGCCTTGATGGAGCCCTTGGGCAACACCGCGTGGACTGCCATTTTCTGGAATTTCAGCTCAACGTTGTCAGCCACCTTCAAGGCCACGTAGTCATCGTCAATGCGCACCACTTTGCCGAGGATTCCGCTGGTGGTAACGACCTCATCACCCTTCTGCAACGCGGAGACCATGGCAGCATGTTCTTTTTGCCGCTTGCGCTGGGGGCGAATCGCAATAAAGTAAAAGACCGCGAACATCAAGATCAGGAATCCCATGGAGAACCACTGGTCCGCAGGATTGGGAGCGCCCTGAGCCTGGGCGTGAGCAGAAGCAATGAAAAAAGACATATGGGTTCCTCGTATCGTCGTGGTTGGCCTGACTCCGTGAGAGCCAGGCGGCCGCTATTACAGCATGATTACAGGTCGTATTCCATAATCAGCGGCGCATGGTCGGAAAACCGCTGCGCTTTGTAAATACTCGCACTACGAACGCTGGCAGCGAGCCCGGGGGTGATCACCTGGTAGTCCAGGCGCCATCCCACGTTCTTCGCCCAAGCCTGGCCCCGGTTGGACCACCAGGTGTACTGGTCGGGCTCGGGGTTGACCAGGCGAAAGGCGTCGATATAACCCAGCTCGTCATAAAGGCGGTCAAGCCAGGCGCGCTCCGGGGGCAAAAATCCGGAGTTCTTCTGGTTGGCCTTCCAGTTCTTCAGGTCGATTTCCTTGTGGCATATGTTCCAATCAGCACAGATGATGAACTCCCGGGACTGTTCGCGCAGGGCTTTCAGGTGTGGCAGCAGCCTGTCCATGAACGCGTACTTGACTTCCTGCCGCTCGGGGCTCGAAGACCCCGAAGGCATGTAAAGCGAGATCACGCTAAGACCAGGGAAGTCGGCCTGCAACCAGCGCCCCTCGCTGTCACAGGGGTCCCAACCCAGACCAATGCCCACTGCATCGGGTTCCTGGCGACTGTAAAGCGCCGTGCCGCTATAGCCTTTCTTGCGGGCGTCAAAGTAGTAGCTATGAAAGCCCTGCGGAAAATGCAGCTCAGGGTCCAACTGGTGCTCCTGGGCTTTGGTTTCCTGGATGCAAACCACATCGGCATCCTGTTGGTCGAGCCATTCGAAAAAACCTTTTCGCCCCGCGGCGCGGATACCGTTGGTGTTGAGGGTGATGATACGCATACCGGCTGACTCCTGGGTGGGATAGTCGCGCTGCAAGTCATGCAGCAGACAGCGCGCATGGTAATGCACCGACGCGCAATTACAAGACGAGGCGGCTTTGCGCTGCGGCCCAACTCGTTGATAATAGGCGACCCAAACGGCAAGCAGGGCAAAGCAATGCGTCATACGGCACCCAGGGCGCTGGTATTCGACTCCGGTCTGGGTGGGCTTACGGTGGCACGGGAGATACGCGAACTAACCCCCCAGGTTGAGCTGGTCTACTTCGCCGACAACGCGTTTTTTCCCTACGGGATTCGCCCTGAACAGCAACTTCTGGCGAGGGTTCTGAAGCAGGTATCAGAGCTTACAGCGATTGACCCCCCCGATATTATCGTGCTGGCCTGCAACACGGCTAGCACACTGGTACTTCCGCAACTGCGATTGCACATCGAAATCCCGATCATTGGTGTTGTACCCGCGGTGAAACCGGCAGCGAGCCTTAGCAACTCCGGGGTGATTGGTTTGCTGGCGACTCCGGGTACCGTGCTGCGGCAGTACACCAGCGAATTGATCGAACAGTTCGCCCATCATTGTGAAATCGTCTCGGTCGGCAGCGACCAGCTTGCCGCAATCGCCGAAGCAAAACTGTTGGGCCAGCCACCTTCCCTTCGCCAGCTTGAGGCTATTCTGGCTCCCTTTCACCGGCATCCAAGGGCCGGCGACATCGATACCGTAGTACTGGCCTGCACGCATTTTCCTATCCTCGTCCCCGAGCTACAGCGAGCCTTTGGCCGGCCAATCCACTGGCTGGACTCCGGCAAGGCCATTGCCCGGCGTGTTCAGCAGTTACTCCAGCCAATGTTCCCACTGCAGGAACTGCCCGCCGTGAGCCAGCACCGCTTCACCAGCAGCGCACCCATGGCGGACTCTGCACCATTGACGCGCTGGCTGGGAAACCTGGGATTTACACCCCCTGAATTGCTCGCCCTGCAGGCGAACGCGAAACAGTAATCAACCCGGTTTCTGCCCAGGCTGCTGGCAGCCCACGGGGTTACGGGACAGACCGGCGTCAATTCAGAGCAAGCACAACGGCAGGTTCCGCGAAAGGGCTTGTGCACGCGCTGAACTCCGAGTATTTTGATCGACTAATCCTATTCTGAGAGGTACCCACGGTGACGTACAAACTATTGTTTCCAGCGCTTTTTTTGCTTCTGATGGGTGGCCTGGGCCATGCCGCCGGCGAACAACAAAAGGTTGAAGATTACTCAGCGACTATCAACAAATTCAAGCAGGCACCGGCGGCTGCCAGCTTTTTCGAATCGTCCTATGGTTACGCGGTATTTCCCACCGTCGGCAAGGGCGGATTCGGTATCGGTGCCGCCCATGGAAAAGGCCAGGTCTACCGGGGGGGCAAGGTAACGGGCTTCGTGACCTTAAACCAACTGTCTGTGGGCTTTCAGGCCGGTGGCCAGGCATTGAGCCAGATTATCTTCTTCCAGGACCAGCGCGCCTATGATGACTTCACCTCCGGCAACTTCGAATTCGATGCCACAGCATCTGCTGTGGCGATCACCTCGGGCGTGCAGGCGAACGCCAGCACAGGGTCCGGCAGCACGGCAGGAGCCAGCGCTGGCCCCAACAGCGGAACGCAGGCGAAAAACGAATACTCCAAGGGTATGGCCACCTTTATTCAGGCCAAGGGCGGCCTGATGTACGAGGCGTCCATCGGCGGGCAGAAGTTCAAGTTCAAGCCCCTTTGATTCACCTGGGGCACCACGGCCCCGGGTTGCCTGCCTTTAGGGGCAGTAGCGATGAATACCTGAAACGTCATCTGGCGCGACCCTATCGTAGCGCCTGATCAGGCGGGTCCTGCAGGGTTCAACGGTTTTCGCCAGGCTCCAGCGCCGTTTGTTCAACGGTATTGAGTTGGCGGACCTGTATCGCGTCGGTGCCGGTTCCCGCCAGCACGTCGGATATCACCACCACGCTATCGCCAGGGGAAAACCCTTCCTTGTTCAGCAACACGGCAAATGCCGTAGCAAGGGTTTTCTCGGGTTCGTGGCTGAAATGAATGCGATGGCCGTAGACCCCCCGGCAAAGCGCCAGTTGACGGCGGGTGCGGCTTTCATTACTGAAGCCAAATATGATGGCTTTGCGCGGACGACAGTTGGCAACGTAGTTGGCCATCCGCCCTTTGCGGGTGATAACGACGATCGCCTTCGCCTTCATGGTGTCGGCAAGGTGTACGGCACTGGAGGCGATATTTTGCTTCTGGTTGTCCTGGCTTAGATTATTGGCAAAACCGAAGCCGCCATCGGGCTCGACGCTGCGGGCGATCTTGTCCAGGGTCTCGACACATTTGACCGGATATTCTCCGATCGTGGTTTCTCCAGACAGCATCACCGCATCCACTTCCTCGGTGATGGCATTGGCAACGTCGGTCACTTCGGCTCGGGTTGGCATAGGGTTTTCAATCATGGACTCGAGCAAATGGGTTGCCACGATTACCCGTTTGCCGGCTTCAGCGCATTCGCGCACCATGCGCCGCTGAATATTCGGTAACTCGTAGAACGGAACCTCGACGCCAAGGTCTCCCCGGGCAACCATGACTCCATCGGCCTCGGCAATAATCGCGCTCAGGTTATTGACGCCCTCCTGATCCTCGATCTTGGCAATGATTTTTATTTTCTTGGCCCTCTCCCCGAGCAGCTCGCGCAACTCGTGAATATCATCAACGCTGCGCACAAAAGACAGGGCTATGTAATCCACCTCCTGCTCCATGCCGAAGAGAATGTCCTGCCGGTCTTTTTCCGTTATCGCGGGAAGATTGACCCGAATGCCCGGCAGGTTTACATGGCGCTTTCCCTTGAGCAAACCGCCATCGACCACCCGGCAGCGCATCATGAAGTGTTCCTTGGACAAGACTTCGAGATTGATCAGGCCGTTGTCCACCGTGATGCGATCACCGGTCTTGACGGTTTCGATCAGATCCTCGTAGTCGATGTGAATCGAACTCTCCTCGACATCGTCTGCGCCGCGCACAACAACGGATATCTCCTGGCCCTGTTTGAGATTGAGGTCTACCGCACGGTGACCTGTCCTGATTTCAGGCCCCTGGGTATCGAGCAAAACCGGAATGGTGTAATTCACCTTGCGATTGAGGGTCTTGATCGCCTTGATGACCTTGCGGTGGGAATCGTGATCGCCATGGGACATATTCAGTCGGACCACGTTCATCCCGGCCCCATACAGCTTTTCCAGCATGTCGTAGGAACTACTGGCGGGACCGATAGTACAGATAATCTTGGTTTTGCGCCGCAATGGACGTTTGCTCCTTACCAGCCATCAACAATACTGACGCGAAAATACGCGCTCCTGTACCGCATGACAACCCCATCCGGGGTTATCGCGCTTAGCGTGAGCTGGGGAGTGACGGCCTCGCCTTCGCGCATCATACGATTGTTGATGATGATACTGCGTTGGTCTATCCGGGTCGAATAGACATGGAGGGAAAAATCGAGCTGGGGTATACCCTCGCGCAGGGACGCGGGCAATTGCCAGAGTTCCGGTATCGCCGGGGACGAAGCCGCGGTTGCATCGGGGGTAACAGCGGGCTCGAGCCCAAACCCGATATCGCTTGCAGGCGAATGTGCGCCGTGCTCCGCGGTCTCGGCAGGAACCTCGCCTTCGCTCAGGGGCCCGGCCGCGGTTGCAGCATCGCCGCCACTACCTGGCTTCGCGGCTGAGAGTGGCACCTGCGCATCCCGCTGCGCCATCGGCAGCTGGAATTGCAGATAACCCATGAAGTAGCCGCCAACGACGATCGCCAGCAGTGCACATAAAAGACTGCCCACGAGCAAGGACAGCGGAAATCTGGATCGCGCCGGGGAAAAAAAATGCGGCGCATGGACGGTCGCCATACTCGGCCCCTGGCGCTGCTGACGCTCGCTGTCAGATTTTTTCAATGCATCAAGTATGTATGACAATGTTCACTTACCCCGAATGAACCAGCGAGGGCGCCCTGGCGTTGGTGATCGTATCGAGCTTGACCAGGGTTAGCAGATCTCCCTCCCCGGTCGGGGCCCAGCCCAACTGTTGCTGCAAGTTAACGAGGCCGTCCCGCAGGTTACGCCCAAAATACTCAAAGCCATCACCCGGATCGAGCTCAGGAGACTGGGCGTAGAGCCAGTCAAAACGATCCAGCACTGTGGCGTTAGAGCTTGCGGCCTGGTTGGCAAGCCATCGGTACTTACGGCCCTGGTACCAGTTCAAGCGCTGTTGGAGCCACGCCACGCCGTCGTGTCTATCGCCCTGTTCATAGGGCCAGCTGTTGGCCGTTGCCGGTGGCGAACGCCATAACAACAAGAACCGATAGCTGGCATCGGCTCCGAGTCGCAATTGCTCCAGATCACCGGCAGTCTGCACCAGAGCAATCTCTGAACCGGCTTCACCTTTAGCTTCGATCACACCGGGCAAGCCCAGTTGCACCAGCTTGTCACGCTCGAGATCCAATTCCAGGCAGGACAGACCATGGGTCAGGATAGACTCGCAAACAGGGTGACCCGCCGGAACCTCGATATTCCAGCGTTCGGCCAGGCGGCGCAGGGCCACCTCGCGCTGATCAGAAACCGGTATTGCATCGGCCACACCTTCGATGCTTTTCGCTACAGGCTGTTCACGGTCGGAAACGGCATGGCTGGTTGCGCCAGACTCATCGTCCTCCGCTACCGGCCGGGAATCGGATATCAGCTTATCGGGTTGCTGCGAGCCAGGTGATTGGATAGCCGCCATGCCAAGATAACTGCCGAAGCCCAGGGTCAGCAGCGCCAGCCCCGGCATTGCCAGCTTCCAGGAGCCCAGATTACTGAGCTGACGGCGCAAGCGCCTGCCTTTGCGCTCAGGATCCTTCAGCTCTCTGTCTGCCCGCTTGACCACGGCGCCATCGATATGGCGCGTTTCAGTGACGTAGGCTCCGAGCATACAGCGTTCGCAGAGCACGTTGATCAGCCGGGGCACGCCCCCCGTGCAGCGATAGACAGTCCGCAGCGCCGCGGCGGTAAACAGCGGCCCCTGAAAACCGGCTACCTTCAGCCGGTGGCCGATATAGCTCGCGGTTTCACTGCGGCTGAGCGTCTCGAGGTGATAGCGCGCAGTGACCCGCTGGGACAGCTGACGGAGTTCCCGTGATGCCAGCAGGTCAGCCAGTTCCGGTTGGCCGATGAGAACAAGTTGCAACAGCTTCTTTTCGTTAGTTTCCAGGTTGGTCAGCAAGCGAATCTGCTCGAGCACATCGACCGAAAGGTTCTGGGCTTCGTCGATGATCAGCAAGGTGTGGCGACCGCGGCTATGGCTGGCAAGGAGGAACTTGGTCAGAATATCGAGCATGACCTTGTTGGTTCGCTCCTCCGCATCATAAAACAGACCCAACTCGTCGCAGATGCTCTGCAGCAGCTCGTTGGCATCAAGCCGCGGGTTTACGATGTAGGCAACATCGGTAGTGTCGGGTATCTGCTGGAGAATGGTGCGACAAATGGTGGTCTTGCCGGTACCGACCTCGCCGGTGAGTACGATAAACCCACCCTCATTGCCAATCCCGTAAAACAGATGTGCCAGCGCCTCCTGGTGCTTTTCACCCAGAAACAGGTAGTGGGGGTCGGGAGCAATCGAAAACGGTGAGCCACTGAGCCCGAAATAATGATAGAAACGCTTGTCAGAAGCTGGTTTCATCCCTTGACTTCCATGCGCGCATTGACCAGACCACTTTCTGCCTCGGGACTTACGGTGATATTGTCAACGTGAAGTTGATGGCGGCCAGCGATAGCTTGAATCCAGCTCAGCAACTCGTCGAACGGTACTTTTTCAAGCCAGATTCGCAGGTCGCCATCGGCGGTTGGCTCATAGCGACGAAACTTGATGCCAAATTCCTTGGCTGATGCGACCGTCGTCGACAACAATGCGTTGGGATCAGCAGGCCTGGAAGCGGCACTGGCGATTACCCGCGCAGCCTTTTCGTTAGCGCGCAGCCATTCGATATCGTCTTTCGCTGTCTGGTAATCACCCACCGACTCGAGTGCATAGCGTGCAGAGGGCAGCAGCACACCGATGATCACCAGCAGCGCCAATGTCACTCCCATCGACAGATTGAATAGCAGTTGATCGCGATCGGGCAGACGTCGGTACCATGCCAGGCATCGCTGGCCCACGGTCGACTCCAACAGCCGAATTTCAAAACGTTCGATGTAATCTCTCAAAGCCAGCATCAGCGTGCGTCCCCAAGTTCCAACCGCCCGGTTACCCTGTCGCCGCGCTGTGCCACCGATTGCAGGTTCGCAGCTAAACCTCGCGCCTGCAGCTGCTGCTGTAAGTCACCCATTTGCTCAGCGGCTGTCGATTCCAACTGCAGCGACAGGCTCCGGGATTGTCCGTCGTATTCAATGGCCTGTAGCTTCAGCTTGCCTTCGCCTCGCTGCCAGTCGTTGGCGACTGCGCCGATGTAGGACAGCAGCAGTTCACTGCCCGCGCCGTTACCGCTCGCGAGCTTGCTTTGTAGTTGTCGCCGGGGATTGAATACCCGTTGGGCCTGGGGAAACCACTCGCTGTAAAGCGCGCGACCATCCGCCCGAAGTTCGGCTGCACGCCAATCGAACCAGGCACCGGTTCCCAGGGTCAACACCAGGTGCAGCGCAGCGCAGGCGCCGAAGGTGGCAACCACCCGCATGGGGTTGAAGCCACCCCAAAAACCGACGGATTTGGAGGCGTATCCCCCCTGCAGCAGATTAATCGAATCCCCAAGAGCTCTGATTTGGGTTCTGGCCAACACTTCCAGAGCGGGCTCACGGTAACCGACCAGCTTGATGGCGTTGCCCATCTTGCCCTGGAGGCGGCTGCGCAACGTCTCCGCTGCCGCCTTTGCCTCGGGACTATCGCTGTAGGCCAGGTCGATCTGCGGGGGCAAGGGCGGTGCCACTCCCCGGGGCTGCTGCGCCACCAGGGAAACCGCCAGTTCGGTGTTTTCGACATCACTGCCGAGGCCGTGCCAGACACCATCGCGGATAAGGCTGCAATCTTCCTCCAGATACACAGTGACGCGCCCTGGCTGCCAGGGAATCGCTAGCTGTTCGGGCACCAGCCATGCCGTTGGCAGGCCCACACTGTAAAGCGCGTCCAGCCAGTTGATGACGTCGAAATGACGCACCACTGCCACTGGCACCGGTTCAGTCTTGAAGACCCGCCCAATCGCGATATGGACGTCCTCGATATCCTCGGCCAGCTTTTCTTCCACCAGGAAAGGCATCGCTTGCTTCGCATACCGATGTTGCCCCACGGGCACTTCGGCCGCAGTGAGAAGCACATTACGCGCGGGCGCAAGCACCACTACCACTGGCTTATTGGATTGCGCACCGTAGCGCTCGCCCACCTCATGCAGGCTATCGGCCCGGACTTCTGCCGACTCGCCCTGTAAGCTGATGAACATCCAGTCGACGGTGGTTTCTGTGGAGACATTACCACCGCGCAACCGAATTACCAGATACTCGTACATTTAACTTGCCTTTAAACTGTTTTGCTGTGAACGGTAGAGCACCCGCGTTTTTCCGCTGCTGCGCTGACGATGGATGACACTGCGCAGGCGGGAGCTCCGGTCCTGGTATACAGCGATCACTTCAATTTCAAAGTAATCCGAAGCGGTGGTGAGGAAGGACTCGACGTTCGAGTTGACAAGCCCGCTTTCGCTCAGAGCCTGGGAGACGTTCTCATAACTTTTTATTCCTTGCCGACTGGTCAAAGCCGAGACCCCACTCTCGTTTACTTGTTCGACCAGCGAAGACAAAACCTCGCTGGCGACCGTGTTCACATTCAGTTTAGTCCGTTCCGGTAAAGTCGTCAGATGCTTTGCCAAATCAAGAAACTGTTGCTCGCCGAGATCTACCAGAGTGCTCAGCTCCGCAATATCCGCGAACCCGGTATTGGCCGCCAGCATGGGCTTACTGGATTTGATATAGGCCTGGTCCTCAGCGCCGCGGCTGCCGACCTCGCTGTCGCTATCCACCCAGTCTGCGAAGCGATAGGCGAGATCCTGTTCAATTCCCAGACGATTCAAAAGGCGCCTTAACTGAGCGACAGCAACTGCATCCACTGCACCGCTGGGAGAGCGAAGGTTGCCAAGATTGAAGCGACTCTGAAGATCGGTGATACGAATTTGCAACTGCCCCTCATCCAGATTGAATGACAGCTCTTCACTGGACCAGGCATCATTGCGACTGTCGACATCCCGCTCTTCTTTGATGTCCCTGTCGCGATCTTGCCACAGCAATTCACGGGCATAAGCCTCACCGCCAAGCGCAAAATAGTAGGCCTGCCGCGAGTCCCTGAGCGCCATACTGTTCTGGGTTTCGGTAAAACCCGTCAGTAACATGTCTCGAGCCAGGAAACTCGCCAGGCCCAGAACAAGCAAAACTGTCAGCAAAGCCACGCCCTGCTGTTTTCTCAGCGCTTTCATCGCAGATTCAAGAATCGTTGAATGGTTTGACCGCTGGACAAATCGATGGATAGCTCGATTCCCCGGGGCAACTCAGCGAGATTATCAGAGACTGTGCCATCTTCCTCCTCGCTCCTGGGCGGCCATTGATCAGTCCACTGCCCGTCATCATTGATAAACCGAAAACCCAGCGCCGTGGCTCCCTGCAATAGCGTCTGCCGATAGGCTGGTGTAGCCTCTACCCGGTCGAGCGCAGCGTATACCTCGCGATAGAGTGTCGAAACGTCTTCCTCGGTGGCGATGAAGTAGCTGATCCGGCGTGCACCAACGACGTGCACGGAACCGCGCTCCGGGAAGCCCGTCCGACTAAACTCCAAGCGATCCGAATGTCTGCCGTCCACTGCCGGAAGCCTGTCCTCTGCTGCCCCGGCGCTGCGGACACTGCGGGGAATGAGGTGACGCATATCCTGGTCGATGACGATGAGCGCTTTTGCCAGGTGCGCTCTGCCCTCTGTCGCCGCCTGTAAACTGCCCTGACTGAGCGTCATGCTATTGAGAAACTGATAGCAGGCCGACCCCAGCAGGGCAAAGATGGCAAGTCCCACCATCAGCTCGATCAGGGTGAACCCCCGCTGAAAGCGCGGCTTCTCGGAAAGCTGGAACCCGACACCAGATAAGTCCACCACTAGTGCTGGCCTCGAAAAGCCACCAGCCGAGCGAGCTCCACAGGGGGTTTTTGACCCTGCTCCAGCACGGCCACTTCGACCCGGCGAAGAAGGGGAAAAGAAGTGGTTCGAGTGTCAATGATGACTTCAAATTCAGCGGCCCCATAGCTGAGCGGGTAGCTGATCAAGCCGGGCTCAGTCCATTGCTGGCGCGCCAGAATGCGATTGAGCTCGTTTTCGGCAAGCACATCTGCCACCAGCTGTAGCTGAGCCCGACTCGAACCCGCCAGTTGCTGGGAAGACTGGCTTAAAAAAGCGGTCGCCAGTATCCCGAAGATAGCAAGGGCGACCAGGATCTCCATCAGGGTAAAGCCACGCTGAATCACTGCACAAGCACCTTCTGCAAGCCATCGCTGACCAACGTGGTACTGATTCCGCTGCTGTGCACCAGCCGCAGCATAAAGGGGTCACTGACACCGGCTGCGTCGAATACGATCGCGGGCTGGCGGTTTTCGGTCGTCGCCGATGCCTGTTCAACCATCGACAATTGCAAGCCTTTCCCCTGCAATGGGTGGACATCGAGGATGTCCAGATTACTGTCCGACCACTCGAGGTTCTGTAAGTTGAGGACGCTACTGCGGTAACCGGCGGGATCGACAAGAAGCCCAGCCTGGGTCTGTTGCAACATCGCTTCCCTTTGCAGGGTTTCAAGCACTTTCACCAGGCGAGCAGCCTCATTCGCTAACAGTGCGGAATTGCGATCCGGGAGCACCACTGCTGCCAGCGAAAGCAAAACGCCCAGCACGACCATAGCCAGCATCAATTCCAGTAGGGTAAACCCCTGGCCGCGACGACCTAGAGATCCCATTGGCCGATATCAGCCTGCACACCCTCACCCCCCTCCTGGGCGTCAGCCCCGAGGCTGTAAAGGTCGTAGGGCCCACTGGCACCCGGACTGAGGTAGCGGTATTCATTTCCCCAGGGGTCCTGCAGCATTTTCTTGCGTTTGATGTACCCCTGCGCCCGCCAGTTTTTGGGCTCGGGTGCCGCCGTCGGTTTTTCGACGAGCGCCTCCAGGCCCTGGTCTGTCGTGGGGTAAGTACTGTTATCCATGTAGTAGCGTTCGAGTGCGTCTACCAGGGTGCTGATATCGGCCTTCGCCGCGGTGACCCGCGCCTCATCGACGTTGCCCACAATGTTGGGGGCAACCAGTCCGATCAGGATCCCGATGATGACCACCACTACCATGATCTCGATTAACGTAAAGCCTTTTTGTTTCTTTCGATAATTCCGCATAGACAACCACCCTTCCTAGATCAATTGATTAAGGCTCAATATGGGTTGCAGTATTGCAACCACGATCACCAGCACAACGCCCCCCATGATAAGCAAAGTGGCCGGCTCAAATAAACTCACCAAAGTAGAAACCAGATTATCCAGCTCCTGTTGCTGGTTATCCGCCACCCGTGCCAGCATGGCATCAAGCTCCCCTGCGGACTCGCCACTGGCAATCATATGAATCATCAATGGCGGAAACTGGCCACTGTTTTCCAGCGCCCGGTGCAGGCTGCAGCCTTCCTCCACCTGCTGCGCTATGTCTCTGACCTTGTCCCGCACATAGACGTTCCCCAGCACATCACCGGCAATTCTGATTGCCTCTACCAGAGGCACACCGCCACTGGACAAGATGCTCAGGGTACCGGCGAACCGCGCCGCATTGAAGCGCTGGACCAACGGCCCCAGCAGCGGTAAGCGCAAAACGCTTCGATGCCAACGGCGGCGAATGCCGGGTTTCATCAACGCATACTGCACGGCACCTATAACTATGACAGCGCCAATCAGCAAATATGCGCCCTGATTGCGCATAAAATCGCTGACATCGATCAAAAACCGGGTCAGTACAGGCAGGGCTTGGCCCTGCGAAATGTAAACCTCCACGATATCGGGTACCACGAACACCATCAACACCGCGACGATCGCCATCGACATCACAAACAGGAGAATCGGGTAGATCAGGGCCAATCGAGTTCGTTGCACGTTGGCATGACTGCGCTGGGTGTGGTCAGCCAGTTGCTCCATAACGATATCGAGGTGCCCGGCCTGCTCCCCCGCACCCACCGTAGCGCAGTAAAGATCAGAAAACGCGTTGGGCCAGGCACTCAGGCTTTGGGCCAGGCTGCGCCCCTCCAGTACCCCCGCCCTGACACCGAGGACGATAGCCCGTAATTTGGCCTGGGAAGTTTGCCGGCCTACCGCCGAAAGTGCCTCCTCCAGCGGGATGCCTGCCTTCAGTACGATGGCCATCTGGCGCGTGAATGCCGCCAGATCAGCGACACTGATCCTGCTACCCAGGCGCACTCCTCGCGAACCCGTGCTGGCTTCCCCGGTGGCGTTTTCATCGACACTCAACGGGGTCAGGCCCTTGTCCCGCAGTTGCTGGCGCGCCTGCCGCTTGCTCTCCGCCTCGATCAGACCCTTGAGGGATTTGCCGCGCTGGTCCAGCGCCGCATAGGTAAACGCTGCCACCGGCCTAGTCCTCCTGGGTAACCCTGAGCACTTCTTCGATGGTGGTGGTTCCCGATATCACGCGCCGGAAACCGTCTTCGCGAATGCCACTGGTATGCCTTCGAACCTGCTCAACAATCTCGGACTCGGCGCTGCGGTTGTGAATCATGCGCCGCATCGCGTCATCGACCATCACCAGCTCGTAGATACCGACCCTGCCCCGATACCCCTGCTGGTTACAATTATCGCAACCTGTTGCCCGAAACAGCCGGGGCGCTTGCACGTCCGGGTCCAGTCCCAGCAACTGCAATTCAGCAGCGTCGGGCTCGTAGGCGAGCTTGCAGTCCGGGCACAAAGTTCGCACCAGACGCTGGGCAATGACGGCCACCAGGCTGGAAGCCAGCAGGAAAGGCTCGACTCCCATGTCCTCGAGTCGGGTAATCGCGCCCACCGCCGTATTGGTGTGCAGGGTCGATAACACCATGTGACCGGTCAAGCTCGCCTGCACCGCGATTTCAGCGGTTTCCAGATCGCGTATTTCACCGACCATGACCACGTCCGGATCCTGGCGCAGGATAGCTCGCAGACCCCGGGCAAAAGTCATGTCGGTCTTGGTGTTGACCTGGGTCTGGCCGATGCCATCGAGATTGTATTCGATGGGGTCTTCCACCGTGAGAATATTGCGGCTGGCATCGTTGATTTCGCTCAGCGATGCGTAGAGGGTCGTGGTCTTCCCTGACCCGGTGGGGCCGGTTACGAGCACAATGCCATGGGGCTTAGCCAGGACCCGGCCGAGCCGGCTCAAATCCTTGGGCGCGAGCCCCAGACTATCCAGTTGCAAGCGCCCGGCGTGTTTATCGAGAAGTCTTAGAACGACCCGCTCACCGGCACTCGAGGGCATGGTCGACACCCGGACATCCACCTCCCGCCCGCCGACACGAAGACTGATTCGACCGTCCTGGGGAACGCGCTTCTCAGCGATATCCAGCTTTGCCATGACCTTGATACGCGACACCAGCAATGGCGCCAGTTCCCGCCGGGGGTGGAGAATCTCCTGTAACATACCATCAACCCTGGCGCGCACAGCAAGGCGCTTTTCATACGTTTCAATGTGCACGTCCGACGCGTTTTGTTTTACCGCCTCGGCGAGGATGGCATTGATAAGCCTGATGACGGGAGCATCATCCTGTTGTTCCAGCAGGTCAGCGGTTTCCGGCAAACTATTGGCCAGGGCGGCAAGGTCGATATCATCGCCCAGATCCTCCGCCGCCTGCATCGCATCACCGGATTTGCTTTCATAATACTCGCCCATTGCACGGTCGAACTCGTCAGGCTCGAGCATCTGGCAGACGAAAGGTGTACCAATAAAGCGGCGCACTTCACCCAGCGCCTCCGCGAGCAGACCCTCCCGGTAGTACAGGGTCAGGTTGTGGTGCTCGTCCTGCGCCAGAAAAACACCGTAGCGCCGGGCAAATCCATAGGGTAAGCGGTCTGCCTGATCAGGCTGAAATTCCTGGGCTGACTCCCCAGCATCATCGATGATGGCTTCTGGACTTGCTTGCAATTCTGCACCCTCTTACCCGCTTGAAACAGACTTCTGAACCAACCGATCTACGCACTATTCTTGGTAATTTTTATCAATACATGAACCGTAGCACAGTATGGGGACAGCGTTGCCAAATCTGCAATCGCACGCCCAGCCAGCATCTATAATGTTTTCAAAATGCGAACTTCGTGTACTTCGGGGGAATACAGGATGGGCCACAGCAATACCCTGTCGGGCCTGGCGGAAAAATTTGGGTTGACCGGCGCGACCCAGGCGGTGATGGTCTCGGCGACCTTACTAAGCCTGGCTGCCATCGCCTGGCCCATCAGCCAGACGCTTCTGCAACAGCACCAATATACCAGCCCCTTGTCGTCTGCACAGCAGCAGACCATGCCTGACCTCAACCTGATAAGCCAGGCGGAGCTGTTTGGCACGGTCGGCACGACTCCCCAGGCGGAAAGCAAGACACTTCCGTCGACCCGCTTGCAATGGGTTCTCCAGGGTGTGTTCACCGGCACTGAACCCGAGACTGGCAGCGCCATCATCCTCGCGGGCGATAGCAGCGCCAGACTTTACAAGGCGGACCAGGCCATGCCCGGCGGCGCAAGACTGACCGAGGTTCACCCTGATCATGTGGTGATCAATCTCAATGGTCGCCTCGAAACACTTCGCTTCCCCACCATCAGCAATGTGCCCAGACCCGAGCAACGCACCCAGCCATTAACCGAGCCCACCATGGACGTTGCGGAGGACACGGCAAGCAATCGTCGCGAGATCGTTAGGCAGCGCCTCGAAATGCTGCGCCAACGCGCGCTTAGCCGCCCCTGAAGGAGTCTGGTTTGAATTACCTGAAACCCCTGTTTATTAGTGTCGCCCTGTCATTCGCCGCCATCTCGGCACCGTTACTGGCTCAGGGTGAGCGCAACATCACCATGAACATGCAGGACGCGGAAATCCGGGCCCTGATCCAGTGGATGGCGGATAAAAGCGGCAAGAACTTCGTCGTACACAGAGACGTCAAGGGCCTGGCGACGGTTGTCTCAGCGGAACCAGTGAGCCTCGACGAAGCCTGGCAAATGTTCCTGCAGGTGCTGGAGCTCAATGGCTATGCGGCGGTGAGCTCCGGCCAATCGGTTAAGGTATTGCCAGCGCCACAGGCCTCCCAGTCGGCGGGCAATGCCGACGATGGTCAGGCCGGTGACATCAAGGTCAGCATCATCCGCTTGCAGCATGTACCGGCACAGGAACTGAGTCAGCAGCTCAAGCCCCTTATGAGTGAGGCCGGGGTAATCACCGCCTACCCCCAGACCAATGCACTCATCGTGTCTGACCGTGGGGACAACATCGAGCGCATCCGCCGCCTTAGCCGGCAAATCGACCAGAGCGGCGACAGCTCCTTCGACCTTGTCTCGCTGAAGCATGCCGACGCCTTTGAAGTGCTCAAATCGGTTTCCGGTTTGATGAGCGAAGAGCTCAAACAATCGGGGCTGGCCGTATCGATGTCGGTGGACCCGCGCAGCAACGCGATTTTACTGGCAGGCAACAGCTACCAGCGTGCCAAGGTAAAAAAACTGGTAAGACAGCTGGACAAGCCAATGGAGGCCACGGCGGGAACACAGGTGGTTTACCTTCACTACGTGGATGCCGAGGAACTGGTGCCGGTGTTACGCGGCACGCTTGACCATATCAACGAAGAATCGATGGACAGCGCTTCCCCCGCCAGTGTCGAGGCGAGCAAGGCTGCCAATGCCCTGGTGATCAATGCGCCACCGGCGATTCAAACGCGCCTGAAACGTGTTATCAAACAACTGGATATTCGCCGTGCCCAGGTTCTGGTGGAGGCGCTCATTGTCGATGTAATGGAGGATGATGGCCGCGAACTGGGCATCAGCTGGATAACGGCGGACCTCGCGGATGAAACCAATACCGGCCCTTTTGCGGCCAATAACACCACTGGCTCCCTGGGGGTCGGGAATCCGATTACGGACAGCGACGGGGAAATCGTGGATGTGATCCCCGGCGCGGGCTTGAGCTTCGGGTATATCAAGGATGGGGATCTGCGCGCGGTGTTTCGGGCACTATCCTCCAAGACCCGCTCGAACGTGATTTCAACGCCAAGCGTGGTGGCGCTGGACAATGAAGAGGCCTCGCTGCTGGTGGGCCAAAACGTACCGTTTGTTACCGGCCAGTCCACCGGTGCAGCGTCCCAGACCGACAATCCCTTCACCACCGTGCAGCGCCAGGATATAGGCACCACGCTGAAGATCACGCCGCGCATCAACCGGGGCGACTCGGTCACCCTGAAGATCGAGCAAACCACCGAGCGCATCAACAACGATGCCTCCTCCTCCGCTGTCGACCTGGTGACCAACAAACGCCAGATCCTCACCAACGCCCTGATCCGGGACGGCGAGATCCTGGTGCTTGGAGGATTGATCAGCGACGAAGAGTCAGAGCTGGTGCAGAAAACGCCGCTGCTGGGAGATATTCCGATTCTCGGCTATTTGTTCCGATCAAAGGGCAAGCTGAAGCAGAAAACCAACCTCATGGTCTTCATTCACCCTGTGATTCTCAAGGACGAAATGCAGGTAGCCGATGTCACCCAGCGCCGTTACGATTTTATGCGCGAGGTACAAAAGAATTACCGCGACCGAAACCGCGGTGAATGGAATCAGGAGCCGCCAATACTGCCGGACTACGACGAGTACCTGCCTAACGGCTCGATCGGGCCCCAGGGAATGATTGCGCCCCAGGGCATAGTCACCGGCAAACGCTGAGGTGCAGCCTCAGGAATCGATTTTTACCAGGCAGCGCCCCTGAATCTTGCCGGCAAGCAGGTCCTTTAAAGCCTGGGGCGCCTGCTCCAGGGAAATCTCCTGCACCAGGGACGCCAGCTTATCGGCACGATGATGCTCGGCAATCCAGGCCCAGGCTGCCCGTTTCTGTTCCAGCGCCACCTCCACCGAGTCAATTCCCAGCAGGCTGACGCCGCGCAGGATGAACGGAAAGACACTGGTCGGCAGATCGGTTGACTGGACCAGGCCGCTGCAGGCCACTGCACCGCTGTGGCGAATCACTTTCAGTACATTGGCCAGGGTGATTCCGCCCACGCAGTCGATCGCAGCGTCGAACTGCGGCTTCAGCAGCGGTTTCTTCTCCGGCTCGGAAAAGGTCTCCCGGGGCAAGATAGCGGTCACCCCGAGTGACTCCAGCAAAGCCGCAGCCTGCTTATTGCCGCTAACGGCGCTGACGCTGTAACCGCGGGCATCCAACAGCATCACGCTCATGGTGCCAACACCGCCGGTGGCCCCGGTCACGAGAACCTCTGCTGGAGGATTCAAACCCAGCTTTTCCAGCTTCATCACGCTCAGGGCCGCGGTAATACCCGCGGTGCCGTAGCTCATCGCAGTCCGGGCATCCAGTCCTTTGGGCAGCGGCAAAACCCAATTTGCCGGCACCCTGATGTATTCGGCGAGCCCGCCCGCGGTATTCATACCCAGATCGTAGCCGAACACGACCACCGGATCCCCCTTGCTGAACTGGGTTACCGATGAGTCGGCCACCTCCCCGGCCGCATCAATGCCCGGTGTATGGGGAAAGCTGCGGGTCACACCCTTGTTACCGATCGACGACAGCGCGTCCTTGTAATTGATGGACGAGTAGCGAACTCGAATGAGAACCTCGCCCTGGGGCAGCTCATCGAGCTGGCGGCGGGTCAATGCTGTAGTGAATGCTCCGTCATGTTCGCTGATCAATAGTGCTTTGTAGTCTGTCATCTGCTTTTTCCTCGCATTCCATTTGTAATGAGTTTTTATCTCAGGAAAAAAAACGCGTCTGCTGCAAACCCTGCCATGCGCGCCCGATTGCAGAAGCTATGGCTCCCTCGGCGGCGAGTCCGAGCTTCTCCTGCCAGCCTTTTTTCGTGGCATATTTAAGCTGGTAAATGTCGGCACTGTCCCGCTGATCCATCAGGTATTGGTCGCTGGTTCCCAGCTCGTCGACCAGGCGCAGCTGCACAGCCCGGGTGCCAAACCAGACCTCCCCAGTGGCAATCGCGTCGATATCAACGGCTGGCCGGTGCTCGGCGACAAACTGCTTGAATAGCTCATGGGTCTGCTCCAGGTCTTCCATGAATTTGTCACGACCCTTCTGGGTATTCTCGCCAAAAATAGTCAAGGTGCGCTTGTACTCGCCCGCGGTCAGCAACTCATAGTCCACATCATGCTTCTTCAAAACCTTGTGAAAATTGGGAATCTGTGCAACCACGCCCACCGAGCCTATCATGGCGAAGGGTGCCCCGACTATTTTATTGCCAATACAGGCCATCATGTAACCGCCACTGGCGGCCACCTTGTCGATACAGACTGTCAGTGGCACTTCCCTTTCCCGCAAACGGTCAAGCTGTGACGCCGCCAGCCCGTAGGAATGTACCATACCCCCACCGCTCTCCAACTTGACGACAACCTCGTCGCAGTGACGGGCAACAGTAAGCACCGCGGTAATCTCCTCGCGCAGCCCGGCAACGGCACTCGCCTTGATGTCGCCGTCAAAATCGATGACATAAATACGGCGCCTGGCATCTTCCTCTACTTCGGCGCCCTTACCGGCCTTGAGCTTCAGCGCCTTTTTTTTCTCTGCCTGGGCCTTTTTTTCCCCTGCCTTCTTCTTCTTTTTATGCTGCTTCAGGGCAGATGAATCCAGCATCACCTCGTGTAGACTTTCAGCCATGGTGTCGTACCGGTCATTCACGTGGTGCACTTCGATATGACCGCGGTCAGGCCGCTGGCCGCGACTGCCTGCCGCTGCCGCAAGGCCGATGACAACAGCAATCGAAGCCACGATGGTCAGTGCTTTTAACAGGAAAAGGCCATACTCAGCCGCAAATTCAGCCACTACACACTCCAGTTAGTTGTGTTCATGCCCCTGGCGCTCCGAAGAAGCCCCAGGCAAGACGTGTTACAAGATAGCGAAGGCGATGCGCCGGGTTGACCGTGTTTAGCGACCCAGCGCAAGCGTCGCCGCTTCATTGAGCGGACGGGCAATTAAACCATGTTGACCCATCGCAATGGAATAGATGGCACCATCGACCATCGGCAGGTAGGAAGCGCTGGTATGGAGCGCGTTGATAAATGGAAACAGTAAACGGTAGCGGCGGACACTTTCCCAGGCATCTACCAGGACCGCGCCGGCACTGAGTTCGTGCACGGATTTTGCAGCGTTTTGCTGCTCCTCAAGGCTGAGGTAGCGGCCACTGAGTTGATCCATGCGATACAAGGGCCTGGCTGGAATACCATCGACCCATTGCAACACCCGTATATCGACTTGCCATTGATCACCATTGAGTGGGTAGCGCGACTCGTTTCCCGCGCCGTCCACCAGCAGTGCTTCGAAACTCCGGCTTCCCGTTTGCTCGAAACTGATATGGCCGATTACCTCCGCCTGACGGGACTCCTTGTAAGTCAGCAGGTCGTAAGCAAATAAAACCGCGGCCACGGCACCTGCGAGCAGGCTTAAGGCGGCCATACCCCGGGCCCATGCCACAAACCATTGGAAGTGACCCAGCAGGCGAAAACCGAAAAAACCGAAAAGCAATCCAACAACAGCCGCAAGTAGCGGTAACAGCCAGCTAATCATGGAGATTCCTGCGCATTTCAGGCGGCGTCGCCGAGTTCCAGTACGCTCTGCTCGGCCAGCGACAATAACTCGACATTTTCACGATCCGACGTCGATAACTCATTAAGGTAGTATTCAAGGCTGATCAACGCATCCGCCAGGGTCTCAAGCTCCCGCCGGGATTGATCGGAAGCGCCGCGCACGCCGCAGTGATCGATGTGAGCGATACATTGACCCAGCACCGCTGCCGCCCGAGCGTGCCCCAGGATCTGAAAAGCGCCCTCCACCATGCTCAGGCTAGCGCCTACATTGGCAATGTGGACAGCGTCAAAGCCGGAATCGAGGTAAGCGGTAATCCCCCGCTTGGCAAGGCTTATCGCGGATTTACTCTCATTGATCACAACTCCGGTAGCCTCTTCCAGCAATTCGCGAGCCAGCATCTCCGAACCCTCGGCACCGGCCTGTTGACTCTCCATTGCGCGATCATCGAAAGAGTCCGGGTTTTTAAGCGTGTTTTCAACCAACATCAGCGCCTCGGCAACCGACTGCACCGCGGCATCGCTGGTGATGCCCGCCGCCACACTCTGATTGACGGTAAAGGCCTTGTCGACCAGCACACCCTTCAGGCGGATAAAACCGGCACTGGCCAGGGCATCTCCAATCGACTGCAGATGCTCAGCGGCTTCGACGATGACCGCTGCGGAGACGTCATCACGATGCGACTCCAGTAATTTCTTCAGCCCCTGAACCTCCTCAGACACAGCCTGGGCTACCTTACCCAGTGCCGCGGTCGAGGACTCGCCCAGGGATTTCTCCATCGCCACCAGCGCCGCATCGTCGAGGGTCGCCGCGGGCAAGCCGTACTGGCGACAGATACCATTGCGCAGCGGTGAATCGTCGCCAGCCAGCAGCAGCAGGCAAAGCAGTGCATCCCGATGCTGTGCTTGCAGTTGCATGGGCTCTGAGACACCCGGCCTGCAGCGCCGGCGCAGGTAGCCGTCGATCAGTGCCAGCATGCGCTTGCGCGCGCAGCTGAGCTGCAGCGCCTCGGAGCGCAAACGCTGTAGCAGCGCGCTGACCAGCAGCCACCACTCTTCGTCAGCAATATCGAGAAAATCGTGGCGCAAACGATTGACGGCCCGCTCCATCAAGTGCAGGTTGGACGTCACGTTTTTATCGCAAAGCACCGCCAGTAGCCCTACCTGGTACATGTGCAGGAGGCGCTTCGCACGGGCCAACTCATCATCCGCGAGCGCATGGGCCTCGGCGGCGGCGAGCTGCGGATATTTTTCGGGTTTGAAGCTGAGCAGCTCCGTCTCCAGCATTGCCGGTTGGCGCAGTGCTGAGCGCAGCCGATTGAGCGGCTCGGCAATAAGCAGCGGACTCAGTTGCTGCTGCTTGATGCTGTTCTCGACATACCTTTCCAGGGTAAGTAGCGAGTCGAGAACATAACGATGGCTTTTGACTCCACCTTGCAGCTTACCCGCCGGCAGCGCTTTACAACACTGCAACAGCGCCGTCGAAAGCTCCACGGCGCCGCGAAATTCGACGACCCGGAGGATACCTCTAACCTGCTGCAGCTCTGCAATCGCTTTGTCGACCAAAGTCGCAGCCGCGGGGTCACACATCCACGCATCGACGTATTGCCGGGCCGTAACCAGGCTCTTTTGCAGCTCTTCACGCACCAGCATCGCTGACTGCATGTTAATCGGTAGTAAAAAAGGCACTATCTGTTGCTCCCCGTCGGCCCTGGACCTCCTGACGGTAAGTCCCGTTATTTTCTGCCCAAGTATAGATGCCGCTGCCACACAGGCTATGGATTCGCCTCGCCAGTGGCTGCAGGAATACGGACACAGAGACACACTTCACAGTTTAGATGGCCGCTGGCGCCCTGGCAGCCGGGCAAACATCCATTGCTATCGCGTCAAAAAGCGGCTTCTGCAGCACTCGTGCAGTAATGGGTATTTTTGCTGTCAAACGGTGGTAGGCAATCGCCTGGAAAGACGCCCGAGAGGGGCGCTCCGGCCCTTGGAACCGGGCTAGCGCTTGTCGCAACCCGGCATTACAGTTTCAGGTTCCGGAGGGTCGGCCCCTGGCCCAGACACAGTTGCCGCCACTTTTGGCATCGATCAACACCAGCATGGCCTCGTGGGCGGCCTGTTCGTCGGCGTCAGCTTGAAGCACGGGCAGAACGGGCCGCTGGGCAGGCAGTGCCAGCCGTTCCTCGACCTGCGGGGCGGATTGGCTGGAAATGTCGCCCTGCCCGCCCAGGGCCAGGTCAGTCTGGCCCGACGTCATCGCCAGGTACACATCCGCCAGTATCTCGGCGTCGAGGAGCGCGCCGTGCAGATCACGCTGCGTGTTATCAACGAAATAACGCCCACACAGGGCGTCTAGATTATTCCGCCGCCCGGGGTGCATTTGGCGCGCCATCACCAGGGTATCGATAACCCTGCTGTCATTGGCTATCGGCTGGTAGTCGTCGCGGCACTGTTTCAGTTCGTGATTGATAAATCCCAGGTCGAAGGGTGCATTGTGGATGATAAGCTCTGCCCCACCAATAAACTCCATGAACTCGGCGGCGATGGCCTGGAATTCGGGCTTATCCGCAAGAAACTCGTTGGTGATACCGTGCACCTCGATCGCACCGGCATCGATTTCGCGACGGGGGTTGAGGTACTGATGGTAGCTCCGCCCCGTGAGCCGGCGGTTGACCATCTCGACACAGCCGATTTCTATGATGCGATGCCCCTGCTCCGGCTCCAGCCCTGTGGTTTCGGTGTCGAGTACGATTTGCCTCACAGCGTTTTCTGCCCCAGTTCCTTGATACCCTGATTGGCCAGCTGATCCGCACGTTCGTTGCCGGGGTGCCCGCTGTGCCCCTTGACCCAGTGCCAGTTGATCTCATGGGGCGCCACAGCCTGGTCAAGTGCACGCCACAGATCTTCGTTTTTGACCGGTTTTTTTGCCGCGGTGCGCCAGCCCCGGGCTTTCCAGTTAACCAACCACTCGGTAATCCCCTTGCGCAGGTACTGTGAGTCTGTATACAGGTCGACCTTGCTGGGCCGCTTCAGCGCCTCCAGCGCCTTGATAGCGGCCAACAGCTCCATTCGGTTATTGGTAGTCGGTGACTCGCCGCCAAACAGGGCCTTCTCGTTTTGACCGACGCGCAACAAGGCACCCCAACCCCCCGGACCTGGGTTTCCCTTGCAGGCACCATCTGTATATATTTCAATAGGTTGCATATTTACCTTAATGTGTTTTCTTGGAAGACGGCAGACCACTGCGCGCCGCACCCACAGGAACCAGCTCTGGCCTCCAGACGCGCCAGCGCGGTTTCAGCGGCGTCAGGCCTACTTTTTGCTTGCGCGCTTCAATCACGTACACCCCACCGAAAGGCAGGGAGTAACGCTCGGCGTAATCCCACAAGCGCGCCATTTTCCCCAGCATGCGCGGGGTTTGCAACGGCAGATGGTGAAAGCTGTGATGTATATCGGTAACCCGCATATCCAGCAGTGACAGCCAGTCCATCATGCGATGGGAGCTGATCATGTGTCCGCGCCAGGGGCTGTCCCGGTAGGTGGCCAGTAAACGCGTCCGCAACCCGAACAGGCTCCAGGGATTGATACAGACCAGTAACAGGTGGCCGCGTGGCATTAAGACCCGGTGAGCCTCACGCAGGATCCGGTGGGGGTGACGGCTGAATTCCAGGACATGGTGGAGCAGCACCACATCCATGCTGTCGCTCTCCAGGGGCAGGGCCTCAAAATGGGCAACCGCCCCGGCCCGCCCCGGGTGATCCGCTGCAGCAGCAATTTGGAAGCGGTGGCGGATCTTGCTGGCCAGCGTCAGGTCACGCTGTACCAGGGTACTCATTTGCAACAGGTAGTAGCCGAATAACTGCTCGAGACGCTGGTCGAGCAATGCCATTTCCCGTTGCAGCATAATCTTGCCGAGGTCTGAATCAAACCACTCCTCAAGTGCCGGACGGTAGTTGTAAACCTCATCGTGATCAGGGAATGACATGGTAGATTTCTCCCTATTAGAGCCAGCGGTGCCGCGTCAGGCACTTGCCGAGCGATGGCGCTGGCAATTTACTTCCACTCGTTGAAAACTCAGCGCATATGATCGGTTACAATAGACCGCTTCAAACTTCAAATTCAACAGTATCGTGTGCCAATATGCTTAAAATCGAGCCCATCGCAGCGTTCAGCGACAATTATATCTGGTTACTCCACAACGCGTCGGGTGCCTGGGTGGTCGACCCCGGCGACGCAACAGTGGTAATCGACGTCATCGAACGTATGGAACAACCGCTGCTGGGGATTCTCATTACCCACCACCACTTTGACCATACCGGCGGTGTCGAGGAGTTGGTAGCACGCTATCAATGCAGGGTGGTCGGGCCGGCCAATCAGGCGATTAAAGGGGTGCAAACCAGACTCGGTGCAGGCGACAGCGTGACCGTGCTGGGCGAGCGGTTTACCGTACTTGAGGTGCCGGGCCACACCCTGGACCACATTGCTTATTTCGCCCCCGACGCCAGCCCCGAGCCCCTGCTGTTTTGTGGCGACACCCTGTTCGCGGGGGGTTGTGGACGCTTGTTCGAAGGCACGGCGAAAATGATGTGCGCATCGCTGCGGCAATTGGCAGCATTGCCCACCAACACACGGGTTTTTTGTGCCCACGAATACACACTTGCCAACCTGGATTTTGCGGCCGCCGTGGAGCCGGAGGAGCCTGCCATTCAGCGTCGCATAGCCCGTGACCGAGCCCGGCGGGAGAAAGGCCAACCCACCGTGCCCTCGTCGATGGGCGAAGAATTGCTCACCAATCCCTTTCTGCGCTGCGACCAGCCCACCGTGGCAGCCGCGGCGGCGGCCCGTGCCGGGCACCGCCCCGGCGACGTCGAAACTGTGTTCGCAGAAATCAGGGAGTGGAAGAACAATTTTTAGCGAGCCGTGAATGCTGGCGCGGCGACAAGATAGCGAAGACGACGGACACTGATTGTCCCTGCTGAAGGGTCTGCTCCTGGCATTTCGGGCTGTTGTCAGGAGCGAAACTGAGGATCCGAGAAGTAGCAAATCGACGCCCGGCGGCGCATAATGGCGCACTTGACGCTCTACTTGGGACCGGGATGGCAACCCAGTACTCATCCTGATTGCACCGCCTTGACCGGCTACTTCGACATTTCTAGACTTTACGCTGCCATCGCCAGGACAGATATCGCGGGAGACGGAACCTTGCTAGCAGGCACCAGGAAAAAGAAGAAAGCACCGCGGGGGAGCGCTCCATGGACAGCAAAACCGGCTCTTCTGGCCCTCGCAGTGGTGGCGGTGAGCGGCTGCAGTATGTCCTCGGTATACGATCACACGCCCGAAAGTCAGCCCGTGGTCACAACGCCGTTGTTGCCTTCGGAAGCTGCAGCAGTGGCAGTTCCGGTTACCCACGAACAGGCCGTCAAACCGGCGTGGTCGCCACCGGCAAAACCGCTCCAGTGTGAGCCGGAAGGCTTATCGGCACTGGCCTGGACCCAGTCAGGCCACGAGGACCTGTGGGCGCGGGTAAGAGCCGGCTTTCAGTTGAATCACGATAGCAACCAGCCCCGGGTACAGGCCCAGCTAAACTGGTTTGCTACCCACCAGTCCTATGTCGACCGCATCGTCAACCGGGCGAGCCTTTATCTTTACTACGTCGTGGAGGAGCTGGAACGCAATAACATTCCGACCGAGTTGGCCCTGTTGCCCATCGTCGAAAGCGCCTACGACCCCTTCGCCTACTCCCACGGCCAGGCGTCAGGCATCTGGCAATTCATTCCCAACACGGGAAAACACTACGGGCTGAAACAAAACTGGTGGTACGACGGCCGCCGCGATATTCGCGAATCCACCCGCGCCGCGATTCAGTACCTCAGCGAATTGAACAAGCGTTACAAGGGCGATTGGGAACTGACAATGGCGGCCTACAACGCCGGGCAGGGCAATGTCGATCGAGCTATCAGGCGCAATCGCAAGCAAGGCAAGCCCACCGATTTCTGGTCGCTTCATCTACCCCGGGAAACCCGGGCCTACGTTCCGCGCTTGCTGGCGGTCGCCAAAATCGTCTCTGACCCCGTTGCTTATAATGTGCACCTGAAACCCGTACCCAACGAGCCCTATTTTCACCCGGTGGCCATCGGCGGGCAACTCGATCTCAACCAAGCCGCCCGACTCGCCAGCATCAGTGTGGAGGACATCTACCGCCTGAATCCCGGATTCAATCGCTCGGCAACGGACCCCAAGGGCCCATTCGAACTGTTGCTGCCCGCCCGCAGGGCCGATGAATTTTCCCTCAAGCTGGAGCAACTGGCCACGACACGCGGGGCCAGTTGGGATCACTACAGGGTCAAGTCCGGCGACAACCTGGGCAAAATAGCCATGCGCCACGGTACCACCGTTACTGCGATCAAGCAGGCCAACCAGCTCGCCGGCAACACGATTCGCCCAGGCCAGCGTCTGCTCATTCCCCAGTCCGTCGCGCCTTCGCCATACACCGCGTCGGTTTCGCAGCCGGTCGCGGGCAAGGACGACTCAGCCAGCAAGATGGCCAACGCTGATCGGCAGCAGCTCGAATACCGGGTTCGCTCCGGTGATTCAATGTGGAAAATAGCGCAGCGATACCAGGTTTCGGTGACGGATCTTGCGCGCTGGAACGGCCTCTCGGCCAAAAAGGCTATCCACCCCGGCATGGCGCTGACTATCTGGTCTGCCGGGCCCTCGGGTTCGCACCAGCCCGAGGAAGAGGTCCGTAAAGTCGGATACACGGTACGCAGTGGCGACTCGCTGGCGCGAATCGCGTCGCGGTTTAATGTCAAACTTCAGGACATCCTCAAATGGAACCCCCTGGACAAACCGGAATATCTGCGACCCGGCCAGAACCTGACCCTTTACATCGATGTAACGAAGGCAAACTAGACATTGCTGTGGTAACATCCCGCGCAGCCAAAAAGCAGCCCTCAGGACGGAACGTCGGCGGGTAGATCACACCCGCAGGACGACCGTCAGTTGGGTTGAAATCCCGGACATACAATGTGCTAGATGACAGTCAAAGCTGGCATCAAAGGGCTGTCGGAGCATACTGCACCCGATAGATAACGACCCATGCCGCTCACAGCCGGCATTGGGCGCGCGATCGCGGCTCGCAGCATAGCCTTGACCGGCTCCTCCGGGACTGCCTCTTACAATCAGCAAGGCCACTATGACCGCCTACTTTATTCGCCGACTGCTGTTGGTCATTCCCACTTTTATCGGTATTACGCTGCTGGTCTTTGCCATCACCCGGGTTGTGCCGGGTGGCCCAATAGAACGCATGATGACCGACGCCATGCTTGCCGGTAGCGATACCGCCAGCGCCCAGACAGACACCCGCAGCGGCAGCACGCTATCCGATGAGCAACTGGCGGAACTCCAGGCCTACTACGGGTTCGACCAGGCCACCTTGCCCGCCTACTTTACCTGGCTCGGCAAGGTGGTCAGGCTCGACCTGGGCACATCGACCCGCTACCAGGACCCGGTTTGGGACATCATTGCCGAACGTTTTCCGGTTTCCAGCTTTTACGGTATCGCGACGTTGCTGATTACCTATGCCGTTTGCATTCCCCTGGGAATTGCCAAGGCGACGCGACATGGCACAAGATTTGATCATATCAGCTCAGGGGTGGTTTTTTTCGGCTACGCCGTACCAAGCTACGTTATCGGCATCGCGCTGATCGTGGTGTTTGCATCCTGGCTCGACTGGTTTCCACTCGGTGGATTCGTCAGTGACGACTTCGAGGATTTTACCTTGTGGGAGAAGTTCCGCGACATCCTTTGGCATGCGGTGCTGCCACTGACAGCCTACACCGCAGGCAGTTTCGCCGTGACCACTTTCATGATGAAAAATACGCTGATGGATAATCTTTCCGCCGACTATGTTCGCACCGCTATTGCCAAAGGAGAGACCTTTGCCGGAGCGGTGCGCAATCATGCTCTGCGCAACAGCCTGATCCCGATTGCTACATCATTTGGCAACAATATTTCGCTGTTGCTCGGCGGTTCTTTCCTGATCGAGACCATTTTCAATATCGACGGGATTGGTTTGCTGGGCTTCGAATCCATCGTAGAGCGAGACTACCCCATCGTCATGGGAATCCTGGTGATTTCTTCACTGCTTTTCCTGATCGGCAATATCCTCTCCGATATCTGCGTCGCGCTGGTTGATCCTCGCATCCGCTTTGGAGAGTAAGTGATGCCCTGGTTTCGCCTCAATCCGATTACCGTAAAGCGCTGGCAACGTTTTCGCGCCATTCGCCGCGGCTATTGGTCGGCAATCATCCTCGCCTCACTGATTCTGTTCAGCTGTTTCGCCGAGCTTTTTATCAACAACCGCGCGCTCCTGGTGCAGTACCAGGGCAACTGGTTTTTTCCGACCTATGGCGCGATCATCCCGGGCCGGGAGTTTGGGCTGGATTACGATTACGAAACCAACTACCGGGAACTGCAACAGCAATTTGCTGCCAACCCCGAACGCGGAAATCGTGTGATCATGCCGCTGGTTCCCTACAGCCCGCTAGAGACAGATTTGCGCTTCGACGATTTTCCGCCCTATGCGCCTTCGCTGTCACAGCGTCACTATCTGGGCACTGATACTACCGGCAGGGATATCGTCGCGCGGCTGGTCTACGGTTTTCGCATAGCCATCTGGTTTTCGCTCATTTTGCTGGCCTGTAACTACCTGATCGGGGTTACCCTGGGTTGCCTGATGGGATTCTGGGCGGGAACTTTCGACCTGGTTTTCCAGCGAATCATAGAGATCTGGTCCAACATTCCGTTCCTCTACGTGATAATGATCGTCGCTTCGATCGTGCCCCCCGGCTTCTGGACATTGCTGGGAATCATGATCGTATTTGGCTGGACGAGTATGACCTGGTACATGCGCACCGCGACCTACAAGGAGGTCGCGCGGGATTACGTGATGGCGGCGCGAGCGCTGGGGGCCTCCAACTCACGAATCGTTTTCCGCCATATCCTCCCCAACACGGTATCCACGATTGTCACCTTCGTGCCGTTTTCGGTCGCCTCGGGAATCACGGCGCTGACTGCCCTGGACTACCTGGGGTTTGGCCTGCCTCCACCCACACCCAGTTGGGGCGAGCTACTGAAACAGGGAACGGATAACCTCGAATCGGTGTGGATAGCCGGCGCGGTCGTGCTTGCGATGACGGTCGTGCTGATGCTGGTGACTTACGTCGGCGAAGCGATCCGCGAAGCCTTCGACCCAAGAAAATTCAGCTTCTATGAATAGCATGCGTTATCTTCAATATCTTTTATTTGCCCTGCTGCTGCACGGCGGGCAAGCCAGCTCCGCCGATGCGGCGCCGCGTCTGCCGGCCAATCTGCAGTGGCAGACCAACCTGGATGACCCCATCTTCGGCTCCCCCGATGCGATTCGCGGCGGGCGCTTTCGCACCTTTATGCTGAGCTTTCCCCTGACGCTGCGCCTGGTGGGCCCCGACTCCAACGGCGGTTTCGCGGGTTATATGCGAGCCAATAATCTATCGCTGGTGAGCATTCATCCGACGACCCTTAACCCGATTCCCGAACTGGCAACCCACTGGGCCTTCGATGCGGACGGCAAAACGGTCTACTACCGGCTCGATCCCGACGCGCGCTGGTCCGACGGCAAGCCGGTAATCGCCGACGACTACCTGTACACCCTGACCTTCATGCGCTCCAAATACATCGTTGCGCCCTGGTACACCAATCACTTTACCAACGTCATCGAGGAAGTTATCAAGTATGACGATCACACCATTGGTATCAGGGGCGCGACGGTCAAACCCCAGGAAGAGCTGCTATTCGAGTACGGTATCAGCCCTACCCCGGAGCACTTTCACAGCCTCGACGAGCAGTGGGTAAGAGACTACAACTGGAAGATCGAACCCAACACAGGCCCCTACAAAATTTGCAAGATTCGCAAGGGCAAGTACATCGAGTTCTGCCGCAAGCAGGACTGGTGGGCAAACGACAAACGCTACAATCGTTACCGCTTCAACCCCGACGAGGTGCGGGTGAAAGTCATTCGGGATATCAATATTGCTTACCAGCACTTCGTGAAGGGTGAACTGGATACCTTCGGGCTGGTGATGCCCTCTTTCTGGCACAAGAAAGCCAGGGGCAAAATGTACGACAACGGTTATATCGGCAAAATCATTTTTTACAATGAAGTGCCCCAACCCGCCAACGGCATATTCCTGAACGAGGATGATCCGCTGTTCGCCGATCGCAAGGTGCGCTACGGCTTTGCCCATGCTATGAATATCGACAGGATATTGCGCACCGTACTGCGCGGTGACTACGCCCGCCTGCAAACCATGAACGAGGGCTACGGGGACTACTCCAACCGCAACATTCGGGCGCGCGAGTTCGACCTGGATAAGGCCGAACAGTATTTGAGTGAGGCTGGCTGGGCCCAGCGCGGGCCAGACGGTATCCGGGTAAAAAACGGGGAGCGTTTTTCGGTCCGGGTAACCTACGTCAATCCATCCCATACACCGCGCCTTGTGGTGTTAAAGGAAGAAGCCCTCAAAGCCGGTATCGAATTGAATCTGCAACTGCTGGACGCCTCGGCGGGCTTCAAGCAGATACTGGAGAAAAAACACCAGGTCGCCTGGATGGGATGGTCGGGAGGTGGCCTGGCCCCCAGGTATTGGCAGTTCTTTCACTCTGACAATGCCCATATCCCCCAGACCAACAATATAACCAACACCGACGATCCGAAAATGGATGAAATGATTGCCGCCTACCGATTGGCGACCGACAAGGCCACCCGGGTCGAATTGGCACAGGCACTGGAACAGCAGGTGCACGATATTGGTTCAGTAATCCCGACTTTTAAGGTGCCCTATACCCGGGAAGGCTTCTGGCGCTGGATCAAGCTGCCGGAGTTTCACGGCACGCGAACCTCGCGCGTCCTGTTCTCACCTTTTGGCTCCACCGGCGGGCTGTTCTGGATCGATCCGGAGGAAAAGCAGCGTACACAGGAAGCTCGGCGCAACGGCGACAAACTGAGCCCCGTTTTCGTTGAGGACAGCCGGTGGCGCCTGCCATGAACATTCTTGAAATTCATCAGCTTAGAACCAGTTTTGCCACGGAAAAAGGCCGAATCCAGGTACTGGACGGCATCGACCTGCAGGTCGCCAGTGGCGAGACCCTGGGAATCGTGGGCGAATCAGGCTGCGGCAAGAGCATCACCGCCCTGTCGATAATGCGCCTGCTTCCGCAACCCTCTGGCCGTATCGATGGCGGCCAGGTGTTGTTTCGGGGAGAGGACCTGGTGAAAGCCACGCCGAAGGCGATGCATGGAATCCGGGGCGGGCAGATCGCGATGATATTTCAAGAGCCGATGACGGCGCTCAATCCCGTGCAAAAAATCGGCAAGCAATTGCAGGAGCCCTTCATTCTGCACTGCCCCGAGATGTCGAGCCATGACCGCATCAAAAGGGCAACCGAATTGCTGGTGGAAGTGGGAATCCCCTCCCCCGAAAAACGCCTCAACGAGTACCCCCATCAACTCTCAGGGGGTATGCGACAGCGGGTAATGATTGCAATGGCATTGGCCCTGGAGCCCGCATTATTGATTGCCGATGAGCCGACAACTGCGCTGGATGTTACGATTCAGGCACAGATTCTGGATTTGATAAAGACCCTGCGGGATCGCCATGGGATGGCCGTTATACTGATTACCCATGACCTGGGAGTCATAGCCGAAACCTGTGACCGCATTCTCGTGATGTACGCCGGACGCGTCGCAGAAAGTGCGACAGTGAGCCAGCTTTTTAGTCAACCCGCCCATCCCTACACGGCTGGCCTGCTGGGCTCGATTCCGCGCCTGGACGGCGAGCCGCGTACCGCGCTGAGTACCATTCCGGGCGTAGTGCCCCCCATTGATCAACTCGGACCCGGCTGTCGCTTCGCCGGTCGCTGCCAGCACGCCCGGGAGCAGTGCCAGGCACTCCAGCCCACCATGCAGTCCGTAACCACGGATCACCGGGTTGCATGCCATTTCTGGCAGGAGCTGAGCTAGATGACCGAGGCACTGCTGCAGGTTCGACAACTGAGCAAACACTTCCCGATACGGGGGGGCGTATTCCGCCGCACCGTGGCCGAGGTTCACGCCGTGGATGACGTCTCATTCGAGATTTACCCCGGCGAAACCCTGGGCCTGGTGGGAGAATCCGGCTGCGGTAAAAGCACTATCGGCAAAACCCTGCTGCGCCTGCTTGGCAGGTTCGATGGTGAAATCTGGTTTCAGGGGCAACCCCTGCATACACTCTCGGCCAAAGCGATGAAGGATCTGCGCAAGGATATTCAAATTGTGTTCCAGGACCCGATGGAATCGCTGAACCCACGCCACACGGTGGGTGAGATTATCGAGGAGCCCCTCATCATTCATCGCATGGGTGACAGCGACAGCCGCCGGCAGCAGGTTACCCGGCTGGCCCAGCGCGTTGGTTTGTCAGCCAGTGCCCTGGGTCGTTACCCCCATGAGTTCTCCGGGGGGCAACGCCAGCGTATAGGTATTGCCCGCGCAATTGCGCTCAACCCGCGCCTGATCATCTGCGATGAACCGGTTTCCGCCCTCGATGTTTCTATACAGTCACAGATTCTGAATCTACTGCTGGAACTGCAACGGGAAATGAATATTGCGTTGTTGTTCATCTCCCACGATCTCGCGGTGGTCAAGCATATCTCACACCGTATAGCGGTCATGTACCTTGGCAACATTGTCGAGATAGCCGATGCCAGAACGCTTTATCTGCAACCCCGACACCCATATACGCGCTCCCTGATCGACGCCATACCGAAACCGTTACCCGGCGCTGCCTCCGAGCGCCAGCTTCTGCCCGGGGAGCCACCGTCCCCAATTCATCCTCCCTCGGCCTGCCGCTTCCACCCCCGCTGCCCCATGGCGAGGGATGTATGCCGACAACAGGCGCCCGAGATGGAGGCGATAGGCGATAGCCACAGCGTCGCCTGCCACTTCTGGCAGGAAACGCTATAGGCAATACCGACAAGAGCGTCGCACTTAAGCTTTAAGGTGGAGGTCAGGTTCCAGACAAGTGGTCGAGCTGGCTGGCGCCGCTAAGGTAGGTTTCTTCGATTTTTTCAACCGGTATCGGCCGGCTCAAGTAGTAGCCCTGGGCGATATCGCACCCCTGCTTTTTGAGGAATGCCCGTTGCAATTCCGTTTCGACACCCTCAGCCACAACACTGACATTGAGCACGTGGGCAAGATCAATGATGGTTTTCACAATGTCGGCATCGACCTGTTTCGTCACGATGTCGACCACGAACGAGCGATCAATCTTGATCACGTCGACGGGGAAGCGCTTGAGGTAGTTGAGTGAAGAATAGCCGGTGCCGAAATCGTCTATCGCCAGGCTCAGGCCCATTGCCCTGAGCTCTGGCGAGTGTTGCGATCACCTGCTCAGGTTCTTCCATGATCGTACTTTCGGTGATTTCAAGTTCAAGGTATTGGGCGGGCAGCCCGGTCTCCCGGAGTATCAGGGCAATCGTATCAACCAGGCCCGGGCTGATAATCTGCTTGCCTGACAAATTTACCGAAGCGCACATCATTTTGAGCCCCCGCTTGCGCCATTTTTGCAGCTGCTCGCAAACCTCCCGCAACACCCATTCTCCGATGGGTAGTATCTGCCCGGTTTCCTCCGCAAGATAGATAAACTCATCCGGCCCAACCAGGCCCCGCTCGGGATGCTCCCAGCGAATCAGCGCCTCCATAGCGGTTACCTTGCCGGTTTTCAGGTCTTCCTGGGGCTGATAAAAGATAACGAACTCACCGCGGTCGAGGGCTCCGCGCAAATCGTTCTCCAACTGTAGACGCCGGCTAACATCTGCCTCCATCTGGCTCTCGTAAAACTGGTAGCGATCACCGAGTTTTTTCGCCCGATACATGGCCATGTCAGCGCTTTTCAGCAAGGTGCCAATATCTTCCCCATGGTCTGGATACATGGCAATGCCAATACTGGTGCTGACATACATTTCCTTGCCCATGAAAACGAAGGGCCGCGACAATTGTTGGTGGATTTTTTCCGCCACATTGGCCACGGCTTCCGGGGATTTTATCCGGTCGAGCAGTATCGTAAACTCATCGCCACCGAAGCGAGCCACCATGTCTTCCTTGCGCAGGGTTCCCTGAACGCGCTCTGAAAAATACTTGAGCATCAGGTCGCCCGTTTCGTGCCCCAGGGTATCGTTGACCAGCTTAAAACGGTCAAGGTCGAGGAACATGAGGGCAAGCCGGTTATTGTCCGTTCGTGGCCGGGCCAGGGCTTCGCCAAAGTGTTCATTAAACATGACCCGATTGGGTAGTCCGGTAAGGGTATCCTTGTAAGCAAGCTGATGCACGTGACGCTCGGCGTGATGCGCCTGTACCAGGTGAGTAATACGCTTGCTCAGCACCCAAAAATTCACCGGTTTGGCGATATAATCCGTCGCTCCGGAGGCAAACGCCTTGTTGATCGAGGTTTCGTCATTGAGCGCGGTAATAATAAGCACCGGGACCTTGCGCGTTTGCGAAAGATTTTGCAGTAGTGCGCAAGCTGTGAAGCCATCCATTTTGGGCATCACAGCATCCATCAGCACCAGATCCGGGGCCTGCTCTTCGCACTGACTGAGCGCTTGCTCGCCGTTGTTGGCCTCTTCCACCCAGTAACCCTCATTGCGAAGCACTTCCGCCATCGCCATTCTTGAACCCCGATCATCGTCGACGATCAGGATTCTGGGTTGGCCGGAATACTCCTCATCACGTTCGCCGCTGACCACCAACTCGCCGGCAGGCGCAGAGACTGTGGCGGCAGACTCCTCGGAGAAGTCTCCCTGTTTCAACCAGGCAACCAGCGCGTGACTCGCAGCACACACCTCACCGACCTTTTTATCCGCACCGTCCAGTTCATCCCTGCGGGCCTGGGACTCCAGTTGTTGGCTGATGTCGACCAAACGAACTGCGCCGACGTTGCTCGCGCTGCCCTTGATGGTGTGAGCGATCACCGCGAGCTTGATGGTGTCGCGCTCTGCCAGCGCCTGCTCCAGAGCTTCGAGGTAGAGAGGCAGGTCTTCCACGATAGCGGCGATTACCTTTTCCACTGCGGGTCCGAGCTGGGCTTCCAGGTTCTGCAACACCTGAACATCGACTATTTCAGCGCGGTTGTCGATATCCTGACCACCGACGACGATCGCCTCGGGCTCAAAGCCATCAATATGATCCCAGCTTTCCTCTTCGACGGGGCCGGAAGCATCCAGCCAGCGAAGCAGCTTTTCTTTCAGGGTGTCTCGACTGAGGGGCTTGGCAAGGTAGTCGTCCATTCCCACCGAGAGACAGCGCTCGCTTTCACCCTCGGTGACATTCGCCGTCATGGCAATAATCGGGACGTGGTTGTCCTCTGCTTCGTATTCCCTGATGATTGCAGTCGCCTTGTAACCGTCCAGTTCAGGCATGTGGCAGTCCATCAAAACCAGGTCGTAGCTGGCTCTTGCTATCTGGGCCAGGCACTCCTTGCCATTATTCACTACGTCTGCCTGGCAGCCCATGCGCTCCAGCATTGCCAATGCAACCTGCTGGTTAGCGCGGTCATCTTCCACGACCAGCAAGCGACTGCCGCGAAACATAATGGATGAGGGCTCTAACAGCTTTCGTTGGCCGACCCCGGCATCGCCGGTCTTTTGTATTTCATTGATGCAGCTTACCAGGTGATTACGCAATACCGGCTTGGTCATCATTGCGCTGGCATAGTTCTCACAGGTGGAGTCAGCGGTTGAGCCATGTCGCTGCACAAAGAGTACACCGGCCTGGCGCAAGACCGGAGTGCTGCGAATATAGCGAAGCAATTCGAAACCACGGCCACCATCGAGCATTTCGTCGAGCATTACGAGGGTGAAAGGTTGTTGAGACGAGGCTTTTATCAACTTTGACTGGGCCTCATCAAAGCTTGCGGCAGCATCCCAGGAAACCTGGTCGCGGTCGAGCATACTCCCTATACTGCGTTGAACCAGTGTATTGCTGTCGACGATCAGCATACGCCCTTGCGTGGTCTTGATGTTCAGTGACTTTGCCGGGGCATCCCCGCCCCGCATCAACGGCAACGTAAACCAGAACCGACTGCCTTCACCCGGGCTGCTTTCAACGCCCATGTCACCGCCCATCAGCTGCACCAATTGACGCGAGATAGCCAAACCGAGGCCGGTGCCGCCAAATTTTCTGGTGGTGGATTCGTCCCCCTGGGAGAACACTTCGAAAATGCGTTCTTGCTGCTCAGGGCTGATGCCTATTCCGGTGTCCCAAACCTCAAATCGCAAGTTGACATTATCAGCATTCATCGCTGTGACGGAAACTTCAATACCCACCGAGCCAAGCTCGGTAAACTTGATAGCGTTGCCGGCAAGATTGACCAGTACCTGCCTAACCCTGTCGCTGTCACCCACCAGTCTTTCGGGGATTTCTGCTGCTGCAACGTAGGCAAAATCGATTTGCTTGCGCTGCGCCTGGGAGCCCAACAGGACTACGATTTCTTCGAGGCAATCGTACAGGTCGAACTCACGGAGTGACAGTTGCGCCTTGCCCGCTTCATTTTTGGAAAAATCGAGCAAGTCGTCTATCAAACTCAATAGCGACTCCGCAGAGCTGCGGGCCACGCCGACAAACTCTTTCTGCTTTTCGCCCAAACGCATATCGCTGAGCAGATCCAACATCCCCAACACGCCATTCATTGGCGTGCGCAGCTCATGGCTCACATTGGCGGCGAACTCGCCCTTGGCCCTGGCGGATTCAAGAGCCTGATCCCGCGCCAGCTTGAGGGCTTCCTCTCGGCCATCCAATACATCCATCATCGTATTAAAGGCGCTTTCCATATCGCGGATATCGCTGGTGCCCTGCAACTCTGCGCGAATTGCGTTTTCACCCTGCTCTGCCCTGCGCATCGTCCTGGCAAGGTTCTGCAGGGGACGCGTTACGCGCCCGGTGACCGTAAGCAGCACCAGCAACAAAATGGATGCCAGTGCCATCGACACCAGCAGGTTGTAACGAAAAATGCTGCTTTCCATGTTGTTCAGGGTCGCTTTGGTCATCTTGACCCTGACATGCCCGATCAACTCTGGCTCATCACTCTGCCTGGTAAATGGTGAATCCGCAGCGCTACCGCTGTAGACCGGTGAATCGAAATACCAGGCGTCGGGCGTCTCTCGAAAAAGTGCCAACTGCGGGGAGTGCCCAAGCTGGAAAAAGTCCGCGGGCATATCGCTGTACAGGACGCGATCGCCGAGATCACGTATTTCGACAGCCTCTATATCCGGAAAGGCCTTGATGACAGCGGCAGCTTCGACAGCGCTGTCCTCACTGCTGTACAACAGCGCCAGCGTACTTTGCTCGGTAAAGGTTTCTGTCAGCTTCAACCCCTCGCCAACCAAACGTTCCCTCAGCTTCTGGCTGGTAAGCTCGGATATTACGACACTACAGACCAGAGCCAGTAGCAGCATTCCCAGACTGAAAATGATGCCTAACTGGTTTCTAAAGCTGATATTTTTAAGCATGCGTTGTTTTTACCTTTGGCGGCCAGATCACTGCCTCGGGAAAATCACGTCTATTTCCCGCAGCCTGGCGCGCGATAGATTCAATCCCAGGTGTTCAGCTGTACGAATATTCAGTGCGACCAGCAGATCTCGCGTGTGCTGGATTCCGATATTCTCACCGTTGCGCTTGGCAATCAGGGCCGCGGCAACGGACCTGCCAAGACCCTGATTGTCCGGGTAAAGTGAGAATAAGACACCCTTTGAAACATAGGAAGGATTACTGGAAAAAACGAGCAGTTTTCGGTTCCATGCCGCCTTCAAGACGTTGTACAGCACCGAGCGTTCCCTCAGCCCGATGTCTCCCTGCAGCAGCCATAGACTATCGGTTTTTGGGTTCAGGGATTTAACAGTGGTTCGATACCAGCTAGCAGACTGAGACAGTGACTCATGGGATTGGACTTCCAGCTTTAAGCCATGGGAAGCCGCCACTGCCCTGGCACGCTCCATCAAGCGCCCGTGGAGGCTCGGCTGGTAGCTGACGTGCACGGTTTTAATACGAGGGGCCAGCGCCACCAGCTCGCGAAACATTTCGTTGGGGTCAGGCGCCAGGGTAATGGCCGTGAAATCGGGGGCTACCGTCACCGGCGCAGCTAATATAGCGCTACTGACGGAAAGGTAATCCGGCGGCAATTGCTGGACAAAGCCCATTGCCTGATTTCCCAGAGCCACCACGGTTTTCAATTGCGTGCTGTCCAGAATGGTAAGAACATCATCCAGGCTGGCGTCACCAGCAAGAATCCGATCTTCCACTTCGGCCGGGTAAGCTTGCCGAAAGCCTTCAACAATATCGGTAAAGACGCGAACAAAAGGGTCGGGAACATCAGGATAAAGTAGCAGCACATCATCTGCAATCGTACTCTGCGCAGACGCCGGCAGCGCAAGCAAAAGCAGGTGAAAACCACATATAAAGGCCAACACCGCCGACTTGACATGCAGTAATGGCAGGAGCAAAGACTTCAACGTGGCGCCTTACCAAGGTTACAGCCGCACAACGGCCTGTCTGACACTGACCTGTCAATCATGGGGAACAGGGCGCTCATTGACGCCAACATATTCGATATCGTCACAGGTCAAAGGTAAAAATGATCCTGGCGGATTTTTTTGATACTCCTCATAGCAGGCGTGGACGCCACCATTTACACAAAGACTGAATACAATATATGCCTGGTAGGGGGCCAGGCCTTGGTCAAGCCAAAAAGCACTCAGATAACCCGCAAGGTTGAGCGATTCACCATATCTTTCGCTGAGATATTCCTGAATACGGTAAGCGGCCGTCAGGTGCGGTCCGTCTTCAAATCCCAGATTTTCGGCGACTCGTTGCATTGCAGCGACTCTTTCATCGCCGATCGCTATCGGGCGGATATACCCCGGCGCCAGGATCTTGCCTTTATGTTTCGCATGGCCCTCAATAAAATCTGTGACTAAATGCCCGGCGCGCAAGGACTTCGTTGCCCTGGCAATAAAATGAAGAGTATCCAGCACAGTGCCTGGGCCGTACAATCTGGAATCACTGGCCATGATACCAGCGCATATAGCAGCCACCGGGGATACCCGGGCATCGCCTCCAAGAGCTCCCAACTGGTTGCACCAGATTCTGGAGTCAGGCCAGCTCAAACATATAAATGCACTCTCCATCCAATCGGACAGGCGTTTTTCCGGCAACTTACCCGTTACATTCAAGAGTAATACCTGGAAGAAGCTGGCATTGCCGACCAGGTCATCCATCATTGAGTAACCCTGATTGGAAACGCCTTGCCCAAGCACCCAACCGCCTTTCCGGGAATAAATCTGGCCGCGGCGTCTTTGCCAATAATCCTGAGGCGCGAGGTCAGTCATCAGCTTCACTCCACTGGAAGTGATAATCGCTATCGCTAACAAAGGGCATGGCTGTGATCGGTTTGCCGCTCATTTCAATGGAATGGGCTAGCAAGCCGGGGCTGGATGCCAGTTGGTAAAGACCCGCACCTACGTTTGGGCTAAAGCCCAGTTCGGTAAACATGGCGGCAGCTATGCCGGGCATTTGCCATCCGAGATTCGACTTGCGGATACCCTTCACGAACGCCACACCCCAGGCCAACGCTTCGTTGTCTGGAAAGGATTTATGTAATCGCTGTGCCGCAGCATCGGCGAAGCTATCGACACCTGCAAAACAGCTGCCAAAGCCAGGTGCCACACACAGGGGTTCTCCCTCAGCAAGCGGCTTATCCTCCAACGCCTGGCACAGTTCTGCCGCCAGGAGCAGGGGATCTTTGCGGATGTATTTACGCAGAAACTTAATCGCATTGCGCACCTGTGCCGCACCAAGATGATCGCCGCCAAGCAGCGCAAGCCCAATCGGCAGGAGATGTAGCGGATCCGTTCTGGATACGCTGGCATTCATGACGGCACGGGTCGCCGCATGGCGGGGGCCGGGATTTGCGAGCAGAATCAGTATTTGCTGCAACTGCGCCGCTTGCCCGGCACCGGGCAGTTCACCTTTCAACAAGCAAAAAACAACCTCTACCAGGCTTCTGCGCTCCATCAGGTCGAGCACATCGTAGCCATGCCATAGCACCCGCTGCGCCACAAAGGGATTCTCCGGGTCAGGAATTTCCTGGCAGACTTTGGTACCTAGCTTGTCGGCAAACACATCGCCGCGGGGTTTTACAACTGCCTCTTCAGACGATTTCAGCTCCGTCATTAGAACTGATATCCAATTTTGCCGTAGACAGCTCTACCGGCCAGCGGGAAGTCACCGGGCACCAGAGATCCTCCGGGGATAGCCGCCTCACCCGGACTCGGCTCATAAGCCTCGACATCGAATACGTTATTCACTACCAGCGAAATGTCCAGATGATTGATGATATTGGTGCGGCGCAGCACCAGCGACGTTAGCGTGTAATCACCTATCGGATCCCGCGGGTCCCCGGCTTCACGCTTGCGATCGGCGACCCATTTTGCCTGGCCGCTCAACTCCCAGTCATACGCAAAATTCCACCGCAGATCGGCGAATAGCTGGTGTTGCGGCCCGTTAGGAACATCTTTATCCGAAGCATCGAAGTAGGATCTCTGCCAGGCATAATGTGTCTTCAGGGAAAGACTCGAAGTCATGCGCCATTCTGCTTCGAGTTCGAAACCGTAACCCGTTTGGCCGCCGGTATTTTTCGCTCGCCGGGCACCCGTCTCGACGGGATTCCCACTGCCATCCAATTCTTCGGCTTCAACCGGTGCAAACTGAATCAGGTCATCAATCTCGTAATAATAAACATTGAGTCCGGTGCGCAAGTCGAAGGTCGGGCGGTAATCGAAAGCCACCTCCCAGGTGTTGATCGTTTCTGGATCAAGGTCGGGATTTCCAAGGGACACAGGATTGTTTTCAACAAACAGCTCGGCAAATGATGGCGCCCTGAAGGCCCGCCCATAGAGAAATTTGGTGGTGAGATCCTGGCGGGTATTCCAAACCAGCGCTACCCGGGGGTTAACCGTCGAGCCAAAGTCCGAGTAGTGGTCGTAACGAACGCCCAGGGTCAGGTTCCAATCGGCAGCTAATGCCCATTCGTCTTGCAGCGAAGCGTAATGAACCGTGCGACTCTCGTCGGGGATAAAATTGTAAGGCGTCCCGGTCACTGAGGTCAGTGTTCCATCGACCACCTGAAAAGCCTCTACCGGGTTTATTGCCAAACCCCCATAATTCTTGGTCTCTTCGCCATGTAGCTTGGTATAGTTGAGGCCGGCAGCCACACGAATAGTGTGTCGATCAAAGCCAGTATAAAAAGCTGACGCATCGAAGCGCTGATGTTCTTCATACACTTCCGGGTTACCCAACATACCGTCGGTAAACAGCCCAATGCCGGCGATCGATCCGGGAACAATACTGCCATCCTCACCTATTTGAATACCCGCGACGTTACCGTCGGCCCCCAATGGCAATAGCGCACCCTCGGGAAATAGAGTCTGCTCAGACTTGGTATTGATATCCATATAGCTTAATTTCGCTTCGTACTCCCAATCCTTGACACTATCCCGGTTGACGTAAGCCAGGTCGAGAAGATAATTGTTCGCCTCAGATGATCCCCCCGGGTCTAATGCCAGCGCCAGACCGGGACCGACGCCCGGCTGCTGTCGCCAGTTCCAGGCTGAGAATTTCCAATGCTGCCAGCTGATCTCGACCCGAATATCCGCCCTTTTTTCATCCGTCGCCGCTTGAGACGGTGCCAGTGAGGCGGTCGTCCCCAGAAAACCATCAATCGTGGTCTGTGCATCTGCATCGATTATGCGACCACTGTCCCCGTCGGTTTTGAGAAAATTCACAGAAAACATCAGCTCGACATCTCCCAGCTGACTGCCGTTCAGCAGCCACAGCTCCTGGGTATTGAACGAGCCGGCACGAACGCCGAATTGTGTGCCATCTACCTGCTCGCTGGTTTTGGTAATCACATTGATGACGCCGGCAAATGCGTCGGCGCCATAAATTGCCGACCCCGGCCCACGAATCACCTCAATCCTTGCAATATTGCTGACAGGCAGGGTGTTTTTGGCGCCACGATCGCCAAAATAAAGCTGGGTGATGGGCGTACCATTCACCAGCATCAACACCTGGGGATTTTTGTCGGTATGAATACCGCGCATGGAATAAATAGGCGAGAAGCGATAAGAAGAAAGCGCGACGTGCAATCCCGGCACGGTTTCCAGCACCTGGTCCAGGTTTGCTGCCCCCATTGCCTCGATTTCACCGGCAGTAATCACCGTGGCAACGGCCGGCGCTTCAGAAACCGCCTGCTGCTGCCCGGTTGCGATACTGACAAAGTCTTCATCACCGAAGGACAGCAACAGATCCTCGTCAGCGGCGTAGCTGGCGCCGGCAAGCGACATCAACAATGCCAGGCAATGGCGATGATAACGAACTGAACTATTCATAAAACGCGGCCTGAAGGCAGATAAACTTATGAAATGCGGCACGCCCACGGGGTCCTGCTTCTGCTCTGTGTATACTATTTATCGTAGCGACTGCGTTGAAGGACTGGTTGGCATTTCACTCTACACTTGCTCAAGGCTTTATTTGACGATGAGGCCAAACTTGACTAAAGACTTGAAAGCTTTAAAGAAAGCCTAGGTTAGGCCAGGGAATCATGCCACCGAATATCGGTTTAAATCTGCATATTCAGGTTGGCGGCAGCTGCGGCTCTCAGCCGCAGAAAGACACAGCCTGACTGGTCATTTCAAGCTCCAAGCACCCTGGCCCTGAGATCCATGGGGGGCGCCTCCTCTGGATCAATGCAGATATCGAGCAGGGTCGGGCCATGTTCGTGATGGATATCGTCAAGGTTCAAATCCAATAAATCCTGGGGACAGCGAATCCTGAAACTGCGTATGCCCATGGATTTTGCGATTGCGCTGAAATCAACTTCCGGCAGGTCGTAGCCAATCGGTTCTGCACCGGTGAGTACCTGGCCGTGCTTTACCATACCCAGGGCACCGTCATTCAACACGATAAACACCACCGGCACCTTGTGCTGCTGGGCTACAGACATCTCCTGACCACTCATCAGCATGCTGCCATCACCGGTAATGCACACCGTAATCTGCCTGGGAGCAGCCAGGGCTGCGCCCACCGAAGCGCCAATAGCCCAGCCCATCGAACAGAATTCGAGGGCCGCCTGAAATAGCCCGCCTACGCTGCTGCGCCGCCCTGACTCCCTATCCTGGCGCGCAATACCCCGGGCTTCATGGCGACGTTCCAAAATCCGCCTGTCGAAAGGGTTGAGATAATGAATAGCCCATACTACGCTATTCCCCGTGTCAAGGAGATAACGGGTGCTGGGGGGAAACAAACGCGTCAGGTAGGTCATCAGCCACTGGGGTTTGACCGGAGCTCTTTCCCAGCCTGGCGTGTCTTCCGGTGCCAGTGGAACAATCGCGGCTTTTACTCCGCCCTGCTGCGAAGTGCCAGACGGCGTGCGCAAAGGCTGCACCGCGGATCCCTCAGCGACCTGCGAGTAGCCATCAGCGACCGCATCAAAGCGAGCCAGTATGGTTTCAAAGATTGAAACCATACTGCCTCGAACATGGAGTTTCGCCATGGGAGACCGGGTAAAGTTGTTGGCAAGGGACTCGACGTGAATCAACCGGTTATTCAACAGCGCGCTAAAATCCCAGCCGTTACTGGAAAACTCACCGAGACAAGTGCCCACGGCCACCACCGTATCGACATCGGCATCGAGCAGCGCCTGCCTTGCGCTCTCGTGCCCCCCGAAGCCGATCACACCTGAGTAAAGTGGATGGTAGGAGCTGATCAAGCCTTTACCATCCGGCGTGGTAACGATGCGCGCATTGAGCTTGAAAGCGACACGGAGTATCAGTGAAATCGCTTCATGACAACCTTCGCCGAGCACAAACACCGAACCCGCAGACGCTTCCAACAGGTCACAAAGTTGCTGTACCGCGGTCTCATCCTGCATTTGAGGGGTGCGCAACAGCGCCTTGGCATCGTAACTTGGCGTCGTGATTGGTAGTGAGCTGCGCAGGATATCCAGCGGAATACTGAGGTGGACCGGACAGCTGTTGCTTATCGCCGTCATTATGGCGGTGATCAGTTTTTGCTCGAATTGCTCTACATGGCTCACCATGGTGTTATAACCCGTGCAGAACTGGAACATACCGACGGTATTGACGCCAGTGTCCGATGATTCCTGGAAAGCCTTGCGACCAAAATTATTCAGCGCGGTCTGCGCCGTAATAACCAGCATCGGAATATTGTTCTCATGGGCCGATGCGACTCCGGTGATGAGGTTGGTAGCACCCGGCCCAGTGGTCGCGCAACATACCCCCAGCTTACCGCTGTTGCGCTGGTAGCCGTGGGCCATGAAAGCTGCCCCGGTTTCGTGCCTTGCCACAATAGCCTTTAAACCTCCTCTGCGCTCACTGCGGGCGAGTGCATTATAAAGTGGCTCTATGGCACCACCCGGAACACCAAAAACGTAGTTGACACCGATTGAACCCAGGTATCCCACTAACAGATCACTGGCATCGAAGGGCTGCTCCCGGGGCGCGGCTTCGACGTTTTCGGGAACGGCTGTTCCTGACTGCGGGGGCGTGTGCTTCCGATAGTCCAGCAATTGAGTGTGGCCTTTAACGAGATGCCCCACTATTTTCGCCTCTGCAAATTGTGCTCAGTTACCCTGGACAAACCCGAAACCCAAATAAACCCGTCACTTCCCGGCACAGATACCTGGCGGCTCAGCTTCCCGGGCCAACCCGCCTGCTGATTCGGACAGGCAAACACACGTCTTACCCGCTACTCGTCAAACGGGTCGAATAATCATCCATGAGTCGTTGAGAAGTCAGGAGTCCCTGAGGCCAAGGTGGCCGCTCTACTGACGTTACTGGTCGGGAAATGATCCCGGTTTCAGAGGCAGCTTCGGTGCTACGCTCTTTGCCTTACGATGTCCCTATGTCCTGCCCCACAGGCTGCGCTTACAGCTTCAGCCTACCGACATCAGCAAATCGTAGTAGGAGCAGCGCCCCATTACTACTTTGCCGACGGCAAATTTCTTCCCTGAAATTGAAACGATAGTACCAATGCTACTGCTTTCGTTATACCCCATCCGTCAGTGCCAGGACAAGGGCCCGCCACAGATTAATGCCACACAAGCCCACGTTTTTGCCGTTGACCCGGGCTCTTGCTCCGGTCGATACCCGCCAGCCTGAAAACCTCAGGCCGGCTGAGCCCCGCAGCTGAACCCGCGGTTCCGTTTTTTGCCCTGACCCATTCACTGCGGGCGCTGTTTCGGCCGATATAATCCGCTTTGATAGTCGCATTACGACAGTATTTCGGCCCCTGCAGCAGGCGCTGACGCAACTGCGGCAAGTTGTAAAAAGGCACCCCAGGAAAGCGATGGTGGGTCATAGGATAGTCAACCGCCAGGGGGAAAAAGGTCAGTTCCTCATATAAAGTCGGCATCGACTCGCCGACTCGCCGCAACATCTGCCGGGTTTGGCAGACCCAGGTGTTGAGCCACCGTGCGCCAGGGCAGAAACAGGGCGTTAAGGATTATCAATGGCGGTACCCAGAGGATCAGGAATGCCAGCCAGGGATTGGCCCATGCAAAAATCCACGCGACGGTTCCCAAAAATACACTGGCACGCACCATTTCCGCGGGGGTCAGTGCTGGCGTCTTGCCCAGCACGGACATCCGCTTACCCAGCACAAGCATGGCTGTTGCCTCGAAATAGGCATTTTGTACAGGCTTTATCGTAATATCCCCCAATTCCCAAGGGGCGATAAGATACTCAATTAGTTTGCGCTCATCAATGCCTTTTGCGGCTAAACCAGGCCGATGCACCGGCATTTAAAGGTGCTAACGATGGACTACTGGGGAATCTTTGCCGCTCACGGCCCAAGGGCGGTTATCAATTCGTCGACCAGTATCGGCAGTAATTCCCCCGCAGGACCACGGCGGTGCTCGGTGAAGTCGTTGGGCTGGGGTGTGAGCTCGGGATTCAGTTCGATCGCCCGGGCCCCTGATCGCCTCGCAATCTCGACGAATCCCGCTGCAGGATAAACATTACCGGAAGTACCGACGGCAATAAATGTATCGCATTGCTCCAGTGCCCCCATGATTTGCCCCATGTGCATGCGGCATTTCTCCAAACCAGACGACATCGGGCCGCAACCGGCCCACGCTGTTGCACTGGTCGCAGCTATCCGTGGGAAAGAAATCCCCTCGCTGTGCCACCCCGTGGCCGCAGGCGTCACAACGCATCCGCAGCAGTTCGCCGTGCATATGCAACACCCGCTGGCTGCCGCCCCTTTCGTGGAGGTTGTCAACATTCTGGGTGACCAGGGTAAGCGAATCTCCAATGGCTGACTCAAGCCGAGCCAGGGCGCGGTGGGCCGGGTTGGGCTCGATTGCAGGCGACAGCAGCTGCCGCCGGCGCTCGTTGTAAAACTCCAGCACCAGTTGCGGGTCCGCCTGAAAAGCTTCGGGCGTCGCCAGTTGCTCGGCTCGAAAATTGCGCCAGAGCCCGCCCTCTCCGCGAAAGGTCTGCAAACCGGATTCGGCCGAGATACCCGCTCCCGTCAATACGAAGATTTTCTGCATCATACGACTGTGCCATCCTCTGATCAATCTTGTACGCTCGCGTTTTGACAAGCCCCGCAATCGTTGCCCCGGCGTCAGGGCCAGCTTACTATAGTGACCCCGGCCGCACTAGCGAGGCCCGCCATGGGCCCTGGCAGCCTGTTAGGTGACCCACCGCGGAGCACAATCTACAGATGCGCCTCGATCGATACATCGCGAACGCGACTGAACTGTCACGCAAACAAGCTCGCCAGTGCATCCGCGATGGGCGGGTGACACTGGACGACACCACGGCGCGGGTGAACCAGGCCCCGGTTGGTGCTCACAGCAGGGTTACCCTGGACGGCAATGTCCTGCGGCCCGTGGGCCTGCGCTATTTTATGCTGCACAAACCCCCGGGAGTCATCTGCGCCAACCACGATGCCCAACACACCACCGTTATCGATCTGCTGGCTGTCGAAGCGAAGGAAACCCTGCAGATCGCCGGGCGCCTCGATATCGACACCACCGGCCTGGTGTTGCTGACCGATGATGGCCAATGGAACCATCGCCTTACCAGCCCGCGCCGTCAATGCACCAAGGAATACCATGTTACTACCGCGCAAGCCATCACCCCCTCCCAGGTCGACCAGCTCAGCCGAGGCGTAACCCTGCTTCACGAGGACCGGCCGACCCGGCCCGCCCGGCTGGAGTTGACGGATTCTTGCCAGGCAAAGCTATACATCACCGAAGGTCGCTATCATCAGGTCAAGAGAATGTTCGCAGCGGTTGGCAACGCAGTAATCCGGCTGCACCGCAACGCTGTGGGCGACATTCGCCTGGATGAGACTCTCCGCCCCGGCGAGTTCCGGGAGCTCGCCCCCGCTGAAATAGAAGCCATTTAGAGGTGCCTGCTGACCACGCCATAACGCTTCTCATGAGCCGGATGCAGCGCCACCTGGAACATCCCCCCGCGAGCCCACTGCTGGTCATTGCCGACGAACAACTGGCCGCGCTGGACAATCCACCGACTGGCCCGACAGTACGATACCTCAGCAATCGCTTCGATGTTGCTGCCAGCCTTGAAGCACGCGGAGCCAACGTGGACCTCAACGACTTCGATGTCGAACACTACCCGGGCGCGTCGTTTTCGGGGCTGGTCTACCGCATTTCCAAGGAGAAAGCGGTGGTTAACCACATTATCAATGCCGCGCCAAAACTACTGGCAAAGGACGGTCAGCTCACATTGATTGGCCACAAGCAGGAGGGTCTCAACAGCTACTGCAAGCACGCCGGAAAATACCTGGGCGGAAGTATCGGCTCGGAACGTGGCGACGGCGGCTATCGAGCGGTGAGTTTTCAGCCCGAAGCGGAGTTGGGCCAACGCCTGGATGACAGCGATTACCCGCGCCTTCGTCCGCTCCAGCAGAATAGTCAAGGCGCACCCGTTTATACCAAGCCGGGCATCTACGGTTGGCAGAAAATTGATCACGGCAGTCGTCTGCTGGTTGCGGCGATTCAGGAATACCTTGGCGCAGGCGGTTCCCGGCAACTCAACACGGTGCTGGACCTCGGGTGCGGTTACGGCTACCTCAGTATTGAGCTCGCGCGCCTGGGTGCGAGCCACATCGTTGCCACCGACAACAACATCGCCGCAGTCGACGCCTGCCGGCAGAACTTCCTCACCCATGACATTGCCGGCACCGTACTGGCCGACGACTGCGGCGCACATATTGTGCAGTGCTTTGACACGGTGGCATGTAACCCTCCGTTTCACCGGGGATTCGACACCAGCCGCAGCCTCACCGCAAGATTTCTTGGCAGCGCGCGCCGCCGCCTGGGCCCCGGTGGTCACGCTTTCTTCGTGGTCAACCAGTTCATCGGCATAGAGGCCCCGGCCGGAGAGATTTTCAGGTCGGTGCAAGAAATCCATCGCAGCGATGGATTCAAGGTTTTGCTGATGAGCGCCTGAGGCAGCCACCCACTCTGGGTTGTCAAGCGATGCCACATTAGGTGTCGCGGATCCAGGGAAATAGCATTACAATGCCCAGTTTTTCTCGTCTCGCCCCAACCATTTCACTCTAACCGGTCAGAAGTTTTATGGCACACGAAGTTGTAGAAAACCTAAACGTTCAATCACAGCAGGTTCTGATTACGCCCAAGGAGCTGAAAAGCGAGTTGCCACTGTGCGACAACTCCCTCGATACCGTAACCACCAGCCGACGCATAATTCGGGATATCCTTGATCGCAAGGATCCACGTCTGTTCGCTGTCGTCGGCCCCTGCTCAATCCACGATGTCGACGCTGCCATGGAATATGCGGAACGCCTGCGAGACCTGGCCGAGGAGCTCAAGGACACGATTTACATCGTGATGCGGGTCTATTTCGAGAAACCCCGTACCACCGTGGGCTGGAAGGGGTTGATCAACGACCCCCATATCAATGACTCGTTTAAAATCGAGGAAGGCTTGCATATCGGCCGCAAGCTGTTGCTGGATATCACCCGTCTCGGTTTGCCGACCTCGACCGAGGCGCTGGATCCGATTTCTCCCCAGTATCTCCAGGACCTGATCAGTTGGTCGGCGATAGGCGCTCGCACCACCGAATCCCAGACGCATCGCGAAATGGCAAGCGGCCTTTCCTCTGCCGTAGGCTTCAAGAATGGCACCGACGGTGGCCTGGTGGTGGCGATCAATGCGCTCAATTCAGTCTCCCGGCCCCACCGCTTCCTGGGAATCAACGGGCAGGGACAGGTGTCCGTCATCCACACCAAGGGTAACCCCTACGCGCATGTCGTGCTTCGTGGCGGCTCTGGCGGCCCCAACTATGATTCCGTGCACATCAAGCTTTGCGAGCAGGAGCTGGAGAAAGCCAGTCTGCGCCCGAATATCATGGTCGATTGCAGTCACGCGAACTCCAACAAAAACTATGAGCTGCAACCGCTGGTCATGGAAAATGTGACCAATCAAATCCTTGAAGGCAATCAATCCATTGTCGGCGTGATGATCGAAAGCAATCTCGGCGCAGGTAACCAGGCTATCCCGGAGCAGCTTTCAGAACTGAAGTACGGGGTGTCGATCACGGACGCTTGCATTGATTGGGATACCACGGCGGCCACGCTGCGCGAGTCTGCGGGCAAGCTCGCCAGTGTTCTGCGCAGTCGCGCCGCCGGCTGAGTCGGGGGCTCACCAGGCGAGTAACGCACTGCCTGCGGTGCGGTCAAACCGCCGACAGCACTTACTTGAAGTAGGCGTTGTCGCGGATTGAATGGTCAGTAATGTCGCGCACGCCCGCAAGTTCGGGCAACTGTTCGAGCAGGCTTTTCTCGACGCCCTGTTTCAGTGTCGCGTCTACCATACCGCAGCCCTGGCAGCCGCCGCCAAATTGCAGAATGGCATAGTGATCGTCGGTGATTTCGGTGAGGCTGACCTCGCCACCATGGGCCGCCAGCGATGGATTGATTTCGTTGTAGAGAATGTAGTTAACGCGATCTTCAAGCGGGCTGTCCTCGCCCACCCGGGGCATCTTCGAGTTGGGAGCCTTGATCGTCAGTTGCCCGCCAAACTTGTCTGCGGCGTAGTCCACCGTCGCCTCGTCCAGAAAGGGCACACTGCGCTTCTCAAAGTAGGCAGTAAAGGCCGGGTATTGAATCTGCTCGTCGTCTTCGGTCGCATCGCCGTCACGGCAATACGCGATGCAGGTTTCGGCCGCGGGAGTGCCCGGGGCGTTGACGAACATCCTCACACCAAGCACCTCGGCTTCCTGCTTGCTCAACAACTCTGCGAGATACTGTTGGGCGGATTCAGAAATCGTGATATTGACCATAAATGCGCTTCCTTGATTGTCCTGCCATCATAAAATATTTCCGACTGTTTTGGTAGGTTATTACGCGCACAGCTAACGCAGAAGAGCAGTTTCTGCTAAACTATCACAGGTTTTTTCTCATCGCCCTCGCCAGCCTTTCTTATCGTCAAACCATCTTATCTATCACGGAATTCGCATGAATCAGGCAAACCAGTCCAGCGCTTTATTTCGCCAGCAATTGAAGCAACGCATACTGTTACTGGATGGCGCCATGGGCAGCATGATCCAGAATCACGAGCTGGGTGAGGCGGACTACCGCGGCGAGCGTTTTCGCGATTTTCACCGGGATCTCAAGGGCAACAACGACCTGCTGAGCCTCACCCAACCCCAGCTCATCGCCGATATTCATCGCGCTTACCTGCAGGCCGGCGCCGATATCATCGAGACCAATACATTCAACTCGACTCGCTCCTCCCAGGAAGATTACGAACTCGGCGAACTGGCCCATGAGCTCAATGCCGCTGCTGCCCGAATCGCGCGCGGGGTCGCCGACGAGGTCACCGCCGCCAACCCGGAGAAACCACGATTCGTAGCGGGCGTTATCGGCCCGACGGGCAAGAGTGCGAGCATCTCCAGGCGGGTCGAGGATCCAGGCCACCGGGATATCACCTTCGACGAACTGGTTGAGGACTACAGCAATTCACTCGACGGCCTGATCCAGGGCGGGGTGGACCTGGTTATGATCGAAACCGCATTCGATACCCTGAACGCCAAAGCCGCCGTGTTTGCCACCCGGCGCTATTTCTCCGAGCATGGCCTGGATTTGCCGTTGATGATTTCCGGCACCCTGCCGGATGAGTCGGGCCGCACCCTCTCGGGGCAGACCCCCGAAGCATTCTGGAACTCGCTGCGCCACTCCCGCCCCATCAGTATCGGACTCAATTGCGCCCTGGGAGCCGATAAGCTTCGCCCCCATATTGAAGAGCTCGCCCGCTGCGCCGACACCCTGGTCTCCGCGCATCCTAACGCCGGCCTGCCCAACGAATTCGGCGAATATGATGAAACCCCCGAGGAGATGGCCGCCGTTCTCGGTGGCTTTGCAGACGATGGGCTGGTCAATATCATCGGCGGTTGCTGCGGCAGCACGCCCGCCCACATCGAGGCCATCGCCCGGCGGATCGAAGGCTGCCCGCCGAGGGTGGTGCCCGACATCCCCAGGGCCTGCCGGCTGAGCGGGCTCGAGCCCTTCAACATCACCAGCGACTCGTTGTTCGTCAATGTTGGCGAGCGCTGCAACATCACCGGCTCGGCACGCTTCAAGCGGCTGATCCTGGATGAGGACTACGATACTGCACTACAGGTTGCCCTGGAACAGGTCGAGAACGGCGCCCAGATCATCGATATCAACATGGATGAAGGCATGCTCGATTCGGAGCGGGCCATGGTGACCTTTCTCAATCTGGTCGCTTCCGAGCCTGATATTTCCCGGGTGCCGATAATGGTCGACTCCTCGAAGTGGGAGGTTATCGAGGCGGGGCTGAAGTGCATCCAGGGCAAGCCCATCGTCAACTCCATCAGCCTCAAGGAGGGTGAGCCCGAATTCGTCGACAGGGCTCGCCGCTGCCTGGAATACGGCGCCGCCGTCGTGGTCATGGCCTTCGACGAAGACGGCCAGGCAGATACCCTGGAGCGTCGCAGGATAATCCTGCAGCGGGCCTATCGCCTGCTCGTCGACCAGGTCGGCATGCAGCCCGAGGACATCATCTTCGACCCCAACGTCTTTGCGATCGCAACGGGGATCGAAGAGCACGACAACTACGGCGTCGACTTCATCGATAGCTGCCGCTACATTCGCGAAAACCTTCCGGGGGCGCTGATCTCGGGTGGCATCAGCAATGTATCGTTCTCTTTCCGTGGCAATAATGCTGTGCGCGAGGCGATTCACGCGGTGTTTCTCTACCACGCCATCCGGGCCGGCCTCAGCATGGGAATCGTCAATGCCGGCCAACTGGCGATTTATGAAGACATTGATTCGGAACTGAAAACAGCGGTGGAAGACATCGTCCTCAATCGTCGCCAGGATGCCACCGAGCGCATGCTCGATCTCGCAGCCCGCTACCAGGGCGAACAAAAGGACGAGAAAAAGCAGCTTGAATGGCGCGAGTGGCCGGTCATCAAGCGCCTCGAACACGCCCTGGTGAAGGGAATCACCAGCTTCATCGAGGAAGACACCGAGCTGGCGCGCCAGCAAGCCAGGGAACCCATCGAGGTCATCGAAGGGCCATTGATGGACGGCATGAACGTGGTGGGCGACCTGTTCGGTCAGGGTAAAATGTTCCTGCCCCAGGTCGTGAAATCGGCTCGCGTCATGAAGCAGGCGGTCGCTTACCTGACCCCCTATATCGAGAGCGCCAAGCAGGCCAGTGGATCGACTTCAGCCAACGGCAAGGTGCTGATGGCGACAGTAAAGGGAGATGTACACGATATCGGCAAGAACATTGTCGGCGTTGTGCTGCAGTGTAATAACTTCGAGGTGATCGATCTTGGCGTCATGGTACCCAGCGAAAAGATCCTGCAACAGGCGCAGGAGCATAAGGTCGATATAGTAGGCCTCAGCGGCTTGATTACACCCTCGCTCGATGAAATGGTGCATGTCGCCAGAGAAATGCAACGCCAGGGAATGTCGATCCCCCTGATGATCGGCGGCGCAACAACCTCCAAGGCACACACTGCAGTCAAGATCGACCCCGTCTACCAGGCGAGCCAGGCTATCTATGTGCCAGATGCATCCCGCAGCGTATCAGTTGCGACGACCCTGCTGAGTGCTGAACACCGGGACGCCTTCATTGCCGCCCGGCGTGAGGAATACGAGAAAGTCCGGGACCGTACTGCGAAGCGCAAGGCCAAGACCCGACTGCTTTCCCTTGAGGCCGCCAGAAAAAATGCTCCCAGCTTCGATTGGGCGAACTACACCCCTCCCCGGCCCTCCTTCCTTGGGGTCAAGGTCATTGATGACATTCCGGTAACAGACCTGGTCGACACCATCGACTGGACACCGTTCTTTATTTCATGGGAATTGGCGGGCAAGTTTCCCGCCATTCTCGAGGACGAAAAGGTCGGCGAGGCCGCCCGCAACCTCTACAGTGATGCCCGGGCCATGCTCGATCGCATCATCGAGGAAAACCTGCTGCAAGCCAGAGCCGTGTTGGGCTTCTGGCCAGCGGCGCGCGAGGGGGATGACGTCGTTGTTTACGAAGATGAGGATCGCCAACGGGAGATCGCGCGCCTTTACCATCTGCGCCAACAAACCGATAAGCCCATCGCAGGCCCGAATTTTTGCCTCTCGGATTACGTTGCGCCCGTGGGCGGAGCACCCGATTACGTCGGCGGTTTCGTGGTAACCGCCGGGCACGGCGTGGAAGCCCTCGCCGCTCGCTGGCAACAAGAGCATAACGATTACGACAGCATTCTGCTCAAGGCACTGGCAGACCGCCTGGTCGAATCACTGGCGGAACAATTGCATCTTAGGGTGCGCAAACACTACTGGGGCTACGCGGCGACTGAAGCGCTCAGCAATGACGAACTCATCAAGGAAAAGTACCGTGGTATTCGGCCCGCACCGGGCTACCCATCCTGCCCGGACCACAGCGAAAAAATCACCCTCTTCGATCTGTTGCAAGCGAGCTCCAGTATCGATGTCGGGCTTACCGAGCATTTCGCCATGACCCCCGCATCTTCAGTGAGCGGATTTTACTTTGCGCATCCGGAAGCACGCTATTTCGCCGTAGGTAAAATCACGCGAGAACAGGTCGAGGATATGGCCGGACGCCGCGATGTCCCGATACCCCAGCTGGAAAACTGGCTACGTCCCAACCTTGCATACGACCCCCAGTGAGCTCGTGCGCGCTCCCGGTGCGGGTGGCTGGAAATTGATTGGCCGTCCGCACCATGGTGCATGGATGCGGTGGGGTACTTCGGCAGTACTGTAGTATAATTCTCGGTTTGGAGGCTTTGGCCTCAGCAATAGCTTCTACACCGAGCTGGCACGGTTCTGCACTGGGCTGCTTTAGCTGACGACCGCGCCATCTATCACACTAGGAGAATCTGAGTGGTGAACAACGATACCGGGCAGCAGACACCGGCAGCGCCCGGGCAATCAGAGCACGCCGAGCAGAAAGAGAAAGGGCCCGGGTGGCACCAGGTGGTTGCCAGCGTCCTGGCGGCTGGCTTTGGCGTTCAGAGCAAGAAGAACCGGGAGCGTGACTTTCAGCATGGAAAGCCGATTGTTTTTATTGTTACCGGGCTGGTAATTACCGTTCTGTTCATCGCCACAGTGGTGGTAGTGGTGAATGCCGTACTGGAGAACGCCGGGTAGTTTTATGCGCTCGCTGAGCCGTTTCCTTTTTGCTGCCGGTGCTGCGGCAAAGTCGGCCGGCTGCGAGGCAGGCAACAGCTAACGGCGGTCAGCAATCACTGGCCTGCAACCCAGAAAACCGCGGCTGCAATGACGATAGTCAGGATGGCCAGCGACGGCAAACGCGTCGGCAGCGGAATCATTGTAGTTGGCTTGCTGGCTTGCGCATTTCGGACTCGTCGGCTCCAGTGTTCATCGTGATATTCTACCCGTTGGTTTCGATGGGCGCGCATTATGCCCCAACTGACATTGCACTAACAAGCGTCCAGCGCCTGCTGGATAGGCCCTGATCGTTATATCCATATAAGCATTCAGTAATTTGCTTGCAGCAGGGTTTCTGGTATTTTGCGACCCGCTACGGCAGGCACTGATCGGGCTCTTTCGAGTTTGCCAAACAGCTCAGGCCAGGGACAGCCTGTCACTACATCTTTCAAGGGTTGCAGCAAGCATGTATGTCTACGACGAAATCGACCAAAGAATGCTCGACCAGCGGGTTCAGCAGTTTCGAGGGCAAACCGATCGCTACCTGAATGGCCAGCTCAGCGAGGCGGAATTCCTCCCACTGCGGCTGCAAAACGGGCTTTACGTGCAGAGGCTGGCGCCCATGCTGCGCGTCAGCATACCCTACGGCCTGCTTTCGTCCGCGCAGCTGCGCCAGTTGGCCTATATTTCCCGCCAATATGATAAGGGCTTTGCCCATGTCAGCACCCGCCAGAATATCCAGTACAACTGGCCACGACTGGAAGAAGTGCCGGACATCCTTGCTGATCTCGCCAAGGTGCAGATGCATGCCATTCAAACCAGCGGCAACTGCATTCGTAATGTGACCACCGATGAATTCGCAGGCGTAGCCCCCGATGAACTCGAGGACCCCCGCCCCTGGTGCGAAATCGTCAGGCAATGGGCCACGTTTCATCCCGAATTTGCCTACTTGCCACGTAAATTCAAGATCGCAGTGTGTGGCAGTGCCAGCGACCGGGCTGCCACTTATCTGCATGATATAGGCCTGGAATTGGTCACCACTGAGGGCGGCGAGACCGTGTTTAAAGTACTGGTTGGTGGTGGCCTGGGACGCACGCCGGTGATTGGCTCGGTCATCAACGAAGCCCTGCCGCCAGAGCATTTGCTGAGCTACCTCGAAGCCATTCTCAGAATCTACAACCGCTTTGGCAGAAGGGATAACAAGTACAAGGCGCGCATCAAGATCCTGGTTCGGGCCATGGGCGCGGAGCAGTTTCGCGATCGGGTCAACGCTGAGTGGGCACACCTGAAAGACGGGCCGACAACCCTCACCCCGGAGGCGATAGCCACCGCCAAAAGCCACTTCGTGCCCCCCGCCTACGAGGAGCTCGACCCCCTGGAAGCCCAAACCGCGCTCCAGCAGCAGTCAGCAGCGCATCCGGAATTTGGCAACTGGCTAAAACGGAACGTGGCCACGCACCGGGTAGCAGGGTATGCCATTGTCAATATCTCACTGAAGTCCACCGGGATCGCGCCGGGGGATATCAGCGATATCCAAATGGATGCCATTGCCGACATGGCAGATGCCTGGTCCATGGGTGAGATTAGGACAACCCATCAGCAAAACATGGTGCTGGCTGACGTTCGCAAGAGCGACCTGTTCGCCCTCTGGAGTAAAGCGCGTGGACTGGGGCTGGCAACGCCCAACATTGGCTATCTCAGCGATATCATCTGTTGCCCGGGGGGTGACTACTGTTCCCTCGCCAACGCCAAGTCGATCCCCATAGCAGAGGCGATCCAAAGACGCTTTGACGATATGGATTACGTCTACGATCTCGGCAAGCTCGATTTGAATATATCGGGCTGCATGAATGCCTGCAGTCACCACCACGTCGGCCACATCGGGATTCTGGGAGTCGACAAAAAAGGCCGCGAATACTACCAGGTCTCGCTGGGGGGTAACGCCGACAAAGATGCATCCCTTGGCAAGATATTGGGCCCGGCTTTTGAACCCGAGCAGATCCCCGGTGTCATCGCGGTGATCCTGGAGACCTTTGTCGAACTACGCACTGAAGATGAGCCCTTCCTGGAGACCTATCGCAGGGTCGGCATTGAACCTTTCAAGGAGCGCGTGTATGCCACGGCTGATTAAGCAGGACCGCATTGTCGAGGATGAGTGGACCCAGGTGGCGGCCGGCGCTGAAATTCCAGCCGATGGCGACAAGCTTTTGATACCCGCCTCGGATTGGTCTCATTGTCGCGACCAACTCGCCAGCAGGGGCCAACGGGGAATATGGATTGACGGAGACGGCGATATCGAGGCAATCCTGCCCGATCTCGACAAGCTCGATGTCGTTGCCGTCAACTTTCCGGTGTTCACCGATGGACGGGGCTACTCCCTCGCTCGTCTGTTGCGCGAACGTTACCGCTTCCAGGGTGAGTTGCGAGCAATTGGCGACATACTGCCGGATCAATTGTATTACCTGAAACGCTGCGGCTTCGATGCTTTTGCACTACGAGCCGACGTTGACCCAGAAGCCGCCCTCGATAGCCTCCAGCCCTTCAGCGAGAGTTACCAGGCTGCGGTGGATGAGACTCAGCCCCTGTTTCGCCGGCGTTGAGCGCGGTCGTTAACCCGGGGTGAGCCCGGCCGCTGGGCGTCGGAGTGTGAGCAAGGGCTGCTGAGCAGCGCCTTTAGGGCGGGGACCTCCGGTACCCAGGGCACATTCGGGCTTCGCAAACGCCCCCTGCTCCAGTTATGCTCGCCTCTTGGCGAGCAACGGCTGGCCACTGCAGTTAGAACCGGGGCCCTCGAAGCGATGGAAGTTTCACTTACCTTTTCGTTCTTTATCATATTCAGTGGCGCAGCATTGCTGGCGTCAGTCTCGCTGTACGCACGGCAACCCCTGCTGATCGCCTATATTTGTCTGGGCGCTATCGTCGGCCCATTTGGCCTGGGTTGGGTCAGCGATATGCGGCTCCTGTCCGACATAGCTCACGTGGGCATTTTGTTCCTGCTGTTCTTACTGGGGCTCGATATGCAGCCCCAGGCACTCCTGGCCGTGGTCCGCAAGGCTTCACTGGTAACCCTCGTCAGTTCAGCCCTGTTTAATATCACCGGGCTCAGTGTTGCCCTGCTATTTGGCTTCAGCCTGACCGAGGCCCTGATCATCGGCGCCGCCATGATGTTTTCGAGCACCATTATCGGCATCAAGCTGCTGCCCACCACGGTTCTCCACCACCGCCATATCGGCGAGCTGATGATCGGCATATTGTTGGTGCAGGACGTACTGGCGATATTTGTCCTGTTGGCACTGCTGAGCGGTGGCGACGGACAATTCGATGTGCTGGCATTCGCCGGTGTCATTGCCGCCCTGCCGTTGCTGATTGCCGCGGCCTATCTCATGGTACGCTATGTCTTGCTGCCCCTGATAAGCCGCTTCGACCGCTTTCAGGAGTATATTTTCCTGCTCGCTATCGGCTGGTGCCTGGGAATGGCCGAGCTCAGCCATTGGCTGGGGCTATCATCGGAGATTGGCGCATTCATTGCCGGCGTCACCATTGCTACCAGCCCAATTTCTCAGTTTATTGCGACCAGCCTGCGACCACTGCGGGACTTCTTCCTTATCATGTTCTTTTTTTCAGTCGGTGCCAGCTTCGATCTGGCGATGTTGCCATCCGTCTGGCTTCCTGCCCTGCTGCTGGCGGTACTTATGCTGGTGGGCAAACCGGTTGTTTTTCGGTTCCTGTTGCGTGGACTCAGCGAAAAACGGGCGCTTGCCTGGGACCTGGGTTTTCGGCTGGGCCAGATCAGCGAGTTTTCACTGCTCATCGCTTATCTGGCGGTCGCCCAGGGTTTACTGAGCAAGGAAGGTTCGCACCTGATCCAGGCCGCGGCAATAATAACCTTTATTGCCTCGAGCTATGTCGTGGTATTGAACTTGCCTTCGCCCATCGCGATCTCGGATAAGCTGCGCCGCGATTGATCGAGGATAGAATCAGCGCAGCGGGTTTTTCGCCTCGCGCACAACAAAAAGCCGGCTTTGCGCCGGCTTGGATTCGGTCACTGCGAATTGTGGTTTACAGCTGGGCGTCAAGTTGGGGTACGGCCTCGAACAGGTCAGCAACCAGGCCATAGTCAGCGACCTGGAAAATCGGCGCATCCTCGTCCTTGTTGATCGCTACGATAACCTTGCTGTCTTTCATCCCCGCCAGGTGCTGGATTGCACCGGAGATGCCTACCGCGATGTAGAGGTCCGGAGCAACGATCTTACCGGTCTGGCCGACCTGCATATCATTGGGCACGAAACCCGCATCGACCGCCGCACGCGAAGCCCCTACCGCCGCTCCCAGTTTGTCGGCAATGTTGTATAGCATTTCGAAATTTTCGCCATTTTGCATACCCCGCCCGCCAGAGATGACGACACTGGCTGCAGTCAGGTCGGGGCGATCGGACTTGGCCAGCTCTTCACCGACGAACTCCGACACGCCGGCATCATGGGCTGCATCCACCGCCTCCACAGCGGCGCTTCCACCCTCGGCAGGAGCGGCATCGAACGCGGTGCCACGCACGGTGATGACCTTGACAGGATCACCCGATTGCACGGTGGCAATCACGTTACCGGCATAGATGGGGCGCTTGAACGTATCGGCGGATTCGACGGCGATAATGTCCGATATCTGATCGACATTCAGCAGCGCAGCCACCCGTGGCATAAAATTCTTGCCGTTAGTCGTCGCCGGGGCCAACACGTAGCCGTAGTCTTTGCCAAGCTCCGAAACCAGCAGGCTCACATTCTCGGCGAGTTGATGTCCGTAGACTGCGTTATCCGCCACCAGCACCTTGCTTACACCTGCCACCGCTGCTGCCTGCTCACCGACGGCAGCACAGTCCTGACCTGCTACCAATACAGTGACGTCGCCGCCTATCTGGCTGGCCGCAGTTATTGTATTGCGGGTTGCCGCATTGAGGGCTTGATTGTCGTGCTCTGCTACAACGAGAATGCTCATCAGATCACCTTCGCTTCATTTTTCAGTTTGTCTACCAATTGATCCACCGACTCCACCTTGATACCGGCCTGGCGCTCGGCCGGCGGCTCAACCTTCAGGGTTTTGATATTGCCGGCCACTTCGACGCCCAGGTCGGCGGGCGACATGACGTCCAACTGTTTCTTTTTCGCCTTCATGATATTGGGCAGGGAGGCGTAGCGTGGTTCGTTCAAACGCAGGTCCGCGGTCACAACGGCTGGAGTAGTGATGGACAAGGTCTGCAGGCCGGCGTCGACCTCACGGGTCACCTTGACCTTACCGTCTTCAACGGCAATCTCGGAAGCGAAAGTACCCTGACCCATCGAGCCCAGAGCTGCCAGCATTTGTCCAGTTTGGTTGTTATCACCGTCAATCGACTGCTTGCCCAGAATAATCAGGTCGGGCTTTTCCTTTTCGACAACGCCATGGAGCAAGCGGGCGATGGCCAGGGGCTGAAGCTCAGCGTCGGTTTCCACCTGAATTCCACGGTCCGCGCCCAGTGCCAGCGCTGTACGGATCTGCTCCTGGCAGGCCTTGGGGCCGATGGAAACAACGACCACCTCGGTTGCCACGCCTTTCTCCTTCAAACGCACCGCCTCTTCAACGGCGATCTCGCAAAAAGGGTTGATGGCCATCTTTACATTGGCCAGATCAACGGCTGAACCATCGGATCTCGGTCGTACTTTGACGTTGTAATCTACAACTCTCTTAACCGCAACGAGTACCTTCATCATGCATCCACTCTTGACTGAAAAAAGACATAGGGCCACATCCTCACCGCATCCGCCAGCACAATGTAGCGTGTTCCCCAGCTAACATACGTGTCGACTTACCGATCAGTTTGGAGCGATAAAAAATGGCCGACCATGGTGACCGCAAAAGACTGGCAGGTCAAGGGTTGTTGACCATTTTGCAAGGCTTCCCGGGTTTGCCTCCGGGGCCGACACACGCCGACCCCGCCTTTGGGTAAAGGCTGCCATTTCCACTTGCCACCGCCACTGGCCGGGGGAAATCGCCAATTGGATACCGCGCTCCGCTACCGGTATAATGCCGGCTGGCAACGATACGATTCATCGAGTGCAGTTACCGGCGCTGGCAGTCGCTTTGGCGAAAGACCCGTGGTGGCTGCGCCCCAAGACGAGGAGATTACCTTTGGAACGCGAAGCCATGGAGTTCGATGTCGTGGTGGTGGGCGCTGGCCCTTCCGGCTTGTCTGCCGCCTGTCGCATCATGCAGCTAGCTGCACAAAAGCAGCAGGAAATCAGCGTTTGCGTGGTTGAGAAAGGCTCCGAGGTCGGGGCGCATATACTTTCCGGAGCTGTACTGGAGCCCCGCGCGCTCAACGAGCTGTTCCCCAACTGGAAAGAACTGGGGGCACCACTGAACACGGCCGTCAGTGAAGACCAGTTCTTCTACTACACCAGCGAGACCGCAGCCAGGCAGTTGCCTCACTTCCTGATTCCCAAGCCAACCCACAACGACGGCAATTACATCGTATCCATGGGCAATGTGTGCCGTTGGCTGGCGGAACAGGCAGAGTCACTAGGGGTTGAAATCTACCCCGGTTTTGCCGCAGCTGAGGTCCTTTACCACGATGACGGCCGCGTCAAGGGGGTTGCCACCGGTGACATGGGCGTGTCGGCGGCTGGCGAGCAAAAAGACAGCTACATGCCCGGTATGGAACTGCATGCCAAGTACACCCTGTTTGCCGAGGGCTGCCGCGGCAATCTTGGCAAACAGCTGATTGCGAAATTCAATCTCGATGATGGAGTCGATCCGCAGCACTATGGCCTCGGCATCAAGGAGATATGGAAAATCCCCACCGAAAAGCACAGCCCGGGGCGGGTCGTGCATGGTTTGGGCTGGCCGTTGTCGGAGAGCGGCGCAAGTGGCGGTGCCTTTCTGTATCACGCTGAAGATTGCCAGGTCTATCTTGGGTTCATTACTGACCTCAATTATTCAAACCCCTACCTCAGCCCGTTCGAGGAGTTCCAGCGGTGGAAGAAACACCCCGAAACCCTCAAGTACCTGGAAGGCGGCGAACGGCTCTCTTACGGCGCCAGGGCCATTGCAAAGGGCGGGCTTAACTCCCTGATCAAAATGCAATTCCCCGGCGGCCTTCTGATTGGCTGTGATGCGGGTACGCTCAACAGCGTGAAGATAAAGGGCAACCACACCGCGATGAAGAGCGGCATGCTGGCAGCCGAAGCCGTGGTTGAAGCCATGGCCCTCGGCGATAATGCGCCAGCGACACTCGATACCTACGCGGAAAAATTCGAGCAGTCCTGGCTGTACGACGAGCTTTACACCACCCGTAATTTTTCCGGCTACATGCACAAGTTCGGTGGCCTGATGGGCGCGGGTATGGTCTGGCTGGACCAGAATATCTTTCGCGGCAAGATGCCGTTTACGCTGCGGGACAGCGTACCCGACTACGCGACTCTCAAGCTTGCGTCTGAGAGCAAGCCCATCAACTATCCCAAGCCAGATAACAAAATCACGTTTGACCGCCTGTCATCGGTGTTTCTGTCCAACACCAACCATGAAGAAGATCAGCTCTGCCATTTGACTTTAAAGAACCCGGCGATTCCCATCGAGAAAAACCTGCCCATGTACGACGAACCGGCGCAGCGTTATTGCCCAGCCGGCGTTTACGAGGTAGTGGATAGCTCCGAGGGTGGCAAGCGTTTCCAGATCAATGCCCAGAACTGCGTACACTGCAAAACCTGTGATATCAAAGACCCGGCGCAGAACATTGTTTGGGTAACACCGGAAGGTATGGGCGGCCCCACCTATCCTAACATGTGATGTCAGCCGGCGGGCCGTTGATAAACGTGTTGCAGATGTCGGAGGCAAAGTGAAACAGCGGTGACGTCAGTCGCCGCTAATCGATGGGGAAGAACTCGCCGCAACTCCACACGCCCGTTCGACCCCCATGCTCTACCGCCAAATCCACCAGCTCGTAATAAACGGGCCTACTTAGCTTGGCCGCAATACCCTCCCGCATCTGTACGGTGGGGCTGGGTCCGGTTTCGGCTTCGCCGACCACCAGGCGATGACCGGCATCGACGACAACTTCTTCGCCTACATTGGTGACAAACCGAAGTTCCTGCGAAGCGCCCTGTGCCCGCGTCGCCATGGCGACAGCTACAAACGGCTTGTCCTCGACTTCGATCTGCCATTTCTCAACCGGGGTCACAAGGACAAACCCGCACGCCTCCTCGTAGCGAAGGATCGACGCGAATAGTTTCACCAGCTCAAAACGTTCGATCTCCCTCCCCTCATGAAACCATTTGCCGCCAGTGTCGATGCGGATATCGATTCGCCCGCTGAGTGGCGGGTGCCAATCGTCCAGCGGTGGCCGGCTTCCGCGAGTACCGATCTGGTCCAACATGCGTTCAACAGCATCCATCCCGTTTCGCCTCTACAACAATCGAACGTTGATCACACCTTCCACGGCCCCGAGCTTGGCAACGACATCAGCAGACGGCGCAACCTCTACATCCAGCAGGTTGTAGGCGATATCGCCGCGGCTTTTGTTGAGCAAATCGATAACGTTGATATTCGCATCGGCCAGTACCGAAGTAACCTGCCCCAGCATCCTGGGCACATTGTAGTTAGTAATGGCAAGCCTGCAGCCGCCATTGCGCTCCAACTGCAGGGCCGGGAAGTTTACCGAATTGACGATGTTACCGTTTTCGAGAAAATCCCTCAGCTGGCGCGCAACCATGATCGCGCAATTGTCCTCAGCCTCATCCGTGCTTGCACCGATATGGGGCATGCAGATATTGCCCGCTAGCGGCAACAGTTCCGGGTGCGGAAAATCCGAAATGTACTTGCGTAGCTTCCCGGACTGCAGGGCGTCCCTGATCGCTCTGACGTCAACGATTTCGTCACGGGCGAAATTCAACAGCACCGACTGGTCACGGAATGATTTCAGCGCTTCTGCATTCACCAGATTGCGGGTCGCTTCGAGCGCCGGCAGGTGCAGGGACACGTAATCAGACCTGGCGAACAGGGCTGCCAGATTTTCCATTTTCTTGACATCACTGGGCAGCCGCCAGGCCGCATCGACGGACAAAGCCGGATCGAACCCGATTACCTCCATCCCCAGTAAGAGAGCCGTTTGAGCAACCCGCGAACCGATAGCGCCAAGGCCGACAACCCCCAACACCTTCCCCGCCAGCTCGTTGCCCTTGAATTGCTTTTTCTCCTTCTCAAGCAACGCACTCATGGCCTTGTAATCCTGCATGCCCGACAGGGTGCGGGCGTAGTCGATACCTTCAATGATGCCCCTGGATCCCAACAGTAAACCAGCGACGACCAGCTCCTTGACCGCATTGGCGTTTGCCCCGGGCGCGTTGAAGACCGGAATACCGCGCTCGGTACAGGCCGCCAGGGGAATGTTGTTAACCCCTGCCCCCGCCCGGGCAATGGCCTTCACCGTAACCCCGACTTCTTCGATCGGCAGTTTATAGCTGCGCAACATAATGCCGTCGGGGTTGGTAATTTCACTGGCGACTTCGTAGCTCTCGCGGGGAAGCTGCTCCAAACCCTTGACCGAAATCTGGTTGTAGGTTCTCACCTTGTACACGATACTGAATTCCTCTCATGATGCGCGATGTCATGCACGCCGTTATCGCGCAGGCAACGAACGTTTCTGTGGCGCGACGGCCGCAAGTTGATAGGTACTGTAAGCACGGCAACAGCGATTGAGCCGCCGGCTTACAGGCGCTCTATGTCGGCAGATTCCTGCAGCGAATTTCGATAGCTCTCGACTAGCCTCTCAGAGCGATAACGGGCGAGCAGTTGCTTCATGCCCTGCTGCCTGCTGGCGTCGAGATCGGCAAGGGAACCGGGGACAACCTTGTTGACCGCAATCAACGCCACCTGACCGTCGGCCAGGGGTCGAATCACGAAATTGGAACTGTCGTCCCGGGGCGGTGCAAGCTGAAAAGCTGCCTCGGCAACCTCCATCGGTAACTGGTTCACGTTTTCCCGGCTGATATCGCTAAATTCCCGAAAATCCAGGCCCCGACTCTCAGCCACTGCCGCGAGTTCCTGCCCCGACCTGACAGCTTCGAGCATCTCTTCAGCTTGCTTTACCATGTACGCTGTCGCTTTTTCCCGATGCAGCCGCTGGCTCAGTTGCTGCTCGACGTCCGAAAAAGGAATGGGCGCCTCGGGCACGCGCTCTGCAATGCGAACGACCACCGCTTCAGACGGTGAAAGTTCAACGACTTCACTATTGGCTCCCTGCTCGAGCACAATGTCACTAAACGCCTCGGCCACCACGCGGCTGTCTGCAAAGACTCCCTCACTGGCACCACTGCGACTGAACAGTGGCGAAGTCGAGCTTCGCAGTTCGAGCTGATCCGCAACCGAATCGAGGTCGGCAGCATTGAAGCTGATGTCCTTCAACTCCTCCAGCTTTATTGCGTAGAGGGGTTCTGCTTTTTCGATCTGCAACGCTTGTCTGATTTCGTCACGACGGGACGCGTAGTCGGCAACATCAGCCTGCTCCACTTCCAACAGCTTCACCAGATGCCAACCCGACTCCGTTTTCACAGGTGCGGATATTTCACCCACTTCAAGCTCGCCCAGCGCTTCCTCGAAGGCTTCTGGAAAGGCCGTTCCGTCTGAGTAGCCGAGATCGCCGCCGGCTTCCCTGGAGCCGATATCATCGGAAAACTCCCTGGCCAGGTCACTGAATGCCTCACCAGCGGCAACGCGACCTGCAATGGCTTCCAGTTGCTGGCGGATGGCTGCATCAGTTTGTCCGTCGCCCGCTTCAATCAGGATGTGCGCCGCACGGCGCCGGTCGCCGCCTTCGCTCTCCGCGACACTGGCATCGTAGACCTCTCGAATCTCGCGCTCTTCAAGCTCAGGATAAAAGTCTTCCAGACGCAGGCGGATGTATTGCACTGAGACTTCCTCTTCGGTGGTAAACTCCTCCGGGTGTTCATCATAGTACTGCCGTACCTCTGCGGGGCTTACCGACACTTTTTCCTCCGCCTGCTCCATGGTCATCAACGCATAGGAGATGTCACGTTTCTGGGCAGATATGCTCGCCGCCAATTCGAGGTCGGCTGCAGTGACGAACTCCGTCGCGGCAAGCCCGCTGAGCAACTGATTAACCAGTAACTGCTTTTTCATCGCGTCTTTGTATTGAGTGGGCGTCATGCCATTCCCCCTCACAAGCGCGTCGAATCGTTGGGGCGAGAAGGTGCCCTCCTGCTGGAACTCCGGCTGCTGCAGTATTAGCTGGTCGATGAGTTGATCCGGTATCAGCAGGTCATTGTCTTCGGCGGCCGATTCGAGCAATCGTTGCTGAACGAGCTGATCCAATACCGGGCCGCGCAAGGCGGCCTCATCTATCTGCGATGCGTCGACGTCATCTCCCATTCGCGCCAGCAGCTGCTGGCGTTGCCGGTATACCTGCTGGTTGAGCTCAAGCTCAGAGATGGAGATACCATTTACTTTCGCAACATCAGGATTCCCTGAATCCAGAAAGAAGGCGTCCACACCCCAGAGGACGAAAGGGATGGTAATGAGGCCAATGACAACCCGTGCCACTATGCCCTGGAGATTAGACCGGATTTGTTGCAGCATCGAAAACTCCCGATCGCTGTTGGTTCAAAAAAAAAGCGCACCTGAGTTGATGCGCTTCTTGCCCTGTCAGACCTGACTGATACTAATTAAAAATCTCGACCGGGTTTAATTGACCGCGTCTTTCAGCGCCTTGCCGGCTTTGAAACCGGGAATCTTGGCAGCGGCAATCTCAATGGGCGCTCCAGTTTGTGGATTGCGCCCGGTGCGCGCCGCACGGTCTTTCACCGAAAACGTTCCAAAGCCGATGAGCACGACCTGGTCGCCGGATTTGAGCGCTTCAACGATACCATCGAGAGCCGCGTCGAGCGCCCGGGTGGCCGATGCTTTCGAAAGATCAGCAGATTCTGCGATGGCATCTATGAGTTCAGATTTGTTCACAATTAGTCCCCTTATTGGATATAGATTTTCAAGCGACCCAGGCAATTACTGGTGGTAATCAACAGGCGGGTGTGCAGTAAAAAAGCGAAGAAATACTGGCGCCTTTATACCAAGCGCCTTGTAACGGGTCAAGAACGTTAAGGGCGTTTGCGCCCTTATTCAATGGGTATTTACGCGCGCCGAGACGTCAGCGGATGCCTCAATATTCTTGTCCATACCGGCGAGGTACTCCTCATCGGCAATGGCTTCCGGCATGTGCTCGAGCGCGATCTTCAGCACCTCGTCAATCCACTTCACCGGTTTGATATCAAGTTCCTGCTTGATATCCTCAGGAATATCCCTCAGGTCACGCACATTCTCCTCGGGAATGATCACAGTCCGTATTTTCCCCCGGTGCGCAGCCAGCAGTTTTTCTTTCAAACCGCCAATAGGCAGGACCTGGCCTCGCAGGGTGATCTCTCCCGTCATCGCAACGTTACCCTTGACCGGGATACCGGTCAGCACCGAGACCATGGCAGTGCACATGGCTATGCCAGCGCTCGGGCCGTCTTTCGGCGTCGCGCCCTCAGGAACGTGGATGTGGACGTCGGTTTTTTCATGGAAGTTTGCCGGAATTCCCAGAGCCTGGGAGCGACTTTTGACCACAGTCGTCGCCGCCTGTATGGATTCCTGCATCACATCTCCCAGGGATCCGGTCTTGACCTGGCGCCCCTTGCCCACTACCGCAGAGGCCTCGATGGTTAACAGATCGCCCCCAACCTGGGTCCAGGCAAGGCCTATCACCTGGCCAACCTGGCTTTCTGCTTCGGCCAGTCCAAACTTGAACTTCTGCACGCCGAGGTAGTGCTCTACTTTTTCGGCGTCAATCACAACGGGCACATCGACCAGTTGCTGGATAATTTCCTTGACGACCTTGCGGCAGATTTTGGCGATCTCTCTTTCGAGACCTCGGACACCGGCTTCGCGCGTGTAGTACCGGATGATTTCCTTGATTGACTGATCGGAAAACTCGAGCTCTGCCGGCTTGAGACCGTTCCGCTCAATCTGCTTGGGGATCAGGTACTTTTGTGCGATCCGCAGCTTTTCGACTTCCGTGTAACCGGGAATGCGAATGATCTCCAGCCGATCGAGTAGCGCGGGCGGTATATTCATGGAGTTGGCAGTGCACAGAAACATCACCTCGGACAAATCATAATCGACTTCGAGGTAGTGATCGTTGAAGGTTTTGTTTTGTTCGGGGTCCAGCACTTCCAGCATGGCACTTGCCGGGTCACCGCGATGGTCCATTCCCATCTTGTCGATCTCGTCGAGCAAGAACAGCGGGTTTTTGACCCCGACCTTGGTCATCTTCTGTACTACTTTTCCCGGCAGTGAGCCGATATATGTGCGCCGGTGCCCTCGGATTTCTGCTTCGTCACGCACACCGCCAAGCGCCATACGCACAAATTTTCTATTGGTTGCCCTGGCAATCGATTCCCCCAGGGAGGTTTTGCCGACCCCGGGCGGTCCCACCAAACACAGCACCGGCCCGTTGAGCTTACGCACCCGTTGCTGAACCGCCAGATATTCCAGGATTCGGTCTTTCACCTCTTCCAGGCCATAATGATCGCGATCGAGCACATCCTGCGCCTTTGCCAGGTCGATGCGGGTTTTACTCCGCTTCTTCCAGGGAACACCCACCATCCAGTCGATATAACTCCTGACCACCGAGGCTTCGGCGGACATCGGAGACATCATTTTTAACTTGGCGAGTTCTGCGCGGCTCTTGTCCTTGGCATCCTTGGGCATTCCCGCCTGCTCAATTTTCTGCTCCAGCAACTCGAGTTCATTCGGTGTCTCCTCCATGTCACCAAGCTCGCTTTGAATGGCTTTCATTTGCTCATTCAAGTAGTACTCGCGCTGGCTCTTTTCCATCTGGCTTTTGACCCGGCCGCGGATTTTCTTTTCCACCTGGTGCAGGTCGATTTCCCCACCCAGCAGCGCCATCAGCATGTCCACGCGCTCCGCAATATCCGGCAGCTCGAGTATCTCCTGCTTCTTTTCAATGCTCAGCGACATATGTGCAGCGATGGTGTCTGCAAGCCGGCCAATCTCGTCAATACCGTTCAGCGACGTCAGCACCTCCGGGGGCACTTTTTTACTTAAATTGACGTAGCGCTCGAACTGCTCAAGCAAGGAGCCAACCAGCGCTTCCTCTTCCCTGTCTTCGGGCGAATTCGCGTAAAGACGCCTGGCGTTCGCCATGAAGAATCCCTGGTCTTCGTTGACGCTTTCGACGCCAGCGCGAAAGCCACCCTCCACCAATACCTTGACTGTGCCGTCTGGCAGCTTCAGCAATTGAAGCACGGTGGAGACCGTGCCAAGGAGATAAAAGCCCGTGACATCCGGGTCATCGTCAGAGGCACTCTTTTGGGCAACCAACAGAACCTGCTTGTCCCCGCTCATAGCCTTTTCCAGGGCTCGTATGGACTTCTCACGACCCACAAAAAGCGGAATCACCATATGCGGGTAGACCACCACATCACGCAGCGGCAACAGCGGCAACTCGAGACTTTCAACAGAACTTTTCAGAGGGTGTTTCTCCACGAAGGACTCCGTTTATCAATGCGGTACGCAATGCCGTATTGGTGAATGCGCATGCTTACGGGCCTGAGATGGGGCCTCGGGGGCGTATTTCAAGGCCACTCTCGCGACCTGGAGCGAAAACCGGCACCCTTGCAGGGTGCCGGACCAGGGGGTTACTCCTCCGGAGCAGCCCGGGCTGCGGTTTCCTGGGTCTCGTAGACTACGAAGGGCTCTGAATCGCCCTTGATGACCGATTCATCGATAACCACTTTGCTGACATTTTCTTCCGAGGGGATTCGATACATGGAATCCAGCAGCACCGACTCGAGAATTGACCGCAACCCTCTTGCCCCGGTTTTCCGCTCCATGGCTTTGAAGGCGATAGCACGCAAGCCATCCTCCCGAAAATCCACTTCGACATCTTCCATGTCGAACAACTTTGCATACTGCTTGGTAAGGGCGTTGCGGGGTTCGGTCAGAATCCTCACCAGCGCCTCCTCGTCGAGCTCCTCCAGCGTAGCAATTACCGGCAAGCGACCAACGAACTCCGGGATCAGCCCGTAGCGAACGAGGTCTTCCGGCTCCAGGTCGTGCAGCACCTCGCCGATATTCTTGCTGTTCTCCTTGCTCTTCACTTCGGCGCTAAAGCCGATGCCACCCTTCTCGGAGCGGTCGCGAATCACTTTCTCAAGCCCGGCGAACGCGCCCCCGCAGATAAACAGAATGTTTGATGTATCGACCTGTAAAAATTCCTGCTGCGGGTGCTTGCGTCCGCCCTGTGGCGGCACTGATGCTACCGTGCCTTCTATCAGCTTGAGCAAGGCCTGCTGCACCCCCTCCCCCGATACGTCACGGGTGATCGAGGGGTTGTCAGACTTGCGCGAAATTTTGTCGATCTCGTCGATGTAAACGATGCCCATCTGAGCACGTTCGACATCGTAATCACACTTTTGCAGGAGCTTCTGGATGATGTTCTCGACATCCTCACCCACGTAGCCGGCTTCGGTCAGGGTCGTCGCATCTGCAATAGTAAAAGGAACGTCCAACAGCCGCGCCAGGGTTTCCGCCAGCAGTGTCTTACCGCTACCGGTGGGCCCAACCAGGAGAATGTTGCTTTTTCCCAGCTCGACCAGGCTGTCGCCCTTGGATTTCCCTTTGGATTTCTCTTCATAACGGAGGCGTTTGTAGTGATTGTAAACCGCCACCGCCAGCACCTTCTTGGCCCGACTCTGACCGATGACGTAATCATCGAGAATGGTGCTGATTTCCTGAGGAGTCGGGAGGGTTTCCCGCGCACTTTCGGCACTGCTTTCCTGTACTTCTTCGCGGATGATATCGTTGCAAAGATCCACGCATTCGTCGCAGATGAACACAGAGGGGCCGGCGATAAGCTTTCTCACCTCATGCTGGCTCTTACCGCAAAATGAGCAGTACAAGAGCTTCCCCTTGTCTTCGCCGCCTCGCGTGTCGTCAACCATGCACCCTGTACCTCAGAATTTGCCGTCGAATCTTAAAGATGGAGATTTTTAGTTCGTTTTGCAAGCCCCTTTTCCCAGGCTTGCAAATTAATCGCCAAATGCTCAGCTACCGCGATGCTCGAGAACTTCATCGATCAGGCCGTACTCTTTGGACCTCGCTGCATCCATAAAGTTATCGCGCTCAGTGTCCCGGCGAATCGTTTCGATATCCTGTCCAGTGTGCTCTGCCATGAGCTGATTGAGCTTTTCACGGATGATCAGGATCTCCCGCGCCGCGATGTCGATATCGGTTGCCTGGCCCTGAGCTCCTCCGCTTGGCTGGTGGATCATGGTGCGGGCATTGGGCAGAGCGTAGCGCTTGCCCTTGGTTCCACCGCCCAGCAGGAAAGCACCCATACTGGCCGCCTGACCCACGCACATTGTGCTGATGTCAGGCTTGATGAACTTCATGGTGTCGTAAATTGCGAGCCCTGCCGTCACCGACCCACCCGGGGAGTTAATGTAGAGGTGAATGTCCTTGTCGGGGTTTTCCGACTCCAAAAATAACAACTGGGCCACCACCAGGTTCGCCATGTGGTCCTCAATGGGGCCAACGATGAATACGACTCTCTCCTTCAGCAAGCGGGAGTAAATATCGTAGGAGCGCTCACCCCGCGCGGACTGCTCAACCACCATGGGGATCAGGCCGAGGTTCTTTTCTTCTACTGCGGTATAACCACCGGGATTAATCAACTTTTTCTCCAAAATTCAAAAACACGGGTTGTTGTGCCTCTGGAACATAAATAATGAACGGCGGCTCTGCAAGCCAAACCGCCGCGCCGAGCGATTCTGGGCATTCCAGTTTCACTTCTCGGCTTCTTGCCCCTGCTCAGCGCTCTCTTCCGGCGATTCTTCAGGTTTGGCTTCGACGGCAGGAGCCTTGGGTGCCACCGCCTCTTCGTAGCTCTGACCCACCTCCTCAATCGTGGCCATCGCCAGGATTTTCTCGACGGCCTCGTCCTCCAGCACAGCCGACTCCACTGACCGCAAGAGTTCCTCGTTGCCGTAATAGTACTTAACGACCTCGGCGGGATCCTGGTAGGTCGCGGCGATTTCCTCGACCATCGCTTTGACCTTCTCCGGATCTGCTTTCAGGGCTTCTGATTTGATCAACTCACCCAGGATAAGACCCAGGGATACCCGCCGTTCGGCCTGCTCCTTGAACATTTCGTCCGGCAATACTGACGCATCGAATTGCGCCGCCGCCTCGCCGAACTGCTGCAGCATCTGCTTGCGGAGTACCTCTACCTCGCCCTGCACCAGTGCTGAGGGCAGTTGGACATCGTGCATGTCTGTCAGCTGATCCATCACCTGCTGTTTGACCTTGGTGGTCACCGCTTTTTTGAGTTCGCGGCGCATGTTGTCCGCAACTTGCTGCCGAAACTCCTCTTCGCCGCCGGAAGACACACCATAGCGGGAGAAGAAGTCCTCGTTCAACTCGGCGGGCCGATGTTCCTTCACGGCGTTGACGCGAATCTGAAACTGTACCTCCGCGCCTTTGAGCTCTTCGTTATGGTACTCCTCGGGGAACTGTAGCTCCAGGGTCTTCTCTTCCCCCGCGCGCAGTCCCAGCAATCCCTCTTCGAAGCCTGCAATCATACGCCCCGAGCCAAGCACCAGATCAGTGCCCTCTGCGCTGCCGCCCTCAAAAGGCTCGCCATCGCGGGTACCTTTATAGTCGATATTCACCTCGTCCTCATTGGCGGCAGCCCGCTCAACGACTTCATAGGCCCCCTGTTGCTTGCGAAACATCTCAATCATGCGATCGACATCGGCATCAGTGACCTCCGCAACCGGCTTGGTCACGCTGACCCGGGTCAAGTCGGCAAGGGCAATTTCGGGGTAAATTTCGAAGGTCGCGACGTACTGTAAATCCTTCCCGGGCGCCATTTCCCTGGGCTCGATCTTCGGCTGCCCGGCTGGCTGCAGCTCTTCTTTCATCACCGCTTCGTAAAAGGTCTGGCTCATGACTTCACCGACGACTTCCTGTCGAACGCCGCTACCAAAACGCTGGCGAATAACCTTCATGGGCACCTTGCCGGGCCGGAATCCATCAATGCGCACAGTACCCGCGGCTTTCTTCAAGCGCTTGTCGATTTCTTGCTCAATCCGTTCAGCGGGCACGCCGATAGTGAGCCTGCGCTCCAGACCCGTCGTTGTTTCAATGGAAACCTGCATGTCAATACCTCGAATTCAATACCCGTAACCAGCGGACACTGCCGGCTGGCTGCAATGTGGAAAGTCAATGAATGGTGCGGGTGGGGAGACTCGAACTCCCACGCCTTGCGGCACCAGAACCTAAATCTGGCGTGTATACCAATTTCACCACACCCGCGCTTGCTGAAGTAATCGTTCCAATAGCAGCAAGGCGCGTCCTAAAGTAGTTCCTTAGAATGCGCCAATATCTCGTTGATATAATGTGTTGTTATGGACAATTCCGGTGACGGACCAGCAACGACAAGCGCTGCATTCTGCCACAATGTAGTGCCCCGTTCAACAGCGGATAAGCGCCCATCAGGCGGGTCGCGCCACCAGCGCTGTGGCACCCGCTATTCCCCTCTGGGTCAGTGTTGCCGCCAGCATCGTAGCGGGCAGAAGACAAGCCTGCTCCGGCAGCAACAGGCAGTCGCCAACCACCAACTCGCCCGCTACCACCATGACGAGCGCATAGCTTCCACCCAGATCGATATCATGGCTGGCACCGGGTTGCAGCATCCAGCGCTCTACTTCGAAATCCGCGAAATCGACGATTCTCTCTATCAGCACCTGGTCGTCCTGAAAACAAACCGAAAAAGGCGCTTCGGCTTCAGGTTCCAGCGCCATCAATACCACCCCGTCATCGGTATCCCAGTGCTGCTGGGTCAGCACTTTCTGGGCAAAAGACAGGATTTTTCGCTCGTAAACCGGGGTTTGGAATTCCACGGTCCTCACCCCGTGCTGCAGTGCGTGGGGGGTGTAGCAGGGAACCTTGACCACGTCGCCTACCCGCAGTGGTTTGAAGTGGGTAAAGGCCTCCATTTCAAGCCTCAGTGATTCCTCTTGCTGCAGCAGTTGCCCGTCCAGCGTGGCTTGCCAAGCCATCAATTGCGACGGCGATACCGGCGCATCCAGCGCGATACCAGCCTCCTCGCGCCGAATATCCAGCTGCGCATCTATGGTGCGCCGCACACTTTCATAGGCCGCTACGCTGGCTCGATACGCGGCTTTGAAATCAGCGTCACTGGAGTAGCGCTTTCGTCGCTCGGGATCGAAACCGAAGCGAATGGCACCCGTGCCATCCGGCCACGCGGTCTCATCAACATGGGTCACCACGTAGACTTCTCGCTTCTCCTCGTGCAACTCGAAGTAAAGGTCACCCCAGACCGGGGCAGGCAGCGGGTCAAGAATTTTCAGTAATACGAGCTCCCGGTGATTTCCTGTTAACCAGGGCGCCAGGGTATCCAGCACCCAGGGAAGAGGAACGGCATCACCGGTCTCCGGCGCCAGGCCACAGACTCCGCGCTCCTCGACCCCCGTGTACCAGATCTCCTGACCCCAGGGCTTGGGTATAGGGACCCGGTCGAGCCGCAGGGGGCTGGACAGAGAAAAGCTGGACATCGGCGCATTGCCAGACCCCGCCGAGCGCAGGGAAAGAGCCACCGGTATCGGCCGGTTGGCTTGGCGCTTCATGGTCACCTGCAGCTCAAACCGCACTACACTGGGCTCAGCAAGCCAGTGGCAGTTCAGCTCGACCAGGCAGCCTATCGGCGGGAACAAGTCGCCGTCCACCGGATCGAGGCGCCCGACCTGCGCTTCAATCCAGGGGCTTACCTCAGCAGCGGTGAGTGTTTTCATAAACTCCCTCGTTTGTGTCTCGGTGACCACCCGGTCTGACCGGCTACTCGGTCAGGCACGCGGGGTCAAACCGATACTCGCCCTGCAGCCAACCAAGAACCTCAGTCGCAATCGGATGTTCAAAAGTGCCATATTCAGACACCAGCCGTCGTTGATGGGCCTTGTCGATGGCATCCAGGCCCTCATCGTTAAAAAGCCCGAGGTCCCGCGCCAACAAGCTGGCTAAGGCCCCAGGTGCCTGGCGCGCCACCGCCTGCTCAAAGCCGGTCGCCGGAGACCGGCAGCCGGGCATGGTACACAGGGCAATGCGGGACAGGCGAGCCTGATTCATCGGATTAGCCAAATGGCCCCGGCACCACGACGGCATGTCCTCGGGACGGTTACAAAAGGGGCGCAAATTCAGGCGGCGGCTCATTTTCTCACCATCGTTGACCGGGTAATTGTCCCACAATACCGGCGCTCGCTGCATGGCCACAGATATCGCCGCCAGCGTGTCCCGACTGAAGCGCTCGGAACATACCTTTTCACCGGTCCAGAAAAAGTCGATGCTTTGATCCAGCTCTCGGCCTAATTGCTGCCAGTAGTTCCCCGGCATGGCCCCGAAGACCCGCTCCAGCACCGGGTCATCGCTGTAATAAGTTGGGCAAAAAATGACCCGTGCAGCGCTGCTACAGGCGGCGATATCAGCTACCATCCGCGCCTGCAGGGCCGCAAGGTCGGGCACGTCGCCACGCATGTCGTCGAACAGGATGCACAGAATATCGGGCCGCAGCTGCTCGATAGCGGCAAGTTTGGGTCTGAGGCGTTGCAGGGTGGCCGGGCCATAATCGATATAAGCCTCCAGCGGCGAGAGCCCTATTCCCCATCGTACCCCGCGGTTACGGCAATGTTCCCCAAGGCCAAGCAGTGCTTCAAAATCCTGCTCACTCCACGGCTGATCCCAATCTCGTCGCAAAAAGGTGTCGGCTTTGGGGGCATAGATATAGGTATTGAGCCCGTTTTCACGCAGGAAGTTAACGCTGGACCGCCGCTCCTCCCAGGTCCAGCAGCGGCCATAAAAACCCTCGACGACCCCGGTGAGGAAGTCGCCCCCGGCGCATTCAATCACCCGTGACACCAGCGCCACCGAAAAGACGGTGGTAATTGCTGGTGGTAGCGGTCACGACCTGTTCCAGCGTTAACCCTCTGATTTCAGCTATGGCCTGCGCAACGGCAAGCACATAAGCCGGCTGATTGGAGCGACCCCGGTAAGGCACCGGTGCCAGGTAAGGTGAGTCGGTCTCAACCAGCATTCTGTCCAGGGGCAGTTTACGCACGATGGAGTGCAAATTGTCCGCCCCTTTAAAAGTGACAATCCCGGAAATCGAAATCCAGTAATTCAGATCCAAGGCCTGGCTGGCCATCTCCCAACTCTCGGTGAAGCAATGCAACACACCGCCATGCTCGATTGAACCATGATCTCGAATCAGTTCCAGAGTATCTTCCCGGGCATCCCTGGTGTGCACCACCACGGGTAGACCCAGCTCCGCTGCAAGCGCCAGGTGCTGCGCAAAGCTCACCCTCTGGGCTTCCCTCGATTCCGGCGCATAGTAATAGTCAAGCCCGGTTTCGCCGATAGCGACCACCTCGGTGTCCTCGGCCCATTGGCGCAGGCGGGCCGGGTCGACCGGGGTCTGCGACACGTGCAGCGGATGCACACCAACGGTGGCGGAGACCGAGGGAAAGTCCCGCGCCAATTGGAGGACGGCCGGAATGTTGTCCGGATGGAGGGCGATGCAAAGCACCCGTCCCACACCGGCAGCGCGAGCAGCATCAAGGGCTGCCCCGACACTGCCGCCGCAGCTGGCAAGGTCCAGTTTATCCAGGTGGCAATGGGAATCTACCAGCAACGGTTGCATGGCCGAAAAGTCGCGTGCTGGTGAGGGAAGCGGGCTCGGGCGAACCCCGGGCCGGGCGCTTTACATGGTATGGGTAGGCTTGTCCGAGTCGAGGGAGCCGGCCAGGTAGGTCTCGATTTTGCGGGTTGCGGTGTCATCGTGTTCACTAAATTCCACGCCGATTCCGGCGGTGCGATTAGCCTGGGCACCCTGGGGTGTAATCCAGACCACCTTGCCCGCCACAGGGATCTTCTCGGGTTCATCCATCAGGCTCAGCAGCATAAAGACTTCGTCGCCCAACTTGTAGAGTTTATTGGTCGGAATAAACAGGCCACCGTACTTGAGAAAAGGCATGTAGGCCGCGTACAAAACGGCTTTGTCCTTAATGGTAAGCGACAGTATGCCACTCTTCGCACTGCCTTGTTTCAAACCCGGGTTGTTCATGCGCACTTCCAGCTATTCCCTGTTGGTTTCCCCGACTCCGCAGTGTGGTTGCTACCACCACCGCATTTTTCGTTACCTGCCTGCAAGAAATAATGGTAGCTTCTGCCAACCCGATTAGCCAACTATTACCGTGATATTTTAACCATCTGCGGGTTGCCACGGTCAAGCCAGGACCCCGGTGGGCGCCAGCTTCAGCGCCAGATTCTCCAGCATCAATTGGGGGTTGGGGTTGGCGCCGGAGGCTAATAATCGTCGCAGTGATACAACTTCCTCCGCCGCATCCACAAGCTGTAGCAGCGAGCCGCGTTTTTGCCAGGCATCACGTATCCGGATGGCTACCGGGTCTGCGTCCCCTGGCTGCAGTTCAGCAATACAGGCAGAGCTCAACCACTGGTACAGCCAGTGCAATAGCTGGCCGGGCTCGACCGATGACCAGACGCCGGCCGTGACGAGCGCATCCGAACTCCCCTCGATTAGCGCGGACAGGCTGTCGGCAACCGCCTCGAGATCATTGACGAAGGGCTCCAGCTGTTGGCCGTAAAGGGGCTGGCGGGGCGCAAAGGCATGCAACAGTGGCAGCTTCTCTGGCTCTGAAATATGACGGCCCAGCCACTCTTTACCCTGGGCCGGGCTGGGCACTGCCATCGCCAACTTCTGACACCGGGATCGCACCGTAGGCAAGACCGTCGCCACCGCGTAGGTGACCAACAGCAGCAGGGTCTTGTCCCCTGGCTCCTCCAGGGTTTTCAAAAGCGAGTTGGCGGCGCTTGCGTTCATCGCCTCTGCCGGAGTAATCATCACCACCCGATAGCCACCTTGCTGCGGGGACTCCTGGCCGAAACCGACCACTGCCCGCACCTGATCGACCTTGATCGGGCCCCCTTCTCTTTCCGGTGTCAAATGTAAAAGGTCGGGATGATTTCCGGCTGCGCCCAACTGACAGCTGTGGCATTCGCCGCAGGGAGCGATGCCCACTTCTCCCTTGCACAAAACGGTCCGGGCGATGGCCTGCGCGAACTGCCTGATACCGGTACCCACCAGGCCATGGAGCAGAAGTGCATGGGGCAACTGGCGACGCTGATACAAGCCCAGTACATGATCGCGGTTAGCGGTTTGCCAGGGCAGGACTGTTGCGGTCACGACCGCGCACCGGCGCTGCGCACCAGCCCCGAGAGCACTTTTCCGATACTCCCCTGCACCTCGGCCAGCGAGCCCGAGGCATCGATCACATGAAACTGCTCGGGAAAACGCCGTGCCCGCTCCAGATAAACACCACGTACCCGCTCGAAAAACGCTAACTGCTCCTGCTCGAAGCGGTCCAGCTCACCTCTGGCATCGGCTCGCGCCAGGCCCTCGGCAACCGGCAGGTCCAGCAACAGTGTCAGATCCGGGCGAAAGTTTCCCTGAACCAACCGTTCAAGGTCAGCAATTACCCCCAGGTCGAGCTGCCGCCCTCCCCCCTGGTACGCATAGGTGGCATCGGTAAAGCGATCGCACAACACCCACGCCCCGGCGTCCAATGCCGGCTGGACGACTCGCTCCAGATGTTGGGCCCGCGCGGCAAACATCAGCAGCAATTCCGCCATCGGGGCCACATTCTCGTCCCGGGCCTGGAGCAGCAGGGCTCGAATCTGTTCGGCCAGGGGCGTTCCACCCGGCTCCCGCGTTTGCACCAGCTCGATACCGCTGGCGCGCAGATAATCGGCAATAAACGCCAGGTTGGTGGTTTTCCCGACACCTTCACCGCCCTCGACAGTAATGAACAGCCCTTTGGTATCAGTCACCCGCAGGGGCCTCCTGTGCAGCAGGCTCCAGCGGGACCGAACGGTAGTTTTTCGCCCGTTTGCGAATCTGGTATTCCTGAACCGCCTGGTTATGCTGGGCTAGCGTTGCCGAGAACTGGTGGCTACCGTCCCCCCTGGCCACGAAATACAGGTTTTCTGTGGTTGCCGGATTGAGTGCGGCTTCAATGGAGCGACGCGATGGCAGCGCGATTGGCGTCGGCGGCAAGCCCGCGACACGGTAAGTGTTGAAAGGCGAGTCTACGCGGAGATCCTTGCGGGTGATGTTGCCGTCGTAGCCCTCGCCGAGGGCATAGATTACAGTCGGGTCAGTCTGCAGGCGCATCCCCTTGCGCAACCGATTGATGAATACACCGGCAATTTCCTCGCGCTCACTGTCGACGGCGGTTTCCTTTTCCACGATGGACGCCAGGATCAGGGCTTGATAGGGATTCTTCAGGGGTAGACCCTCGACCCGGGAGGCCCACGCCTCAGCCAGCGTTGCCCTCATGATCCGATACGCTCGGGTCAACAGCACTGCATCGCTGGTTCCGCGGGTGTAGCGATAGGTATCAGGAAAAAACAAGCCCTCAGGCGAGGTGCTCAATGGATTGTCGTCGATTTTCAGCAGAAATTCTTCAAGGCTATCTCCATCGAGTTCCCGAACCAGCGGCTGCTCACGGTGCAGATGATCCAGCGCCTGCTTGATTGTCCAGCCCTCGACCAGCGTGACCTGGTAGTATTTCACCTCTCCCCTGGCCAGTTTCTGCAGTATCTGCCGCGGAGTCATACCCGGCGAGAGCTGGTACTCGCCTGCCTGCAGGGATAACTGCTCGGTTGCCCGCAAGTAGTAGATTAGCAGCCTGGGTTGTTGCAGCAGGCCCTGATCAGCCAATTGGTAGACAACCCGTGTGACAGAACTGCCCGGTGCTACCTCAATGTCAACGGGCTTTTCGAGCTTGGGGACAGGCTGATCAAGATAGTCCCCAAAACGCTGCCACCCCACCGCCAGGCCCACACCAGCGGCCAGCAGCAACAGAAGAAGTGCTATCAAGAGTTTCTTAAGCATCAAACAGTTTCAATACCCGGGTTTGTAGTGCAGCGGTTATGGGACCCCGTCGCCAGTGGCAATCCTCGAAAGCAACCACCGGGATTACCCCACGAACACTGTTACAGATAAACAGCTCATCGCAATCTCGCAGGTGGTCCAGCGAAAGCTCGCCTTCATTAACAACCAGGCCCAACTCCGGCGCGGCGACCTCCATGATCCAGCGGCGCATGGTTCCCGCTACGCCGCAGCGGTTCAAGCTTGGGGTCGACAGTTCACCCCGGGACACCAGTAAGAGATTTGCCGAAGTGGCTTCGATCACTGATCCGTGCTCATCCAATAGCAGACCCTCACTGTCAACGCGCCCTCGCTGCTCGAGGCTGGCCAGGACATAGTCGAGGCAATTCAGGTGCTTCAAGCCGGCCAGGTGCGGGCGGTGGGCTAGCCGGATCTTGCAGGTGAACAGTTCGACACCACTGACCAAGGCCTTGGTCGAATATTCGGGTAACTCAAACCAACTGCACACGACAGTGGCATCACCTCGAGGGTCGGGTTTGAACCCGCGGCCGCCATCGCCCCGGGATACAATCAGTTTGACCACACCATCTTTCAACCCCTGATCACCCGCATGGCTCAGCAGATGCAGCAGCTGCTGTCGCACCGCAACCTCCCCAGCGCGTATCTGCAATCGCTGCAAACCGGCGACAAGGCGTTGCATGTGCAGATCGAGCAAAACCGGCTTTCCGTGCGCCACTCTAATCGTCTCGAACAGACCATCGCCATAGGCAAGGCCCCGGTCGGTCACTGCCACCCTACCTTCAAACTCGCCATTGACCAGACTTATCAGCGGTTCGCCGGCGTCAGTGGTAGGCAATGGAGATTATATCCGCTTGAACAGCAGCGAGCCGTTGGTACCGCCAAACCCGAACGAGTTGGAGAGCACCACATCGATTTTCCGCTGCTGAGCCGTGTGGGGGACCAGGTTGAGATCGCAGTCGACATCGGGGGAATCGAGATTAATCGTTGGCGGTGCAACCTGATCCCGTATCGCGAGCACGCTGAAAACCGCCTCTACGGCGCCGGCCGCCCCGAGCATATGCCCGATCATCGACTTGGTAGAACTCACAGCAACGGTTTCCGCCGCATCGCCCAGGGCGCGCTTGATGGCCCGCACCTCGGCAACGTCCCCGGCAATCGTACTAGTGCCATGGGCGTTGATATAGTCGATTTTTCCGCTGTCGATTGCGGCGTCGCGTATGGCATTTTCCATGGCCAATGCGGCGCCGGCACCGTCTTCCGGCGGCGATGTCATGTGGTAGGCGTCACCGCTCATACCAAAGCCCACGACTTCGGCATGTATGGCGGCGCCGCGCCGACGCGCAAATTCGTACTCTTCCAACACCAGCATCGCAGCACCATCACTGAGCACGAAGCCGTCACGGTCCCTGTCCCAGGGTCGACTTGCGGCCTCAGGACTATCGTTACGAGTCGAAAGGGCGCGCGCGGCGGTAAAGCCCCCCAGTCCCACCGGAGTGGTCGCCATTTCAGCGCCGCCAGCGACCATGGCATCAGCATCACCACAAGCTATGAGACGCGCGGCAAGGCCAATACAGTGGGTTCCGGTCGTGCAAGCCGTGGCCAGAGCAAGATTAGGGCCGGCAAAGCCGTATTTGATCGAAAGGTTGCCGGCAATCATGTTGATGATCGAACCCGGGACAAAAAACGGCGACACCCTGCGAGGGCCTCGCTCCAGGATAATATCGTGGCATTGTTCTATCGAGCCGATACCACCGATGCCGGAACCAATTGCAGCGCCGATGCGATGGGCGTTCTCATCGCTCACATGCAGGCCAGCGGCCTCGATTGCCTGGATACCCGCTGCCACCCCGAACTGGATAAACGGGTCCATTTTGCGGGCATCCTTCGGCGCCATGTAGGCCGCCATATCCAGATCGCGTACCGTGCCGCCAAAGCGCGTGGTATACGCCGAGACATCAAAGCTTTCAATGGGACCGATACCGCTTTTACCGGAAACGATCGCCTCCCAAGTGGCTTCGACCTTACTCCCAAGGGGCGACACCACGCCCAGCCCGGTCACCACTACCCTGCGTCTATTCACATGTCCTCCCTCCGCTATGCCCTGCCGCAGACACCCGCCGCTACTCCAGGGCACAAAAAAAAGCCGCCCTATCAGATGTAGAAACGGCTTCCCGGATTGAGCCTGGCTTACGGGTGTAACTAGGCCTGATGCGACTCGATGTAATCAATGGCCAGTTGCACGGTGGTAATCGCTTCGGCCTCTTCGTCGGGGATCTCAGTCTCGAACTCTTCTTCCAGAGCCATGACCAATTCAACGGTATCCAGAGAATCAGCGCCCAGATCTTCCACGAAAGAAGCTGAATTCTGAATATCACCTTCTTTCACACCCAATTGTTCCGCAACGATCTTTTTTACGCGCTCTTCTATGCTACTCATGATTCTTATTGACTCCTCTCAAGTCTTGGTAGTTGATGCCGCTATTGCCGCACCTTGTGTTGCTCATCAGTCTTGCTCTTTCGTGATACTCACAACGCAACCGGCAAGCCAGCTGCCGAATACCCGTGAATATTACCGCGAAACCCCTTAGCGATTAATACCGAATGGATCAACGGAAATGCAATTTTACGCCTGTTGGCACTTTTTGCAATCCACTAATCCCTCAGCCCATATACATGCCACCGTTGACGTGAACGGTTTCACCGGTGATGTAAGCCGCAGCGTCGCTTGCCAGGAAGCCCACCACCGCTGCAATCTCCTCCGGCTTGCCCAGTCGGCCCACCGCAATCTGCGCCAGCAGAGCTTCGCGCTGGGCCTCAGGCAGTTCCCGGGTCATATCGGTGTCGATAAAGCCCGGTGCCACGGCGTTGACAGTGACGCCGCGACTACCGATCTCCCTGGCAAGTGCCCTGGAGAAGCCCTCGACACCCGCCTTGGTTGCGGAATAGTTCGCCTGACCGGGGTTGCCCATGGACCCTACCACCGACGAAATATTGATGATCCTGCCCCAGCGGGCCTTGGCCATGCCACGCAAACAGGCCTTGCTCAACCGGTAGATAGCATTGAGGTTGGTATCGATGACATCTGCCCACTCGTCGTCTTTCATCCGCAGCAGCAGATTGTCCCGGGTGATTCCGGCATTGTTCACCAGAATGCTGATGGTGCCGTGGTCATTGGTGATGGCTTTTAGAACCTGCGCAAGCGACTCGGAATCGGTGACGTTGAGCGTCATGCCTGTGCCGCTGATCCCCTGCTGCCTGAAGGCCTCGGTAATCGCCGCAGCTCCCTTGTCTGACGTGGCAGTGCCCACCACAGTCGCCCCCTGCTCGCCCAACTGCCGGGCAATGGCCGCGCCTATTCCCCTACTGGCGCCGGTGACCAGCGCCACCTTTCCCTGCAAACTCATAACCATCTCCCGCCTCTACTTATTCGCAATTTCAAGCCATCAACGCCGCTGCGTCGGCCAGCGCCTTTTCAAGCCCCGCAGGGTCTTCGAGGCCCGCCACTGAAAACGTTTTGTCGATTCGCCTGATCAACCCGCCCAGAACGTTACCGGGGCCACTTTCTACCGCCAATTCAGCACCACCTGAACGCAATGCCTGCACACACTCGACCCACCGGACCGGGCTGTAGATCTGTTCCACCAATAATGCCTTGATCTTTTCGGGATCGCTTTCGGTGCTGGCGTTGACGTTATGCACCACCGGAATGCGCGGGGACTTGACATCGATCGCTGCGATGGCCCCGGCCAATTGCTCTCCAGCCGGCCGCATGAGGTCGGTGTGGAAAGGCGCGCTTACGGGCAGGGGCATGGCACGCCTTGCGCCAGCAGCTTTGCAGCCTGCAACCGCGCGTTCAACGGCGTCGGCATGTCCGGCAATCACCACCTGACCCGGCGAGTTGTAATTGACCGCGGCCACCACCTCTCCCTGCGCCGCCTCGGCGCAAGCGGCGTTGATCGCTTCGTCATCCAGACCGATTATCGCTGCCATCGCACCGACACCAACCGGCACAGCAGACTGCATGAAGGCGCCGCGTTGCTGAACCAGGGTTATGGCATCGCCAAACGCCAGGCTGTCGGCACAGACCAACGCAGTGAATTCTCCCAGGCTGTGGCCGGCCATCATTCCGGGTTCGGCCCCACCTTGCTGCTGCCAGACCCGCCACAGCGCGACGCCCGCTGCCAGCAGCATGGGCTGGGTGCGCTCGGTCAGGTTCAATTCTTCCTGGGGGCCCTGCTGAACCAACTGCCAGAGGTCGTAACCGAGTGCCTCGGAAGCCTCGGCAAAGGTCTCCTCTACCAGCGGCTGGCTCGCCGCCATCGACGCCAGCATCCCCACTTTCTGCGAACCCTGCCCGGGGAATACAAACGCCAGTTTGGACTGGGTCATCACAATACCTTCCTGATCCATTGATAGTCATTATCGATTGTTGGCCCACGGGTAGGACCCTGCTCTGCACCGGGATTGTCCGTTGCTGCCCACAACCCCTGATTCATTCGGCCAGAATTTCCAGCGCGCTGTCGAGGCGCTCTACCAGGCGGTTTTCTATCTGCACGATGGCGCTCTCTATCGCCTGCTGGAAACCCGCTACCGAAGCGGAACCATGACTCTTGACCAGAATACCCTGCAGGCCCAGAAAATAAGCACCGTTGTAAGACTCTGGATTCACTTCCCGCTTCACTTGCCGCAGCAGTGGCTCTACCAGCCACCCCAGCACCCGCCTGTAAAGGTTGCTATTAAAAACATGCTGGGTTCGAAAAGCAATCAGGCGTGCGGCCCCTTCGGCGGCCTTGAGCGCAACGTTGCCGACAAATCCGTCGCAAACGATCACATCGGCCTCCCCTTCGAGCAGGCGGTCCGCCTCAATGTAACCGGCATAGTTGAGGCGCGGGTCCTCGCCGATCAATCGCGCGGCAAACTTGACCTGCTCATTGCCTTTTATCTCCTCATGGCCGATGTTGAGCAAAGCAACGCGAGGCTCCGCCACACCATCGACCACCTGGGACGTAACGGACCCCATCAGTGCGAACTGATGCAGATGCTCCGAGCCATTGTCGACGTTGGCGCCGAGGTCGAGCAGATAGGTGCGGCCAATGCCCCCCTGGGTGGGCATGGATATGCAGATCGCCGGTCGGTCAATGCCCGGCGAGGTCTTGAGCACGTAACAGCCGATGGCCATCAGCGCCCCCGTGTTTCCCGCACTCACACAGGCCCCCGATGCCCCGGACTTCAGGCTATCAATCGCCAGCCGCATGGATGAGCGCTTCTTGCCACGAAGCGCCTGGGTGGGTTTGTCGCCCATGCCCACCACTTCCTCACAGGGACAAAGCGTGAGCCGCTCGCGTAGTCGAGCCTCACCCGCTGCCAGCAGCGGCTCGATATCCGCCTCGCGCCCGAACAGCAGCAATTCGAGCTGGGGGTATTTAGCCAGCGCCGCGAAAGCGGCCGGGACCGTCACCAGGGGGCCGAAGTCTCCCCCCATGGCATCAATCGCGATGCGTAACGGCGCTGTCAACCGGTGTTACTCGCCGCCGTCCGTGTTAACGACTTTACGACCCCGGTAGAAACCGTCTTTGCTCACATGATGGCGCAAATGCACTTCACCACTGGTTTCGTCCACCGACAGGGCTGCCGAGCTGAGTGCATCATGGGCCCGACGCATGCCGCGCCGTGACCGGGTTTTACGACTCTTTTGTACCGCCATTACGGCTTACCTCCAATTTCAAACTTTCGGTTTTTTCAGTGCCGCGAGGGCATCAAAAGGATTCTTTTTTGGCTCTTGGGCCGCATCACCCTGCACTTCCCCGCAGCGGTAGCCCACTTCCCGGGGGCACTCGTCTGGCGCATGGTAGGCAACAAACGGCAGGCACAACAGAAGCTCATCCTCGATGACCTCCAATGTGTCCACCTCTTCATCGTCTACCAGTAGCGGTTCCATGCGTTTGGGCAGGTTTCGGGCTCGTTCATCATCCCAGACTGCGCCGAGGAGAAAACGGGAACTCAGTGGCAGTTCCATGGTTTCCAGACAGCGTTGACACTGCACCCGGACCACAGCGTCCAGCGCCCCATCAATGATGAAGATCCCTTCTTCTGACACGCTGAACTCAAGGCGGTAGATAACCGCACCCGACTCATCTGCCAGTGCCTGCGCCACGCGTTCGAGCCTCGCCAGTGCGATCGAGCCTTCCAGCACGGTACCCGAGGACGCGAGTTTACGAATATCTGCCTGGCGGGGCAGCGGCCTAGTTGACATGGCGCGCAATCATAGTGACAGTTACAATCACTGTCAAAAGAAACTGCGCCTGCCTGCGCCTTGGAACGACAGCCGCTGCAGCCCTACTGTCAATAACCGGCAACCCAAAGGGGTCGCAAAGCCCTGCGGTCCGGGACACCCCATTCAAACCCGCCGCGAGACCAACATGCAACGAACGCTAGTGCTGGCATCATCGTCAAGCTATCGGCGCCAATTATTGCTGCGCTTACTACCGTCCTTCCAGAGTCGAGATCCCGCCATCGATGAGAGCCGCGGGGCTGGCGAAAGCCCGGCGGCACTGGTTCAACGCCTCGCCCTCAACAAGGCGCTGCGCCTTGCACCCGACTTTGATGACGCGCTGATTATTGGCGCAGACCAGGTTGCCTGTGGGGAAAACGAGTTTCTTGGAAAACCGGGTAACCTTTCCCGGGCCAGGGAACAACTGCGGCACTGTAGCGGCAAAACCGTGACGTTTTATACCGGACTCTGCCTGCTGGACACCCGCACCGACGACTATGATATCGCCTGCGAGACCTATCAGGTGAGGTTCAGGACGCTGTCAGACGCCGAGATCGAAGCCTACCTGCAGGTCGAGCAACCCTTCGATTGTGCCGGTTCCTTCAAATCAGAGGGCCTGGGTATCAACCTTTTCGAGGCGCTGCAGGGCAAGGACCCCAACACGCTGATAGGGCTTCCCCTGATAACCCTCGCGGGCTGGCTGCGACGGCGGGGAGTCAATCCCCTGTTGCTGCACTCGAGCGCCGCAGCGAGTCCGGGCACTGCCGATCGTTGAGATATGGCGCCTAGCGCAGGGTGGCGGTTTGCTGGCTCAGCGCATCGACCAGTGTCTGTGACACCGCGCCACCAAAACTCGCCAGCAGGCGCTCCAGGGGTGGTTTTCGAGGGGTGTAGTCGATCAACTCTTCGGTATCGAAGCGATCCCTGGCCAGTTCCCGCACGCTGCTGAAGCCGTCGATCAGACCCAATTCCAGGGCCTGCTCACCCGACCAGATCAGACCACTGAATATTTTTTCGTCATCGACCAGACGCTCGCCACGCCCTTGCTTCACCCTATTTACAAACTGCTGGTGGGTCTGCTCCATCACTGTCTGCCAGAACTCGGTTTCATCCGCCTTCAGGGGGGCGAAGGCGTCCAGCATGGCTTTGTGTTCTCCGGCGGTGAAGACCCGACGCTCCAGGCCGAGCTTTTCCAGAACATCGACAAAACCGAAGCCAGCACTGATGACCCCGATGGATCCCACCAGGCTAGCCTTGTCTGAATAGATCTCGTCTGCGGCGGCTGCTATATAGTAGGCCCCCGAAGCCCCGATATCGTTAATGACGGCGTAAACCGGTTTATCTACTTCGGCTCGCAGCCGCTTGATCTCCCGAAACACCTGATCAGCCTGCACCGGACTGCCGCCGGGACTATTGATGGCCAGCACGACGGCTAGGGCATCACTTTCGAAAGCCTGCTTGAGACCACGAATGAGCGCCGCGGCACTGGCCTTCTCCCGTTCGGAGATCACACCGGAGACTTGCACCACCGCCACGTGGGGCTTGGCTCCGACACTCCAGGAGGACCAGAAAGGCTTCAGCAACAGCAAACCGGCGAACAAATAGACCATGAAGAGGATCTTGAAAAACAGATTCCAGCGCCGGGTCAAACGCTGCTCCCGCACTGACTCCAGCACCACCTTTTCCAGTAACTGAAATTGCTTGTCAGCGGCAGGTTGCGATTTGTCGCTGGGCATCGGATCGTTCATCAAAGACCTCCTGAATTGAATATGCTGGTCCCCGTGAAGTGCGCCACGACGCAACGGGCTTGCAGAGACATCGGGATTAGCGCTGTAAAGAAAGCCCTGCAGCGGGGCCAGGGCTGCGGTCAATAATCCAATCAAGGATGGTAGAGAAATCATCAACTAGCAAATCCGGAGCGCAATCCAGCAATGCCGATCTGGAGTGAGCTCCATAGGCAACGGCGATACTCTTGATGTTTGCCCGGCGAGCCATCTTCAAATCAAATACCGTGTCCCCCACCATCACCGCCTGCTCCGCCGTTTTGCCAAGTTGCCGCAGTATTTGGTGGAGCATCAGCGGATCGGGCTTGGAGGCGGACTCGTCGGCACAGCGTGTCACCCGGAACAGGTCCTCGAGTTGCCGCACCCGCAACTCGCGATCCAGGCCGCGGCGGCTCTTCCCCGTGGCGATTGCCAGTTCAAAGCCCCGTTCAAGCATCCCTCGCAGGGTGCTTTCAACCTTGGGGAAAAACGGCGCCGGCGCTGGCGCCGCATCGCGGTAGCAGTCTGCATAGGCCCTTTGCAGGGTATCAACCTGCGCCGTATCCAGCCCGGGATACAGTGACCGTATGGCCTCGGGCAGACCCAGCCCAATGATATTCCGGATGGCATCCCCACCGCGGACCGGCAGCTTGCAACGGCGCGCGGCAGACTGCATGGTGGCCACGATTTGCCCGGCGGAATCTACCAGCGTGCCGTCCCAGCCGAGTATTACAAGCATCGTTTTGATTCTGCGCCGTTAAACACCCGAAGGTTCGGCGCGGCCCCGGGGCTGCGCCAGATGGCCCAGGAGGTCCTGCAGATCGGATGGCAGTTCTGCCTTTACCTCCACCCGCGCCCCTGTCGCCGGTGTCGTAAAGCACAGCCGGCTTGCATGCAGGAACAGGCGCCTGAGACCGAGCGCCCTGAACGCCTTGTTGTCGGTATCCTCACCGTATTTGCTGTCCCCCGCCAGGGGGCATCCGGCAAACCGGGCATGCACACGAATCTGGTGGGTACGCCCGGTAATCGGCATGGCCTCGAGCAAGGTCGACCCGTTGAGCCGCTCGCAGACCCGAAACCGGGTGTGACAATTCTTACCCTCCTTCGACACCACCACCATGCGCTCCCCGGAGCTGAGCTGGTTCTTCAACAGCGGTGCCCGAATATCGCTAAACCGGGCGGGCCATTTACCCACCGCCAGGGCAGTGTAGATCTTGTCTATTTTCCCGTCGCGAAGATCAGCATGCAGTTGGCGCAGGGCACCGCGCTTTTTGGTGATCAACAGGCAACCGGAGGTTTCCCGATCGAGCCGATGCATGAGCTCCAGCCCGGGATCGTTGCGGGCTACCCGCAGCGCCTCTATCAGGCCCAGGTCGAGGCCGCTTCCACCGTGCACGGCAAGCCCGGAGGGCTTGTCGATCACCAGCAGGGCGCTGTCTTCGTAGAGAATCGCCTGGAGCAAGCTTTGCCGCAAACCGCCGCTGACGCTGATCTCGCCGTCCGGCGCCTGGGCAACACGAACAGGTGGCACGCGAATGATATCCCCCGCCCGCAGTTTGTACTGCGCCTGAACGCGCTTGCTATTGATGCGGACCTCTCCCTTGCGAATAATGCGGTACACCCGGGATTTGGGAACCCCCTTCAGCAAAGCCAGCAGATAATTGTCCAGGCGCTGGCCTGCATAGTCCTCTTCGACCGTAATGGCCGAAACCCTGCTGAAATCCTGTTGCTGGTGCTTTCCCATCGCGCAATGATACCAGTTTCGTAAGTATTTGAATCCTTTAATGTTTGCTGTTATATTGTCGAATGTTGTCGGGGTTACGATCTGTCGAGGCAGTTCGGGGCATCCATGGGCATGAAGGCCCAGGCCCGCCGGCACCAAGGCACAGGCGCTGCAAGACAGTGACCTGGTGCATGGACACCACGGCAAAGATTGCTCGGGTGTTAGCGAATTCAGGCAGACCCCTCCCAAGGCGGGGTCATGTAAACAACAGCGACGCAGATTCAGTTGCGGTTGGTCGTTATATTCTGGTTGTCTGTCATAGGGCAAGCCTCCCAAGCACCTGCTCCCATACAAGCACCTGCTGAGGCCATGGCCCCATTATTCGATGACTTTCAGCCAGCGGGTAAGACACCCTTTTTGCTTAACGATTCTCTCCTTACACAGGATAGAATCCATACCAACAAGGTCAGACAATAGGCAGGCTTGCCGTCCTCATCGGCCCGGCAGCGCTGCAGAACAGCCGTAATATCGGCTGATCGTTATTGGGTCAACGGCACCGCCGCTTGAAGCTGCATTCGCATCAGACAGTGAATGTAGGACAACATGAAAAGAATGCTGATTAATGCAACTCAACCAGAAGAGTTGCGTGTAGCAATGGTCGACGGGCAACGCCTGTACGACCTGGATATCGAAAACCGTAGCCGCGCGTCCAAGAAAGCCAATATTTACAAGGCCAGGATTACCCGCGTGGAGCCCAGCCTCGAGGCTGCCTTTGTCGATTACGGCGCCGATCGCCACGGCTTCCTGCCACTCAAGGAAATCTCCAGAGAATATTTCAGCCAGGGTCGCAAGTCCTCAGACGATGGCCGCCCGAAAATTCGCGAGCTGGTGAAAGAAGGCACCGAGGTAATTGTTCAGGTCGACAAAGAGGAGCGCGGCAACAAAGGTGCTGCCCTCACCACCTTCATCTCACTTGCCGGTCGCTATCTGGTTCTGATGCCCAACAACCCCCGGGCCGGCGGTATTTCCCGTCGCATCGAAGGCGAAGAGCGCGACCAGTTGCGCGAGGCGCTTTCGACCCTGGACATTCCCAACGGTATGGGCGTCATCGTTCGAACCGCCGGCATCGGCCGCAGCGGTGAAGAATTGCAGTGGGATCTCGAGTACCTCTGCCAGCTTTGGGAGTCGATACAAAGAGCTGCCGACGAGCGTACCGCTTCCTTCCTGATTCTGCAGGAAAGCAACGTGATCATCCGGGCTATCCGGGATTACCTGCGCCAGGATATCGGCGAGGTGCTGATCGATAGCGAAGCGGCCTACGCCGAGGCGATTGCTTTCGTTTCCAAGGTAATGCCCCATTTCAAGAACCGGATCAAGTTCTACCAGGACGACATTCCCCTGTTCAACCGCTACCAGATCGAATCGCAGATCGAAACGGCGTTCCAGCGCGAGGTCCATCTGCCCTCCGGCGGCTCTATCGTCATCGACCCCACCGAAGCACTGGTATCGATAGACATCAACTCGGCGCGGGCAACCCGCGGTGGCGATATCGAAGAAACTGCACTCAATACCAATCTTGAGGCCGCGGAAGAGATCGCCCGGCAGCTGCGCCTGCGGGACATGGGTGGCCTCATTGTCATCGACTTTATCGACATGCTGAGCAACCGCAACCAGCGTGAGGTGGAGAACCGGATGCGCCAGGCCCTGGAACCCGATCGGGCCCGGGTTCAGGTCAGCCGAATCTCGCGCTTCGGGCTGCTGGAAATGTCGCGTCAACGCCTGCGACCCTCGCTAGGGGAAACCAGCGCCATCGTCTGCCCAAGGTGCAACGGCCAGGGAACCATCCGCGACACAAAATCACTGGCCTTATCCATCCTGCGGCTGGTGCAGGAAGAATCCAACAAGGAACGCAGCGCCGAGATCCGCACCATCGTACCCATGGAAGTGGCCACCTATTTGCTCAACGAAAAACGCCAGGCCATCGCTGAAATCGAGAGACTGAACGATATTCGGGTTCTGGTAATTCCCAACCCCAATATGGAGACGCCTCATTTCGACGTGCAACGCCTGCGGGACGACGATTCACTCGTTACCGCCAAGCAACACAGCCATGAAATCGAACTCGATGAGGCCGATAACGCCGGTGTGCTGGATGCCTCTCCCAGCACACCACCGACAAAAATCGAGCAGGCCGCTGTGCAAGCCATTACGCCCACAGCTCCCGCTCCTGCCAAAGCTCCGACCACTGAGCCATCAGCCGCGCCGCCAGCCGCGCAACCGGCAGCACCTCAAGCCAAGACACCGGGCATTTTCAAACGGCTTGCCACAACGCTATTTGGCACGCCGGCAGCTCCGTTAATTCCTGCTGAAGCCCCTGAGCCCAAGCCCCAGCTGGAGGAAGATAAGCCGGCAACTGCGCGCAGTCAGCGCAGCAAAAACGGTCAGCGCCAGGGCGGCCAGCGCCAAACCAGGAGTTCATCCCGGAGCGGCAGCCAGAACCGTAATCGCCGGCCGGTAGAAAGCATGCCCAGCGAGGACACCGCAGCACCCCCGAAGAGCAAGGCAAGAAAAAGAAGCGAGCCCCGGGACAACGCCGCCGACGCCAACAAGAGCCCGGCAGGAGCCGAGAGCAGTACCAGCGCCCCCAAGGCGAAGCGCCGACCCCGCGACCAGAAGGCCCGAGGCCCACAGGAGCGTAAGCGCGGCGGCAATCGCAGCGAATCGGCGGCCAATCGAGAAAAGGTGGAGCGGGAGTCCGAGCAGCCCACGGTCGCGGAGGCGACAACAGTAGCCACTGCGGATAACACTGTGCAAGAGGAAGTATCAGCGGAGAACAAACTGCAGCAAACCACGGCTCAAGTCGAGAATGACCGTCCCTGCGCCCAAGCCGGTTGATGCACCGAGCAGCGCTTCAGCCGCTCCTGCAGACGCGGAGCCTGAACCCCGACAAGTCCAGGAAGCAGGCATCGACAAGGTCGAAGCGGAGGTAGCGGAAGCACCCACGCCAAAGGCGAAGACCCCGGTCGAACAAACCGCGCCGACAGCGGCCGAAACGCGGAGGAAACCATGGCACCTGCCCGCCCCGCCGGCAGAGCGGCGAACGACCCCAGGGATAATCCGAAACCACAAACAGCGCTGGAAATCGTCACCGAACGACCGGTGCCCATGGAGGGACTGCCCCCCGCACAACCGGTCATACCCCAGCGCGGACCGCAGCCCAGAGCGACCAATGACCCCCGCGTCGCACGAAGCCTGGCCGTGGGTTCCTCCAACGGAGAGTCCTGAGAGGTACTGTAATACCCGCCCTTTCCAGCCGTAACGCTTGCACAAGAAAAGTGCCGGCGTTACGGCTGGCTTCGCTTCAGACCTGGCAACGGTTAACACGCCAAATATTTCCCGGCGCGTGTTGAGACTTGAATATTCCCTTGTATAATGCGCGTTCGACGGAGGGGTGGCAGAGCGGTTGAATGCACCGGTCTTGAAAACCGGCATAGGTTTATCCCTATCCAGGGTTCGAATCCCTGCCCCTCCGCCATAAACCAAAAAGCCCGGCCGTGTGCCGGGTTTTTTTGGTTTGTGGGGCTTGGGCAGGGTGAGAAGCCTGGCAGGTTCGACCCATTGCGCAGGCAATGGGCAACGAGCGCGTCAGCGCGAAGCCCGAAGGGGCACTACAGCCCCAAGGCTGTTGTGATACATCCCTGCCCCTCCGCCATAAACCAAAAAGCCCGGCCTTGTGTCGGGTTTTTTGGCTTATGGGGCTTGGGCCAGGGTGAGAAGCCTGACAGGTTCGACCCATTGCGCAGGCAATGGGCAACGAGCGCGTCAGCGCGAAGCCCGAAGGGGCACAACAGCCCCAAGGCTGTTGTGATACATCCCTGCCCCTCCGCCATAAACCAAAAAGCCCGGCCTTGTGTCGGGTTTTTTGGCTTATGGGGCTTGGGCCAGGGTGAGAAGCCTGACAGGTTCGACCCATTGCGCAGGCAATGGGCAACGAGCGCGTCAGCGCGAAGCCCGAAGGGGCACTACAGCCCCAAGGCTATTGTGATACATCCCTGCCCCTCCGCCACTTCCCCTCGTATCTGCTGGGCTACAGCGCGATTAGCTCAGCTTCTCCTAAGCTTTACCCATACTTTGCAGCTTGAGGCTGCACGGCCACTATTGGCTAAAACCAAAATGCCCTCCCCGTGCTGGCCAAGTGCAGGGAGGGCATTCAAGGGTGCACAGCAACGAGGGGGAGAAGTCTGGCGACTGCTTACCGTGGTCGATCAACCAAGCGCTCGACCTGCGCCCTGTGCGGTGGGTCATCAGGAGCGGTAGTGCATCATTCTTTGTGTAATTTTCCGGTGGCTTTAAAGCGCTGAGCCACCCGGTTATCTTTTCGGATGTGAATTTGGCGATTTACATAACGAGAGGAAACACAAGATGGCTCAGCCTGCACAGGATAATTCGATTTCTGACGCAGTGGAACTGCTTAAAGACAACGGATACGATGGGCTTGCCCAAGCGGTCACCGTCCTGATGAACGCGGCGATGGTGGCAGAATGCCGATGTGTCGTGATCGCGGGTGGCCACCGCGTCCATCATGATGACAATATTGAACTGGCCCATTCAATCAAAGCGTTCGCGCATACTTTCTCCCTGTTCGCCCCACGGTTCCCTGTATTTGGAGGGAAGATCCAGTAGCACTGGGTAATGGTTGGAAGGGTTTTCAAGTTCCGGCAATTTAACGTCGGCGAGCGCGGTGGTTTCGTAAAGAGCAGTATATTCAGGGTCGTAAGCCCATATCAACTTTCTGATGGCCGCAAATATCGCCTCTGCTGATCCATCGATACTACGCCGGGTCCAGTAGCGAATTGGCGCGCGCAAGTCGTAGAGTGTTTCGTTGAAACTGTTGCTGGTCAGGTGAGTGATGTCTTTTTTCTCAAACCCGATCGATTCAAAATCAAATTCGATCTGACTGTACTGGGAATTAAAATCATAAAAATCGAGCAATGAAGGGCCGTGGCTGTTGTCGATCAGCATCTTCATCTGCGCCGGCTCAGTTTCCGCTGATAGCTGCAGTTCGACCAGACGGCGTTCATACCTGAAGAAATCGGGATGATTTGCGCTTTTAATATAGGTCAGGTAAAAAGACCGCACCAGATACTTGGCAAACTCGTCGTACAAGGTTTGGGTATTTTCGATAAAAACCTTATCGGTTGGATCGGGGATCATGCGGTCGGCAAACCACCGCACAAAAGCCGGATTATAGTGCCCGAACGTGTGATGCTGTGCTATGTCAATAGTGGTATCCGAGTGAGGGCCGGCCAAAAAAATGGGTTGGCCGGACAGCCTCGTCAGCTTGTTGAGACCCAGCACATTTCGCACGGCACAGAATGTAGCCAGTAGTCCATAGCGGTTGAGTTGCCCGTTATTGTCTCTGTACAAAGCATAGTCGCAGTCCTTCTGATCCTGTTGGTTGGACTTGTCTCTGAGAGGGTCCGCGGCGCTATCGAGCATTAAGCCGGTAAATCGAGATGAAAAACTGGCTTCCTGGCGAGCCTTCACGGCACTGGCTTGCGCAGCATTGTATTGCGACCATGCTAATAAAGCGGCGCCCACCGACACCATCAGTAAAATACCCAACACTGCTACGTTGCGGCGTAATCGCCGTGTGCTGGCTGCTCTGCTGCTTTGGATAAACAACAGTTGGGTTGCAGTGGGGCCAGGCGCTTCGGCGGGATGGGAGGCCGCCCAGACCTCGGCTGCTTCCAGGCTCTTACCGCGCAGGCACAGATCGTCCCTCTGCTTGTTAAGGTCCCATTTACGGCTGAGTTCGCACAGTCTCGCGTGCTCCCGGATCCAATCGATGTCCAGCATCAGTGCGTCACGTAGATTGGCAAGGACATCTGCAGATTTCGCAGGTGGGGTCATAAAAATATAATTGAGTTTGCTTAATTCTTTTGGCACAGGGGTGTCACCGAGCTCTGAGATCACGATAGGCGCAATGCGCTTATGCAATGACGTCGCCAGCTCCACCTCCCATTGGCAAACCTTTGAAGCGGCTGAGTTTGAGGACAGGGCGAACACCACCTGATCTGCCTCGACAATTAAATCCTCGAGACGGGTCTGCCATTCCTCGGTAGGTAAAATATCGTCGGTGTCACGCAAAATATCGATATTTGCAGCTTCAAGTGCGCTGACAATGGGCTTGACCAATTCCCTGTCCTTACGCGAATAGGAAATAAATACTTTACTCGCATATTCTGTAACATTCGTGTCTGGGGTAGACATGCATTTTCCTTGCGGATCAATTTTACATAGAAGATTGTGACTCAAATGTCGAGCAGCTTCCCTCTGATCATTTGCGCTATAAGTGGACACACCGTTAAATGACTTTCATTGCCTTAGCTGCGGGTGGGCTGATAAAGCCATCAGTTACCGAAAGCGCTTGTATCAGTGGTGACTGTATTGAAGGCACGGCGATAATCGAGAGGGTTCTAACGGATTCAAAAAGTAAGGCGCCCTCTGTCGGATTGGCCATGGTCCCGGAGGGCTTTGGAGCGCCGCAGACACAGCTAGGCGCCCCCGCCTCTTCGACTGACTCCATGGTACCCTGATTACCTGCTTTGCTGCACCTTTTGAGGAAGCGGTGGGCTGGCGATCGCCCGGTGGGCAAAAATTAGTCTGGAATCAAGCAAAGCAGGATTTTGCGGAGTTTACAAACCGCGAGCCAGGCGGGGTATGGGATGAATTAACATCGAGGCGGGAAACGATGCCCTTGTCAAACCGCGCCTGAATGATGTCGAGACATTCACTGCGAAGCTTTTCAGTTTGCTGCGCAATTTCCAGCTGGGCATCCAGGTCCCGCAGCAACATGTATGTGCTGGCGACATTGGCCACCAGACTGATGGTAACGCTGCGCATGACTTCTTCGATTGACAGCGATTGCGCGCGGGCAGCTTCGGTGGCGCGCCGCAAGCGGCCGAGCAGAGACACTTCAAAAAACACGTCGGCACTGAGACGATAGTTTTCCTGGATACCGGGTGGCAGCCATGCTGAAAGCTATCCACGCCCAGGAAAGTCGAGAGGCCGCAGAGGCCGAAGCCGGTGATGTTGTGGCAAAACTGAAAGCGATGAGACTCGGCACCGCGGCAAAGTTGGTTGAAAAAGCCATCCACGAAACCCTGACATATTTTGTTTACCCGCCCCAGCGTCGGTTAAAGCCGAAAGGCTAACAACCCAATGGAACGGTTACTCAAGGAAGCCAGGCGTCGCACAAAGGTCGATGGCGCATTCCCTGATGGTCACTCTGCCCTGATGCTGGTAGCAGTCCGGCTACGCCATGTGTCAGCAACCAGTTGGGGTACGCGGAAGGACATGAACATGGCTCTTCTCGAGGAGATGGACAAAGAGGCTGCTTACTTAGCGGCATGACCCAAAACCGGAGCCACCCAAACCTAAAAGTGCGAACGATTATTGACACTACCGATTAATGCATCTGCTGAAGCGTATTAAGGCTGCACATGCGTGGTCCTGTCGCGGTAAAGCGTCTTCAACTGATAATCGGTGGAGTGGCTTACCAGAGTCATTTGATCAAGGGAATAATTTTCAGGAGGCAATAAGTCACAGCCTCGCTCTCGCCTGTCTGTGACTTATTGGAAAAGCCTTATTTTTGGCCATGCCCCTTATCGCCGGGGCATGGGCGCAAATAAAGACTATCAGTCGGTTTCACCGCAACAGGATGGCCCCGGCGCACCACCAAACCGTGACCTGAAAATACTGTAGTCGCTCAAGTTAACAGTGGCGTCGCCGTTAAAGTCTGCGTCTTCAACAACAGGGCTCTGACCGAAGGCAGCTCTGAACAAGTTGAAGTCAGTGAGATTAACAACACCGTCGTTGCTGAGATCAGCATCACAGATGTTGCCATAGCCGTCACCGTCTGTATCCAATTGGCTGTTACCCCCAGCATCCGGTATCAATGTACCGTTGGCCACCTCAATGCAATTGTCACTCATATCGGGGATACCATCCGCATCGGTATCGGTGGTATCCAGGGTAGTCGATGCCTGTTTAGCAACCGAGTTACCAGTCCCATCATCAGCATCGGTATAGGTCATGGTAATGGTGCCCGCCGATATATTACTGAACGCCGCGGGAAGGATCGCCGCAAAAACACCGCGATTAGCCCCCTGTTCGACCAGTGTGAGGGTCTCATCAGGCAGCTCGCCCGTAGAAATCGTCACGTCGACTGTATCCACCAGTTCCGGATTACCGTTTAAATCACCGTCGCCCAATCGAGCGGTCAGCAAGCTCCCAGCGGAAAAGAAAGGGCTGGGATCAAGGGATAAGGCCGCATCAGAGCTCGAATAAATAAGCAAAGGCTCTGGCTCATATCCAACATACAACGGAACCCCAACACCTGAAGTGTCAGCGGTTGGCGTCATGCGTATTGTGAAGGCATCTGCTCCGCAGGCAGCGTTTACGTCCCCGACCGTGACCACATAGTTCAGTCCGACATTGACCAGATCATCAATTTCTCCCATGGTGTATAGCAGGTTCCCACCCCATGCAATAATGGTTTCATCCGGGATAGCTGAAAAACCATGCTCCGCTCCATTCATCCAGCCAAGTGCACTGGTAGCAGGGTTATAACCATACCAACCCAGTAACGCCGCATCGGTCTCCGGATTGCCATCATCATCAAAGAAAATCCCGTAGGGGAGCATACTGTTTGGAAGCCAGGGACCGAATTGATTCGCCTGCGGGCCAGCGCCAGCGGGTACATCGCTGTAGGCACTGCCCAAGGTGGTAGTGGCAGTTAAGGTATGAGTTAAGGGTTGGTCTCCATCTGCAACATACTCATCAATGTAAAACCCCGCCCGAGTGGTCCGGTCGAAGTAGCCATACTCACCGGTGTGCTGGTCCAGGGGCCCAAACAGGCCGGATGAGAAATTGGCCAGCTGGGTTGCGCTCCAGATACTTGAAGGCACTGAAATATTGAGGTTTCCAAGGTGATCGGCAGCGACAGTGTCAAAGTCGTCACCGACACCGCATCCTACCTGTAAAGTAAAACCCTGCAGCCTCTGGTCGGTCCAGTTATTGATCTTCTGAAAGATCTGATAATTGCGGGAACCTGCCTCGGCTTCAACATTAAACACCAGGTCAACGCTTTCAGACCCTGTGCCGTCGACAGTTTCAGGCAGCATCGCCACTTTAAAACGCTTGTGGGTCTGGAAGCCGCTGCTGCAAACGACTTGCTGGGGATCAGCTGAATCGAGGTAGTGGTCTTCCAGATAGGAAGTCGCCATAATGCAATTCTCGGGTTTGCTGTTAACCTCTAAATCGTCATTAATCACCTTGATACCTGACGGCTCCCCCACCGGCCAATCCTTTGCCAGCACATACCCGGTAACGGTATCATCACCATCGTCTACATGCGCGACATACGTGAAGTCGGAATCAGGCCCAAAAACATAAGCGCCGGTTTCCTCGTTATAGCTACTGCCTGTTCCGTTGAGAATGACCTCCACATTATCAAGATTCCAACCACCGAAACCCGCGGCCCCAGTGGCGGATGGTACAGATACGATCTTCCCCGCCTGAACGCCAAGCGATGCTGCCGCTACCGCTAGTGCTAATGCGGTTCTGGTGACGATTGGTATAGCGCTATGTTCTCTACCCCATTGCTGTTTCATGACATGCTCCTTAGAGTGAATTAATGATCCACGGGTATTGATTTACCTACCACTGTTGGATGTTTTCCCTTGCTTGCTAGCAGAGAAGCCCTTTCCCCGCTGCCTATGTCCGCCTTTGCCTTTGTTCGCCTCCGTCTTTGACCTGGGCATTGCCCTGATTATTCTGATTCTGGTTGTACTGCTGGTGATGATTCTGGCATTGCCGGAACCTAGCACCCAGAAATACATTAACCGCATCTAATGTAGCACGCCTTGTAGAGCACAAAAATGACGCACGTCAATGCACTATGCCACCGGCAGAAGTAAAAACGGTTAGAGACAATTTCCAACGGTTTGGCTTAACAGGCGCTTCATAAAATCGCCGCACAGTCGATGAGGGAGCGACCGCTGCTTGATGCGCGATTTACATCAGACCATGAGTCATCAGGCCAGCCAAAGGGTGACTTCTCAGTAGCGATCTCAGGTACTTATAATCAAACGTGGCGATACCAGCTTGTTGCTACCACCCGATGCCGATGCGCGCTTGCAAAGTGGTGCAGCGATACTCGTTGCAGGCCAGGCACCGGTTTATATATGCTGACGGCCTTGGCCCGTGATCAATCAAGGTGTTCTGATGATACTTTTCGCAAAGCCCGGTTTTGCCGCACTCGCGTGGATGCTTCTTGCGGGATGTTGGTCGGTTTTAGCGGCGGCGGATACCAGCACAGAAAACGGCATTCTGGAGCGGTTGCAGCGCCTGGAGGAAAACCAGGCGAGACTTGAAGCCCAGCTGCGTGAGAGAGACCAGCGCATCCAGGAGCTGGAGTCAGCACTGGGGGTGGATCAACCGCAACAGGGTACATCGATGGAAGGCGCGCGGGTGACGCCGGCTGCAAGCGAGCCAGCGGAGGTCACGGCGTCAGCGACAGGCGATGAGTTCGCTGCGCAGGAAAACGGATATTTTGGCGAATTCCAGGAGGGTGGCCTCGGCATTAAACTGGCCGATACGCCCAAGGGCGAGCTCAACTTCAGCGCCTGGGCTTACTTGCGCTACCTCAATCAACAGGCGCTGGACGACACCTACACCGATTCCTTTGGCCGTACAAGGGAGCTGGACCTGCGCAACGATCTCCAGGTCAACAAAGTCAACCTGTACTTCAAGGGCTGGGTGTTTGATCCCAGGTTTCACTATCTCTTTTATGTCTGGACCGCCAATACCAGCCAGGGTGATGGCGCCCAGGTAGTGGTGGCAGGCAATATGAGTTACACCTTCAACGAGCACTTTACCCTCGCCGGCGGTATCGGAGCCCTGCCGGGCACCCGCAGTCTGCGCGGTAACTTTCCCTACTGGAATAAAGTTGATACCCGCCCCATTGGTGATGAATTTTTCCGACCCAGCTATACCACCGGTATTTGGGCATCTGGCAATATCACTGAGGATGTCGGTTACAAGGTCATGATCGGCAATAACCTGAGTCAGCTCGGGGTCAATGCGTCGCAACTCGATAGCAGCTTCAATACCTTCTCAGGATCGATCTGGTGGATGCCGACTACCGGCGAGTTCGGCCCCGCCGCCGGGTACGGCGACTTCGAGGAACACACTGAACTGGCCACGCTGTTCGGCTTGAGTGCCACTTATAGCCCGGAGGACCGCCAGAGCCAGCCCGGCACCGAGGACATCCAGAATACCCAGATCCGCCTGTCAGATGGCAATATTCTGTTCGAACCGCGGGCCTTTGATACCGATGGCCGGGTCAACAAGGCCACTTACCAGATGATGTCGTTCGATGCGGCGATGAAGTACCGCGGCTTTGCCCTGGAGGGCGAATACTATGTTCGGCTGGTCAATGATTTTAAAACCGAGGGCGATGTGCCTGTCGACCGCTTGTTTGACCACGGTTTTCAGATTCAACCCTCGATAATGTTAATCCCCAAAACGCTGCAGGGCTATGTTGCCGGTTCCTACCTGTTCGGCGAGTACGGTGAGCCCTGGGATATCGCGCTGGGCATCAACTGGTATCCCTTCAAGCGCCGCCTGGTGCGCTGGAATACCGAGTTGCTGTACCTGCGCGATTCCCCCGTGGGTTACTCCAGCGTACCATTTATTGTCGGCGGCAATGGCACCGTGTTCCACACCAATTTTGAATTGTTCTTCTAGGATCCTGGCGATGAATAACCGAGAGCGAAATACCCGTCGCGTGCTGCGGCGGTTTGGCATTGCAGCGGGCCTCGGATGGGCGCTGCTGTCACCGGCGCTTTTCGCCGCCGTACCAGAAAAGGCTGAACTGCACGACTCGCATTTTCACCTGACCAATTATATTCAGCAAGGTACCGACATTGAGGACTTCCTCGATATCATGGGTGACAAGGTGGGGCGGGTTGCCTTGTTTGGCATTCCGCTGCAGCAAACCTGGGCTTACGAGAATACTGGCGACTTTGCCCCTTCCTACTATTTGCAAAGTGATGCACCGCTGTATTACTACTCGTTTACCGATGCGGCTATCGCCAGTGCCTATCTTGCCCTGAGTCCAGAGCAACGCGCGCGCTTTGATCCGATGATCACCGGTTTCAATCCGGCGGATATGTATGGGGTGGATCATATCAAGCGGGTGTTGAAAACCTTTCCCGGGGTGTTCAGCGGCATTGGCGAATTTACCATTCACAAGGAGTTTGTGTCCTCGAAAGTTGCCGGAAACATCGCCAGCCTCTCCAACCCGGCGCTCGATCGGATTCTGCAATTTGCCGGTGAGGCGGGATTGGTGGTGATATTACACAGTGACCTCGATGTGCCCTTTGCCACCGAAGGCACAGAGCCGGTCTACATGAAGCAGATGAGCGCGTTATTGGGTCGTCACCCCAATTCGACGGTGATCTGGGCTCATATCGGCTTGGGCAGGGTGGTGCATCCGGTGCGCCAGCAAGCCGACGCGGCTGAAGTTGAACGTCCCCCCAACCATATTGAGCTGACTGAAGCCGCTTTGGCCGATCCCAAACTCAAGCACCTGTACTTCGACATTTCCTGGTCAGAGGTGGCGAAGTATATTGTCGCATCACCAGAGGTGATCCAGGCCACGGCGGATATGATTAACAAGTATCCCGATCGCTTCCTGTTTGGCACCGATGAAGTCGCGCCGGCGGATCAGGACACCTACCTGCGGGTTTATCGCCAATACCAGCCGCTGTGGGACGCTCTCACCCCGGAGACTCGAATCGCAGTCACCAAGGGCAACTACGAGCGCCTGTTCGATGCTGCCAGGCGAGACGTACGCGCCTGGGAGGCTGCCAACCTGGAATGATCGCAGGACGTCCGTAAACTATTGCATCACCGTGGTGGTAGTCTGGCGTCCAGATCCTGCACAGCCAGGATCAGATACACGGCGGAGACCCGGTAATCGTACTTGACACGATAACACCTGCCCACGATGCGGCTAACCCCGAATTTTGATCCTTGTTACCGGCAGTCCAACAGCGAGCGGCGCCCGGGGTCCCGATAGTTTGAACCCCTAGCCTTACACCCGCTGAATTGCAGGACTGAAGCCGCTGTACTCGACCACACCGCGCGGTTTCAGCCTCGCGAAACCCGACAGTGCCGGACAACCTGCATCAAAACGGAAACTTTCTGCTGCACCTTTCTTCAAACGGCTTTTCGATCGTCTCTACGAAGTGAACGAGACCGTGGCCCTAAACTGAAGGAGACAATCAAGCGATCTCGAGCTGGTACTTGAATAGCGCCTGTCTCGACTAGCGTGCGCTAATGGGGCACGATTCTGCGGGATCAGGACCGTGGCTGGTGGTCCGGTTTTTTAGTCCGCGCGGGGTCGTTATCGCCCATTGCCGACGCCTTGGCTCAAGTGACCGATGTCGAGAAAACCTGCCTTTACGGCTCAGAGCAGTTTGCCTGGATAAAACACTATTGGATCGAACCTCACGCCACCTTCAGTCTAATTTCCACTTTGCCGTCATGCTACTGACGCCAGACAACACTGTAAGCAAAAAAAGCCAGCCACGAGAGTATCAGCAAGCTCCAGGGAATCATTACATTAGGGGCTTTTTCTGTTTTTGGAATTGTTGTTTCGGTTATTGGATGACTTTGTGTCTCCAACTGTTTTTGAAGTTTTTTGAGCTTTTTATCTCGGTCACGGCTATTGCTTTTCGCTTGAGCTCTGATGGTTGCCATGCCGTTTGCTATCGCCTGTTGGACTTCCTTGCGTTGCTGTTTGCTAAAACTGACGGGAACGACCGTGTTGGTAATTACCTGTACCTGAGCTTCTGCCTCTGGTGACAGTTTGGGTTTATTGCCTTTTTTATCTGCTCGGCTACGGCTGACCATTTTCAATACTCTTCAATGATTTTTGTAATGTCAGCAGCGAAGTGTGCGTTGACAAAAGTTAACGTGGGCCGCAATTATAGCATTGCATCTCCAATAATCCGTCACCTGTAGTGGGGTCAGATGCTTCAGCCCCGGGTGTTGACGGTATATTCGCTTGTCTTTAGATTTTGGTAGTATGAGTTCAATACGGGGCTACACGGATGCAAGCATGGTAAGACCCTTTCGGCTGACACCTGCAGGTATTCCCAGCATAAACTCAGAAATTTCAGGGCCGCGATGATGACTGTGAATAAAAAGCCAGCTGGCGATTACGAGAAAGTTCGCGCCGCACAAATCGAATACATCGCCAAGCGCGCCAAGGGCTACCGTGAACGGGCATTAAAGCTATACCCCTGGATTTGCGGTCGTTGTGCGCGTGAGTTTGATCGGGCGGGTTTGTCTGAGCTGACCGTGCATCATGTCGACCATAATCATGATAACAATCCCGCTGATGGCAGTAACTGGGAGCTGCTGTGCATTTACTGTCACGATGAAGAGCACGCTAAATTCGAGAATTTGGTGCGCTATGGCAGTACAACCGACAGCGCTCCCGCACCAGCAACATATAACCCCTTTGCCGACCTCAAGAAAAAAATGGAAGATAACGAATAGCAAGGCAAGAGCCACATAGCGTAACCCGCCCCTGCTTGCCAGGCGACTAACTTCAGGCCTGAAAACCATGCATCATTCGCAGACTTGGCCTGGTAGATATCACACTGAATATGATGGGCGAGCGCCACTAGACATTATGTAGTGACCTACCCGTCCTCAATGCCGTGGATTAAGCTTGGGACGGAACATCTTCGGCTCAGAGCCATAATTGAGGAGGGTAGATCATGCACGAGTTTATCAAGTATGTGGGCTTGGATACACACAAGGAAACGGTTGCAGTTGCCATTGCGGATAGATCCGGTGGGCGACCACGTTACTACGGTGAGATTGTGAATACGCCCATGGCGCTGGCGAAACTGATGAAGGACATCAGCCCCCACGGGGAAGTGGTTTCCTATTGCTATGAAGCGGGCCCATGCGGGTATGGTATCTATCGTCAGATCCGTAATTCTGGACATGATTGCAGTGTTGTGGCGCCCTCGCTGATACCGACCAAGCCAGGCGATCGGGTGAAAACAGACCGGCGTGACAGTGAGAACCTGGCACGCCTGCATCGAGCGGGTGAGTTAACGCCGGTCTGGGTGCCTGACCAGGAGCAGGAAGCCATTCGCGATCTGACGCGTGCGCGGGAGGATATGAAGCATCTTGAGCGCCAGGCTCGGCAGCGCTTAAGTGCCTTTTTATTGCGCCACAACCAGCGCTATGACAGCGGCAAAAGCAAATGGACCCAGGCTTACTGGCGTTGGCTGGAGCGCATCAAGTTCTCCCACGCTGTGCAACAAGTGGTGTTCCAGGAATACATCGATAGTGTGAAGCAGCAGCAACAGCGCGTGGCTGATCTTGAGCAGGCCATGCATGAGGCGCTGGCGGATTGGAGTCTGGCCCCGGTGGTGGAAGGCTTGATGGCACTGCGAGGTTGTCGCCTGGTCACTGCGATGACCATCATGGCGGAACTGGGTGATATCACGCGTTTTGATTCGCCACGGCAGTTGATGAAGTATCTGGGTTTGGTGCCCAGCGAATCCTCGAGTGGACCAAAGGTTCGTCGAGGGGGCATTACCAAAACGGGCAATGGTCATGTCCGGCGGGTGCTGGTGGAGGCCGCGTGGTGCTATCGGTTTCCAGCGCGTAAAACCGCACCGCTACAGCGACGGGCTGAACGCTGCTCTGAAGAAGTACAAGCGATCGCGTGGAAGGCACAGAAGCGCCTGTGTGGTCGATACCAGGCGTTAAGTCAGCGAGGGTTGCTGCCGCAGAAGACCTGCACGGCTATTGCTCGGGAACTGAGCGGATTTATTTGGGCGATAGCCTGCGAGTTGATGCCAAAGCCCACAGCTGCGGTGAATGCATAGTCCAGGGGAAAGAGCGCTTAAACAGGTTAGAAACAATGAGCACTTGGGTCAGGTCAGGGGTCGCCAGGTAGGAGAATCCTCGGGCCTGCTAAGAGGCCGCCGGGCAACCGGCAGGACCCTCGACCCTAGATAGAGGTAGCTCCACGACGAAGATTTGTCAGGCGGCACCGACCCGCGAATATCAGACTGATCAACCGTCGTTAAACGCTATCCCTGATCTGTCTCAAGTGCTTGCTGAGAGGAAAAACATGCAAGAATAATGTTATCGATTGACAGGTCACAACATATCAGCAGGCTGCTAGGGAATCCGCTCGAAACAGGCGTCCCACCGGGCCGGGTCGAAGGCCGCCGAGGTGGGAGCATGTTGGGGATAGCCACCGCCCTCGCTCTCGTGGTCGATATGGCTCCCCGTGCCCGTCAGCGCCTCGTTCACGATGCGGGCGTCGATGGCGTCCCGATCCCAGGGACGGGCGCCCACGTCGTCGGCCAGGGTCTGAAGCACCTCAGCGCTGGGCTGTGCCACCAGCCCAGCGGGCCACACCGGCGGCTCGCTCCGCTCCACTAGCCCGCTCGCGCTGCCCCCGATCATCTTCAGGGGTTCGCCCTGCAGATCCGCGGCCACGTTGTCTTTCAGGAAGACTTCAACCGGGCCAACGCCGATATGCATGAAGGCGGAGTTCGACGGCGCCGTGCTGTCGGGGCCGAGGTGAAACACGTTGCCCACCACGGAGAGCATGCCGGTCTCGTAGGGTCTCGCACCCCACTCGCTGTGGACCAGACCATAGGACACTGCGTAGCGGCCCGGGTTGGCCACAAAGTTATTGACGATGGCGCCACGGGCGCCGCCCTTGAACAGCGGGTTCCGATCCACGTTGCTGGCGTACAGGTTGCCCCAGATGAGGATCTCGGTGGCATTGTCGTGTATGAGCGAGCCCTTGGAGTGCTCCCCGTTTTTGTGGGTGGAGTTGGAGAGCCCCTCGGCCACGATGTTGCGGCTGAAGGTCACCCGGTGGGAAGTGCCCAAGCGCCACTCGTCGGGCGTGGCGCCCTCGAACCGCGGCCCCGAAGCGCTCAGGTTCTCGTCTACGGCCCACGAGAGGGAGCAATGGTCGATGATCACATTGTGCGCTGAATAAGTCGCGATCCCGTCGGGCTCCCAGCCCACCGCCTGTCCCGCCTCGCCGGGCCGCACCCGCAGATGCTGAACCACCACGTCGTGGGTTTCGATGCTGAGCCAGCCGCGGATAAGCGTGATACCCGGGGACGGCGCGGTCTGCCCGGCGACGGTGACGTAGGGATTGCGAACGAGCAGGGGCTTGGCGCCCAGGTCAATGACACCGCCCACCTCAAAGACAATGACCCGCGGCCCCTGGGTGTCCAGCGCCGCTTGCAGCGATCCCGGTCCGTCAGGCTCCAGAGTGGTCACCGGGATGACCTTGCCGCCCAGGCCGCCGCGCACGTCTTTTGCCCACCCCCGCTGCCAGTCACACCGAGCGCTGTCAGGGTTATTGTCCGAGCTTGTGCTATCGTCGAGTTGCTGAAATACGGCCACCAGCGGTGCCGCGGTCTCTCCCCAGAATTTCTCTACCGTACCCGCGTCAAAGTCCAGGCGGCATTGATCAAGCGCTGAACCCTCATCAAAACAATTCTCCCACGAGACAAATTCCCAGCCTTCGCGGGGCACGGCGTGGTAAGTCTCCCGATAGTCACCGACAACAAGGTTTTTCGAGCAGCTTTCTACGCCAGCCCGAAAATCTTCCAGATGGCAATCGCGCATCCCGCTCGCCGACAGGATGTCGCCCTCACCCTTGATCTCCAGTGGATGACTGCATGCTATGACCAGTAATAGTCCGAAAATTATTGAAGCACCGCGCCAGCAATACAAAATTGGCCTCCTTAACCGTCTGCTTCTACTCCCATGCCGGCACATGGCCAGTACAGCGGTTTAGAAGCCAACCCTATTGAAGTTACGTTTTAATAAAAAGGAATTGTTAAGGCACCTCTGATCACACGGTACAACCTCAGCGGAGCCTTTGGTGATGGCTGGCAAGGCGCGGCGCGAAGGTCAATGGTGGATCTCATTGACGAGCGTTGCAAGCGGATGGCCGCCCCCTTGTCCAGCGATTACCAAAGGCCCGCCCTTCGGGGCTTCGCTTACAGCACCTACTTTTGGAGCGCCGCAATCTCCTGCGGCATCGCCTACAGCGCCTACTCCTGGTGTGTTCACTCGAAAGGCAACCAGCCTTCCTGCGTGACCACGCTTTGCAGCAGATCGCGGCGCTAAGCCTGAGGTGACACCGAATTAATCAGAGGTGCCTTAAAGATATCCAGACAAGGATAACCTAGCAGAACCGGACTAGTCTACGTGAACCATTTACCTGGCCATTGCCTGTGTCAAAAGCGAAGACGATGCGATGTGGGTTCAGCGTGCCTAGCGGCCCGTGCGGTCGCGGAAGTGCGAACGATCATTGACGACAACGGCAGTCAACGCTGACGCGTCTACTTTGTGCTTTGCAGACGAGGGCGTTCGATCTGCCCGGACGCGGACGAACGGATCCGCATGCTCTGCAACGAAAAACCTGGCCCCAACGATGGTGCCTGGGCAAAACCTGGCGACGGTCAATAGCGACTACTTGAACTCAAGCTGATCGCAGGCTGACATATGTGACGGCTAGTCTTTCGCCTGTTTATTCACACTTCCGGATCGGTTGACTGCTGTGCGTTTGAGCCTTGCCTTGGGCATGACCCCGGCAGGTGAAGGTTGCCGAGCATGCAGTGCCGCCACTCGTTCCTGGTCAAGTTTGGCAAAGTAGCGATCCTCCTCGACCTTGCCCTTCAGACGCATGCTCTTATCGAAACTGCTCATTGGGATGATCTCCTCCTTCCCCTACACTATACGCGTCTCGGTCAGCGCTTACCTTGACAATGGTCAATCCCGGTGCCTTTGGTGTTACAGTCATCGCCGGTACCACCAGGCAACGGCCATCGCTTCGATTGTAAATGGCGTCTTTTTCATAGTAGATTGACGCTGGCGCAACAAGGAGCCTTATTTCGGCAGTGCGGTATGGGCGGCAAACGGATCAGGCCCAGCAACAAGGAGTAAGCACCATGGCGGATCACGGATCTAAAAACGCTGACACGCGCTTTGATGCCATCATTGTGGGCGCCGGGATCGCCGGGCTTTACCAACTTTATCGACTGCGGGAGATGGGTTTGTCGGTGCGTTGCCTCGAGGCAGCGCCTGCAGTTGGAGGCACCTGGTTCTGGAATTGCTACCCGGGTGTGGGGGACTATCGCTCTATCTGTGACGAGGTCGCCGCAAGCGGATACCAAAGTTTTACGCTGAGCTAGGCACAAGTCTATAGCGGCCGTTACCTGGCTGATGCATTCGCTGGCGCCAAAACAGAATTCAGCCGGCGGCTGAACTTTTCTTGCGTGGCGCGGGGCGCGAGCTGGTCGAGCCGGAGGATGCTGATGTCTGAAGAACTACTGATTCGCAACATGACCCGCAGCGAGGTCGATGAACTGGTTTCCTGGGCGGCGCATGAGGGCTGGAACCCGGGCCTGGGTGACGCCGAAATATTTTGGCGGACGGACGCCGAAGCATTTGTTGCGGCGGAACTCGGTGGTGAAATGATCGGTGGAGGCACCATCACATCCTACGCCAGCGAGTTTGGCTTCATGGGCTTTTTCATTGTCAAACCGGCGTATCGCAGCCGGGGGTTGGGTAACACCATCTGGCATGCCAGGCGCGAACGCCTGATAAACAGGCTGCGGCCGGGAGCCTCCATCGGGATGGATGGCGTGTTTACCATGCAGGATTACTACGCCAAGGGCGGTTTCGTTTTCTCCCATCGCAATCTGCGCTTTCGTGCCGATAATCCGTGTGAGCCTGCCCCCCGGAACGAGCACATCATGCCCCTGGCCACCCTGCCCTTCGACCAGCTGGCAGCCTACGATCGCCTTTGCTTTCCCGCGCCACGTCCGGTGTTTCTGCAAGACTGGATCACGCAATCCACCGGGCTTGCCCTGGCCTACCATCGAGACGACAAGCTGCAGGGCTACGGGGTAATCAGGCAATGCAGGGAGGGCTGCAAACTGGGTCCTCTGTTCGCGGATGATGCCGACATCGCCGACGCGCTCTATACCCAACTCGCCACTTTTGCCGCGACGGGACCGCTATTTCTGGACGCCCCGGAAAACAACCCTGACGCTATGGCATTGGTCCGCCGCCACAACATGACGGAGGTATTTGGCTGCGCTCGCATGTATCTGGGTCAGCCGCCGGCGCTTGAGCATGAGCGAATTTACGGCGTCACCACCTTCGAACTGGGCTGATGCGCCGTCGTGACCTGACCGGCTATGCCGGGCGACCTCCCCATCCGCGTTGGCCCGGGGGAGCCCGAGTGGCCGTACAGTTCGTACTCAATGTCGAAGAAGGCGCTGAGTCCTGTATCCTGCATGGCGATGCCCAGTCCGAAGCCTATCTCCACGAATTGCCCGGCCGACTCCCCAGGCAGAACGCAAGGGACTGGAGTGTAGAGGGAATGTACGAATACGGTTCGCGCACGGGCGCCTGGCGTATCCTTGAACTGTTTGATTCCCGAAGCTTACCCCTTACCGCTTTCGCATGCGGCCAGGCGCTGGAGCTCAACCCCGAGCTGGGCGCTGCACTGCATCGTGCGGGTCACGAAATCGCCGGCCATGGCTATCGCTGGATCGATTATCGAACAGTAACCGAGGCCCGGGAGCGCAGCGATATCCAGAAGACCTTTCAGATCATCGAGGGCATCTGCGGGGAGCAACCCCGGGGCTGGTATACCGGCCGGGTCAGTGACAATACCCGCCGCCTGTTGCTGGAGGCAGGCGGACTGCTTTACAGCTCCGATGCCTACAACGACGATTTACCCTACTGGGTGAACGACACCGCTCCCCATCTCATCATCCCCTACACCCTGGTGAACAACGACATCAGCTATTTACAGACAAACGGTGTCGCAACGGCGGACGAGTTCTACCAGTTATTGTCAGGCGCCTTCGATATGCTGTGGCAGGAGGGTCGCGCCCTTCCCAAACTGATGAGTGTTGGGCTGCACGGTCGAATCAGTGGCCACCCCGCCCGCGCCATCGCCGTCGCGCGTTTTCTCGATTACATGCAGTCGCACGATGGGGTCTGGATCTGCCGGCGGGACGATGTCGCCAGGCACTGGACAGCCACACATCCCTATGCCTGCTAGCGCCGGGATATTCTGCTGCAATGGCTCAGACGCCCGCAGCTGTGTGTTTAAGGACAGTTCAGCGGGGCCCAGGAAGCGCTTCTGTGGGGTTGCAGACCCGCAAAACTTGGTATTTATACTGATCCGCTCCCTGCGGTATAGTAGTACGCTCGTTCCTCATCCACTACATCGGCAGCGGTACACTTGTTGATTGCGGGAAATCACAAGCGCATCTGTCGCTGACGACTGCGCCTGACAACTGCCCAGCGCCAGCGTTTTATCCGGGATCACCATGAGAAATTTGCTTACCAGAATCGGCACCGTCATTGTCCTTGTCACGCTGTACGGTTGCAGCCACCCCATCGAGATCCAGGGCAAGGGAGACGTGCGCTCCGCCAGTGGCGAACGCAACTGTTCCCTCGCCGATTTCGAGGCGGGCAGGGACAATTGCAGGAAAAACCTCGTTGTTGGCGCCTATTCCGAAACCTATTTCGCCGAGCCCCACCCCGGCTGGGAATTCGATCATTGGGAGAACTACTGCACCGACGCCAGTAACAACGCGTGCAGCTTCAAGGTCGGGGCAGATGCTGTGCAACAGAACTGGGGGCAAACCGCAGCGCCACTGGTAGCGGTGTTTGCCGAGCAGGGCGGCTTCACCGAGGGAGTGGTAACGGCTCCCCACCCCCTCGCCGCCGAAGCGGGCGCCAAAGTGCTGGAAGCCGGAGGCAATGCAATCGACGCAGCCGCCGTGGTCCAGTTTGTGCTGAACGTGGTAGAGCCGCCCTCGTCGGGGATCGGCGGCGGCGGTTTTATGGGGATCCATCTGGCCGCAGAGGAGCGATCGTTTTTTATCGACTCCCGGGAAAAGGCGCCGGCGGCGGCCTCACCCACGATGTTCCTGAAATGTGACCCCAACTGCGACGGCGCCAGTACTGCCACCATTGGCAGCCTGGACCAACGCGCCACCAGTGGCGTGTCGGTCGGCGTGCCCGGCACGCTGCTGGGGGTAGCGACTTCATTGGAAAGGTACGGCACGCTCACCCTGGCCCAGGCCTTGCAGCCGGCCATAGAGCTGGCGGCCAACGGATTCAATATCGACCCATGGCTGGCAAGTAAGACGGCCAGTAGTCGGGTGACGCACTGGCCGGAAACCGCCGCGATATTTCGCACCCCCGGCGGTGCCCCCCTACCCCAGGGCTACAAACTGGTCCAGGCTGATCTGGCGAAAACCCTGCGCCTGATTGCCAGCCAGGGAGTGGACGTCTTTTACAGCGGGGAAATTGCCCGGGCCATTGTCGCGGCACAAACCCGCTATCGCCCGCAAGTGGGCCCCCAGGGGGCGGGTCGCATGTCAATGCGGGATCTCGCTGCCTACCGGGCGGCTGGGGTGGTGGAGAGGGAGCCCGTGGTCACCAACTACCGGGATGTAACCCTTGTCGGCATGCCGGCGCCCTCCTCCGGAGGCTACACCGTGGCCCAGGTACTCCAATGTCTGGAGCAATTTCCCATGGGTGATACCGCTGCGGGCTTTGGTCCCGGGGCAGTCAAAACCCTGCACGTAATGGCCGAATCCATGCGCCTCGCTTTCAGCAGCCGCAGCGTCTGGATGGGCGACAACGACACTGTGCGATTGCCGCTTGCGGGTTTGACCGACCCTGGCTACCTGGCACCGCGTTGCGCTCAAATCAAGGTCGACAGTCGCATTCCAAACCCCGCGCCCGGGGATCCGCGAAATTTCGATCCGGCTTTTTCCAAAAGCAACGCCAGCATCGCCAGCGTGGCGGAGGAGCCCGGGGGCACCAACACCACCCACTTTACCGTGATAGACCGCAGCGGCAACGTGGTGACCTACACCTCCACCATCGAAAGCACCTGGGGTAGCGGTATTACGGTTCCGGGCTACGGCTTTTTGCTCAACAACGAGCTGACCGACTTCAATTCGATACCCACCGCCAACCCCGGCACCGCGTCCTACAACCCGGGCGCCAATGACATCGCGCCGGGTAAAAGGCCCCGCAGCAGCATGGCGCCGTTGCTGGTGTTCGACGACGGCGAGTTGGTGGCGGCCTACGGTTCTCCCGGTGGCTCCACCATCATCAATACGGTGGTCAACATGACCGTCAACCTGATCGACCACGGCATGTCCGTGCAGCAGGCCATCGATGCGCCGCGCTTTCATACTTCCGGCCGCGAGGTCTTTGTGGAAAGCGGCTTCCAGCCGTCGGTGCTGAGTGGTCTGCGGGCACTGGGGCATACCGTCAGCAGCCAGTCCGAGCAGGGCTCTGTCCAGGCCATCGTCATCGACCCGGCAACGGGGAGATCCTACGGCGGGGCCGATGCCCGGCGTTCCGGCACCGTGGTGGGTCTGCCCCGCCGCTAAATAACCCCTATCGGGAATGGCACTTACAGCATAGGATTGTCAAAGCACCGCTCCGGGCGTCTACTCCGTGAGGACACGCCGTAAATCCCGCTGCTGCGCAACAGTCAATTAGCAGATACGGGGCAATTGCTCGCCGTGCAACCAATCGATGACCCGCTCACCGCCAATTTCGGTCACCATCCGTACCAGGCGCATCGGGTCTTCCGTCACTTCACCGATTATTGCCGCATCGACACCGCAGGGGTCGCTGCGCATCACCTCCAGCAGGCTTTGTGCGCTCCCGGCATCGACAATCGCTATCAGCTTGCCCTCATTGGCAACATTGAGGGGGTCGAGGCCCAGCAGCTCGCAGGCACCCCGCACCTCGTCGCGAACGGGAATACTGTGTTCCTGCAGGCGAATGCCGACACCGGACTGCGCCGCCACCTCGTTGAGGGTCGCGGCAACGCCGCCCCGGGTTGGATCACGCAGTACCCGCAGGCTGCCTCCCCCGGCTTCAGCCATGCGCAGCACCAGCTGGTTGAGGGCCGCCGAGTCCGACTCCAGCGCAGTCTCGAACTGCAGGCCCTGGCGCTGGGACATGATCGCCACCCCGTGGTCGCCGATAGTGCCGGAAACCAGCACCGCATCCCCCGGGCGTGCCAGCTCTGAAGAGACATTGACACCCTCCAGCACCCGGCCTATCCCGGCGGTGTTGATGAAGATACCGTCTCCCTTGCCCCGCTCCACCACCTTGGTGTCACCGGTCACGATTTGCACACCGGCTTCCCGGGCGGCCGCGGCCATGGCGTCGACGATAGCCGCCAGTTCACGCAGCAAGAACCCCTCTTCGAGGATGAAACTCGCGGTCAGGTACAGCGGTACAGCGCCTCCCATAGCCAGGTCGTTAACCGTACCATGCACCGCCAGACTGCCGATATTGCCGCCGGGAAAGAACAGCGGTGAGATCACGAAGGAATCGGTGGTCATCGCCAGACGTCCGGCCTCGACCGAAAACAGGGCCTGATCATTGGCCTGGTTCAGGAGGGGATTGTCGAAGGCGCTGCGGAACAGCAGTTCGATAAGGTCCGCCATCGCCCGCCCGCCGGCGCCATGCTTGAGCTCAACCCGCCCCTGCTGGATGTCCAGTGCCCGGGCCTGGCGCCGGCCCGCCTCGAAATTGTCGGCCACCGGTTTCACGCCTGCCGACGTGGTTTGCGCGCATGGCGCCGGGCCGCCTGCCGCTGCACCGCGTCCTCGCGAAACCGACCATAGGTAAAGTAGGCAGCACAGGCTCCCTCATCGGACACCATGCACGAACCCAGGGGCGACTCGGGGGTACAGGCGGTGGCAAACAGCTTGCAGTCGGTGGGCTTTTTGGCGCCGCGCAACACCGCAGGGCACTCACAGCCTTTGGTACCCCGGGATGGCTCATACACCATGCTGAACCGTTGTTCCGCATCGTAGGCCCGGTACGCGTCTCTAATACCCAGGGCGGATTCCGCTATCTCGCCCAAACCCCGCCATTCGAAACTGGGACGTACGCCGAAAACCGCTGCCACCGCCTGCTGCGCCTTTGGGTTGCCCTCGGGGGTCACTGCGCGGGTGTACTGGTTTTCGATCTCGGCACGCCCTTCGTTGAGCTGGCGCACCAGCATCAGAATCGACTGCAGTACGTCCAGCGGTTCGAAGCCCGCGATCACCAGCGGCTTGTGGTACTGGCCGGCGCAAAAACGGTAGGAGTCCGAGCCGATGATGACGCTGACATGGGAGGGGCCAATCAGGCCATCGATAGCTACCGTGTCCCCCGCCTGCGGGTCGACATCGAGAATCGCCTCCATCGCAGCCGGGGTCAGTACGTGATTACAAAATACCGAGAAGTTGTCGAGGCCGTCGCGTTCCGCCTCCAGGATAGCCAGGGCCGTCGGCGGGGTCGTGGTCTCGAAGCCGATGCCGAAAAACACCACCTGGCGCTCGGGGTTTTTACGAGCCAGTTGCAGGGCATCACTCACCGAGTAAACCATGCGCACATCGGCACCATCGGCCTTGGCCTGCAAAAGAGTGCGGCGCCCACTGCCGGGCACCCGGAGCATATCGCCGTAGCTGGCGAGAATGACCTGGGGGTGTTCCAGTACCAGCCGTATCGCCATATCCAGCCGTCCCGTGGGGAGCACGCAAACCGGACATCCCGGCCCGTGGATCAACTCGATATTGGGCGGCAGTAAATCGGGGACACCGTAGCGAAACACCGCGTGGGTGTGGCCCCCGCAAAACTCCATCAGCCGATACTGGCGGCCTGGGCTTGCCTCCTGGCGGAGCGCGGCGGCCAGACCCCGTGCGCGCTCGCCGTCGCGGAACTCGTCGATATATTTCATTCTCTGCCCGCCTCTGTCGCAGCTGCCACCACGCCGATATCGGCCATGATTTCGAGGGTCTGCAGGGCCTCGGCTTCGTCCAGTTTCGACAGCGCATAGCCGACATGCAGAATCACGTAATCGCCCACCTGCAAACCTTCCACCAGCGTGGTATCGATCTCTCGAACAATACCACCGGCAGAGGCCAGGGCACGATTACCCTCCAGTAGTTCTGTTATTCGCACGGGAATTGCCAGGCACATAATTATTGCTCGCTTGCTAGATGTTAAGGGGTGCGCGCCGGGCTACCCAGGCCTGCCCCAGGCAAATAGCGCCATCGTTGGGCGGCAGGCTGCGGGGGGTAAGCACGCTCAGGCCATGCTGCTCCAGGCGCCGGGGTAAGCTGTTCGCCAACCAGGCATTGAGAAAACAGCCGCCGGCCAGGGCGACTGTGCTCAGGCCACTGCGCTCGGCAGCGTCCAGGGTCCATTCCTCCAGTGCCTCCAGCAGGGTGCCATGAAACCAGTCAGCGCCCAGTGCCGGAGACTCGCATTCCGCCAGCGCACCCAGCAGGCCAGAGAACTCCAGCACGCCCCGATTGATCGAGTAGCCGTTGGGCAAGGCCCGGGGTTGGCGCACCAGGCCCTCCAGCAGCATGGGCGGCTCGCCTTCGTAGCGCGCCAGTTGGCACACACCGAGCAGAGCCGCGGCGGCATCGAACAAACGCCCCGCAGAAGTGGTCGTCCCCGGCTCACCGGCGGCCAGTAATCGGGCGATTGCCGGTGCCAGCGTCTGGCCGGCAAAGCGCTCGGCTATCTCGTCGCCCCGACCCAGTTGTTGCAGCACCCCCGCCGCAACGCGCCAGGGCTCCCGGGCCGCCCGGTCCCCCCCGGGCAGTGGCAGCGGGGCGAAATGCCCCAGGCGTTCGAAGCCGGCGCCCTGCAGCCCCAGCAATTCACCACCCCATGCTTCCCCGTTGCTGCCCTGGCCGTGGCCATCGAGCACCAGGGCCAGGGCATCGCCTTCAAACTGATGCTCGGCCAGGACCGCGGCCCCATGGGCATGGTGATGCTGGACCCGAATCAGGGGCAACTGCCATTGCTCACTCAATGCCTGCGCCAGGCGGCTGGAAGCGTAGTCGGGGTTCAGGTCGCAGGCCAGGCGCTGGGGGCGCGCCTGCAGCATTGCCAGCAGTTCGTCGACCGTGCGCGCGTGAAAAGCGACCGCCGCGGGGGTGTTGAGGTCGCCGACGTGGGCCGAGAGATAAGCCTGGTCACCACGGGTCATGGCGATGCTGGATTTCAGGTGCGCCCCCAGCCCCAGTACCGACGGCCCCGTTGTTGCCAGGGCAATCGCCTGCGGCGCATAACCCCGTGCCCGCCGCACCAAAACCGGATTGTCGTCATTCAGGCGCACCACCGAGTCATCGGCACGGATGGCGATCTCACGGTCATGATGGAGGATGATCTCTGCAATGGTCGCGAGGCGATGCTCAGCCTCCGCGGAATCGTTGATCAGCGGGTCGCCGCTGAGGTTGGCGCTGGTCATCACCAGGGCCAGGTCATTGGGCTGCTGCAACCAGTCGACCCCCGGGGGGCAACCCAGCAACTGGTGAAACAGCAGATAATGGAGTCCACTGTAGGGCAGCATCAGTCCCAGCGTACCAAGCCCCCGGGACACGGCGTCACAGAGGCCACCGGCATCGCCATGGACCGGCAGGATCACCACCGGCCGCTCCCTGCCCTGGAGGATGTCCCGGCCCCTGGCGCCCGGGTCCACCAGCCGAGCAGCACTGGCCGCATTCAGCACCATCACCGCGAAGGGCTTACCGTCCCGCTGTTTGCTGTCGCGCAGCCGTTCCACGGCCGGGGCATTGCGGGCATCACAGGCGAGGTGGTATCCGCCGATACCCTTGAGAGCAACTATTTTACCCGCGGCAAGGGCTTTGCAGACGTCGCTTAGGGGCATCGATAATCGCGGCCCACAAGCATGGCAGGCCACCGGTTCCGCATGAAAGCGGCGGCTGTCGGGGTCGGTATACTCAAGCTCGCAGTCGGGGCAGAGTTTGAAGTCCGCCATGCTGGTGGTGTCCCGATCGTAGGGTAACGCCCGACTCATGGTATAGCGCGGGCCACAGTCGCAACAGGCAATGAACGGGTGCAGGTAACGGCGGTCGGTGGGGTCGAACAATTCCGCCAGGCAGCTGTCGCAAGTCGCCGTATCGGCGGGAATGGCAGCACCGGCAGCGGCCCCGGGGCGGGTTTCGGCAATCCGGAACGCCGTCTCGCCGACCGCCACGAGGGGGGATTGCAGCAGCGTGTCGATGCGCGCCAGGGGTGGCAGCTCCGCCGTCAGGGCCGCGATGAAAGCGTCGAGATCCTCGCCCTCGGCCTCCAGTAATACGCCCTCTGGACCATTGGCGACAAACCCGCCTACTTCGAAGCGCCGGGCGCAGCGATAGACGTGGGGGCGAAATCCCACCCCCTGCACCAGGCCGCGAATTCGGAGCCGGCGGCGCTCTCGCCCCAGCGAAGCTGTGAGTGATTGGCCGGCTGACGCCACGACTCAGGTACTCGCCGCAGCCATTTGGGCGGCACCCTCGACCCAGCGCAGCCAGCGCTCCATGCCCTCCCCGGTTTTGGCCGATACCTGGATCACAGCAATGGACGGGTTGACCCGCCTGGCATTGGCGATCAGCAACTCCACATCAAAATCCAGGTGTGACAGCAGATCCACCTTCGACACCAGCATCAGGCTGGAGGCTGCGAACATGTTGGGATACTTCAGGGGTTTGTCTTCACCCTCGGTGACCGAGGCGATCACCACCTTGTGGGCTTCACCCAGGTCGAATCCCGCCGGACAGACCAGGTTACCGACGTTTTCGATAAAGAGTATGCCGTCACTGAAATGAAGCTGCCTGAAAGCCTGGTCCACCATCTCGGCGTCCAGGTGACAGCCCTTGCCGGTATTGATTTGCAGTGCGGGTGCGCCGGTGGCACGAATCCGCTCGGCGTCGGCTACCGTCTCCTGGTCGCCCTCGATCACCGCAACCGTGGCCGCCGGCAACAAGTGCTTCAGGGTAGCCACCAGTAGCGCCGTTTTCCCCGCACCCGGGGACGACACCAGGTTCAGCGCCAGTACCCGATGACTGTTGAAATGCTGCCGGTTGTGGGCGGCAAGGGCATCATTCTTGGCGAGAATGTCCTGCTCGACGCTCACCAGGTGAGAGCGCTGGGCCGGGTCGTCACGCAAGACCGGGCCGCCCGGGTCAGCGTGGCCGTGTTGGCCCTCCGCCGGAATCTCTACCCGGGTGTCGCCCTCTGAGCATCCACAAACACCGCACATCAAATCACCTCCAGTTCTTTTAACCGCAACTCATCGCCCTGCTCGACGATAATACCGAAACCACCGCAGTCAGGGCATCCATCGCCGCGTTTGGCCATGGCCACCATTTTCGAACAGTCCATACACCAGCCAGAGCCGGGTATTTCCCTGATCACCAATCGGGCGCCCTCGGCCACCGAGCCGGGGGTCACCACATCGAAGGCAAACTCAAGCGCATGGGGATCGACGTGGCCCAGCACCCCGACTTCGACGCGTACTTCGACCACCCGCGCGAAACCCTGTTGGCGCTGTTGGTCGCCAATCAGGTCGATCAAACTATTGCACAGCGACATCTCATGCACAACGCTATCCCCCGTCAGGGTCGCAATGCAGACTCCAGGGAGCGCAGGGGTCGTAGCTGATCACCAACAGCCGCATCCGGTCTGGGCCCGGGTCCGGGATTTGCGCGATTCCGGCGACTACCGGCCCCCGGGGCGCGAAGTGCCAGTCCGTGGGCGCCAGTACCCGCCAGTCCGCCACCCTGTATCCACTGCTACCCTGCAGGCTCACCCGATGGAAAACCGGACCACGGGAGGTCATCGCCCGTCCCATGCCGACTCCGGCTTCGAGCAACCAGGCATCCACCGCTGCTTCGGCGGGTGCGGCAGCGGCCGCCAGATGAGCGCAGATCGCCCGCGAATCCAGTATCTGCGCCAAAATCCGGCCCGCAATAGAAGCCCCCAGATGCGCGCGCACGGCCGCCACCAGGGGATCGCGCTCCATTGCCAGCGGGCCCACTTCCAGGGGGCTGTCCCAGGGCGACAGCGGATCGAATGCCCGTCGCGCAAAAGCCGTTGCCGCGGTTTGGACCAACGCCTCCCCCGCCAGGCACTGGCAGCCCTCAACCGCTCCCCCGGATTCCAGCGCTACAGCGGCCAGCCGCCCCGCCACCGTATCGCTGGCGCGAGCCCAGTCCAGCAGTTGATCAACACTTTGCACCCGTTCGATGCCCGGGGTCAGTCGCGCCAGGGCCGCACTACAGGCCGCGTCGTTGGCAGCACCGCGAACAGCGGCCAGATCTTCCATCCGCCGGGGCTCCCCGAGCAGGTCTGGCCAGTCGACACAATAACGCCAGGCGGCAGCGAACGCCTGTTCACGCCAGAGTATCGGCTCTGCGGGATTTGCCGCCGGCGCGTTGCTATCACCCTGCGCGGCGGCCACTGCTCGCTGTGCGGCGACTGCCTGGGCGCGGCCACAAATCGGCAGCATCACCGGTACCAGTCGTAACGCCGCGCTTGCCGCCATGCCCACCAGGGATGAAGCAATAGCAGGACGCTGCTGTCGCACCCTCACGCCGTGACAGTCGACGTCTATCCGAATGTTTGGCGCCAGCGGCTCAGCGCCCTGCCCGGTCACCGTCCCGTCTCCCACCGCGCAAGAAGTCCCGGCGCCCCATAGCGCCCGTTGCAGGGCTCGGCTGGGGTGCCTCGAACAGGCCATTAATCGCGTGGGCCGCGACCAACCCCACCACGGCCGGGTCGTCGAACTCGTCCATGGGCGAGAACAGTGAGCAGGTCTCCAGCGCACCCTGCCCGGGGAGTTGGCCGGCGATAAACGGGTAACTGCCCGCCGGGAATGCCAGGTTACGGGTGGTCCCTTCCATGCGCCGTGATGCATCAGCCGATGGCACCAGCACGATATTCATACACCAGGGCGTCGCCACAACTCCCAGCAAGCCCTCCGCCCAGCGACGCATCCCGACCACCTGGATATCGAGTTTGTCGTTATATACCGGCAAGCCGCGCATGCGCTTGTCGATCGCGGCGTAAGCCCGGCTTAGCTGATCCTCGACCTGGCGGATTTTTTCGAGCCCGACGCCACGGCTCGGCCTGGCCTCGGGAGCGGACGTGGCGGCTGCCGCCCCGAGCACCATAAATTGCTCCCGCGGATTGTCGCAACTGGGGCAGCGCCAGTAATCCGGCAGCTCGGCAAAGCCCGTGCCCGCCGGTATCTGCCAGGTTTCATCGCCCACCGCAGGGTCGTAAACCCACCAGCAAACACCGCACTCGAGTTGGGTCGTGGGGGCGATACGGTCGCCCCTGCCCAGAAAAGAACCTTCGAATCCACTCATGACAGGTAGGTATCAAGGATTTCGTCGAAGCGCTCTGCCGAATCCTCGATATCCTCTCTGGCGGCCAGCGCCGCGTCGGGGATACGACCGACCTCGATGGTGTCGAGTATGGTGTTACCCATGGCGTTGACGTACTGCACCGCCCACACATGGCGCACCGTGGTGGCCATTACCTTGCAGTTACCAAAGCCGCCGGACTCCAGCACCAACTCGGCCCGCCCCAGAACATCGATGAGTAACTGCTGGTCCTGGGGGCTCATGGGCAGCAGGGTAAAGTTCAGCACCCGATTGTCGGTCATCTGCTCATTCCAGCCGGCAGCGTGGTCATTGATTTCCGCCAGCACCGCCAGGCCGTTCATCACGCCGGGAAGCGCCGGGGGCAAGGCGATCGGTGCAGGGCGCAGGCTGGAGGCAGCCGCCGTTACAATGCCCGGTACCGATCCCACTTCCAGCCATTCGCCGCCGTCCGAGCCCGCAATGCGCCACAAGCCCGGCAGCACGGATTCGGCGAGGGAGTATTCCACCCCGTCCAGTACCAGTGAGCCCTGCACCTCCCCCTCGCCGAGCATTTCCAGCAGCGCCTGTCGCGACTGGCGGTCTAGCCTGGCGATCGCGATTCGTTCCACCGATTCGCCCCGGGCAGCACCGTGGAGCGCCGAGCTGACCCCGGTGAGTGTCTCCCGGAGGATTGCGTTGGGCTCGAAGTCTATGGGCAGGCGGGGTTGTGGGGGTAGCTGCAACGCCGGGGTGCCGAGCAGGTCCAGGGCGTCGCCGGTGTCAAGAAACACCCCCTCCGCCTGTTCCTCGCCCTCCCAGATCATCGGGTTCTGGCGCGACTTCTGCAGCTCGACACTGGGTATAAGATCTGATTTGCTCACGCTTGGTTCTCCACCGTTGACCGCCCTGCCGCATCGCCCAGATAGCGGCGAAAAGCCTGTACATAGTCGCTCCAGTCCCGAACCCTGGGTATAACCTCCAGCGTCTCGCCCCCCAAAACCAGGGCCAGGCTGGGAAACGCCAGCACCCGGAAGCGCCCTTGCAGTGCACCCTCGTCAGCAGTCTGTACCAGGCCGGCCGCCACCTTTTCGGGATAGTCCTTCAGCACCTCTCGCAGGGCCACCGCCACATCCTGGGCATCGCTGCGGCGACTGTGGTCGCCGGCGAAAAACAGCACCCGCAGACCCTCGCCGGCAAGAAACTCATCAATGTTTACGGCGTCCAGGGGCTGCAGCACACCGCGCTCCAGCATATCGGTAATCGCACTACTGTTCATTGTCATTCACCGCAGCTTGGGCCGCCCGCAAATGTGCCGGCAGCTCGGGTTCTCGATCGATCAAATCCCCCAGCAGGTGTTCGAAGGGCAGCCCGGCAGCCGCAGCCGTAACCGCCTGCAGGGCATCCCGGACCTGCTTCGCCTCCCCGGCTGACAGGCTGCGGATAGCGACATTCACATGCACCAACAACCAGTCCCCCACCGCGGGGGCCTGTTCCAGCAGCGAGGTATCGATCAGACGACCACTGGCCGGGGTTTGCGGATCTTCCGCCACAACCGCCGTTGTGGATACAGTGGACTTTACCCGCATGGGTATGCCGAGACACATATCAGCTCTGTGTGGTCCGACTGAGAATGCGCTCATCGCCGTAGCGGCAGGCCAGGGCGTCATCAGGTCGGCCCGACTCGTAGGTCTCCAGGTCGAGACCGCTGGTAATCACGTCTGTGCCGGTCGGGTTTTCCCCCTGTCGCTCAACCTCGATACCATGATCCGCCAGGTAGCGCCGGGCCACGGCCAGCGCCGGGGGAATTGCAGCGCGCACCAGCGGTCGCAGGCTGCCGCCATAGTCTTCCAGCTCCTCGGGCTGCACACCGACCAGCAGCATGTTACGGGCACAGTCACCCAGCAGCTTGGCACAGGCGATAACGTCCTGCAGGCCGGCCTGGTGCAGGCTCATCTTGTGGGCGCCGACAAAAGCCGGAATAGCATCATTTTCGACGATGCGCAGCGTCCCCGGCGCATCGCCAAAATCAACCGCGTCGAAGATCACCACGGGGTCGTACTCCCGGAGCAAGTCCACCAGGTACAAGCCCTGGGTGCCGCCGTCGGCCACCACCAGTTCGTCCGGGGTTTGGTAATGGCGGGCAAACGCCTCGACACAGCGCACGCCAAACCCCTCGTCCGCCCAGAGAATATTGCCGACCCCCAACACCAGGGCCTTTGTGTCAGCGCTCATTCCTTGTCGTCCTTAAAGTAGCGCCAGCCGGAAATCATGGTGGACACCAGGCTCTGGCGGCTCATGATATCTTCCCGAATGGCGACATAGATGTGGACAACCGTAAAGCAAATGATCACCCACATACTGATGCGATGAATGGTATGCACGGTGAAGCTGTCGCCAAGCAGCGCAAAGACCCAGCCGAAAGCCGTGTACCAGGCGCTTTCGATCCCCGCGCCCTCGGCATAGAGGGCGAAGCCGGTAAAAATGCTGAGTAACAACGGCAACAGGAACGTGAAGAACATGGCGAGCTGCGCCAGCGGATTATGGCCGACGTACTTCTTCGGCGTTTTTTCCAGAAAGGCGTACCAGCGCACCTCGTGCCAGACTTCCTTCCACCAGTGCAGGCTCCATAACGGCGGCAGAAAAAGCTGGTGGGCGTGATGGTTGCCGAAGACTGCCCAAAACAAGCGATACAACAGTGCCACGGCCAACACCTGGCCAGCGCCGAAGTGAATCATTCGAACGTAGCCGAAGGCGTAATTGAATGAAGCTTCCCCCGGCACCGAGGGCAGCGGTTTGCCGATCAGGTAGCCGGTGACGCAGAGCAGGACGATGCACAGCGCATTGAGCCAGTGCCATATCCGCACCGGCGCCTCGTAGACGTAGATCTTGGCGGCCGGAGACTGCACCTCGGTGGCGTGATGCACCAGCGAGTGTAATAGCCCTTGCTTCTTGGCCATGATTGCCTCCTAGCGGACCTTGACGTTGACGAGTTCCTCACCTTCCGGACTCATTACGTGAGTCGAACACGCCAGGCAGGGATCGAATGAGTGGATGGTGCGCAGAATTTCCAGGGGCTGCTCGGCATTGTCCACCGGGGTATCCAGCAGCGCGGCCTCGTAGGCCCCGATATTGCCTTCGGCATCCCGCGGGCCCGCATTCCAGGTGGTGGGTACCACCGCCTGGTAGTTCTCGATGCGGGTATCCTTGATGTGGACCCAGTGACCCAGCGCCCCCCGGGGGGCTTCGGTAAAGCCCACGCCCTTGACATCCTTCGGCCAGGTAGCGGGCTCCCAGCGCTCGATGTTGGCGGTGGAGGTATCGCCGGCCCGTATATTGTCGATCAGGCGGCCGTAAAAATACTGCAGTTTCTCGGCGGCCCAGCTGCATTCCAGGCCTCTGGCTGCCGTCCGCCCGAGGGTAGAAAACAGGGCACTCACCGGCAGATCCAGATCGGTGAGCAACTTTTCGGTGGGCTCCTTGAACTCCGGGTTATTGGCCGCGTAGCCGATGATATAGCGCGCCAGCGGGCCCACTTCCATGGCGTGCCCCTTCCAGCGGGGGCTCTTGATCCAGGAATACTTGGCGCTTTCGTCCAGCGAATCAATGCGGGTCCGGGTGCCCTTGAAATTGGCGCCGGGGTCGAAGTTCGGCTCGGTGACGCCGTCCCAGGGATGCAGGCCGATATCTTCGTCGGCATAGCGATACCAGGAGTGACTGACGAACTCCTGGATTTCCTCGCTGTCCCGCAGGTCCACCTCGTGAATCTCGTTGAGGTTGCCGTTGATAATGGCGCCCCGGGGCAGCAGGAGATTACTGCCGCTGTAGTCGTTGGCGTAGTCCGGGATATCGCCGTAGGACAGCACGTTGGTGCTGGACAAGCCACCGCCAAAGCCCCAGTCCTTGTAGAACGAAGCTATCGCCATGATGTCGGGCAGGTAGACCTGGTCAACAAACTGTCGGCTCTGGTCGATGATGCTCTTGATCAGGTTGAGACGCTCGATGTTGATGGCGCCCACCGCACCGGTGTCGGATACGTTGATCGGACAGGGCACGCCGCCCACCAGCCAGTTGGGATGGGGGTTCTTGCCCCCGAAGACGGTATGGATCTTCTTGATTTCCTTCTGGAAATCCAACGCTTCGAGGTAGTGGGCAACGGCCATCAGGTTGGCCTCGGCGGGCAGCTTGTAGGCCGCATGGCCCCAATAGCCGTTGCGAAACAACCCCAGTTGGCCGGACTCGACAAACTTTTTCAGCCGGGACTGGAGGTCGCGGAAATAACCCGGTGAGGACTTGGGCCAGCTGGATATCGACTGGGCCAACTCGCTGGTCGCCCTGGGATCAGCCGACAGCGCCGACACCACGTCCACCCAGTCCAGCGCGTGCAGGTGATAGAAGTGCACCAGATGGTCGTGTACCTGCAGGGCCAATTGCATGATGTTACGGATGATATTCGCGTTTTCGGGTATCTGGATGTCCAGCGCGTCCTCCACCGCCCGCACCGAAGTGAGGGCGTGGGTGCCGGTGCATACGCCGCAGATTCGCTGGGTAAAGGCCCAGGCGTCGCGGGGATCACGCCCCTTGAGTATCACCTCCAGGCCACGCCACATGGTGCCGGTGGAGACCGCATTACGGATGATGTTGCTCTCGTCGATGTTGACCTCGATACGCAGGTGACCCTCGATCCGGGTGACCGGGTCAACGACGATACGCTGGCCGGAATTATCCAGGGAAAAGCCATTGGGTGTCTGGATTGCCATGCTTTATTCTCCTGAATCGGATTTCGCGGGGGTGTCGGAAGCCCGGGCCCGTTGCAGGGCAGATGCCGCCGCATGGGCCGCAATGCCGGCGCCAACCACACCCAGTGCACCCAGGCCCAGTTTGTCGGCGTTGGACTCGACACCCAGGGGGGTGTGTACCTCCGCCAGACGGTCATAGAACGGTCCGTTGTCCCAGAAGTTTTCCTCCGAGCAGCCTATGCAGCCATGGCCGGACTGGATAGGAAACGACACACCCTCATTCCAGCGCACGGTTGAGCAGGCATTGTAGGTCGTGGGCCCGCGACACCCCATCTTGTAGAGGCAGTAGCCCTTGCGGGAGTTTTCATCGTCCCAGGCTTCAGCAAACTGGCCGGCGTCGAAATGCGGCCGTCGGTAGCACTTGTCGTGAATCCGCTGGCCGTAGAACATCTTGGGCCGGCCCAGGCGGTCCAGCGGCGGCAAACGGTCAAAGGTCAGCATATAAGTGAGTACACCGGTCATGACCTCGGCAATGGGAGGGCAGCCCGGCACTTTGATAATGGGTTTGTCCTTGATTACCTTGTGAATCGGCGTCGCCTGGGTAGGGTTGGGTCGCGCCGCCTGTACGCAGCCGTTGGACGCGCAGGAGCCCCAGGCCACGATGGCCTTGGCACCCGCGGCCATTTCCTGTAACTGGTCGAGGAAGGGGCGCCCCCCGATAATGCAAAACATGCCGTCTTCGTTGAGGGGTGGGTTGCCCTCCACGGCGAGAATATATTCCCCCGCGTGATCGCGCCGCGTTTCCTCCAGGGCCGCTTCCGCCTGGTGACCCGCAGCGGCCATCAGCACGTGGGAATAATCCAGCGATAACATCGACAGCACCACATCTGATACCAGGGGGTGACCCGAGCGAATAAAGCTCTCGGAGCAGCAGGTGCACTCCAGTCCATTGAGCCAGATCACCGGTGTCCGGCGTTTGGTCTCCATGGCGTGGGCGATCTTTGGTGCAAAGGCGGGGCTCAAGCCCAGTGAAGCCGCCGTGAGCGCGCAGAACTTGTTGAAGGATCGCCTGCTGATGCCCTGTTGTCGAAATACTTCATAGAAGGTAGCGGGTGAACTCATAACCGACTCTCCGTCGTGACCTGGCCTGCTGGCGACAGACAGCAACTGGGAAAACGCGACGGGAAGACTTGGCCCCGCACCCAATCGACCATTTTGATTTTTATGTAAACCTGACGCTAGCATCGTCCCGCCGCTGTGAGCTATTGGCCATTGGTCTAAAGTTGCGCGCTCGGGACACCGTGCGAATAGTAAAAATGCCAAGGTCTTGACCTGGATCAAGGAGCTGCGGGTTCGTATCAGCTGGGGGCGCCGGCGGTTAGCCGCCATACCTCACCGATATTTGGAGTTCCCGGCGAGAAGTTGTGCGCGGTGCGGGATTTTCCGACCAAGGGCATAGCCGTAGCTATGGCCGCAGGAGGAAGATTTCGTACAGCGTGCAAGATCCGGCGAGAAACCCAATAGGCGCCCTACCCTACAGCCCTACCCTACACTAACAGGCACGCCGAAAAAGCGATTGCCGAATCGGTGAGATATGGCGGTTAGCCGTAATTGCGCGGCGCCTGCCCTCTGCGGGAAGTCGCGACTATAGCTGCCTGCACAACTCGGCAATGGTGGCACTTGCCTGGTTGCCATAACTGCCACCAAACAGGTTGAAGTGGTTCAACTCATGGTAGAGGTTGTAGAGCGGTTTGCGCCGACCATAGCCCTCGGCCAATGGCCACTGCTGCTGGTAGGCCGTGAGGAATTCCGGCCCAAAGCCGCCAAACATTTCCGTGAAAGCCAGGTCACACTCGCGATCGCCGTAATAACAGGCGGGATCGAACAGGACCGGCTCGCCGCTGGCCCGCAAAAAACCGGCGTTGCCGCTCCACAGATCGCCGTGCAGCAGCGAGGGCAGCGGCTGATAGCCTTCAAAAAACTGTTGCAGCCGGTCGAGCAAGTGGTCACCTTGGGGCAGTGCCAGGCCGCCACGCCGCGCTAGATCGATCTGAAAAGCCAGGCGCTGATCGCGAAAAAACCCGATCCAATCCGTGCATGGCGGATTCTTCTGCAGTGTCCTGCCGATGTAATTGTCGGCGTGCCAGCCGAACCATTGATTGGTGACGGCATGCAGTTTTGCCAGGGACCTGCCCATCTGCGCAAAGCTGCCGCGACTGGCCAGGGGCAAATACTCCAACACCAGGAAAGCTGTGCCGGAGGCTTCGCCCTGACAAACCGGTTGCGGCACGCGTATGGCGTTGGCCCGGCTGAGTACGGCCAGGGCCTCTGCTTCGCGACGAAACATGGTCGGCGAGTCAGCGCCCGGGTTTGCCTTGACAAAAAAACGGCGCCCGTCCCTGCCCCGAAGCTCCCAGGCATCATTGATGCAGCCACCACCGCGCCGCTCGCTGTGCAGCAGATCAAACTGTGCCCCGGTGGCATCGGTAATCGCTTGGCAAAATGCGGCATGATCCAGCACAACGCTTCAGCCGCTGTCAGCCAGCCGGGATGCAACGTGGTCCAGTAATCCCCCCACGCCGTCCTCCAGCAAATCGAGAACCCGCTCAAAACCCTCATCGCCGCCGTAGTAAGGATCGGGAACGTCCTCGATCGGCCCCAGGCTGCCGACAAAATCACCGAACAATCGCAGCTCGGAACTAGCGTCCGCGGGCTTGCGCAACTGCAGGTTCGCCAGGTTGTCACGATCCATCGCGACGATAAGGTCGAAGCGGTAAAAATCCTCGTCGGTCACCCTGCGGGCGCGACTGCACAATTCATAGCCTCGCAGGCCGGCATGATGGCGCATGCGGGCATCGGCCGGGCTGTTTTCGTGGTAACCAATCGTACCCGCAGAGTCGACGGTAACTCGATCGGCAAGGGCCGACTGCTTCAGGTGTCGCAGGAATACCGCCTCCCCCGCCGGAGAGCGGCAGATGTTGCCCATGCATACAAATAAGACAGATTGAACCATATTCAACTATTCTGTATTTTTAAATTTCAAAGGATACAAGGTAGCATTTATCCCATCGGATCCGATGAATCCCTGCGTTCCTGGCCGAATATTGTCCCATATCAACAACAAGACAAATACCAATGGGAGCCGAACCGCTCACTGTGTCCCGTATTTGTAAACTCCCGGTTTCACCGCGGGAACAGAGTATTCGCGACAGCAGATGTCTCTTTCCGAGAGTCACTGCCGGCAATCCAGGTTCCGGATTACGCTGCGCAGTCTTGGGTTAAGGAGGAAACTCGAAAACCCTGGCGTTAGTCCAGGATGGACCCCGCAAGATATACCTGCCAGTCAGTTCCGATTCGCCTGACTGCCTCATTTTCTCGTGCGCTTTCACGCTCTCAACTCGTGATTGTGCTGCGCTGCCGGGGCAGCGGCACGACCGGCGCAATCACAGACCAGGCTCTTCTCTGCGCCCTGCTTTGGGAAGAGGGCTCTGCCCCCTATTGTCTGCTCCCTTTTGTCATTGTCCTGCCAGGCGCCCAATCCCGCACCCGCCTCCACGCCCGCCCAGACGAGGAGCCCCACGAGAAGAGGCCACACAAGGTCCCGACGCCGGACGCGCAACAGGACAGACAGGCTGAGTACACGCATCGGCACAAAGACTCCGCTGAGTTAGTACCGAATTGATCAGAGTTGCCTAAGGTGAAAATATTTCAGGGTGGATTTTGAGTATCGCTGGCGTAGTGTCGGGGTGGAAAAACAGGGCCGCGGCTTGCAGCCTGCAATGGGCGGGACCTGGTGGGCAAGGACAACGGTGGTTCGGTGGATCTCGACTTCGGAGATGATGCGCTTTATGCTTGACCAACCAGCATGATGATTGGCGAGACCATGGCTCGACAGGAGCCAACGTCGTGACTGGCGTGACCCCGAGAATCGTGGAACACAGCGCGACTCCCCAACCCGCTCCCAGCATACAGAGACACTGGAACACCTCTGCGGTGATGCATGCCAACACCGGCGCTGCGATTCGTCTGTGGGTTAAAGCGGGCACCAAGACCGTCGCGCGGGGCGTCTTTGACGACGATGCGCCGGGATACTTGAGGAAGGAATATTGGGGCTTGGCGGCGACAGCGAACGAAGAGCACGTGGTGAGCTTTACGTACTTGGTCAAAACGATTTTTCGTCAGCGCAATGGGTGACAAGTGATTTTGGAGGTTGGAGGCATCGGTGCCCGCGTATTTCTGCATGGGTTACTATTGACATCGATACTCGGCTGGTTTGCTACCACGCCAAACGCTTTCGCCGATGCGTCGAACAACCAGCAATCCGGCGCGGCGGCTGCCGCTGATAAGGCGAAAAATCAGGGTGAAAGCGATACCACTAGCAGCGCTGAAGAAGTCGCCGCGGAACTTGCAAACCCCAATACTACCCTGCAGTCAATGAATTCGAATTTCCACTATGTCGGTTACCAGGATGACTTGCATATGACGCCGCTGACCAGAACGCGGCGCGAGGGAGCTTTCAGCCAGTTCTGCCCTTTCCGCTTGGAGATGGCGCCAACCAGTCCCTGCGATCGAGAATTGCGGTCATCTTCAAGCTGGACCTGCTAACGGCCAAACGGCTACGAATACCCGCTTTAACCTCGGCGATACGGGATTCGATGCCCCCCGGGGCACGTCGTTTCCTGGCGGGCTCTGACGAAGTCGATACCACCCTGACCGGCGAAACTCGCGTGGTACTGGAGAAAGGAGTACAACTCGTACTCACCATTGGTAATTTTGATAACTGGAGCTGTCAATCATCATGAGATATAGAGTGCCTTTGCGTTCCGTCAGTTTGCTGGCTTTGTTCGTTGCTCCCTCTCCAGTTGCTTCCCTGGCCAGCGCGGCCAGCGTGCCCAGCGACCAGGAGACGTGCATACTCAAGGCCGTCGCCATGGCCGAGGACTCCACCAGCATTGGGGACATCCGCCGGTCCTGTGCAGATAGCACAGGACCGGCATCGACAACAGAAAAACCGGTGGCTGTCTCAGTGCCAGTGTATGAACAACAGGACATTATCGAGGCTCGTTATGCCACCGAGGCACAGATCGAGGATCGGCCGTTCGCGATCACGCCGAGCTACCCCAATTACATTCTCTACACGGTCATGGATCAGCCCAATCAGGCGCCCTTCGAAGACCAGACCGACACGGTCAATCCTGTGCAGGACAGCGAAATGCAGTTCCAGCTCAGCATCAAAGCGCCGGTATGGCGGCATATGTTTGGAACCAATTTCGACACCTACGTTGCTTACACCGCAAGGTCATACTGGCAGCTTTTCAATGATGATTTCTCTGCGCCGTTTCGGGAGACCAACTACGAACCCGAAATCTATGTGCGAGACTTCAACAATTATGATTTTCTGGGGCTGAAGATTTCCGGCTGGTCCCTGGGCTTCAACCACCAGTCGAACGGGCAGAGCCAGCGGTTTTCCAGGAGCTGGAATCGCATCATGGCCAAAGGCGGCATATCCATCACCGACGACCTGGCTGTCCTGGTCAGGGCCTGGTACCGTCTCCCGGAGGATGAGGAGGATGACGACAACCCTGGAATGTATCGCTACTATGGGTACGGTGACCTGCGCGCGGTCTGGGCGCCCAATCGCAACACGTTTACCGCAATGCTGCGCCCCGGCACTCAGGAGACATCCTTCGAACTGACCTGGAGCTACCCCATCAGCAAGGTATTTCGCATCTATGCGCAATACTATAACGGCTTTGGTGAAAGTCTGCTGGACTACGATTACGAAATGGAGCGCTTCGGCATTGGCATTGCCATTAACGACTATCTTCAGCGTTTCTGATCGTCCACAGCTCGCCGCTTTTGCGTCCGGGTGAGATTTTCTGGACGGGCAGAATACATGCGAACAAGCAATCAATATTTCGAAAACGAAAATAGGGAGATGTCTGGATGAGATGGTTGCCAACATCGGCCGGCTGCTGCCACTCGACTCTCTCCATGGTCCACTTCGGCGCATCCATCTTCAAGCAAATTATCCCCGTGGGCCCCGATGGTCTTGGCCACTGGCTCAAAAGTGATGTGCCTGGCCGCCATATCTCACCGATATTTGGCCGAACGGATTATGTAACGGCATGGCGGAGCGCCGCCCGGCCGATGAACCTCGGTCGACACCCCGGCGTGCAGCGAGAAGCCGGTGGCTATTCGACGCTATCGTGAATACCGCCGTGAATAATCTGCAGGAACATGGTGCTAATCGAGTTCGATAAACGCCAGGGTGCGATTTTCCATGTAGGAATAGAAAGGATTCCAGCGCAGTCTCAACAGGGCGTCCGCGCTGACCGCCAGGGCGCCCCGTTCGCCGCGCATGGCGATATCACCCAAGCGGATGCCTGGGCTGGATTCGACAGGTCGCCCACCGTACAGCGGGTCATCCGGGGGAAAGGGCAGCGCCACATGGGAGAGGGAGTAGACGCCGGGTGGCCAGCGCAGTCCGAGGGGTTCCTTACTGAATTGATCCTGGCCCGGCCGCCAATGGCGCGCCTCTACATCCGGAACCTGCTCATTTTGATTGGTCACCAGCGTCAGCCCGAAGGCGTCCCGTGGCGCCTGCTGCAGCGCGGCCAGCATATCGTCCGGACGCCAGCGCAGGATGTCCTCTATGCCCGCCTTCCGGTTGATATCGAACAGCACCAATTCGTGACCGCCCGGGCTGAGGCGATTAAACAGGCTGCTCACCAGGGCCGGTGCCTGAACCGTGGAATCGATCACCGAGGAGAAAGCCAGTACCGGCGGTATACCCGACAATCCTCCGCTCTCGCCGAGCCTGTTGATTTCACGCTGAATTTCCCGGGTAATGCGATGGGAAACATCGCCCGCGTTCACCGCAAACGAGCCATACTTGAATGGCTCGTATTCCGGCAGGATGTCGTTCCAAGCCAGTTTTTCCATGCCGAGTAGGTGGCCCAAGCGGGCCTGCCAAACGGCAAACGCCGCAACTGGGGTGACGCCGATCTCCGGCGACAGCAGGACCAGCCCGGCGATCTCCGGCGAACCATAGGTGTCAAGGTTTGCCAGGGTGTAATGCACGGCAAGCGCCGCCCCGTTAGAGTATCCGACGATATAAATGGGGGCATCCGGCACCGTTGCGGACAGGTAACGGACAGCGAGACGTACCGCGGCGGCCATGTCCTGCCAGGTCACCTCCACCAAACCGGCAGGAGCCGTACCGTGGCCGGGTATCCTCAGACCGAGTGTGGTTGCCCCCGCGGCGTGCAATCGCTCACCCAGATGGCGCAGACTGTAGGGTGCGTCGGAGAGGCCGTGCAGAAGGAGCACCGATGCCCTCGGCGCCTTCGCCTTCAGCAGGAAACTGCGATTCCAGTTCCGCGGCCAGCGTCCAGGATCAGCCAGGCTACCTCGCTGGTAACGGTTGATTTTCAGGCCATGGGCTGGCCCTGTTTGGGCGTATATCAGCTCATCGAGTTGTCGAAAGAGCCTCTCCTCGAGCGCGAGGTACTCGTCAAAACTGGCAACCCGCGAATCTGCCGTGAATTCCTCGTCCAGTTCGACTGTGTGCCAAAGCGACAGATCCGGCCTATTGTCAAGATACAGGATGAAAACAAGCACCAGAGTCAAAAACGCACCGGCTACAGCGTTCAACGCGGTCCTGGCGAGCGAAACCGTGAAGCCTAATCTGTTGATCATCGATCTGGTATTACCTGCATTCAGCGCACAAATGTTATCCCGCAGCGGCGCCGGCCGCCCGGCGAAGGGCTAGTCCATGATAGGGATCGGGGCAGTCAATATGCATCTGGTGACTTCCTGGCGCCGTTGGCCAATACGCCCCGCTCAACGCCTGTGGTAATCCCAACATTCGATCGGGACGGATCACCCGCTGGTAAACCGCGCTCGGCAATCTGCCGACCGGGTTTAGGAAGCATTAGGCATATCCCCCCCTTAGTGAACATCCACCGAACCGCCGTCACTACCCCCTCCCCTCCAAATCCAGCTCATTTCGCCACCAACTCACCCTCGACGCACCGGGTTTCAACCACTTTCAGCCCAATTCTTGGCATCAGGCCAATAGCAGACCCGACACTGCCAAAAAGGAAGCAGCAAAAACAGAGGAGAGCATTCTGGATTCAACCACGCTTTGCAGGATATCACGGCGCTAAGCCTGAGGTGACACCGAATTAATCAGAGGTGCCTTAATTTGTTCTTGGGACGGGTTTTCTGCGCTCCGCCAGTGCCGCTTCCATATCATCGATTATCTGCTGCACCATGTGCTTGAGGCCGTCAGTGACACTGAAGAGCTACCGGGAAAAGGAGAGCCGGTACCAGCACTTGATGCGCAGTAACCCGGCAGAGGACTGACGGCATGCACCAGCGCTTTGAGTTCAGCGACGTTGGGCGCTTTTACCCGGTGCAAGCGTAAGCCTCCATAGTCGTTCTCCACATACACGCCGGCTGGATCATCGGCTGTCCGGCAATTGTCGACTTTGGGCAAGATGCGTTTTTATTTTTCCTGAACTCAATTCAACCTCGAGGTTGTCCAGGTCTAGGTCGGCCACCAACCTGCGAAACTCCGGGTTAGCCAGCAGCAACTCGCCTGCGATTTCGATCAGCGCATCTACCTGCTCGTCGCTAAGGTAGAAAGAGGTGGGGATGCTGTTGAAGAACTCCTGCCTTGCCGGGTCGCTGACCTGACTCAGCCCCAGATGGATAAAATAGGTTTCCACCGGGTGCTCGGGCTTCGATAGCTCCCGGCTCAGTTCAGCGAGCGACTGCTGTGTTAATGCCAGCGTGGCGGCTTTGTAGCGATTCAGTTGCACGCTGCTCATGGCGTCGATGACCTCCGTCAGGTGCGGCGTTTGATTCGTACGATTCATATCGTAACTGGGCTCCGTGGAGGCATCGACGATGACCACCGCTACACGGCGCGGTGGCTTTCTTTCGTTCCGGCGAAAATAATTTTTCACGCCGCCGTCCCATACGCTAAGGTTTCGGAGCGCGCGCACACCGAGATTATCCGTAATGCCGCCATCAACCAAGTGCACATAGGGACGCGCTTCCTTGTCCGAGTAGCTCTCGATCGCCTGTAGTTCCATCTCCAGTTGAGGGTGCCCCGCAACAGCGGCGCGGGCATACTCCTGGGGTACTGAACTCCGGTCTTGGCAGTTGGCAAAGTTCCGCAGAACCACCGGCGTGAACAGACCCGGTACTGCCGAGGAGGCTGTCACTGCCCTTGCGACCGGAAAGTCCAGGATGTCAGAGCAAAGCAGATCGAAGTAGTCCTGGGTAAACCAGATGCTGTTACCAGCCGCCAGGTCCGAGGCGTTTACCAGGACCAATGGTCCCCCGGTTTTTAGCATGTCGGCGTACGTGGCCCCATGAAACATATTCTCTTCGTAGTACTCGACAGCCAACTCGGTCCGGCCGAATGGTTTGAACCAGTTTAGGGGGTTGCTGAGACGGTGCAGGAGACCACCTTGGATATCCTTGCGCAGAAACACAGCCTCATAGTCCGTGAAAATCCTGTCTCCATGGAGACCATAGTAAACCGACGTAAAACTGCCGCCGGAGACAGAACTGATAGCATCCACGGCGTCCAGCAGCCGGACTTCTCCCTGGCTGGTTTCGATCGTGACGTTCCGCAATGCCTTTAGTACGCCGTAGGACAGGGCGGCAGCCCGGGTTCCACCGCCCGAAAACGCGAGGATGAAAGAGTTCTCTCCCTTGGCGAAACGGGGCTGGAATGCTCTGACTGAATAGGTCGAGGCTGACTCACCGGGAGTGAGCGCGGTATTTTCGATTCTTCATAGGAGGCGCAACCGGCCAGTGCGACGATGGCGCCGCACAATACCATTGCCCTAGTGAAGATCCGCCACAGCCTCGATACCACTTCCGTCGATCCGCCATCTGGTATTTTCCGAATCATCAAGTCGGTTTCGTGCTGGGCCATATTTCGGTTAGTCCTAGGATCCCGTGGATTGATAAGCCTTGCCACGCTGGCAGTTTCTGACCGATTTCCCGATCGAAGGGCATGCTGCGTTCCGGCACCGTAGATTACGTGAATAAGCTTGTCGATTTCTACTCCCATTATGACCGTTTAGTGTCCTGGATTGATCGTCCGTTACCCACCGCCCCGACCGCGGACACTCGCTGCGCAGTCCATCAGATGATTACCGGGCAGAGCTTCTGCACAGATGATCAGAAATCGAAAACTGATACCAGCTCGCGGTGGTACTGTCCATGTCACCGAGGACGACTTTCAGGGAGATAGGCAGGGCACCCCACAAAATGGCGGTGAGCAGCGAATAAAGCAGGCCAGGTTTCCAATTAGTTGCCATTGCTCGCCCGCCAAGTATACATTGCGATAGCTCATCCCCAAACCTGGCGCCACCAAGCCACCTGGAAAGAACAGCGAAGGCGCTCGGGATAACGCCGATAATCCCTGAAGTCCAAAGCCACCGAATCACCCCCTCCAATAACGCCAGCTTGGAGGGCAATGGGCTTATGCCGGTCAACACTTGACGCACACGCCGAAAAAGCGATTGCCGAATCGGTGAGATAGGGCGGTTAGTCCAATTGGCAGAAGGCGGTCATCATAACCTCTCGAAGTTATAAACATTCGACAGCACCCGAGATGGGTGCACGCATCTCAGGGTTCCGAAAATCGGGGCGCACCACACTGTAATAGGCAGACACAGCGGCGATATCCTCGTCGTTGAGCTGTCGACGTCCTCGTCGCAGAAGACGCAGGCCCCGCTGACTGTCTGGTAGGTGTAATTGCGGCCCACGACGCCCGCTCCGGTTGCCGGATCGTAGGGTTTACCGATACCCGAAAGGAGCAGCATGCGCACATTATTTAATGCGAAGGTGCTGACGATAACCAATGCCGCCGGCTGGAATATCTCCTCGCCCGCGGCATGGATATAGGTCACACCGGTCGCGTTTCCTCCATCCTTATCGAGGTTCACACGCAGCACCTGCGATTGCGTCCCAAGTTCAAAACGATCGCTTTTCAGCAGGGCCGGCAGCACCGTTGTCTGCGGGCTGGCCTCCGCCCTGTGCTCGCAACCGTAGCGCTCGCAGAAGCCGCACATCACGCAGGCCTCCATGGTCACCCCAAGGGGGTTGGTATAGCGCTGCGACATGGTGCAGGAGGGCAGCGGAAATGGCTTGTAGCCAAGACTCTCGGCACTTTGGTGATGTCAGAAGTTACGGCGGACCTTCCGAAATCCTGCCGGGACAGGGGAACAGAGCGCTGCAATATCGGCGTGGGTATGCAGAACCGGGACAAGCCAGAGAGAGACAGACCCATGATCGCGGAGTTCTCCAGGCTGATACCGGCGCTGTGAGCTAATCGGCCTGTTCCAGCAGCCACAGGCCAAGCAGCTTGTATACGATGGAGAGCACCACGGCCCCTGCGAACAGCCCGATAATACCCCACATGATCATGCCGCCGATGGCGCCGAACAGAATAATAGGCATCGGGATGTCCAGACCGCGCCCCATCATCATCGGCTTGAGAATACTGTCGCTGAAGCCGGCAATAGCCATATACACGGCAAAAACAATCGCCCAGGTAGGCTCCATAATGGAGAATGCGTAGACGATAATCGGGATCAGCAGCAGTGGCAACTGGGCAATCGCGACGATGAGTACGATCACACTGATTATGGGCGCGCCCGGAATATCCGCTACGAACAGTCCGATGGTCACCAGCAACGTCTGGATAATTGCAACACCGATGACCCCCTGCAGTACGTTGCGCACGGTGGCGACGATCATTGGGGCCCACTGGCCACCCGGGTCCAGACCGCCCACGCGCACGAAAAATCGTTTGGCGGCAGTGCCGCAATGGATAATGCCTGACACGAATAGCACATGGTATCGATAGCGACGCATCGCAGACCGAGTTCCGTTAGCGCCCTCAGCGCTTACGCGCTGCGAGAAAGCGGGTGGGTACATGGCTCAGGACACGTCCGGCAATGGCCCACGGCCACACCGGAACAAACGAAAAAGAGGCCTTGCGCTCGATTTTATCGCACAACGCCCGCACCCCGGTTTCCAGATCCACGACGAAGGGTCGACTCTTCATGCTCTCATTGAGGGGCGTGGAGATGAAACCGGGCGCCAGTGTGGTGACATCGATATTTTCGTTATAGGTCTCAGCCCGGAGCGCTTGCATATAGGTCTTCACAGCGCTTTTGGAGGCGCAATAGGCCGACATCCCGGGCATCCCGCGCTCACCCGCCACCGAACTGACGCCGACGATTTGGCCACTGCCCTGCCGCCGCAGGATCGGCAGCGCGGCCTCAACCGTGGCCATCAGGCCCAGCACATTGGTGTCGATAATCGCCTTGACGGCGGCAAAATCACCGCTGCCGATGAACCGGGTCTCGGCAATGCCGGCATTGGCGATCACAATATCCAGGCTATAGAACTCCGAAGCCACCTGCTCCAGGCACCGCGTCACAGCATGCCCGTCGGTGACATCCAAAGGATAAGCCTTGGTCACCCGATCGTGTTTGTCGGCAATATCCCTGGCCATATCCTCCAGCGGTCGCCTGGCAGCCAGCGCAACGTTATAGCCACGGGACGCCATCTCGTAGGCCATGCCCTTTCCCAGGCCCGAAGATGCGCCGGTAATAAAAACGGTTTTTGCCATCGCCTGAATTCTCATCCTGTTTTGTTGGTATGAGCCCGTAGATTACTAAAGTCGTGGCTGAAACGGTATGAAAAGTCCTGCTTTATTCGATACGCTGTCGCTGGCGGGTATCACCGGCTAGAACTGCTGACGAGTAACTGCCAAATCGACCATCACAGTGATGAGGCCTGACAGTGAGACATATCATCCGCTTATCAACCACCCGGCGCGAGGAACTGGTGGACATTACCGACCGGGTAGCCCGGGCAGTAAGTGACAGCGGCATCGAGAACGGACTGGTATCGGTTTACGCCCAGGGAGCCACAGCGGCGATGATGGTCCAGGAAAACTGGGACGAAAGCGTGCAAACCGACGTCGTCGATTGCCTGCGCAAGCTCATCCCCAGGGGCGTCTGGCGGCATGACCAGCAGGACGGTAATGGCGACGCCCACTTGAAAGCCGGCCTGGTCGGCCCTTCGGAGACGATCCCGGTCATCCAGGGCAAATTGGGTCTGTCGACCTGGCAGAATATCTTCTTCTGCGAATTCGACGGCCCCCGCAGGGATCGAACCGTGGTCTGCACCGTAATCAGCGACGCTGGCCTGGGCTAGCCCGCTTTCAACATCAGCGCCCGCGACCGGCGGGAGCTTCAGTTTTTTCGACCTGGACCCGATGCGCAAGCATGATCGACTGGCCGCTGGCCGGCTCCATATGGGTGTGTCCGCCGGGGATAATACGGTTGACATTTTCGCCTTGGCTGTTGCCGCCCGGGGGTTTATCGACCGATTGGCCCCAGCCATGGGGCACGGCGACGACGCCGGGCATCATATCTGCGGTAATCGACACCGGCAGCGCGATGCTCTGCTGGTGGTGGGAGATGCGTACCTAATCCCCGTCGATCAACTCCCGGGCTACTGCGTCATCGGGGTGGATGTAAACCCGGTTGGAATCGGCCTGTCGAATCTTCGGGTTGCGATGCATCCAGCTGTTATGGGTTTTGCGGCTACGGCGCCCGATGAGATAGAGCCCGCCGTCGCCCCCGGAATCCTGGGCCAGGGTTTCGGCCGCGTAGCGCTCCAGCCTGGGCAAATCGCCCAGGACCCGCGCGGGCGCCAGATCGATCTTCCGCCGCAGTCGCTTGCCGAGGAATGTCCCTGCCTCGTTGGCGGGCAGACGCACGCCCTCGGGGTGGCGAATAAGCGCCTTGAGACTGACTTTGCCACCCAATCGAAGCAACAAGGCCAGCAGCTTGTCGGGATCGAGGTGCCGCTTTCCCGGGAGCCGCTGGAGCAGATGGTTAACCCTGGCGATAATGGCCATGGGCCTGGCGGGCATTCGGGGCGCCCCGCAGGCCATCAGGATAGCGGAAAAACTACGCCACTCTTCCTGGCGCTCGAATTTGGGTTTGACCACCGCTGGGGTGAACTGGGCCCAGGGCTCCAGTTGTATCGGTATATGCGACAGGGGAAAATCGGATCGCTCCAGCATGTCCGTTGCCGGCAGCAAATAGTCGGCCGCCAGGGCGGCGGTTTCGTTCTTGTAAATATCCACACACACCACCAGTTCGAGTCGCTCCAGGGCACGCTGCCAGTCGGGGTGGGGTGTCGAGTGAATGGGATTGCCGGCGGAGATAAACAGCGCACGAATCCGGTCGGGCGCGTCACGCAGAATTTCATCGGGCAATGCTGCGATGGGGAAGCAGCCCGCAACCTGGGGCCAGCCGTGGGCCGAGGTGACGGCGTCGGGATCCCCTGCCACCAGTCGCTCTGCCAGCTGCAACCAGTTCACGGCGCCCTCGGGCACCAGCAGCCCACCCTGCCGGTCGAGGTTGCCGGACAGATAGTTGATGCCCTGCACCAGCCAGTATGCAATCGATCCGAAGGGCCCCATATTGACCCCGGTAGACATGTAGATTGCCCCTCCCGGGGCCTCGACATACTCCCCGCAGAGACGACGGATATCCGCAGCACTGATACCAGTGATTGGAGCTACCCGCTCGGGATTCCAGGCCCTGGCCGCGGCCAGCATCAACGCCCTCCCCTCGGCATAGGTATCCGCCGATCGCCAACAAAAATCCAGCTCAAAATGCAGCACATGGAGCATGGCAAGGAGCAGGAAGGCGTCGGTACCCGGGCGGATGAAAAGGTGCTCCCCCACTTTGGCGGCGGTCTCGCTGCGGCGCGGATCGACAATGACCACCTTGCCGCCCCGGGCCTCGATGGCCCGCAGTTTCGCCAGCGGATTGATCACGCTCAGCACCGACATCTGGCTGACCACCGGGTTGCTCCCCAGGCAGAGAAAAAAGCCGGTGTGTTCCAGGTCGGGTATCGGCTGTATCAACTCGACGCCGTACATATCCGCTGACACCTGGAACTTGTTATTGAGGTCGATGGAGTGAGAGGAAAACAGGTTCTTGGAGCCCAGGCACTTTACGAAGTCTTCACTCAGGAGGATGTTCTTGTAGTTCGCATAGCTCGGGTTGCCGGTGTAATGGGCCAGGGTATTGGCACCATGGCTTTTCTTCAGCGCCCGCACCCGGGATGCTATTTCCGCAATTGCCTGATCCCAGCCGATACGCTCGAAACGACCGTTTACCCGCTTCATCGGGTAATTCAAGCGCTCGGGATCGTGGTGGATACCGGCAAAGGAGGTTCCCTTGATGCAGGCGAAACCCCGGGATACCGGGTGGTCGGGGTCAGCCCTGACCGCAATGATCGTTTCGCCGGTCGCCGCCCTGTCCCCGTTGCCCTGTGTCGGCGCCGAGGTCGCAGGAACGCCGTCCTCGACATCGAGCTCAAGCCCGCAAAAGGCCTCACAGATTCGGCAAAAGGTTTTTCGCGTGGTGACCGTCATTGCTGGCTCCTGCATCCGGGGCAATTCCCGCCGAGGATACGGCCGGGCAGCCCGAATGTCGATTCGCCGGCGGGTGTTGGGCGACGGTCAGACTTTCTCCCCAGCGGATGGTTGCAGCGTGCTGACCTCATGGCGGAGTGCTTTGATTTCCGCCATCAGCTCTGTCAGGGTTGGCTCCCGTTGGGAGATATCCTGTTCCATTCTGGCCTTGGCATTTTCCTGTTCCATGACACTGACAACAATGCCGATCACCATATTCAGAAAGGCAAAAGCCGAAAGGAAGATGAAGGTCAGGTAGTAGATCCAGCTCAATGGATACACTTCCATGGTCTCGTACATGACATCAGTCCAGTCTTCAAATGTCATCACACGAAACAGGGTGAGCAGCGCAATAACGATATTGCCCCACAACTCCGGATTGATGCTTTCGAACAGCGTACTGCCGATGGCTGCGTAGATGTAAAAAATAATAAAGAGCAGCAGCATCACATAGCCGAGCTGGGGCAAGGCTTTTACCAGGGAAACCAGCAGTATCCGCAGCTCGGGTACAAATGAAACCATCCGCAGCACGCGAAACACGCGGACGAGGCGTGCGATCACCGCCGTTTCCGCATTGTCGATGGGTATCAAACTGACCACGACGATCAGGGTGTCAAACCAGTTCCAGAACTTCCTGAAGAAATGTCGCTTGTTTTCCTCCGCCAGAAACCGGATCGATATTTCGATCAGAAAGAATGCGCTGATAAACCAGTCGAGGAACACGGTTGCGGTCTTGACAGCGGGCATCAAGGAGTAGGTCTTGGCACCGACCAGTAACGCCGACAAAATAATGACGCTGACGACGAAGATCTCGAAGAGTTTGTTGGCGCGAATACGCTCGAAATTCGCTTGCAGGGCGGATGCTTTCATAGGGAGTCTACAGGGAGAGAAACGCCGCCGATTTTGGCCAAAGTCGGTGGGCAATTCAAGCACAATCAGCCCATCCTCGGTGCCAACGCCGGGATCCGCTACCCAAGGCTGCGCTATGGTAAGCTCCAGGGTCGACCTGCAACCCGCAATTGGAAAACTTCGATGAGCGCTTTTTCAGTAGAGTATAACGAGCACATCGCCGTGGTGACCCTGGACCGCCCCCCGATCAACTCGATGGTCGGAGAGACCTACCGGGAGTTGCACACGGTCTTCAGCAAACTGGGAGAAAATGAAAACGCTCGGGTTGCCGTGCTGCGAGCCAAAGGCCGCTTCTTCTGTCCCGGTAATGACGTCAGCGAGTTCCAGGGTTTGATCACCCCGGATGAGGCCGATGCCTATGCCCAGCTGGTCAGCGACGGTATCGGGGCCGTCTACGAATGCAAGCTGCCCGTTGTTGCCGCTGTTCACGGCCATGCCCTGGGAGCCGGCATGGCGATGGCCGCCTGCGCAGACGTGATCGTAGCTGCCGAAGACGCCCTGTTCGGCATCCCCGAAATCAAGGTGGGCGTGATCGGCGCGGCCGCCTTTCTGGCCTTGATGGTGCCGGAGAAGGTGGCCCGCTACCTGGCCCTCAGCGGCGGCTCCATCGGCGCGCGCCAGGTACAACAATACGGCGGCGTGCACAGCGTGGTGCCCGCTGACCAGGTGTTCGAAACCGCGATGACACTGGCGCAGGAGCTATGCAAGCGTCCGCCCACTGCACTGCGCTATTTCAAGCAAGCGATGAATATCAACCTCGACGCCCGCCTCGCGGAGAAATACGCCACCGAGACTGCCTTTACCCGGCAGTTCGTGGGATCTGCCGAATGGAACGAGGCGGTGAGCGCCTTTATGGAAAAGCGCGAACCCGACTACGGCGATTCCAGCCGGGAAAGAGAATAAAAAAGATGCGTGACCCGTTTTGAATGCACCAGCGTTAAATCAAAGAAGTGAAGCGAACGCAGCATGGCGCGAAGCTGCCAATGATCTGCGGACAGCCCCCCCTATTTCAGTTGCTCGTCGGACTGGCGTATTTCGCTTCAAGCCTCTCCAGGTCCTGGTCCGCTTTCTTCAGTGCGTCTTCGCAGGGCGTGGTCGAAGAAAGGAATCGATCCTTGAAGCCCTTCCACAGTATGGACAGACCCATGGTAGCCACGGCGGTACCGCCCTCGATAACCGTCGCTTCCGGATCCAGCGTAATCTGCGGGTTGCCCAGCGTACCGACCACCGCGACATAGGGGTTGACCAGGTTCGACAGGCTGATTCCAAGCCCCTTCTGTGGCACCGTATTGAAAGTGGCTTTCAGTTTTTCGGTGCGCAGATCGATCTCGGCATCCGCGAAAATATTCAGGCGATCGGTCTTCATGATCATGATCGGCTTACCCACAAGCTGTCCTGCCTCGACTGCGGCCAGGACCACGCCGCAGTGCAAATGCGTGTAGGGGTCCTCAATCGCAAAGGGATTAACCGTGGTCAGCAACTGGTCCAGGAAATCATCGGTCAACAACCGTAGAACGGTGGCCTTGACCTGTCCTTTTCCCGCCACGAGTCGCAGATACCCGTTGGCGCTACCCGCCATCTCACGAACCGTCTCGCCGGCACTCACCAGTGCCAGTGTAAACTGGTAGCGGGGCAGGGTTTTCAGTTCCTGTGCCGTGGCGGCCAACAGACCGATACTCAGGTTGCTGGCGTCGATTCTTGCGCCCAGCACCGCCCCGTTGACATCGGGGCGCAGCGACAGGGAGCCGCCCAGGATGCCGCCCTGGGATGCCTTGAGGCGGAACTCATCGACCGCCAGTGCGCCGTCCTCAATCGACCCGGTCAACACGACATCCGTCAGCGTCTCCGCCCCAAGGTTTATCTCGCCGACGTGCAAATCCACCCTGGCCTGGAGTTTTTTCAATTTATCCATTGGTAGCGGCGTGGCGGGAATCAACCTGCGCGTTGGGTCTTCGGGCGGTGCAGGCTCCCCCGGGATTCCTGTGTCGGGTTCAGGCTCGAGGGGCAGGTAAGGCTCCAGATTGAGGCGCTTCGAGGTCAAAACCAGGCGGATGTCCGGGACATCCGCGTAGCGCAGGCTGAAATCCCCCTTGAAGTCGCTGTCACCGAGACGTCCCTCAAACGTCTTGAGGGTCATGGCATCACCCTGCCCTACCAGGTGCAAACTGATGTTGCCGGCTTCATCGGGCAGCGGCCAGCCGGCCAGCTTGCTGAACGGCTGCACACTATCGACCTTGCCGGTAACGCGCAGGTCTGTCTTACCAGAGCCCGGCGGAAGGGTGAGCCTTCCCCTGGCCCTTAAGTTGCTGCCAGCGAACTTCAGTTCAAGCTGCTTGACGGTCCATAGATTGCCGGCCCACAAACCCTCAGCGACCAGGTCCAGCGGCAAGGTATCCTGCAAGCTCAGCTCGGCCACTTCCGGCAACAGCGGCAGCAGATCCGGGGATTTTCCGCGCAGAGAAAACTGGCCGGAATCGAGCAGTGGCTCGAACTCGAAGCGGGTATCAGCAGTGAAAACAGAGTCAGCGATTTCCAGCCGGGCCGATTCGATGCGCACCCACTTTTGTGCAAGCCGGACATCCGCAGCCAGGCTGAAAGGCCGCGCCAGGCTGATGCGCGCCAGGCCCGGGGGCAGCAATTGCGACAGATTACGGCCAGCAACGTCGACATGCACGGCACTACCCTCCAGGCCGGGCAGCTCGCCCAGCTTCCCCTGGGCCCTGACCGTGGTATCGGCCAGCCTGACGAGGATATCCTGCAGGTTTATCCTGCCCGCCTCCGTGCTGAGGACACCGGAGGCATCCAGGTCAGCTGACGGCAAGTTTGCATTACCCATCCCGAAGGCCGCCAGGGAAGCTTGCAGGTCGGGGGTCGTCACGCTGAACTTGACGTCGGTATCGGCGGCCAGGGGACTAACCCCCACCAATCCCGTGAGGGTGGCCCGGTTCTCTCCCAATTTCGCCCTCACTGCGTCGAGTGCATACCCTGCATCCACCACTGTCACCTCGGCAAACAGGTCGAAAGGCAGTTTCCCATGGACCCCAACGCCCGCAACAGATGCCAGTTCAGCCAAACTGGGCCCCTGGGCGCGAACCTCAACCTGACTGCCCAGCAGGCCGGCATCGTCAGTGACCGTTGCTGCCAGTGATGCGGTGTATTCAGCGTCTTCCCCCAGCGTTATGCGTCCGTCGCTGATATTGGCGCCCCCGGCTACGCGCTCGATCGCGGCGTCGACGGAAAATGGCAGGTCCAGGGTGTTGTCCAGTTCAAGGGCCGTGGTGACGGTGCTCAGGGTGGGCCCGCTGAGGTTGAAGCGAATATCGCTGCCGACAAAATCGGCGGTATCGAGAATATTTCCGTCCGCAGCCAGCTCGAGGTCATTGGTGGTCGCGTCCAGCCTGAAAACCGCGCCCTCGTCACCCGGCAGGGGTTCCAGCCTGCCCTCCAGGTTGAAGGGCCCGTCCAATTTGCCGGGCAAGCCTAGCAGTCGGGAAAAGCGGCCGATATCCGGCCCCTGCAGCCGGATCGTCGCCCGGGCCTTGTCCGGATCGGGAAAGTCCTTGAACTCGCCGGCCAGACTAAAGCGGGTCTCGCCAATGGTCACGGCAATGGCGTCGATAGCGATATCGGCGCCGGATCGGTGCAGCGCGCCATCCACTGTGAAGGGGTCGTTCGGCACATGCTCAAGCCCGGCAAGCCCGGCAATCCGTCCCAGATCCGGGCCCCCGGCCTCGAATTGAAGATCAATCCGTTCCAGCTGTTGCAAATCAACGAAGCTGCCCTGCGCAGACAGGTCGAACTCTCCGAACACGCCAGCCAGCACCAGGTGCATTTTTTCGTCCCGGGGCGCCACCTCGAGCGCCAGATTCAGGGGGCCGGAGGTAAAGGGCTCCACCTGCAGCCGGGTCAGCAGGTATTCCATGTTGGGACCGTCGAGCTTCACCATACCCGTGGGTTGGCGGGGATCCAGCAGGTCTGCAAAGGCGACGTTACCATTGAACACAACCTCACCCAGGTTGCCGGAAAAGTCGAAACTGACATCCAGCAGGGTAATGAGATTCTCGACCCCCGTTGAAGTGACCTGCAGTCCCAGGGGCGTATCGTTGTACTCACCGGCCAGCGTCACTTTGACCTGGTCTGGGCCTACCATCGCCCCGCTGACGCTGTTGATGAGCAGGCGCAGGGGTTCACTGCGCTCCGGCTCTGCATAGGTCAGCAGGGTATTGGTAATGCGAATGTCGGTGGCAAATAGCGGCAGGCGAAAACGCTCTCGTTTGGAGGGAGGTGGCTCAGATTCCGTTTTCTCAAAGCGCACCCAGTTGTTGGTGTCCCCGCCACCCTTCTCGAGATGGACCCGGATTCCATTCGCGTACAGGCGTTCGATCAGGATGGGACCCTGCAACAGGGAGCGGAAGTCTACCGCAACCTGGAGTTTCTCCACGCTGATCAGATCCGGCTCCGCACTCCAGGGTGTTCCCGCCAGGCGCACTTCCCCGGCGCTCATTTCGATGCTGCTGCCCAGATTTAACGCCAGGGGACCCTGGATTTCGAAGTCACGGTCGAGGATATCACTGGCCAGCTGTTCGACCAGGGGTTTGAAAACACCCAGGTCAATCGTGAACAGCAGTATCAGGGCGATCGCGACAAGCCCGAATACTGCCCCCAACAAATACGCAAGAAAACGGAGGTAGCTCATTGCGTAAAACCGTTTGGCATCGGCTCACCCGCCTGCCGCCGGACCCTCCCTACACACACCATCCCAGGCTGAGCGCAACCAATGCCCCAGGCGCTCAGAAATACGCTTGGCAACCGCCCCGGTTGGCCGCAGCGCACATAGCCCGGAAAACAATAGGCTGTCGATCCGGGACCCTCGCCGGGTTATCGCCCGTTATCGAATCAGCCTTCAGGATGAATTAAATACATCATCCTTGCAATCAACATCGACTGCGTTATTTTTGGTAAACCTCTTGCCCGGCAAATTCAGCTTGTTTCACCAGGCTTTCAGGCCAGCATCGAAACTGTGCTCAATTCCAGCCCACTCCCCGCCCCCGCCGACGCGCACTCCGAAGGCGCGGCAGAACAGACGCAAGGTTAGAGCCTTAACCAATTACCGTCTTCTAGTCGGTTGTGGGGTCAAAAGGCAGCGAGCCGAGTTCGTCGATCACATCCTCCAACTTGAAGGGCAGATTCTTGAGCTTGGCGGGCGGGTTCGCCAGTGCCCTGGTTTCAGGCCGGGCGTTGACGATCCCACCATAGGCAGGGCCATAGGCCGCCGGCTGATCCGGGTACTTTTTCTTCCACAGCTCATGCCGGGCACGCATGCGCTGGAAGGGCTCCTTGTAGTGCATCATATTGACCAGCATGGGTGTCTTTTCACGGGGGTCGTTGAGCAAGTCGAAGTATGCCGCGCCAATGCCGCTCGCAGCGCCGGGATCGGCAGAAATCCAGTGCCGTTTGAAGCTGTTTTTGATGCTCGCACCCAGGACCGGCCCCGAATAGATGTGCACGTAATCCCTGCGCCCGTGGCTGTCGCCCTTGAGTAACAGGGCTGTCTGGTCGAGGCCGTCGATAATTCGGTCGCGGGGAATATACCCGGTGGCGCCGCCCAGCCTGGCGAAGGTGGTGTAGAGATCGGTGACGTGAATGATATCGCCGACAACCTGGCCGGGCTCAATCACGCCGGGCCACCAGGCCTGGGCCGTTACCCTGACGCCGCCCTCCAGAAAGTCACCCTTGCCGCCGGAAAACGGCCCCTCACCCATCCCCATTCCGGGAGGCGCATTGTGTGTCATGGGGCCGTTATCAGACATGGCGATCACCAGCGTGTTCTCGGCAACCCCCGCTTCTTTCAATGCCTGCATCAACGCACCGACGGCTGGATCCAGCTGGGTCATGTAACCGTCGCCAACGAGACCACGCTGGAGCGAGGTTTTTTCCGGTTGGGGGACGAAGGAAATCCACTGCGGCCACCAGGCCATATAGAAAGGCTTCTTCTCGGCGGCGTTTTTCTTGATAAAGGCAAGCGCACGTTTCTGGGCTTCCCCGTCAAACTTCAGATAGCACTCGTAGGATATGCCGCACCATTCACGGGTCTCCCCGCCCTTGGTGCCCTCGTAAAACATGACGTAGCCCTGGGTGCGAAAGGAATCGTCCAGCTTGTAGGGATTTTCTGCCAGGATATCCTCGTACAACCCCAGCACCGCATTGGCAGCCTCAGCCTGCGGATTCCAGAGACTCGATACCTGGTTGTAAATGGCGGTAAAGGCTTCGTCGAATCCCTGATTGTGCATGTAGGACTCTTCCATGTCACCGAGGTGCGCCTTGCCGTAGAAGCCGGTTGCATAGCCGGCCTCTGAAAGTACTTCGGCGACGGTGACGGTTTCAGCGGACATGCCGTGATTCTCAACCGGAAACCCGACGGTGTACATCCCGTTGCGCACCGGATGCTGGCCACTCAACGAAGCGGCTCGGGTCGGTGTGCAGGAGGGCTCCGAGTACATTCGGGTGAACAATATGCCGTCTGCTGCCATCTGGTTAAGGTTGGGTGTTGTAAAGCCGCGAATCTGCTGCATCGCTGGAATGCCGACAGCGCCAAATGGCTGGTCGTCCCACATGAAGTGAATCAGGTTGGGAGGGGTTCCATATTCTTCGCGTAGCTCTGCAAGCTTTTGGTCCAGCTCACCATCTTCGACGGCCCAGACCTTGCCGTTCTGTGCCTCGAGGATGTAGTACTCGGCATCATGCACCGGACCTTTTGCCGCCTGCACCGAGACAGTGGCAGCGGCGAGACTGACAAGGCCAATCGCCGCAGTGATGGGTTTGATCCAGCGTGAGGACCTGGTTATTTCCATGTTTTGACTCCGTGTTGTCGGTTTTATGGTCTACCGCCATTGCCCACCGCCAGCACCACTTGCCGCACATCGGTTGGGGACGCCCGCAGTTAACCGCTCTGGTGCTTTCATCAGAGGGGCGGCATAATTTACCTGTTCGCAGGACACTAGCGGCTGATATGTTTTGACCTGTCAATAGTCGGACTCACATAGTATTTGCGTCAAGCACCTTGGCTCAGGACCTATCCAGCAGACTGCGACGGTGGATCATGCTGATATACGTGGATTGGTTACCACCTGACTTCACTGCGTCGCGGAGCTGGCCTTTTTCTAGTGTCAGGGATCATCGACCGGGGACGCTCGTTCGAGATTGTCCCGTGGTGGTCGATGCCGATGTAGCCGCCACAAGGGTTCTCCACACCGGCTGAATAGACCCTGACCCAAGATGCCTGTGTCGTACCTCCCCTGGTCCTGGATATTCTATGGCCTCGACCCGGTGCCGATCACCGGATCGCCGCCGGTTGCCTCAGGCGCGGCATTTCCTGGCGTACGATGTCCCAGATAAAGCCCACCAGCTCTCTTGCGATCGCCACACACACCAGCTTCACATTCTTGCCTGCCTGGGTCAGCTGCCTGTAGCGGCCGCAAAGGCGCTTCTGTGCTCGCCAGGCGATCGCCTTCGCCGGCTCAGAGGCGCGCTGGGCTTTGCGCTTCAGGTGCATGGTCTGGCGAGCCGGAAAGCGGTAGCTCCAGGCACACTCCACCAGCATTCGGCGTGCATGCCCATTGCCGGTTCGGGTGATCGCGCCCTGGCGCCGTCGGCCCCCACTGCTGTGCTCACTCGGCACCAGGCCCAGGTACGCCATCAACTGCTTCGGTGAATCAAAGCGGCTGATGTCTCCCAATTCCGCCAGCAGCACCGTCGCAGCCAGCACATCAATCCCCCGCAGCGCCACCAGTGCGTCCACCACCGGCGCCATCGACCAGCTCGGCAGCACGCGGTGTATCTGCTCGGTCAGGTCGTCAACCCGCTGGGTGGCCGCCCTGGCCGCATTGATGTATTCCTGTAATACGATTTGCAGGTACGGCTGTTCAAACGCGATCGACTCCAGCCAGTTGTAGTGAGTCTTCGTCCAGCGTGACTTCCCCCGCGGCCAGTGGTGACCGTGGCGTAACACGAAGGCATTGAGCTGCTGTCGCGCCTTGCGTTCCTGGCTCTTCATGTCGTCGCGGGCGCGCGTCAAATCGCGCATCGCTTCCTGCTCCACGTCCGGCACCCAGACCGGTGTCAGCTCCCCGGAGCGTAGGAACGTCGCCAGCTTGGTGGCATCGCGCCGGTCGGTCTTGATTCGCTCGCCCGCCTTCCTGGGAATCATCGAGGGCGCCACCACATCACAGTCGTGGCCAGCGGCGATCAGCTGTCGGTAGAGTCCGTATCCGCAGGGCCCGGCCTCGTAGCAGAACAGCAGAACGGCGCCACCGAACTCGTGGTTCAAACGCTCCAGCCAGCGCCGCAGAGCCTTCGGCGTATTCGCGATCTCACCGCGATAGCCCGGGCTCTCTCGACCTGGGAGAGCAACCGCGATAGCAATCGTCTCCTTGTGCACATCCAGACCGATAAACGCCCCATAGTGTTTAACCGGGTTTGGGTCTTTCTTGCCGTTCAATGCCTCGACTGCCGAATGGCTCGTGATCGCGGTGTGATCTGCGGTAAACTCTTTCATGCCTGCCCTCCTCAATGTGGCTCTGCCACCGGTTGTTTGTTCAACGCCAATGGTAATCCACGAGCGTTGAGGTTGGGCAGGTCAAAACATCATGTCTAGCGTCAGGATCGCGTTAGCACAAATGCGTCAAAAGGCCTGGCCGTTTGTTGAAGGTCAGGAAGACAGGCTCTCAGAGTGACACAAACGCTTTACACCCAGCGGCAGACGCTTCGGTCGGTTGAGGAATTATCCGCGGCCCTGTCCGGCAGCTGTTGGGATGTCGATTTCCGCCAGTTGGACCGCATCAGCCAACCTGCGCTGGTAGCGGTTGCCGCAAGCCGGGCTGCCCTGCTGCTGCGGGTTGACACCGACAATCGTGTGCACCAGTTGGCCATGCCCGATGATTCGATGGTTCATTTTGGTTTGCCGACTCGCCCCCAGGCCGATACGCGGTTCGGCCGCCGAGTCGGAGAGAGCGAAACCCTCACCCTGATCGATTCCCAGGGCGGTCTGAACGTGGTCAGCCCGCCGGGTTTCAGCGCCTACACGTTTTCGGTCAGGCTTTCCCGCCTGCGTGAACTGGCCGCAAGCGCTGGCATGGAAGTCAACCTGGCGGCTGCTTCAGCTGGTGGCTGCCAACGGAAACTGCCTGCACATGTTATCAGGCCGCTGCGACAGATGACCGGTGAGCTGCTGGCTGCTGGCAACCGCGCTGATCCGCGTATTGCGCGGTCGGTGGCCGATGCTATGGAGTCCGACCTCGCGTTGCAGTTTATCAGTGCTTTCGAGCATGGGGTGGCGCAACCCCGGGTGAGCAGGAGTAATCGCAACCGTGCGCTCAGGAGAGCCCTGGCCTACATCAACGAACACCGGCTGGAAACACTGTCAATTGAGGCGCTTTGCCGGGAGACCTCAACCAGCCTGAGCACGCTGCAGCGCGCATTCCGCGATCACTTCGGCCTTTCTCCCAAACAATACCTGACCACGGCGCGTCTTAGTGGTGTGCGTCGCGCGCTCCTCGACTCAAGGGAGCATCGTTCGATTGGTGATGTCGCCGCCTCCTGGGGGTTCTGGCACCTGAGCAAATTTGCGGCCGACTACAAACGAATGTACGGAGAGCTTCCCTCCGCTACGCGTATAGGTATTTCGGGGCCTGTAGCGTGATAGCGTATACCAACCCATACAATAAACCATAATTTTGACAGTTCGACAGGAAACTTGGCGTTTGGGCCAAACGTCTTGTCATTTGGTTGGCAATTGCGCGGGCTAGGCAGGAATCGCAGGGGAATCGGCAGGGGCAGCGCACTGATAAACTTCCGGCGAATCCGCCGGAGGTTAGGTTGGCAACATTGTGGCGTGTTCGGCGACAATTAGGGTGACCAGCGGACAAGATAGTTGACGTCAGACAGTGGCGAATTTGTGGGTGAAGCCGTTCGAGACGCCATTCGCAAACAGTTGGAAGCGGCCAGGGTGTAACGCGAGGTGAAGCAGCGCCTATTGGCAAGCCAAAAGGATGGCAACGCAGAGGCAGTGGAGTCTAGTGCCGACCAGCCTGAGGAGGCTGTCAAGTCGGGGGTATAAGTAGGATAAAGCGCATCATCACGGTAGTCGACATCCATCGAACCGCCGTTGACGCTACCCTTCCCCCCAAAGCCGGCCCATTTCGCCGCTAACCCGAAAATCTCACCGATAGAATTGAAACAGGCCTTTCCTTGTTGCATAAAGTGAGTGCGAACAACACTTTACGAGCGAACAGAAGAGAAGGCCTATGTCGACAGAGTGTACTGCGAATCAACTGGAATTTCACGCACTGGGTCGCCGCGATGTGGTGGGTTGTTTTGACGGCGGCAGGATCACTTCCGACGGTGGTGGACTGCTGCTGCGGGAGGTTGATCAACGGATAGGTCTCCTGGAGCGGATGGCCCGTTGCTTCACCGATTACCGCAACCCCAACAGTATCGAGCACAGCGCTCATTCTCTGGTCGCGCAGCGGGTCTATGGCCTGGCCCTGGGCTATGAGGATCTCAACGATCATGATGTGCTTCGTGCCGATAGTTCGTTGGCGTTGCTGGTCGGCAAACCCGATTTGACCGGTGAACACCGCGAACGAGAGCAGGATCGCGGCAATCCGCTGGCCGGTTCCAGCACCCTCAATCGATTGGAACTCAGCGACCCGGCCTCGGCGGCGGGGCACCGCTACAAGAAGGTCGCAGCGGACGCGGCGGCACTGGATCGGCTGCTGGTGAATGTGTTTGTCGAGTCCAGCGAGAAGCCACCACGGGAGATCTGGCTGGACCTGACGCCACCGACGATCCACTCCATGGCCACCAGGAAGGCCGGTTCTTTCACGGCTATTACAAATGCTACTGCTACATGCCGCTCTACATTTTCTGTGGTGAGCATCTGCTGTGTGCCCGAATACGCCCCTCGAATCAAGACGGTGCCCTTGGTAGCGTGGAGGAACTGCAACGCATCGTGGCCCAGATCCGCGAACACTGGCCGAAGACACGGATCATCATCCGCGGCGATTCCGGTTTTTGCCGGGACACGATCATGGCCTGGTGCGAAGACAACAAAGTGAGCTATGTGCTGGGCTTGGGCCGTAATCAGCGACTGAACCGTGCGCTGGGTCAGGAGATGCATCTGGCAAAGTTGGAACACGAACGCACTGGCAAGGCGGCACGCCGGTTCCGCGACTTCCGTTACCGGACCCGTAAAAGCTGGTCCCGCGAACGGCGGGTGGTGGGGAAGGCAGAGTATCTCCCCAACAAGGCAAACCCGCGGTTTGTCGTCACCAATCTCCCCCTGCGGCGGGCCGGTGCCAAGCGCCTATATGAAAAGCTTTACTGTGCGCGCGGTGAGACCTCGCCGGCCACATGGAAAACCGCATAAAGGAACAACAACTGGGACTGTTTGCTGACCGCACCAGCACAGCGACGATGAGAGCCAACCAACTCCGGCTGTACTTCTCCTCCTTCGCGTACGTGTTGATGCACGGCTTACGCCGGATGGGGCTGCAAGGCACCCAACACGCCAGGGCACAATGTACAACCATCCGCCTGAAGTTGCTGAAAATCGGCGCCCGAATCAAGATCACCGTACGCAAGGTTTGGCTGTCATTCTCGCAAGTTTATCCCTATGTGAATGACTTTGCCCAGACCTTGAGCAACATCCACCGCTATCCGGCCTGGGCGCCGCCCGGGTAGGGCTCACTGCTCAAAAACGTCTTGCAGCCATTGACCCACTGGCTGCGAATGCCTTTGCCCTGAAGCTGCGGAAAGTAACCGTGGTGGCCCCGATCTCTCTGAAAATGCGTGGCTGTCGCCTTCGCGGATACACCATCAATGTAGCTACGGCGAAAATCGCGGGCGTAGCACCTGAAATGTGTCTCTACCGGCAGACCAATCCAAATCGGTTAGCGAAGCGGGCTAATCCCTCAGTTTGCGAGGAGTATCGCAGCTAAAGCTGACCGGCTAAAGCCGGTGGTTTAAACCTTGTGATGGAAAATTAAAAGTCCAGCAACATTATTGGCAAGAACTAAGGCTAGCGAGTAGCCGCATCATAGTGAGCTTTCTTGTCACGCCAATCACCAGGTGATAATGGCTGGACGTTGCCGATGACATCTAGCTTAGTTCCGGTGAGTACTTCAGTTTGAAGGATCTGTTGCTCGGGCTCAACGCGCGGTTGCGCGGAAGGTCGCCAGATTCGTGCCGCGTTATCGGCGAACCATGTAATAATTCGCTGACCGTCGGGATGAAAACGTGCCCGCACACCAAACGGTGAACGGGGGTGCCGCAGCATGAGCCCGGTGGGCGAGCCATCCCGAGCATTCCAGAGTTGCACAACACCGTCTTTGTTACTCCTGATCATGAGACTGCGTTCATCCGGAGAAAGTGTGGCACCCGTTATATTCTCATTGACCATGAACGCGGTTATGGGCATAGCATCCTGAGCACTCCACAAACGTGCGCTGCGCTCTCCAAGGGTGAGAATCTGGCGCCCTCCAGCGACAAATTCGGCACGCTTGAGATACTGATGGATCATGGGTTCACCCAATGGCGTGTTTCCCGGCAGCTGCCAGACACGTGCAGCACCACCTCGAACCCATGTGAGGACGCGTTCGCCTTCCAGATCGAACTCGGCGCCCTCGATACGCCCGTCATGCACAAGATCCTTTCCCGTCACCTCTCCGTTCCCGGCATGCCAGACACGGGCCTGTTGATTCTGACGTACCAGGATGTACGATCCATCCGGGCTGACACTGACACCTGTGAAAGAAGAACGTTTGTCATCCCCAGCCTCCGGTGCGAGTAACTGAGATTGCCATGCGCCCGAAGATTCATTCCAGAGTTTGACACGATCAGCATCCCAGCTGAGGATGCGTTGGTCGGCAGCAACAAATGCAGCACCACGAGGTATGCTGCGACCCTCATCAACAGGCGCATGGAGTACACCTTCAATCAAGGGTTGACCCGTTGAGAGACTCCAGAGCCGCACACCATCGCGCCCCACGGAGAGCAGACGTTTTTGCGCCGAATCCATAAAAGCAGAAGCCAGTCTTTTCTCATGCGGCAACTCTGCAACTAACTCGCCATTATTTGCGTTCCAGAGACGTACCACCTGCTCATCCCTCGCCACGATAAGACGCTCATCGCAGCAAAAAAAAGCCTCTTCAACCGGTCTGTCATGGCGCATCGGAGCCATTACCGGACTCGCGTCGTTCGTGTTCCACAGCCGCACCGTCTTGTCCCACCCCCAGGTTAGCAAGCGTTGCTCGTCATCACTAAACTGCGCCCCCTCTACACTACCCCTGTCGTGCGTCATCGGTGCACCGATGGGCGCCAGCTGCTCATCCCAGAGCCGAGCAGTCCCGTCGAAGGAGTAAGTCACGATACGCCTGCCGGCCTGGTCTGACACCACGCCGATTACTTCGCGGGCGTGTTCCTCTGTGCGGGCAACTGGCGTAGGTTCCAGCCGCCAGACGCGCGCCGTCCCATCCCGGCTCCAGGTGAGCACATTGTGATCATCGGGCCCAAAGACAGCGCCATTGATTCCTTCGCCATGGAGCATTCTCGTACTAACCGGCTGTCCATCTGCGATATGCCAGAGTTTCACCGTGCCGGCACGGTCCGAGCCAGGCTCGTCCCAGCTTAAAACACGCGCTCCCTCGCCATCGATTTGAACACCGCGTACACCACCGGGATGTCGAACGACAAGTCGATCGTTCACGATCCGCCCTATATCCCAAAGTCCAATGAAGCCATCTCTCAATTGACCACCCCACGATACCGCAACACCGCCTTGGGAAGGTTCAAATGCACGTTCGCGCGCGTGCTGACCGTCCTCGAGCAGTATCGCGCCTTTAACACCCGCCTCCCAGCGGACCAGCCGATCCAGCAATCCATCTTTGCGTTGCCACATCCGGGTGGAACCATCATCACTCCAGGTGAGTATGCGCTCACCACTCGCATCGAATAAGCCACCATTTACGTTGGCTTCATGGCGAAGAGGAGGGATCAGTGGGGTTCCATCCACTGTACTCCAGAGCCGCGCTGTATCGTCAAAACTCCAGGTCAGTACGGCCTGGCCATCCGGGCTCAGTCGCGCACCCTGGACTTTCTCGTTGTGACGCATCGGTGGGACCACATCGGTGCCGTCCTGGCTATTCCAAAGCCGTGTCACTCCAGCATAGCCCCAGGATAAAACACGTTGATCACCCTGCAGGAACATTGCGCCAACAACCCCACGCGTATGAATCACACCGGAAGCGATCAGGGTACCCGCTACCGCGTCCCAAACTCTTAATTCACCATCCATATCCCATGAGAGTACCTGTCGCCCTGAGCTATCGATAATTGCACCTCTGATACCCTTATCGTGCTTCAACGGTGGGCCTAACGGATGGCCATCTTTGGCACTCAGAAGCTGCACGACGCCTCGCCAATCTGCCTCCGCAAGCAGGGTATGCCCATCGGAATTCAGCACGATATTACCGAAAGCGAATTTTTCGTCTGCTCCCTGCGAAGGCGCGCCATTCTCACCATCCCAAAAGTAGAGGTTTCGACTGCCTACTGTAACAATGCCCTTGCCATCATCAATGAACAACGCATTCATCCGGCCGAATTGCACCGGATCGCCATGGGGCAGGTTGGCAATTAATACTCCATCAGCCACCTTCCAGAGGCGCGCCATGTTAGAGCTATCCCAGGTCAGAACACGTTTCCCATCAGGTGAGAAGCGTGCCCCCAACACTGGAGCGTTGTGCTCGAGAATACTGACAAGCTGCGAACGAAGTAGCACGCGGGAGTTAAAAGCCGAATGCGCAGCTTCTGTCTCATCTGGATGCACATTCGCCGCACGTGCAAATTCATGGGCAGCGCGAAGATCGTCGGATTCAACCCTTGCCCGCACAGCCGACGCCCAATGGTTCACGGCGAGGCGCGATAGCGACTCACGATTCGCTTCTGTTGCTCTTACATACAGTACAAGGGCGATAGCGGCCAGTAGCGCAAGCCCGATCACGGCGGACCAGGCCAGCAACAGTGTGCGGCGATGTTCGCGGCGATCTGCATTAACGAGCTCGGTCAGTTCCATGCCTCTAATAGGCGCCGCAATACGAGCCACCTCCCTCATAAAGAGCGGATTCCGCCTGCTGAGGTCGGCCTCGCTGGTCGTTTGGGGCAGACTAACCCAGTGTGGCTCGTGCTCGAACACGTGCATCAGGTTAGCGGGTAGTGCGTTTGTTTGATCCCAGTCAAAGTCACCAGAGCCTGGACGTCCATCGCCATCACGCCAGGCGATAGATCCTTGCGTGCAAACGATCAAAAGCCGTTCTGGATCTTTCTTTTCCAGCCAGTACTGCACTTCCTGGCGGACCCAATTCGAGCGAGCAGCCTCTGGAGAAGCAAGAAGCACAAAATAACGAGACTTTTCGAGTGCTTCTCTAATCTCATTTCCAAGATCGGAGGCCGCCGAAAGATCAGTCTCATCACGAAACACGCGAATAGCTCGCAGTTTGTAGAATGGCTTGGCCAGATGCTGCAGACCATTCTGAATGGCCCGGGCCACATGACCACTTGCAACGTGGCTGTAGGAAATGAATGCATCGTACCGCTCAACTGCGCTTCGGTGCTGCCACATAACTTCTCCTGCATAGATAAAGAGGTATCGGCAAATTAACTTATCCAGATAGCAGAACCCCGGTGTCTGCGTTCAAACAACTGCCCTACTCGATTCGCTGAACGCACTTACCCTGAGACTTCGGTAGTGTTCGGCAGATACCAAGTGCCGCCCCATATTGAATAAGTTATGCAGTGCTGCATGCGCTGTAACGAACCGCTGAGTCTGCCCGGTTGGCTTGAACCGCCGCATCCCTCGCTCTCTTAGCCTTGTTTCTTCATGCGATTGCCCTGTCCGATTATTCTCATACTGCTTAGTATTGTGGATCGCCTCTGGCGTCAACTCCCGGTGCCCTACTCCAGAGCTTCGCAACTTATCCGTCACTATTTTTCTGGGCTCTCCACCATGGCTTCACAATAAACGTCTGAAAAACCACTTCGCAGCCACCCTAACCCGCCTGGCCTAAAGATACACGTCAACCACCTCAGAGTCCTGGTCTACGGCCTGCCACAGTTAGTGCTGCTTGCCGTTCATCTGAATGGTCCGGCACACCGGCGATGACTTCATCGATGAAGAACGTTTCACCATAGCCCCGGTGCTTTCGTTTCAATCTTCGAGCGTAAAGGGCTCCGAACTTGATACACCAGAGTCTGACCGCTTCGCGGCTTACAGTGATGCCTCGTTCAGCGAGCAATTCTTCAATAAATGGTCCGGCACTCCGGCGGTGGCTGCGAATGAAGCGATAGTAAAGCCAGGCCGCGTAACTGATGATATCGGGTGGGGTCGGTGGCGTTTGTATGTGTTCACGGGACGATTCTACCAATACCAGAAAGTTAACTTGGCAGAAACTCTCAGGCGAAGTCGTCAATTATCGATTACAGTTGTCGTAACGTTAGCATCGACGAGATCTTTCCAATCGGCTACAGCAATCACTAAATCCTTGCCCGATGGTATGTTGAGGGCACCGCGTGCAAGGGCCATGCGATCACGTCGCGGCATGTCAAAGCCGAGCAATTTGACATCTACACGCGCAGCTGCGCCACGATTTGACAGCCGTACCATCGAAAGGTCAGGCGTGCTCGTTACATCAAGGTCGTCAGTTGGGGAGGCTAGAAAATTCTCTATGGAGACACCCCGCGCCGTGTCGCCCACCAAGCGTCCCATCGTAAGATTCAACGTCTTGCTATCCCCCGGGACGACCCTGACACGGCTTCCATCAGCGTTGACTAGGACCCGATCGCTCTGGCCCATTTGTGTCGGGACATTCGTCAGGCTTAACGACAGGCCGTCAGGACTAATCGAGCCGTAGCTGTAAGAGCCTGCAGCAGTTCCGGTTATTTGCCGCGTCAAACCAACGTTGCTGGGCAGAAGATAGCCGTTAGGCACCAAATACATAGGATGACTGTCAGGGATCTCCGAGATAATTTGCCCGCCGACCTGACCAGTCAAACGTCCACTGCCATCAGAAACTTGCATAGTGGCAGGTGACAACAGAAAATCTACGATAAAGCTTGTCAAGCCGAACGGACCACCAAAAGGCAGGTCAACGTCCCGAAGCAAATATTCGCCAAGAGTTGAAACGGCCAAGGTAATGCCATCGACAGAATCAAACTTGTAGCTTCCATTTGCGGTGTAGTTAAAGAGAGTCTCATTCCCTTCAACCCTAAAGTCTACAAAGCACCGGTGGTCATTGCTATGGTTGTTGTCCCAGCAATACATTCTTACGCCCTGAAGACTCGAGCCGTCATAACCAATCGGATATACAATACGAATCGGTACAATGCAGTGGCTGTCCGCGAGCATGTCAAAATAGCCGGCGTCCCATGCCGCGCCTGCGGGCACGAAAAACAATAGCGGGGCCGTCTCGCGAGTTCCACCAGCGGCGAAGATCGCTTCTATCTCGCGAAAGGTCGATTCAACGTTGGCATTGCCACGGCGACCCTGATTGTGAAAATCGAGTAGCGCCTCCCGGCTCAGCAGGCGGCCATGAATCGCCGTCATCTGGCGTCGAAAGGCGTCGTCACGAACGACTGAAGAGAACGTGTCATCTCTACCGAGCCAGAAACGATCTAGAGCGATTGATGCGAGCGAAGTGCAAAATCCAGTCGCCAAACCCCCGTTAGCCTCCCCCTTTAGAAAGTGCTCATAGAAAAAGTAATAGGCTGTGGTAAGTATCTTATGCCCGAAGATTGGATCGAGCAGTTCATGCCATATCTCAACCGCTCCGAAGGTATCTTCAAAAGTACTCCAGCTAGGTCGACCGTCCGAATCATTATTGAAAGAGAAATCATGGGTGCCAATTGTAAAACCGTTTCGCAATACCCGTGGCATCCTGCCCATGAGTGTATTGCTGCGCTGACCATCCGGGTTTACTGCGACGAGCGCTATGGTTCGCTCGCTACCGCCGGTTTCGGTGACTTCAGGCACGTTAAAGGTAAGCTTTGTAGGCGAAGAAACAACGGCCGGATAAAAATCCCCGCCAAATTCCACGCTGGCACCACTGAGAAATGCCCGCCCATCCAGCTCTATCGGCGCACCCGGCACCAAATCGGTCAATACACCAGTGAGCTGTGGCTTTACAGTAAGAGGCAGTCGATTGCTCTCCTGACCGTCGTGTCGACGAATGTAAATTGAGTGCTCACCGCCGGTGATTGTCGAGGGAATGGTAACGTCTCGGCCACCATCAGCGCGTAAGGTAGATGCTACCGTTCGAGCGTCGATTCGAACCTCGTCAGTGTCTGCAAAGCGACTGCCCTTGACGACGATGGCGCCTCCAGGCAAAGACGCACTGGGGCTTATATCCAGAAGCCAAGGACGTGTAAGTTGCTCATCCCAAGACTCTTGGGTCACGGTCATAATAGACATCTGGCCAGATGAACCCTCACTACCGGCCGGACCCTCAGCACCTACTCTACCGGGCTGCCCCTGCGCACCTGCGTGGCCGCCGGTACAAACCTCGGTATATCCGCGCTCGCCGCCGCGGCCGCCTTCACCACGCAGCCCTCCGTCCCCGCCGCGCCCAGGGTCACCACCCGCGAGATTGATGTTAAAAGCATTGCTAGTTGTTAGCGATGCAAGGGTCTGCGCTAATATCGCAAAGGTGATGTCACCAGCATCTCCTCCATTACCACCTGAACCACCGCGGCCACCATCCCCACCGTGCCCGCCGTTCCCGCCATTACCTGGGTTATCCCAGCACTTACGGCCGAAGAACCACCACCACTCACCGGCACGACCCCGCGCACCGTTGCCTCCCTCACCACCTTTTTGACCTCGGCCGCCGCGACCGCCAGCCTGCCCTTCAAGGTCGATATCGGGCATTCCGTTAAAACGCAACGCCCATATTTCGACGTTCGGTGCGTCCTGCCCATTGAAGGCACTAATTCCTGGAGCTCCGTCCCTGGCATCACCACCCGGCATCCCATGCTTGGAGTTGGGGGCAAGATCCACACCGTGACGATCACGACCATCGAGCAATGGATCTTGCCCAATGTTGGGCGTCTGGATTGGTGTTCGTTTCCAGGTGATCCGCGCGCCATTGGCAGCTAAAATCTCCTCGGCAATGATGTAAAGTGTTCCGACCGACGGGTCAATCTCCAGCGTCTGATTTGTTAGGTCGAGGCGTTTGGCGATAATCACAGCAGAATCGACCGGTAGTATGGCGCTTGTGAGTAATTGATTCTTGTCCGTCATTATCGGCCAAGCGTCAGGTTGATCGCGCATCAGCCGTTCAATTCCTTCATTAGGAGTGATTGCAGACTTTGCGCCGATATTCAGCGTGCTAAGTAGAGTCGTTATGTTGCCAGTGCCAGCTCGCCGCAGTATGCCGCCACTAATGGCAGTTGGCGCAGTACGCAGGCTTGTGGATGGAATTCGCCTTGGCGGCCTTATGGTGGGAATGTTTACACCTGGCTGGTTGACAGCGCCGGATGCCAGGCCCTCAGTTAGTTGCTGCGCGACTGCTCTACCAACACTACGACAAAGAAGCGTTCGATCCGCTAGTTTTTTGGCAGCGCCCAAATTGCCGCTTGCGAGTTGAACAAATTCAGCTGCGCGCTTCGACCAATCTGACGGGGTCAAGGAAGATTCGTTTGCAGGCGGCGCCTTTAGGACAGTACCGGCGGCAATCACGGTTGGCTGGTTCAACGTCAGTGTCGACAAAGTCGAGAGGTTGTCGACGCCTACTGACCGAAGCATCGCTTTGATCGTGTTGAATCGAGAATCGACCTCTCCCACATTATCAATAACTCTTGCGGGCACTTCGTATAGGCGCTCAACCACCCTGCTTAGTTTCCTGGCCTTGGTAATTCGCCGCCTTCGAGTAGTAGTCGTATCTGCGCCCTCAAACAGACGAACCCCTCTTATTAAACCCGCGAAGCCCGCCTTGCCCCTCACATCGGTACCAATTGAAATCCCCGCGCGACCAACGGCCTTCAAAGCGCCAGCCGCAACAATAGAGGCATCGGCAAGCCCATTGATTTCCAGCATGAGTTCTTCGTTGTTGTCGCGCATAAAGCGAAGTTCAGTATCGGAACCAGGAGTCACCTTTTTGCTCGATTTTAGTACTTGCCAACCCTGACCAGTGTGCACTCCAGCAGTGACAGTACCACTACTGTCGATACTCACTTTAATGGGCGGTGTCTGCGAATCAACAATGGTCTGAACGCGCCCCAGTCGCTCTGGATTGATAGTTGCTTCGAATGTGAAAGCGTCGAGCCTGTCGACAACCAGGCTGCGACCAATTCTTATACGCGTTGAGCTGGAGACAAACATATTGTTTCCGGCAGCAGGTGCTGCAACCTTTCCGCTTGTTGAAATTTTTAATCCGGCGGATGAGTTGTCGAATAAGGATGATCCGTCGTAGTTAAGGTCGATTAATATGCGCGGCATTGGTTTTCCTCCTTGATCAGGCTAAGCAGACTCGCCAGAGCACAGCTTTCGGCTTCCAAATTTTAAAAGCAGAATCCCAGCCACTAGCCTGAGGCCTGAATTGCATACTCGCTTTTCGCCAATACTAATTACCGACTTGGCAATTGTCCATATTTAAATTGTGTCTTTTAACTGCATCTGAAGCAGATCCTCGTAGAGAGGCGCTAGGCGACTATGATCGGACCGTCTTCGGGTGCACTCGACACAATGCAGGCGGCGGCCTATAGCTCGCTTAGGATGCTATTGAGAGTAGCGGGAGGCTGGAGACCCCGGGAGCGTCAGGCCCAAGAGCAGAACGTGACTTAACAGTGCTCAAGGGAGAAGCGGCCGTTAGGAATCCGGGAGCCGTACTCAATTAGACAATTTATGCGCGCACAATTCCGGGGACATGCTGAGTAGCTGCTGTAGAAATTGAAGCGGCGGTTTCCACCCCGTCATGCGCTGCTGCGAATACAACAACGTGTATTACCTGCCGGGATTAGCCCGCAATAAGCGGTGGACTCGGGCGAGGGCACACGCTCGGATCGAGCAAGTGCGCACCGGCAACAGCGGTCCCTGATTGCCCGAGTGGTGGAAGAAGGGAAAGAAGGAAAAAGGGAAAAAGCGAAAAGCAAAAAGTTAAGGCGATCTGGCGAGACGAAAACCGATAGAGTTGTCGCGGTAACCGGGGGCGCGCCCGGCGCGGGACGCGGAACGCACCTCAGCTGGATTGTAGTTCCAGGAACCACCACGCAACACCCGCTCCTCCCCGCTATCGGGACCGGGCGGGTCTGTCACCGCCCTGGCAGGGTAGTAGTCATACCAGTCGCTGCACCACTCCCAGACGTTGCCGTGCATCTGATAAAGCCCCCAGTCGTTGCAGGGTAGTGCCTCCACCGCCACCGTCTCCTTGCCATCATAGTTGGCCTGCGCCCGGGTGATGGTCTCGCCGGTGGAAAACGGCGTGCGGGTGCCGGCGCGGCAGGCGTACTCCCACTGCGCCTCGGTGGGCAGGCAGGCCGCCAGGCCCGGCAGGCGCTCGTTCAGGCGGGCGATAAACTGCTGCACGTCCGCCCAGCTGACCTGCTCGACCGGCCGGTCTGCCCCCTCGAATGTACTGGGATTCTCCCCCATGACCGCCCGCCACAGCGCCTGGGTGCAGGCCGTGTCCGCCAGCCAGAACCCCCGACTCAGAGTGACCCGGTGGGGGGTCTCGTCGTCGTCGCGCCCCGCCTCGGTGGCGGGTGAGCCCATGGTGAAGCTACCGGGCGCGATCCAGCGCAGGCGCTGGACGACGGGGGCACCGCCGGCGCTGTCGTCGACCAGAAACTCCAGCCAGCGACCGTAGCGGTCGTCGCCCCAGTCGCTGGCCCAGTCGGGTTCGGGGTCAGGCGGGTCCGCGCCAGCGGGCTTCGTCGTCGGGGGTGCGGGCTTCCGGGGCGCCGGTTCCAGGGGTGGCGTTTTCCGCCGCTTCGCCAGCTCTCCGAACAGCTCCTTCAGGCCCTGCTCCACGGCCGCCCAGTGTTCGTCGGGGTCATTCCAGTCTGTAGGAGCCCGCCCGTCCGGGGGCAAAGCCAGGTGCCGGCCGATGGGGTAGTCGCGCCAGGAGGCCGTCTTGCCGACGATCACGGGCACCACCCGACAGCCGCGCTGCTCCGCCTCCCGCAGCGCACCTGTCATCTCCTCGCGGCAGTAGTCCGAAGCCAGGTAGTAGCGGCTTATCAGCGCCAGGAAGATGTCCGCCTGCCCGATCCGGGCGAAGATATCCTCGTCGAATCGGTCCCCCGGGTACATTTGCCGGTCGTGCCAGACATCGGTGATAACGCGCAACTCGCGCGGCAGGGCCCTCAGGCAGGTGAGCACCTCGTCTTTCTTATCGGCGTCCAGATGGCTGTAGGAAACGAAGACTTTTACGGCTTCGTCGGCAGCTGGTCCCCTGCTCATACAACGCTCCTTAAATTTGCGCCCCTGACGATGCCGCGCTCAGCATGACGCCCTGCGCCAGCAAGGAGGCGCCGGGAGCCACCGCGCAAAAACCCTCGCCGTCTATGGGCCAGATCCCGCCGAAAGTATACCTGATCAAACAGCGCCCGTCGCAAACCCGGCACCAGGCGCCAGAGATGTCCGTTCACCGCCAGGCGGCGGTGGCCCGCTGCACCGGGGCCTGCTTATCGCGGCTGCAGGCTCCCGCACGATAAAATGCTCACTGCGCCAAGTCGGCGGATCGTTGGCCAGGCTGGCGCCGGCTTGTCGTTGGGGGCCATCCATGCTGGCTGCCGCCAGCCACTGCCCAGGAAAACTCGGCTTTGAACAATATCTCCAACATAGGCACAGTCTGATGATTGGCCGGTGAGGACTGGGTAGAGAGCGTGATAATGGCATCGGCCATACCCTGCAAACTCAGCGACTTCAATGTAGTAACCATGGCACCGACAAGCACTATCGCGGACAGCGTCATGACACAGGCTGCAATGAACTTTCACTACCTGAATCGCAATCTTAGATCGCGTGTCGTCACCTTGCTCCGGAACTGGTTTTCCCGACTTTTTCAGCCTCATAGTTGTGGCACTTTTTTCCTTGCGCGACACCATCCACGCCACCACAAATCGGCCGAACAGATCAAGCACGACATACAGCGACACAAAGATGCCTCGACGAACCAGCGCCAACTCGCTAATGTCCCACGTCCAAACATCGCAAGGTGCACTGGCGAGCTGTCTGGGAACAGCATGGTGTTGGGCCGGCCGCTGCTGGCCCCGTTCACCGTTCTCGCCCCGGCTGTGAAGAATGTGGTTCAAAGTGCTGACCGAACACAGGTACTGTTCTCGAACGGTAATCTTCGCTACCAGCTGAAGACACCGTATCGAGATGCAACTACGCATACGCCCACCGGGTGGTGGCAGATAGACCCGTTATGAGTTGACGACTGTCGACGAAGCTGTACATGGTTTTGTGAAGTCAGATTTTCTGCGGAAACGGGGTGGAAGCGACCGGTACTGACAGTCAATGCTTGGCAGGGGCTGACGGAATGTATCACGGACCGCTCTTCAAGTCCGCGCAGTCAAGCGCATAACTGTATGACGACACAGTTTCTCAAGGATGCGAATCATGCCGTCTTTGAGTGTTGTTGCTCATGGAAGTAAATGAAGTTGCTAATCCAATAAAGCTAAGTTTTCTCGGATTTCAGGGTGTAATGGCGAGTTTGCAGTTCAGTTCGCACTGCTTGATCTGAATCAATGAAAGAGCTAACGCGACGAATATGATGGTCATCTAGGTAATAAGCATTAGTAATGCAAGGGCCTTTCCTGTCTTAGGTTTTTTTAGAGTGGAGGGTGAGCAGGCGAGGCTGGGGACCACTCAAATATTCTGGAGCAAGAAAAATGCCGCACTATGCACAAGGGACTACAGGCTGGACGAAGTTAAATGGCTACCAAGCCCTTTGGGATCCCAAGATCAGCATGGGAAAGTTTTACTTCACCACATTCCAGAATCAAAGACAGGAAACTCCTTATATGGATGCTTCAAATTTCGCGCGTGTTATCGACATCCTTCGGAACGAAGATCCTGTTTACGGTAATGCAAGCACTGGATCAGTTACAACTCAGTCTGAGCCGGTTGGCGAGGAAGAATCATAAACTGCCCAGTAGTCTCGAATCCTTGAAAACGCACACGATGGGATAATTCAATGGCTTGGAAATGGTATGACATCGAGGCCTACAAGGCTTCAGTTGGTGGCAGGTCTTACTATGGTATTGTCCAGCTGATGGGAGTAGGTTTTTATGCCTCGCTAAAATTTCACAAATCGGGTCCGCTTCCCGACTCCATCGCACCAATAATCCACGGGCAGCGGTTTTACGGTCACATGGATTTCCGGCAGATGGCTTTAATGATCGATATCCTCCGTAATGAGAAGCCGCTGCGCTTCGGCTGGAGTGACGGCAATCCCAACGATTTCCACTTAATAACCGGTAGCGAGCCTGTGGGAGAGGGCGATGGATTGCTAGCAGAAGCTACTCAGTAACACCGTGGAGCTTGCATCATCGTGGGCGCCGGGAGAAACGTGGTTACCTGTAAGCTAACGTAGAGTGCCCATGCGCCAGTAAGACAGACGACTTCGAAAGCATTACCCAGTCTATTCGCAACGGCCTGCAGCGGTCCAAAGCGTTTCTTTGTTATTACTCTCGTGCCTACGCGCCCCGGCGGACCTGTCAGTGGGAGCTGACGACGGCGTTGACCGCTGCAGGAGTACATGCAGAGTCTGACGCGCCGACGCGGATAATGGTGATCAATCCGGAGGACGATCCCGAACATATTCAACCGGTCAGTCTCCGCGGAGCCCACTACCGGGGGCGCCCAACGGACGAAGCCGCTATGCGCGCACTGGTTGACAGCATAGTCAGCAAGACCAAAGCGATACAGGGTTGCTTCGGGAAAACGTCTCCCCCCCTTACAACCTGGTACGGGTCTACTGCACGGGCCGCCGAACGCTCCGTCGGTCGAGCGCGGGAAATGTGGGAACTGCATTCGCTGCTTCATGGCGTGGAAGATGAAATCATAACGATGCAGCACGGACCAGCGTCCGCGCAGGTTTTGGGCCATGTGGGGTGTGGGCAATTCCCTGCTGGTTGAGCAATATGCGCTACGTTTTGCCGCCGCCTATCCAGGTGGCGTGTTCTGGCTTCGAGCGGGTAGCGGCGGTCGTGAGCACCAGCCGATGATGACGAAGAAATGGAGTCGCGCCACAACTACCATTTGAGCGATATTGCGACGGCGCTCGGCGCGGACTTTGTCGATACAGCGGTTCCGGATATACGGGCAGCGTTAAGGCAGCAGCTGGCGCGGACAGGTAAAACCTGCCTATGGGTTGTCGATGACATACCGCAGAGGATGAGCCGCAAGATGTTCGATCAATGGGTCGGACCACACCCGCTCGCAAAGACCGCAATCACGACCGAGTCGCGGGAATACGATGGATGGGGCACCGCCATCGAACGAGGTGCGCTTTCAGAGGAGGCGTGCCTGCAACTGCTTGAGCTGCACCGTTCCATACAAGATCCTGCTGAAGACGAAGCTGCCAGATCGCTAATAGAAAAGCTCGGGCAGCACCCGCAGGCGATTGATATCACTGGCGGTGCGCTTGCCGTTTCGTCGCTGCTGACTATCCAAGCGTTCGTCGAGTCGCTGCAGAAGCCGAAATCGGACGCCCTGATTCTCGCGGCAGACCTTGGTCCCAGGCTGCCGACGGGGCACGAAAAAAACATTGCAGCAACGATCCAGCAAACCATTTCAATTCTGCCTGCCGAGGGCCGGGATTTCCTTCGCTTGGCATCGTCGATTGCGGTCGCACCCATTCCCGACGAGCTGGTTGCAGCAACCTTGGAGGCTGCCGACCGTTTGCCACGCGCTACAGCGCTGGCAAAAGCACTGAAGTGGGTATAGGTAGGATAAAGGATATCGATAGCTGCGACAGATGACCGGTGAGCTGCTGGCTGCTGGCAACCGCGCTGATCCGCGTGTTACGCGGTCGGTGGCCGATGCTATGGAGTCCGACCTCGCCCTGCAATTTATCAGTGCTTTCGAGCATGGGGTGGCGCAACCCCGGGTTAGCAGGAGCAACCGTAACCGTGCGCTCGGGAGAGCCCTGGCCTACATCAACGAACACCGGCTGGAAACACTGTCAATTGAGGAGCTTTGCCGGGAGACCTCAACCAGCCTGAGCACGCTGCAGCGCGCATTCCGCGATCACTTCGGCCTTTCTCCCAAACAATACCTGACCACGGCGCGTCTTAGTGGTGTGCGTCGCGCGCTCCTCGACTCAAGGGAGCATCGTTTGATTGGTGATGTCGCCGCCTCCTGGGGGTTCTGGCACCTGAGCAAATTTGCAGCCGACTACAAACGAATGTATGGGGAGCTTCCCTCCGCTACGCGTCGAGTCGCCTGACTTTCTGTCAGCGTTGACGAGCGCATCGATCAGTTTTTGTTCTTCGGCTTTTTTGGATAGCGTTGCTGGCTGTGCAGAGGCGAACGGACGCTGGCCGATGAATGCTGGTAAGCCCCTTGGGCTGGCCACGGTCGCCGCTCAGGTTTTAGACTCATTCACTGCCTTTTCCGAAGTCACGTTCCTGCCCCGATCCTGTGCAAGCTCATCTAGCGCGAATGGCACCTACTTAAGCCGATTCGGGTGTCTACCTCGGCAGGACCTTCGCCGACAGGGATGTCGGCGCAGAGCCCCCAGGGACGGGTTTACGGCGTGTGCTGACGGGGTAGATGCCCGGAGCGGCGCTTTGAAAATCCTATGCATTTCTCCTTAACCAAGTGCCATTCCATCTAGCGCGCCTTGCCAGCCATCACCAAAGACTCCGCTGAGGTAGAACCGAATTGATCAAAGTTGCCCTAGATGGAGCCCGACCTCAACTTTTTGAGGCGTGCGCTGATATTGTGAAAGAAGCGGTGTTTACCGTGTGCGGCGGCACTGGTGACATAGTTCAGCTGGATGGAAAGCCGCTTACCTGTGACCGGAGTGTGACCATGCCAGCAATTGTCGGTCACTTCGAAAATCACCATCGTGCCTGCCAGTGGTGGTATCTCTTCAACGTAATCCTCAATATTTTTGCCGTTGCGAAGGATGCGCAAACACCCATCCCGCTGGTTCCATTCCTTGTTCAGATACAGCAACACGGTTACGACCTTGGTCCTGGAGTCAGTGTGAATACGCCCGTCTTTTTCCCGCATCACGCCCCTCACCGTGGTCATAACGGGATAATCGGCAAGATCCAGGTCCAATTTACTGGCTATCAGGCTGCGAAATTCCTCTCCCTCCAGCTCCTGCACGAGCGCCTCAAAACCCGGGCCGCTCCTGGTTTGGGAAATGGGAACGCTACCGGGGGACTGCAACTGCGGAAAATCTTTTATCGCAAGGTCCAGCTTGGCGTTATTGAGCGCGTTCGTAACAACGATGTAGGGGTAAGGTTCTTGATGCAATCGGGCTGATTGAAGCGCCGCAAAATTAAGCATGATTACTGCCACTTGAGTGTCGAAAAACCTTGATTTTACCAACCCTGACCAGGGGATTCCATTTCTCCTGTGGGATTGGACGGATGAGAGATGATTTTAATCAGCAGTATTGCTTCAGGCGCTGGCCGGTACGCTGCATGGATTAGACCCATTCGCGGCAGACGGTAACCGGGTGCTTTGTCGATGTCGAAAATGGCCAGAGCCGGCCGTGCCATGTCGTGACCCTCTCTGTCGGCAGGGTTGCGGCGCCTTTACTGGCACCATTAAGGCCGCCCGTGCCCTGGAACAGCCGGGATGAAAGCAGGTCCTGTCGAGCCATGGCTCAGAGTACCGGCCCTACAATCGCCAGGGCATTGTTCCACAGTCGCTTGGTCCATGGCCACTGTGCCACCTCTTCGGCAGTGACCTCCACGCAGTCTGCCAGATACGCCTGCTGGCGCAGCCGCATTTGCTGGGTCACGGCCTCATCACACAGCAGGATATTGTTCTCATAGTTGAGGTCGAAGCTACGGCGATCCATATTGGCCGAACCGATCAACGTCACGCCCCCATCCACGGTCATGGTCTTGGCATGCAGTATCCCGGCCTGGTACTCGTAAACTTTTACACCAGCGTCAAGCAGATCCTCATAGTAGCTTTTGCTGGTCGCACCGACTGCAAAGTCATCATTGCGGGCGGGAAATACAATGGATGTATCGACACCGCGATTGGAGGCCGCGCAAATGGCTGCCTGGAGCGAACTCACCGGCACGTAGTAAGGGGTGGTAATAAAAAGCTCCCGCCGCGCACTGTAAATCAGTGTCTCGAAGGTTTCTGGAACAGCGGAGTAGCGTGCCGTAGGGCCGCTGGCGATAACCTGGGCCGGAAACCCGGGCTTCGGTGGCGAAAGGGGCTGACGCAGGGTTTCGCGGATGTCCTCATCGTTGTATGCCATCCAGTCGCTGGCAAATACGTGCTGGTTCTGGCGCACAACGGGACCTGTGAAGCGCATGACAGCATCAACCCAGGGTGCGTATTTTGCCTTGGTCAGGAACTCGGGATCAGCGCAGTTCTGGCTGCCGCAGTAGGTCACTAAATTATCTATGACGAGGATCTTGCGGTGGTTGCGTAAATCGATCCTGCCATTGAATATACGCAATAGAGGATTGCCAACCTTCAGCACCCGGCACAACTGGATTCCCGCGGCCTGCATCTCTGGCCAGAGATCAGACTTTATCAAGAGCTTTGAGCCGATGTCATCGACCATCGCGCGACAGGTGACGCCCCGGGCTACCGCGCGCTTGAGCGCCTCGGCCATCTTGCGGCCGCTGTTATCCGGCATCCAGATGTAGAACAACAAATGTACATGATCAGTGGCAGCGTCGATATCTTCAATCATCGTGTCGATAGCAACATTGGAATCGGCCATCAGCTGCGCCTGGTTGCCACCGACGGCATCATAGCCACTGATTGACTTACCGACACGGAATAAAGCGCGCTGGTCGTCATCCAGCGCGGGGTTCACCCCACCGGCATCCCAACCAGGTATTTCCTCGACACCGGGCATCGCGGCCATAATCTTCTTCATGCGATCAACGCGCTTGCGACCGATATTGGTCTCACCCAGAAGCAGATAAGCCAGTATGCCGATAACCGGCAGGGCCAGAATCACCACGATCCAGGCGACTCTCGAGGCCGGGTCCCGGTGCGGGCGCAGCAGTACCCGAATGATAAGAATGATCTGAACTAAAATATGCAAGTCGATAAGCAATGTTCTCTCCCCGGGCCAGCACGACAGCTGATGACACTGAGCGCAGCTGCTCTCAGCACGACGACGTCGACATAGAGTGTCGACTCGAATACAACTTCAATTTTTCAATTCTCGTGAACCAACCTCCCCTGATTCTCTGCTCCTGTCAAGTGCAGGATTGCCCTGGTGCCCGCCAGCATCAGCTTAAGGATTGCTTTTAGCCTGATTTGCCTGCGGCCGCCATTTTTTTACCCTTACCTGCAATCAAATCGCCGGCCCGGACGTCACACCCGTAAGCGGAACCCTTCCGTGCTCGAAACCACACATTGGAGAGAAGTTATGAATCGCAAACAACTACTAACTGCCGCACTAGTGGGCGTGGGATCCCTGGCGGGCGCCGCCCAGGCCGTGCCCGATGCCCCCGAGCAATGGGAAAAGTGTGCCGGAATCGCTCTGGCAGGGAAAAACGACTGCGGCGCCCTCGATGGCTCCCACAACTGCGCCGGCCAGGCCAAAGCCGATAACATGGATACCGAATGGGTCTACGTGCCCGCGGGAACCTGTGAAAAAATAACCGGTGGCAAGGTTGCCGCCGTCAAACCGGCCAAGTAGCCATGGAGACAGCCGTCTGCAACGGCGCGGGACTTGGCCTGCGGCCCCCGCACCTGCATGAGGTCTGCCGCCAGGAACCGGCGATACCCTGGTTCGAGGTGCATATCTGCAACTACCTCGGCGGCGGCTTGAATCGTGCCCTGCTACACAAGGTCGCGGAGCGCTACCCCCTGAGCTTTCATGGCGTCAATCTTAACCTCGGCGGGGTAGATCCCCTGGACCGTGATTACCTGACCAGACTGGCGCAAGCCATCGAAGCATTCCAACCGGCACTGGTTTCGGAACATGCCTGCTTCACCGCACATGGGTCGCACCATTTCCACGACCTGCTCCCGGTGCCCTACACCGAAGAAGCCGCGGCCCAGTTGCGCTACCGCTCAGGCGACGGCACGAGCACGCTCTACGAAGTGGCCTACGACCCGGTAACTTTTGGCGCGATACCGTCGGTGGAGCGTGGTGAGCCACCCTCCGAGCTGATCGTCAAGGGCCTGCGGGTTTCGCTCTGGGTGGAGAAAGGCTTGTTGATGGTGTTGGTCGAAACCGCCTGAGGGCAGGTCCCGGCGCGCCTCTCGGCACCGCTGGTTCACCGGCGAAGAACCCGTTGCGACCTGCCCCCTGAATCCCAGCCTGGTTCCTGGTCCCCTTGCAGCGCATCAACGGTCGACTTTGGCGTCCGCCGGGGTATGCTTGTTCCCCTGGCCGGCCGCAGATGGCTGGAAATCAGTGCGACAAGCGCCCCGGGAGGCTAATCCATGGTTGCAAAGATCCAATGCATATCCCCTATCGACGGTTCCATTTACGCCGAGCGCACGCCGCTGACCCCGGCCGAGGCTGCCGACAGTGCGGCGTGTGCGCAGCGGGCGCAGCGAGACTGGTCCAGGCTGCCCCTGCAACAGCGCATCGACAAGGTACTTGCCGGCATTGAAATACTGGGCTCAATGAACGATGACATCGTCACCGAGCTGGCCTGGCAAATGGGCAGGCCGGTGCGCTACGGGGGCGAATTCGGAGGTGTCGAAGAACGCTCGGCCTATATGGCGAGTATCGCCGCTGAAGCCCTGGCACCAATCCTGGTCGAGAACAGTCCCGCCTTCGACCGCCGCATCCTGCGTGAACCCCTGGGCGTGGTGCTGGTGGTCGCTCCCTGGAACTACCCGTTCATGACCGCCATCAACACCGTGGTTCCGGCGCTGATCGCCGGCAATGCGGTCATCCTCAAACACGCGTCACAAACCCTGCTGGTGGGTGAGCGCCTGGCGAGCGCGTTCCATGGGGCGGGCATCCCGCCGGAGGTATTCCAGTCAGTCGTTCTGGATCACCCGACAACGGCAAACCTGATCGCTTCCGGTTGCTTCGGGTTCGTCAATTTTACCGGCTCGGTTGCCGGTGGCCGCGCCATGGAGCGCGCCGCGGCCGGCACCTTCACCGCCGTGGGAACAGAGCTCGGGGGCAAGGACCCGGCTTACGTGATGGAAGATGCCGATCTCGACGCGGCGGTTGCGAGTCTGGTGGATGGCGCCATGTACAACGCCGGCCAGTGCTGCTGCGGCATCGAACGGATTTACGTTTGCGAGGCGCTTTACGATGAGTTTGTCGCCCGAGCCGTCGATATCATCAGGGGCTACCGGCTGGGCAATCCCCTGGACCACGCTACCACCCTGGGCCCCATGGCCAGCCTGCGCTTCGCCAATGCCGTGCGCGCACAGGTGGCAGAAGCTGTGGCGGCAGGGGCTTCGACCTTGATCGATCCGGCCTGGTTTCCCAACGACGGTGGGACCTACCTCATGCCCCAGCTCCTGGTCGATGTCGACCACAGCATGCGGGTCATGCGCGAGGAGTCCTTTGGGCCGGTGGTGGGTGTGATGAAGGTAAGCAATGACGCCGAGGCCGTGGCGCTGATGAACGACAGTGAATTCGGGCTGACGGCATCGCTATGGACCGGCAACCGCGAACGCGCCCACAGCATTGCCGACCAGTTGCAGACCGGCACGGTTTTTACGAATCGCTGTGATTACCTGGATCCGGCCCTGTGCTGGACCGGCTGCAAGGATACCGGCCGCGGCGGCAGTCTGTCGGTGATCGGATACCACAACCTGACAAGACCAAAATCGCTGCATTTCAAAGGCGGGTAGATATTGCGTTCCCGGGTGGCAATGCCACCCGGTTTTTTGCCCCGGGGGCCAGTGCGAACCTGCACCGCGATGGGGATCGACCCGTGATCTGCGCCCTGGCCCAACGCAGCCCTGCAAGCGATAGCCGAGTCGTTCCACTCTAAAAACGGCGGCCCAGTGCGCCCTTGAGCGGGCAAATCGGGTCGGATAGTGTTGGACATCCGTGTTGGTGACTTTTATGCTCGGTTTGTCTTCAATGGCAAACAGGATCCGGCGCAGGGCGTACCCACCCCACTAATTCCGAAAAAAGCGGGGGCAGCGCCGGGCAGAAACAATAAAAAAACTAACGGGCAGCTCTTCGAGTCCGATTCGCGATGTCGAAGACCGGCAGCGGACTCAAGGCCGCCGCAGGTGTCACCAGCACAGTGGAACAGTCAGGGAGGTCAGCGTGTCCCGGTTCATGCGTCGCTACGTCAACATTGTCGATGCGGTGAACTACCGCATCGGGCGAGTAGTTATGTATGGCATCTTCGCAATCATTGGCATTCTGCTGTGGTCCTCCATCTCCAAGACCCTGTTCGTGCCCTCCCTCTGGACCCTGGAGATGGCGCAGTTCGCGATGGTCGCCTATTACATTCTCGGCGGCCCCTACGCGTTGCAAATGGGCTCCAATGTGCGAATGGACCTGCTCTACGGCTCGTGGTCGGATCACAGGAAGGCCTGGTTTGATGCCTTCACCGTCCTGTTCCTGATCTTCTACCTTGGGGTGCTGCTTTACGGTGCAATCGACAGTACCCGCTATGCATTCGAATATGGCGAGCGCAGTTACTCCGCCTGGCGCCCCTATATGTGGCCAATAAAATTGATTACCTGCATTGGCTTTTTGCTGATGCTGCTACAGGCGATCTCGGAATTGTTCAAGGACATCGCGAAAATCAGGGGGATAGCACTGTAATGTCCTATGAAATGATCGCCCTGCTGATGTTCTCCTCGATGATGCTGATGCTGATGACCGGGCAGCGCGTGTTCGGCGCGATCGGCGCGGTGGCCGCGGTGGCAGCGCTGTCCCTTTGGGGCACCGGCGGCTCTGACCTGCCCTTTTCAGCAGCGATGAAACTGATGAAATGGTATCCCCTTCTCACTCTGCCCATGTTTATATTCATGGGCTACGTCCTCTCCGAGTCGAGGATTGCCGACGACCTGTACCAAATGTTCCATGTGTGGATGGGATCGATCAATGGCGGCCTGGCAATCGGCACCATCGGCCTGATGGTGCTGGTGTCGGCCATGAACGGGCTCTCGGTGGCGGGCATGGCCATCGGTGCGACGATCGCACTACCGGAATTGCTTCGGCGCGGTTACGACAAACGTATGGTCACCGGCGTCGTCCAGGCGGGATCTTCCCTCGGCATTCTGGTGCCCCCCTCCGTGGTCCTGGTGCTCTATGCCATGATCGCCCGCCAGCCGGTGGGCCAGCTCTGGCTCGCCGGGGTGATCCCGGGGCTGATCATGGCCGCGATGTTCGTTCTCTACATCGGCATTCGCTGCGCGCTGCAGCCCAGCCTGGGGCCGGCATTGAAAGCCGAGGAGCGCGAGGTACCGCTGGGGGAAAAGCTGCGCCTGCTGCGGGCCGGCCTTTTACCCATCGCCATTTTTGCCGCGATGATGGTGCCGTTTGTCAACGGCTGGACCAGCCTGGTCGAGAGTTCCGCCATCGGCGCACTGACCGCGTTTATGGCGGCTGTGCTCAAGGGGCGCATGAACAAACAGGTATTCGAGGTCTCCGTCCGCCAGACCCTGGCGATCTCGTGCATGTTTATGTGGATCATCCTCGCGGCGATGGGGTTCGGGGCCGTATTCGATGGACTTGGCGCGGTCAAAGCCATCGACAACCTGTTTACTGACCAGTTGGGGCTGAGCCCGTGGACGATTCTGATCCTGATGCAACTGTCGTTTCTGGTGATGGGTACCTTCCTCGACGATACCGCAATGCTGGTCATCGTCGCACCCCTCTACGTGCCACTGGTAAGGGCGCTGGAGTTCGACCTGGTCTGGTACGGCGTGCTGTATACCATCACTACCCAGATTGCCTACATGACACCGCCGTTTGGTTACAACCTGTTTCTGATGCGAGCGATGGCGCCGCCCGAGATCAGCCTGAGGGACATCTATGTGTCGATTATTCCTTTTGTATTCGTCATGGTGCTGGCACTGGCGCTGGTGATGCAGTTTCCGCAACTGGCCCTATGGCTGCCCGAAACTGTTTACAACAAGTAACAAAACCCCCTTCGTTTGGGGATAAACCGCGGGGAACCAGCTGTATCGGCTTCCCGCCATCAAAATGGACGGAGCTTAGTATGACCAATAGACGGAAATTCCTGACCAATGCGGGGCTTGGCATCACCGGAGCGGCTCTTGGGGCACCCGCGGTGCACGCCGCCAGCAAGTCGACGATCAAGTGGCGCATGCAAACCTACGCCGGGGGAGCGCTGGCGGAGCATGTCGTCAAGCCGGCCATCGACTCCTTCAACAAGGTGGCGGGTTCGGACATGCAGATCGAGTTATTCTATGCAGACCAACTGGTACCCACCGGCGAGCTGTTCAGGGCCATGCAAAAAGGCACCATCGACGCGGTGCAATCTGACGACGATTCGATGGCGTCGCCCACCGAGGTCACCGTGTTTGGTGGCTATTTCCCCTTTGCCAGCCGCTACTCCCTGGATGTCCCGGTGTTATTCAACCAGTACGGGCTGGCGGAAATCTGGGACGCCGAGTACTCCAAGCTGGGAGTTAAGCATCTATCAGCCGGAGCCTGGGACCCCTGTCATTTCGCCACCAAAGACCCTATCAATAGTCTGGCAGACCTGAAAGGCAAGCGGGTCTTTACCTTCCCCACCGCTGGCCGCTTCCTCAAGCAGTTCGGTGTCGTCCCGGTAACCCTGCCCTGGGAAGATATCGAGGTGGCGATACAAACCGGCGAGCTCGACGGCGTTGCCTGGTCGGGCATCACCGAGGACTACACCGTGGGTTGGGCCGATGTCACCAACTACTTTCTCACCAATAATATTTCCGGCGCCTGGGCCGGCTCATTCTTCGCCAACATGGACCAGTACAACAAGCTCCCGGAGCGACTGAAAGAACTGCTAAAACTCACCATGGACAGCTCCCACTACTATCGCCAATGGTGGTACTGGGGTGGCGAAGCCTCGTTGCGTGTGCACGGTACCAAGATGAAGCTCACCACCATCCCCGACGCCGAGTGGGCGCAGGTTGAATCCGCCGCGATCAAATTCTGGGACGATATCGCGTCCGAGTCAGCGACCAAGAAAAAAGTGGTGGATATCTTCAAGCAATACAATGCCGACATGCAAAAAGCGGGTCGTCCCTATCGCTACAGCTAGGCTGGGCTAGCCTGAAGCGTGGACGCGGCGCGGACACCGAGGGCTTTTTGGGCTTCCTGGTGGGTGCTGATGCGTCCATTGTGACTGCCTGAACGTATTATGGTCGCTGAGGCGTGACAGGGAAAAAGAGCTAATCCCAAGCCCCGGCGAGAAAAAGCGGGGTTCGATTGCATCAATGGCCCCGCCCGCGTCGAAAAAAGCCAGCAGCAGGGAACTGTTGCTGCACAGAGGAATCTTAGTACAGGGAACCGATTCTGCTTGAAAGCGAACAGGTGCGCCCATACTATTAGGCAGAGGTTCGGCCCCCAATGACCGAACGAATGGTAACTGACGGAGGAACACAATGCAGGACAAACGCTTGATGACCAACAGCATCGCCGCCGAGAGGCCCGCTGTTGAGATCAACAATGTTCTAAAAAACACCTACATGCTGTTGGGTCTTACCCTGGCATTCAGCGCGTTAACCGCTGGCGCCGCGATGGCGGTGGGCATAGGACGGGGGGCATCCCTGGTGTGTATGCTGGCGGCGTTCGGTGCCATGTTCATGGTGCACCGTAATGCGGACAGCGCCAAGGGGCTGGTCTGGGTCTTTGCGTTCACCGGCCTGCTCGGCGCCTCGCTGGGGCCAATGCTCAGCTATTACCTGTCGATGACAAACGGGCCGCAGTTGGTAATGCAGGCGCTGGGCGGCACCGCTATCATCTTCTTCACGCTGTCGGGCTACGCCCTGGTGTCACGTAAGGACTTCTCCTTCATGGGCGGGTTTTTGCTGGTGGGGCTGGTGGTTGCGGTACTGGCAAGCATCGCCAATATTTTTCTGGCAATGCCCGGGCTCTACCTCGCGACCTCAGCGGCGATCATCCTGATCATGTCCGGGCTGATCCTGTTCGACACCAGCAACATTATCCACGGGGGCGAAACCAACTACATTCGCGCCACAGTGGGTCTGTATCTCAGCGTGTACAACATCTTTGTCAACCTGCTCGCCCTGCTGGGAATTATGGACGAGTAGCGCGCTGGCTTGGCTAACCCAATCCCCGCCTGGAGCGGGGATTTTTTTGTCTGCGGCCAGGCATTGCACAGCTCGTAAAGTCAATCGAGCACAAATATCCACAGGATGTCGGTTACGGTACACGATCCGGGGAGTGCCGGTGCGACGGCAGAAGCGGGCGTGGCCTGGTCGATGGGTGTCCGTGGCATTTCCCAGACCGCGTCACAGGGCCCGTTTCCCCCGTCCGGGCAGATATTTGACGCCGATGTGATCGGGGTAGACGGACTGGGGAAATTGGCTGTCGGATAGAGTGCCTGCACGCACTCCGGCGCAGTGGGATCGTTCCAGTACCCGGAGAATTCGATGTTGCCCACCTGCAGCTTGATGTTGAGGGCACCGCTGCCGGCAGCGTCCCAGTAGGAGCTGGTAAAGTTCGCATCGGTAACCGTTGCGTTGACGAGCACGGCGCCCTGCAGATACGCGCCGCTGAAGTCAGTGATCTCTCCCGCCGCGGTAGTTTTTCGACAGGTCCGCCCGATCGAAATTCGCGCCCACCAGCACCGCCCCGGTCCACTCGGTACTCTGTAACACGGTGTCACTGAAGTCTGTATTCGCCAGGTAGGCGTTGTTCCACTTGGCGCCCGTCATGGTGGCGCCAGCTGCCGTGGCGGAGCCACTTTCGCTGCTGAAAAAATTCGCAAAGTTGGCAATCACGCCGGTGAGGTTCGCGTTTGCAAGGCTGGCATCGCGCAGGAAGGCGCCGGTGATGGTGGCCGGACTGCCATTGCCCGCCGCCATGTTGGCGGCCTCGAGCACTGCACCGTCGAGATTGCTATAGCTGAGATTCGCGCCCTGGAGAGCGGCGCCTTTCAGGCACGCGCCCCGGAGGCTGGCATCTGACAGGTTGGCGCTGCGTAGCTGGGCGCAGACCGAGCTTGCACCCGGTGGTGGACAGGGATCCGTCTGCCCTCCCGCGCTGACGAAACATCCCAGGTTGGCGCTGTCGAGGGTCTTGCCCGCCAGCCAGGTGACCTGGTTGAGAACGGCCCCCGAGAGATCCAGTGGGGCACTGCTCGTGGACAGCTCCTGCGGGATGGCTGTCACCGTCGATGCGGTGAGGTCGAAGTAACGCCAATCCGCGGCCGGGAACGTCGTGTAAGTGAGGGTTGCACCGGTCAGGTTCAGGCGGCAACTGAAGTCCCTGACCAGATCGGCGGACACCGAAAAAGCCGCCGTGCTGAGGTCGCTGTCAGCGAAGTTCGTACAGTGCAACACAGTGCCGAGGAAACTGCTGTCGGCCATGGTCGCCTGCGCCAGGCTTGCATTGCTCAGGTCGGCTCCGGCAAAGCTCGCCTGGCTCACATCGGCACTGGCAAAATCGGTACTGGTCAGGATTGCGCCGTCGAGTTGCGTTCCGCTGAGATTCGCCTGCAGGAAGCTTGAGCGGGCGAAGTTGCCGCCGCTGAGGTCGAGGCCGCTCAAATCGATGCCCGCGAGATTGCAACCGAGGCAGGTGTCGGTGGCAAGCACAAACGTTTTGGCGACCGTCGTCAGCTTGAAGGAGCCGAGTGTGACGGGCGTCGTCAGGCAGGACGTTTCTTCGGAGAACGGCAGCAGGCCTCCTTTGTAGTCCGCACCCGCAAACACTTCGGCGAAAGTTCCCGGGCCGAGGCGAATCGAGCGGACGCCACCGGCAAAAGGGGGCGGTTGCGGCGTGTCGAACACCGTGACAGCGCCAGTGCCCCCATAAGTTGCATTCCGAGAAGAAGGCGACCTCGCCCGGTGCCAGAGGCAGCTTGTCTTCATCGCACGCCTGGCTCTGGCAGTCATAACCTTTCCAGGTGGCGGTAAAAGTCTCTGCGCCGGTATTGGTGTCCGATGAGATAGACGAGTGTGTCATTGGTTCCGCTCACACCGACCGTTGAGGCCGGGGCCGAGCAACCGATTGTAGGTCCCTGCCAGCTGAAATAGGCATCGAGCGAAAAATCATAGCCCCCCAGATCGTGAAAACCGAAATACGCGGTGACCGGAGTCCCGGTAGTGGTGTCGGAAGGGTCGAAATAGACCCAGATATTGCCAAAACGGGGCGCTTCGCATCCCGCCCTGCCGTCGACGACGAGATCCGGGCCGCCATTTGCGGAGAGTGTGTAGCGGCCACTGATGGCACTGGCCGCGGGAGTCCAGAGCTCGGTTTTCCCTACCGAACTTGCCGCTACCTCCACTATGGGCGGGGCTATGTCGGTCGACAGCCAGAGCTGGTTGGCCTGGGCGTAAAAAGCAACAAAGTCTGGCGCTTCGGTGCCCGTGGTTCCACCCAGAAGCCGGGGTTGCCGGGGGTCATACAAAAAAGCCAACTTGCCCTCGGTGGGATATATTGCGGCTGTCGTGCAACAGATGCAGCTTGTAGTAGCCGGGGTATAAAGTAACAGACTCACATGCACCGCCACGCCGGTGGGTCAGAACTGTCCCGCCCCCCCTATCCGTTCTATTCCAAGACTCACCAGGTGAAGGTCATCGGCCTGTATGCAGTAGGAGACGCGTTGCTCTTTATCAATCCGGAGGCGCACGATATTCTCGCGGATCGCGCTCCCGATCGGGCTGCTCATACCTCAAGTTCAAGCACGATAATCTGGCTCTGCGAGGCATACAGAGCCGGGTCGGCGTCGAACTCGGACTCCAGTACCCAGGTACGATCCACCTGTGACACCTCGGGTGCCGGACTGGAACTGGAGATCTCATTGGAACAGCCCGCTCCCGCAGCGACGATACACAGCGCCAGTGCGCCAAGGGGATGCCTGCAGAAAGCTGGGATACGGACGCATCATGGGGTGCTCGGTACCCAGTGGCTGATCGCGGGCTCGGAGCGGGCCGGGAGACTGCCGTCCGGCAGCCGCAGCACATCGTAGTTCTGGGTGTACACATCCCGGAAGTAGTTGACGGTCATCCGCCTGGCATCGAAACCGGGCGTGCTGGTGAGCCAGTTGCCCAGGGGATCGTAGATGTCCAGCGTGTACACCGGCGCAGCGGAGAGATTAACCCACAGCACGTACATATAGCCGGCAAATTCCACCGAGAAATCCAGGTACTGGGTGACTGCCTGCTGCTTCAACGGGAAATAGTAGTCCGCCTTCGCCGTGCCAAATCGCTGCGACGGGTTGGCGTTGAGGTCGAAAGCCTGGATGCGTGCGTTAATGACTTCGAGGACCAGTACGGTGCCGTCGGGAGCGAGAGCCGCCAGGCTTGGCCCGTCCATCAATCCCTCGCGCAAGCCCTTGCCGCCGTAAGCCTGGCTGAACGGCGCCTGATCATCGGCAACCGCCACTGCGGGAAGATTGACCACTTCGATCTTGCTGTGGGTGCTGTTGACGCTCACGATCTTGCCCCCGGGATGCAGCAAGAAGGCATCCGAGGGAAACTGCAGCTTGCCCCAGGCGAGATTCGAGCCGGGTTCATCATAGCCGGGATCGGTACTGCCAAGACGGATCTGTCGGATGACGCCACCCGCGAAGCCGGCCCCCGTGGTTTGGGTATCCAGGTAAAAGTTATAGTCCGGGTTGTTCACCACGTCGTAGGCAAGCCGGGGCGGTGAACCAAAACCGCAGCCCGAGGAAAAGAAACCGGACTGGGGTATGGCGCCCACTGAGATATTGGTGAACTGGTGCAACTGACCCCCGCCACTGCCGCTGCAGCTTACCACCGCATCGTTAGCGGACTGGAAGCTCTGGGCGACAGCACCGGCAGTCGTGTTGACCGTTATACCGGTGAGCTGGCACAACTGGCCGGAGGTCGGGTTGCAGCCCGACGCTGACTGCACCGGCGGTGTGGTGGTCGGATCCCAGACATGCTCCCCGGCCGAATCCAGGGCGATCACCTCTTTGTGACTGTAAACCGTACTCGCGGTCAGCGGCACCCTGTTCTCGGTGAGCTGGAGATTGAGCGCGAGGGGCAGGTCGCCGGACTGATCGACGTTTTGATACGGTCCCGCACTGGCCTGCGCGAGCTGGTATCCGTCGGCCGAGTAAACCTGGACGCTCGCTGATACAAGTCCGCCGAGGGGCACCGCCTGAAACAGCGCCGCCTGCGAATCGACAGTGACACCCGGCACCGGCAGCTGGAGCGTTGTCGGTGTGCCGCCATCAAAATGAAGAATGACGGTGTAGCTGGCGGCCTCCGAGGGCCAGATGCCCGCATTCTCAGGGTCTCCGGTAATGACCACGTTGATGTCATGGGTCAGGGTCACGCGAAAGCGGTAGGTCGAGGGCGATTGCATCACCTGGGTCGAGGACTCGGCAATCGTTGCTATCGTCCCCATCGCGAACACCATGGCGAGGAAGCCGCCGAGCACCGGGATCGCGTCGAGCAGGTCTTCCTGGGTCTCCCCCTCCGCCAGGTAGGTAACAACGAACTGTACGAGGGGGACGGCAGCAGAGCTAAAAAGCTTTTCCCCGACGGCCTTGGCAATGCCCTCGAAAGCCGCGGGATCGTCAAACCCGAGAGCCTCGAAGGATTCGGCGAACAGATCCATTACCAGTGGGAAATAGCTGAGCATAAACTGCACGTTCGATGACAGTGCGTTCGACATCTTGCCGGCGCCCGCGGCCGCGTTGAGAGCGAGAAATAGCGTGGGCATCGAGAGATTGAACAGCCCGGTCATGGTCGCGCCCGGGGGTACGGTCCCGCTGTAGGGGTTTGAGCTTGCCGAGGTATTGCCCATCCCGGACGCCAGCAATTCGAAAGCGACCGCCGTGTTGGGAACGGGTATTTCCAACGTCATCTGGGGGGTACTGGTCGGTATCGCCAGGAACTCCTTTTCCGGGGGCAGAACATCGAGGAAGTAGTCATCGGCTGTATTCCAGATTCCCCCCACCGCCTGCTGCAAGGGAAAGGCGTCCAGGATGGCACCGCCGATGACGGCGTCGACCTCGTCAACTGACAGGACATTGCCGTCAGCGTCAAGGTAGCGGACGTAGAGCCCCAGCGAGCGTATGTACCAGTTCGATACCAGCACCGATACCACCGCTGAGACGTCGCTGCCAGATGTATTTTCCGCGACCGAAACGACCCTGGCCGAAAAGCCCTGGCCGGGAGAATAGTCCTTTGTGGTGTAGGAAAACCCACTGCCTGCGCCGAGTCCATCGCTGGTCTGGTCGGAGGTGGGGACACCATCGGAGTAGCGATACATGACGCCGTCGGCCTCGGCGGGGCTCTGGGTGTCGTTTGCGCCGAGGGTGGGGTCGGCCTTCACCGATTGCAGGGCCGGTGTGATCGCGGCTTGCGCGGCCTGGTTGGTGAAGCTGGAATAGACCGGAACGTACTGCAACTGACCTTTGGAATTGACCGTCTGGGCGCCCGTGTCCGGGTTACACAGGGGCACATTGGTGCCGTAGCCAGATGTATTGTGCACTATTGGCGAGTTGCAATCGCTCCAGTTTTGCTGCGGGGTTATTGGACCCTGAACCTCTATCAGCTGGGCGAGCTGCACGGTTTGGGGCTGCGGCCCGATGATCTGCTGCTGGATGTAGGCGTAGGACGTGGCATCGCCGCTAATCAATTCGGGGTGCAGCGAGAGCATTGTGGACGCCGTGTCATTCCCGTCCCTGAGTACTTCGACGCCGACCGGATCGTCGAAGTCGGCCAACTCGGTCACTGCTGATACCATAACGCTGCCACTTGCCCTGTACTGGCAGAAATTCGTCCTCCCCGAGCCCCCCGCGAACCTGGTCCCAGGCTGCGCGCAGCGCTGCGGAGGGAATGTGCATGGTCTGCAAGACAATATCCCAGCCGCGTCCGGGCGCAGCGCAAGTCCCACAGGTACCGGGCTGGGACTGTCCCTCGGGGTGCACGCGCTGCACATAGCAGTACTGGAGCCCGTTGGCGGGGAGCTTGGCTTTAACCCAGTGCGTCGCTTTGGCGTCGGGCAGCTCGGCGAGGATAGGGTGCTTCTGGCGCAGGGACTGGAGTATATCCGGGGGCGTAGGGGCAAGTGGCATGCGGCTGCTCCCGGCGACCAGAACCAGCTCGTATCCTTGCGTCTCGATCCCCGACAGATCAAACAGCAGGTCGCGCTCCTCCAGTTCGCGGGTATTTGGCCCGCTGGAGGACTGGCCTTCAATACTGTCGCTGCAGCCGACCAGCGCCATGCCGCCAGACAGCAGCAGGGCGCCGGCAGCTCCGGCTTTCACAAAATCGCGTCGGGTATACCCCTCCAGGGCATCCGCAACACCGGCTATGCTTGAACCCGGCGCCTGGCCGGGCTTGTGTCCAGCTGCCTTTATGGTGGATGCGATAGCCGCCGCCAGGGCGTTTTTCCTGTTGAATTTGGTTTTCATAGAGCAACGTCCTGTCATTTTAAGGTCGCACTTATTTTTTCTTTGCGTCATGCGAGCCTTTGGAGCACCCGGGCTCTCCATCCTAAACCAAAATTTGGCATGGAGTTAGGCCGCCGATCCCAATATTTGTTAGCCTGACGTCTCATGGTACGTTCTGCTCTGCAGAATCCTGACCTGTAAAGTCGCCGTGCCTGTTGATTTATTCACCCTCAAAGCGGGAGTGCTATCTCCTTGGAAAGAGTCCCTACTGCGCATTTCGACTACCGCGAGTTTTCACCGGCTGAACGCCTGCCGGCCTGGCGGCAGTTGACCCAATCGCTCTACCAGACCTGGGCACGGGGGGATCCACTGGATTTCACGGCTGAAGTAAACGGTTATCGCGTGGGTGAACTGGTATTCAATCAGCCGCAATTCAGCCCCGCTCGGTTCCTTCGAGGGGCGGAACACCTGCGCGGCGAGAGTAAGGATTTCCTGTCCCTCCAGGTGCAGTTGAGCGGCGAAGAACGCGTGATTTTTCCTCAGGGCCAGATACGGATGATGGCCGGGCACATCTACCTGCGAGACTGGGCTTACGCCTTTGATTCCGATGCCACGGCGATGCGCCAGCAGTCCATCATCATTCCGCGCCATCGTTTGAATATCGGAACAGCCGGACAGGGTCCCCAAATCCTGTCGTGGTCGATGGCGGAGCCGGCGGGACGGGCCTTGTCGATGCTTTGCGCCCAGCTGTTTGCGGAGCTTCCGGATTTGAACCTGTCGCAGGCGCAGGGCCTCTGCGATGCCTTGCTGGGGTTCATCAATGCCCTCCTCGAAGGAAGCAGACCTGTAGCGAACAGTCACGTCACCCGGGATACCATCCAACAGTTCCTCTCGACCCGATTGCGGGACCATATTGATGTGGATTACTTGTGTGCGCACTTTGGTGTCTCTCGCAGCACCCTCTATCGCCTGTTCGAGCCGCTGGGTGGCGTGAGGAATTACATCGTCAGCGCACGACTGGACCGTTGTTATTCCGATTTGAGACTGGCTGAGCAGACGAGCACCAAAGTCGCCGACGTGGCAATATTCTGGGGATTTACCGAAGCCAGTAGTTTCTCCCGCACATTCCGCAACCGTTTCGGCGTGCCACCTTCCCGGGTTCTTGGCACCGCATTGGCACGGGAAGCGGGTATTGCCCTTGAGCCTGAGACAACGGGTATGAAACTTTACCGGGATTACCTGACGTGGCTGGATCGTGCAGCGGGCATTGAGCGGTGAACAGCCGCTATCGCGTACTATCCGTTAAGACATACCGCACTCTCGACACCCTGTCCGTTTAGACCAACGCTGCCAGTGAGTTTCTATCCTCGCCACCTGTGCATGTCGATTCGCTCCTGGCAAGCCTGATGTTTTTCTACAGACCGCTGGGCAAATCAAGCTGAATTGGGTATTTTGAGCACTCCCCCGCCGACCTATTGCGAAATACCAACGAGTTGAAGCAGATGCGCTTTTTTATTGTCGTTTATGGCGCCCCCCAGCAGAGTCAAGGGGCGTGGAGTGCCTATCAGTTTGCCTGCTCGGTACTGAATGCCGGGCACAGTATTTATCGAGTATTTTTTTACCATGACGGTATTTACAATGGCGCCAGCAACCAGCGCCCGCCCCAGGATGAACGCGATTTGAGCACGCTGTGGTCGGAACTCGAACAGCGCGAAAAACTGGACCTGGTGGTGTGTGTTTCGGCGGCCAAACGCCGGGGCGTGTTCGATCCCGGCGAGGGCAAACGCCACTGCAGCAGCGCAAACCTCGCCCCCGGGTTTGAACTTTCCGGGCTCGGCCAATATGCTGACGGCCTGCTCAAGGCCGACCGCTGTATTACCTTCGGCCACTGACATGACACAATCCGTGCTGGCAATCTGCAGTTATCCCCCGTCCAGCCGGACCCATGCACGTGAGGCGCTGGACGCCATCCTTGCTACCGCCCTGTTCGGCCAGGAGCTGAAGCTGTTTTTCTGTGGCGACGGCGTCTACCAGTTGCTGCAGAATCAGGGCGATTTCACGGGCGACGGCAAGCCCCTGAGCGACAGCCTGGCGGCACTGCCGCTGTACGATGTCAACGCCATCTTCGTCGACCAACAGTCGCTGGAGGAACGTGGCCTGGATTCCGCCGTGCTGCTGCCCGGGGCCGAAATCATCGGTCCCGAACAGGCCGGTGAACTGCTGGTCGGCTGCGCGCGGATCATGAGTTTTTGAGCATGATTCTGCATACGGTCAACAAGGCACTACCCCACCAGGCGCTGCAACTTTGCCTGCGCTTTGCCCGCGCAGGAGACTGTATCGTTCTGCTGGAGGATGGCGTCTGCAACAGCGTGGCAAATTCTGTGGCATGGTCCCGCCTACAGGGCGCAGCGTGCCAACGTGTACTTGCGCTGGATCAGGACCTGCAGGTGCGCGGGCTCGAAGGCAGGCAGGCACCCCAGGTGGAGCTCATCGACTACCCTGGCCTGGTGGCACTATGTTGCCGCTGCGACAAGGTGCAAAGCTGGTTTTAACATGGTCACCGACGTACACCTCGATTCCGAAGGCTTCCTCCAGAACCTCGACGACTGGAACCACAGCGTTGCGCAACAACTGGCTCAGGCAGAGGGCCTGACCCTCACCCCGGAACACTGGGAACTGATCGAACTCGTCCGCCAGTTTTATGGCCAGTACAAACTCTCCCCTGCCATGCGGCCGCTGGTCAAATACGCGCGCCTGCAGCTGGGAAGCGACAAGGGCACCAGCATGTATCTTATGAGCCTGTTTCCCGGCAGCCCGGCCAAGCGCATCAGTAAAATTGCCGGCCTACCCAAACCCGATAACTGCCTGTAGTAGAATCCACTTTAACTTTATTTTCATTTATATTTTATATAGTTAGGCGCCTTATGTCGACACGACCTCAAGAGCAGCATCCCTTTGCCCCCTTCGTTCGCATCCTGGGGCGAGGCAAAACCGGTACCCGCTCCCTCGATTTTGATGAGGCCTATACCGCGATGCGCATGATCACCCGGAATCAGGTTGAGCCGATGCAGCTGGGAGCCTTTTTGATGTTGCTGCGGGTCAAGGAAGAAAGCGCCGCCGAGCTAGCAGGCTTCGTGACCGCCGTTCGCGAGTCCTGTGCACCACCGGCCGGACACATCCTCGCCGACCTGGATTGGTCATCATATGCCGGCAAAAGGCAACATCACCCCTGGTTTCTCCTTGCCGCCCTGGCGCTTGCCGACAGCGGATTCCGGGTTTTCATGCACGGCACCAGCGGCCACACCCCGGGCAGACTCTATACCGAAAGTGCATTGCAACAGCTTGGCATTGGCTCCTGCGAGAACTGGGATCAGGTGGCGCAATGCCTGGACAACAACCGCTTTGCCTATATGCCCATCGCCAGTTTCTCACCTCTCATGCAACAACTGCTGCAATTGAAACCCCTGCTCGGACTGCGCTCGGTGGCAAACAGCATGGCGAGGCTACTCAATCCGACCAGCGCAAACGCCAGCGTTCACAGCATTTTCCACCCGCGGTATGGTGAGATTCACCAGCAGACATTGCAACTTATGGGACAACCCTCCGCAGCGGTATTCAAAGGGGAAGGCGGTGAAATCGAACGCAAGCCCGACGCCACCTGTCGGGTCCTGAGCACCCATGGCGGGCAACTGCAACAAACTACCTGGCCTCGCCTGCTCGCAGGCCGCACTGAAAAGCCGTCACAACCCACTTTAACTCCCCTCGTTAACCTATGGAGAGATAAAGAATTTAATGAATATGGCTACCGAGCCGTCCTGGGGACTTTGGCGATTGCCGCACAAACACTGCAGCCAGACCTCGATCCAACTAACGCTTTTACCAAGGCAAAATCCCTTTGGGAATCGAGAAACCGTTCACGCCTGTGAGGTTTCAGTTTTGCCGCCAACAACGACCGGCGCTACTATAAAACCTAAGCAAACCTTGAAGGCATCCCCACTTGGCACACGCAAACCTACAACTACAGTCTCCCCGCAGCAGAGAAAGAGTCTATAAAAAGAAGGCGCAGTGGTATTTTCACACTCGCGAAGAAACTGAACGGGGCCCTTTCATCGACAAACAGCAAGCCTACTGGGCACTGGCAAAATACATTCGACAGCAGTGTAGTTATCGCTAAATATTATCAATAAATATCAGGCGCTTAGCGCTTTTATTAAAGGCTTTACCTGAATTGGTAAGGCCTTTTTTGTATCCTCCCGCCCGACTCAAGATACCTTGTGCCCACCAACTTAAAGCTATTTCTGGAATAAATATTCGTATTTATTTCAGCTGCTTACAAATTAAACCTGATGTTAAACCTAGATTGGCGTGAAGGAGCACCGAGGCACCAGCGGACAATCAGCGATAGCCCGCCGGGTTCTGGCTTTGCCAGCGCCAACTGTCCTGGAGCATTCGTTCAAGGTCAAACTGCGCACGCCACTGGAGCTCACTGGCAGCAGTTGAAGGGTCGGCGTAGCACTCGGCAATATCACCAGGGCGACGCGCAACAATTTCGTAGGGGATATCGCGCCCACTGACCCGTTCGAAGCCGGCGATCATTTCCAGCACCGAATAGCCCCGGCCGGTGCCGAGATTATAGGGGACCACGCCCGGGTTATCCGCGATCTTGTCCAGTGCCTTCAGGTGACCCTTTGCCAAGTCGACCACATGGATGTAATCCCGCACACCGGTGCCATCCGGGGTCGGGTAATCGGCACCGAACACCGCGAGCTTATCCAGCTTCCCCACAGCAACCTGGGAAATATAGGGCACCAGGTTGTTGGGTATGCCCTGGGGATCTTCGCCAATCAGCCCGCTCTGGTGGGCGCCCACGGGATTGAAGTAGCGCAACAGAATCGCATTCCAGCGCGGATCGGCGATGTGGGCGTCGTGCAGGATTTGCTCAACGAACAGCTTGGACTGGCCATAGGGGTTGGTAGCCGAAAGCGGAAAGTCCTCAATGATGGGCACGGCAGCAGGATCGCCGTAAACCGTCGCGGAGGAACTGAAAACCATGTTGAACACACCGTGAGACTGCATGACCTCGCACAGGGTCAGGGTGCCGGCAATATTGTTCTGGTAGTAATGCAGGGGCTGGGACACCGACTCCCCCACCGCCTTGAGGCCGGCAAAATGGATGACCGCGTCGACGCTGTGCGCGCTGAAGATGGCCTCCAAACCTTCCCGGTCACGGATGTCCACCCGATAGAATACGGGCTCGCGGCCGGTAATCGTGGTGATACGCCTGATCGACTCTTCACTGCTATTGACCAGATTATCGACAATGATAACCTCCCGTCCCTGCTCAATCAGTTCAACACAGGTGTGACTACCAATGTACCCGGCGCCGCCGGTTACCAATATGCTCATCGCTTGAAGATTCCCTCGGTTTATTCATGGCTGGCGGGTAAACTGGCGTCCGCTCCCGTGTCTGCTGACGTCGCCCTGCCAATGGTATTCAGCTGTGAATTCCTGCGGCAACCGTTTTACCCGGCCGCAAGAGTACAATATGCCACTAAGTCATTTCCAGCCAGAAAACTATAGTGCCATCTTCCAACAGAAGCTGGCAGCTTTCCTGCCGGCTTTCGAACCCTGGTTCAGCGGCCAGCCGACCATCGTCGCATCGGCGCCGGATCACTACCGGATGCGCGCTGAGTTTCGCATGTGGCACAGTGGCGACCAGATCGACTTCGTCATGTTCAAGGCCCCGGGGCAACCCCGGATCATCGAGGCGTTTCCGGTCGCTTGCAAGCCTATCAGTGAACGTATGGGCACCCTCAAGGCCATGCTAGAAGCAAGCGCCATCCTGCGCCACCGTCTATTCCAGGTCGAATTTCTCAGTACTGAAAACGACGATACCCTGCTCAGCCTGATCTACCACAAAAAGCTCGATGACCAGTGGCAGGAAGCCGCCCTCCAACTCCAGCAAAACCTCGATGTGCAGATTATAGGCCGTAGCCGAAAGCAAAAGGTCGTTCTGGGGCGGGATTACGTCACCGAAAAGCTGTCCATACACGGGCGGGAATTCAGCTACCGCCAGGCCGAGGGCGTCTTCACCCAGCCAAACGCCAGGGTAAACCGACGAATGATCGAGTGGGCGCTTGACCAAACCGAAGGCCACTGCGGCGATTTACTGGAACTGTACTGCGGCATTGGCAATTTTACCCTGCCCCTGGCGACCCGGTTTCGGCGGGTGCTGGCCACCGAGATATCGAAGCAGGCGGTTGCCTGCGCCCGGGCCAATATGGCCGCCAACGGCATCGACAATATCACCCTGCTGCGCATGTCCAGCGAAGACTTTACTGCCGCCATGGATGGCGTGCGCCCGTTTCGCCGCTTACGCGACGTCGACCTGCCAAGCTTTGATCTGCAAACCGTGCTGGTGGACCCCCCGCGTGCAGGGCTCGACCCGGCCACCCTGGCACTGGTTGGCCGGCTGCCACAGATTGTGTATATTTCCTGTGATCCCCGGACGCTCTTGCAAAACCTGGAAGTGCTGGGGCAAACTCATCGGGTAACGGCGCTGGCGTTCTTCGACCAGTTTCCCTACACCCCGCATCTGGAATGCGGCATCCTGTTGTCGCAGCACCCGCAACCGTGAATAACGATAACAAGCCATGACAGCACCAAGCACTCTCTCACAACAGCAAATCGATACGGCACTGGCAGGCCTCGAAGCCTGGGAGTACCGTGACAATGGCATCGAGAAACAGTTTCGCTTTGCCGACTTCTCGGCGGCCTTTGGCTTCATGACCCGGGTGGCGCTGACCTGTGAATGTCGCAATCATCACCCCGAGTGGTCGAACGTCTGGAACCGCGTCGATATCCGCCTGACGACTCACGAGTCCGGGGGGCTGACCCAAAGAGATCTTGACCTGGCAGAGGCCATTGAACAGCTCTTGCAGTCATGACGGTGTGAGGGCATACTCGCTACCTTTTTCTAGCGGGTTGTTGTCGCCTGAGAGAATGTAAGGACATTGCACTGGTCGATGCGACCGCGGTTACTGCCGAAACCTACCAAATAAGTGAAGGGCACTATGAGTCTACTAGCCGTACCAAAAGAGACGCGTCCCGGCGAGCACAGGGTGCCTATGACCCCCGCTGCCGTCAAAAAACTGGCCCGTGCCGGAGCTGAAATTCAAGTTGAGGCCGGTGCCGGCCTGGACAGTGGCTTCAGCGACGCCGACTACACCGAAGCTGGCGCCACCATTGCCAGCGACCGCGCCGCGATGCTCGGTGCCGCCGATGTGGTGGTGCGATTACACAAGCCTTCCCTGGAGGAGGTGGCGTTGCTGAAGGAAGGCTCGGTCCATGTCAGCTATCTCGATCCGTTCAACGAGCGGGAGCTGGTAGAAGCACTAAAGACCCGCAAAGTGTCTGCGGTGAGTATGGAAATGATACCCCGCACCACGCGCTCTCAAAAAATGGACGCCCTCAGCTCCCAGGCCAACCTCGCCGGCTACGTGATGGTCATGAAAGCGGCCAACAAGCTTAATCGTATTCTGCCGATGATGATGACACCGGCGGGCACGATCAAACCGGCCAGGGTTTTTATCATCGGAGCCGGGGTGGCCGGCCTGCAGGCCATTGCCACCGCAAAACGTCTGGGTGCCAAGGTAACGGCTTTCGATACCCGCCCCGTGGTGGCTGAGCAGGTCGAGTCGCTGGGTGGCAAGTTTCTCAAGATAGACCTGGGGCAGACGGGACAGACCAAGGATGGGTACGCCCAGGAGTTGACTCCGGAACAGCTTCAGAAGCAAAAAGAAGGACAGGCCCGGGAGATTGCCGAGTCGGATATCGTGATAACCACCGCCCAGGTTTTCGGTCGTAAACCGCCGGTGCTGGTAAGCCGCGAGATGGTCGAGGGCATGAGCCCTGGCAGCGTGGTAGTGGATATGGCCGCAGAGACCGGCGGTAACGTCGAAGGCTCGGAACCGGGCAAGGACGTGGATATCAACGGCGTCTGCGTGATTGGTACCGGCAACTGGCCCGATGAGGTTTGCCGCGACGCCAGCGAGATGTACTCCAATAATCTCTACAACCTGCTGATCGATTACTGGGATGAGGAGCAAAAAGCCCTCGTTCTCGATTTTGAGGATGACATCATCCAGGGCTGCGTCATTACCCACCAGGGCGACGTGGTCAATGAAACCATCCGCAACCATTACGCCTAGGGAGAGTTCACTGTGGAAACTGTCTATCTGTTATTTGTCCTGGTTCTCTCCATATTCCTGGGATTCGAGCTGATCCGAAAAGTGCCCGCAACGCTGCATACGCCGCTGATGTCAGGCTCCAACGCCATATCCGGGATTACCCTGGTGGGGGCGCTGGTCGCCGCCGGGGCCAATCGCACCGAACTCACAACCTTCCTCGGTACTCTCGCGGTCATCTTCGCCACCATCAACGTGGTTGGGGGCTATATGGTGACCGACCGCATGCTGGCAATGTTTAAAAAGAAAGCAGGTGATAAGTAATGCAAACGACTCTGTTCATTAACCTTTCTTATATCGTTGCCGCGGTACTGTTTATCTATGGATTGAAGCTGCTCGGGCATCCTTCCACCGCCAGAAAGGGCAACCAGCTCTCCGCGGTGGGCATGCTGATTGCCGTGGTGGTTACCCTGCTCGACCAGAACATCCTCAGCTACGGGTGGATTATCGTCGGTATTCTCGTGGGTTCCGGCATTGGCGCTTACGCCGCCCGCAAGGTCGAGATGACCGGCATGCCGGAAATGGTCGCACTCTTCAACGGGTTCGGCGGTATCGCGAGTTTGCTGGTCGGCTGGGCCGCACTCAGCGATAGCCATCTCAACACTTTTATTCTGATTACCATCTACCTGTCGGTTCTGATCGGCGGGGTCACCTTCACCGGTAGCCTGGTGGCCTGGGGCAAGCTCAGTGAGCGCATTGAAGGCAAACCGATTACCTTCTCGGGCCAACGCTGGGTCAATACAGGCCTGATTGCCGCGATCGTACTGTGCGGCATCCTGTTCGTGAATTACCCGGATACGGGCTTCTGGCTCTACCTGGCTATCCTGCTGGCGATCACCCTGGGCGTGCTGGCAGTCGTCCCCATTGGTGGTGCCGACATGCCGGTGGTCATCTCGCTGCTCAACAGTTACTCCGGTCTGGCTGCCTGTGCTGCCGGCTTCGCTATCAACAACAACATTCTTATCGTTGCGGGTTCCCTGGTGGGTGCCAGCGGGATCATCCTTACCAACATCATGTGCAAGGCGATGAACCGCTCGCTCTCCCATGTCCTCTTCTCCGGCTTCAGTGACGTCAAGTCCGAGGCCATGGTGATCGAGGGTGAGGTCAAGCCCATGACCGCAGCGGATGCCTATTACGTGCTGGAAGCCGCCTCCACCGTGGCGATTGTGCCGGGATACGGCATGGCCGTTGCACAGGCACAGCATGTGGTCAAGGAATTGCAGGAACTGCTGGAGGCCAATGGCACCGAAGTCATTTATGGCATCCACCCTGTGGCCGGCCGGATGCCGGGACACATGAACGTATTGCTGGCGGAGGCCGACGTGCCCTACGACCTGCTGCTGGAGATGGATGACATCAACCCGCGGATGGAAAACGTGGATGTTGCCATCGTCATTGGCGCCAATGACGTGGTCAACCCCGCTGCTCGCGAAATGGAGGGCAGCCCGATCTACGGTATGCCGGTGATCAACGTCGATATGGCGCGTACGGTTTTCGTGCTCAAGCGATCAATGGCCTCGGGTTTTGCCGGTATCGACAACCCGCTGTTCTTCAAGGAAAACACGCGGATGATCTTTGGTGATGGTAAGGAAACCATCAGCGAACTGGTGCGCGAGTTCGGCGACTGACACCTAAACTGTCTCAGCAAGCAAACCAGGGCCGTGCCAGCGCCGCCCTGGTTTTTTGTTTTTGCTGCGGCTGGTTTCAGAGCTGCCGGTTTGTCCCCGGGGATACTGGATGAATGTCGACTGGGATTACCCCAAGCCCTACCTGCAAACCCTGGAGGCCGGAGCTGCCGACACAGATGCCCTCGGCCATGTCAACAACATGCGCTACATAGGCTGGTGCGAGGCGATAGCCTGGCAGCACTCGGCGACGCTGGGACTGGACGAAACCGACTACGTTCAATTACGCCGTGCCATGGCCATTCATCATGCCGAATACGACTATTTGAAAGCCTGTTTTCCCGGCGACAGGATCCACGCCGGCACCTGGATTACCCGCTGTGATTTCAAGCTGAGCATGGAACGGCGCTTTCAACTGACTGCCGGAGGTGAGACCGTTTTTCGAGGCTGCTGGCAACTGATCTGCATCAATCTCGACACCAACAAACCGGTGCGGATACCGCCATGCTTCATCGAAGTTTACCGGCGGGCGGTGCTCGACACCTAGCCCCATCGCGGCACCCGGCGAGGGCCGGAACCCGGTGCTGGGGCGCCGGCTCCAGGCCCTGCAGCGTCACCCGGACGGCAGATTTACTCCACGACCGGATCCTCGAGGTAGATCTGCACCACCGCCAGAAACAGTGCAATGATAATCGGCCCCAGCACGAACCCCGTGATCCCGAATAAGCCCAGGCCCCCGAGGGTGGAAAACAACACCAGGTAATCGGGCATTCGGGTGTCCCTCCCCACCAGTATTGGCCGCAGCACGTTATCCGCGAGACCAATCAGAAAGACCCCGAACAGGACCAGAATGATGCCCTTGGCAATGGCGCCGGTCGCAAACAGGTAGATTGCGGCGGGGGCCCACACCAAACCCGAGCCCACTGCCGGCAGTACCGACAGTATGGTCATCACCGCGCCCCAGAATACAGCGCCGTTGATGCCCAGGATGAAGAAGATCAGCCCCCCGAGGAAGCCCTGGAACAGGCCGATGAGCAGCGTGCCCTTGATGGTCGCCCGGGAGACTTCGGCAAACTTGTCGAACAGCCTTTTTTCCATGGTATCGGGCAACGGTATCGCAGCGTGAAGGTAACGCACCATCTTGTCGCCATCCCGAAACACGAAGAACAGCAGGTACAGCATGAGAAAAAACTTGATCACAAAAGTGGTCAGGTTCTGGCCCGCGCTGAGCGCCAGCGAACCGATATACTGGCTCCCCTTTAGCGCCATCGCCGACAGCTTGCTGGGGATATCCCCCAGACTGATCCCGTAGCCGGCAGCCCACTCGCTCAAATAGGGCAATCGTTCGCTGAACCAGTTGAACAACACGTTGAGGTCGATCTCGCCGGATTGAAAGCGGGAGTAAACCCCGGCGGCCTCGGAGGCCACCACCGAGGCCACCAGAATACCCGGGAGTAGTACGGTACAGAATATGAGCACCACGGTGACGGCCGCGCCCAGCGACCGCCTTCCGTTAAAGCGCTCCACCAACCGCAGGTAGAGCGGCCGGAACAGGATGCCAAAAACCGCGGCCCAGAAGATTGCCTGCCAGAATCCGAAGAACAGTGCGATACTGGCAATGCTTGCAGCAACCAGCAGACCTACCAGGAAGGGGTGATGCTTGGGAGGGCTAGACATGACGCATGGATTTCCTCAGTCGTTAGTGCGCGGGTTGGGTTTGCCAGGACTCCGCTGCGCTGGGACCCCGGCTAAAAAGGCAGCTCAATACACAGGTATACCAAGGCGCAGGAGCTCCCTGGCAAGAATCTCGTCCAGGTGCTCGATATCCTTATCAGTGATTTCCAGCACCGCCAGCCCCTGCTCTTCCAGCAATGCTCTCTTGTCAAACTTTTCACTCAGCCGGGCGCCGCTGCCCTGCTCTCCCCAGTATTCAATATACACATTGCCACCGGGCAAATAGAAATCCGCGCGCAGCGCAGTGTCCCCCGGAAGCTGGCGCCCGCAGGCATGGGTCAAACCGGCAAAATACAGCCAATTGCAAATAGCGGCCATTTCGAGCTGATCGAACCCGTGGCCGTCGATTCCCTGACAGGGTTGCACCCCCTGCCGCGCAAACAGATCATCCTCGGCAAGCCCCGGGGCCTGGGCCGCGCCGATTGCACCGTAGCTGTTGACCAGCGCAGCCTGCAGGCGCCGGTTGCTGATAATATCGGGGGGCCACTTTACGAAGGGAATGCTGGTTTCCTCGTTTTCTATTTCTACGCCGCCGAGGGATTTACCGGCGTCAGTGACGCGCCAGCCCTTGACCCCGGGGGATATCCAGCCCAGTTCGTGCAGCACGTGATTGATGTAACGCCCCGAAACATGGCACGCTCGACCGATGCTCGAGGCGCTGATAACCACCTCGGCTCTGGCGTTGTGCAGGCGGGCATGCTCCAGTACCGCGTCCGGCCAGACGATGTAGCGACCATAGCGTTCGCTTTGCACATAGCTGCCGCCTTCGAACTCTCCCTTGCCGGTCAACAGCCAGCCATCGGTACCGCGCTTGATCCAGCCCAGTTCCCGTAACAAATTAAAGAGTTCCAGCGACGGCAACCCCAGGTCTCTGGCCAGAGCCGATGTCGACAGTTTCCTGATCTTGTCGCGGGACATGAGGCGCTCTCACCCAAGTTGGCTGGTCGCATCTACCGCGCAACTCGATGCCATGACCGTGGCGGGCGCTGCAAATACGCTTCAAGGCCCTGCCCCATTGCCACGCCCGGCGCGGGCACGTGGACCTCAGTCGAAGAACATACTACCATCGCGAACGTCGATTCAATAGCCAGAAACGATAACGGCCGGGTTCGGCCAGACAGCGCGCAAAAAGGTCATAACCTATCGCCGCGTGCAACCATCGACACAGGGGGCAACAAACGTGGAACAGAATATCGGCATCTTTGCATTTCTTGTCATTGGTGCCCTCGCCGGCTGGCTTGCGAGCCGGCTGCTGAAGAGTCACGGTTTCGGACTGGTTGGCAACACGCTGGTGGGAATCGTTGGCGCCGTAATCGGGGGCTCGATAAACGCTATTGTCGGCGTCGACACAGGCGGCTTCCTCAGCCATTTGGTCACCGCTACGGTAGGTGCTGCCCTGCTACTCTTTGCCGTTGGGCTGGTAAAAAAGTAGGCCGTCCGCTCTGCTCACCGGGCCATTTCTGATTCCATGAGCGATGGCGGGAATACCAAAGCGCCCGCACTTTGCATACAATACCGGCGCCGGAAAAAGCACGGCAGAAATACTCTGACCCGGCGCCAGCGAGGGCGCCCAGATCCACCGTTGCCAAGTGCGAATTGGCCTTGCGGAGAGCGCAGATGACCGAGTACATCGTTGATATCAACGAAAACAATGCCCAGCAACTATTGATTGAGGAATCGTTCAAGCGCCCGGTCGTGGTCGACTTCTGGGCCGACTGGTGCCAGCCCTGTAAAACTTTGATGCCGCTGCTCGAAAAACTGGCGAATGAATTCTCCGGCGCATTCCTGCTGGCCAGGGTCAACGCCGACGAGCAACAGATGCTCGCCAGCCAATTGGGGGTGCGCAACCTGCCCACGGTGATGGTCATCAAGGACGGGCAGCCGGTCGATGGCTTTAGCGGCGCCCAGCCCGAGTCTGCCATTCGACCGATTCTCGAAAAGTACCTGCCCAAGCCCTGGGACACCCAGTTCGAACAAGCCCGCGAGCTGATTTCCGGCGGGGATAGCAATAGTGCGCTGCCCCTGTTGCGCCAGGCGTACGCTGATTCCCGTCAGCGCACCGACATAGGCCTGACCCTGGCCTCGGTGTTGCTTGAGCTCAAGCGTCTGGATGATGCCGAGGCGATCCTGGGCTCAGTGCCAATGGTCGATCAGGATCATGCCTGGGAGCAATTGAACGCGCAGCTGCACCTGGCCCGTGAGGCAGGCCATTCTCCCGCCATCGAGGCCCTCAAGGCAAAACTCGCCGAAGATCCGGACAACCTGGACCTTAAGTGCCGGCTGGCCGTGCAGTTCAACCAGGAGCAGCACCATAAACAGGCCCTTGAGCTGCTGTTTTCGGTGCTTCAGCGGGACAGGGAGCATGGCGACGGCGCTACCCGCAGACTGTTACTGGATATCATCGCTGTCCTCGGCAACGCCGACCCACTTGCGACCGAGTACCGGCGCAAGCTGTTTGGCTTACTGCATTAAGAACCGTTGACCTGGGCCGGCGAGTCAGCCCGGCGCGGACGCGCAGGCGGCATATCGCTGCTGCAAGGCCTCGTAGAGCTGGTCACCGAAATCCCGGGCGTCGCAATCGAGGGTGGCGAGCAGCTCAACCAGGTGCTCATTGTCCTCCCTGTCACCCCAGTTCTTTCGGTAGGTTCCCTGCTGGTAGCCGTGATCCTGGCGGAAAAAATTCAGTACGTTCTTGCCAACGTAGGCCTGGTATAGCTCCTGGAAGCTCATCTGGACCGCCTCCATCAGGCTCCAGAACAGGGTAATCGAAAACTCGCGGCGGGCCAGAGTGTGGCAGGCAAGCACTTCTGCAGCGCGCAGCACGTCTGCCCGGGGAACACTCTCACCCCGGAGATCCTCGCAAAGCTGTGCCGCAATCCCCTCGACGCTGCGTCCGTCGAACAACATACTCATACCGAAATGCCAGATATCGACCACCTCCAGCCGCACCTGCTCCATATCGGCGTGCTGCTGCTTCCACCACTTATACCCGTAGTGGTCGATCAGCTCACCACACTCGATCCAGAGTGCGCGATACCAGGCAAAACCTTGCTGCTGCCAGTCTGCGTGAATCCGCCGGTTCATCGCATCCTGCATCGCCAGCATGGTCTCAAATTGCTGTTGCATAAACGTGCCTCTTGATTGCCCTCACCCATTGGATGCCGTGCAAAGATCCGGCGCCGTCCGAGCTTTTGGGGCGCGGGCACATTATAGCCCTGCGCCCAGCGATAAACAGCCTGTTCGCCGGTAGCCACTCCGGTTTCCGGGGGGCGGCGATAATAAAGTCCGGTGAAGATGACCGGAGCCTATTGACAGCCGCCTGGCCTTATGATGAAAAAGTCAAAAAGGCACCAAAAGATGATCCTCCGGTTATAAGGATATCCACAAATTCTGTGGATATCTCCGTGGATAAACTCTGTGAAAATGTCTCGAAGCCGCGAAAGTCATACGATGAGAACAGTTTGCTCATTTTTTGAGCAATAGCCATTTAAACTATATATATCAATAGGTTACAGCTATTTATTAATGCTTAATGTGGGGAAAATGCGCTAACTGGCGCACATTCTCCAGCGAATGAAGTACTTTCTAGCAGTTGTGCATAAAGATTGGCGGTCAGTGGAAGTTTATTTCTCGATTGCAAGCTTTATTGCGGGTTTCAGGCGTCTATTTTTCGCCCTGAAGGAGGCCGAAATCTCTTGCTCGCGGCGCTATTGTGACAAGGTGTCCCGCAGCCGCCCCCGGTTCTCAGCACCCAGATCCAGCTCGATCTCGAGAAATGCCTCTACCGCCCCGTAATCCATCGAAATCGTATCGAGAGCCGCCTGCAGGTATTCGGTGCGCGCTTGCATCAGTGCCCTGATGGCGTCCGGAGATGCCTGCAGGCGGCTGATCATGGGAATATCATGCAAACCGTCGATCAGGCCGTTGACATACCGGGCCATGCAGTGGTTCGTGGCCAGATAATCGTGAAACACGGTTTCCAGGGAAGCACCCACCGCGAACAGGGTCATGGCCGCGGCAAACCCTGCCCGGTCTTTGCCGGCACTGCAATGGAATACCAGCGGGTAATGGGATGGGTCCAGTAGCAACTGGAAGAAATCACGGTAGACACCGGCATAGCGGCGCACAAACTCGATATTGGCCTGTACCAGGAAGTCATGGGCGTCGTCCGGCTCGATATTGCCGGACTCAAGGTCGCGCCGCAGTTGGTTGACATCGGCCCCCTCGGCACGCACCGGCAGCCAGACCTGGCGAATTCTGCAATCCTCCAGCCGGTCCGGGTTCGCCTCCCGCTCAGATTGTCGGCGCAGGTCTACCACAGTCTTGATGCCAAGCCGTGCGAGGCGCCGCTGGTCCTCAGCGCCGAGATGGGCGAGGTGGTCCGAGCGATAGAGCAATCCGCGCTTGAATATCCGCGCTCCCTCCAGGGGGTAGCCGCCCAGATCGCGAAAGTTATTGGCGCCCTCGAGATCGAGCTGAAAAGGCAGATTGTCCGCAATGGGCATGGGCTATCCGTGTTTGAATTCAGGGATTGCGGGCAGTAACAAACCACACTGCGCCAGGCAGACTGAGCTGCCCCCCCTGGTAGAAAGGCTCCAGCACCTCCCTCACAGCATCGATCACCCGTTCCACGGTCGCCTCCGTTTGATCCTGCAGGAGTCTCGCGACCGGACCCAGCACGGTAATTTCCCGCGCACTGTGCGCCAGGGACTCGGACTCCCCGAAGCTGATCTGCGGACGGTGGGCCTCGATGTCAAGATCGGTAAAGCCAGCGGTTTGCAATATCTGTCGCAAACGCACCGGGTCGGCGAAGGCAAACGGCCCTGGCTCATGGGGGTCCGGACTTGGGGGCGCTGACAGGTGCTGCAGCGCCGCCTGCATGGGTATGCGTACCCAATCGTTGTCCGCCAGGCTCTGCCAGCAACAAAACACCAGCCGCGCCCCCGGCCTGCAAGCCTCGCGCAGATTCGCGAACGCCATTGCCGGGTCGGCAAAAAACATCACGCCGAAGCGCGAGAACAGCAGGTCGAAGCTGGCGGTCTCGAAGGTATACTCAGCCGCGTCCGCCTGGAGAAAATCAAGCTTTGCCATGGTGCCGTCAGCGTCCCGGGCCGCGCGCCGGGCAACTTCCAGCAAGGGCGCAGAAACATCGATCCCGAGGACGTTCGCGTTGCAGCCCAGTCGCTTTGCCAGGACCAGCGACTGGCTGCCACCGCCGCAACCGATGTCCAGAGCGTGAAGCGCCCCCTCAACCCGGGCATGGTCCAACAGGGCTTCCCCAAGGGGCGCCAGTAACCGCGCCATGGTGTCGTCTCGCTCGGCCCAGCGTTTCCCGGCATCGCCGTTCCAGTAACTGATCTGATCAGAGTTATCCATCGAGATTTCCTGTAGATGCGATTGTTGTGTTGTCAGGGAGCTGATGGTCGGCGGTAAGGATGCCAACTTGACCGTTGAAAAACAATCACTGGACAATCGCTGGCGCTTTGTTCTAATCAAAACCAAGCAACCATAAAAACCCAAGGGAGCCCCACAACCATGAAAGCAGAGATCGAAAAAAGCGCCAATTGGCACCTGGCATGGCTTGTTCAATATTGGAAGGGGCTGCTGGACTTCAGCTTCGACAAGTACTTTATCTACCAGATGCTGCCCATGGTCTATGGCACAACGTTGGTGGCTATCGCCGGGGCGATCTTATATTTCGTCGCTGAGACATTTATCGCTGGCCACATTTTCAGGGGGTTTCTCTACCTGTTTGTGGCCGGACCTTTTGGTTTCCTGGTCATTGCCTCCATTCTCAGGGCCATGGTCGAGCTCTACATGGTGATCTTTCGCATCGCCGAGGACGTCGATGAGCTGGTCGGTATCCGGGACACCCTGGACAAACTGTCTGGCCTCGGGGACGCTGTCGATCAAATGTCGACGGTCACCAACCGTATTCCATTTTTCAAGAAAATGAGTGACAGAAACCGGAGAATCAACAGCGAGCTTGACAATCAATCAAAGCGCGATGGCAAAACGGACGCTGATGGCTCAGCGGACGACGAAGATCCGATCGCGACCCCGGACTGAGTCCGGGCAGGGAACGGTGTCAGCAGCCGATTCAGGCGGGGTATCCCAGAGCGCGAATAAAACGGCGAATGCGGCCTGGCGGCCTGTCATCGAGCCATGGACTCAATGAAGCCAAGGCTACCTGGCGTCTTCGATAATGGCCAGCATGGTTGCCTCGACCTCCTCGGCAACGGCACCGAGGTCTTCGGAATCGCTCAGCACCCCCAGCATGGCAGCCGGCTTGATCATCCCGATTTTACTGCCACCGCCGTCTTCATAGACAGAAATCCTGCAGGGCAAGGCGACGTTCATGCCCATGTCCTGGTTGAGCACCTTGATCGCCTGCTGCGGATTGCAAACATCGAGGATGTAACAGGCCTGGGGCAGGTCCTGGCCCTTTTTCTTCAGGGTCTGTTGCAGGTCATGAACATTCAGAACACCGAAATGATGTGCGGCCACCGCCGCCTGCAGATCAGTCAGCAACTGTTCTACCGGTTTCTCTGACGATACCGTGTAACGCATGGTCCTACTCCCTAACTGAATGGATGTCGGGCAGGATTATTCCTGTAAACGGCCCGGTTATCAAACTGCGCCACAATACCCCGGGCGCAGCCGTTGGGACGCTGGACCGCGCTGCATTGTCCATCGGCAGATCGATAGCTCCCCCCACTGTGGCACAGGGCACCGCAATCGTGGTACTTTTTGATCAGGCCGCTGGCAGGGAGATAACCTCATGGTTGACAGAGGGATAATAAATAGCAGGCGCCGGCCACTTCAGCGAAGCATTGCCAACGGGCTGGTCGTTTTGACACTGTTGGGGGGCGGCGCAACTGCCGCGGAGGCCGGCAATTATAGTTGGTCCTCCCTTGTAACCGGCCCCAATGACAGGGATGAAGCGCGTATCAGCGTCGTCACCGGCGACACGGCTGACGGGCGCATCGCGGTGACCGCCACCGTGGACCTTGATGGCCACTACTACGATAACGATTACATGGTTGATCCCTGGATCGAGATCGGAGGCCAGCGAAAAATCCTCTACCGCGGCAGGATTGGCGGGCTGGGGGCACAACAGAAAGTCCCGTACACCACAGTTATCTATTTTCAGCCGCCCCCAGGGGAAGTACCCCTGCGGATCGGTTACCAGGACTACTTTGATGAAACCTGGCCCGGGGACACCGGCCGGGGCCCTGAATCCTTCACCGCGGGGGTGATCTCAACAGGGGGTGCCAGCACACTTGCGGATGCCGACAATGACGGTGTCGGCGACGGGCTCGACAACTGCCCCAGTCGCAGTAACCCGAACCAACGCGACAGCGATGGCGACGGTCTGGGGAACGCCTGCGATAGCGATGATGACAACGATGGTGTCAGTGACGGCGACGATGCGTTCAGCACCGACCCCAATGAAAGTCTCGACAGTGACGCCGATGGCATCGGCGATAACAGCGATCCAACGCCCTTCGGCGAAAGCAGCGGCGCGGGTGCTGTGAGGCTGGAATACCGCTGGGACTCCCTGGCCGCTGGCCCCAATTTCAGGGACGAGGTGAGTATCGAGCTGCGGGCGCTCGACACAGCAAACGGCGGGCTTGCCGTTGAAGCCACCATCAATATAGCCGACGGTGCCACCGACGATGACTACATGACCCAGCCATGGGTGCAGCTTGGTAGCCAGCGACGCCTGTTGTTCGATGGCACGGTGGGGGGCAGATTCGCCAATCGACAGGTGCCCTTTGACACTGTGGTCTACTTTGACCTGCCGTCCGTGCCCACCGAGCTGCGGGTTGGTTACCAGGATTACTACGACCGTAGCTGGCCCCACCTGACCAACAAGGGCCCGGAGTTCGGCAGTGCTGGCACCATTGATGCCGGCGCCGGCGGGGCCAGCAGTCCTGGCCCCGCCGACACCGACAAGGACGGCATCCCCGATACCAATGATAACTGTGCCACCATTGCCAACCCTGGCCAGCAAAACGTTGATAACGATGCGCTGGGCGATGCCTGCGACAACGACGATGACAACGACGGGGTGGTCGACGCCAACGATGCCTTTCCCCGGGATCCGACGGAGCACAGGGATAGCGACGGGGACGGCACGGGCGACAATGCCGATGCCACACCTACTGGCACCCCCGGCGCAACAGAGATTCGACTGGGCACCCAATACAGCTGGTCGGCGCTGGATACCGGCCCCAATGCCAGGGACGAAGCGCTGGTCGATGTCACCCTTGCCCGCAGCCCTGACGGCCGCCTTGCGGTAAGCGCCAGGATAAACCTGGAGGTGGGAGCCAGTGACGATGACTATATCACCGATCCCTGGATTCAACTGGGGACGGATCGGCGCGTTTATCAGTGGAACCGTCGGGGGCTACCTTGCCAAACACCGAGTTCCCTACAGTACCGTCCTTTATTTTGACTATCCCACGGCGGATACCGATCTTCGTGTCGGCTATCGGGATTATTTCGATCGCTCCTGGCCGGCACTCACCCAGCGGGGTCCGGAGTCAGCCCTGCTCGGCCGCGTGAAAGCAGACCCCGGGGGAGACACCGGTGGCACCGCGGGAGTTGCAAACGACGATACCCCCAGTGGGGCAATACTGATAAATGACCCCTACAAGCTGCCGCAGCCCCTGCTCGCTGAAGACGGCACCGCCATACTGACGGCGCAACAATGGCATAACCGCCGCCGACCCGAAATCCTGCGCCTGTTTGCTGAACATATCTACGGCACCACCCCCGATGCGAACATCGGCTTAAGTTATAAAACTCTGGAAACCGAAACCAACGCACTCGGTGGTTTGGCCACCCGCAAACAGATTCGCGTGGAATTCAGCAACCATCAGGGCAGCGCCGGCATGGACCTGCTGCTTTACTTGCCCAACGGCGTTGAAGGCCCCAGCCCGGTATTTCTTGGGCTCAACTACAACGGTAACCATTCCATCCACAGGGACCCCGCCATCCGTCTGCCGCAAAGCTGGGTGGATACCCCCAACGGCCTACCCTCCCCAGGAGATCGCGGCATGCGCGCCTGGCGCTGGCCGGTAGAAACGCTACTTGCCCGCGGCTACGGGCTGGCAACCGTTTACTACGGTGATCTTTACCCCGATGACAGCACCGGCGAACATCACGCCGATGACAGCGCCCGCCTGAGACAAAGCGTGATTCCGCTGTTCTTCAGCAACGGCCAGAGCGCGCCCGCCGCTGACGAGTGGGGAGCGATTGGTGCCTGGGCCTGGGGGCTCAGTCGCGCCCTGGATTACCTGCGCCTCGACAGTGATGTCGACGGTGATCGGGTGGCGGTCATGGGCTTTTCCAGGCTGGGGAAAACGGCACTATGGGCCGGCGCCCAGGACCCGCGATTTGCCCTGGTCATCAGCAACACTTCGGGTACCCTCGGCGCTTCCCTGTCGCGGCGAGAGGGTATCGCCGACGGCAAGGAAAGCATAGCCCGTATCACTGGCAAATACGGCTACTGGTTTGCCGACAACGCCAGCCAATATGCCAACAATACGGGCCTACTGCCCGTCGATCAGCATCAGCTTGTCGCGCTGATCGCCCCCAGGCCGGTTTACCTTGCCAGCGCCAGCAACGATGCCCACGCCGATCCCCGGGGTGAATTCGAAAGCGGCGTGTATGCCAGTGTCGTTTATCAATTGCTGGGCAAGGCCGGTATCGGAGCCAGTGTCATGCCACCGCCCAACACCCCGGTCACTGGCACCATCGCTTATCATGTCCGTGAGGGCGAACATGAAATCAGGCTGTATGACTGGCAGCGCTTTATCGATTTTGCCGACCAGCACCTGACAAAAAAATAAGCTAAACGTGCGACAACGAAGGAGAAAATGGTAGTATTCAGTCGCTGGCACAGTTCCCGTTCGGCAGCGGTTAGCCGCCCGCGGGCGCCAGTCAAAACAACATAAAACATGGAAACTGCGTATATGTCCAAACGAATGAGCCCACTAGACGCCCGCTGGCTTTTGATGGAGTCAGCGGAAACACCCATGCACGTCGGCGCGCTAGCCATATTCAGCTTGCCGCCAAGGGCGAAGAAGGAATACCTGAGCGAGATGGTCGCCCAGATGCGGGAGTTTACCAAACCGGCATCCCCCTGGAATTACCGCCTGCGCAATGGCCGGCGCCCGGGCCCGTTGCCGAGGCTGGTCGAGGATACGGACTTTGAGCTTGACTACCACTTCCGCCATGTGGCCCTGCCCTCACCCGGCGGAGAGCGTGAACTGGGCGTCATGATGTCCCAGTTGCAAAGCAGCCCGCTGGACCGCAGTCGACCACTGTGGGAACTCTACGTGGTCGAGGGGCTGGAGAATAACCGCTTCGCGGTGTTTGCCAAACTGCACCACTCCCTGATAAAGAACGTCAATGCCATTCCGGTCTTCAGCCAAATGCTGGCGTCCAGCCCCGACACTCGCGATATGCCGCCACTCTGGGCTTTACACGGCGCGGCGCCGGACACGGGAGAAGCCCCCGCCGACAGCGGCGACCCCATGTCCGACCTGGTTTCCGAAGTTGGGCGTGCCACACTGTCGGTGGGCACAGCGCTGGGTACCATCGCCCGTCAGGTGGTTTCACCGCTTATGCCGGGGGAGTCGCTGCTACCGTTAAAAGCCCCGCGGTCAACTCTCAACCGATCCATCAGCTGTCAGCGCAGGGTCGCTACCCAGCAGTATGAGCTGGCCCGCATAAAACGGGTTGCCGCAGCCACCGGAAGTACGATCAATGAAATACTCGCCTACCTTGCCGGCACTTCACTGCGGCGATTCTTCAAGGAATACAATGCCTTACCCGTCGATTCTCTGCTTGGCCTGGTTCCAGTGAATATCAAGGATGATGACCAACTTGACGATAACGGTGCCATTGTCGGGCTGAGAGTTGGGCTGGGTACGGACATCGCCGACCCCATGGAGCGTCTGGAAGCCATCCGCAAATCCGTCAGCGAAGCGGAGGAGCAGTTGGGTGCCATGCCTGTCGATGCGGCGGATGCCTACGCACTGATGTCCTCCATGCCTATCGTGGCCAGTCAGTTGGGAACGGTCGGCCGGCTGGTTCCGCGGCTGTACAATGTCGGCATTGCCTCGGTGCAGGGCCCTGAGGAAACCCAGTATTTTAACGGCGCCAAGCTGGAAGCCCTGTACCCGACATCACTATTGATGCAGTACAGCGCACTTTCAATCGCCTTCGCCAGTTATGCCGATACCATCAACGTTGGCCTTACGGGTGCGCGTGAAACCCTGCCTCACCTGCAGCGCCTGGCGGTATACATGGGCAAGGCACTCAACGATCTTGAAGCTATTGCAAAAGAGAGGGTAGAAAAATGAGCGAAACCAGCCTGGCCAACCTGGCCCTAAAAAACGCCCTTGCTGTCAACCAACGCCTGGCAAAGTCCGCTGCCAATGGCATGGACTGGGTTTTTCGCCGCGACACCTTGATCAAATCAGGGCGTACCTGGTTCGAGCTCGTTTATGATGGCGACCCGATGGCGGTAAGGTACTACGGCCTGCCCGACGAGACTGAAATCCCACTCGCCGACGGCAGTTCGATGCCGATCCAGCGTGAGCAGTACGACGTGCCCCTGATATTGGTACCACCACTGGCGGCAACAACCGAGGTTTTCGACCTGATGCCAGAGCGCAGCCTGGTGCGTTTTATGGCCGCTGCCGGTTTCAGGACTTACCTGATAGATTGGGGTAAGCCCACCAAGAAACACTCCAAACTGGATATGCGCAGTTACTCCTACGAAATGATGAACACCGCGCTGAAGGCAATACGCGAGCACTCTGGCAGCAAGGATGTTTCGATGATGGGCTGGTGCATGGGCGGCCTGTTTGCCCTGATGTACCAGGGGCAGGCCAAGGACCGACACCTTCGCAACATCATCACAGTGGCCAGTCCTATCGATATGCGCGCGGGGGGTGCGATTGCCGCAGTCGGCCAGGCGCTTGAGGGTCCGGCAAAACTCATTAGCAATTTCAACCAGCTCCGGCTGGACAAGGTGGACCCTGCCCTGATGTTTATGCCTGGCTGGGCAAACAGCCTGACCTTCAAGATGCTGGATCCGTTGTCCAGCGTCACGACCTACTGGGACTTGTTGACCAGGATCGCTGATCGCGAGTTTGTTGAAAAGCACTCCACCACCGCCGATTATCTCGACAACATGGAGGGGTACCCCGCCGGCGTGGTGCGGGATATGACCGTTCATGGTCTCGTTGGCAACAAATTTGCCAGCGGGCGCATGGAGTTGCGTGACGGCGTCGTCGAGCTGGACAAGGTCAAGGTACCGCTACTGGCCTTTGGCGGCGAGACTGACATCCTGGTCACACCGGAAATGGCGGAGGAAATCGTCGATGTGGTGGGCTCCACCGACAAGACCTTTAAAATGGCACCCGGCGGGCATATGGGAGTGCTGCTGGGCAGCAAGGCCCAGAAGGCCGTGTGGAAAGATTCGGCGGAGTGGCTGGCGCCACGATCCAAAGCCTGACGGTCGCTGGGTTTCGCGGCTGACTGGGGGTTGATAAATTGTTCCAGGGGCGGATGTTGGCTACGTTGCCACCGCACCTGACCGCGGGTTTGCCGTGAAATACCCCATGCGAAATCCGGGCAAGGTGCCTTTGTGCGAATCACCCTTCTCTTGCTAACGACGCTTTTCTGTTGCACCGCGGTCGCCGATATTTACAAGTGGGTCGATGCGGACGGTCAGGTGCATTACAGTGACAACCCCGACCAGGCGCCGGCAGATGCCGAAACAGCCGACCCAGGGCCGGTCAATACCGTCCCCGCTCCCGCCCCGGCCTCACCCCAGATGAGATCGGATAACCCGCAGGAACGCGCCGCCGCGCAACCGAAGATGACACCCTCACGATGGGCAGAGCAGAACTGCTCCGTGCGGGTCAGAATTCTCTATACCGATGGCAGGTTTGTTCCCTGTATCCCGACGGACGAAGTACCGGTGTATGTCTGCACAGCGGAAGCACCCAGACAGTACAGCCGGTTTTTCGGACGCAGTTACCGCTATGAGGACAGGGAGTCACAGTGCGGTCCCGAAGTCTACGAGGGCGAAGTTCTCTACCTGAAGAAGCCTTGAAGTCGGGCCGACCAATCCGGCCCGCAGTCAGGCCACGCGAGCTGCGTCTCTCCCCAAGAGCCATCAGTAATGGGGCGGCGGGGCCTCATCCGATGGCTCGCTGTCGATTTCCTGCTCCAGTTGCCGGAGCCGCTGCAATAGTTGCTGGTAGCGGGTCTCGAGCTGGTCCAACTGTTGCTGCTGGCGATAAATCACCTCGTTGAGCTTACTGACCGCCAGTTCATGATGGGCCAGTTTGGCTTCGATATCATCGAGTCGTGGCTCTTCCATTACCCCTGCCCCACAAAACAAAGCGGCGAAGTATCGCCCCGCCGGGTTTTCAGATCGACAGTGCTAATGACCACAATCCGCCTAGAATAACTTTTTCAGCAGGGACTTCACGTCGCTGGCGTCCTCCAGGACGGATTTTATGCCCGACATGTCAAGGTCCTGGTCCTCTTTCTTCTCGGCGGCTTGCGGTTGATCCCCCGGGGCCCCTGCCGAGTTCATCATGGACGACAGCGTTTCCCGATTCATCCCGGGCATCGCCTGATAACTCGCGGGCACCTCGAACAAGGACGCTGGCTGTGGGCCGACTTTAAGTTGCTTGAGCCGCATCACCATATGCTCATTCCTGCCGTTTTGAACCAGCTTGAAATCCATTTTCAGGGTAATGCCGTCATCGGTGACCCAGTAATACCCCTCTCCCCGCGCGCCGTCGGCGTCTTCCACAATGCTCCTGTACTTTTCGACTTTGTAACCGTCCAGGGTTTCTTGCCCGATTCGCCGGTTTTCAATCACCCTGGCGTGACTACCGGTTTGCTGATGAAATTGCTGGCTGGGGATTTGCATATACATGTTCATCCCCGGCATCAACATAAAGGCACGGTCCTGGTCGCGCCGGTTGATCAACACCACGTCACCGGTGGGGCCGGTCATTTCCATACGCTGCTTTTTCGGTGCAACATACTCCCGCATCGATACCGTACCCTGGCTGCTTACCATCTCCCGGACGCCTGAATAAGACACTCTTGGGTCTTCACCGGGCTGGAATTTACCGGCAGCATAGGCCGCTACAGGCATGAGTAATACGATGAGAATACGCCCTATCATTGGTGACAACTTCATCCTGCCATCCTCCATTATGAAACTCGATCCGTCACTGAACCATGGCCTCAAAGACCCGGCACCTTTATGCAGTGTGCCAAAAAATGGCTACCCAGTCACATAACGTGTGGTTATGAGAGAGTTTTTATTTAGGGCTCCTCTGATTAATTGGGTGTTGCCTCAGGCTTAGCGCCGCATTGTCCTGCGAGGCGTGGTCGCGCAGGAAGGCTGGTTGCCTTTCCAGCGATCACAACGCTGCAGGGCGATGCGGCGCTAAGCCCCGCAGGGCGTGCCCCTGGTGACCGCTGGGCAGCGTTGCGACGCTCGTCAATGAGCACCACCATTGACCTTCGCGCCGCGCCTTGCCAGCAGTCACCAGGGGCTCCGCTGAGGCAATACCGAATTGATCAGAGGTGCCTTAGCAAGGATAACGCTTGCCGAAGGCCCGGGAGCACTGCCGGGAAACCACTACAATGTTGTCCGAGCAACCTCTATACTGTATATATGTACAGTATAGAGGTTGCGAAATGTCCTATGCCGAGCTGCACTGCCTGAGCAATTTCACTTTCCTGCGGGGCGCATCCCATCCCGCCGAGCTGGTGACCCGGGCAGCCGAATTGGGCTACCGGGCTATTGCCATAACCGATGAGTGCTCCCTCGCCGGTATCGTCAAGGCCCATGTCACGGCGCAGCAATGCCGGATCAAGTTGCTTGTCGGCAGTGAATTTACCCTGGAAAACGGCTTGCAGCTGGTCTTACTCGCAACCAACCGACAGGCCTATGGCGAATTGTCCCACCTGATCACCCGGGCGCGACGCAGGGCAGCCAAGGGCCACTACCGGGTCAGGCCACGGGATCTCGAGCGCGGCCTGCAGCAACTGCTGGCGATCTGGTTGCCGCAGGACAACACCGAGCAGAGCCTGCAGCAGGGGCAATGGCTGCAGGCCTGTTTCGGTGACAGAGTGTGGATTGGCCTGCAGCGAAACCTCCGCGCAGACGAAGAAGCCCACTGCCAGCAGCTATACCAGTTGTCCCGCACCCTGGCGATTCCACTGGTTGCCTGCTCCAATGTCCTCATGCACAGCGCCCAGCGTAAGTCGCTGCAGGATGTACTCAGCGCCATTCGCCTCAACTGCACCCTCGAACAACTCGGCACCCGCCTGCAAGCCAATGCCGAGAATCATTTGCGCCCATTGCAAACCCTCAGCGGACTCTATCCGGCTTCGTTGCTGGCAGAAACCTGCCGTATAGCCGATCGCTGCCACTTCAGTCTGGATGAACTGCGCTACGAATACCCCCGGGAGCTGGTACCCGAGGGCATGACCGCCAGCAGCTGGTTGGCACAACTGTGTTGGGACGGCGCCCATAAACGCTGGCCCAGGGGCATAGCCCCAGACACCCGGGATCAAATCAACAGCGAGCTGGCACTGATCGAGCAACTGCAGTACGAGTATTTTTTTCTCACCGTGTTCGACATTGTCCACTTTGCCCGCAACCGGGGGATCCTATGCCAGGGCCGCGGCTCGGCAGCCAACTCCGTGGTGTGCTATTGCCTGTTCATCACCGAGGTTTCCCCCGAGCAGACCCAGCTATTGTTTGAACGTTTTATCTCGAAGGAGCGCAACGAACCACCGGATATTGACGTCGACTTTGAACACGAGCGGCGGGAAGAGGTCATTCAATATATTTACCGCAAGTACACCCGGGAACATGCCGCACTGGCGGCGACGGTCATCACCTATCGCACCCGTAGCGCCATTCGCGATGTTGGCAAAGCACTGGGCCTGTCACCCCTGTTTATCAACCAACTGGCTCGTTCACTGGCCTGGTGGGACCGTCCCCGTGACCTGCAGCAACGCTTCAGGGAGGCGGCCATCGGCACGGGAACAACGGCGCAACTGTTTATGCAACTGGTGCGCGAAATACTTGGCTTTCCCCGCCACCTGTCGCAGCATGTCGGCGGATTCGTGATCACCCGCAGCCCCATCAGCACCCTGGTGCCGGTAGAAAATGCCAGCATGCCCGAGCGCACTATCATTCAATGGGACAAGGAGGATATCGCCGCACTTGGCCTGCTCAAGGTCGATGTGCTGGCGTTGGGAATGCTCAGTGCCATCCGCAAGAGCTTTGACCTGATCAAGCAACACCATGACACGCCGATCCACATGGCGGCCATTCCGGCAGAAGACCCGAAAACCTACAACATGCTTTGCCAGGCTGACAGCGTGGGCGTATTCCAGGTCGAATCGCGGGCCCAGATGGCGATGCTGCCACGGCTGAAGCCACGCACTTTTTACGACCTGGTGATCGAGGTCGCCATCGTCCGCCCGGGTCCGATTCAGGGCGACATGGTGCACCCCTACCTCAAGCGACGCCAGGGCATCGAGCCCACCAGCTACCCCAATGAAGACGTGAAATCAGTACTGGAGCGAACCCTGGGTGTGCCGATTTTTCAGGAACAGGTGATCAAGCTGGCCATGGTCGCGGCGGGGTTCAGTGGCGGCGAGGCAGACCAACTGCGCCGGGCAATGGCCAGTTGGGGCCACAACGGCAACCTGATTGGCTTCCGGGACAAGCTCATCAAGGGCATGCTTGAGCGCGGCCACAGCAGCGACTTTGCCGAGCGCCTGTTCCGGCAGATGCAGGGTTTTGGCGAATATGGCTTTCCCGAGTCACATGCTGCCAGCTTTGCCCTGCTGGTCTATGTTTCCGCCTGGCTGAAATGCCACTATCCCGCGGCGTTTTACTGCGGCCTGCTCAACAGCCAGCCGATGGGTTTCTATAGCCCCTCACAACTGGTGCAGGATGCCCAGCGCCATCACATCGAAGTACGTCCTGTCGATATCGACCACAGCTTCTGGGATCACAGCCTGGAGGGGGTTGCCAGACCTGGAACCCTTGGTGAAACCCAACCGGCACTGCGCCTTGGCCTGCGACTGGTTAACAAGCTCAGCCACCAGGGAGCGGAGCGACTGCTGGCTGCGCGGGGCCAGGCAGGATTCACCAATATCCAGGATCTGGCACAGCGTGCTGCCCTCGACCGGGGAGACATGGAGGCCCTGATCAGTGCCAACGCCCTGCCCCGACTCGGCAAAAACCGCCATCAGGCCCACTGGCAACAACAGGCGATGCAAGATTACCGACCACTCCTGAGTCCCCTCGAAAACAGCGCTGCCGATGCACTGGACGACGACATCGTGCTGCAGCCTCCTCGAGACATAGAAGATATGTTAGCCGACTACGATAGCACCGGTCTCAGCGTCACACAGCACCCCATGGCGCTGCTACGCCATGAATTGCCCTTCAGTCAGTGCAAGCGAGCACTGGATCTGGCCGACCTCAGCCACGGTCGTTTCGTTCGCATTGGAGGAGTCGTCAGCGGCCGGCAGCGCCCCGGAACCGCGTCCGGGGTAGTATTTCTTACCCTCGAGGACGAGACCGGCAATATCAATGTCGTGGTCTGGAAGAGTGTCCAACAGCGCTTCCGTCAGGCACTGTTGGCAGCAAAACTGTTGATGGTAAAAGGCGTGCTCGAATGCCAGCACGGAGTAATCCACATCATCGCCGGCGAGTTGCTGGACTACACGCATGCCCTCCGGGACCTGAACAGCGTATCCAGGGATTTCCATTGACGCCTCATGGCCCCCCACGCGGAATACCCTGCCCCGTTTTTTTCGTCACCCGAAGGTATTATGCAAGCACAATTTTATACATAACTGGTAAACTGTCGGGATGACTTCAGCGCCTACCCCGCTCTTAAAAATCCTGCCCTGGTTACTACTGGTGCCCGCACTCATCATCATCTGGCAACAGCATGACGATGTCGACTGGCGCCTCGCCCCTGGCGACACCGAAAAGGCAGACCCTGGCGAACAGCCGATGTTCCGCAGTGACTTTGCCTCCGTCGCCACTGATCTGTTCGTCCACGCCGCATCAGTCACCGAGCTGGATGACGGCCGCCTGTTGACGGTCTGGTTCGGTGGCAGCCGCGAGGGCGCAAGCGACGTCAACATCTACGGTGCGTATTTCGATCCAAAGACACAACGGTGGGGCGACAACCAGGTACTCGCGTCTCGCCGCAGCACCCACCGGGCCGCCGGGCGCACCATTCGCAAGCTGGGTAACCCCGTGGTCAGCCAGGCTCCCGATGGTAAACTGTGGCTTTTTTATGTGTCGGTGTCCGTCGGCGGCTGGGCCGGCAGTGCCATCAACGCGAGTTATTCCACCGATGGAGGCGTTAGTTGGACCACCCCGACTCGCCTGATTACCAGCCCGTTCGCCAACATCAGCACCCTGGTGAAAGCAGCGCCGGTGTATTACCGGGATGGCAGTATGGGGCTGCCGATCTATCACGAATTCCTCGGCAAATTCGCCGAGCTGTTGCGCCTGGATGCCGAGGGCCGGGTACTCGACAAGGTACGTATCAGTCACGGCAAGCATTCCCTGCAGCCGGTGTTGGTTCCCGCCGGCGAAAACCAGGCCGTAGCGATCATGCGCTATGCCGGCCCTGCACCCAAGCGGGCGCTCCTGAGTCGGACAGCCGATGGGGGCCGGAGCTGGCCAGAGCCCCACAAATCGAAACAGGCCAACCCCAATTCAGCACTCACCGCCCTGCGCCTTGATGATGGCTCCCTGCTTGGGGTAATGAATGACCTCGACGATGGTCGTCACCGCCTCGGTCTGCTGCGATCGGTCGACGACGGCGAGAGCTGGCAATTGCTGGCGCGAATCGAGGGAGACGAGCACTATGACGGTGCCAAACTGCCGCGCACACAGTACACGCCGATGATCGAAAAAGACTTCCTCGACAGCGGTGGCCCGGCGTCCGATGCCCGCTGGCAAAGCTACAGCCAACGCCTCGACAAGCGCATTTGTGATGATGACCTGTGCCGCTTCGTCTACGACTACCCCTTCCTGATTCGTAGCCGGGACGGCGTATTTCACCTGGTCTACACCTGGAACAAAAGCTTTATCAAACACCTGCAATTCAACCAGGCCTGGCTGGAAACGCTGTTATGACTGGAGCCAGCTACGCAGTTCTGACCTTCGCGCTGATAGGATTCATGCTATTGCCGCCGCGGATTTTGCCGGCCAGCGAACGCGGCTGGGCGCTGCGCCTGGCACTGTTGATCGCGCTTGCTGTGCTGCTGGTGATACCGTTTTCCGGCACTCGCCCGGTTGAAGCCCTCCGCGCCCTGACCGGCGACCTTTCGATCACCACCCTGGCACTGTTGATTGCCGCTAGCGGGTACCGGATCTGCAACCTCCCCTCACTGCCCCGCGCCCAGACCCGCTACCTGTTGCTGCTGGTCGTGGTAGCGGCGGTATTTCTCTATCCAGCGGGACTGGGTATCGGCCAGTGGGATCCCTACCGCCTGGGGTATGGCAGCACCCTACCCCTGCTGGTCGCGCTGGTGGTACCAGTGGCCCTGTTGCTGAGGCAATACCTGATTGCAACCATTGTTGCTGCCGCCCTGCTGGCTTATGGCCTGCGGTTACTGGAGTCGGAAAACCTGTGGGACTATCTGCTGGACCCCTGGCTCACCGTGTATGCCGTGATCAAGCTGATGCGCCGACCCGGGCTGAAGAAACCCCACCCCTCAGGCTGACCCCGCTTGCAGAGAAGACGAACGAGGCACCGGGTCGGGCCCAGCGGAATCATCCCAGGCTGGTGCAGTTCGCCAGCGGGATGCCGAAACAGAGTCCAGTGCAGCGGCTGCGAGTATCCGGGCTAGGACCAATGGCACTTACTTAAGCCGATTCGGGTGTCTACCTCGGCAGGACCTTCGCCGACAGGGATGTCGGCGCAGAGCCCCCAGGGACGGGTTTACGGCGTGTCCTGACGGCGGATGCCCGGAGCGGCGCTTTGAAAATCCCATGCATTTCTCCTTAAGAGTAAGTGCCATTCGGGCTAGGACCGATCGTCGCCCCCGGCAAACAGCATCACCCGGGGAGGAAACAGTCTGGCCGCCACGGCGATCGTTGTGAACATCAACACATTCGCTATGATACCCGTGTAGTAGAGGTCGAAGGGTAGCTGCAGGAACTCCGGCACCAACTGCCGGCTGGCGAGTACACTCCATGCGGTGAACACCATGGTCACAATAACACCGCTCCATACCGCCCGGCTGTCGCCATGACGGGTCAGGAAACCATACAGATAAAGACCCAACAGGCCTCCGCCAAACAGGGATACCAGTATCGTGGCGGTGTCCTGCAGGGTTCGGGTTTCGGCCCGCATGATGACGAGTGCACCAAACACCATGATCACAGAAACCAGCACGGCGATCACCCAGGCCACCACAAGGTAGTGCCGGTCGCCGCGGTTTGGTACCAGGTGGCGCCGATAGATATCGGATACGGCAACGGTCGTTACCGAGTTGATACTCGAATCCAGCGATGACATGGCGGCGGCGAGCGCCGCTGCGATGACCAGCCCCAACAATCCATCTGGCAGGTAATGAGTGATAAAGTAGGGCAGAATCTGCTCGGCCTTGCGGCTGCCATCGAGTATCTCGGCCGAAACCTCGGTGGGAAAGTACTGAAAAAATACGTACAGGCTGGTGCCCAGAAACATGTAAAACGCCCATATCGGCAGGCTGCTGAGGGTTAGAACCAGCAGGCTTCGGCGGGCTTCCCGGGTACTACTGGCGGCACAAAAGCGCTGCACGGTGTTCTGGTTACTGCTGTATTCAGTGAGCCAGGTACTCAGTCCCAGCAGTAACATCATGGACGCGGTTTTCTCGGACAGAGAAAAACCCCAACCCACCGGCACCAGCTCCCCATCGCGATATTCCGACAATGACAGCTTGCCGTCCGCAATTGCCCGATCCCAGATTGTGGACAATCCACCGGGCAGCAGATCGACGATCACATACAGGCAAAGGAGCCCCCCCAGCAGCAAGACCACAGTCTGCATCACATCGGTCCAGACCACGGCGTCAAAGCCGCCGACCACGGTGTAGACTGCGACGAACACCCCTGCCAACCAGATTGCCGGGACCGGCTCGATCCCCACTACCTGCTGGATCAAAAGCGCCAGCAAATAGAGAATGGTGCTTACCCGAACCAGCTGCGCCAGGATAAAAGTCAGCGCGCCGTATACACGAATCGAGGGACCAAACCGCCGCTCAAGGAATTCGTAAGCACTGGTCGCCCGGCCCTCACGGAAGCGAGGCAAAAACAGCCATGCCGCGATCAACACCGCCAGGGGCAGCATCAGGTTGGGAAGGTAGCGCAACCATGAGGTTTTGTAGGCATCACCGGGATAGGCGATGAAGGTGATGGAGCTGATCGAGGTACCGACGAGACTCAGGCCGATGACCCAGCCGGAAAACCGCCTGCCCCCCAGAAAGTACTCCTCGGTAGAGCGGTTACGCCGGGAAAAATAGAACCCCATCGCCAGCATCGCTGTCATGTACAGCAGCAGTACCAGCTGGTCCCATCCACCAAGCTGCATAAGCGCTACTGTTCCCGGCGCCGCGCTTCACCCACGGTATTGTGGTAGAACTGAAACTTGGTGGTTTCGTAGATACCTTTGGCAAGATCCTGCATTTGCTGGAATCGGTCGGGCTCTTGTTCCGAGATATCAACCAACGGCGTCGGGGAATCCAGATCATGCAACTTGGCGTCGCTGCCATCGTGATTCATACGCAGCATGCGGCTCTTGCTGATCGCACCGATCACCGGAAAGCGCTTGTCGGCGGTCTGGGTAAAGACCACCCTCTCACCCTCGGGCGCCGGAATATTGACATCGCGGCCCATCGTCGTATTGAGATACTCCAGCCCTAACAAGCCGGCTATGGTTGGGAATACGTCTACCAGGCTGGTGGCATCTTCGATCACACGGGGGGAAATTAGGCCGGGAGCGTAGATCATGTGGGGAACATGGATGCCATCCAGGTCGAGCGCCTCGTAAAAGGGAGCCATGAACGGAGTACTGGTGATACGATTATTGTGGTCGCCAAAAAACACGAAAATGGTATTGTCGTAATAGCCCGCCTGCCTCGCCATATCCAGCATCCGGCCGACGTTGAAGTCGAGCAAGCGCACCGCGTTGTATTGCTCGACGCTGCGAAAGCCGGCTTTATCGAGTGCCTCGGCCGCCTCCGGTTGGGATTCGAAGCCGTCGTTGTCCTCAGGCACCGTAAACGGCCGGTGGTTTCCCGCCGTCTGAATATAGGCAAAGAAGGGTTTGTCGTTGGGCAGGCCGGCGAGAATACTGTCGACTCCACGAAACAGATCGAGGTCAGATATACCCCACACGTCGACAATTGGCGCGTCCCATTGTCCCTCTTCGAACAGCTCGACGTCCTTGATACTCTGGTTAATCACAGCGCTCATATTGGCCCAGCCCGCGCTTCCACCAATAAAGTAGTATTTGCGGTAGTCGGTGAAAGCGTTGAGCACCACCCTCTGCTCAGCGATCAGGGGATTTCGGGTCGCGGTCTCCACCGACGATACATCGGGAAGCCCGGTAATACTGGCGAAAACCGTCTTTGCAGTGCCCGACACCGGGACATAGAAGTTCTTGAAAAACCAACCGTTTTCGGCAATTTTGTCGAGGTTGGGCGTTGGCTTCAAAGGATTACCGTAGGCTCCCACCCGCGAGGCTCCCAGGGACTCGAGCATCACAAAAATCACGTTAGGTGGGCGTTGGTAGTCGATGCGATGGGGTTGGGGGCCAATCAGTCGATCGTAATTCAACGCAACAGGGTCCTGGTCCACGACCCCGAGGTAATCGGCTATCGTCTGGTAGTACTTTTTCACCTGTTCCGGGTCATGGGGGTCCTCGCGCTGCTCGAAGGTGTCGAAGAAAAACAGCACCGGGTTCACGCCCAAAGCAGCAACCGCAGAGTTGCCGGAAAAAAAAGCATGATTCCACCGCAGGGGCACCGGGTTGAAGATATTGAAATTGACGAATCGCCCCAACAGCCCGCCGATCATCAATACCACGACGCAGGCAGTGCCGAGCGCCAATTGCCCACGGCTAATGCTCTCGCCGGGCAGCAGCAGCGTTTTTTGCTCCAGCTTGACAAGCAGCCAGACGAACACCACCGTGGCGACAATCCAGGCGATGGCGATCCAGACAACCGGATAGCTTTGCCATACCATGACCGCCGAGATCCCCGCATCCTCGGCAAATCGCATCACGGTAGAGTTGACCCGAACACCGAGGTAGGCGTAGTGGCCAAAATCCAGAATATAAAAGCCCAGCACCGCGACGACGGCTAGGGTCAGATAGGTCCTTGCAATATTGCGCACCCAGCGGGACGTCACCAGGTTGTAACGCGGCAGGTAAGCCAAAACGAACACCGGCAGCACCATTAATATCGCCAGCCGCAAATCGAACTTGAAACCGATATACAGGGTTTTCAGCAGAGTGTCGGTGTCGGGATGAATCGAATTCCCGACCTCAGAGAATCCAAAATAGAAAATTGCCCGAAGAATCAGGAAGAGGACCAGAAACAGCGCGATAGCACCCGCGAGAAAGCGGATGCGCCTTGACTTCCACCAGGTCATACCAATACCCCGTCGCTTGAAAAATGCGCTATTCTAACAGCTTTTTGAAAAAGCCGTTCTCCCGCTTGTGCCACAGCGCAGCCTCGGGGATCCAGGCCGGGCGCAAAAAGCTTATGGAGTAAGGGCGAGCATGCAGCGCCACACAGCGCTTTCTAATGGGCCCTGCCAAGGGCGTGTGCCCGCAACTGCTCCGGGCTGTGATCCAGCAGCTTGACAATATCCAGTTCGGGGTGGGCCTTGCTGAATAGCCAGCCCTGAAGGTAGCGACAGCCTAGACCGGAGAGATATTCCAGTTGGTGGTTATTCTCTACTCCCTCGGCCACGATATTCATCCCCAGCCCCTTGGCCATTGCCACAATTGCCTCCACCAGGGAAGTATTGCTCCCCTCGGCAACCGCGCCGATAAAACTCTGGTCAATCTTCAGAGTATCGATGGGATACTGGTGAAGATAGCTGAGGGAAGAGTAGCCGGTGCCAAAATCATCCAACGCAAAGCGAATGCCCTCGGCACTGAGTCGCTCCATTTTTCGGGTGATATGCTCCTGATCTTTCAGCAGCACACTTTCAGTAATCTCCAGCTCAAGCCACTGGGCCGGGAAATCTTCCTCCGCCAGGGTAGCGAGCACGAATTCCACAAAGTCCTCCTGCTCTACCAGCAGAGACGACATGTTCACCGCCAGTTTCACCCGGGGAACGCCGTTGGCAAACCACGACTTGACCGCCCGGCACGCGTTGCGCAGCACCCACTTGTCGACCTCGAGGATCAACCTGATCTCCTCCGCTACCGAGATAAACTCGGACGGATACATCAGGCCCCGTTCCGGGTGCTGCCACCGCACCAGCACCTCGACGCCGCTGATAGCCCCCGTCTTGATATCCACCTGGGGCTGGTAGTACAGGCTCAGTTCACTATCGCTGATGGCCCGACGGATGTCTCTTTCAAGGCTCAGTCGATTGGCGGGGGAGCGGTTCATGTCGGGAGAAAACAGGCAGTAACTGTCGCGGCCATTACTCTTGGCATTGTACATGGCGACATCTGCATTCTGGATCAGGGTCTCCATGTCTTCGCCATCGGCAGGAAACATAGCGATGCCGATACTGCAGCCGATGTATATTTCATGGCCCTTGATATAGAACGGCTGCTTGAGGGCATCAATGAACTTATCGGCAATCTGTTCGACACCCTCGATACTGGTGACTTCAGGGAACAGCAGGATAAATTCATCACCGCCAAACCTGGACAGGGTATCACTGCTGCGCATACATTCGAGCAGTCGCTGGGCCACCGACTGTAACAGGCGATCTCCCAGTGTGTGTCCAAGGGTGTCGTTAACCACCTTGAAGCGATCAAGATCAAGAAACATCACTGCAAACTGGCTGTTATTACGGGTCGCTTTGAATATCGTGACCGAGAGTCGATCCTTGAACAGCACGCGATTGGGCAAGCGTGTCAGCAGATCATGATAGGCCTGAAAATTGATGTAGTCGGCAGCCTCCTTACGCTCGGTAATGTCTCTTGCGCTGCCGTAAAGCATCAGCTCTCCCCGCTCGAAACCCGGGATGCCCTGCTGGGGATTATTCGAGGAACTCACGGTGACTTCGAAGTGGTGTTTGCGAGCGTAGAGTCCATGGCTCCTGAAGCACAACTCGGTTGTGGCGAGCTGGTCGTTCTCCTGAAGCACGCGCTCAAAAAACAGCCTGGCCTGATCACAGTCTTCCGGGTCAATCAGCTCGGTTATATGCACGCCGGCCACCGAGTCAGGGGTAAAATTCAACAGGGCCTCGGCGCGATCATTGATGAAGCTGACACGACAGGCATGGTCGAGAATAAATATCAGGTCCGGGGAGTTGTTGACAATAAATCGATGCAGCTGCTCGGATTGCTCGAGTTTATGCTGCATCGCCTGGATTTCCCGCTGCAGGTCTATTTTGCGCAGCGCGTTGACGAGCGTGGCCAGTAATTCCTGCGAGGTGAAGGGCTTCTTGATGTAGTCGTAGGCACCGTGCTTGAGCGCCGTGCTCACGGCCTCGAAACCGGCGTCGCCGCTGATCACAATTATGAGGCTATCTACGTGGTTTTCCTCGATGTACTTCAGGACGCCGTAACCGTCGACTTCCGGCATCAGCATATCGAGGAGCACCAGATCAAACGCGGATCGCTGGAGCTCATCTATCGCATCGTAGCCAGTCGCCGCCAGCACCGGCTGGCATTGGTGCAATTGCAACAGATCCTGCAGGCTCTGACGCATCCGGGCATCGTCATCCACCAGTAGTATTCGAGCTTGAGCTAGTTCAGCTTGCATTCATCGGCTTCCGTAGCAAACACCCGGGGTAACTCACGCGGTTGTCACCCGGCGGGGCTTCCTGTATTTGTTTTCGACTTCGGCTGGCATCACTTCAGGCTCTTGACCTCACCTGGGCAAATATACCTGAAAGCGGGTGCCCTGCGCACTGCTACGAAAGGCGATACTACCATTTTCCCTGTCAATCAGTGACTTGGCGATACTCAAGCCGAGCCCGGCATGGTCGCCCCCCTTGGTGGACTCAACCGGATTGTAAATATTTGCGCGCACGGCATCCGGTAAGCCGGGGCCGTCATCAATCAACACGATTTCAACGAATGCACCACTGTCCATAAAGACTTCTGCGCTGGTTTTGACCAGGATATGACCACCGTCGTCGACCGCATCAATCGCATTGCCGATCAAATTGCGTAAAATTTGCTGCAGGGCACTCTCATCGATGTCGGCCAGCGCGCGCTGTTCATCCCGCTCCAGCACCAGGCTGATGTTCCTGGGATCCAGCCGGGTTGCGCGATAGATTTGAACCAGGCGTTCGAGGGTCTCATTGACGTCGACTTTTCCACTCGGTGATTCGGGCCTGGTGGGTATCTGCCAATCTGCAAGTAAACGGCTGGCACGCTGCAGCTCCTCCTTGACGATAGCCAGCTCGTCGTAATGCAAACCTGCCTGCGCCAGCTTGTGCTCGAGGATAGCCAGGTAATTGCTGGCAACAGTGAGTGGATTACTGAGTTCATGGGTCATCTCACGCAGGCCACTGACAGCCGCATCACCACCCCTTGTCGTGGCCCTCGTGCGGCTCAGCGAGCCACCCTGCCCACCCAGAACCCGAGCGAGAACCGAGCACAGCATTTGCAGGTAGCGAGGCCGATTGGACAGCCGCAGCATTTGCCCGTGACTGCCACCCGCCACGATCAGCAGGCCCCACTTGGGGTCGACAATGACCGGCAGGCACAGCGCCGCAGTCTGGCCCAGTATGTCGAGCATCTGCTCATCTGCGACGCTGTGGGGCTCGCCGGCTGCGCTCAATAGCCCCGCCTTGCCCTGGTCAAAGGCTATCGCCATCGCACTGCGGGCGGGCTTTAGCCCAATATGCCAATCGGCGTCCTGGGTTCCCGATTGCAATACGTCCGCGCCATCGGTACGGCCGACCAACTGGTGAGATACTGCATCGTGGGCGAGTACTCGATACTTCTTGCACCCGGTCCCCTGTGCCAGCACTCGGCTGAGGATTTGGGCCGGCTCAACGCCGGCGGATTCATCTGCGCTAACCGCCGCGGTGATGGACTGGATCTGGAGTAGATCCTCGACCTCGTTTCTCAGCGCCAGTAAGGGCTGCGGGGAGTATTCACGGCGCCCATGGATGGACAGCTCTGCCCCTACCTGCCTGGCTTCCGCGTGAGCCTGGCTAACTATCTCCCTTCCCAGGTCGGGCTCAATCCCGAACCAGCGCCAGGCCATTTCCAGCCAGGGATTCAACTGGCTTTGCTCGGCGCTGGCCAGCCTTGCCACCAGGTTGGAGATCCTTATCAGCAAATGCGCATCAGCGACCGCCTCAGGATCTCTATCCTGGTAGCGGAGGGCATCAGCCATCGAGCCCGGTACGCCCCATTGCCTGACCATCTCGTCGATCCAGGCACTGGGACCCTCGGGAAACAACCGGCGGCCCGCCGACAATATCGCCGGCTGGTCGCTTTCAAGCTCCAGAATGTCTGCTTTGTGCGTTGCCTCGGCTACCACTCTCAGTGGACCAAGCCCCTGCAACAAGCCAACCAGGTAAGCCTCCGAAGGATTACTGTAAGCACCGAGAATGGCGAAGGCGCTGGCAAGCTTCGCTTTCACCAGTGTACTGTGCCAAAGGCGTTCACTGAGGGCCTGCAAAAGGGGAGCCTGTGGATGCCGACAAAGACGTCGCGCGATATCCAGGGTGACCGCCTGCACCGCCGACTTTCCGAGACGACTGACCACTTGCTCCAGCAAGGGTAATTCGGTTTTTTGCGGTTGCAACTGGGCTGCGGATAGAGCGAGCAGCGACGCACTCAATACCGGGTCGCGCTGAATACTGTTCGCCAGCTCTTCATCACTGGACCCGGGACGCTGGCAAAGCTCGAGCACCGCCAGCAGTGTCTGGCTGGTGGTCGGTAAATCCTGCAAGTTATACTGGCCTGACATCACTGCTCGATCGCCCATTGCCTGCACGGCTTTTTCCCGGAGATTATCCGGATTGCTCGCCCAATACCCGGATCAGCAATCCTGCGCTCGTTCGGAATTACGCTTTGCACCCTCTACGCCGACGGCCTGATGCCGGCCGATTGGCCAGGGGAAACCCGGCCGGGTGCGCCTTTGATTCATGGTCAGCACAGGCCAATATTTTCATGGATTTACAGGGGCTTGGACACAAGACTCTGGGCACATTATTCACGCTGGCAGACACTACTTTGCCGTTTTATTGCCCGCCATATAGCCGTAGGCTCAAGCATTTAGAGAAGCTGCCCCCCGCAGGCATATCCATGAGCAGTGACCTCGGCCAGAGCGGAAACCCCGATACCGCATCAATCATCACCACGCATCAGCTCGCGGTTTGCAGCGGTATCGACGCTGTTGGCAAGTCCAGCCTGAGCGTCAACCTGGCCATTGCACTGGCCCGAAGTGGCAAGCGGGTTTGTTTGCTTGATACCGATTCCGGCATCGGCAATGCGCACCATCAACTGGGTTTCAGCCCGGGCTACAGCCTGGCTAGCGTTGACCGCAAAGACTGTTCCCTGCGCGATGCCATAGCCACTGGGCCCGGTGGCATCACGCTGCTTTGCGATGGCGGCTATTGGATACAGGGTAAATCACGATACGGTGCCCAGGATCCGACACTGCAGCGCCAATGGCTGAAATGGACGCAACAACAGGACATGGTGCTGATTGATACCACCACCAACGATCCGGCACCGTGGTTTAGCATCGTCGACGGCTTGCTGATCGTACTGGCTCCAGAGTCGCGCTGTCTCAGTGAAAGCTTCTCCCTTTTGTGCCACCTCGAGCCGTCAGTAAGAAAAAAGCCCGTGTACGCGATAGTCAATCGCAGCAGAGGGACCCATCAGGCTGAGCGAGTTTTCGAAAAATTTCGCTCCGCGGTGGGAAAATACCTTGATATCGACCTTCGCTTCTGTGGCCACATCCCCCAGGATGACAATATCCGCAACAGCGCAGCGCTACAGTACCCTGTTGCCCTCTTCGATCAACAGGACCCGGCATGTGCGGCCTTTTTCAAGGTGGCCGCTGCCCTGCAGGCCCAATGCGGGCAGAGCAGGGGCTCCCGTGGGGCAAATGCCAACCCGACTGAAAAAAATATCCCACAGCCAGCCCGGGGCACAGGCTCTTCCGACTGCGAAGGAGCGACCGCCCGGGAGCAATTTCTGCGAACACCTTCCCTGGCAGATGAACTGATCGACCAGGGCTTGCTCACAGCTGGGGAGCTCCAGAAGGTCATCGATGACTTGCTGGCGACCGGCCGGCGCGAGTTCGCAACAACGTTCCCCGGGGGTCACGCGCAGCCGCGGACCCAATCTCCCGGCGAGGGAGGTGATCAACCCAGCCTGCTGGAGAAACTCCGGCAAAGCCGCGAGGCGGGCCTGAGCATGGACCAGGTGCTGTACCAACACCTCCGGGACAGGTAATCGCCGCGCTGAATTGGTGGCAATTATCGAAGTCCCCGTAACCCATCCGCAAGAATATCCTGGCGCTTGAAGAAGGAGATGCGGCCGGTGAACGGCCCCCCCAGCGGCCTTACAAACAACTGGTCACGAGGGCGCAATTCGCTCACTATAGCGGGTTTAAACAACTGCCCTTTTATTCGACATGGCCTCCAGCAAGCAGAATCTCCACCCGCGATCCTACTACCTTGACACCCCTCGCTACGCGGACCAATGGCCGCGCCTGCAGCAGACCATCGATTGCGACGTTTGCGTAATCGGCGGTGGGTTCACCGGCGTCAGCAGCGCATTGAACCTGGCAGAAAAAGGCTTCAGGGTCGTCTTACTTGAAGCCCACCATATAGGCTGGGGCGCCAGCGGCCGCAACGGCGGACAGGCAGGTGGTATGCCCCGTCATGATCAGCAGGAGCTCGAAATCAAGTACGGCAAACCTGCGGCTCGCCTGCACTGGGACCTCAACCAGGCCGCCCTGGAGGAAATGAAGTTCAGGATAAACAAGCACGCGATAGCCTGCGACTGGAAGGACGGGATCGTGACGCTCTGCCGACGCCGGCGCGAAGAGGCCTGGTACCAGCAATACGCTGAGCATCTCCAGCAGCACTACGATGCCGATTTCATTGAGTACCTGCCGGCAGACCGCACGTCTGATCTACTGGAAACTCCCGCCTGCTTCGGGGGCATGGTGGACCATCGCAGCGGACATGTTCACCCGCTCAATTACAACCTGGGGCTTGCAGTCGCGGCCAGCGCCGCCGGGGCCGAGATTTTCGAATACTCACCGGTACAATCCTACCAGAGCGACGCAGGCGGCTGCCGGGTAGTTACCGACCGCGGACAGGTCAGGTCTCGTTACCTGGTCCTCGGATGCAACGGCTACCTGGAAAAACTGGAGCCGGGTGTGGCGGGCAAGATAATGCCCATCAACAACTATATTCTGGCAACCGAGCCCCTGAGCGAGGCTCTGGCCCAATCGGTCAGCCGGCTGGATTACGCGTTTCATGACACCCGTTTCGTGGTGAACTACTGGCGTCTAAGCGCCGACAGGCGCCTGCTGTTTGGCGGGGGCGAAAATTACACGCGTCGATTCCCCACCGACATCAGGGGTTTCGTGCGCAAATACATGCTCGAAATCTATCCCCAACTGGCAGCCAGTAAAATCGACTACGGGTGGGGCGGTACCCTGGCCGTCACCATGAATCGAATGCCCCACTTCGGCCATCTCCCGGGCAAGAACATTTATTTTGCCCAGGGCTATTCCGGCCACGGCGTAGTGCTTGCGAGCTATGCCGGCAAATTGATTGCAGAGGCAGTTTGCGGTGATGCCGAGGGCTTCGATGTCATGGCAAAGGTACCCATCCCGAGTTTTCCCGGCGGCACGATGCTGCGCAGACCCGGTTTGGTGGCGGGCATGCTCTACTATGGATTGCGTGACCGGCTTGGCTGGTGAGTAGCGGGGTACCGGCTTGATCTGCTGGGAGTGAGCGGGCTGTCTGGAGAGAGCCTAAGCTGACCCTCCCCAGCGGATTGCTACTTCGCAGATTTTACCCGGGTCCAGATACGGGTCTGGGCGCGATCGATTTTGGGTGGTGTCACCACGAAGGTATAAAGCTTTTCTTCAACCTTTGCTGATGGGTATACCGTGGTGTCCTCCAGGATTTCCCCCTCGATAAACTCCTTGGAAGGGGGCACCGCGTTGGGATACCAGACGTAGTTGGTTATGTCGGCCATAATTTCCGGGCGTAGCAGGAAGTTGAGGAACTTGTGCGCGTTTTCCGGATGGTCTGCGTCCTTGGGAATCGCCAGCATATCAAACCACATGCCGGCACCCTCCTTGGGAATCACGTAGACAACCTCGACACCATTCTCCGCTTCTTCGGCTCGCTCCGCCGCCTGGATAACGTCACCTGACCAACCCAGGGCGAGGCAGATATCGCCATTTGCGAGCCCATTGATATATTGCGAAGAATGGAAGTAGCGAATGAAGGGCCTGATCTCGAGCAGTTTGTCCTGCACCTTGCCCTGCATCAGGGATACATCCAATGAGTTCGGGTCCTCGCCCAGGTAATTGAGGGTGGCGGGAATGACCTCATCCGGCGCATCCAGCATGGTCACGCCACAGGACTTGAGCTTGGATACGTACTTGGGGTCGAACAGCAGGTCCCAGCTGTCCAGGGGCGCATCGTCTCCCAGGGCTTTCTTCACCGCATTGACATTGATGCCAAGTCCGGTAGTACCCCAGAGATAGGGAATCGAGTACTGGTTGCCGGGATCCGCATTTTCCAGCTTCTTCATCAATGACGCATCGAGATTCTTGTAGTTGGGGATTTTCGAGCGGTCGAGTGGCTGGAAAACGCCGGCTTTTATCTGCCGCGCCAGGAATGCTGATGACGGTACCACAATATCGTAACCGGTTTTGCCGGACAGCAGCTTGGCTTCCAGCACGCCGTTGTCATCGAACACGTCGTAGGTGACCTTGATTCCGGTTTCGGCGGTGAATTTCTCCAGCGTATCCTCGGCAATATAATCGGACCAGTTGTACACGTTCAGTATCTTTTCTTCTTCAGCCAGGCTTGTCCCCGAAAGTACGAGGGAGCCCGCTGCGATTAGAGTTGCTATGGTTTTCATCCTAAACCCTCAGTATTTGCACAGGTAATCCCGGATTTTATGAGCCCTGGCTGCATCGGGATTACTGCAGGTCGGGCCTGGCGCTAAACGGTTTTATTACTGGCGCTTTGCGGCCCGTAAATCCGCCAGCCGCTTGTGCTCCTGGCGCCGCATGAGCCACCAACCAACAAAAGTCAGCGATGCGATAGCGGTCACCAATAGGGCGGAAAGTGCATTGACCTTCGGGCTCACCCCCATGCGCACGCTGGAGAACACCTCCATTGGCAGAGTGGTGGAGCCAGGACCCGACACGAAGCTCGCGATCACAAGGTCGTCCAGTGACAGGGTAAAAGCCAACAGCCAGCCGGCGACCAGTGCCGGTGAGACTATCGGCAGAGTAATCAGGAAGAAGACCTTGAAGCGATTGGCACCCAGGTCGAGTGCCGCCTCCTCCAGCGACTGGTCCATTTCCCGCAAGCGGGAATTCACCACCACGGTGACGTAGGCCATGCAGAACGTCGTGTGGGCAATCCAGATCGTCGTCATGCCGCGTCCACCCGGCCAGCCGATGAACTGGTCGAGACTGACGAAAAGCAGCAGCAGTGACAAACCGGTGATCACTTCCGGCATAACCAACGGTGCCGTTATCATGCTGGTAAACAGTGTTTTACCCTTGAAGCCGCCGAATCGCACCATAATCAGCGCGGCCATGGTACCCAGCACCACCGCGGAAGTGGCACTCATAAAAGCAATGCGCAGACTGACACCCACGGCCCGCATCATCTGCCGATCGTTGAACAGCTCTCCGTACCATTTCAGCGAGAAGCCAGACCACACGGTCACCAAACGGCTTTCATTGAACGAATAGACGATAAGTACGATGATGGGTACGTACAAAAAGGCAAAGCCGAATAGCAAGATGGCCCAGGACAGCGGTTTTTGCCAACTACTATACATCCTGCCTGCCCTCCAGATCTCTTGCCTGGTAGCGATGGAACAGGGTCAGCGGTAGCACCAGCAGGAGTAGCATCACCACCGCAACGGCGGCGGCACCCGGCCAGTTCCTGGCATTGAAGAACTCCGCCCACAACAGTTTGCCGATCATGATCGAGTTTGGCCCACCTAAAAGTTCCGGAATCACGAACTCGCCCACGGCGGGGATAAACACCAGCATCGACCCCGCAATAACACCGCCGAGGCTCAGGGGCAGGGTGATGCGCAGGAAGCTGGTCCAGGGTTTGGCGCCGAGGTCGGCCGAAGCCTCCAGCAGGCTGTGCTCGTGTTTCACCAGGTTGGCGTAGATGGGGAGAACCATAAACGGGAGGTAGGCATAGACAATGCCAATGTAAACGGCAGTCGGCGTATGCATGATTTCCAGCGGCTGATCGATCACCCCCAGGCCCAGTAACAGGTTGTTCAGCAGGCCGTTGCCCTTGAGAATCCCCATCCACGCGTAAATGCGAACCAGGAACGAGGTCCAGGAAGGCATGATCACCAGCATCAGGCAGACGTTGCGGGTATGGGGCGGCATGCGCGAAATGACATAGGCGATGGGATAGCCCAGCAGCAGACAGAACAGCGTCGAGAAAAACGCGATCTTGATAGAGGTGAGGTAACCCTTCAGGTACAGATCGTACTCGACCAGATCCTTGTAGTTGAACAGGTTCAGGCTGAGAGTCAGCATGTCTTCCGCCCACTCCACCAGATTGGTGAAAGGGGGTTGCGCCAACTGGCTTTCGGCAAAGCTGATCTTGAAGACTATCGCAAAGGGAGCGAGAAAAAACAGCAGCAGCCAGATGAAGGGCACGGCAATAACCAGCGACCTTCCCGGTCGCCAGTGATTTCGATTGGCAGGCGTTTTCATGAATACAGCACCACCGGGCAACTGTCAGACCAACTGACAAAAACTTCATCGTCCCAGGTGATGCGTTGTTCCTCGTCGCTGGCCAACTGGCGATTGGAATTGGCTACCGATGCCAGAATCTTGAAACCGGAGGGTAGACGCACATGGTAAATAGAATGGCTGCCCATGTAGGCGATGTCCTCCACAATCCCGCGCGCCTTGTTATGGGTCTGCGCCGGCTCTGAGCGACTGACGTGGATTTTCTCTGGCCGTATCGCCACCGCCAGCGACATTCCCTTGGAGCCAACGATGCCATGCGCCACGTAAATGTTGCTTTCGAGGTTGTCGCTGGCAATCTCGACGTAGTTGACCTCATCGACCACCAGCTCGCCCTCGAACAGGTTAACCGAGCCAATAAATTCTGCGGTCATGCGGCTGTTGGGACGCTCGTAAACCTCCATCGGGCTACCCACCTGGCTCAGCACCCCGGCGTTCATGATTCCCACCCGATCCGCCATGGTCATGGCTTCTTCCTGATCATGGGTTACCATCACGCAGGTCACCCCGACCTTCTCCAGGATGTTGACGATCTCGAGCTGCATGCGGGTCCGCAGTTTTTTGTCCAGCGCCCCCATGGGCTCGTCCAGCAGCAGCAGTTTGGGCGACTTTGCCAGGCTTCTGGCCAGTGCTACGCGCTGCTGTTGCCCACCCGAGAGCTGGTGGGGCTTGCGCTTGGCATAGTCTTCCATCTGCACCAGGCCGAGCACCTCCGCCACCTTCTCGGCAATCTGCTGCTTCGGCATTTTGTCCTGTTTGAGACCGAAAGCGATATTTTTTTCGACGGTCATGTGGGGGAACAGGGCGTAGGACTGGAACATCATATTCATCGGCCGCTGGTATGGCGCCAGTCGAGACATGTCCTGGCCCTCGAGCAGTATGGAGCCGGCACTGGGCTTCTCGAAACCGGCGAGCATCCGCAGCAGCGTGGTTTTACCGCACCCGGAGGCACCCAGAAGAGCAAAGATTTCGCCCTGATAGATTTCCAGATCAACGTTATTGACGGCCAGGGTTCCGTCGAAGTCCTTACTCACGCCGCAAACCTGCAGCTGGACCTTCTTATCTTTGGCCCTGGGTTCTGGCAATGCCATTGAAGATGCGCTCTCCTGGGAATTGGTGCGACATTACGGTGCAAGCGCGTCAGGTGATGCCCTTTGAGGCAGCGGCCTGATCGAGGCTCAGCCGGGTCAAACTGATCATTTCATCTATCTGTGGCTTATCCATGACCAAAGGCGGTGAAAACAGCATAGTGTCCTTGGTCGCACGCAAAATCAAGCCGTTTGCGAGGGCGAAATCCCGGCACAATGTACCCATGTCCCCCCGCGGCTGAAAAAAGCCGCGGCTGGATTTGTCCACCACCAACTCCACTGCACCGATCATGCCAACTGCCCGGGCCTCCCCCACCAGTGGATGTTCCGCGAGCTCGGCGAGACGCTGCTGAAAATAGGGTCCGGTGTCGTTGGCGACCCTTTCGATGACGCCCTCCCCCTGCATCAGCTTGAGGTTGGCGACCGCGACTGCTGCGCAAACCGGATGGCCGGAATAGGTATATCCGTGGGCGAAATCACCGCCTTTTTGGATCAGGCTATGGGCCACCCGGTCAGAAACCAGAACCGCTCCGATGGGCAGGTAGCCAGAGGACATACCCTTGGCAACCGCCATCAGGTCGGGTTCAAAGCCAAAGGTTTGTGAACCGAACCAACGGCCAGTGCGCCCGAAACCGCAGATGACTTCGTCCGCCACCAGCAATACATCGTACTTTTTACAGATGGCCTCCACCGCGGACCAATAACCGGGGGGCGGAATGATGACACCCCCTGCACCCTGAATGGGCTCGCCGATAAAGGCTGCCACCGTGTCGGCACCCAGCTCGAGAATCTTGTGCTCCAGGGCTGCCGCTGCACGCTGGCCAAATTCCTCTGGACCGAGATCACCACCCAACTCATACCAGTAGGGCTGCATGATGTGGTGAATATTGGGAATCGGCAGGCCACCCTGCTTGTGCATGTAGTCCATGCCACCAAGGCTCGCCCCCGCCATCGTGCTGCCGTGGTAGGCGTTGTCGCGAGCGATTATATTGACACGCCCGGGCTGCCCCTCAAGATCCCAAAAGCGGCGCACCATACGCACGATCGTGTCATTGGCCTCGGAGCCGGAGCCGGTGAAAAAGGAATAATTAAACTGGGGCGGTGATACTTCGGCGAGCAATTCTGCCAGTTCCAGCGCTGGAGGCGTCGCGGTATTGAAAAAGCTGTTGTAATACGGCAACTCCTGCATTTGCGCCGCTGCAGCAGCGGCCAGTTCAGCGCGCCCGTAACCCATATTGACACACCACAAGCCAGCGAAGCCGTCGAGCAGTCGGTTGTCATCGCTATCCCACAAATACACCCCCTCACCCCGGGTGATGATTCGACTGGCACCGGCGTGGAGGCGCGTCAGGTCGGTAAACGGGTGGAGGAAGTGGTTTCGATCCAGCGCTTGCCATTGCGCAGTGGAATGCCGGGATGGGCCCATATAGTGTGTCTTCTTGATATCAAACGTTTAACAACAGAAATTCCCGTTCCCAGGAACTGATCACCTTGAAGAACGTTTCGTACTCCTTGCGCTTGATCGCTCCGTAGGCCGAGATGAATCGCTCGCCCAGTATATCCTTGACCGGGTCACACTGGTCCAGCATCTCGAGGGCCTGGCTCAGGCTTCGGGGCAAGGCAAACGGCGAGTCGTATGCGGAGGTGGTCAGGGGGTCTGAGGGTGTCAGCCCCTCTGTAATGCCGAGGTAGCCACAGGCGAGGGACACCGCGAACACCAGGTAGGGATTGGCGTCTGCTCCGGCAAAACGATTCTCGAGCCGGGTGTTCTCGGGTTTGTCGATGGGGACTCGCAGGCCGCAGGTACGGTTGTCGAAACCCCAGTGTACGTTGATCGGGGCGGAGTGGTCCCGGGCAAAGCGACGATAGGAGTTGACGTTGGGCGCAAACAGCGCGGATGCTGCAGGAGCATATTTCTGGATGCCCGCGATATAACTCAGGAACAGCTTGTTCGGTTTACCGTCCTCGCCCACAAAAATATTTCGCCCGGTCTCCTGGTCAACCAGGCTCTGGTGAATATGCATGGAGCTGCCGGGTTCTGCCTCCATGGGCTTGGCCATAAAGGTGGCATAGACGCCGTGGCGCAGGGCGGCCTCACGCATGGTGCGTTTGTAGAAAAACACCTGATCAGCGAGATCCAGAGCATCGCCGTGAATAAAGTTGACTTCCATCTGGGCCGCGCCGGACTCGTGGATAAGGGTGTCCAGGTCCAACTCCATGGCATCACAGAAGTCGTACATATCCTCGAACAGGGGGTCGAATTCATTCACCGCATCGATACTGTAGGACTGGCGTGCGGTCTCAGAGCGCCCGGAGCGGCCGACCGGGGGAGAAAGGGGCGTGTCCGGATCAGTATTGCGTTGGACCAGGTAGAACTCGACTTCCGGCGCTAAAACCGGACGCCAGCCCTTGCCGCTGTACAAGCGCAGTACGCGCTGCAGGATACTCCGGGGCAACAAGGGGTCAGGGTGCAGTTCCTCCAGCCCGCAGATAACCTGCGCCGTTGGGTCTTTGACCCAGGGTACGACCCTAACCGAGTCGTAATCCGGCTTGAGCACCATATCGTACTCGCGGGGGTCGATGATCTTGTAGAAATCATCCGGCCAGTCGCCATTGACGGTCTGGACAAAGATACTTTCCGGCAGTCGCATCCCCTCCTCGCGAAAAAAGCGTGCTGAGGGTATGATCTTGCCACGCGCGTTGCCGGTAATATCCGGCACCAGGCATTCCACCTCGGTGATACCGCGCTCGCGAAACCAGTGCTCTATCGACTCCATTGACATGGACAGTGTTCCTGTAAATAGCCTGGCTCAAATAGCTGTTTGGACCGGGGTAAGGAGCGCGCTAACATACAGCCTGGATACGCTTTTTTCAACATGAGTAACGCCGCTTAAATGGCTTTACTTCTCTAGCTGGGGGCATAGTACAGTGCGTTGTGTCGCCCCGGTTACCCTGCAAACCACGACGGGTGCCTCGAGTGTCAGATATCGCCAAGCAATTTCTCCGGGAGAATCCCGACACCACTTTTGTCGACATCATGGTACCGGATATCAACGGTGTCCTGCGCGGCAAGCGAATCGCGGCCGCGAGCCTTGCCAAGGTCTACAGCGGCGAATTCGTCATGCCCATCTCCCTGTTTGCCACCCAGATTACGGGCGACTGTGCGGAGGCGACGGGGTTGGTGCTCGAGACCGGTGACCGTGACATGGTCTGCCTGCCTGTCGACAATACACTCTGCATCAGCGCCTGGCAACGCAAACCCATGGCACAACTGATGGTTGCCATGCAGGATGACGCCGGGGCTGCCCTGCCCTTCGACCCGCGCCAGGTCCTGCGCCAGGTAGTGAGCAAACTTTCCGGCCTGGGGCTAACCGCGGTGGTGGCGATCGAGCTTGAATTCTACCTCTGCGACCGGGAACGCGATGCCCACGGCAGGCCGCAGCCCCCCGTGTCACCCGTCACCGGTGCCCGTGACAACGATACCCAGGTCTACGGCCTGATCGAGTTGGATGACTACCAGGCGCTGGTCAATGACATTACCTCCATTGCCCATAGCCAGGGCATTCCCGCCACCACGGCCGTTGCCGAATATGCACCGGGACAATTCGAGATCAACCTGCAGCACGTCGCCGACCCGCTGCTTGCCTGCGACCATGCGCTATTGCTGAAGCGCCTTATCAAAGGCGTCGCGAGCCGTCATGGCTATGATGCCAGCTTTATGGCCAAGCCCTACAGTCACCTCGCCAGCAGCGGTTTACACGTGCATATCAGCCTGCTGGACCAGGACGGCGAAAACGTTTTTCGGGGAGGGGCGGACAGTGAGCTGCTGCAACATGCCGTCGGCGGACTGCTGGCAAGCATGAACGATGCCCTGTTGCTATTTGCCCCCCACGGCAACAGCTATCATCGCTATGAAAGCGGCGGCTATGTGCCCATGGCGCCCGGATGGGGCTTCAACAATCGCACTGTGGCCGTGAGAATTCCAGGTTCCAAAGCTGACAGTATGCGTATCGAACACCGGCTGGGTGGCGCCGATGCCAATCCCTATCTGGCAACTGCGGGGATTATTGCCGGCATCCTCGACGGCATCGAAAAAAAGACCGTGCCAGCACCAGCGATAACGGGCAACGCGCACAAACAATTGGCGGCATCGCTTCCCGCCACCTGGCAGGCAGCGATCGAAAGCTTCGCCGACAGCAGTTTCTGCCACGCTTACCTGGGGAAACAATTCTGTGATGTCTACGCCGCGCTGAAGCAGGCCGAATGCAACATGTACAGCAGCATCATTCCGGCATTCGAGTACGACTGGTATTTTCGCACCAGTTGAGGCTGGCTAACTGAACGCCATGTATCGGGCCTGACGGAGAATCCCCTGAAACAGCGGCCAGGCTGGTTAACCGAAGCGATGTCACAGGCCCGCATATCGCATGAGCATCCCGTTGTGGTGGTTCGCGTCCCGGTCGGGCACGCGACACACCCATGGCTGTCGACCTGGGCCCTTGGCAAAATATCCGGGTAAATACCTACTCTTCTTCAGGACGCATCATATAGCTGGATTTGCGATGCTGGATGTCCTCGATCAACTGCTCTGCCGGCGCTATGACGGCTGCCGCCAACTGTTTCTGAAGCTCATCGGCGTTCGTGAAAAAGGTAATGTCCGGATGCACCCATCGATACTTCAGCAAATCCCGAAACATGCTGTGCGGACTCAGGCCCTGCCGCAAGATTGGAATAAAGGGAATTTCAAAATTCGGGACTGTCGCCATCAATTCCTGTGGTACCGAGGGGCCGCTCAGGTCTACAACAACGAAACGAGCAAGGCCTGACAGTGTCTGGACGGTCTCCGTGTAATCCCGTTGATCCGGCTTATCAAAATCGAACAGCATTGGCAGGTAACCGCGTTCGCGAAGGCTGTCGGCAACACCTTGCAGGATATCCAGCCCGCCATCGCCGAAGCGCCCGAGAATCAAAACGCCTTTTTGTGTCACCGCGTTGATCACATTGCGCAACTTCTTGCGATTCAGCAAAAGGTAGATGAACTGGGCGACTTCGAGATCGTCGACATGGACTTCCGGCGCATCTTCTTCAGTGATGATCAGGTTCTGCCTGAGATGGCTCTCATCACACAATTGAACATCCCAGGTGGAAGTGCCGTAAACCCTGCTACCACGAAGGTCGGTGTGGCGCAGGTCAGTTCCAACGAGGTTCACCCCTGTCAGGTTGGCCCCGACGAATTTGGCATGCGAGAGTCTGGCATTTCTGAAGTTCGAACCGCTGAGGTCCGCATTGGAAAGGTTGCATCCCTCCATGTCCGTATTGGAAAAATCGCACTGGAGAAGACGCGATGCTCTCGCCATACCTTCACGCTCCAACATGGAAAAATCGGCCTCCTTCAGGCTGGCCCATTCCACCTCCGCACCTTTCAGCCATGCGCCACGCAAAGAGGCACTGTCCAGCTTCACGCCTCGCAGGTCGACATAACCAAGGCAGAGACCGTCCAGGTTGATACCGCTCAGATCGATAAGATGTTTCTGCATGGCGACCATGCTCCAGCCTTTCATGAAAGGGCCAAAAGCCGGCATAACATTCGATTGATATTCGCTTACTGGCGGTCGCTTGCCAAGGTGCTCTTCAGAGACGGCCGGCCAGCGTTCGGCCAGCTTTTGCTGCTTGTATTGCCGCCAGGCATCGAGTGCCTGGCTTTCTGGCTTCACTGCGGATCGGGCTTTTTGCAAGCTCCAGAAAAGCCTTGAGGTCTTCAGGATTGCCTTCAAAGTTTTCCTGCTGGTGATCGACTTCCATGATTGCCTCCTCGACGACATGCTTCACGGGTCGCTGGTAAGTACAAGCAGAATAATCTTGCTCACTAATGTTGCAGGCGGCTCACTTTATGAGAAAACTCTCTCGGAGCCGAGCCCGAATCAATTCGCAAAAGTGCTCACGCGCTGGCTCGAATAAATCGCCCCGGTTTGCCGTGCCGGATCGCCATCACTACAGCGCAGTTAGCTGAGCCGCAGGTGGCGACCACAGAAGCGGTAAAGCGGGAAGAAGCGGTAGACGTCACAATAGCCGCGGAAGAGACGCCCTTCCCGCTCGCCGTGCAGCGGCGCCCTGGACAAAGACAGCGTGATACCGGCGTTACTGGTAGTGTCACCAATGCTCAAATTGGCTTCAACTTTGCGGCGTTTAACGGCTGGAAATTCGGGCGAAGTCTCGTAGCATTCCGTCACGGTAGAAGTTCTTGTTAGTCAGGTGTCAACACCCTTATTTGCTTAATCTTTCCGCGGGGTAGCCTTCCGCCGTTTTTCTTTACGCCCTGGTGAAATAACCGGCCTAGGACTTACTTTTCAGTCCCTGGCGCGCCATTTTGCGACGCAGAAAAGCAATCTGGGTCGCCAGCGGCAATTGCTTGGGGCACATGTCTTCACAGCCCAGCAGGGTCATGCAGCCAAAAACACCTTCGTCGTTGCCAACCAACTGATACAGGGCGGCATCGTCTCGCTCATCCCTGGGGTCGAGGCGAAAACGCGCCAGCTTGTTCAGCCCAACCGCGCCCACGAAGCCCGGGCGCATGTGGGCCGTGCCGCATGCGGAAACACAGCACCCGCATTCGATGCACCGCTCCAGCTCGTATATATCACGGGCTAGTTCAGGCTCCATGGGCTGCTCGAAAATATCCAGATCACGGTCCAGTTCACTACCCTGCACCCAGGTTTCCAGGCGCTCGCTCATGTCTCGCATCCACTCGCCGGTATCCACTGACAAATCGGCAATCAGTTTGAAAACCGGTAGCGGCATAAGTGTGATGTCATCCGGCAGCTTGCTGATCAATGCGCAGCAAGCCAGGCCAGGGTTCCCGTTGATGAGCATGGCGCAACTACCACAGATGCCGGCCCGGCAAACGAAGTCGAAAGCCAGGGATGGGTCCTGGGTTTCCCGAATCTCCGTCAGCGCGATAAACAGGGTCATGCCATCGGCTTCTTCGAGTTCGAAGGTCTGCATTTGCGGCTGGCTGGCTGGATCCTGGGGGTTGTGGCGCAGAATATGCAAGCGAATCTGGCGCGCCTGGGCGCTCGTCGCGATGAGTTCGTTCATGATTCTTCTCCCAGCCGTTGATTGCGCCCCCGGTACTTCGGTGGCAGACAATCCAGGTAAGGCATAAGCGCCTCCTGCCGCGCAAAGCGATCTGGCAGGTCCGCGTTCTTCTCGACAGCCTCGACCTCGGCCTGTCGCACCGGGGTATCAGGATGGTCAATATGGTTCTTCTCGCCGTAGCCACGCCAGCCGGGGGGCATTTCCATGGCCATCACCGACAGCGCCTCGTAATCCAGCTTCGGTTGCGTCGAATCGGCGTCGGGCCAGGTCGCGAGGGTGCGTGCCAGCCAATCCCGATCATTGCGCAATGGAAAATCTTCTCTGAAGTGGGCTCCGCGACTCTCTTCCCGCCGCAGCGCTCCCAGGGCCACACACTGCGCCAGTTTGAGCATTTTTTGTACGCGATAGGCCGTTACCAATTCAGGGTTTGCGCCCCGCAGTTGGGTCCGGATTCCTATATTCCGGCTCCGCACCAACAGCGAATCCAGATCGCGGACGGCTTCTGAAAGCCTGTCGCCGTGGCGAAAAATGCCGACCTTGTCGGTCATGGTTTGCTGCATCTGTCGCATCAGCTCGAAGGCGTTTTCCTGGCCTGGCCCCTCACAAAGCCCGCTGAGATAGCGCTCCTGCTGTTTCAGCGCCTGGTCGACCAGGGTGCTGGAAAAGCTGTAATCACTATCGCTGCTATCACAGAAGTCGGCAATGTATTCCCCCACCAGCATGCCTGCGACCACGGTCTCGGCTACCGAATTCCCGCCCAGGCGATTGAAGCCGTGCATATCCCAGCAGGCTGCCTCCCCGGCGGAAAACAGTCCCTGCAGGGTTGGGCTCTCACCGCGATGATCGGTGCGGATGCCCCCCATCGAATAGTGCTGGGCGGGACGCACCGCTATCAGCTGGCGGGCCGGGTCGATCCCGAGGAAGTGCTGGCAGATCTCCTTGACTTCACGCAGTTTGGTGTCGATGTGTTTTTTACCCAACAAGCGGATATCCAGCCAGAGGTGATCTCCGAATCGCGAATTGGCCCCATGGCCCGCCGCGATGTGCTGCTCCATTCGGCGGGATACCACGTCCCGCGATGCAAGTTCCGCTTTCTCCGGCTCGTAATCGGGCATGAATCGATGCTCGTTGCGATCGAGCAGCAAGCCGCCATCGCCGCGGCATCCCTCGGTGACAAGAATTCCCGCGGGAAAAATGCCGGTGGGATGAAATTGCACCGCTTCCATGTTCCCAAGGCTGGCAACACCCGTCTCCAGCGCGATGGCAGTGCCGATACCCTCGTTGATAACCGCATTGGTACTGACACGGTAAATACGGCCGAAGCCTCCGGTGGCTATGCAGGTTGCTTTGGCGACGTAGGCAATCAGCTTTCCGCTCACCAGGTGGCGCACGATCGCGCCATAGCAGCGGGCGCCATCATGAATCAGGGCAATGGCCTCGGTACGTTCATGCACCGGGATCCGGTCGGCAATCGCCTGATCACTCATGGTGTAGAGCATGGAGTGGCCGGTGCCGTCGGAGACATAGCTGGTGCGCCACTTTCGAGTGCCACCAAAATCACGCGCGTCGATCAGGCCGTGGGCCGCATCACTTTCGTTCAGTTCAACACTCTCGCCGTTAATTATTGCGGTCCGGGTGCCCCGCTCCACGCGATTCCAGGGCACACCCCAGGCGGCCATCTCGCGCACGGCTTTGGGTGCAGTGTTGACGAACATCCGCACAACGCCCTGGTCGGCTCCCCAGTCACTGCCACGCACGGTATCGGCAAAATGCACGTCCTCGTTATCGCCGTGTCCCTTGACGCAGTTGGCGAGGCTCGCTTGCATCCCTCCCTGGGCAGCGGCGGAATGTGACCGCTTGGGCGGCACCAGGCTGAGTACTATCGCCTGGTGACCCCGGCGCCGCGCACCAATCGCTGCGCGCAGGCCGGCTAGCCCGCCGCCTACGACCAACACATCAGTGTGTATTATTTCCATGGTTCAGTCTGCCTGCTGCTGAGGGACATATCGCTCGCCCACATTGTGCCGATGCTCATACCCCAACTTCATGTAAGCCGCCAGTGTAAGCAGCCCCAGTGCGAGGAAAAAGCCCGTAATTGCCCATTTGATCCTGCGCAACTTCTCGCGCCCGGCAGCACCGCTGCCTGGGTTCACCCAGCCCCACTTCAGTGCCAGCCTGTACAGACCGATCCCGCCATGAATTTCAACACTGACCAGCAGTACCAGGTACAGCGGCCACCAGCGCCCGCTCCACACCCGATCGGCCGAGGCGTAGGGGCCGATATCACCCGGATTGACCAACATCTGGTAAAGGTGGGCGCACGCCAGCAGCATCAGCACCCAGCCGGTGACGACCTGCACCAACCACAAGCGGGTCTCACTGTGTTTAAAGATCGAGGAATGGCGTAAAAACTGGCGGTATTCACGGTAACTCGCCGGCATTTTGCGGACAGCAGCGAGTGCGTGCACAACGAAGATAAAAGCGATCACCGCGACGACGATGGAAACCAGCCAGGGATAGGGTTTACCGAAAATAAACTCGCCCTCGAACATACGGGCGACGGCATACATTGCGTCCACGCCCAGCAGAATGCTGGAGACGAACAGCATGTGGGCCCACATGAATAACACCAGCAATAAACCACTGGCGCCCTGGACGATATCCAGCCATGCCGGGCCGCGGTTAACCCCGGATGCAGCACTTATTCCCGGACTGTGTTGCTTTTCCACTGTCGTAGACTCCTCCCGGTGTTGGTAAACGCGGTCGTTGCCGCTTACACCTGAAACGGCCAGATCAAAGGCACGACAAACATGGTCACGGCACCCACCAGCACGGTAAGTGGGATGCCCAGCCTGAGGAAATCAATAAAGCGATACTCCCCCGGGCCCCAAACCATCATGTTGGTCTGGTAGCCTATCGGCGTTGAAAAACTTGCCGACGCTGCCACCATCAGGGTCACCGCATACGGTATCACACTTACGCCCAGGTCGTTACTGGCGGCGACTGCAATTGGAAACATCAATACCGCCGCTGCAGCATTAGTGATAAGCGCTGAAAACACCGCGGTGACAAAAAACAGTACCAGCATGGTAGCAAGCTCAGAACCTGCGGCACTGGCAACCAGGAAATCGGCGATCAGGGCGGCAAGCCCACTTTCCTCCATGGCCTTGCCTATCCCCAGGGATGCCGCGATAGCCGCCAGCACCTGCCAGCTGATACTGCGCCTCGCCCCGTCCATGGTGCAACAGCGAGTTATGATCATCAGGCCACCGGCCACCATGGCAGCCTTGAACATCGACAACAGACCCGTGGCAGCGGACAGCACCATGACCAGCATAATGCCAATGGCTATCCAACGCTTGCTGCTCCTTGCGGGTTGAAAGTCCGCTACCGGGCTGACCACCAGAAAGTCCCGCGAGAAACGTTGCTTGCGCACGAATTCGCTATTGGTTTCCAGCAATACGGTGTCGCCGGGCTTCAATTCGATATCACCGATACGTTGCTTGATCTGCTTGCCATCACGGCAGACGGCAATGATGACCGCGCCATAATATTTTCGAAAGTTGCCCTCTCTCACGCTCTTGCCGAGGAGCGGGAAGTCTGGCCCGATGACCACTTCCACCAGGCTGCGCTCACCCCCGTGGTCGAGCTTGAAGACCTGGTTTTCAGCAGACACCAGGCCCGTGACCTTCTTCAACTCCACGACCGTATCGACGTTACCGACGAATACCAACCGGTCATTGGCCTGCAGATGCACCGAGGGACTGACCCGGCCGATGACGCGATCACCACGGACGATCTCCGCGAGATACAGCCCTGGCAGATGACGCAAACCGGCATCCTCGATGGAGCGCCCGGCAATGGGGCTGTCCGGCTCCACTATCATTTCGACGCTGTACTGACGCGTATCCTCAAAACTGAGGGCGGCACCTTGCTTGAAGGGCAGCAGGCGTCTGCTGGTCAACATAATGAAGGCCATGACCGCCAATGAGCAGGGAACACCAATCCACACGAGATCGAACAGCCCCAGGTCGATGTCCTGCTCCAGCTGCTGCAGCATGCCATTTATGATCAGGTTTGTACTGGTGCCGATCAGGGTACAGATGCCGCCGATGATGGCGGCGAATGACAATGGCATCATCAATTGCGATGCCGGAAAGCCGAGCCGCCGAGACCAATCAGTGACAACCGGCACCATCATGGCGACCACCGGTGTGTTGTTCATAACCGAGCTGAAGAAGACCACGGGCGCCATCAACCGGAACTGCGCCATCCGCAACGAGCGCGGTCTCCCGAGTATTCCCGAGGACATCCACTCGACCGCCCCCGTTGCGGAAAGTGCATGCGCAACCACGTAAAGCACGCCCACAGTGGCCACACCTTCATTGGAAAAACCCACCAGCGCACTTTTGACAGAGAGCACATCCAGCAACAGCAGCGTGCCGACACCACCCAATAAAATGACATCGGCAGGCAAACGAGTGAGAGACAGGGCCCCCAGGCAGGCAACGATGGTAAACAGGGTTATCCAGGCGTCGGGACTCAAAGTGGGTCTCCAGGGATCAAAGCTAAACCCGGTTTTACCCGGGCTGGCGGGAATTATTGCTCGGAGCGATTCTAGCGGCGTGGACAGTCAGGGAGCAATACCGCTTCAGGCGACCTGGCCATAATAACTCTGCATGGCAGCAAGAAAACGCGGGATATCGTCTTCGGGGAGCTCGTTGATACCCGCCGCCGCCTTGCGCCCTCCACCCGTGGCGAACCGCCGACACACTTCATCGGCCCCTGTTTTATTGTTCAGCGGCGCACGGACACTAACCAGATAGGTGTCATCCGAGATCAGGGTCAGGACAGCGTGGGCGCGATCCGGGAACTCGTTGGCCAATTGGTTACTGAATACACCACTCACGCGTCGCGCCCAGGGCGCATTGGGCAGCATGTAGAGTGCTACCCGTGAATCCGCAGACTCGGGTTGCAAGGAGGCGGCCTGGGCCATATCGTCCTGATAACCCTGCTCAAGCTGATTGAAACTGGCACTGTCATCATGGATGAAGGCCACGGGATCAGTATGCACGCTCAGCAAGCGATAAAGCTCCGCCGGCGGAAAATGGAGATCCGCTTCGCTGGCACCATAGCCGTTGTAATTGATGTAGATGCCTAGCTGTTGCAGCCGCTCCAGGGTATCGCTTGCAAGACTCAAGGGCTTCGCCAGTCTGATGGCGCTGTCGTTGAGGTTATCACCAAAGGCGCCAACCAGGGCCCAGCCGGTGAATGCACCCTGCAGATGGCCATTTACCAGAATGCTGGTGCAAACGTCTGGAGCCGGGTTGATGATCGCATGCAGCCTGGGATGATCGGGAATATCACCGGCAAAGTGATGGTCCACATACAGGCAGCTAGCCCCCGCGTCCAGGGCCTGGTGCAGCGCCTGGCGATTCTTGTCCAGGGAAATATCAAGCACGGTGCAGTCATCACCGGCTTCGATCGCGGCCTTGCCCATCAGCGCAATATCACGCTTTACCCCGGTCACCAGACGGCTGTCCCTGGGATCAGCCAGGCGAAGCTGGATGAGCGCGCAAATGCCGTCGGCATCGCCGTTAAAAATGTCGATGAAAGCCATCCGGTCTGTCCTCAATTGATTGCCTCAAGGATACCATAGGCCAAGACTTCAGATGGCGGTACGTACAGCGCCGAATTTTGCAAAGCTGTAGCGGGGGCAAGCCCCCGCCAGGCACCTCATTTAACCTGAATGCGCTCCAGGTTTTTCGCTACTGTTGACTCTCCAACCCCCTTGACCTTTGCCAGATCTGCCGGCTTTTCGAAGGGGCCATGGGTGTCGCGGTATTCCACGATGTCCCTGGCGCGGGACTCACCGACACCATTGAGGGCATCCGCCAGGGTTTCAGCACTGGCAGTATTGATGTTGACCGGCGCCACATGCAAGCCCTCTGCCATTGCGGGCAGCGGAATTGAAAGCGCGCAGACCATAGCGATAGGCGACAACAGGCGCGATAGAGGGGAGTTGAGATAAGACATGACGAAGCTCCTTTTCGTGTGTGAGTTAATGCACTTCCTGTGCACGGTTCTACTATAAGGGAAAGCCCAGGCCTGGCTACAGCCCCAATTGCGTAATTATTGCAGCCAGTGCGGCACCCGGTTCTTCGCTGCGGGTAATTGGGCGCCCGATAACCAGATAGTCGCTGCCGCTGGCGACTGCCTGGGCCGGGGTCACAACCCGACGTTGGTCATCCCCGCTCGCGTCCGCGGGACGAATACCCGGGGTGACCAATACAAAATCGTTGCCCAGTTGGGTGCGCAACATCTCGCACTCCCGCGCCGAACAAACCACGCCATCCATGCCCGCTTCCTGACTCAATCGTGCCAGTTGGGCTACCTGCCTGCCCGGCTCAATCGCCACACCCACCTGTGCCAAATCCGCCGCTTCCATACTGGTGAGTACCGTCACCGCAATCAACAAAGGCGGGGAGGACAGACCGGTGAGGCTGGCGCGAGCGGCTGCCATCATGCGCTCACCGCCGCTGGCGTGAACGTTTACCATCCAGACGCCGAGGTTGGCAGCGGCGCGCACCGCCCCCGCGACGGTATTGGGAATGTCGTGGAACTTGAGGTCAAGAAACACCTCGAAGCCAAGCGAGTTCAACTGCTCCAAAAGCGCAGGTCCGGCTGCGGTAAAGAGTTCCTTGCCAACTTTCACTCGACATAGCTCCGGCGACAGGCGCCGGGCCATGGCCAGGGCGGATACCGGATCGGGGTAATCAAGGGCGACGATAATGGGAGACCGTGTCATTTTCACTTTCCACAAAGTTGGTCAATTCGAAACGGCACCGCGCCATTCGGGTCAATCGCCATCGATACCGAGGATGGGTGCTACGCTGCCCCAGTTTTTGCAGTTGGGACACTGCCAGTGCAACTGGCGACCAGAGAAGCCACAACGGTCGCAACGATACGCCGGCTTGTGCTCACGCGCCCGGCGGGCAACGTCCTGCAGCCCCAGCAAGTTTCGCCGCGCGTCGTCAATGGGCGATTCCAGGCTGATCTCGAGCAGCCGCTTCATACCCAGAAGCGTGGGGTGTTGCTGCAACTCGCTGGCCAATAGTTGCCCGGCCTGCTGGACATCACCCTTTTCGTACAATGCATCGACCAGGCAAAGCACAGCGGCCGTGGACTTGCGATGGTCCAGAAATTTTTCAAGATACCGGTACAGACCGGGCAAATCCCCTGCCCTGCTATAATTGCGCCGCAGCGCAGGAAGCACCGGAGCAATGAAAGTCGGATGCCTCTCGGTGATGCCCTCCAAAACCTGAATCGCCTTTTGCGGTTCATCCTGGCGCTCGAGAATCTCGGCCTCCAGCAAGCCCGCGCGGACACAGAGGGGATCAAACTGCTGGGCTCGGGTAATATGCGCTAATGCCGCGCGGGTATCTCCTTCAGCCAGGGCCCCATTGGCAAGCTCACAGCAGTAGTGCGCGAGCCGATTCGCCATTCTGGCCTCCGCGGGGCCGTATCCTGATGACCCGGGGCCATTCGCACCGGGCAGAATTTTCTGACCAACGGCTAGTGCCTGTTGCCAGTCCTTTTCTTCATCATAAATATCGGTGAGCAGGGTCAGAGCCTTGTTCCGCAGTATTGGTGACTGCTGCACCAGATCCTGGAGGAGACTCTCGGCGCGGTCGAGTACCCCGGCATGCTGGTAGTCCCTGGCAAGCTCCAGATGGGCCGTATGCTGCTGATGCCTGGACAAGCCCGATTGGCCAATCAAGTTCAGGTGAATACGAATAGCCTTATCGACTTCGCCGCGGCTGCGCATCAGCTTGCCCAGGGCGACATGGGTATCGAGGGTGGCATCGCTAACTTCCAGGGATTCGACAAAGGCCTCAATTCCCTGGTCAGTTTTTTCGCTTAGCAGATAATTGAGGCCCTTGTAAACCCCCGGAGGGACGTTTTCCGCGTTTTGCCGCTGTTTTCTGAAACCACCAAAACGCCCAAGCAGCCAACCGATGCCGATAGCGACAAATACCAGCAAAAAAGAACCAGCATCTGACACAGAGCCCTATTCCCTGGCAGCAGCCGCCTGAATGTGCTCGATTTCCTGTTCGTAATGCTTGATCTTTCGAGCGCTACGGGCCTGGCCGGTTTTCAGCTTGACGAACACACCCATGCCCGCCAGCAAGCCCAGGACACCGCCCAGCGCGAAGGTGCCGATCAGCCAGGTAGCAACACTCGCGGTTACCTCCACCGCCAGCAGGTCAACCTTCAGGCTGGAGGCGTTGGCCAGCGCAAACACTACGCCAAAGACAAGCAGTGCAAGCACCAGCAAAACAGTGAGGAAGCTCGTAATGAATTTCATGAGATCTCCGAATCCGAATACCGTTGGTAAGACAACTCGCCCCGCCCCGGGCCCGCAATCACTGGACCAGGCGCCCACTTGGCAATGGTATCAAATCTGCAGCCGCTTTATTCAAGATATAGTCAACCCAGGCTCGGTCACGGAGGCAACCCCCATGACACAGCATCTGCCAACACCGGCGATGTAGCGTCGCTACGGCGCGTCCCTGCGCCTTTGCACCCGCGGGTGCGCGACATACAGCACGTCCTGTGCATCGTCGCTACGGCGCGTCCCTGCGCCTTTGCACCCGCGGGTGCGCGACATACAGCACGTCCTGTGCATCGTCGCTACGGCGCGTCCCTGCGCCTTTGCACCCGCGGGTGCGCGACATACAGCACGTCCTGTGCATAAAAACGGCGGCAGGTTTTTAACCGTGCCGCCGTGGGATACATCGCTGTACTGATAGCCTGATTCAGGGCCTAGGTGAGGACTCTTGGCGACCCCGGTCGTTTACCCGCTCCCGCATTTCCTTACCGGGCTTGAAATGGGGTACATATTTTCCCGCCAGTTGCACGGTTTCGCCGGTCTTGGGGTTACGACCCCGGCGCGGGGCCCTGTAATGCAGTGAAAAGCTGCCAAACCCGCGAATCTCGATACGCTCGCCGGCTGCCAGCGACTGGGCCATGTAGTCGAGAATCTTTTTTACCGCCAATTCCACGTCTTTCAGGGGTAGTTGCGTTTGTTTGGCCGCTATCCTTTCGATCAATTCCGACTTCGTCATTGCCACTCCGCCATCCGCCGCTGAACCACGCCAAAGCCCGAAAACCCTCGTCATAATAGCAAAAAGGCGCCGAACTACCAAAGTAGTTGCGACGCCAGTCGACACGCTATTGGGGCACAGAAAGTGCCGCAATATCAACTTTCCTGGTCACGGTTCTCCATTTCTGCCTTGATCAGGTCGCCAATCGTCGCCGGGGCAACTGTGTCTTCGCGCTTGCGCAAAGTCTGGATGGCTTCTTTCTCGTCGGCTACGTCTTTGGCCTTGATAGACAGGTTCATGGTTCGGTTCTTGCGGTCGACATTGATCACCTTGACTTCAACTTCATCGCCTTCCTTCAGCACGTTACGGGCATCTTCAACCTTGTCGCGGCTGATTTCGGAGGCCTTGAGCACCCCCTCGACCTCGTCGCTGAGCGTCACGATAGCAGCCTTCGCATCAACCTCCTTCACGGTGCCTTTTACAATGGCGCCCTTGTCATTCTCGGCAATGTAGTCCGAAAACGGATCACTATCGAGCTGCTTGATGCCGAGTGAAATGCGCTCACGCTCGGGGTCGATGGCGAGTATCACGGTTTCAATCTCATCGCCCTTCTTGTACCGGCGCACGGCTTCCTCACCACTCTCTTGCCAGGAGATATCTGACAGGTGCACCAGGCCATCGATATTGCCGTCAAGGCCGATGAAAATGCCGAAGTCGGTAATCGATTTGATAACGCCCTTGACTTTGTCGCCCTTGGCATTGGTCTCGCCAAAGGTATCCCAGGGATTATCCATACACTGTTTGATACCCAGTGAAATACGCCGGCGCTCTTCGTCGATATCCAGCACCATGACCTCAACTTCTTCACCCACCTGGATGACCTTGGAGGGGTGGATGTTCTTGTTGGTCCAGTCCATCTCTGAGACGTGAACCAGACCTTCGACACCCTCCTCGATCTCGGCAAAACAGCCGTAGTCGGTCAAGTTGGTGACAATGGCCTTGATGCGGCTACCTTCGGGGTAACGGTTTTTGATCTCGACCCAGGGATCTTCGCCCAGTTGCTTCAGGCCCAGGGACACCCGATTGCGCTCGCGATCGAACTTCAATACCCGGACATCGATTTCATCACCCACGTTGACGATCTCGCTGGGGTGCTTGATTCGCTTCCAGGCCATATCGGTGATGTGCAACAGTCCATCAACCCCACCGAGGTCAACGAACGCACCGTAATCGGTCAGGTTCTTGACGATACCCTTGATCACGACGCCTTCGGCCAGGTTCGCCAGCAATTGCTCGCGCTCTGCGCTATTGGCTTTTTCGAGGACCGCGCGACGGCTTACTACCACGTTGTTGCGCTTGCGATCCAGCTTGATCACTTTAAATTCAAGTTCTTTGCCTTCGAGGTGGGTGGTCTCGCGAACCGGTCGCACATCCACCAACGAGCCGGGCAGGAAGGCTCTAATCGTATTGACGTCGACAGTGAAGCCACCTTTGACCTTACCGCTGATCACACCCTTAACCACTTCATCGGCTTCATGGGCTTTTTCCAATTCGATCCAGGACTCGGCGCGCTTGGCCTTTTCGCGGGAGAGCCGGGTTTCGCCGAAGCCATCCTCTACCGCTTCCAGCGCCACCTGAACTTCATCACCGATATTGATATCCGATTCACCGGCTTCGTTTTCAAACTGGTCCCGGGGAATCACACCCTCGGACTTGAGGCCCGCATGGACAGTTACCCAGTCGTCATCCACGTCTACCACGATACCGGTGACAATGGACCCCGGCTTCATATCAATGGTTTTCAGGCTCTCTTCAAATAGATCAGCAAAGCTTTCGCTCATAAGTCGCGTTACCTTTTAAATGTCGTAGCAGGGGCACTGGCCCCTGTTCCACACAACCAGCCTGTGTGGGTTAGTGAGTGTTCGAAATCATCCAGCAAAAGCTGGCAACTAGCTGGCAATTTCGCATTTTTTCAATAGCGGACGGCGCCAAAAAATCACAGCAAACCGCGCACTCCGGCCTCCGCCAGGATGCGCTGGTTCACTTGTTCTATGTTCAATTGGGTGCTGTCCAACACCATGGCATCGGTCGCTGGTTTCAGCGGCGATGCGCTCCTCTGACTATCACGCTCGTCCCGAGCTTTGATATCCGCCAAAAGCGGCGCGAGACTAACATCTTCTCCCTTGGCTTTCAACTGCTTGTAGCGCCGGGCGGCTCGCTCCTCGGCGGTTGCCGTGAGGTACACTTTCAGCGTCGCATCGGGGAAAACCACGGTGCCCATATCCCGCCCGTCGGCAACCAGCCCCGGGTGCTCCGCAAATTCGCGCTGACGCGATAGCAGAGCTTCGCGCACGGCGGGCAGCGCCGCTACCTTGCTCGCCATCACCCCGATCGCCTCGTCCCGAATCGCACGGCTGACGTCTTCACCCTGAAGCCAAACCACTGCCTCCAGCGCAGCAGAGGGTTCGAACCTGACGTCCAGGCCCGCGGCAAGCCGTGCCAGGTCCTCCTCCTGGTCAGCAGCTAAGCCCTGGCGGGATGCGTCGAGCGCCACCAGGCGGTAAAGCGCGCCACTGTCGAGGAAATTCCACTGCAGATGCTGGGCCAGCAACTGGCTGATGGTGCCTTTACCGGAACCGCTTGGCCCATCCAAGGTGATTACCGGAACTCCCTGCTCACTGCTCATATCACACCTCCTCCGGGAATATCTGCATACCGCTGCGATTGGCTAATTCGACAAACCCGGGAAAAGACGTTGCCACGTTGGCACAGTCTTCAATCACGATATCGCCGTCTGCTCGCAACCCGGCAACGGCAAATGCCATGGCGATACGGTGATCACCGTGGCTGGCGACCCGACCACCACCAATGGCACCTCCGTTGATAATGATGCCATCCGTCAGGGGCGAAGCGTCGATACCGAGTCGCACCAGCCCATCGGCCATCACCTGAATCCGGTCGCTTTCCTTGACCCGCAGCTCCTCGGCACCGCCCAGCGTGGTGCGGCCCTCGGCGCAGGCCGCGGCAACGAACAACACCGGAAATTCATCGATGGCCAGGGGCACCAACTCTGGCGGGATCTCGATCCCCTGCAGCGGCGCCGAACGCACGCGAAGATCCGCCACCGGTTCACCACCGACAACGGCTTCATTTTGCACACTGATATCGGCTCCCATGAGCCGCAGAATATCGATCACCCCGGTACGGGTTGGATTCATGCCAACATGTTCCAGCACAAGATCCGAACCGGGGGCGATACTCGCGGCGACCAGGAAAAACGCTGCTGAAGAAATGTCCGCCGGGATATCGATGTCGCAGGCCGTCAAACTGCCACCCCCCGCGAGCCGTGCAGTGGCGCCTTCGACCTCGACCGGATAGGAAAAGCCCCTCAGCATGCGCTCAGTGTGATCTCGGGTGGGTGCCGGCTCGGTGACCGAGGTTTCGCCCCGTGCATACAGTCCTGCCAGCAAAACGCAGGACTTAACCTGGGCGCTGGCAACGGGCAGGGTGTAGTTGATGGCGGTCAATGGCTGCTGACCCCGAATTTTCAATGGCGGTACGCCACCCGCTCCGGTTTCGATGGCCGCTCCCATAGCCCGCAATGGCACCGCCACCCGCTCCATGGGGCGACGCGAAAGGGACTCATCCCCAACCAATTCCACATCGAAATCCTGGCCTGCCAACAAGCCTGCCAACAAGCGCATGGAAGTCCCGGAGTTTCCAAGGTACAACGCCTCCCGGGGCGCCCGCAGGCCACCCATACCGACTCCCTGGACAAGCACCTTGCCCCCGTCGGGATCGGTGATCGATACGCCCATACTCCGAAAAGCATTGAGCGTTGCCAGGGCATCTTCACCCTCGAGGAAACCGCTGATCCGGGTTTCTCCTGCAGCGATCGCCGCCAGCATGATTGAACGATGAGAGATGGATTTGTCTCCGGGCACACGGCATTTTCCCGAGATCACGCCGCCTGCCTCTACCCGATAGATCAACACGGTTTTTTGCATCCTGTTGGCTGGTTTGAATTCACCCGCTATCGCCCTTGCACCGAAACACTAGCCGGACTTTGACTGGCGGGCTTGCAGCAACTCGGCAAATTGGTCGCGGGCATGCTTGGCATTAGTGTAAAGGCCCATTATTTGTTCGCTGTCCTGATCCGCTATCGCCTGCCGCAATTGCTGCAGTTGCCCGGCGAACTGGTCAATCATGCCCAGCAGCGCTTCACGATTGGCAAGACTGATATCGTGCCACATCTGCGGGTCACTGGAGGCGATCCGGGTGAAATCACGAAACCCACCCGCTGCGAACCGAAAAATATCCTGCTGCCGGTCCTGCCTCGCCAGCAGGTCCACCAGGCTGTAAGCGAGTATGTGTGGCAGGTGACTGGTGGCCGCCAATACCTGGTCGTGGCGAGCCACATCCATCTGCACCACTTCGGCACCTACCGCCTGCCACATTTGCTCGACCGCCGCGAGTGCTTCGGGGTCGGTGTGTTCAGTTGGGGTCAATATAACGCGATGCTGCTCGAACAGGTTTGCGCGGGCGGCGTCCACGCCGCTTTCCTCCGACCCGGCAATGGGATGTCCCAGCACCAGGTTCGATGGCTCCTGGCCCCATAGTTCCCGCGCCCTGCGCAACAGATTGCCCTTGACACTGGCAACATCGGTCACCACACACGAAGGCTCCAACAACCCGGGCAACCGGTCCATGACCCGCTCCGCGATCAGCGTGGGGGTTGCTATCACCACCATATCCCCGCCCCCGAGTGCCTCCGCAAGATCCAGGGTATAACGGTCGATACAGCCCAGTTCCAGCCCCCGCTTGAGTGACGGCTCGCTGCGTCCCCAGGCCACCACCTGTTCGACCTGGCCACGGCTACGCAAGCCCATCGCCAGGGAGCCGCCCATCAGGCCCAGCCCGAGAATCACCAAACGCCGGTAGCTATATCTTTTTGACATATTCTGTCCTCAGCCCGTGAGCGGTGGCCGTCGTTAAATGACGGCTTTGGGGTAGGATCCGAGCAGCTTTAAAGACACCGATTGTTCCTCCAGCACCTTGATAATGCGCTGGATATGGGGTTCCTGCTGATGCCCTTCGAACTCCATGAAAAACACATAGGCCCAGGTCTCGGTGCGAGACGGCCTGGTGTCGATACGGGTCAACCCGACGCCCTCGCGCTCAAAGGGTTCCAATAAATGAAACAGCGCCCCGGGCCGGTTGCGGCTCGACACGATTAACGAAGTCTTGTCGCCCTCGCTGGGAGGCACCGACTCTCTACCTATGATCAAGAAACGCGTGGTGTTGTCGGTGTAGTCTTCAATATTGGTGGCAAGGCGCTTGAGGTGGTAGAGCTCGGCCGCCATGTCACCCGCCACCGCGACGATGCCGGGGTCAGCGGCGGCCATCTTCGCCGCCTCGCCGTTACTGCTCACCGCAACCCGGTCAACCCCCGGCCAATTCCGATCCAGCCAGTGTCGGCACTGGGCAAGGGCCTGCTGATGGGCGCAAATGCAGCGAATACTGCCAGTATCCGCGGCAGGTGCAGCCAGCAGGTGTAGCTGGATGCGCAGCTCCACCTCACCACAGATCTTCAGGGGTGAGTGGATGAAATGATCCAGGGTATGACTCACCATACCCTCGGTGGAGTTCTCAACCGGGACCACACCATAACTGCATTCCCCGGACTCCACCTGGGCGAAAACATTGGCAATGGTCTGTTGCGGGCGATTGATCACCGCATGGCCAAAATGCTTCAGCGCCGCGGCCTGGGTAAAAGTACCTTCCGGGCCCAGATACGCCACCTGCAGCGGGCGCTCCAGGGCCAGGCAGGCGGACATGATCTCGCGAAAGATGTGCGCCATGGCCAAATCATCCAGGGGCCCGGCATTGCGCGCCATCACCCTGCGCAGGACCTGGGCTTCCCGCTCCGGCCGGTAGAAGGTAGGGCCTTCCCCGGGCGCGGCATCCTGTTTTCCGGCTGCAAAGTCGCGCTGCTTGACCTTGGCGACCTGTTGCGCGCACTCCGCCCGCTGGTTGATCAGTTGCTGGATCTGTTGATCGAGTTTATCGATCTGTTGACGCAGTGCTTCAAGGCTCGCGGCTTCGCTCATGGCGTCAGGCGTTTCGTTGCTCGAAGTCACCCATAAAAGCGATCAAACTGTCCACCGCTTCCTCCGTCACCGCGTTGTAGATACTCGCACGCATCCCGCCGACGGAACGGTGGCCCTTGAGATTCAGCAAGCCCGCGTCTTCCGACTGCTGCAGAAACAGCTTGTCCAGTGCACTGTCGGCCAGGGTGAAAGGCACGTTCATCAACGATCGATCGGAAACCGCGACCGGGTTACTGTAAAAATCGCTGGCATCGATGGCACTGTAGAGCTTGCCGGCTTTGCGACGATTGACCTGCTCCATCGCTGCCAGCCCCCCCTGTCCCTTCAACCAGGAGAAAACGAGGCCGGCGAGATACCAGGCGTAGGTGGGGGGGGTGTTGTACATCGACTCCGCATTCGCCTGCACCTGATAGTCGAGCATGGCAGGGGCAGTCCCCCGCGCCCGGCCCAGCAGGTCCCGGCGCACGACAACCAGGGTCAATCCCGCCGGGCCAATGTTCTTCTGGGCGCCGGCATAGATCACACCGAATCGGTTCACGTCCAGGGGACGCGACAGAATGGTCGACGACATATCGGCTACCAGCGGTGCGCTGACTTCGGGAATCCAGTCGAATTCCACCCCACCAATGGTCTCGTTGGGCGTGTAGTGAAGATAGCAAGCCTGGTCGCTCAACTGCCATTGGGAGAAATCGGGAATCGCACTGAAATTGCCGCCCTCGCCACTGGCCACCACGTTGACATTGCAGAAGCGCCGGGCTTCCTTGATCGCCTTCTTCGACCACTCACCGGTATTGACGTAATCGACCACCGCATCTTCGGTGGCCAGGTTGAGCGGCGCCGCAGCAAACTGGGTACTAGCCCCCCCCTGCAAGAACAACACCGCATAATCGTCGCCGATACCCAACAGCTCGCGGAAATCGGCTTCTGCCTGCTGGGCGATGCCCACGAATTCACTGCTGCGGTGACTCATTTCCATCACCGACAGCCCGCGCCCCTGCCAATCGCATATTTCCTGTTGCGCCTGCTGCAACACAGCCTCGGGAAGTGCTGCCGGGCCCGCACAGAAATTGTATTTACGTGTCATCAACGACCTCTCGCACGTTGCGGTTTGAAATCTATAAATCTACTCATCGCCGGACTCGTCGGCACCGGCGTCATCGGGCGCTGTGGCGTCGTCGCCCGCATTTTCGCCAGCCGCGGCGGCCTCGGCCGGAAAATCGATAGCGTCGTCGTCGGATTCATCAATGCGTTCAATACCCACCAGGTGTTCGCCATCTTTCAGACGGATCAGGGTTACGCCCTGGGTGTTACGACCACTCTGGGAAACTTCATCCACCCGGGTGCGCACTAATTTGCCCTGATCGCTGATCAGCATCATTTCCTCACCAGCGTCTACCTGGATGGCGCCCACAAGATCACCATTGCGGTCGCTGCACTGCTGCGCAATCACACCCTGCCCGCCCCGGCCCTTGAGCGGAAAGTCTGCCACCGCCGTGCGTTTGCCGAAGCCGTTCTGACTCGCGGTCAGAATATGCTTGTCGGCCTGGGGAATCAGCAGTGAGATCACGTGCTTGCCAGCGGCCAGGCGAATGCCGCGAACACCTTTTGCGGTCCTGCCCATGGCGCGCACATCGGACTCCTTGAAGCGCATACACTTGCCGTTGGAGCTGAACAGCATGATGTCGCAACTACCGTCGGTAATCGCGGTTCCCACCAGATGATCCCCCGGGTCCAGGTCCAGCGCGCGTAAACCGGCCCCGCGGGGGCGGGAGAAGGCATCCAGCGGCGTCTTCTTGACCGTGCCCTGGGCCGTAGCCATAAACACGAACTGGCTCTCGTCGTAGTCGTCGACCGGCAGGATCGAGGTAATGCGTTCGCCCTCCTCCAGCGGCAGCAGATTGACCAGCGGGCGGCCCCGGGCGATCCGGCTGGCTACCGGTATCTGGAAGACCTTGAGCCAATACACCTTGCCAGCATTGCTGAAGCACAATATGACGGTGTGGGTGTTGGCAATCAGCAGGTGTTCGATAAAGTCCTCTTCCTTCACCGCCGTTGCCGACTTGCCCATACCCCCGCGACGCTGGGCCTGGTAGTCCGACAACGGCTGGCTCTTGGCGTAACCACCGCGGGATATGGTGACCACGCGGTCTTCTTCCGTGATCAGGTCCTCTACGGTGAGATCATGCCGCGAACTGACGATTTCGGTTCGACGAGGATCGCCAAACTCTTCCTTGACGGCCTCGAGTTCTTCCTTGATCACCGCCATCAGTTTGCTGGAATTGCCCAGTATCTCCAGGTATTCGATAATTTCCGCCAGCTTTTCCGAGTACTCCGCCAGCAGCTTCTCATGCTCCATGCCGGTCAGGCGGTGCAACCGCAAATCGAGGATGGCCTGGGCCTGGGCCAGTGAAAGGTGGTAGAGCCCCTCCCGCAAACCGTATTGCTCAGCCAGATCTTCGGGCCTGCACGCGGTGTCACCGCTGCGCTCGAGCATCACCAGCACATCTCCCGGGGGCCAGGGTTTGGCAATCAGGCGCTCCCGGGCTTCGGCCGGGCTGGGCGAAGTCTTGATCAGTTCGATCACCGGGTCGATATTCGACAGGGCGATGGCCAGCCCCTCCAGGATATGGCCCCGCTCCCTCGCCTTGCGCAGCAGGTAGACGGTGCGACGGGTGACAACCTCGCGGCGGTGACGAAGGAAAGCTTCCAGCAATTGCTTCAGATTGAGGGTGCGCGGCTGGCCGTCCACCAGCGCCACCACATTAATGCCGAAAACATTTTCCATCTGGGTCTGGGCATAGAGATTATTGAGAATGACCTCACCGACTTCGCCACGCCGCAACTCGATGACCACCCGCAGGCCGTCCTTGTCACTCTCGTCCCGCAGCTCGCTGATGCCCTCGATTCGCTTCTCTTTGACCAGGTCCGCAATTTTTTCGATCAGGCGTGCCTTGTTGACCTGGTAGGGCAATTCGCTGATCACGATAACTTCCCGCTTGCCGGACTCATCCTGCACCACCTCGGCCCTGGAGCGCACGTAGATGCGACCGCGGCCGGTGCGGTACGCCTGCACGATGCCCGCCCTGCCGTTGATGATCGCCCCAGTGGGAAAGTCCGGGCCGGGGATGATTTCCATCAGTTCATCGATGGTCATGTCAGGATTCTCGATCAGGCTCAGGCAACCCTGGACCACCTCATCGAGGTTGTGGGGGGGGATGTTGGTTGCCATACCCACCGCAATGCCGGATGAACCATTCACCAGCAGATTGGGCACCCGGGTCGGCAGCACGTCGGGTATTTGCTCGGTGCCATCGTAGTTGGGTACGAAATCCACCGTTTCCTTGTCGAGGTCGGCCAGCATCTCGTGGGCGATCCTGGCCATGCGAATTTCGGTGTAACGCATGGCCGCGGCGGAGTCACCATCGATGGAACCAAAGTTACCCTGCCCGTCAACCAGCATGTACCGCAGGGAAAAAGGCTGGGCCATGCGCACGATGGTGTCGTAAACCGCGGAATCGCCGTGGGGGTGATATTTACCAATGACGTCACCCACCACCCTGGCTGACTTTTTATAGGGCTTGTTCCAATCGTTTTTCAGCTCACTCATAGCGAAGAGCACGCGCCGATGCACCGGTTTCAGGCCGTCGCGCACATCGGGCAGGGCGCGACCGACGATTACGCTCATGGCATAATCCAGGTACGATTGCTTCAGCTCGTCTTCAATGCTGACCGGCGATACTTCTTTCGCTATTTCACCCATATTAGGCGTTGACACCTCTTGACTTTATATCCCGGGAAGTGTGCGCATCCGGCGTTCGCTTCAGGACCCATCCGGCGTGCACGACAAAGCGCGCCATCATAGCAAATATGCCCACGAATTCCGACACTTGGTCGCGCTTATTGGGGATGAAACCGCCTTTCGAGGAACCCCCGGGCACTGTGCCCGTCGCCGATAATCGGTATACTTGGCGAATCCGTTTCGCATTGCCCAAAACCAAGGATTTTCGATGCCCGATCCAGGCCGACAGAATGTCGATTTACTGCTGTTTGCGCGCTGGGTTATTCCGGTCATTCCTGCCAACGTCGTGCTACAGGACCATGCCATCGCAATCAGCGATGATCGCATTACCGCCATCTGCCCGCGCAGCGAAGCCCTGGAGCTCTACACGGCGCAGAAGACGATTGAGCTGGGCCATCACCTGTTGATTCCCGGCCTGATCAATGCCCACGGTCACGCGGCCATGAGCCTGTTCAAGGGCATCGCCAACGACAAACCCCTCCAGCAATGGCTGCAGCAGGACATCTGGCCCGCGGAACAGCGCTGGGTCAACGCTGAATTCGTCCGCGATGGGGTCGAACTCGCTATCGCCGAAATGCTGCTCTGTGGCACGACCTGCTTCAGCGATATGTACTTTTTTCCCGAGGCGGCTGCCGAGGCCAGCCGCAGGGCCGGCATACGGGCTCAATTCGCGTTCCCGATCCTCGACTTTGCAACGGTCTGGGGCAGCGGTCCTGACCACTACATCAGCATGGGGACAGAGCTGTTCGATCAGTACAAGAACAGCGCTCTGGTACACATTGCCTTCGGCCCCCATGCCCCCTATACCGTCGCCCCCGCCCAGCTCGAGCGAATCGCAATGCTTTCCGAAGAGCTCCAGGCCGGGGTCCAGATGCACGTCCATGAAACCGCTGCCGAAGTCGCCGACGCTGTTGCCCTGCATGGGGTGCGCCCTCTGCGGCTGTTGAAAAACATCGGGCTGCTCAATCCCCGGATGCAATGCGTTCACGCCTGCCACCTGGACCCGGAGGACATCGCTGATCTGGCCGTTACCGCCAGCCATGTGGTGCACTGCCCGGAGTCAAATCTGAAGCTGGCCAGTGGCATTTGCCCGGTGCCGGAGTTGGCGGCCGCCGGGGTCAATATCGCGCTGGGAACCGACGGCGCCGCCAGCAACAACGACCTCGACCTGCTCGGCGAAGTGCGCACGGCAGCGCTGCTTGCCAAGGTCGAAGCCGGGGACGCCGCCGCACTGCCGGCTTTTCAGGCCCTGGAACTGGCCACCATCAATGGGGCCCGGGCCCTGGGGCTGGAGCAAAGCCTGGGTTCGCTGGAACCGGGAAAAATGGCAGATCTGGTTGCCATCGACATGGACGCCCTGCGCCTGCAACCGATCTACAGTCCGCTGTCCCAACTGATTTTCAACCAGGTGTCGGATCGAGTCAGCCATGTCTGGGTCGGCGGCAAGGCGCTGCTGGAAGAGGGCCAGCTAAAAACCCTCGACACCGCGTCAATCCATGCCCGGGCGAGAGCCTGGTCAGCAAAAATTACCGGAGCAACCGCCGAGTCATGAACAACCCGCGCAACAGTAATGTCGACCCCCACGAGGTCGCGAAATTCGAGGAGCTCGCCAGCCGCTGGTGGGATCCGGAGAGTGAGTTCAAACCCCTGCACGATATCAACCCGCTGCGGGTAAATTACATCGACCAGCGGGCGCCACTGGCAGGCAAGCGGGTGCTGGATGTGGGCTGTGGGGGCGGCCTCCTCAGTGAAGCCATGGCCCAGCGCGGCGCCATCGTCAGCGGCATCGATATGGGCGAGGGTCCGCTGGCAGTGGCCCGCATACATCTGCTGGAGTCGGGTCTCGATATCGATTATCAGCAGGCCACGGCGGAAGACTTCGCCCAGCGACACCCCGGCGCGTTTGACGTAATCACCTGCCTTGAGATGCTCGAACACGTGCCCGACCCGGCTTCGGTCATTTCTGCACTGGCAACCCTGGTGAAGCCCGGTGGACAGGTGTTTCTGTCGACCATCAGCCGCAACCCCAAAGCCTGGCTGTTCGCTGTATTTGGCGCCGAATACCTGTTGCGCTTATTGCCAAGGGGGACCCACGACTACACCAAGTTTATCCTGCCATCGGAGTTGGCGAGCTGGCTGCGCCGGGCTGGATTGTCGCTCCATGATCTCAGTGGATTGCAGTACAATCCCATCAGTCGCCGCTACAGCATCGGCGGCAATGTCGACGTCAATTACCTCGCCCACGCCAGCCGGACCAGATGATCATGTCAAGACCATTGCGCGTCGTCCTGTTTGACCTCGATGGTACGCTGCTAGACACCGCACCGGATTTTGCAACGGTTCTCAACACCCTGCTGCAGCGCCACGGCAGGATGCCAGTGCCCTTCGCTGCTGTCCGCCAGAACGTATCCAACGGGGCCCGCGCGCTGATCCGGCTGGGCTTCGAACAGGATGAACAGCATCCGGAATTTTCACCGTTGCTCCAGGAGCTGCTGGATCGATACCGGGACCACCTCAGCGTCAACACCCGCCTGTTTGAGGGTATGCCCCAACTGCTGGACCTGCTTGAAGCCCGCGAACTGGCCTGGGGTATTGTGACTAACAAGCCTGCGCTCTACACCAACGCCATCCTCGATGACCTGGGGTTGGCGCAACGCTGCGCCACCGTCATCTGCCCCGACCATGTCACCCACCGCAAGCCCCACCCCGAGCCGATTCATGCGGCCTGCACAGCGATTGGCTGCGAACCTGAAAATGCAATATACATCGGCGATCATCGCCGGGATATCGAGGCCGGGATCAACGCGGGCATGCCCACTATCGCAGCGGGCTACGGCTACGTGAGTGCCGATGACCCCCCCGAGAGCTGGGGCGCCGACCAGGTCGCCGCATCGGTTGGGCAACTGGAAGGTCTTATCCGCGAACGCATGGGAAACCCGTTATGACCCTACTCAACTACCGCCCCCAGCCAAACCTGCTGCAGGACAGAATCATCCTCGTCACCGGTGCCGGCGACGGCATCGGCAAAGCCGCTGCGCTGGGTTTCGCCCGGCATGGCGCAACCGTGATCCTCGCCGGCAAAACCATCGCCAAGCTTGAATCGGTATACGACGAGATCGTTGACGGGGGCAATCCGCAGCCGGCTATCTACCCCATCCACTTCGGCGGCGCAGTGTTCAAGGATTACGAAGATATGGCCCTGCGCCTGGACAATGAGTTTGGCCGTCTCGACGGTCTCCTGCACAATGCGGCCATGCTGGGGCCGCGGACCCCCATAGCCAGCACGGATCCAGAAAAATGGCTCGAGGTGATCACTGTCAACCTCAACGCACCGTTCATGCTTACCCGGGCCCTGTTGCCGCTGTTGAGTGCAGCAGAGGATGCTTCCGTGATCTTTACCTCATCCGGAGTGGGCCGCCATGCGAGGGCTTACTGGGGGGCTTATGCCGTGTCAAAATTCGGCATCGAGGGATTGATGCAGGTACTGGCAGACGAGGTGGAGGCGACGTCCAATATTCGGGTCAATAGCCTCAACCCCGGTGCGACCGATACGGCGATGCGGCGTCAGGCCTATCCCGGGGAAAATCCCGAAACCAACCCGTCACCAGAGCAGTTGTTGCCGGCCTACCTGTATCTCATGGGCCCCGACAGTATGGGGGTCCATGGCCAGGCCCTGGATGCGCAGGCCTGATCGCCCGAAGTGAGCTGCTTTGAAGCACCGGGGTTGCCCCGGCCCGGCAGCTGAAAGCCGCGAGAATCAGCGGCGACGCGATCGGCTGGGGCCGCGCTGGCGCAGTTTTTCCAACTGGCGCCGATAGTCCTGGCGCTCCTGCTGGGTCAGCGGCTGCTCACGTTGGGGGGCTATGTCGACCAAGCGGCACAGCGTATCGACCTCTGTCTTGTCGAGGTCGAGCCAGTCGCCAGGCCTGAGCAGACTTGGAATCGCCACGTTGCCATAGCGAATTCGCTTGAGCCGACTGACGGTCACGTCCTGGGACTCCCACAAACGTCGCACCTCCCGATTCCGCCCTTCCCGGATGGTAACGGTATACCAGCGATTGGCACCGCGGCCGCCCTGCTCCCGGATGGAAGCAAAGCTTGCCATGCCATCATCCAGCAGCACGCCCTGCTGCAAACGCCGAAGCATGGCCTCGTCGACTTCGCCAAGAATGCGACAGGCGTATTCGCGCTCGACTTCGGTGGAGGGATGCATCAGCTTGTTGGCCAACTCGCCATCGTTGGTAAACAGGAGCAGGCCGCTGGTGTTGATATCCAACCTGCCGACCACCACCCAGCGCTCATTGTGCAGCGAAGGCAGCCGATCGAACACCGTCGGACGGCCCTCGGGGTCACTGCGCGTCGTCACCTCGCCCTCAGGCTTGTTGTAGGCCAGCACCCGGCGCCGGCGTTTCGCAGCCTGCGCCATGTCGACGGGCTTGCCGTCGACAACGACTTTGTCATCGCGAGTCACCCTGTCACCCAGGGTGGCGCGCTTGCCATTGACCTTGACCCGCCCGGCTTCTATCCAGCGCTCCATTGCCCGGCGTGAACCCAGCCCCTGGGCGGCCAGCACTTTCTGCAGTTTCTCGTCCCTGGCAGGTTCCCGCGTCATGAACCGGGCATCTCCACCACATTATTGCCGGGCTGCGGTGCGTCTTCATCGCCGGCCTGGATTGGAAGTACGGACTGCGGCTCCCGGGCATCGTCAGCGTTTCGGGATGCAACAGAGGGCTTTACCTCACCCTGTAGGCTCTGTGACGCCTCACCCTCAGCCCGTCCAATGTCCCCGGCAGGCTCGACAGCAAGCCCCAACTCCGTGCTGATACTGTCGAGATCGCGAATCGCCGCCAGACTGGGTAACTGATCCAGGTTCTTGAGATTGAAATAATCCAGGAAGCCCCGGGTCGTCGCATACATGGCGGGCCGCCCGGGAACTTCCCGGTGCCCCACCACCCGTACCCAGTCTCTTTCCAGCAGGGTGCGCATAATATTAGTGCTCACAGCAACGCCGCGAATTTCCTCTATCTCACCCCGGGTTATGGGTTGGCGATAAGCCACCAGCGCCAGGGTTTCGAGCAGCGCCCGGGAGTAACGCTGGGGTTTCTCTTCCCACAGGCGACTCACCCAGGGCGCCAGGCTTTCCCTGACCTGAATGCGAAAGCCACTGGCCACCTCGACGATCTCGAAGCCCCGATCAGCATAGTCGGCTGCCAGATCCTCCAGCGCTGCCTCGATCTCATCGCGCCCCGGCCGGGGTTCAGACTCTTCGAACAGCTCGGACAGGCGTTTTACGGTCAACGGCTTGCCCGCGGCCAGAAGCGCCCCTTCGATAATTTGCTTGAGTTTTTCCGCCGCGAATGTCATGCCACTCTTGCTTTCACATGGATGGGCCCAAAGGCTTCGGTCTGCACCAGTTCCACCAGGGATTCCTTGATCAATTCCATCACCGCAAGGAAGGTGACCACCACACCGAGCCTGCCCTCCTCCACGGTAAACAGCGCCACGAAGGGGACAAATTGCTGGTCTCGCAGGGCATCGAGCACCATCGACATGCGCTCCCGGGTGGACAGTAGTTCCCGCTCTACGTGGTGGCTGCTGAACATCTCGGCGCGGCGCATCACGTCTCCCAGGGCCAGCAGGATTTCCTTGAGATCTACCTCGGGCTCGGCCGCGGTAGCGCCCTGGTCGGGTAATTCAGCCCGGACGCTGAAAAGCTCTCGCTCCATTCGCGGCAGTTGATCGATGTCCTCGGCGGCGGTTTTGAAGCGCTCGTATTCCTGCAGCCGGCGAATCAACTGCGCCCGGGGGTCTTCTTCGTCATCCCCCTCGTCACCACTGCTGCGGGGCAGCAGCATCCTGGACTTGATCTCAGCCAGCATGGCTGCCATCACCAGGTATTCCGCGGCCAGCTCGAAACGCATGGCGTCCATCAATTCGATGTAGGAAATATACTGCCCCGTAATTTCCGCCACGTTGATTTCAAGTATGTCGATATTCTGCCGTTTGATGAGATACAGCAGAAGATCCAGCGGCCCCTCGAAAGTGGCAATGAAAACCTCGAGCGCTGCGGGGGGTATGTAGAGATCCTTGGGCAGCTCGGTAATCGCCTCGCCCCTGACGATGGCGAACGGCAGCTCTTCCTGCCCGGCGCCCATGCTCTGACGCATCTGTTCCAGCCTGCCAATCAGTACGGACTCCGCTGCCAGGGCAGTCGTTTCCCCGGCCTCCTGCTGCGGGTCGACGGCCGCCGCCTGTTGTTCAGTGTCAGCTATTATCGTCATCAATCGGAAGTGAGCCGGGGCTGGAATTTTCGAAGGCCGGCGATTATAACCTTATATTGTGGAAAGATCGCCATTATGCCACGAAATCGTCAATGCTGCCCCGGCCCTCCCTCACCACTCGGGGTACATCTTCCAGCAGGTCGACCACGGTGGTCGCCTCGATACCGCAGAAACCGCCATCGATAACCAGTTCGACCTGGCTCTGGAGCGTATCGCGGATCTCCCTGGGGTCCATCAGCGGATACTCATCCCCCGGCATACGCAGGGTGACACTCAGCAACGGCTCATCGAGCTCCTGCAGCAGGGCGAGCGCGATAGCATTATCGGGGACTCGAATCCCGACGGTACGACGTTTGCGGTGGAGAATACGCCGGGGCACTTCGTTGGTCGCGGTCAGGATAAAAGTATAGGGGCCCGGGGAATGGGCTTTGAGGGAACGGTAGGCCTGGTTACTCACTTTGGCGTAGGTCGCGATTTCCGACAGGTCTTTGCACATCAGGGTGAAGTTGTGCTTGGCGTCGAGCTGGCGAATACGGCGAATCTGCTCCAGCGCGTCCTTGTCACCGAGGCGACACCCAAGTGCATAGGCCGAGTCAGTCGGGTAGGCGATTACGCCGCCCTTGCGCACAATCCCGGCGGCCTGCTGAATCAGCCGATGCTGGGGATTCTCGGGGTGTATCTGGAAAAACTGGCTCATCTGTTACTCGACTCTGCGATGCTGACTTTACTGCGCCGACGCCCGACTGCCGGGCACAGACTGCCGCGGCGCTCGCCGGAACAGGTCCCAGACCGGGGTGATACCCGCCGGGATTCGGCGGGTGCAGCCCAGGCGCTTCCAGCCCATTTGGGCGCCATGATAGTCGCTACCAATAGACGCCGCCAGCGCATATTCGCGGCATAGCTGCTCGACAGAGGCCGCCACTGCCGGCGTTTTCCCCAGCGCTGCCAGTTCGATCCCGCGGCCCCCGGCGGCTGCGAAATCGGCAGTCAGCGCACGCAGCTTGGTCCGGGTAAGCCTGTAATTCTCCGGATGAGCCAATACCGCAATACCCCCGGCATCCACAATCCACGCCACCGCCTCCTCGGGGGTCGGCCAGCAATGATTGATCCCCGCCATTTTTCGATTGCCCAGGTAACGCTCAAAGGCCTGACCGCTGCTCTGGCAAGCGCCCTGCTCCACCAGCCAGGCGGCAAAGTGCGGGCGGCAGGGTGCAGCCCCCTGAGCCAGCGCGAGGGCCCCCTCGAAGGCGCCGGAAAAACCCTGGCGCTGCAGTTTGTCCGCTATCAGGCGGGCCCTTTCAAAGCGCACCCGGGATTGCCCGGCAAGTGCCCGGCGCATGGTTGCTGCGGTTTCGTCAATGTCCAGTCCCACCACGTGGACACTGCACTTGTTCCAGACCGTGGAGATTTCAACACCGCTGACAAGCCGACAGGGTGTTTCCGGCTCTGCAGCGAGCGCGGCGCGCAACTCGACGACACCGGCAACGGTATCGTGATCAGTCAGTGCCAACAGCTCGACACCCGCCGCAACGGCCTGGGTATACAACGCCCGGGGTGAAAGCTCGCCGTCCGACGCGGTACTGTGACAATGTAAATCGGCGTTCATAGGCTACTTTTCGCTATCCAGGCTGTCGAATGCGGATTATCCGCGCTTCGAAGCCGCCACTGCAAGCGGGCGAGTACAACGGCACACCTGCGACGGGCTCGAGACCAGCTCGCCAGCGGCAAGCCGAAGTCCACCGCAACCGCAAGGAATGGGCCGCAACGGGTTTCACCAGTGGCCAGTTGCAGTATACTTGGCAACCTGTTTTACCCTGGAAGCAAGCTTGCATGAAACAACTTCTCGAGATGGTGCCCATACTGCTGTTTTTTGCAGCCTACAAGGCAGACGGCACGCGGCTTCAGTTTGGCCCGATCGATTACCAGTTTGACGGTATCTACACCGCGACAGCGGTGCTGATGGTGGCTACTTTTGTGCAGGTTGGCATTGCGCGCCTCACCGACGGCAAGCTTGAAAAGCGCCAGCTTTGGCTGCTGATCGCCGTATTGATCTTTGGCGGCGCGACCATTCTGTTGCGCAATGAACTGTTCATCCAGTGGAAGCCTACGATTTTCAACTGGGTGCTGGGACTGGTTTTTCTTGGCAGCCAGTTTATCGGCAAGAAGAACCTGATCGCTCGTACCCTGGGTAGTCAACTGCAGGTTCCCTATCACGTATGGACACGACTGAATTACGTCTGGTCCGGTTATTTTTTCTTCGTCGGCGCCCTCAACCTGTACATCGCCTATCAGTATAGCGAGGAGTTCTGGGTCAGCTACAAGCTTTACAGCGCACTGGGCTTTACCGTCGCCCTGTCGCTGGTGACCGTCGCCATACTGGCCCCCCACCTCAAAGAAGAAGATGTCGGCAACAACGGTTAAAGACCGAGAGAGTGTTATGTATTATGCCATTATCAGCGAGGATGTAGCGGACAGCCTTGAGTTGCGCCTGGCCGCCAGGCCTCGCCACCTGGAACGTCTGCGGCAACTGAAGGATGAGGGGCGGTTACTGTTAGCCGGACCGCACCCTGCGATCGACAGCGAGGACTCTGGCGATGCCGGTTTCACCGGCAGCCTGGTGATTGCGGAGTTCGACGATCTCGACGCCGCGCGCCAGTGGGCCGATGCGGATCCCTACGTCAGCGGCGGAGTTTATCAGCGGGTGCTGGTGAAACCCTTTAAAAAAGTACTGCCCTGACCGAGAAACCCCTCCTGGTCCGGGCTTCGGCATTTTGTCAGCTTTTACCCAAGCCCCGGTTACCTGGCCCGTATGATCGAATACTATTGAGCGATGTTCCCTGCTCAGCTGGATGAAATGACTACCAATGGAGTCCAAATGTGAAAATCTTTCTACTGTTCGGCCTTTGGCTCCTGCTGCCACTGCTGAGTCCTGATACAGTAGCGGCGCAAACCCGATGGCTCTCGGATCAACTCCCCCTTGATCTGCGCTCGGGCAACAGTAATCGCTACCGCGTCATCAAGATGCTCGAGCCCGGCACCAAGGTCAGCCTGCTGAAAGTGGACAGAAAAGCCGGATTCAGCCAGATAAGAATGGAGGACGGCACCCGGGGCTGGGTCAACAACACCTATCTGATGGAGGAGCCCTCTGGGCGCGAGCAGCTGGCGGATGCCCAGGCCCTGATCGAGCAACTGACCGGCGAGAACGAACCCCTCAAGGCACGGGTTGCGGAACTGGAGGCACGGGTCGAACAGCTGAACCAACAATTGCAAACAGCGGTCTCCTCCGAGGGCGAGGCCCGCGCTGAATTGACCCACATTGCCGAAATTTCGGCAGATGCCATTTCCCTTGACCGCAACAACAAAAAGCTGATGGAATCCAATCAGCTGCTGCAGCACGAAATCGACGTACTCAAGGGCGAAAATGCCCGCCTCGGGGATTCTTCCAACCGCGAATGGTTCGTCAATGGCGTTTTCGCCGTTGGTTTCGGCGCGCTGCTCGCTCTGGTCATCCCTCGAATCACCCCGAAACGCAAACGCAACGAATGGCGCTGACTTTATGACTATTTTACGCTTCCTTTCAATTTGCCTGATACTCCAGCTGGTGGCCCTGCCCTCGGCAATCCATGCCGAGGACGCTGTCGCCTCGCCACCCGTCGTGGTTATGGAAACCACTCTCGGTGACATCACCATCGAGCTTTACCCGGACAAGGCACCCGTCACCGTGAGTAATTTTCTCGCTTATGTCGATCGTGGCTATTACGACGGCACCGTATTTCACCGGGTGATACCCAACTTCATGGCACAGGGCGGAGGCTTCGACCCACAGATGCAACCCAGGGCCACCGCGGCCCCGATCGTCAACGAGGCTGACAACGGCCTGCGCAACGAGCGCGGCACCATCGCCATGGCGCGGACCAACAACCCCGACAGCGCCACCTCACAATTTTTTATCAACCTGCGTGCCAACGCCCCACTGGACTGGTCCCGGAGCAACCCCGGGTACGCGGTGTTTGGCAAGGTTATCGACGGGATGGCAACCGTCGATGCAATGGCCACGAAGCCTACGGGTCAGGTCAGCCGCTACCAGGATGTACCCCTGGAACCGATCATCATTAACAAGGCTCGCCGCCAGGCTCAATGACAGACCTGAGTATCAACCTCAACAAAATCGCGCTGATTCGTAACTCCCGCGACACAGCGTATCCCTCCGTAACCCGCCATGCACAGATGTGCGTCGATGCGGGCGCTGACGGCATTACCGTGCACCCGCGGCCCGACCAGAGGCACATCCGGGTGCAGGATTGTTACGACCTCGCCGGGATGTTGAGCGTTGAGTTCAATATCGAGGGTAATCCCTTTGCTCCGCCCATGACTAGCGACCGCCCCGGGGTTTCCGACTACCCGGGGTTTATGGAAATCGTTACCGAGATTGCGCCGGCCCAGTGCACATTGGTTCCGGACGGGAATGCCCAGCTGACATCCGACCATGGTTTCGACCTTGAAAAGGACGGTGCGCGCCTTGCCCCTATCATCGATCGGCTTCACGGCAAGGGCATTCGGGTGAGCCTGTTCATGGACCCGGTGGAAAAGCAAATTCGCCGGGCCCGGGAGCTGGGTGCCGACAGGATAGAACTCTACACAGGCCCCTATGCCGTGGCACATGCCCAGGGCAACTGGTCAAGCGTGCTCACCCGCTACCGTGACGCTGCACAGTTTGCCGATAATATCGGCCTTGGCGTCAACGCCGGGCACGACCTCAATCTCGACAACCTCTCACTGTTTGCCGGTGCGCTGCCCCGGCTTCGGGAAGTCAGTATCGGCCATGCCTTTACCGTCGACTGTATCGAGCGGGGTCTTGTCAGCACCGTGAAAGCCTACCAGTCCTGCCTCGGCAAGTAATCCGTCGTACCTATGCCTGACGCTAACACTTGCCGACCTGGGGGCAAGCATCCTCAGCGTCTGCGGTGAGCTGCTGGCGGACGTCCTCGATTCCTCCGGCATTGCTGACGTTGGTATAACCCAGTTGCTTTAGCGACTCCTCGGCGAGCCCAGAACGCCGGCCCGATCGACAGTAGAGCCGAATCGGCGCATTTTTGTCCGTGGTCACTTCACCGATACGCGCGGCAATATCCTCGTGGGGAATGTTGGGGTGCCCGGGGATATGGCCGGCACCGTATTCTTCAACCGAGCGAACGTCAATCCAGACCTCACCGGGGTCAGCCACTGCAGCCGAGCCGAGCCACGCAAGTACCAGTCCAGCAATCAACAGTCGAAATCCAGTCATCATTTGTTCTCCTTTACAGATTTTGGGCGGCACGTATCTCCGGCCGTCTCAACCCGGTACCGGAGCTACCGCACCCGCGGTGCTCGCAACATCCGACCGGTGGATTGTACCACCATGCCCCCGGGATTCGTCGGCTTGTGCCGCGTGGCGTGGACACCGGTTTCTTGCTAGGCTACGCGCAAAACAGCGAGATGGAGTAAACGGCACATGCAGAATATTGTGTTTACCTTTGTTGGCGACGATAGGGCCGGGTTGGTGGAGCGCATTTCTGAAAAGGTGGCCGAACACCAGGGCAATTGGCTGGAAAGTCGTCTGGCCCAGATGGCGGGAAAGTTTGCCGGCATTGTCAGCGTAGCCATCGGTGACAATCATGTCGAAGCGCTGCTGCAGGATCTAGCGAGCCTGGCGGATTCCGGGCTCACCGTGGTCGCCGAGCGCAGTGACAGCACAGCGGTCAGCAGCGGAAGCGGCGCGGCCACACTGAAAATTCTTGGCAATGATCGCCCAGGAATCGTGCACGAGATTTCAGCATCGCTGGCAGCACTGAAGATCAACATTCAGGAATTATCAAGCGAAGTACAAAGTGCACCCATGGCGGGCATTCCTCTCTTCGCTGCGACCATAGACATTGACCTACCCGCCGGTTCCAAGCTCACCCAGCTACAGGAACACATAGAGGAAGTCGCCGAGCATCTCGATGTCGATATTCATCTCGAGATCAACGGCGCCTCCTGAACAATAACCTGATCGCCAGCACCAGCGCAGCCAGCAGCATTGCGACAGCGACCAGCGCCAGGCTCATCCAGAAGACCTTGTATAACTCAGCGGGAGCGACGTCGAAGTAGCTAACCGCACACCAGGCAAACACCGCGGTTGCTGCCAGCGCCAGGGCTAGTGTTCTAAGATTGCGTCGCAGCGCCATTGCGCCCTCCTCTAGCCGATGGCGGCCTACGCCGGACATCATCGAATCCCCGGTGCCACGTACGGTCGTACAGGGCAGCCCAGACCAATGATGCCGATACCTGCAACAGTCTACCCCGAACATCGGGTAGGGGGCAGCCGTTGCGCGGGCAGTGGCCGGAGGAAAAACCCTCCGATCAGGGCGGCCAGCAAACAGGCCGCCGCCGCTACCCCGAAGGTCAATTCGGCGCCTCGCTCCCACAACAGGCCGCTGGCGAGGGCCCCGAGAGCGCCCCCTGCACCAAAGCCAATGCCGCTGTACAAGGCCTGGCCCTGCCCCTGGTGGCCTGTGCGGAAAAAGCGGCGAATGTACTCGATAGCAACGGCATGGGAGCTACCAAAGCTGGCCGCATGCAGGAGCTGGGCGAAAAGCAGTACCGCAATATTGTCGGCGTGAAAAGCTATCAAATACCAGCGTAGCGCCGAAAGCAACAGACTCAGCATCAGAATCGACTTAATCGACCATCGCAGCAGGGCGCGATGAATGATGACAAACAACAGGACTTCTGCCACCACGCCCAGGGACCACAGCAGGCCCGTCGCCGTTCGACTGTAACCCAACTGTTCGAGGTAAATGCTGTAAAAGGTGTAATAAGGCCCGTGGGAAAACTGCAACAGCAGGGCCACGACGATAAAAGCCAGCAGTCCGGGCTGGCGCAAGGTCTGCCACAACCCCTGTTGTTCGGCCGCAGGAGCTCGGGGCGCTGCATCCGCCACCCACAGGCTGCTCAGCCAGATTGCGAACAGTAGCGATACCAGGATAAATGGCAAGGTCTGCAACGAGAAGTGATCAAACCACCAACCCAGCAACACCACGGCAAGGATAAATCCGACGGAGCCCCAAAGGCGCACCAGGCTGTAGCGTTCCGGCCGCTGTTGCAAAAAGCCAAGGGTCACCACTTCGAACTGGGGTAACACCGCGTTCCAGAAAAAGCTGTAGGCAGTAACCACCAGCACCAGCACCGTGAAGTCCCGACGGTAGAAGATCAGCAGGAACGCCAGCAGTGCCAGGGCATTGCCCCAGCGAATGATACTGATTCGACGGCCGCTGCGGTCACCCAACCAGCCCCAAACACTGGGTGCGATGATCTTGGTCGCCATCATGATCGATGACAACACCCCGATCGCCCGGGCGTTAAAGCCCTCTTCCTGCAGGAACAGGCTCCAATAGGGCAACCACGCACCCAGAAGGGCAAAGTAAAAGAAGTAGACCGAGGACAGGCGCCAGTACGGAATACCGGCCCGGCGCCACGACAATTACTTTGCCTCGGCGGGTATTACCGGCAATGGAAAGGTGACGCCGGCATTCTGGCCGCGGTGGCGCAGGCAATGGTCCAGCAGGACGATAGCCATCATCGCCTCTGCGATCGGCGTCGCACGAATGCCGACGCAGGGATCATGGCGGCCGGTGGTGACCACCTCTATTGCCTCGCCCCGGCTATTGATACTGCGACCGGGCAGACGCATGCTCGAAGTGGGCTTCAGGGCGATATGCGCGACGATGGACTGACCACTGGAAATGCCCCCGAGAACACCGCCGGAGTGATTACTGAGAAACCCCTCCGGTGTTATTTCGTCACGGTGTTCAGTCCCCTTTTGCGCTACGGCGGCAAAGCCGGCGCCGAACTCCACGCCCTTTACTGCATTGATACTCATCAGGGCGTGGGCGAGGTCAGCATCCAGCCGATCAAACACCGGCTCACCCCAACCCGGGGGGACGTTTTCGGCGACCACGCTGATGCGGGCGCCCACGGAGTTACCTTCCTTGATCAGAGACTGCATGTAGGCTTCGAGTTCAGGCACACGATCGGGATCACCACAAAAGAATGCGTTTTGCTCGACGCTATCCCAGTTTTTCAAAGCCAATTCTATCGGCCCGAGCTGTGACATATAGCCACGCACCCGCACGCCGGTCTGTTGATGCAGGACTTTTTTGGCAATGGCCCCGGCAGCAACACGCATCGCTGTCTCCCGGGCCGATGAGCGTCCACCGCCACGGTAATCGCGGACGCCATATTTCTGCATGTAGGTATAGTCAGCATGATTGGGGCGATAGCTATCCCGGATGTTGCTGTAGTCCTTGGAGCGTTGGTCCGTGTTTCTGATCAACAGGCCGATGGGTGTGCCGGTGGTAACTCCGTCGAAGACGCCCGACAAGATCTCCACCTCGTCGGCCTCGCGGCGCTGGGTTGTGTAGCGGGAGCTGCCCGGCTTGCGTCGATCGAGGTCGATTTGCAGATCCGCCTCGTCCAGCGGTACGCCGGGGGGACAACCATCGACGATACAGCCAATGGCGGGACCGTGGCTCTCGCCAAAACTGGTCACACTGAATAGCTTGCCTAGGGTGTTACCGGACATAAAAGAACCGCCTGTTGAAATCAGCGCGGAATTATACGCTAAAAATGCCCCTGGTAGTCAGCCAGTTCCTGGGCACTGATTACCAGCACCCCCTCCCCCCCGCGCTCGAAGTCGACCCAGGTAAAGGGCACATCGGGATACGCCCGCTCTAACGCCTCGGCACTGTTGCCAACTTCCAGTACCAGCAAACCCTCGTCGTTGAGATGAGCGGCAGCGTCGCGCAGAATTCGGCGCGCGAGTTCGAGACCGTCGTCGCCTGCAGCCAGGGCGATCGCTGGCTCATGGCGAAACTCGGCCGGCATCGACGCCAGGTCCGCGGAGTCGACATAGGGTGGGTTGCTGACGATCAAATCGTACCGCGCATGATGGCTATCCAGGCTCGCAAACAGGTCGGACTGGACAGGGTTTACCCTGCCCTCGAACTGGTGCAACGCGATATTGTCCCGCGCCAGTTGCAGCGCGGGCGCGCTGATGTCGACCAGGTCGACCCGTACATCGGCCAGGTAAGACGCACAGGCAATACCGATGCAACCACTGCCACAACACAGGTCCAGCACTGAGTCGATTCGGGGACCGGAATACCAGGGTTCAAAACATTGCTCGATCAATTCGGCAATCGGCGACCGCGGAATGATCACCCGCCGATCGACGTTAAACGGAAGTCCGGCAAACCAGGCCTGACCACTGATATAAGGCAAGGGCAGGCGCTGCTCGACTCGCAGCGACAACCAGTCAACAATCCGGGTCCGCTCTTCCCGCAGTAATCGGCCATCCAGAATCCGGTCGGTGACAGGTTCGGGGAAGTCCAGCGCCGCCTGCACCAGAAACAGGGATTCATCCCAGGCGTTGTCGGTACCGTGCCCAAAGAAAACCTGGTGGCGGGTCATCAAACTGGTGCCCCAGCGAACATAGTCCCGCACGGTTTGCAGGGTCTCGATGATCTCCTGACGGTTTTTCATGGTTCAACTGCCAATGAAAATGAGGCGATATGATAACGGTGCAACGCCGGTGAACAAGTCTTTTCGGCAACTTTCTGCTAACATCCGCCGCTAGACTTCAGCGGAACTGGACTACCGGATGGATAGAGAATTTGCCGCAATTATCGAAGCGCTGGGGGAAGATCTCAGCAGGCCCGGCCTGGAAAAAACCCCGCAACGGGCCGCCGATGCCTTCAGGTTTCTTACCCGTGGCTATCAGCAGACGGCTGAAGACATCGTTAATGATGCCTTGTTCCCTTCGGACGCACGGGAAATGGTGCTGGTGAAAGACATTGAATTGTATTCGCTGTGCGAGCATCACCTGTTGCCCTTTGTCGGCAAGTGTCACGTGGCATACATGCCCAACGGCAAGGTGGTGGGACTGTCGAAGGTCGCGCGAATAGTCGATATGTATGCACGCAGACTTCAGATTCAGGAAAACCTGACAACCCAGATCTCCGCCACCATCGAGTCCATCACCGGGGCCGCCGGCGTGGCGGTTGTCATTGAAGCGCATCATATGTGTATGATGATGCGGGGGGTGGAAAAACAGAACTCCTCGATGGTGACTTCCGCGATGCGTGGCGTCTTTCGCAGCAACGCCAACACCCGCAACGAGTTTCTGTCGCTGATTCGGTAGCATTTTACTTTGCCGGCAACACGGGGCCTTGCCGCAGTGGAGGCACCGGCGCTTACCAGGGTCAGCTCGCCGTCAGAAACCCTGACACCAGTGGCGCCAGCAGGTCCGGGTCTTCAGCGTGAAAATGGTGACCGCCCGGCAGTATATGCGATTCAAATTTTGCAAATCGCTTCAATAGTTGTTGCACCCCTTCGATCCTGGCGTAGCCATCCTCCGCCAACAGGATCAGGGTCGGCGCTGTGATCGCTTGAAAAAACGCCTCGCTATGCTCCCTGCTCAGCTTGAATGCCGAACCAAGGGTCAGGCGGGGATCGCTGCGCCAGGTAACACTGCCATCAGCCGCGACCGCCACACCCCGGGCCACCAGCAAGCTTGCGATTGCAGCGCTTAATCCGGTGGCCTTCTGGCGAGCAACTATTGCCTCGGCAATATCGGAATAGCGGGGCAATTTCTTGTCGCCGCAGCGACGTTGGTCGACAAGGTACTTTCTCAGCACCGCCGGCGCCTGCGCTGCCGGCACCGGCTTGGGCCAGACCGCATCCAACAGCACCATGCGGCCCATACGCTCGGGCATCGTCGCTGCCAGCAGCGTTGAAATCAAAGCCCCCCTGGAGTGGCCCAGCAAATTGAAACGCTCCCACCCCAGGGCATCAGCGAAGGCGAGAATATCGAGCAGGTCATCCCAAAGATTGTAGCTTCCAGGCGCTGGGCGGTGATCACTCAGGCCATGGCCCGGGAGGTCAATGGCCCAGACATCCAACCCGGACAGGCGCGCCCCCAGTGGCGAAAAACTCGCGGCGTTGTCCAACCAACCATGAAGGGCCAGGGTCGGCAGCCCGCCGGGATCGCTTTGCCAGTGCAGTCCATGAATCCTCCGGCCGTTGGCGATTTCACAGAACTCCCGCGGTTGCTGCCCGTCGGTCGTTGTCATGCGCTTGCCCGCTTCATTGGCACCAGAGTGCATCATCAGCTCACCTGGCCAGGGTCAAGAACATCCTGTCGCCATATCTCTGAAGCGCTGCCGGGCCCGAGGTGCTGGTACTCAAGTAGCGCGATGGTCGCCGGTGCAAAGGGAAAGCCATGGCCCACCGAACCCTCGACGAGGTAATTGCGCAGTTCGCCCACCAGCGGCTGGTGGGTCACCCAGATTGCTGCGCGTGGCAGTTCGCCACCGGGAAGATCAGTTCGATCCCATAGCCGCAACAGGCGCTTGAGATTGCCCGAGGGTGTCAGCTCGGCAAGCTCTCGCGGCAACGGTAAACCGAAGCAACGACCAAGCTCGGTACTGGTTTGTGTTGCCCTGAGGTAAGGGCTGGAGCACAGCATATCGATAACGGCTCCCTGCGCCGCCAACCATTGCCCCATTGCCCGTGCCTGCTCGATACCCCTGGGCGTCAGGCGGCGTTGGGCGTCTTCCCGGGCAAAGTCCTCTGCCTCGGCGTGACGCATCAGATAGAGAAGCCTGTTATCAGCCATGCTCGAACACAAACTCGACGTCCCGGTTCTGTTCCCTGGACATCATCGAGCTGACCGCTTCGCCGATTGACAGCTCTTCGTAGATAACCCCATAAAGGCTCTGGACCAGTGGCATGTCGATTCCCAGTTGGTCCGCCCGCTGCTTGACCAGTTTCAGCGTATTGACACCCTCGGCCACCTGCCCCAGCTCGGACACGACCTGGTGCAGGTCCTTGCCCTCACCCAGTGCATAGCCGACCCGATAGTTGCGACTCAAGGGCGACATACAGGTAACGATCAGGTCGCCCACCCCGGCCAGGCCGATAAAGGTCAGGGGATTGGCCCCCAGCTCGACGGCAAAGCGGCTCATTTCCGCCAGCCCCCGGGTCAGCAGCAAGCCGATGGTGTTCTGGCCCAGCTCCAGCGCCGCCGCCATGCCGGAAATGATCGCGTAGATATTCTTCAACGCTCCCCCCAGTTCAACCCCATAGCAATCGCTACCCGAATAGCAGCGGAAATAGTCACTGTGCATGATCTGTTGGATATGGGCGCAGAGCTCGGTATCTTCACTGGCGATAACGGTGCCAGTGAGTTGACGCTGGGCGATTTCGCCGGCGAGATTTGGCCCGCTCATGACGCCCAGGCGGATCCCCCCGATTTCTTCCCTCAGCACCTGGCTCATCAATTTATAGGAACCAGCCTCGATCCCCTTGGTAGTACTTATCAGCATGGTACCGGGCGTCACAACCGACGCCATATCCCTGGCCACTTCCCGACAGGAACTGCTGGGCACCGACATGAAAATGATTTCTGCGGGAGCTATGGCGTCTTCGAAGCTGGTGGAGGCGCGCATGTTAGGGTGTAGGGCGAGATCGGGCAGATAGGCACTGTTGACGTGCTGCTCATTGATTTCCCGCGCACGCTCTCCATTGCGCAGCCAGAGGCAGGTGTGATGCCCGTTCTCCGCCATCAAGTTGGCGATGGCAGTCCCGAAGCTGCCCCCTCCTATGACCGTAATATTGTGATCCCGCATGAAGGCTGTTTCCCCTGCAACAGTGAGAAGGTGGCTTTGGAACGGTCTCCTGAGGCAAGGCCCGGTTTATTGTTTTTGCGCGCATTCCAGGCGAGTGATTCCCCTCGGGGGAGCCGGCTCCGACACGGGAATGCGCCAGCCATGACGGCGAACCGTTGTCTGGAGCAGTGTATCAGAACGCATGCGGGGGAGAAATCGCCGCCCGCGAAGGGGCGGCATTGGCTGAGGGATTAGCTGGAAAGTTCGAGCAACAGCTTGTTGAGCCGGTGAACATAAGCTGCCGGGTCTTCCAGTTGACCGCCGCTGGCGAGTTGGGCCTGGCCAAAGAGTACCTTGCTCAGTTCGGCGAAGCGATCTTCGTCTGCCTCGTGATCGAGTTTTTCCACCAGGGGATGATCGGGGTTCAACTCGAATACCGGCTTGGTCTCTGGCAGAGTCTGCCCGGCGGCCTCGAGAATGCGCCGCATTTGCGGCCCCATATCGTTCTCGGTGACCACCAGGCAAGCGGGCGAGTCCGTCAGTCGGGTTGTAATGCGAACATCTTCGACATCTGCAGACAACACTGCCTTGACCCGTTCCACCAGCGACTGGTTCTCTTCGGCCAGTTTCTTTTGTTGTTCCTGCTCCTCCTCGCTATCCAGCTTACCCAGGTCCAAGGTGCCGCGGGCCACATCCTGGAACGACTTGCCCTTGAACTCGTTGAGATGACCAATCAGCCATTCATCGACACGGTCAGAAAGCAGCAGTACCTCGATACCTTTCTTGCGAAACACTTCCAGGTGGGGGCTGTTGCTGGCGGTGTTGAAGTTTTCAGCGGCAACATAGTAGATTTTGTCCTGGCCTTCCTGCATCCGCTCGATGTACTGCTCAAGCGACTGCGTCTGGTCGGCAACATTGTTATGGGTAGTCGCGAAGCGCAGCAGGGTGGCCACCTTTTCGCGATTGCTGAAGTCCTCGGCGGGCCCTTCCTTCAACACCTGGCCAAATTCCTTCCAGAACACCTGGTATTTTTCCGGTTCGTTTTTGGCCAGCTTCGAGAGCATATCCAACACTCGCTTGGTCAGCGCGCTCTTCATGCTGTCGACCGCAGGATCCTGCTGCAGGATTTCCCGGGACACATTCAGTGACAGGTCATTGGAGTCGACGACGCCCTTGACGAAGCGCAGATACAGCGGCAGGAACTGCTCGGCGTCATCCATGATGAAGGTTCGCTGGACATACAGCTTAAGACCCCGGTTGGCGTCACGCTGCCACAGATCGAAGGGCGCATGTTCCGGAATATAGAGCAGGCTGGTGTACTCCAGTTTTCCCTCAACCTTGTTCAGGGACCAGAGTAGCGGATCCTGAAAGTCGTGGGAGACATGCTTGTAGAATTCCTTGTACTCCTCGTCGCTGATTTCCGTGCGCGGGCGCGTCCACAGGGCAGTCGCGTCGTTAACCGCTTCAAACTCGACCGGCTTGTCGGCTTCTTCACCCTTGTCTTCATCGGTGGCCACCGGCGGGTTTTCCTTGACCATCCTTACCGGGATAGCAATGTGATCGGAGTATTTTTTGACGATACTGCGAATGCGCCAGCCGTCGGCAAACTCTGCCGCATCGGGCTTCAGAGTCAGGATGATGCGAGTGCCCCGCTCCGCTTTCTCCAGCGGTTCGATACTGAATTCGGCCTCACCCTCAGATTCCCAAGCGACACCCTGCTCCGCAGGCAGACCGGCTCGTCGGGTTTCTACCCTGACCTTGTCGGCGACGATAAAGGCAGAATAGAAACCCACCCCAAACTGGCCGATCAGTTGAGAGTCTTTTTGCTGCTCACCGCTGAGACTCTTGAGGAACTCTGCGGTACCTGACTTGGCGATGGTGCCCAGATGTTCAATCGCCTCGTCCCGGCTCATACCGATCCCGTTGTCACTGATGGAGATCGTCCTGGCCTCGTTATCGTATTCGATGGTAATTGCGAGGTTGGGGTCATTTTCGTAAAGCGCCGGATTGGAAAGCGCCTCAAAACGCAATTTATCGCTGGCATCGGCAGCGTTGGAGATCAACTCCCGCAAAAATATTTCCCTGTTGCTATACAGGGAATGGATCATCAAATGCAGTAACTGCTTGGCTTCGGTCTGAAAACCGCGGGTCTCCCGGGCGGGTGCTTCGCTCATAGGTGTTGCTCCTGAATTGATCAATACGGGTGCCGCTAATGCTCCCGGCTTGGCGCTGGAGAGCATTCCGGTATTGGATCAAGAGATGGGGAGTGTTACCGGTTTTTCAAGACCCAAGCATTTTTCCTGCAAAAAAAAGGGCCATCCTGAAGACGGCCCTTTTTTCACGGTCGCGCCGCCTAGGAGTTGCTGAGGGGCCAGCCGGTGATTTCAGCCAGCCCGGCGCCGATATCGGCCAGGCTGCGTACCGTCTTGACACCGGCGTCTTCCAGCGCCGCAAATTTTTCCGCCGCTGTGCCCTTGCCACCCGCGATGATGGCGCCCGCATGGCCCATGCGCTTGCCGGCCGGGGCGGTGACGCCGGCAATATAGGATACAACCGGCTTGCTGACGTTATCCTTGATATAGGCCGCCGCCTCTTCTTCTGCGGTCCCTCCGATCTCGCCGATCATCACGATGGCCTCGGTCTGGGGATCCTGCTCGAAAAGCGCAAGAACATCAATGAAGTTAGAGCCGGGAATCGGGTCGCCGCCGATACCAACACAGGTCGACTGACCAAAGCCGGCGTCGGTTGTCTGCTTCACCGCCTCGTAAGTCAAGGTGCCCGACCTTGAGACGATACCCACTTTACCGGGGAGGTGAATGTGGCCAGGCATAATGCCGATTTTGCATTCGCCGGGAGTGATCACACCCGGGCAATTCGGCCCCACCAGGCGCACGCCCAGGGCTTCGCATGCAACCTTGCACTCGAGCATATCGAGGGTTGGGATACCCTCGGTGATACATACGATCAGCTTGACGCCACCGTTGGCGGCCTCAAGGATGGAATCTTTGCAAAATGGCGCCGGCACATAAATGACCGTTGCATCTGCGCCCGTGTCCTCGACCGCATCGCGCACGGTGTTAAAAACCGGCAGGCCAAGGTGGGTCTGGCCACCCTTGCCCGGGGTCACGCCACCTACCATTTGGGTCCCGTATTCAATGGCCTGCTCAGAATGCATGGTGCCCTGGGAGCCGGTAAAGCCCTGGCAGATTACCTTGGTATCCTTGTTGATCAGAATACTCATTTCACACCCTCCGCTGCCGCCACGACTTGTTGCGCAGCATGACTCAGGCTGGTCGCAGCAATAATATTCAATCCACTTTCTTCCAGTAATTTCGCGCCGATCTCTGCGTTGTTACCCTCGAGCCGCACCACCACCGGCACTTTGACGCCCACTTCCTCGACGGCGCCAATAATGCCTTCAGCAATCAGGTCGCAACGCACAATGCCGCCAAAAATATTCACCAGCACTGCTTTGACGTTGGCATCCGAGAGAATAATCTTGAACGCCTCCGTGACCCGCTCCTTGGTTGCACCGCCACCGACGTCGAGGAAGTTGGCCGGCTCTCCACCGTGCAGCTTGATGATGTCCATGGTTCCCATCGCCAGCCCGGCGCCGTTTACCATGCAGCCGATGCTGCCATCGAGGGCCACGTAGTTCAACTCCCACTGGGCGGCGTGGGCTTCCCTGGCATCGTCCTGGGTCGGGTCGTGCATCTCACGGATCTGCTGCTGCCGGTACAACGCGTTGCCGTCGATGTTGATCTTCGCGTCGAGACAGTGCAAGTCACCCTGCTCGGTAATGACCAGCGGATTAATCTCCAGCAGGGCCAGGTCACGGTCGTGGAACAAACGTGCCAGTTGCAGGAATATGTGCACGAATTGCTTGACCTGATTACCCTGCAACCCGAGCTTGAACGCCAACTCACGACCCTGGTAGGGCTGCGCACCGGTCAGCGGATCGATAATCGCCTTGAGGATTTTCTCCGGCGTTTCGTGGGCCACCTTTTCTATCTCGACACCACCCTCGGTGGACGCCATAAACACGACCCGGCGGGTGGACCTGTCGATAACCGCCCCAAGGTAGAGTTCCCGATCGATATCGGTGCAGGCTTCGACCAGCACCTTGCTCACGGGCTGGCCGTTTTCATCGGTTTGGTAGGTCACCAGGTTCTTTCCCAGCCACTGCTTGGCGAAGGCCCGGATATCGTCCTTGGTTTGTACCAGTTTGACACCACCAGCCTTGCCCCGGCCGCCGGCATGAACCTGTGCCTTGACTACCCAGCGATTGCCGCCAATGACATCGGCGGCCTGGGCGGCCTCTTCAGGTGTCTCACAGGCAAACCCCTTTGAAACGGGCAGGCCATACTCGGCAAACAATTGTTTCCCCTGGTACTCATGCAAATTCATGTGTCGATTCCATGGTCAGTTTTAGAGTGCTTTATGTGGACCCCACGCGGGGGTTCACATCCGGTATAGAAAAAGGCCCTAATTGTGCGGAAATTGCCGGATTGGCGCAATATTAATGCCGTTACTTTCAGCAATATCCGCCTTAACCACGGCCTATGTCAATTTCTCAGCGCGATCTGCCCTACTTGCGCGACTTGCGATTGACCCCGTGAATCGCATGTCCGCCAACCGCCAACGCCGCCTCGTGAACAGCCTCTGACAAGGTCGGGTGACCGAACACCATCAACCCGATATCCTCGGCGCTGCCACCGAATTCCATCGCGATCACCATTTGCTGCGCCAGATCCGCAGCCGCCGAACCGATGATGTGACAACCGAGAATGCGATCGGTCTCCGCGTGGGCAATAATTTTGACCATGCCGTCGGTATCATTGGCCGCCAGAGCCCGGCCACTGGCGGCAAACGGAAAACTGCCGGTTTTATAGGGTTGGCCCTCCGCCTTGAGCTGCTCTTCGGTTTTGCCAACCCAGGCAATTTCGGGGTGCGTGTAGATGATCGAGGGGATACAGTTGTAATTCAGTTGCGGCAGCTTCCCGGCAATGCGCTCCGCCACCATGACACCCTCTTCCGATGCCTTGTGAGCCAGCATGGGGCCGCGAACGATATCACCGATGGCGTAAACCCCGGGCGCTTCAGTCTGGCAGAAGTCGTTGACGAAAATGAAACCGCGCTCGTCGAGCCCTACCCCACAGTCCTGGGAAAGAAGCCCCTCGGTATTGGGTTTGCGTCCCACCGACACGATCAGGTTGTCAAAAACTTCCTCATGTTCGCCGTCACTGTCGCTGTAGGTAACGGTAACCTTATGTTTCTTGGCGTCGACCTTGCTCGACAGCACACGGGCCCCGAGGCGTATATCAAGGCCCTGTTTTTTCATTATCTTGCCAGCTTCCCTGGCAATCTGGGTATCGGCCGCGGGGAGAAATTCATCCAGCGCTTCAAGTACGACAACTTCGGAACCGAGACGCTTCCATACGCTGCCCAACTCCAGGCCAATAACGCCAGCGCCCACTACGCCAAGTCGAGCGGGGACTTTATCGATCTCCAGGGCACCGGTAGAGTCAACCACAATATCACTATGCAACGGCGCCGGTGGAATTTCCACAGGCAGCGAACCGGTGGCGATGATGATGTTCTTGCCCTCCACTATCTGCTCGCTGCCATCGTTGCCGACCACTTCAACCCGCTTACCGGCCAACAGGCGTCCCTGTCCGGTAATCACAGTCACCCCATTGGCTTTGAGCAAGACTGCCACACCGCCGGTGAGCTTTTTTACCACTTTCTCCTTGCGCTTGAGCATGGCCGGCACATCGATCGAGACTTTACCTACACCAATCCCATGCACGTCGAAGTCAGTTGATGCCTCAAGGAACTTGTGACTGCTGTCCAGCAGGGCCTTGGAGGGAATACAACCCACATTGAGGCAGGTGCCGCCCAATACCGGGGCACCCTTGTCATCGTGCCACTTTTCCACCAGCGCCGTGTTCAAGCCCAACTGGGCGGCACGAATTGCTGCGACATATCCACCCGGACCTGCGCCGATGATTACCACATCGTATTGTTCCGACATCGCTTATCTCCTGACTCATTAAACTCGCCTTGACCTACTCAGTGTTCCCGGTGCGCCCCGGCAAGTGAACGGGCAAACCCTTTGTCAATCGCATTCCCGGTGGCGCTATCGGGCCGGTAGCACCGGTGTATATTGCCACCCAGCGCTACCGCAACTCTGGAACCTGTATCAACGAGCACGGCAAGCAAGGGCTGCAAGGGCGCGTCAAACATCAAGCAATATGCGCGCCGGCTCCTCGAGCAGCCCCTTGATTGACACCAGGAACTGGACCGAGTCCTTGCCGTCGATCAGTCGATGGTCGTAGGAGAGTGCCAGATTCATCATCGGCCTGATAACGACCTGGCCATCCTCCGCAACGGGTCGGGGCTTGATGCTGTGCATTCCCAGAATCGCCGCCTGGGGCGGGTTGAGAATCGGCGTCGACATCAGGGACCCGTATATACCGCCATTGGTGATGGTAAAGGTACCCCCCTGCATATCCTCGATGGCCAGCTTACCCTCCCGGGCCTTGCTTCCGTATTCCGCGATTTTTTTCTCGATATCGGCAATACCCATCTGATCGGTATCCCGCAGTATGGGCACGACCAACCCCTTATCTGTGGAGACCGCGATACCGATGTCCTGGTAACCGTGGTACACCACATCGTTGCCGTCGATTGAGGCGTTGACGATCGGGAAACGCTTCAGGGCTTCCGTGGCCGCCCTCACGAAGAGGCCCATGAAACCCAGCTTGATCCCGTGTTTCTTGGTGAACGAATCCTGGAAGTGCTTGCGCAGGTCCATGACGGGCTGCATGTTGACCTCGTTGAAGGTGGTCAACATCGCCGTACTCTGCTTGGCATCGAGCAGTCTCTCGGCAATTCTGGCACGCATCCGGGTCATCGGTACCCGCTTTTCAACCCGCCCGGTGGCACTGTCCACCGGTGGCGCCAGCGGGGTAATGGCCTCGGGTTTGGCCGCGGGTTTCGGTTTGTCCTTGGCCTTCGCCGTCGCGGCAACTGCGTCTTCCTTGGTAATCATACCGCCCTTGCCGGTTCCCGCGATCGCCGCCGGGTCAAGCTTGTTTTCCTCGATTATCTTCCGTGCTGCTGGACTCAATCGGGGCTCACCCGCGTCCGGCGCGGCGGCCGGCTCTGGAGGCTTTTCCGCCGCCTCGGTGGGCGCAGTATCGGCGGCCGCGGCTCCGGGTTCGAGCATACCGAGTAACTCGTTACTCTCCACCGTCTCGCCAACATCGCGGATTATCTCGGTCAGCGTTCCGCTTTCAACTGCGACGATTTCCAGTACAATTTTGTCGGTTTCTATTTCAACCAGCAGCTCGTCGCGGCGCACTGCCTCGCCAACTTGCTTGTGCCAGCTCGCAATGGTGCCATCTGCAACCGATTCGGGGAAAGACGGGGCCTTGATTTCAATTGCCATGATAGTTCCTTCAGTCTGGGAAGATGTGATGAGTAGCTGACCCTGATGGCTCAGGCGTCAAGACCCAGCGCTTCCTTTATTAGTTTTTCCTGTTGTTGAATGTGCAAAGCCATGTATCCAGCCGCTGGTGAGGCAGATGCCTCGCGCCCGGCGTAGGCGAGCTTGAGGTTCGCATTGTGCTCGTAAACAATGCGCTTGAAATGGTGCTGGCTACTGTACCAGCAACCCTGGTTCTGCGGCTCTTCCTGGCACCAGACTACCTCCGTTAGACCCGTGTAGGGAGCTAACACTTCCCATAACTCGAACTCGGGAAACGGGTACATCTGCTCCAGGCGAATGATCGCGACATCTTCCAACCCCGCGGAACGCCTTGCATCGCGCAGGTCGTAATAGACCTTGCCACTACACATTACAAGCCGGCGGACGCGCTCCGGCTCGATGTCATCCACCTCGTTGATCACGTTGTAGAATTGACCGGAAGCCAGTTCCTCAAGGCTCGACACGGCTTGTTTGTGACGGAGCAGGCTCTTGGGGCTCATCACGATCAGCGGCTTGCGCATGGGTCGAATGACCTGCCGCCTGAGCATGTGAAACACCTGGGAGGGCGTCGTGGGAATGCAAACCTGAATGTTGTGCTCAGCGCAAAGCTGCATAAAGCGCTCCAGCCTGGCCGAGGAATGCTCCGGGCCCTGCCCCTCGTAGCCATGGGGCAGCAGCATCACCAGGCCGCAAAGGCGCTGCCACTTGTGCTCACCGCTGGTGATGAACTGGTCGATTACGACCTGGGCACCATTGGCGAAATCGCCAAACTGGGCTTCCCAGATATCGAGGGTGCTCGGGGTGGTTGTCGAGTAACCGTATTCGAAAGCCAGCGCCGCTTCCTCTGACAGTAGCGAGTCGTGAATCGTGAAGCGGGGCTGCTTGGCGGACAGGTTCTGCAGCGAGACGTAGGTCGAAGCATCGCGCTGATTATGCAACACGGCATGGCGATGCGAAAAAGTCCCGCGACCAACATCCTGCCCTACCAGACGCACCGCATAACCATCGTCCAGCAGCGTTGCGTAGGCTGCAACCTCAGCGTAACCCCAATTGATGGGCGTTGCACCGGCGGTCATTTTGCGGCGATCTTCAAGGATCTTCTTGACCTGGGCCTGCACCTGGAAATCCTCGGGCGCTTCGGTAACCCGCTGCATCAGCTCCCGCAAGCGGCGCTGGTCTACCCGGGTATCCACGGGCATGTCCCAACTATGCCCCAGGTAGGGCTCCCAGTGCACAAACAATTCGGTGTTGGGTTCCTTCACCAAACTCTTGACCACGTGCTGACCGGTCTCGAGGAGGTTCCGGTAATCGATGGCCATCTGCTCGTCCACCGCTGGGGTGATAACGCCTTCGCCTATCAACTTGGCCGCATACAGCTCCCGGGTTGTGGGCTGCTTGCGGATCTTGCGGTACATAAGGGGCTGGGTGCCGGAGGGCTCATCCGCCTCGTTGTGGCCGCGACGCCTGTAACACACCAGGTCGAGGACGACATCGCGCTTGAATTCCTGGCGATAGTCCAGCGCCATCTGGGTAACGAACAAGACCGCCTCGGGGTCGTCACCGTTGACGTGGAAAATCGGTGCCTGCACCATTTTGGCGATGTCGGTGCAGTATTCGGTGGAACGCGCATCCTCGCGCATGCTGGTGGTAAAGCCCACCTGGTTGTTGATGACGATGTGTACCGTACCACCGGTCCCATAGGCTCGAGTCTGGGACATCTGGAAGGTTTCCATGACCACACCCTGGCCGGCGAAAGCGGCATCACCGTGCACTACCACCGGGATAACCTGGTCGCGGTCCTCATCATTGCGGCGATCCTGACGCGCTCGCACCGAGCCCTCGACCACCGGCCCGACAATTTCGAGGTGCGATGGATTGAATGCCAGTGCGAGGTGCACTTCTCCACCCGAGGTCATCACGTTGGAGGAGAAGCCCTGATGATATTTGACGTCAGCCGACCCCTGATAAATTGCCTTGCCTTCAAACTCATCGAACAGCTCGGCGGGATTCTTGCCAAAAATGTTGACCAGTACATTGAGACGACCGCGGTGGGCCATGCCGATGACCAACTCGCGAGCCTCATAGGAGCCCGCTCTCTGGATCAATTCGTCCATCAACGGGATGAGGCTTTCACCACCCTCCAGGCCGAAACGCTTGGTGCCTGGATATTTGGAACCGAGGTATTTTTCAAGGCCCTCGGCGGCGGTCAAACGCTCGAGGAGATGTGTTTTGATTTCCTTACTCCAGTCCGGCGCCGAGCGCACAGACTCCATCCTACTCTGGATCCAGACGCGCTCATCGGTGGCAACGATATGGGTAAATTCTGCGCCTACCGTTCCACAGTAGGTTTTTTCAAGGGCCTCGACGATACTGCCGAGGGTCGCCGAAGGCTCACCGATATTGAGCGTGCCGGTCTGGAAGATCGTGTCGACGTCAGCGCCGGTGAGGCCGTAAAAATGCAGCTCGAGGTCGGGCACCGGTTCCCGCTCGAGGAGCCCGAGGGGATCGAGTTTGGCTTGCTGATGGCCGCGTTGGCGATAAGCATCTATTAACTCGACTACGTGCACCTGCTTGCGCTCGTAGTTTGTGCTCAGGCTTTCTTCCGCCCGCGGATCGGTCATCCGCCGACGCCCCAGCTGGGCAAATTGCTCAACTATCTGGGAATGGGGAATATCCCGCGCAGAGTAGCCATTGACCCGGGGTAGCTTGTCAAAGTATTCCCGCCATTCGACGTCGACGGCGTTTGGATCCCGCAGGTACTCCTCGTACAGCTCTTCTACATAAGCGGCGTTGCCGCCGAATATATGGGAGCTGCCCCATAACAACTCCATATTGTCTTTTTGCATGGACGCCAACCTCTAGTCCAAATTGGAAGGGGTTTGTCGCGTTCGTGGCCGCCGGAGGTAACGCCTTCATCTGTTATCGTTGGGACAGCACCCCGGGCTTTGATAAACCGAAAAACCGCATTTACTGTTATTGTCAACCAGCCGTTACATTCTGCAAGCACCCATGTGGGACCAAACTTCTTCAGGTCGCGTTTTTCAGCAACATGTTGCGTATGTGCCCTATCGCCCGGGTCGGGTTCAAGCCTTTCGGGCAGACGTTGACACAATTTTGGATGCCATGGCAACGAAAGACACTGAACGGGTCGTCCAGGTCGGACAAGCGCTCTGCCTGCGCGGTATCGCGGCTGTCGGCCAGGAAGCGCCAGGCCTGGAGTAATCCCGAAGGACCAATGAATCGATCAGGATTCCACCAGAACGATGGGCAGGCGGTGGAGCAGCAGGCGCACAGAATACACTCATAGAGACCGTCGAGTTTGGCCCGATCCTCGGGTGACTGCAATCGCTCAATCGCCGGGGCGGGTTCGTTGTTGATAAGGTATGGCTTGACCTTTTCGTACTGCTGGTAAAACAGGCTCATATCCACCACCAGGTCGCGCACTACGGGCAGACCCGGCAAAGGCCGAACCACCAGCTTGTTGTTTTTGACCGTAGACGATAGCGGGGTAATACACGCCAACCCGTTCTTGCCGTTGATGTTGAGCCCGTCAGAGCCGCAGACACCCTCACGGCAGGAGCGTCGGAAGGCCAGACTGGTGTCCTTGGCTTTTAGCTGCTCCAACACGTCCAGTACCATCAGGTCCTTGCCTTCGGTTTCGAACTGATAATCCTGCATATAGGGTTCAGCATCGGTAGCCGGATTGTAGCGATAAACACTCACTTGTAGCATGGTAGAACCTCTCAGCTTGCAAGACGCCTTGGCAGCGCCTGCGTTTCACCATTTAAACCGTCGGTATCACTTTACTGAAGTGTACGCCCCCCTACCTCGAACGGCTCAGCACGGAGCCTTTGAGTCCACATTACGACGCCGCCATGGCCGCACCGACCACCCGCCGTGACCGATCGTCGCTGCGGCATCCGCGTTCGGCCACGCGTCGATCAATACACCCGTGCTTTTGGCTCGAAGGTTGGCACTGTGCGCGGTGTGAAATTGACACTCCGCTTGCCGATACGCTTCTCTCCGGGGAAAAACATCGAGTGACAAAGCCAGTTTTCGTCGTCGCGAGTCTCGTAATCCTCGCGCGCATGAGCCCCCCGTGACTCGGTGCGGGTGTTTGCAGCGATCGCAGTAGCTTCTGCCACTTCCATCAGGTTTTGCAACTCAAGTGCTTCGATTCGAGCGGTATTGAAAGCATCGGACTTGTCCTCAAGACGAATATTGTCGATGCGGGGCCTTAACTCTGTCAGCTTCTTGATACCCTCTTCCATAAAGTCACCACGCCGGAATACCCCGAAGTGATTCTGCATGATGTTCTGCAATTCCTTGCGCAGCCCGGCCGTGGTTTCACCGCTGTCGCTGTTGTTGAGGCGATTCAGTCTCGCCATGGCCTGGTCGATATCGTCGTCGGAGGCTGCGCGAAGGTCGATTCCTTCCCGCAGGGCTTTTTCTATATAAAGGCCGGCCGCGCGGCCAAACACTACCAGGTCGAGCAGGGAATTACCGCCCAGACGGTTGGCGCCATGGACAGAAACACAGGCTGCTTCCCCGCAGGCGTACAAGCCCTCGATGACGATATCGTTGCCGCTTTCATCCTGGGTTAGCGCCTGACCGTCTACATTGGTCGGGATTCCACCCATCATATAGTGGCAGGTGGGCACTACCGGCACCGGCTGTTTAACCGGGTCGACGTGGGCGAAGGTTTCCGACAACTCGCAGATGCCCGGCAGGCGACTGTGCAGGATCTCTTCACCAAGATGGTCGAGCTTGAGGAAAACGTGATCTCCCTCGGGACCGCAACCGCGACCCTCGAGAATTTCAAGCACCATGGAGCGCGCCACCACATCCCGCCCCGCGAGATCCTTGGCGTTGGGTGCATAGCGCTCCATAAAGCGCTCTCCATCCTTGTTGATCAAATAGCCACCTTCACCCCGACAGCCCTCGGTCACCAGGGTTCCAGCCCCGTAGATGCCGGTTGGATGAAACTGCCACATCTCCATATCCTGCACCGGAATTCCGGCACGCAGCGCCATGCCGATTCCATCGCCGGTATTGATGTGGGCATTGGTGGTTGACGCATAGATACGGCCCGCGCCACCTGTCGCCAGCACGGTTGCCTTGGACTGGATATTCACAACCTCACCGCTTTCCATGCAGATTGCAACGACGCCTACGATTGCGCCGTCCTGGTTTTTCACCAGATCCACCGCGTACCACTCGTTAAGAAACGTCGTCTGGTTTTTCAGATTGCTCTGGTAGAGCGTGTGCAGCAAGGCGTGCCCGGTACGATCCGCGGCAGCGCAGGTGCGTGCGGCCTGCCCACCCTTGCCGTAGTCCTTGGACTGGCCACCAAAGGGTCGCTGGTAGATACGCCCGGACTCCGTTCGCGAAAAGGGCAGCCCCATATGGTCGAGTTCGAATACCGCCTGCGGTCCGACACTGCACATATACTCGATTGCATCCTGGTCACCGATATAGTCGGAGCCCTTGACGGTATCGTACATATGCCAACGCCAATCATCATTTGGATCATCACTGGCGATCGCACAGGTAATACCGCCCTGCGCGGAGACGGTGTGGGAGCGTGTCGGAAACACTTTGGAGATCACAGCTGTTTTGTAGCCGGACTGCGCCATCTGCAACGCTGCACGCATGCCCGCGCCACCGCCACCAACTACGACTGCATCGAAAGAGATTGTGCGAAGACTAGCCATGTTTTAACTCCAAAGAACCTGAATGCCCCATACGAGGTAGGTAAACAGCAGCAGAGCGCCGCCTAACTGCACCACCCAGCGAATAATGTTGCCCCGGTCGCCCATCATTCGCTCGGTCATGTAATCCGTGCTGATAGACCACAACCCTATCCACGCATGCGCCACGGTCGCAAGCAGGGCTGCGACGCTGAAGACTCGCATCGGCGTGCTGGCAAACAGCGCCTTCCACTGCAGGTAATTGAGATCAGGATTAGTGAGCAAGTACCAGGCAATGAAAACACTGTAAGCCAGTAATACGACAGCGGAGACGCGCTGTACCAGCCAATCGGAAAGCCCACTGCGACCAAAATTCGTAACTGCTGTTACCATATCCAGATCCCCGCCAAAACGATCAATACCGCCGAAACTGCAAACACCACCTTGGACCCCCGCACACCGCCTTCCATGGTCTCACCCACACCCATATCCATGATGAGGTGCTTGATTCCGGCGCAGGAGTGGTAGATTAGAGCCGCGGCAACGCCCCATAAAACCAGCTTGGCGAAGGCCGACTGAAACACGTCCCTGGCCGCCACAAAGCCTTCGGGAGACGCCAGCGACTGCTGCAAGAACCAAAGCAGTACGCCAACACCGATGATTAGAATGGCACCGGAGGCCCGGTGCGCAATAGATGCCCAGGCAGTCAGAGGCAACCGCATGGTACCGATATCGAGGTTAACAGGTCGTTTATCTTTCACGGCATAATCACACTTTGTCTGGCCCTAGCATTAAGGGCGGTTAAGTTGTCCTTGCCCGGCCCCGAGGCGTTGTTTCACAGCGATGCTCCATGCAGCGGGGATGTGCAATCGTGAAGAGCGGAAAATTATAGACAGATGGCCGTTGAAATACAACGCAGGGTGCCAACGACCACGGTATTGACCTGGGCCACCGCGACCTGCACAAAACACTTATAAAATAGGGGTTTGCGACGAATGCGCTGAAACGGCAAAAAGGCGTTTAGACTAAAGTCCAGTATCCCCGCGACCCCTTTAGACCATTTGTTTAATCCACCTCAATTGACAAACTTATTCGACACTCTATAGTTGAGCCTCCAGCCAGAAGCAGTCACCGCAGATGACTGTCACTGCACAATGGATAGGAGTTCTGTAATGACTGACCGCAAAGCCACCCTCACCATCGACGGAATCGATGAATCACTTGAACTTCCAGTCTATGAAGGCACATTGGGGCCGGCTGTAGTCGACGTTGGCAAGCTGGTGAGCAGCGGTGTATTCACCTACGACCCCGGCTTTACTTCCACAGCGGCCTGCGAGTCTTCTATCACCTTTATCGACGGTGGCAAGGGCATATTGCTCCATCGGGGCTATCCTATCGAACAGCTTGCCGAGCATTCCCATTATCTGGAGGTTTGCTACCTGCTGCTGCACGGCGAATTGCCCAATGCTGAACAGTCCGAGGCATTCGAGTCCCTCATCCGCAATCACACCATGGTCAACGACCAGGTGAACACTTTCTTCCGCGGCTTCCGTCGTGATGCGCACCCGATGGCCATCATGTGCGGCGTGGTCGGGGCTCTGTCTGCTTTCTATCACGACGCCACTGACATCTCCGATCTGGAGCACCGCATAATCAGTGCCCATCGATTGGTCGCCAAGATGCCAACGCTGGCGGCAATGACTTACAAGTACACCAAGGGCCAACCCTTCATGTACCCGCGTAACGACCTCGATTACGCCGAAAACTTCCTCTACATGATGTTTGGTAACCCCTGCGAAGACTACAAGGTGAACAAGGTGTTGGCTCGGGCGATGGATCGCATTTTCCTGCTCCATGCTGACCATGAGCAGAATGCATCGACTTCTACGGTTCGCCTGGCGGGTTCAACCGGCGCCAATCCGTTTGCCTGTATCTCGGCGGGTATCGCTGCGCTCTGGGGGCCATCGCATGGGGGTGCCAACGAAGCGGTCCTGGACATGCTTTCCCAGATTGGTGACGAATCTCGCATCGAAGAGTTTGTCGCCCGCGCCAAGGACAAGGACGATCCCTTCAAGCTGATGGGGTTCGGCCACCGGGTATATAAAAACTTCGACCCCCGCGCCACCGTGCTTAAAGAGCACGCCGATGAAGTGTTGCAGGAGTTGGGTATTGAAGACGACCCACTGCTGAAAATAGCCCGCCGACTCGAGAAGATTGCCCTTGAAGATCCCTATTTTATCGAGCGCAAGCTGTACCCTAATGTCGACTTTTACTCGGGCATTATCCTCAAGGCGATCGGCATACCTACCAGCATGTTTACGGTTATATTTGCCCTCGGCCGCACCATCGGTTGGATCGTCCACTGGAATGAAATGATCAGTAACAGCTACCGGATCGGGCGTCCACGCCAGCTTTATATCGGGCCCAAGCAGCGGGACTACGTGAAACTGGACGACCGGGACTGATTTGCGTCCAGAAGCTGGCTTTCGGCCCGGCCCGGGAGGATCTGGACATCCCGGGCCGGGGCCGACGAAACACCAACAAACGTAACATTATCCAACTTTAGCGGCGCCGGTGGCGACTCTGTCCCGGGCCAGGAACCTCCCCCCTCCCCAGGCCTACCCCGGCCACGTGCCCCCCCGAACCGGAAACCTGCTCAGGCGATTGAGTTGCCCTGCCCCGGTTAAACGTCCCGGTCATAGTTTCAATCACTACTTCCCTGGATTTTTTGCCGGCTCCTGATCGGGGCCGAACCAGTAGAGAATCGAAGCGCCCAGGATACCGGCAATCAACGACCCGGCCAGCACCCCGGCCTTGGCGTACAACAGGTCCTGGGGGGCGTTGGCAAAGGCAAGTTCCGCAATGAATATCGACATGGTAAAGCCGATACCCCCCAGCAGCGCAACTCCCACAATATGACGCATCCCACAGCCGTTGGGGAGCTTGCCGATGCCGGCTTTCCATGCCACCCACACAGACCCGGCAATGCCGACCGTCTTTCCTGCGACCAACCCCAACACCACGCCGATCGTGATGGAACTAAACCCCTCTTCGCCGGCTTCAAAAACCGACAACGGCATCCCGGCATTAGCCAGCGCAAACAGGGGTATTACAATATAGGTAACCGGGATATGGAGAGAGTGCTCGATCCGTTGTAACGGTGCCTGCACCTTCTTGCATCCCTGTTCAAGCGACTGCACACAGGCCCTGAGCTGGTCATTATGGTAGATGTCGCTGCCGGGGCGATAGCTGCCATCAAATCGACGAATGAGGGTTTTCACGTGGGCACTGAAACCCACCGGGTCGTACTTGGGCCGGGCGGGTATCGCAAAGGCAGCAATGACGCCGGCGAGGGTGGCGTGGATGCCCGACGAATAAAGCGCCAGCCACAGCATCACGCCCAGCACCATATAAGGGGTCGGCTTGCGCACCCCGAAAAAGTTGGTAATTACCAGCAGAAAAACCAATAACCCTGCCGCGGCCAGACCCAATAGATTGAGTTCCTGGGTGTAGAAAACCGCAATAACGATAATTGCGCCAAGATCGTCCACGATGGCCAATGCCACCAGAAACATCAACAGTGACTTGGGTACGCGACTTCCCAATAGTGCCAGGATACTGACCGCAAACGCGATATCGGTTGCCATGGGAATTCCCCAGCCCATCGCCTCCGGCCCGCTGGGATTAAGCATGAAATAAAACAGCGCGGGCACCACCATGCCACCGAGAGCGGCGATCGCGGGCAGGATCGCCAGGCTGAAATCAGACAACTCGCCCACCAGGAATTCACGCTTGAGCTCAAGCCCCACCAGAAAAAAGAACAGGGTCATCAGACCATCATTGATCCAGTGATGAAGCGACATGGATAGCGATTGCGAGCCGAGGGTGATCGAGAGCTTGGTGTGCAAAATGTGTTGATATCCCTCGCTAAGTGGCGAGTTGGCGATGACCAGGGCGATGACGGCGCAGCTCAGAAGCAACAAGCCGCTGGTCGACTGCCGATGGATAAACTCTTCGAAGGGTGTATAAATAGTATTGAAGGCTCGTTCCCAGGGCGCCTCGAACACATGCTCTGCCGAAACAGCGGGTTTACCTACATCACTTTTTGCCATTATCGGATCCCTGTTATTGCAAAACGCTTAATCGATCAGCAAGGCGTTGGTGCCTCGCAAAGCGCTAACGATAGCATAGACAACTCGGGGATTTGCAAGTATTGGGGTTAATGAGTGAGGAACCCTCACCCCCGTGAAACCAGCATGACTTCTATGGGCTGCTCGCACCGAGGCCACAGGAGTGAACACGGCGCGAAAAGGGTTGATATGGCTTAGCGCAGGGTAAACTTGACAGGAATCGAGACGGTGATGTTGTCCCCTTCCAGGCCCGCCGGCACGGCGGGCAGGGCACCTGCATCATAAACCGCAGAGATAGCGGCCTTGTTGAGCTGCTTGTAGCGGGTTTTTCTGGCGGTCTCCAACGACAGCATCTTGCCCTTGCGATCAACCGTCAGTTCCAGCAATACAGTGCCTTCATGACCACGCCTGACAGAAGACCTGGGGTACTCTACCTGCCGCAATGCTCGTTTGATTATTGAACTGCGATAGAGCTTTAGCAGGGTTTCCTGCTGCAGGCGATAAATCGCCGGGTCCATTGCCGGTTCTTCAGGCTCCATTGGCAGGTTGCGGCCGGACGAGGCCATTGCGACGACCTTTTTTGGGCCCTTCACCGGCAGCTCTTGCTTCAGGGGACGAGCCCGGGCCGCCACCTCCTCTACGGTAACCTTTTTTGCGATCCTGTCAGTTTGTTTAGAAGCAGCCACCGGCCGGGGCGCAGCGATTGGCTTACTGGTTACCGTGTCCTTGACCACGGGTTTGGTGGCCGCCGGTTTCGCATGGGCAGCGGCAGCGGGAATGGCTGACGCTATTGCTTTCTCATCAACTGGCTGCAGCGCTTCCTGGGCGGGCTCCACGATCGCAGCCATCGACTCCTGAAGCGAATCATCTCCGGCCTCTGCTGTTTCTTCTATCACGCCACCCTCCGGCCAGGCTGCCACCGCAACGGTGCGCTTGTCGCTGGGCTGCAGCGCCCGGTACTGGGCCATCAGGGACGGGGCTTTGCTACCGAGAATCGCGTTCTTGAATTCTGTTGAAGGGGGTTTGTCGCCAATCCAGGTCGAGAGCAACACCTCGAAAAATCCGGGCTTACTCTCGGCGAACATCTCGGTGCCATTGAGACTGATTCGGGTGCGCCCTTTTTTGTCACTCTGGATCACGAGGTGGTCACCGCGGCGAAGCGCCCCTCTGGGCAAGTTGTTGAAACTGACGAAAGCATCGTCGAACTTTTCCAGTTGCCCGGGCGCGGCGTTGAGTATCAGGGCCTGGGTCCATTGCGACGAGAACCGCCTTGGAGTCCAACGCTCGGCAGTAATGCGCATTTCCATCCGCCGCCGTCCCCAACTCGACAACACCTGGCCGGCACTGATCACGGGTTGATCGAGGTAAAGAGCACCAATGTAGTAGGGTCGGCGCAACTCCGAGTAAGCTGCGACGCCGGTCAGCTGCATCTTCTCCACCTTTGCGGCCGATGCGACTGGGCTCAGCCCCAATGTCGCCAGCAAAAAGAAAATCGCATATTTCACAATGATGTCGCCACCTCATTAGCCACGATTTACGTGCTCCACAGACCTGCCTTCGAGAAAAAATTAGCACTATTTCACAGATGTGCAACGGGCGGGCGGCAACACTGTAGACTGCTTAGCATTTCGGGACATTTTCCTGGCTTCGGCCAGCTTTCAAGCTACCGACAGCTTGCAAGTGAGATGCAAAAGAACCAGGCGGCCAGCTGCGGTCGGGGCTGTCGAAATGTAGCAATCCGGCCAGCGGGCGGGCGCCAGGCGAAAAATCCTGATATAAATGGTGCGTGAGCTGGCCCCGCGCATGGGTATCCATGCCCGCTGCCGTCGCGCCAATAAGGAAGGAACAAGATCACCCATGATCGGGGAATCGACTCTACTCAGCCTCGCTCTGCTTTACGTCTGCCTGCTTTTTTTGCTGGCATGGTATGCAGACTACAAACCGGCTTTGAGCAAGAAGCTGCACCCCCTGATATACACGCTATCCCTGTCGGTCTACTGTAGTTCATGGACTTTTTACGGCGCTGTGGGCAGTGCATCCAACTCAGCCTGGAGCCATGTCCCGATTTACCTGGGCCCCATCCTCTTGTACCTGTTCGGCTGGCCCATTATCAAGCGCTTGCTCGATATCGGTTCACGTCAGCGAGTCACCTCCATCGCGGATTTTATCGGCTCCCGTTACGGCAAGCGCCAGGGGCTTGCCGCTCTGGTGACCCTGGTGGCCACCGCCGCGGTCTTGCCCTACATTGCCCTGCAGTTAAAAGCCCTTTCCCAGGCATGGCATATCGTCACCAACTACAGTGGGCTTGGGGCTATGCCCTCCCCGGACAGCGCATTGTTCGCCGCCGTCATCATGACCTTGTTCACCATTTTGTTCGGCACCCGCAGGTTGGACAGCCGTGAGCGCCACCGCGGCGTCATGGCCGCTGTGGCCGTCGAATCAATGGTCAAACTGATCGCATTCTTTTTGGTCGCGGCGCTGGCGACAGGGTATTTGTTCAGCCGCCTCAGCTATGAAGAACTGACCCTGGTGGCCAAGCCCCTGTCCAGACTGGAGCTGAACCCGGACTTCTTCGCACAGTTACTTATCAGTATGCTGGCGATCATCTGCCTGCCGCGGCAGTTCCACGTGACGGTCGTCGAATACCAGAACGAGAACGATACCCGCTGGGTCCGCTGGTCCTTCCCCCTCTATCTGCTGGCCTTTATGGTGCTGGTGATTCCCATCAGCCTGGCCGGGAACCATATGTTTTCGGGGAGCGCGGTCAATCCCGACACTTACGTTCAGCTGATGCCGCTGGTCCTGGAGCAAAAGGCGATTACCACGGCAGCCTATATCGGTGGCATATCGGCCGCAACCGGCATGGTTATCGTTGCGACCGTGAGCCTGGCGATCATGATCACCAATGAGTTGGTAGCCCCGGCGATGATCCGCTTCACCAGGGACTCCACCGTCGGCCTCGTTCGCCTCGGCGACAGCTTGCGGCGCATCCGTCAACTCAGTATCGCCTCGATATTTCTGCTGTCCTGGTTGGCCGGCCGTGTGCTGGATAATTTCAGCGACCTGGCGGCCATCGGCTTTTTATCATTCCTGGCCGCGGCCCAGCTCGGGCCAGCGCTATTGATCGGTATATTCTGGCGCGGTGCCCACGCCATCGGCGTTATATCCGGGATGCTGACAGGCGCGTTGATCTGGTTTTACTGCGCCCTGCTTCCCTCACTACTCGACGTCGGGCACCCGCTGATCGACGCCGGCCCACTGGGCATGGGCTGGCTGAAGCCAACCGCGCTGTTCGGCATCCACAGCGAGTACCAACTGGCCATGGCCACATTCTGGAGCCTGCTGCTGAACACCTCTATTTTTATCGCGGTGTCGATCATGGTGCGCAGGGATGCGACGGATCGGCGCCAGGCGGACCTTTTTCTGGAGGCACCGGGAAACAATGTCGATGCCCTGCAGCTGGACTTCTCCCGCAGCCCGATCCGTGTCAGCCAGCTGCGCGCGCTGTTGCCGCCATTTTTGGGAGACAGCATGTCAACCCAGCTATGGCAGGAGTTCGAGGCACTGTACGAGCAGCGCCTGCTGCCAGGGGATCGGGCGCCACAGTTCGTGGTATCGCGAATAGAATCATTATTGGCGGCCAACATTGGCGCCGCATCCGCCCACCGCGCCGTGCTTCAGCTCGAGGAGAGTCAGCAGCTGGAATACCGCGATCTTGCCGGGATGGTCACCGACGCGAGTCGACTCAACGAATTCAACCGCGAGCTATTGCAGACGACAGTGGAGACCGTTAGCCAGGGCATCAGCGTGGTCGACCGGGACCTCAACCTCGTAGCCTGGAACAAAAGCTACGAAGAGATCTTCGACTTCCCCGAGCGCTTCCTCTACATCGGCTGTCCCATCGACCGGGTTTACCAGTTCAACGCCGAACGCGGCCTCCTCGGCGACGACAACAATCATCCCGAAGAAATCGCCAAGCGGTTACTGCTGTTGCGTGCTGGCAGCCCCTATCGGCTTGAACGCGTCCTGCCCAACGGCAGCGTCATCGATATTCGCGGTAACCCCATGCCCCATGGCGGATTCGTGACCACCTACACCGACATATCCGAATACAAGGACATGCTGGGGCAAATCGAAGAAGCCCGGGACGCACTCGAGCAACGCCTTGAGAAAGGCAGCCGCGTACTGACGGAAACCAACACCCGCCTGCGCACGGAGAACCGTTTGCGGGCGCAGGCAGAGGCCAAGTTGAGGGAGGCCCATGCCAGCAAATCGCGGTTCATGTCTGCAACCAGCCATGACCTGTTGCAGCCGATCAATGCGGCGCGCTTGTTCACCGAGGCCCTGAAAGCTCGTCACCGGGAATTGCCCGACCCGGCGCTCAATCGAATTGTCGACAGTATCGACAGCTCGCTTTCCAGCGCGGAGGAGCTGATAACCGCGCTCAGGGAAATCGCCAGGCTGGACTCCGGCAAGCAGAAACCTCAACGCATCAATTTCAGCGCGGCCGAATTCATTGAAAACCTGAGCCGCGAGTTCGAGATGATGGCCGCGGTCAAACAGCTCCCACTGATCAGCCGCCCCATTCCTGTATGGCTTTACTCAGACCCCCACCTGCTCCGGCGAATCCTGCAAAACTTCCTCTCCAACGCTATTCGGTATACCAACAGTGGCAAGGTTTTGCTTGGCTGCCGACGGCAGCAAGGCAGCATCCGCATCGAGGTTTGGGATACGGGCCCGGGAATCCCCGACAGTGAACATGCGCGTATTTTCGCCGAATTCGAACGCCTGCAGCACACCGGCAGCGCCGGAGATCAGGGGCTTGGACTCGGACTCGCGATAGTGAAACGCTGTGCAGAAATGCTGGGCCACCCCGTAGACCTGCGCTCGAAGCCGGGTCATGGCACCATGTTCAGCATTACCGTTCCACTGGGCCGGCCGGAAGTACAGGACGACGAGGGCCGGGAGCGGGTCAGCGGCAATACCCTTGAGGGGCTGCAGGCCCTGTGCATCGACAACGAACCCGAAATCCTCGAGGGCATGGAGGAATTGCTCGGGGCATGGGGCTGTAAAACCCGGGTGGCGACTGACGGCCGGGGAGCATCCGCCCAGTGGCGGGCGCAGCCCCCTTCCATTGTGCTGGCAGATTACCATTTGAGTGCTTCGGAAAACGGTCTCGACGTACTGGCAACCCTCAACCAGGGCCGGGCACGCCCCATCCCGGCAATTATTATCAGTGCCGATGACAGTGCTCAGATCCGGGCCAAAGTCAGGACTGCCGGGTACAAATTCATGGCCAAACCGATCAATCCCGGACGCCTGCGGGCGATGATCCTGGCATTGGCGGACAGCGCCGACGCTTGAGCCGATGCTGCAACGCGCCGAATGGCGGCGGCACAGCAGCTGCAGTCCCTACACGGGTACCGGCCCGGCCGGGCGTCGGCGCCGAATCCGATGGTGGGGTGCTAGACATGATGTTTTGACCTGCGAAACTGGCTTGAAGCGCGGTCGGGACGCTACAGCGGCGGTGGCGCCGCTACCAGCTCTGCCGGTGACTCCAGCGCCAGGCTATTGAGCGCGAGTACCGCCTGGGTGCGCGAATGCACTCCCAGTTTTTTGAAAATTTCGGTCATGTGGGCCTTGATGGTTGCCTCGGTGACGTCCAGCTCGTAGGCAATCTGCTTATTGAGCAGGCCCTCCACCAGCATGGAAGCCACCCTGAACTGCTGGGGGGTCAGGCTTGCCACCGCGTCAGACACATCCAGTGAGCCGATATCGGCCCCCCGGGAAGCCTGATTCACCACATCAGGCGCCACGATCTCACCGCTCATCACCCTGGCAATAGTGCTCTGCATCAGGTCGACCGGGGCCGATTTGGATAAAAATCCGGCGGCGCCGTAGTCAAGGGCGCGTCGGATAGTCTCCGGGTGGCCATTGGCCGACACCATAATGACCGGACAGGCACCGTGGTGGCCGGTGATAAAAGCCAGCGCGCTAAAACCGTGCGCACCCGGCATGTGCAAGTCAAGCAAAACCAGATCCAATTGCTCAATCTCACCCAGGTGCCGCTGTACAGCCGGAATATCGGCCGCTTCAAGTACTTTGGAGTCGGGATATAGCGCAGCGATGGTTTGCTTCAAGGCGGAGCGAAACAGGGGGTGGTCATCAGCAATCAAGATGGTGTTCGGGATACCCGACATGCAACGACTCCTAATTTATTGACTCCTGGCCTTATTATCTGGCAGCACGGCTCTCGAGCTTGCACCCTCATTATGACCATCGCCCCCTATCGGTGCAAGCGCAGCCAGGATGCGCCAGCCCCGCTCATAAAAAGCAGGATTCACGCTGGCAGGTATGCGGTGTTGTGGGAAGACGATGACGGCCGGAGAATCAAGCCCCGGGTGACGGTCTCACCCGGTTGGCGATCAGTTGTTGCAGGGCTTCGGGCTCCGCCAGATTTGAAATATCGCCCAGGTGATCGCATTCATCGTAAGCTATCTTGCGCAGTACGCGCCGCACCACCTCGCCGCTGTGCGTTTTGGGCAAGGAAGGGACCCACTGAATCACGTCGGGCTTGGCGATACCGCCTATCTGCAAGCGCAACCAGTCAACCAGGTCCCGCCTGCAGTGCTCGTCGGCGAGTTGGTCGGCACACAGGGTAACGAATGCGTACAGCCCCTGGCCCTTGATCGCATGGGGATAGGCAACCACAGCCGCCTCGAGTACGCTGCGGTGGGAGACCAGAACCTTTTCGATTTCAGAGCTACTCAAGCGATGCCCAGCGACGTTGATCACCTCATCGACCCGGCCCGTTATCCAGTAGTAACCGTCTTCATCCCGGCGCGCGCCGTCGCCGGTAAAATAATGCCCCGGGCACTGGGAAAAGTAGGCCTCGTAATAGCCCTGGGGATCCCCGAGGATACCCCGCGCCTGGCCGGGCCAACTGCCGCGAATGACCAGGTTACCCTCACCAGCCCCCTCCACCTGATTGCCGGCGTCGTCAAACAGCACCGGCTCGACACCAAAAAAAGGCAAGGTAGCAGAACCCGGTTTCAAGGCGGTTGCTCCCGGCAGCGGAGCAATCATGATGCCGCCGGTCTCGGTTTGCCACCAGGTATCGATAACCGGACATTGACCGCGGCCGAACACATGGTAGAACCAGTGCCATGCCTCCGGGTTGATGGGCTCGCCCACCGAGCCGAGTAAGCGCAGGCTGCTGCGGTCGGTGCCGCCAACCGTGGCATCGCCATGAAGCATCAAGCTTCGAATGACGGTGGGCACCGTATAAAAGATGCTGACTGCGTATTTATCGATCAACTCTGACCAACGCCCTATGTCCGGGTAATCGGGCACCCCCTCGTGCAGCAGCGTGGTAGCGCCGTTGGCGAGCGGCCCGTAAACCACATAGCTGTGCCCCGTAATCCAGCCGATATCGGCGGTACACCAATAAATATCGCCGGGTTGACAATCGAACACGTAGCGGTGGGTACTGGCCGCGTACACCAGGTAGCCGCCGCAGGTGTGCACCAGCCCCCGGGGTTTGTTGGCAGTCCCCGCCGTATACAGCACAAACAGCGGGTCTTCCGCTGCCATCACGGCGGCCGGGCAATGGTCCGGCTGGTTGGCGAGCATGTCGCTAAACCAGACATCGCGCTGTGGATTCCACGGGATGTCCAAGCCACTGCGACGCACGACAATCACTTTGTCGACACTGTCGGAGTCACAGCGTTCCAATGCCAGGTCGACATTGGCTTTCAAGCCGATTTGCTGGCCCGCACGCAGACTGTGATCAGACGTGATGACCCAGCGGGATCGGCAGTCCTCGATCCGGTCGGCCAGCGCTTCCGCGGCGAAGCCCCCAAACACCACACTATGTACCGCGCCGATGCGGGCACAGGCCAGCATCGCGATGACGGTTTCCGGTAGCAGCGGCAGGTAGATCGTGACGATATCTCCCCTGGCAACCCCCAGATTCAACAGCCCGTTGGCGCAACGGCAAACCGCGCCGTAAAGCTCGCGATAGCTGACCTGCTGGTGACTGTCGTCGGGGTCGTCGGGCTCCCATATCAGTGCCGTCTTGTCACCCATGGCAACCAGGTGACGATCGAGGCAATTGGCGCTGACGTTCAGGTAGCCGTCGCGGAACCAGTTGATGTGCAGGTCGCTTTCATCGAAGCTGAAATCCCGGACCTCGGAAAACGGTTTGATCCAGTCGACACAGTTTGCCTGCTCAGCCCAGAAGCGTTCCGGCTGCTCAGCCGAAAGCTTGTACATGGCCCGATACTGCCGATTGTCAATCAGCGATTCCTGCACCAGCGCGGCACTTACCGGGTATAACTGTCGTTCCTTCATTGCCTGCCAATCTGAACCGTTCGGTCGAAGGGCATTCCATCTTAAATTTGATGGGGTGGGTTCCCATTAGACATTGGTCGACAAGGTAAGCGGTTTAGACTAATGGCTAATACTTTTGCCGTGGTTTAAGCATTACAAATGCAGTGGTCAAAATAAAATCCTTGGAGGGGTACACGATGACACACAATAGAAATCCAATTTACGCCGCGATTGTAGCCGCACCGATGGTGCTGCTTGGCTCGAACGTTATGGCCGATGCGGCAACCGATGCTGCCATCAATGCCGAGCGCATCAAGGCACTGGAAGCGGAACTGACCCAGCTCAAGCGGGATGTCAGCACCACCAGCGAGAACGTTGCCGTCAATCAGCAGCAGATTGAGGAAGTACGCCCGGAGAAGAAAGGCACCCAGTTCACCTACGGGGGCTTTATCCAACTCGATACCATTTACACCGACTACGAGGAGGGCAAACCCGGGAACGACTTAATCGAGGATTTCCTGGTGCCGAGCCTGATTCCGGTTGAGAACGCCGATCCGGATATCAAAAGCGACAGCTACCAATCCACCAATATCCACGCCAAAACCTCGCGCTTCTTCTTCACCACCAGCACCGATACCGACGTCGGCAACATCTCAACCCGGATCGAGCTCGACTTCATCCTCAGCGCTCAGGGGGACGAGCGAATCTCCAACTCCGAGGCGTCGCGCCTGCGCCACGCCTTCGTCAAATGGCAGTACGGGGAAAACAGCTCGATCCTGGCGGGCCAGACCTGGTCGACCTTCTTCAACGTCGGCGCCCTGCCCGACCTACAGGACTTCGTTGGACCGGTTGGCACGATCTTCAACCGCCAGCCGATGATTCGCTGGAGTCCGGGCCCCATCGATATCGCCCTGGAAAACCCCTTCACTCGCCTAAATGCTACCGAGTATGACACTACTGGCGACCCAGTAGGCGCCCTCGACGTGAGGGACGACTCTGAAGTCATGCCCGACATCGTACTGCGCTATAACGCAAACTGGGGTAGCCTGGGCTGGTCTATGGCCGCGATCGGTCGCGAGCTGAGCTACGACACACGCAGCAACGGCGGCAATACCCAGGACAGCGACGACTCAGCATACGGTTACGGCCTGAGCCTCGCGGGTAAGTTGATGATCGGCCGGGACGACATTCGCTTTATGTTCAACTACGGCAACGCACTGGGTCGGTACATGGCCCTGAACGGCTTTAACGATGGCTACATCGATGCCGATGGCAACATAAAAACCTTCAAACAGTACGGCGGCTTCATCGCCTACCGCCATCTCTGGAGCGACCACTGGCGCAGCAATTTCTCACTCTCCATGGCTGAAGCCGACAACCCCAGTTCCAGCAAAGCGCCATTTGTGGATGGCTGGGCCAAAAAGTACCAGTCAGCTCACGTCAACCTGCAGTACGTGCCTACCCCGGCGCTTATGTTTGGCGGCGAGTTTATCTACGCGACCAAGGAGCTTGAGGATAAACGCAAGGGCTCCCTCAGCCGCTTCCAGTTTTCTGTGAAGTACGGGTTCTAACTACCTGGCTACGACTTATGTCTAGCAGTCCGAGAGCCGGCAAGCTGCTACCTTGGTTGCCGGCTCAAAGAATAAAAGCACCAGAGGAGGTGTGAGAAATGGCGTTTAAAAGTGAAGCAGACGCAAAAGCGTACTGGGATCGGAACGTAAAGCTGATGATTACCATGATGGTTATCTGGTTCGTCGTCAGTTTTGGTTGCGGGATTCTCCTGTTCGAGCCGCTCAATAATATACAACTGGGCGGATACAAGCTGGGCTTCTGGTTTGCCCAGCAGGGATCCATTTATACGTTTGTTGCCCTGATCTTTATCTATGCGAAGAGAATGGCAGCCCTCGACCGTGAATTCGGCGTCCACGACGACTAATAAGGAGAATAATCATGGATCTACGAACATTAACGTTCATTATAGTGGGCGCGACCTTCGCCCTCTATATCGGCATCGCCATCTGGGCGCGTGCCGGCTCTACCAAGGAGTTCTATGTCGCGGGCGGCGGTATTCACCCGGTGGCCAACGGTATGGCCACGGCGGCGGACTGGATGTCTGCGGCATCCTTCATCTCGATGGCGGGCTTGATCGCCTTCATGGGTTACGGTGGTTCGGTCTTCCTGATGGGCTGGACCGGTGGCTATGTGTTGCTGGCGATGCTGCTGGCTCCTTACTTGCGCAAGCACGGCAAGTTTACGGTGCCCGAGTTTATCGGTGATCGCTACTACTCCCGTACCGCGCGTATTGTCGCAGTGCTGTGCCTCATCATCATCTCGGTGACTTATGTAATCGGGCAGATGAAAGGGGTCGGCGTGGCGTTCTCGCGCTTCCTGGTCGTCGATTATGACACCGGCCTGTACGTGGGCATGGCGATTGTATTCGTGTATGCGGTTGTTGGTGGCATGAAGGGTATTACCTATACCCAGATCGCCCAGTACTGCGTACTGATATTTGCCTACACCATTCCGGCTATCTTCATTTCCCTGAACCTGACAGGTAACCCGCTTCCGCAGCTCGGTCTCGGCAGTACCATGGCCGGCACTGACACCTACCTGCTGGACAGGCTCGACCAGGTGGTTTCGGAACTCGGGTTTGCGGAATACACGACCCAGGTGCAAATCAGTTACTTCAACATGTTCGTTTACACCATGTCGCTGATGATTGGTACCGCGGGCCTTCCCCACGTTATCATTCGCTTCTTCACGGTTCCCAAGGTGGCTGACGCGCGGACTTCTGCGGGTTGGGCGCTCGTGTTCATCGCGATTCTGTACACCACTGCCCCTGCGGTAGCGGCCATGGCGCGACTGAACCTGATGACCACCATAGAGCCCAGTCCCGGCCAATACCTGGCCTACGAAGATCGGCCTGAGTGGTTTAAAGCCTGGGAAACAACCGGCTTGCTGGAGTTTGAAGATAAGAACGGTGACGGCCTGATCCAGTACTCAGCGGATGCTGATACCAATGAAATGGTCAAGATTGACCGCGACATCATGGTACTGGCCAACCCCTCGATTGCCAACCTGCCCAACTGGGTTATTGCCCTGGTTGCCGCCGGTGGTCTGGCAGCGGCGCTGTCTACCGCAGCCGGCTTGCTACTGGCGATATCCTCGGCGGTCTCCCACGACCTGCTGAAGGGGGTCTTCACGCCCAATATGAGCGAGAGTTCGGAACTGATGTGGAGTCGAGTGTCGATGGCCGGTGCAATTGCCGTGGCCGGTTACCTCGGGTTGAACCCCCCGGATTTCGCAGCCGGAACGGTAGCACTCGCATTCGGACTGGCCGCGTCTTCGATCTTCCCGGCGTTGATGATGGGTATCTTCAGCAAATCCATGAACAAGCAAGGTGCCATTGCCGGTATGATCGCGGGTATCACCGTGACCCTGCTGTATGTATTCCAGCATAAGGGCATCATGTTCGTTCCGGGTACCGAGTTCCTGGGTAGTATGAAGCCGAACTGGTTCCTCAATGTCGAGCCCAACGCGTTTGGTGCAATTGGAGCGCTGGTCAACTTTGCCGTGGCTATCGTGGTCGCCAAGATGACCGCACCGCCGCCGGTTGAAATCCAGCACATGGTCGAGGCCTTCCGCATGCCCAAGGGCGTTGCCGAGGCACACGATCACTGATCGTCAACCTGCTCTGATTGCTTTTTGATCAAAGGCTCCGCAAGGAGCCTTTTTTTATTGCGACAGTTCCGTATCATGGTGGCCTGCAGGCTAGCGCCGGAGCCGACCCTAAAACCCCTGGACGACAGCTACCCGTGTTCATCCACAAAGGCCAGACTCCAGTCCTCTAATACAGGCATAGTAACGACACCATGTTCAAGAATAAGCATATTATTGCAGCGCTCATCGTCACCCCGATTCTCGCAATCATCGCCTACTTTGCCACCGACTACTTTGTCAGTGAAAAGCCGCACAAGGCCCTGCCCGGCGAGGCCTACGAGCTTGCGGAGAAGCCCAACTGCCGCTATAACAGTGGCCGCTGCGGTCTCAAGAATGCCGACTTTACGGTTGACATAACGGCCCAGCACCTGGACGAGAATTACCTGAACCTGACGCTGAAGTCGGCGTTTCCGCTGCAAGGCGCGCGGCTTGCCATGGTCGACGACCCGGAGCAACCCGGTGAGCCCAGGCCGATGAAAAACCAGAATGCGCAGCGCACCGAGTGGACGATTACCCTGAGCCAACCCAAAACTGACGGCAGCCGTCTTCGCATGGTGCTGGCCGCGGGGGAATCGGTGTATTACGGCGACACCAGCACGGCTTTTCTGGATTACCAAACCAGCTTCGAAAAAGATTTTCGCGGAACTCGCGAGGAGTAACGCGGTATCGAAAACAATGATGGCAAGGCTTGACCTTCGCCGATTCGGACAAACGCAGGAGGCCCCAGCACCGAGATGAACACTACCAGCCCTGCCCCCGGCCTGGAAAGCCCGGAGTTACATATGGTGGCGGATTTTTTGCGCGACTGCCTGCCATTCAATGATTTGCCCACCAGCGACTTCAACCAGGTCGTGACCCAACTGGAAGTCACCTATTACAACCAGGGCCACCAGTTCGACCCCGATCGGGAGGACGATGGCCTGAGGGTGATCAGAAGCGGTGCGATAGAACTGCGCGATAGTAAAAACCGTTTGTTCGACCGACTCGGCGAAGGCGAGAGCTTTAACCTTGTCGCGATGAATAAGGAAGAACCAGTCATCGCGACCGTGATCGAGGATTGCCTGATCTACCTGCTGCCCGACGAGCACTACCAGGTGCTTCGAAAAAGGCATCGCCATGTCGATCGGTTTTTCACCAGCCAGCGCAGCCGACGACTGCGCAGGGCTGCCCGGCATGAACCCGATCCCAACAACATGATGCGACGCATCGAATCGCTGATGAGCAAAAACGTGCTTACAGTGGAGCATACGGATACAGTGGCCGAGGTCGCCAAGGCCATGAGCGCGCGTCGGGTATCTTCTGCCATCGTGATGGACGGTGACGAGGTGCGGGGCATTGTCACTGACCGGGACCTGCGAACGCGGGTGCTGGCCACCGACATGCCCGCCGACCAGGCGATTTCCCGGGTAATGACCCGCGACCCCCAGGGCATCGATTCCCAGTCAACGGTGTTTGACGCCACGCTTTTTATGACCCAGCAGGGTTACCACCATTTGCCGATTATCGATGATCACCGGCTGGTCGGGATCATCACCACCTCAGACATGATGCTTGCGCGCCAGGACGACCCGGTTTATCTGGTGCAGCACGTCTCCCGGCAAAAAGACATCGCGGGGCTGAGAGAAGTCGTCAACAACATGCCCAACCTGTTGGTCCAATGGGTCAACGCGGGCGTGCGAGCCAACCAGGTGGGACATATTCTTACCGCGATCAGTGATGCCGTTACCGTCCGCCTGATAGAACTCTATATGCAGGAGGCCGGGCCGGCACCGGTGTCGTTCTGCTGGCTGGGGTTTGGCTCCCAGGCGCGCAGCGAACAGCTTATCAACGCCGACCAGGATAACGGTCTGCTGATCGCCAACGAGCTCCGGGACGAGGACAAACCCTGGTTCGAGAACATGGCAAAGTCTATTTGTGACGGTCTCGATGCCTGTGGCTACATCTACTGCCCCGGCGGGGTCATGGCCACCACCGACGAATGGCGCCAGACCCTTAAGGGCTGGAAGCGCACTGTCGATCGCTGGACCAACGCGCCCACTCCGGGCGCGGTCATGCGAGTCAGCATCTTTTTTGATCTGCGAGCGATTTATGGCGATGCCGAGTTGTGCCGACAATTGCAGGAATACATGCTGGACACCGTGTCCCGCAACGGAATTTTCCTCGCCGCGCTCGCGGCCAACGTGCTCGACGCGCCTGCGCCACTGGGGATATTCAGGCGCTTCCTGGTCGAGCGCAACGGCGAACATAGAGACACACTGGACCTCAAAAAACGAGGTGTGATACCTATTGTGGATATCGTGCGCATTCACGCCCTCGCCCACAAAATAACGGCCGTCAATACCGACGACCGCCTTACCCAACTGGCGAACGAAAAAGTGTTGACGATAAACGACAGTCGCAACCTGCAGGATGCGTTGCACTTTATCATGCAGCTTCGTATCAAGTCCCAGGCCAAGCAGGTTACCCGGGGCGAGAAGACCACCAATATGTGTAACCCCAACGATCTACCCAAGCTCGCGAAGGAACAGTTGCGGGACGCGTTCACCATCGTCGATGACGCACAGACCGCGGTGCGCTTGAAATTCCGGGCTGGCTTTGGCTAATGATGGGACTGAAACTAAAACGCGCATGGTACGGGCGCAAGGCCAAAAGCCCTGCCCTTGCCCGATGTTGGTCTGGAGCTTATCCCTCCGCGGGTACCGACTGGCGCAGACTTGAGTTTCTGGTAGCCGATACGGAAACCTCGGCGTTGTCCGCGGCCGAGGGGGAAATGCTGAGTATCGGCTGGGTCGTCATCGCCAATGCCGGCATCAAGCTCAGTACTGCCGAGCACTATTTGCTGTGCAGCGAGCGCGGGGTTGGCCAAAGCGCAACGATTCACCAATTGCGCGACTGCGAGCTGGTTGCAGGTATCAGCCGGGAGGCGATGATGGAGCGCTTCCTGGAGGTGGCCCGCGGGCGGATTCTGGTGTTTCATCACGCCATGCTGGACATGTCGTTCCTGAACCAGATCAGTTGCCTGTTATACAACGCGCCACTGCTTCTGCCCTACATCGACACACTGCGGATGGAGCAGCGCAGAATGAGCCGGCAAGGCTCCGTGCCAGCTAAAAACGGGCTCCGGCTTGGCAGTTGCCGTACCCGCTATAATTTGCCGGATTATCCGGGGCATAACGCCCTTATTGACGCCCTGGCGACTGCAGAACTACTGTTGGCCCAGCTGACCCACCGCAGTGGCAACCGCAAGTTGGCACTGCGGGACCTCGTTCGCTAGCGGCCACCGAGGGCATACCACGCAACCGCCGGGCCGCTGTTGCAAGCGGGTAACAAGCACCCCACAATGAGTCCTGGCCAACTCCCCGAAGACCCGGACTGGGCAAAGCCGCCCGCAACGTCGAGACAGCTTTGCCCAAACCAGTCGTAGCCATTACACTGCGCTGGCAGCACACCACGCAACGGCAATTCTTGGCACAGGAAAACCCAGGCAGGTATGAGCACCGGATCCGGCAGTTGGCTCGACAGGGTGGAAGTCCTCGGTAACCGGGTCCCGCACCCTACCCTGCTGTTCGTCTACCTGAGCGTGTTGGTTATCGCCCTCTCCTGCCTGTTCGCGCTGACCGGCCTGAGCGCAAGCCATCCGGTAAGTGGCGAAACGGTTACAGTCTTGAACCTGGTATCCCGGGAAGGCTTGCAACGCATTCTTACCGAGGCCGTTGGCAACTTTACCGGTTTCGCGCCCGTGGGGACGGTTTTGGTGGCAATGCTGGGCATTGGCATCGCAGAAAAGTCAGGTCTGCTGGACACGCTGCTAAGGGGACTCGTCACTGCCGCTACGCCCAGGACCCTGAGCTGGTTCGTTGCCCTGGCGGGCGTGCTATCGAGCCTTGCCGCCGATGCCGGCTACGTGGTTTTGATACCACTGGCGGCGGCGCTTTTTGCGGCTTCCGGTCGACCTCCGCTGGCGGGCATCGCGACTGCCTTTGCCGGTGTCTCCGCGGGTTACAGCGCAAATCTTGCCATTGGTCCCATCGATGCAATGCTATCCGGCATCTCGACCGAGGCTGCGCGTCTGGTCGACAGTTCGGCCCATGTGAGTCCCGCCGCCAATTACTATTTTATGGCTGCCTCGACGCTGATCATTGCGTGGCTGGTGGCGCAGGTAACCGAGCGAGTCACCATTGCACGCCTACCCCCACAGCTCGATCACCTTCCACAGGAGGCCGACACCGAGGGCGTGACGACCGATGACCGGAAAGCACTGGCTTCCGTTGCGGCCGCCAGCGTGCTGTTTTTCGTCTTGTTGGCGCTTGCCATAGTGCCGGCACAGGGGTGGCTCAGGGACGACCAGGGCGGTATCCTGGGCGGTCCTTTCATCACTGGCATTGTCACGATCATTGCCCTTTATTTTGCCCTTGTCGGTAGCGTGTTCGGCCTCGCCAGCGGCCGATTCAGCGGCGGCAAAGACATCATCGAGAGTATGGAAAGCGCCCTGCGCATGATGGCCGGCTACCTGGTCCTGATGTTTTTTGCGGCGCAATTCGTCAGCTACTTTGCCTGGACCAACCTCGGTTTGATTACAGCCATTAAAGGCGCGGAGCTGCTGAAGGCCAGCGAGTTGAACAGCACGCTGGTACTGTTGTTGTTTGTTCCGCTGGCAGCGGGGATTAATCTGTTGATTGGCAGTGCTTCGGCCAAGTGGAGTGTAATTGCGCCGGTATTTGTTCCCATGCTCCTGCTTTACGGCGTTGCTCCCGAATCGGTGCAGGCTGCCTATCGAATCGGCGACAGCAGCACCAACATCATCACTCCACTAATGCCCTACTTCGGCATTGTAGTAGCCTTCGCCCAGCGCTATCAGCCCGAAGCCGGCATTGGTACCGTCATTGCGATGATGCTCCCCTATTCCCTGGTGCTACTGCTGGCCTGGACCGCGTTGCTGGGTGCCTGGTTGTACCTCGATATACCGCTGGGCTTCTGATGACAGTGGCGCCGCGGCCCCGCGTTGGTGCTAAGCTGGCAGAGAGCAACCGGCGCAACGCGCCGGGCGCGGGTTTCGCCAACCCGGTCCGGGGAAACGAGCCGGTAGCATTGGAAAATGCCGGCCAAATTGGTATCTTGGGGAATACCCATAACCATGCGGGCTTTGTCAATTACCTGATCCCACAGGGCCGCCAAAGGATTCGAACCCGCCGGCAATTCCGGGAAATCCAGGCCGGTCCCGGCTAATACTGGAGTCACGATGGCGCACGCGCTACGGCAACGTATTGCCGACCTTCTGCAACCTCATCGCGAAAACGACTTGCTCGGTCGCTCCGTTGATATTTTTCTCATCGCACTGATCATCTTGAATGTACTAGCCATTGTGCTGGAATCCGTGCCGCGGTACGGCAATCAATACCGAGAGGAGTTTTTTCGGTTCGAAGTATTTTCTGTTGCCGTTTTTACCATCGAGTACGTGCTGCGCCTCTGGACCGCCCCCGAGGCACGGGGAGATGACGGTCAACCCAGTGGGCAAACAAGACTGAAATACCTGCTTTCGCCGATGGCACTGATCGACCTGCTGGCGATCCTGCCGTTCTACCTGACCTTCTTTGTCAGTATCGACCTGCGCTTCCTGAGAGTCGTCAGGCTGCTGCGTATTTTCAAGCTCACACGATACTCGGGCGCCATGAACATACTGTTGTCGGTGCTGAAGGAAGAAGCCAGTTCATTGTTTGCCGCGCTGTTCATCCTGTTGGTATTGCTCATGTTGGCTTCCAGCGGAATTTACCTCATTGAACACGAAATCCAGCCGGATGCATTCGGCAGCATCCCGGATTCCATGTGGTGGGCCATGGCGACCCTGACGACCGTGGGCTATGGCGACGTAACACCGATTACCCCCATGGGGAAGTTTTTTGGTGGCTGCATTACGGTCATCGGCATGGGGATGGTGGCGCTGCCCGCAGGCATACTGGCTTCAGCTTTTTCGGATTATGTCCACCGCAGCCGGCGCGAATACAAGTCCAAGCTGTCGCAATACCTGGTGGACGGCGATGTCAGTGATGAAGAGAAGAAAGATCTGGAGCGACTTCGAACTGATCTGGGGCTTAGCCACGAGGACGCCGCGCTGATATTCAATACCGCAACCCGGCATATCAAGCGCCGGATCATCTGCCCACACTGCGAACAGCCGCTTCACGATTCGCCCAAGGCCAGCGCCGCGAAAAAAAGCATTACGCTGGACCGGAAACCCTGATTCCCGGCTGCCGCCAGGCGGCTGCGATTGCAGCGACCTGGGACAGGCCCGTTAAACCGTAAAACTTTCTTTCAGCTTTTTCTCCACCAGCACCTTTTTCAGCTTTGCGGCCTGGGGCAATCCATTGCGGTACGGAGGATAGTCCTCACCGACTATCAGCGGTGCCAGGTATTCCCGGGCCCGATCGGTAATGTTCATGCCGTCGCGGCTGATGAAGTTGCGGGGCATCTTCTGCTCGACGTTAGCCACTTTATCGAGGGGCGCTTCACCCAGCGACCACGCGTATTTCTTACCCTTGCCGCGCTCTATCGTCACCATGACGGCGTTCTTGCCGGCCAGCGCGTATTCCAGCGCCGCTCTGCCTACGGCATAGGCCTGTTCAACATCTGTCGCCGACGCAATGTGGCGAGCGGAGCGCTGCAGGTAATCTGCCAGTGCCCAGTGATATTTGTAGCCCAGCTCTTCCTTGACGATACCAGCGAGAGTCGGTGCCACACCCCCCAACTGGGTGTGGCCAAAGGCGTCGGTCGTACCCGCATCGGCCAGCAATGTACCATCCGCATTCAGGGTTCCTTCCGAGGCGACGATGACACAGTAGCCGTACTTTTTGACACACTGCTTAACCTTGCGCAGAAACTTTTCCCGGTTAAATGCGACCTCGGGAAACAGGATAATGTGGGGCGGCTCTCCCTCGGCACTGGCTGCAAGTCCCCCCGCCGCCGCAATCCAGCCCGCGTGACGGCCCATCACTTCCAGTATGAAAACCTTGGTTGACGTTTCACACATCGACTCCACATCCAGCCCCGCCTCCAGAGTGGATACCGCCACGTATTTTGCGACCGAGCCGAATCCGGGGCAGTTGTCGGTGAACGGCAGGTCGTTGTCCACGGTCTTCGGAATATGGATAGCCTGGATGGGAAAACCCATCTGCGCCGACAGCTGCGAGACCTTGAGGCAGGTATCGGCGGAGTCACCACCACCGTTGTAAAAGAAATAACCGATGTTATGCGCTTTGAAAACCTCGATCAGGCGCTCGTACTCTGCCCTGTTTTGCTCCAGGCTTTTCAACTTATAGCGACACGACCCAAAAGCGCCCGCCGGTGTATGGCGCAAAGCGGCGATGGCGCCGGCACTCTCTTTCGAGGTATCGATCAGCTCCTCACGCAAAGCGCCGATAATGCCGTTTTTCCCGGCGTAAACTTTCCCTATCTCGCGCTTGTGCTCCCGAGCAGCTTCAAGCAGGCCACAGGCTGAAGCATTAATCACGGCGGTAACGCCACCCGATTGCGCGTAAAAGGCATTTTTTTTGGCCATGATGATCCCTGGTTTTGTTGTCGCTGGTTGGACAGGACCCGCCCAGATAGCACCCCGCTATTTGCTCGGCTTGCGCCAACCCCGGTTGACTCGATCAGAGTATTCTACTCGACCCCATGCGCTTTTTGTATGCTCCAGCGCAAGTCCTGTGCTCTATTCTCAACTGCATGGCAATCCTGAACGGGCTTTTGCTTCTCGATCAGCGGGCGAATTTGGGCAGTTGGCAGTCAAGCCACCCGGAGCGGCACAAATACCACCGGCACCGGGCCCATATTGCCCAGGCCCGGGGCTTGCGCCGATACGCTGACCGGGGCACCATTACAACCAGAGATCAGTGTTGGCGAGACACGGCCCTGTGCCGGTTTACGGCGAGAGAGCGGGTCTATGCGAGCCCAATCGGGTCAGGCTGCAGCATTGGTCCGAGATCAGGACACCGAAGGAAAGGTCAGCAAGCCTGACTTTGCCCCCATCGGGAATTGCACCGTTCGAGGTTACAAGATGTCAGGGTATTTGCATATCGAGGTAGCGCGCAGTGGGCCCAGGTTGCCTTTCTGGATCAAACAGGATGGCGTTGTGTTGGCGCAAACCCAGCTGTGTCGTAGCGAAGAAGAGGTCGCGCGGATACTTCGCAACTACCTCAGGGGGCTTTGGCGAAAGGGTTATATCAGCGGCCAGGAAAAGCTGATTTTCAATAACGCGGCTGTCTCCGAAGCCTGGGATACCAGCCGTTTTATCGACAAGTACCGCAGCTGGGTCCGGCAAGTGCTGCAGGGGCAGGTGTGTTTCGACGAATAGCAGCCCCGCAGCAGCGGCTTCAGCCTTCAGTCTCAATACCCTTTCAGCGCAATCCGCTCATCACTGAAAAGATCCATACCCGGCGCTAACAGTTGGACATAACGGTCAAAGTAAAGAAACTGCTTCAACAGCAATGTGAATGACCGCGGAAAGCGGATTCCGTAAGCTTTGCCCAGGTCTGCCAACTCCAACAAAAGCTGATTAATATCATCGCCAATGGCCTCCCCCAGAACATGGGGCACGACTGCTTCACTCCGCTTGAAGAGCTGTTCAATGTCGCGACTCAGGGCAGCGGTATCGACATCTTCACTGGTCATACCGACAGCCACCATGGACTCGGCGATCTGTGAATAGTTTTCATGGCTCAAGCCATCGAGGAGGGTAAACATCGCCTCCCAGGTGCTTGATTCGATATGCCCTACCAGGCCGAAATCGATAAAACCCAAACGCCCGTCCTCCAGCAGCATGATATTGCCGCTGTGAAGATCGGCATGGAAAAAATCGCAGTCCATCAGGCTGGAAAACCAGGTATTGAGGCCGGTAATCAGTACCTTGGCCGGATCATTGGTGTACTGCTTCAGGTTATCGTAGTCCGTGAGTGCGACCCCGTAAAACCGTTCCATGGTGAGCACTTTTTTGCTCGAGGCCTTGGGATAGGGCCGCGGAACGATCACCTCGGTGTTACCGCTGCGCTGCAGGAAGCGGGCAAATTCCTCCAGGTTTTTTCGTTCCTTGATAAAGTCGCACTCATCCAGCATGGAGGCATAGAGCTCCGAGACCATACCGGAAACCGACTCCTTGCTGAGTCCCGGAGAGGCCATTTCGAACAACCGGGATGACAGGAAGAGAAAGTTCATATCGGTGGTGAGAACATGCTCTATACCCGGCTTCTGAACCTTGACCACCACATCTTCGCCGCTGAGCAAGGTTGCGGCATGGACCTGGGCGATGGATGCCGAGGCCAGGGGCTTGGGATCGATCGACTGGAACAGCTCCTCTATCGGCAATTCCAGGTCATCCTCCATCACCGCGAGTACCTGGTCAAAGGGTATCGGTGTCGTTTGGTCGAGACAGCCCTGGAACTCTTCTACATACTCCCGGGGGAAAAACGAGGGCGAGCTGGCGATCAGTTGACCCAGCTTGATATAGGTGACACCCATTTCCTCAAATACCTCCCGCACATCACGGGCAGCGGGCTTGCGGCGCTGGAGCAAGAGTTTCGCCAGCCTGGGCGAGAGTACACCCACAGTCTGGCCAACTCTCAAAGCGCCGCGCCAGCCTGCGCGAGCCAGGCGAACACTGTCATTCAAGGTACCCAGGGCTGTGGGAAGTCCGTTAGGCGAGCGTGTAATCATAGTCAAGTCACATTGAAAGGGGAAACAGCCGGCAATTATACCCGATTTGTCGGCTGTTCAGCTCGCTGCCGGCATCACTTCGCTACGCGGGTGTCGACCAGGGCTTGCTCACCCGGAACTGGACAGCCAGCGGGGCAAGCAATCGGTCGGGGGCGACTCGACTTTTATGGCATCCGCCTGCCTTAGCTGTTGCCGGGCAAGGCAGCGATCAATTCGGTTTCACACAATAGATCCGGGCGGCAAACATCGGCCTCGACGAATACCTGGGGAAAGCCTTCGAAGCCAGCCCGCTGAAAAAGGTCTCGCAAGTGCACCGCGTCCCGCCGATGCTTGACATAGGTAATGGCGGAAACAACATCACCGAAACCCGCCCCCTGCCCGGCAAGAAGAGTACTGAGGTTGAGCAGCATGCGCTCGACCTGTGCGGCGAAATCACCCACATGGGCTGTCGCACCGGCTTCATCGACACTGGCAGTTCCGGAGACAATCAAGGTGATCTTGTTCGAGTCAGCGATGCGCAAGCCGCGAACGAAATCTGCACCGTACTCCGGAGCTTCGTTCAGGGTGGGTGAGGTCATCACTGTTCGTTCAACGGGCTCCCTGCCCCTGGCCGCATAGATACTCAGGCTCAGGTCATGCCTGGCCGAGACAGGAGCGCCACCGATGGCAGTACTGGCAGGGACGGGCTGAATCCCCCGTGCAGTGAAAAATTCGCGGCGTGCCCGGTTCAGGTCGGCGTAGTCGCGGTCCATCTCACGCAGGTAAATCCAGGTGCGCACCACATCGCTGAATTCCAGCCCGGCCTGTCGCAGCATGTCTTCGGCAAGGCCGAACATAGCGAGGGTCTGCTCGTAAGCGCTCTCACCGGCCCCGCAGAGCCCCCCGGCATAAAACCGGGCCTCATCGTCGCCAATGTGAATTCGCAGGCCGTGGGCACGGGCACACTCGGCGCAGCCGCAGCGGGGCTTAACCTCGATGCTGTCGACTTGCAGCGGCGGGCGGTTCGGAATGACGGCCTGCAACGATACTTCCAGGCAGGCCTTCTCGTTCAGCGGAGCTTGCTCAATCTCGGTGATAGCGGGCCTCGCCGCCGCCTCACCAAATGCGGCGAGAACCCGATGGCGAGCTTCGCGGACAGACTCGAAGTCTGCCCGAAGATTGCGCAGGAAGACGGTCTCAGACACGACCGACGCAAAAGTTCCTCCCTCGGCCTTGAGCACGCCTAGAATAGCGCGATAGATTGCTTCGGCCTGCCGGCCGGCATCCGCCACCTCGGCGGGCTGGCAGCTCAAGAAGAGTTCCAGCGCCTCGGGGCCGTATACGCAACGCAAAACGACCGAGCAGCCATGGCTTTCGATCGTTGCAGCAGGGGAATGTGGAGCCATTCAGGTCCTTAAGCCGGCGACCCGGCCCCGGGGATTCCCGGGCCACTCGTGTGGCACCGGGCGTCAAATCCAGGTGTGGCTGGCTAGCAGCCGTCGGTCGGTAATACCCCTGCGGAAGAAACGACAGTAAAGCCGTTCTTGGGCTTGTTCTTCTTGAAGCAATTGCCGGTAGACCCGTCACCTAAATCGAAGTAGGTCACGTCCGCCGCCAGGAAATTAAGAGGCCCGGCCATCGGAGCGTTGCCGTTGCCACTCAGGTAATTCAGCTGGACGAGATTGTTACTAGCGTCAGGAGACGTGATTGGTGGTTTGGCTAAACAGTTTTCGGGCGTCGTACCGGTGGCTGTGCACCACCCCAGCACTCCAATCCCGACGAAGTCGTTGCCCTCGACGTTGTTTTTCGCGACCACATGATCGCTCACACCAAGCAACAGGACCCCGATCCCCGGCGGCAGAATGCTCTGGAAAGTCCCGGGAAGTGCCTCGTTCGGCCGGTTGTTGTCGTAGATGTCGTTCTGCTCGATCAGCCAGTTCGCCATGACCGGCAGCGGGGGGTTACCCGCCCCGTTGGGGTGGAAAAGGCCTACACCCACGGTGTTGTTGTAGATTTCATTCTGCTTGACCACGACTTCGTTGGACACCGTGATTTCGAAACCAATCACACTGCCGTATAGCTCGTTGCCGATAACGCGTACATTTTCAGAACCCGCCACCCACATTGCGGTGTCGAGGGAGCCGTAGGATTCGTTATTGCGCACCAGGCCATTTGCGGACAGGGTGGGATAGATCCCGTTATTGAGGTTATTGACCGAGGTATTGCGGACGAACTCGAAGCCGTCGACCCAACGAGTCTGGATACCGTTCTTGGGAAACTCTTCTACCGAAAAGCCCCGGATATAGAAGCCCTGAAGCTCCCTGCTACGGCATTCCTGCCCAAGCACACTGTCATCACTGACGTCGTAGTCGCAACCGTCTGGCGCGGCATACACCCCTGTTTCCTGCGCCTCGTTTGCGATAATCCGAACGCCTTCACCTTTTTTGGTCTTGCCGATCAGGCGCAGGTTATCAGTGGCGATACGCAGCCCGTAACGGCCATTACCTGTCTCCTGGTAAGTCCCCGGCTCCACCAGGATCGTGTCACCGGGAGCGGCCACGTTTATCGCTCCCTGAATGGATTCACCGGGAAGGACCCGATGTACTTTCGCGTGAGCGACCGTTGCGGTAGCTAATATAAGACAAGCAAGCACTCGGCTGGCAATGCGCGTGTTCATTTTTTCCCCCAAATCTGTGAAGGTTTTATTGGCGCGCGTCAGGACGGGATCCCATCACTTCAGCTCCCCACCGTTTTACACGTCAGGCGTGCTGGTGTCAATCCCAGCGGCAGAGCGCCGTTATCGCGGTTCAATCGGAAAGGTTCCGTCAGGATTCGAGGTGCGGTAAATTGACTTGATATAGCCAATATCACACACTGGCAATCCCCGCTCGGACCAACTTTCTGCGACGCCCGAGTAAAACATCCCAGGCTACTGATTTAAATACGATTACAGGAATATTTCCGCATTGATGGGCAAGCGACAGCAACTCCAACTCGGCAACATGCACTCCACCCTCACCCCTGGAACCAGCGCGAACAGGATGCTGCTCCTGCTGGTTGCCGCGCTGGCCCTGGTTACCTGGACTCGCGCTGTCGGGGCGACACCGGCGCCGCCATTCCCCGAGGAAACAATCGGGCAACTCGAGATCGACTACCCCCTGGACGAGACCCTGTTCCCGCCTGAGATCGTGGCACCCACAGTGACCTGGCAGGATACCACCGGGGGTGTGGGTGAATGGCAGGTGCTGGTTCGCCTCCACCAGGGCAAAATGCGCCGGGTGACCGTGACACAGCCCCAATGGCGGCCTTCCGAGCAAGACTGGGCCGCAATCAAAAGCGGCTCCATTGAACACGCGGCTGAAATCGCGGTGCTCGGGCTCAGCTCCGAGGGCGACCTGGCCTCGACGGCCAGCGTGCGCATTCGCACCTCCCGCGACCCGGTTGGGGATTCGATCTTCTACCGCGAAGTACCCCTGCCCTTTATCAGCGCGGTGCAGGATCCCTCTCGCATTCGCTGGCGCTTTGGTTCTGTCGATTCACAGGAGCAACCGCCGGTGGTTCTGGAAGACCTCCCCGTGTGCGGCAACTGCCACTCTTTCTCCGCCGACGGCAGCACCCTTGGCCTCGATGTCGATTACGGTAACGACAAGGGTGGCTACGCCATCCTCGGCGTAGAGGAACAGATGGTGTTGAACGATGAAAAGATCATTACCTGGAGTGACTACGAACGGGATGACGGCGAGGCGACCTTCGGCCTGCTATCCCAGGTATCCCCGGATGGTCGCTACGTGATCAGCACCGTCAAGGACCGGGCCGTTTTCGTCGCCACTCCCGGCATCGAATTTTCCCAGCTGTTCTTCCCTATCAAGGGAATTCTGGTGGTCTACGATACGGTTGAAGGCACCTATAAGCCGCTGCCCGGTGCCGACGACCCTGCGTACGTACAAAGCAATCCGACCTGGAGCCCGGACGGGAATTGGGTGGTTTTCGCGCGCACCGAAGTCTACCAGAGTGACGCGATCGCCAAATCGGACAGCATCCTGCTGGACGAAAAGGACGTGCCGGAATTCATTGAAGACGAACAGCCGTATAAGTTCGATTTGTATCGGGTGCCTTTCAACGGGGGCCGGGGCGGGGAAGCTGAGCCCCTGGCAGGCGCGTCCCACAATGGGAAGAGCAATTTCTTTGCGAAGTTCTCCCCGGACGGCAAGTGGATCGTCTTCACCCAGGCAGAAAACTACATGCTGTTGATGCCCGATAGCGAACTGTACATCGTGCCTGCGGAGGGGGGTGAAGCCCGGCGCCTGCGTGCGAATACATCGCGGATGAATTCCTGGCACAGCTTTTCGTCCAACGGCCGCTGGCTGGTGTTCTCTTCCAAGGCCAATACACCCTATACCCAATTGTTTCTTACCCATATCGACGAGGAAGGCAATTCCACTCCGCCGGTGGTGCTCGATCGCTTTACTGGCACCTACGGTGCCGCCAACATTCCGGAATTTGTTCCCTTGCCGTCGGCTTCGATCGCGCAGATCAAGGAGCAATTCCTGGACGCCTATTCCTTCCTGCGGGCGGGTATGGCCAACGAACGCACCGGCAATTACCCGGGCGCAGTCAAAATCTACCAGCGTGGGCTTGAAGTCGAACCTGAGAACGTGGAGCTGCTCAACGCGATGGGGTTTGCCCTGTTCCAGCAGGGCAAGAGCGAGGACGCGATAGTAGCGCTGGAAAAGGCCCTCGAAGTGGACCCAGAACATGCCAAGTCCCACAACAACATGGCTCTTGCATCCATCGATATCGGCGAGTTGGAACTGGCGGAAGCGCATTACCGGGAATCGCTGTCCATCGAGCCGCACCCGGCCATCTACAACGATCTGGGTTTCGTGCTGGAGCGTCAGGGGCTCTCCTTTGAAGCAATCGACATGTATCGCAAGTCCCTTGAAATGGACCCGGAATCAGCGTCGGCACACTACAACCTCGCCGCGTCCCTGGCGCGCAGCGAAGACTTTGCCGAGGCAGAAGTCCATTTCCGCGCGGTCGTCGCCAGCGAGCCGAGCTCGCTGGCTTATTCCGGTCTTGGATTCGTGCTCTGGCGGCAAAATCGCATGGACGAAGCGGTTGCGAGCTTACAGGCCGCAATTGAGGCCGACCCTGAGAATGCTTCGGCCTACAATTCCCTTGCCGCGGTTCAGCAGCAGCAGGGCGATCTCGATGCGGCCGCGTCCACTTACCGCAGGCTGTTAAGCAACCAGCCCAGTGCAGAAGCCCATGAAGCCCTCGCCGGGGTGCTGGAGCGACTGGGTCGCAATGAAGAGGCCCACCGGGAAATGGCAAGGGCGAAGGCCATCGGTAATCCGGACAGTTCGGCACGATAGCGTCGCGACCACGGCGCGGGTCATGCTATTCTCCCTCGCCCCTCGACAATCGATTGATGATCACTCCGGAGAACCTCCCTTGATAAAAGCTGCCCATTTCCTGACGGCCCTGGTTATTGCCACCCTGTGCGGCTGCGCCAACAAGGCTACCATTGCGACCGACTATTTCGAGGGTACCGATTTTTCCGGTTATAAGACCTATCGCTGGTTCGACGATGTGCACCCTTCGCGCACCGCGGAATATCGCAGTTACAACTCGTCTGACAAGCTGATGAGAGAAACCGTGAACGCCACATTACGGCAGAAAGGGCTACTGCCCGCCACCAACGAAGAGAGCGATTTTTTGATCAATTACCGACTGTCTGCCGATGAAAAAATGGACATGAACGCATACTACAACCAACCGGGGGTGCATGGCGGCTTGGCTACCGGCACCTATGGCAGCAGTGTAGCCCTTGGGGTGAGCCTGGGCGGTGGCCCCATCTATTACAAGGATGGCACCATTGTGCTGGATATTCTTGACGCGCAGACCAATGCCGTTGTGTGGCGGGGTGTTGCCGAAGGTCGCCTCCCCAAGGATGCGGATATGAGCCTGAACAAGCGCAACCAGATCATTCGCGAAGTCGTTCCGAGCATCCTCGAGAGTTTCCCTCCCCGGTAGGGTCGCAAACGGTATTAATACTACCGTACCACTTTCAATCCGGGCCAGCATCGAGCTTGGAGCTGCTCTGGAAGACTTTCGTATCTTGTTGTTATTGTTGATCTAAATGGCCTGGCTTACCGGGGTCTTCAGGGTGTTTTTATCTCCAGCGTTACCTCCCCTCCTGCCAGTGATTCACGCAGTTCACGCAGTTCACGCTGCTCGTGATCGAGAACCACGCCGCCGGAGACACTGATTTTTTTGGCGGACTTGCCCTGATCGAACAGATCGGGCAACAATTTCTTGTCCTGGGCGAACGCCTTGCCCTGCTCCGCCTGTGCGGGCTCAACGTCCGATTTGTAGCCAAGGTCTAGCACCCGCGGTGCCGGATCAGACTCCTCCCGGGCAGGCGTCGCTTCACTGGTCACCGGTGCTTCGCTCGCAGCCGCTTCGGCCTCGTTGTCCGCATGGCCTCGGATTGGCTGCGCAGACTCAATCCCGGGAGTAGTAACAGCCGATTGCAGGGGCGCCACTGACAATCTCTCCTGGACGGGGGTTGGCTGCAAGGCGCCCCCGGGCTTGGGAGCGTCTTTATCGCTGCAGGCCACGAACAAACTCGCCAACAGCACCATCGGCAGTACCTTTAACCCTGGCCACATCACATCGCCCCGTGCCCTCAACAAGCATCCCCCGGCTGAATCTCTACTCATCTGTATCACCACGCACTACTAACCTACGGCTATTGTCGATTCACGGACCGTTGCCATCGAGACAAAACCCAGAGCAATGCCTTTGGCAGGGTCGGAGTAATGTAACATAGCACCCCAAACTGGTCACAAGGCGCCAAACCTGCCGACTGTCTCGCATACTGAAGGATTAAACCATGCGTTTTTCAACGCCCCTGGGCTCGTTCGAACTCAAACGCTATCCGTTGCGGCAGAATGAATCCCTGCAAGCCTGGGATGCCGCCGACGAGTACCTGCTCAATCACATTGCCGCCCAGGCCCTGCCCGGCACGAGGGGGGCGAAAAGCCGGGCACTGGTCATCAACGACCAGTTCGGGGCATTGGCAATTGCACTCCAGGACCATACCTGTGTCAGTTGGGGCGACTCGGTAGTGGCTCACCGGGGCGCACTCGCAAACTTCAAGCGCAATGGATTCGACAATCCTCCCCTATGCCTGCCAGCGACCGAAGCGCCGGACGGAACTTTCGACCTGGTGCTGCTGAAGATACCCAAGACCCTGGCACTGCTGGAACATCAGCTTGCAGGTTTGGCGGGCCACCTCACCCGCGACTCACTGGTTGTTGCGGCGGGCATGGTCAAATCGATCCACCGCAGTACTCTCGAATTATTCACCCGCTATCTTGGGCCCACGACGACATCGCTGGCTACCAAAAAAGCGCGCTTGATCTTTCCGGCGCTCGACCCGCTGCTGGCCGGCGCAACCCCGCCCTCGCCCTACCCCAGCCAATACCAGTGGGACCAGACCGGCGTTATGTTGTGCAATCATGCCAATGTATTTTCCCGGGAGCAGCTTGATATCGGTGCCCGCGCCATGCTTGCGGTCATCGACAAACTACCCGCTTCCAAACACATTGTTGACCTGGGTTGTGGCAACGGCATCCTGGGTATCAGCGCCGGTCTGGCGCAACCCGGCGCCCGGCTCTGTTTCATCGATGAATCGTACATGGCAGTTGCGTCGGCTCGGCAGAACTGGAAGCGCGTTTCGAAGCGGATGCAGCCAGAGTCGGCAGTGGCAGAATTTTTTGCCAACGACTGTTTCGACGGTCTCGAACTGGCTGCGCCTGACCTGGTTATCTGCAATCCACCTTTTCACCAGGGGCACGCCATCGGCGACCACATTGCCTGGCGCATGTTTAAGCAGAGTCATGATTGCCTGCGCCAGGGGGGTGAACTGTGGATTGTCGGTAACAAACATCTGCACTATCCGGCAAAACTGAAGCGCCTTTTCGGTGCCTGCACCGAGCAGTACGCAAACAGGAAATTTGCCGTACATTCAGCGCGCAAGCGGTAAACGACAGCATGGCGCTGGAACAGGCGGCGATTGGGAACTTGTTGCGGTATTGCGTGCCTTTGCTGTGCAGTGGGTGGTTTATACGCCTTTGGTTCGGGTTGCCCTGGTATTACTCGTTCGCGATATCCGTATCCAGGGGCCGCGCCAACTGCTGGCCTGCCTGGCGCTGCCTGTCTTCCTTTTCGTGACGCTGGGTTCAGGCAATGGCAAGTCCCTGCCTCACTGGGTGCTCTTGTGCTGGTCGCTGCTACTACCCAGCCTCAGTCATTGGATAGACCACAACTCGAGCCGACGCTGGCCGAGGCTCTTTACCGGGTTTTCTGTGGGCTTATGTTTGTTTATTTCACTGACCATTATGGAACTACTGGCCTTTAAACCGCTCGGGAAAATGCCCTGGGCTGCGCCAGCCTTGCAAGACCTGGTGGGCTGGAGACTGGTGGGCTGGAGAGAGGCAGCGCAGAAGGCGGAAAGACTGCGCAGAGAACAGTTTGGTGACGACGGCGTACTGCTGGTCAGCAACTGGTCCAGGCCCAGCCGCATTGCCTGGTAGGCCTGGCCCAGCCCGGTGCAGGTCTTGAGCTCGAGGCCCGGGCAGTTTGAGGCCTGGTATGGGCTGCCCGATACCGGTACCCGCGGTATATTGATTCGTGACAACCCCGACGAAGACGACCACCCTGGCCTGGAATGTCACTACCTGGCCGATGAACCTGCGCAGATTGAGCAGGTCACCGTGAACCACTTCTGGTATTACCGTTGCGGTCCCTGACCCGCCCGCGTCACCGGCCGGTCATAATCGCGCTTTTCGTGCCTTGCCAGGACGCATCCATCTCGCAGCTTGGCCCGTCTGGGAAAATAAGCAGCCGACGATGAATGAACTGCTGGAAACAGAAGAAATCAACCAGATAAAGGGGCGCTACTTCTGTTACCTGGATACCCATGACCGGGAAGGCACTTTTTGACCGACCACTCCAAGCTGCTGGCCAAAAAGGGAGAAGATGGTGCCTCGGGCCGGAATCGAACCGGCACGACAGTTACCTGTCGAGGGATTTTAAATCCCTTGCGTCTACCAATTTCGCCACCGAGGCGGTGGATGGGTCACTCCGAAGGCTGACCACTCTGCTTTCCATTGCGCCCGACATGGCGGGCAGCGCAGAGCGTCGGCGGCAAAGCGGCGGTACTCTACCCCAAAAGCCATGCGGGCTTCAAGCTGCCGGTGCGCTGGGGATGGTATTCAAAAAGCCACTCAGACGCCTGGTAACCTGGTCTGCGCTGATCACCCGTAAACACTGGTTGTCAGTACAACTGGTTTTACGATGATTACCGGCGCTGACACAGGGGGAGCAACCCAAACCCGCGTAAATGGGCTCGGAATTACCGAGCGAGCCATAGAGGGCGGGAGTCTCGGGGCCGAAAATGACAAAGGTCTTCAGCGCTGTGACCGATGCGAAATGGGGAGGCCCGGAATCGTTGCTGAGCATCGCCGTCGCAACCGAATACAACGCCAGCAGCTCACCGAACTGGAAGAATCCGGCGCTGTTGACGCAACGCGAGTCAGCAACCTCAAGGCGGATATCCTCAGCCTGGCCGTGCTCTGCGGCTGAACCGGTCAGGACGACCAGCAAGTCGGGAAACTGACGGAGCAACTGCTGGATCACATCGGCAAAGCGGTCTGGCATCCAGCGGCGCTGCGGCAACAGGTCACTGGCATTGGCATTCACCAGCAGCAAGCGGTCGCGGTCATCGGCGAAAGGCGGGTACAGCTCCTTCACCCTTGCTCTGACGGCTTCCTGCTGTTGCTGGTTGATATCCGCACGCGCCAGCTCGATATCGGCATCGGTGACCAGGTGCTTGTTATAGGGTGGCTCAGACTGCGAGCGAAGCAGTGCCTCGATCAGCGAGACAAAGTTTTTTGCCACATGAATATGGCAGTTGTAGGTTACCGGGTGGGTCAAAAAACTGCCGCGATACAAGCCCTCTTCATGTCCCCGGTGAAAACCAACCCGGTTCGCCGCGCCGCACAGCGCGGTAAGAATCGAAGTCGCCCGCGAGAACAGCTCCAGATCGATAACCGTATCGATATTGCGCTTGCGACACCACCTCAAAAACTTGATAACGTCGACAGCGAAAGTCAGCAGATTGTCGTCCCTGACGCGAAAAATGTTGCCATCCGGTACCGTATTCAGCAACGACAAACTCACGGCATTACCCTCGAATATCACGAAGTAAAGCTCCGCTCCCGCTTCTTCCCGCAACTTGCGCATGGCGGGATCGGCGATGATGGCACTGCCCATTTCCGATAGCTCGATGAATAACGCGTTCTTGACCTGCACCGGCTTCGGGGGGGAAAACCACGACACCACTCGATAGCAAATCGCCAGCAAAAAGCAGATCGGTACGCCGGCAAAGCGGTCTATGGTCCGCATGGTATCGACTTTCATGCCTGCTCCTTGCTCAACTGGTGCCGAAAGATGATAAATCTGGCGCCCAAAAAATTGAATATCATACCGGCGGCAACCCCTGCAACCAAGGCCAGTTGTGTGTTGCGGGCGAAGAACTCGCTGCCATTGGTTAGGATGGTAAACGTGCCCCAGTTGGGGAAGAAACTGACCAGGCACATGAGCAGGTACTTGCTCCACTGCCCGGCACGATCGACCTTTTCCGCGGCGGCAAAGGTAAAAGACCTGTTCAAGAACCAGTTCCAGGTTGCGGCTATCCAGTAAGCGATGCCCCGGGCGAACTCCGCACCCAGGCCAAAGTAGCTATGCAGCAGGGTGAAGAAACTGACATCGACAATGAAGCCGCTGGCACCGACCATACCGAACTTGACGAAGGATACCACCAGTTCGTTGCGGCTGAGGTCCTTGATTTTGGTGCTGAGCCGGAAACGACGATAGGTTGTTTCGACCAGGCGGAAAACACAAAGGGCCAGGGCGATCGACGCAATCAGGTACTCGACGAGGTCGATCCCGGGGTAGCCATCAAAGTCGGTTTCGTGCTGAAACAATGCCACGCTGACAACGATGGCGAACAGGTAAATGCCCACTCGCGCATGGTAGTCCGGGGCGGCAAACACCTTGTCCACCAGCCAGACGCTGATAACCGATGCGACGACTCCAAGCAGGGCACCGGCGACAGCATCAACCGGCCAGTGCACTCCGATAACCACCCGGGAAAGCGCCACCAGGGCCGCGGCTAGGATGACCAGGGTACGCATGGTCCGCGACGGGACTTTCAAGCAAACAAGGGTAGCCAGTGCTGCGGCCGCTGCACTGTGCCCCGAGGGAAAGCTGTAGCTTTCCTGATCGGGCCCCAACAGATTTACGGCGTCGAGCCCCAGACTCGCCAGGGGCCGCAAATCCAGCCCGTCAGGGGAAAATGTGTGGGCACAGAATTTGCCCACCTGCACCAACAGGCCCACCACCAGGATATTGAGAAAAACCGCCGCCAGGTTGCGGGGCAAGCGCGAAAACACCGCAATACCTAACCCTGTTGCCAGCAGTCCATCACCCATGTTGGTGATGTTCAACCAAAGGACCGCAGTTTGCGGCACCGCAAAATCGTTGAGCCAGTGAAATAACCGAGTATTGAGGGCGTCACTCCAAAACAACAGGATCAGCAGCGCAACCAGCACACTGATGGTGAAGCGATATCCCGATGTTGCGATTGAACGCATCGTTGTTGAAGCCCTGACCAAACTCCGTATGCTGACCTGTCCCGCCGACTGCAATGATATACCAAGCCTCAGGTCAAAACATCAAACTCCTGTGGCGACAAAGACTTACGTCGATTACCCCGCGCTGGCTGATACCCGGGTTGCGGCAAGTGGAAATCGCAGCAATGGCAGCACGCATTGATTGCCCGCCGACCTACGCTGCCTGCAGGGACAGTGAGACGTGCACAGCCCCGCGCCACCAAACCAAAGTCATGGCAAAGGTGATATCCTTTGCATTTTGGCCGAGCTGCAATCAAACCTTATTGCGTTGCGCCATGCTTTACGGTTACTGCTGCCATTTTTTGCTGGTTGCGATGCTACCTCTCGCCTGAAAGCCGTTGCGGGTTGGGTGTTCTCAATCAATGCGATCGATCTTCGCAGTAGCAACCATGCGACCTTCAAGAAGGAGACCCCCATGCCATTCCCCCGTTTGACTGCAAGCCTCAGCATCCCGTTGGTGGCGGCAACATTTTCCGTGCTTGCTACAGCCATGACGCCTGAGCAGCTATTGCAGGAATGCCAGCAGCAATCCCCTGCCGCGAGCCGCTTTTGCGACGGCTACATCGCTGGCGCCGTTGATGCCGGCCGCTCATCGGGCGAGCTCGCCTGTCTGCCCGACGATATTTCGGGCTCTACACTCAACGAATTGGCGATGAATACGCTACGCGACAATACAAGCACCGGCCATGCCAGCTCGCTGATCAGTAGCCGGCTGGCAACTGTATTTCCTTGTCCTGGTGAGCAGGAGGCCAATATTGATCCGGCCGAGCAGACGGACAAGAAAAACTGGAGCAACAAGGAGCGTCTGCGCAAATAGTCAGCGCAGCCCCGGGGGCCAACTGCGGCCCGACGCCCGTGGCTGCTGCCCTTCCAGCGAACTTAACGCGGGCCGGCTGTTGCAGGCGATTCTCCGGGCAATGCCGCCTGCGGTATTAAAACGCCCGAAAATCCGCTGCAAGCCTAACACCTTTACCCTGCCTTTCCTGTCACCGAATTGAGGCATGACGGCAAAGCCCGAGCCTCAAAACCCGGGGACAAGCGCCTGTTGTGGCGCCATTGAGAGCGCAGCCCAACTTGTACATGGGACGCCATTTTGTTAACATTTTTTGGCATTATGCTTGATTCTGGTCGGCCCAGTTCCCAGCAGTCTTGTGCGAGCACACGCACTGGCCACTGGCTCGCAACAGCTCTTGCAACAAAAGAGCGGTTTATTCCCGCTGCCCCTGATACCGGGAGAGCTCATATCCTCTGGCCAAGGGAGGTATTCGCCGGTATGCCCCCTGCTTCTGTCGGCCCTGTTTCCGGCATCGATTCACTGTGTGGTGCCGGTATAAACTGCGCTCCCCCAATGCTTTCTTACCCAGGACACCCCCATGTGCGGAATTAGTGGAGAAATTCGCTTCGACGGCGCGCCAGTGGATATCGCTGGCCTCAATCGAATTACTGAAACCCTCGCCCCCAGGGGGCCTGACGACAGCGGCTTGATGGTGCAGGGCAGCCGCGGCTTCGGTCACCGGCGATTGCGGATCATGGATCAGTCCGATAGCTCCCAGCAACCCATGTTCGACCCGCTGATGGGCCTGGGCATCGTTTTCAACGGCGCCATCTACAACTACCCCGGGCTGCGAGACGAATTGCGCCAATTGGGTTACAGCTTTTTCTCCGACGGTGACACAGAAGTCATCCTCAAGGCATATCACGCCTGGGGCGAACAGTGCCTGGAACGCTTCGAGGGTATGTTCGCCTTTGCCATTTGGGAGCGTGACAGCGGCAGCACTTTTATCGCCAGGGACCGCCTGGGCATCAAGCCTCTTTACTTCACCACCGATTCCCATCGCCTGCGGTTTGCATCCACCTTGCCCGCATTGCTGGCGGCGGGGGATGTCGACCGAACCATCGACCCGGTGGCGCTGAACTACTATCTCAATTTTCACTCGGTGGTGCCCTCGCCCCACACCATGCTGAGCGCCATCCGCAAACTGCCGCCGGGGTGCAGCATGCGTGTCGCCAATACCGGCGAGGTAAGCCAACGGAACTACTGGCGAATCGACTACAGTCGCGACAGCGACGATGAAAAGCGCAGCTTCGAGGATTGGCGAGACAGTCTTCTCGACGAGCTCAGGCGGGCTGTGCGAATTCGCCAGTTGGCATCAGTCGATGTGGGTGTTTTGCTGTCGGGTGGGGTGGATTCCAGCCTTCTGGTCGGGCTCATGGCGGAGAGCGGGACCAGCGGCTTGCTGACATACTCCGTTGGTTTCGAGTCTATCGGCGATGAAGTGGGTGACGAATTTCGCTATTCGGACCTCGTTGCATCGACCTTTGGCACCCGGCATCACAAAATACGAGTGGCCTCAACCGAGCTGTTGGATCATCTACCGGACGCCATTCACGCTATGTCCGAGCCCATGGTGAGCCACGACTGTATCGGTTTTTACCTGTTGTCACGCGAAGTCTCCATGAGCTGCAAGGCTGTGCAAAGCGGCCAGGGTGCAGACGAGGTGTTTGGGGGTTATCACTGGTATCCACCCATGGTGGGTTCTGCCACACCCTTCGAGAGCTACCGCGCGGCCTTTTTTGATCGCGACTATGACGAATACCAGCGTGTGGTCGGCCAGCGCTTCCAGCAGCAGGACCATGCCGGCGAATACGTGCGCCGGCACTTTGCTGAGCCGGGGGCTGACGATCCCGTCGACAAGGCCCTGCGCCTCGATACAACCGTTATGCTGGTCGACGATCCTGTCAAACGCGTGGACAATATGACCATGGCCTGGGGTCTCGAGGCTCGGGTGCCCTTTCTCGATCACAAACTGGTAGAGTTTGCCGCTCGAATCCCGGCCCGGCACAAGTTACATGGCGGCGGCAAGCACATCCTCAAGGAAGCCTCGAGGGCCGTGATTCCCGCCGAAGTTATCGACCGACCCAAGGGCTATTTTCCCGTGCCCGCGCTCAAATACCTGCGGGGCCCGGTGCTTGAGTTTGTCAGTGATGCCTTGCTCAGTCATCCGGCGAGGCAGCGCGGCATGTTCAATGGCAGTTACATCGACGAGCTTCTGCAGGCCCCGGAAGAGCATATTACCCCCCTGCGGGGCTCCAAGCTGTGGCAACTGGGTTTACTGGAGCTCTGGCTCCAGGCGCATGGGATTTAAAACATGGCAGACAAGAAAGATCCGCACGAGCAGCGCTTCATCGACCAGCCACCGTCGTATCACCACCTCGATACGGTTGCGAAGCAGGCCAGCCACGACCATCAGATCGTTCCCCAGGCCTCCATTTACTGCGGCTGGGGTCGAATCATCATGGGGCACACCTATGCCGACCCCAGGGAAATCGCCGCCGAGCTGCTGAAAGAAGCTGCGGGGAAGCGCGATATTGCGATGTATGTCGCCGACCCCCATGTCGCCCTCGCCAGCGCTCCGCAACAGCTTTTTCTCGACCCGTCCGATACCTTTCGGCTTGACCTTCCCCTGCAGCACAAGCCGAAACCGACCAAAGACTTGCGGGTGCGCAGGTTGGCGACCCGGGAAGACGCCGAACGCGTCAACGAACTGTATCTGCAACGGGACATGGTGCCCACTGACCCCGACTATTTATGGTCTCAGCGCGAGTCGCGCAAGCTGATATCCCTGGTAGCCGAAGACCAGGTGACCGGAGAAATCGTCGGCACGGTCACCGGTGTCGACCATGTCGAGCTGTTCAACGACCCCTCTGGCGGCAGTAGCCTGTGGTGCCTCACTGTCGACCCCCAGGCATCGCGACCCGGCGTCGGCGAGCAGCTGATGGCGGGGTTGGCAGACTACTTTTACAGGATCGGTTGCAAGCATCTCGACCTGTCGGTGCTGCACGACAATGTGCAAGCCAAAGCCCTTTACGAAAAGCTCGGCTTTCGCCAGGTGTACACCTTTTCGCTGAAGAACAAGAATGCGTTCAACGAGAACCTGTTTCTTGGGCCGGAACTGGATGAGGAGCTCAACCCCTATGCCAAGATCATCGTAGACGAAGCCCGGTCCAGGGGCATTACGGTTGAGCTGCTGGACGCCCAGGAGGGCTATTTCCGGCTGATCAGGGGGGGCAAGAAAGTCAATTGCCGGGAGTCGTTGACCGATTTTACCTCGGCGGTGGCTATGAGTCGCTGCCAGGACAAGTACGTTACCCACCGCTGCCTGCGGCGGGCGGGATTGAACACCCCCGCATTCAGGCTTGCGGCACAACAGGATGCCAACATGGCCTTCCTGGATGAGCACGGGGCACTGGTGGTGAAGCCGGCTGTCGGTGAGCAGGGCAAAGGGATCACCGTCGGCGTGCGCACCGAACAGGAACTCGACCAGGCGCTGGTCACCGCCCGGCAGTTTGGCGAGCGCGTGTTACTGGAGTCGTTTCACCCGGGGGAGGATCTGCGTATCGTCGTTATCGGCTACGAGGTGGTGGCCGCCGCCGTGCGCAGGCCACCCCAGATTATCGGTGACGGCATCCATTCGGTTGCAACCCTGATCGAAAAGCAGAGCCGGCGACGGCGGGCGGCGACCGGAGGCGAGAGTAGCATTCCCATTGACCACCAAACTGAAAGCTACCTTGCGGAGCAGGAGCTCAGGCTGGATTCGGTGCCCGATTCCGGGCGCGTCATCCAGGTTCGAAAGACGGCCAACCTGCATACGGGTGGGACCATTCACGATGTGACCAAACAGCTCCACCCCAGGTTGGTGGTGGCCGCCGAGGAAGCGGCGCGTCAACTCGAAATTCCGGTGGTGGGACTGGACTTCATGGTCGAGGATCCCGGCCAGGGAAATTATGTGATCATCGAAGCGAATGAGCGAGCTGGTCTGGCAAACCATGAACCGCAGCCGACTGCCCAGCGCTTCCTCGACCTGCTATTCCCCCTTTCCATCAGTATGCGCGACGACAAAGAGGTAGATGATAAATGATCGATGCCGGGCGTTTACGCCAGTTGCTTCTGGAACTACTGGCGATACCCAGCCCCTGCGGATTCACCGACGAGGTAATACGGTATATCGCTTCAGCGCTGGAAGAACTCGGTATCGAGTACCAGATTACCCGCCGGGGAACGATCCGCGCGCGACTTCCCGGTACCGGCTCCCGGGGGATGGCCCGCGCAATCGTCAATCACGTGGATTCCATCGGTGCAATGGTCAAGCGAATCAGGTCCGATGGCCGCCTGGAGGTAGCACCCATCGGTTACTGGAGCAGTCGTTACGCCGAGGGGGTTCGGGTCACCTTATTCAGCGAGCATCGACAATTCCGGGGAACGCTGCTGGCGTCGATGACCTGGGGCACCAGCCGGGACGAAGGCGCGGAAGATCTGCCCATCAACTGGGACCATATCGAACTGCGCCTGGACGAGCCGGTTTACAACGAAGCCGATGTCAAAGCCCTGGGCATCGATATCGGCGATTTTGTCGATCTCGATAGTAGCCCGGAAGTGCTGGAAAACGGCTTTATCGTGGGGCGAAATATCGACAACAAGGCCGGTGCGGCCGCGGTAATGGTAGCCCTTGAGCATGTCGTCGCTGAAAACCTGGCTTTACCCAGCGATGTCTATTTCCTGTTCACGGTGACCGAATCCATAGGCACAGGAGTCGGCAGCGCCATATTGCCCGAGGTGAGCGAATTGCTCACCGTGGATTTCGCCTCCATACCGGCGATCAACAAGTCCCCCTTCAAACGCATTACCATCGCTGCCAGCGATGCCAATGGCCCCTACGACTATCACCTCACGGCACACCTGCAGCAAATTGCCCGGCTCAACGATATTCCCCACCAGCGCAAGGTGCTTGGCGGGTCCCACAGCGACGCGGCTTCAGCACTTGCCGCCGGTCATGATGTGCGCACAGCAGTGGTAACCTATGCCGGGGACGCCTCTCACAGCATCGAGCGAACCCACCTGCACAGCCTGATCAACATGGCGAGGCTGTTGGTCGCTTACATGGTGAGCGAGCCCACGTTCATCTCCGACCCGTCGGTCACTACCGTCAGTGATTTTACCCACCAGATTGACAGCGATAACCTCCCCGCCACGCCAAAAAAGTCACCCGATGTCGCACAGGTTTTAAATCGTACCTGGAGCAGTGACGACGGTAGCGAAAAATGACGGCGAACCTGGTTATCGACGAGGCTTACCTGCGCCGCTGCCTGCTGGAGATGCTGGCGATCCCCTGCCCCACCGGTTTCACCGACGAAATCGTGCGCTATGTTTGTATGCGCCTGAAGAAACTCGGGATTCCCTTCGAACTCACCCGGAGAGGAACCATTTGTGCTCGCCTGGAAGGACGGGAGAGTGGCGCGTCCAAAGCCATTGCCAACCACCTGGATACGATCGGCGCGAATGTCGCCGGGCTCAAGCCCAATGGCAGGCTCGCACTCAATCCCATCGGGAGCTGGTCAAGCCGGTTTGCCGAGGGGGGCCGGGTCACCCTGTTTTCCCGGGACGGTGCCTTTCGTGGACAGGTTTTGCCGCTGCTGGCATCAGGCCACGCCTTTAACGAACAGATCGATCAGCTTCCCGTGGGCTGGAACCAGGTTGAATTGCGCCTCAACACGCAGGTCGAAGATGAGCGCCAGCTGGCGGAGCTGGGGATACAGGAGGGTGATTTCGTTGCTTTTGACAGCGATCCCGAGTGGGACGACTCGGGCTACATCAGCGCCCGGCACCTCGACAACAAGGCCGGCGCCAGCGCCCTGCTCACCTGCCTGAAAGCCATCGTGGAAAATGAATTGCGGCCAGCCACCGATGTCTACGCCCTGTTCACGGTCACCGAAGAAGTCGGTACCGGCGCCGGCGCCTCGCTGGCAGATTCGGTGGCGGAATTTGTCGGCATCGACATTGGCCCTGTGGCGCCCGGCCAGAATGCCCGGGAGCACGGTGTGACCCTGTGCGCACAGGACACCAGCGGCCCCTTCGACCGCCACCTGACCGGCAGCCTCCGGCAATTGTGCCGAGACCACAGTATTGAGCACCAAACCGATGTCTTTCGCTACTATTACTCCGATGCCAATTCCGCCATCGTTGCCGGTCACGATATTCGCCATGCCCTTATTACCTTCGGCACCGACGCTACCCATGGCTACGAGCGCACCCACATCAGCAGTCTGCGCAGCATTGCCCGACTGCTGACGCACTACGTGCAGCAGCCCATCCATTGATCATTGATCCCGGCGGTCACTGTGCAAGCAGCGACTCACCGGGGCAGCCAGCGTCTATGAGTGCATTAGCCTTCGCGGGCAACGACCCGCCATTGGAAGCCCTGTCACGTTTGCGGATGGCGCCGACTGCGTTGCCAAAAAAACGCAAAAAATTGATCGCGACGATGAAACTTTATGACACGAAGCAGTCTAACGGGTCGCAAGGGGGACAACGCCCCAGTAGTTCATTTTGCCAAAAAAGCAAGTAAACCGTTCGGTAATTTGAAAAAATCGCCCGGGCAAACTGGATTAACAGATAGCCCGATGGCAAATATTTTTTACCGGACGTAAACCACAATCAGCGAAACAGGGGGACTAATGAAAGCCGCTTTTGCCACTGGCGTATCCTATCAGCGCCAGGTGTCTTCGGGACGAGACATCTGCAACCGTCTATCACGGATGTCATCCACCAGACTGTTGGTATCCTTTGGTGGCTTGTTGCTCGCCCTGCTGGCAGGTGCTGCCACCGCACAGGTCAATCCGGCGAGAACTGCGACCGGCCTGATCGCTCTGTACCCCTTCAGTGAAGGCACAGGCACCACGGTCGCCGACCAATCGGGCTACGGCAGCCCTATGAATCTCAAGCTTTACGGCGCGGTCAGCTGGAATAACAGTGGCAATGGCGTTGTGCTCAGTGGTGGGCGTGTCGGTACCGGCGGACAAGCCAGCAAGGTTATTAATGCCCTGCGCAACAGTAACAGCAGTAGCTTCGAAATCTGGTTCAAGCCGGCAAATACCAGCCAGGGTGGTCCCAGTCGCCTGATAGCCCTTGCCAAGGACCCCTACCAGCGCAATTTCCTCCTGGGTCAGGAAGGAAAAAACGTCCACGCTCGCCTGCGACATAACGGCAAGTCCGGCGATAAACCCCACCTGATTACGTCCAACGCGCCCTTGAGCACCAGACGCACCCACCTCGTGCACACCTATGATGGCAACGTCGAGCGGCTCTACATCAACGGCGTTCTGCAGTCGGCCAAGGTTACCCGCACCGGGGCCTACAGTGGCTGGTATACCAACCATCTGCTGAGTATCGGCAATGAAAGTACCAACAACCGCCCGTTTGCCGGAACCGTGGAGCTGGTTGCCATTTACAACCGGGCTTTGGTCGGCTCCGAGGTCAAGCAGAACTACGATGCGGGCACCACCACCTCTTCGGTTCCCGATACAACCCCGCCATCGACACCGGGAAGCCTGAGCGCCAGAAGCCTTAGCACAACCTCCGTCGAGCTAAGCTGGATTGAAGCACTGGATGATAATGCGGTAGCCGGCTACGAGGTGTATCGCGACGGCGTTCGTATCGGCAAGCCTTCAGGCACCCGATATGTCGATGCCAGCCCGAGCCCGAATACCCGTTATCGCTACTCGGTAAAAGCCTATGACGCCGCGGGAAACAAGTCTCCCAGCGCCGCCATCACTTTTACAACACCACTGAATGTCGCATCCCGTACCCGATCCGGCCTCCTCGCGCTCTACACCTTCGACACGGGCAGCGGCTCGACCGTCAAGGACAAATCGGGTTATGGCAGCCCGATGAATCTCCAGCTTTCCGGGGCCGTTACCTGGAGCAAGACGGAGAGCGGTGTCATTATGAGCGGCGGTAAAGTCGCTACCACCGGAGCCGCCAGTAAGGTTATCAATGCACTGCGCTCCAGCAATGCCAGCAGCTTCGAGGCCTGGGTCAAACCCTCCAATGTCAGCCAGCGGGGGCCGACCCGGTTTATATCCATAGCGGCGAGCCCAACCCAGCGCAACTACCTTCTGGGCCAGGAAACCGATGAGGTGCACGTGCGCCTGCGGCATACCGGCAAGAGTGTAGACAAACCGCACCTGATTACGAAAAACAGCCCATTGCGAACCCAATGGGTACACGTCGTCCATACCTACGACGGTAATACCGAGCGCCTCTACCTGAACGGCAATCTCCAGTCTGCCCAGGTCAGTAGCCGTGGCTCTTACAGCAATTGGTACACCACACATAAACTCACCGTCGGCAACGAAATCAGTGGCGACCGCCCGTTTGCGGGGCAAGTCAAATTGGTCGCAATCTACAATCGCGCCATTGATAACGCCGAGATCCAGCAGAATTACGCCGCCGGACCCAGCGGCGCGGGAGGCGACACCTCCACCGCCGGAACGGTGGACGGGAGCACCGGGGGTAGCGGTACCGCGACCGATAGTGGCACCAATACGGACCCAGCGCCTGATGCCGGCTCTGGCACCACCAGCGGGACGGGCACCACGGGCTCGGTACAAATCAGCTGGAAGATTCCCGCTACCCGCTCGACCGGGGAGAACTTGCCCCTCAGTGACCTGAATCGCTACGAGATTTATGCGTCACCCACCGGAGGTGGTAAAACCAACGTCTTTATCGTCACCAACCCCAAGGCGACCAGCTATACCCTGTCTGGCCTCGCCAAGGGCAAGTATTATCTGAACATGATTGCGGTCGACAAGACAGGCTTGAGCAGCAAGCCCTCGCCTACGGTGACGATTAGCGTAATCTAGTACAAAAGGGAGACCCCCCGGCTTTGCCGGGGAGGCACCCGAAGTTTGACAGTTACAGGAGTCCCATAGTAACTCCCAAGTGTGAGCCGCCAAGCAACACACAAGGGAGAAACCATGAGACAAGTGAACAGTTTAAATCACACCCGATGGGAGTGTAAGTACCACATAGTTTTCATTCCGAAGTATCGAAGGAAAGCGTTATTTGGTCAGATTCGAAGGGATCTTGCAGAAGTATTCCACACTTTGGCCAGGCAGAGAGAAAGCTTGATAGAAGAAGGTCATCTGATGCCGGATCACGTGCATATAATGATCTCGATCCCGCCCAAATATGCCGTGTCGCAGGTGGTGGGTTATATCAAGGGAAAGAGTGCGATCCACATCGCTCGAATGTATTCAGGTAGTAAGAAAAACTTTGTGGGTCAGCATTTCTGGGCGAGGGGATACTTCGCCTCAACGGTGGGCCGGGATGAAAAGGTCATCCGGGAATACATCCGGCACCAGGAGCAGGAAGATCGTAGGATAGACCAGTTGCAACTGGTTTGAGAGAAACCAGCCCCCTTCAGGGGGCGCAAGGAGCCGAAGGCTCCGTTTAAGGCCGCTTTGAGCGGCTCACAAACTAAAGCCCCCGGCTTTGCCGGGGGATACTTTACTGAACTCGCCTTTCGCGACGGGCCGGTAGGCGCAACAGCCTGCCGGCCCCGGTGAAGGTAGACGGATACTTTCCCGCGGTGGTGGCCAGGGAATGGGCCGTCACGGCGGATGCCTTCGGGTGGCGGGATGTTGTGTGCGGTGCAACCCGATGAGGGCGCAACCTTAACCCAGCAATGGAAATCCATACTTTTTAAAAATTAATGGTGATAGATTTGCGCCGGGTCATTTCTCGGCATCAAGCCAATAGCACGATTGCCGCCCCTTATAAGGCGCAGCAAAGATGATCAAGGGTCAGGGAGTCGCCTATTCCGGCCCATACCGTTTACGACCGGTAACCATCGACTTGACCAGGTTCTCCTTGTGCGCGTAGCTAGAGAAAAGCACGCCTGCAATATGCAGCCCGACCAGAAATAGCGCCATATTCGCAAGGATTTCATGTGTTTCTTCCCAGAATTCCTCGCGCGCCTCGTCTACGTGCCCATCCTCACTATCGCCATCAGCGAAGGCGCTCGAGATCAAGGTTTGAACGCCGCCGGCCACTGAACTGTCTGCAACCCATTCCGCGAGGGGACCGGCATCTTCCTCAATAGCGTAAATCATGAGTCCCGAGAAAACCGTACCGGTGATGCTGACCAGAAGGGCGATGACCATTGCCCCGCCGGCGGGATTATGGCCAATAAAACGTTTCGCACGGTGTGCCATGAGATCGCCAATATATCGGAGGGTCGTTGCGGGAGAGCATACAAAGTCTTGAAACCTGGCATGTTTGGTTCCCACGAACCCCCAAAGTAGCCGGAAACAGATAATGGTACCCACCACATATCCTGCCCAGACGTGTTGTGTAAGGAAGTCGTCCTCTGTGACGTAGGCCGTAAAGAAAGAAACAACCAGCGCCCAATGCCCAATTCGGACAAGGGGGTCCCAGACTCTTATCGTGTTTTCAGTCGTGTTCATGTGACATCCTCAGTTTTTGATTTGCGCGCAGTTTGCTCAGAGAACCGTTCTGATACAATCCGTCATGTGGCCTATATGGGATATTACTGCTGGAGCAACACCGTATATGTCGGATGACATACAACACCGCAGGTCCACGAATGCCGCGATCGTGCTCTTTGGCATCATTGCACTGCTGATCGGCTGGGATGTGATCGCCGACTATAGAGAGGGCGCCAATTGGGCGCATATGGCAATCGAACTTTTCGTGCTACTGATTGCCGCAAGCGGTGCAGTGCTCCAATGGCGTCAGCTCGACCAGGCCCGAATTGATCTCACGGGTGCACTGGTTGAGGCTGAACAATGGCGAAAAGAAAGTCATGAACTGATGCAGGGTCTTGGCGTTGCGATCGAGAAGCAATTTAACGTTTGGCAGCTCACCAAAGCCGAAGCCGAGGTCGGACTTTTTCTCTTGAAGGGCCTTAGTCACAGAGAGATTGCGGAGATCCGTCAAACCAGTGAGCGGACAATTCGGGAGCAAGCTCGAGCGCTGTACCGTAAATCCGGCCTCTCCGGAAGATCCGCACTGTCAGCCTTTTTCCTGGAGGATCTGTTGCTACCTTGGAGCGAGGATGGCAAGGCATGAGGATAACGGCGTCAGATGTTCTAGGTTTCCCGACAGGGCGATAAAGAGATCGTTCGACGCCTGTTCGCAATGGGAGCACAGCTCCAGTTGGAGGGCGCCGGGCCCCGGCTGATTTCAATGACTGCTCTGTCCCGCCAACTGTCAATTGCGCTGGTCTGGCTGCATCGAGCCGGTTCTACCCACCTCAGTCTGTCACATGGTCCGAAATCAGCAATTTCAGAATGCTTCAGTCAATGTCGACTTCCAGTATGCTGCGCTTTATGATCTTCAGCGACCATCGTGAATCAACCCAGGTTGACCATGGAAAAGACGCGTCTTGAACATTGCTACACCCAGTCCGCGGTGATTCCATACCGCCGCACCGACGATGCCCTCCAGATTCTTCTTATTCGCAGCCGGCGTGACAAGCGCTGGGTGGTACCCAAGGGCGTCGTCGAGCCGGACATGACTCAGGTCGCGTCTGCGGCCAAAGAGGCACTGGAGGAGGCCGGCATCGAAGGTGATGTCGCGTCGCGGGCGTTGGGCGTCTACGAGTATGAGAAATGGGGCGGGGTCTGTGTGGTGACGGTCTTTCCCATGGCAGTGACGGTGGTGCACGAGTCGTGGCCGGAGGACTTCCGCCGTCGTGAGTGGGTGCCGCTGGAGCAGGCGGCCAAGCGAGTGCAGGAACCGAAGTTGAAGCAGATGATACGGGGTCTGGACAAAGCTTTGATGTGAGCTATTTTGGACCTAACCGGACACCTGACTTAAAAAGGCAAGGGTTACCGGTTTTGATAGATGCGTAGCAGCAATAGCTCCCGGGCACCGGCTAGCGACCGACGCGTTCTACCCGAACCTTGAGTACCGAGCGCTCATCCGACTCGAGCACAGTCACCTGATAACCCTGCTCCTCGACCGAGTCCCCCTCCCTTGCAATACGCCGCAGACGGCTGACGACGAATCCGCCGATCGTGTGTGCCTCGGTTACCGGAAATTCTGTATGAAGATTATCGTTAACCTCCGAAATCGGCATGCGTCCGCTCATCAGGTGTGAGTTCTTGTTTTCATGCTCAATGTAGAGACGACGCTTGGGCTGGTATTCATCGAAATCGTAACCGACATCGATCTCCCCAACGACCTCTTCGAACACGTCTTCCATGGTCAGGATGCCGATGGCGGAACCAAACTCATCCACAACCACTGCCAAATGGTCTTCCCTCGCCTGCAGTTGGGGCAACGCACGATCTATCGTCTGCTTCGGCGACAGGTAAAGGGCGGGTTTAATGTATTGCTCCAGGGGCTGGTCTTCCAGATCCGGGATCATCAGATCCCAGGTGCTCAGGGTCAGTACACCTTTCACGTTGGTTATATTCCCCTGGTAAACCGGTAAGCGGTTATAGCCATACCGCATGACAATATGGATCGCCTCTTTCATATCGCGCAATTGATTAAATCCGATCACATCCGCCAGCGGGATCATCGCCTCACCCACGGTCGTGTCGCCGAAACGGATAATTCGGCGGATTCTCTTTTTATCGATTTTCGACGTTTTTGTTGTGGACTCCGAGATATCCAGCAGTACTCGCAGCTCTTCCCGGGTGATGAACATATTCTGGGGAATCGAGCCTCCCCCGACTATTCGAGTGAAAAAGCGCGCAATCCGGCTGAATATGAAAATAACGGGATAGAAAAGATAAGAGAAAAATCGAAGGCCATAGATGAGGCGGGTCACCAGAGTATCGGCATTCTGCTGAAAAATACTCTTCGGGACGACTTCTCCCAGAATGAGCAGGACCGGCGTCAATACCAGCACCGAAATTAAATCGCCGCTTTTGCCAAACAGGTCAATAAACAGGAGGGCACCGAGCGTCGATATGGTAACCGTGGCGATATTGGTCCCCACCAATGTCGTTCCCAGGATTACGTCGGGTTTCTTGAACATTTTCAATACCAGGGCAGCCCCCCGGTTGCCTTTCTTCGCCTGGTGTCTCAGCTTGAGCTTGTCAGAGTTCACCATCGCTATTTCCGAGCCGGAGAAGAATCCCTTCAGCACGAGGAAGACCAGTATTACCAGCAGCTCAATCCCCAGTGTCATATCCATTACTCAATCCCCCTGTCGTGAGACCGCGTCCGGGCAACCTTTTCTTCGGTCGGCGCACCAGCCTGCAGCACAGGCTCCATGTCAATCACTTCCGCCGATGGCTGCTCCGTTGGGTAATCGGCAACGCCCTCGGCTTCAGCTTCCCGGTGCTGTGGTGTGTCTTGTTCCGGTTCTGACTCTGTTTCAGGAGTGGGCAATGCCGTTTCCTCCTGCTTTGTATGGTCGCGTGACGTTATTTTTCCAACCTGAACCTTACTGATCCGCAGACCCTTCACCTCCTGGGCAATAAACTCGTATTCCGAGTAAGTCACCCTGTCACCAACCTTGGGCAGGCTGTCGAAAAGACGGAATGCGACGCCACCTACGGTTGTCATGACGGGATCCGGGATATCGAAATTGGTCAGATTGTAAAAGTCGGAGAGCCGCATTTCGCCCGGAACGATGTAGCTGCTATCGTCCTGTGACTTGTAGTAATCCTGCTCCACCATGCGGCCGGATATTTCACCAAAGATAAACTTGACCACATCTTTCATGGTCACGATCCCCAGGACTTCACCGAATTCGCCCAGGATAATCGCTACCCTGGTGTTGTAGCGCTGGAAATAGTCGAACATCTCGTCGACTTTCTTGGTGGGTGGGACAAAATGTGCAGGCTTGATAATCGAGTCCAGGGTCGCGGTTGCAAGATCCTTACCGCCCCGGGTTAGCCTCAGCATATCCTCGGAGTGCAAGAACCCGATAACGTTATCCCAATGGCCCTTGAAAACCGGAATTCGAGGATGCCGGTACTGGCGAAACAGATTCAGCAATTCGGGCACGGGCAGGCTTGCATCGAGAAAATCTATCCGCGGGCTGGGTGTCATGATGCGGGAAATATCGGTCTCTGACGCCTCCAGCACATTGTCTATGAGCACTCGCTCGGTTGCATCGATGACGCCCGTCTCCTCGCTCTCCTCCAGTAGCGTCTTCAACTCGTCCGGATGAAGTATATTCTGCCTGTTGACGGCGTCACCGACGATAAACGTGGTTATTCGATCGGCGACCACCCGCACGGCTTCGCGCAGTGGAGTGATAATGACAATCCAGCGCGGCAGGATACGGGCGCTAAGCCCGGTGGTAAATTTAACCGGGAAATTGACCGCGATGGTCTTCGGCGTCACCTCCCCTATCAGCAGCAGCAGGGGGACCATAATGGCTATATTGATCCAGGTGATATCCCTTTCCCCGAACAAAAGCAGCAGAATGCCGGTCATATTGACCGCGGAGGCGATATTCACCAGTTCATTGCCGCAAAGAATCGAGATGATAAGCCGACGGGGCTCGTCCAGCATCGCGTGAACAGTGTCCGATTGTTTGTTTCCGGACTGCCGCAATTTTTGCAGGTCGATGCGGCTTAAAGAAAAGAGGGCGGTTTCCGAGCCGGAAAAAACGGCAGATGCGACGAGCAACAGCACCTGTATAACTATGCGGAACGTAAGCTCCCAGTCTATGGTGTCGAATGCAAAACTATCATAGAGCGAGGTCAGGTACTCCATCACTCCCCCTCATTGATGGCGGTTCTAATAAACGGGTAATCGACTGTTAATACTGCCAAATTCTTTATTGGTATAACTCTAACAGTTACCCCTTGATGAGTATAGGCAGCAGCACGCATTCCCGCAGATTGAACGAAAACCGGGCCTGCATCCGCGTCATTTCGGCAGGAGCAACCGCTGAAGCGCTTCCCTTGTGTCAGCGCTGTTGATGGCGGGATTATCAATATCCACTGCTGCGCACTGCCGCCAATGATGCCAGATGGTAGCTACCCGGAGTATTTACTCTGCCCCGGAATATCGACTTAAGGGCTGTGGCGCTTTACGCTGTGGAGAAAAGGGAATTGAGTTTTTTGCGAGGCGATATGATCAGGACCTGCATCGAAATCCTGGCCTTGCTGGTGGCAGCCAACGGAGCACCGGTGCTGGCAACTTACTTCCTCGGCTCCAGGGCAAGCCTACCTGTTGATGGCGGGAGGCGACTGGCAGACGGCCGGCCTCTGCTAGGGGACTCGAAAACCTGGCGGGGCCTTGTTGCCGCATTGTGCGCTACCTCCGCACTATCCCTGCTGCTGGGTTACGGCCTGCAATTTGGGCTGATTTTCGGCGCGCTGGTTATGGCTGGCGATCTAGCCTCCAGCCTTATCAAGCGCCGCCGGGGGCTGGTTTCCAGCGACCCGAGTCGGGGGCTAGACCAACTACCGGAATCGCTCCTGCCATCGCTCTATGCGACGTTTCACCTCGAAGTTGCCTGGTGGTGGGCGCTGGTGTGGGCAGCAGCATTCATGCTGGTGGAAATCCTGGTGTCCTTGCCGTTGTTTCTTCTCCACATCCGCAAGCGCCCCTATTGACGACTCAAGTGGTGTAGCGTGATTTCCGGCGGGCAGTTAAAGCGCGCGGGCACCACAGAACTCCCGGTTCCCGCCGATGTATAGCCCTGCATCAGATCAAATGACCAACTCCCGACCCCGGTGTAGCGTGGCGCCGCGGAATTGTAGGTCAGGGTGACGGGGCCAGGCAGCCGGATCTGGCCGGCGTGGGTGTGGCCACATAACATGGCATCAAAGCCGATATAGGCCGCATGCCGATAGATTTCCGGGGAGTGCGACAACAACACAGACACCGCATCGTCTGGAATGTCCTCGTAGGCCTGTACCAGGTTATCCGCGGCAAAATAGTGGGGATCGTCGATCCCCGCGAGGTAGATAGAAGCGCCCTGGCGCTTGAGTTGTATATGTTCGTTCATCAGCAGCCTGACGCCGACATTTTCTATTTCACGCGCCATCACGATGCTATCGTGATTGCCTAGCACCGCATACACATCCTTTTCCAGATCGCGGCACAAGCGTTCCAGGCCCCGGATGCATTCCTCGTGAGGCCCGTGGGTGAGGAATCGGTAGTCGCCGGTTAGCACGCAGACGTCATAGTCAAGGTTCTTCACCTTCTCCGCCAGACGGTCGGGAAATTCCGGCAACGAATCGAAATGCAGGTCGCTCAGGTGCAACAGGGTATAGCCTTCGAATGGCACAGGAAGGTGAGGCAGCTTGAAAACGTTATGCCGCACCTCGAAGTTCGTAACATTTTCGCGGCCGCGTGCCGTCAGGCCGGTCAATTTCAAGCCGGCGGTGAGGAGTATGGCGACGAGTTTCCAGTTCTCGATATTGAAGAACGTTCGCCCCTGGCCAAACCGGTCGGCCTCATGCCCGATTTCAACACCCAGGCGCTGCCGCAAGTGGGACTTGCCGACGCGGCGAACCAGATACTCATAGTGTTCTTGATCCTGTTGGATCTCGTGAAGGGAAGGATTTCTCATAAGGTCTTTAGTCGCCCTGGTACGTGGAACGAAAAATTCAGCGCGATAGTGACATAAAGTCACGGCTGCCGCCGCAGTATAACCTCGACAGCAGCAAAATCCCTGGCGCAGATTGATACGAAGTCTATCGAGCTGTTGTGTGCATGGTTTAGCTCCCGGTGTTGTTCTGGGCGGCATTGATAATGACTGCCAGATTTGCTTCGTCAGCAACCAAGAGCGCTACCGGGTCACTAGCAACCAGCGCACCAGCCGCAATTAAGAGGTTGCCGTACTGCGAGGATATGGATTAGTGTAGTCAGAAACTCGCGCCAGCTCTGCCAATAGAACGCGTCTGCAGGCGCCGATAAAAACTGTGGCCCTTGAAGGCAAAAAAATAGCCACCAAACCCGGCGAAGGCCTCTTTATACAGAGTAGCCAGCAAAAACCTCCAAGGCTGACAGCAGACGTTACGCGACAAGCGACAAGCGAATCTTGACAATGCAGATCAATCTCGCGGACAAGAAATTCATCACCCTGGTACTGGCGCTAGTGTCGTCGCTGCTGGTTTACGTGTTGATGGAGCAGGATCACGCATTACGCTCCGGGCTGGCGATTCTAACCCTGATTGCGATCTTGTGGATGACCGAAACCATCGATATCGCGATGACGGCCCTGCTGGTGCCATTACTTGCGGTAGTCAGCGGTATATTTGATGTAAAGCAGGCCCTTGGCCATTTTGCGCACCCGATCATCATGCTCTTTCTCGGTGGGTTTGCACTGGCCAGTGCATTACACAAACAGCAGCTTGATAGGCGTATCGCCGGCAGTATCGTCCTGTTGGCCCGTGGCAACATGAAGCAGGCGGTGTACATGGTTTTCGTGGCTACCGCCTTTATGTCAATGTGGATATCCAATACCGCAACCGCGGCAATGATGTTACCGCTGGCAATGGGGCTACTGGGCAATCTGGAATACCAGCAACATAAGTCGACGTACTGGTTTGTATTACTCGGTATCGCGTATTCCGCCAACATTGGCGGTATCGGTACCCTGGTCGGCAGTCCGCCGAATGCGATCGCCGCCGCCAATACAGGGATCAGCTTTTTACAATGGCTGCAGTACGGAATTCCGGCCGTGCTGGTGTTGTTTCCGGTCGCGATAGGCATCCTGGTGTGGCGCTTTCAACCGCAGCTTGACGTTGCCATTGAGAGCCACGCGGAACAGGCGCCCCTAACGCTTCAGCAATGGCTTACCCTGCTGGTATTTCTGGTGACCCTTTGCGGCTGGTTATTCAGCAGACCGCTGGCGACCCTGTTCGGTGTGGAAAAAGGTTTCGACGCCCTGGTGGCATTGTTTGCGATCATCCAACTCGCGCTGTTGCGCTTGATAAGCTGGAAGGACCTGCAACAGACCACTGACTGGGGTGTGTTGATATTGTTCGGTGGCGGGCTCACCCTGTCTGCGATTTTGAGTAGCAGCGGCGCCAGCAAATACCTGGCTGATGCAATGATCCAGGGGCTGCAACATGCGCCGGTGATAGTGTTCATTGTGGCTTTGACCGGTTTCGTCGTGATGCTGACCGAAGTGGCAAGTAATACGGCAAGCAGTGCGTTACTGATCCCCCTGTTTATCGTGGTGGCTCAAAATTTTGCCATTCCGGAGCAACTGGTCGCCGTATTAATCGCCATCGCAGCATCCTGCGCATTCATGCTGCCGGTAGCAACGCCCCCAAATGCGATAGTTTTCGGCTCCGGGCTGCTGCCGCAACGGGAAATGATGAAGGTGGGGCTGATACTCAATGTGGCCATGACCCTGTTGATATCAACAGGCATCTGGATGGTGCTTCAGCGCGCTTCATAAAGGCTATTGCTAGGCCTTCAAAAAGAACAGCGCATTTGGCTGCCTATCACCGAGGCCTGTGACAGGCAGACTCTTCCTGGCCCCGTGTGCCATTGTGTGTCGACCTGCCTCAGTGAAAGGGGAATGCCACGGTCCGCTTTTCCCGGATTGGTCCATTGCAGTGGGCAATGCAAGGCTTCAGCGGTGCCGGGCGTCGTGCTCGCCGCGCCATCGGGTTTAATCATCTCTGCCCTAAGCCCCAGCAACAGATAGCAGTACCCCATAGAGCAAGCGTACCAGGACTCCATCGCTGGGCAGCTTGGCTACAGGGAAATGCTAGCTAGGTCATTGATTTGATTGGAGTGGAGGCGCGGGTCGGAATCGAACCGGCGTACACGGAGTTGCAGTCCGCTGCATAACCACTCTGCCACCGCGCCTGGATGCCGGTCGCCACCGGCCAAGCGCGCTATTCTATTGACTCTACCGAGCCTGTCAAGGGAGCGAACCTTAATCCTCACCCCTGAATTCAGCGCGCGCCGCCTGCAGGTAAATAAACATCGACCACAGGGTCATGATTGCGGCGATCATCAGCAAGCCATAGCCAAATGTTTCAACCCACGCAGGTAACAGTGGGCGACAACCCAGAAGCACGGTTATCGCAATGATCTGCATGGTAGTTTTAACCTTTCCGACCATGGAGACCGCTACTGAAGCCCGTTTGCCAAGCTCCGCCATCCATTCGCGCAGCGCTGAAATCACGATTTCGCGGCCGATGATGATCATCGCCGGGATGGTAAACCAGACGTTACTGTGCTGCTCGATCAATAGTGCCAGCGCGCATACCACAATCAGCTTGTCAGCCACCGGGTCGAGAAAAGCACCAAAAGGCGTACTTTGGCCCAGGCGCCGCGCAAGATAACCATCCAGCCAGTCAGTAATACCCGCGACCGCGAAAATTAACGCCGCCACCAGGTTGCTCCATTGCCAGGGCGAGTAGAAAACCAGCACCATAACGGGGATAAGAATGATGCGAAAAACTGTCAAAGCATTGGGTATATTGGTCATTTGGGGTTCCGTTCCACAACTTCAGCTATTATGCAGCGCATCATAAATAGTGCGAGCCATTTTACTGCTAATTCCTGAAACTTTGAGTAAATCTTCCTGCCCGGCAGCCGCTATTGCTTCCAGGCCACCAAAGTAGCGCAACAGCTTCCTGCGCGTGGCGGGGCCAACCCCGGGGATTTTTTCCAGCCCGGACTCTCGGCGCTGCTTGTCGCGACGACCGCGATGGCCGATGATAGCAAACCGGTGCGCCTCGTCCCGTACCTGCTGCAGCAGGTGAAGCGCCGGATGATGGGCGGGTATTGTCAGTTCCTTTCGCTGTTCGCCCAAAAAAAGCTTCTCCAGCCCGGCCTTGCGGGTGGGCCCCTTGGCGATACCCAGCAACTCCACCCCGGTGACCCCCAATTCCTCCAGCACCTCCTTAGCCTGGCTCATCTGGCCCTTGCCACCGTCGATCACCAGTAGGTCGGGCAGCTTGCCCTCGCCCTTTTGCAGACGTTGATAGCGTCTCAGAAGTGCCTGATTCATGGCAGCGTAGTCGTCACCGGGAATGATTCCTTCGATATTGAAACGTCGGTAGTCAGCCTTGATCGGACCCTCGAGACCAAAGACCACGCAGGACGCCACTGTTTTTTCGCCGCTGCTGTGACTGATATCGAAGCATTCAACCCGCTCGGGAACTTCCTCAAGTTGCAAAGCCTCGGCCAGGGCTTCGAAGCGGTCCCGGGTATTCTTTCGGCTCGCGAGGCGGGCTCGACAATTTTCGTCCGCCGTCGTTGCCGCCAGGTCGAGCCAGCGTGAACGCCCCCCGCGCAATCGATGGGAAATGCTGACTCTGCTGCCACTGCGCTCCCCAAGGGCAGCCTCCAGCGTCGACCGATCGGCGGGCTCAAGGTTTACCAGCATTTCACTGGGTATCGTGGTGGCTCCCGATGCCAGGTAAAACTGACCGATGAAGGCGGCAAGGATTTCCGCGTTGGATTCATCGAGGTGGGCCTGGGGGTAGTGGCTCTTGCTGCCGAGAATCCGCCCGTGGCGCACATACATCACCTGAATGCAAACTACCCTGCCCTCCCTGGCCAGGGCGAGTATATCGAGGTCTCCACTCTCCCCCTCAATGTACTGGGTAGCCAGCACCCGCTGGAGGGAGCGAATCTGGTCGCGAATCGCGGCCGCCTGTTCAAACTTCAGTGCCGCAGCGGCCACTTCCATCTGGTCGCCCAGTTCTGTCAACAGATCCTGGCTCTTACCCCCCAGCAACATACTGGTATGACGCACCGCATCGGCGTACTCCTCCTCGCTGACAAGGCCGACGCAGGGCCCACTGCAACGGTTTATCTGGTATTGCAGGCAGGGCCGGGTTCGGTTCTTGAAAACCGTATCCTCACACTGGCGCAGGCGAAACACTTTTTGCAGAAAAGCCAAGCTTTCCCGCACCGCGTGACTGTTTGGGTAGGGACCGAAGTATTGACCCTTGCCACGCTTGGCTCCTCGATGGAAGGCGATCCGCGGAAACGCCTGATCGGAAATCAAAATGTAAGGGTAGGATTTGTCATCCCGCAGGAGGATATTATACGGCGGACGATGGGTCTTGATCAGGTTCTGCTCCAACAGCAGAGCCTCGGTTTCGGTTCGCGTTACCGTGATGTCGATCTGCGCAATGCGCCCGACCAGAGCCATGGTCTTATTGTTGAGGCCCTTGTTGCGAAAATAGCTGGCAACCCGCTTTTTGAGGTTTTTCGCCTTGCCAACGTAGAGCACGCCAGCCTCACGATCCAGCATCTGGTAGATACCCGGCTTTTCTGTGAGGCTGGCGAGAAAGCGCTTGCTATCGAAGCCCTGAACCGTTTCTGACATTGCCATGCAGGATCAGCAAAAAGCGCAAGCGTAGCAAAGCCGGGAGCTAACCGCCATATCTCTCCGATTCGGCAATCGCTTTTTCGGCGTGTCTGTTATTTTAGTGTAGGGCGCCTATTGGGTTTCTCGCCGGATCTTGCACGCGGTACGAAATCTTCCTCCTGCTGCCATAGCTGCGGCTATGCCCTTGGTCGGAAAATCCCGCAGCGCGCACAAGCGCTCGCCGAGAATTCCAAATATCGGTGAGATATGGCGCTAAGCGGAAGGCACCCGGGGTATTTCTACAAGGCCCCAACTGCAGGCCAGTTGCATCAGGGCTACATCGTTTTCTATCTGCAACTTGTCGAAGATCCGGTACCGGTAAGTGTTAACGGTTTTGGGCAGCACGTGCAGGGCCTCGGCGATGGCTCGGATCTTTTCGCCACCGCTAATCATCAGGCAAACCTGAAGTTCCCGCGCACTGAGCCGCTCGAACGGAGACTGCTCAGGCTCAGGTTCCAGTGCCTGCAGGGCCATGCGCTGGGCGGTGCCGTTATCAAGGTAGGTCTTACCCGCGTTCACTGTACGAACGGCATCCACCAGGTCATTGAAACTGGAGTCTTTGGAAACGAAGCCACTCGCTCCGGCATTGATAAAGTGACGACTCACCAGCACGTCCTTGCTACTGGTAAGGGCAACGACCCTGATGCCCCCTGGCATCCTGGTTATCTTGCCGGTCGCCTCTATGCCCCCCATACCTGGCATTCGCATATCCATCAGGACGACATCGACATCTTCTGGGTTCCTGCGGCAAAAACTGCACGCCTGTTCACCACTGGCAGCCTCGCCCTGCACAGTGAAATGGGGAATATCGTTCAACAACCGCTTCAGCCCCGAACGAACCAGGGCGTGGTCATCAACTAAAAGTATCTTAATCAAGGTCTTCCTTTCCTCGCTATCGAATGGTTCCTGGAAACAGCTCGACTCACTGACCATTGCTACTTCCGCCTGGCTTGGTTTGTTCGTTACAAATCAGGTGTCAGCCACTGGCTGACCGATCGTTCGGAAGGTCAGGTTTATTCTTGGGCTCTTGATTCCCAGGCGGCGAGGTAAACTGTGTTGCCAGCTTCGCTGCGTGTCATGCCCCATAACGAGCAGCGCGCCGGATGGAAGAGAAACATGGTACGGATCATAGCGTTTTTCCTTGTGCCGAAGGTAAAAAGGTCGTTCAGCGCCGAGACTGACCGAGGCAATGACCGGGCTGTTTTGCAGCTCGGGCTCGTCGTCACTGTGCCAACCCATATAGTCGTTTCCATCCCGGTAGAAATTGGCCAGTACCGAGTTGAACGACAAGTCTAGCAGGTGGAAAAGCCGGTCGCGGATATCTTCCAATAGTGGGTGCCAGTGCTGTGCAATATGTACAGTGCCGGAGTAACCGTAGCGCACGCCGGGGTCACCGTAGAATGCGGTAAGCCGCGGCACGACAACCTTCCTGCCGAATAGGGTCAAGGTTTCACTTTGCCAGTTCAACGAGTGCAGGCCGTCAAACCATTCCTGGGCCTTGTCCGCAAAGCAGTTGGGATAGACTCTGGTATCGGCATTGGCCAGAAACTGACAGGGGTCAAGCGGCGTGACAATGGCCATCGCTACTCACCAATAGCGGCTCGCGTTCCAGGGCAACACCAAAAAGTGACTTGACCCTGGTGGCAACGGCGCCCGCGTAAGCCAGGACGTCATCAGCACTGGCAGCCGACTGGTTCACCAAAACCAGCGCCTGGCGCGAATGCATGCAAACCCCATTCTCCAGCTTGCCTTTGAAACCCGCCCGTTCGATCAGCCAGCCCGCCGCCAACTTGACATCCCTGCCCTGGGGATAGCCCACCATGTCCGGGTACCGAGCCCGGAGTTGCCGGTACTGCTGCTGGCTGACAACCGGGTTTTTGAAAAAGCTCCCTACATTGGCTTCCCGCTTGGGGTCTGGAAGTTTTTGGCGGCGAACATGAACGACTGCTTGGTAAACATCGGCGGCACTGGGCACGACGATACCGCGGCGATCCAGCTCTGCCCGCAGTGCGCCGTAGCTGTCATTGACCCGCTGCTCTCGCCCAAGGCGAAGACGTACCCGGGTAATCAAGAAGCGCTGGGGCTGTCGCCGGAAAACACTGTTTCGATAGCCAAACTCACAGTCGGCGCGCTGCATCTCCAGCCATTTCAGCGAGTGCATATCGAAAGCCTTGACGCTGTCGATGAAGCGTTCGATTTCGACACCATAAGCACCGATGTTTTGCACTGGCGCAGCGCCAACGGTACCGGGAATCAGGGCCAGGTTTTCCAGACCGTACCAACCTGCAGCGAGCAGTTCGGTTACCAGTCGATGCCAATCGTTGCCGGCGGCAATATCGACAACATCAGGCGTGCCTTCGCGGATTTTGTAACCCGTGGTCGTCACCCGAAGCACCAGTGCACTCAGCCGCAGCGGCAGCACCAGGTTACTCCCCTCTCCCAAGACCAGAACCGGCAGCTTGTTCCCCCTCGCCCAGGCGACCGCCCCGGCGAGCTCGCCTTCCTCGGCAGAGGCGCAGAAATGATCAGCGGTGCAGGGGAGCCCGAGGGTGTTCATGTTACTCAGATCGACGTTCTGGCGGATTTTCATAAAAACTCGGGTGCGTGCATGCAACCCCTGGCAGGATTCATTGCGCGGCTTGCAGAATTTTTCTCACGACACCCAGATCATGTTCGGTATCGACCCCGGCAGGCGGAATCTCGGCAGCCTCGGCAACGTGTATCCTGACGCCATTCTCGAGCGCGCGCAGTTGTTCCAGCTTTTCAGTCGCCTCAAGCTGACTCATCGGCCAGGCCACGAAGCGATGCAAAAAAGATACGCGATAGGCGTAGATGCCCACGTGGCGAAATGCCCCTGACCGGGGAAGTTCCAGGGACTCCCGGTCACGCGGGAAAGGGATCGGTGCACGACTGAAATACAGGGCGAGGCCCAGCTTGTCGGTGACCACTTTAACGCAGTTAGGATCGTTGAACTGGGCCGGGTCGTCGATGGGCACAGACAGGGTCGCCATACCGGCTTCGGGGTTGGCAGCCAGATTTACCGCCACCTGGTCGATGATGCTCGCTGGAATCAGGGGTTCATCCCCCTGAACGTTCACCACCAGATGATCGGGCTCAAGCCCAAGCTGGCCTGCAGTTTCCTGAATTCGATCCGTACCGGACTCATGATCCGTCGAAGTCATGCAGACTTCACCACCGAAACCACGCACCGCTGTGGCGACCCGGGCATCGTCAGTCGCCACCACCACGCGCTGCGCCGAGCTTTGGCTGGCCCGCTCGTAGACCCGCTGGATCATGGTCTTACCCACGATGTCCAGCAGCGGTTTGCCGGGAAGGCGGCTGGATGAAAACCGAGCGGGGATTACAACCGAAAATGCCACGTAGTGCTCCTAGTCAGCGCTTGACCGCCTGCAGCCGCCGTTGCAGACCAAGCAGAAAGTCGCCCTCAAATACCGCGTTCACTGTGAGGCACCAGTGACGGTCGTCAGCCAGCGCCATGCATTTCACGGCATCTTTTTCAGTCATGACAACGGTTTTGGCGTCATCAAAATCGATATCCTGGCGCGTGAAGGCGTGGTGGTCCGCAAACGCATGGGGAATGATATCAAAACCGAGCTGCTGCAGGGTGTCGAAAAACCGCTGTGGGTTGCCAATACCGGCCAGGGCATGCACCGTTCGCTGTCGGTCGAAGCTGGCAACCGGCTCGCTGTGGCCGGATATCAATTGCACCAGTCGGGAAGCCTCCAGCCTGAAGCCGTGGGGATGTGCTACCCCCGCCAGTTGGCCACCACCATTCAGCAAAACCGCATCCACAGTTGCCAGCCGTTCGATCCCTTCCCGCAGCGGCCCAGCAGGCAGGTAGTGCCCGTTGCCAAGCCCGCGCTCGCTGTCCACCACCGCCAGCTCTATATCGCGATACAGCGCATAGTGCTGCATGCCATCATCACTGACAACCACATCGCAGTCACTGTGTTGCAGCAGGTGGCGCACCGCCCGGGGTCGATCGGGGTCGATGACCACCGGACATCCGGTACGCCGGTATACCAGCAGAGGTTCGTCGCCACAGGCCGCAGCCAGGGTATCGAATTGCAGCATCAGGGGTAAAGTAGCCGGCTTTCCGCCATAGCCCCGGGCAACAACGCCGGGTCGGTAGCCGAGGCTCAGTAAAAACTCGACGATGGCGATGACGACGGGGGTTTTTCCGGTGCCGCCAACGCTGATATTACCGACCACGATAACCGGCACCGGCGGTCGCCAAATCGCGTTCGCAGCAAGCTTTTCCAGATAGGTCTCGCGCCGGCGCCGCGCCACCTGCCCGAAAAGCCAGGACAGCGGTTGCAGGACAGCGCTTAAAGGATGGGAGCCGTACCAGATACGCTCAATCAACGCCATCGTTAGTCAACCACTTGACTGCATCAGCCGAGGGTGGCCGGTCGCAGTTAACCGTCATCGCCATTTTCGGGAGACGACTCGAAATTTCGCGCATGCAGCGCCGCGTAATGCTCTCCAAGGGCTAACAGCTCGCTGTGGCTGCCACGCTCGACGATCCTCCCCCCCTCCATGACCAGAATAAGATCGGCATTCTCGATAGTGGACAAGCGATGAGCGATCACCAGGCTGGTGCGATCTTCCATCACCGACTGCAAGGCTTCCTGGATATAGTATTCGGCCTTGTTATCCAGCGCCGATGTGGCTTCGTCAAGAATCAGCACCGGTGCATCCTTGAGAATCGCACGGGCAATGGCCAGGCGCTGGCGCTGTCCGCCGGACAGCATGACGCCATCCTCCCCAACCACAGTCTCCATGCCCAGGGGTAGAGCGGAAATATACTCGATTGCATTTGCCGCGATCGCAGCCCGGTTTACCGCTTCCCTGGAAGCACCGGCCAAGCCGCCGTAAGCGATGTTGTTGAACACCGTATCGTTAAACAGGGTGACCTGCTGGGTAACGACGGCAATCTGATCGCGCAAGTTAGTCAGTTGATAGTCTTTGATGTTCACATCATCGAGGAGTATTTCGCCACTGCCATACTCGTAAAAACGCGTGATCAAACTGACCAGGGTGGATTTGCCACTACCGGATAATCCCACGAGGGCAACGGTCTCTCCCGGCGCCGCGGTGAATGAGATATTGCTGAGCACGTTGTCGGCGGAGCCTTCATAGGCAAAACTGACATCACGGAACTCGATCTTGCCCCGGGCACGTTCGGTGACGTAGCGGCCGCTGTCGGGCTCGTCCGGAGAGTCAATAAACTCGTACAGGTCCTCACAGGCGGCAAGGCCCTTCTGAATGATACCCAGCACTTCGCTCAACTGCCTGATCGGTTTTGCAAGCATGCCTGCGGCACCCACATAGGCGACAAACTCCCCCGCGGTAGAACCGGTATTGCGATCGAGGGCAACCCAAACCAACACCGCCATTGCGGTCCAAACCAGCATCTGGATGACTGGGCTGCTGATGGCGCTGTAAAATGCCAGCTTCAGGTTCTGGCGGAGATTGTAGCGACTCGACAATTCAAAGCGGCTCGATTCGTAATCCCGGCCGCCAAAGGAGCGAACTTCTTTGTAGCCGCCGATGGCTTCGTTGGCGACCTGGGTCACGTCACCCACCGAATCCTGGATTTTGCGGCTAATACGCCTGAATTGCTTGCCCACCCAGTTGACCAGCAGGCCTATTATCGGCAACACCACCATAAAAATCAGTGTCATTTCCCACTGCTTGTAGAACAGGTAGGCGAGCAGGCCGATAGCGTAAGTGCCCTCCCTGATGATGATCTTGATGGCATCGGTTGCAGCGCCCGTGACCTGGCTGACATGGTAGGTCACCTTGGCCAGCAGATTACCGGTGGAACTCTTGTCGTAATAGCTTGAGGGAACCACCAGCATTTTGTCGAAAACCTGGCAGCGCAACTTGTGAACGATGGTGTTTGACACCACCGACATATAGTAATTGCCCAGGAAGTAGCCTACTCCGCGGATCACGGCGAGCAGTAACACCGATATCGCTATCATCGCGTGCAGTGTCCGGGCAGTGGTCTCTCCATCACTGAAATGCCGCAGCATGAAACCCGACACGATGCCGGCATCGACCCGCTTCTCGCCGGCGAGCGTGTCGATCACGAACTGGCTCCAATCGGCCACCAGCACCTGGGAAGCCGAGTACAGCATATAACCGAGAATGCTGACCAGGAACAGCGGCCAAAGCGTGTCGAGATTACTCAACAATCGGCGATAGATGCGCCAATCGCTCTGGCGTGACTGCTTGCTCATAAGCTTACCCTGGCTCCGGGAATGTTATTGCTGCGCTGGCTGTCGGGTAGTAATACTGAGGTGCAGAAAACGCAACTGGCCGGCGACATCCATCGCGGTGACCACTGACTGGTGTGGGGTCAGCGCGTCGGCAGTAATCACCAGTGGCAGCGAGTTATCGCCACCCGACAGTTCAATCAGCGCCGCCTTCAATACTTCCGGCTTGGTGTTTACCAGCGCCTTGCCATTGACTGCATACTTACCATCGGCTGCGATGGTGATTTCCAACTGCTCTTGCTGTTGCTCCTGGGCGACGCCCTGTGCCTCGGGGAGGTCGACCGTCAAGCGAGTCTCCCTGGTAAAGGTCGTGGTGACCATGAAGAAGATAAGCAACAGAAACACCACGTCGATCAGCGGGGTCAGGTTGATCTCAAGCTGCGCTTTGGTCTGGCGCTTAAACTTCACGAGGCCTGTTTCTCTTTATAATCAACCTTGCGCTCACCATGAAGGGCGTCAACCAGCTTGATGGTTTCCTGCTCCATGCTCACAACGATACTATCTATCCGCCGATTAAAATAGCGGAACATGATCATCGCTGGAATAGCGACGCACAGGCCCGCAGCCGTCGTGATAAGCGCCTCGGATATGCCACCGGCCAGGACGTTGGCATTGCCGGCACCCTGCACCATAATCTCGGAGAACACCTTGATCATGCCGATTACGGTGCCCAGCAAGCCCAGCAACGGCGAGATAATGGCAATCGTCCCCAGTGTATCGATATAGCGCTCCAGGTCGTGCACAACATGCCCCGCCGCCTCTTCGATACTTTCCTTCATCACTTCACGACCGTGACGGGAATTACTCAAGCCGGTAGCCAGAATGCGCCCGAGTGGCGACGACTGTCGCAATTGCTTCATGCGGGCGGCGTCTAGCTGGTTGTTCTTTATCCAGCCCCAGACCTGTGCGAGCAGGTTGGCGGGGGCTACCCGTGCCGGGTTCAGCGTCCAGTATCGCTCTACGCAAATGGCCAGGGCGGCCACTGAGCAAAGCATGATAGGTATCATCAGCCAGCCACCGGCCTTTAAGAATTCGAACACTCGTCCTCCTTTGCCCACGTAAAAACGCGGGAACTTTACCACATAAAACGGGGCTCCACAGCAACTGGCCAAGGAGACTCACAGGCTTGCGAAAATAGCCCTGGGTGAAACGGACTGAAAAGAACCCAGCTGGCCCGGGCTCCACCTGCTAGCTTACAAGGATAGTGCTGCCAGTAGCGGGTGTAAAACCAGCGAAAGGGCCGATAGCCCCCCAGCGCATCGAAGTGCAGGGCTCCAGCCTCCGCCGTTGTCACCACCGCACTGCCCCGCTCCTGATAACGATCGGTGACCACCTTCGCGGGGTGCCCGAAGCGGTTGCGATAACCCACCGTGGCGACCGCCGTTGCCGGACGGGTAAACCAGGTAAAAGCATAGGATGATGAGCTCCGGCTACCATGATGGGGAATGAACAATACATCGCTGCGAAGACCGGGCCCATAACGGGACACCAGTTCACGCTCCACTGAACGCTCGATATCCCCGGCCAGTAAGACCCGCAGGGACGGACTCTCGATGGCGATAACGCAGGATCGGTTATTGCTCTTGCCGGGGAGCGGTTTGCCAGGGTGAAGGACCTTGAAGGTGACCTCGTCCCAACGCCATTGCAACCCCGCCTGGCAGACGATATCCGGCTCATCACCGCTGCTCAGTGCTGCCGGTGCCATCACCTGTTGAACCGCCATGCCGGCGCGAACGCTGGCTACCCCGCCACTATGGTCGTTGTCGTTGTGACTGACCACCAGGCGATCGATTCGACGAATCCCAAGGCGGCGCAGGAAGGGCAAGACCACGCTGCGCCCCGAATCATAACCACCGGGATACGCAGGCCCCGCATCGTACAACATGACATGCCCCGGCGTTTGTACCAGGATTGAGGTTCCCTGGCCGACATCCAGCACGTAGATGTCGAGTTCCTTGCTGACTCTCGGTGCCGGCAGCAGCAGGGGCAAGAACAGCAGTGGCCAGGCCATACGGCCGCTGAATCCCCGTGGCAGCAAGTACAGTAACACTCCAAGCGCCGCCAGAAACATGGCAGGACCCGTCGCATAGAGCCCCCCAAGGGTTCCGCCAAAGCCGATTCCCGCTACCCAGGAAAGCAGCTGCCAGTAAGCTTCCATCAGCCATGCGCAGCAAGCCAGCAAGCCCTGCCCAAACGGTTCGAACAGTGGCAGAAACAGCAAGGCCGCCAGCAGCAGAGGTACCACGATGAAGCCCAGAAATGGAATCGCGGCCAAATTGACCAGCGGTGCCAGCGGGCTGGATTGCCCCAGCAAAAGGGCCATCAACGGGCACAGCCCAATCAATAGCCGAAGCTGCAGTTCCAGACCCCACAGGGGTAGCCTCTGACTGCCGTAGCGGCGCCGGGAGGGAATCAACAAAAGCGCTACAGCACAGAACGACAGCCAGAAACCGGTATCGATCACCGCCAGGGGGTCGCCCAGCAGCACCACCAGCAACACGATCGCCAGCACCTGAAATGCCGTGGTTTCCCGGTGTAAAATCCGAGCCGTCAAATAAACCAGCAGCATCAACAGGGCGCGCTGGGTCGGCACGGTAAAACCCGCCAGGGCCGCATAGACAGCGGCCAGCAAGAGCGCACCGCCACTGGCAAACAACCGCGCCCCGCCACTTTGCACCCGCCGCGGAGGATAACTGCCGATAAGGTAGAAAAGCCCGAACCCCACCATGGCGCAAAGCCCGATGTGCAGTCCGGATATCACCATCAGGTGGGCGGTACCGGTGTTCACCAGCACCTGTCTTTGTTGTTGACTTAGCCGGCTCTTGTCACCGATCGCCAGTGCCTGCAGCAGGGCGGCCACCGGCTTATCCTCGACCTGCAACTGCAGTTTGTGCGAATACCACTGGCGAGCCGCCAGCAACCAGAGCCCGCCGGCACCCAGCGGGCGGTTGTAGGTGCTTGCCAGCACATGACCGGTTCCGCCAATGCCCCGCGCCAGCAGCCAGATACGGTAATCAAACGTGCCGGGATTGGCGAGGCTTCGGGGCCGTTGCAACTGGATTTCAAGCTGCCAGCGCTGGTTCGCCGCCAGTGACGGCGCCCGGCTCCAGGACAAAGCCAGGGTCAGGGGCCGCTTGAAACTCAATGGCTTGCCCGCCTGTGCGATGCGATCGACCACCAGCTCGAATCGCAGTCGCTCGCTACCGTCAGGGTTGACGAAACGCTGGGGTAAACTGCGCACCACGCCCTCGGCCTGCAGGGGGCGGTGCTCCCACGCCGCAGGAATTTCGACCGCTAGCACCTGTTGACCGCTGTGCATATGCCAGCCCAGTCCCAGCAGGAAAAATCCGGGCAGGACCATGAGCCGGTGACGCAGCAGGGCAAAAACGAGCAGGGCGATGGGCGCCAGATAGTTCGCATCGGGCAGTGCCGGAAGGAAGATCGCGAAAAAAATTCCCATCGCGAATAGCAGAATTCTTACGCTGGCTTGTTCCATAGAATCCATTCATAATTAGCCCCCATCCGTGGGGGCGCGCCGCTGGTGCGCTGCAACGCGCAAGGGCAGTAAAACTGCCGTGCGTCAGCTTTCGGCTATCGACGTATTGTAATTGCAACAGCGGGGCCAGACTTCAGGCCCGCCCCCTCCAAGCTCGGCACTTTGGCAGTGAAAAAGACCTTGTCTTAGTTGATTTTGGATGAACCCAGGTAGCTCATGCCTCGCAAATTTTTCCAGCGCTTACTACCGCCGAAAGAAAGACTGCAAAGTAGCCGTCACCTTCAGGTGCTTGGTGAGCTGCTGCATGACAACAATCTATGGCACCTGAATCGCCACTCCGCCTCACTGGCGGTATTTATCGGTCTCTTCTGCGCCTTTCTGCCAATCCCAATGCAAATGTTATTGGCCGCCGCCCTGGCGATTTTATTTCACGCTAATTTGCCGATATCCGTCGTGCTGGTATGGATTTCGAATCCGTTTACCATGCCACCACTGTATTACGGCACCTACAAATTGGGCGCTGCGTTGATGGGTTTGCCGGCGAAAAAGATCCAACTACCGGTCGATGTACACTCCTTTTTTACCGAGCTGGGAATGATCTGGCAACCGCTGCTTTTGGGTAGCCTGATTTGCGGCATAGTCTTTGGTGCCCTGGGATACGCCACGGTGCAAATCCTCTGGCGGGTAGCGATTACCCGGCAATGGCAGAGGCGCAACCAGGCCCGACGGCAACGCTAGGCCGGTGTGTTACTTGTCGTAGCGCAGGACTTCTGCCGGCAACAGTCGACTGGCTCGCCACGCAGGATAAAGCGTCGCCAGCAATGTCAGTGCCAACGCCGTACCGCATACCAGGGCTATATCCCCAGCACGGATATCGGCGGGCAAATAGGTAACCGGGTACACCTCGGATTTCAGGAACTGGTAGTCCAGCACACCCTCGAGCCCTCGAACCAGCCGGGTAATGTTGCTGGCCAGTAGTACTCCGATCAGTGCACCCAGGGCGGTGCCCACCAGGCCGATGACCAGCCCCTGGTACACGAACAGGCGCATGATGTCAGGCTGGGCGAGGCCCATGGTCTGGAGGATCGCGACATCACCCTGTTTGTCCCTCACCACCATAATCATCGCGGTCACCACGTTGAAAGCGGCTACCGCGATAATGATGAAGACCAACAGCGAGACCAGCTTCTTCGACAGCTGTATCGCCTCGAAAAGGTTGCCATGACTGCGCATCCAATCCTGCACGTACAACTCGGCTGGTAACTCCGTAAGCACATTGCGGGCAGTTCGGCCTGCCGCCATCAGGTCGTCGACTTTCAACTGCACGCCATGCACCGACGAACCAAGCTGCCCCAGGCGCTGAGCGAAACCCAGGGGCAGATAAGCCATGAAGTTATCGATCTCGGTATTGGATTGGTAGATGCCGACGAGTTCAGCGCGCTGGATTCTGGGCGCCAGGCGCCCGTTCCCGGACCCCGCGCTGGCAGGCAGTACCAGGGCGATACTTTGCCCCACCGACACCCCCAACTCATCTGCCAGCAGGCGGCTCAAAACGACGGCGTTATCGTGCTCCGCCATCGCCTGCAGGCTGCCCGAGACCATGGTTTCATCAACGATGGACATAGCAGCCTCACGCTCGGGAATCACACCCTGCAACATCACCGCCTGTGCCCTGTTGCCAGCCATCAACATCGCCTGCAGCTGGACATAGGGCGCGGCAGCCAACACGCCGTCGGCGCTTTCCGCAAGCTCGACAACACCCTCCCAGTCCGCGATTCCACCCGGCGCCATGATACTGGCGTGGGGCACCATTGCCAGAATACGCTGGCGCATTTCCCGGTCGAACCCGTTCATTACCGAAAGCACGAGAATCAGCAGCGCGACACCGAGCGCAAGCCCCAGTGCCGAGACCCGGGACAAGAACGCGACCAGGGGGGAGCCCTGGCGGGCGGTACCATAACGTAATCCCAGAAAGACCGATAAGGGGTAAAACACGGTCAAGCGCCCTTCACTGCCGGGTTCAGGTAGCCGCCGGTCAGCTCCAGCACCCGGTCAACCTCGGTGCTCAACTCGAAGTCATGGGTCACGATAACAAGGGAAATGCCGAGGCGGTTATTGAGGTCCCACAACAGGCGCTGAACATTTTCAGCGGTATCCCTGTCGAGATTGCCGGTGGGTTCATCGAGCAGGACACAGGCGGGCCGGGTAACCAGTGCTCGGGCAATGGCGACCCGCTGACGCTCCCCCCCGGATAGCTCGGAGGGCTTGTGGCCCATTCGCTCCGCGAGTCCGACCTGCTCCAGTATTTCGGCGGCCTGTTCCCGCACTTGAGCAATGGGCTCACCCCGAATCAAAAGCGGCATGGCGACGTTTTCCAGCGCGGAAAACTCTCCCAGCAGGTGGTGAAACTGGTAAACGAAACCCAGAGCCCGGTTGCGCAAACGCGCCCGGGCACTATTATCCAGCCGGCTCATGACCTCACCGGCCACCATCACTTCGCCGGAGCTCGGCTGGTCGAGTCCGCCCAGGATGTTGAGCAAAGTCGACTTGCCCGACCCGGAGCGCCCGACAATGGCGATGCGCTCTCCCCTGGCCACCTGAAGGTCTATCGAACTGAGTACGACAACTTCCTGGGGACCCTGATCATAGGTCTTGGCGACATCATGACACGCCAGGGTTATCTCGGGCGCTCCCGCACCGACGAACCTACTCATAGCGCAATACCTCTGCCGGCTGTATCTGGCTGGCCCGCCAGGCCGGATAAATCGTCGCCACCAGGGTCAGCAACAGCGAGCCCACTACCGTCCACAGTACATCGTCAAACTCCAACCGCGACGGCAGAGCCGTTATGAAATAGACCGAGGGATCAAATACCTGGAAGCGCAGCAACTGTTCGAGCCCGCTCACCAGGGGACCGATACCCAGGGCCAGGGGGACACCGACGATCACACCCAGTGTCACCCCCAGGCAGCCAATGGCGAGTCCCTGAACCAGAAACAATCCCAGCACCTGGCCCGCGCTGGCGCCCATGGTACGAAGTACCGCAATGTCAGCGCGCTTGTCCATGACCATCATGGTGAGAATCGATACGATGTTGAAGGCCGCAACCGCAACAATGATGAACAACATCAGGCCAATCATGATTTTTTCCATCTTCACGGCCTGAAACAGGCTGCCCTGCAGGCTACTCCAGTCGCTGAACGCGTAGTCACCGGGCAACTGCCCCTCCAGCTTCGAGAGGATGGCGCCGGCCTGGTAGATATCGTCAAACTGCAGCTGCAGCCCCTGTACTCCATTGCCCATGGCAAACAGCTTCTGCCCGTCCGCCAGGTGAATAAACGCCTCGCTGGCATCGAGCTCGGCGCCAACCTCGAAAATACCTGCCACGGTAAAGCCCCGCATGCGCGGAAAAATGCCCACCGGGGTCACGTTAACCCGGGGCAGGATTACCGTGATGCTATCCCCCGTGGTGACCCGCAATCGACGGGCCAGGATAGAGCCGATGACGATATTGAACTCCCCAGGTTCCAGAGCCCCCAGGGAACCAATCATCATATAACTATCGACCAGGGACACCCGGGACTGATAAGCGGGGTCGACCGCCGACAACTCGATTCCGCGGACCGCCCCGTTGCGGTTGACCAGGGCATGACCACGAATATAAGGGGCCGCGCCAAGGACCTTCGGGTCGCGCTCCACTTGCTGCAACAACCCTGACCAATCATCCAGTTCGCCTTCCCGGGCTTCGACGAAGCCATGGGGTAAAAATCGCAGGATGCGCCCTTTCAACTCGCCCTCGAATCCGTTCATCACAGACATCACGGTAATGAGTGCCGCCACACCCAGAATCAGGCCAAGTAGGGAAAACCAGGAAATGAACGACAAAAACTGATTGTGTCTGCGGGAGCGCAAGTAACGCAAACCGGCAAACAGCTGAAAGGGTTTATACATGGGCAACTATTTTCAAAGACCCCAATGGATTGTTGCGTATATCGGCCTGGCAAAGCCGGGACACAGGAGCGGGATCAGCTCACAAATCAGTATCGACAGCGCTGGAACGGACGCTCGTTTCGGGGGCACATGCTACACTAACTGGACGTATTTTACAGAGGTAAAACCCCATGCTGCACTCGACTTTCCGGAGCCTTGCACTGTCGTTGCTACTGCTGCCGGGGCTCGCTGAGGCCGAGATAATAAAAATTCCTGTGGGCCAGCAGCAGGGTGTTGAAGCGGGCATCCAGTTACCCCCAAGGGGCCAATCGACAGACTTGGTGAGGCAACACCACGGCGAACCTTCCAGGGCTTACGCAGCCGTCGGCAGTCCACCCATCACCCGCTGGGATTATCCGGGCTTCACGGTTTATTTCGAGCATGATCACGTGGTGCACGCCGTTTACCTGACAATGGCAAAGCGAGTCCAGTGAGCTCCAGATGCCGCTTGCCATGGCGGCGGCTCGGGCAGTCTGGTAAGGTCGGTCCCAACGGAAATGTCGATGACAACTTTTCCCTCCCACAATGGATGACCTCACCGAAATGCTCATTATTCTTCACCCCGATATCGATAAGTCCGGCGCCGAATACCATCTGGCGATGGAGTATCTGCGCCAGCTACCGGGCGTAGATATCAAGCATCACGAGATTACCGGCGAGCAACAAACGCTCACCGAGGTCTACCTCATCGGCAACACCAAGGCCCTGGATGCGGCCCAAATTGAGGCACTGGCGGCGGTAGACCGGGTCGTCAGAATCTCCTCCAGCTACCGCATCCTGGGGCGCCACAGTGATGCCCGGCGCAAAGCCGGCTTCAGTTACAACGGGGTCGAGTTCAGCCAGGACAGTTTCCATGTATTCGCCGGCCTGTGTGCTGTGGACACCCCCCGGCATGTGGAGGCCATGCTCCAGGTACTGCAGCGAAACGGGCAGCAGTGTACCCGAATGGGCGCATACAAACCCCGCACCAATCCCTACTCGTTCCAGGGTCACGGCAGCAGTTGCCTGCCCTGGGTATTCGAGCTGGCGGGGAAATACGACATGCGGGTTATCGCCATGGAGGTAACCCACGAGAGCCATATCGACGAGATAGACGCGGCCCTGGAAGAAGCTGGCAGACCCACCGGCGTCATGCTCCAGATTGGCACCCGCAATATCCAGAATTTCGAATTACTCAAGGCAATTGGCCGTCAGCAGCGCTACCCTGCTTTATTGAAACGGGGCTTTGGAATCAGCCTGGATGAATCCTTGAATGCGGCGGAATACCTTGCCAGCGAGGGCAATTCCCAGGTGATATTCTGCCTTAGAGGCATGAAGTCCGAGTTTGGCGTACCCCATCGCAACCTGGTGGACTTCTCCCATGTACCGGTGGTGAAGCGGCTCACCAGGATGCCAGTCTGCATCGACCCTTCACATTCGGTGGGAACCCGGGAGCTGGCTCCGGACGGCATCCTCGACCTCGTGCACGCGACTTCCCAGGGTGTTGTTGCCGGTGCCAACATGGTTTTGGTTGATTTTCATCCCCAGCCTGAACTGGCCCTGGTCGACGGCCCCCAGGCTCTTCAGTTCGATGAACTGGAGCCCTTTCTTGAGGACGTCCACTTGAGTCGCTCGACGTACCTGGCGCGCAAGGCTATCTGGGAGGCTTGAGCCGTGCGCGTAATCGGCCATCGCGGCGCGCGCGCGGAAGCCCCGGAAAACACCCTCGGTGGCTTTCGCTTTGCACTCGAGCGGGGCATTCGAGACTTCGAGCTCGACCTTCGGCTCAGCGCCGACGGGGTTCCCATGGTCATCCACGATGCTACCACCGCCCGTACCTGCGAGGCGGCGCTGGGGGTTGAACACAGCACGGAAGCCCAACTCGAAGCCCTCAACGCGGCCGCAGCTCACCCCGGCTGGGACAGATTCGAGCCCGTGCCCAGCCTTGCCCGCCTGTTACCGCTATTGGAGCAATGCGACAGTGTGCAACTGGAAATCAAGAGCGACCGCCCCGAACGCCTCAGCGCGCTGCTGAAGGCACTGAGGCTGCTGTTGAAGCCCGATCACGGGGGGCGATTTACGCTGACATCGTTTGACAAAAAAGCCCTGGCGCTGGCGAAGGGGCTGATGCCTGACTTCCCGCGGGGGCTGGTTTGCGAGCGCCGCTTTGCCGACAATATTGGGCATGCCTTGCGGCTGGACTGCCGGCTGTTGGTCTACCACTACCGGCTGCTATCCCCGAAGCGCATTGTACGAACGAAGCAGGCAGGCCTGGAAGTCTCGACGTATACCGTCAACGATGCCGGCCACATTGCGCGCCTGCGAGACTGGGGCATCGACAGCGTCATTACCGACCGCCCGGCCTACTACCGCCACCTGCAGGGGAAGTCCGGTCATTAATGCCAGCAGAATAAGAGCCTTCCCTCGACGCTACTTCTTGGTAGCATCATAAGGCAATTTCGAGGCACTCCGGGGCGACTCGCTGGTTTCACACTTGTTGGGATCACCGCCGCAAATTTCACATTCGGTGTTGATACCGAGCGCACCCATGCCGCCACAGGAACCCTTGATCGGCGACCGCCCAGCCAAAACACCAACGGCCATCCCCGCAACCAGAACCAGCATAATTGTCAACGTAAGAAAAAACAGCGCCATTGTGCTCAACTCCAACTGTCGCGTCACTAGTGACGAAAAACGCACCGCGCCGGGGCACACCTACTCAAGGTAGGAAGCGAAGGCCTGCGAATGCCTTGTTTCAAAACCTGCTTCCGTTTTGACCACCATATACACCGGAAGTGCCCGACTTTGGGCAAATGCCATCCCTCTTTCCGGACCCATGACACTGATGGCCGTGGCATAGGCATCCGCGAGTACGGCCGTCGGAGCCAGGACGGTCACAGACGCAAGTGTATGGGTAACCGGGTAACCAGTGCCCGGGTCTATGGTATGGGAGTAGCGCACGCCCTCTATCTCGCGGTAATTCCGGTAGTCGCCGGACGTTGCGACCGCTTCGTCCCTTGGCTCCACCGCGGCTATGGCCTCTCCCTGTACCATTTGCGGCGTCTCGATACCGATACGCCAGGGCCTGCCCCCGGGGTGCCTTCCCCGTGTTCTGACCTCACCCCCGACCTCGACCATGAAGTGACGAATACCGGCCGCGTCCAGGGCCTCGGTCACCAGGTCAACACCGTAGCCCTTGGCAATGGCCGAATAATCAAGCTGCAGGGTTCCGCGTTTACGCAGGGCTGGCCTGGCCGGATCAATTTCGAGCCGATCGAGCCGGGTAGTCTCCAGAGCCGCAGCAATTTGCCCCCCGGTCGGTACATCACCCTTTCTGTCCGTGGGTCCGAAGCCCCACAGATCCACCAGTTCAGCCACCGCAGGATTAAACGCATTGTCGGTCTCCCGGGAAACCTGCAGAGCTATTGTGGTGACCTCGTGGGTAGCAGCCGTAATATCAACCCACTGGTAAGGCGGTGCCGTGTTGAACCTTCCAAGATCGGAATCGTCACGATAGGTAGACATGCTCTCGTTGACACTGTCCAACTGACGCTGGATGAGTTCCTTGAGTTGCGCAGTGCTTAGTCCCGCCGGCTGTTCGGTGCTGACGTGCCAACGGGTCCCCATGGTTTCGCCGCTCAGGCGCACCGGTTCTTCATCAAAAGCACAAGCGGCTAAAAACAAAAGCGGGAGTAGCACTGCTACCCCCGCCCTGAGAACGCGCCGCATCAGGATGCTAGCCGCCGAAATCGTCGAGCATGATGTGATCGTCCTCAACGCCCAGCTCGTGCAACATATTGATGACGGCCTGGGACATCATCGGCGGACCGCACATATAAAACTCACAGTCTTCCGGCGCCGGGTGATCCTTAAGATAGTTCTCCAAAACCACCTGATGGATAAACCCGGTCAGGCCCTCCCAATTGTCCTCTGGCATGGGGTCGGAGAGAGCCACGTGCCATTCAAAGTTGTCGAACTCCTCGGCCAGGCCGTCAAAGTCCTCAACGTAGAACATTTCTTTCAGACTGCGAGCTCCGTACCAGAAAGATATTTTTCGGTTCGAGTGCAGGCGCTTGAGCTGATCGAAGATGTGTGAACGCATGGGCGCCATCCCGGCACCGCCACCGATAAAGATCATTTCGTTGTCGGTGTCACGGGCAAAGAATTCGCCGAACGGTCCGTACACCGTCACCTTGTCGCCAGGTTTCAGGTTGAACACCCAGGACGACATGATGCCCGGGGGAATGCCAGTGGACCCCGGAGGCGGCGTAGCCACCCGGATGTTAAATTTGACGATGCCTTTTTCTTCCGGGTAGTTTGCCATCGAGTAGGCCCGCTGCACAGTTTCATCGACGATGGACTCGTGCTTGAACATGTCAAATCGTTCCCAGTCTTCGCGAAACTCAGGCGGAATGTCGAAATCGCTGTACTTGATATGATGGGGCGGACACTCCAGCTGGACATACCCTCCAGCGCGAAAATCCACCTCCTCGCCCTCGGGCAACTTCAGCACCAGTTCTTTGATGAACGTGGCCACGTTTTCGTTGGACTCGACCGTACACTCCCACTGTTTGACGCCAAAGAAAGCGGGATCGATCTCGACCTTCATGTCCTGTTTAACCGCTACCTGGCAAGCCAGGCGCCAATTATCACGACGCTGGCCAAGGGTGAAGTGGCTCTCCTCGGTCGGCAGGATCGACCCTCCCCCTTCCAACACCTGACAGCGACACTGCCCGCAGGTACCGCCTCCACCGCAGGCTGAAGACAGAAAAACCCCTTCATCCGCCAACGTATTGAGTAGCTTACCTCCCGCGGGAGCATGAATCGCCCGCTCCGGATCACCATTAACCTCAATCGTTACTTCGCCAGCACTTACCAGGCGACCCCGGGCGAAAATGATCAGCGCAACCAGGGCCATTACCACAACGGTAAACATGGCAACGCCGGCGACAATAGTATTGATATCAACCATCTCTAGTAACCTTCTTCGTCACTTCGTTAGAGCGAAATACCACCAAACGACATGAAGCCAAGGGACATAAGGCCCGCAGTAATAAAGGTGATACCGAGTCCTTCAAGACCGTCGGGCACGTCGCTGTACTTCAACTTTTCCCGAATCCCGGCCAGGGCCGTTATCGCCAGGGCCCACCCTATCCCCGCTCCCAGTCCATATACGACGCTTTCCCCGAAATCGTATTCACGGTTCACCATAAAAAGTGAAGCACCCAGAATCGCGCAGTTCACCGTGATCAGGGGAAGAAACACTCCCAACGCGTTGTAGAGGGCGGGTACGAATTTGTCGAGGAACATTTCGAGTATCTGCACAATAGCGGCAATGACCCCGATGTAACTAAGGTAACCCAGAAAGCTCAGGTCGAGGGTCTCCGCACCGGCGATACCGGTCCACGACAATGCCCCTTCCTTCAGCAGGTGCTGGTAGATGAGGTTATTGGCGGGCACCGTGATAGCGAGCACCACGATGACGGCAATCCCGAGGCCGATGGAGGTGGCTATCTTTTTCGATATCGCCAGAAAAGTACACATCCCGAGAAAAAAGGCGAGCGCCATATTCTCGATGAATATGGCCCGAACCAGCAAACCTAGATAATGTTCAACCATGATTAGACCGCCTCACTGCTTTTGGTTTGGGGAGCCATTTTGAACTCCGCCGCCTCGACTTGCCCTTTCTTCCAACTGCGCAAGGCCCAGATGAAAGCCGCTATCAGGAAAAACGCGCTGGGGGGCAGGAGCAGCAGACCATTGGGCTGGTACCAGCCGCCATTGGCAACAGTGGGCAACACCTCAATGCCGAACAGGCTGCCCGAACCGAATAACTCCCTGAAGAAACCGACGGCCAGCAGCACCACGCTGTAGCCAAGGCCATTACCCACACCGTCAAAAAAGCTCGGGATCGGCGGGTTCTTCATGGCAAAGGCCTCGGCCCGACCCATCACGATACAGTTGGTAATGATGAGCCCGACGAAAACCGACAACTGCTTACTGATTTCGTAGGCAAACGCCTGCAGGCATTGGTCAACCACAATAACCAGCGACGCAATGATCGTCATCTGCACGATGATGCGTATATTGGTCGGTATATGGTTACGAACGAGTGAAATAAAGAAGTTGGACAAAGCCGTAACCACCACCACGGCGAGGCACATGACCACGGTGGTGTTGAGATTGGTGGTAACCGCCAGCGCAGAGCAGATACCCAGTATTTGCAGGGCGATGGGGTTGTTGGTGAAAATCGGTTGCAGCAGTACTTCTTTGATACCTGGTGTCGACATGACTATACCTCCCCCGCTTGCAAACTTTCAAGGTAGCGACCGAAGCCCTTTTCCCCCACCCAGTATTGCACCAGATTATCCACACCCCGGGTGGTCAGCGTTGCACCCGACAGCCCGTCAATTTCGTAGTCGCTGCCCATATCGGCCGCGCCGCCCTTGGTCACGGTAATGCCGACCTCACCATCGCCCTCGTAAATTTTCTTCCCGGGCCACTGTGCCTTCCATTTCGGGTTGTCGACTTCGCCCCCGAGGCCAGGTGTTTCAGCGTGCTCGTAGAAGGTCAGCCCAAGAATAGTATTGCCATCGCCCTCGACCGCCAGGAACCCGTAAAGCGTACTCCAGAGACCGTAGCCATGCACCGGTAAAACCACCCGGTCAATGCTGCCCTCGTCGTCTTCGAGGACATAGACAGCGGCATACTTGGCTTTGCGCTTGATGGTGGCAATGTCCTCATCGGCGGGAACCCGCATGGAAAGGTCTGGATCGCGGGAAGCCTTGCGCTGATCATAGTTGTCCGGATCGATGCCCTTGGCCCGCGCCTCGTCGTCGGTCAGCACCCTGCCTGTTTCCAGGTCGACAAGGCTCACAGAAAACTTCTCGAAAGTCGCTTCCACATAAGCCTTGTCATGAACCGCCGGATCGAACATGCCGGCCGCCACCAGGACATCGCGGTTGCGCGCGTACTCTTTGTTTTCCGTCTGCGCCTGCTTCAGCAACACTGCAGCGCCCGACACCAGTACCGAGCACACGATGCACAGCAACAATGCGACGATAATGGTGCTTTTCAGAGTATCCTTGTTAGACGACATCGCGTGCCAGCCTCCGCTTAATATTGCTCTGAACTACGAAGTAATCGATCAGGGGCGCGAACAGGTTGGCAAACAGGATCGCCAGCATCATGCCCTCGGGAAACGCCGGGTTGACCACCCGGATCAACATTACCATGACGCCAATAAGCGCGCCGAATACCCATTTACCCTTGTTGGTCATGGCTGCCGACACCGGATCTGTTGCCATAAACACCGTGCCGAAGGCGAAGCTGCCGATAACCAGGTGCCAGTACCAGGGTGTGGCGAACATCGGATTGGTGGTGGAGTCCACCGTATTGAATAGTAGCGAGGTGGCGATCATTCCCAGCACTACCCCCGCCATTATTCGCCACGATGCCACCCCCGTCCAAAGCAGAATGGCCGCACCGATACCGATGGCCAGAGTCGACGTCTCACCGATAGAGCCCTGGATATTGCCGTAGAACGCATCCAGCCAGGTGATCTGGTTACCAAAGGCGTCTACGATGGACTGGTAGCCGTCGGTGGCCGCCATTGCCAGGGGAGTTGCGCCGCTAAAGCCGTCGACAGCGGTCCAGACCGCGTCACCGGATATCTGCGCCGGATAGGCAAAAAACAGGAACGCGCGTCCGGTGAGCGCGGGGTTGAGGAAGTTCTTGCCAGTCCCCCCGAACACTTCCTTACCCACGACGACACCAAAGCTGATCCCCAGAGCTACCTGCCAGAGGGGAATGTCCGGTGGAACAATCAGCGCGAAGAGCACGGATGTCACGAAGAAGCCCTCGTTCACCTCGTGCCCGCGCACGATTGCAAACAGGATTTCCCAAAAAATCCCCACGGCAAATGTCGTGATATAGATAGGGAGGAAATAGGCAGCGCCGTGCCAGAAATTATCCCACCAACTGGTGGGGTCGTAGCCGGCAAACAATTCGATGATTGTGCCATGCCAGTTGGTAACCGACTCGATACCCATTGCGGCCATCGCGGTGTTCGCCTGGTAGCCAAGATTCCACATCCCGTAAAACATGGCAGGAAAGGTGGCCAACCAGACAGTGATCATAACCCGCTTCAGGTCGATGCCGTCGCGTATATGGGATCCGACCCGTGTTACCGTAGATGGCTGGTACAGGAAGGTATCAAAGACCTCATACACGGCGTAGTACTTTTCATAAGGGCCGCCTTTTTCAAATTGCGGCTCCAGCTTGTCGAAGAAGTTTCGAAGCGCTTTCATCTAGCTCTCCTTTTCGATCTGGGTAAGGTTATCCCGCAGGATAGGACCATAATCGTATTTGCCGGGGCAGACATATGTGCACAGCGCCAGATCTTCTTCGTCCAGCTCAAGCGCCCCGAGTTGTTGGGCAACCTCGATGTCCCCGACCACCAGAAGCCTTAAAAGCTGCGTGGGCAGGATGTCGAGGGGCATTACCTTTTCATACGCGCCGATTGGCACAATGGCCCGGGGACTGCCGTTCGTGTTGGTATTGAAAGCAAAGGTCTTGCCCCGGGTAAATTGCGACAAGTAGATACGCATCGCGGAGAAGCGATCCACGCCCGGAGACAACCAGCCCAGCAATGGGCGGTTATCGCCCTCGGCCAGCGCCGTAACCTGGGTTTCATAGCGGCCTAGATACGCCACCGGGCCACGGGCCGTGCGCCCGGAGAGCACAGAACCCGAAATCACCCGGTTACCGGCCCCCTCCAATTGTCCTGCCGTCAGTTCATCAGTGCTGGCACCCACACGGGTACGCACCAGGCGCGGATTTTCCACCACCGGCCCCCCCAGTGAAATCACGCGGTCAACGTTCAGTTTCCCGGTCACAAACAACTTGCCGACGGCTATGACATCCTGGTATCCGATATGCCAGACCGTTTTGTTGACCCCGACGGGATCGAGAAAATGAATGTGGGTCCCTACCAGGCCGGCCGGGTGAGGGCCTGCAAATTCCTCTACGACGACCTGACCGGCAGAGCCTGCCGGGATATCTGCACCGGCTGCCTTGCACACGAAGACCTTGCCATCGGTGAGGCAACTGAGCACTGCAAGGCCGTTGCCAAACGCCTCGGCATCCCCCGCAATAACCTGCGCCGGGTCGACAGCCAGTGGATTGCTGTCCATCGCAGTGACAAAGATAGAATGCGGGGTGCTGTCGACCGCAGGTACTTTGCTGAACGGCCGCGTACGCAGCGCTGTCCAGAGCCCCGATGAGACCAGATTATTTCGCACCTGCTCCCGGTCGAGACCTCCGAGGGCCCCCACCGGCCAGCTTTCGAAGGTTTCCTGCTCATTCGAGGCCGGGTCGACCTCGACGACCAGAGACTGGAATACGCGCTTCGCACCGCGGTTGATCTCGATCACGGTACCGGTGGCCGGCGCAGTAAACTGAACGCCCGGGTTTTTCTTATCGGTGAACACCGGCTGCCCCAGGCGCACTTGATCGCCGACCTGGACCAGCATGGTAGGTTTCAAGCCATTGTAATCGAAGCCCACCAGGGCAACGTTACGAATGCGGGGGCCGTCATGAATCGTTTGGGATGGCTGACCCGCGATGGGGAGGTCAAGGCCGCGCTTAATCCTGATCATACAGAAGCCTTCGTATCTGCTTAAAGAAACACTCCTCGTGGCACACCTCTAACCGGTGATATCCACCAAGAGCCCGGGCGGACGACGCCGCCGACCCGCTGCCGGCAGTAACTGGGGAGGTATCAGAACCGGACCCCAGTATATAAGTCCAACTGGCATAAAACCACAGCTTCAAGCCCATCCCTGGCCGGCCCGACCCACCCTTGCGGGTCGGGCCCTGTTGCGCTTTGATGCGAGCCTTAGCCTTCCTTTGGATACACCTGGTAGTGAACCCCCGCCATCTGCTCCAGTACTCGAAACACCTGACAGCTATAGCCAAATTCATTGTCGTACCAAATGTACAGCACCACATTTGCGCCGTTGACGATGGTAGCGCCGGCATCAAAAATGCAGGCATGCCGGGAGCCCACCATGTCGGTGGAGACCACTTCCGGCGAGTTGGTATAGTCAATCTGCCGGCGCAGGGGGGAGTGCAATGCGACGTATCGCATATAGTTGTTCACTTCGTCCCGGGTGGTTTCCTTGTTCAAACGCAGGTTCAGAATCGCCATGGAAACATTGGGTGTTGGCACCCTGATCGCGTTACCCGTGAGTTTGCCCTGCAATTGCGGCAGAACCTTGGCTACCGCCTTGGCGGCGCCGGTTTCGGTCAGCACCATGTTGAGAGGCGCACTACGCCCGCGTCGACTGGCGGCATGATAGTTGTCGATCAGATTCTGGTCATTGGTGTAGGCGTGCACGGTTTCGACATGCCCGGAGACAATACCGAACTCGTCATCCATGGCCTTGAGCGGTGGCACGATCGCATTAGTGGTACAGGACGCCGCCGAGATGATTTTATCATCGTCTTTGATCAGGTGTGAATTCACGCCGTAGACGATATTCTGGATATCGTTGCCCTTGCTGGGGGCCGTGAGGATAACCTTGGAAACCCCTTTGCAGCCCAGGTGCATCGACAGGCCCTTGGTATCTTTCCAGATGCCCGTGTTGTCCACCACAATCGCGTCTTGTATGCCGTACTGGGTGTAGTCGACCTCGTCCGGACTGGATGCGTAGATTACCTTGATTTCGTTGCCGTTGGCGACGAAGGATTCCGCTTCCTCGTCCACCCGGATCGTGCCCTGGAAAGCCCCGTGGACCGAATCGCGCCGCAACAGGCTCGCCCGCTTTATGAGATCGTTGGGTGCTCCACCCCGGCGCACCACGATGGCGCGCAGGCGCAGGGTATCTCCACCACCGGTCTTCTCGATCAACAGTCGTGCCATCAGGCGGCCAATTCGGCCAAAGCCGTAGAGCACGACATCCCGGGGACGATCAATCGGTTTGGCATCGCTACCAATGAGGTCGGCAACCTGCTCGCGAACGAACTCTTCGAGACCAATACCCCGGTCGCGGGCCGACTCCTCGTACCTGACGGCCAGTCGACCGACATCGATATGGGCAGTTCCCAGATCCAGCTCGGAGAGTATTTTGATCACCGGGTAGGTCTCAAACTCGGAGAGCTCGTTCTCCTCGACCTGGCGCACGGCGCGGTGGGCCTTCATCACCTGAAGGGCGGATTGGTTGACCAGTGTCGTACCGTAGATATAGGTTTTGACGTTGTTCTTGCGGTAGAGTTTGCCCACCATGGGCAAAATATCTTCTGCCAGTGCCTCTCGCTCTTTCCAGTCTTTAAAGTAATCGTCTGGCCTGGCCCGCTTCTTTTCCGTCACCCTATCTCTCCGCATCAATTGACAAATCCGCGGTATTATCCGGTTTCCACAAAGCCAGCGCAACCCGGAGCACATCGACTTTAGTGGCAAATTGGGTAGGGTCAAACCATCGCACCTGCAGGACCGAATCAGACACACGTGGGGCAGGCGTATGCCCGACAACGGTCCAGGGCTGGCAAATCCCGGGGCAGCCAATACAATAGCGCCCTCTCAACTTGCAATCGGGTTTCGACACGTGTCCTCTCTACTCCCGCTGGAGCCTGCCCCCGGGCCCGGCGCCAGCAAGACCCTGCTACCACTGCCTGGTGATAGCGATGCGCTGGCAATCGCCGAAGCGAGCCTCGCCAGCGGTCGCCTCACGGTGGTGATAACCGCAGATACGGCGCACTCCGAAGCGCTGCAACAGTCCACTGCGTTTTTTGCCGGCAATGCCCTCTCGGTGCTGCATTTTCCCGACCGGGAGACACTGCCCTACGACAGCTTCTCGCCACACCAGGACATCACCTCCGAGCGCCTCCTCAGTCTTCACCAATTACCCCAGCGGGAGCGGGGCATTCTCATTATCCCCGTCAGCGCCCTGATGCACCGACTGCCGCCGCCGGACTGGGTGTTGCAGAACAGCCTGATGCTGGCCTGCGGGGATGAAATCAGCAGGGACCAACTGCGGGATCAGCTCAACCTCGCCGGCTACCGCTGTGTTGACACGGTGCTGGAGCACGGTGAGTACGCGGTGCGAGGATCCCTGGTCGACCTGTTTCCCATGGGCAGTCAAACGCCCTATCGAGTGGACTTTCTGGACGACGAAATCGAGAGCCTGCGCAGCTTCGATCCCGAAACCCAGCGCACGCTGGAAAAAATCGCCGAGATTCGCCTCCTGCCGGCGCTGGAGATGCCGCTGACCGATGCATCAATCAAGCATTTCAAGGCGCAGTGGCACAGTCGATTCCACGTCGACCATCGTGCGTGCCCGCTGTACCGGGATGTCGCGGACGGACTCGCGCCACCGGGCATCGAATACTACCTGCCGCTTTTTTTTGAGACTACCGCGCTGCTTGACCGCTATCTCCCGGCGGATTGCCTGGTGCTGGTGGAGCAAGGGGTGCATGCGGCGGCGGAGCGTTTCTGGAAGGATGTCAACGCACGCTACCGCGATCTCAATATCGACCCCAGGCGTCCTCTGCTGCCCCCCGGGGAACTGTTTGCCAGCACCGAAGAGCTGTTCGCCGCTCTGAAGCAGTATCCCCGCCTTGAACTGGCTGCAGCAGCGAGCCAGACCCCGCCCAAACACCCGGTGACAATGCCGCTGGAACCCTGTCCGGACCTGATCGCCGATGGCCGCAAAAAGCAGCCCTGGGAAAAGCTGCAGACCTTTATCGACGGCTGGGAGGGCCGGGTTTTGTTTACCGCCGACTCTGCCGGCCGGCGGGAAATCCTGCTGGAACAACTGGCGCGCTGCGGGATCAAGCCCCAGGGCGTCAGCGGATGGAAAGACTTTATTGCGTTGCAACCCGACTGCGCCATCACCGTTGCACCGCTGCAAAACGGCTTCTTACTCGACCAGCGCATTGCCATCATTCCCGAGGCGGCACTGCTGGGAAACCGGGTAGCGCAGCTCAAGCGCGAAGCCAGAACCCAGGATGCCGCAGTCGCCGTCATCCTCAACCTGGCGGAGCTGCGGATCGGCTCACCGGTGGTGCATATTGAACATGGCGTCGGCCGCTACCTGGGCCTTGAGTGCCTGGAGGTCGACGGCGAGCCCTGCGAATTCCTGCTGCTGCAATACGCCGAGGACGCCAAGCTCTATGTGCCGGTATCGTCGCTACACCTCATCAATCGCTACACCGGCGTCGAAGACGACAATGCTCCCCTGCATCGGCTCGGTAGCGATAACTGGAAACGGGAACGGGAAAAAGCGGCTCGCCAGGTGCGGGATGCCGCCGCCGAGTTGCTGGAAATCTACGCACGCCGTGCCGCTCGCCACGGCCAGGCCCTGAAAGTCGACGAAGAGAGCTACCGCGCCTTCGCAGCGGGCTTCCCCTTCGAAGAGACCGACGACCAACTGAATGCCATCCAGTCGGTGATTGAGGATATGGCGAAAACCACGCCCATGGACCGCCTGGTCTGTGGCGATGTCGGCTTCGGCAAAACCGAGGTCGCGATGCGGGCGGCATTCGTCGCGGCCCAGAACGGCAGCCAGGTAGCCGTGCTGGTGCCCACAACCTTGCTCGCTCAGCAACACTACGACAGCTTTCGCGACCGCTTCGCCGACTGGCCCGTCACCATTGAAGTCATGTCCCGGTTTCGCAGCGCCAAGCAACAGGCTGAGGCCAAGGAGCGTATAGCCGCCGGAAAGGCGGATATCGTGATCGGCACCCACAAACTGTTACAAGGCGATATTACCTACAAGAATCTCGGGCTGGTAATCGTCGATGAGGAGCATCGCTTCGGCGTCCGCCAGAAAGATATGCTCAAAGCATTGCGGGCCGAGATCGATATTCTCACCCTGACGGCGACGCCCATTCCCCGCACCCTGAACATGTCGCTGTCAGGCATGCGCGACCTGTCAATTATCGCCACTCCCCCCGCCCGCCGGCTGGCAATCAGGACCTTTGTGCGGGAGCTGGACAAAGCGGTCATCAAAGAGGCCATGATGCGTGAACTCCTGCGTGGCGGCCAGGTGTACTTCGTCCATAACGATGTCGCCACAATCGATCGCACCGCCCGGGACCTTGGCGAGCTGGTGCCCGAGGCGCGGATCGCCGTGGGCCACGGCCAGATGCGAGAGAGCGAACTGGAGCAGGTGATGAGCGACTTTCATCACAAGACCTTCAATGTCCTGGTGTGCACGACCATTATCGAGACCGGTATCGATATACCCTCCGCCAACACCATCATCATCGAGCGGGCCGATAAATTCGGGCTCGCGCAGCTTCATCAACTCCGCGGCAGGGTCGGTCGATCGCACCACCAGGCCTATGCTTACCTGATGACCCCCCACCACAAGGCCATGTCGGCGGACGCCGTGAAGCGGCTGGAAGCCATTGCCGAAGCCCAGGAACTGGGTGCCGGCTTCGTGCTCGCCAGCCACGACCTGGAAATTCGCGGCACGGGCGAGCTGCTCGGTGACGAACAGAGCGGACACATCCAGAAGATTGGTTTCTCGCTGTATATGGACATGCTGGACCGGGCGGTAAAATCCCTCAAACAGGGCAAGACCCTGGATGCCCGTAGCATGCCCGTCCACGACACCCAGGTTAACCTCAATATTGCCGCTATCATACCCGACGACTACCTGCCAGACGTGCACACCCGACTGACGCTGTACAAGCGCATTGCCAATGCCACCACCCATGCAGACCTCCACGCCCTGCAGGTCGAAATGATCGACCGCTTCGGGCTGCTCCCCGAGTTCACCCGGCAGCTATTCGAGGCCACAGCCCTGAAGCTGGAAGCGGAGCGCCTTGGCATCAACAAGATCGAGGCCAACGCCCGGGGGGGCAAGCTGGTGTTCGATCAGGATACGCCGGTGGACCCGATGGCACTGGTAACCATCGTCCAATCCGACCCAGCCGGTTTTCGCCTGGAGGCTGGGAACCAACTGCGTTTCTCGGCCAGGCTCGAGGGCGCCCAGCAGCGGATCGACTTTGTCCGTGGCGTGCTTGAGAAAATGCTGCCCGAAGCGTCATAATGGCGCCCCTCAAGGAAAGGAAGCGACCCATGCGTTACCTGCTCTCCCTGCTGCTGGCAAGCCTGCTGGCATCACCCGTGGCCCGGGCCCAGGACGATGACCCCTATGCTGGCAAGCCCCGCTGGTTCCAGTTCGAGGTGCTGTTTTTCCGCAACCTCGCCGGGGCAGCACAATACGAGGAAAGCTGGCTCACAGTGATCAATTTAAGCATGGCGCAACCCAGCTACGTCATGCCGGACCTGGGTAGCGGCAGTGCCGAATTCAGGCAGTGGCAGGCACCCGGGCCGATCCGCGGACCGGAGTTCAATACACCCCCCGGCTATATGCTGCAGTACCGCAGGGCGAATGCCGCAGATGCCAAGATGCAGGCACTGCGCACCAAGCTGCAGGGCCGTGGTAACTACAAGGTCATCGACTTTCGGGCGTGGCGCGCGCAACTGGCAAGCGATGGTACGCCCATCTACTTTCATGTTGCCGCCGGCAATACCACCCGCCAGTTCCCCGAACTGGAGGGTTATATCGGCTTCCAGCTCAAGCGCTATCTCCACGTTGATGCCAACCTGTGGTGGGGTGACTATACCCAGCCGGCCCCGGTTGCGGAGGGCAGCCCAGATGCCAACGGGTCCGCAAGTCCGGGGGCCGCTGATCGCTATGATTTGCGCAGGGTCGCGCGGGCCGGTCATATCGTAGAACAGCGGCGACTGCGCAGCGGCGAAACCCACTATTTCGATCACCCGCTGTTCGGCATGTTGGTGCGCATCAGCCCATGGCAGGCCACACCGTGACAGTAGCACCGAATCAGCGCTCGGGATTCATGGACAGGCGCTTGAGTATTGCAATCGACCGCGGCATATTGCGGCGAACGACCTCCTCCATGCCGGCCAGGTCAATCGCGCCGGCAGCGCAACCCGCAGCCCAGTTCACCACCAGGCATAAAGCGCTGTAGGCAATTCCCAACTCACGGGCGAGCGCTGCTTCCGGCATTGCTGTCATCCCGACGATATCGCAGCCATCACCCTGCAGACGCCTGATTTCCGCGGCGCTTTCCAGTCTCGGCCCCTGGGTACAACCGTAGGTGCCGCCTTCTTGCAGGGCGAGTCCCTCGGCGGCTGCCGCGCCGGCGAGCCTTGACATGAGGGTTGCGTCAAAGGGGAAGGTAAAGTCGACATGCTCGGTCTTGCTGCTGCGTGCATCGTAGAGACTGTGCTCCCGTCCCCAGGTGTAATCGATGATCTGGTCCGGCATCACCCAGCTACCGGGTGCCATCGCCGGCGAAATACCGCCGACGATGTTGATCGTGATGATGTGCGTTGCACCCAGCAACTGCAGGGCCGAAATATTTGCCCGATAGTTAATCGCATGGGGCGGGATATGACGCCTGTGGCCGTGGCGGGCGAGGAACAACAGCTTGGCACCCTGACCGAGGCGCCCTTCCAGCACGGCTGCACTGGGCTCGCCATAGGGTGTCGTCGGTTGCAGCGCAGACACATCCCCGAGATCGTGGATGTCGAACAAACCACTACCACCGATTACCGCCAGTTTTGCCGTCATTGATTCAGCCTCTGCCCTTGCGCCTGAGTTAACATCGCGGAAGGTTCGGGTGCCGCGAAAGTGGCAGCGCATTCAGTACCCGAAAACACCGAGCGCCGCCCCCTTATAGTATTCGGGAGCAAAAAATATTTCTGCAACTACTAATTGGTATTTGGCTTCGGGTGGCGGTTACCTGTTCAATAACTCAAAACTGACCCGAGCGAGAAAACGATGAGCAAAATAACGGCTACCGTCGGCAGTTGGTATCACGAAACCAGCCAGCATCTCGTCTTTGAAGTCGTTGCCATCGATGAAGATGCCGGGACAATCGAGTTACAGCACCTGGACGGCGAGATCGACGAATTCGAGGCCGAAACCTGGGAAGAGCTGGAATTGTCGGAAATAGAACCTCCCGAGGACTGGCGAAACGGCTACGAGCTCAGCGAAGAAGACAGCACCGACAGCGATGCAGTCCTTCGACCCAATGTCAGCGGTAGTCCCCTCAATGCCATTGAGCCCGACATCACCAATGGCTTGATTGACGACTAACGCTTGCTGGGCGGCGGGCGGGGTTGGCGAGCAGCCAACCCTGCACAGCCTGCCAAGGCAGGTCCTGACCCCGATGACCCCCGCATCCGCAGAAATTGCGCACCCTGGCCCGTCCCGGGTATTGTCAAACACCATGAGCTGTATATACTGACAGTTACTGTATATTCATTCACTGTTCGGTGCATTATGGAAAAATTGACGGCAAGGCAAACACAGGTGCTCGAGTTGATCAGGCATCATATCGAGTCCACCGGTTTCCCTCCAACCCGCGCAGACATCGCCCGCGAGCTGGGGTTTCGCTCGGCCAACGCCGCCGAGGAGCATCTGCGCGCACTGGCTCGCAAGGGCGCCATCGAAATGGTTCCCGGCACCTCCCGTGGCATCCGCTTGCCGGAGGCAAAAGGAATACCAATTGTCGGCCAGGTTGCTGCCGGCAACCCGATACTGGCCGCCGAACAGGTTGAAGACTACTGCGACATTAGCCCTGACTTTTTCCGTCCCAGGGCCGACTTCCTCCTCAATGTAAAAGGCATGAGCATGCGGGACGCCGGCATTCTTGACGGTGATCTGCTGGCTGTGCATAAAACCGCTGAGGCCCGCAACGGCCAGATCGTAGTGGCCCGGCTTGAAGATGAAGTAACCGTCAAACGGCTCCAGCGCACCCGTAACAAGCATCAACTGCTACTGATGCCTGAAAACCCTGATTTCGAACCCATCGACGTGGACCTGCGTGAACAGCAGTGCAGCATCGAAGGCATCAGTGTCGGCGTAATCCGGCGTTGATCCTTGCGGCATGCGCGCCGGGGAATCGAGAGTTTTCCGGGGCCGGGGTTTTTTTGGTTGCCCACCGGGTTGCGCCCCTGAAAGAGCAGAACGTTGAAAAGGGGACCCTGGGCAGACCTTGCAAGACGATGCAGCCGCCCTGGGGGTTCAGCTAGTCTACAACCACCGTGGGATCGTTATCCCTGCGGCCGGTGTTGACGTACCGGCTTGGTATTCATCTACCAGCTTATGTGTTCATCTACCGGCTTTTGTATTCATCTACCGGCTTATGTGTTCATCTACCGGCTTGTCTGTTCATCTAAGGGCTTGTCTGTTCATCTACGGGCTTAGTGCAGAACAGTGTTTTGAATCATGTCACCGCTGTCCATTACCGCCTGATCGGCCTGCTCGGTCAACTCTGCAAACGCCTGTATGCCTGCCTGTATCATTGCCTTCGCCACCTCCAGCTTCATAAACGGCATGTGTTCGGCCGCCTCGTCTGAAAACCGTATCGTCACCATCGGGCTGTCTTCGCCGTCTGCCGGCTGCAGCACGATGTCGCCATTTTTGAGCTCAACAATTTCAAGCACCGAAGACACATAAACCTCCTGACCCGATAAGTAAAACCCGTTATAACATCTGCCACGACCCGGTGGCAAGGCGACGCCGTGGTGCATAATTGCGGCAAGGAGCAGGGCTGGATGCAGATAACGGCGTTACCGGTTCAAGCCGTCACGCCTGAATCCACTAACTCCGGGTCTCAGTATTCCAGCATATCGCCGCGCAGGCGCTCGACAAATTGCTCCAGCTCCGCCAGGTACTCGCCGAGGGTAGCGCAATCCGGAATCGGGCTCTCCCGGCCACTGCTGGATATCAAGTTTGCCGATACCGGCGCGGGGGCCTCGTCGACCATCCGCGCCGCCGCTTGCGCCCCCTGCAGCAAGCTGCTGAGCCAACTGCTGCGGTCCGCCTCGAGGTTTGCGCATTCGCGCACCGCCGCGGGGGAATAATCGCTGTAGGCGGCGGCCAGGGTAATCGCGTCGTGATACTGCTCCGCCGCATTGGGCAACAGGTGCTCGTCGGTGGCGATCTCAGCCAGAAAGCAGCGGTAAGCGGCCGCCCCGTGCCAGAGGGCAGACTCCAGCAGCGCCAGGCGCTGCTGGGCCTGTGCTGGCAAATCCCGCGCCCACTCCAGGTGCCAGCGCGAAAAGGCCAGTTTTTGATTCGCCCGGCGCTGATAGGCGCGCTGGGTCAAGAGGCACTCCTGCCACGAGCGGCGCCCTGCTCTTCCTGCCATTTGCCGTTGCGGTAAAAGGCCCGCCATTTGCTAGCCTTACCATCGACTTCAGACATCAGGTATTGCTCCTTGTTCTTGCGACTGTAGCGGACGATTGCAGGGTTGCCGTCAGGGTCCGTCAGAGGCCCTGTGAACAGATAAGCGTACTTGGGGTCGATCTCATCTTTGTGGCTCAGTAGCTCGCGCAGCTCCGGCGCCCGGGTCTCGCGGTTTTTCGGGTACTGGCTGGCAGCAAGAAATATTCCCGATGCACCATCCCGCAGAATGTAATGATCGTCCACCTTGACGCAGCGCAACTCCGGCATCGGTACCGGGTCCATTTTCGGCGGCGCGGCCTCCCCGTTGCGCAGAAGTTTGCGGGTGTTTTTGCAGTCGGGACTGGTGCAGCCGAAGTATTTGCCGAAGCGGCCGGTTTTCAGTTCCATGGTCGCGCCGCACTTGTCGCAATCGATAACCGGCCCGTCGTAGCCCTTGATCTTGTAAGTACCCTTTTCGACTTCGAAACCGGGACAATCCGGGTTGTTACCGCACACATGCAATTTTCGACTTTCGTCGATCAAATAGGAATTCATCGCCGCGTTGCAGAGCTTGCACCGGTGCTTGGTGCGCAGCAACAGCGACTCCGCTTCATCGTTCGCTTCCACATCGACAGCCTCGTCGCCGGAAACGAGATTGATCGTTTTCTTGCACCGCTCTTTGGGGGGCAGCGAATAGCCCGAGCAGCCGAGAAAAACACCGGTGCTGGCGGTGCGGATCATCATCGGCCGGCCGCAGTCCGGGCAAACGATGTCGGTTTCGGTGGGCGTATTGGCCCGCATACCGCCCTCGGCGGATTCCGCACGCTGCAGATTTCGTTGAAAATCGGCGTAAAATTCGTCCAGCAGGTTACGCCAGTCACGGTGACCCTCGGCGATCTGGTCAAGGGACTCTTCCATGCTGGCGGTGAAACCGAAGTCCATCAGGTCGGAGAAACTCTCGACCAGTCGCTCGGTAACGATATCGCCCATCTTCTCGGAATAGAATCGCCGCTTCTCCAGCCGCACATAACCCCGTTCCTGAATTGTCGAAATAATGGCGGCATAGGTCGACGGCCGCCCGATGCCCCGCTTTTCCAGCTCCTTGACCAACCCGGCCTCGGTGTAGCGCGGCGGCGGCTTGGTAAAATGCTGGCTGGGATCGAGTTTCGAAAGATCCAGCGTATCCCCCTTGGCAACATCCGGCAGCACACGATCCTCTTCCTGCTTACCCGCGGGTTTCAGAACTCTGGTAAAGCCGTCAAAGCGGATGATTCGGCCCCGGGTGCGCAGTTCGTAATCCTCCGCGGTCACACTGAGTGATGTGCTGGTGAATTCCGCCGGGGTCATCTGGCAGGCAACGAACTGACGCCATATCAATTCGTAAAGCCGCTGTGCATCGCGCTCCATGGCGCCCAGAGATGTGGACGTTTGCCGCACATCCGACGGTCTGATCGCCTCGTGTGCCTCCTGTGCACCTTCTTTGCTGCTGTATAGCACGGGGGCCTTTGGCAAGTAGCGCGGTCCGTATTCCGCCTGCACGAAATCGCGACACGCAGCAACGGCGTCCTGGCTGAGGTTGGTCGAATCGGTACGCATGTAGGTAATATGGCCAGCTTCATAGAGTCGCTGGGCCATCATCATGGTTTTCTTGACACTAAAACCCAGCCGGGTGCTGGCCGCCTGTTGCAGGGTCGAAGTGATAAACGGCGCCGGCGGCCGCGTGGTAGTGGGCTTGTCTTCACGCCGGGATACGACGTAAGCAGACTGTTGCAGCCGAGCGACCGCCGCCATCGCTTGCTCTTCGCTGACCGGGCGAAAATTCTCTCCCTGGTACCTGGCCACCTGCATCTGCAGCTTCTCTGCCCGTGCCGTGCTGAGCTGTGCCTTGATCTCCCAATACTCTTCAGGCACGAAAGCACGGATTTCCCCCTCGCGCTCGGCGATCATCCGCACCGCTACCGACTGGACGCGGCCGGCAGACAGGCCCCGCGCCACCTTGGCCCACAATAGTGGCGACACCATGAAACCGACAACGCGATCGAGGAAGCGTCGGGCCTGCTGCGCATTCACGCGATCCATATCCAGATCCGAGGGCTTGGCAAAAGCGGCCTGAATGGCCTTCTTGGTGATCTCATTGAACACCACGCGCCGGTATTTGTCCTCGCTGCCGCCAATCGCTTCGCGCAAGTGCCAGGCAATAGCCTCTCCCTCGCGGTCAAGGTCGGTGGCAAGGTAGATAGCGTCCGCGGAATTGGCGAGCTTTTGCAGCTCGGACACGACCTTTTCCTTGCCCGGCAGGACCTGATAGTCCGATTTCCAGCCGTTTTGGGGATCGATCCCCATACGCCGCACCAATTGTTCACCGGCTTTCTGTTTCTTGTAAATCGCCTTCTGTTCCGGAGCCATTTTCCGGGTTTTTGCCGCCTCCGCCGCCCTGCTCTTCGCATCCACTGCCTTGCGTGAACCACTGGTGGGCAAATCACGGATATGGCCGATGCTGGACTTCACGACAAAGTCCTTGCCAAGGTATTTGTTGATGGTCTTGGCCTTGGCGGGCGATTCTACGATTACCAGCGATTTACCCATTATTTCGATAATTCCAGTATTTTTGCGGTGAGAAACACGCGTTTCGCGTCGGACGGCAGTTTATAAGTCCAGCTTGGGCTCGGGTCAAGCCTCAACGGCAACAAATATCCGAGAGTACACAGCCGGTTTTCTGACCTCAGCGGCCCGAAACCGGCGCTTTTACGCTGCAAGAAGCCCTGCCAGGGCTTACCCAAAGCGATGGAACGCCAGCACCTCGCTACCCGCCTCCCGGACTAAGAGCCAGAGCCCAACGGGCTTCTAGGGGCAGCTGTGAATAGGCGACGGGCAGTGAACAGTTTGCGGATGCCCGGGGGCTGATCGGGCAGATGGGATCGCGAAGCGGTCTTCCATTATAAATTGCCGCTACTATCTTCCTCGACCCACTCTTCTTCGCGCTCGGTAAAGACCCGACGGTATTCTGTCAGCCAGGGCGGCAACAACTGGAACAGCTGGTCAACACGGGCGCTGTCCCCCGCTTCGTGCCAGTAAAATCCAACCCCACGGGGACCGGCTTCGATCGCAAAGAGGCCCTCGGGTGGCGATCCGAGCAGCGGTTGCAGGAGCACGTCCGGCCCGGCGAGGTCACCCCGGGCAGGCCATCGGAATGCTTGCCCGGGACCTTCAGCCGGCTCCAGCAGTGCCAGCCAGTTGCCCCCCTCCCGGGGCCAGTCGCCATCCGGCCGGTGCCACTGGTACTTCATCATTTTTGCCTGATAGCCCGCCTGCAGCATGGCCTCCGGCACGGAGCTTATTTCGGGCCGCAAGCCCAGCCTCACAGCGTGATCCCGCAGACGCGCCAGCTGCCGCTGGCGCGGAGAAGGTCGCATCCAGTATATAGGCGCGATCGCGAGAGAGACCGCAAGCACGATAAAAATCACCATTATCCACTGAGAGCTCATGGCCAGTTCCCGCTAATTGGGTCAGTAACGGCCTCCCGCGCAGCAGAAAATCCACCCGAAGGAAACCCGACATTTAAAACCTGTATAACAAAGGCAACCGGCATTGTCCCCTGGCGTCCCCCACGGAGAGAGCTGAATCGCCAAATCGTTGATCTAGATCCATCAATGCAATTCGGTTTTCACGCGAGCTATGTTATAAAAAGTTCACACAGCGTAAGGGAGAAATCGACCGGTGGCCACCTATCAACATATTTTGCTAGCAATAGATCTTACTGAAGAAGCCACCGAAGTAGTGGGTCGGGGAAAGTCCCTCAGCGAGGTATACGGCGCCAAACTCAGCATCGTGCATGTTATCGAGCCAATCAGCTTTACCTACGGGGGCGACATCCCGCTGGACTTTTCAGGCGTGCAGGAGGAAATCCAGAAGCAGGCCACCACCCAACTCGCGGCGCTGGCCGGAACCCTGGACATCGGGGAGGCGTCACAGCACATCGTTCTCGGGCGCCCGGAGTCTGAAATTCACAATCTGGCCCAGGAGATCGGCGCCGATCTGATCGTCGTCGGCAGCCATGGCCGGCATGGCCTTGCACTGATCTTCGGTTCCACCGCCAACGGCGTCCTCCACGGCGCAGGTTGCGATGTGCTGGCGGTTCGGGTCGCCAAGAAATCATGACCGGGCAAAGGCGTAAACTCCCAGCCCGTGGATGAGCCCGCAAGCGGCCTGCTCGATGCCGGGGTAAACCTGGCAAGCTCCCAGTTTGGCAAAGACCTCCCCGACGTCATCGAGCGTGCCCAGGCGGCGCAGGTAGAAGCGCTGGTTGCCATCGGCACATGCCTGGAAAGCTCCGGCCAGTGCACCCGCCTTGCGGAGCAATATGCGGGGTACGTATTTGCCACGGTCGGCATCCATCCCCACAATGCCGATCAATTCGACGAACACAGCCGGCAGCAGTTGCTGAGGCTAGTTGATCAGCCAGCGGTGGTGGCGGTGGGCGAGACAGGCCTGGACTTCAATCGGAATTTTTCTACGCCCGACAATCAGCGCAAGGCCTTCGCTGCTCAGCTCGAAATCGCCGGCCTCAGCAACAAACCGGTGTATTTGCATGAGCGCGATGCATTCCAGGCGCAGGTCGACATCCTGACCCACTATCGTGCATCCCTCACCGGCGGATTAGCCCATTGTTTTACCGGGAGCACCGATCAGCTGAGAGTGTATCTCGACCTTGGTTTTCATATCGGCATTACTGGCTGGATATGCGACCCCAGGCGCGGCGGGTCGCTGCGAGATGCCGTCGCATTTATACCACGAGATCGCCTGATTCTGGAGACCGATGCACCCTACCTGATTCCCCGCCACCTGGACAAAAAACAATTGCCCGTTCCCCAGCGCCGGCGCAACGAACCCTGCCTATTGCCCGCCATCGCGCAGTTTGTCGCCGAACTGCTCGACTGGCCGGTGGCCCAGTTGGCCCGGCAAAGCGGCAACAATGCGCGCAAGCTGTTCAAGCTGGCGCCCTAGCTGGAATGGCACAGACTTAATTCGGGTGTCTACCTCGGCAGACCTTCGCCGACAGGGATGTCGGCGCAGAGCCCCCAGGGACGGGTTTACGGCGTGTCCTGACGGGGTAGATGCCCGGAGCGGCGCTTTGAAAATCCTATGCATTTCTCCTTAACTCAGTGCCATTCGCCCTGGCGGCCTGTTACACGGCTTGCCTCGATAGAAGTGAGCACTCTCTTGCAGCGGTTCGAGGCAGCAGATGCAGGACACACAGGAGCGCAGTGGCGGAGTCACCCCCGATAGCCTGGCGGCGGGCCGTTAGTGAGCGTCGCTGGCTGGATTCTCCAGGTAGGCCGTCAACTCGGCAGCGGTGAAAGGCCAACCCAGGTCGCCGGTTGCACCCTCCAGTTTCACCACGGGGATGCGCACCCCGTAGGCGGCCAGCAGCGCTTCGCTATCGGCAATATCGCATTCCAGCAGCTCAAGATCGAAGGCTTGCAACAGCGGGCGAACGATCGCGAGCGCCTCCTCGCAGAGGTGGCAACCAAGCGTACTGTAGAGCGTCAATCTGCGCGCGACCATAGTTCAACCCTGCATGTCCCGTTATTGGCGGGGCCCCGGACCACCAGACTAGCGGAGCCCCTCCGGGCTGGCCGCCATGTCTCACCGATATTTGGAATTCTCGGCGAACGATTGTGCGCGGTGCGGGATTTTCCGACTAAGGACATAGCCCTGGCTATGGCCGCAGGAAGAAGATTTCGTACCGCGTGCAAGATCCGGCGAGAAACCCAATAGGCGTCCTACGCTACAATAACAGACACGCCGAAAAAGCGATTGCCGAATCGGGTAGACATGACGGCTAGAGGTCGTAGCCGGATTCATTGTGGAGCACAACGTCCAGGCCTTCGGTTTCCTCCTCGGATGTCACCCGCAGCCCGACCAGCGCCGAGGTAATTTTGAGCAGTATCCAAGTCACCACCCCCGCATAGACGAAGGTCGCGACGATACCGGTAAGCTGAACCATCAATTGTGAACCGATGGTCACGCCATCGCCAAGGCCCTGGCCGCTGAACAAGCTCAACTCACTGCTGGCAAACACCCCCGCGAGAAACGTCCCCAGTATACCGCCGACACCGTGCACCGGAAATACATCGAGGGAGTCGTCTATCTTGAATTTTTGCTTGATCGCCAGGGTCGCGTAAAAACAGGTCGCACCCGCGCTCAAGCCAATTAACAACGCCCCACCCGGGCCCACGTAACCCGAGGCCGGGGTGATGGTGCCGAGGCCCGCGACCATGCCGGTAACGATGCCCAGCACGCTTGGCTTGCCGTACTTGATCCACTCCAGGGTCATCCACACCAGGGAAGCGGTCGCCGCTGAAATGTGGGTGACCAGCATCGCCATTCCAGCATTGCCATCAGCGGCGAGCGCACTGCCGGCGTTGAAACCGAACCAGCCAACCCACAACATCCCCGCACCGGTCACCGTCATGGTCATGTTGTGGGGTGGCATGGCCTGGGTAGAAAAGCCCCGGCGCGGACCGATCACTATCGCAGCGACAAGAGCGGCGACGCCAGCGGTGATATGCACCACCGTACCCCCGGCAAAGTCCAGCAGACCCATCTCGTAGAGCCAGCCACCCTCTGCCCAAACCCAGTGGGTAACCGGGGCATAGACCACCAGCAACCAGAGAACTGTGAACAGGACCACGGCAGAAAACCGGATTCGCTCGGCAAAGCCGCCAATAATAAGTGCCGGGGTAATGATCGCAAAAGTCATCTGGAACATGATGAAGACGGTCTCGGGAATACCGCCGCTGACTGAGTCCTCACCGACACCGGCGAGCATCATCTTCGACAGGCCACCGACGAAGGCGTTACCCTCACTGAAGGCCAGGCTATAGCCGATGACCAGCCAGAATATCGATGCGATACAGCAAATCGCGAAACACTGCATCAGTATTGTCAGCACGTTTTTACTGCGCACCAGTCCGCCATAAAAAAGTGACAGGCCTGGCAGGGTCATAAACAGCACCAGGGCGGTTGCGGTGATCATCCATCCGGTGTTCACGCCGTCGATGGTGTCGGCTGCTACGGCGACCGGTGCCAGCAGCGCTGCCAGCAGGATTAATCTTGCCGATTTCAGGGGTTTCATGGGTTTTCTGGTCTCCTCGACGTTGCAAATTTGTGGTTACGTCTTCGCGCTTATGATCTTTTTTGGTGCATTCAAGGTCAGATGAGCGCAGCATTGGTGCATTGAGATGATTCAGCACAGGATTTACGCACGAAAAATCGCCTGTTGCACCAGCTCGGAGCCGGCTTCCGGACCCTGTGCTCACACTTAGTGCGGCGAGTATGCAAATATCGTTCCAGAATTGTGCAAAAACCCGGTTTCCTGACCTGAGAACACCCCGCGCCGTGGCCGTCCTCTGTACCCGGGTAAATCCCCGACGTGGACTCCCCGGGCCGCGCCCCCCCGGGCACAACAGCAGGCCGATTGGCCGGATTTATTGTTATCATTCGAGCCAGTGGCTGCCGCCGAAACCCGTGCCGAAGAGCCGCCCGCGAGGCAAAACTCACCATGACTGACAACCACAGCAGCAGCACGAAGCCCCATGGCAACCTCACCATCTATGGCCGCAACCCGGTACTGGAAGCGTTGCTCGATAGCGAGACCGACGTGCTGCGCCTTCACCTCGCGCACTCCAACAAAGAATCGGCCATCATCAGGCAATTGCGAAGTCTGGCCCAAAAACGCGCTGTGCCCATCTCACTCCACAGCAAGCTGGAGCTGTCGCGAATCTCCCGGAATAGCCGCCAGGATCAGGGAGTGGCAGCGGACCTGAGCTGCCCCAGCCTGCAGGATGTGTCCGCCCTGCAGCCGCTGGGTTCGGTGACGCGCCTGATCGCCCTCGACGGTATCAATAACCCGCAGAACCTCGGCATGGTGATTCGCTCGGTTGGGGCCAGCGCCTGCGACGGACTATTGCTGGCAAGGGAGAAGGGCAATACCAAACTGTCGCCCCTGGTGATCAAGGCCAGCGCCGGGGCTTTCTTCAAGACGCCGATTTACACCTGCAATCAACTCGCTGCCAGCCTGGGCACACTCCAGGCGAGGGGCTTCAGTGTCGTAACCCTCAGCGCCGACGCACCCCAATCCCTGCTGGAGATGCCCCTGCCCCAGCGCTGCGTATTTGTGCTCGGGAATGAGACTGAAGGGGTCAGTGCCGGCGTCGCGGAACTGGCGGACGCCAACGTTGCCATTCCGTTGCAACGCGGCATCGAATCGCTCAATGTCGCCGTAAGCGCCGCACTGGTAGCATTCGTTGCCGGCTATCAACAGCAGTCCCGGGGAACCCCGGCATAGGCCTGTCGCTACCCGGCCATGAAGCGCAGTACTGCCGCTTGCGGCAAGCTATCGTGACAGGTAAGCCATACTCTCTTCCATACCCTGCAGGGTCATGGGATACATCTGCCCTTCCATCACCTGGTTGATAATCCCCACCGATTGCGTCCATTCCCATTCTGCCCGGGGCAGCGGATTCAACCACACGACCTTGTCGTAGGTCTCCCGCAGACGCCGCATCCAGAGCTCGCCGGGCTCTTCGTTCCAGTGCTCGACGCTACCGCCAGGCTGGAGTATCTCGTAGGGCGACATGGAGGCATCACCGACAAAAACGACCTTGTAGTCATGGGCATAGCGATGCATCACATCCAGTAAGGGGATGCGCTCCTGGTGGCGGCGAATATTGTTGCGCCACACCGACTCGTAGACAAAATTGTGGAAATAGAAGTACTCGAGGTGTTTGAACTCGCTGCGCGCGGCGGAAAAAAGCTCCTCGCAGACCCTGATATGGGGATCCATTGAGCCCCCCACGTCGAGGAACAGCAGCAGTTTCACCGCATTGTGGCGCTCCGGCACCATCTTGATATCGAGCAGGCCGGCATTGCGCGCAGTCGAGGATATCGTATCGTCCAGGTCGAGCTCCTCTTCAGCGCCGGTGCGGGCAAACTTGCGCAGGCGTCGCAGGGCCACCTTGATATTCCGGGTGCCGAGCTCCACTGTGTCATCGAGGTTGCGAAACTCACGTTTCTCCCAGACCTTCACCGCGCGCTTGTTGCCGCCCTCGCCGCCGACCCGAATCCCCTCAGGATGATAACCGGAGTGGCCAAATGGCGAGGTGCCGCCAGTGCCGATCCATTTATTGCCGCCCTGGTGGCGCTTTTTCTGTTCGTCCAGGCGCTTTTTGAATTCCTCGATGAGTTTTTCCAGACCGCCCAGGGATTCGATCCTGGCCTTGTCTTCCTCACTCAGGTTGCGCTCGAACTCCTTGCGCAACCAGTCATCGGGAATCAGCGCCTCCAGCAGGTCGTCGATTTCCTGCAAATCCTTGAAATAGGCACCAAAAGCGCGGTCGAAGCGGTCGAAGTACTTTTCGTCCTTGACCATCGTGGCGCGCGCCAGAAAATAGAAGTCGTCCATATCGGCAAAGGCCAGGCGCTGGTCGAGACAGCCCAGCAGGTCCATCAACTCCTTCAGCGACACCGGAATACCACTGCGACGCAAGGTGTTAAAAAAGCTGATAAGCATACCGATCCTTTATCCTAGCCCGAGCCCCGTCGATCGACCTTGTGACGGGCTCACGCGAATGGTTCCCGGGGCTGTGGTGGCCTCACTAGCGTCTGGATTCCCGACGGTGCATAAAGGCCAGCCGCTCCAGCAGGTGCACATCCTGCTCGTTTTTTAGCAAGGCCCCATAGAGTGGGGGAATCGCCTTGGTCGCATCCTTGTCCTTGAGGATCTCGTCGGGGATGTCATCAGACATGAGCAATTTGAGCCAGTCGATCAACTCCGAGGTGGAGGGCTTTTTCTTCAGGCCCGGCACGCTGCGGACATCGAAGAATACGTCGAGGGCATCACGCACCAGTTGCTGTTTGATCCCCGGGTAGTGTACTTCGATAATCTGGCTCATGGTGTCGCGATCGGGGAAATTGATGTAGTGGAAAAAGCAGCGGCGCAGGAATGCATCCGGCAGTTCTTTTTCGTTGTTGCTGGTAATGAAGACAATCGGTCGCTGTACAGCCTTGATGGTTTCGCCCGTCTCGTAAACGAAAAACTCCATCCGGTCGAGCTCGACCAGCAGGTCGTTGGGAAACTCGATGTCGGCCTTGTCGACCTCGTCGATCAGCAAGACCGCCGGCTCCTCCGAAGTAAACGCCTCCCACAACTTACCGCGCTTGATGTAGTTGGCAATGTCGTGCACCTTGGCGTCGCCGAGTTGGGAGTCACGCAGGCGCGATACCGCGTCGTACTCGTACAGCCCCTGCTGCGCCTTGGTGGTCGACTTGATATGCCACTGTATCAGGCGCAGGCCCAGGGATTTCGCCACCTCTTCCGCCAGCAGGGTCTTGCCGGTACCCGGCTCTCCCTTGATCAGTAGCGGGCGCTGCAGCGTGACTGCGGCATTGACTGCCATTTGCAGATCTTCGGTTGCGACGTAGTCTTCGGTACCTTTGAAACGCTTCATTGCTGGATCCTATTGAAAATGATGCCGAATTTGGCCACCCGGCTCAACGGAGGCCGCATTATAAACAGTTTTGAGTGCACCGGGCGACAGTGCACCTCGCCCCCGCGTGCCACGTTGAAATGCCACGCTGGTCCGCGGGCGGTGCTGGCTGAGGGATCCCGGAAACCGGCGGCCACCGGCCATTTTCAGTGCAATATCGGAAAACACCGGAATGTCCCGGGCTCCAGGCCGGTCACGACGCATCCTGGCGCCGTCGGGACCACTGCACGATAGCGCCAGCCAGCAGAACAGCCGTAGACAGAGCAAACGCCGATACCAGTGGCCAGTAGCCGTCTCGCGCCGCTGCCATACCCTCACCCAGTGCGGTAAACACGGTGACCAGCCACGCCGGTGCCAAATAGGTGTTCTCGGCATCGGCATAGGCCGGCACGAATAACAGCACCATAACCCACACCCGGAACAGCCTCGCCACCAAGACCGGCCTCCAGGATGCACTGGCCCACCAGCACAGGGACACCAGTACGAGGCTGGCGATGATATACACCGTCCATGCCAGTTTGATTGGTTCCATGATGCAAGCTGCTCCCTGTACGCTATCGCCAACGGTGCAGTGCCTGTCGTCAGGCTCACTCCACCCAGTGAATGATATGTTCCTCAAGCCCGTCCGGGTGCACGAAGGCCCCCGGCAGGACCCAGTCCCGCACCGACAACCCCTGTGCGTGCACCTGCTGCCGATCACCGCTGACCAGATGGTGCCAGTCGGGCAGAGCACCGCCCTCGGCCAGCAGACGATAGGCACAGGTCTGGGGCAGGTAATCAAAATCTGCAATATCCTCGACCCGCAAGACAACGCAGGCCGCTACCCGACGCTGACGCCGGGGGTAGTCAGTGCAGCGGCAACTGGACGGATCCAGTAATTCACAGCCGACCCGCGTATAAAACACCTCACCGTTGTCGGCATCCTGGAGTTTATGCAGGCAACATTTGCCGCAGCCGTCACACAGCGCCTCCCACTCCTGGGGGGTCAGCTCACCCAGCGGGATGCTTTCCCAGAATTTCTCGCGCATGCTAAAGCTACCGGGAAAGCTTGCTATTGGCGGCGGCGACACGCTGCATATCGCTGAATACCGACGGCGGTAATTGCAGGTAGTAGCCGTTTTCGGCCAGTTGTCGCATCACCTCAGTGACGTCGGCCCGGGCGAGGCGCTTCTGGGCCGTCAACAGCAGGGCCATGGCCTCGACGGGCTCGCCAAAACGCTGCAACAGGTCCGCCGGAACACGATCGAGCCCCTCCTTTGCATCCACGTACAGGTACATACCCTCATGGCGTGAGCTGCGAAATATCCTGCAATGCTGTTTCACGAAAACTCCTTCGCGTCCATCATCGGTGCCAGTACCTCTCGCCGCCAGGGGGAAATGCCGGCGGGGAGAACATCAGCCTCGCTCTCCCTCAAGCGAAGAGCCATTTCACCGAGCTGACGCCGATTCAGCAGCAGTTCCGGTGCAATATCGAGCTGCTCGGCGCAGGCCTGGGTGCGCTCCTTGACCCACCGCAGGCAGCGCTTGTCCCCGGGGTTGAGGGTATCCGGCAGGCTTTCAGGCCACTGCTCCTCCGGCTTCTGCAGGCCTTCCTCTACAATCTCCAGCAAACGCGCGCCCTGTTTGCGGGCCACCGAGGGCTGCAGGTCACGCACAGCCGCAAGCTGTTCCCCGGCGGCGGGTTGCAGCCGTGCCAGCGATACGATGGTGCTGTCTTTCAGTACCCAGCTGCGGGGGATGTCCGTTTTTCTGGCAAGCACCTCACGCCACTGTGCCAGGTCCCTGGCGATTGCGAGCTCCCGGGGCGACAGCCGCTGTGCGCCCTTCAGCCGCTGATAATACAGCGCCGGCTCGATCAGCGTGGCAAGGGATTCGCCAATCGCTGCGGCGTCCTGGAGCACCCAATCGAAACGCCCTTTTTCGTGGGCCTGGGCCGCGAGCAGGCGGTACATCTGGTAAAGATAAAACACATCGTGGGCCGCATACTGCAATTGGTTTTCTGACAGTGGCCGCACCAGCCAGTCGGAATTGGTCTCGTCCTTTGGTAACTCAACCGCACACAGGGCCGCCACCAGCTTGTTGTAACCCATCGAAGGACGCATGCCGCACAAACCTGCCGCTATCTGGGTGTCGAACACCGGTGCGGGGATCACCCCAAGCAGGCGCCAGAAAACTTCCAGGTCTTCGCTGCAGGCATGAAACACCTTGACCACATCGGTGGCCAGCATCACCTCTCGCAGGGGCTGCCAATCGCTTATCGTCAACGGGTCGACCGCCACCACCGTTTTTCCATTGTAGAACTGCAGCAGCGCGGGGATGGGATAGAAAGTCTTGCGGCGCACAAACTCGGTGTCGATGGCCAGTGCATCACACTGCAACCAGCCAGCGCAGGTATCACGCAGTTTGACGTCATCGCTAATCCACACCAGCGGCAGCGTCGTCCCGGGCTCTGCAGTCATCCTCAATTTACCCGCTGCCGGCCGCTGAAGGCATGAGCCAGCGTACCACCATCGATGTATTCAAGGTCTCCCCCGAGGGGCACCCCATGGGCGATTCTGGTCACGGTCGCGCCCAGGGCCTTGAGCTGTTCGCTGATGAAATACGCGGTGGCCTCTCCCTCCACCGTTGTGCCCGTTGCCAGCACAACTTCGGTGACGTCGCCATTGCTGACCCGCTGCAACAGGTGATCGACCCCTATCTCTTCCGGGCCAATGCCGTCGATTGGCGAAAGGTGTCCCATGAGGACGTGGTAGCTGCCGTTGAACCCCCCGGAGCTTTCAATCGCCAGAATGTCGGCGGGTGTTTCCACCACGCAAATCAGGCCCTGGTCCCGCTTGGGGTTCAAACACAGCTGGCACAGCGGCGCTTCGGTAAAATTGCGGCAATTTTCGCAGCGGCCGATATGCTCCATGGCCCGCGCCAGGGTGTCCGCCAGCTTGCGTCCACCCTGGCGGTTGCGCTCCAGCAAATGCAGGGCCATGCGCTGGGCGGACTTGGGACCCACCCCTGGCAAACATCGCAGTGCCTCGATCAGCTGTTCCAACAGCGGACTGGCTGTAAAGGCCATCTAAAAAGGCATCTTGAAGCCTTCCGGCAGCGTCATGCCGCCGGCAAGCTGCTTTACCAGGTCCTGCTGGGCCGCTTCGACCTTGCGCACCGCGTCATTGACCGCGGCGGCTAGCAAATCCTCGAGCATGGATTTGTCTTCGCTGAGCACGCTGTCGTCGACGGCGACGCGCTTGACATCGTGGCGACCATTCATCACCACGGTAACCAGACCCGCACCGGCCGAACCGGTCACCTCGCGCTGGGCCGCTTCTTCCTGCGCCTTGCGCATTTTCTCCTGCATTTCCTGGGCTTGCTTCATCAGGTCGCCCAGACCTTCTTTAAACATCACGAATCTCCTGTTGAACGACTGGCGCGCCCGGACCTATTCCAGTGGCGTCACCGAGTCGATGTCGAGGCGGGCATCGAACTCCTTCACCAACATCTTGACGTTGGGATCCTGTTGAAGCTCTTCAATAGCCGCCTGTTGACGTTCGGCCTTGCATCGCAACTGGTGGCGCGCCGGCGACTCCCGGTTCAGCTCACCCTCTTCGACGCTTACTGATACCTTACGTGCAAAGTACTCGCTCAGCGCAGTTTCCAGCCGCTGTCGATGAACCTCGTTATACAAGCCCGCCTGTTGCTGGTCCAGCACGAAGCGAAGCGTATCACCCTCCACCGCGGAAACGATGGTATTGGACACCACGCTGCGGGTAACGCCGCTGAGGTTGAGTGCCCGGAACAGGGCCAGCCAGTGATCCGGGCTAAATTCTTCCAGGCTGAGCCCACCGTCTCCCAGATCAAGCGATCCGGCAGCGATTTGCGCCCGCACCCCCGGCGATTGCCGGTGTGCGGCTGACCCCGGGTCGACCGCCGGCGCTGCCACTGACCGGAGCTGGTCGTTGGTATTCACACCTTTGGCGTCGGCCTCTACCGACAGCGGGGCTTCAGGCCCTGGTTTACGATCGCTTGCACTGGTTTCGCCCCGAGAACTGTCCGCCACGGCAGCAGTGCTGCCGTGGCCGGGGGCTTCAGGCTTTTTTACACCCGGCACCTCGGCGCCGGGTGGTCCGCTCGTAGTGACATCCCGTGCCGCTGAATCCGCGGTAGCCAGTTCGCTGGCCGCCACCGGCCGAAATGCCAGCAAGCGCAGCGCCAGCATCTCGAACCCGCGCCGGGGGTCGGGCACATAGGCAAAATCCCGGCGCGCATTAAGGGCCATCTGGTAAAAAAGCTGGACATCTTCACCGCTCAAGGCCCGGGCAAACTCGTCTGTCCGCGCACTGTCAACCCGCCCGGGGCTGGCGACTTCCGGTACTGCCTGGGCCACGGCTATCCCGTGCAGCGCACCCAGAAGATCATCCAGCAAAGCCTGAAAATCTGTACCCAGCATCGCCAGCTCTTCGATCCGGGCAAACAGCGCGGCACCGTCCCCCTGCAAAACGTTGTCGATGATACTGTTGACCGCCTGCCGGTCTATCGTACCCAGCATTGCCGCGACGTCCTCCTGCACGACCTTACCCGCACCAAAGCCGATGGCCTGGTCGGTGAGGCTCAGGGCATCCCGCATGCTGCCCCGGGCCGCTTCGGCCAGCAACCAGAGCGCCCCCTCGTCAAACGCCACCTGCTCTTCGGCCAATACGTGCTGCAGATGCTCGACAATGCCCTCAGCAGCCATATTCTTCAGATTGAACTGCAAACAGCGAGAGAGCACGGTCGCGGGAAGCTTCTGCGGATCGGTGGTCGCCAGCAGAAACTTGACATGGGGTGGCGGCTCCTCGAGGGTCTTCAGCAGGGCGTTGAAGCTGTGACTGGAGAGCATGTGTACTTCGTCGATCAGATAGACCTTGTAGCGGCCCCGGGAAGGAGCGTACTGCACGTTTTCAAGCAGCTCGCGGGTATCTTCAACCTTGGTCCGGGAAGCCGCGTCCACCTCGATCAGGTCGATAAACCGACCCTCGCCGATTTCCCGGCAGGCGGCGCATTCGCCACAGGGTGTTGAACTAACCCCCTGGTCGCAATTCAGGCATTTCGCAAAGATGCGTGCAATGGTGGTTTTCCCCACCCCGCGGGTACCAGTGAACAGATAAGCATGGTGCAGCCGATCGCGATCGAGGGCGTTCACAAGCGCCCGCAGCACGTGCTCCTGACCCACCAGTTGGCGGAAGTCGGAGGGGCGCCATTTACGCGCTAGAACCTGGTGAGACATGGACGGTATGCCGTGCTTGGGCTGGGACGCTCATTATACACGGTGGGCTCGGTGGGGAAATGCCATTGCCCGCAATGGGTGGCGACCCTGCCCAATCGATCCTCGGCACACTTAGTGTAGCTACCGTTGCTCCCTTCCGGGCCTGGCGGGGTTTACCACCTATCGTTGCGAGGGGACCAAACAGGGTCACCATGACGGGCTATGCCCGAGGCGCGGATTATCCTGAAGTGCATACCATATTGCAATACCGTTTGACGCCGATGGCTTGAATTAGATCACAGCAGCCGGCACGGACTATATCCGCGACCGGAGCGCGGCTTCATTTGTCGGTTCGCTTACTGTACATTATCAAAATCGGTAACAAACCAAGATCAAATTTGGTAACAAACCAAACCGGATACTCAAATCGAAAAGGGGAGTAACAGTATGTCCAGCGCAGCAGAACAAATCGCCGGGATTCCCGCGGCGGTGCCCACCAGCCGCATTCAACAGGTGTTTGAAAAACAGCACCATGCATCAAGGGTAGCGGCCTATCCCACCCACCAGGAAAGGCTGGACAACCTCAATAAACTCGAAAGCCTGCTGAAAGATAATCAGGATGCCATTGCCGATGCCATTAACCTCGACTTCGGTAACCGCGCAAATCAGGAAACCCGCATGCTCGAGATATACGGGCTGGTGAGTGGTTGCCAGTACGCCAAGAAGCGCCTGAAAAAGTGGATGAGACCGCAAAAACGGCATGTGGGGATTTCATTTCTCGGCGCAAAAAACACCGTGCTGCCGCAGCCCAAGGGCGTCGTGGGCATCGTTACGCCCTGGAACTATCCCTTGTTCCTCGCCTTCAGCCCCGCGATCAGTGCCCTGTCTGCCGGCAATCGTTGCATCATCAAGATGGCGGCAAAATCGCAGAACCTGGCGCGTTTGATGGACAAGCTCGTGAGTAGCGTTTTTGAGGAAACGACCCTGGCGGTCATCCCCGGGGTATCGGCCAGCGAATTTACCCGCCAGCCCTGGGACCACCTGGTTTTTACCGGATCGCCGGAAACAGCAAAAACCGTGATGAGTACCGCTGCCCAGAACCTGACGCCGGTAACCCTGGAACTCGGCGGCAAGTCGCCGACCATAATCACTGAGGATTTCGACGTGAACGTCGCCGCAGAGCGCCTGCTCTTTGGCAAGTTCCTCAATGCCGGCCAGACCTGCGTCGCCCCGGATTACGTGTTCGTACCCAAAACCCGGGTCAACGCATTCCTCGAGGCCGCGCAACTGATTATGCGAAAGCGCTATCCCACGGCAAGTACCGACGACTATACCTCAGTCATCGATCAGAGCGCCTTTGATCGCCTTACTGCCACCCTGGATGACGCCAAGGGCAAGGGGGCCAAGGTTATCAACCTGCTTGGGGATGACCCCATCGATGCTGAAAATCGCAAGATTCCACCCCATGTGGTGCTCGACAGCGACGACGACATGATCATCATGCAGGATGAGATTTTTGGCCCGCTACTGCCAGTAAAGGCCTACGATTCGATCGATGAGGTCATTCTCTACATCAACCAGCACGAGCGCCCGCTGGCCCTGTACCTCTACACCAATGACAAGGAAGTCGAGCAGCAGGTCATCTACAACACGCTGTCCGGCGGCATGTGTATCAACGACAGCGTGTTCCACGTCGTGCAGCACGATATGCCCTTCGGGGGAATCGGCAACAGCGGCATGGGTCACTACCACGGCGAGGAGGGCTTCATCGAGTTTTCCAAGCTCCGGCCGATATTCAGGCAGGGTAAGAAAAGCGCCATTCTGGCCATGGCGCCACCCTACGGCAAGACCTTCGAAACCATGTATAAAATGATGATGAAGTTCAAACTGTAGGCGACCACCCCCGGCGTCTATTCCGTGCCCTCCGCGCGAGGTGGCAGGAAGGCCCGGGGTTTCTGACCTCTGAACCACAAGCACCGCGAACGGCCCGCCACCCGGTTTAACGGTATTACCCATCCCGGTGCGCATCCCTAAGCAAGTCGACGGTCATGTATACTGTCCTCCCGCGGCACCGGCTGGCATCCGCGATGGGCAGTTTCAGCTGGCTGCGGCAAACCGCGCAGGGAGCCCCTAACCCCGCTTCAAACATCCCCACAACGAGGAAAAATCATGTCTCTACTCATCGGCAACAATCTGGTGGTCAGCATGCACTACACCCTGACCGACAACGACGGCAACGTGCTCGACAGCTCCGAAGGCTCCGAGCCCCTGGCCTACTTGCACGGGGTCGGCAATATTATTCCGGGCCTGGAGAAGGCCCTCACCGGCAAGGTCAAGGGCGACTCCCTCGAGGTGAGCGTAGCGCCAGAGGAAGCCTATGGCGAATCGCGGCCGGAGCTGGTTCAGGTGGTTGACCGGGCGGCATTTCAGGGCGTCGAAAAAGTCGAGGCTGGCATGATGTTCGAGACCCAGTCCCCCGACGGTGGAGTGCAGCGCATTATGGTCAAGGGCGTCGATGGCGACGCGGTGACCATCGACGGCAACCACCCACTGGCGGGTGTTCCGCTGAACTTCGCGGTCGAGATTGTGGAGGTCAGGGAAGCGACGGAAGAAGAAATAGCCCACGGTCATTCCCACTAAACCGGCCGATCCCCCCTGCCTGTTTTCGAAGGTGGTATGGGCACGGCGCGGCAACAGCGACTTCGATGCTGCCCGACTGAACCCGGGGCATCGTGGTCGTCGCCGGCGAAGCCGCCCTGCAGATAATCATTGACAGCAGACGCAGCACCTATATACTCGGTGTTGCTTGTAAGTACGTCTTAATTTTATGCATACCATTTCGAAGTTCCTTCCCAGTACCTCGTCCTGTATTTCATAAGTTAGCGCACCACTTCCAGCACAAATGGATCCGGGAAACCGGGTCTGAAACTACCCATGAAATTTCAGGATTTGATTATGTCTACAACTACCGGAACGGTTAAATGGTTTAACGAAGCTAAAGGTTTTGGCTTTATCGAGCAAGAATCTGGCCCAGACGTATTTGCTCACTTCAGCGCGATCTCGGGCGAAGGCTTCAAGACCCTGATCGAAGGGCAGCGTGTTCAGTTCAACGTCACCCAGGGTCAGAAAGGTCCCCAGGCCGAGAACATCGTAGCACTGTAAGGACTTGCCGCTACTCCGATCCGTCGGAGTCAGGCTTTGAGTCGCCCTGAAACTTCAGGGGCGGCGAACGAAAAAGGTGCAACCTCGCCAGCGGGGTTGCACCTTTTTTCGTTGGCCTGGGCGTACACGTTTCCCGTGTCGTCACGTGCGGTGGAAGCGCGCCCTGTATGCCAGCCCTCATCGAGGAAACCAAAGTGTCCAATCCGGCGTTCTCTGAACTCGATTTGAAAGCCCAGTTGCTGCACAACCTGGACGAGTTGGGCTACGCGGCAATGACGCCGGTTCAGGCCCAGAGCCTGCCCGCCATTCTTGGGGGTTCTGACCTGATCGCACAGGCCCAGACCGGCTCCGGGAAAACCGCGGCATTCGGGCTCGGCCTGCTGAACAAACTCGATGAGCGGAATTTTCGTGTCCAGTGCCTGGTACTGTGCCCTACCCGGGAGCTTGCTGACCAGGTTGCCAGGGAACTGCGCCAGTTGGCCCGGGCCATACCCAATATCAAAGTGCTCAGCCTCTGTGGCGGAGTCCCCCTGGGGCCCCAGGTTGGGTCTTTGCGGCACGGTGCGCACATCGTGGTCGGAACCCCGGGAAGGATCGAGGAACACCTGCGCAAGGGGACGCTGCAAACGGCTGACATTAGCACCCTGGTGTTGGACGAAGCAGACCGGATGCTGGATATGGGCTTTCAGGATAGCCTTGACGCCATCATCGAAAAAATCCCCAGGCAGCGCCAGACCTTGCTCTTGAGTGCCACCTACCCCGATGCCATCGAAGCAATAGCGGGTCGGGTCATGCGCGACCCGGTGATGATAAAGGTGGCTCCCGGCCCCGGACTCGGCCGAATCCGGGAGTATTTCTATCGACTCCCGGGCCAACAGTCGCGGGATGGGGCCGTATGCCGGCTGTTACTCCATTTCAGGCCCCAGTCCGCACTGGTGTTTTGTAACACCAAACAGGAGACGCGGGAACTCACGGCACAACTCGCAGCGTTCGGTTTCAGTGCCCTGGCGCTGCATGGCGACCTGGAACAGCGGGAGCGCAACCAGACGCTGGCACAGTTTGCCAACAACAGTGCCACCGTGCTGGTCGCCACTGATGTTGCCGCCCGCGGGCTGGACATCGATGCACTGGACCTGGTCATCAACCATCGCCCCGCCAGGACCGCCGAACTGCATCTGCATCGCATCGGCCGAACCGGTCGCGCCGGTGCCAGCGGCATTGCCTGCACAATTTTTGATGAACGGGAGGCCTTCAAGCTGGATCAATACCGGGTCAGGGAACCGGACTCGGCGGCGGAAACGGAACTGCCACCGCTGGCGTTACTGCAGCAACCCGCTTACGGTGCGCCCATGCGCACACTTCAGATCAGTGGCGGTAGACGGCAAAAACTCAGGCCCGGGGACATTCTGGGTGCGCTCACCGCCGGCGAAGGCATTGACGGCGCGCTGGTGGGTAAGATCGATCTATCCGATCATTTCAGCTACGTGGCAATCAAGGCCACTGCCGTGCCCACTGCCCTGCGCAAACTTCGCCAGGGCAAACTCAAGGGACGCAGCTTCAAGGTGCGAGAGCTGTAGTCGGGTACCAGGGAGCCCCCCCGTCGGGACGGGCGCCCCGGCCCGGGAGCGGACAGTCCACTGCACGAACTCGGCGCCGGGTCACTCTGCCCTGGTCAGCAATTGTCGGCGGCAACGGCCACCTTCTCGCTGCGGGAAGACCCCGCCCGGGACTGCCCCTGGGAGCGTCTGCCGGAACGGTGCTTCACCCTCGCCTGGCGCGCTTGGCCGGGCCGGTCCCCGCCCTGCCTGGAACGCGAGGCTGGCAGTGCCCGGGTGGGCTCGAAACCGGCCACGGTCTGACGCGGCAGGGCCGCCCTAATCACACGTTCAATATCCGCCAGTTGTTTGACTTCCTCGTCGCACACCAGCGACACCGCCTTCCCCGTGGCGCCGGCCCGGCCGGTGCGCCCTATGCGGTGCACATAATCTTCGGGAACGTTGGGCAGATCGAAATTCACAACCTGTGGCAACTGGTCGATATCCAGGCCGCGGGCCGCGATGTCGGTGGCCACCAGAACCTGGATCGAATTGTTCTTGAAGTCACCCAGCGCCCGGGTGCGGGCGCCCTGGCTCTTGTTGCCATGAATCGCCGCCGCCTTGATATCATGACCTTCCAGGTAGCGTGTCAGGCGGTTTGCACCATGCTTGGTGCGGCTGAAAACCAACACCTGGTGCCACTGATTTTCCTGGATCAGGTGTGCCAGCAGAGCCGATTTGCGGCTCTTGTCGACCGGGTAAATCCAGTGTTCCACCGACTCGACGGTGGTGTTGGGCGGGCTCACCGATATTTCGACCGGATTGTTGACCAAACCCTTGGCCAGGGCCCGAATCTCGTTGGAAAACGTCGCCGAGAACATCAGATTCTGGCGTTTGGCGGGCAACAGCCGAATGATCTTTTTGATATCGTGGATAAAGCCCATATCCAGCATCCGATCAGCCTCATCGAGCACCAGCACCTCGAGCTGATCGAAGCGCACCGCGTTCTGCTGGTAGAGGTCCAGCAGACGACCCGGGGTGGCAACCAGAATATCCACGCCCCGGCGCAGCTTCATCATCTGGGGGTTGATCTTGACGCCGCCAAACACCACGGCTGAGCGCAGCGGCAGGTGTTTGCCGTAGGTCGAGACACTCTCGGCCACTTGCGCCGCCAGCTCGCGAGTCGGCGTCAGGATCAGCGCCCTCGCCTGATTGCCCTGGGCTTGCCTGCCTGCAGACAGCCCCTCTAGTATGGGCAGAGTGAAGCCGGCGGTCTTTCCGGTACCGGTCTGGGCAGCGGCCATGACATCCCTGCCCTGCAAAACCGCGGGGATGGCCTGCTGCTGTATGGGGGACGGGGCATCATAGCCTTGTTCCGCTATGGCTTGAAGAATAGGGGCCGAAAGGCCGAGACTGGTGAAACTCATAGGATATTCCCGTTGGGAGGACGCGTGAGACTGACGGTCCAAGAAAGGGCCGGCAGCTTACAGCAGGAGAGCCCGCGCAGCTATGCGTATTTTGGCCTATAGCCTATCGACGGTGTGCCGATACGCGGTGACTGCGGGGTATGAAAGCGCTTTGGGGAAGGGGCGGCGTCTTATGCGCCAGTCGCTTCGGTAAACAGTTCCAGTTGCTCGCTGTCACCCGCCGCATGGAGGAAGCGGACGCCCACGCCCAGCAGGCGAACCGGTTGATTACGGCGGCTCCAGGCGACATCACAAAGCGCCCGCAGCTGCCCATGATCAATCCCGCTGGCCGTCGCCTCCGCAGTGGTCTGGGTAAAGTCCGCAAATTTGACCTTGACCACCGCCCGTGCAACCCGGCAAGCAGGAAGCAGCCCGCCAAGCCGCCGCTCTAACTCCTTGATCAATGCGGGCAATTGTTGCCGGCACGCTTCCAGCGACTGGAGATTGCTGCCGAAGGTATTTTCGACACTCAAGGATTTGCGCCGCCGGCTGGGTTTGACCTGTCGCTCATCCAAACCCCTGCATAATTGGTAGAGACGTTGACCAAAGCTACCAAATTGCTCAACCAGTTCAAACTGGCTGAATGCCTGCAAATCACCGCAACAGGTGACGCCCATGCGGTGGAGTCTGGCGGCCGTCACCCGCCCCACTCCGAAGACCTTTTCAACCGGTAGTTGACTGACAAACGCCTCCACGGCCCCGGGCACGATGACCGTCATCCCGTCGGGTTTGTTCCAGTCGCTGGCAACCTTGGCGAGAAACTTGTTGGGGGCGACACCGGCGGATACTGTAATCCCCACAGACTCGGCAATGCGCTGGCGTATCTCCCGGGCCATCAGGGTCCCACTGGCCCGACAATGGGGTGCTTCGGTCACATCGATAAAAGCTTCGTCCAGCGACAGGGGTTCGACCAGGTCACTGTAATCGCGGAAAATATCGCGCATGGCGGCGGCGGCCTCGCGGTAGGCGGGAAACCGGGTTTTCACGATCTGCAACTGGGGGCAGAGTTTACGGGCCGTCGCGCTGGGCATCGCAGAGCGCACACCAAATGCTCTGGCTTCGTAGTTACAGGTCGTGATGACGCCGCGCTTGTCACTGGCACCCCCCACCGCCAGGGGAATGCCTCGCAGTGAGGGGTCATCACGCATCTCTATCGCCGCATAGAAGCAGTCGGCATCGATGTGGATGATTTTACGCAATGAGTCCGACATCCGCTGGGTAGCGCGTCCCTCTCCGTGAAGTTGACCAGGAATGCGCGGTATTAAAGTACAGCGCCGCAGAAAAAGCCACCCGCTGATCCGCTCACCGCCCAGCATGGCAAAAGCGATGGACGCCGGGCACGCTCCCCCGGCGAGCGCCCGGTTCAGCCGAGCATGTAACCCAGACCAGCCCCGACGGCGAGCATTATGAACGCAAGTAGGGTCGCCACCTGGGCCGGAATCAGGGCAGGAATGTCAGCAGGATTTCGCAGCAGCCGCCGGCCGGCGAAAATTGCCGGCCCCAATGCCAGCAGCCCCCAGAGTACGCCGCTGGCATCGGGGAACATCAACGGTACACCTAACAACAACGCCAGCGCGCTTGCCAGTATCACGACAAATCCCGTGCTGGCCTTCTTTAACCCAAGTTGCACTACCAGGTTGCGCTTGTGGCAGCGTTTGTCTGCTTCATAGTCCGGAAACTGGTTGATCCAGAGAAATCCGGCAATCATCAGGCCCAACGACAGGGACGTCAGGAACAGGTCGCCGGTTAATTCCCCGGTCTGCACCAGGTAGGTGCCCCCGGCGATCAGGGGGCCGTAGGCCAGGGCAACAGCCAACTCCCCGTACCCGTGGTATGCCAGCCGCAAAGGGCCACCATGATAAGACCAGGCCAGTGCCAGCCCCGCCAGGGCGATGGGAACTACACCCCAGTCACGCCAGATGGCGATTACGAGGCCACAGGCGATAGCGATGCCGTAAAACAGCCGGGCTATCTCCAGGGTCTCGGTCTCGGACAGCAAGCCATCCACGAGTACTCGCTTGCCCCCCGAAAAAGGGGTCCGCTGCCCGGGTGCAACCGCGAGGTCGGTTCCCGATCGGTAGTCCACCAGTTCTCCAGAGGCGTTCTTGGCAACTTCGACCGCGAGTATCCCAAGCACCGTCAACCCCAACCAGCCCCAGGCAAGGGGCTGGGCGTGATGGGCCATGCAGGCGCCAAGGAATATCGACGCCATCGATGCGAATGTAATTTTGGGGTCAGCCAGCCGCCCGAAGCCCTGCCAGTAGGATTGATGCACCGCTACTCTCCACAACAATTGGCCCGGCGTGAAGCTTAGCGCCGGTGATCTGATGGTCGCAAGTCAAACCCGCAAATGCTATCCCGCCTGCTACCATGCCCATTTTGCGGGTAAGTCGCCCTTGCCCTGCCGGCTGATCCGCAGCCATCGTGGCTTAACCTGTGGCGCCCATTTGCCTTACAATCCTCGTCCCGCCACCCAGGATGCGATCTGCAGATGGCAAGCAAGCAAGCAGCGAAGCCCGATCAACACACGCCGATGATGCAGCAATATCTCAGCATCAAATCCGAGCACCCTGATGAGTTGGTGTTTTACCGGATGGGCGACTTCTACGAGCTGTTTTACGACGATGCGAAACGCGCTGCCCAACTCCTCGATATCACCCTGACCGCCCGGGGCCAGTCAGCCGGGCAACCTATTCCCATGGCGGGCATTCCCTATCATAGTGCCGATGGCTACCTGGCAAAACTGGTGCGCGCGGGGGTGTCGGTGGCGATCTGCGAGCAGATCGGTGATCCCCAGGCCAGTAAGGGGCCGGTGGAGCGCAAGGTGGTTCGCATCGTCACCCCGGGCACCGTAAGCGATGAGGCCCTGCTCCATGAGCGCCGGGACAACCTGCTGGTTGCGCTGCACGCCCACAACACGGTCTACGGTATTGCGAGTCTCGATATCGGCAGTGGGCGTTTTGTCGTCTCCCAGGCCGCTTCGGAAGCAGACCTGCTGGCCGAGCTGCAACGCCTGTCACCGGCGGAGATTCTCTACAACGAATACACCATCGCCGAGAGCCTGGTTGCAGGTTACTCCGGGTCCCGGCGACGCCCGCCCTGGGAGTTCGACGCCGACAGCGCGGCGCACCTGCTCAACCAGCAGTTTGGCAGCAAGGACCTCCAGGGTTTTGGTTGCACCCACCTGCCGATCGCGATCCAGGCCGCGGGCTGCCTGTTGCAGTACGTGCAGCAAACCCAGCGCAGCGCCCTGCCCCATGTTCGCGGCCTGAGTACCGAGAACCGGGAAGAAAGCCTGCACATGGATGCAGCGACCCGGCGCAACCTGGAGTTGGATGTCAATCTGACCGGTGGCTCTGAACATACCCTGACCTGGGTAATGGATCGCACCCGCACCGCCATGGGCAGCCGAATGCTGCGCCGTTGGCTCAACCGCCCCCTGCGTCAAACGGGTCTGCTGGAGGCAAGGCAGGACGCGGTAGCCGGTTTTCTCGAGAATCCGAAGCTGGATACCCTGCAGGAAACCCTGCATACCATTGGTGATATGGAGCGCATACTGGCCAGGGTCGCGCTGCGCTCAGCCCGGCCCCGGGACCTGGCGCGGCTCAGCGTATCACTGGCGACCTTGCCCGAATTGCGCCGGCAACTCTCCTCCCTGCAGTGCCAGCATGTGCAGCAACTGGCAGACCAGGCCGGCGAGTTCCCCGGGTTGGCAGCAATGCTCGCCCGGGCCATCGTCGACAATCCCCCCATGGTAATCCGCGACGGTGGCGTGTTGCGGGACGGCTTTGACCCCGAACTCGATGAACTGCGGGCTTTGGGCACCAACGCCAGCGACTTCCTGTTGCAGCTCGAGGCGCGGGAACGCGAGCGAAGCGGCATTCCCACCCTGAAAGTCGGCTATAACCGGGTGCATGGCTACTACATCGAGATCAGCAGAGGCCAGGCCGATAAAGCGCCGGTTGAATACGTTCGCCGCCAAACGCTGAAAAACGTCGAGCGTTTCATCACCCCGGAACTCAAGCAATTCGAGGACAAGGCGCTATCGGCGCGTTCCCGGGCCCTGAGTCGGGAGAAATTGCTCTACGACGACCTGCTGGAAAAAATCAACCAGGAGCTCGCCCCACTGCAAACCTGTGCGGCGGCAGTCGCGGAGCTGGACCTCCTCGCCAATCTGGCGGAACGGGCAGAGAGCCTGCGCCTGGTTCGCCCGAGCTTGAGCGAGCAGCCAGGACTTACCATCAGCGAGGGCCGGCACCTGGTGGTGGAGCAGGTGCTCGATGACCCGTTTATCCCCAACGACACCCTCCTCCACGACGGCCGCCGCATGCTGGTGGTCACCGGCCCCAATATGGGGGGTAAATCAACCTATATGCGCCAGACTGCGCTGATCGTGATCCTTGCGCAAATCGGCAGTTTCGTGCCCGCGGGAGAAGCGAGGGTCGGGATATTTGACCGCATCTTTACCCGCATCGGCTCCGCCGACGACCTGGCCGGGGGTCGCTCGACCTTCATGGTGGAAATGACAGAAACCGCCAACATACTTCACAACGCCAGCGCCAATAGCCTGGTACTGATGGATGAGGTTGGACGGGGCACCAGCACCTTCGACGGTCTCGCCCTGGCCTGGGCCTGTGCCCGCCACCTGGCCACCGAGGTCCGCGCCTTTACCCTGTTCGCGACCCACTATTTCGAGCTCACTGAACTTGCGGCTGAGTTAGCCGCCGTCAGCAATGTCCACCTGGATGCCACCGAACACAACGACAGCATCATTTTTCTCCATAGTATTCAGGAAGGGCCGGCCAACAAGAGTTATGGCATCCAGGTAGCGCGGCTGGCCGGTATTCCAGCGACCGTACTCGGCGCTGCCAGGCAAATGTTGCAGCAACTTGAAAACGACAATGGCGATGTTTCTCTGCCCAGCTCTCCTGCCCCGGTGCAGAACGAACTGTTCGCCGAACCTCACCCGGCGCTCACCCTTCTGGAATCGCTGCAGCCCGACCAGCTGACGCCACGCCAGGCAATAAACATCATCTACGATTTGGTGGAAAAAATTAAATCCAACTAATCCAATCCCCGGTACTCAACATCAGAAGCAAAAATGCTAAACTTACGCGCAAATTTTTTGACACCCATACGAGGCTTGATCAATGACCTTTGTTGTTGGCGAAAACTGTATCAAATGCAAACATACGGACTGCGTTGAAGTCTGCCCGGTCGATTGCTTTTACGAAGGCCCCAATTTCCTGGTCATTCATCCCGACGAGTGCATTGACTGCGCCCTGTGCGAGCCGGAATGCCCTGTGGATGCAATTTTTTCTGAAGATGAGTTGCCCGAAGATCAGCAGGTTTTCCTCGAACTCAACGCCGAACTTGCCGAAACCTGGCCGTGCATTACCGAGAAAAAGGAAGCTCTCGCCGATGCTGAAGAGTGGGATGGCGTGCCCGACAAACTGCAGTACCTCGAACGCTAGACACCCTGTCCCGATTGCTGAAAAGGCGACGCAGGGTCGCCTTTTTTATTGCTAAGCGTATACCCCTTGGAGCAAGCCGCAGCGGCAAGGGGCGGTTCTGCTGCAACCTCCGTGCCACCGTCCCATTCCATGCGCCCCGGGGACGGTAGGATAGCCCACTCAAACAATGCCCGACACAAAAAACCCGGGGAGCTATCCCGGGCTTTTCGATATCCCTTGAGTTGCGGGTAAATCCTAGTTCACCGCAAGCAGCACTGACTCAGCTGAAAATGGCATCACTGGAAAGCCCCTGGCGTTCCATGATTTCCCGCAGGCGCTTTAACGCTTCAACCTGGATTTGCCTGACCCGCTCCCGGGTAAGCCCGATCTCAAGACCCACTTCTTCCAGCGTGCTGGGTTCGTATCCCCGCAAGCCGAAGCGTCGGGCAATGACTTCTCGCTGCTTTTCGGTGAGTTCTTCCAGCCATGAACCAATACTGTCGTTCATGTTGGTATCCTGTAACAGCTCGGCCGGATCAGAAGCCTGCTCGTCGGCGATGGTATCCAGCACCGATTTGTCCGAGTCTGGACCCACCGGTGTATCCACCGAGGTTACGCGTTCGTTCAAACCCAGCAGTCGCTTGACCTCATCGACGGGTTTATCAACCATCTGCGCAATATCTTCCGGGGTCGGCTCGTGGTCGAGTCGCTGGGTCAGTTCCCGGGCCGCACGCAGGTAGACATTGAGTTCTTTGACAACGTGAATCGGCAATCGAATGGTGCGGGTCTGGTTCATTATCGCGCGTTCGATAGTTTGCCTGATCCACCAGGTGGCGTAGGTGGAAAAGCGGAATCCGCGTTCGGGATCGAATTTCTCGACAGCCCGGATCAGGCCAAGATTGCCCTCTTCAATCAGGTCCAGTAAAGTCAAGCCTCGGTTGATGTAGCGACGCGCTATCTTGACCACCAGGCGCAGGTTACTCTCGATCATACGCTGGCGACCTGCCTCCTCACCCCGCTGCGCCATTCGCGAGAACAGTACTTCCTCTTCGGGCGTCAGCAGCGGCGAAAAACCAATCTCGTTCAAATACAGTTGGGTAGCGTCGAGGGTTTTTTCGAAGCGCTCTGTCAGCGCGCTGTCATCCTCACTCTCAAGGTCAACGACCGACTTGGCGTTGGCATCATCGACATCTGCTCCGGCAAGCAGGCCGTCCGTTTTGGCTTTCGCCGGGCGCTTAACTCCTTGTCGTTGTCTTTCCATTCATTCAACCCCACTCGTAAACAATTGTCTCAGCGCGCCACCGGTGTCAGCGACGCGGTAATAAAGTACGTGGATCGACGGTCTTCCCGTCCCGCCGGATTTCAAAGTGCAGCATTGCCTGGCCGCCTTTGGTCCCCATTCTGGCAATCTGCTGGCCTCGTCTGACGCTATCGCCCTCTTTGACGGATGCGCTTTTATTGTAAGCGTAGGCGCTGAGATAATGGGCATCATGCTTGACGATAATGAGCAAACCGTACGCCTCCAGCCCTTTCCCAGCATAAACCACTTTCCCGGATTTGGCCACCGTCACAGGCTGACCCGATTTTCCTTGAATATCAATACCCTTATGCAGCTTTCCTGAGCCAGAATAGACCCGCGAAACCCGTCCCTCGGCGGGCCAGCGCCAGGACTCCCCTGTGGCCGGGCTTACGCCCGCTGCAGCAGCGCTGGAGCGCCGGGGACTGGGCGTGGCGGGTTTCACCGCCGGCGGTGCCGATGCTGTCGCTGGCGCCCGCAAGCGCAGGCGATCGCCAGGGTGGATCACGTAGGGGCTGCCAAGGCCGTTCGCCCGCGCAAGACTGCGAAAATCGAGGCCGTAGTTCCAGGCGATCGAATACAGGGAGTCCCCCGGTTGCACCACGTACACACCGCTGCGATTGAGCTGGCCCGCGCTTTGCTCCACCACCTGCACCGTTGCGGGGTTGTGGCCGCAGCCGGCCAACATCAGCACTACCAGCCCAAGCAAGAACCTCGACACCAGACAGGATTTGATGCATGTTCTGAGAATCACCTGTAACCGGGCTCCCTGGCACCAGCGCCGTTTGCTCAGTTCATTGTCGACTTGGTGCGGATAGTCTCTCCAGACCCAAAACCAACGCTACCCCGAATGCCGCCAACAATACGCTAAACAGGAACTGGGGTTCCTGTCCCGTGACCCTGGCAAACTCCATTGGCAGCACATTGACCTGCTCCAGGGGCTTTTGCTCCCCCGAGCTACTGGTGTAGTAACGCAGCACCTCTTTCCAGGGCCAAACCAGGTAGAGCGAGCCCGCAAGAAACCCGGTCAACGCCGCCAGCATGGGATCGTGATAGTGCTCCAGTAGCCAGCCCAGGAGGTGGCTGAATACCAGCAGTCCCAGGGCACAGCCGGCTATAAAAACCAGTAACAACGATATTTGAAAATCATGTACCGCTCCCAGCACCACACTGTACGCCCCCAGCAATACGAGAATAAAGCTACCGGAAATCCCCGGCAGGATCATCGCACAGATAGCCAGGGCTCCACATAGAAACAGGTACCCCATGGTGACCTCGACCTCGGCGGGCCGGGCCATACCGATGTATACCGCGACCACTACCCCAAGCAAGAGCAGCACGCCGGTGATGCCGTTCCAGCCCCTCACCTGGCGCATGATGTAGATGGAGGAGGCCGCAATCAGGCCGAAGAAAAAAGCCCAGATCAGTATCGGCTGGTTGTGCAGCAGCCAGGTAATAAGCCCTGCCAGTGACAGGATACTGGTGCCGATTCCGGCCAGCAATATCAGCAGAAACCCGCCATCGATACGCTGCCAGCACTGCTGCCACTGACCGCGGAACAACAGACCCAGCCATTCCAGGTTCACCGCCCGGATCGCGTTGATCAGGCGTTCATAAATACCGGTAATAAACGCAATGGTGCCACCGGAAACGCCGGGCACCACATCCGCTGCACCCATCGCCATCCCCTTAAGGAAAATCATTAACCACTGCACGCTATGCAAGCCCTCCTTCGAATGTTTTGCCGAGCCGGATCCACCCCGGATTTACTTTACCGTGCCGGTCAGAAACGGCACGAAGTTGACCGGCTCTATGATTTCCTGCTCGAAACGATCGCCATCGCGAATCACCATCACCAACTCCTGTTGGCCAGACTCGCCCACCGGCATCAGCAAGCGTCCGCCGTGAGCGAGTTGCTGGAGTAGTTCAGGGGGTATCCTTGCCGGCGCCGCCGCCGACAGTATGCCGTCGAAGGGGCCTTCACGCGACCAACCCATGCCGCCATCGCTGTTTTTGAAAGCAGCGTTGTACAGCTTGAGTTGGGACAAGCGTCTCTTGGCCCGTTGCTGCAGCGGTTTGATACGCTCCACGGAATAGACATGCTCCACTAGCTGGGCAAGGATCGCGGTCTGGTATCCCGAACCCGTGCCCACTTCCAGCACTCTCTGCAGGGGGCCACCGGCGAGTAACAGCTCGGTCATTCGCGCCACGATATAGGGCTGGGAAAGCGTCTGCGAGAAGCCGATGGGTAAGGCGGTGTCTTCGTAAGCCCGATGCGCGAGCGCCTCATCCACAAACAGGTGCCGGGGAGTCTGGCGGATGGCCTCGAGCACCCCATAGTCGCTGATACCCCGGTCCATCAGGCGTTCTACCAGGCGCTCCCGGGTGCGCATCGAGGTCATTCCGATACCCTGGCTGATAGCGCGGTTCATCGGTACAGCCCCGGGGTCGGGATGGCTGAACGTGGGTTTAACATTTTTCGTTGTCTCATGACTTGTCTCGATTGAGGCCGCCGATTATCCGCAGCACCCTGCCCAAATATTTCCCTGACGATGCTAATGCGCCCACCCGGGCAGCGAGCAGCACCGACTCGCCGGTACCCGGATGGCCTCACCGAGGGTTGCCCGATTGCCTGAAATCCCCGAGTGAGCGCAGCAAGGAGGTCGCATACACGCCCCGGTCGAGGGATACCTCGAGTTGCAGGGTAGCGCGGTCGATCCAGCGCCAGCCAAGGCCTCTGGCCCGCGCTCTCAGTGGACGGCGAGCGCTGCGCGCCTGAAGCCGATGAACCACCCCCAGGGCTTCGGGGTGCGCGCCGATAATGGACGCCTCCAGGGCCTGCACCTCAGCGTCGACCCCGGCCGGCTCACTTCCCACCATTGGCCCGGTGGGGTGAATTTCCAGATTTACCAGCCGCTCCTGTAACGGACCCGGGTTATCCACCGGCCCAAAAAAGCTGCGGCTGCCATCAAGGTTTACCAGCTCCCCAACCAGCACTTTATTCCAGGTGCCCCGGCTTTCGCGCTCGGCCAGTACGCAATTGAATAGATAACCCCGTGCTGCGGATAGCGCCAGGGCCTGGCGCTGGCTCAGACGGCCTTTGCGAACCGGCCCAAGCTCGGCGGCGGCAATCAGGTTGCTCCCTCCCCGGCCAAAGCGCTGTTCGCCGAAGTAATTGGCGAAGCCCCCAGCGCAGATCGCTTCCAGTCGCTCATCCAGGATGCCGGGCTCGCACTCGATCTCGCGCAGCACGATACTGAAGTGGTTACCCCTGTGAACCCCGGGACGCAATTTACGGGGATGCCGATCCACTGCCTCGACCGCGATATCATCCTGTTCCAATTGGCTCCAATCGGGGTCACCGCCCCCCGGCAGGTGGACACTGAACCACTGGCTGGTAACCGCCTGCCGGTCCTTCAGACCCGCGTAACCCACCCCATGCCGCGGTATGGCAGCCAGACGCGCCAGTTGTTGTTGCACCTGGGCAGTGTTGTGACCTCGCTTGCGAATGCGCAAATAGACGTGCTCACCACTGCCCTCAGGTTGGAAAGGCAGCTCCTCACTGACCACAAAGTCCTCGGGGTAAGCTTTGTAGAACCCCCGGCACGGGGCCTTGGGCAGGCTGCTGGCAGTGGCCAATCTGTCAGGCTCCCTGGGGAACCAGCAACACGATCGCGTGACAGGCAATGCCTTCCTCGCGACCAATGAAGCCCAGCTTTTCCGTAGTCGTAGCTTTGATGTTGATGGTCGAACGGTCAACTTCCAGATCACCGGCAATCAGGCGGCACATTGGCTCCACATGCGCGGCGAGGCGCGGCTCCTGCGCTTCGATCGTAATATCGGCATTGCCGAGGAGGTAACCGCGAGCCTGTACCAGGCGGTAACAGTGCCCCAACAATTCGCGACTATCCACGCCCTTGAAGCGGGGATCGGAATCGGGAAAATGCTTGCCAATATCACCTTCGGCCACCCCTCCCAGCAAGGCGTCACACAGTGCGTGTAACAGGACATCGCCATCGGAGTGGGCCTCCAGGCCGCGGTAGTGCTCGATGCGGACACCTCCCAGGGTGATATGATCACCAGGACCGAAGGCATGGACGTCGAAACCGTGACCGATGCGCATTAGGCTTCTCTCCGCTTTGACAGGTACCAGGCCGCCAGCTCCAGGTCCTGTGGGTAGGTAACTTTGATGTTCGCCGGCGAGCCAATCAGCAGTGCCGGCCTGTAGCCCAACCGTTCCAGGGCCGAGGATTCGTCGGTAACCGCCGCCTGATCGGCCTTCGCCCTGTGCAGTGCCTCCCGCAACAGTCCGTAGCGAAACATCTGGGGTGTTTGCGCCAACCACAACTGCTCCCTGGGCAGGGTCTCTGTAACCTCGCCGGACGGAGCAGACCGCTTGACGGTATCAGTCACCGGGCGGGCGAGCAGGCCGCCCACTGCGTGCTGCTGGAGCTGAGTCAACATTGCCTCCACATCCCCCTGCTCGAGGCAGGGTCGCGCCGCATCATGGACCAGCACCCAATCACCGGGCCCGGCGCGCCCGGCGAGATGCTCGAGGCCCGCGAGCACAGAGTCGGCTCGCTCGGCTCCGCCCTCGACGAGCATCACCCTTTCATTACTGGCAACGTCGAGGGTCGCCATCATGTCATCGTCGGGGTGTAATGCAATAACCAGACCGCAAATAGCGCCGCAGCCAAGCAATGCAGTACAGGCATGCTCGATCAGGGTACGGCCCGCGAGCTGCAGATACTGCTTCGGCAATGGGTCACCCATGCGCCTGCCCCTGCCGGCTGCCGGTACGATCGCCCAAACCGGGTTTGCTGATTCACTGCGTACTGGATTCATCCTGCCCCGGCGCCAGGTAGAGAAAGAAAGTTTCACCCTTTTTTATCATGCCCATTTCTTCCCGGGCTTTCTCCTCGAATCCCTCGGTGCCCGTTTGCAGTTCCCTGACTTCGATCTCGAGCGCGCCATTGCGGGCCTCCATGGCGGCATTGAGAACTTCCTGCTCGGCAATCCTGCGCTGCAGGCTGTTGATCTCCGCCAAACTACCGGCCCCAAACCAGATCCGGTATTGAAGCCCCAACAGGATCAGCAACAAAACGGCCCACAACACCTTCATCACAGCTCGCGAACCACGCACCGGTCCGCCCCCCGCATGCTAACGGTAGCAACACCTATTCGAGGGAATGACACCCGCACCCGCTATTACTTTCGCCTAGAGCACACCGTTACCGACTGAATTCCGCGCGCCCGCGATAGGGGGCACTGCCGTTCAGCTCTGCCTCGATTCTCAGCAGGCGGTTGTACTTCGCGACCCTGTCCGAGCGACACAATGAGCCCGTCTTGATCTGGCCGGCACAGGTAGCTACCGCCAGGTCGGCAATCGTGGTGTCCTCCGTTTCACCGGAGCGGTGCGAGATCACCACCGAGTAATCGGCATCCTTGGCCATCTTGATCGCATCGAGTGTCTCGGACAAGCTGCCTATCTGGTTGAATTTGATGAGGATCGAATTGGCGATCTTGTTGTCGATGCCGCGCTGCAGGATTCGGGTATTGGTGACGAACAGGTCATCTCCCACCAATTGCACGGTGTCACCAATTTTCCGGGTCAGGATATCCCATCCTTCCCAGTCGCTCTCGTCCATACCATCTTCAATCGAGACAATCGGATAGCGGCTGCTCAGGCCCGCGAGGTAGTCGGTAAAACCGGCAGCATCAAAGGATTTGTCCTCACCGGACAACTGGTAGCTACCATCCCTGTAGAATTCGGAGGAGGCGCAGTCGAGGGCCAGGGTCACGTCCTCACCGAGCTTGTAACCGGCCGCGGCAACCGCGACCGCAATGACTTCCAGCGCCGATTCGTTGGAAGGGAGATTGGGGGCGAATCCACCCTCGTCGCCAACGGCGGTACTCAGCCCCCGTCGGTGAAGCTCGTTCTTGAGGGCATGGAATATCTCGGCACCACAGCGCAGCGCCTCGGCAAAACTGCTGGCGCCCACCGGCTGAATCATAAACTCCTGGATGTCGACGTTATTGTCGGCATGCTCGCCGCCATTGAGTATGTTCATCATCGGCACCGGCATCGAATACTTGCCCGGCGTCCCGTTGATATCGGCAATGTGCTGGTAAAGTGGCACACCTTTGTCGACCGCTGCCGCCCGGGCCACCGCCAGGGACACGGCCAGAATCGCGTTGGCACCCAGCGTTTCCTTGTTCTCGGTGCCATCAGCATCGATCATCATCTGGTCGATGCGGCGCTGCTCCGCGGCATCCTGGCCGACCAGCATCGGGGCGATCGTGTCGTTGATATTTGCCACTGCCTTCAGCACACCCTTGCCCAGGTAGCGGGACTTATCACCGTCGCGCAACTCCAGCGCCTCCCGCGATCCCGTCGATGCCCCCGACGGAGCGCAGGCAATACCCCTGGCGCCGGAATCCAGTACAACCTCGGCCTCCACCGTAGGATTACCCCGAGAGTCCAGAACTTCCAGCGCGGTTACTGCAACGATTGATCCCATTTTTCAGCTCCATATTGTTAGCGCCGGACCGGGCCCGGGCGCCGTGTTTTCATCGTGTCACGCCCGTCTGGAATTACCCGGGGAGCGGACATCTACCCTGAGTAGACAGCATGATTATAGTGCGGCATTGTGACACCATCGGGACTTATTCAATATCGAGTGCCGGCTGTGCCTTGACCAACTGGTCGATCGCCTGCACCTGCTGCAGAAAGGGCTCCAGCTTTGCCAACGGCAGTGCACAGGGCCCGTCACACAGCGCGCTGTCGGGGTCCGGATGTGCTTCAAGAAACAGCCCAGCGAGGGATTGACTCATACCGGCCTTTGCAAGCTCCGCCACCTGGGCCCTGCGTCCCCCGGCGGAATCCGAACGCCCGCCGGGCATCTGCAGGGAATGGGTGACGTCGAATACCACCGGGCAACCCATGCGCTTCATGATCCCGAAACCCAGGGTATCCACCACCAGGTTGTTATAACCAAAACTTGACCCGCGCTCACACAGCATCAGCTGTTGATTATCCGCCTGCTCGAACTTGTACAGGATATGTTTCATTTCCGCCGGTGCCAGAAACTGTGCCTTCTTGATATTGATAGGCCGCCCGGTCCTGGCCATGGCCACTACCAGATCGGTTTGGCGGGACAGGAACGCCGGCAACTGCAGGATATCCACAACTTCAGCCACTACCGCCGCCTGCCCGGGTTCGTGCACGTCGGTAATCACCGGGATCCCGAACTGGCGCTTTATCTCGGAAAAAATCTCGAGCCCGGCTTCCATCCCGGGACCGCGGAAGGAATTGATGGAGGAGCGGTTCGCCTTATCGAAAGAGGCCTTGAAAATATAGGGAATTCCAAGCCGCTGGCACACCCCGACATAGTGTTCCGCAATCCGCAGCGCCATGTCCCGGGACTCCAGCACATTCATGCCACCCATCAGCACGAAGGGCAGCGAATTGCCGATTTCGATGTCCCCAACCTGGACGACGGGCAAGCTCATGTGCCGGCACCTCCGGCAACCCGGTCCACGGCGACGACGGCCCCGGCCTGTTTAACCGCCGCATTAATAAAGCCGGTGAACAATGGGTGGCCATCGCGGGGGGTAGAGGTAAATTCGGGATGGAACTGGCACGCGACGAACCACGGGTGATCGGTGATTTCCACCACCTCGACCAGGGCATCGTCGGTGGACCAGCCACCCACCCGCAGGCCCGCCTGCTGGAGCTGATCGACCAGGTTGTTGTTGACCTCGTAACGGTGCCGGTGACGCTCCACGATCAGCTCCCGTCCATAGATGTTGCGCGCCAATGACCCCGGCACCAAACGACATTCCTGGCCACCCAGGCGCATGGTGCCACCCAGGTCGGAGGCCTCGTTACGTTTTTCCGCAGAACCATCCTGATTGATCCATTCGGTGATCAGGCCCACCACCGGGTAAGGTGTTTGTTTGTCGAACTCAGTACTATTGGCTCTACCCATACCCGCCACATTGCGCGCAAACTCGATGACCGCCAGCTGCATACCCAGGCAGATGCCAAGGTAGGGAATGTTGTTTTCCCGGGCATACTGTACCGTGGCAATCTTGCCCTCGACGCCCCGGGCACCGAATCCGCCCGGCACCAGAATGCCATGTACATTTTTGAGGAGCTGGCCACCATCGCGCTCCAGATCCTCCGAGTCGATGAACTCGAGGTTGACCCGGGTGCGGGTCTTGATTCCCGCGTGGCGCAGGGCCTCGACCAATGACTTGTAGGCATCCAGCAACTCCATGTATTTACCGACCATCGCAATAGTGACTTCCTGCTGCGGCTCGGCCTCATTGGCGACCACTGCCTGCCACTCATGGAGGTCAGCCGGCGGACAATCCAGTCCGAGTTTCTCAACCACGATGTCGTCCAGGCCTTCGGCATTCAGGAGTCCGGGGATCGCGTAGATAGAGGAAACATCGGGCAGGGGTATCACTGCTTTCGGCTCGACATTGGTGAACAGGGCAATTTTTTTGCGTGAGCTGAGGTCGATTTCATGCTCGGAGCGACAGATCAGAATATCCGGCTGCAAGCCGATGGAACGCAATTCCTTGACCGAGTGCTGGGTTGGCTTGGTCTTGGTCTCGCCGCTGGTGGCAATGTAGGGCACCAGGGTCAGGTGAATAAAAAGCGTGTTGTGACTGCCAAGCTCCATTCGCATTTGTCGAATGGCCTCGAGGAAGGGCTGGGATTCGATGTCGCCCACCGTGCCGCCGATCTCCACCAGGGCGATATCGGCATCGCCGGCCCCCTCTACGATCCGGCGCTTGATCTCATCGGTGATGTGGGGGATCACCTGCACCGTACCACCGAGAAAGTCGCCCCGGCGCTCCTTGCGCAGCACGGTTTCGTAGACCCGCCCGGTGGTGAAATTGTTGCGCCGACTCATAGTAGTGCGAACAAAGCGCTCGTAATGACCCAGGTCGAGGTCGGTTTCGGCACCGTCCTGGGTGACAAAAACTTCACCGTGCTGGAAGGGGCTCATGGTGCCCGGGTCGACGTTGATATAGGGATCGAGCTTGAGCAGGGTAACCACAAGGCCCCGCGCTTCGAGGATAGCGCCCAGCGAGGCAGAGGCGATGCCCTTGCCAAGAGAGGACACTACTCCGCCGGTAACAAAAACATAACGGGGCATGTGACGCCTATCTGTCGTAGATTCGGATTGAAATGAAGCCTGGGTGAGCAGAGTTTCCCCCCGCCAGACCGGTTTCGAGATGGGCCGACACATTAGCAGAAAGGCCCCGAGCGCTCAATAGCCCTCAGCCTAAGGACAGCCGCCCCGGGGGTCCCATATCAGCTGTAGCGCACCGCCATCGGCGCCGGCCAGAAAGCGGCTGGCCACCGCCAGATCGGCCACTGCGGCGAGATCACCATCGCATACCAGCAGGGGAACCCGGCTGCGCCACCAGGGCGGCACACCCTGTTCCTGCAACAGTCTCTTCAGACTTACGCGGTGTTGCGATCCCGCGGGTTGAAGCGCCTCGCCGCCGGCTCGAAATACCACCCGATAACTATACCCCGGATCGAGGCCACGAGCCTGTCCCCTGGACCAGCGCAAAACACCGGCGCTTCCCAGACCTGCGTGCTGATAACCGTCCCAGCCTGCCGCCGAAGGCGGTGTAGCCTCGGCGTCGTCAACGCAGTAGATTGCCTGCCGGTAACGCCGGAGGCTTCCGCCCCGCAACACCAGTGTGCCAGCAGCACTCTCCTTCGCCATCAGATCGCCGAAAAAGACCTGCCACTGGCGCTGGCGCAGGCTGTGTATTCCCAGGCGATGCAGCCACAGGCGAACCAGGTTGCGGACCCGGGCGGGGGACAGGGCTGCCATCGGGGCAAGCTCCAGGTGCGGTCCCCAGCGGTCTACCCTGGAAACCCTTTCCAGGTCACCGCCGGCAACTTCGTCCAACAGCGCGCTTGCATGGCCCAGCTCACGTAGCGTGGCGGCGAGGCGGTTCGCGTAATCCGGCCAGTGCCCGGCCGCGGTTGGCAGCAAGCGGTGGCGCACGAAATTGCGGGAAAACCGCAGATCCTCATTGCTCTCGTCCTCTACCCAGGCCAGTTGGTGCCGGCGCGCGTAGTCCAGCAGCTCGCTCCGCTGGTGCTGCAACAACGGCCGCACCCGCAGGGCCTCGGGGTGGGAGCAGACCGCCATGCCCGCCAGACCCGCGATACCCCGGGAGCGAAAAAGATTCAGCATCAGGGTCTCCAGTTGATCATCCCGGTGGTGCCCCAGGAACAGCACATCATCGCCCCGGCGCAGACTGTCGAAGGCCGCATAGCGAGCTTCCCGCGCCACCGACTCCAGTCCCCCCCGGGGATTTCCCGGCAGCACGATACGCTGGCATACCAGGGCGACGTCCAACTGCTGGCAGAGTGCTTCGCAGTATTCTTGCCAGCTCTGGGCATTGGCACTCAGGCCGTGGTGAACGTGAATCGCGAGTAGCGAGGGTGGGGATTGCTGCTGGCGCACAAAGCGATTGAGCAGGTGCAGAAGTACTGTGGAATCGAGGCCCCCCGAGAGTCCGACCAGCCAGCGCGCCCTGTTTCGCAGGGGCGCTAGAATCGGGGTAACAGACTCCAGCAGGTCAGTCATGCGAGCCGCGCCGCCCCGTACGGGTCGATACGGCGCAGCCGCCGGCAGGGAGATGGCCTATCCCGGTTGCTCATTGCCATAGGACATCAGGCGCTGGTAGCGGGCATCCAGCAGCTCATCCAGGGGCCGCTGGGTGAGAACCCCCACCTGCTGCGTCAGGTGTTCCCTGATGCGTAGCGCCATGGCGTCGATATCGCGATGCGCTCCACCCATGGGCTCCGGGATGGTGGAATCGACAATGCCCAGCTCCTGCAGTACCTGCGATGTGACCCCCATCGCCGACGCCGCTTCCGGGGCCTTATCGGTGCTCTTCCAGATAATGTTGGCGCATCCCTCAGGGGAAATCACAAAGTAGGTCGAGTACTGCAACATCGCCAGATGGTCACCAACGCCGATACCCAGGGCGCCACCCGAGCTGCCCTCGCCGATCACTACACAGATAATGGGCGTTTTCAGGTGCGACATCACCGCAAGATTGGTGGCAATGGCTTCGCTGATACCGCGCTCCTCGGAGTCGATACCGGGGTAGGCTCCCGGGGTATCGATCAGCGTGATCACCGGCAATTGATAGCGCTCGGCGAGTCGCATCAGGCGCAGGGCCTTACGATAACCCTCCGGTCGCGGCATGCCGAAATTGCGCCGCACCTTGTCGTTGACGCCCCGGCCTTTTTCCTGCCCGATAACCACGACCGGCGTGCCGTCGAGCCGCGCTATACCGCCGACGATAGCGGCGTCATCACCAAAATGGCGATCGCCATGCAGCTCGTCGAATTCCGAAAATATCCTTGGAATGTAGTCCATGGTGTAGGGGCGCATCGGGTGGCGCGCCACCTTGACAACCTGCCAGGGTGTCAGGTCTCCGTAAATCTTCTGGGTTAGCTTGTAGCTCTTGTCTTTGAGGGTATTGATCTCTTCCGAAATATTGATGTCATTGTCGGTGCCCACCAGCGAGAGCTCTTCAATCTTGGTCTCCAGCTCGGCGATGGGTTGCTCGAAATCGAGGTAGTTGGGATTCATTATCACTGTCTTCCTGGCAAGGATGCGTGGGCTGCGTGATGATCGTCGATTCGAGGATTGGACCTGCACGATCCGGCCGGGCCCGGACACCCGGTGGCGGGGCAGTCAGTCCACGAAGCTTATCACGTCGTTTTTCTGACCGGCTACTATACCAAGTTACCGGCCGACTTGCAGAACGTCCTGCGCAATCAGTGCAGGGGGGCAACGACGACGAGATCGGGCCTGAGCAGGCCAGACTCAATCACCTGGTTGGCATAGAGCACATCAACCCGGGGTGCGCCGAAGCACTGCTTGAGGCGAGCGAGACTGTCGTCGCTGGGATCGATTTGCCAGGCTTCCCCCAGTGACAATCGCCCCCGGGCCCCACGGGCGCGGTATTCGATCCACAGCGGACAACCCCCACCCACGCCAGCCTCCACCAGGCCTCTGAGCCGGGGACTGAAATCGGCGGGAAACGCTTCGCTATCCAGGTGCATGACCACTGCCCTGGCTTTGTCGCGACGGGTATCATCGAGACTGGCAATGGCGTTGGCCCGCATTTTCAGGGAGCCGTCACGTTCATCCTGCAACACCACGCCTTCGCAAACCACAATGGTATCGTCTGCCAGCTGCTCACGAAAACCCGCGAGTTGCTCCGAAAACAGCGTGGTCTCGATCCTGCCGCTGCGGTCGTCCAGCACCAGCACCGCCATATCATCACCACGCCGGGTCTTCATGATGCGATGACTGACCACCAGGCCCGCTATCGACTGGCTCTGCTTGTCGGCACGCAAGTCGGCGATCCGGTCACGGGTAAACTGACCCAGTTCGTCGAGATACTCGTCGATGGGGTGGCCACTGACGTACAAGCCCAGGGTCGTCTTTTCCCCCTTCAGGCGCTCACGCTCCGTCCACGGCGCCACCTTGCGATAATCGGCATAGACATCACCGTCGACGACGGTGCTCACCTCGCCAAACATGTCATCGATGCCGCTGCTGGTATTGTGGGCCAGTTGCTCCGCCGCTTTCACCGCGTCCCCCAGTGCCGCCTGCAACCAGGCCCGCTCGGATCGCAAACGATCAAACGCCCCCGCCTTGATCAATGCCTCCAGGGCGCGCTTGTTCAGCTTGCGCGCATCCACCCGGGCACAGAAATCGAACAGGTTTTTAAAGGGCTGGTTGTTCTGGCGCCCGGCGATAAGCTCTGCAACCGGCCCCTCCCCGAGCCCCTTGATGGCGCCCAATCCGTATATGATATGGCCTTCCTCATCGACGCTGAAAGCGAACTCACCCCGGTTCACATCGGGCGGCTCCACCGCCAGCCCCATGTTTCTGGCCTCCTCGATGAAGGTGACCACCTTGTCGGTCTTGTCCATATCGGAGGACATGGTAGCCGCCATGAATTCCGCCGGGTAATGGGTTTTAAGCCACGCGGTCTGGTAGGACACCAACGCGTAGGCCGCCGAATGGGACTTGTTGAAACCGTAGCCGGCGAATTTCTCCATCAGGTCGAAAATATTATTGGCCAGGTCCGGATCGAAGGACAGGCCCGTGGCGCCGTCGATAAACAGCTCCCGTTGTTTCGCCATCTCCTCGGGTTTCTTTTTTCCCATCGCCCGGCGCAGCAGGTCGGCAGCCCCGAGGGAGTAGCCCCCCATCGCCTGGGCGATCTGCATGACCTGTTCCTGATAGAGGATGATCCCGTAGGTGGGCTCGAGAATCGGCTGCAGGCATTCATGCTGGTATTTGGGGTGCGGATAGGCCACCTCGGCCCTGCCGTGCTTGCGGTTGATAAAGTCATCGACCATACCCGACTGCAGTGGCCCGGGGCGAAACAGGGCTACCAGGGCGATGATATCCTCGAAACAGTTGGGCCGCAGCCGCCGTATCAGGTCCTTCATGCCCCGGGACTCAAGCTGGAATACGGCGGTGGTTTGGCCTTCCTGCAGCAGCTTGAAAGTCGCGGCATCGTCCAGCGGAATACGGGTGATGTCCAGCGGCGGCTCCCCCAGTGCCTGACGACGGCGATCGATCATCTTCAGCGCCCAGTCGATAATGGTGAGGGTGCGCAGGCCGAGGAAGTCGAATTTGACCAGCCCCACCTCCTCGACGTCGTTCTTGTCGTACTGGGTGACGATGCCCTCGCCACCGGCCGAGTGCAGTGGTGCAAAGTCGGTCAGGGCCGTTGGCGCGATAACGACACCGCCGGCGTGCTTGCCAACGTTGCGCGCAATGCCTTCGAGCTTGCGGGCCATCTCCCAGACTTCCTGGGCCTGCTCGTCGACCGCCAGGTGCTCGCGCAGGGTTTGCTCCTGGTCGTAGGCCTTTTCCATGGTGATACCCGGTTCGAACGGGATCAACTTGGAGAGCTTGTCTGCCAGGCCGTAGGGCTTGCCCTGGGCCCTGGCGACATCGCGCACCGCGGCCTTCGCCGCCAGGGTGCCAAAAGTGATGATCTGGCTGACTGCGTCCCGGCCGTAGCGATCGGCGACATAGCTGATAACCCGGTCGCGTCCGTCCATGCAAAAATCGATATCGAAATCTGGCATCGATACCCGCTCGGGATTGAGAAATCGCTCGAACAGCAGGTCGTAGGCGATGGGATCGAGGTCGGTGATCAGCAGCGCGTAGGCAACCAGGGAACCGGCTCCCGAACCCCGCCCCGGACCCACCGGGATACCGTGGTCCTTGGCCCAACGGATAAAATCCATAACGATGAGAAAGTAGCCCGGGAAGCCCATCGTGATGATGGTGTCCAACTCGAAGTCGAGGCGCTCGCGGTAAAGCTCCACCTGTTGCTGGTAGTCGGCGGCCTGGGGGTCCAGCAGCTTGTTCAGGCGTTCGTCGAGGCCGTCGTGGGACACCTTGCGAAAAAACGCATCCATGGTCATGCCCTCGGGCACCGGATACTCTGGCAGGTAATAGGTTCCCAGCTCGATCGGCACACTGCAGCGCCGGGCGATTTCCACGGTGTTGGTAAGGGCCTCTGGAATATCCGCGAACAGAACCGCCATTTCGGCACCACTCTTGAGATACTGCTCGGCACTGTAGCGCCGCTGCCGGCGGGGATCATCGAGCGCCCTGCCCTCGGCGATGCAGACCCGTACTTCATGGGCCTCAAACTTGTCGGCTTCGAGGAAGCGCACATCGTTGGTGGCGACCACCGGCAGTTGCAGGGCTGTTGCCAGCTCCACCGCCCGGTAAACATACAGCTCATCCTCGGCCCGGAGCGTGCGCTGCAGCTCAATATAGAAGCGATCGGGAAATCGCTGCTGCCACCATTGCGCCTGCTCCCTGGCCAACTCAGGACGCTGGTTCAGAAGGGATCGCCCGATGTCGCCATATTTACCGCCGGAGAGGATGATCAGGCCTTCGCCGTATTCGATCAACCAGTCGCGTTGCACAAAGGCCCGCCCCTGGAACTGGCCCTCGAGCCATGCCCGGCTGATCAACTTTCGCAGGTTGCCATAGCCCGTCAGATTCTGCGCCAGGGCAGTCACCGTGAAGGGCAGCTCTTCTTCATCCTGCCGGTGAACCTGCAGATCGCAACCGAAAATGGGTTTGATACCGGCGCCCAGGCAGGCCTGGTAAAACTTCACCAGGCCGAAAAAATTGGTGTCATCAGCTATCGCCACAGCGGGCATGCCGGCGCCGGCAACCGCCCGGGTCAGCGCTTTCACCTTGACGATACCATCGACCAGGGAATACTCGGTATGTACTTTCAGGTGGACGAAGTCAGCACTCATAGGTCATCACCCGCGCCGTTGGACCCAGTCGCCAGTAGCCGCGCCACCGGGCGGAAACCGCGGCGGTGCTCGGGGCAGGGCCCGAGAGATTGTAGTGCCTGCAAGTGCGCCGCAGTTGGATAGCCCTTGTGTTGCGCGAAACCGTAGCCGGGGTATTGTTGCTCCAGCCGGGACATATCGCGGTCACGGGTCACCTTGGCGAGGATGGAAGCGGCACCGATCGACGCAAACCGCGCATCGCCGTTAACGATGGCTTCACTGGAATAATGCCACGCGGGAGTGCGGTTGCCATCGACCAGGATATGCGCAGGCTGGGGCCGCAAACCCGAAACCGCCCGCTGCATGGCAAGCATCGTTGCATGGAGGATATTCAGGGATTCGATCTCCGCCACGCTGGCCCGGCCAATGGCCCAGCTGCTGGCTGCACAGATCTCCCCGAACAATTCCTCCCTCCTCCCGGAACTCAGCTTTTTCGAGTCATTGATACCGGCAACGGGTCGGCTGGGGTCGAGAATCACCGCTGCCGCAACCACATCCCCCGCAAGGGGGCCACGACCTGCCTCGTCCACACCGGCGACCAGTTCACCGGGCGGCACAATCCTCTTCCTCATGGCTGCTGCTCCACCAGCTCGGCGATGGCCTGCGCCGCCGCATGGCTGGCATCGCGCCGCAGATCACGGTGTATAGCCTGGAAGCGTTGCTGCACTTGCCGCACCTGCTCGGGTTGCTCCAGCCACGCATCGACTGCATCGCTGAGGCTTTGATGGGTAACCTGCTCCTGCAACAGCTCGGGTACCAGCGCCTCACCGGCAAGCAGGTTTGGCAGGGCAATAAATTCGGTTTTTACCAGTCGCGAGAGCAACCAATAGGACAGGGGCGACAGTTTGTAGGCAACCACCATGGGTTTTTTCAGCAACATCGCTTCAAGGGTTGTGGTGCCCGATGTCATCAACACCACATCCGCCGCCGTCATCGCCAGCTGGGATTGCCCTCTCAGAAGCCGTATTCGCCCCAGTATCTCTGGCCCTGACTCCAGTTCCGCCAGGATCCCCTGCAACTGCTTGTAGCGCTCGTCACTGGCGGCCGGAACCAGCACGATAGCGTTGGGCCGTCGGCGCAGCAGGTCCGCAGCGGCCTGCAGGAATACCGGCCCGAGCAGGGCGATCTCTCCCTGGCGGCTACCGGGCAAGACCGCGATGATGGGGCCAGGCGCTGCGCACTGCAGTTGCTCTCGGGCAGCATCGATGTCTGGCTCAAGGGGCAGCTCATCGGCCAGGGGGTGGCCGATAAATGCCACCGGAACCCTGTGCTGGCGATAAAACGCGGCTTCAAAGGGGAAAAGGGTCAGCATCAGATTGACTGCGCGGGAGATTTTGACCACCCGACCCTGGCGCCACGCCCATACCGAGGGGCTGACATAGTGAGCGGTGCGGATCCCGATTCGCTGCAACTTGAGTTCGATCCCCAGGTTAAAGTCCGGGGAATCGATGCCAATGAAAATATCCGGGGGTTCGATCTGGAAATGTCGCACCAGGTTACTGCGCATGCGCAGCAGCTCCGGCAGGCGCTTCAGGGGGTCGATCAAACCCATCACCGAAAGTCGGTCCAGGGGATAGAAGCTCACCATGCCCTGGCCAACCATCTGCTCGCCGCCGATGCCGGAGAACTCGGCATTGGGGTAGATTTCCCGTAGCGCCGCAATCAGGCCTGCTCCCAGGATATCCCCCGAGGCCTCACCAGCGACCATACCTACACGCAGTACTCTATTCACCGCTACCTGCCAGTTTCCAAAGCGTTCAGGGCAGTGTCAGCGGACAATACCCCGGGTGGACGAATTACGCAGTGACAGCACCAGAAGTTCGAGCTCCGGTTGCTGTTGTTGCCGTTGTTCCAATTCCCCGATGGCCTCCTCGAGATTGAGGCCATGCCGATATACCACCTTGTAGGCCTGTCGAATCGCCGAGATCTGCTCAGCGGTGAAACCCCGGCGGCGCAGACCCTCGGCATTGATACCCTTGGCTTCGGCGGGCGTGCCCTGCACCGTCACATAGGCCGGGACATCGTGTTTGATCCAGCTCCCCATACCGACGAAGCTGTGGGCCCCGATCCGAGAAAACTGATTGATCAGGGAGTAGCCACTGAGGATGGCCCAATCGTCGACGACCACGTGGCCCGCCAGTGAGGCGTTGTTGATAAGAATGGTATTGTCGCCAACCACACAGTCATGGGCAATGTGCACGTAGGACATCACCAGGTTGTTGTTGCCGATTCTGGTTTCGGAACGATCCTGCACGGTGCCGCGGTGAATGGTAACGCCTTCCCGTATCGTGTTGTTGTCACCGATCAGCAGACGAGTGGGCTCACCTTTGTATTTGAGGTCCGGGGTATCTTCACCAATGGTAGAAAACTGAAAGATGCGATTTTCGCGACCGATGCGGGTCGGACCCTTGATGACCACATGGGGAGCAATCCAACTGCCTGCTCCAATCTCGACTTCGGGACCGACGATGGTGTAGGGACCGATTTCCACATCCTCGGCAACTGACGCCCTGGGGTCGATAATCGCAGTTGGATGAATCACCGGGGCTTCTTCCTCTCGGCACACAGAATCGTGGCAGAGCAGACGAACTCGTCGCCTACCCGGGCCTCACAGTCGAACTTCCAGATCGTGCGTTTGGCAGATACGAAGGTCGCGGTCAGCATGAGCTGGTCGCCGGGAACAACCGGGCGCTTGAAGCGTACCCTGTCGGCACCAACAAACAAGTACAGAGCCCCCTCAGCCACCGCCATATTGGCCTCTTCCGCGGTTCGAAAACCGAGCAGGCCCGCGGCCTGGGCCATCGCCTCGATAATCATGACGCCGGGAAAGATGGGATCACCGGGGAAATGGCCCTCGAACATGGGCTCATTGAAGCTGATGTTCTTGTAGGCGACGATCGATTTGCCGGGGTCAACCGAAACGACCCGATCAACCAGCAAAAACGGGTAGCGGTGAGGCAAATAGGCTTTGATATCGATCATGTCTGTTTATTTTCCTGCTGCGTCCTGGGCAGGCGAAGCGGCCCACAATGGCTATTCGCCCAGTTTTTTTTCGAGTTCCGCGACTCGCCTGGCGAGGCTGTCGAGTTGGGTAAACCTGACCGCAGCCCGGCGCCATTCCTTGCTGGGCATCATCGGAGTTCCGCCGGACCAGGAGCTGTTGCGAGTGATGGATTTGCTGACCACGGTGCGCGCACCTATGTGACAGCCATCGGCCAGCTCAATATGCCCGACAATACCTACGCCGCCGGCAAGCGTGCAGTGCGCGCCGATAACGGCGCTTCCGGCGATGCCGCAGGTACCCGCGAGTGCACTGTACCGGCCGATGCGAACATTATGTGCGATTTGACACAGGTTATCGATAATAACGCCGTCCTCGATGACGGTATCACCGATGGCGCCTCTGTCAATGGTGGTGTTGGCACCCACCGAAACCGCATCTCCCAGCACCACCCCGCCATTCTGCGCGATGCGCTCCCAGCGGCCCCGATCCGGAGCGAACCCGAAGCCATCGGCCCCCAGAACAACGCCACTGTGGATGATGCAGTCGGCGCCGATGGTCACATCGTGGTAGAGCGTCACGTTGGCATGAAGCCGGGAGTTCTTGCCGATGCGGCAGCGTTGCCCGACCACAGTGCCGGCACCAATAGCGACTCCTGCCGCCAGCACGGCGCCCCTCTCTATGACACAGTTAGGACCCAGGCTGAGACCATCGGCAAGCTCGGCTTCGGGGTGAACCACGGCACTGGGGTGGATACCCTCGGGCAGAGGTGCCCGATCAAAAAGCTGCGACGCCCTGGCATAAGCGAGATAGGGTGAAGCACAGATTAAAACCGCCCGGTCAGCCTCTGCCGCCAACTGTGCTGTCACCATGACCGCCGCCGCCTCGGTGCTGTTCAGAGCAGCGGCATGGCGCTTGTCGGCAATGAAACAGATTTGGTCTGGCCTGGCGGCAGCCGGCGTGGCAATGCCGCGCACCATCGTCTCGGCGGGCCCGCGCAGCTCACCGCCGACGTAGTTCGCCACCTGCGCCAGGGTGTACGCCCTGGCGTTAAGCGTGTGGTCAATATCGCTCATCAAACTACCCGTCGCGCCGCGGGTTGCCGGCGCTTTGGCATGGGGTTATTTGGCGTTGAGCCTGGACGTTACCTGGGCAGTAATATCGTAAGCGGGCTCGGCGTGCAGGGCAGCCCTGCTATCCAACAACAGGCCGATTTTTTCTTTCTTGATGATATCGTTGATGACCGACTTGGTCTTGTCCTGTGTCTGCGCCATGATTTCCTGCAGAACTTCCTGCTCCCGCGCCTGCAACTTGCGGCCCACGTGCTCGAGATCGGCCTGCTTTTCCTGAATTTTCTTCTGCAGTGCCGCCTGCTGGTCAGCACTCATCACCGGGCCGTCCTTCTTCATCTTGTCAACCAGCCGCTGCCCTTCCTTCTTGATGGTTTCGACTTCCTTCATGTTGGACCTGAACTCAGGCTCCTTGCGCAGCCGCTCAAGGCGTTGCTTGGCGGAATCGGTATCGACGATCGCGCGCTGGACATTGACAATAGCGATCTTGTCGGCGGCTAGTGCGAAGCTGGTGCACGAGACCAACAGCACGAAGAACAGACCTTGCTTTATCTTTAACACGGCTTTTTTACTCCATCTTGAAATGTGAAGGTAATCAAATCAAAAAACCTGCCCGAGGGAAAACTGGAATATTTCAGTTTCGTCGAACTCTCCCTCTGAAAACGGCTTGGCCAGACTGAAACTGAGGGGCCCGAAACCCGTGATCCAGGTGAGCCCGACACCGAACGAATAGCGCAGCTCGCCGATGTCGACGCTTTGACAGCCGGGCTGGTAGGGCCCGCAATCGCTGCTGAATACGTTGCCAAAATCGACGAACAAGGCCGTGCGCATCGAGTTCTGGTCCTTGATAAAGGGCAGCGGAAACAACAGCTCCACCCCACCTTCTATGAGGACGTTGCCTCCGAAGGGGCGGAAGTCGTCGGCGAAGACCTGACCGCAGAACAGGCGCCCGGTGTTGGCAAACGGGGGAATATCCTGCCCCTCGTCGGACTGGCGTATCGGGGCCAATGGATCACAGCCGACATAGTTGCCATTTTCGTCCAGCTGGCTTTCGATATAACTGAGCGGATCATTGAAGATCGGCACGCCATTGCCGTCTACGCCAACCTGCGGAAACCGGGCCAGATACTGGACTGCCGGGGTGGCCCTCGGTCCCAGGGTGTTGGTCTTGAAGCCACGTACGGAGCCAAAACCCCCGGCGAAGTAATTCTCGAAAAAGGGCAGCTGATCGGTCGAGCCATAGCCGTCACCGTACCCCAACTCACCGCGGAATCTCAGGGTCAGGGACTGGGTAACGGGAACAAAGATCTGGCCGCTGTAGCTCAGCTTGTAATATTGCACATCGCTACCGGGCACCGCCAGCTCCAATGCCAGGCTCTGGGAGGCACCCCGGGTCGCCAACTGCCCGCGGTTGAGCGTGGACTGACTCCAGGAGGTCGTAATGGTGAAAGTGTTGAAGGCATCGCCGTTCTGGTCGAGAAAGCCCAGGGGCAAATCAGCGCGGGGGAAAAAGTCCTCTGCAACGACGGGCCGCAGGGTATCGCTCTGAAGTTCCTCGTCGAAGCCATCGATGACGGTGTTCACCCCTTCGAGGGGCCGGGGGCTGGCCTTGATTTCCTGCACGGCCCCTGCCCCCACGGTGATATCGGTGCGCTGCACCCCGAGACTGAAGCCCAGGCGCTGGGTTTCGCTCAGGGGATACCCGAAATTCATGCTGGCGCCGTAGACATCAGTGCTATAGCTGGCAACGTTGACTTCGTCCAGGTCGGTCTGGCGGTAGAATACGCTGAAACCACGACTGACACCGTCTTCGGTGTAATAGGGATTGACGTAACTGAAGTTCGCACTGCGCTGGAAATCGCTGAAATTGATGCCGATCCCCACGCGCTTGCCGGTACCGAGAAAGTTGTTTTGCTGAATGTTGGCACCCAGAATCAGGCCGGTTCCCTGGGCGAAACCAATACTCGCGCCGATACTGCCGGAGGGCTGCTCCTCAACGGTGTAATTAACATCGATCTGATCATCGACACCCGGAACTTCCGGGGTTTCAACCTCGACCGTTTTGAAATAACCCAGGCGCTGCAAGCGGATTCGACCCTGCTGTATCTTGCTGTTGGATGCGGTAGCGCTTTCCATCTGGCGCATCTCACGGCGCAGCACGTCATCCCGGGTGCGGGTGTTGCCGCGAAACTGAATCCGCCGCACATAGGTGCGTTTGCCCGGATCAACGAAAAACTTGAGGTCTACAGTTTTGCTCTCCTCGTCGATCTCGGGGATCCCGGTGATCTTGGCAAAAGTGTACCCATCGTTACCCAACCTGCGGCTGATGAACTCCTCGCTCTGGGTGACCAGTATCTGGGAATACATTTGACCCTGCTGAACCAGCAGAAACTTTCGCATCTCCGGCTCTGCTACGACCAGGTCGCCGGACAGCTCGACCTCGTCCACGGTGTACTGCTCACCCTCGATGACGTTGACGGTGATGTACACCGCCTTGCGATCCGGCGTGATGGAGACCTGGGTGGATTCGATGTCAAATTTTATGTAGCCGCGATCGAGGTACCAGGACTCGAGCTTCTCCAGATCACCCTTGAGCTTCTCTCTGGAGTATTTGTCGTCGCCGCTGATAAACGAGAACAGGCCGGAGGGCTGCAACTCAAACAGATCGATCAGATCATCGGACTCGAAAGCCTCGTTGCCGACGACGTTAATACCCTTGATCTTGGCAACATTACCCTCGTTGATCAGAATATTGACGCCAACCCGGTTGCGCGGTTGTTCCACGACTTCGGCTTCGATAGTCGCGTCGTAACGCCCCTGGGAAACATACTGACGCTGCAACTCGAGGCGCATGCCCTCGAGGGTTGAACGCTTCAACACCTGCCCCTCGGAAAGCCCAGAGCTTTTCAGGCCGTCGAGCAGGGCTTCACTTTCAATCGCCTTGTTGCCTTCGAGATTGATCTCGCTGATGGACGGACGTTCGACGACCTGAACCACCAGCACATCGCCATCGCGCAGCAACTTCACATCGTTGAAGTTGCCGGTGGCGAAAAGCGACCGCGCCGTGTCACGCAGGGCCTCGGGGTCGCTGCTATCACCAATATTGATGGGCAATACACTGAATACGCTACCCGCCGATATGCGCTGCAGACCCTCGATCCGGATATCGGAGATGGTGAAGGTGTCAGCCGCGAGCCGCACCGAAAACAGCAGCATAGCGAGCAACAGGATGGCGTTAACTTTCTTCATCAATTGTCAATTCTTGGTAGCAAAACCACGCTCACCCCGTTCGAGGAACAAGCTCACAAGTCGTGCAGGAGTTGTCGCTTACAGGCGACTGATATCGTTGTAGAGCGCCAGCAACATAATACCCAGGACAATGCTGACACCTATCTGAAATCCGACCATCTGCACCCGCTCTGACACCGGACTGCCCTTGACCCACTCGATCAGGTAGAACAGCAAATGCCCGCCATCAAGCACGGGAATGGGTAGCAGATTGAGCACCCCCAGGCTAATACTCAGCAGCGCCAGGACACCTAGCCAGGAGACCAATCCGGACTGGGCCGAGGCGGACGCCACTTTAGCAATGGTGATCGGTCCACTCAAGTTTTTTGGTGAAATTAGCCCCATGACCAGCTTTTTTATCGACTCCAGGGTGAATATGGTCACCGTCCAGGTCTGGTCCACGGCCTCCCCCAGGGCACTCAGGGGATTGTAGTTAAATTCCCGTTGCAGGTGCTCGGGGTAAGGCGGCACTTCGACCCTCACCCCGACCTGGCCGTAGCTCTCACCGTTGGCAGTCACTGTCGCCGGGGTCAAATCCAGCCGCAGGCTGGCCTGCTCGCGCTCGATCTCGACTTCCAGAGCCTGACCGGGCCGGGCGCGAACATAGTCCACCCATTGCTCCCATTCAGCGACCGGATTACCGTCGACCGCGACCACCAGATCCCCCGCCTGCAGCCCCGCGGCCGCCGCCGGGCTGCCGGTCACCACCTCTTCGATCCGGGGCGGGATGGGCGGCGCGTAGGGCTCCAGGCCCAGCCCCCCCATCAGGTCGGGTTCGTCTACACCCACCAGCCAGCGATCGAGCCGGGCACGGGATTCATACACCAGATCCGAGTCCTGGTAGCGCACACCGAATACCAATTCTCCGGTCTCGCCCAGGCGTCGCAGGAGGCTCTGGTTGACCGCCCTCCAGGTCGGCGTATCCTCGCCATCAACTGAAACCACCTCCATTCCTGGCTCCAGGCCGGCCTGCGCCGCTATCGAATCCTCTTCCACGGCGCCGATCAGGGGCACAGCGCCGGTTACACCGGAAGCGAAAATGAACCAGTAGGCGGCAATGGCAAGGAGAAAATTGGCAATGGGGCCAGCAGCAACAATCGCGGTGCGAGCACCCAGGGACTGTCGGTTAAAGGCCTGACCGAGGTCCGACTCGGCTACCGGACCCTCCCGTTCATCCACCATCTTGACATAGCCCCCCAGCGGCAACACGCAGACAACGTACTCCGTTCCCTGCTTGTCATGCCAACCGCACAGGGCCTTGCCAAAGCCGATCGAGAAGCGCACCACTTTCACCCCACAACGGCGCGCAACCCAGAAGTGGCCAAATTCGTGGAAGGTGACCAGCAAACCGAAGGTAAACAGGGCGATAGCAATACTTGTCAATAATTCCATAAGCAACAGTATCCGGACTCAGGACAGCAGGGCTTCAGCCCGGCGACGGGCGTCAGCATCTGCCGCTTTGACTGCCGCGATATCCATAGGTTCATAGAAATCACTCGCCGACAGGACTTCTTCAACCAGCTCCGCGATCGCGAGAAAGCCAAGCCGACCCGCGAGGAAAGCCTGGACAGCCACTTCGTTAGCCGCGTTCAGCACCGTGCTGGCAGTGCCCCCGGCCGCACAGCACTCTCTGGCCAGGCGCAGGCAGGGGAAGCGCTCGATATCTGGCGCCGTAAAATCCAGGCGGGCATGGGCAATGATATCGAGGCTGGAAACACCGGACTCAATGCGCTGGGGCCACGCCAGGCCATGGGCAATCGGGGTCCGCATATCCGGGTTGCCCAATTGCGCCAGTACCGAGCCGTCAACGAATTCGACCATGGAATGAATAATGCTTTGGGGATGCACCACCACTTCAACGCGTGAAGCCGGGGTATCAAACAGGTAACAGGCTTCGATCAGTTCCAGTCCCTTGTTCATCAGGGTGGCGGAGTCCACCGATATTTTCTGTCCCATCGACCAGTTGGGATGGGCGCAGGCCTCGGCCGGGGTGACGGTTTGCAATTGCGCCAGAGCGGTCTCCCGAAAGGGGCCACCCGAGGCTGTCAGCAGGATGCGTCGCACCCCGCATTCATCCAAGCCCCGGTGATGCTGCTCTGGCATGCACTGGAAGATGGCGTTGTGCTCGCTGTCTATCGGCAACAGGGTAGCGCCGGATCGGCGCACCGCCTGCATAAACAGCGGGCCGGCCATCACCAGGGATTCCTTGTTCGCCAGCAGTATGCGCTTGCCGGCGCGCACCGCTGCCAGGGTCGGTTCCAGGCCCGCAGCGCCGACGATGGCAGCCATTACGGTATCGACCGCGGCGTCCGCGGCCACGGCTTCCATGGACTCCCTGCCCTGCAGAACTTCAAGCTGCGGGTCGATGGACCGCAACGGCTCCCGCGCTTTGCGCGCCGCCGCCGGGTCCGCTATCACCACGACACGGGGACGGAACCGCTTCACCTGTTCCAGCAGCTTGTCGATACGCCGCTGACAGGTCAGTGCCCAAACCTTATAGCGCTCAGGGTGGCGGGCAATGACATCGAGAGTACTGACCCCTATCGAGCCGGTCGACCCTAGTATCACTACCTGCTGCATGGTTATGCCGCACTCCGGGTAAGCAGCACGGTAATGCCAAATGCAAAAACCGGGATCGCTGCCGCCAGGCTGTCTATACGATCCATGACCCCGCCATGACCCGGCAATACGGTACCGCTGTCCTTGACCCCCTGGTGACGCTTGACCATGCTCTCGACCAGGTCACCTAGCACCGATGCCAGGCCGGTGACAATCGACACCAGCATGAAGCTGCCAAGGCCCACCACATGGGAATTGGTAACCATGCCGACAAAAAGCGCAAAAATGGTGACGGCCACGATGCCGCCCCCGAGACCCTCGAGGGTCTTGCCAGGGCTGACCGCGGGCGCCATTTTGTGGCTGCCGAAAGCTCGACCGGTGAAGTAAGCACCGATATCGGCGCAGGCCACCAGCGCGATGACGTAAAGGATCAACCACGGGCCCGCCTGCTCAAAGCGCAGAAAAGCTAGTCCAACCCAGGCCGGCACCAATACCAGAAAGCCCAGTGCGGCGCGCATGCCCCTGCTGCCCCAGATTGTGGCGCTGCCGGGATAGCCCAGTACCCACAGTAACAAAACCGCCCATCCGGCACAGGCCCAGCCCAACAGCTGCCGCACCCGGTAGATATCGACTTGGCCACCATCCCAGATCCAACTCCAGGCGAGAAAGACAGCCAGAATCATCGCGGCGGCATAGGTCGAGCGGCCCCGACCTTCGATGCCGGCCAGCCCGGCCCACTCCCAGGCGGCGAGCGTCACCATCAGCGCAAAAAAAACCAATGCCGCAGTGGGCGAATAAAACAGGAAAAAAAGCAGTAGTGCCGCCAGGCACAGTGCGGTAATAACTCGCTGTTTAAGCATGGCTGTCCACTCCTACTTGTTCACTGGTTTTGCCGAACCGGCGCTCGCGTCCGGCGAAATCGGCGATGGCTTCGATAAAGTCCGACTCTTTGAAATCGGGCCAGAATTTCTCGGTAAAATAGAATTCAGCATAAGCGCACTGCCAGAGCAGGAAATTACTGATCCGATGGTCGCCACCGGTGCGAATCAAGAGGTCAGGGGGCGGCAGGTCGGCCAGGGCAATACGCTCTCCCACCACCGACTCATCGATAGCGCCGATGGCAAGTTTGCCGGCCATGACATCCGAGGCGATGGTGCGGGTGGCTTCAGCGATATCCCACTGCCCACCGTAATCCGCAGCTATCACCAGTACACCGCCGCTATTGTCCGCGGTGAGCATCTCGGCATGCTGCATTTTCTGCTGGATCCTGGCACTGAAGCGGTCGCGGCGACCAATGAAACGCATGCGCACGTTGCGCCGGTTGAGATCGGGGGTTTCCCGGGACAGGTAATTGGAGAACAGCGCCATCAGCGCCTCTACCTCACTGCGCGGGCGCAGCCAGTTTTCACTGCTGAAAGCAAACAGGGTAAGAATCTCGACCCCATGCCTGTCGCAGGCTTCGAGGATAGCGCGGATGGTTTCGACGCCCGCCTTGTGCCCTGCCGCCACCTCCCGCATCTTGCGCTGTTTGGCCCAGCGATTATTGCCATCCATGATGATGGCGACGTGCCGGGGGACATTCGCCGGAGTTAAACTGGATTGGGACATGGATGCGCAACCAGAAGTGCGTTCAGATTTCCATCAGCTCGGTTTCCTTGGTCTCGAGCTTGGCGTCCACGGCGGCGATGAATTTGTCGGTGATTTTCTGGATCTGCTCTTCGGCCCGGCGTTCCTCGTCTTCACTGATTTCCTTTTCCTTGAGCAGGTCCTTGACCATGCCATTGGCATCGCGCCGAATATTGCGTACCGACACGCGGGCGTTTTCAGCTTCCTGGCGCGCCTGCTTGATATACCCCTTGCGGGTTTCCTCGGTGAGTGCCGGCATCGGGATGCGGATCAGGTCGCCACTGGTCGAGGGGTTCAAACCGAGATCGGACTTGAGGATCGCCTTCTCGATCTGCGGCACCAGCTGCTTCTCCCAGGGGGAGATCGCCAGGGTGCGTGCATCTTCGACATTGATGTTGGCAACCTGACTCAACGGGGTATCGGCCCCATAGTATTCCACCGTAACGCCTTCAAGAATCCCGGGGTGGGCACGCCCTGTGCGAATGCGGGTAAACGCGGAGGACAGCGCATCGATGCTCTTCTGCATCCTGGATTCTGCGTCTTGCTTAATATCGTCGATCAACGGGATCTCCTCCAGACTATTATTCTATCAAGGTACCTTCGTTGCCACCGCGCACAATACGCAGCAGCGCGCCGGCCTTGTCCATTTCGAAAACCCGCACCGGCATTGCATGATCCCGACACAGGCAAATGGCCGTGAGGTCCATCACCTCGAGCTTCTTGTCGAGGACCTCATCATACGTCAGCTGTTCGTATTTTTCTGCATCGGGACAGGTTACCGGGTCAGCGCTGTAAATACCGTCGACCTTCGTCGCCTTCAGCACCAGCTCGGCGTTCATCTCGATACCGCGCAGGCAGGCCGCCGAGTCGGTAGTAAAAAACGGGTTGCCGGTACCGGCGGAAAAAATAACCACATCCCCCTGTTCGAGGTAGCGCATCGCTGTGCGCCGGTCGTAGTGCTCGACCACACCACTCATGGGAATGGCCGACATCACCCGGCTGGGAATATTCGAGCGCTCCAGCGCATCGCGCAGCGCCAGCGCGTTCATCACCGTAGCCAACATGCCCATATGGTCGCCGGTGACCCGGTCTAGCCCCGCTGCGTTGAGCGCGGCGCCGCGAAACAGGTTGCCGCCCCCCACTACCAGGCCGACGTCAACACCAATACCGACCAGTTGGCCGATCTCCAGCGCCATTTTGTCCAGCACCTTGGGGTCTATGCCAAACCCCGCGTCGCCGGAAAGTGCCTCGCCACTCAGCTTGAGCAGGATACGTTTGTAGAAAACTTCCCGACCGGACTGCCCCATATCGACTCCACCCAAATAAACGGAGGGCGGGAAAACCCGCCCACTCTGTAACGCGCTACGACCTCAGCTGCGCCGCAACCTCCTCGGCGAAATCCACCTCCTGCTTGTCGATGCCCTCGCCTACCTCGAAGCGAACGAAAGACACGACATCGCCCCCTGCTTTCTGCGCCAACTCACCCACGGTCATGTCCGGGTCTTTGACGAAGGGCTGCTTGACCAGGCTTATCTCCTCAAGGAATTTGCGCAGGCGCCCACTCACCATCTTTTCAATGATCTCGGCGGGCTTGCCGCTGTCGGCAGCCTGGGCGACGTAGATCTCTTTCTCCTTGGCGATGACCTCTGCCGGCACCGCGTCAGGCTTGACGAACTGCGGGTTGACTGCTGCGATGTGCATCGCCACGTCCTTCGCCAGCTCCTCGTTACCCTGGGCAACACCTACCAGCACACCGATGCGATTGTTCCCGTGCACGTAGGTGCCAACCACACCGTCCTGCTCCAGCGATTCCCAGGCAACACGCCGGACGCTGATATTCTCACCGATTTTCTGCACCAGGGCCTCCCTGGCCTGCTCCAGCTCAGGGGTCATCAGTTCCGCCACATCGCGGCTACCGTTCGCCAGTGCCTGCTCGGCCACCTGGTCGACAAATGCCAGGAAGCCTGCGTCGCGGGCGACGAAGTCGGTTTCGCTATTGACCTCCAGCAATACCGCACTGCGACCATCTTCCGCCACGCGCACGGTCACTACACCCTCGGCAGCGATCCGGCCGGACTTCTTGGCCGCTTTCATTCCACTGGATTTACGCAAATCCTCAATAGCCTGTTCGATATTGCCCTCTGCTTCCTTGAGTGCTTTCTTGCAATCGAGCATGCCCAAACCGGTACGCTCGCGTAACTCTTTCACTAGTGTCGCTGATACTGCCGCCATCGTTTCACTTCTCCACAGCTTGCGGGCGTTTAGCCCGCATTAAAACCTGACTGATTACCTGACAATTGACGCGGTTTGATAACCGCCCGGGTTTATGCTTCCGGTGCTTTTTCGGCGCCTTCAACTTCGACGAACTCGCTGGCAGCAACCTCGCCCTGACCTTCGGCCCGGCCCTCGGCAATGGTTTGCCCCAGCACCTTGATGTACAGCCTGATGGCGCGGATGGCATCGTCGTTGGCGGGAATCACATAGTCGATACCGTCCGGATTGCTGTTGCTATCGACGATTCCGATTACCGGGATACCCAGCTTGTTGGCTTCCTTGATGGCAATGCGCTCATGGTCGACATCGATCACAAACAGGGCATCCGGCAGTCCGCCCATATCCTTGATCCCGCCAATGGAGCGCTCCAGCTTCTCCATTTCGCGGCGCCGCATGAGCGCCTCTTTCTTGGTCAGCTTGGCAAAAGTGCCGTCTTCGGACTGTTGTTGCAGTTCGCCGTAGCGCCGGATCGACTGGCGAATGGTTTTGTAGTTGGTCAGCATACCCCCCAGCCAGCGGTGGCTGACGTAGGGAATACCCATCGCCGCCGCTTCTTCCTGCACAATCTTGCCCGCCGCACGCTTGGTGCCCACAAGCAGTATCTTGTTGTTGTTGGCGGACAGTTGCTTGACGAAGCCAAGAGCCTCATTGAAGGCGGGGACGGTTTGCTCGAGGTTGATTATGTGGATCTTGTTACGAACGCCGAAAATGTACTGATCCATCTTCGGGTTCCAGTAGCGGGCCTGGTGGCCAAAATGGGCCCCTGCCTGCAGAAGGTCGCGCATTGATACGTTTGTCATTAAGTTCACCTTGTCGTGAGATCCGGAATCACAGCGGCCAGTCAGCCCTGCGGCCTGCCAGCAGTTAAGCCCGCGCCCCGCTGCAGCAGCCCTGGGGCGCTGCAGCAGCACGCTGACCGGGTCTGAAGACCCCGTCATTCCTGATCCGGGTTATGCCTCCATGCACCCCGCCTCTCAACCGCGTACCTGCTGTGACCAGCAGCACGACGGCACCCAGAGAACCGTGTCGGTGCATGTGTGGATTTTGGTTTTGCTCCAGAGAAACAGTCCCGGGGGTACTCCCATGGGGGTTTGAACCCCAGGTCGTTTTTCCAGCGCGCGGCTTTATACCACAAACAAAGGGTCGATTAAACCCTAACTGCCCCAGTTCCAAATCGGACCCTGGTCCACCGTCGACTCCATCCTGGCATCCCCCACAGTCCGCACCCACAGGACACCACCAAGCGGCTCGCTTGCCCACCAACGCGATCGATTCGCGCTGGGGACTGGGGTTGGGGTAGAATACCCGTGCGTTTTAGTCAGGCAAACAGGGTCCGATATGGCAGTAACCATTAAAACTCCGGAAGAAATTCAGCAGATGCGGGTGGCCGGGCGACTGGCAGCGGAAGTGCTGGAGATGATCGCCTCTCACGTGCAGGTTGGCATCAGCACCGGCGAATTGGACCGCATCTGTCACGATTACATCGTCAACGTACAGGGGGCTGTGCCGGCACCGTTGAACTACAAGGGCTTTCCAAAGTCGATTTGCACCTCGGTCAACCAGGTGGTTTGTCACGGCATTCCCTCCGACAGCAAGGTACTGAAACACGGCGACATCATTAATATCGACATCACTGTGATCAAGGATGGTTTCCACGGTGATACCAGTGCCATGTTCCTCGTCGGCCGGGTCGAAGCCCACAACGAACGCCTGGTGAAGATTACCCAGGAGTGCCTCTACCGGGCCATCGATATCGTCAGGCCCGGCATCACCCTGGGGGACATCGGCCACGTCATTCAGAGCTACGCCGAAGCCAATCACTACTCCGTTGTCAGGGATTATTGCGGCCACGGTATCGGTCGCGTATTCCACGAGGAGCCCCAGGTGATGCACTTTGGCACGCCTGCTACCGGGATGCGCCTGCAAGAGGGCATGACCTTTACCATCGAACCCATGATCAATGCCGGTGGCTATCGCACCAAGCTCAATCGCAAGGACGGCTGGACCGTGACCACCGTCGACCGCCGGCCCTCCGCGCAGTGGGAGCACACCCTCGCCGTCACCGCTGAAGGCTGCGAAGTACTCACCGCACGCTCCGAGGAGCCCTACTTCGGCCAGGCCAGAGCCAGCCGGGATGGCTCGGAATCCGCCGACCTGGCGGTGCAAGCAGGCGGTTCCAGCCGATGAAAGCCGAACCGAAAACGGGCTCTGAGCGAAGCCAGCAGATCTACGCCAGCCTGAATGCGTCCGCAAACCCGGTGGAGACCCTGCGAGCCGTGAACCAGGCTGCCATGGGCGAGCTCAATCGCCGCTACCAGGCCCACGAGGATATTGCCAACCTGGTCCATGCGCGATCGGCGTTTATCGACGATCTGCTGGTCGCCGTTTGGGCCTGGTGCGGCCTGCCCCAGGACCAGGGAATGTGCCTGATCGCAGTGGGTGGCTATGGACGCGGGGAGTTGCATCCCCACTCGGACATCGACCTGATGATTCTGGTGGAGCCCGGTTCCGATGAAGCCCATAAGGCCGAGCTGGAGAAGTTCGTCACCCTGCTCTGGGATATCAAACTCGATATTGGGCACAGCGTACGCACCGAGGCGCAGTGCATTGACACCGCAAGGCACGATATTGCGGTGGTAACCAACCTGATGGAGTCACGGGCACTCGCGGGGGATGCCGCGGCGCACAGGGTACTTTGCGCTGCGACCGGCCCCAACGCCATGTGGGACAGTCGCGATTTTTACCGGGCCAAGTGGGACGAGCAAAAAGCGCGGCATCGAAAGTATGCTGACACCGAATACAACCTCGAGCCGAACCTCAAGTCCAGCCCCGGAGGCCTGCGCGACGTTCAAACCATAGGCTGGATCGCCAAGCGCCACTTCCAGACCTCCGACCTGGAGCAGTTGGTAGCCCGCAATTTCCTGACCCGGGAGGAGTTTCGCCTGCTCAACGAGGGGCGGGATTTTCTCTGGCTGGTGCGCTGGGCACTGCATAACCTGGCGGGCAGAGCTGAAGACCGGCTGTTGTTCGAGCACCAGCGGGAACTGGCGACAATGTTCGGCTTCAGCGACAGCGAAGAAGGCCTCGCCATCGAGAAATTCATGCAGCTCTATTACCGCTGGGCACTGGCACTCTCGGGCCTCAACGATCTGGTGGTACAGCTTTACGACGAGGCAATTCTCCGCGCCTGCGACCCGGAAACCATTCATTCGCTCAACCAGCGCTTTTTTGTGCGTAACAACTACATCGACGCAGCCAACGACAAGGTTTTCAAAAACACGCCCAGCGCTGTCATGGAAATCTTTGTACTGATGGCCCAAAACGAAAACATTGTCGGACCCAGGGCATCCACCATTCGCCTCCTGCGAGAAGCCAGTGACTGCATCGACGACGACTTTCGCAACGACCCGCGCAACCGTCGGGCTTTTATCCAGTTGCTGCGCTCTCCGCACAAAATCGCCACCCAGTTGCAGCGCATGAACCGCTTCGGCATTCTCGGCAAGTACCTGCCGGAATTCGGCCGCATCGTCGGCAAAATGCAGCACGACCTTTTTCACATCTACACCGTCGATGCGCACACCATCCAGGTGGTGAAAAACATGCGCCTGTTTGCCCACGACGAATTCGCCGACCGTTTTTCCCTGGCCGCAAGTGTTTTAAAGCGCCTGCCCAAGCTCGAATTGCTCTACATCGCCGGGCTCTATCACGATATCGCCAAGGGCCGTGGCGGGGATCATTCGCACAAGGGCGCAATCGACGCGGCTGCGTTTTGTACCCGCCATGGTTTCAATGCCCGGGATAGCCATCTGGTGGTGTGGCTGGTCAACAACCACCTGCTCATGTCCAGCACGTCCCAACGCAAGGACATTACCGACCCGGAGGTCATCCGCGAGTTCGCCCTCGAAATGCAGGACCAGGAGCGACTGGATTACCTGTATGCGCTCACCGTGGCGGACATCAACGCCACCAACCCCAAACTCTGGAATAGCTGGAGAGCATCCCTGCTCCGCCAGCTCTATCTGGAAACCCGGCGCGCATTGCGGGTCAGCGTCGAACACTACGCTGACAAGAGCGACTGGATCGAGGACAGCAAGGAAAACGCGATTCGACTGCTCGAGGATCGAGGCTATGACGCCGACGATATCATCGCCTGCTGGAACAGCCCGGACGAAGACTACTTCCTGCGCGAAACACCCACCGACATCTGCTGGCACACCGAGGCGATTCTTACCCGCAAGGACACGTCTTCTCCGCTGATACTGATCAAGGACACGACATCGCGGCAGTTTGAGGGCGCAACCCAGATATTTGTCTATACCCAAAGCTACCCGCAACTGTTCGCCGTTTTGTCTGCGAGTTTCGAGCAATTGCAGCTGAGCATTCAGGACGCGCGCATTTTTCGCAATACCAGCGACTACAGCCTGGACACCTACATCGTCCTCGATGCGGAAGGCGAGCCGATAGGCAATGACCCGGAGACAACGGATAAGATCAAACGGGTGCTGCGCAGGGCGGTCCTCGAGCGGCGTGCACCGAGCAACAATTGGGATAAACTCGTTACCCGACAACTAAAACACTTTGATTACCCGTCCGAGGTCAAGATCAGCCATGATGAGGCCAAAACCATTGTGGAACTGGTCAGCCCGGACCGGCCGGGGCTGTTGGCGCGGGTGAGCCGGGTCTTCCTTGATTTCGACCTGCAAATGCAGAACGCACGCATCTGCACCCTCGGCGAGCGGGTGGAGGACGTATTTTTTGTCACTGACCAGGCGGGTAACCCGGTCACTGATCCCGCCCGCCAGGAAGCACTGCGTGCTGCCCTCTGCGCCAGCCTCGATCACAATGCTAATCTCACAGCCAAGGCCCAGATGATCTGATGAACCCCGATCTGGCGCGGCTGCATTCCTACCCTTTCGAAAAACTTGCGGCGCTGAAACAGGGCGTCACGCCGCCCTCTGGCCTGGAGCCAATTCTACTTTCCATAGGCGAGCCACAGCACAGGGCACCGGAAGTTGTCGTGGCGGCGCTGGCCGAGCATATGCCCGACATCGCAAGGTACCCCAACACCCGTGGCACGCCGCAACTACGCCAGGCAATCAGTGCCTGGCTGCAACGGCGCTTTCAACTTCCCGCTGCTCTGGTCGACCCCGAGACGCGTATCCTGCCGGTCAGTGGCACCCGGGAAGCCCTGTTCGCTTTCGCCCAGGCCTGTCTCGACCGCAGCCAGCAAGCTCTGGTACTGATGCCCAACCCGTTCTACCAGATTTACGAAGGGGCAGCGCTGCTGGCAGGCGGCGAACCTTACTACCTGGATTGCCGGGCCGGCGAGGGTTTTCTCCCCGATTACAGCAAAATCAGTGATGCGGTGTGGCGGCGCTGCCAGTTGCTCTACCTCTGCAACCCGGGCAATCCCACCGGCGCCGTGGCCGATATCGATAGCCTCAAGGCCCTGGTAGAACTGGCACAACGCCACGACTTCATCATTGCCGCGGATGAATGTTATGCCGAAATCTATCGTGACGAGCAGCAACCCCCGCCGGGTTTGCTGCAGGCTGCGGCGGAGCTGGGCCTGGATGATTTCAGGCGTTGTGTGGTGTTCCACAGCCTGTCCAAACGGTCTAACCTGGCCGGCCTGCGCTCGGGCTTTGTCGCCGGAGATCCCGCGGTGATCCAGCAGTTTTTCAAGTACCGCACCTACCATGGCTGTGCGATGCCATTACAGGTGCAAATGGCGAGCATTGCAGCCTGGCGGGATGAGGCCCATGTCATCGCCAATCGTGCTGCCTACCGAGTCAAATTCGAAGCCGTGTCCGAAATACTGGCGCCCGCTCTGGAATTCGAAACGCCAGATGCCGGCTTTTACCTGTGGGCACAGACACCGGGGCAGGACACCGGGTTTTGCCGGGAATTGTACCGCCAGCAGAATGTGACCGTTTTGCCCGGCAGTTATCTGGGTCGGGATAACCCGGGCTCCAACCCCGGCAACGGTTATGTGCGCATCGCACTGGTGCCAGGCCAGGCGCAATGCTGCGAGGCCGCCAGGCGCATCGCTCAATTTGTCGGCAGCGCCTGAAAGCAAGCGCCCGGCACTATCACTGTGTTCTTCGGATACCACTGCGCACCGGGTAAGCCATTATCATGACCAAACAGCAAAGGGCGGCCTACATCCTCCGGCGTCTGGGGGAGCTTTACCCCAAACCACCCATCCCCCTGCAACACAAGGACCCCTACACACTGCTCATCGCGGTGCTGCTGTCGGCCCAGTGCACCGATGAACGGGTCAACAAGGTGACCCCGGCCCTGTTCAAGCTGGCTGACAATCCCGCAACCATGGCTGCGCTGAGCGTGGAGCAGGTTGAAACCATCGTCCGGCCCTGCGGCTTGGCACCGCGCAAGGCCAGGGCCATCGTCGGCCTGTCGCAACTGCTGATGACAGAGCATGATGGCAAAGTTCCTGCCGACCTGGAGGCCCTGGAAGCTCTCCCCGGAGTGGGCCACAAAACTGCCAGTGTTGTCATGGCACAGGCCTTCGGCGAGCCGGCCTTCCCGGTCGATACCCACATTCATCGGTTGGCGCAACGCTGGGGCCTGACTAACGGCAAGAGCGTGGTGCAGACGGAGCGTGACCTGAAAAAACTGTTCCCCCGGGGGAGCTGGAACGACCTCCACCTGCAGATCATTTATTACGGGCGCGAATTCTGCAGCGCCCGCGGCTGCGATGGCACGGTCTGCGAGATTTGCCGCTACTGTTACCCACGGCGGAAAAAGCCGGTCGCGCTGCACAAACCGTGAGCGACTTATCGCATTCGCTTCACGTGCCGCAAGAGCACCAAGGGGTGCGATTCGGGGGCCATGACTTCGTCCGTAGGCCGCGCCAGCGACCAGCAATTTCCCAAAGTATGGTATTATAGCGGGCTTTAATCGGGCACCTATTCACTATGGCTGTTACCCTTCACGGCATCACGAATTGCGACTCGGTCAAGAAAGCGCGCCAGTGGTTGCAGGCGCAGGACATCGAATACGAGTTTCGTGATTTTCGCGAACGTCCGCCCTCGCCGGAAGAAATCGATCGCTGGATGCAGCGCTGCGACTGGGAGAAACTGTTGAACAAACGCTCAACCAGTTGGAAAAACCTGCCCCAGGCAGATCGCGATCGTGCCGTTGATGGCGCTGTCGTCGCAGAACTCCTGCACGCCAATCCCACCCTGATCAAGCGTCCACTGCTGACACTCGGCGACTCGGTCACGACAGGCTTCAGCGCGGCCCAATACCAAACTCTATTCGCCAACTAACACAGGAAAGCTCGCTCCCATGTCTGACCAGTATTTCGCCCTTGGCCTCGGTATCGGCACCAAAAACCGCAACAACGCCTGGCTTGAGGTTTTCTATCCCGCGCCCCTGCTCCACCCCGATGCCGAATCCGTTGCAGCCTTTGTCGAGGTGCTGGGAGCCACCGCGGGCAATGCGGTGATCGAGCTGGGCCGGGGGCAGCTGAAACACCTTGAAGCAGCGCTGCGCAGTGCCGGCAACAGTGCCCAGGCCGATATTGTCAAAGCCATGAAGACCAGCCACCAGCCCCTGCTGGCGCTGCTGTTGGCAACCGACGACAAACCCGGCTCGGTTCCCGAAGCGTATTTCAAATTGCAGCTGTTGTCTCACCGCCTGGCCCGGCCCCACAGCGTCAACCTCGAAGGGTTGTTCGCGCTGCTACCCAACCTGGCCTGGACCAACCAGGGCCCCATAGAGCTCGACGAGTTAGCACAGCGCCAATTGGAAGCGCGACTGCAGGGCGAACACCTGGCAGTCAACTGTGTCGACAAATTTCCACGCATGACCGATTACGTGGTTCCCGATGGAGTCCGTATCGCCCATACTGCCCGGGTCCGCCTCGGCGCCTACCTGGGTGCGGGCACCACCGTCATGCATGAGGGCTTCGTGAATTTCAATGCCGGTACCGAGGGTCCAGGGATGATCGAGGGCCGCATTTCCGCCGGTGTATTCGTCGGCCAGGGTTCAGATCTCGGCGGAGGCTGCTCCACCATGGGCACCCTCTCCGGTGGTGGCAACATGATTATCAGCATCGGCGAGGATTGTTTGGTCGGGGCCAACGCCGGTGTGGGCATTCCATTGGGTGATCGCTGCAAGATAGAGTCGGGGCTCTACATCACCGCCGGAACCGTGGTCACCGTTATTGACGATCATGGCGACGTTGCCGACAAGGTGAAAGCACGAGAGCTGGCCGGTCAATCTGACCTGCTGTTCCGGCGCAACTCGGTTAGCGGCACCGTGGAATGCCTGACCAACAAGTCGGCGGTGGAGCTGAATCACGCCCTGCATGCCCACAACTGATGCCCGCGGAACCTATGGAGATAACCCGCACAGCAACAGGCCCGCACGATGAGCGCTGAATCAAGCACTCTGGCCCTGGCCCGGCAACTCGTCAAGTGTGCGTCGGTCACCCCCGACGATGCCGGCTGCCAGGAGCTCATGATCGAACGCCTGGAGCGCCTTGACTTCGAGGTAACTCGACTGCGACATAATGATGTTGAAAACTTCTGGGCCGTCCACGGCAGCGGGGGCCCGATCCTGGCCTTCGCAGGCCACACCGATGTCGTGCCCACCGGCGACCCCCAGAGCTGGGACTATCCTCCCTTTGCCGCCCAGGTCGCCGACGGCATGTTACACGGCCGCGGCGCGGCCGACATGAAAGGCAGCCTGGCGGCAATGGTCACCGCCTGTGAGCGCTTCATTGGCGCAAACCCCGATCACCGGGGACGCATCGCTTTTCTTATCACCAGCGATGAGGAAGGCCCGGCAGTCGATGGCACGGTTAAAGTGGTGGAATACTTGCGCCAGCAGGGTGAGCAGATTAGCTGGTGCCTGGTGGGCGAACCCTCCAGCAGTAACCGGCTTGGCGACGTCATCAAGAATGGCCGTCGCGGCTCCCTCAATGCCACCCTGGCGGTGCACGGCCAGCAGGGGCACGTGGCTTATCCCCAGCTCGCCAACAATCCGATTCATGCTGCCAGCCCCGCACTGGCTGAGCTGGCCGCTACCGAATGGGACCAGGGCAACGATTATTTCCCTGCCACATCGTTCCAGATTTCGAACATTCAGGCCGGTACCGGCGCCACCAATGTCATTCCCGGCGAATTGACCCTGCTTTTCAATTTCAGGTTTTCCACCGAGCTTACCGCCGCGGCAATCAAGCAACGGGTTGAGGATATCCTCGACCGGCACGGGCTGGACTACTCCATAAACTGGAACCTGAGTGGCGAACCGTTTCTAACCGCAGCCGGAAAGTTGGTCGAGGCTTGCAGTGCCGCGGTGGAAGCCGTCACCGGCTGCAGGCCAACGCTGTCTACCAGCGGCGGGACCTCCGATGGCCGCTTCATTGCGCCCGGCGGTGCCGAAGTGGTGGAACTAGGCCCCCGCAACACCACAATCCACCAGCGCAACGAGTGCGTCGCGGTCGCCGATATCGAGCAGTTATCGGTGATCTATGAAAAACTCCTGCAACTGTTATTGGCGAAACCCTGAATGCGCCAGCCCGATATCGAGATTTACGTCCACTGCCGGAGTTTGCCAACGATCGTCGGCTGGCTGGAAACCTGCTTCGCCGTGGTCGAGGTCAGGCAAACCAGCGAGCAGCAGATTGCCGGCCAGCTTCGCCTTGAGCCCATTGCCGAACCCCTTGATTTTCTGCTGCTGCAAAAAGCGGCGGGAGCCTATTCGTCGCTATGGTTCAAGCAAAACCGAACACCGTGGGATACCGATATCGATTGCGCGCCCTGTTCAAGGCTCTGCAGCGGGAAGTGAGGGTCAGCGCCGGGGGGTGGACCGAAAGCGAGGAGGACGATTTGTTTGTGCGCATCAACGGCGATGGCGAGTCCCGCTTCCTCTGGCACAGCAGCTAATGCTTGCCCTCAGTAATATTTTCGCAGGCTGTAAATATCATAGCGGGTCGACTTTCCAGCCAACTGGTATGCGGGGGCGAGGCCGCTGATAGACGGGGCCCGGTTGTGACGTTTTACCACCACCCGGTAGCGCGCTCTCTCCAGTGCCAGTTGCAATAACTGCGCCTCATCTGGGTCCTGAAATCCAGGTTCACCCCAGGCAAACCAGTCCCGGAGCACTTGCATCTCTTTCTTTACAGCCGCCTTCCCCGCGCCGGCGCCAAACATCGGATCGAGGTAAATGGTGTCGACCTCAGGTGACTGCAACAGGAAGTCTTCGGCGCGCATCGGTGCCTTGAGCCGCATCCGCCCCGCGATGGCCTCCAGCTCTGGTCGAGCTGACTGCGCCAGCCGCTGCAAACCATCTTCCAGCAGGGCCGCCACTACCCCGGATTGCTCAAGCAGGGTAACCCGACAACCGAGCCCGGCCAGGGCAAAACTATCGTTCCCCAGGCCGGCAGTGGCATCCAGCACCTCGGGACAAGCCCCCTTGTGCAACCCCAGCGCCCGGGCGATCAGCTGCCCCTTGCCACCGCCATGCTGCTGTCGCCACGCTTGCCTGCCAGCCACAAAATCTACCCTCACCGGACCGGGGGCCCCTTTACCGGTACGTTTCAGGCACAAACCCCCGTCGTCGAAACACAGCAGAAAGTCGAAACCACTGGCCTCGCCGGGGTCACTGCAGTAGATCAACCCAAGCCGGCTTGCCAGCATTTCGGCACGCAGGCGCAGGGGCTCGGTGGGCTGGGCTGTCACTGCTAGGCGCATAGCGAAGGTAACCGGGGAAACCGCCTGCCAGGCAGGGGCGGGACTCCAAGGCAAAGAGAATACAGGGGAAAAATCGACGACTCAACAGGACATCGTCAGGGATGGATCACGGGGGAAGGGTGTTTACCGCGGCCAGGGCAGGAAAATCACGCTGCACGTGATCGGGCATCAAACAGCGAGATTCAGCAGTGAGCTACCGCGTAGTGATTTGCTCGACAGGGCTTTTTCCAGTCGCCTGCGATTCGCCATCAAGCCCTCCATGTAGAGGTTGTTACCGCCGAAGTGAGCGGCGGCGAAGCGATATGCGGCCGCAAAGTAGCCTTCCAGACGCTGCTCTATCACCGATTCAACGAATCCCGGGGTCTTTACTAGCAGGTCGGCCGGCGACTCGTAGACGACCAACTCACTGCCATCCGCGGCACGCTGTCGAGTGATGCCGCCCACTTCGAACTCCTCGTAGAGACAGTCGCGGCACTTCTCCAGGTAGGCGACATCCGACATCTGGGCGATGACATCGGCGGTACCCACCAGGTGGCCTACCCGATGCGCCCTGGTCGAGTTCAACACGATGTCTTCCGGTGCCATTTCGTATCCGGTGTAGTGCACCATGCGCGCCGCCATGTCGGCCTGGGCGCCGAGACCGATGGTGGGCAGGTATTCGACCAGGAAACGGGCACTGCGGCTGACATGGGTGCGGGTGTAGGCAGCGCCATTGCTATGCCGGGTATCGCCCCGGCGGCGAATATAGCCCGCGTCGTGGAACAGCGCCACGATCAAGCCCACCAGCGCGAGCTGGTGACCCAGAGATTCCCCGGGACCATGGGTCACTTCATACCCGTCGATCAGGCGCGCCATCGCCAGCGTGACATCACGCACGTGACAGGCGTCATGATAGGCGGTATCGCACGCGTGAAACCCGGGGTAGTCGCCGCGATAAAGGCGGTCGAAATCCTGGAAAGCACGCTTAAGCTTGAGGAAAGGAAGCTCCGGAAAACGCGGCATCAGCAGATCCCGCACGGCGCGATACACCGCGGCAGATGAAGTGACATCGACGGTATTGGTGACATCATGGTCTGGCGATCTGCTGGCGATCAGGTGCATCCCGGGTGGCTCCCTGTGGTGACGAAATCCAGTGGCGACGCTAATGGCCCAATTCCTTGCGTCTGTTCACTGCGGTGGCGGTTGAACGATGTTCGCACGGACCGCTAAGGCCTGTCGTGACAGGCTCATAAACCGCACGAATCCTTGCCTGTCTACAAGATAGGCCGGTTCCCACCGGCCGGTTGGGAATCGAGTCACAATTCGACCATTGGCTTTCACCAATAATTGGCACGACATGGGTGAGCGAAGGCGACGGGAAAGACCCATCGCCACAGCCATATACCGATCCACAGGCAGAGGTTACACTGCGCCGCTGGATTCAATCCCACCGTGGAGGTGTGCTATGGGTGAACACGATTACCGATTGCTCCCGTTACTGGCGCTGTTGCTGGTGGGAGCCTGTGCCGACTACGAATTCAGCGTCAACGACAAGCTGGTCTACACGCCCCTGCCGCTATTCAGCGACTATTTGCTGCCCGACACCAGCTTGCAGGGCTGTGTGCGCCAAACCATCAGTGATGAAAAAATCACCCGCGCTGAGTTACTGCAGACCCTGAATTGCAGTCATGCGGGAATACGATCACTGGAGGGGCTCGACGGTTTCACCGAGCTGCACACACTGAACCTGGGCAATAATGAACTGAGCGACGCCAGCGCGCTCAACACCTTGAACAAATTGCAACGGGTCAATCTCGAAGGGAATCCGGACCTGGATTGCGACAGTGTCGATGGCAGCAGGGGCTGGACAGAGCTGAGGCTGCCACAACACTGCCTTTAGCGGAAATGGCACTTACTTAAGCCGATTCGGGTGTCTACCTCGGCAGGACCTTCGCCGACAGGGATGTCGGCGCAGAGCCCCCAGGGACGAGTTTACGGCGTGTCCTGACGGGGTAGATGCCCGGAGCGGCGCTTTGAAAAGCCTATGCATTTCTCCTCAAGTAAGTGCCATTCCCTTTAGCGGTGAATGCCTGGCGCCCGTGCCATTCAGTACTGTCCGAATTCATCGTCCAGCAGGTATTTCAGACCAATGCCGTCCTGCTGCCTGTGAATCACCGCCATCGCCAGCGGCTCGACGTTGATTATTCCACCATGGCGCTTTAACCGCACTTTCAATACCGTTCCCACCGGGGGTTTGGGCGAGGCGCCGGTGCGCACGAAAATTCCTCCTTCAGAGATGTCCCTGGCGCGCCACTCGAATTCCCCCAGGGCGGGGTGAAAAACCTCGACGAAGGCTTCGAAAGGGCAGCGTTCAAACCGGCGCTTCTCAATCATCATTATTCGAGTCCACTGAAAAAAGTGCGGGACTATACCATAGCAAGGACCACTCGAGGCCACTTTAGTGAAGCCGGCCCTCATACGACCGCTGTTCGCGGGTCCCCCAAGGTTGACAGTGCACGCCGCTTCCAATAAAACAGGGGCATGGGCGGCCACCAAAGAAAACGTGATCAGCATCCGGCCCCCGCATGTTCTTGCCCTACAGTTCAAGACAAAGCCAGTAATCAGGCGTTTAAAGTATGTCGCCCTATCGTTTCCACGCCCATTTTCGCGCCAAACTCTACCGGGTGATCTTCGGCACCGAGACCCCGGCCGGACAGGCGTTCGATATCATACTCATCTACATGATTCTGACCAGCGTGCTGCTGGTAATGCTGGACTCGGTGGAAGCCCTGTCATCACTCTATGGCACGGCGTTCTTCCGCCTCGAATGGTTTTTCACCATCCTGTTCACCATTGAGTACTTGGTGCGCATCTATTGCTCCCCCCACCCCACGCGCTACATGCGCGGCTTCTATGGCATTGTCGATTTGCTGTCGATACTACCCAGCTATCTCGCGTTTTTCATCACCAACGCGCACTTCCTGATGGTGATCCGGCTATTCCGGGTCTTGCGGGTGTTTCGCGTCTTCAAGTTGTTCCGCTACCTGGCCGAGGCCAACATACTGCTGCGGTCCATGCGCATGGCGCGCCGCAAGATTTTCGTGTTTTTCTTTTCGGTGATCATACTGACATCGATCTTTGGCTCACTGATGTTCATCATCGAGGGGCCGAAGAACGGATTCACCTCCATTCCCACCAGTATTTATTGGGCGATAGTTACCATCACCACGGTCGGTTACGGCGATATTACCCCGCAGACGCCGGTTGGACAGGGAGTCGCCGCCCTTGCGATGCTGACCGGCTATGCGATCATAGCCGTGCCAACCGGGATTATCACCGCCGAGCTTTCGCGGGAGATGAGCCGCTCCAGGCAGGTTAGGAGCTGTCCCGCCTGCCTATGCATCGGCCATGACAGCGACGCCCGATTCTGCCGGCTCTGCGCAGCCGAATTGCCCCCCATCGGCTCAAAGCGCCAACGCTGAACCTCAGGCCACATAGCCAATTATGACCACACAGAAAAAACTCAAAGACAAGGCCCTGGCCACTACTTCGAAAGACGTCGCCGCGTTTCTCGACAAGGCCAGGCAGTTGCAGACACGCTCCGATGGCGGCCGCCTGCTCTTTGCCCTCGACGCCACTGCGAGTCGCCAGCGAACATGGGATCGGGCTTGCCATCTGCAGGCGCAGATGTTTGAAGTAGCGCGGGAAATCAGCGGCCTTTCTATCCAGTTGTGCTACTACCGCGGCCTCGGCGAGTTCAGAGCCCTGCCCTGGTCCGACAACGCGACCGCACTTCGGCAGAATATGTTATCGGTGCAGTGCCTTGGCGGTCGCACCCAGATCGAGAGACTCTTGCAGCACGCCCTGAAAGAGCACCGACGCTCCCGGGTTCGCGCGGTGGTATTCGTCGGCGACGCGATGGAGGAAGACAGTGCTGCGCTCTACTCGCTCGCGGGCCAACTCGGCCTCCACCGGTTACCGGTGTTTATGTTCCAGGAGGGCAGCGATCGCCTTGCCGGCACCGCCTTCGCGGAAATAGCAAGGCTTAGCGGTGGGGTACACTGCCAGTTCGACGAGCACAGTGAGCAGCAACTGCGAGACCTTCTCAACGCCGTTGCCGCCTATGCCAGCGGCGGCAAATCAGCGGTTGCGGGCCTTGAAAAAAGCCGGCTGCAGCAGCATATACTCAAGAGGCTTCCCAAAGACTGATACCGTTGCCCGACAATGCCGTTAAATTTGCCTCTTCTGCCCCATGGGCCGTTTTGATTTCGGCCAGGGGCCGGCCCCTGGCTTGCGTGAAAACGTCACTACCCGACGTATGAATCAGGCCTTCACCCGCCAACGCTCAGGACACCCCGGATGGCTCGAATACTACTCCTCATAGCCGTAGCGTTTATCGCCTATACCGCCTGGACCCGCTATCGCAAACTGCCCCCGGCTCAGAAAAAGCAATATTTCTGGCAGGTGCTGGGTATCGCTGTTGGTGCCCTGCTGCTATTGCTCGTGGTGACCGGTAGACTGCATTGGATAGGCGCCGCTTTCGCCGCGCTGATTCCGCTGGCTCGGCGTTTGCTACCCCTGTCTCTGCCTTTTCTGCAACAGCATTTGCGGAGCCGGTCGGCCCGTTCCAGCAGCGCGCAAAGTCCACACTTTTCCACAGTGACAACCGCTATTCTCAGTATGAGCCTGGACCACGAGAGTGGCGAGTTGGACGGCAGTGTGACCAGTGGTCCCCTAGCCGGGCAGGCGCTTCAGCAGCTGAGTGATGCCCAGTTGCTGGAGCTGTATACCTACTGCTGCCAGCACGACTCCGATTCGGCCCAGTTGCTGGAAAACTATCTGGACCAGCGCCTCGGCTCCAACTGGCGCGCCAGCAGTCATGAGGCGCCGGGGCAGGAATCGGCCGCTGCCAGCCAGGCGATGGGGCCGGAGGAAGCGTTATTGGTACTGGGGTTGGAGGAAGGCGCCAGTGAGGAGGAAATCGTGCAGGCGCACCGGCGCCTGATACAAAAACTGCACCCGGACAGGGGTGGAAACGACTACCTGGCGTCCCAGATCAACCGCGCCCGGGACGTACTTTTGTCCTGAACCGACGGGCCGGCAGAGCGCTGCTGTCCCACAGGAAGGCATGTTATTCTTTGACACCGCAACCCCCTGCCTGCGCCGGTCGGGGTGACCGCGACACTACGACTTCAATTCTATCGCCTCAGGAACGCAAGATGACCAAATATATGCCACAACTGCTGTCTGTGATGACCCCCTTCCCCTACTCTATCGATGCTGAACAAACTGTCGATGAGGCGATGGGGATGATGCAGAAGCATAAGATCCGCCATCTACCGGTGATGATTGGGGGCAATATTGAGACACTGGTATCGGATCGCGACGTCAAACGCGCCCAGTTGATTGGTCATCGCGGCGCGGCGGATGCCGACATGCTGGTGGGAGATATTTGCCCGGCTTTGGCGCATTTTGCCGATGTGCATGACCCACTGGACCAGGTGCTGCATTTGATGATCGAGCACCGCGTCGATGCCATTTTGGTGATGCGCGATGGCGATGCGGTGGGTATTTTCACAGATACCGACGCCTGCAGGGCGCTGGTCAACCTGCTGCGGGAGGTGTACCCGGAACCGGGCGCGGACAGTGTCGCCTAGCCCACCGGCTTGCGGGGCAAAGGCCGACGGTGCCGAGGCCATTGACGCTTCGGATCAGACCCCCTGCTTGTGCAGGAAACGCTCGCGATTGGCCGCGCTCGCCTTGTCGGTTTTCTTCAGCATCACGTACAGTGCACCGGCTCCGCCATGGTAGGGCTGGGCGCTGTGATAGGCCAGTACTTCGGGTATATCCCGAAGCCAGTGAGCAACATAGCTCTTCAGGACCCCGGCCCTTGGGGAGCGGTCGCCCTTGCCATGCAGCACCATCACGGCACGGAGTTGGCATTCCATGCAGTCCTGTAAAAACTCCCACAGATCGCTGCGAGCTTGTTCGACAGTACACCGGTGCAGGTCCAACGTAGCCTCAGGTTGGTAGCGACCGCGACGTAACTTGCCGAATACCCCATGTTGCACCCCGGGACGAACGAAACTGATGATGTCGTGGGGGCCAAGCTGGGGCGCATATTCGGTAGAGAGAAAGTTGTTTGACATGGCGTTTTCGGCGACCGCCGCGCGCCGCCGTTGTTCCAAACCTGCTGCTGCCGGTCTTGCCTGCGCGAGCACTACCCGACCCCGGGAATTCAACGGGGTCACGTCGCCCATTTCATCTGCAAATTGCGTTTCTTTGTCTGCCATGCGTCGTTCGCGTTTGTCGCGCCCCCACGAGCCCATTGCTGCCAGCTACCCTACGTATTTTCCTCCCCGAAACTGGGCCAGGAAGCGCTTTGTCACCCTGCCCGGTTCCCGGAGCGCCCGTTTTCCCGAAGCTACCGAGGCCAGCGTCACGGGGGAAGCCGGTTTTGCGTTGGCGGTGAACCTTGAGGAAAAACCGAATCTCGGTGGTAGTTTTTCCGAAGCATACCAAGATCCCGGTGTATCCTACAATGGAGAGTGTCGAAATTTTTTACACCGCGAAATCAGCTGGGCCGCCGCCGCAATTAGCACGGTATTCCCGCCCCATAAGCTTGGCTGCCCGCCGAAATCTGCTAAAATGCGGGTCCCCGCCATCTCACCTAGCTATCCATCATGTTAAACACCGATTCACTGGCACAATTGCAGCAGTTGAAAGCTGATATCCGGCAGGAACAGCGACGATATAAAGGGCTGGTCACCTCTACCCAGGGCAGCTTTGGCTTCGTCCGGGCCGACGAAGGCCAGCAACACTTTCTGCCGCCGCAACAAATGCAGAAAGTATTTCCCGGCGACAGGATTGAATTCCAACTCAAGACCGATGACCAGGGTCGCGAATTTGCGGCGGTGGAAAAACTGCTGGAGTCCTCGCTGAAAGTGTTTTGCGGCAAATGCCTCCAGCACGGCAAGGCGTGGTTTGTCGATATGGATCTGCCCAGGCTGAACCGAAAGTTGTTTCTTCCACCGCAGCAACGCAAGGGCGTGAAGCCCGGCGACTGGCTGCAGTGCCAGGTCTCTCGTCATCCGGTCAAGGACGGCAGGGGGCAGGCGGCAGTGCGAAAAAACCTGGGACAGGATAGCGTCGCCGATTTCCCCAGCCGCTATGCCAGCATCAACTTCCAGTTGTCCCAGGCAAGCCATTCGGTCGCAGAGGTCAGCAAGAATATCGTCCAGCAGCTCTCCCAACGTCCCGAGCAAACCGACCTGCCCCTGGTCAGCATCGACCCCCCCGGCGCCGGCGATATCGACGACGCATTGTGCGCCGAGAAGCGGGACGACGGCTGGGAGCTGACCGTAGCCATTGCCGACCCGGCCAGTGTGATTGACCTTGGCTCTAAAACCGGGATTGCAGCCATGCACCGGGGGGCAACCGCCTATCTGCCCCATCGGCAGTCGCCGATGTTGCCGCCCGAGTTATCACATGATGAGCTCTCTCTGCTGGGATCCCAACCGCGCCTTGCAGTGATCTGCCAGCTGAGCGTTGCAACCAGTGGTGAGGTTACCGACGCCCGGTTTTCCAGAGCGGCTATCCGCAGTCGCGCCCAGTTGAGCTACGCCGAGCTGGAACAGCACCTGCTACAGCAACGGTTTCCAGCGTCGATGGATGAAGCTACCCAGCAAAGCCTGCTCCACCTGGATCAGGCGACCCGGCGAATGCAACAATGGCGCCGGCAGCATCTTCTAATGGTCGACGATCGTCCCGAGTATCATATGCAGTTGGGCGAAGACGGGCGCATTGCGGGTTTTAGCTGTGCCGAAAAAGGGGCCGCCAACCGCCTGGTGGAAGAGTGTATGGTAGCGACCAACCTGGCCGCCGCACGGGAATTGCTTGACGCCGGCGGCTTGTTCAACGTACATGCCGGCTTTCGGACGGAAAAACTGAAAGACGCATGCAGTATCTTGAAGGAGTCCGGCTTTACCGATCTGGAACAAGCCGAGGAACTGAATACTTTGGAGACCTACCGGCGCGCAATGGGCTGGCTTGGGGCCAGCGACGAGCACGCTCATCAGAAAAAAATTCTCAGCCGTTTTTTGCAACGCGCCGCGTTATCGGCAGAGCCCGGGCCTCACCTGGGCATGGGAGTCGAGGCCTATGCGAGCTTCACATCGCCCTTGCGTCGCTATGCCGATTTTTTCAATCACGTCCAACTGCAGCGCAAGCTGGACGGCGAGCAGCCTATTGCCCTGAAACCTGAAGCCGTGCAGCAACTGGAAGCCTCGCTGCAGGCTCTGCGGTCGGCCGCTTACTGGGCCGAACAATGGCTGAAATGCGAGTATCTGGAACGTCAGCCAGCCAAACCCATGACAGGCCGGGTGGTGCAGGCAAACCCCTTTGGTCTGGTCGTGCGCCTGGACGAGAATGGTATCGAGGGTATTCTGGAGAAGCGTGCAATGCCCGGGAAACCCCGGTTCAACCCCGCCCAGCTACGTTTCAAGAATGAGGAGATCGACCTTGGGCTGGACGACGGGCTCAGCGTCGAAATCAGCAGTATCCAGCGTGACAAGCGACAGATACTGTTTAAACTGCCTGCGTAGCAGTCGTCTGAATAATCCGCAGCGGGTCGGCACTCTGTGAGCCGAAGCGGCGGCAGATAACCCGCGACGGTTGGCAAAGTGCTATCGCGAGGACGGAATCGTCGAAGGGGCAAGCCTCGGGGCCCGTGCTTACCCGGCCAGAGTGGCTCGACGCCGACCCGCGCGGGTTGCGAAGCTAACGCTCCAAGGGCCGCGGGGCTACCCGCTTGCGGCGCGCATGCTCCGTAGCTGCAGCACTTTTGCCTTGCGCTGCAAGCGCTTTAAATGCAGTCGCATATCCATTCTGCAATGGGCACATTGGGGGGCGAGTGGCTGGCAATGTGCACACCGGGGACAAACGATATCACCCAGAGCGTCCCCATCCGGCTTGGTGACGGGCGCAGCTGCGCGGAGTTGACTCGATTCTCCGCCATCGATGGAGGGCGCCGTGCTGTCGGCATCGGGCTGCAAGAGGATTTCTGCCCCCAACTGTTCCAACAGCGCCTGATACCGGATTGCCTCAGCTTGCCCCAGACCCCGTTTTAGGGTGATCAGTCGGCCGGAAAACAACTGCTCAAGACCGTTGGCATCCAGTTTTAACGCCTGACCGAGCTTGTGCCGCACAGTGTCGGCGGCGTGACCCTCGAGGGCTTTACCTCTGAACAATAATTTGAAGCGATTCGGCACCTTGGAAATCCTGCCCTGTAGAACACGGCGCCGGGATTTACCCGGCTATCGATTAGAGGCGCGGATCAATGCGCCCTGGCAGAAAGTTTAGGCCAGATTGTTTCCCTGGACCGGGTGGAGTCGGCGAAACACCAACCAGTGCGCATACCTGGCTCCAAGGCTTGCCCCTGTTTTATTCGACCACCGGGTCGAGATGGAGTCCGGGCTGCCGATTGCAAAGGAATAGAGTGGCCAGCTAACGCTGGCGCCTGATCCTGTCAAAGGCCCGCTGCTTTTCTTCCAACGCAGCCTCGGCCCTTTCGAGGCGCTCTATCCAGGCCGCGTTGGGTCGCGCTCCGCCGGTCGCCGATCCCACCATATCACCCTCCTGCACTTCCTGGGCTTGCTGCAAATCGCGCTCCGCCTGCTCCAGCTCGGCCTTGGCCTGAGCATAGCGCTGTTGCCAATCCTGCTGTTGGGCGCGGCGTTGGTTTTCCTGCTGGCGATCTGCCGCTTCCTGTTCGCGCATCTGTTGCTCGATACTCTCGCTCGGCATCACGTTAAGGTTTTCGTCACCCACTTCGATTTCCTGCGTTTGCCGGGCACTCGCTGGCGGGGAATCACTGTAGGTGACATTACCTTGCTCATCGACGCTCTTGTAAAGCGTGGTGGCAGCACTGCCAAAACTGATGGAACCGGCGATAAGCACGGGCAATAGAGATTTCATCGGCGCTAGCTCCGTTGACGATTTATTTGATTATAAGCCGAAACTTGGCTCAGGTAAGGAGCACTGCAACACAGATCCGTACGGCGCCGGTTTCAAGCCACGAATCCAAGCCCCCAACGATCATCACCGTGGCCCATGCCGGCAAAAAGGGCGGCCCATGTAAACCTTGACATCTACCCGGCGCCCTATCGCCACTGAAAACTATTTGATCCAGCCTCGCCAAACGATATACATTAACCGCATAGCGAACTGGGGGGAACCACAATGCGTTGGCAAGGTGGAAGACGCAGCAGGAATATCGAAGACCGTCGCGGCCGCAGCGGCGGTGTCAGGCGAACAGCCAGCGGCGGCGGTCTGGGGCTATTGGTTCTGGTTTTAATTGGCATGGTCTTTGGCTTCAACCCACTCGCTCTGTTTCAGGGCGGTGGCCCAGCCGCGCCCAGCATGAGCGGACAACCCGCACCGCGCCCCCCCGGGGAAGAGCAACTGGCCGATTTCGTTTCCGTAGTCCTGGCCGACACGGAGGACACCTGGGGCCAGTTGTTCCAGTCTGCCGGCAAGCGCTACCCGCCGCCGACACTGGTACTGTTCAGTGGAGTAACCCAGTCGGCCTGTGGCAATGCGCAGGCCTCGACAGGGCCCTTTTACTGTCCCGCCGACCAGAAGCTGTACATCGATCTGCAGTTCTACCAGGAGATGAAAACCCGCTATGGCGCACCGGGCGATTTTGCCCAGGCCTACGTCATTGCCCATGAAGTAGGCCACCATGTGCAAACCATTCTCGGCATCTCGCAACAAGTGGTCCAGGCCCAGCGCCGGGTCAGCAAGACGGATGCCAACCAGATGCAGGTGCGCATGGAATTGCAGGCCGACTGTTATGCCGGCATCTGGGCCCACCATGCAAACCGGGCCCGCCATATCCTGGAACAAGGCGACGTCGCAGAAGCACTTAACGCGGCAGCCGCCATCGGAGACGACCGCATGCAGCAGCGGAGCCGAGGTTACGTGGTGCCCGAGTCTTTTACCCACGGCAGCTCCCAACAGCGGGTGACGTGGTTCAAGCGGGGTTTGCAGACTGGGTCCATGCAACAGTGCGACACGTTCAATGCGCGCCTTTGATCCCATTCAGCGCTATTCCCCTTGAGCCGGATGCCCGCCCCGGCCCGGCTTTGAAGCCCTACCATGGATAACAGGCCCGACAACTTAACACCAGCAGCCGCCCCTGCCGAAAGCCAGGCGGTGGAACGGTTTTCGGCGCAGCAACTGCGGGCAGTGAAACTCCGGCCCTGCGTTCCCTTCTCGCTGGAATTCGCGCTGATGAACAGTCCCACCGAGCGCTGGCAGTGCGTTGCCGTGCTGCGGCACTTACCGGGCAAGCGGTTGGTGTTGCAGTTGCAGCGCGATAGCCTGACAGTCCTTTGCAAACTTTTTTTCGAGGGCCGCGACTATCATCGCGAGCTGCGAGGCTACGGCTATCTGGAAAGGGCCGGGATCACAACCCCCGGGGTGCGGCGACACGGTGTCCTTGCCGAGGGCGGCAGCATTATCGAGTACCAGTTTATTGCCGGGAGAAACCTGGAGCAGCACAATACGGAACTACCCCTGACCCCCGATTCCCCGATACTCCATGGGGTGGTGGAAACACTTGCCGACATGCACCAACATGGACTGCGCCAGACCGATATTCACCTGGGCAATTTTCTTTTCTACCGGGATGCGATTTACGTTGTCGATACGGCGGCCATTCGCCGCAGTAGAGCACCACTCAGGGCGCGGCCAGCGGTCACCAACTTCGCTGACCTCCTGGGCCAGTTCAAACCCGGCCAGATGGACACGCTGCAGCCCCTGATCCGCTGTTACGAGAAACATAGCCCAGGGGTTAGCCTGGCGCCTGAAGCCGTCAGCAGCGCAGTTTCAAAAAAACGGGCTGCCCGCTGGCGTCACTACCGGCGCAAGCTCACTCGCGTCTGCACCGAATTCAATTGTCAGCAAACACCCAGGCGCTTCAGCGTCTGGCGACGCGACCTTGAAACCCCATCGCTCGACCGTGTGCTACACGACCTCGACCGCACCATGGAACAGGGAAGCTATCTCAAGCAGGGCAATACTGCCACCGTCGCCGAGGTGGAAATCGATGGCCAGGCACGGGTGATCAAGCGCTACAACATCAAGAATTGGCGTCACTTTCTCAGCCGATGCTGGCGTCGCAGCCGGGGCTGGCGGTCCTGGCACAACGCCCACTACCTGCTGTTCAACGGCTTGCGGACGCCACAGCCCGTTGCCCTGGTGGAAGAGCGCTTCGGGCCGCTCCGCGGTCGCGCATTTTTTCTCTGCGATTACGTTGCCGGTGACTCCCTCAAGCCTGTCTTGCAGACGGCCCCTCCTGAATTACGGCAGCAACTGGTGTCGGCCTTTGCCGAGATCGTCAGTCGCTTGTACCGCGCCGGCATCAGCCATGGCGATATGAAAGCGGATAACTTTATTGTCGGTAGCGCAGGGATCACGATAATCGACCTCGATCCGATGCAGCACCATCGCAGCAGGCCTTCGCTGGAGGCAGCGCTGAGGAAGGACATGTGCCGTTTCCTGGAGAACTTCACCGGCCCCGAGGGCGAAATTATCCGCCAACAACTGCTCGAGCAGATCCCCACTTCGATTAGGCCCTGAGTCATGCGCGTGTTACTATTGGTACAAGAAAAACAACGTATCATCCTCGACCGCTTCTACGACTCCATTGTGCGTCACAGCGATGACTGCGAGCTTTGCCACCTCAGCTCGGCGCAACAGGCGGATCTGCGCCGGTATTTTGCGGGCGTGGACACCAACAACTACGACCGGATCATCCTGTTCCTGCGCTTCAAAAAGGAAATTCGCCAGCGCCGCTTTATCCGAACCCTGCCAAATCTGGTAATCCTTGAGCATGACGCCTATCAAAACTACGCCCGGGGTAAGTACCAGGGTGAATTCTCCAGGCATTACCGTGCCCTACCCTGGGCCCGAATCATCTGCTCCGGGTATGTGCTGGCAGCACGGCTGCGTGACGAGGGCTTCGATGCCGTTTATGTCGGCAAGGGCTACGACCAGCAACTGCTGGGCAACCTGAAGCAACCCAGGGATATCGAGCTGGGCTTCCTGGGCTCGTTAGAGACCAAGATCTATGCCGGTCGCAAGGCCTTGCTGGAACAAATGGCGGAGCGGGAAAACCTGCTGATCAAACGCACGGAATCGGGCCAGGAGTATGCCGAAACGCTGAACCGCATCCGCTTTTTCGTCAGTGCCGATGTGGGTATGGGCGAATACATGATCAAGAATTTCGAGGCCATGGCATGCGGTTGCGTGGTCCTCGCCTGGAACCAGGGCGCAGCGGAGAACGCTGGCCTCGGGCTGCGCGACATGGAAAATATAGTGCTCTACGAGAGCCTTGAGGAGTTACAGCAAAAGCTCGGACGATTGCGCGCCAATCCTGAACTTGCCGACAAAATTGCCGCTGCCGGGCAGGCGCTGGCTGAACAGCACTACAGCTGGGAAAAACTGGGCGCCAGGGTAGTCGAGGTGCTGCAACCGCCACTGCGGCAAAAAATCACTCGTTCCCGTCTGGGAATCAAGCAACTCAGCTGGGCACCCCCGAATTAAACCCATGATGACGCCATCGATCAGCAGCAAGCTGCCCAGGGTCGGCACCACGATTTTCACCCAAATGTCGCTACTGGCGCAGACCCACAACGCTATCAACCTGTCCCAGGGGTTCCCGGACTTCAATCCCCCCCGGGGGCTGATAGACAGCCTCAGCTATCACCTCAACGCGGGCCACAATCAGTACGCCCCCATGAGCGGGCTCGCGGCCCTGCGTCAGCAGCTGGCCGTCAAGGTCGAGCGCTTTTACCAGCGCCCGGTTGACGAGGTCGAGGAAATCACCGTGGTTCCCGGCGCCACAGCCGGCCTCTTTACCGCCATTCACGCGGTGGTCAAACCCGGCGACGAGGTCATCGTATACGATCCCAGCTATGACAGCTATGAACCGGCGGTCACTCTGGCCGGCGGACGCTGTATCCACCTGCCCCTGCAAGCGCCAGACTATACCATCGACTGGCAAAGAACCGCGGATGCCATTACCAGCCGGACCCGCCTGATCATCATCAATTCGCCCCACAATCCCACGGGCACCGTGCTGAGCCACGATGACCTGACCACTTTGCAGTCGCTATTGCGGGACACCGAAGTACTGGTGCTGGCGGATGAGGTCTACGAGCACCTGGTCTTCGACGGGCGCCGACATGCCAGCGTGTTGCAGTTCGACGAATTGTTTGCCCGCAGCTTTGCCGTCTTCTCTTTCGGCAAAACCTATCATGCGACCGGCTGGAAGACCGGCTACTGCGTGGCGCCGGCGCCGCTGATGAGGGAGTTTCGCAAGGTTCACCAGTATCTTGCGTTTGTCGCGGTCACACCCATTCAATGCGCCCTCGCCGACTTCATGGCAACGGACCCGGATTACCTGTCAGCGCTGGCCGGATTCTATCAGCAAAAACGGGATGTTTTCTGCGCCGGCCTGGCAACTAGCCGGTTCAGGTTTACACCTGCCCAGGGTACCTATTTTCAGCTTGCTGACTACGGCCTGATCAGTGATCGCGATGAGCGCGACTTTTGCCACTACCTCACCACCGAAGTGGGAGTTGCCGCGATCCCCCTGGAGCCCTTCTACCAGCAACCGACCGGAGGATCCCAGCTGCGCTTCTGCTTTGCCAAGAGTAACGACACCCTGGAGCAGGCACTGGAAAGACTATGCAAACTTTAACCGTGGCGCTGGTACAGGCCGAACTGTTCTGGCAACAGGCCGGCGCCAACCGGGAACATTTCGAGCAACTGCTGGCGCATTGTTACGAAGCCCTTGACCTGATCGTCCTGCCGGAAATGTTCAACACCGGGTTCAGCAATGCGGCCACCCGCGTCGCTGAGGCTATGAACGGCCCGAGCGTGAGCTGGATGCGACAGCTTGCCGAAAACCGGCAGTGCGCGGTCTGTGGCAGCCTGGCGATCACCGACTCGGGTACAGTTTACAACCGCATGGTTTTTGCCGAGCCCGATGGAGGACTGCATTACTACGACAAGCGCCATCTGTTTCGTATGGCCAACGAACAGGAGCGTTACGGAGCGGGTAAATCCAGGGTGGTGGTCAATTTTCGCAGTTGGCGCATTTGCATGCAGGTTTGTTACGACCTGCGTTTCCCCGTCTGGAGTCGCAACTGCAACGATTACGATATGCTCGTCTACGTCGCCAACTGGCCCCGACAGCGACGCCAGCACTGGCGCCAGCTACTGATCGCCCGCGCCATCGAAAACCAGGTGGCGGTTATCGGTGTCAATCGGGTGGGAAAAGATGGCAATGACATTGAATACAGCGGCGACAGCCTGGCTGTTGATGCCCGCGGTGAAGTACTGGTCGACTGCAGGGACATTGCCGGGATTCAAGTCGCCAGGATCGATGGGGAAGAGCAGCAGCGTTATCGCGCATCGTTTCCGGCCTTCCTGGATGCGGACCGTTTCAATCTCCAGCGCTAGCTGCCCAATCTCACCGATTCGGCAATCGCCGCGACACCCGCTTAGTGAATGACCCGGTCATCACTTTTGCCACCCCCTGCCTCGCTGTCGGGCTTTGCCCTGTTTTCCCCTGCCCGCGCCTTCACCGCCGCTTTTCCTCGCCCCGCCGCCGCGACCTTTTTTCGCGCTCCGGACGATTTCTTCGCCACCTTACTGGGCACCACGCTGGAATCTGCCTTGGATTTGGCTCGCTTCCTCGAAGGGAGGCGAGTCACCGTGGCTTTCTTTTTTACCAGCGCTGCGCGCCTTACCGTCCGTGGACGGCGGGTTTTCCCCAGTACCGCCCGCTTCAGCTCCTCAAACGAGGCTTCCAGACACTGGCGATAGAAATCGGGGTCCGGCAATTGGTCGCGCTCGGCGAGTATCGACAGTGTAATTACGCCCGATGCGCTGAAAAGCGCGTGGAAGAGGCCAAGCCCGGGGGTCAGCACCCCCAGGCCATAATAACGGACCAGGCGCGCGCCGGCGCAGTAAAGGTCAAAGTTGGGACCCGCGACATTGGTAACCACCGTGCTGATGTTCAGCGGCATGCTGCGGGACACTTCGTTCTCGGAATAGAGGCGCGCGGCTGTTTTCGTCATCCAGGGCGGGAACACACCCGCCAGTTTCAGGGTATCCGTCAACGGCGCATTCTCGCTGAACTCTTTGGCCTGCTGGGTGCTGCGGTGGACGGCCTGCAAGCGCTCCAGAGGATCCGCTATATTGGTGTGCAGTTCGCAAAAAGCCGAGCCCACCTGATTGTTGTCGCTGGTCTGGTCGCGACGGTTGCGCATATTCAGGGGTAAGGTTGCCGCCAGCGACTCGTCTGGCAGCTCGCCTTTACTATGAAGGTACTTGCGCATGCCGCCGGCTACCACCGCGAGTGCGACATCGTTGATTTTCACCCCGGTGACGTCCTTGATCGCCCTGAACTCCTCGAGCCTAAACGCGGTGGCCTCAAAGACCCGGTGGGGGCCGACCGGCTGGTTGAAGCGGGTTTTGGGAGCGTTTATTTCGGGCCGCGGAATCCGCTCCCGCAGCACTCCAATGCCCACTTTGACCAGGTCTTTTGCCAGGTGTAGAGACCCCCGGGCAAGACTGAGTCCGGTGCGGCCCTGGTTAACCGCCGCCCGGGTCAACAGCTCTAGAGCGCTGGGGTCAGTGTCCGCCAGCAACGCCCTCTGGTCGGCGGGAACCGGACCTGGGCTCGGGGACGGCTCAAGATCGTGGATAGCGGTAATGAAGGACTGGCTGCCAGCACCATCCACCAGCGAGTGATGAATCTTGGTATAGACCGCGAAGCTGCCGCTGGGTAAGTCGGGTATCCTGTCGAGCCCCTCGATGATGTAGGCTTCCCAAAGTGGCCTCGACATGTCCAGGGGTCGCGAGTGCAAGCGAGCAACCTGGATACAGAGTTGGCGCCAGTCACCGGGCTGTGGCAGGGCGATATGTCGTACATGGAATTCGACATCAAAGTTTTCATCCAGCACCCAGTAGGGCTTGTCCAGACCGCCGGGAACTTCTACCAGGCGAGTGCGAAACAATGGCAAACGCTTGAAGCGTTGCTCGAAATTATCGATGACCTGCTTGAACCTGACAAAACCGTCTGGAGCTGTCGATGGGTCATAAAAGGCGACCGAACCCAGATGTTGAGGCGTAGCGGGTTGCTCCAGATTGATAAACGCCGCGTCCAGTGTTCCCAACTGCTTCATCGTGCCTGCGCACTCCTTGAATCGTTATCGCCAGACTGTCGAAAGAACGGCCGAGTGTACCGTATCGAAGTTGGCATCGTACAATATTGGCGCACATAATTTGTGCCCCCCACCGCCGCCGCTGGGGTGCCCCGGGGAAAAGGGGCTTTGCGATTACCCGGGGGCTCAGCTAACCCCTATCTCAGCCAACGCTGCATCGAAATCAATACCCAGGCGGCGACCCACCAGTTCATAAGACTCGATAACGTTGCCAAGTTCCTTGCGGAAGCGATCTTTGTCGAGCTTTTCACGAGTGTTCTGGTCCCAAAGTCGACAGCCATCAGGACTGAACTCATCACCCAACACCACCTTACCATCGAACAAACCGAATTCGAGTTTGTAATCGACCAGCAGGATACCTGCATCCAGGAACAGTGGCTTGAGGACATCGTTGACGGCAAAGCTGAGCTCCCTTCCCCGCGCAATATCCCCGGGGTCGCCCCAACCGAACGAAGCGATGTGTGACTCGTTGATCATCGGATCACCCAGTGCGTCATTTTTGAGAAACAGTTCGAAGGTCGGCGGGCTGAGGTCGATACCCTCGGTAACGCCCAGCCGACGGCAGATACTGCCCGCTGCTATATTGCGCACCACACATTCCACCGGAATCATGTCGAGTTTCTTGACCAACGATTCACGGGCCGAGAGCAAACCCTCGAAGTGGGTGGGAATGCCGGCTTGCTCCAGCTTTTCCATAATGAACGCATTGAAGATATTGTTAACCATGCCCTTGCGGGCCAGCTGTTCTACTTTTTTACCATCGAAGGCAGACGTGTCGTCCCGAAATTCGAGGACGAGGTAGCGCGTATCGTCAGTTGCGTAAACCGACTTGGCCTTGCCGGCGTAGAGTTCTTCAAGCTTGTTCATGGTCATTCTCTCGTTGAGTAATCACGGGCAGCCAGCCTGTCTGCCATCCGTGCCGGGCAGCAACGGCATGGCTAGGTTACCGTGTTGACGCCAGCCCGGGCAAAGTCGATCCAGTTGAGAATCTCGTCCTGCTCGGCAAAGCACAGACTAACGTCATCGAGTTGGGGTAGTTGCAATGCCTCCGCCACCAGGTCGGGGGCGTTGTTTTTTTCGCTGATATGACCGACCACCAGGTGCTGAAGGCGTCCGAGGGACAGATTTTGTAACAGTCCCCGGGCCTGCGCATTGCTGAGGTGACCCCAATTGCCACCGACGCGGCGCTTGAGTGAAGGCGGGTAAGGCCCCTTGGCCAACATGTCCTCATCGTGATTGGACTCGACGAACAGTCCGTCACAATCACTGTAGTGCTGTTCTATCTGCGGTGTCACGTGCCCCAGGTCAGTGAGTATCCCCAGCTTGCACCCGGCCGCCTCGAATACATACTGGCAGGGTTCCCGCGCATCGTGGGGGACTGTGACCGCTTGCACCTCGATCTCACCCAACGTGAACCGCTGCTGACCGCGGATCAGCCGCCGACCTTGCACTTCGCTGACCCCTCGATGCCTTGCAGTGCCGTGGGTCATGTAAACCGGTATCTGATAGCGCTGGGACAGGGCCTGGACACCCTTGATATGGTCAGAGTGTTCATGGGTGACCAGAATCCCGCTGAGTTCCTCGATGGACCTGCCCAACTCCCGCAGTCGGTCGCGGGTAGCGCGCAGTGAAAATCCGCAGTCCACCAGCAGGCAGGTCTGCCCGTGCTCTATCAACAGCCCGTTGCCACGGGAGCCGCTGCCAAGAGCAGCCAGACGCATCAGGTCAGATATCCCTTGATGAGGCCCAGCATCTGCTGTTGAACCTGGGGGTTGGATTCATCGCCGTCGGCATCGGCGTTGGTCAAGCGGATTTCCAACCACCCCGCCTCCGGTGCCGGTTTCATGGTCAACCTGAAGCGGAATTCTTCCATCGTTCGGGTCTCATCGCCTGGCTTGACCGCTTCATAAAAGCGCTGCCACATCCCTTTCTCTGCCGGTTGCATTTCTGGGTCGAGACTCACCAGCATGATTCCCTCGCCAGCGTCTTGTTGCAGCACCCGGAAGCCAGCCTTGTCCACCGCATACCCCAGGGAAGCCCATCCCCGTTCGCGGTCAATTTTTGCCAGAATCGCGGGATCGTCACCCGAGCGCAGGTATAGCCGGCGGGAGGTATCGATCCCCTGCCCCATCAGTGACACCGCCGCATTGACGTCGGCAGTATCCGCGAGATAGCGAGCGAACTGCTCGAGCGACTCCCGCTCGCGCTGGAGGTCGTCGGAGCTGGCGGGCCAGTCGGTCGGGATATCCTCGGGGGCTGGATTCCGCTGCATTTGCAACAGGTGAACCTCCGTAGTGCTGCGCTGGAGGCCCTGCATCACCTTGAAGCGATACCTTTCCTGCAGCCCGGCCTGTGGCTGCCTGACCCAGGGGGTCTCGACGATGCCCCTGTTACCGTCCTCCCGCGCAACGCCCACTCCCCGGGCGAGAAGGAAGTCTTTCAGCCTCGGCCACACCTGGCCGGGAAGCAGCCTTACCAGTATCCACTGCCGCTGATCCAGTGACTGGATTTTGATCAGGTCTTCGAACTCCCCGGCCACCAGGCTCTGGGGTCGCGGCACCACAAATTCTGCAGGAGGCTGCGCATATTGGTCGATGGGCGGCACATAATAAATATCCTCAATAGCTTCGCTATCGAGACTTGGCGGCAATGTCAGGGGTGGCATGCTCTGTGCCCGCAGGTAATCGTCTTCGCGGTCGCGGAAAAACCCATTCTCGCCAAACAGACCGCAGCCTGGCAGCCCGATAGCCAGGAATAATGTCAGTAATACGGCCTTTTCCCTTGTCCTGAATCCAATCACAGTAAACCGGCCTCCTTCAGGCCTTTTTCAAGCCCGGCATGATGCCCGGAGGACAGCGGCGTCAGCGGCAGGCGAATCCCCGAATCAATCCTGCCCAGGCGTCCCAACGCCCACTTCACCGGAATCGGGTTGGACTCTACGAACAATTGTTGATGCAGGTGCGAGATTCGGCCATTAAGCTCGCGGGCGGCCGAAGCATCGCCAGCCAGGGCAAGGGCGCAAACCCTGGCCATCACTGCCGGCGCCACGTTGGCTGTGACCGAAATATTGCCCTTGCCACCCAACAGTATCAACTCCACTGCGGTGGCATCATCGCCTGAATAAACCGCGAAATCAGCAGGACAGGCGGCAATCAGCGTCGCCGCCCGCTGCAGGTTACCCGTCGCTTCCTTGACCCCGACAATATTGTCGATGGCAGCCAGCCGGAGAATGGTATCCGGGAGCATATCGCATGCCGTCCTGCCGGGGACGTTGTAGAGAATCTGGGGAATCGCAACCGCCTGGGCGATGGCCTGATGGTGTCGGAAGAGGCCTTCCTGGGTAGGTTTGTTGTAGTAGGGAGTCACCAGCAGACAGGCATTGGCACCCGCCGCTTTCGCGCCCTCGGTCAACTCAATCGCTTCGCTGGTGGCATTGGCACCGGTGCCGGCGATGACAGGCACCCGTCCCTGAGCCTGGTCGACAACGGCCTGGACGACCTTGCAGTGCTCGGCCACTCCCAGGGTGGCGGATTCACCGCTGGTACCTACGGCGACGATAGCATCGGTGCCCTCGCTGATATGCCACTCAACCAGCTCCTGCAAACGCGCCCAGTCGATCTCGCCGGACTCCAGCATGGGGGTCACCAGCGCAACTATGCTACCGCTAATCATCGAGATTCTCCAAACTGCGCAAAAGCCGGTTATGGTACTCGTGAGGCTTGTCTCACACAAGATGAGCAGGCCGATAACGCGCTACAATCGGCGACGTTCAACCCGGAGAATGGCGATGCCCACTCTTTCACGCTATCTGGTGATACTGCTTTGTAGCCTGGTACCGGCGATGCCGGCAGCTGCGGAGCCCCTGCTGACCCCTCTCAGCTCCCTCGACCAGGCGTATCTTGAGCAACAGCGGCAACGCATCGATGAGCTCGCCGCGCGGCACCTGGGCCAGGGCCTGCGCGGCGACAAGACTGATATCGAATTACTCCAGGCACTACTTGACCGGCGCGTAATCGGGGCAACGGATGAGTCCGGCCTGCAAGCACTGGGAATCGTAATGGGGAACATCCTGGCCGGTGAATACGGCCTGAACTGGGTCATCTACAGCGACTCTATGGGTCGCAGCCGGGCGCTGAATATCAGGGCAAAGGAGTGTCTTTTCCCTGCCACAATGATCGCTCGTCGCGCAAGGGCAGGGATAGTCGTGGACGTGGACGCGATTTACCGGAAGGCCGTGGATACCGTCGAACGCATCAGGATGGAGGGCATCAGGCCTTACTGAGCCGGCCGAGTACTGAAGCCAGCGCACGCTCGAAAAACTTCCTGTTCTCGCGCAGGGCTATCGCAATTGAGCCCTCGCTCATACCCTTGACGAGCTCCGGCAGGGTGAGCACCGCCGTCTTGACCCCGGAGTGATTCACAAACATGTAATTGCCACTGACCGAGCTGTACCAGCAGAGTTTCAGCCGCATGGCCGCTGCGGCGGCCGCACCGGCCTTGAATTCGAACCAGGTACCGAAGTCAACGGATTCCAGCTTATCTGCCCAGCGCTGCTCCTGCAGGGACAGCTTTTTGCAGGGCTGCGCTGGCTGGGCTACGGCGTGCATCACCCCCTGCTGCCTGGAAGGCGGGTTAGCTCCTTCGGCCTGCACGACAACTCCAGCCACGGGCCTGGACGGGTCCGCTGTTGTTGTTGTTGCTGTTGCGGTTATCGTTGCTGCCTTTACCGGGAAAGCGGCTTGCTGACCAGCAGCCTCCTGAACCGCGCGGTTATCGGCCGCGACCCCCGCATCAGCTATTATGGTTGCATCGGAATCTTCCCCGCCCTTGATAGCGGCTCCGCCGGGGGGCACCGCCTCTCCCGGTGGATGCTGCGCTGCGTCCTGCGCCGCACGCAGGGATCGGATCAGGTGCTCGCCCTGGTCACGGTCGAAGCCAAGACTGGCAAAGCCCGCCTCAATGTCGGCAATCAGCCGCTCCGATAAATCCGCCCTGGCCTCAGCCCCTGGCCGACTGGCGGGGGAAACACTTGCAACGATGCGGTCAACCACTTCCAGACCCAAGCGCCAGGTAACGCTATCGCCGCCATGACGCAGGTAGTTGAAAACCAGAAAGTCGGTCCAGGGATGCTGCAAAAGCTCTAGCACCGGACCGGGTATCGGGAAGCCACCAATGCGCTGCGCTATTTCACTGGCGGCTGCTTCACGCGCCTGTCGCAGTTGATCCAGCCCCTTTTCTGCCTCCACGGAGCGTTGCGCTGCCAGGTCGGCACGGCGCTCAAGCACTTTGACAAAACCGGCGAAATCCTGGAGCAATTCGTCGAAGAAAGCGAGATCATCGTCGAAATCCCTGATGATTCGCTCAACCACCATGCGGATGCGCTGGTATACCTTTTCGTCATCATCCCCATCGCGCACCCAGCGCGCACCCGCTGCCGCCATCAGATCGAGCAGGCAGCGCGCCGGGTGGCGGGCACTGGCGAAGAATTCCTTGTCGAGCAGCGCTACTTTCAGATACGGCGTGTGCAGGTGACTGAGCAGGGATTTGAGCCCATCCGGCAATTGCGGGTCATCCAGCATATAGTCGAACAGCATACCCACCAGGTCGATGGTATCCGCATCGACGGAGGTTACTTTTTGCCGCTGCTCGTCAAGATTGCCCAGTTCTCCAATAAACTTCTTTTCGGTGTCCGCTACCCTGCAGGGTTGGGCTTTTCTCGCAGCCGGTAATTGCAGGGCTGCCTGCAGCACACCCAGGGCTATCGAGAGTTCGCGCTGGGTAAAGGTGTCGCCCGCGCCAGCCACCCCGTCGGCAGCCAGGCTACCGTAACTGGCGCCACCAAAGGTGTGATTGCGGACATGGTCAGACTGGCGGCGGCGTTGTTGCACCGCCTTGATAGCCTCCATGACCCGTGCCTGGCGACGTTCCACTTCGGGACTCACCAGCGGTGTCATTGCGTCCCCCTGGGCCTCGTTTGGCACTGACTTCAGCACCGGAGCATCGTTGGCAGCGGGACGAGCGGCGTCAGCCGACGGTGACTCCACGGCAGCCGCTGCGCCACCCGCTGCGGCGCGGGACCGGGCACGACCGGCAACAGAAAAACTCAGGGTTTTCAAAACACCCTGCCCTGCCAGTTGCTGGTTGAGCAGGGCGTAGTGCTCACCCAGCCTGGTCAGGATCTGGCGCTCGTACAGCTTATACAGTTCCAGCTTGATGGTCGGGTCCAGCTCCACCAGGCCGTAGGCCCCACGCATCGCCAGGCACAGTCGCAGTGGCCCGCAGGGATTGACTTCGTTGGTGCATTTCATGCCACCGCGGATCACCGCAAAACGCCGGTTCAGCTTCCAAAGCTCCTCGGAATTGTTGGCAATAGCCTTGTTCGCCATGCTGCGAATTGCGACGTCGTCTTCAAATTCCGATTTGTCGATGAGGGCGAGGCTCGATGGGTCCTTGTGGGCGACCTGATCGTCCTCACGGCCCGCGGAAAAGTCCCTGAAGCCCTGCTCGAGGATCTTGCGGTAATGCGTTGCGATGGGCTTTAGCAGCGGCTGGATAGCCTTGCGTGCCTCGAGATAGCGAACCCGCTGCATGTCGGTTCGCGCATCGGCCATTTTCTCTATAAATAGTTCCGGGAGCTCCTCGATCGATTCGCCAAATAGCTGGCTAAAAAATTCAACACTCTGCACATGGCACTGCTGGAATAGGTCCATTTCAATCGTTTTACTTATTTGTGAGTGGGTTACAGTTGATCGAATCATTCCAGCCGAACTGCGGCTGTCTCTTCAATGTAGCCCAGATTCCCACAGTGTGTGGGTGATCAATATCGCCAGGTGCGAACCAACGAACAGAAACCACGGCTGGTGTCCACAGCGCGCGCTCCCCCGACAATGGCTTCGAAGGGTATAGAGCTGAGCCTGACCCTCATTGGAGACCGTGGCGGGAGGCCCGATTCACCGGAACCGGCTTTGGAACGGCCGGGGGAGCAGCAACACCCTGTGCGCTGTTGCTGTTGCTGTTGCAGCCGTTCAGGCAATGCTTCGGATACCAATGGCCTGGCGAACCCGATCAAGAAAAGGCGCCGCCACCGCGCGCGCGCGCTCGGCGCCCTGCTGGAGGATGGTCTCGATCCGGGAGCCACTCTCGAGTAGCTGATAATAATGCTCCCGGGGTTCCCGCAGCTCATCGTTGATCAGGGCAAACAGTTCCTTTTTGGCCTGGCCCCAGGCAATGCCGGCGGCAAATTGCTCGCGCATATACGTGCACTGGTCCGGGGTGGCGAAGGCCTGCCAGATCGGGAACAAGGCAGAATCATCGAGCTGCTTGGGCTCACCCGGTTGCAAAAGGTTTGTCTTGATTTTATTGATCGTTTTCTGCAATTTCTTTTCCGGCAAAAACAGGGGAATGGTGTTGTTATAACTTTTGCTCATCTTGCGACCATCGAGCCCCGCAAGCACTGCAACCGAGTCCTCGATCAGCGCCTCGGGGAGTTCGAAACACTCGCCGAAGACATGGTTGAAACGCTGGGCAATATCACGCGCCATTTCAATGTGTTGCAATTGGTCACGGCCCACCGGCACCTGGGTCGCATTGAACATAAGAATATCTGCCGCCATCAGCACGGGATAGGAAAACAAGCCCATATTGATCCCGTAATCCGGATCTTCCCCGGCGGCTTCATTGTCGGCAACAGCCGCTTTGTAGGCGTGAGAGCGATTCATCAGGCCCTTGGCACAAACACAGGAGAGTATCCAGCTCAATTCCATGATTTCAGGCACATCGGACTGGCGATAAAAAACCACCGAGGACGGGTCGAGCCCCAGTGCCAGCCAGGTCGCGGCGACTTCAAGGGTGGACCGCTGCAACAGTTCCGGCTGCTGGCACTGAATGATGCCGTGGTAGTCCGCGAGGAAGAAAAAGGATTCCCTACTGCTATCCCGGCTCGCCTCGATAGCCGGGCGTATCGCCCCCACATAATTGCCAAGGTGCGGCGTGCCGGTAGTTTTGATGCCGGTCAGAACCCGGGGACGTGGATGGCTCGTGTCTTGCAAACTGCTTCCTCCTGCTGGTGGCAACTGCCCTGCTCAAAAACGGGCGCCATAATACTGTCAATCGTCTCGCGACCGCAAACCACCGGCGTGGCATTGAAGGAACAGGCGCTCGTAGTCCGGCGCCATTTCCTGCCAGCCATAAGCAGTCATATCCGGCACTTCGAAATCCCCGCCGAACATCGCACGCTGCGCCAGCTCAAGCAGGCTGTCGGCAATTTGGGCACCCTCAAGTTGGGGTTGTTGTGGCGTGCTGCGGTAGCGATACCGCGCCGGGAACAGCTCAGGATAACTCAAACGGTCTGGCACCAGGGGCTGGCAACCCCGGGCGACGGCTTCCATCACCGCCACCCCCTGAAACTCGTGCAGGGCGGTAGACAGGACGACGTCGGCCCTCTCCAATAGCCTGTAGTAATTCTGCCGCCCGGTAACTGTGCCCCAGTGACCCAGGTAATCCGGGTGGAGCCGCAGCAACTGCTCCAGCTCCTGCAACGGCGCTGGCTGGTTTCTGAACTGCTGGCCAACGATATGAAAGTTGACGGGAACCCGGTTCTGAATACATTCCGTTACCGCCGCCAGCAGCGTTTCCGGCCCTTTATCGTATTCCCAACGGTGATTCCATACTACCTGCAGCCGCGCACCGGGCCTGCGCCGGGCAAACTGCGGCAACCCGGCACCCGCGTAAACGGGCTCGATGGGAACCGGCAGTACATGAGCCCGCGAATCCAGCCGATCCACCAGGCCCGGGGGCACCTGGTCTGGCAATCGGTGCAGTAACTCGTCCACCCCGGCAAGAAAGCTGCGCTGATTCCAGGCGCTGTTGAACACCAGCATGTCAGCGCACAGAGCACTGTAGAGATTGACGATTCTGGGCTCCAGTGAGCCGTGGGCAGCATCGCTAAGCGGATAGGCAAACTGGTTTTCATGAAAGTACAGCAGCGTAGGTATATTCCCCAGTCCGGGTACAAACCCCCTGAGCGCACTGAGGTCAACCTGGGAGGTAACCACAAGCAAGTCGTAATCACGCATCAACGCCCGACGACAGGTGAACGCCCAGCTCAGGCTGTTACCGCGAATGCGCCAACTAAAATAGCGCGGCGGCAGGGCGAGCTGGGTAAACCGGTGCTGCGGGCAATAGCGCCCCAGGCTTTCTCGCCAGTAGCGGTGGCTGGGCGCATCGTAGGCCGATAACAACAGGATGTGCAGTGTACAGTCTCCTCGACATCCAACTCTGTGGGAAGCCGAACCCTGCCAGTATCCGGGCAAGCCGCTTTGCCGACCCCTCAGATCAGGAACCCCGGGCGAGGGCTTCAGGCGCCGGCAAAAAGCCGTTCGTGCTGGAAGAAGCGTCGAAGCACCCGGAACAGGTAATGGGGATCTTCGGCGCCGGCCAGTTCACGCACGCTGTGCATCGCCAGTTGTGGCACTCCTACATCGATCGTTCGCACGCCGATTCCAGCGGCCGTAATGGGCCCTATTGTCGAGCCACAGCCCAGATCGGAGCGCACCACGAACGACTGCACCGGTACGTTCTCAGCCTGGCATAGCTGCCGAAATACGGCCGCAGTTTCACCACTGGTAGCATAGCGCTGGTTGGCATTGATCTTGATGACCGGCCCGCGATTGAGTAACGGACCATGGTTGCCATCGTGCCTGTCGGCATAATTGGGATGAATGGCATGGGCATTATCGGCAGAGATCATCATCGACCGATCGATAGCGCAAGCCATGCTGGAGGCGTCCCCGAGCATCCGCTGTAAAACGCTCTTGAGCATGGGTCCCTGGGCTCCGGCCATGGAGGCACTGCCGACTTCTTCATGATCATTGCACACCAGTAATGCAGTAGTCCTGGTGTCCGCTGCCAGCAAAGCCTGCAGGCCGACGAAACAACTCAACAGGTTATCGAGCCGGGCACTGGCGATGAAGGCTTCATCGAGACCGGTGAGCGCGGGTGGCTGGGTATCGTAAAGACTCATTTCGTAGTCAAGTACCTGGCGCAGCGGCAGCCCGGGCATCTGTTCGGCAAGCTCTCGTTGCAACAGCTCGCGAAAGGTAAAGCCGCTGTTTTCGTCCCCGGTTCCGATCACAGCCGGCAAATGCATTTGCTTGTTCACAGCACGATTAGTGTTGGCCTCCTTGTCCAGATGAATGGCCAGACTGGGAATTGACAGCAGGGGTCTTGCAAAGTCGAGGAGAACGCTGGCGATTCCGCCCCCGGGGGTTTCGTACAAGACTCTGCCAGCGATGGAAAGGTCGCGATCAAACCAGGGGTTCAATAACACCCCACCATACACCTCCAGCCCCAGCTGCAAAGTGCCGCATACTGCCATTTCCGGGCTGGGTTTGACCTTGAGGCAGGGGCTGTCGGTGTGAGCTCCCACCATGCGCAGGCCGTTGGCAAAGCCATCGTCACCGACCACGAAGGCGATGATCGATGAGCCGTTACGGGTGGTATAGTATTTTCCAGCCGGCTGCAGATTCCAGTGCTCGCCCTCGTCAAGAAAGTCGAAGCCCGCTGCCTCGAACAGCAGGGCCATCTGGCTCACGGCATGAAAGGGCGTGGGCGATGACTGCAAAAAAGACAAAAGCTGCTGGTTGAATTGTTGCTTGCTACTCATTGTTTCGAGGCGTCCATCCGTTTCGCGGGCTGTGATATCCTATCATTACTGCAGTTTGCAAACTATCAAACGGGACCAGCCCTTGCGTCCAGACAAGGATTACACCACTCGCCTCTTCGCCTTTGGCAGCTTGATGCTGGCACTTGCCTTTCTGCTTCCAGGCCATCTCTTCGGACTTGGAGCGGCATTGGACAGGGTGAATTATCGAATCTGGAGCGGGCTGTTTCCCCCGCAAGAGGTCAGGGCGGCCGCAGAACTCGCCGTGGTCACACTACCCGCCGAGGTCGACGACAACGCAGAGGCCAGCCTTTCTGCTACGCTGGCACTGAGCGAACTGCTTGCGGAACTCGACAGGCATCAGCCCGCCGCCATCGGTTTGGTTTCCAACCTCGACCCTCTCATCTGGCCGCAACAAAGCATCTTGCAGTTACTCAGCCGCAACCCGGGCGGTGACCGGGCCACCAGGCGCCTCACCGAGCCCTACCAGCGCCTGCAGACACAGTTGCAGCGACTCGAGGTCACCTGGCGCAACCAGCCGCCACGGCTGCAGGCTCCTGCTGTGTTGATCGACCGTGAGTTCAATTGGCCCATCCTGTTCAACCTGCACGACCGCCTGCTCCATTACCGTTTCGAGCGCGAATTACTGGATCCGGAACAACAGTATTTGTTCGACTACGAGCAGGGTCGCATAGCTGCCCGATTCGAGCTCGCGGTGCTGGCCAGGGCGTATCAGGCAAATTCGCTGCGCTGGCAGATACCGGATACCCTCCGGGCGGGCTCGCTATCACTCCCGGTGTCGATGTATGGCAGTATCATTCCCTGGCCCCAGGACAGCGCCGTTGCTGCGATTGCCGCCAAAACGGTGGCCTCCCGGCCGCTGAGCGCGGACAGTATCGGCGGTAAAATCCTGCTGCTCGCGCGAGCCGGTGACCCGGCTCTCTCCCCTGCAATCACAGCGATCAACGCGCTGTTGACCGGGCAGTACAGTTTCACACCGTGGTGGCAGGCGCTGGTGCTGGTTCCCGTGATGCTACTGATCTGGGTCTTCGGCCTGTTCGCCTTTCGGCGCTTTACCAGCGGCGCCATATGCCTTGCCATGGCCGCCCTGGCCGGGCTGCTGGCACTACTTTCCGTTACCGCTCTGGTGCAACGGGGCGTCTGGATTCAGACCGGTGATGCCATCGCCTACAGTCTTTGCCTGTGCGCCGCCCTGCTGGCCCACAGCATCTACCGAAACTGGTTGATCAAAACCCGCGCCGAAGCTGACGAGGTGAGGCTGGAGCTGGCCCAGCTCTACCTCGAACAGAGCCAACCCAAACCAGCGGCAGAGCAATTATTGCTGACCGCCATGTCCGGTGAAACCGCCGATATGCTGATGGAGACCGGCAAGGTATTCGAGCGCAAGCGTGACTACCAGGCTGCCCGTGACATCTATTCCAAGGTCCACAGCTACTTCCCCGGTCACGCCGAGGCCAGCGATGCACTGGATGATATTTCCAGCATCACCGGTCAGCACCCGAGCCTGAACTCAACCCTGATCCTCTCAGACATGCCGGTGGAACTGCCCCAACTCGGGCGCTACGAGCTCATCCGCCTGTTGGGCAAGGGCGCCATGGGCGCCGTTTATCTTGCCAGTGACCCGACGATTCGCCGTCAGGTGGCGATCAAGACTCTGCCACTGCAGGAGTTGGGCGACAATCGGGATGACATGCGCGAGCGCTTCCTGCTGGAAGCGGAGACCGCTGGCAAGCTGCAGCATCCCAATATCGTCTCGGTGTACGATGTCGGTGAGGAAGGTGACCTGGCCTATATTGCCATGGATTACGTGCCCGGGGGCACCCTTGCGGACTGGACCGACGAAGATCAGCTCCTCGAGTTGTCGACGCTCTACGCACTCATGGAGCAGGTCTGCGCTGGCCTGTCCTATGCCCATGAACAGGGTGTCGTGCACAGGGATATCAAGCCCGGGAATATCCTCTATGACCCCGAGCAGGGCACGATCAAGGTAACCGACTTTGGTATCGCCCGCCTGGCTGATTACTCGCGCACCAAGACCGGCGCGATTTTGGGTAGCCCGTACTACATGTCGCCGGAGCAGATTTCCGGTAAGAAGGTCGGGCCCGCGAGTGATTTGTACAGCCTTGGCGTTAGTTTTTATCAACTGTTGTCGGGCAACCTGCCCTTCGAGGCCGAATCACTGGCCCAGCTCGCCTGGCAGATAACCAACAAACCCCATCGCAGTATCGGCAAGTTCCGCAAAGGGCTGCCGCGATCCGCCAGCCGGATCCTCAATACCGCATTGAAAAAGGTCCCGGCCGAACGCTTCGCCAGTGCCGCGGAAATGGGGAACGCTTTTCAAAAAGGCGCCAGGAGCCTGGCCTCAAGCGAACGCCACTCTGCCTGACCGCGCCGGTTCCCGCCCCTGCGTCAGCCCCACATCAGCCAGAGCAGAATGCAACCGAGCAGCAGCCGGTAGATGACGAAGGGCATGAATCCGATGGTTTCCACCAGCCGCATAAACACCGCGATACACAGATAAGCGGTCACTCCCGAGAGAAAGGTGCCGAGGAGGATATAGCTCCACGGCATATCGGTACCCGACTGCAGCAGCTCAACACTCTTCAGCAGACCCGCGGCAAGAATCAATGGAATCGCCAGCAGAAACGAAAAGCGGCTGGCCTGTTGACGGCTCAAGCCCAGCATCAACCCGGCCGTCATTGTGATCCCGGAACGCGAAGTACCGGGAATGAGCGCGAGCGCCTGTGCTGCACCCACGGTAAGGGCCATGCGCAGGTTGATACTCCGCTCGGTACTGCCTGCCCTGCGGTCTGCCCAGGCCAGCAGCAAAGCGAACACAATGGTGGTAGTGGCTATGACACTTACGGTACGAAAATTGGCCTCGATATAGTCGTCGAAAAGAATGCCGCAGAGCCCGGCCGGGATGGTGCCAACGATAACCGCCCAGGCCAGGCGGCTGTCTTCCGTGGCCGGTCCGCCCCGCAACCGGGTGAACCAGGCCTGGGTCATGGCGACCAGTTGCTGGCGAAAGTAAAACACCACCGCCAGCAGCGAACCCACGTGCACCGCAACATCGAATGCGAGCCCCTGGTCAGGCCAGCCCAGCACTTCCTTGGGCAGTAACAGGTGAGCAGAGCTGGAAATGGGTAAAAACTCGGTCAGGCCCTGAATAATCGCCAGTACAATAATTTGCCATAAATCCACGCTTTCAATCTCCGCCTGTTGGTGCCGCCGAGCCCTGCCTGGCTTGCTTCCAGGCCACCTGCCCGCGCAGGTAAACCGGCTCTACTTCTTCTGCATTTATTCCTTCGCCGCGTTGCCACATCTGATTACCCAGCTGGGCAACGTGACGTGCCCTGGGCAGGGCGTCCAACACCGGTGCGTCGGATTCCGGCACTGCCCTGAAGTCTGGCATGAGATCCTGGTACTGCCACCCCGATCCCAACAAGCGCGGCTTTTCGCCTTGCTCCCACCATTTTGCCAACTCAAGCGCCTGGGGTGGCAACAGTTGCTCAACCCCGTTCAGGGTGACACCCTCCCCACTGCGGCTGTAACAGGCGAAATAGAGTTCGTCCATACGCGCGTCCATGCAGACCAAAGCCAGTGCGCCCTCCGCCCCTGCAGAATCCTCAAAGCTGCCCTGTGCCACGGCTGCCAGAGAAGAAACGCCGAGCACCGGCAAGCCAGCACCGTAGGCCAAACCCTGGACCACGGCAGCACATATTCGCAGACCCGTGAACGAGCCCGGGCCGCGACCGAAGGCAATCGCGTCGAGGTCGGAGAGTTTAAGGGCATGGCGATTCAGCAGCTGGTCGACCATCGGCATGATCAGGCGGGTGTGATCCCGGGGCGCCAGCTCAAAGCGCTGGTCGATTTCGTCACCCAGCAGCAGCGCGACGGAACACGCGGCGCCAGAGGTATCCAAAGCGAGTATACGTGTCATTTCCTTGCTCCCTGAAAGGGTGTCGCAAAAAAGTTAATCAGAACGTTTCAAAACAAGCGGCGGACAAAAAATGCTTTATCCTTCCGTTGCAACATCAACCGCACCGCCATCAGTTAGATCGTGGCAAATGCAAGCCGACTGTCGGCCGCCGCAGTGGCCGGGTCGTCTTACTCAGCACGGGAGACACAAGCCTTGAAGAGCCGCGATACCCTGAAAATCTCCGCTATCATTCTAGCCGGGGGAAGGGGTTCTCGCCTTGCGGGGCGCGACAAAGGCTGGATTCATTATCAGGGCAGGCCACTGATCAGCCGGGTGCTGGAACGGCTGCAACCCCAGGTTGATGAAATCGTCATCAGTTGCAATCGCAACGTCTGGCGCTACCAGAAGTTGGGTTTTCCGGTGGTCACCGACGGCAATGATCGCTTTGCCGGGCCCCTGGCGGGCATTGCAGCCGGGGTTCCGCACTGCCGGAGCGATGCCGTATTACTGAGCCCCTGTGACACGCCAGCCCTGCCCTTCGACCTAGTTGCCCGACTCGAAGCGGCCCTGCTGCTTGCGGATGCCGATGTTGCCATTCCCAGGGATGATTTCGGACGGCAATATCTCTGCAGCCTGTTGCGCCGGGAGGTGGCTTTGGGGTCCGATGAGGCATTGCAATGCGGCCAGCGAGCGGTCGGGGGCTGGCTGGCGACATTCAAAGTCGTTGAAGTGGACTTCGCCGCATCTGGCGACGGTTTCCGCAATATCAATGGGCCGGAGGATCTTGCAGATGCATAGCCGACGTCGTGTTCCGGGTCAGCCGCCACATCCGTTGACGCCCGGCGCCCCGACAACACAGCGAGAACGGAACACGACTTTGTTGCCGGCTAGCGGCGCAGTGGCCGCGGGGGTAATACCTGTATTCACCGCGGCCGGCAAATCACTTGGCCAACTCAGCGAAAATCTGGTCGCGCACTTCATCGACCGACCCGCTGCCATCTACCCCAACATATTTGGGTGCCTGGGCACCGTCCAAACCCCGGTAGAAGGCGACCAGGGGCTCGGTTTGCCGATGGTAGACTTCGAGACGGTGGCGAACGGTCTCTTCCTGGTCGTCCTTGCGCTGCACCAGGGGCTCGCCCGTCTCATCATCGACCCCTTCTTCCCGGGGGGGATTGTATTCGAGGTGATACGTGCGCCCGGACGCCAGGTGCACACGCCGTCCGCTCATGCGCGCCACGATAACGTCGTCATCGACGTCCATTTCGATCACATAGTCGATCTTGACACCGGCATCGAGCATCGCCTGGGCCTGGGGAATGGTGCGCGGGAAGCCGTCGAAGAGGAATCCGTTTGCACAATCAGGCTCGGTGATTCGCTCCTTGACCAGCGCAATGATGATTTCGTCAGACACCAGGCCACCCGATTCCATCACGGCCTTGACTTCTTTTCCCAGCTCAGAACCGGCTTTGATCGCCGCTCTCAGCATATCGCCGGTGGAAATCTGTGGTATGTCGTACTTGTCGGTCAGATGTCGCGCCTGGGTGCCTTTACCGGCGCCCGGTGGGCCTAGTAGTATGATTCGCGTAGACAATGTAATCTCCCCTTTTGAAGTGCTTTTTTGGCCCAGAGCTGACCAGAACAAGTCACCCCTGTCGTAAAAAGCGCCAAAGATACACCGCCGCCTGCCAATGTACAAGTGAACTTGGGCTGTGGCCCTCCGAAGGGCTGCGGCCAATATTCAGCGCCAGGACTTGCAGGCGCACTGGCTGGAACCCGCTAAAAAATAATTGCCGCCAAGGGGACGGGCTCAGCTTTCCCCCTGCTTGGCCTGATGCCAAAGGGACTGCCATTGCCGGGCATCGACATCGGCACTGTCGGTCGAAGCGCTTTCCAACTGTTGCAGCATCCGATTGAACCGCTCCTCGAACTTGGCATTCGCGGACCGCAGGGCAGACTCCGGGTCCACTTTGAGGTGGCGAGCGAGGTTTACCACTGTAAACAGAAGATCCCCCATTTCGTCCTTGATGCCCTCATGATCAGCGGTATCAATTTCCCGTTGCAGTTCTTCGGCCTCCTCCCGCAGCTTGTCCAGCACACCGCTGCTGTCCGGCCAATCGAAGCCGGCCCCGGACGCACGTTTCTGTAGCTTCGCGGCCCGGGTCAGTGCCGGCAGGGCCAGCGGTATATCTGCCAGTAAACCCTGACGGGACTTGGCGGCACGCTCCTGACGTTTGATGCTTTCCCAGCGGGCGTTGACGGCCGACGGCCGGGGGCGCTCACCGGTAAACTCAGCGCGCAAATCGCCACCGGGAAAGACATGGGGATGGCGCCGAACCAGTTTCTCAAGCAGCAGGTCGACCACGTCCGTAAATTCGAATCGCCCCTCTTCCCGCGCAAGCTGACTGTAGAAAACCACCTGGAACAGCACGTCACCGAGCTCTTCGCGCAGATGCTCGAAATCGCCGCGTTCAATGGTATCCACCAGTTCGAAACATTCCTCCAGCGTATGCGGAACGATGCTGTGGTAGTTCTGCTCCAGGTCCCAGGGACAGCCGCTATCGGGGTCACGCAGACGCGCCATAAGGTAGAGCAGGTCGACGATGGCCGAATCTGGCGTGGACATATTCAGTTTTCCTTGAGGCGGGCGACGTCGACGATGTTGGGTAGTTGGCTGATGCGGCCCAACAGCCGCGAGAGAGCATCCAGCCCCGCCACCTCCATAGTGATGATCATGGTCGCCATGTTGTCCTGCTTGTTGGTGTTGGTACTGGTAGCGACGACATTGATCTTTTCGCTGGCCAGCAAAGCACTGATATCCCGCAGCAGCCCCGGCCGGTCGAAGGCCTCGATGCGAATCGTGGCCGGATAGGTCGAGCTCGCGCTCCCACCCCAGTCGACTTCTATCAGCCGTTGGGGCTCGTTGCGCAGCAATTGCAACAGCTTGTTACAGTCGCTGCGGTGTATCGTAACCCCCCGCCCAAGGGTGATATACCCCGAGATGGGGTCTCCCGGCACAGGATTACAGCAACCGGCGAGAGTCGTCAGCAGCCGGCCAACGCCACGCACTTCGATCCCGGAATCCCCACTCGGGGGGCTGGCCTGCGCCGTCCAGTCGAACCCCATCTGTTCAGCGGCAGGCCCCTCGGCCAGGAACTGCGCCGCACTGATCACCTGGCTGGGGCTGAGGTCGCCGGCGCCGGTGGCCACGTACATGTCCTCGACGCTGGAATACCTGAAATAGTTTGCCAGCGCCTTGTAATCCACCGCTGTCAGCGCCAAACGGGTAAACTCCCGCTCCAGTAGTTTGCGCCCCAGCGCCAGGTTCTGGTCACGCGTCTGTGCCCTGAACCACTGCTGAATGCTGGCTCGGGTGCGCGATGAGCGCACATAGCCCAGGTCGGCACGCAGCCAGTCACGGCTCGGGGACCCGCTTTTGCTGGTCAGTATCTCGACCTGCTCTCCGGTTTTCAGTCGATAGGTCAGCGGTACGATCCGGCCATTGGCTTTGGCGCCGCGACAGCGGTGCCCCACTTCGGTATGAATGTGATAGGCGAAATCCACCGGTGTCGCCCCCTCCGGCAGGTCGACGACATGGCCCTGGGGCGTAAAGACGTAGATGCGCTCATGGGACAGGTCGCCAATGACATCGGCGCCCGCCCCGCCCTGCTCACCGACCTCATCATGCCATTCCAGCACCTGGCGCAGCCACTCAAGCTTGCGCTCGTAGCTGTCACTGTTGGGGCCGGTGTTATCCCCGGTCTTGTATTGCCAGTGAGCACAGACTCCGAATTCAGCGGCACTGTGCATTTCCACGGTACGAATCTGCACCTCCAACACCTTACCGTCGGGCCCATAAACCGCCGTATGCAGGGATTGGTAGCCATTGATTTTAGGATTGGCAATGTAGTCGTCGAATTCACCGGCTATGTTGCGCCACAGTGAATGCACCACGCCGAGGGCGGCATAACAGTCCTGCACTCTCGGCACGAGGATTCGCACCGCTCGCACGTCATAAACCTTGGAAAAGCCAATTCCCTTGCGCCGCATTTTGCGCCAGATACTGTAGATGTGCTTGGCACGACCCTGGACCGAACCGTCGAGGCCTTCCTGCTGGAGTGAATTCTCCAGTAACGCAATCACCCGTTGAATGTAGCCCTGGCGATCGAGGCGCCGTTCGTCGAGGAGCCTCGCGATCTGGGTGTAGTCTTCGGGCTGGAGATAGCGAAAAGCCAGATCCTCCAGCTCCCACTTCAGGTGGCCAATGCCAAGTCGCTGGGCGAGGGGTGCGTAGATATTGAACACCTCGCGTGCGACGCGCTGCTGCTTGTAGGGCTGGTTCTTGACTGCGCGGATGGCACAGGTCCGCTCGGCAAGTTTAATCAGGGCTATCCTGACATCGTCGATCAAGCCCACCAGCATGCGGCGCACATTGTCGGCCTGGGTCTGGTTCTGGCCCAGTACCGGGGCGTCATCGGGCTTGATGGTGCGACTCACAGCGGCCATGCGCAGCACCCCTTCTACCAGACCGCTCACCTCCCCGCCGAAACTGGCATCGAGCTGCTCTAACTGCAGTTTTCCCTCCCGCACCAGGCGGTAGAGCAGTGCTGCCACCAGAGCTGCCGAGTCGACCTGCAATTCGCTGAGGACGTGAACCATCTCGAGGCCCGTTTCCAGGGCGCTCAGGTAGTGGTCGCGATCACCGTTGGCAGCGTGGTCCGAATCTGCCGCCATCGCCATCGCGTAGGCTTGGGCGAGTCGCTCACTGCCCGGGCCATCGATCGCCAGTTCTGCCAGCCAGCGCTGGACATCGAAACTGCCGTCCGCCGGGATTTGAGGTGGTTGTCTGACCTGAACCATGCTTTTTAATTCACCTACACCGGGCCTGGCTGTTGTCTGCCGGGAGCATCAGCGACGACCATCCCCGAATACCCCCGTGCTCAGGTAGCGGTCACCCCGGTCACAGATTATCGTTACGATCATCGCGTTTTCCAACTCCTGACTGAGGCGCAATGCCCCCGCCACGGCACCGCCAGCAGAAACCCCGCAGAGTATGCCCTCGCGTGCTGCCAGCGCCCGCATCGTTTCCTCTGACTCCTGCTGACTGATCTGCAGGACCCGGTCGACCCGAGCCGGTTCATAAATCGCAGGCATGTGCGAGGCTGGCCAGCGTCGGATACCCGGGATCGATGCCCCCTCTTCGGGCTCCAGGCCAATGATTTGCAGCTTCGGATTCTGCTCCTTGAAAAAGCGGGAGCACCCCATGATGGTACCGGTCGTGCCCATGGCGCTGACAAAGTGACTGATCATGCCGTCGGTCTGGCGCCAGATTTCCGGACCGGTCGTTCGATAGTGTGCTTCCGGATTATCCGGGTTGGCGAACTGGTCCAACACCAGGCCCTTCCCCTCATCCTGCATTTCCAGCGCCAGGTCCCGGGCGCCCTCCATGCCCTGCGTCTGGGTAACCTCGACCAATTCGGCGCCAAATGCCTGCATCGCCAGCTTGCGCTCGGCACTCATGTGAGCAGGCATGATCAGCACCATGCGGTAGCCTTTTATCGCCGCGGCCATCGCCAGCGCGATGCCGGTATTACCGCTGGTTGCCTCTATCAGCGTGTCGCCGGGTTTGATCTGGCCGCGCTCCTCGGCCCTCTGGATCAAGCTGAGCGCAGGCCGATCCTTGACCGACCCTGCAGGATTGTTGCCCTCAAGCTTCACCAGTATGGTATTACTGGTGTTCCCAGGCAGCCGCTGCAGACGCACCAGGGGCGTATTACCAATGAAATCCTCAACTGTTGGAAAATGCATCGTTACCTGACCCTGAGCTGTGCGACGAAAACAGCGCTTTCCTTCCGGCCCCGACCGCCGTGGTCAGAAGCGGGCATGATACCCGTCGGGACAACTTTACGGGTAATAATCCTTTGATCTATTGAAAGACAGCCCGGCAATAAAAGCGTTCACTACCCATTCCCTGCCCCGGGAGGGGGCTAGCCCTCCGGCGGATTGACGGGGACTGCGGCCGCCGGCCTCACCCGGGCAGCGGGCTGATACAGCATTCGGCTGTTCAATGGCTTGTCTCCCACCAGGGGAAGCAGTGCCGCCCGCATCAGCTGCTTGGCCACAGCCCGGGTACTCGCGGCCTCGAATTGCCCCCGGTCCACTCGCAGCAACTCCGCTCCGGGATACCTGGGGCCGGGGTGATCATCAACACTGTTTACGGGCACGAAACCAGCCTCAACCACGAAACGATAGTCCACGCCGGGCTCTATACTTTGCCCGGTATCAGCTCGATGCTGAAAGTCGACCCCATACCCCATCTCCTCCAGCAACAGGCGCTCGAACCCGCGCAGCGGTGGCTCTATATCGGTGGCCGGTGTCGCCAGAGCCATGACCAGCCGTTGGTAGCCGGCGAACAGGCGCGGCTGCGGATCGGCCTCGGGCAGGGACCGCAGTAACAACTCATTGACATAGAAACCGGCATACAGGCGCTCTGGGGGCAATCGCGGCATCGTGCCGTCAGCCTCCAGGCGAGACAGGGTCTTCAGCTCCCCCCGTCCGCTGACCCCGGCGAGCAAGGGCCGAAACGGCTCGCAGATATTCCCCCGCTGGCGCGCGGACTGGCGACGCTGCCCCCGGGCAACGACCCGCAAACGACCATGGTTGCGGGCCAAAAGGTCCACCAGCAAGCTGCTGTCGCGCCAGGGTCGTGTGTGCAGAACGTAGGCTTTTAACAGATCCATGGGGTTGGCGGTGGCGTGGGATTGGGTTTCGCAGGGGTTTCCAGTCAATTCAGTGGCAGGCGAGATCCCCACAATAAAGCCAAGTGAAGCCTCGCTTGATCGCTCCCGGCTATACTACTCCAGATAGCCCAGGCTTTGCAGCGCCCGCTCATCATCTGACCATCCGCTGCGCACCTTGACCCAGAGATTCAGCATCACCCTGGCATCAAAGCTCTGCTCCATGTCCCGGCGCGCCTCGGTGCCGATTTTCTTCAGCCGCTCTCCACCTTTGCCGATGACAATGCCCTTCTGCCCCGCGCGCTCCACCAGCACCGCGGCATCAACATGAAAAACACCATCCTGCTCTGAAAACTGTTCGATTTCCACCGCTACGGCGTAGGGCAGCTCCTGGCCGAGCTGGCGCATGATCTTCTCGCGAATCAACTCGGCCGCAATAAAGCGCAGGTTGCGATCGGTGACCTGGTCGTACGGAAAGAGGTAATCCCCCGTCGGCAGCATCTCGGCAATCAAGCCCTCAAGGGTGTCCAGGTTGGTACCTCTCAGTGCGCTCACCGGCACGATATGCCTGAACGGAAACCGACGGTTGACGTCTTCGATAAACGGTAACAGCGCCTGTTTGTCGTCGACCTGGTCGACCTTGTTGATCGCCAGGATCACCGGCACCTCCAAAGCCTTGAGCTGGCTCAGCACCAGCTCGTCCTCTGGTGTCCAGCGCAGGCGGTCCAGGAGTAAAACAATGACATCCACATCGCTCAGTACCGCTGCCGCGGTGCGATTCATCTGCCGATTGATAGCTTTGGGTTGATCGCTGTGAATACCCGGTGTGTCAACATAAATGACCTGCACGCCAGAATCAGTTTTTATGCCGTGGATGCGATGTCGAGTGGTCTGGGGCTTGCGCGAGGTGATGCTGATTTTCTGCCCCAGCACATGGTTGAGCAATGTCGATTTGCCGACATTGGGTCGCCCGGCCAGCGCAACATAACCGCATCGCTTTGGGTTCGGTGAATCTGTAACCACTAGGTTTGCCTCTCCTGCAGCAACTCCAACGCCCGATGCGCAGCCTGCTGCTCGGCATAGCGTCGGCTGCGGCCGGTCCCGAAGCAGGGCTGGCCCAACAGTTTGCTGCGACAGGAAACCGTAAAGCGCTGATCGTGGGCCTGACCCTCGACCTTCTCCAACTGATATTCCGGCAGTGCCTCCTGTTGCGCCTGCAACAACTCCTGCAGGCGTGTTTTCGGGTCTTTCGCGGTATTCTTCAGGCTCAGGCCACCAAGGCGCTGGTCATACCAGCTGAGGATGCATTCCCGGGCGGATTCCAGTCCGCGGTCGAGGTAGACAGCACCGATTATCGCCTCGAGGGCGTCTGCGAGAATGGATTCGCGACTGTGTCCACCGCTTTTCGACTCCCCCTGACCAAGCCGCAGGGAACCGCCGATTTGCAGGGTAACGGCCACTTCGGCAAGGCTCTCACCTTTGACAAGGCTCGCACGCAGCCTGCTAAGCTGACCCTCCCGGGCGTCAGGGAAGCGTCGATACAAATCTTCGGCGATTACGAAATTGAGAATCGCATCGCCCAGAAACTCCAGCCTCTCGTTGTTGCTGGCGCCGTGGGACCGGTGGGTCAGTGCCAGCTTCAGCAGGCCGTGATCATCAAACACATGACCAAGCCGCAGGGCCAGGGATTTCAAGTCGATGTCGACCATAGGAAAGTCAGGATGGGTTAATCTTCACAATCATATCATCAAATTTAACCACAACGTCGATATTGAATAACAGCGGTTTCCGAACTTCGTAATTAGCGTCGATTTCCATCTCCTCACCGGTGCCTCGCACCTCGACATCTTGCATACTCATGCCGCTGACGGTATTGATAAGGAGCTTCTTGGCTATGCGATCGTGTATTTCGGCTTTCCCAAGCTCTTCGTTACGGGCTTCTTCCGCCGCCTGGTTAACGATGCTCTTAACGGTCCTGCTTTCGAGATAGACCGGTCCAATTTTCACCACGCAAATCAGGAAAAATCCTGCTACCAGTGCCACCAACAACAACGAAAAAGCCGTCATACCGGCCTGTTTTTTACGCTGTACCATGCTCTTCCCCTTTAACATCCAGCCACAACTACTACCAGACTAGACGATTATTCAATCGTGCCAACCCGCTTGAAGCTGGGGATACTGAAAAACGAGTCCCAGTGCATCCAGATGGCAAAAGCCTTGCCCACGACGTTGTGCTCCGGCACCTGCCCCCAGAATCGGCTGTCGCTGCTGTTGTCGCGATTGTCACCCATCATGAAGTAGTGTCCGGGCCTTACGGTCACCGAAAAATTGTCGGGATCGTAGCCCAGCGGCGTACGACCCCGGGGTTTAAACGTCTCGGCCCTGATCGAGTGCTCGACCTCGCCGATCTGTTCCTTCAGTAAACGGTAGGTCGGTCTGCCCGGGGGCAACTCAGCCAGCAAAGTCTGCCTGGCGGGCTGACCGTTGATCGTCAGTTGCTTGTCACGAACCTCAATCCGGTCTCCGGGCAGCCCGATCACCCGCTTGATGAAGTAGCGTTTGTCATCCGGCGGAAAAAACACCATCACATCACCCCGCTGGGGCTCCCCCACATCCAGCACCTTGGTGCCCACAACCGGCAGCCGCAAGCCATAGGCAAACTTGTTGACCAGAATAAAATCACCGACTTCCAGGGTAGGCACCATCGACGCCGAGGGGATCTGGAACGGTTCGACAATGAAGGATCGCAGAACCAGCACGATAGCCAGCACCGGGAGAAACGAGGAGGCGTATTCGAGCACCACCGGCTGGCGGGCCTCGCTCTGCAGCGCCTGCTCATAATGTCGCTGATCGTCGCTGCCATCCTCATTCCATCGCGGATAGCGGGCCTGCAGTTGCTTCGCAGTCCGGTTTCTTCCGGGGCAAACAACAGCTTGTCGATAAGCCATAACACCAGGGCAATGCCGGTGGCCAGCACCAGCACCAGCGAAAAATCAATATCCATGCGGGGTAATCCTGATTCAGTCGTCTACTTTCAGGACCGCAAGAAACGCAGCCTGGGGGATTTCGACCCGCCCGACCTGCTTCATTCGCTTCTTGCCGGCCTTTTGCTTTTCCAACAGTTTTTTCTTGCGCGTGATATCGCCGCCGTAGCACTTGGCGGTAACATTTTTGCGCAGGGCCTTGACCGTGGTCCGGGCAATGATATGCCCTCCGATCGCTGCCTGTATGGCAACATCAAACATCTGCCGCGGAATCAATTCCTTCATCTTTTCAGTGAGCGCGCGGGCCCTGAACTGCGACTGATCACGGTGTACGATCAGCGACAGGGCATCGACCCGGTCTCCGTTGATCAACACATCGAGTTTGACGAGGCTTGCGGGCTCAAAGCGCTCAAACTGGTAATCGAGGGACGCAAAACCCCTGCTCACGGATTTCAGGCGATCAAAAAAGTCCAGCACCACCTCGGCCATGGGCAACTCGTAACTCAGTGAGACCTGTTTGCCGGTAAACTGCATATCACGCTGGACACCCCGCTTCTCGACACAGAGAGTAATCACATTGCCGAGGTACTCCTGGGGCACCAGGATGTTCGCCACAACAATCGGTTCCCGCATCTCGGCGATTTCGCCGACGGGCGGCAGCTTCGAAGGGTTATCAACCGAAACCAGGTCACCGGTCTCGGTCAGCACCTGGTAGATAACGGTCGGCGCTGTGGTGATAAGATCGAGGTTGTACTCCCGCTCAAGCCGCTCCTGGATGATCTCCATGTGCAACAGGCCGAGGAAGCCGCAGCGGAAGCCGAAACCCAGCGCATCCGAGGTCTCGGGCTCGTAGTAGAGTGAGGCGTCGTTGAGGGTCAACTTTGCCAGCGCGTCACGGAAATCTTCGTAGTCGTCAGAATCGACGGTGAACAGGCCCGCGTAGACCTGGGGTCGCACCCGCTGGAAACCGGGCAAGGCGTCCACATCCGGTGTCTTCGCGTGGGTGATCGTATCACCCACCGGGGCGCCGTGTATTTCCTTGATTCCGGCAACCACAAACCCCACTTCCCCCGCCCTGAGGCACTCGAGGGCCTCGCGTTTCGGGGTGAAGACACCCACCGAATCCACCAGGTGACTGCGGCCTATGGACTTGGTAATGATCTTGTCCTTGACTCTCAGCACGCCATTCTTGACCCGCACGAGGGATACAACGCCAAGGTAGTTGTCGAACCACGAATCGATAATCAGTGCCTGCAGCGGTGCATCGCGGTCACCTCCCGGGGGCGGCACATTCCTCACCAGTGTTTCGAGAACCGCCTCGATACCAAGACCGGACTTGGCACTCACCTGACAGGCATCGATAGCTTCGATGCCGATAATGTCCTCAATTTCCTGGGCAACCCGATCCGGCTCCGCCTGGGGTAAATCCATCTTGTTGAGCACCGGAATCACTTCGAGACCCTGCTCGATCGCGGTATAGCAGTTTGCCACCGACTGGGCTTCAACGCCCTGGGCAGCATCAACCACCAATAAAGCGCCTTCACAGGCGGCGAGGGATCGACTGACCTCGTAACTGAAATCGACGTGCCCCGGCGTGTCGATGAAATTGAGCTGGTAGGTTTCCCCATCCTGGGCCGCATAGTGCAGGGTGACACTTTGAGCTTTGATGGTGATGCCTCGCTCCCGCTCAATGTCCATGGAGTCGAGTACCTGAGCGGCCATCTCTCGCTCAGTCAGGCCGCCGCAGGTCTGGATAAAGCGATCGGCCAGGGTCGATTTGCCGTGGTCGATATGGGCAATGATCGAAAAATTTCTGATATGACTGAGCTCGCTCACTGTCACCCCTGCCGTCGGCGATGCGGTTCTGCTGTGTTAGCCCCGCTAAACGGCGCGCATTCTACCGGATAGTGGCAGCAGGTGCCACGAATCAATGGCGTCAGCGATGAGTCGGGGGTGTGCGCAGATGCCGCGGCGCGGAAGGCGGGGCTTTGAGACAGCCCCGTGAGCCTGCCCTTGTCAGTAGCACTGGCCTGGAAGGGACGCCATAGCAGACCAGAGCCGTGGCAGCCCACAACGGCGAGGAGAGATCCCCGCCTTGGCGCGGCGGCCGCAGGGCGACACTCGCCGATCAGGGTACCTGGATGGCAACGAAGCCGGCCTGGCCTCCCCGTACAATGCGGGCCGGCACCATTTTCTTGGCGGGCAGCGCAGCCACGATACGCTCAAAGTCTTTGGGCGACCTCACTGGCTTACCCGCCAACAGGGTCAGGACATCGCCGGGACGCAGTTTGGCCATCGCCGCCGGACTTCCCTCAGCGACCTGGGTAATCCTGACACCGCTATCGATTTGCCAGCGTGATTTGAGTTCGGCCTCCAGGGGAGCTACCTGCATACCCAGCCGGTTCTCGGGTTCGGTGCTGGATTTGCCCGCAACCGTTTCCTCGCCGCCGGCGTCGAGTTGGCCAACCTTGACTTTGATATTCTTCTTCTTGCCGTCACGCAGGACTACGACCACCACCCTGCTACCGGGCTTGGTGCGGCCGACAATATGCGGCAATTCAGCAGAGGTCTGCACCTCCTTGCCGTCAAACTCAAGGATAATGTCGCCAATGCGGATGCCGCTATCGTCAGCGGGCCCATCCTCTTCCACAAAGGACACCAGCGCGCCGGATGGTTTTGACAGCCCGAAGGACTCCGCAAGATCCTTGTCGACATCCTGTATACCAACGCCAAGGCGCCCGCGGGCAACGCTTCCGCCCTGCTTCAATTGCTCGGTGACATCGATCACCAGGCCGACCGGTATCGAGAACGAAAGTCCGATGGAACCGCCGCTGCGGGTGTAGATCTGCGAGTTTACCCCGACCACTTCACCGTTCATGTTGAATAATGGCCCGCCCGAGTTGCCCGGGTTGATGGCCACATCGGTCTGAATAAACGGCACGTAATTCTCATTGCGCTCGTTGGGAATACTGCGCCCGATGGCACTGACGATGCCCGCCGATACCGAGTAGTCGAGACCGAAGGGAGACCCGATCGCCAGCACCCACTCCCCGACCTTGAGTTCACCGGGTTTGGCGAAACTGACGGTGGGCAGGTTGCTGGCTTTCACTTTCAGCAAAGCGATATCGGACCGTCGGTCCGTGCCCACCACTTCGGCTACGAATTCCCGCCGATCGCTGAGGCGCACGGTAACCTCGTCTGCGCCGTCTATCACGTGAAAATTGGTCAGCACATAACCGTCTGCCGAAATAATAAACCCGGAGCCGAGGGACTGCGCTTCGCGCTCCTGGGGTCGACCACGATATTCGAAGAAGTGGCGGAAAATCTCCGGAATTTGCTCCGGGGGAATACCGTAGGGGTCACCCGGCCCACCGCCCTGCTGGCGGGCATGGGTCACGGTGGTGATTTTGACCACGGCCGGAGCCTGCCGCTCGACAATTTTGGTAAAGTCCGGCAGGCCCTGGGACCAGCCCGGCCCAGCCAGCAGCATTAGTATCAGCGCGGAAAATAACCAGTGGATTGGGTTTAAACGGTTTGCGTTCACTGTTGCTCCCGTATCTCATTTCGATGCAGGGCCCTGTGCTACTTTGGCCCGGTTAGATTTTCGGTACCCGAACGACACCCCCACCGTGGCGGCTCCGGGCGTCTTCGCTGGCGCTTGGGTCGCGAAATGTCTGGGGTTGATGGCCTTGCTCACCCTGCCGCCAGCGTGACCCTCGCCACCGGTGGAGCCTGCCTTCATCCCGTTGCAAACTATTTGGGGACACGCAGTAAAAATGCAAGCACCCAGAACCGCGTGCTCAGGGTGGGGTTTGAGCAGGATGTTCAAGCACCCCGACCACTCTGACACCGTGCTGTTTTTCAATAACCTGTGGCTGGAAGCGCATGTCTTCGCGCACCACACTGGCATGCCAGCGCACCATTGCACCGCCGAGCAGCAGGCCGATGACCCCACCCGATATCGCCCCCGCGTCCCCCGGAACGACAAGATTGCCACAGGAGGCCCCAATCATCAGCGCCAGCACAGGCACCATGTAAACCACCATCGAGGCCCGCAGCAGTACCCCGTCGGGAACTGTAATCGAGACAGTATCTCCGAGCGCCAACTGCGGCTGTAGCTCGCTGCCCACCCGGGCCCTGATACAGTGCTCGCGGCCGGGTAATGCCCGGGAAACCAACCCCTGGCCGCAGCCGTCCCGGACGCTACAGCTATGGCAGGTCGAGTGGCGGCGGGTCTGGACCCACGCGCTGTCACCCTCCAGCGCAACCACTACGGCGGTTTCCTTCATCCCTGCTCCTTGGAGTGCGCCACGCTGTAAGCGACTTTCTGGGCGGTCTCCAGGGGGACTTCGCCAACCACGGTCAGCAGGTAGGGCTCACCCTGGAGGGCCAACTGGCGCAAATAGGCCACCGTGGCCCCGCGCCTGGCTTTGCCGTCATCCACCAACTGGGCACCAGGCTGAGCGCGTTCCAACACGACGGTCAGAGTAGAAAAGCCATCCGTGTACATACTCAGGTGCACCGGCTGATGAGAGTCGCTGTGAACCGAACTTGCGCTGAGGGAAAAGCCCGGCGGTAACCACGCTGCCGCGGCAATTGACTGCGGGCCTGAAAGTTCGTGGGGATGGGCAACAACATGGTGGATCGCGCGGCTACTGGCTGTTTCGCTGGCCTGTAATTCGCTGTCATCAATCTCGGCGCCGATTTCTATCCGGGTGAACTGGAACCGCTCCAGCACGGTGCCCGCCGGGCTAAGGGTGACGCTCTTCAATAGCAGGCCCGTCTGCTGGTCGAGATAAAGCTGAAACCCATATCGGTATTCGTCCATGGGTTTCACCACAATCTGGCGAGCCAATCGTCCCGCAACCCGGGTCGACTCCCCAAAAGAAAAACGGTAGTACTCCGATATATCATGCACCCCCTGGAAACTCCGGGCAAAAGGGCCGCTGGCGATAGTACTGCCAAGCCGCATGATCTGGTCACCGGGGTGTATGCAGCTCAACTCATGACCATCCCGGACGATTTCCCTGGGGTCGCCGTTGAGGTAGACCAGGCGCTCCCTCTCCACGCCATCCCGCACAGCATGGACGATACTGAGGGTATCCATCTGGCTACCGAATTCGTAGGTGAACTCGCCGCGGTAATCCAGCTCGCGAAAGCTGTGGGACATCTTGTCGAGGTATTCCCTCGGCAGCTGCTCACCCCAGGCAAACTGCACCACCAGGACCAGTAACAAAGCCCACGCAGCGTGCCATCGTCCCGCCATGCTACTGGCCCTCAACAATCGCTGTCCTTGCCAGCGGCAGCATTCCGCTACTGGTGTTCAGCGCCGCGTTCTCGGCATGGTTACGCAGGTAGAGCTGTAGCCGCTGGCGCGCCATTTCGTCGGCCACATCGCGCTGTGCCAGCGCCGGGCCGGAGGGAACGACCGCCTGCGACCGCACCGGCACCACCGCCGCGTTACCACCAAAACCCACGGATTGGGCTCCGGTCACCACTGGCGACACGTTACCGCTCACCGCCAGCGCTGTCGGGGTCGAGGGTCCGGCAGAGGGGTTGCTCACCGCATTGAAAAGCTGGGTACTGGTGAGAATCACCGCAGTAACAGATGCTGCAACAGCGACACTGGCGAAGGGTTTGAGCCAGGCGCTGTAATCACGCCGCGCCCCAGCCGATTCCGCACCCTGCTCATCGAGGGAGCGCCTGACCCGCCCCGCCAGATTGACATCGGCAAATTCATCGACTTCATTGCGCATGCTCGCCGAAACGAGATTGTAGCGCTGCCAGGTCGCCAGGGCAGCAGTATCGGTATCGATGCTTTTCAGGGCGCGCTGCAAATCCATTTCACTGGCTTCATCATCGAGCAATGCTGAAAGGGATTCGCTGATTGATTTTGTCATGGCATTACCTCTGATCACTTGCTGTTATACCGGCCGGGCAGGTCTTGCTCAGGTTTGAAGGTTGCCCATCAACGGCGCGATCTGCTTGTCGATCGCTTCCCGCGCCCTGAAAATACGCGATCTTACGGTTCCTACCGGACAATCCATAATATCTGCGATTTCTTCGTAACTCAGACCGTCGTATTCACGTAAAGTTACGGCGGTTTTCAAATCTTCTGGAAGCCCTTTGATCGCACTCTCCACGGCATGTTTCAACTCGTCTCTGAAAAGATTGTTTTCGGGTGTTTCGATATCCTGCAAGGCCGTTCCCGCAGCCACATAATCTGCATCGGCCGCATCGATATCGCTGTTAGGGGGCCTGCGATTTTGCGCCACCAGATAGTTTTTCGCAGTGTTGATTGCGATCCGGTAAAGCCAGGTGTAGAAAGCACTGTCGCCACGAAACTTGGGCAGCGCCCGATACGCTTTGACGAATGCCTCCTGGGCTACATCCTCCACCTCGCTCCTGTCTTTGATGTAGCGAGAAACCAGGCCGAGGATCTTGTGCTGGTACTTGATCACCAGCAAGTCAAAAGCGCGCTTGTCGCCTTTTTGAACCCGCTTTACTAACTGGCTGTCAGTGTTCTTTTCCACCCGAGCTCCCGTTTAAGTTGAGTGAACGCCGCAGCCTGCTGATTAATCGTACCTCCATGAAGCCTCGATTCGCACCCATAGACACTGTCTACCGCATTAAGTTCTGTTCCGGTTCGGAGATTCTTGACTTACATCATGTGACACTGGATTATGCAACAAAGTAGCATCGGACGCAGGGGTAATTCGCGTTTGCTGCGGCAGAGCCTTTTCCACGGGGTGTGAGTGTTTGACAGCTGGCAAGCCGATACGCGAAGTTCATGCGCCCGACGTCCTCATTATTGGTGGTGGTGCGGCCGGGTTGACGCTGGCCCTGCAACTCGCGGACCGGTTGCGGGTTGCTATCGTCTGCAAGGGACCAGTCAACGAATCGAGCACCTACTACGCCCAGGGGGGTATAGCCGCGGTGCTCGATGCGGAGGATTCCGTCGACAAGCATGTTGCGGACACCCTCAGCGCGGGGGCCGGCCTTTGCCACGAGGATGTCGTACGCTACGCCGTTGAAAACAGCGCCGACGCCATCGATTGGCTGATTGCCCAGGGCGTCCCCTTTACCCGGAACGAGAGCGGTCCGGCCAAGTACCACCTCACCCGGGAGGGCGGTCACAGTCACCGTCGCATCATTCACGCGGCGGACGCCACTGGCAAGGCAATATCCGAAACGCTGACGACGAAAGCCCGGAACCACCCCAATATCAGCTTTTTACCCAGCCGGGTCGCAGTGGACCTGATCCTCGTTGACAGCAAAGCCGGTCGACGCTGCGCAGGGGCCTATGTGCTGAATCGGGATAGCGGCGGGGTTGAATGCTTCAGCGCGCGCTTCACGATACTGGCCACCGGCGGTGCCAGCAACGTGTACCTTTATTCCAGTAACCCCAATGTCGCCAGCGGTGACGGCATCGCCATGGCCTGGCGCGCCGGCTGTCGCGTTGCCAATATGGAGTTCAACCAGTTTCACCCGACCTGCCTCTATCACCCCCAGGCGCGATCGTTTCTCCTCACCGAAGCCCTGCGAGGCGAAGGTGCTTACCTGCGCTTGCCGGATGGTTCGCGCTTCATGCCGCGCTTCGACGAGCGCGCCGAGCTTGCCCCCAGGGACATCGTGGCCCGCGCCATCGACCATGAAATCAAGCGCCTGGGCATCGACTGTGTTTTCCTCGACATCAGCCATCGGCCAGCAGACTTCATCGAAGGCCACTTCCCGAATGTGTATGCCCGCTGCCTGGAGTATGGCCTGGATATCCGCCGCGAACCGATCCCCGTGGTGCCGGCAGCGCATTACACCTGCGGAGGTGTGATGGTGGATCTGCGGGGCAGAACCGACGTCGAGCAGCTCTACGCTATTGGCGAAACGGCGTTCACCGGTTTGCACGGCGCCAACCGGATGGCGAGCAATTCGCTGCTGGAATGCATCGTCTGGGGTCGTGCTGCAGCGGCGGATATCATCGCCAACAGCGACCGCGTGCCCCTACCACAGCCACCGCCTCCCTGGGACGAGTCCCAGGTTACCGACTCCGATGAGGATGTCATCATTTCTCACAACTGGGAAGAATTGCGGCGCTTCATGTGGGACTATGTCGGCATCGTGCGCACGACCAAACGCCTGCAGCGGGCGTCGCATCGAATCGAGTTGCTGCAACAGGAAATTGCCGAATACTACAGCAACTACAAGGTCAGTAACGATCTCCTTGAGCTGCGCAACCTGTCGGTAGTAGCGCGACTCATTATCGAATCCGCCAGTGCGCGCAAGGAGAGCCGCGGCCTGCATTACACCCTGGACTATCCTGAGCCAGCAGCAACCGCCCTCGATACTATTCTGCGACCGCCGCAATGAACGGATTGCCCTTTGGGCAAGTTCAAACCAGGGCTACCGCCAGCCTGTGGCAGTCACCGGGGCTCATTGAATCTGGCAGGATAACAATTGAAACCATGCTGCCGTCGGCAGCCGCGAAACCGATCACCCCGAGCCCACGGGTAATGAAATGACTGTGGTACAGCACAACCGGCTCGCGCTCACCCTGCTGACGCAGGTACCACTGGCCCTGATCACAGCCGAACCCCTGCGGCTCCCGCCGCCAATCCCGAACCAGGCCCCAGGCGAACACGCCCAGCAGCAACATTACAATCAACCACTGCAGGATGCCCGCCGGCGCAGCGAAATAGAGACTCGCCACCACTGCTAAAACGCTCCCAGCCAGTATCCGGCGACCGAGGCAGGAGCGCACCGGATGCCATTCAGTTGACAAGGGTAACGTCCAGTATCTGGCCGACTATGGACCCCAGGTCGGGATCGGCGGGCTTGTCTGCGCGCATGAACCAGCGAAAGAGGTCAGTATCTTCCTGCTCCAGTAGGCGCACGAAGCGCTGCTGGTCGGCCTCCGGTAACTTGCGCAGGTGGTTTTCAACAAAAGGCACCAGGATCAGGTCCAGCTCTAACATGCCGCGCCTGCTGTGCCAGTAAATGCGCTTGTAATCTTCCTCAGAAATCATGGGGCAACCCGTTTTCTTCCTCCGATGGTCCGCCATAGTAAGATTTCAGGCACTGGATTGCATCAGTCCGGTTCCAGTGCCGTTTCCGGCCCCTGCTGACAGCGCTGGCAGGACGTCATACCATAGACTTTTCGCGCGGGGAATGGCAATGCAGCAGAACTGGTTAAACTCGGTAATAACCCAGGTCCATCACCTGACTCCCGAAGGGATAAGTTTTAGCGGCGGCGCAGGAACACTGCAACAGCAGCTCGAAGCGGATTTCGTTACCCTGCTGCCCGGGATGGGGCAGCTGAGCGTCGAAGGTAGTGATGCTGCCAGGTTTTTACAGGGACAATTGAGCTGTGATCTGGACGAGGTCAATCCGGCTGCCGGCCGTCGCGGCGTGCATTGCACGCCCAAGGGCCGGGCGATCGCGAGTTTTATCCTTGTCCAACAGGCAGTGCACCGCTTCACCTGTTTGCTGCCATGCTCGGCACTGCCGGCGCTGCAACGAGCGCTGGCGAAATACATTGTCTTTTCCAAAGCCCAACTGGAGGACGTGACCGATAGCTGGGCCGTATTCGGCCTCGCAGGCAACAGCGCCCGGGGCCTAATCCAGCGATACGGCGATGGAGCATTGCCCAACGGCCCATTTTCCCGGGCCGGCCTTGGCGCCGGCTATTGCTTCCAATTGGAGGGCGAGACCCCGCGCTACCTGGTGGTATTGCCCCGCAGCGAGGCAGAAGCGTTCTGGCGGGCAGCCAGCCAGGAACTTACGATTGCGGATTCGGCAGCCTGGGAGTTACTGGATATTCATCAAGGTATCGGCAATATCGTCGGCGACAGCAGTGAGCTGTTCATCCCCCAGATGCTCAACTTCGACAAGCTCGGTGCCATCAGTTTCCGCAAGGGCTGTTACACGGGCCAGGAGGTGGTAGCACGGGCACACTACCGTGGGGCAGTCAAGCGACGTATGCGGCGATTCAGTGCCGAGGCAGACGCTCCGCCAGGCGCCGGCGATGCGCTGGTGGCCGAGGGGCTGAGCGGTACTTTCGTTAGTGCGCTGGCGACCGGCGGCGGGCGCATCGAAGGCCTGGTAGTGCTCGGCGAAGATCAGCCTGCGCAGGCCCGAATGGCGCTCAACGGCCAGGATACGACGATCATAACCACAGCGCTCGACTACCCCCGGGCGCAGGCTCCTGCAGAGTAGATCGGCCTCGCTGCCAGAACGTGCGCCAGCGCTTGCAGTACCACCCTGACCGAGTCTCAGGTCGCAGCGGGCAGCGACCAGTCGATGGCGGGCTTGCCACGCTCCAGCAACCACGCATTCGCACGGGAAAAGTGCCGGCAACCCAGGAAACCCCGATGCGCAGACAGCGGCGATGGATGGGGTGCCTCCAGCACGAGGTGACGCTGGCGGTCGATAAACGCGCCTTTGCGCTGGGCATAGGCTCCCCAGAGCATGAAAACACAGCTTTCACAGTTGTCATTGACAACGTGGATAACCCGGTCCGTGAACTGCTCCCACCCCTTGCCCTGATGGGACGCGGCATCGCCCTGTTCAACCGTCAGTACACTGTTCAGTAACAGCACACCCTGGTCGGCCCAGTGGTGCAGGCAACCGTGTCGCGGCATGGTAATGCCCATGTCCGCCTCGATCTCACGAAAAATATTGATCAGCGAAGGTGGCGGCTTTACCCCCGGGGGAACCGAAAAGCAAAGGCCATGGGCCTGGCCGGGGCCGTGATACGGGTCTTGCCCCAGGATCACCACGTTCACGCGATCGATCGGGGTATGGTCGAGGGCACTGAAAAACTGGTTTCCCGCCGGGTAGATGGTTTTTCCCAGTTGCCGACGTTCCAGCAGGAATTGCTTCAAGTCCTGCATATAGAGTTTTTGAAACTCGGGCTCCAGTTTCGCCAGCCAGCCCGGCTCAAGTTTGATTTTTGCTGTCTGATTCATCTATGGCGCTTTCCGCGGTCAGGGTTACAGATGGAAAGATACGACGCAGGGTGTTGCGATCCTGTGCCAGTGTATCCCGGCCTGGAAGACGCCAAGGCCCGGAATATGAGCGGCGCCCGGCAGCGTAAACAAGCCGCGCTTAGTTCGCAACCGGGCCAGACCCCGGCCAATGGTCTGGCACGTGATAAACTCCAGAATCAGGCAATCGATTCCGGAACCCCCCTCGATGACAAGCCCCGACTCCATTCGCTTCCACAACGCACAGGGCCTCGAGTTGCACGCCAACATCTGGCCCAACGACGGCGCGCCCTCATGCCTGCTGCTGCACGGCTTCGGTCATCACAGCCGGATCTGGGACCCCCTTGCCCGCCACCTCCAGACTGACTATCAGGTGCTTGCCCTCGACCTTCGTGGCCACGGTGATTCGGACTGGGACGCTGACCGGGACTACAGCCATGCCGCCCTGTTGCAAGACCTTGTAGCGCTCACAGCGCGACTCGAGCTGGACAACTTTCACCTGGTGGGACATTCACTGGGTGCAAGGGTGGCGATGCTCTTCGCAGCCGACTATCCCCAGCAGGTCGCCAGCCTGACCATTATCGATACCGGACCCGAGGCCGATCCGAGGGGAATCCGGCGAATTCGCATGGATGCCGTCCGCCAGCCCTCTACCTTCGCCAACCTGCACAGCTATCGCGAATGGCTGGGCGCCCGTCATCCACTGGCCTGCCCCCGGGGACTGCAATACCTGGCCGACCATGGCGTAAGGCAGACGGGGAGTCATTGGCTTGTGAAAACGGACCCCGCCTTCGTGGCCGCACTTTGGCAACAGGACTTTGCCAGTACCACCGATGACCCGGGGTGCACCCCCTTGAGCCAAACCCTCTGGCAATGCCTGGCAAGAACACACTGTCCGACCCTGGTGCTCAAGGGGCAAATATCCTCGATTCTCAGACGCGATACCGCAATCAGGATGGTGGAGCGCTGCCTGGCCCGGAGCGAGCTTGACGTCGTTCCCATGGCCGGGCACGCGGTGTTGCTCGACAACCCCGAGTATTGCATCGCAGCGATCAGCAGCTTTCTTGGCCAGGATGGCCAGCCCCGTCCACTGACGACTGCTGGCGCAGGCATCGAACACAGCCGCCTCGACTGAGGCACCGCCAGGGGTCAAGGCTCGGTACTAGCGGGAATGGCACTTAGTTAAGCCGATTCGGGGGTCTACCTCGGCAGGACCTTCGCCGACAGGGATGTCGGCGCAGAGCCCCCAGGGACGGGTTTACGGCGTGTCCTGACGGGGTAGATGCCCGGAGCGGCGCTTTGAAAATCCTATGTATTTCTCCTTAACTAAGTGCCATTCGTACTAGCGGCGGTCATCTGCCCCCGCCGTAACAAGCGCAGTGCCAGCCGAACCTGGGTGCAGTGGCGCTTCAACCAGCTTCGCCAGGGGCTGCGCGTCATAGGATTTGGTCTGCTGCCCGGCGTCGGCAACGCCATACAGCGTGGTACGCTGATAGGCACCACGGCCGATACCCGCCAGCAAGGCCTCGATCCGCGCCGGAGGCAGCTCCTGGCCATGATCTGCGCCAGCCGCCCGGGTAATCGACTCGTTCATCAGAGTCCCGCCCAGATCATTGGCCCCGGCCCGCAAACAGGCCAGGGCGCCAGCCTCACCCATTTTTATCCATGAGGTCTGGATATTGGTTATGTGGGGATAGAGCACCAGGCGCGCCACCGCATGAACCAATATCGACTCCCGCAGGGTCGGCCCGTTGCGCGCCCCGCCCCGCAGATAAATTGGCGCTTCGGCACCGACAAAGGGTAGCGGCACGAATTCGGTAAAGCCACCGCTAACAGCTTGCAAATCTCGCAGCCGCAGCAGGTGTCGAGCCCAATGACGGTAAGTGTCGACGTGGCCGAACATCATCGTAGCGGTGGTGGCAATACCCAGGCCGTGTGCGGTTTCCATGACCTCCAACCATTGCCCGGTATTGATCTTGTCCGGGCACAGCACCGCCCTCACCTCGTCGTCGAGAATCTCGGCTGCGGTACCCGGCAGACTCGCCAAACCAGAGGCCTGCAGTTGGCCCAGGTAAGTCTCCAGCTCCAGGCCCAGGGTTGCCGCGCCCTGCCAGATCTCCAGGGGCGAAAACGCATGAATATGCAGCCCAGGCAGTTGCCGGCGGATGGCCTCGCAGAGCTTGAGGTAGGTCAGGCCGGTATACTGCGGGTGAATGCCGCCCTGGAGGCAAACCTCGGTCGCGCCCCGGTCCCAGGCCTCCTGACAGCGTCGCAGGATTTCATCGAGTGACAGATCGTAGGGTCGCCCCCGCCGATGATCGCTGGTTTTGCCCTTGGAAAACGCACAAAAACGGCACTTGAAATAGCAGATGTTGGTGTAATTGATATTTCGGTTGACCACATAGCTGACGTTTTCACCGTTGCACTGCGACCGCAATTGGTCAGCCCGCTGGCAGATCGCGGCAAAATCCTCACCCCGGGCCGCGAACAGCCCCGCAATCGTCCCCTCGTCGAGTCGCTGGCCGGCGCAAGCGGCGTCCAGCGTGGATCGCAGCGGCGGATGGGCGCTCACGCCGGGGGCGGTTAGCAGCCGGGGCTCCAGCACCGGCAGCGCCGGCGACTTGCCCGCGCGCCAACTGTCGATGCGGGCAAACCCGGCCCCATCGATCTGCTGTAATACCTGCCGGTGCATTCCGGGGTCCAGCCAGCGGGAGTGATCGAGGGCATAGGCGGGGTAAACGGTCAGGCGCTGCTCAAGGTGTTTTCCCGCGGCCAGGCTTTCGGCGCAAAGCCGGTCGAGGTGGGGCCAGGGCGCCTCGGGGTTGACATAGTCCGGCGTCAGGGGCGAAATCCCACCCCAGTCGTTTATGCCAGCTGCCACCAATTGGACCAGTACTCCGGGACTGAGGTTGGGAGGCGATTGAATACTCATCGTCGACCCGAATAGCAGGCGGGCGACCGCGATGGTCCAGAGCAGCTCGTCAAGATCCGGCTCCTCAGCTTCGGCCATCCGGGTGCCCGGCTTGGCCCTGAAGTTCTGGATGATGATTTCCTGAATGTGTTGATAGCGCCGGTGCAGTGCCCTCAAGGCCAACAGGGCTTCGATGCGCTCAAGGCGGGTTTCGCCGATGCCAATGAGGATGCCGGATGTAAATGGCACCTGCTTGACCCCTGCTCGCTCGATGGTTTCGAGTCGCAGCCGAGGATTTTTGTCAGGAGAACCGAAATGGGGCATACCCCGGCCACAAAGGCGCTCACTGGCAGATTCGAGCATCATGCCCATCGAGGCCGACACCGGCCGCAGCATGTCAATCTGGGCGTCGCTCATGCACCCGGCATTGATATGGGTTAACAACCCGGTCTCGCGGCTAATCGTTTCGGCAACCCGGGCCACATACTCCAGCGTGGTACGGCAGCCGAACTCCGCCAGAGCGCGGCGAGCCACCGAATAGCGTCGCTCGGGCTTTTCTCCAAGCGTGAGCAGAGCCTCACGACAGCCCGCCCGTTCACCGCGGCGCACTACCTCCAACACCTGCTCGATCGTCAGGTAGGGGGCGGCAAGCTTGCGCGGCGTTTTGGCAAACGTACAGTAGTGGCAGACATCCCTGCAGAGCCGGGTCAGGGGGATGAACACCTTGCGCGAATAGGAGATCACGTTGCCGTGGCCCACGTCCCGCAGTCCGGCTGCAAGGCCCATCAAAACTGGCGTATCCGTTCGTGCCGCAAGGGCTCTCGCTTCGCCGTCGCTGGGAAGCCGACCGGCGAACAGCCAATCCGCTGTCTCCCTAACCAACACCGTCCGCTCCCTGGGCCATGCCCCGGGTGGTGGCGACATCGCTGCTGCTCCCCAGCTTCATTTGTTGCAGGCGCTCGTCGACGGCGTATTTTTCCAGCATCGCCGCGGTCTTGCTCCCGGCGCCGGCAGTCCCCGGGTCGAAGAGACCCCGGATCAGGGCCTGCAAATCCCGGGGGCGGTCGATATCCAGAGCCATACTCGCCAGCGAATACTGCTGCCAGGCCACTCGCCGCCGGGCACAGGCCAAACGGTGGCGCTCAAAGCTGTGGGGACCGTAGCAAAAATCAATGGGCGCCGGCAGGGAGCACAGCAAGGCGTTGCTGCCCTCGTTGGAGGCATCGGCCACCAGTCGCACCAGCGGGCTGTCAGGCGGGGGCAGATCGGCGATGAGCCTGCCAATATCTTCGGCACGGATGAGCGGCAGGTCACCGTGCAACACCAGCATGTGACTCGCGTTCAGGCCCCACAAATGCGCCGCACCCTGGGTTACTGCGGCATTGAGCCCACGACTGGGGCTGTCCTCAACGAGCAGCCTGACGTTATAGCGATAGGCCAGCAAATCTGCGGTGGAGTCATCCGATACCAGCAGTACACCGTCAATGCCCGGCACCGATGCGAGCACCTGGAGCATGTCTTCGACCATTGCCTGGGACAAAGCCCGGCGCTCCCCGGGGCTGAGGATCCCCGATAGCCGTTGTTTGGCGTTGACAAGTTCCTTTACCGGGATCAACACCCATAAACGGGCCGCTGTGACCGGCGTGGAAGCTGTCCTTACGGAGCCTGACATCAGAACTCTCTACCTCACCAATTTTTTGCAAAGGCCTGGGCATTATGGGCTGACCGATGCAACCCGAAGTCCGCGACGGTAGCATGGCGCGGACGCCGTTGGCACGAAACGGGAATTGAACGCCAGGTGCACAAGGAGTTTACCAAGTAAGTCGGACTGGATACATACAAGGATGCGCAGGCCACCGCTATTCGAGATCGGCGTCGGCGGTCTCGTCCCGCTGGCAAGCCAGGAAATCTGTCTGCAGGGCGCTGCCACTGACTGAACGGTCAGCCTGCGGACGGACCTGTCAGTCCCCGAACTCAAGAGCCCGGGATATCGATTTCCAGAATCCTCAACACCCCGTCAAGTCCCTGACAGATCGCCCTGCAGCCAGCTCAACAGCCGCTGCGCTAGCCGGCTCTTGTCCTGCAGGGTTTTCATCACCGTCGGTGTAACCAGGCAATGCATTCCAAGAGACTCTATCGCCGCCGCCTCACAGGCGTCAGTGGAATCGACCACCATGCCATCCACCAGCCCGCGATAAACGCGCGCTACCTGCAATGCCGAGGCCGGTTGCTGCAGTTCCCGCATCATTTTGGCAGCGGGCCCCTTGAGGGCATTTCCACCCACGATCGGCGAAACCGCAATGACGGGGGCTTTGCATCGTTGCAAGGCTACGCGCATGCCAGGCAGGGCCAGAATGGGCTCGACACTGAGAAACGGATTGGAGGGGCAAATCACCACCCCGGCCAGGTCTGGCGCGTCCAGCAAGTCCAGCAATTCAGGCTGGGGCCGGGCAGACTCGGCCCCGGCGAAGCGGTAGGCACTAACCACGGGCTGGCAGCGGCACCTAACGAAGTAATCCTGAAACGCCAGGGTGCCCTCGTCGGTGTCCAGCAGCGTGGCGACCGGGTCGTCAGACATCGGCAGCAATCGTTGGCCGATGTCCAGGCGGCGACAGAAGTTGTCCGTTACCTGAGACAAACTGAGCCCACGGGCCAGGCTGTCCGTGCGCAGCACGTGGGTTGCCAGGTCCCGATCACCGAGGTTGAACCAGTCGGCGCCACCCAGGCGCTTAAGGCTCTGCATAAATTGCCAGCTTTCTCCGGCGAGGCCCCAACCCCGTTGTCGATCATTGATGCCGGCCAGGGTGTACATGACGGTATCCAGGTCGGGACAGACCCGCAGTCCGAAATGGCTGAAGTCGTCCGCGGTATTGGCGCCAATGACCAGGTGCCGGGGTTCGAGCACCCGTGACAGGCCAAGCACCAGCTTGGCTCCACCGACACCCCCCGAGAGCGCAAGCACCCTGCTACCCACTGTAACCCCCCTGCCCTAACAGGCTGCTAACGAAAGAGGTCGGTCCGACGCGACCTGATGAGGCCGGCAGAACCGGCACTGCGGGCTGGCAGCCTGGCTCCACAGACCTGTATCACTGGCAAACCCTCATCCGACTGGCCCATCAGAAAAGACGCCGCCGCGGCCAGCTCGTCCGCAACCGCAACCCTGGTTACCTGCATGGGTCGACCGGAGAGGTCCCTTCGTCCCACCAGGTCCACCACGGGATCGAAGCCGGCACAGCCCAGGGCAAAACCGATGGCCCCCTCGCGCCAGGCACGACCCGCCGAGTCGTTGATGATGATCGCTACGTCAACGCCCCACTCTTCCCCAATGCGACGACGCAACTGTGCAGCCGAATCATCGGGATTTTCGGGAAGCAAAAGTACCATGCTGTCGCTTCCGTCTATGTTGGATCGGTCGATACCAGCGTTGGCATGAACGTATCCCAGCACGTGCTCCACGATCAGCACGCCGGGCTTGTAACGAATAACCTCCCGACTCTCCCGCAGTATCAACTCCACCAGGCGAGGGTCCTTGGCAACCTTCGTTGCCAATTGCACGGCGGCCGCTGAGGGCGTTACCGAGCCCAGGTCGACATAGCGATTTTCGGCTTTCGATACAATTTTTTGCGCAATGACCAGCACGTCGCCGTCGACCAACGGGCGCTTGTTATCCCGGAGGGCGGTGGTTATGAGTGCCGGTAAGTCATCGCCGGGCTGCACCAGGGGCATGTTCGCCAGCGCGAATAACTGCAACTGTCGCCCTGTCCATTGAGGACTCAATCGTGATCATCCCCAAGGCCAGTGATACGAATTCCGCTATGACACCGGTAGCGTCGGTTGATCGTGATCAGAACCGAGGTCAAGGCCTCCGCGGCAGCAGCATTGGCAATGGGGCCAGCATGAAAACCGCGCATTCCGGCAGCCTCGACCAGGCCGATCACAAGCTCACGGGCCTGCTTGCTGTTTCCTGTGACCAGCACGTCACAATCCAGTTCATGACCTTGCTGCAAATGCTGGGCGGCTACATTCTGGAAGGCCGATACCACGCGTACCTCATCCCCCAACAGGTGCTGGGCTATCTCTCCGGCACTGCCGCCCTCGGGTAACTGCACCGTCCCCACTTTCGGCGGCACCAGCGGAACGGTCACATCAACCAGTATCTTGCCTGACAAAGCCTCCCTGACCTGCTCCAGGGTGCTGCTGTGATGGCTGAACGGCACAGTCAGCACGACCAGGTCTGCGGCGGCCGCCGCAGACCGGTTTTCCATTGCCTGTACCGCGATGGCGGAAATACCCCGAGCCGCCATGACCCCGCACAGATCAGCGGCTGCCGCCTCGGCTTTGGCGAGGGTTCGCGAACCGATGACAAGCTCATAACCCGCCTGGACCCAGCGCCGGGCAAGACCCGTCCCCAGGTCCCCGGTGCCGCCAAGTATCGCTATTGTGCGGATGGACTCGGTCATGGGCTGCATTACCCTCGGTGGCTACGCCCGCTCCACACCGGTGCAGGCGGAAAAATTGTATCAGAGTGGTTTCCATTCACCTACCCGGGGCGCCAACGTTTGAACCCGGGGCGGCAGGCCCTGGCAACGCGCAGGCAGGAGTCCCCGAAGATCGCTGCGTCGCTCCCCGGGGTACATTTCCGGCCGGCCCGTTTTCAGGACGGCTTGCAAAGTCGCAGGAACCCGGGCACATTGCACGCGAGGCGCCGGCCAACCGGGCCAGCCATGCCAATAAAGAATCTGCAGGAAACCCGAATGTCACCCAGCCACCGACACGAGCATTCCCGTCGCAGCACCATCGCACTGTGGGTTGGCGCCATGAGCCTTATACTATTACTCCTGGGTGCCCTGGGAACCCGTTTTGGCTTCTGGAGCCACGGTATCGGCATCATCATGGTGGTGCTGGGATTTGTTTCGGCGTTGGTGCCGGTTGCCCTGTTTATGGGTTTTGCCTGGCATCCGGTGCATCGCACCGAGCGCCGGACCCTGGCCGCCGGTATGCTGATGGGCGCCATCCCGCTTGCAATTGCGGCCTACCTTTACAGCGCGGGTGGCTCGGCCCCCATGATTCATGACATCTCAACCGACACGGTGCGCCCGCCGGAATACCATGCGGCGATCAAGCAACGTGGTCCCGATGAAAATTCGCTGGTCTGGGAGGCGTCTGTGGCCGAAACCCAGCGCGAAGCCTACGACGACCTGCACTCCATTGAGTCCGGCCTGTCGCCTGACGGGGCTTTCGCAAGGGCCGCACAAGTGGCGGAAGAGATGGGATGGGAGATCATTGACAGGCAATCCCGCCCGGGCCATCTCGAAGCGGTGGACACCAGCTTCTGGTTTGGATTCAAGGACGATATCGTTATCCGGGTTGAACCCGCCGCCAGCGGCAGCGTCATTGACCTGCGGTCCGCATCCCGGGTTGGCCGCGGGGACCTGGGTGCCAACGCGGCCAGAATCCAGCGCTTTGTCAAAAACTTCAATGCCGTCCAGGCCTCACCGGACTGAAAACATCCCGCGGCCGGCAAACGCCCTGTCAGGCACCTTCGAGCAAATCAAAATCCATCTTGCCAATACCGCAATCGGGGCACTCGAAATCTTCGGGCACATCCTCCCAACGGGTCCCCGGGGCAATCCCCAACTCGGGTAATCCCTCTGCCTCATCGTAAATATATCCGCAGATGACGCATTCCCATTTTTGGTATTCGCTCATAAGTCATTCCCCTGTGAACGCCCGTGCATCAATCGGTGGCGCGCTGCCTGGGTATGGGCTGGCCCTCTCGTCGACGGGGCATCAGGACTTGCCCATTCGCACCCGGGTCTTTACGAAGCCCTGTTTGTCGGCGGAGGTTATGGCAACGGTGATCAGGCGCATGCCGTAGTCCCGCTCAATCGCTACCAGCCAGGCAATGACCTGGGAGACCGGCGCGTCTTCCAACCATAATTGGGCCGAGTCGTCACCGGTGGGTTGGTAACGTTGCATCACCAGTGAGTAGTTCGGCAATGTAGTGTCAACCAGGGCTGAAATACTTAAGGCTTGATCCGCTACCCCACCACCGGCACCGGCGTTCTTGATATCGGCTACCGCCTGCTGCATCCAGTCGAGGGATTCTCTGGCATCGGCATTGCCCGCCTCATAACCCTCGATAGCTCGCTTCAGCGGCGCCCAGGCTATGCCATAAAGCAACAACAAGCCAACCAGTAGGGCTGCTGCTGCCACCATCAGCTGCTCCCGGGGATTGAGTTTACCGAACCACTGCTTCATCGGCTGCTCTCCTTCAGCTCAAGGCGCGCCAGAATTCCCTGGCCCTGAGCGCTACTATTGAGTAACTGCGCCTCGATGCCACGCTGTTGCATGACATTGCGGAATTGTTCGATATGCTGAAAATCATTGGCTCGCAACTCGAGCCGCAGACTGCGGTTGCCACCGTCGTAGTTGATATTGCGCACCGTGTAGCCCGCCTCGCTACCCAACGCAGGGCCCACCCGGGCGATCATCGGCCCGAAACGGCTGGGGCCAGCGCTGGAAAGCTGGGTCAAGGCCGCTCGCAGTTGACGCTCCGGACTACTGATCTTGCCGTTCGGAATGGCCTCACGAGCGAGCGCGTATTTTTTGGCCTCCAGCACCGTCGCGGCCTCGCGAGCGCTGGAATAGTGATAAATCAGCACTGCGTAATTCACCAGTACTGCCGCCAGCGCAGCAATAGCTACCGGCTTCCAATCGTGCCAGTAGTGACGCCAGCGCAACGCAGGTCGAAGATCTCCCTGCAACAGATTGAGGGGCTCGGAGGGTAACACCGATGCCATCCATCCAGAGACCGAATCAACAGGTTTTATCTCCACCTGTAGACCGGGCCGTGCGCTCTCCAGGGCAGCCTCCATACTGCTGGTATCGGCGCCCTGTTCCACCACGAGTTCCAGGTGTTGCGCTGTTTCCAGGTACCCATGACCGGGCATTGCAGCCACCAGTTCGAGGTTTTGGGGGCTGCAGACGAAGCCGGCACAGGCACCCGAGCGGGCAACGACCTGGTCGTTGGCAAGCAGCCAGGTTTGGCGTTCGCTGGTCCAGGGCAGCAGCAACGCCTCGGGCACGAGCATGTCGACACCGAGACCGGCCTCGCGAAACTCCTCGAGCAGAGGCTCCACCTTAGCCCTGCTGACGACCACGATCCCCATCAGGTCCCGGCTGATTGGACGGTAGGCAAAGTGAAGCTTTTCAGTGCTCTCCGCGAGGCTGTCCTCCAGCTCATAGGGCATGGTCTGGCGATACAGTTTGCGCTCTGCCTCCGTGAAACTCAGGGTTCGCAGGGTATGGCTGGATGCTGGCAGCACCAGCACCAGCTCGCTGCCGGGCATGGCCTGTTGTTGCTTTGCCAGGCTCTGCAGGTCACCGATGTGCTCAGCCTGGACCTCGCCGTCGACGATGGCCCGCCACTGGTACATCGCCTCCTCGTGGGTGGGGTAAACCAGCAAACGGCTGCTTACACGAGCTTCGGGTTTGCGGAAAAAATTTTTCATAACATTCGCATACTTCTGGCCAATATCTCTGCTTTATCGTTCCTGACCCGGATGACGCTATCCATCGCCTGGGTAAGGCGCCCCACCCGGGTGCGCGAACTGACAATGAATACCTCACTGCTTGCGGTAATGTTTTGTGGCTTCAAGCCCTCAGCGCCCCATTCCGGGCGGGTCAAAAAATCTTCCATGGTCATCACCTCACCCTCTCTGATGGCGGTGACAATTGCCTGTGCCTTTTCAACGTCGAGGGGCAGCAGGTTATCGCCGTCATACAGCGCCTGTATCATCGCGACGTCGGCCCCCGCGACACTGACCGGGGCGCCCTCCCGCGGCCAAACCGTGAGGCTATCGCGCAATGCCTGGTACAGCGGCGGTGTTACCCCTTTGACCAGCAGCAGCTCCGAAACATCGCGCATCGGCACGTCGGCGGGCCGGTAAGGCGGTGTCTGCCGAGAATAGAACATCTGCTCTGCGCCGCCAAAGCCCGTCTCCATGGTATCGACATCCATCCAGTCCAGCAGCGCTTCGAGTATTGCAATTGCCTCGGGCTCGGACAACTGCGGTTCTTGCACGCTCAGCAGCAAACGAATAAACCGCTGTTGCTCCTGGTTTCGCGGAACCGGGCTGATGCCGGTCGGATCCGCAACGGGCACGCTGTCGGCGGGATTGGAAAAAGCGCCCCCGGAGCCCGCCTCTGGCTCTGAGCCCTCGGTAACCTGAGCGCCGGAACCCGCCACTGAGCCAGCCAGGCTGTTGATATTGAATCGCCCCTGGAGATCGGCGACGGCAAAAGCCAACCAGCCATGATCGGTATCAAACTGGCCAAAGAGTTCAGGGCGAAAAAAATCCTCGCGTTGCTGTTCCGCGCGCTCCTTCAATTGTTGCAGCAATAGCTCTATCGCCAGTTGCTCTGCCCCGGTGAGATAGTACCAGGCCTGGTCAGCGAGCACCTGATTGTCGGTCCTGCGTGCCGCTACCGCAAAGTGGGTACTCATGGCCGTTATAATGATCATCGCCAGGGCGAGCACAAAAATCGCAATGATCAGCGCTGCGCCCGACTGACGACCCAGGGAACCAGGGTGCTGTGATTTGCGGTAACAATTCATAAATGCGTTTCAACTCACCCATTGACTCCAGTTCGACGGTCAACTCTATCGCCGCCGGCAGGGTATCCCGCGACTCCCCTTCCGGCCAGCTCGGTAGCCACTGGCGGTCGATATCGGCCCCCTCAACCCGCGGCAGCGCCCGAACGCCGATCCGCTTGACCCCGGACAGGATCAGCCTCTCCCGAAACAACTCATCATTGACCCGGTCGAATGTTTCCCAGTAGCCACGGTAGACCTGCTCGCCGTCGTACCGGTAGAACACACGTGCTGCATCTCGCTACGCGGCATCGCCAGCGGATCGTGCCAGCCCCGCCGATTGAGAATCATCAGGGTTTCAGCGCCATCGTTCACCACCAGGACATTTTCCAACTCACCATTGGCCGCCCGGTTCTGCACGCCGGATAACTGGGGGATATCGATACTGAAAAGTGTCAGAAAGCGCTGCACCTGTGCCAGTTCGGCACCTTCTCAAAAAAAGCCTGCCGGGACCGTCCTACGCCCTCCAGTGCCGCGTAGGCACTGGCACCAATGAGCGCAGTCATCGCCAGCGCCAGCAGCAGCTCGATCAGGGCGAAGCCGCACTGACTGCGATTGCGTCCCCTCTTCTACTCCACCCCGAGGTAGGCCGAAACCTCGGCCCGTGGATCTTCCATGTCGCGTTTACTCGCCACCTTGATACTGATTCGAAAGTAGCCTTCCACCTCGGTTGGCTCCGTCTCGGCCTCCCAGTACCAGTCGCGACCGGCCATCAGTTCGCTGCCATCCTCCCGCCGGGGCGGGCGCTTGCCTGCAAACTGGTTGTTGAGTCGATAAGTGGCCAACTGATTCTGCGCAACCAGATTGGCAACGATTTTTTCCTCCATGATCTTGAGCCCGCTTAGCCGCTCTGCCGCATTGATCAGCAATGGCGGCAATACCAGCCCGATGACCGCCAGCGCGATCAGTACTTCGAGCAGGGTAAACCCGGCTCGTCGGGATCGGCAGCTCGGCCCAGCGCATGCTCGCAAGCTATTCAGTGGACTCACCCTCCCTGTTGTCGTCCAATTCCAGACCTTCGTAGCTTCCCCTGAGGGTGACGAAGTCGCTGGCGTCGGCCCCGCGCAGCACCAGCTCAAAATCTGTGATATCACCACTGGAGAAAATCACGATTTGTGGCACCTTTTGCTCAGTTTCCTTCGACCCCGCCTCAACGCGCTGCGGTACCACGGGCTGGCCATCGATAGTCAGGCTGTACTCCAAGGCGCCCGCAATCACCCCATCATACTGGCGCATGGAATCCCGAGCCACAGCCCACTGCTGCTCGTCTGCAGACCAAACCAGCCACCGGTAGCCGACTTCGCCATCGGCATCGAGATCGCCGGACTCCAGCCTGAGACCGTGTTGCGTGCCGGTGAGGATTGCCTCTTCCTCCTGTAATTCCATCGCGGCCAGCATCTCCCGGGCGCTTTGCTGTAACACCTCGAAGTCGTCCTGCACCACCACATTGGGCATGGCCAGCGCCGCGATGATGCCGATGACAAAAATCACCAGCATCAATTCCAACAAGGTGAAACCGGCCGGGCGATAGGGACGGGTGCCGATCGCCATGGCTCAGGTAAAAAGCTTGTTCATGCCAAAGATCGGCAGCAGGATTGCCATCACGATCGTCATCACGAAGCCACCCAGAAAGAGCACCATGATGGGTTCCATGACGCTCATCATGCTGGGGACGGCGGTATCGAGCTCGCGCTCCTGGCTTTCGGCGCCCCGCTGCAGCATGTTCTCCAGCTCACCCGATTTTTCGCCGCTGCCAACCATATGCACCAGCATGGGAGGAAAAAAACCACTACTTTCAAGCGCGTAACGCAGGCTTTTACCCTCCCTGACCGCATCGATGTAGTGTGATGGGCGCGCTCCCGGTACTGGAGGTTGGTCAATACAGTACGAGCGATCATCAACGCTTCGAGCAAGGGCACGCCGCTTTGCAACAGGGTCCCCAGGGTGCTGCTGAACCGGGTGGTATTCACCTTGTTGATAAAACCGGAGAGCAATGGCACGTGCAGCAATTGTCGATGCCACCAGAGACGATTGGCGGGTTTACGCAACCAGAATCGAAACAGCAACAGCAGGGCAACAATGCTGACCAGGATGATCACGCCGTATTGGGAAATAAAGTTGCTGGTGGCGATGAGCATCACGGTGAGCAGCGGCAGCTCGGATTGGTGTTTCTGAAGATTCTTACCAGTTCCGGCACCACGAAGATCATCAACGCAATAATCACCGACAGACCGACGACCAGCAAAATCACGGGGTAAATGGACGGGGCGGTCTTGATCTGCTGGGGCGGCATGTGGGGTTTTTTCGGTATAGTCGGCCAGCCTGTCCAATACCACTCCGAGGAATCCTGCGTGCTCTCCCGCTCGCACCATGCCAATATACAGGTCATTGAAAACGGCCGGATGCTCGGACATGGCATGGGCGAGACTGTGGCCCTCGTTCACCCGGGAACGAATGCTCATCAGAACGCTTTTGATGGCAGGCTTACTGGTCTGCTCGGCTACCGCCTGGAGAGCTTCGGCCAGGGGTAGATCGGACTGCACCAATGTCGCCAGCTGGCGGGTTACCAGGGCCAGCTCTGAAACCGACCAGTGTCGGGCAAAGGTCAGCCATTGGGTCTTGGATTCGGTTTTGCGGGAAGTGGGGTGAACTTCAACGGGCCTGAGGTCCTTCTGGCGCAACAATCCCCTTACCTGGCGCTCGGAATCAGCCTCCAGCAGGCCTTTGACTTTCCTGCCCTCGGTGTCCAGGGCGACATAGCTGAATGCTGCCATCCTTAACGCGCCTGGGTTACCCGCAAAACTTCCGCCAATGAAGTGTCGCCGGAAAGTATCCGGTTGATACCATCACTATAGATTCCAGGCACTGACTGCCGGCAATAGGCTTCCATCGCCTGTTCATTTTCACCGTCGTGGATCATCGCCCGCAGCTTGTCGTCAACCATGATCAGCTCATAGATACCGGTACGTCCCATGTAGCCAGTGCCTTTGCACTGGTGGCACCCCTTGGCCTTGTACACGACCACGTCATCGCCCGCCGACAAATGCAGCAGGTCCCGCTCCGCGGCTGTCAGCGTATCCGGCAGCTTGCAATGCTGGCACAGTGTTCTTACCAGGCGCTGGGCCATCACTGAAAGCAGGCTGGACGAGAGCAGGAAAGGCTCTACTCCCATATCCTGAAGTCGGGTGATGGCGCCCAAGGCCGTATTGGTATGCAGGGTCGACAGTACCAGGTGTCCGGTTAAACTGGCCTGCACCGCGATTTCGGCGGTCTCCAGGTCACGAATCTCACCAACCATGACAATATCAGGGTCCTGGCGCAGGATGGCGCGAAGTCCCTTGGCAAAGGTCATGCCGACTTTGGGGTTCACCTGGGTCTGGCCAATGCCGCCAAGCAAATATTCGACCGGATCTTCGATGGTCAGAATATTGCGACCGGGCTGGTTGATATGACTCAGGCCCGCATACAGGGTAGTGGTTTACCCGATCCGGTGGGACCCGTCACCAGGATGATGCCATGGGGGCTGGACAGGCTGTTTTTTAAAATCGCGCAGCACCTGCTCGCTCATTTGCAATTGGTCGAGGCGCAACTGTCCGCTTTCCTTGTCCAGCAATCGCAACACCACCCGCTCACCATGGGCAGAGGGGATCGTGGATACCCGTATGTCAATGGCGCGCCCGGCCAGCTTGATCAAAAGATGGCCGTCCTGGGGGATGCGTTTTTCGGCAATATCAAGCCGCGCCATTACCTTGAGGCGTGACACCAGCAGCGGCCCGAGGGCGCGGTCGGGTGCAATCAGCTCGCGCAGCACGCCATCGACCCGGAGCCGGATCGACAGAACGTTTTCGAATGATTCAATATGAATATCGGAAGCTCGCTCATTGATCGCCTGGGACAAAACCGCATTGATCAACTTGATGACCGGGGCATCGTCCTCCGACTCCATCAGGTCGATATCCCGGGGCAGGTCTTCCAACAGCCCGGTAAAATCGATATCGGAGCCCAGATCATCCGCTGCCTGGCGCGCCTGGTTGTCGCCGCGCTGGTAATGCGCCGCCAGCCCGAGCTGGAACTGTGCATCGTCGTGGAATTGCAGCTTGAAGTCTTCCCCGGCGAAGCGGCGCAGCTCGTTGTAGGTGTCCAGACTGATGCCATGGCGCGCATGCACGACGACTGCTTCGTTTTGGCGCTGCAGGTAAGCGCCATGTTGGGAGGCAAAAGCATAGGAAATCTCGTCGGCGCGCAGTTGCCCGATGTCCCCCTCAAGCGGCGCCAGGGACGCGTCGAGTATGTCGTGCTCCACAGCCTCAGCGGGCATCGACAGCATCCTGCTTGATACGATCGAGACGTTCCAGTTCATCGTAGCGCCAGGCCGGCAAAATCGGCATCACGTCATCATCCATCAGGTTGACGCCATCGTCCCTGGCGCGCAACTGCTGTTCCCGCATGTGGTTGTACTTGACGCCGGTCGCGCCGTTCAGTACCCGGGCATCCCGCACGATGGTACTGCGCAGGAACACCATCAAGTTGGTTTTTTCCTTCTTGGTGCCATTGTTGCGGAACAGGCGCCCCAACCACGGAATATCGCCCAGTACCGGAACCTTGCGCTCGACCTGATTCAGGTTGTCCTGGATTAGGCCGCCCAGCACCACGGTATCACCGTCGTCAGCGAGCACCGTGGTAGTGATCTCACGCTTGTTGGTTATGACGTCGGATGCCACCAGCTCGGTGAGGGACGATATCTCCTGCACGATCTCCATCACAATCGAGTCACCCTCATTGATATGAGGCGTGACCTTCAGCGTAATACCGACGTCCTTGCGCTCGATGGTCTGGAACGGGTTATTGGGGTTGCTGCCGGTGCCGGTCGACGTAAAGCTGCCGGTCACGAAAGGGACTTCCTGCCCGACGACAATCGTGGCTTCATTATTGTCGAGGGTCAGCAAACTGGGCGTGGAGAGGATGTTGGTGTCGCTTTCCTCCTGCAGGGCCTTGACCAGCACGTTGAAGTTGAGCCCGTCTTCATCCACCCGGCCCACGCCAAATGAAAAGCCCGGTGAGGCGGCGAGTGCAGCGCCAATGAGACCGTCATCTTCTTCGATGATGCCTGCGGTGGTGGCGCCCAGCAACCCAACCCCGGATGCTGGTGGACTGGCATTGGCACCATAAACCCCCGCCTCTTGTCACCAAACAACCACTCGATGCCAAACTCCTTGTCATTGATGTTCGCCACTTCCACCAGGATCGCCTCCACCAACACCTGGGCACGACGAATATCCAGCTTGGCTATCACCGCGGTAATGGTTTGCATCACATCCGGGTCGGCGGTAATGATCAGCGCATTGGTGGCCTCGTCAGCCTCGATGACGGCGCTGGTCTTGCCGGCGGTCTCCTTGGCGTTCTCCGCTTCTATCTTGGACAGGTTGTCAGTGACCCGTCCCAGCACCTCGGCGACGTCAACAGCGTTGGCGTATTCGAGGTAAATCACGTTGGCATTGCCGATGCTCTCCAGGGGAACGTCCAGGTAACGTACCATGGTGCGGATTCGCGCCCGCTGAACCTCATCGCCGGTGACCAGGACGCTGTTGGTGCGCTTGTCGGCCACCACGCTGGAAGTTACAGGAACCTGCCTCGGCAGCGTTACCCTTGTTTTGCTGCTCAAGACGGTTGATCAGTGTTACCACCTC
>CAVVVC010000002.1:0-853341 GCA_963751595.1 uncultured Gammaproteobacteria bacterium
AGGTGATGCCACGTGCCGGGGGGTAAGAGTGAGATCGACGGGCCGGGTTGTGCCAGGCTTGGCTGACCGGCCGCCAGTCGTCCGAACAGAATTTACCAGTCCTGCCAAAGCCTTGTGCAATATCTTGCGGGCTGTCAGCGCGCTATGAATTATACTTCGGCGTGCCTGGCACGCGGCACTGTCCCGGGCCCATGACGGCGGCGCAGGGGGTAAACCATGAATACCAACGAAGAATTACATGACGCAATCCAGTGGATCGTCGGCGGCCTGGAGCGCGGTGAGATATCCCTGCCTATCGATGCCGGGAATTACTCGCCACTTGACTGGGCGCTGATCTACGAAGCCACCCCTACGCGCCTGCGGGCCCAGGCCTGGCAGTTGCTGCCCCGCCCGCAACTGGGCGCCATACTGGCCGCCATGCGCGATGAGGTGCGGCGCCTGGCCCTGAACGCGCTGTCGGAACAGGAGCTTGTCGATATCGCCACGACCAGCAGTTCAGCCGAGATCATCGACTTTATCGAGCTGCTGCCGCGCACGGAGCCGCGGCATTCTCAGGCACCTGTCGGCGCTGGAGCAGGACCAGGTCACCTCGGCGCTGGCCTATGGCGATGCAGAGCTGGGACGACTGGTTTCCCACGATGCCCTGGTCGTGGCAGACAGTGTCATCATGGTCGATGTAATCCTGGACCTGCGCAATCTGGATCAGACCTATCACCTCGATAAAATCTATGTGGTCGACGGGGACGGCCGGTTGGTGGGTAGCCTCGACGTGCGCTGGCTGGCGATCAAGCCGCGCCGGGCAAGGATCGTCGACATCATGGATACCGATATCGAGATATTGACGGCGAGGCAGGAGCCGTCCGAGGCCATCCGCATTCTCATGGGAAGCCAGGAAAGCCATCTGCCGGTGGTCGATGACAGTGGCCGCCTGCTGGGGATTTTCTCATTCCTGCAGGCGCTGGAAGTGTCGCAGCATCTCTTCGAGGAGCAATTGATGCACCGGGGCAATGTATCCGATGAGGATCTGTTCGCGCCGGTGATGATCAGCTCGCGTAAACGCGCGGTTTGGTTGGGGCTTAATCTGATAACTGCTTTTATGGCGGCGGCGGTGATCAGCCTGTTCGAGGCGACCATTGCCCAGGTGGTCGCGCTGGCGGTATTGATGCCGATCGTGGCGAGCATGGGGGGGATCGCCGGTAGCCAGACTCTGACCCTGACCATACGCGGGCTAGCGATTGGCCAGCTCAGTGACGCTAACACCCGGGCGCTGGGCAAGAAGGAGGTATTGGTGTCGCTGATCAACGGCCTGCTCTGGGCCCTGGTGGTCGGCTCTATCTGCGGGTACTGGTTCGACAACTGGCTGCTCGCCGGGATCATTGCATTTGCGATTATCATCAATATGCTGGTGGCGGCGTTGTCAGGCATTATCATTCCCCTGCTCCTGAGCAAGGCCGGTATTGACCCCGCCCTGGCGGGTCATTCTGACGACCGTGACCGACGTCGTGGGCTTTTTCGGGTGTTTCTCGGGATGGCGACGTTTATTTTACTGTAGGCCAGGGAAGGGATTCACCAAAGTTACCGCGCCGGATGGCCGATTCAGCGGCGCCGGGCCGTCACGCTAGCGCCGATATGGCGCGCGCTCAAGGTTTGCCCTGGCTGGCGATACTGTCCAGCAGCGCCTGCCTGATGATGCTTTTTGCAGCTCCGCTCAGACAGCGGACATCTTCTCAGCCGCCAACTGCTGCTGGTGAATGAGCCTGCGCAAAGTCCCGGCGTTGATTTTCAGTGGAATGAACAGGGAGTCCATCGCGGCCTTCTCCCGCTCCGCCGGGTCTCGCGTGGGGGGATCGGTGAGGGCCACCGGGTGGGCGTCGGGGCAACCCGGCGTGGCATCAGTGAACCCCCCAAATAAGGTAGCCCTCTCATTTTTGCGGCCCCTCTCTCTCTTGGCTGGATTCGGGAGGCCTGCTAATGCGCGGCCGTGCGCGGATATGATGGCGACGAAGGCGATGCCCAGGTCTGGCCGGCGCGTCGCCAAATTCGAATGCCGCAATGCCGGTAGAGCTATTCCAGGTGCTCACCCAGGCAGGCGTGTTCCCCGGGGTGGCGGGGTAATTCACGGGTCAGCGCCTCGACCGCCGCGTGTGGGCCGGGCGGCGCCGCCTTCTAACCCAGGTTTCCAAAGGCGTCAATCAGCATCGACGACGCCGAGGTGAAAAGTTCATGGGCGCGCCCTGGTTTCATCCCATCGCCTGCGATCAGGATCTCTGCGGTCTCCAGTGCACAGTGAAAGTAGGGGAGCGCTTCCTGCCACCTTTTTTGTTCACAGAGGCGTAGCCCGGTGTGGAAGGGATCCCGCCAACCGGCCAGGACTTTTCCGGGCGCGCGAGCGGTTTCCGTCCGCTGTGCTGCGCGAAAAAATGTGGGCTTCATCGTCATCCTCCCAGGTCACGTCAGCCTGCATAAATAATAATGATTCTCAGCACATCGCAAGTGAGAAATTATTATCATTTTCACTGACGGCAAGGGTCCGGGTGTTCACTGGCTCCCTGGGCCACACCATGCTGGTGGAGCCGTGCCGGAGACCTTTGAAAACACTGATTACCAGATATTGACGCGCTCAGCGGCGCCAATACATCTCGTCGCCGGGCCGGGTGCGGCAGGGTTCATGAAACGCGTCGAGGTTTTCTACGTGCCGTCGGCGCGATACTCCGCCGGGGGACGGGGATCGGCCTGGAGCAGGTTGAGCATGACCTCCGGGCGAATGTTGCTGCGCCAGGCAAGGGCGATTCGGGCGAGGACCCTCGATGGAACTACCGCGATGGCTGCGCCCTGCTGCTTCAACTGCTCGGTAAATGCCCGCAGGGCGATTTCCGTGCCGCTCAGGTCGCCGATGATCCTGCCATTTGCTAGTTCGCCGTTCATTCTGTGTCCGGCATATCTCGTAGCCATTCGCCTGTTCAAGGAGTTGCTGGTGGATCGCTCTGAAGCGTCTGGCATCGTCTTCGGACCACCAGCTGCCAGGTTGCCGTCGGCGTCGAAGCGGTGGCCGGATCGTCGAAGCCGTGGCCGATTTCGTGACCGATCACCAGGCCGATGCCGCCATAACCGGCAGCGAGGTCAGCATCGGCCGAGTAGAAGGGCTCGGTCAAGATGCTGGCCAGCAGAACGAAGGTGTCGTTCCCGGGCTATAAAACGCGTTCACCTCCTGGGGTGGCACTGCCCATGCCTTGCGATCTACCGCCTGACCGAGTCCGGCGATATTCCGGCGATGTTCGTATCCTGCGATTCGCCGATGGTCGCCGACGAGGTCGCGGCCGTCGACGTGCAGGGAGGAGTAATCCTGCCATGGTCCGGGTAGCCGATGTGAAAGGCCATCTTTTCGAGCTTGAGCATAGCGCTGCGCCGGGTAGCGGGCCAAGGCGATCTGACTTGAGGATGGCGAGGCGATATTCTTCCTTGATGGCATCCACCATGGCCGTGACGTCGTCTTGATGCGGTCTTCGAAAAAGGTTTCGACATAGAGCTGTCCCAGTAGCATGCGACGTAATCGTTCAGGTAAGCGATCGCCAGCTGCCACTGGGAAGGGCGAACATCGTAGAGCCCGCGCTGGATGTCATAGGCGCTGGTTACGGCGGTGAAGTCGTCACTGAGAGTTCCGCGTAGTGCAGCACCACCCGGGCCGAGAGGTATTTCCGCCAGTCGGCCACGGTGGTTTGGTCGAATACCCGTCGCAATTGCTGCAGGTAATCCGGTTGCATGACGTTGATCGGGTAGTCCCCCGCGATTCCCAGGGCCATCAGTTGTGAGCCGGTGTAGAGCTCGGGAGTATCCGCGGCCAGTTGAGGCAGTGTCGTAATATTGTAGGTTGCCTCGACGTCGCGGTTGTCGACCTTGCTGTTCTGGATGCGGGCAAGCTGTGCTTCGAGGGCGATGACATCGGTGGCCATGGCGGCGGCGTCGGTAAATCCGGCCAGCGCCAGCAGCTGGGCGAGCGCCGACTGCAGGTATTCCCGCTGCTGCGCCGAGCGGGCATCGGTGCCGAGATAGAGAGTCTCGATCGATGCTCAGGCCGGCCTGGGCCAGGTGCACGATATTGCGGTTCGAGTCCTGGTAGTCGGCGCCGACGAAGCCCACCCAGGGCACCGTGACACCCTGGCGCTGCAGGCGGGCAAACATGCGTGCTACCTCCCGGTGGGAATCGAGTCTGCCGATCGCCTTCAGCTCACCGCGGATTGGCCCGACCCCCAACTGCTTGCGCCGTGGCAGATCGTTGTAGCTATCGTGCAGCGCCGCTATTTTGGCTTGCTCCGGGCTCCCGCTATCGGCGTTCGGCAAATTCAGAACCAACTGCTTCAGGCGATCGTGGACGGTATCCTGGATGATAACGAAGTTGGTAATGCCGGCCCGGTCCGCGGGAATCTCGGTTTGCGCCAGCCAATCCCGGTTGATGTGCCGGTAAAAATTATCGGTGGCCTGGCTTGCCGGCGATTGTTCCGCGGAAGGCGTTGTGGGGCTGAGGCCGCTGCAGGCCTGGAGAAACAGTAGTCCGGCGATGACCACTGTGGTTGCTTGAAATCGTCTCATGCTGGTCGAGCCCTCGGCGCTGCCTGCTGGTTTGCTGGATTTCGCGCCCGCTTGCGGGCCGTGGGCATTACCCGTTGCCCGGGGTGTAGTTCACAGGTAAAAGAAGTGGTCGTTGTGCAGTTTTTCCTCGCCATCCCAGCGATAGGCGACCAGCTTCTCACCCCGCCCCATGCTGTAGTCCACGCAGGCGACGTTGTCGGCCATAATCCGCGGTGTGCCGGTTTGCCAGTAATGACCAACGAAAACCGGCGGCGCATCGTCCGGGTAGCCAAGCAGCACCGCCGGATCCACCTGGGTAACGGGCAGTCGCTCGATCACCCGGGGTGGCGCCAGGCCGAAATGGCGGTAGTTGGCGGGCGTATTGAGCCACCAGCGGGTGCGCATGCGGTGGCGGGTAATGCCATAGGCATCCGGGTAGTGGTAGCCCTGGGGCAGGTCGATTTCGTGGCCCTTGAGGAGGGTCTCCAATTGCTCGAAAGTGTCGGTCCCGGGCTCGTGACCCTTGATCAGTAGATCGACAGGCGCGGAACCGCCGGCATTGAGTCGAGGCTTGAGCTGGTCTATATACGCTTGGTGCCAGCAGGCATGGACAATGCGTATGGCCCCGAGGTCGAGAAACAGTGGTAGGCTCGCAAAAAAACCAATGGCTTGCTGCAGCTCTTCCTCACGCTGCAAGCGCCCGGGGTCCAGATATTCGTGCAGGAACGCAAGATGTTGGGTCAGGTTTCTGTTGGTGCGGGGCCGAAGCCAGTCAAACCGTGAATCTTCGTAGTGAAACGCCCAGGCGTTGAATTCGTGGTTGCCCATCACGCAACGGGCGGTGCCGGCGCCGAGCATTGCCATTACTGTCTCCAGCACCATGCGATTCTGGCTGCCGCGGTCGACGAGGTCGCCGACAAAGAGGGCCTGGCGGGAAGGGTGCCTGAACACGCCGTGATCCAGGTGATAGCCCAGCTTTTTCAGCAGCGCATGGAGTTGATCGCCATGGCCATGGACATCGCCGATAATGTCGTAGCCGTCCCCCATAGTTGCTGTCAGGTTTACACCAGTCCGTGTTTGGCCAGGGGAAGCCGGCGGATACGCGGCCGGTTGCGCTGTAAATGGCGTTACACAGGGCAGGCGCCACCGGTGGTGTCGGTGGCTCGCCCACCCCGGTGGGTGCATGGTCGGTCTCGACGATGTGGATATCCACCGCCGGCGACTCGTGTATGCGCAGCATGGGGTAGTCGTGGAGTCGCTCTGTTGTACCGCGCCATCGACGGGGTGATTTCGCCGACAGGGCCAGGCTCGAGGCCGAAAAAATACCCCCTTCCATTTGCGCGACGACCCGGTCCGGGTTGATGACCTGACCGATATCGACGGCACTGCTTATGCGCTCGACCTTGATTTTGCCGCCCTCGGTGGATACCTGGACGACCATGGCGACGTAGCTTAGAAAGCTGCGGTGCGCCGCGATCCCCATCGCGTGCCCGGGTGGCAGGGTGCTGCCCCAGCCGGCAGCGGCCATCACGGTTTCGGTCACCCTGCGCAGGCGCCCGGTATCAATGGGAAAGTCCTGCAGCGGCTTGCCGTAGTTGCGATAGCGGGCATCCTCACCGAGGTCGACCCGGCGAGCCGGGCCAATCAGGTCGAGGAGGTATTCCGCGGGATCACGTTCGGCGGCCACGGCCAGCTCATGGGCAAAGCAATTGATGCCAAAGGCATGTTGAATATTGCAAACCGAGCGAAGCCAGCCGATGCGCACCGGTGCGGCGGGCTCCCCGCCCTCGATACGAATATTGTCGATGGCGTAGGGCATATCGACGCAGCCGTGACTGAGATCGCCGATGTTGTCTGATTTGAGGTTGAAAGTGGTGCCAATCGATGGAAAAACAGAGCGATGCAGCCACGCCACGGGCATTTTGTCGTCGCCCAACCCGGCTTTGAGGTGCTGGGCGCTGATCGCGTGGTAATAATCGTGGCGGATATCGTCTGGACGACTCCAGCAAACCTTGACCGGCGCTTTGACGGCGCGGCTCACCCATCCCGCCTCAAGAATGAAGTCTGGTTTCGACTTGCGACCGAAGCCGCCGCCGAGCAGGGTGACGTTGATAACCACATCGTCGTCATCCAGGTCGAGAAGTTTTGCCAGTTCGATCCGGGCGCCCTGGGGGTTCTGGGTGGGGGCCCAGACCTCGCAGCCGCCTTCCCGGTACCAGGCCGTTGCCGCTGGCGGTTCCAGGGTGGCGTGAGCCAGGTAAGGCACCAGATACTCGGCTTCGAGAACCTGCCCGGCGGCAGACAGGGCTTTTTCGACATCACCCTGGTTGCGAGCCACCAGGCCGGGTTCTCGACTCGCTGCCTGCAGTTGTTGCAGGTATTGCTCGCTGTCATCCTGGGTGTTGGGGCCGGAATTCCAGTTGATCTCGAGCGCATCGGCCGCTTTCAGGGCAGTCCAGGTATTGTTTGCCACCACCGCGACGCCGCCGAGCGGATGAAAGCCAACCGCTCCCCGGGGGCCGGGTATTTCTACCACATCGACCACACCCTTTAGCGCGCGGGCGGCATCGGCGTTGTAGCTGTTGACACTGCCGCCAACGGTCGGGCAGCGCCTGACCGCGGCGTAGAGCATGCCGGGCAACTGCACATCGATGCCGAAGTCGGCCCGGCCGGTGGTGATGTCGGCGACATCGACAATGGGCATGGGCTTGCCGATATAGCGAAACTGGTCCGGACTTTTCAGGGTGGGCTCAAAGCCCCTTGGCAACTTGATATCCCGGGCCGCAACCGCCAACTCCCCGTAGCCAAGCTCCCGCCCGGATGCCCGGTGTACGATCTTGTGCAGATCGCTGCTGCACTCGCCTACCGGTACCGACCATTGTTTGGCGGCCGCCGCCAGCAGCAGGTAGCGGGCGTTGGCGCCAAACTCGCGCATTTGCTGGTAGTGATTACGGATGCTGCGGGAGCCATCGGTATCCTGGTTGCCGTATTTCTCGTCACCCACTGCCTGGGTGACCACGACCCGCTCCCAATCGGCATCGAGCTCATCGGCAACGATGTGCGGCAGGCTGGAACCTGCCCCCTGTCCATCTCGGAGCGGGCGGCGGTTATCGTCACCGTGCCATCAGGGTCGATGGCCACGAACAGATTGGGGCGTACGCCGTCCCCATGATTGGCCTTGCCGTCGGGAAGGCACGCGCCCAGCATCAGGCCGCTGGTGGTAATACCGGTCAGGGCAAGGAATTCCCGGCGGGTGGGACGATGAATCTTCATTTCGCCTTCTCCCCGGCTGCGTGGTGGATCGCCGCGCGAATCCGGGGGTAGGTTCCACAGCGGCAGATATTGCCACTCATGGCGCCGTCTATATCAGCGTCGGACGGCTGCGGGTTTGATGCCAGCAGTGCAGCGGCGCTCATGATCTGGCCCGGCTGGCAGTAGCCGCACTGGGGCACGCCCAGTTCCTGCCAGCTGCGCTGGAGGGGATGGTTGCCGCCCTCGGAGAGGCCCTCGATAGTGGTAATTGTTTTGCCCTCCACCGCCGCCACCGGCGTCACGCAGGAGCGCGTTGCGATGCCGTCGACATGCACCGTACAGGCGCCGCACAAACCGGCCCCGCAACCGTATTTGGTACCCGTCAGTTGGAGGATATCGCGCAGATACCACAGCAACGGCATGTCATCTTCAACACTGATGCTGTTGCTCTCGCCGTTGATTGTCAGGGTTTTTTCCATAGCTGTGGCTGATCCGTTTCGATAGCGGTGGGCCGTAACATAACATGGCTGTACCTCGCCTTCTATGTTTCGGCAGGGGGCCCGTGCGCCCGAGCTGCCCCTGCTTGAAGCCGGGCAACGCACACGTCACAATCCTAAACCAAAGTAGTGGCGGGGAACAGGCGATGGCAACACAGAAGGTCAATACGGTTTGCGGGCCGCTGGCAGTGGCTGAACTCGGGGTTACCCTGATGCATGAGCACCTGATCATCGGCTACCCCGGTTGGGAGGCGGACACCCTGCACCCCGGGCCATCGCGCAACGAAATGCTGGCGATATGCTACGACAAGATCCAGGCGATGCAGGACCGGGGCATCCAGTCGCTGCTCGATCCCTGCCCCAACGACCTCGGCCGGGATGTCGAGTTTGCGGCTGAGGTTTCGGCGCGTACCGGTTTCAATATCGTCTGCGCAACCGGGCTCTACAAGGAGGACGAGGGCGGCCCCGCTTACTGGCACTTCCGGCGTAGTTTGGGGACGGCGGTGGAGGCGATGGCCGAGCTGTTTATCCGCGAATTGACCGTGGGTATCGGCCAGACCGGGATCAAGGCCGGCATCATCAAGGTTGCCACTGGCGTCGGCAAAATCAGCGATTACGAACACCTGGTGCTGCAGGCCGCGGCGCTGGCAGCGGCAGAGACCGGCGCACCGGTGACCACCCACACCGACCAGGGCACCATGGGGCGCGAACAACAGCAAATACTGGTGCAGGGGGGCGTGGCGCCGCACAAGATTATTATCGGCCACAGCTGTGGCAGTGCCGACCACCAGTACCACATGGATATTCTGGGCGGGGGTTCCTATCTCGGCTTCGATCGCTTTGGCCTCGATATCCTCACGCCGGACGAACAGCGCATACAATCCCTGCTGGCCTTGCTGGCGAAGAGCCAGCAGCGCCAACTGGTGCTGTCCCACGACTCGGTCTGGTGCACCCGGGGCGAGCCCTTTCCCCGGGAACTGCTGGCCACCATGGACCCTGAGGTGCTGTTCAATCCGACCCACATTCACGACCACATCCTGCCGCGCCTGCTCGAGGCCGGAGCCAGCCAGGAGCAGATTGACACCATGCTGGTAGAGAATCCCCGCCGCTTTTTCAGCGGGGTTGCGCCGACCTAGGAGAATGGCGCTGCCTTAACGAGAAAAGCATAGGATTTTCAAAGCGGTGCTTCCGGGTATCTACCCCGTCAGGACGCGCCGTAAACCCGTCCCTGGGGGCTCTGCGCCGACATTCCTGTCGGCGAAGGTCCTGCCGAGGTAGACACCCGAATCGGCTTGAGTATGCGCCATTCGACCTGACAAGCTGCTCGTGGTGCGTGAACCGACCGCTGCCCGCCTTGGTGGACTGACGCTGGCTTTTAAAAGCTGACGTTCAATCCCAGGTACGCGGTGCGGGGTTTGTTGGGCCGCGCGCCGGCGGGGCTGCGTGAGATAATTTCCTGCGTATCGAACAGATTATCCACTTTCAGGTAAACCTGTGCGTTGTCGGTCAGCTGATAATGGCTGACAAAGTCGAAAACCCAGAGGCTGTCGGTTTTGCGGAAGGTGTTGTCTGTCCCATCGCGCTCACACTCGAAATCGATGCACATGGCGTCGATATAGTTTGCCGACAGGTAGGCGTCCCAACCCCGGGGGGCGACGATCCCCGCCCTGACAAAGAATTGCTGCTCCGGGATGTAGGGATAGCCATCGCCGTCGAGCACGGCGCCATCATCGCTGTCGTTGGTGATCCGGGCGTCGGTGTAGGTATATGCCACCTGCACCGGCAGCTGGAAGCTGTTGAGCTGGCCCATATAGCCCAGCGAAACCTCCGCGCCGCCGATGGTGGCTTCACCGAGCTGCTCGGTGCCGGAATCGATGCCCCCTGAGCAGGGGTTGGCGACCGAACAGTTGCGAATCGAATTGGTGTAATCGCTGTAAAAACCGATCACCTCGGCGTTGAAGGCGTTGTCGCTGTAGCGTATCCCGGCTTCGTAATTGATGCTGATTTCCGGCTCGGTATCTTCCACCGCGCCGCCGCCCGCCGGCGACATGCCCCGGTGGATACCCCCCAGCAGTTGCCAGTTTTCCGTCAGGTACCAGGTGATACCGGCGCCGGGTAACCATTCGCTGGTGGTATTTTCGCGGCTGTCTGTCAGGACGTCGCGACTGCTGCCGTATTGCTTGCGCTCTGTCTCGATGTGCTCGTGGCGCAGCACCAGGGTGAGGTCGACGGTCTCGCCGAGGGCCAGGGTATCCATGACCCAGAATGACAGGGCGTCAGCGTACTCTTCGCGGTTATTGCTGCCCGAAGGCTGAATGGTGCTCTGGTAGACCAGGCTACCGTTGAGCTGGTCGAACACCTCTACCGGCTGGTAGCGATCCATGTAATCCTGGTGCCAGCGCAGGCCGGTGCTGAAGTCATGACCAATGGCGCCGGTATTGAACGCCCAGTTCAGCCGCCCCTGTACACCTTTGGCAGTATACTCGCGGTTGTTGTGCTTGATATCGATACCGTCGACATCATTATTGCCATCCAGAATGCCGATGGCGGTTCCATCGCCGGTATTGGCTGCGTCAATGACGCTGGAAATACTGTCGCCCCCTATCCTGTCGACCTTGAACCAATCACGCTCGAATTGGTTGTAGTAGCCGGTGACATCCATGCTCAGGCTTTCATTGACTTCAATCAGGTAGCTAAGGTTGACGCCACTGTGTTTGCTCTGCATCTGGTCACGGTCAGTCAGTCCATAGCGGCGATTCGGGTCATCGTCGAAATCGACATCGGTCAGGCCCAGGTAACTGACATTGGAGGTCTCGGTCGAGTACTGCAGTTTTAATTCCAGTCTCTGGTAGACACTGGCATCGGCGGCGCTGTTCCAGCGCGCCTTCCCCAGGTAGTCCTGGAGCTGAAAACCGGTGTCTCGGCTCGATCGGTCGATATCCTGGAAGCCGTCGCCGCTCTGCTGGTGGGTTTCCAGCAGCCAGCCATATTGTTCGCCGCTGCCGCCGTAGTTTGCCAGTAGCCGGTTTTCTCCCCGCTCGCCGACCTCGAGCAGGGCATTGCCGGCGTACTCGTCAGGGATGGGTGTGGATAACAGGTTGATGGCGCCGCCCACGGTGTAGGGGCCGTACTGAAGGAGCGAGGGCCCCTTGAGCACCTCGATACCATTCATGCGTCCGGTGGTGGGGAAGTAGTAGGCCTCCGGGTTGGAGTAGGGGGCCGGTGCGATCAGCACCCCGTCTTCCATCAGGGTAATCTTGCCGCTGCGCTCGGTACCGGTACCGCGGATACCGATGTTGGGTCGCAGACCGATACCATCTTCATCGCGCAGGTAGACGCCCGGCACCTGGTTCAGGATCCGCTGGATGTCGGTGTAGCGAAAGATTTCCAGATCCTCTGGCTCAACCACGTAGGCCGATCCCGGTAGTTCGCGGGCGTCTTCCTGGGAACCGATGATGGTCATTACCTCCATGCGTCCGGCGCTGGTCCTGGCGGTTTGCGCTTCGTCGCTGTCAGCAGCCTTGAGGGCAGGGTGGAAGAGGGTCGTGGCGACTGCCAGGTAGAGCGCGGATCGTTGTCTGGGCATGCTTGAAGTCTCAGTGTGCATTGAATTTTAGAAATGATAATAATTATCATTTAGATTATCAATAACAACATAGGATTGGCGGTCAACGCGGTTCCCGGGGCGCACCCCCCAGCCGGCAAGGTTTCTGCCGGACCTTGAAGCCTGCAAGGGGTTTCGCTACAGTCCTCTGTCATATTTGGCGCACAAAAAAAGGGAGAAAGCACCATGAAAAAAGTCCGGCTTGCAGTACTCATGATGGTCGTCGTCGGACAGTGGCTGGCGACGCCCGCCGCGACCGCCTACCAGGCAGCGGCAAAAGCGGCAGTTTGCACCGGGTGCCACGGGCCGGATGGAAGGAGCGTGGTTCCCACCAACCCCTCCCTGGCTGGTCAACACGCTGATTACATGCTGGCGGCCCTGCGGGCGTACAACGCGGGCGAAAGAGAACACGGTGTTCCGGGGAAGCTCAGCGAAGAGGATATGGCGGCGTTGTCTGCGTACTTTGCCGGCCAAGCACCTGCCCAGAGCCGGGTACCTCCGCTTGGCGATGCTGCCGCGGGCGCGGCCAAAATCGAAGCCTGTGTCGCCTGCCACGGAGAGGACGGCAATAGCGCAGACCCTTCCATTCCCCGGCTTGCAGGGCAGCATGCCGCGTATCTCGCCAAGGCCCTTCGCGCCTACCGCAGTGGTGCCCGCAGCAACCCGATGATGGCACCGGTACTATTCGAGCCCCTCAGTGACGGCGATATCGATGCGATTGCCGCCTACTTTGCCACTCAGGTGCCCCGGGCGACCGATGGGAGTGACTAAGGAAGCAGGCTATTCATCCGGTGCATTCTTGCACCTCATCCGTCGTGCTGCGACAAATCCGTTTTCCTGCGGATCTGTCGCTGCACGCCGATGTATCGAACCGGGGCCGGCGGCGGAAAATGTCGAGGCCTGGCGGCGCGATCTGGATCGGATTGTCAGCATCACTGGAGGCGTTGTCACGCCTGGGGCACATGGCGCACCCCGGCCTGTTGGACGAGGCCTCTACAGACGTTCGAGGTAACGTTGCAGCCGCTCCCAGCCAAGCTGCAGCCGCGCCTCAACGGCATCCAGGCTGCGCAGGGTCGCCTCGTCCCCGAACAGGCGCAATCCGCCGTAGCCGAGAGCGACCACCAACGCGATGGTCAGCAGTTGGCGCAGCAGGCGGCCGAGTTTTCGCAGGAGGTGTTGCACCAGGCGCCGAAGCAGGACGGGCGGGCCGTTGCGACGGGGCGGCCGCTGCGAACTGATTTCGTCGATCACCCGGTCGCCCAGTTCCCGCAACACCTCGGCCGGCGACTCGCCACCGGCCCGGCTTGCGCGTTGCGGCCGCGCCAGCGCAGGACACAGAGACTGCAGCCGCTCGCACAGCTCTTTCAGGTCGGCTTGCCAGCGCCGGTCGGTCAAGACGGCGCACTGCAACCGGGTCAGCCTCGCGATGCTGTCGGGCAACGACCCGGATGCGGGCAGTTGTGCACCGCCCACCAGCACCGGAACGACAATCTTGTTTTGCGAAAACGCCTCCTCAATCTCGGTCCGCACCCAGTCGTTGGGCTCAAACAGGCGCGAGCCATAGCCGTGCTGCGAGATCGCGGCCCAGTTGCGACCGATAACAACCAGCAGAATGTCCGATGCGGCAATGGCCCGGCGCAAGACGTCTGAAAAGTCGCTGCCAATAGGTATCTCGACATCGCGGAACACCCGGTCCGGTCCCAGCAATGCCTCGAGGTCATCCGCCAGCCGGCCCGCAAAGCCCTGGCTGTCATCGCGGCGGTAGCTGATAAAAACACTCGCGATGGTAGCTTCTCCTGCAGTTTTGACAAGTAGTCAGTCACTGGCGCCGATGGTTCCCTTCCCGTCCAATGCGGGCGAGATGCCGAACAGGCGACGCCATTATCCGGGCGTGGCCAATGATAGCAGACATGCCGATATTGCCGGGCATCGCTGACGCTCGGCTCCCCATTACTGGCTCCGCCGAATCAGCTTTATCCCCCGACAGCCCGGCTTGGAATATTCGGAACCCGACTTCTACCCTTGGCAGATAGGGGTTTTTTTACCCCACTCCTCGACGAGAGGTAAAGGGCTATGTTCCGTTTGCCTGCAGTGAAGACCCGGCGGTTATCGAGAAGATTCTGGCCCACCTGAATATAGGCGCCGTTTTTGGTGGGTCGACTACCGTCCGTTGCGCCGTTTCAGGCCGAACGACGGCTTTCGAAAATAGTAGTCCGCCAGGCGCAGCCAGGGCATGGTGTGGTGACTGCGGTCAGAGCGCCGATTGGGTCAACAGCGCGAAACAACAAGCCGCCAGTGAGAGAAAATGCCTACATGGGCCAGTTCGTATAACATATGGCAAAGCGTCTGCTCTAGGCATCACTGCGGACGCAGGAAAGAGACCTCAAATCACTTGGGTGCAAATGTGTCTGATTGTGGCTGTGGAGCAGAGCAAACCAATGAATTAGAGCGCAGGACGCTGGTTATTTTACTGTCCATTAACGCGTTTATGTTCGTCACGGAGCTTGTTTTAGGATGGATTGCCCAATCAACAGGCTTGATCGCTGATTCACTAGACATGCTTGCGGATGCCGCCGTGTATGGCATATCGCTTTATGTTGTTGGGAAAGGGGTGCTGAAGCAAGCAAGGTCGGCGCAAGTAAGTGGCACACTCCAGGTGATACTCGGGTTTGGTGTACTTATTGAAGTAGTTCGCAGGATGATGTTTGGTAGCGAACCCGAGAGCACCCTGATTATGGCTGTTGGGTTTGTAGCTTTGTTAGCTAATGTTGCATGTTTGATACTTATATCCAAGCATAGGGACGGCGGGGTCCACATGCGGGCATCATGGATTTTTTCGACGAATGACGTGATCGCCAATCTGGGCGTAATTATTTCTGGTGCTTTGGTGGCCCTTTTCGGAAGCCGCTATCCTGATTTGATCGTCGGCACCGTCATTTCATTTGTCGTTATTCGCGGTGGATTTACTATTCTGAAAGATGCGAAACATACACGTGAAGCAGTAGTTTCCACCTAACTGCACGACCGCTATTTGGACAATGGCGAATTCTCGCTCGCCGATAAACGCGCTGAACTGCTTACCGCTTCGAGGTGAAAGGAGGCATTACAGTGCTGCTGAAAACGTCGGTCTCGCCGGGTAGGAAGCTGAGCGATAGCCGGTTGGCAGCTGTTGCTTGCGCCAATGGTGTATTTACATCAGCCTACAGCATCGGTCTTGGTGACGGCTGCCATCAGCATTTGGAGGGCGACGCGGCAGGGATCGACGCGGTTTTTTTCAGCCGCGCTGACAAGGCGCTGTATGAAGTCAACCAACCCGGTTGGTGCAAATAGTAGATGATGGTTATTTCACTTAAGGCAACTCCGATTAATTCGGTGTCACCGCAGGCTTGTAAACCACCCCTTCCAGATAGTAAAACAGTAAATTGATTCAGACTGTCTTTGCGGACACGGTCCAGCAATTGCGGTACTATTTTTTTTCGGCAAAGAGATCACCTGCAATGAACGATATCATGAAATCGCTAAGGCTCGAACATAAAGGCTTGGGACAGATACTGGAATTATTGCAAAATAAGCTACGTATGCTTAAGGAGGGCACGCCACCTAATTTCAACTTAATTGATGATGCCATTCATTATGTCGAAAACCATGCCAGCGCTTACCACCATCCCAAAGAGGATGTCATTTATCAATACATCATTGACCAGGGAATGGATGCGAATGGCGAATTCAGCAAGATCATTCAAGAACACCATACGCTCGCACAAAACACCCAAAAGCTAAAAGAAGCGCTAGATGCGATTTTACTTGACATCGTTGTTCCAAATAACAATCTGATAGATCTTCTCGATCGGTTTATCGAAGCAGAGACAAACCACCTTAACAATGAAGAGGCCGTCCTGTTCCCGTTAATTGAAGAACTCCTGGGTGACGAAGATTGGTCGATCATCTCAACTTTAATGCCTGCGCAGCGGGATGACCCTATTTTTGGAAGACAAGTAAAAAAAGAGTACCAAGAATTGTGCAATCGATTGGCAGAAAGTGCATCAGGCTAGCATGCTTTCGAGACATTTTTCGTTCATTACCTTGGTTGCAGAATTGATGCCCGCCGGGGTCTAATGCTCGGTAGATGCCACAGGGGTGACATGGCGGTAATTGAGTCGGGCCATGAGGGCAGATACTTCTGAAATTCTTCCCGCTGTATCTGCCTCAAAACCGTACAGGTATGAAAAAACGCACATCGCACCACCAAAAGAAATTGCTGAAACCCTGGCAGACTCATGTTCGACACATCAGTTACAGACCCGGCGCGGTACTGGATCAAGGGGAGGTTTCCTTAAATCGCGTCAGTGCTTACAGCACACCAGTTGAGGCAATCACTGCGTCGGTTTAGGGTCGACTACCGTCTGATGGCCAGGCCCACTGCGAACGACAGTTTTCGAGAATAGGAGTCAGTCGGGCGGAGCCAGACCATGGTGCTGGCGATTTCGGCAAGGTGCCAACTACGGTCATAACGAAAAATCGGTACGCACGTCAAGAGCATGAAAACCTCAGGGCCGCAATCGCCTATAAGCAGCCGGTGAGACTTGGTAGTAATCCACTATTTCTTAGTTGATGCAATCGCATACTAATCATTACTACAATATGCAAAGGATTGCACCGTGTGTTCGGCAAGGATTGCCACGAACGAGGGCGCGCGCCGGTATGAGCGTCATCAGCCTGAGAATACGCTTCTCTACCAGATTATCGACGAGTACTACCCGCATTTTCTGGCGTTCATGGAGCAGCAAGGCCGTTCTATTCCCCTGTATGTGCAGAGGGAATTCGACGACTACCTCCAGTGCGGTCGCTTGGAACATGGCTTTTTACGTGTGCGCTGGGAGGGCTGTCATCACGAGCGCCTGGTGGCTTTCAGTGGTACCAAAAGTAGGCGCCCCAGGCGAGCGACGCGGCATTTGTCCCAGCTGTGGCGCCAGACGGATGGCCGAGAGTGCCGCGCTGCTGGTCGATGATGTCCTGCCCTATCAGCCGATTCGCCAGTGGGTGTTGAGTTTCCCGTTCCCGCTTCGGTTTTTACTAGCCAGCTATCCGGAACTCATGGGCAAGGTTCTGGGTATTGTCCAGCGAGTGCTTTCGACTCATTTAATCAATAAAGCTGGATTTAACTGAACGATGGCACAAACCGGGGCGGTCACTCTGATTCAGAGGTTTGGGTCGGCCCTTAACATGAATGCCTAGGCGGCCCCATACATTTTCACATGCTCGTCCTCGACGGCGTGTATGTGGAGAATGACTATGGGGGCTTGCGCTTTCACCGGGTAAAAGCGCCCAACGCCGATGAACTCAATTCGATGATCCATGCCATCAGTCACCGTGTAGCCCGATTCATGGAGAAAAGAGGGTTCCTCGAGCGAGATGCTGAGAACAGCTACCTGGCTCTGGAACCGGATGACGACGACGCGATGGCGCAACTCCAAGGACATTCGATTACCTACCGCATTGCTGCGGGCCCGCAGCAGGGCCGCAAGGTTTTCACGTTGCAGACGTTACCCCCTGATGATGACAGTCTGGGCGGCACTCCGCCTTGTGGTTCGGACCGAGTGGCGAAGGAAGCGGGGTTCTCGTTGCACGCCGGTGTATCGACCGAGGCGCACCAGCGCGACAAACTCGAGCGACTTTGCCGCTACGTTACGCGGCCGGCGGTGTCAGAGAAGCGTTTGGCAATCACCCCCAACGGAAATATCCGCTATCAGCTGAAGACACCCTACCGCGAAGGAACCACGCATTTCATATTCGAGCGGGGCGGCCCTCCGTCGCTGGACTTCATTGCAAAGCTAGCTGCCCTGGTACCGAAGCCACGCACAAATCTGACTTCGCACCCAGTAGCAAGTTTCGTGTGCGGGTGACACCTGGCAAGCGGGGCAGAGGGCGTAATAAACGTCAACCGGGGAAAGCTGGCTGGACAAAACGCCCGCCGAGCGTCACGTGGCGATGACGTGGATGCAGCGGCTCAAGCGAGTGTTTAATTGGGCCGCATCCGGATCGATCCGGAGGCGGCCCCATCAAGACCTGCGAGCGCTGTAAGGGGCCGGTCAAGATCATTGTCGAGGCGTCGAACCGCTGCATTGAAGAGCGAGTGTCGCACCACCGGGCTAATCGAGAAAATTCTGGCGCACCTGAAGGGTACAGAGGCCACCGCCGAGTTGGTGATGTTGCCTGAGGGCCGTGGGCCTCCATAGGCCCGGTTGTTCGACTGACTCCATGACATCTTGATCGTGCTTTGCTGCGCCCTTTGAGGAAGCGGCGGGCTGGCTATTGGGTTGAATATGAGAATTGGGCTGAAAGAGGTTGAGCGTCGGTGCTGCGTTGGCGGCGAAATGGGCTGGAATCGGTGGGGAAGGGTGCCAGTGATGGCGGTTCAGTAGGTGTAGACCGCAGCGATTGTGTGCTTTATCCTACTTATACTCAGTCTCCAGCAGGTATTGATTTGCAGAAGAAGCAAATTATCCACGGTATTGCCTCCGCATGACCTGCCGCTAAGTAGATACATAAAGCCGCAAAAAATCCAGTGAAACTCACCCACAAACGCCGAATTACTACCAACCGCCACGTCCATTTCTGCACATTGATTTTTTATTTTCAACCCATTCTACTTTAGCCTGTCTGATAATATCATCTGCAGACTTTGGCATTGAAGATCATCTGGACACGCCCAACAGAGAGCTTCAGTAGCAAAGCTTATCGTAGGGATACACACAGGTGGTAATGTTTATGCGGCAAGCAAGGCTATCAATTTCGTCATATGGTTTCACCTTTGCACTGATGCTGGGCTTTATGAGCCTGTGCCTGCCGAGGCTATCCCTGGCCCAGGACATTTCGGGCTTTGTCTCCGACGACTTCAGTGCCTTGCAGCTCGATACCATCACCTGGAGTGTTGTCGACCCCAGGGGTGACAGCAGCGTCAGTGTCGATGCAAACCAATTGCGCATTTCCGTGCCCGCGGGGGTTAACCATGATATGCCCAACAACGGCGACAACACCTCCGCCCGGGTCATGCAATCCATTTTCAATGCCGACTTCGAACTTGACGTAAAATTTGAGTCGCCGGTCCAGGCAGGCCAGATCCAGGGGATTATTGTTGAGCAGGAGGCCGGCACCTACCTGGTGCTCAATGTTTACCACAACGGGACCGAGACCCGTGTTCAATCCATTGCCTACACCAATAATGTCTCCGGCAATAAACTGGAGAAGGTCATCGCCGACGCTGCCCCGATCTATCTTCGCGTCAAACGTGAGGGCAATACCTGGACCCATTATTTCTCTTACGACGGCGTCATCTGGAATGCCGCCAGAGTTCTGACCAGCACCCTGGTACCCAACTCGGCCGGGGTATTTGCCGGCAATTTCGGCGCCGCCAATGCGCCGCAGCACACGGCTATTGCAGACTATATGTTCAGCACCACCACCCCTGTGGAGCCCGAAGACGGGGTAGTGATTGCCGATAACACCGGGCCCTACATCCGCGATATCAAAAAGCTTGCCGGGGCCAACCAGTTCCAGGTGCTTTGGGAAACCGATGAAGCGGCTACTTCCAGCATCGAATACGGCCAGACCAGCAGTTACGGTGCATCGGTTGACAGCACGACCCTCACCGGCAGCCATGACCTGGCCGTCACCGGGCTAACACCCGATACCACCTATCATTTCCGGCTGCGCTCCACCGATGCAGCGGGCAATGAAACCGTCAGTGAAGATTTCACGATCAGCTGTCTCGGCGAACCCCTATCTGGATCTCTGGTATGGCTCTAACCCGACTTTTGGGCTGCTCGGTAGTAATGCCCAGCGTTGGACCAATATTCCCGGCCACGTGTCCGGCGCCAATACCATTACCTCCCTGGAATACTCGCTCAATGGTGCACTCGCGCAACCCTTGTCCCTGGGAGCCGATGGACTCCGACTCCAGGATAACAACGACTTCAATGCTGATATCGAATACCTCGATCTGTTTTCAGGCCCCAATTCCCTGGCTATCACCGCCACCGACAATGCCGGTAACCAGACAACCGAGAGCCTTTCCCTTAATTATGTGACGGGTAACACCTGGCCCCTGCCCTATACCATCAACTGGTCGACTGTGGCAAAAATCGAAAATGCCGCACAGATGGTGGATGGCGCATGGGAGCTCACGGGCAACGGCCTGCGCACCCGGCAAACAGGTTATGACCGGGCAATCGCTATCGGCGATATCAGCTGGGAAAATTATGAAGTGACGGTTCCTGTCACCCTGCACGGGGTTGACCAGAATTGCTTTATCGATCTCGCCAGCAACCCCTGCAACGGCGGGCCCCTGGTCGGAGTGTTGATGCGCTGGCAGGGTCACCATGTGACGTTCATCCAACCCAACTGGGAATGGCGGCCGCTGGGTGCTCTGGGCGCCTACCGGTGGTTTAAGCTCAACAACAGGGCGGAAACCGAACCCGGCCTGTTCATGCTCGACGGGGGCGGCTTGATTACCGACAGGGATTTACAGCAGGCCTTTCCGGTCGGGACCACCCACATCTTCAAACTCCGGGCAGAATCTGTCCCCAGTGGTCAAAGCCAGTACAAAGTCAAAATGTGGCCACAGGGCCAGGCGGAGCCATCCCAGTGGGATATTGAGCAAACCCAGGAGATCGGTACTTCAAACAGTAACGGCTCACTGCTATTGATCGCCCATTACGCCGATGCAACGTTCGGTAATGTCACCGTGACATCGCTGGATGGTACCGACACCGATAGCGACGGGGTGCGTGACAGCCTGGACAACTGCATCGAGCAGCCGAACGCGGACCAATACGACTCGGATGGCGATGGTTTCGGCAACCGCTGTGACGCGGACATCGCCTTACCTAATGATAACGTAGTCAATCTTACTGACTTCTCGAAATTTCGAGCTGCCTTTGGCGCCACGGCACCGTTGACTGCTGCTCAGGAGGACGCCGATTTCAATGGTGACGGCACGGTTAATCTGAGCGACTTCTCAATCTTCAGATCTGGCTTTGGCAAGGCGCCGGGGCCGTCCTGCTGCGGCGGTGGTGATGTAACCCTGCCGGTGATCAGCAATGTGCAGGCTGCGGTCACCGACACTACCGCCACCATTACCTGGAACACCGATGAAGCCGCCACCAGCATTGTGAATTACGGCTTCAGCGCCGGCTACGGCAGCAATCAGAGCAGTGCCAGCCTGGTCACCAGTCACAACGTTACCCTGACCAACCTCTCTCCCGGCACCCTGTACCACTTCCAGGTCGGCTCCACCGATGCCAGTAACAATTCCGCTAGCGGCATCGACCGGGTCTTGACCACCAATGCCGACATCACCAGCCCCTCGGGCATCCTCTCTGATGGCTTTGACGACACCGTGCTCAATACCGGCCTCTGGAACTGGGTCGATCCGGTGGGCGACAGCAGTTACGCCATGACCGGATCGCAGCTCGCGATTAGCGTGCCGGCCGGTAGCTCTCATGATCTGTGGACTAACGCTAACCAGGCGCCCCGCGTTCTCCAGCCCGCCAACAACACCGACTTTGAACTGGAGGTCAAATTCGATTCCACCGTCGGCTCACGCTACCAGATCCAAGGTATTGTGGTGGAAGGCAGTGCCAACAGGATGCTGCGCTTTGATTTTTACAGTGATGGCAACAACACCTTCATCCATGCCGCCACCCTGACCAATGGCGCGGCAAGCATGCAGATTCGGACGACCATTGTCGACGGTGCTCCCCTCTACATGCGCATCGTGCGCCAGGGCAACCAGTGGACCGAATTCTATTCCTATGATGGTGCCAACTGGATTCAGGCCGGCACCTTCGCTTTTACCCTGGAGGTTACAGCCGCCGGTGTCTTTGGGGGCAATGCCGGACCCAACCCAGCCCATACCATACTGGTGGATTACTTTACTATCGACGGTTTGGCCCCTGGCACCGGCGGGGGTGAAGCAACTTTGAACACATTGACAGCTGTCCCGATTTCTAGTTCCAGAATCGATCTGTATTGGGATGCACTAGACGGTGTAACACACTATAAAATCTATCGCGACTCCCTTCTAGTATCCACAACTACCGACACGCTATTTACCGATAGGGACGCAACGGTAGGCCAAACTCATATCTATGAAGTGCTTGCTCTAAGCGCGAGTGGTGAACAACCAATCGCCCAACCGTTGTCAGCAAATAGCGTAGATAATACCAAGGGAGCCTGGTGGAATATCGATTGGCCCTACCGTACTTTGCTTGGCGTAGGATCAGGACAATTCAAGCGCACAAATGCAATCGCCGAACTGGATATCAATATCACCCAGGTACTTGCGGATATAGGCAACAGTGGAGCGTTTAATCCTGCCACGGTGCGGTGCCACGAAGTGGACATCAATGGCTCTATCGTTGGCAGCGAAATTCCCTGCCAATTTGATCCTTCAGAAGACTTTGATGCGACTACCAGAGCAACCGGTAAACTTGTCATTTTTGCCCCCGGAATTATAGCATCTCGGTCTGCTCGCTACTTTCACCTTTATTTTGACATTGCCGGTGGCAAGAGTACCCCAACTTCGCTCATTCCACTCGTGACTATAAAAGACGATGTAGTCGATGAAGGACAATTGAGTTATCAAATATCAAACAGCACCGGCAGCTTTTTCTTCCAGAAAGAAGCCGGGGCATTTTCCAGCCTTGTCGATAACCAGGGCAATGACTGGATCGATTATCACCCTACAGGTAACTCTGCCGGAAATTATCGCGGCATCCCCAACCTTGTCTATCCGGAATCGCATTTCCATCCGGGAAGTGTTACCGCCACAAGCACCATCATCAATCGAGGACCAGTCAAAATTACCGTGCGCTCAGAAACGACCGATGGCCTGTGGCAACTTACCTGGGAGTTTTACCCTAACACAGCTACTATGACCATGATCAATGCCGCGAAACCTTACTGGTTTCTGTACGAAGGCACGCCAGGTGGAACCCTTGATACCTCTGGAGATTTCATGGTCAGGTCCGACGGAGTTACAACACCTCTATCGCAAAGCTGGAATGGCGACCTTGCCGGCGATGAGTGGGTATTTTTTTCGGATCCTGTTGTGAAGCGGTCTCTGTTTCTTGCCCAACATGACCAGAACGATTCGGTAGATTCGTACCGGCCACTGGAGAACCAAATGACGGTATTTGGTTTTGGCCGACAGCAAACCGGACTTAATGGTTACCTTAATCAAATACCAGCACGTTTTACCATCGGCTTGATCGAGCGGACTGATTACAATGGCGTTGCGGAATTGATCAATTCTTCAATCAAATCCCTTAATGTTGAATCCTCGGGAGCGATAATATTCCGGTACTAGACTATGCAACGAACAAGAAATTTCGGATAGATTACCGAGGTGGGCTAATAGATTTATACTACACACTGAACGCACTATAGTTACAAAGAAATGGTTGCAGGAAGGGCAACCGGATTCGGTAAGCCTGCCTTAGATAAGGGCTACAACAGAACGCAGGCTGAGGCTTGACCAGGCTAAAAATTGCCTGCATTGAAGACCCGGCGATTATCGAGAGAATTCTGGCGCATCTGAAGGGTAAAGAGGTCACCGCCGAGTTGGTGATGTTGCCTGAGGGCCGTGGGCCGCCACAGGTTCGGTTGTTCGACTGACTCCATGAAATCTTGATCGTGCTTTGCTGCTCCCTTTGAGGAAGCGGCGGACTGACTATTGGGTTGAATATGAGAATTGGGCTGAAAGAGGTTGAGCGCCGGTGCTGCGTGGGTGAGTTGGCGGCGGCGGAATTCATTAGTCTCGTTGTGGAGTGCGACGAAGTATTGTCACCCTCTGTCATATCTTTGATTGAAAAAAAGAGGTTGTAGAAGAGTCTATTTCCGACTCTTTCTGTAATGAAGGCTTCTGGATTGACGACGAGGATGGTGATGTAAAAGAAGTCAGGGTGAGTGCTATAGAGATTCAAGAAATCAACCTTCTGGATGTGGATCAGAGCTCGGCAGTAGTGCAGGTAGAAGTAACGACAGAGTTTTCTGCTGATCTGACCTATAACGATCTAGATACAGCATGGTATGACAGCGAAGAAAAGGTACTAATCCCTCGGCGAACAATCGATAAAACGGTAGAGCAGGAGGTTCAATATACGGCAATTGTTCGTATTGCTCATAATATTGAGGATCAAGAGTACTTTGTCGTTAAATCTGTCAATATTGAAACGAAGTCGAATTGGGGGTTCTCTGTAAGTAGCGATGATGAATGTCGTTAGACATATACGAGCAATAAGGTAGAAAAATGTCACTACTTTTACCAGGTAAATGGATGTCGGTGGGTGGAGCTTTTGGCGCGACGATAGCATTAGGTGTAGGTATTTATTAGGAATATTTTTGTGAGCATCAAGTGGTAGGGTGCGATAGTCCCGAGCAGGTGTTAAAGCGGCCTTGGCAAGCCGGTACTCTGCAGCACGTATAGGCTGCGGTGGTTCCACAGTTGGGATCGCCGGCAGCCAGCAAGTACGGCTACTATTGTCCGTTCATTTTGCATGGCTGCTGACATACATTACTGGTACACATATGCCGCTTTTCGCAAACGCCACCATTCAGCGGCGCTTCAGCCGCTTTGGTGCCTTTTTTATTTGGAATCAGTAGGATAGCCCGCATGGTCTATGCGGCTGTTGGGAAGATGGCGCGCCTGGCAGGATTGATCGTTCTGGCCGTTGGGCTATAACGACCCCCGGCGGGGCTTCGGCGCTGTGCGCCTCGTCCAAAACGCATGCGTTTTGTCGAACCGGCAGGTTCTCGTCGCCAAGCTCCCAAATCAAAAAGCCCACCCCTGTCGGGAAAGGCTTTTTGGTTTGGCGCGCCTGGCAGGATTGATCGTTCTAGCCTTTGGGCTATAACGACCCCTGCGGGGCTTCGGCGCTGGAGCGCCTCGTCCAAAACGCATGCGTTTTGTCGAACCGGCAGGTTCTCGTCGCCAAGCTCGCAAACCAAAAAGCCCACCCCTGTCGGAGTAGGCTTTTTGGTTTGGCGCGCCTGGCAGGACTCGAACCTGCAACCCTCGGGTTCGAAGCCCGATACTCTATCCAGTTGAGCTACAAGCGCGGAATCGAAAGTGTAACAGAATCGGCGGGGATGGGGGAGGCTGGCGAGTCGGGATGGCGGCGGTTCAGGCTGACAATTCGCTATGCCTGCGCAGCTTAAGCACAATTGCCGACGATTCCGGGATGACTATTTCGTTTGTCTTCGTTATTGTTAGCGTTGTGACGGTGTTCACACTTTTTTCCATTTAGAAGCTGGTGGCTATCCTGCGGAGAGAGCGAGGCATGGCGAAGGGCAAAACTGATTCCTGTCGGGGCGTTGTGTTCGGGAAGTGGGGCGGCTGGGTGTTATTGTGTACCCTCTGCCTAGCGGTAGCGTCGGCGCCGCCATTGCGTGCCGATGTGCTGCCAAGGCCTGTCGCGCTGGAGCCAGAGATCGCATTTTGGCGCCGCATTTTTTCGGAGATCGACTCCAATCGGGGGCTTTTGCACGACAATCGCCACCTAAGGGTCGTGTATGACACGGTTTCCATTCCGCCCAATGCCTCTCCAAAACAGCGCCAAAAGCTGTTCGATGACGCCAAGCAGGATTACGCGGATATTCTCAAGCGGCTAGCCGACGGGGAACGCGACAATCTCGATGCTGAACACCAGGCTGTCCTCTCGCTGTGGCCGCAGGATGTGTCCAATGAAGAATTGAAGCAGGCAGCCGGGCGCTTACGGGTGCAGCAGGGGCTTGCTGATCGTTTTAAACAGGGCCTGGTGCGTTCCGGTCAGTGGCTTGATCATATCCATACGCACCTGGAAAAAGCCGGGGTCCCCAAAGGTCTTGCGGCGCTGCCCCACGTCGAATCCTCCTTCAATCCCGATGTGTACTCCCTGGTGGGTGCTGCGGGCTTGTGGCAGTTTACCCGTGCGACCGGCAAGCACTTTATGCGCATCGACCCGTTGGTGGATGCTCGCCGGGACCCGTTCATGTCGAGCAAGGCCGCCGCCGAGTTGTTGCAACACAATTATGAAATCCTCAAGTCCTGGCCGCTGGCTATCACCGCTTACAACCACGGCGTAACCGGGATGCGCAGAGCGGTGAGGACACTGGGCACCGATGATATTGGCGAAATCGTGCATAACTACCAGGGCCGTGCCTTCGGTTTTGCCTCGCGCAATTTTTATGTTGCCTTTCTTGCTGCGCTGGAAGTGGAACAGAATGCGGAGAGTTATTTCGGTGTGGTCGAAAAGGCGTCGCCCAAGGACGAAGTGGTCGTGACCCTGCCCCACTACGTGCCCGTCTCGGTGCTGGAAAAAACCTACGGCGTTCCCCGGGACGCGCTGAAAGAGGCGAACCCGGCGTTGATGTCCCCGGTCTGGAAGGGCAACAAGTATGTCCCCAAGGGCTTTGAGCTGCGCCTGCCCCTGGCTACCGCTAAAACACCGGAGCAATTGCTGGCGGCAATCCCCGGCAAATCCCGCTATCAGCGCCAACGTCCCGATCAATTCCACAAGGTCAAACGGGGTGAGGCGCTGTCAGTGATTGCCCAGCGTTACAATACGACCGTGACGGAACTCGTTGCCTGGAATAATTTGAAGAGCCGCAACCGCATTCGCATCGGTCAGGTGTTAAGGCTGCCGCACGACACCAACCGTGTTGCCGTGCAGTAACGCGTTTCAAAGACGCTAGCTGGTGCCCCATAACTGCTGCAGGCGCAGATCGCGGCCACATCCCCGTCGATAATACTGATAGCGCAACGGGTTCTTTTTGTAGTAGTCCTGGTGATATGTTTCGGCAGGGTAAAAGGTGGTCACCGGGAGAATGGGCGTGACAATGGGCCGATCCACGCCCAGGGTAGCCTGGGCTCTTGCCCTCGATTCCTCAGCGGCCCTCATCTGCGGCCCGGGCTCGGCAAAAATCGCGCTGAGATAACTTGAGCCCTTGTCACAAAACTGTCCGCGATCATCAAGGGGGTCGATATTGCGCCAGAAAACGCTTAGCAGTTCGGAATAGCTCACCTGCTGGGGATCATAGCTGACCAGCACCGCCTCGTAGTGCCCTGTGTTGCCCTGGGTGACGCTCTTGTAGTCGGGGTTTTCCAGATGGCCACCGGTGTACCCCGAAACCGCCGACAAAACTCCGGCCTGTTTCTCGAAATCGGCCTCCATGCACCAAAAGCAGCCGCCGGCAAAAATGGCCTGCTCGGGTTCGGCGCGCAGGCCTCCCGCAAGCAGAAGAAACACGACGATAAAAATGTAACGGTACCTGATCATGCTGGTAAGACCTTTGCAAGTTGATTAAGTTTCAAGACGCCACGATGGCGGCACCTGTACCGAACCCGCCGGGTGGCAGAGAACATCCTACGCATGAAGGCAGGCTTTGGTATCATTGATCCCGGGTAATTAGCGCGGCCTGAAAGCCGAATCGTACCCGATCCCCCGGCGCTGAGACCTTGAAGTCCGGGACCGCGCCCGCAGAAGGCAGGCATGGCGAACAGAACCGAGACAGGAAGCTAGCAATGGCGGACATCCTCCCCTTTAAACGGCCTACTCCTGCGCAGAAGCACAAGGGCAAGAGCCTCTGCCGCCATGGCCACCACAAGTGGCAGGTGTGCAAGGAAAAGCAGTTTGATGTGCGCCAGGGGCGGTTGGTAACCGTTTATCGCTGTGGGCGCTGTGGTGCCGAAAAGGTCATCGCCCGTTAAACCCCGGTCAGATTGAAGAAGCCATAAAATGGATATTGTTAGTCACGCGGTCGTGCGACCTGCCAACAGCCTCAACCTGTTATCCCACCGTGAGATCGCGGGGGTTATGGCGTCCAATGAAAAAGTCGCCCGTCTCTTCCGTGAGTGCTCCCTGGCGGTGCTTAATACCGGCAACGACAGCGACAACGCGGCCCAGATGCTGGCCGACTACGCCGACTTCAGCATTGCGGTGGTACCGGAGTCCCGGGGTGTCAAACTTGAAGTGCAAAATGCCCCCGCGACAGCTTTCGTCGAGGGGGTTATGATCCGTGGTATCCAAGAGCATTTGTTTGCAGTACTCCGGGACATCGTTTACACCGACCACAAGCTCAACCGCGGCAGCAAGTTCGATCTAGCCAGTTCCAGCGGTATTACCGATGCCGTGTTTCGTATCCTGCGCAATGCCGGAGTGGTGCGGCCCAACCTGGCGCCCAACCTGGTGGTCTGCTGGGGTGGTCACTCCATCGACCGCGCAGAATACGATTACTCGAAACTGGTGGGCTATCACCTCGGCTTGCGTGGCATGGATATCGCCACCGGCTGCGGCATCGGGGCTATGAAGGGCCCGATGAAAGGAGCTATGGTAGGTCACGCCAAGCAGCAATTGCGCGAGGGGCGCTACGTCGGCATTACAGAGCCGGGGATAATTGCCTCGGAATCACCCAATCCCACGGTTAACGAGTTGGTGATCCTGCCGGATATCGAAAAGCGGCTGGAGGCCTTTGTTCGTCTGGCGCACTGCATCGTGGTGTTCCCGGGCGGTGCCGGTACCGCCGAGGAAGTGCTGTTTCTGCTGGGGCTGCTCATGCAGCGGGAAAATCGTGATATCCCGCTGCCCCTGCTGTTTGCGGCGCCCGAGGGGCGGGGCGATTACTTCGCCAGTCTCGACCGGTTCATCCGGGCTACCCTGGGCGAGGAGGCAACCCGCTACTACACGCTGGTCGTCGGCCAGCCGGATGTGGTTGCCCAGCAGGCGCGACGTGGGATCGAAGCGGTGTTACACCACCGGCGCGAGATTGCCGAATCCTACGCCTATAACTGGACGCTGGAGGTGCCCCTGGCCTTCCAGCAGCCCTTTTCACCCACGCACGAGGAAATGGCAGCCTTGAATCTCGATCCGGCGCTGCCCGCCGATGCGTTGGCCGCTCAGTTGCGATGCGCTTTTTCCGGTATCGTCGCGGGTAACGTCAAGGCATTCGGCATCGAAGAAGTTCGGCGCCAAGGCCCCTATCGCTTGCAGGGAGACCCCCGGCTGATGCTGGAACTTGATGCCCTGCTGCAGGCGTTTGTCAGTCAGGGGCGTATGACCTTGCAGGGCACAGCTTACCAACCGTGCTACCAGATTGTGGCATGAGCAGAGTGTCACCCGTTTACCAAGCGGCAGCAAAAAATGGATGGGAGAGCCATGACGAGTAAATCACTTCAGGACCAGTTGCTGAAACAGGGCCTGGTCGACCAAAAGGCGCTAAAAAAGCACCAGCGAGATAAACGCAAGCAGGCGAAACAGCAGGGCAAGGGGCAGCAGCCCGTCGACGACATCAAGCTGGCCGCCCAACAGGCGAGGGCCGAGCAAGCCGAGCGTGATCGGCAGCGCAATCGGGAGTTGCATGAAAAGGCGCAGCAAAAGGCCATCGCCGCCCAGATTCAGCAATTGATAGCCAGTCATCGCATTCCCCGCAGCGGTGATATTGCCTATCAATTTGTCGATGGTGGCAAGATCAAGAAGATCCAGGTTAGCGAGTTGCTGCAGCGGCAACTGGCCCGGGGGCAAGTTGCCATCGTTCAGGGGAGCGATGGTTACCAGTTGATACCGGCGCGGATAGCGGAAAAGATTGCTGAGCGCGACGCCAAGGTAATCGTGGCCCTGCATCAGGCTGAAGCGGATGTGCCGGACGAGGACGATCCCTATGCGGATTATCCGATACCGGATGACCTGATGTGGTAGCAGGACGCGAACCCACCGCGCCGCGCGAAAGCAAGCTCCGCGGTGATCGGCTAGGATTCCATTGGTCACTTTGCATCAACAAAGTTGTCGGAATTGTTTACAAAAATTTGGGTCAGAACTATATTGAAGTGGCTAAGTCATTGATCAAATTAGAAAAACGTAGCGCGGCACAGAACCTGCATGTTGTTTTCTGTTAGAGCATACTCTACCATGGCGCGTCCGGAAGACGGCTTATCATGGGCTCGGTTTGCCAGGCCGCTTCCTTTATCGACTGCGAGAGAATGTATTACGTGCTGACTCAGGTTCCCGGTAAGTCCAAATCCCAGTCAACTGTACTTGGCAGGCTAGCGACCCTTGCGATGTTTGCCCTGTTTCTTGCGGGTTGTGACCACTCGCTGCAAATCCAGGGACAGGGCGATATTGTCTCGGCAACGGGTAGTCGCAGTTGTTCACTGGAGCAACAACCCTGCTCGTTTACCATCGTCGGTGATTACGTTGAAACCTACACCGCAAAACCTCGGTCAGGATGGCGTTTCGCAAGTTGGGAGGGTTGTGGCAGCAATAACAACCAATGTGTGTTGAATGTTCCCGCCGAGACCGTGCAGCAGTTCTGGGGCAAGCCGGTCGCACCCCTGGTGGCGATCTTTGAGCGTGAAGGACAGGTTTCGGTTAGCGCCGGGCCGGACCAGACGGTTGTCGAGAGAAACGAGGTCATCCTGCAGAGCACTGTCAGTGGAGGCCAGGGCAGCAGTCTGAGCTATCGCTGGCGCCAGACGGCGGGTGATCGAGTGGACCTGGGTGACGACAGAAAAGCCAGCCTCCGTTTTGAGGCTCCTGGTGTCAGGAGCACTGAAGAATTGCGTTTCGAGGTGGTGGTGACTGGTGGTGGTGCACCGGCCATCGATTCTGTAGCGGTGGAAGTCAGGCCAAACGGAAAGGGTGCCGGCGATCTGGTGTACAGCAGGGAAATTGCGCCGGTCGCCAACGGGCGGGTTTGGGAAGTTGCGTACCGTTCAACCACCCTCCGGGGGGACAGTGTTATCGTTACCGGTTGGGTTGCACGTCCCAACAGTGTGGCCCCGGATGGCGGTTATCCGGTACTGGCCTTTGCCCACGGCACCACGGGTTTGGTGGGTCGCTGTGCGCCGACCCAAAGCTCGACACCCAGCCAGACCATTCCATTGCTCTCGGAGTTTCTGGCGCGGGGCTTTGTAGTGGCCGCCACTGATTACCAGGGGCTTTCCCCCATTTCCGAAGGTTACCATCACTACCTGGTGGGCCCCGACGAGGCGCGCAGCGTGCTCGATTCCGTTCGCGCCGCCAGGCAGTTTACCGACGCCAGCGCCAACACCGTTCTGTTCGGGCACTCCCAGGGTGGCCACGCTGTCATCTTCGCTAACGAACTGGCATCAAAGCTGGCGCCGGAACTGAATATCCTCGGCACCATTGGCAGCGGCTCCGGAGTTGCTGCCGATTTCGACCAGATGCTGGAATACATCAAACAATCACCGTACAAGGGTTATCTGGTCATGGTGGGCCTCGCCCAGAACGCAGCCTATGGCGACGGCCAGGTGCCACTCTCCACCTGGTTTACCCCGGAAGGGATTGAAGCCGCCCGGGTGATGGATTCGATTTGTATCGATGAGCTGGTGGCGACCTTTGCCCCATTGGATGCTGATGATCTGTTCGTGCCCGGCACCCCCCAACCCCTCGCAGGGCGCTATGACCCGATCAAGGATGCATTACCGGGCTTGCGGGCTGGCTCGTCGCCGCTGCTGCTTATCCACGGTCGCAACGATCCACAGATACGGCCGGACTTTCTGGTCCCCTGGATAGAACAGACCTGTGCCCGGGGCCAGCAGATCGAAGTGGAATGGTTTAACACCGGTCACCGGGTCCCCTACGAGGCCCCTGGCGCAGTAAAACCTGTTATTGCTAATTGGATTGAAGACCGTTTCGCCGGTCGCCCGGTATCATCGGATTGTGGTGCTGTGCCCCGCCCCTGAACCGCGGGGTCAGTTCAGGTGTTCCGCCGAGGACATGATCTCCCGGGCTATGTCTTCAACTATGATGTCCCTGTCGGGGTCTGATAAGTCGTAGCTTTTATTGAGGCTGGACCAGGCACCGTTGTTTCTGCAGCGCTTTAACCATTTGGACCAGTCGGCTGGTAGCTCGCGGCTTTGATTCTCATAGTGCAGCGGTTGCTGGGCGGCGTGACCACGGTCCAGCAGAGCCAGCAGTAGCTCGTGTTGGCGAAACCACAGGACCTTCATGGTGTCGTCGTCTACGCACACCTGGTGATGGCCGCGCATACTCACAGCGATATCTTTGCCAAAGCGCTTGCTGCCGCTCCAGATAACCCCGGCCGCCGCTCCCAGTATGGTGCCCATGCCCAGGCTCAGGCCACCGGTAACCACGTCGATGCCCGCGCCCGCCGCGGCTCCCTTCATTGCTGCGCTCCCCGCCTTGACGCCAAACTTCGCCATGGTGCGAGAGTCGAACAAATCACTTTCCCAGCGATCGCTTTGGACCGGAAGCTGTTCAGCAACCAGATCACTATTGTTGAATCCGAACAGGCGCAACAGGGTTTTTGTGCACCTCGCCTCCGCCTTTCGCACGGTCGCCTGCATGGCGGCCGTTTCGCTGCGAAGTTCAGTGGTGTCTTCCTGCTGGGCAACCACTACCCGATAGGCGGCGACGTCGACCATCAACTCCGCGCTGCATTTGGCTGCCGCCTGCCAGGTGAGCAGCAATTGCTGGTGGCGCTCATCGATCAGGCGTTGCACCTGATCGTAGCGCTCCCCCAGCAGGCTCTGAATTTTCTGGTAAAGCCGCTTTTCGCCCTCGAAGCTGAATACCACGGTATCGAATTCGACGGTGGCGTGGAGGCCGACCCTGGATAGCTGTTCGCGCCAGATTTCGGGCCTGGCACCGGGCGCGGCCACAAAATTGAGTACCGGTATAACCGGACGCGCAGCGTAACTGAGAATGGTCAACTCGTCGCGGTACTTGCCGAGGATGGGTTCCCGGCAATCAATCACATAAAACAGCAGGTCGCTCTGGAGAAACTGGCGGATCACCTTCGCCTCCTGCTGAAATTCTGGATATTGCTCGATATTCGCCAGCAGAGCCTGCAGTTTTTCGATCCCGTCGCTATGACTTCCCGGAACCATGGTTTCGAGGAGCTCCAGCAGGCCGATGGAGTCTTCGAGGCCTGGCGTATCGTAGAGGGTGACGATAGCTTCATCACCCACTACCAGGGACGCGCCTTCCACATGCCGGGTAGTACCGGGATGATTGGAAACCTGGCCAAATGACGTGTCTCGCAGCAGGGTGCGCATGAGCGACGTTTTGCCGGTGTTGGCATGGCCGACCACGGCAATACGTATCACGCTATCGGCCATGTTTTAACCCCGCCGTGTTGTTGGTGTCCACCTGCAACTGAGTGATTCTGTCAGCCTCTATGTTGCTGCGCGCTGCCAGTGCATACCAGTCGACCAGGCGAGCATCACGCTCGCTGGCAGGCGACTGGTTGGTTATTGCGTTCTCGAGCAGTGCGAGCCAGCAGTCACGCGGATGCTCTGCCAGTAATTCACCGATAAAGCGTGCCATGCCGCGATCCGGTGATCGATGCATGGGCACAACCAAAACCAGAGGAATCCTGGAAACCTTTGCTACCTGTTGCCGCGCCTGCTGCTGCCCGGCGCGATCTGAGACGCAGCCCAGGTCTTTGCCCTGGCCCAATGCGATGGGTGGCCACTCCTGTTCTGGCCCCAGCTCTATGCCCAGCCAGCAGGCGTTGTCCGGAATGGGTTGGTGATGGCTGGAGCCCGCACCGGCCGGCGCCAGTTGGGGCTTTTCATCGTCGGCGTCGACCACGCCAATGGTGGTGGCCGGCGGGACCAGACGTTGGCGCAGCCTGACGTAATAGGGGCGGCTGGTATCCAGGGTGAAGTTTTTCAGGGCGCGGCTGCGGAGCATCCGGCTCAGCAGCAGCAGAAACAAGCGCGGCAGGATGCCGTACAACAGGAGGCTGGCGATTAACAGGCTGGCCCAGGCCTGGCGCGCCTCCGCCAGCATTGCCGGGTCGGCACCAAGGCGACTCTGGTTGATTTGTTCCGGGCTGGGCGTCGGCAGCCCGAGCTTTGCCGGCAGCCACGCCAGGGCCTCGGTCAGGGGAATGAACGTGGTGGGCCCCAGTAATGTGGTTTCCCAGACGAAGTCGTATTGCCGGGCTGCGAGCAACAACATGATCATCAGCAGGCCTCCTAGCAAGTAGCAAGTCCACAAACCGTGGCTCAAGCTGCTGAGGGTCCAGCGGCCGGGCGATCCCTGCAACAGGGTTCCAAGCCATGCCCGGGTCAGCTGGATTTGTGATGAGCCCGGCGGCGACGTCTTGCCGATCCAGCGTTGCAGCAGAAAAGAGCCGCTCTGTCCCAATACGCTTGCGCTGGCGGTGCCGCTGGCCCAGAAACTGAAAACCCAGAATACCAGGCTGACAAAATTGAAGCCCAACAGCACCAGTAACAGCCAGTAAAAGTTGACGATGGATTGCCCCTGGTCAAAAGCCTGGGCAGCGGCAAATCCGCCGAGCAGGAAGGATAGGGCCAGTGCACCTGAACCCAGTATGCGCGCATAGCGCTGTATTCGCTGCAGACCTGCACCAATCCCGGCATCGGGGGCGAGTTGGCGCGCGCGCTCGATAATCCGCTGTTCGACATTGCCGCCGCTGCCGGCCATAGCGCGCTCGACGTGGTCGCTACCCGGCAGGGGCTCCCCGTCTTGCTCAAGGTAACGCACGGCTTCCGCCGTCAACCTTGAAGGAAAAGTAATATCGTCTGTCGTGATGCTCGTTGCCGCCACTGCTGGAACCTGGATTCGTCAAGACTTCAATTATAGTCGGGTAGGGGTAGGTCGAGCTGGACCAGTAGTTAATTTGTAGTGCTTTGCAAAGTGCAGCCTAGCTGCTGTGCTCGCCCGAAAAATGTGGCGCCGGACCGCCTTCAACCCCCTGGTTACGTGTGCTGGTCAATCACCGCGGCTATAACATATCATGAGTCAACTTCCACGTATAACGGTTACCGGGCATCGGCGGCGAGGGGGATCGCGGCGAGCCAGGCGTCGGTCCGGCCGCTGGCCATCATCATCCTGCAACCGTTCCTAAAGGCAGAACTTGATACAGCGATTCAATGCTTTGTTTCCTCTCTGGGCGCTGCTGCTGGCGCTGGCGGCGTACGCCCATCCCGAACTATTCGCCGGACACTCCGGTGCCATTGTGCCCATGCTATCCCTGGTCATGTTTTTTATGGGCCTGACCCTGACCGCCGGAGACTTCAAGCGCGTGGTGCTCTCGCCCCGCCCGGTGGCCCTGGGAGTTGTCCTGCAATTCCTGCTGATGCCCATGCTGGCCTGGATCCTGACCCGTCTCCTGCCCCTGCCGGAACAGGTGGCGGTGGGGCTTATTCTGGTGGGGTGCTGCTCGGGGGGTACCGCCTCCAACGTAATATGCTACCTGGCAAGGGGCAATGTTGCCCTGTCGATTAGCATGACCATGGTTTCGACTTTAATAGGTGTTATCGCGACCCCGCTGCTGGTCTGGATGTACGTCGAGCGCAGTGTCGAAGTCGATCGCCTGGCGATGCTATGGAGCATCGTCAAAATGGTGTTGTTGCCGGTGGCAGTGGGTGTGGCGCTGAACGTGTTATTCGCGCGCCAGATCAAGGCGCATGAACAACTGCTTGCGGCCCTGTCGATCATTACCATTGCGCTGATCATCGCCATCATCGTCGCGATCAACAGCTCCGGCCTGGCAGCCATCGGCCTGGTGACCTTGCTGGCGGTGGTGCTCCACAATGGCCTGGGTCTGCTGTGTGCCTATGTCGCCAGTCGACGGCTTGGCTGCAAGCTGCGCGACAGCCGCGCCATTGCCATCGAGGTGGGGATGCAGAACTCCGGCCTTGCTGTGGCCCTGGCGCTCAAATATTTCACCCCCGTCGCGGCCTTGCCGGGTGCGCTTTTCAGCATCTGGCATAACCTGGCGGGGTCGGTGTTGGCGGGCTACTGGCGGAACCGGGAGGCGTCTACGCCAAGTCCTTAATCGGTTTTTTTCCTCAGCGTCGCCCAGCCACCGCTGTCGCCGCGGGGGCTCGATGTTTGCGTTGTTCCCGCCGGTTTGCGGCGTTTACCCTTGTTTTTGGTATCGCGAAGGCGCTGCTTGCTGCGCTGCCGGGTGCCGGTTTCCTTGCCAGTCCGGTCTCCTTTCCCCTTGCGCTTTTTGCTGGCTGCGGCCTTGCCGGAGTTCTTCAGCTTTTTGGGGCCGCTATACTTCGCCTCCAGTCCTTCTATCCGGCGCCGCTCGAAAGCGATTCTGAGGTAGCGCTCGATACTGGCCATCAGATTCCATTCAGAAGCGGCAATCAGGCTGATTGCCATACCCTGCTCACCGGCGCGGCCGGTGCGACCAATGCGATGCACATAGTCGTCCCCACTGCGCGCCATATCGAAGTTGATAACCAGGTCCACGCCCTGGATATCCAGTCCCCGGGCCGCGAGGTCGGTAGTGATCAGCACCCGGGTACCACCCTGGCGGAATTGGCCCATGATTCGATTGCGCCCGGATTGGGGTATTTCGCCATGCAGCACCGCGCTGCGTAACTGGGACGCATCCAGGCTGTTGCCCAGTTGATCAGCCTGCAGGCGGGTATTGCAGAACACCAGTGCCTTGCGTCGTTCCTCATGCTGCAGCAACCAGAGCAGCAGTCGCTGCTTGTGCTGATGGTCATCGGCGAGCACGATCTGCTGGCGGATATCGGCATGTTGGCCGCGCAGCGGGTCGGTTTCGATCAGTTCAGGTTGATGCAACAGTTGCTCACTGATACCCCGCAATCCGCGGCGCTCCAGGGTGGCAGACAACAGCAGGGTCTGGCGCTGGCGGGGGCAGTGCCCCGCTATCGCCAGCACATCGTCGCCAAAACCCATATCCAGCATGCGATCCGCCTCGTCGACCACCAGCACAATGAGCTGCTCAAGGTCCGGTGATCCCTGTGACAGGTGCTCAAGTAGCCGCCCCGGCGTCGCAACCACGATCTCGGGGTTTTTGCGCAGTAGCGCAGCCTGGTGCTTGAAATCATCGCCCCCGGTAAGGCCGATGACCCGCAGCGCTGTATCCTTGATCAGTTGCCGACACTGGCCAACCATTTGCTGGGCCAGTTCCCGGGTGGGCACCAGGATCAGGGCCAGGGTACCGCCCTCACGGAGGATGTGGGGCTCCAACTGCAGGATGCGGTGCACGGTCGGAACCAGAAAAGCGAGGGTTTTACCGCTGCCGGTGCGCGCACTTACCAGCAGGTCATCGCCACTGAGGGCGCGGGGCAGCAGGCTGTCCTGTACCGGTGTCAGTTGCGCGAAATCAAGACCTTGCAGGCTCGCCTGCAAGCGGGGGTGCAGATTGAATCGAGTAAATGGCATGGACGGGTACGCGCTTGGGTCGGTGATGCACTGTAGCACTGGCCAGTGGAGAGCTCCAGCACCGGGGCTCCAGGGGACCTGGCCGCCATATCTCACCGATATTTGGAATTCTCGGCGAGAGATGGCGCCTAGCCATCATTCCAGAAATGAGCCAGCCCGGTGGCCAGTTGTTGCCGGCTGTTGCACCTGCGAGGTTGCCAGTGCTCGGGGAGTAGCGCAAGATAGCGCTGCTGGGCAAAGCGTCGATCTGCCAAAATGACAATGCCGCGATCCGATTCCCGGCGAATGACCCGGCCCGCGGCCTGCAATACCCGGGTCATGCCGACAAAGCGATAGGCGAAATCGAATCCATCGAGCCCCTGACTGTCGAAGTCCTGGCGGATCAATTCCTGCTCGGTATTGAAACCGGGGAGCCCGACCCCGATCACGATGGCGCCAATCAGGCTGTCTCCCTGGTAGTCTACCCCCTCGCCAAATACGCCGCCCATGATGGCGAATCCCAGGGTGCTGGAACCACTTTGAAACTGTCCCAGGAAGTGTTCCCGGTCTTCCTCGGTGGATTGTGATCGCTGGTAAGTCAGGGCCGTATCGGGATATCGCCGGGCGAACTCATCGGCGACCAATTGCAGGTAATGGTAGGAGGGGAAGAACACCAGATAGTTGCCCGGCCTGGATTGGTATACCTGCTGTACCAGATCCGCAATAGGGCCTACGGAATGCATGCGCTGTTGATAGCGGGTATCGATAGTGTCGACGATGAAGCTGCCCAGATGCTCCCGGGCAAAAGGTGAGGGCAGGCTCAGGCTCAGGGCTTGCTTTGCGAAGCCGAGTGCCCGTCGATAGAAGTGTGCTGGCCGAAGCGTGGCCGAGAATATCACGACCGCATGAAAGTGCGTGTAGGACCGCTGCAGAAAGCCAGCCGCGTTCAGGCAGTTCAGTTTTACCGTTAGTTTACCCGCCGCGCCGACCCGGTCGAGGTGGGTAATGCAGCGATGATGGGCCCCGAAAAGTTCCCCGATATGGCGATAACGGTAGAGGGCTTTCAGCCACTCCGCGATTTCCGCCGGTGGCCGACGACCGCTGATCTGCTGACGGGCCAGGGTATCAAACAAGCGATTGATGGCGCGATCGATGGTTGCAGGCGGGGCATCACTGACGTGCTCACCGGCTTCCATATCGCCCCGACTGCGGTCCAGGGCGCGAGCGACGGCGGCGAGCCTGCGGCCCAGGACAGGATTCGATGCTCTGCAAGTGCTGGCGGCCAGTTGAGCATCACGGCGCGTTAATTCCGCAGAGTGCATGTTTCGCGACCGGGCTACCAGGTTGTGGGCTTCATCGATAACCAGGGCCGTGCGAGTTTCGCTGTCGGCAAATGCTCCCAGGCTCACCAGCGGGTCGAACACGTAGTTGTAGTCACAAATGACCAGCCCGACCCAGGGCAGCAATTGCAATGCGAGCTCGAATGGACACAACTGGTATTGTTCCGCCACGCTCGCAATGACGGCGCTACTCATGCTGCCGGACTCGATCAGCTCCCGCCTTGCCGCTGGCAGGCGGTCGTAGAAGCCAACCGTTCTCGGGCACTGTTCATCCGGGCCGATTGCATAATCGCCGTTCTCGCAGGGGCAGGCCGCGGCCCTGGCTTGCAGCACCAGGCTCGGTAATTGCAAGCCATGCTCTCGCATCAGGGCCAGCGTATGCCATGCTACCTGGCGACCGGAATTTTTAGCGGTGAGATAGGCGATCCTGTCAATGTGATCATGCCCCAGGGCTTTGATCGCGGGAAACAGGGCGCTGACGGTTTTACCGATACCCGTGGGTGCTTCACACAGCAACTCCTTGCCATCGCGCAGGCAGCGAAAGACCGCGGTCGCCATGGTGCGTTGACCGGGCCTGAAATCGCCATGGGGAAACTCCAGCGCCCTGGCCGATTGACGGCTAGCTTGATCCAGCTCGCTGATGCGACCGAGCCAGCGCACATAGGTGTCCAGCGCAGTGCTGGTGAATGCTTCCAGCTCCCTCTGTTCGAAGTCGAGGGACTGCTCATGCCGGGTTTGGCTGAGGATGTCATACCAGATCATCCTCAGGCGGACGCGCCCGGCGGGGAACATGCGCAGGTAACAGAAACCATAGACTTTCAACTGTGACCAATGGAAATGGACCTGTGATGCTGGCAGGCGGGTCGGATCGCCGTAACAGGTCTTGATTTCGACGATAACCGGTGGGTCGTGGTCGGCATTTAACAGATCGACTCTGCCGCATAGCTCGATTTCCCGGCCCCCTTGTAACAGCGTGGTCTTGACTTCGATTTCTGCCTGATATTCCCCGGCGAGTTGCCGCTGCAGCGACTGGTGCGCCCGGATGCCTTCGCTGGCGCTTGGTCCGGATGCAGGGCCCGGTATGAGGTCACCGCCGCGACAGGCGAAGTCCACCAATTTGCCGACGCCGATGCGAAGTGGCGTTTTCACCGGGTCAGCCAGGTCACGTGCAGAACCCGGTGGGGAATCGCCTGCGCGGCAAAAAACGTCAGCCAGCGCTGCTGGTTTTTCTGCAGGCGATCACCCGGTCCCTTGACCTCGATCCACTCATAGCCGCCGGCGCGGGGGAAATAAACCAGGTCTGGCATGCCACTGCGGTTCTGCTTCAGGTCACCCAGCAGGCGTTGCAGCATCACTCGCCAATGGTCCGGCGGAATGCGCTCCAGCGCCTGGTGCAGCAGAGCTTCGCTCAAGCTGGACCAGTTGACAAGCGGATTGCCGATACCGTATTTACTTGCGAATCGAGCCATGACGACCCCCGCCATTGCAGCCGTTGTGGTGGCCTCTTCGAGCCGGTGCCGCAGCAGGCATTCGCGGCGCTGGATAAACCCGGGATCGTAAAAATCGGCGGGAGCAGACTGAAACGGATTGAAAAACGCGCCACGAACCGGGGCGAAAACGATGTCCCAGATCAACAGTCCCAACACACCGTTGAGCAGGCTGTTCTCAACGAAGTGGCAGTCGCCACCGGAGGCCAGGTGTTGGGCTGCAGCCAATTCCACCCTTGCCAGCGCAGGTTCGAGTGTCAATTGTTGCCGGGGTGGTTCATAGCGCCCGGGCCGGGGCCAGTCCAGACCCTGCTTGCGCGCCTGGCGATAGCCGAACTCGACGGCGAATCGGTACTCATCTTCGTTGTACGGCGATTCCTTGATCGCCTCGCACAGCTGCAGTGAGCCCGCCAGGTCGTCGCTGGCGGCGAGGATCCTGGCGCGGCGTTCCCGGGCCGGTGGCCGCTCTAACTGAGTATAGATTTCCAGCGCTTGCTGCGTAGCGCCCAGGCGCTCCAGTTGCCGCGCCAGCGTATTGCCGAGCCGTTGCAGGCGGCGATCAAGAATGGGGTCGTCGGCGTGGTCCGGGGGTGCCTCCCGCCATAGGGCAATGATGGCAGACGGGTCACTTTGCAATACCGTGTCGAGCCGTTCAAGGCAGCGATAGTAACGCAGGTGCCGGTCGATCTGGGTGCGCTCGGAAAACAGCAGTTGCTGTTGCTCAAGGGGATAGTTCTCGTAGCGAAAAAGGCCCAGGTCGCGGAGCACGAAATCGGTCAGGTCCTGGCGCAGGTTGCCGAAAAAACAAAGCTTGAAGGTGGCGAAAAGGTCGCCGTCCAGGAGGCGAAAAACCGCCTCCTCCGCCAGTAAGCGGGCGATGATCGTCGGGTGTCCCCGGGGGTCATCGGCGACCTGTTCCAGCAACGCGGACCGTGACAATGACCGCGGCAGCGCCAGTTGTCGGCAAATTTCCGCACGAGTCAGGAGGGCGCAGGTCTGGTCCAGGTCGAGTTCCGGCTGCTTTTCCAGCAAATGATTGCTGGCCAACTGGCCGGCGGCAAGTTCGATGTCGCCGATTTCAGGGTAGCTTAGCTTGCGCCGTAAAAAGACCTCGCCGCGCCGCGACAGCAAGCGCACGTACAACATCTGGGCAGCGCGTGGTACGGTGCTGAGGCGTCGATAGAACCGCTGCTCCTGTTCGTTGAGCAGGTGCCAGTAGCGCTCGGCGACAAAATCCAGGAGCTGGCGAAAGTTGTCGAGGTAGTAGTCTGCGGGGAGTTCCTGGGGCATGCGAAGCAGTGTTCAGCCAGAAAATGACTGTACAAATATACAATCCCTGCTTCAGAATGCAATCCCGGGGTGCACTGAGCCCCGGGGCGATTCCGGCGCGCTTACGCGCTAACCGACGATCTTCAGGGAGTTGATGATATGCTGCTCACTGGAGTTGAAAAGCCGACAGCATATCATTTCGAGGTAGCGCGAGACGCCTGCTTCAGCCTTGGCTCGGGTAGGGTAGGGGCCCTCGATGGTTTGCTCACGGGTGGCGAAATGCCACTGGCTGTTGATCTGGAAGCAGCGGTCAGAGCGAAAGAAATGCCTCTGCTTGAGGTCTCCTGCACGCACGGGCATACATCATCTCCCTTTTTTTGGTGAGCGGGTCATCTGGTACTACTCAATGCTGCCCATCAGCGTGAACGTTAGCTGACTCGACAGCGCTAAGCGGCCTGGCGTTGACATTTGCAATTCTCAGGCCAGAAATTAAATATGCAATTAAATCAATGGCTTGTGAATTTCTCTTCTGTCTTCGGGGCAAATAGCTTGGGTAAAGTGATAAATTTTTCGACACTCGCCGCCTGTATCCACACTGCCCGGCTGATCGTGACCGGTTATGACTGAGTCGAGACCCCTGCAGGGGGAACTCGGCCTGGTGCTGGTGACCATCATTGCCGCCGTCGGCTGGGTATTGTCAAAATATGCCCTCCAGGACTTCGCTCCCTTCACGTTTATTTGTCTGCGGTTTTTACTGGCTGGCTTTGTGCTGCTGGCCTTTGCCTGGCCCCAGCTTGCGACGGTGTCCGGGCGGCAATTGCTGCGTAGCATCGCGACGGGTGCCGTGATGGGTTGCTCGATGTTGCTCTGGGTGCTGGCGCTGGAGCGCGCCGAATATGTCGGGGTAGGGGCTTTCATCATCAGTCTCAACGCGGTGGCTGTGCCGCTCATCGGGCGCCTGCTGTTTCGCCAGGTCATCAGCCCCCGATTGCTGTTGGCCCTGCTCCCGGCAGTCCTGGGGCTGGCGATGATTTCCCTGGACGAGGGTTTCGGCCTGGCGCCGGCCCAGGGGCTGTTCGTGATCGCGATGCTGGGCTTCGCTGTGCATTTGAACCTCAGCAGTACTTTCGTCCGCCAGGTACCGGTGCTGCTGTTGACGGCGCTGCAACTGCTCACCACCGGCGTCATTGCCGGGCTCGCGGCGCTGCTGTGGGAGCAATGGCAGCCGGGAGTCAGTGCGAACGCCTGGTGGGTTCTGATTGCCTCGGCGTTGTTCGCAACCAGCCTGCGCTTTGCGATCCAGTTCAAGGTTTTGCAGAGCATCAGCGCCAGTCACGCCAGTATGATTTTTCTTTTCGAGCCGGTGTGGACAGCGGCTCTCTCGGCACTGGTGCTGGGTGAGCGCATGTCGGCCGTACAACTGATCGGTTGTGCATTGATCCTGTTTGCGCTGCTAATCTACCGCTTGCAGGCGCTGAAAAGTCTCTGGCTATACCTGCGCCACTAGCCGGCACAGGCAAGAATCTGTCGGGCCCTGGCGAACACCCGGGCAATAGCCGGTCAGCGCAGGGTTACCGATTCCCAAGCGCCCTTCCTTGTTGGCGCGACTGTGAATTATTGAATCGTGACGTTAGCCAATAGGTGCAGGCGCTCGGCGGGGAGCTTAGTGGATTCCTCCTCTCCTTCGGGCAATGGGTCGACATAGTAGACCGGGTAACTGCCGCGCCTGGCACGGCGCAGCTGCGCCGGTCCGCACTCCGCGGACGGTGCCCGGTTACCTTGCATCGCCGTGTAGACCTGCAGGTAAATGGCATTGTCCTCGATCCGGGCTACGCTTTTCGACCAGGCCAGGCTGGCGTGAATGACCGACGGCGCCACGGTGATGGTTTTAATGCCCGATACGTTGCACTTGACCGGCAGCCACCAGTGCCCGTTCTTGCGCTCTACCGGCGCAATAGCGATGCCGCCGCGATTCTGCAAAAAGGCAAAGCTTCTGGGCTGCTCGAAGGGTGGTGCTGCGGCAGTCAGTTGGGCCTGAAAGATAGCCAGCGCGGCCAGCAGCAGCGCGCGTTTTCCCCAGGACATGGTTTGGCCCTCCTCTGGCTGTGAGACACAGCGAAATCCCAGTATACGCAACCGACCCTACATTTTCGACAGGTAGGCGGTGCCGCCGAGTTGAGCCACGGATTGCTCGATCTGCCGCGCCCGCCGCTGGACATAGGCCGAGGGTCGCGCCGCTGAAAGTCGCTTGGGGTTGGGCAGAACCGCCGCCAGGGTCGCGGCCTGGTGTCGCGACAGCGAACTCGCGGGGCGATTGAAAAGCGAACGGCTGGCTGCGCCGGCGCCGTAGATGCCGGGTGCAAACTCAGCGATATTGAGGTAGGTGTGCAGTATGCGCTGCTTCGGCCAGAGTAACTCAATCCACACGGTCAGCCAGGCTTCGAGGCCTTTTCGCAGGTAGCTTTTACCCGGCCAAAGGAAGAGATTCTTCGCCAGTTGCTGGGTGAGGGTGCTGGCGCCGCGGGACGGGCCGCCGTCTGCGCTGATCACCGCGCGGATCTGGTCGACATCGAAACCATGGTGGAAGGGAAATTTCTGGTCCTCGGAGGCAATTACGGCGATCGCCAGCTGCGGCGAAATCTGCTCCATCTCCAGCCATTGGTATTGCACTGCGCGCTGGCGGGTGATTTGGTCCTGGAGCATGAAGGCGGTGGTTGGTGGATTGAGCCAGCGCCAGGGCAAGACCAGCAACAGGGTTACCACGACCACCGCCAGCAATAGGCGAATGGCGACCTTCAACAGCCAGCGCAGCATGCCGGTGTCAACAGCGCAGTTTGGGCGAGCTCCCCGGCGTTCTCCGTGCTCCGGTTTTCCCCGCTCACGGCATGAACATGTCTTTGGCGAGTTTCATGCCCTTGAGCCCCCCGGTGCTCACGGCGGTCAGCAAGCCGCCGACCATTGCCCCGAGCACTCCGCAGGTCATGACGTCCTGGCCGGTGAGGTAGAGCCCGGGTATGGCGGTCTTTGGCTTCAGCCAGTTTTGCTCGAAGCGCTCGGGGTTATGGTTAAGCCCATAAATTTCGCCCTGGCTGTAGCGACAGAAGAAGTCGGTGGACAGTGGCGTGCTCAATTCGTAGTAGTCGATCTTGCCGCGCAGGTGCGGTAGCTTCAGGTACAACTGCTCGAGCAGGCGTTGGGACAGTTTTTCCTTCAGTGCCAGGTAGTCATCGCCGCGCTTGCCCCAGGGTTGGTCGGCCCAGGCTGCGAACCATTGGTAGGGCCCGGGCGCCACGATCTCGATGGTTGCGCGATCCGGATAGCGGCGCAGGAAGTCCGGGTCCTTGGCGGAAGGAAAGGATATATAGACCAGGGGTATGGCGCTATCGGGATCGTCGGTTTGTTTGGCCAGTTCGGCCTCGTAGTGCTCGCTGGGATAAATCCAGAAGTTACTCTTGGGCAGCCCCAGATTCTCTGCGCTGTCCCTGAGCCCGATGTAGAGGCAGATGCTCGCCATGGAGGGCTCGATGTGCTCCAGCAGGGGCCGATAGCGCTGGCTCTGTGGCGCCTCGGCGGGGAGCAGTTTAGCGAAGGTGTTGATGACTCCGGCATTGCTGATGACCAGTGGAGCGCGAATACTCTGCCCATCCGCCATGACTACGCCCACGGCCTTGCCTTTCTCCAGCTCGATGCTGTCCACCGAGGCATAGGTAAACACCTCGCCACCGCTGGCCTGGATAACCGGGATGATCGACTCGGCCATGCGCGAGGCGCCGCCCACCGGGTAGTAGCCGCCGTTCATGTAATGCTGGGCGATCATGCAGTGGATGATGAAGCTGGATTGGGCCGGTGGCAGCCCGTTGTCGCCCCATTGCCCGGTCAGCACGGCGATCAGGGTCTGGTTGTCGGTGATTTGCTCCAATACCTCACGGGTCGTCAGGTTGAAAAAGGGCGGTTGCTTTTTCTCCCGACCCTTGCGCAGGGCCATTGAGGCGGGGCCGGGAAGCACTTTTTCCAGGGTGAACAGGCGCAGGCTATCGCGTACCGACTTGATGTAGCGGAGGTAGGTATCGATGGCCTCGGCATCCTCGGGGAACTGCTCGATCAGGCGTTCCCGGTAAGCGGCCTTGCCCGCGGTCAGGGTGAACTTTCGATCGCCGAGAAAGATGTGGTCAAAGTCCGGGTCCATTGGCTCCCACCGCAGGCTGCCGTCGGTGATGTGATCGAACAGCTTGCGACCCATGGTGGTGGGTTTGCCCATGTCGCCAATATAGTGAACACCCACATCCCATTCGTAGCCATTACGGCAATAGCTATGGGTAAATCCGCCGGCGGTATAGTGCTGTTCAAGCACGATAATTTTTTTACCCATGCGTGACAGGCAGGCGGCGGTGGTGAGGCCGCCGATGCCGGACCCGATCACAATGGCGTCGTAGGGGCCATCCAGGCGATTGGCGCGATAGCGGCGGCCGATACGAATCGTGCTGGGCTGCAAGGTCTTGTCGGCTCGGGGCATGGACTGTTTCCGGGGCAATTTTTTTGAGGTTCAAGCTTAGCATGATTGGGGCCAACTTTACTTGCACGTGCTGCCAACTCAGACAGGGAGTCCGCAGCTCATTCCATGGACAAGGGAGGTGGCTCTGGCTCACGTCAACGGCCGGTTATTCCGGGTTGCACAAAGGAATCCCGTTGTCGATACAGCGCCACCCGCTGTCCACAGCGGTGTACTGTGCCGGTGTGTTGTGTGAACTGGCCGCTCCAGTCCGGCGCCCCGGTTGCAGCCCGGAGCAGCTCAATCCGTCATCGCGGAAGCGTTACGGTTAACAGAGGCGCCAATGATGGTTACTATGGTGCCGGCACTGGAGACAACGAGAACCAGACCGGGCAGGCAAGGACAGGTCGGCCGGTCTGGTGCAGCAGAAATCAGGACGGAGCCGGTATGAATGAGTCAGCATTGGACGAAGATGCCCTCGGGCAGGCAAAGCGGGTCGCCCAGGGGGAGGTCACCCCGGGTGAACTACTGGAGGCAGCGATCGCCAGGGCAGACCGGTTCAACCCGGCGCTCAATGCCATTATCCATCGCTTTGATGACCGCGCACGGACCATCGCCCGGCACGCCCTGCCGAAAGGGCCCTTCGCCGGCGTACCGTTTCTGCTGAAAGATCTCGAGCACGAGTTCGCCGGTGAGCCGGTGACCATGGGCAGTCGGGGCATCAGTTTCGTACCGCCCCAGCACAGTGAACTGGTAAAGCGCTTTTTGGCCTCGGGTGTGGTCCCGTTTGGCAAGACCAATACCCCGGAATTTGGACTGACCCTCACTACTGAACCCAAGGCCCATGGTGCGACCCGCAACCCCTGGGACCTCAACGTGAGTAGTGGTGGTTCCAGTGGCGGCTCGGCGGCGGCGGTGGCGGCGCGCATCGTGCCGATGGCATCGGCCAGCGATGGCGGTGGTTCAATTCGCCTGCCCTCTGCCTGCTGCGGCGTATTCGGATTGAAACCCAGTCGCGGCCGCACGCCTTCGGGGCCCCGGGTCAGCGAGGGCTGGAGCGGCGCCACCGCTTCCCATGTGATCACCGTGTCGGTGCGCGATAGCGCCGCCATGCTTGACGCTACCCGGGGCATGGAGCTCGGTGCTCCCTTCAAGGTGGCACCACCTGAAGGCAGTTATCTCCAGGCGGCGAGCCAGGATCCCCGGGCGCTGCGTATCGGCTACAGCAGTAAACCCATGATACCGGCCGCGGTGCACCCCGAAGCGTTGGCCGGGCTGGAGCGCACAGTTGCCCTGCTGGAGCAGTTGGGTCATCGGGTGGAGGAGGCCGATCCAAAGGTCGACAGCAACCAGATGTGGCGCGATTACATCACCGTGGTGATGGCCAATACCGCCCGCCAGGTCGAGTGGATTCAGACCCTGGGGGCTCGTGCCTACGAACTGTTGGAACCGACCACCAAAGCCAATGCACGGATGGGGGCCCGGCTCAAGGCGGTAGACTTGCTGGGAGCGCTGGAGGGCTGGCATCACGTGCGGCTGGTCATGGGTGAATACCTGCTGGGCTACGACGTATTGTTAACCCCAACCCTGGTCAATCCGCCGAAACCGCTGGGAGAGCTGGTTCCTTCACAGCGGGAGGAAAAGCTGTTGAACCTGGTTAATAAGTTGCCTGTCGCCGGCTTGTTGCGCAACAGTTCGCAACTGGAGGATATGCTGTTGCCCGTGCTCGGGCAGGTGGCTTTTACCGCGATGGGAAACATCACCGGCCTGCCCTCGATGTCAGTGCCCTTGCACTGGACAGGACAGGGCTTGCCCCTGGGTATGCTGTTTACCGGGTGCATGGCTGATGAAACGACTCTCATTCAACTGGCCGGCCAACTGGAGCGAGCCCAACCCTGGCGCGACCGGTTGCCACCGCTGCCACAGTAATCCGGCGCCCATCGCCTGAGGCATGAAAGTGACAGAAGCTTGACCCCGGGCGGGTTGCAAATGTAATCGCCTGGCGGACACACAGGTCATGGCCACCTTGCCGGTACGACGGCACAATGCCTCTGGCGATGGCTCGTCAACCCACTGAATCAAGAGGACACCTATGTCTGCTCCCATTCTCGATGCGCGTGATATGGAATTTATGCTTTACGAATTGTTTGACGCCGAGTCCCTCACTCGCCGTGATCGCTATGCAGAGCACAGTCGCGAAACCTTCGATGCCGCGATAGCGACGGCGCGCACGGTGGCCGACAGGTACCTGGTCCCGATCCGCCGCAAGGTCGATACCAACCCTCCGGAGTTCGATGGCGATACCATCCATATGATTCCGGAGATCAAGCGAGCCTGCGATGCCGTGGTCGAGGCGGGGCTGGCCGCGCCGGGGGCCGACTACGACATGGGCGGTATGCAGCTGCCCGCCATCGTTACCAGCGCTGCCGCTACCTACCTGACGGCGGCTGGCAGCACTATTTTGGGCTACAGCGGGTTGACCACGGCCAACGCCAACCTGATCGATGCCTATGGCACCGAGGAGCAAAAACGCACCTGGGTTGAGCCCATGCGCAGTGGCCGCTTTGCCGGCACCATGGCGATGACCGAGCCCGGCGCCGGTTCCGGCCTTGCCGACCTGATTACCACTGCCATCAAGGCGGAGGACGGCAGCTATCGCCTGAGCGGCAACAAGATTTATATTTCGGGCGGTGACCACGACCTCAATGAAAATATCGTGCATCTGGTATTGGCGCGGGTCAAGGGCGCGCCCAGGGGCACCAAGGGCATTTCCCTGTTTATCGTGCCCAAGATTCTGGTCAATGAGGACGGCTCTCTGGGTGCCCGCAACGATGTGGCGCTGTCCGGGCTGTTTCACAAGATGGGCGGCCGGGGCCAGACCTCGACATCGCTGAGTTTTGGCGAAAAAGGCGGTGCCGTGGCCTATCTGGTCGGGGAGGAGAACAAGGGTCTCGGGTACATGTTCCACATGATGAACGAGGCGCGAATTCTGGTGGGTACCGGTGCCGCTGCGCTGGCGTTGACGGGTTACCAGTACTCCCTGCACTATGCCAGGGAGCGGCCACAGGGGCGGCTGCCGTCGTGCAAGGACCCGCTTTCGCCGCCGGTGAATATTATCGAGCATGCCGATGTACGGCGCATGCTGTTGGCACAAAAGGCCTATGCCGAGGGCAGCTATGCGCTGTGCCTGTTGGGAAGTCAGTTAGCTGATGATATCCACACGGCGGCGACCGTCGAGGAGCGCGAGCACGCCAGTATCCTGCTCGATTTGCTCACCCCCATGATCAAAACCTGGCCCTCGGAATACGGGCCCAGGGCTAATAGTCTGGCGATTCAGGTGCTCGGTGGTGCCGGCTATACCAATGAATACCCGGTGGAGATGTTTTACCGCGACAATCGCCTGAACCCGATCCACGAGGGCACGACCGGCATCCAGTCGCTGGACCTGCTGGCACGCAAGGTGCCGATGAACGACATGGCGGGCTACCGTGCGGTGCTGGCCGAAATGGAGAAAACCATCGCCAGCGCCGCGGAGATTGACGCCACCGCCCCCTTCGCTTTGCAGCTGACGGATGCCCTGGCCACCCTCGAAACGACCACCACGGCCCTACTTGATGCCATGTCGACCCGCAACATCGATCTGGCGCTGTCGAACTCGGTCAAGTACCTCGACCTGTTCGGCCATGTGGTAATCGCCTGGCTGTGGTTGAAGCAGGGCGTGGTGGCAAGCCGGGCGCTGGAACTGAAGGTCCACCCCGACGACGCAGATTTTTATCGCGGCAAGCAGCAGGCGATGCGCTATTTCTTCAACTTTGAACTGCCGGAGATATACCCCTGGGCGAAGCTGCTCCAGCGCCTGGATAGCACCTGTTACGATATGCAGTCGGAGTGGTTCTAGACACGATGGCAAGACAAGCGAATGGGCGCTCTCTTCCTGGCACACAGCTCGTTACCCGCAGCCGACCAAGGATGGGCATTGCGCGAATGCTGTCACTGGCGCAACAGCCTTCTGCAGGGCCCAAGCCGGTGCCAGTGATTCCGGCCGTTATACTCTCCCATCCCCGCTTTAACTACCTGCCGTTGTGGCCCACAGGACAATATTTTGGAAATTATTGATCGCAACAAAATAGCGGACTTCATCGGTCACGAATCCCACAGTGATTGGCTCACCATTACCCAGGAGCAGATCGACGAGTTTGCCGACTGCACCCTTGATCACCAGTTTATTCATGTCGACCCCGAAAGGGCGAAGGAGACGCCCTTCGGCAGCACTATCGCCCACGGTTTCCTGACGCTTTCCATGCTCTCCCATCTGGCCGAGGGATTCGTCGTGTTGATCGACGGTTTTTATATGGGAATGAACTACGGCTTCGACAAGGTGCGCTTCATCGCCCCGGTCAAGGTCAACAGTCGCATTCGTGCGCTGGCCCGGGTGATGGATATTACGGAGAAGAAGCCGGGCTATTACATGTTCCGAACTGCCGTGACGATCGAGATCGAGAACGAGGAAAAACCGGCGTTGATCGTGGAATGGTTGACTGTACAGATGGTGGCCTGAAAAAGGCTCTGGGGTGCTTGTGATGCGCCAGGTTTTCAACGCCGAAAGGAGTGTTTATGACTATCAGTTTCGAAGGTAAGGTGGCGATTGTTACCGGCGCCGGCAATGGCCTGGGACGATCCCACGCGCTGGCCCTGGCAGAGCGCGGGGCAAAAGTTGTGGTCAACGACCTGGGCGGAGCCCGGGACGGTGTCGGTGCATCCTCCGAGACCGCGCGGGACGTGGTCGAGGTGATCGAAAGCAATGGCGGCGAGGCCATTGCCCATGGTGCCAATGTCGCCAATTTCGCCGAAGTCGAAGACATGGTGAACCAGGCCATGGAGCGGTGGCGTCGGGTGGATATCCTGATCAACAATGCCGGTATCCTGCGGGACAAATCCTTCGCCAAAATGTCGCTGGACGATTTCAGGCTGGTACTCGATGTCCACCTGATGGGCTCGGTCAACTGTACCAAGGCGGTCTGGGGAATCATGCGAGAGCAGAACTACGGACGGGTGCTTATGACGACCTCATCCAGTGGTATGTACGGCAATTTCGGCCAGTCCAACTACGGGGCGGCAAAAATGGCGTTGCTGGGGTTGATGAATACCCTGGCGCTGGAGGGTGCCAAGAACAACATCAAGGTCAATGCCCTGTCGCCGACGGCGGGAACCCGTATGACTGAAGACCTGATGCCCAGGGAAATGCTCGAATTGCTGACCCCCGAAGCGGTAACGGCAGGGGCGCTCACGCTGTGCCATGAAGACGCTCCCACGCGTTACATTCTCTGCGCCGGTGCCGGTGGTTATGCCAGTACCCGCCTGTTCGAGACCGACGGTATCTACCTCAGCGCCGACCAGCAGAGTCCCGAATACGTGCTTGCCCACTGGGATGGGGTGAGTGATACAAGCAATCAGCAGCGGCTTGAGTCGGCCGCCAAACAGACCGAGAAATTTCTGCTCAAGGCGATGAGTCACATGCAGGGCCAGTCCTAACGCATTCCAGGTGGTCGGTGCCAGCCAGGAAGCCTTTCAGCAACTGTCACCGTCACGCGAATACCTATCGAGGATAGAAAGCCATGAAAGAAGCGCTAGTTGTGTCCGTTGCACGCACCCCAATCGGTAAAGCCTATCGCGGTGCTTTCAATAATCTCGAGGCGCCGTCCCTGTCTTCCCACGCAGTGAAGGCGGCGGTGCAACGCAGTGGTGTCGACCCTGCGGAAATCGAGGACTGCATTATGGGCGCTGCCCTGCAGCAGGGTACCCAGGCGGCAAATCTGGGGCGAATGGTCGCGATGGCGTCGGGCTTGCCGGTCACCGTTGCCGGTATGACCATGGATCGGCAGTGTTCATCTGGCCTGATGACGATAGCCACGGCTGCCAAGCAGATTGTCATGGACGGCATGCCGGTTGTGGTTGCCGGCGGTTGTGAATCGATCAGCCTGGTGCAGAACGAGCACATGAATATTCATCGCTATGTCGATCCGATGGCGATCGCCCATGCGCCGAATATTCACATGCCCATGCTCGATACCGCCGAGGTGGTTGCCAATCGCTACAACATTTCCCGCGAAGCGCAGGATGAATATGCCCTGCGCTCCCAGCAGCGTACCGCGACGGCCCAGGAAGCGGGGGCGTTTGACGATGAGATCGTGCCGGTAACGGCCACCCGGCTGGTGACCGACCGCGAGACCGGTGAGGTGAGCGAAGAGCAAGTGACCCTGAGCAAGGATGAGGGCAACCGGCCGGGCACCACATTGGAAAACCTGCAGGGGCTCAAGCCTGTGCGCGACGGCGGCCGTATAACGGCGGGCAACGCTTCGCAGTTGTCCGATGGCGCTGCTGCCGTGGTAATGATGGACAGCAAACTTGCCGAGCAGCGCAATCTCGAGCCCCTTGGCGTGTACCGCGGTATGGCGGTTGCAGGTTGCGAACCCGATGAAATGGGTATCGGTCCAATCTATGCAATTCCCAAACTATTGCAGCGCAATGGCCTGAAGATGAGCGATATCGGCCTGTGGGAATTGAATGAAGCCTTTGCGGTACAGGTAATCTATTGTCGCGATAAGCTGGGCATTCCTGACGATCGCCTGAATGTCAGCGGTGGTGCCATATCCATTGGCCATCCCTACGGCATGAGCGGCGCGCGGATGACCATACACGCGCTGATCGAAGGCAAGCGGCGCGGTGCGAAATATGTGGTGGTTACCATGTGTGTGGGCGGTGGCATGGGTGCGGCGGGTCTGTTCGAAGTGCTCTGAAACGAGACGGCGTCGGCAGTGGTCTGCGCTTGAATGGCTAACATCGGAAAGGAAACGGTCTATGAACTACAACACCATCGAGTATGAGGTCAGCGACTATATATTGACAATCACCCTCAATAGGCCCGAGCAACTCAATGCCTTTACCGTGGAAATGGCGAATGAACTGGTCGATGCCTTTAACCGCGCCAGCGCGGACGACGAGGTGCGGGCCATCGTCGTGACCGGTGCCGGTCGCGCCTTTTGCGCGGGCATGGACCTGTCGGTGGGAGGCAACGTCTTTGGCCTGGATGAGAGTCTGCAGCCGGGTATGGAGGATATGCAGCAGCGACTGGAGGAGGAACCCATCTTTTCCGGCGTCCGCGACACCGGGGGCAGGCTTACCCTGGCCATTTACGACTGTGCCAAGCCGGTTATCGCCGCGATCAACGGCGCCGCGGTGGGCATCGGGGCCACCATGACCTGCGCCATGGATATCCGGCTCGCGTCGGAGCACGCCCGGATCGGCTTTGTCTTCGGTAAGATCGGGATCGTCCCCGAGGCCTGTTCGAGCTGGTTCCTGCCCCGCATCGTCGGTATTTCCCAGGCCCTTGAGTGGGTCTACAGTGCGGACATCCTCAAGCCGGAGGAGGCCCTGCAGGGCAGGCTGATCAAAGGGGTCTACCCGGCGGATCAACTGCTGGAGGAAGCCTATGCGATCGCCCGGCGGATCGCCAGCCACAGTCCGGTAGCCACTGCCCTGACCCGGCAAATGATGTATCGCAACGCGGCGCAGGCGCACCCCATTGAGGCGCACAAGGTAGATTCGCTGGCGATGTTTTACAGCAGCATGCTCGGCGGCAAGGAGGGCGTACAGGCCTTCCTTGACAAGCGCCCGGCTGACTATAGCGATACGGTTTCAAGGGATATGCCGGGGTTTTATCCCTGGTGGGAATAGAGCGTCGATCACCGGGTTTTTGGTGCCGTGACCCAGCTGCCAAAGCGCTGGTAAAAAGCGCTGACGGTTGGCCCCTTATCTTGCTATAGTGGTCGCCGGCGCCGCTAGGGGCGTGTGCACAACGACAACCGCAAAGGAGAAAAAAATGGGATTGTTCAGTTTTGTTGGTGATATCGGCAACAAGATTTTCGGCAGTGGCGATGATGACGCCGCCGAAAAAATCAAGGCCAATATCGAGGAAAACAATCCGGGCGTCGACGGCCTGGGAGTGACTTATGCTGACGGCACGGCCTGTTTGTCGGGCTCCTGCAATTCAAACGAAGCCAAGGAGAAAGCGATCCTGATGGCGGGCAATATGGCCGGGGTGTCTGCGGTCGACGCCGACGGTATTACGGTTGCCAAGAGCGAGGCGGAGGCCGCCGTTGCCGAGACCGCGGAGGCCGAGCCACTGTTCTATACCATTGAGTCGGGCGATACCCTGTCGAAGCTGGCGGCCAAGTTCCTGGGTGATGCTATGCGCTACCCGGAAATTTTCGAAGCCAACCGCGAGGTGATCCAGGATCCCGACAAGATATTCGTCGGCCAGGTTATTCGTATCCCCTCTGTGTAACTGTTTCCCGGGCCCGGCGGCTTGCCGCTGGGTCTTTTCACGGGCAGCACCACCTCGCTTCTGCCACCCTCGATCGGCGGTGGGGCGATTACCGTTATGTTGAATCCCCCAATAAACCATTTCTTCGTGGTCCCGGGATGCATAGCCTTGCCGGGCCAGGATTAGCATCACAGGGAACAAGCAACCGGCAACAGCCACCCGTTTCCCGGCGCTGCGCTGTATGGGTCGGCACACGCTTGTCACGCAATGTCGCTACGATGCCCTCGACCGTTTTCGTTCGGGCACCCCATCAGGTAAGGCACAATGTCAGAGAGTTATATAGAAGCGAACGGTATCCGTCTGGCTTACGAAGAATTTGGTGACCCGGCGCATCCAGCGGTGCTGCTGATTATGGGCTTGGGCACACAGATGATAGCCTGGCCCGAGTCCCTTTGCCGGGGCCTGGCCCAGCGCGGCTACCGCGTCATCCGTTTCGACAATCGGGATATCGGCCTGTCGGAGAAGTTGGAGGGCAGACGGGTACCAGCGATACTGAAATTGCTTGCCTATCAGCGGCTCAACTGGGACCTTGAGGTGCCCTACACCTTACATGACATGGCGCTGGATGCGGTGGGCTTGCTTGACTCGCTGGGCATACCCCATGCGCATATCGTTGGCGCCTCGATGGGCGGGATGATTGCGCAGCTCGTTGCGGGTGAGCACTCCGAGCGCACCCTGTCGCTGGTCTCTATCATGTCCACCAGCGGGCATAAGTCATTGCCTTCGCCCGATCTGAAAGTAGCCCGGCAGTTGCTGTCGAGACCCCGCAGTAATGACAGGCAGGCCCTGCTGGAACACTCCATGCGCACCCTGCGGGTGATCGGCAGTCCCGCCTACCAAGCCAGCGACGATGAACTCAAAGCCAAGGTCGTCGCCAGTGCCAGTCGCTCCTATTATCCTGCCGGCTTCCTGCGACACATGGCGGCCATTGCTGCCAGCGGTGACCGGGTCGAAACCCTGAAAAAAATCACCGCGCCCAGCCTGGTGATCCACGGCAACGATGATGTTCTGGTGCCGGTTGCATGCGGCATAGACACCGCCAGGTACATTAGCGGTGCACGGCTGGAATTGATCGACGGCATGGGGCATGACTTTCCGCAACCGCTGATGCCCTATTTCGTTGAGTTGATTGGCGACCATCTGGACGCAGTGAAGGGTCACACCAGCCTGGTGACCCGGTCCTGAACCGCTGCCAATGCTGGCCGAGTTTCGCTACCATGTGTCTCCGGGTGCTTGGTCAGCAAACCCCTCGGGCGGACTGTGCAGGGTTTGGTGCGGGTAAAAAACCAACAAGTAAAATTTGAACGGACTTACCAGCAGGGGCTAAATGATGCAGCAACTGACCGGGCTCGACGCCTCTTTTCTCTACCTCGAAACCGCCACCATGCCCATGCATATATCGGGGCTTGGCATCTACGATCCAGCGACAGCCGAGGGTGGCAAAGTACGATTCAAGCAGATCGTCGAGAATGTTCGCCAGCGCGCGCTGCGCATCCCCGCCATGTGCAGTACCCTGCAAACCGTTCCCCTGCGTTGGGATCACCCCTACTGGAAGCGAACGGGGGACTTCGACCCGGAATTTCACATCCGTCACCTGGCGCTGCCCCAGCCGGGAGACTGGCGCCAGCTGTGTATCCTGGTGGCGAGACTCCATGCCAGGCCACTTGACCGCCGGCGCCCGCTGTGGGAGATGTACGTCATTGAAGGCCTGGACAAGGTCGAGGGCTATCCAAAAGGGTGCTTCGCCGTCTTTACCAAAGTGCACCATGCCGCCGTGGATGGTGCCTCCGGCAATGAATTGACCGCCCAGTTGCACGACCTGAGTCCCGACTGGCAAACTGGCAAGGCCAGCGCCGAGGCACAGACCGATCGAACTCCGAGCAATATCGAGCTGCTGCTGCGGGCCCAGCTCAACACCCTGAAGCAACCTTTTCGATTTGTTGATGTCGCCCGCCACTCGATACCCGGTGTGGCCAGGCTGGCGACGGGAATCACCTCCGGTCGTCTCCATCGTATCAGCGATCTGCCCAGAACCCGGTTCAACCGCACGGTTACACCCCATAGGGTGTTCGGTGCCGAGGTCTTCGATCTGGCCACGATACGTGGTATCAAGAACGCGGTACCCCCGGCCACGGTCAACGATGTGGCGCTGACGATTTGTGGCGGGGCGCTGCATAAGTACCTGCAGGCAAAATCTGAGTTACCCGGTAAATCCCTGGCGGCGATGGCGCCGATCAACATCAGAGCAGAGGATAAAAAGGGCGCAGGGGGTAATCTGGTATCGCAGATGACGGTCAATGTTCGCAGTGATATCGACGATGCGCTGCAACGCCTGCGGGCGGTCAACGAGGGCACCCGCGATGCCAAGGAGCTCACCAACGCGATTGGCGCCAAAACCATGACCGACTACACCCAGTTTGTGCCCTCCACCCTGACCGCATCGGCGGCACGCCTGGCCAGCAGTCTGGGCGTGGCCAACCATATCAAGCCCATCTACAACTGTGTGATCACCAATGTACCGGGGCCCCAGCAGCCACTGTATTTTACCGGGGCCAAATTGCTGAGTAACCTGGGGGCCGGTCCCATTATGGACGGCACCGGACTGTTCCACGCCATTACCAGTTATTGCGGCGAGTTTGCCATATCCTTTGTCAGTTGCCGGCAAATGTTGCCGGATCCCGCGTTTTATGCCCAATGCCTGCGGGATAGCTTCGAGGAGCTCAAGGAGGCTGCCGGCCAAGAGGGCGACGCCTCGGCGCCGAAACCCGGACGCAGGAAAGCCCCGGCGCAACCGCGGGCCGCGGGCAAGCGCAGGGCCAAATCCGGGCGCCGCGCAGCCAGGGCGCCGCGCAGCTGAGATCATGTCGGCCGGCGCCAGTTGGACTGTATTCGCTGCCCCGGTTAACGCCGTGCTGCAGGCAGCGGAGCCACTGGGCGCGGATGCCAGTTTGCTGCTGGAGCTGGCGGCTATTGACCCCGCGCTGCTGGACACGCCCGACGCCCGGATCCCGGTCGAGCAATTTTTCTCCCTCTACGCCCACGCCGAGCGGCTCACCCGTAACCCGGATATTGGCCTGATGGTAGGCCGGATCATCTACCTCAAGGGCATGAACCTGCAATTGTATATGGGGTCGGTGTGTCAGCGATTTCGTGATTATCTCAACCTGATGCCCAGTGTGCTCAAGCTGCGCGGCGATCTCGGTGAAATGCGGGTTCGCACCGAGGGTGAATTCATCCGCCTCCAGTGGCAACCCTTGCTGATCGAGTCGGGCCGGCAGCGCTACCTTAGCGATGAAATGCTGGCGGCCTCGGCGGCGATCGTGAATTCGCTGTGCGTGTTGCCTATCTCCGTGCGCAGGGCCCATTTCACCTACCCCGAGCCGACAGACACCAGCAGCCTGCGACAGCAGTTTGGTCCCGAGCTGGCCTTCGGGCAGCCGGTGAGCTGCCTCTACCTTGATCGTGAGTCCCTTGACTACCCCATGCTACAGCAGGATTACCAGGACAATGCGAGTCGGGTCGGCGATTACGGCCGGCTGCTGGCAGACGAACCGGCGGATGACTTTCTTGCCAGCCTGCGGCGCTCCATTGCCCGACTGTTGCCCGAAGGGGAACTGAGTATCGACGCGGTAGCCGCTGAGCTGAATGTGTCCCGTCGCACCCTGCAACGTCGCCTCGCGGACCGGAATACCCATTTTCAGCAGTTACTGCAGGAAGTGCGTAGTGAACTGGCCCGCAACTACCTCTTTGACAGGCGGCTGGCAATCAGTGAAATCGCCTTTTTGCTGGGTTACGGCGACCAGGGTTCGTTTTCCACGGCCTTTAAAAGCTGGTTCGGGGTTCCCCCCAGCGAGCACCGGACCCGGGACGGGCAGTAAACGCCTCCGTCAGTGAGCTGAATAAACCCTGCTCGGATGGCGCGGCGCAGCTTGGCACCGTTTCCCAAAAAATTGGCGCTCGATCCCATGCTCCCGGGCGCCAAAGCTTTTACCATCCAGGCACCGAATCGATACTCTTTCCCAGCGAGAAGATCGCCATGTCCCTGGAGTTTGATAGCGCCCGCCTCTGCAACCCCGATCTGACCCCGGAGCACGAGTCCTGGCGCGAGCAGGTAAGACGTTTTCTCCAGTGCGAGGTGGAGCCCTATGCCGAGACCTGGGACGAAGCGGGTGCAATGCCAGCCGAGCTTTGGCCCAGGGCCGCGGCCATGGGTTTGATCGGCCTGGGCTACCCGGAGCAATTCGGGGGAACGCGAGAAGGCATCGATATCTGGCACAAGAATATTCTCAACGAGGAACTGGCGCGCCTGGGTGTGGGCGGTGTTAGCGCGAATTTGATGGTGCACAACATCGCCCTGCCGCCGGTGGTGAACTTTGCCCGGGATCCCCTGAGGCAAGACGTGGCGACGGCCGTCATCAACGGCCGTCAGCGAATTTCCCTGTGTGTAACGGAACCCGGCGCCGGGTCGGATGTGGCGCAACTGGCAAGCTCGGCGCGCCTCGATGGCGACCACTACGTCGTCAATGGCTCCAAGACCTATATCACCGGGGGTATGAACGCGGACTGGTTGACGGTTGCCGTGCGCACCGGGGGTACCGGTGCCGGGGGTATTTCCGCACTCCTGATTGCGGCCGATAGCCCGGGGGTGACGCGCACGCCACTGGATCGTAAGCAGGGCTGGTGGGCGTCGGACACCGCTACCATCTACTTCGACGACGTGAGAGTGCCAGCGACCCACCTGCTGGGGGATGCAAACCGTGGATTCAAGGTTATCATGCACAACTTCAATGACGAGCGCATGGCAATGTCTGCCGGTATGGAGGCCTGCGCCCGGGTGTGTCTGGAAGAAGCCGTGGCTTGGGCAAGAGAGCGCACGACTTTTGGTAAACGTCTGGCGGATCACCAGGTGATTCGGCACAAGATTGCCGAGATGAAGCAGCGCATCAATGCGACCCAGGCCTATTTGCAGTGGGTGTCGCGGCAGGTCGCCCAGGGCAATGGCGATGCCGGCGATATCGCCCTGTTGAAAGTGCAGTGCAGCCAGACCCTGGAGTTCTGCGCCCGCGAGGCAATGCAGATACTCGGTGGCATCGGTTATATGCGCGGCAGCAGGGTTGAGCGTATCTACCGCGAGGTTCGGGTCAACGCCATCGGCGGCGGTTCTGAAGAGATCATGCGCGACCTGGCTGCCAGGCAGTACCAACTCTGAAATTGGGCCCGACCTCTGTGTCGCGCCGCTGATTAAACAGGACTTAAAGCTATGAGCATGACCCTGTATCACTGTAAGGACTCCCGCTCGCTGCGACCCCTGTGGGCGCTGGAAGAAATGGGCATGTCCTACGAATTAATCGAATTGCCGTTTCCGCCACGGGTATTCAAAAAGGACTACCTGGCTATCAACCCCCTGGGAACCGTGCCGTATTTTATCGACGGCGACGCGCGCATGACCGAGTCCTGCGGTATCTGCCATTACCTGGTGGAGCGCTACCAGCAGTACCAGTTCGGTGTCAGCCCCGACCATCCGGAATATGCCAGCTATATCAACTGGCTATTCCACAGCGACGCCACCATTACCTTTCCCCAGACCGTAATGATTCGCTACACCCTGCTGGAACCGGACGAACGTAAATTACCCCAGGCAGTGGCGGACTATCGCGGTTTTTTCCTGGGGCGCCTGCGGCTCCTCGATGCCCATATGCAGGAGCGGGAATTCCTGGTCGATAATCGCTTCACCATTGCCGACATCTGTGTCGGTTATGCCCTTTTCCTGGGTGAACAGCTCAACATGGCGAAGCATTACGCACCCCACCTGCAAGCTTACCTGGGGCGCCTCAAGGCTCGTCCCGGCTTCATTCGGGCAGTGGATGCCGGCGATGCAGAACCGGTTATGCGGGAGGTGCAACATGCGTTTGACTGAACAACACCAGGCTATCCGCCAAACCGTCAGGCAGTTCGTGGAAAAGGAACTCAATCCCCATTGTGACCAGTGGGAGCAGGAAGGTATTTTCCCGGCCCACGACGTGTTCCGGAAGATGGGCAAGCTGGGCCTGCTTGGTATTTCCAAACCCGAGGAGTACGGCGGCCTTGGGCTCGACTACAGCTACCAGATCGTATTTTCCGAAGAGCTCGGCGCGGTGCGCAGCGGCGGGGTCTCGATGGGTATCGGTGTGCAAACGGACATGGCAACGCCGGCACTGGCGAAGTTTGGCAGCGATGCGCTGCGGGAGGAATTTCTGGTTCCCGCCATTGCCGGTGATGCCGTGTGTTCGATTGGCGTCAGCGAGCCCGGTGCCGGCTCGGATGTCGCGGCAATCAAAACCCTTGCCAGGAAGGACGGTGACGACTACGTCATCAATGGCAGCAAGATGTGGATTACCAATTCCACCCAGGCTGACTTTATCTGCCTGCTGGCCAATACCAGCGATGACAAGCCCCATCAGAATAAATCCCTCATCGTGGTGCCCACCAAAACCCCGGGTATTACGTTTTCCGAGCGGCTGAACAAGCTCGGCATGCGATCCTCCGACACCGCGCAGATATTTTTTGACGAGGTGAGGGTACCCCAGCGTTTTCGTATCGGAGACGAGGGCTCGGGTTTTATTTACCAGATGCTGCAATTTCAGGAGGAGCGACTGTTCGCCGCCGCAGGCAACCTGCGCTCACTGGAAGTGTGCATCAACGATACCATCGAGTATACCCGCCAGCGACAGGCTTTCGGCAAACCCATTCTGGACAACCAGGTGGTGCACTTTCGCCTGGGGGAACTGCAAACCGAGATCGAGGCGCTACGGGCCCTCACCTACGACGCGGTAGAGGGTTATATCCACGGCGAGGATGTGACGATCAAGGCGTCCATGGCCAAGCTCAAGGCCGGCCGCCTGATCCGTGAGGTCACCGACTCCTGCCTGCAATATTGGGGCGGGATGGGCTATATGTGGGATAACCCGGTGGCCCGGGCCTACCGGGACGGTCGCCTGGCCTCGATCGGCGGCGGTGCCGACGAGGTGATGCTGAGCATTATCTGCAAGCAAATGAATATCTTGCCGGGCAAGCGCCGGTAGTCTGCCAAGCGATAAGGGTGATTCCATAGATGGCTGTGATAGAAACCCAGGTGAATGCCCAGTCGGAGCAATTTGTCCGCAATGCGGAAGTGATGGCCCTTGCGGTGGAGGAATTTCGCGGGATCGAAAGCCGCGTCATCGAGGCGGCCGGGCAAAAAGCGCCGCGCTATATCAAGCGTGGCCTATTACCCCCTCGCCAGCGCCTGGGCCTGTTGCTGGATGCCGGCGCGCCCTTTCTCGAGTTGTCGACCCTGTGTGGCTACATGCAGGAGGAAGATACCGACGGCTCGGCGGCCGGGGGAAGCTGCATTGCCGGTATCGGCTATGTGGCTGGCGTCAATTGCGTGGTGTTGGTCGATGACTATCTTACCAAGGGCGGCAGTATCACCCCGCTGGGCAGCGCCAAGCGCCAGCGTATGCTTCACCTGGCCCTGGAGAACAAGCTACCGGTGATTTGCCTCGCCCAGAGTGGCGGCGGCAATCTCAAGCTGCTGGGTGACTTCTTCGGCCCGTCGGGCTCGGGTTTTGCGCGCCAAGCGCGGCTGTCGGCCGCCGGTATTCCCCAGATTACCGTGGTCCACGGCAGTGCCACCGCCGGTGGTGCCTACCAGCCCGGCCTCTCGGATTACGTCATCATGATTCGCGGGCAGTCCACCGTCTACCTCGCCGGGCCGCCGCTGTTGAAGGCGGCAACCGGCGAAATCGCCACCGACGAGGAGATTGGTGGCGCCGAGATGCACAGTACGGTAGCCGGCACCGCAGACTACCTGGCTGAAAACGATGCCGACGGCATCCGCATCGCCCGGGAAATTGCCGCCAAGCTGGGCTGGAACGAGACCATGCCCCCGCCCCGGGGCGAGGGCTATGCCGAGCCGCTGCTGGACGCCGGTGAACTGCTGGGCATCGTACCCGAAGACCCCAAAACCCCTTACGACGTGCGCGAGATCATTGCGCGCATTGCCGATGGGTCCGACTACCTGGACTTCAAGCCCGACTTCGACGTGGGCACCGTCTGCGGACATATTGAAATCCAGGGTCACGCCTGTGGCGTGATCGGCAACAACGGCCCCATTACCGCTAACGGCTCTGTCAAGGCGGGGCAGTTCATCCAGCTTTGCGAACAAGCTGGCACCCCCTTGCTTTTCCTGCACAATACCACCGGGTTCATCGTTGGTACTGAGTCGGAAAGGGCGGGCATTATCAAACATGGCTCCAAGCTGATTCAGGCAGTGACCAATAGCACGGTTGCGAAAATCAGCGTTGTCGTTGGCGGTTCCTACGGCGCCGGCAACTATGCCATGTGTGGCAGGGGTATGGACCCGCGTTTTATGTTTGCCTGGCCGCGCAGCGTGGTATCGGTGATGGGCCCGGCCCAGGCCGGCAGCGTTTTGCGCACGGTTGCAGAGGCAAAAATGCAGCGGGCCGGGCAGGTCAATAGCGAACTCCTGGACGCGCTGGAAAAAGATACCGTCGATACCATGGAGGCGAAATCACGTGCCCTCGCCAACACCGCGCGACTATGGGATGACGGCCTCATCGATCCCCGGGATACCCGTGCTGTCGTCGGCTTTGTATTGCGCATTTGTCGCGACGCCGATCGCCGCCGACTCAATGCCAATAGCTTTGGCATTGCCCGTCTGTAAGCTGATCTCCCGGAGAATTGCGATGTCCCTACCCGAATGCAAGGAATTGTTGCTCGACCTCCAGGGTGGTGTCCTCTACATCACCCTGAATCGCCCGCAGAAACGCAATGCCATGAATATCGGTCTGGTAGAGGAGTTGATGGCGGTATTCGATGCTATAGCCGGGCGCCGGGAAGTCCGTGCAACGGTCTTGCGCGGCGCCGACGGCAATTTCTGCGCCGGCGGTGATATCGGCGGCATGAACAGGCGCGGTGGGGACGAAACTGCCGCCGAACGCGGGACCTGGGAATTCAACCGCCTGTTCGGGCGAATGATCAGCCAGGTCAATCGCGCGCCCCAGGTGGTTATCACCCTGCTGGAAGGCGCGGTGCTGGGGGGTGGTTTCGGCCTGGCCTGTATCAGCGATATCGCCATAGCCGACCGCCACGCCCGGTTTGCCATGCCGGAAACCGGGCTGGGAATAGTGCCGGCCCAGATAGCGCCCTTCGTGGTGGCCCGGATCGGATTGACCCAGGCCCGGCGGCTGGCGCTGCTGGGGGAGCCGGTAGACGGATTGGCGGCTCAGCAGCTGGGCATCGTGCATTTTGTCAGTGAGGGTCCCGAGCAAATGCAGGCCCGGCTGGAGGCTGTGCTGAAGCAGTTGAAGCGTTGCGCGCCCGGGGCCAATGCCGTCACCAAGCAATTGCTGCTGGACTCGGGCCAGGTGGATCTGGAGCAGTTGCTGGATCGCGCGGCGGATGATTTTTGTGCGGCTTTGCGGGGCAGTGAGGGGCAGGAAGGCACCCGCGCGTTTCTCGAGAAGCGGCGGCCGAGTTGGGCGCTCTAGCAAGGTCAGGCGTTTCGCGGTCCCGGGCTGTTTGTACCCGGGTGGAAGCTTTCCCCGGGCTCGTCTTTGCCAGTCAGCGTTATGGAATTCACTATGCATAAAATATTAATAGCGAATCGCGGTGAGATCGCAGTCAGGGTCATTCGCAGTGCGCGGGATCTCGGCTATCGCACGGTTGCCGTCTACAGCGAGGCCGATGCCCATGCCCTGCACGTGAGCGAAGCCGACGAGGCGGTTTGCATCGGGCCGGCGGCGGTTGGCGAATCCTACCTGGTCGCGGCCAATATTATCGAGGCAGCCCGGCGCAGCGGTGCCGATGCCATTCATCCCGGTTACGGTTTCCTCTCTGAAAATGCCACCTTTGCCCGCGCCTGCGGTGACGAGGGCCTGGTTTTCGTCGGTCCCCCCGCCGAGGCCATCGACCTTATGGGTAGCAAGCGGCGTTCGAAAATAGCCATGCTGGAGGCCGGGGTGCCTTGTATTCCCGGCTATCAGGGCGAAGATCAAAGCAGTGAGACGCTGTTGGCCCGGGCCGTGGAGACCGGATTTCCGCTCATGGTGAAAGCCTCCGCCGGCGGCGGTGGGCGAGGTATGCGCCTGGTTCAGCGTGCAGAAGACCTTGCCGAGCAAATAGCCACTGCGCGCTCGGAGGCGAAAACAGCCTTTGGCAGCGATGAGCTGATTCTGGAAAAGGCGGTGTTGCAGCCCCGGCACATCGAAATCCAGGTGTTTGCCGACGCCCATGGCAATGTGGTGCATCTGGGAGAGCGGGACTGCTCGATTCAGCGGCGGCACCAGAAAGTGCTTGAGGAGGCGCCGTCGCCCTTCGTCGATCCGGGCTTGCGGGAGCGCATGGGTAACGCGGCGGTGGAGGCCGCCAGGGCCTGTAATTACCGCGGTGCCGGTACGGTGGAGTTCCTGGTCGATGGCGACAGGAATTTCTACTTCCTGGAGATGAATACGCGTTTGCAGGTGGAGCACCCGGTCACCGAACTGGTGACCGGGCAGGATCTGGTCAAGTGGCAACTGCTGGTGGCGGCAGGGGAGCCGCTCCCTTTACAGCAGGCGCAGATCGAGCTGCGGGGTCACGCGATTGAAGTCCGCCTGTATGCCGAGGACCCGCGCCAGGATTTCCTGCCCCAGACCGGCGAGGTATTGGTCTGGGATTTGCCGTCCAGAGCAGGTGTCAGGATTGACCACGGTATTCGTCAGGGCCAGTTCGTGGGCACGCACTACGATCCGCTGCTGGCCAAGTTGATCGGCTTTGGGGATACCCGGGAAATCGCGGCCAGGCGGGCAGCTTCGGCGCTGGCGGACACGGGATTGCTCGGGGTCAACAACAACAAGCTTTTCCTCCACGATGTGCTGCGTCATCCGGCGTTTATCGCCAGCGATGTCACCACCGCCTTCATCGAGCAGCATTTCCCCGCCCCGGCCGGCGCCAGTGACACCCAACCGGGCATCGACACCCTGGCGAGGGCGGCGCTGCTTTACTACCAACGCTCCAGGCAGGACGCAGCGAGTTGGAGCAGCGCGGCGGCCAACAATGCGTACTTGACGCTGCGCTTCGAGGATCGTCTGTTCAGGCTGCACCTGCTGGAGCGGGGGGGAAGCGTTACGGTTAGCTGGGAGCAGCAGCGCTTCGAGCTGCGCCTGCTGCACCGGGATCGCCACAATGCCTTTTTGTTGGAGAACACGCTGCGCCGACGCTGCCAGTTTGCCTTCGCCGGCGACACCCTGTTTGTTGACGATGGCCAGGGCCATTTCAGGTTCGAAAACGTGACCCACCAGCCGGCCCGGGCCGACGCTGCAGGCGGTAGCGGTGAGCTGCTGGCGTCGATGGATGGCGCCATAGTAAAAGTGTTGGTCGAGCCTGGCGATGCCGTGAAGCGGGGCCAGACCCTGATCGTGCTGGAGGCGATGAAAATGGAGCATCAGCTCAAAGCCGGTATCACGGGTGTGGTAGAGGCGATCAACAGCCAGCCCGGGCAGCAGGTCAGGGCACGACAACTGTTGGCGACGATCATCCCCGTTGCCGATGGTGATGGCGAGGAGTAAACAGGATGATGGAGAAAACCGTGAGAATCGGCTGTGCCTCGGGGTTCTATGGCGACAGCCAACTCGCCGCGCGGCAATTGGTCGACAGGGGCGAAATCGACTACCTGGTATTCGATTACCTGGCCGAGGTAACCATGGCGATACTGTCGCGGGCGAAAGCCAAAAATGGCAATCTTGGCTACGCGGTGGATTTCGTAACCGTGGCGATGAAAGACGTGCTGGCGGATTGCGCGGCACGGGGAATCAAGGTGGTGGCCAACGCCGGTGGTGTTAACGTTCCCGCCTGTATCGAAGCCCTGCAAGCGCTGTGCCGCGAGAGGAACTTAAACCTCAGGATCGCGGGGGTGTACGGCGACGATCTATCACCACGGGTCACCGAGCTGGCAACCGCCGGTTTGCCTGAAATGGAAACCGGAGCAGCTCTCCCGGGGGAGCTGGCCAGCATCAACGCCTACCTGGGAGCGCGCCCGATCGCCGATGCCCTCGGCGCTGGCGCCGATGTCGTGGTGACCGGCAGGGTGGTGGACAGCGCGGTGGTACTGGGGCCCTTGATGCATGAGTTTGCCTGGGGGGAAACCGACTATGATCAGCTCGCCCAGGGCTCGCTGGCGGGGCACGTGATTGAATGTGGCGCCCAGTGCACCGGCGGCAACTTCACTGATTGGCAGCAGGTTCCCGACTTTTCCAATATGGGATACCCCGTTGCCGCCGTTAGCGCCGACGGCAGCTTTACCATTGAGACGCCGCCGGGCACGGGTGGGCTGGTTTGCAGAGCTGGCGTGGGGGAGCAAATACTGTACGAAATTGGCGATCCTGCCAACTACCTATTGCCCGATGTCGCCTGTGATTTCAGCAACGTGCGCCTGGAGCAGCTCGAAGGCAACAAAGTTCGGGTCAGTGGCGCCAGTGGCCGTGCTCCGGGTAATCAATACAAGGTCTGTGCGACCTATGTGGATGGCTACCGGCTGATGGGTAGCTTCTTTATTGGCGGGTTGCGGGCCGCTGCCAAGGCCCGCTGCAATCTGGACGCCTGGGTAGCCCGCACCCGGCGCTACTTTGGCGAACAGGGAATGGCGGATTATCGCCAGCTCAGCCTCGAAGTGATCGGCGCTGAAGATACCTATGGCCCCCACGCCCAGGTACTGAACACGCGGGAGGTGATGGCGAAATTCGGCCTCCACCACGACAACCCCAAAGCCCTGCAGTTCGCCGCCAACGAGCTGGCCTATCTCGCTACCTCAGCGGCCCCGGGAATGAGTGGCTTCAGTGCCGGCAGGGCGCGGCCGCAGCCGCTGATGCGAATACACTCCGCACTGATCGACAAGGGCGAGGTCCCTGTGACCGTGCAACTGGGAGCTGACATTTTAATTGAGCAGTGTTACCAGACCATGGACAGCTCCAGCCCGCGGCCCAGGGTCAGGCGGGCCTTGCCGGCCTTCGATCACCAGGGTGAATGGCGTTCGGTGCCGCTGGAGACACTGGCCTGTGCCCGCAGCGGTGACAAGGGCAACACGGCAAATATCGGCGTCATCGCGCGGCGGCCGGAATACCTGGCGCTGTTGTCTCAGCAGCTCACCGCCCGGACGGTTGGAGACTATTTCGACCACCTGGTAGACGGTGAAGTGGAGCGCTTCGAAGTGCCGGGCTTCGATGCTTTCAATTTTGTGCTGGGCGAGGCGCTGGGCGGCGGCGGAACCGCTTCCATCAGGATCGACTCCCAGGGCAAAGCCTATGGTCAGATGCTGCTGTCGATGCCCATTGAGATTCCCGCCCACTGGTGCAACGATCCGGTTTGCTAGCCTGAACGGGGCCCGGCACACCACCGGGCTCCGGCCGAGCGGCGTGATTCCCCAGCGGGCCGAACTCCTGGGGCTCCTGTTCGTCGCAAGTTCACCAGGGGTTCGTAGTGGCGACATGCCATTATTGGTATGATTGCCGCCTTCGCCTCGAAATGGCTTCCGAAAAATCCGCCCAAGCTACCGCCTTGCCTGACAGGACAGTATCCATGTGGTTCAAGAACCTACGCATTTATCGCTTCACTCGTCCCTTTGAACTGAGCGCCGAGCAACTCGCTGAGGCCCTCGGGGAACACCCTTTTGTGCCCTGTGGCAAGCTCGAACCGATGCGCGCCGGCTGGGTGTCGCCCCTGGGTCACCCTTATACCGAGCTGGTACATGCCAGCGATGGCTGCCTGATGATGTGTGCCAGGCGCCAGGAAAAAGTGTTGCCGGCGGCGGTGATCAACGAAGCCCTCGATGACAAGGTGCGGGAAATCGAGGCGGCGGAGGCCCGCAAGGTCGGCCGCTCCGAGCGCAGCAAACTTAAAGACGAGCTGATTTTTACCCTGATGCCCCGTGCCCTGGCACGATCGACGTTGATGTACGCTTATATCGATACCCGGGCGAATCTGCTGGTGGTGAATGCAGCTTCGGCAAAACGGGCGGAAGAACTCCTGGACTGGCTGCGCGGGGCAGTGGGCAGCCTGCCTGTCATTCCCCTGCGCCCCAGGAGCGTGCCGGTGCAAATCATGACCGCCTGGCTACTCGAGGGCCGGCCCCCGGCGGGCTTCGAGTTTGGCCACGAGTGCGAACTGCGGGACCCGGCCGATGAGGGTGCGACGATCCGCTGCAAAAACCAGGATCTGCAGGCGGCAGAAATCAACAACCATCTCAAGCTCGGGCTGACAGTTCCCCGCCTGGGCTTGTCTTGGCAGGGCGGCATCGAGTGCCTGATTGACGAGGAGCTGGCGGTCAAGCGGCTGGCCTTTGACGACGTGATTCAGGAGCGATCGGAGGCGAGCAATGCCGAAGATGCGGCTGCACGCTTTGACGCGGACTTTGCCATCATGAGCGGGGCGCTGGCGCGTTTTATCCCGGACCTGCTGCAGGCCTTTGGTGGCGAGGACCTCAGTGACAATGACATCGAAAGCGAAGACAGGGCTGAAAGCGAGGCATAAAAAATGCCGGGAAATCCGGCATGATAAGCAAAAGGGATAGGGGGGAGAAACTCCCCCCGCCAATTCCGATTTGATCCTGGACATTTCCTTGTCCTGAGTATATTCCCTATACCCGTGTTCTTATCGTAACAATATCGACGCGAGTTACCATTCCTCCCAAGTACTAGTACTTTCGTATTAGCTGCTCGGCGTCGTCGAGTAGCTGGCAGGCATCGGCGGCACTCAGCGAATCGGCTTCATCTGCAATTTCCCTGACCAGTGCATAGAGCATTTCTTCCCTGAATACTCCCGCCAGGCCCAACAGATCGTGGAGTGCGGTCTTGCGTTGCTGCGTATCCCCGGACTCAAAGCCCTGGCGGCAGTGTTCCAGCGTTTGCAGCAGTTGTTGTTGCAGTTGGGCCGCGGCTTCTTCACCCACTACCACTGGCACCGGGTTTGTCGAGGTGTCGGCTCGGGGGATGGTCGCTGCCCCGACGCGTTGGCAGTGCTCACAGATGGCCCGCAGTAGAGCAACTTCGTCGATCGGCTTCAGCAGAATGGCATCGGCGCCGGCCCAACTGAGCGCCTGGCGTTCGGCGACGGTGACGTCGGCGGTCAGGCAAATAATCGGGATCCTGTTGCCCTGCTGGCGCAGGAGATTGATTACCCGGAGGCCATCGAGATGGGGCATGTGCAGGTCGACAAGCAACAGGTCGTAGCTGGCATCATCGGCGCAGGCCTGCATCGCCTGTTGGCCATCGGCAACCGCCGTCACCTTCGCCCCGTGCCGGGACAATAGCAGTCGCAGTAGTTCTCTTATCGATTGGTGATCCTCGGCCACCAGCACGCGCAGGCCCGCCAGGGTGGCGGTTTGCTCTGTCGTGCCCGGGTCCAGCCCGGCGTCCGGCGCGAGCAACTGGCTACTCTGGTTTGCCAGGCTTTGGCGTCGCAATGGCTTGGGGGCTAACTCGATACCCGCCGTCGATAGCCCGCCTGCAGCGATGCGTTGCACCAGGTCGGGGGCGGCGGACAAGAGGATGATCGGCCCCTTGAAGCGGGTGCGAATACGCTTGAGCATGCGCAGCAGCGGCTGCTGTTTCACCTCCGCGTGGCTGAGCCCCAGGTAGAGCAAGTCGGGGCTTGAGCCCTCCAGTTCCAGCAACAGCTCGGCGCTGGAGTCGCACAGGGTAATGTTGTTGCTCCAGGTCTCAAGTGCGGCGCCCAGGGCCCGGTTGGCCCAGGTATTGCCCTCGTAAGCCAGCAGCGCCTTGTCGGCCAGCGTGGCGGGAGCCATTTCAGCTGGGAGGCTGTTGTCACGCTCGACTGTGATCGCGAATACGACCCGGGTGCCCTGGCCCGGGTCGCTGCTCAAACTGATTTGGCCCCCCATCAGTTGCACCAGTGACTCACATATGGCCAGGCCCAAACCGGTGCCTCCGTATTTTCGGGAGATCGAGTTGTCAGCCTGGGTAAAGGGCTGGAAGACCTGATTCTGGTGATCAGCATTGATCCCGATTCCCGTATCCCTGACTTCGCATTGCAGTACCATTGCGTCCCCGGACGTTTCCGCTATCCCCAGATGGACGACAACCTCTCCCTGTTCGGTAAACTTGATGGCATTGGCGAGCAGGTTGTTGACGACCTGTTTCAGGCGCAGGGCATCACCGATCACTGTTCGGGGAACGTCATTGTCGATCAGCAGCACCAGTTCGAGCCGCCGCTCGATGGCCTCGTAGCCGTGCAGGCCCACCACGTCCTCGAAACAATCGTGGAGCTTGAACGCGAGGGTTTCCAACTGCAGCGCTGCGGACTGAAGGCGCGAATAGTCAAGGATATCCTCGATAATGGATTGCAGGAGGACCGATGCATGCTCGATGTGGCGACTGTATTCCCGGCGCTGCAGGGGGCTTTCAGCCTGCATCAGCAGCCGGTTGAAGCCAATAATTGTCGTTAGCGGGGTGCGCAGTTCGTGGCTCATGCGGGCGAGAAAATCGCTCTTGGTTTGCAATGCCTGTTCGAGCACACGGTGCGTCTCCTCCAGCTCACGGTTGCGTCGCACCAGGCTTGCCGTTGCACTGTCGATGCGGTGTTCTTGCAGGCGTATATGGCGGTTGACACTTTCCACAAGTTGATTGAGGCCATTGGCCAGAGTGATGGTTTCCTCAGTGCCGGCAGGGGGGAAAACGGTGTTCGGTGCCTGGGAGTCCAATTGCCTGACATGGCGGGTGAGGGCGCGGACCGGGCCGCCAATATTGTCGCCCGCCCGCAGCGCAAACAGCACGCCGGTCAAAATACCCGCCAGGCCGAGCAGCACGGCGCTGGCGAGCATGTCCCGAAACGCATCCAGCATATTCTGGTTATCCAGCGCCAGTACCACCCAGCCCACCGGCGGTGCCGCGGGATTCGGCTCGAGCTCGTCAGCCTCGAAGTCGATGACCTGCAACTGGGTGCGGGTTATCGGCCAGGTAAACTGGATGCTGTCGGCGTGGGACCTGACCACGAGTTGGCTGGTGTCGAGATTGGCGGCACAGCTCGCCTGCAACACCTGGCCCTCCTTTACCAGTACCCGGGCGTTGCTATCGAGAAAGCAGACCCGGGCCACGGCAGGGCGTCGAAGGGCGATGCGGGCCAGTTCTTTCAGTTGCTGGGTGTCTCCGGCATAGATGGCCAGCTCGGCGCCGGCCGCCAGGTAGCCGACACCAAGTTCGCCCAGCAGGCGCTCATTTGCTTCGATATCCTGGTAGCGTTGCCACGAGTAGTAGGTGATGATGGCGACCGTCACGAAGATCACAGGCACCAGCACAGCGGCCAGGATCTGGCGGGTTATAGGTCTTGGTCTGGTGGACAATGGTGTCATGGCTCGACCTCGGCGCCGCGTATCCGGCGCTCATACTCAGCGCCATCGAGCAGGCGCAACCCCAGTGCCCTGGCTACCGAGGGGTTGGTGCTGACGTGGAACCTTTCGGGCCAGTAAATCGAACCCGGATCGGGTTTTTTCAGCATTGCCAGGGCGATGGCCGCTGCTTGTTCGGCGATATCGGCGCGCCGGGAATGCAGGGATGCGACAGCGCCGGCATCGGTGTAGCGCGCGGAAAAGGCGATGATTGGTTTGGAGCGTTGATAAGACAGATACAAGAGCCATTTCGCCGTCTGGCTGTGCCAATGGGCCTTGTCCGGGAGAGCCAGCAGCAGGTCGGTTCGCCTCACCAGGGGGTCGAGGATCTTGACCGGGTTGGCGTCGGCGCTTACCGGCACCGTGATCAATTCGAGGCCTTGCTGGCTCGCGATATCAATGAGTTGAGATCGCTGCTCCTGCAGCACGGGGCCAAGCGCCAGCCCGGCGACTTTCGCCTCGGGAACCAACAGCCGTGCAAGTCTGAACTGGCGCTCGGGGGGTTGTTCAAAATACAGCCCGGACACGCCAGCCTCGAGCCCGGCGGCGACCGAGCCGTATCGTTCGCGCAATGCCTGGCGGTAAGTCGATTCGCTGACCAATGCGCATAACATCGGCTGGGTGCTGCGTTGGGCGAGGGCGATGGTGCTGGCTTCGTTGCCGATGCTGATGATCAGGTCGGCATCGGCGGGCAGGCGACCCGGCTCCAATTGGGTGCCTGACAGGTGCAGGACGCGCGGGGTAACGGGCTCCAGGCCCTGCTCGATAATGCGGGCGATGGATTGCAGTCGGGGGTCTTCACCACTGACGATAACGATGAGGTCCTGGGCGTATAGTGGCACCGTGGCGCAGGCGCAAAGGACCACGATTGCGATAACTTGCGCAAGTGCCTTTGTCACGCACCCGAAACCTGCGCTGATTACACCGCAATTAGCCACAACGATCCTTCGTCTGGTGGATACCGTTATTGCCAGTCGACGCTCATTCTAAGATAGGCGCGTCGCTCAAAAATATTGAAATCGTGGTATTCAACGTAATCATCCCCAAGCGCATTTTGCACAATCAGCTCCAGCAGGGTTGATGTCTGTCCCAACCCGATGGTTTTCGCCAGCCGCAGGTCCAGCCTATCGAATCGGTCGACATTGGCGCCCTGTTCCCATTCGACGTCATCCTGGAGGTAGTAATTGGCGCTGACTTCAAACCCCAGGGGCAAGCTGTAGCTGGCGAGGATGCTGGTGGTGAGGGCCGGCATCGCGTAGTCCATGTCGGCGAAATCCCCGGGGCCGGTTATCGGTGTTACCCGCTGCCGATCGCCCTCGAGGTCGATGTGGCTGTAGCTTCCGGCGAGCAGCAAGTTACTGGTGGGGCGATAGTTGAGGCTGATTTCGTAGCCGCGGGTGGTCATGTCAATGGCGTTGGTACGGATCAACGCAGGCGATGCAATATCCCCCGGAAAGTCTTCCGCCCGGGCCTCCTCGATCAGGTGCTTTTGCTCTTCGGTGAAAAATTTGACATCCAGGGTCAGGCCGAAACGGGGAAATTCCCCGAGATAGCTGATCTCGTAGTTAACTACGCTTTCGTTCTCGATGTCGGGATCGGTCAATACCTGCAGATCGGGTGGCAACCCCACCACTTCCTGGGCGCGATAGGCCTGGAACTGATAGGCCTCCAACAGGCTTGGGGGTCGATAACCCCGGGAGCCCGTCAGGCGAACGGTCTGCTGGGGGTTGATGTGAAAATTGGCGGAAAAACGCGGACTGAGGTAAGCGTCGCTAATCTCGTTTTTCTCACCCATCAGCCCCAGATTGAGGGTGAGCCAGGTGGCTGGCCGTGCTTCGATGTTGGTGAACAGGCGGTAAGAAGTATCGCTGAGCCAGTCGTCAGCATCGAACAGCCACTCGCTGCGGGCCCGGTCATAGCGCACGGCGCCGCCCCAATTAAGACGCAGCTTGGGGTTAAAGGCAATATTGTGACGCAGCTCCAGGTCCAGGCGATGGGAACGGGTCTCCAGTTCGATGGGGGGAAGCTGGAAATCCTCGAACCCGGGGAACAGTATTGGGATCAGTCCCGGTGGTATGCCCAGCTCCTCTGCCAGGGTACCCAGTGGCCGCGGCTCATCCTCGCCGGTGAGGTAATTGTGATAAAACCGCAGCTCGAAATCCTGTCTGCTGTCGAGATTCCGCTGCCAGTGCAGCGATTGGTAGCTGTAGCGAAAACTCCGCGTTGCCAGGTCACTGGGCCTGCCGTTGAGCCCCTCGCCGCCCATTCCGTTTTCGCTGCGGGAATAGCCGGCCTGGATATCCACGGTATTCGAGAGGTTGGGGGTCCAGACCCCCCGGTAGCCCAGGTGGCCGATCTCAAGCTGGTCATCGACCGCTTCGCCCTCGAACTCGGGAAAGCCGTCGTTGGTTTCGTAGCTGGCGGTCAGGCGATTGTGCATGTCACCCAGGGTGGTATTGTAAACCGCCGATACCCGGCGCATGTCGGCATAGCCGACGGTAGCGCGCACCGCACCGCCCTCATTGGCCACCGGTGAGCGGGTAACGATATTGATGGTGCCGAGGAAGGCATTGGCGCCATCCGCGGCCTGATTGGGGCCCCTTACAACCTCGATATATTCGATGTCCTGCAGCTCCACGCCCAGGGAGTGCCATTCCACGGCGGAGAGAATCGGCTCGTACACCGGGCGGCCATCCACCTTGACTTCCATCCGCCGCGGGTATTCATCGTCCAGGGAATGGTAATTGGCGCCGAAGCGATTGCCATTGACGTAATAGGCCTGAAAGCCGGGCACCAGGCGCAACACCTCGACCGGGGAGGTCGCGCCCGAGGCGGCTATCATGCGCTGATCGATGATGCTGACCGCGACCGGGGAGTCGGAAATCTTTTGCGGCAGGTGCGTCGGGCCTGTCACCATGATCGGGTTTTGCAGGAAGTCTTCATCGGTGAGGGTCTCGCCGATGCCCTGCTGGGCGGGCAGGGCGATGGTGACTGTCGCCAGGAAGATGACGGTCGTTTGCAGCTCGGCGGGCCAGGGCGGCTTGCTCGACATAATGTGGTGTTTCCCCCGCTTCAGGCTGTTGCCGGCCGATCGTTGAGCTTCTGCATCAGCACTCCGGCCTGGGTTCGGTTGCTCAGGGCCAATGCGCGCAGTATCGCGCTGACATGGACTTTTATCGTGTTTTCAGAAAGCTGGCAGTGGCGCGCAATTTGTTTATTGGACTGGCCCTGGGCAAGCAGGTGCAGTATCTCCAACTGGCGGGGGGTCAGGCATGCCAACAACTGTTCGCGGCTTGTTCCCGGCGCTACCTCGCCGTTGGCGGCCATCGCCGCGGGATTGACCTGGGTCATGGCATCCGGCAGGAATACGCGGCCTTCCAGTATCACTTCCAGCGCTGCGATCAGACGGTCGCTGCAGAACGACTTGGGGATAAATCCCTGGGCGCCTGTATCGATAGCCTTGCGCATGTGGGCGGGATTTTCTGATGCCGATACCACCACTACCTTGAGCCCGGGGTGCTGGCCGCACAACTGGCGCATGGACTCGAAGCTGTCCTCGCCGGGGATAAACAGATCAACGACGGCAAGGTCCATGGGCTGGCGCGCCAGGATCGCGATGGCCTGGGCACAGTTGGCAGCCTCGGTGATTTCCACGTCGGCAAGGTGCCGGCGCAGGATGTCGCTGAGTCCAGTGCGGATCAGGGCGTGATCATCGACGATTATGACTCGCATGTCGTGTGCTCCCCCGTTTGGCCGGCGGTTCTGCGGACGTGGCCGCAATGGGCCATCTGACATCCGCAGATGGCGATTGCTGGCCCGGGCAGCTCTTTGTGCCGCTACCATTCCTTAGTCCCTGTCCGATGATACCGTAAACACGGCCACTGCCGGAACTCAATCTGCTGCGACGGCATACGAGGGGATAAGGTGTCCCTTGCCAGTCCGGGAAAATAGTGGCTTGATAGAGTCTCAGGACAAGGAGCCCATGATGGCAATATTGGAACAATTTCAGCTCGACGGTAAGGTGGCAATCGTAACCGGCGGGGGTAAGGGCATCGGGGCCGCCATCGCCCGGGGGTATGCCGAGGCGGGCGCTGACATCGTGGTGGCGGCTCGAACCCGCTCTGACATCGAGCTGGTCGCCGCCGAGGTGCGCGCAGCAGGCGGGCGGGCGATTGCAGTGCCCACGGACGTGATGCAGGAAAAACAGTTGCTGCGACTGGTGACAGCCACACTGGAGGAATTCGGTCGTATCGATGTGCTCGTCAACAATACCGACGGATCATTACCGAAGCCCGCCCTGGACACCAGCACCCTGGAATTCGACATGGCGTTTCGCTTTCATGTGGCGACCGCGTTCGCACTGTCCCGCATTGCTGCCCCCAGCATGGTGGAGTCTGCCGGTGGCGGCGCCATCGTGAATGTATCCTCGGTCGTGGGTCATCCGCCCCAGGACTGTGCGGCACAGGGGACCGCCAGGGCGGCACTGTTTCACCTGACCCGTGCCCTGGCGCGGGAGTTTGCACCGCAGGTTCGGGTTAATGCCATCGCTGCAGGGTCGATCGCAGTCGAGGCCCCGGGGGCGGCGCCAGACGCTGCTGATATCGAGCGCAAGCTAATCGGGATGAAACCCTCGGGGCAACTGGGCTCGGCAGACGGCGTCGCGGCCTGCGCGCTGTACTTTGCTGCCCCGGCATCGGCCTGCATCAACGGCAACGTCGTTGCCGTTGATGGGGGACTCCCTGCCACTGACACGGAACCGCCTGGGATATTTGGCTGATCGCCGCGCAGCACCGTGGCCGGTTTCCTGGCCAGGGTGGCGTGGTGACCCCAAGCCGGTGCGTCATTGCTTGGGGGGCGGGCGTTCGGAGGCAGGCCTTACCCTGTTCTGAGGTGACCGGTTTTCAGCCAGAAGACGGTATCTTCCTCTACCGCGATCAACGTGCGGCTGAGATGGGGACCACGCAACCAGTATCCCACGCCGTAGCTCGCGTTCTCGCTGCGCAACTCTCCCGACAGGACAAGTATTTCCTCACCCCCCCAACCCTCAACCGGGTCCGGCGCGTGCCCCGCGGGCCAGTAAACAAGCGCGGTATGCTCCGACTTGAAATCATGCAGCGGCATCAGGCGCAAGGCCCCCAGGCCTGGCATCCATGGCGTTTTGCGGGTATCGACGTGGATCTGCTGGCGGTCCCCGGCCTGAAACTGATGCAGCTTGACGAACAGGGTACAACCCGCCTTGCTGAAAGAGGTGTGCTTGAACCCCGGCGGGTTGCGAATATAGGACCCCTCGGGATAATCCCCGTATTCATCGGAGAAGGTGCCCTCCAGCACCAGGATTTCCTCCCCCTGGGGATGGCCGTGCTGGGCAAAGCGCGCCTCGGGGTCAAACCGCACGATTGAGGTGGCATGGCCGCGCTCACGCTCTTCCCGGGACAGGGGTTTGCGCCAGACGCCGGGAGCAGGGCTGGCCACCGACTGCTGGGCATTGGTGTCGATGATGACAGTTTGGCTGAAGTCCATATTAAACATGGCGAGAGTTTGCCCCAGCTTGTTCCGAAGCCCAATTGGACACTCCGGGTAGGGCGTCATTTTCGGCGCCCCCAGCCCGGTGTTGGTGGTGTGTCAGAGTGCCTGCATCAGGTTTTCCGCCGAGCTGACGTCTACCCCCGCACCGGCTTCGAGGTTGAATACCTTGATAACACCGTTGTCAACCAGCATCGAGTAGCGCTGCGAGCGCTTGCCCATGCCGAAACCGCTGGCATCGAAGCTGACGCCCAGCAGTTCGGTGAGTTCGCAGTTACCATCCGCTAGCATCATAATGGCCTCTGCATTCTGCTCCTTGCCCCATGCGTCCATGACGAAGGCATCGTTGACCGACAGGCAGACAATCTGGTCGACACCTTTGGCCAGAATCTTGTCGGCGTTGGCCACGAAGCCGGGAAGGTGGGTCAGCGAGCAACCGGGGGTGAACGCACCCGGTACCGCAAACAACGCGACTTTCTGGTTGTCGAAAATCTCGCTGGTAGTGATGGGCTCCGGGCCGCTCTCGCCCATGATCATCAGTGTGCAGGAGGGAATTGAGTCGCCAACTTTAACTGTCATTTTATTTTCCTCTTGTCTGTTGTGGGGGGAAATCCAGACCCCAACCATAACCGCGAAACGCCCCCGGCGTCGAGGGTCTGTTAGCGCTTGCCGCGAAAAGAGCCCATCAGGCCGCGCACCAGCTGCCGGCCCAACTGGTTGCCAAAGCTTCGGGCAGCGCTTTTCAGCATGGTTTCCGTCGGTGTTTGCCGGGTGCTGCTGCGCTGGGGTTGGTCCGGGGTCTGCCTGGCCTGCTCGAAGGCGGCGTTCTCGGCGCGGATTTTGAGCATTTCATAGGCCGATTGTCGATCCAGCAATTCATCGTACCGATGTCCCAGCGGGGAGCGCCGTTGGTGCTCAGCGCGTTCTTCAGCCGTGATGGGGCCAATGCGGGAGGCCGGCGGCCCAATCAGCACGCGTTCGACCGGTGTCGGGTGGCCCTTTTCATTGAGTACCGACACTAGCGCTTCGCCGACACCGAGTTCGGTGATGACCTTTTCGGTATCCAGCGCGGGGTTGGTGCGAAAGGTTTGCGCCGCTGCGCGCACCGCTTTCTGGTCCCGCGGGGTAAATGCGCGAAGGGCGTGTTGCACGCGATTGCCCAATTGGCCCAGCACCGAGTCCGGCACGTCGAGTGGATTCTGGGTGACAAAAAAGATACCCACGCCCTTGGAGCGTATCAGCCTTACGACCTGCTCAATCTTGTCGAGCAGGGCATCGGGGGCGTCGTCGAACAGCAGGTGAGCTTCGTCGAAAAAGAACACCAGGCGGGGCTTGTCCAGGTCGCCCACTTCGGGAAGCTGTTCGAACAGCTCCGAGATCAGCCACAGCAGAAACATGGCGTAGAGGCGCGGTTCCTGCATTAGCTGGGTGGCGTCGAGTATGCTGATGACGCCGTTGCCGGAAAAGTCGGTCTGCATGATATCCGGGAGCTCGATAGCGGGCTCACCAAAAAAATGATCGGCGCCTTGCTGTTCCAGCACCAGGAGCCGGCGCTGGATGGCAGCAATGCTCGAGCCACTCATACTGCCATAGTCCCGGCGCAGGGTCTTCGCATTGTCTGCTATCCAGCTCAGCATGGCGCGGAGGTCTTTCATGTCCAGCAGCAGCAGGCCCTGGTCGTCAGCAATCTTGAAGGCGGCATAGAGAATGCCGGTCTGGGTTTCGTTGAGGTTTAGCAGGCCTGCGAGTAACAGAGGGCCCATGTCGGAGATGGTCGCGCGCGCCGGGTGGCCCTGCTCACCGTAGATATCCCATAGCAGCGTTGGAAAACCTTGCGGATGATAATCGCTGAGTTTGAGTGCATCGACCCGGGCCTGGATCTTGTCGTTGCTGACCATGGGTTTGGACAGGCCTGACAGGTCGCCTTTGACGTCTGCCATAAAGACCGGTACTCCGGCCATCGAGAAACCCTCGGCGAGCCGTTGCAGGGTGACGGTCTTGCCGGTGCCGGTGGCTCCACTGACCAGACCATGGCGAGTGGCCATCGCCAGTGGCAGCTCGATGCAGCGGTGCTCGTTGCCACCGATTACGAAGGGCTTGGCTTGCATTGACAGAATCTCCTGCTGCTATCCCGACCTGGCCTCCTGACTGACAGGGGGTTCAGGGGGCATATTTTAGTCCAGTTGAAAGGCTCGGGGTCGCGGTTGGGACAGTATCATGCCAGCCGCGCACCGGGTGATGCGGCTAGTAGGCGACATCGGGAAGTGGCTGCGCGGCACTGGCGGCAGGTGCTGGTGCGGCTTTCGGCCCGGCATCGCTGGGTCGCGGCGCGGCGCGGTTGCCGAGGGCGATGGGGTTGCAATTCTTGATGCTGACCCGCCCCTCCAGCATGTTGCGCTTCGAGTACTCCTCGAAATAGCAGATATTTTTTTCCGGATCATAGTTTTCGATCCACAGGTTTTCATCTTTCCAGGTCGCCGCGATGTGCTGCAGCCCGTCGGGAACGGTCACCGACATCACCCCGCCGTAGCGCTTGACGAAAATTTGCTGGAAGTGAAAGTAGTAGGCCGCTAAACCGGTCAGCAGAATGATGGCGGCGGCACCGAAGGCCATTTTCCAGTTGGCCAGCTTGCCGCCAATGAGAAACATCGCGAGCATTACCAACGCGATGACACAGCCCCAATAGAAATACGTGATCATGTACCGGCTCCCCTGACTGGTTTGATGATGCAGGGAGTGTGCCGTGACACGGCAGTGTTCGTCAATGCCCCGCCGGGTTTATGCCCGCCTGTTGCAGCCACTGCTCCAGCTGTGCCAGGGGCAAGGCCCCGGCAATGCGCTGCTGCTCCCGACCATTTCTGAACAACAAGAGGGTGGGTATGCTGCGTATTTGCCATTGTGCGGCTAGCCCCTGCTCCTGCTCGGTGTTGAGCTTGGCGAAGCGCATCCGGGGCTCGTAGAGCCCGGCGGCCTGTTCGAAAACCGGCGCAAAGCTGCGGCAGGGGCCACACCAGGGTGCCCAGCAATCGATGAGTATCGGCAATGCGCTGTTTTCCAGTAATGCAGCACGGTTGGCACTGGTCAGCTCGATGGGCTTTCCCCGGAACAGGGCCTGTTTGCAGCGCCCACAGGAAGGGTGCTGATGCAGGCGGGCATTGGGGACGCGATTGGTCGCCCCGCAGTGGGTACAGTGGATATGCAGTATGTTTTCCATGGGAATGAGATGGGAGCGGCCGGCCCGGATTTCAAGCCGCCCTCGCCCGTTGCTCGATGCTGCGGTTGAGGGCAGCCAGGATTGCAAGCATCGATGCCTCGACGATGTCGTCACTTTGGGCGACGCCGGTATGGCGGTGCCCGTCGACATTCAACTGCACGTAGGCCATGGCCGCGCTGGCATTGCTGTGGCCGAGGGTATGTTCACTGTACTCGGCTACCACCAGGGCGCAGCCCGTGTCGGCGGCGAGAGCCGCGGTGAAGGCGTCCACCACGCCCATACCCCGCCCCCGCAGCAGCCGCTGCTGTTGCCCCTGGCGAACTTGCAGCTCGACCTCGTCGTGCTCACCCTGGCGCTGGGCGCGATAGCCTTCGAGGTGCCAGGGACCCTTCTGGGTCAGGTAGTGCTGCTGAAAAAGCTGCCACAACTGGGCCGGGGAGATCTCGCTTCGGGTTTGCTCCGCATGCTGCTGGACAGCGGTGCTGAACTCGATCTGCAACCAGCGCGGAACTTGCAAGCCTTTATCCTGTTCCAGCACCCAGGCGATCCCCCCCTTGCCGGACTGGCTGTTGATGCGGATCAGCTCCTGGTAAGAGCGACCCACATCCGCCGGATCGATGGGCAGATAGGCGACATCCCAGGCCTGGTCCGGCCGCTGCTGTGCCAGGCACTTCCTGATCGCGTCCTGGTGACTGCCCGAGAAGGCGGTAAATACCAGTTCGCCGGCCCAGGGGTGGCGGGGGTGCACGGCAATGCCGGTGCAGGCTTCCACGCAGCGAACCAGCTCGTCCATTCTCGATAAATCCAGGCCGGGGTCGATGCCCTGGGAATAAAGATTCATGGCGCAGGTGACGATGTCCATATTGCCGGTGCGTTCGCCGTTGCCAAGCAAGGTGCCCTCGAGCCTGTCGGCGCCCGCCATCAGCCCCAGTTCGGCGGCGGCTACTGCACAGCCGCGGTCGTTATGGGTATGCAGGCTTATCACCAGCGCCTCCCGGTGCTTGATGTGATTGCAAAACCACTCAACCTGATCGGCGTAGACGTTGGGAGTACTCAGCTCGACGGTGGCGGGGAGGTTGATGATGACCGGATGTTCGACGCTGGGTTGCCAAACGTCGTTTACGGCATTGCAAATCTGCACCGCAAAGTCGAGTTCCGTGCCGGTAAAACTCTCGGGGGAGTACTGAAATTGCCAGCGCGTCTGGGGCTGTTGCTCGGCATGAGCCGCCACTGCTCGGGCGCCGGTGACCGCAATGTCGATGATCCCCTGGGGGTCCTGCATGAAAACCCGCTGCCGTTGTACGCTGGAGGTCGAGTTGTACAAGTGCACGATGGCCTGCCTGGCGCCCCTCAGGGCCTCGAAGCTGCGGGCGATCAACGCCTCGCGTGCCGGTGTCAGCACCTGGAGGGTAACGTCGTCCGGGACCATGTCCTGCTCAATCAATTGGCGGACGAAGTTGAAGTCCTCTTCGGAGGCTGCCGGAAAGCCCACTTCGATCTGCTTGAAGCCAATCGCGACCAGTTGCCGGAAAAGCGCGGTTTTGCGGGCGACGCTCATGGGCTCTACCAGGGCCTGATTGCCATCGCGCAGGTCTACGGCGCACCACTGGGGTGCTCGGGTGATTTGCCGATTCGGCCAGCGCCGCTGGGGCAACTCCACGGCCGGGAAGGGGCGGTATTTGCGGTGGTCGAAGGCTTGCATGGCGAGGGCTCCCTGCTGGTTTGGATGTTGGATGTAGCTCCCGGCCTGCCCGAGGGGCTCGTTGGCGCGCTCTTGTGAAGCGGCGGGTCGGCCAAGCACCATCGAGTCCGGTGGGACTCGACGCGGTCAGCGCGACGGCAGGCAGAGCAATCTACGGGGGACAGTATAGGGCTGCCAGGCTAGGGAGAGATTGCAAATGCTGCAATGAATCTGCCATTATAGGCAATAACTATCTACTATAGAGGTTAAGAATAAAATAAATGACTAATAAGTGGATTAAAGACGCATTTTGGAATTTCGTGGGCCGGGGAGGCGGGGATGAAGCTGGATCGCACTGACCGTCGCATACTCCACCTGATGCAGGCCAACGGGCGCATCAGCAACCTCGAACTTGCGGACCAGGTAGGTTTGTCACCCACGCCCTGTTCGCGTCGGGTGAAGCGTCTTGAGGAGAGTGGCATCATCGAGAAACACGTCAGCATCCTCAATCAGTCGATGCTGGGGCTGAAGCTGACCGCGATCATCGGTATCAGCATGGATCGTCATACCCCCGATCGATTTGCCAACTTCGAGGAAAAGGTCAGCCAGTTCCCGGAGGTGATGGAGTGCAGCATTGTGACCGGGCAGGCGGCGGATTTTCTGCTCAAGGTGGTCCTCCCCGACATGGAGTCCTACGAAGCTTTCCTGCTCGGTCGGCTCACCCGCATCGAGGGTGTCAGCGGTGTGCACTCAAGCTTCGTGCTGCGGCGGGTGGTTTCCCGCACCGACCTGCCGGTTCTGCAGGAGCCGGGCTAGCCCCCCCCGGGTAAGTCGTCTGGCCAGCAAGGGCTGATACGCGAGGGGAGGCGTGTTTATCGTATCTCGTAGCGAATCGATACCGCCGCCCGGACAGTGACGTCGGCGGCTTCCAGTGGCGGACCCCCGCCAGCGTCCGCCAGCGCCACGCCCTGCAGCCTGCTTTTGTGGCGCAGCGTCACCGGGCTTGCGTCGCTGTGGTCCAGGTTAAGGTTGACAATGCGCACCAGTTGCTGGCCCGCCGCGGCGGCCAGACTGCGGGCGTCGCTGGCGGCATTCTCGGTGGCCTGCACAATCGCTGCCTCCCGGTGCTGACGCGGCTGGCTGAGGCCGAAACTGACCCGGTTGACCTGATTGGCGCCCGCCGCGGTGGCGCGGCCGATGATGTCGCCGGCCAGGCTCAGGTCGGTACTTCGAACGACGATGCCATTGTCCACCTGGTAGCCGTTGATGGAGGGTTGCCAGTCTGGGCCTGGCTTGGGGGGGCGCGGGCGCCACAGCGGCTGGATGCGAAACTGGCGAGTTTTGGGGTCGAGCCCCAGCTCGCGCAGCGCTTCGAGCACCGCTTGCATGCTGGCGTTGTTGGCGGCGAGTGCCTCGTCGGCACTGGCCGCCGTCGTGCTAACCCCGAGATCGATTTCGACCTGGTCCGGCGCGACTTTCAGCTCGGCCTGGCCGCTCACCGACAGGGTTGCCGGCAGCGCGTCTGCTGCAGGATGTTCGCTCTCGGCCATGGCAGGCTTTACTCCCCCCAGCACCAGGCTGGCAGTGATCAGTATTGTAGACAGGACCTTCATGATGCAACTCCGCTGACACGCTGGGCCGGGACGCGCAGTTGGGTCCACCGGCGGGAACGGCTACTATAGCCCCAGACCCATTGCCCAGGCTAGTTGCAATCATGTATGAGCTTGCTGACCTGTTCTGGCTAACCCTGTTGTTAGTCGTTTGCTACTATGCCTGGCACGCCCATGGCATGAAAGAAGTGGCCCTCAAGGCCACCCGGAGCTACTGCACCGACATGGGTATCGGCCTCCTCGACGACACGGTTGTGCTGCGCGGCTTCTGGTGGAAGCGGGATGCCGCGGGTCGGCTGCGCATGTGGCGCTCGTTCCTTTTCGAGTTCACCGCGACCGGCGACGAGCGCTATCAAGGCAAAATCGTGTTGCTGGGCAAGCGCGTGCAGAATATCGAGCTGGAGCCCCACCGGCTGGTCTAACCCGGGCTCTGCTTGCCCCGACGGTGGCCGGCTCGGTCGTTTCCCACAATATAGGCACATGATTACATGGCCAAAGCAGTATTCACCCGCGGCTCACCGACGCGACATATTATTGTGATGACCGGGGCCAGCGCGGTGGGGCTGTTGACGTTGTTCACGGTCGACCTGGTGGATATGTACTTTCTCAGTCTGCTGGGAGAGGAGGAGTTGGCCGCCGCCATCGGCTTTTCCGGTACGCTGTTATTTTTCCTCACCGCAGTGAGCATTGGCTTGCAAATCGCGATGGGCGCACTGGTTGCCCGGGCCGAGGGAGCACACCGGCGAGAGCTTGCCGGAGAGCACTGCACCAATGTCATGGTTTTCAGTGCCCTGGTTTCGGGCCTGATCTGTGTGCCGGCCTGGCTATACCTGGAGTCGCTGCTGCGCTTCCTCGGTGCCGACGGACGAACCCTGGAACTGGCGCTGGACTATAGTCGGATTCTGCTTCCCGCCACCCCGATCCTGGCGCTGGGAATGGGTGCGGCCGCCGCGCTGCGCGCGGTGGGTGATGCGCGCCGATCGATGTATGCACTGCTGTTCGGGGCGCTGGCCAATGCCGTGCTGGACCCGATTTTTATCTTCGGGCTCGGCTGGGGCATCGAGGGCGCGGCGGCGGCTTCCTTCGCAGCGCGCCTGGGGCTGTTGGTGGTGGGTGTGCGGGCCATCATCGTGGTCCACGCGCTGCCGTCGAGGTTCAGCTGGCGGCTCCTGCGGCGGGACCTCGGGGCCATTACCGCGATTGCCGGCCCGGCGCTGTTGACCAACATCGCCACGCCCCTGGGCGCCGGCTACGTGTTGAAGACCATGGCGAGCTATGGTGACAGTGCCGTGGCCGGTGCAGCGATTCTCGGTCGGATCACGCCGGTGGCCTTTGCCGCTATCTTCTCACTATCCAGTGCGATTGGGCCCATCGTTGGCCAGAATGCAGGGGCTGGCCTTTACCTGCGGGTGCGGCAAACGCTGGTGAGCGCTCTGCTCCTCAATATCGCCTATACCCTGCTGGTCTGGTTGATTCTGTTCTTGCTCAAGGACTTCATTGTCCGTGCTTTCGACGTCAGCGGTGATGCCGCTGAGCTGATTGGCTTCTACACCACCTGGCTGGTCGGAGGCTTTATGTTCGTTGGCATGCTGTTTGTCGCCAACGCCACCTTTAACAACCTGCACCGCGCCTACCTTGCCACCGTGTTCAATTTCAGCCGGACCTTTCTGGGCACGGTGCCGATGGTGTTTCTGTTGTCCACCTATTTCGGTGCCCGGGGTGTGCTCGCGGGTGAGCTGGCCGGTGCGCTGGTATTTGGGGTGGCCGCGTTTGCCACCGCGCTGTGGCTCGTCGGGCGGCTGGAGACGCGCCATCAGGCCCTGCCGGTGCCGGGGGAAGTTTTGGAGGAGGCCCCGGCGTGGTCCTACAGTTCCCCCCGCACTACCCTGGGGCAGAGCTACGTCCGCGGTGATCAGAACGACGACTGATGTGGTGTCCCTGTCCACTTGCCAGCATAATACGCGGTCGCTGTTGATTGCCCCTGCCCGCCGGCAGGGCGCAGGGGTTGCTGGCAGCTATGGCAAGTTTCATCTATCCCGGAATTTTTTATGACTGCTACCGCCAGTTCGGTTTTAAGCCACGTTTTCGGTTACGACTCCTTTCGCGGGCAGCAACAGGCGATTGTGGAGGCTGTGGTGGCCGGCAGGGATGCTCTGGTACTGATGCCCACCGGCGGCGGCAAGTCCCTGTGTTACCAGATCCCCGCCCTGGTGCGGCCCGGTGTGGCGGTAGTGGTATCGCCGCTGATCGCACTGATGCAGGATCAGGTCAACAGCCTGCGCCAACTGGGAGTGCGCGCCGCCTATCTCAATTCGTCCCTGCCCGCCGATACCCAGGCCGCGGTTGAGGAGGATTTGCAGGCCGGGCAGATCGACCTGCTCTACCTGGCGCCGGAACGCCTGTTGCAAGCCCGCAGCCTGCAGCTGCTGGGCCGCCTGCCGGTGTCGCTTTTCGCCATCGACGAAGCCCACTGTGTATCCCAGTGGGGGCATGATTTTCGCCAGGACTACCTGCAACTGGAGACCCTGCAGCAACACTTCCCGGGAATCCCGCGGATCGCGTTGACGGCCACCGCCGATGAGCGCACGCGCCAGGAAATCATTGATCGCCTGCAACTTTGGGATGCCGAGGTTTTCATCGACGGCTTCGATCGGCCGAATATCTATTACGCGATTACCGTCAAGAACAACGCGCGCCAGCAGTTGCGGGGCTTTCTCGAAGGCCACCGCCACGAAGCCGGGATCATTTACTGTATGTCCCGCAGGAAGGTGGAGGAGACGGCCGCCTGGCTGCAGCAGGACGGGTGGGACGCGCTTCCCTACCATGCCGGACTGGAGGCATCGGTGCGAGCCCGCTACCAGGATCGATTTCTGCGCGAGGAGGGGGTGATCATGGTGGCCACCATCGCCTTTGGCATGGGCATCGACAAACCCGATGTCCGCTTTGTCGCTCACCTCGATCTGCCGAAGAGTATCGAGGCCTATTACCAGGAGACCGGAAGGGCGGGTCGCGACGGCCTGGCGGCCGATGCCTGGATGGTTTACGGCCTCCAGGATGTTGTGCGCCTGCAGCAGATGCAGGCCAATTCACAGGGTGCCGAGCAGCACAAGCGGGTGGAAAAACACAAGCTCGACGCCCTGCTGGGAATGTGCGAGGTGATCAGTTGCCGCCGACAGGTGTTGCTGCGTTACTTCGGGGAGTCCGCTCCCAGGCCCTGCGGCAACTGCGATACCTGCCTGGTACCGCCGCGCAGCTGGAATGCGACAGAGGCCGCACAGAAATTGCTTTCCTGTGTGTACCGGACCGGCCAGCGCTTTGGGGTGGGGCATGTGGTCGATGTGCTGCTGGGGCACGATACCGACAAGATCAGGCGCTTCGGCCACGACAAGCTGAGTACCTATGGCATCGGCTCGGAACTGAACGGCCCCCAATGGCGCTCCCTGGTTCGACAGTTGGTAGTGAGGGGCCTGCTACGGGTCGACATGGACGGATTCAGCGCCCTGCAGTTGACCGAAGGTAGCCGGCCCCTGCTGCGCGGGGAGGTGGAGTTGTTGCTGCGCGAGGAGCAGGAGCGGGGCAAGCGCGGGGGTTCAAAGCGGCCAGAGGCGAGAATCGAATCCGAGGATATGCCACTCTGGCAGGCACTGCGTGATTGTCGCAAGAGCCTGGCCGACGAACAGGGGGTTCCCCCTTACGTCATTTTTCACGATGCCACCCTGCGCGACATGTTGCGATTGCGGCCGCGCAATCCGGCGGAACTGTTGCAGGTCAGCGGGGTTGGCGACAGTAAACTGGAAAAGTATGGTGATCGCTTTTTGGCCGTGATCGCGGGGGTTGATGCCGCGTCAGTGGATTGGAATTGAGACCCGTGGGGTCGGCGCGGCGGATTGCTCCCTCGCCCAAGCTCGCTGGAGGCACGAAAAACCCCGCACGAAGCGGGGTTTCAGGATTGCTCGTCGGCCTTACTCGGGCTTGACGTTGCTCGCCTGGGGGCCCTTCTGGCCCATTTCAACGTCGTAGCTGACTGCCTGGCCTTCTGCCAGAGTCTTGAAGCCCGAACCGTTGATCGCGGAGAAGTGTACGAACACGTCTGCGCTGCCATCAGCAGGTGAAATAAAGCCAAAGCCCTTGGATTCGTTGAACCACTTAACTGTACCGGTAGCCATGTAATTTTCCTCTAACATATATCGGTTGTGTCAATTTCAATTTGCAAATGGTAGAAGGTAATTAACAGTAGTTACCGTGTGGAGCTTCTGAAATACCTGGAACACTTGCTACGGGCTAGTATAACGAAAAAAAAAATAAGTACCATACCCCTATGAACTACGTAAAAGAGCCGGTGGATTCAGGTATTAACCACGACCCGAACCGCTTCCAGTCTGAATTCTCCCCGGGCAATGTGCTGTCGTCCCTGCTCCAGTTGCTGGCGAAAGAAGTCGATTTCTTCCCCGCGAATTGCCGGATTCTGTAGTCTGAGAGCGCTCAGCCTGTCCACCTCCGCACCCAGGTCGTGGCGCATCCGGGCTTCTGCGGCTTGCAGGACCGCCGGCAACTGTTTCGCCGCGAGTCGCTCGCAGTTGTCAATCATCCGATCGAGCTCGCCGCGAATACGGTTGACGACCGCCAGCGCTGTCGTGCGCTTGATGTTCTTGCACAGCGCGTTCAACTGCTGGTGGGACAACACCGTGTTCAGTTCCTTGCCGTTGGCGTCAACCAGCAGTCTGATCGGGGTCAGGGGCAGGTAACGCGTTAGCTGCAGTTCTGCCGGCGCTGCGCAGCTCACCACAAACCAGGCCTCCAGCAGCAGCGTGGCCGGGGGTAATCCGGCGACTTCGATGCTGCTCACCGCGGCGTTGCCATGCTGGCCATTGAGCACCATCTCCATCGCTTCCTGCACCATGGGGTGCTCCCAGCTGAGGAATTCCAGATCCTCGCGGCCAAGGGCCTGCTGGCGGTCGAAAGATACGGTGGTGCCGCCCTCCTTGACCCCGGGAAAGTGGTCGTAGAGCATGTGATCGGAGGTTCGAAGTACCAGGGCGTTGGGTGCATAAAACTCGTGTTCGACGCCAAACTGGTCGAGCAGGCTTTCCATGTAATCCTGCAATGCAACCGCATGCTCTGCTTCCTGGATCAGCTCGATTTGCCGCTGCGCCCGGTTTGGGTCGCAGGAGCTCATTTCCAGCAGAGGGTCACGGCCCTGGCGCAGGGCCGCGAGGGTATCCCGGGTGTAGTCGGCGGTCGCCACGATCAATGCGCCCAGATTCTCATCGGGGCGCTGCAGTTGTCGCTGCAACTCGGGTTCGAATTGCTGGTAGATGGCGTAGCCGGCGGAGCAGCTTTGCTGAAACAGGCCGAGGCCCTCATTCAGCCAGTGGAACAGCACTTCCTGCGAGGTATCCTGGAGGTAGGGCACATGAATGTCGATGGTCTGCTGCTGCCCGATGCGATCCAGCCTGCCGATGCGCTGCTCGAGCAGGTCGGGGTTGAGGGGGAGGTCGAAAAGCACCAGGTGATGGGCGAACTGGAAGTTACGGCCCTCGCTCCCGATTTCAGAACACACCAGGGCCTGGGCGCCGTTGTCATCGTCGGCAAACCAGGCCGCGGCCCGGTCGCGCTCGATAATGCTCAAGCCCTCGTGAAAGGCGGCGCTGCGAATGCCCGAGCGCAGGTGCAACTGGTGCTCGAGTGACACCGCAGTGCTGGCGTGGGCGCAGATTATCAGTACTTTCTCGGGGCGCAGCCGACGCAGAAGCTGTTCTATCCAGACCACCCGCGGGTCCTGCTGCAGCCAGGCCTCGGCGTCGTGGGCGAGCTCTGGATGCAGGCCACTCAACCCCCGGCAGGACTCGACGGCACTGTAAAGGTCCGGGCGCTGCAGTGGACTGGCATGGAGCTGGCGCTGGGGGAATTCCGGGATGGCGGCGCGGGTGTTGCGAAACATCACGCGGCCGGTGCCATGGCGATCGAGCAGCCGGCGCAGCACGTCATCCAGCTCTAGCTTGCCGCTGGCAAAGTTATCGGCCTCCGGCAGATAGTCGCCCAGGCGTTCTACCAGGTCGGCCGGCGGCGCCGCCCCGTGCTTTAACAACTCCTGTAGCAGCAGGTTCAGCTGCTGGTAGTTTTCTTCCTCTCGCTGAAATTCCTCCAACTGGTAAAAACGGGCGGGATCGAGCAGACGCAGGCGCGCGAAATGGCTGCCGATGCCAACCTGTTCAGGGGTTGCCGTCAGCAATAGCAGTCCTTTGCTGCGGGCCGCCAGCGCTTCGATGCAGCGATATTGCGGGCTCGGCTGCTGGGGAGACCACTGCAAATGGTGCGCCTCGTCAACCACCAGCAAGTCCCAGTCGGCCGCCGCGGCCTGCTGCTCAATGACGGTGTCGGAGCACAGCAAGCCCAGCGCGCAAAGCACCAGTTGCTCGCAGTGAAAGGGGTTTTCGTCGGGCATTTCGTCCTGCAGTGCCCGCAAGCGATCCTCGTCGAAAAGGGCAAAGCGAAGATTGAAGCGCCGCAGCATCTCTACCAGCCATTGGTGCAGCAGGGGCTCGGGGACGACGACAAGTGCGCGTGAGGCCCGCCCCGTCAGTAGCTGCTGGTGCAGTATCATGCCGGCTTCGATGGTCTTGCCGAGGCCGACTTCATCGGCAAGCAGAACCCTTGGGGCATAGCGACTGGCTACTTCGCTGGCGATAGAGACCTGGTGTGGCAACAGGTTGGTGCGCGCCCCCAGCAAGCCCCGTACCGGGGAGGATTGCAGGCGATGGAGGTGCTCGAGAGTGGCGACTCGAAGCTGGTAAGCAGGGTCCTTGTCGAACTGGCCATTAAGCAGGCGCTGTCGGGGGGTGGTGAACTGGACGAAGCAGTCCAGTTCCAACTCGGTAATGGTGCGTTCTTTGCCAGCGTTGTCCCGGCAGCGATACAGTACGATGCCGCGGAGTTCCTGCACCGCTTCCACCAGCAATTCAACGCCGTCAACGGTCGCCACGCGATCCCCCGCTTTATAGATCACGCGGCTCAGTGGAGCGTTATCCCCCGCATAAATGCGTTCTTCTGCCGCAGCCGGGAAGCTGACGGTTACCCGCCGGCCAGCGGCGTCGTTGACGATGCCAAGCCCAAGCTGTGGCTCCGAGTGACTTATCCAGCGCTGGCCGATAACGAAGTTCATGGGCCTATCTCTTTTTGTTATTGGGACGAACTCTTGGCTGCTTTTGCCGACTCGGTCCGCAGCGGTTCGATGATGGGTTCAAGGCCATTGATCTTGATTTCCAGGCTCAAGCCCATCAGCCTGCCGAGTGTGCCGTCGGGAAAGCCCTTGTGTGCAAACCACAGCAGATATTCCTCCGGGAGGTCGATCAGCGGCTTGCCCTGGTATTTGCCGAAGGGCATTTCCATGTTGGCTAGCTTGATCAGATCCTGTTTGTCGAACATGGTGCCGGGTCCTCTGGTGAAGCCGCGCAGGATTTGCAATGCAACGCTGCGCCAGACCGTACCTTGGCAGCATTTTATAGTGCCGATCGCTATTCGTCGCGAATTTTTCCCCGCAGTTGCTTGATCTGGCCGCGTCGGGTTTTGCTGTCGACGCGCCGCTTGCGGGCGTTTTTGCCGGGGCGAGTGGCCTTGCGGGGTGCCTTCTGGGCCAGCGCGCGCCCGACTAAATCCTGCAATTTCTGCAGTGCGTCTGCGCGGTTTTTTTCCTGGCTTCGAAAACGTCGTGCCTTGATCACGATGACCCCGTCACTGCTGATGCGCTGGTCGCTGAACTGGAGGAGGCGTGCTTTACTGTCGTCGGGCAGGGAGCTGGCGCGGATGTCGAAACGCAGGTGCACCGCAGTGGACACTTTATTGACGTTCTGGCCGCCGGGACCGCTCGCCCGTATGGCGCTGAACTGCAGCTCGTCTTCAGGAATGGTGACCTGGTCTGGCACTTTGGATTGATCCTCGTGCGGGCAGTAGGAAGGCCTGTGGCCTGGGCTGGTCGTATCATAACAAATCGCTTGATCGCTGGTCGGGGTCGTCGGCTCAGGCGTCAGCGCGGTTTTAAAGCGCCCGTACCCGAAAACAATTGAGCTTGCTATTGACCGAAGGGTGGCTCGTCCCTATAATTTGCCCTCCCTGATCAGGACCGGCTCAAAAAGCGGTGCAAAACCAGGAGAAGCTTTGATGCGGGGTGGAGCAGTCTGGTAGCTCGTCGGGCTCATAACCCGAAGGTCGTTGGTTCAAATCCAGCCCCCGCTACCAATACAGCAGGTAGGCAAAGCCTACCTGCCGAGTGTGGAGCCGCATACTCGTACTTAAAAGCCCCTCCTCCAAGGGGCTTTTTTGTTTGCGGGAGTTGGCGGGACTGAGTGGGCCATGGGCCCTTTTTTATTGCTTGCGTGAATGCAAGCCGGTGACGTCAGTGGCCAAAAGTGAGCAGTTACAGGCGCTTATCGAGCCCGCAGTAAGGGCCGTGGGCTTTGAGTTGTGGGGCATCGAGTACCAGGCCGGGGGTCGGACCGCACTGCTGCGGGTATTCATCGACGGTCCGGAGGGCGTCAGCGTTGAAGACTGCGCCAGGGTGAGCCGACAGGTCAGCAGTGTGCTGGACGTAAACGATCCGATCCGCGGGGAATTTACGCTCGAAGTGTCGTCCCCCGGGCTGGAAAGGAATTTGTACACCCCGGAGCAGTACCGACAGTACACCGGTTACCCGGTCAAGCTGCGTTTGCGGTTTCCCTTCGAAGGGCAGCGTCGCTTCAGCGGAGTGCTGGGAGGGGTAGCGGATGGTGAGGTGTCACTGATTGTAGGGGAAGAGGAATATCTGTTGCCGTTCGAGAGTATTGAGCGTGCAAATATCGCCGGCGAGCCGGCGCAGGGCAAGGCTTGACAAGCATGCGCTGGAGCATGCGCTGGAGACAATGGGTCGGAGCTTACTATGGGTAAGGAAATTCTGCTGGTCGCGGAAGCGGTTTCGAATGAAAAAGGCGTTGCCGAATCGGTGATTTTCGAAGCGCTGGAGGCGGCGCTGGCAATGGCGGCGAAGAAGCGCTACGAAGAAGATGCGGATATGCGGGTTGCGATAGACCGCGAGACCGGCGATTACAAAACCTGGCGATGCTGGGAAGTTGTCGACGACGACACCCTGGCTCTGCTGGGCACCCAGTTTACGCTGGAGGAGGCGCACGAAAAGGATCCCAACCTCAAGCCCGGGGATATCTACGAAGAGCAGGTCGAAAATGTCGAGTTTGGGCGGATCGCTGCCCAGACTGCCAAGCAGGTCATCGTCCACAAGGTGCGCGAGGCTGAGCGGGCAAAGGTGGTGGAAGAGTATCGCAACAAGGTCGGCCAGTTACTGAGTGGGACGGTAAAGCGAGTGACCCGGGACAACATCATTGTTGATCTGGGGGGTAATGCAGAGGCACTGATGCCCCGGGAAGAAACTGTGGGTCGGGAAGTCTACCGGGTCAACGACCGGGTGCGGGCCATCCTCATGGAGATCAATCCGGAAGCCCGGGGGCCGCAACTACTGCTGAGCCGTGCCTGTAACGAAATTCTCATCGAGCTGTTTCGTATCGAGGTGCCGGAAATTGCCGAGCAAATCATCGAGATTCGCGCCGCCGCCAGAGACGCTGGATCCCGCGCCAAGATCGCCGTAAAAACCAATGACGGCCGCATCGATCCTGTCGGCGCCTGCGTTGGCATGGGGGGCTCCCGGGTACAGGCGGTGTCCAACGAGCTCAACAATGAGCGCGTCGATATCATCGTGTGGGATGACAATCCTGCCCAGTTGGTCATCAACGCGATGGCACCGGCCGAGGTGGAGTCGATTGTGGTCGATGAGGATTCCCGCACCATGGATGTCGCGGTGGCGGAGGACAACCTCGCCCAGGCTATCGGGCGCAGCGGCCAGAACGTCAGGCTCGCCAGCGAACTGACCGGCTGGGCTATCAATGTCATGAGCGTCGAGGCGGCGGCCGCCAAGCTGGAGCAGGAATCCGGTGAAATCGTCGAGACCTTCATGGAGGCACTGGATGTGGATGAAGATGTAGCGCTGATCCTGGCCGAGGAGGGTTTCACCTCGGTAGAGGAGGTGGCCTATGTTCCACTTGGGGAATTGCTGCAGATAGAAGCGTTTGATGAAGACATCGCAGAAGAACTGCGGGCACGGGCAAAGGATGCCCTGTTGACCCAGGCCATCGCCAGCGAAGAGAAACTCGAGGCCGCCGAGCCCGCCGAAGACCTGCTGACGATGGAAGGCATGGACAGGCACCTGGCCTTTGTATTGGCAAGCCGCGGCATTGTCACCATGGAAGACCTCGCCGAGCAATCAGTCGAAGAATTGCTGGAGGTCGAGAGCATGGATGAAGAACGCGCCGCACAATTAATTATGACCGCTCGCGCTCCCTGGTTCGAGGAACAGGGAGAGTAGTTTGTAACCAGCGACGGGATACAGGAGATATTGCATGTCAGATGTGACTGTAACAGAACTGGCCGATGTAGTTGGCACCCCGGTGGAGCGTCTGCTCAAGCAGATGCGTGAGGCCGGATTGAGCCATGGCAGTCCTGAACAGGTTGTATCGGAAGAGGACAAGAAGGTTCTACTGGCGCATCTCAGGAATAGTCACGGGGATACGTCAGCTTCCGGCAGCCCCAAGCGGATTACGCTGAAGCGTAAAACCATCAGTACCCTCAGGTCACCCAAATCCCAGGGTAAGAAGGCGGTAAGCGTAGAGGTTCGGAAGAAGCGCACCTATATCAAGCGTGATCCGGCGGAATTGGCGGCGCAGGCTGAACGCGAGGCAGAGGAAGCGGCAAATCTTGCGGCTGACGCTGCGGTGGAATCCGCCGAGATTTTACCAGAGGCGCCAGCAGAGGTTGATGCCGCGGCTGAAGTTGAGCCCGAGGCGCCCGTCACAGCGCCCGCCCCCGAGCCTGAAGAACCTGTTGTTGCAGAAGCACCGGTGGTGACAGAAGAGCCCGCAGAACCTTCAGAGCCCGCCGAGCCCGCAGAACTTGCGGAGCCCCTGACAGAGGCGGCGGCAGAGCCCGCTGTCCCTGCCGATGATGATGAAATGGTCCTCGCGCCCGAGGAGAGCACCGAGGACGTGTTTGATCCTGAAACTGCTCGCCGGGCTGCGGCCGAACGGCGCCAGCGCCAGGCGGACGAGGAGCGGCAGCAGCGGGAGCGCATGCTGGAGGAGAAAAAGCAGCGGGAAGAACAGGAAAAGCTGGAGCAGGAGCGGCGCAGGCAGCGCACAGCAGCACCGGCGTCGGTTGCGGATGTCGAGGTGGCAACTGCCGCCGACACCGCGAAGAAGCCGTTGGGCAAGAAGAAAAAACAGAAGTCCCTGGGACTGGACGACGAGCAGCGTCCGCGCAGAAGTGGTGGCATCAAACGTCGTGACGACGGCTTGGCGCGTTCCAAGAGTCATGCTGCCCATGTTGAATTGCTGGACGAGTACGAAGAGGAAGGCGATGGCCTGCACCCCAGGGGCGGGCGTCGCAAGAACAAGAAAGCGGTTCATCCGGAGCACGCTAAACACGGCTTTGAAAAGCCCGTCGAGAAAAAAATGCACACTGTAGAGATCCCCGAAGCCATCACCGTCGGTGAGTTGGCTCAGCGCATGGCGGTCAAAGCCAGTGTTGTTATCAAGGTGTTGATGGGCATGGGAACCATGGCCTCGATCAATCAACCCCTGGACCAGGATACTGCCACCCTGGTGGTTGAAGAGCTGGGCCATACCGCTCGCCCGGTGAGCGCCAATGCGATGGAGGAAAGCCTGGAAGAGAGCCTCGAGCACACCGGCGGCACGCTGGCGACTCGTGCGCCGGTGGTGACCGTGATGGGGCACGTCGACCATGGCAAGACTTCGTTGCTGGATTACATACGTAAAGCCAAGGTGGCCTCCGGAGAGGCTGGCGGCATTACCCAGCATATCGGTGCTTATCACGTTGAAACCGAACGCGGGATGGTCACTTTCCTTGATACTCCTGGCCATGCGGCGTTCACCGCAATGCGGGCAAGGGGCGCAAAGAGCACCGATCTCGTGATATTGGTGGTGGCCGCGGATGACGGTGTTATGCCGCAAACCGTCGAGGCGATTCAACACGCCCGCGCAGCCGATGTGCCGTTGATTGTTGCGATCAACAAAATGGACAAGGAAGGCGCAGACGTCGATCGGGTCAAGAACGAACTGTCCGCCAAGGGTGTCATTCCAGAGGACTGGGGTGGCGACACCCAGTTTGTAGAAGTGTCGGCGCACACGGGTCAGGGTATCGATGAACTGTTGGATGCGATTCTGCTGCAGGCCGAGATTCTCGAGCTCAAAGCCGCTGCCGACATACCGGCCAAGGGTATCGTGATCGAGTCCAGGCTGGATAAGGGCCGCGGCCCGGTGGCCTCGGTGTTGGTACAAAGTGGCACCCTGCGAGCGGGCGATGTTGTGCTGGCCGGGGTGCAGTACGGCCGCATCAGGGCCATGCTCGATGAAAACGGCAAGTCTGTGGATACCGCGACGCCCTCGATTCCGGTGCAGATCCTGGGCCTTGATGGTACCCCGGAAGCCGGCGAAGACTTCGTGGTGCTGGAAAACGAAAAGCGCGCCCGTGACGTCGCTGCCTACCGTTATACGCGGCAGCGGGAGGCACGAATGGCTCGCCAGCAGGCCGCCAAGCTCGACAGCATGTTTAGCGACATGACTGCCGGTGAGAGGAAAGTGCTGAACGTGGTGGTCAAGGCCGATGTTCGTGGCTCACTGGAGGCGATCGTAGCGGCGCTTGCTGAGGTCGGTAATGAAGAGGTTCAGGTCAACGTTGTGTCAGAGGGCGTCGGCGGGATCGCGGAAACAGACATCAACCTGGCGATCACCTCCAGGGCGGTTGTGTTCGGCTTCAATGTCCGGGCCGATGGCGCCGCGCGCAAGTTGGTCGAAGCCGAGGCAGTCGACCTGCGCTACTACAGCGTGATTTACGACCTGATAGACGACGTCAAGCATGCGCTGACCGGAATGCTGGCGCCTGAAATGCGCGAGGAAATAGTTGGTATTGCCGAGGTGCGTGACGTATTCAGCTCACCCAAGTTCGGTCAGGTGGCGGGCTGTATGGTGACCGAGGGCACCGTCTACCGCAACAAGCCTATCCGCGTGTTGCGGGACGACGTGGTCATTTACGAGGGTGAGCTCGAATCATTGCGGCGCTTTAAAGACGACGTCAACGAGGTTCGCTCGGGCTCTGAATGTGGTATCGGGGTCAAGAACTACAATGACGTGCGCCCGGGCGACCAGATAGAAGTATTCGATACCCATGAAGTGGCTCGCACGCTCTAGCGGCGCGCTGGCCGGGGACAGGTGGTTCGCTTATGCCCAAAGACTATAGTCGTCAACAGCGGGTCGCCGATGCGCTGCGTCGGGATATCGCATCGTTCATCCAGCGCGAGATGCGCGATCCCCGGGTGGGGATGGTGATGGTGAACGAGGTCGAGGTCAGCCGCGACCTTGCACATGCCCGGGTTTTTGTAACCGTCATGGGTAAGGACGATGCGGAGCAGGCGCGGGAGGCCCTCGAGGTGCTCAACGATGCCGCCGGTTTCCTGCGCAGTCAGTTGGCACGGTCGAGCACGATGCGCACGACACCGCGCCTGAATTTCGTGTTTGACAGCAGCGTGCTTCGGGGCCAGCAGTTGTCCAGCCTGATCGATCAGGCGGTGGCGACCGACGAGGCAATGCAGCGGGAAGACGATCCCGAAGGACAGGGGAGCTAAAGTGGCGAGGCGCCGCAAGGGTCGCGCTATCGACGGCGTGCTGGTGCTGGACAAACCTGGCGGTATGACCTCGAATGCCTGTCTGCAGCGCGCGAAGCGGGCATTGGGTGCGGCAAAAGCCGGCCACACAGGCAGCCTGGACCCACTGGCAACCGGGGTGCTGCCGCTGTGTTTCGGTGAGGCTACCAAACTGTCGCGGTTCCTGCTTGACGCCGACAAGGAATATGACAGCACCTTCGTGCTCGGAGTCGCTACCAGTACTGCAGATGCCGAGGGCGAAGTGCTGGAGCGCCGTGATGCAGCGGGAATTACCCAGGCGCAGGTCGAACGGGTGCTTGCGGAGTTTCGCGGCGCGATCGAGCAAACGCCGCCAATGTACTCGGCATTGAAGCATCAGGGTCGGCCACTTTACGAGCTGGCGCGGGCTGGCGTCGAAGTCGAGCGCAGGGCGCGCCGGGTGATGATCCATAGCCTTGAGTTGCTGGCGTATACGCCCGGCGAGCAAGGCCGTCTCAAGGTTCGTGTTCGCTGCTCGAAGGGCACCTACGTGCGCACACTGGCGCAGGACATCGGCGCAGCGCTGGGTTGTGGTGGGCATGTCAGTGAGTTGCGTCGCACCTGCTCCGGGCCATTCAGCTTGCTGAGGAGCGTCGACCTGGATCAGGTGGAACAGCTTGCGGCGCAGCAGGACCTGGCTCGGCTGCGAGGGCTGTTGTTGCCGGTGGACAGTGCCATCGAGGGTATGGCCACCGTCGTGCTGCCCGAGACCAGCAGTTATTATTTGCGCCAGGGCCAGCCGGTTCTGGCGGCCAGGATGCCCACCGCCGGGTGGGTCCGCATTGTCGACGAAAGCGGAGAATTTCTCGGTATCGGTGAAATACTGGACGACGGCCGGCTTGCGCCCCGTCGCTTGATAGCAACTACCGATGCTATGGAAGCGGGTGATCTGTAAGTATGCGTGGATTACCCGGTTTAGTTAACGTACGCATATTATCTGGAGGAAAAAATGGCACTATCAGCGCAAGAAAAAGCAGACATCGTTAAAGACTATCAACAGGCGGACGGCGATACCGGATCCCCGGAAGTGCAGGTTGCCCTGTTGAGCGCGAACATCAATAAACTGCAAGGCCACTTCAAGGGCCATGGCAAGGATCACCACTCCCGCAGGGGACTGATTCGCATGGTCAACCAGCGTCGTAAATTACTCGACTATCTCAAGCGTAAGGATGCCAACCGCTACGCCGAGTTGATCAAGCGTCTGGGTTTGCGTCGCTAATTGCAGGTGCACCCTGGCAATGGGGCTGGGGTGCATTGATCAATATTTTCGGAGGCATTATTTGTGAATCCTGTTATCAAAAAATTTAATTATGGCAAGCATACCGTAACCCTGGAAACGGGTCGGGTGGCGCGCCAGGCCAGCGGCGCGGTATTGGCGAGCATGGACGACACGGTGGTATTGGCGACGGTTGTCGGTGCAAAGACGGCCAAGCCCGGCCAGGACTTCTTCCCTCTGGCGGTGCACTACCAGGAGAAAACCTATGCTGCGGGCCGTATTCCCGGCGGCTTCTTCAAGCGCGAAGCGCGCCCCAGTGAAAAGGAAACCCTGACCTCGCGGCTTATCGATCGGCCCATTCGCCCGCTGTTCCCCGCGGGCTTCAAGAACGAAGTCCAGGTTATCATCACAGTGCTGTCGGCGGAATCCGACATCGATCCCGATATTATCGCGATGATTGGCACCTCCGCGGCCCTGGCCATTTCCGGTATTCCCTTCAACGGCCCCATCGGTGCCGCCAGAGTGGGCTTTACCGCAGACAGCGGCTACCTGCTGAACCCGACCTTTAGCGAACTGGCTGACTCCCATCTCGATATGGTGGTAGCCGGTACCGAGCATGCAGTGTTGATGGTCGAATCCGAGGCCAAGGAGCTGACTGAAGACCAGATGCTCGGAGCCGTTCTGTTTGCCCAGCAGGAAATGCAGGTGGCGATCCAGGCGATCAAGGAACTGGCTAGTGAAGTTGGCAAGCCACGCTGGGAGCTGGAGGCGGTTGCCGAGAACACAGCGCTGATCGACGCGCTGGAAAACGGCTTTGGCGAGGCCGTTGGTGAAGCCTACCGGATCACCGACAAGATGCAGCGTTACGAGGCGCTTTCGCGGGTCAAGAATGATGCCGTTGCGGCATTGGCACCGGCCGATGGCGAGGTTTCTGCGGATGAGGTCAAGGAGCTCTTCAAGAGCCTGGAAAGCAAGATCGTTCGTCGGCGGATTCTTAACGGTGAAGCGCGTATCGATGGTCGCGATAACCAGACTGTGCGCCCCATTATGATTGAGACCGGTGTGCTTCCCCGCACCCACGGTTCTGCCCTGTTTACCCGGGGCGAGACTCAGGCCATCGCAGTGGCGACCCTGGGTAGCTCCCGCGACGCGCAGTTTATTGATGCCCTGGAGGGCGAGCGCAAAGACAATTTCATGCTGCATTACAATTTCCCGCCCTATTCAGTGGGAGAGGCCGGGCGAGTGGGCTTTACCAGCCGCAGAGAAGTGGGTCATGGGCGGCTTGCCCGGCGTGGCGTAGCGGCGGTCCTGCCGAGTGCGGACGACTTTCCCTATACCATCCGCATTGTTTCAGAAATCACAGAGTCCAACGGCTCCAGCTCTATGGCCAGCGTTTGCGGCGCGAGTCTGGCGATGATGGACGCCGGTGTTCCCCTGAAAGCACCGGTTGCCGGAATTGCCATGGGGCTGGTCAAGGACGGTGACCGCTTTTCAGTGTTGACCGATATTCTCGGCGACGAGGACCACCTCGGCGACATGGACTTTAAGGTTGCCGGTACTGCAGAGGGTGTTACCGCACTGCAGATGGATATCAAAATCGAGGGCATTAACGAGCAGATCATGGAGCGTGCGCTGGAGCAGGCCCAGCAAGCGCGACTGCACATCCTCGGCGAGATGAACAGGGTGCTGTCGAGCTCCCGCGAGGAAGTGGCCGAAACCGCACCGCGCATGGTTTCCATCAAGATCGACAAAGACAAGATCCGGGACATCATCGGCCCAGGGGGTGCGGTTATTCGCGGTATCACCGAGAAGAGTGGTGCCCAGATCGATATCGATGATGATGGCACGGTGCGTATTTACGCCCCCAACTCCGAGTCGCTGGCAGTCGCAAAAGGTGAAGTTGAGTCGATTACGGCGGAAGCCGAGGTGGGCGCCATATACACCGGTGTTGTCGCCCGTATCGTCGACTTCGGCGCTTTCGTCAATATCCTGCCGGGCAAAGACGGCCTGGTGCACATTTCGCAGATAGCCCAGGAGCGGATCGAGAAGGTTTCCGATTACCTTACCGAGGGGCAGGAAGTGAAAGTGAAAGTGCTGGATGTTGACGGTCGTGGTCGGATCAAGCTGTCGATGAAGGAAGTATCTGAGTCCGATGTCGAGGCGCAGACCAGCGAGGCCTGATTTTTGCCTCGCAGGGGCTGCACAGTGAAAGCGGTGCAGCCCCCACGTTCCTGCGTCCGCAATTGCTCAGGGCAACGCTCGCTAGTCATACCGGGGGTTGGCGCGGTAATTCTGAATAAACAGCGCACCCGGCAGTCCGGCTGGAGAGCCGGGATTGCTTTTTCGAATGTTGCGGGTTTGATTTCGGGATCGCCCATTCTAGCCATACCTCTCCGATATTTGGAATTCTCGGCGAGCGATTGTGCGCGGTGCGGGTTTTTCGACTAAGGGCATAGCCGTAGGCTATGGCCGCAGGAAGAAGATTACGTACAGCGTGCAAGATCCGGTGAGAAACCCAATAGGCGCCCTACGCTACAAGAACAGACACGCCGAAAAAGCGATTGCCGAATCGGTGAGATAGGCCGGCTAATTGGTGGCGAGCATGCCCCAGTCTGCGGAAGGGTTCAGGGTCAAGGTGACGTTGTCGATCAGTCGGGTTCTGCCCAGCCGTGCCGCCGCCAGGATGACGATAGCCTCGGTGTCCGGGGTTACGGATTCCAGGGTTTCTGCATCCCGGATGCTCACATAATCCGGCTGAAACCCGAGTAGCACGAGATCTTCCAGCGCGTGCTTTTCAAGATGCTGGTAGTCGTCGAAGCCGTTGGCGATAGCCTCACGATAGTCCTGCAGTATTCGATGCAGCCGCGGTGCGACACGCCGTTCCTTGGACGATAGAAAATTATTCCGCGAACTCATTGCCAGGCCGTCGGTTTCGCGTACTGTCGCCACGCTGACGATGTCAATCGGCATACACATGTCGCCGACCATCTTGCGAATGACCATCAACTGCTGAAAGTCTTTCTCGCCGAACACAGCGACGTCGGGCTGCACCATATTGAATAGCTTGGTGACTACCGTTGCCACCCCGGTGAAATGCCCGGGTCGTGCCGCGCCGCAAAGGGTGTCGGTTAACCGCGGGACGGACACCAGGGTTTGCGGTTTCATGCCCTCGGGGTACATCGCATCCACGGTTGGAGCGAATAGAAAATTGGCGCCCTCGGCAAACAGCTTCTCTTTGTCGGCGGCGAGTGTACGGGGATAGGCGTCAAGATCTTCATTGGCGCCAAACTGCAGCGGGTTGACAAAAATACTGACCACTACGCAGTCGGCAAGGTGCTTTGCCCGCCGCAGTAACTGCAAATGCCCCTCATGGAGGTTGCCCATCGTCGGTACGAAACCGATGGTCTTGCCAGCTTTACGGGCTTTGTTGACCGCCCTGCGCAGTGCATCGACAGAAGTCAGTGTTTGCATGGCACACGATGCCTCGTTTTGATTCACCGCTGCGGGTGAGTAATGCCCATGGATCTCAAAGTTTTGCTAGCCAAGCTTACAACGGTCTTCACCGGTTTGGGAGGGCGCAAGTATGCAATAATTGCCGGTGGGGATCAATTCAACCGCATCAAATTCATGGCGAAAGCCCATCGGCCCATTGGCAGTGCTTCTGGGGGGGGGCGTGAATTTAGCAGAGGCGGGGCTGGTGCCGTGCTGTAGTCGCTGTGCCGCCGTCACTGCTATCAGTCATTGAAGCAGTGCTCTGCGGCTGGGAATTCGCCGCTCTTAACCGCGCTGGAGAAAGCCCTGATCGCTTTTTCAATGCTGTCTTGCCCCGCCATAAAGTTCTTGACGAAGCGTGGGGGGCCAGGCGTGACGCCGAGCAGGTCATGGAGTACCAGTACCTGAGCATCGGTATCCGGCCCGGCACCGATACCAATTACGGGGATAGTCAGTTGCTGGCTGATGGCGGCCGCCAACTGCCGAGGAACGCACTCCAGTACCAGCATGCTGGCGCCGGCGGCTTCGACTTCGCGGGCATCATCAGTTATTCGCCTGGCAGCGGGTTCAGATCGACCCTGGACTTTGAAACCGCCGAGAACATTGACCGACTGGGGCGTCAATCCGAGGTGTGCGCAGACTGGAATGCCGCACTGGGTCAGTTTGCCAATGCTGTCGCAAAGCCAGCTCCCTCCCTCCAGCTTGACCATGTGGGCGCCGGCGCGCATCAGGCGGGCGCCATTTTCGAGGGCCTGTGCCGGATCCGGATAACTCATAAAGGGCAGGTCACCGATCAACAGGGGGCCTGAAACTCCCCGACTCACAGCCTCAATGTGGTAAACCATGTTGTCCATGGTGACCGGCAGTGTGTCGCGGTGGCCCTGCACGACCATACCCAATGAATCACCGATCAGAATGGTTTCTGCACCCGCGCGGGCGATCACCGCAGCGAAACCGGCGTCATAAGCGGTTACGCAGACAAACTTCTCGCGCCGCTGCTTGAGTTCAAGCAGTGATTGGGCGGTAACCTGGGGCATACTGGGCTCCTCGCTACAATTCCTTGATGGTTCATGGGTGGCACGATTTCGCCCTGGGCGAATTGTTCCTCGCTTCAGGGGGGCATTCGGCCGACGCTAATGATGCCTGTCATTCCGGGCCGGGTCGACCCCGGCGATTGCCTCTCTCCCTTGCAAGCCCATCGCGCCGGCCGGGCGGTTTGCGCACCCTGGCATGCGGCGCTGCATCGCTTCCCTGCAGAATGCGGCCACTGTGGGTTCATGTTGACTGACCGTTCCCCGCATTCTCAATGGCCGGGGCCGAACAGTGGATGGCGACGTCAACGCTGTCCGTGTCTGCAAGACACTCCGTTACCGTGCCGCCACCGGGTAGTTGCAGGCCGGGGCAGATTTCGGCGAGGGGTAGCAGCACGAAGGCACGCTGCCGCATTCGCGGATGTGGCAGCTGAAGCCGGGGTGTATCCAGCGTCATTTGATCGAACAGCAAAATGTCGAGGTCCAGTGTTCTGGGCCCCCAGTGTTGTAAGCGCGCACGGCCCTGGTCCAGCTCTATCCCCTGCAGTTGCTCCAGCAACTGTCCCGGCTTGAGGTCGGTATCCATTCGCGCGGCAGCGTTAAGGTAATCCGGTTGAACTCCCGGTCCTATAGCGCGACTGCGGTAGAAGGAAGACCAGCTGAAAAGTTGGCACCCCGGGAGTCGGGCCATGGCCTGCAGAGCGCTGATCAATTGGGCTTCGGGCTCCAGGAGATTGCTGCCAAGGCCGATGTAGCTGGTGTGCATTCGGCCTCTTTCGCTAGCCATGCCTGATGAGCCGACGTTTTCCCAGCCGGTGTGCCCCCGGCGCCGAGGATGCCAATGTCATGGCGCCTGGTCGGATAGTTTTCGACGCGGGCTTCGGCGTTTGCGCCGGGGCTTCCGCCTTTTGGGGCGGGTAAGCTGTAGCTGGTTTACCAGGGACCTGCGTTGCTCCTCGTCTGCCTCCTGGTACTGTGTCCACCAATCCCCCATATTACCCGTGTCTTCACCCGCTTCCTCGCGTAATAGCAGGAAATCATAGGCCGCACGGAACCTGGGAAGCAGAAGCAGGTCGTCGGCGCCACGGGGGTTCTCCAGGCGCGGCTGAAGCTCCCATATCTCTCGCATCGGTGTGCTGAAGCGGCGGGGAATTGAAGTGTATTGCAGTTGGTGCTCAATGCTCGCGATGCCGGCTTGCTGCCTGGCCGGTACCGGCGGCTCACCCTGCTTCAACAGGGCCTCGGTGTGTTGTCGAACGGCTGGCCAAAGGATCGCGCCATACAGAAATGCCGGGGTAACCGGTTTGTTTTGCCTGACACGCAGGTCGGTATTGCGTAGCATCGCTTCGACGAAGCGGTGTGATACCGGGTCCTCGTGCCGCAGAATGCGCTGGCTCGCTGGAAACAGAAAACCGAATAGCTGGTGGCGCTGTAACTCCTTGTAGGTCGCCAGTGCGGCACCGGACATAAAAAGTTTCAACACTTCATCGAACATGCGGGCCGCGGGTATATCGTGCAGGAGGGGCGCCAGCGCGGTGAAAGGAGATACCACGTCGGGACTCAGGGTGAAGTCCAGTTTGGCGCAAAAGCGCACGGCCCTGAGCATCCTCACGGGATCTTCCCGGTAGCGTGTCTCGGGGTCGCCGATCAGGTGCAGGGTTCGGCTTTCCAGATCTTCCAGACCGTTACAGTAGTCAAGAATGCGCTCCGTCGATGGACTGTAGTAAAGTGCATTGACCGTAAAATCCCTTCGCCGCGCATCTTCTTCCAGCGAGCCGTAAATGTTATCGCGCAGCAAGCGCCCGGAGTCGGATGTTCGCGCATGCTTGTTCGGGTCGGCTGATTTGCTCTCGGGGTGATGACCTCGAAATGTGGTCACTTCGATGACTTCGCGTCCAAACAGGACGTGGACGATCCTGAAACGTCTGCCGATGATCCGTGAGTTGCGAAACAACTGGCGAATTTCTTCGGGGCGAGCATTGGTGGATACGTCGAAATCCTTGGGTGAATTGCCCAGCAACAAGTCGCGAACGCCGCCCCCCACCAGATACGCTTCGAACCCTTCGCTTTCCAGGCGCTGTATGACTTTGAGTGCGTGGGAACTGATTTTTTTGGGGTCGATGTAGTGGTGTGCTGTCATCGGCGAGGTGCTTCCGCTTCTGGCGGCGGGAGGATTCGAGTCCGGTTTTGGTGGCGCAGTATGGTGAGCATGCCTGCCCTTGTAGTGGATAGATGATCGTGGATAGCGATGTTGCGGGGCGGTAAAACTATCGGTTGTCGATCAAGCAGCTGGTTAGCGGGCTGCCATTGGGTCTTTGCCTTGAAGGCAAGCAGTTTACCATACCGCCGGCGGACAGCCTATGCCAGAGCCGGTATTCGCTTCGAGGGGGGGGTGCACAGCGCTTTAACCAAGTAAAGACAGGGAGATTTCTCTCCCCATCCAGGTCTCGTCTTGCTTTTTTTATTGTTATCTTTCGTCTTATTTTTATTTGTAGTTATTATTCTTGGTGTAATTAAAGCAGGTTTTGTGCCAATTTTGAAATAAATAATTAAATCAGTGGCTTGCGATTTTGCCGTGATGTACTAGAGCTTTTTAAACAGCTCTTTGTTACCAATGAGCCCAGTGCCTGTTACTTGTTGCCGGTCAAGGTAACACTTTCTGGAATCATGAATTAGAGAAGCGTCACTGTTCATGTGGCCCACACTTTACCCTTAGCGAGCCGGAGTATTTTTCAGGTTCTTTTTCCTGGGTATACCCAGACGCTGGCGCCGTTCCCACAGGCATTTTCGACTCACCCCCAGTTTACGGGCCAGCTCCGTTTCACTCATGCTGTCCTGGTGCTCGAGCACAAAGCGCTGGAAATAGTCTTCCAGTGAAAGGTTTTCGTCGGGCTCAACATCTGCGCGCCGAACACTGCGCAGGGACTCGACGCCTCGGAGGGAAGATGCGGATTGCGTGGCCACCCGCACCAGCTCCAGATCTATGTTGAGGAGGTCGTAGTCGATCTCGTCGCCGTCGCAGAGAATCACTGCCCGCTCCACGGCGTTTTGCAATTCTCTGACATTCCCCGGCCAGCGGTAGGTCGTAATGGCCTGTACCGCCTTGGGGGAGAAATGGAGCTGCCTGCCGTTGAGCTGCTTGCAACTGCGAACCAGGCAGGACTCGGCTATTTCGAGGATATCTTTGCCTCGATCCCGAAGTGGCGGCAGATTGAGCTGCATCACATTAATGCGGTAGTAGAGGTCTTCCCGAAATCGGCCATCCCTTGCCAGCTGCTTGAGATCCCGGTGGGTGGCGGCCAGCAGGCGAACGTCGACCTTGCGGGTCTGAACCGAGCCGATGGCGCGAATTTCGCCTTCCTGGAGGAAGCGCAGCAGACGCGCCTGGGCTTCAATCGGCAGTTCACCGATCTCGTCCAGAAACAGGGTGCCGCCATTCGCCGCCTCAATCAGGCCCATGCGGTTGTTGGCTGCCCCGGTGAACGCGCCTTTCTCATAGCCGAACAGTTCGGATTCAATCAGCGTTTCAGGGATAGCAGCGCAATTGACGGAAATCAGCGGTTTATCGGCTCTATGGCTGTGGGAGTGCAGGGCCTGTGCGACCAGCTCCTTGCCGGTTCCGGTCTCGCCATGAATCAGGATGGTGGTATTGGTGGGGGCGAATTTGCCTATCTGTTGGTAGAGTTTCTGCATGTCCTTGCAGTTGCCAATGAATCCCGGCATTGCTTCAGCTCCTCCAGGGTGGCTGATAGTTTGTGCCTGCTGCCGCCGGTTACTGCTGATAATTTCCTCTATCGCTTCGAGCATGTCATCGTGATCGTAGGGTTTGGCGATGTAGTCCACCGCGCCCATCTTCATTGAGTCAACCGCCGAGCGCAGGCTGGCATAGCTCGTCATGATGAGAACAGGGATATCGCCTGCCGGTTTTATCAGTGCTGTGCCTGGGTCCCCCGGCAGTCTCAAGTCGCTGATGATCAGATCGAAATGCTTGTTTTCGAGGCTGGCCAGCGCTTCTGCGACGGTGCCGGCCTCGGTCACAGCATACTGGTGGCGCTCGAGCAAGCGGCGCAAGGATTTACGAATAATTTGCTCGTCATCAACGATTAGGATAGAGGGCATGGCGCTCCTGCAAACATCATTGGCAAATTTAACCATTTGCTTATGCGGAAATAACCATAACCGGAATATCGGCCTTTGCCAATGCTCATATTGACCAGTCGGCGGAATTGCCCGGGTCGCCGCGGGGCAGTTCAATAGTGACCCTGGTGCCAGCCCTGGTGCCCACCGCCAGCGGGCTCTCTACTCGGATTTTTCCCCCGTGTGCCTCGACAATGCTGTATACCACGGCAAGACCGAGACCGGTTCCCTGGCCAGGTTCCTTGGTCGTGAAAAAGGGTTCCCAGATGTGTTCCTGCTGTACCGGATCAATGCCGCTTCCGGGGTCGGTAACCGCGACCGCAACCATACTGGCATTCAGCAGCCAACTGTCGACAGCAATCTGCTGATTGGGCGTGCAGGCATCCCTGGCGTTGCTGAGCAGGTTTAGGAATACCTGGGTGAGGCGCTGCTGATTGCCTACCACGAGGTACTGTCCATCGGAGTTGTTGAGGTAGCGAACCGGCTGCGATTCCTTGTCGAGCAGGAGGAGGTTGATGGCTTCGTTGACGCAGTCGTACAGGCAGATGTTGTCCCGGCTGTGTATTTCTGTGTGCTTGCCGCCGTGGGAAAAGTTGACCAGGGTTTGGACGATGGCACTGATACGCCCGGTTTGGGTCAGAATATCGTCTGCGATTTCCTGCAACTCGGGGTCTTCGTTCTCGGCGCGCAGGTTCTGCGCCAGGCAAGCTATGCCGGTAACCGGATTGCCGATTTCGTGGGCCACCCCGGCGGCCACCCGGCCCAGGGAAGCGAGGCGCTCGCTGTGGATCAGTTCATCTTCCAGGAGCTGGGCTTCGGTCACATCCTCCACCAGGATGATGGTATCGCCGCTGTGACCGGGGTTCAGGCCGGAATGGGTTTTTTGCAGGTTGACCAGACGGCGAGCGTTTTCGATCACCAGCTCTCGTTTCAGCTGGCGGTTTTCCTTCCTGGCCGCAAAATCCAGCAACAAATAGCCCCAGGGCGGGGGCATATTGTCGGCGAGGGCACCGGTAACGTAGTCGGCGGGAATTCCGCTCAGCTTCTCCAGGGCACTATTCCAGAGTACGATCTCGTGATCCTGACCCAGGATACAGGCGCCCATGGGTAAATCGAGCAAGGTCTGGCGATAGAAGCGCCGGAGGCCATCCAGTCCGGCGGCGAGCCCGGTAAGTTGCTGCTGCTCCAGTTCGAGTCGGGTTTCGACCAGGTGAATATCCTCGGTCGTTATAAGGCCCGTATTTGCATTGTAAGGTAACAGGCGATTAACGGTGTGGTTCGCCACCGTGGCCCCGAACAATCCCGACAGGTTGGCCTCGATCTGGTTGCGCAGGCGGCGCAGCGCATAGGGGCGTGATTCGCTCTCCTCGAGCTGGAGCGCCTGCATGGCTCTATCGACTTCCCTTTGCGCCACGTTTTTCCCCAGTGCTGTCGCCAGTGCCTGTCGAATCGCCTGGACGGAGCCGAACGCCAGGCTCTGGCGCTGTGGGCGGGCTAGCTTATCGACAGAGCACAACTCGGCAGCGGCTTTTTCGTCGTCAGAGGTGCCGGTGGTGGCGGACACCAGCACCATGACGATGATGTTGAGGCTGAAGCAAAAGAGAATTAGGCTGGGCCAGTTGTCCCCGGGCTGGCCAAAGCCCGAGACCGCCGTCATCAGGGTCGGCCCGGTTGTGCTCAGTGCAGGAAGAAACAGGGTGAGCAGCCAGGCAAGCATCCCGCTCGCCAATCCGGCGACAAACCCTTTGCGGTTTACCCCCGGCGCATAGAGCAGCGCCACGGTTCCAGGCAGGAATTGCAGTGCGGCGGAAAAGCCGGAGATCCCCAGTGCCGAGAGATTGCCCTGATACCTGAAAGTGAGGTAGAAGACCAAACCCGCTAGCATAATTGCGGCGATCAAGGACCGTTTGACCCACACGATCCAGCGGTAGATATCGGTGCTGGTGTCGGGCTGGTAAAAAGGCAAGATGAGATGGTTCAGGCACATCGATGCCAGCGCCAGGGTCGACACAATGATAATGCCGCTCGCAGCGGACAGCCCGCCAATAAAAGTGATGGCGCATAACAGGGGTGAGTCGAGGCTGATGCCGATACCGAGGGTGTAGTACTCTGGAGCAAGCTCGGCACCCTGGGCCATTGCCCCCCAGAGGATTGGCAGTACCGGGAGGCTGATGATCAGCATTAGCAGGGGCAGGCCCCAGACAGAAGCCCGCAGGGATTCGCGCGAGGGGTTGACCGAAAACGCCATGTGAAACATGTGGGGCATGCCGATTGCCGCGGCGAAAGAAATCAGCATAAGCACTCGCCCCATGTCATTGGAACCCTGGTTATTGAGCTTCTGTAGTGCCTCAGGATTGGCGCCCAGCCAGCGTTCGAGCCCCTCCAGTCCGCCAAAGATGCCGAACAGCGATGCACAGCCGATAGCGATCAAGGTCAGGGTCTTGACCAGGGTTTCGAAGGCGATGGCCAGCACCAGCCCGTTCTGGCGTCGCCCGGGGGTAGCTTCCCCGGCGCCGTAGAGCATGGTGAAAAGCGCGATGATGGCACAGAAAGCCAGCGCAACACCGGGTTGTGGCAGGGTGCTTCCCGCCAGTTGACTGTCAGTGCTTGTCAGGATTTGCACGGTATCGGTTACTGCTTTGATCTGCAGTGCCATGATGGGAAGAATACTGACCGTGAGGAATATCGAGACCAGGGCTCCCGCCCACTGGGAGCGATAGCGAAACGTAAGGAGGTCGGCGAGTGATGCCAATTGGTTGGCGCGACAGATGCGTTGTAATGGCATCAACAACAATGGACCGAGCAGAAAAAAGCCGGCGATGCCCAGGTAGTAATTCAGAAAATTGTAGCCGTAGTCATGGGCCAGGCCGACAACGCCGTAAAATGCCAGTGCGCTGGCAAAGACACCCAGGGACATGACATATACCAGGGGGTGTCGCACCAACCGATGGGGAATCCAGCCGCGGTTGGTGCTGTAGGCGATCCCGAACAAGGCCAACACGTAGACCAGCCCGATGGCAAAGATATCGGCGGCGTCAAGCCCCACGTTTGCCGACCCAGTATTGTATGCCCAGGGCAAGCACGACAATGGCCAGCCAGACGCTGTAGGGGCGGTACCAGGCGCCGCTGCCGGCCCACTCCTTGATCATCGGCTCAAAAACGAAAAGCACGAAAATGATTAGCAATAAAGAGCGTTGCGCCAGCATAGGATAATCCCACAGTCGGCGAGTCGATGCCCGGGCCGGGAGGCATTCCGGACGCATGGCAGAAGGTGTCGCGATAGTAACCAAGCGAGCCCTGGGCTGCAAACGCCACCGGCCGGGACCCGGATGGAGTTTGCTGTCCTAAACCGCGATCACAGGCGGGTAGCGATGCGTTCGCAGGTCAGCAGGGTTAGCCGCGGGGATTCTGATCACAGTAAACCCTTGCCATCGCGCGGGGAACGCTATCACGCTTCCAGGAGCGGGCTGCCCAGCGCAGCAGGCTTGTACTATCGCCAGGGGGAGTCGGGGGCAGTGCCTGACCGAGAAATTGCAGCGCGGCCGACAGATTGTTCACCGCGGCCCGGCCCTCGATCGCGGGCGACAGGTTTTGTTTGCTCAGCTTCTGACCGTCAGCCGTGCTTGCTACCGGGATGTGGCCGTAGACAGGGGTGGGGAGACCCAGCAATTGCTGGAGATAAATCTGGCGGCCGCAGGATTCGATCAGGTCGGCACCGCGAATAATATGGGTAATGTCGCTGTCTGCGTCGTCCACCACGACTGCAAGCTGATAGGCATAGAGGCGGTCTTTGCGGCGGAGAACAAAGTCGCCGTTCTCTCTCAGCGGGGAGGTCGACTGGGGCCCCTGGAAAAGATCGGTAAACCTTATCGTCCGCCTGTCGAGCCTTACTCGGCAGGCGCAGCTATCGCTGTCAGGGAGAGCTCGGTCGCGGCAACGACCCCGATAGATGCCACCGGCCCGGGTGAGCATCGCCCGGGTGCAGTCGCAAAAATACAACAGTTGCCGGTCTTGCAGGGTTTTCAGGGCCGAAGCGTAGGCGCCGTTGCGCTGGCTTTGCCAGCAAATATCGCCGTCCCAGTGCAGGCCATGAGCGCGCAGTGCGTCAATGATTTGCCGGGCTGCCCCCGGTACTTCCCGGGGCGGGTCAAGATCGTCGATGCGCAACAACCAGCTGCCGCCATGGGCGCGGGCATCAAGATAGCTTGCCAGTGCTGCGACCAGTGAACCAAAGTGCAGTGGGCCGGAGGGTGATGGCGCGAATCTACCGATATAGCGTTGCATGACTCAGGTTGTGACACGGGCCTCTACCGCGGCCGTGCCAGCGTATCGAGCAGGGGTTTCGCAGGCCTGTTGCCGGGGCATCAGCCCGGGGCGGGTGATGGTCTACCCGCGCTGCTGCTTTTCGCGTATTTCGTCGAGGGTTTTGCAATCGATACACAGGTTTGCAGTGGGGCGTGCCTCAAGCCGCTTAATGCCGATTTCAACGCCACAGGAGTTACAGAACCCGTAATCGTCCTGGTCTATCAGCTCAAGCGTAGACTCGATTTTCTTGATCAGTTTGCGCTCGCGATCGCGGGTCCTGAGCTCCAGGCTGAACTCTTCCTCCTGAGTGGCTCGATCAGCGGGGTCAGGGAAATTGGCCGCTTCGTCCTTCATGTGAGAGACCGTTCGATCAACCTCTTCCATCAACTCGGCTTTCCAGGCCAGCAGAATCTGGCTGAAATGCTTGCGCTGGGCCTCGTTCATGTACTCTTCACCACGCTTGGCCTGATAGGGCTCAAAGTTGGTGAAATTGCCACTGCTTTTCCTTGCCCCGGGGGCAGCACTTCGCGAGCGTCCGGTCGTTGCGGCTTTCCTCGGCTTTGCGGGCTTTTTGCTACCCGTTTTTGCGGCAGCGCTGGTTGTTTCCGCCTTTTTGCTTGCCGGTGCCTTTGCTTTGGATGCCTTGGCAGGTGGCGTGGTGGTGGCTTTTCCAGAGCTGTCAGTTTTCGCTTTGGATTTCGCTTTGGCTTTTGCTGGCATATACATCTCCGGTTTTCTGCGCGTCGCCTCAGCAGAGCGAGCATGGGACCCTGGGGCCCTTTTTAAAGCCCGCCAACTTTACTACGACTATTGCTGTGGTCAAGCGCTGTTTCGCCAAAATTAGCCTATCTGGCGCAGTATTGCATAGCTTTACCCGGTTACAATATAGACGCACTGACAAATTGGTGGAGCCAAGATGCGACGATGGGCATCCCGTGTCGATGAAATCGAGCCGTTTCGTGTTGTTGAGATTCTTACCCGTGCCCGCGAGCTGGAAGCGCAGGGGCGCGACATCCTCCACCTCTCGGCGGGTGAACCAGATTTTACCACGCCAGCTCCGGTCTGCGAGGCGGCAACAGCGGCGCTTGCGGCCGGCCACACCTACTATACCCCTGCAGCGGGGCTCGGCGAACTTCGCCAGGCGATAGCCGACTGGTATTTGTCTCGGTATGGGGTTGAGGTGGCCCCCGGACGCATTTTCATTACGCCCGGTGCCTCCGGGGCCATTCTTCTGGTAGCAGGCTTGTTGATGAACCCGGGGGATGGGTTGTTATTGCCCGACCCCGGCTATCCATGCAACCGGCAGATCATGAGGCTGGTGGAGGGCGAAGGCCAACTGGTGCCGGTGTGGGCCGCAGACCGCTATCAATTGACAACCGCCGCAATAGATGCGCACTGGCGGCAAAACACCATTGGCGCGATGGTAGCATCGCCTGCCAACCCCACCGGAGAGATGCTCGACATCCACGGATTGCACCAGCTTTGGGGCGCGCTGCAGCGTCGCGGCGGGCACTTGATTGTCGACGAGATCTACCATGGGCTGGACTATGAGGCCCCCGCCCCCACCGTTTTGTCGGTAACCCAGGAGGCGTTCGTAGTAAACAGCTTTTCAAAGTATTTCGGTATGACCGGTTGGCGCCTGGGCTGGCTGGTGGCGCCTGACTGGGCGATTTCCGGCCTGGAAAAACTTGCCCAGAATCTGTTTATCTCTCTATCTACCCCGGCCCAGTATGGTGCCCTGGCCTGCTTTGAGCCGGTAACCCTTGACCTGCTGAATCAGCGTCGTGACCAGTTTCGACTGCGCCGGGATTACCTGTTGCCCGAGCTGCGCCGCCTGGGCTTCGACATTCCACACATCCCGGCGGGTGGCTATTATCTTTATGCGGGTATCGAGAGCTTTGGTGTTTCCAGCGAACAATTCTGTTCCCAACTTCTGGAGGAGCATGGCATTGCCCTGACGCCTGGCACCGACTTTGGCCGTCACCAGGCCGAGCAGCATGTGCGTTTCGCCTATACCACCAGTATGGAAGCGCTGGAGCAGACGGTGGCCCGCTTGCGGGCGTTCTGCCTGTGACCCCATTCGATCCGCCACTGGTGCCAGGCCGCCTGGTTCGGCGTTACCAGCGCTTCCTCGCCGACGTAGAGCTCGGGGATGGGGAACTGGTGACCAGTCACTGCCCCAATACCGGCGCTATGACAGGCTGCCAGACACCCGGGAGCAGGGTATGGCTGCAACCATCAAATAATCCGCGCCGCAAGCTGGCAACTACCTGGGAATTGGTTGAGACCAGTAGTGGTCTTGCGTGCATCCATTCGGCGCGTGCCAACCGGGTGCTGGAGCAAGCACTGCTGGATGGGGCGGTGCCGGACTTGGAGGGTTTCGACAAGCTGCAAAGGGAAGTGCGCTTCGGTGGTGAGAACAGTCGCGCGGATTTCTTGCTCGATTTTGCCGGCAAGCCATGCTTCATGGAAGTGAAGAGCGTCACCCTCGCCATCGGCGGGGGGGTGGGCCTGTTTCCGGATGCGGTCAGCAAGCGTGCTTGCCGGCATTTACGTGAGCTGATGGCAGTCAGGCGCGATGGCGCAAGGGCCCTGCTCTGTTTTGTCGTTATGCATAACGGTATCGAGGAAGTCTATCCCGCAGACCAGATAGATCCGCAGTACGGGGAAACTCTGCGCGTTGCGCAGACCCAGGGTGTGGAGCTCCTCGCCTGCCGGGCCCGGGTAAGCGAATCTCAAATTGCAATTACCGGGACATTGCCGGTGGTGTTGCCGGAGTTATGATCGGCTGGCCGGCAGAGTGCCGCTGCAGGCGTTCGTTACTCTATTACGATGTTGCCCCGGCTTATCGAAAAAGGAATCGCCTGCAGGTATTCGCCCAGGCATGGGCCAGCGACGCACTTGCCGGACTCTATTCTGAAGAGTGCGCCGTGAGTCGAGCACTGAATCAGTTGTCCTTCACTGTCCAGGAACTGATCGGCAACCCACTCCAGTTCGACTCCAAGGTGCGGGCAGCTGTTGAGGTAGACATAAATGTCCCCGTCATGGTTTTTCACCACCAGACAACTGGATTCGCCCAGCGTGAAGCCGCGGCTGGTGCCTGGGGCGATTGCTTCCGCTGGGCAGAGCAGTGAAGGCATGGTGGTGTCTCCTTTGCACTGGGGTGGCAGGCGCCCGTGCGCTGTCTGGTGATGATTCGGATTAGCTGGGATGGGTATCAGGAACTACCTCGTTTCCCGGATCCAATGACATCGAGAAGCTCGCTCTGGTGTCGCCTGACACACGCTTCTCCTTCTTCGATGCACTCCGCAGCACGGCTGAACTCCATCAGGCCCACGTCTCGCAGTCGCGGTGAGAGTACGACATCGGCCGGTTCCCCCGCCAGCCGGGAGCGGGTGATACGGTCCTGCATAATGTTAACGGAGCCAGCTAGTACGTCAAAGATGGCCGGCACATCGTCCCTCTCGCGATTTCTCCAATGCTCGAGCAGGGGCTGAGCTTTCTCTTTGATATTATTAGATAAACGGTCGAGAAAGTCCGGGTCTTCCTGATCCTGGGGACCACCGGATGCGGGTGGCGGTTCTGCTACCGGCGCCGCACGAGTGTGGGCGGCGCGCCCGACAATATTGCCATTCAGATTGACCGCGATAATGATATCGGCTCCCATTGCGCGACAGATTGAAACTGGCACCGGATTGACCAGCCCGCCATCGACTAGCCAGTGCTGGCGCAATGCCACCGGGGTAAACAAGCCCGGGAATGCCATGGAGGCCCTGACGGCGTCCCATACCGGGCCCGACTGTAGCCAGATTTCGCGGCCGGTGGCGAGATCTGTAGCCACCGCGGCGAAGTCAATGGGAAGTTGTTCGATCAGGGGGTTGCCGAAGTTGCGCTTGAGATGTTCAATGAGGTTGTCGCCCCTGGCGAAGCCCCCGCTGGCCGCAAGCTTTATGTCCATAAACCGAAGAATATCGGTGCGGCTGAGTTGCTGGATCCAGGCGCTCAGCTCGTCGGCCCTGCCTAGCACCGAGACCGCTCCGATCAGACTGCCGGCGGAGCTGCCGCAGACGATGTCGGGCTGAATGCCGAGCCGCCCAAGCTGTCTGAGGACGCCGATATGCGCCAGACCACGGGCGGATCCACTTCCCAGCGCTATACCTAGTCTGGGTCCTAGCTGTCGTGCCATGAAACTTCCTGCAGGGTTGCCATGCTATTCCTCAATAGCAATCTGCCAGTGACGTGGGCGCCACCGGCAGAAACAATCCCTAGACGATCGCCATGCGTTGGTCGGTGCTCAATGGCTCGAAACGCTCGGAAGCTGCTTTCTGGTGCGCGGGTTGGGGCAGCAAAAAAGCCTCGATCCTGTCCTGAATGATATCGATTGACTTATTGATAGAGCCGATCAGCGGTAGCTCCCAGGCGCGCACGTTTGCGTGCTGGGCCACAAACAGCCAGCCCTGAGTGGTGAGGTAAAGGTACAGGATTCGGCCGTTGTCCTTGTTGCTGATCACCAGCGCATTGCGGTAGTCACCCTGCTGGCACTGCAGGTGGACCCGCAGTTGACCCGCACATTTGATGGTCGCCAGATCGCACACCTTTTTCTGCAGTTCGTGCAGGGTGGTCAAGTCCTCAAGTGATATTTGATCATTTACGCTTGTCATTGTGCAGATTCCCTTTTTTCCCAATGCACCCAGTATCGGTATTTAATCGTTCCTCGGGTATACGTAAATACCGGTTTCACGTTGTCAGAAACCGATATTGGAATCAGCAATTAATGGTGTGAGCGAGGTAAAAGGCGGTTGTAAGCTGCGCGTGGGGCGGGGGTTTGTTTAGCGCTCGACCCGGGATGCACTGCTGGACAATACGAGAATCGACTCGTTCAGGTCGCTGATCAAGCGAGCCATGTCATTGATCAGTTTCACGCAGATATCGGGCTGGCGGCGGGCGAGGGTGATGAAGCTGTCCTTGTATGTTGCTTCGACGCTGCAGCACCGGGTTGCGGTAACGGTGGCATTGCGCTTGACTCCACTGAATGCCGCGAGGGCGCCGAACACCTCGCCGGCGTAGATTTCACCCACCTTGATTCCGCTTTGAGAGGCCTCAGCGTGTCCGCTGGTCAGTGTGTAAACGAAATCAGCGCTGTCGCCTTCGCGAATGATGATGTCGCCGGGTTGAAATTCCAGTGTCGTGGTTTTGATCATGGCGGTCTGCTACCCTCGGGCCAGGCAAGAATGCTATTCTGATTTACTCAATCATAGTTCGCCAGGTTCCCGGTGCAAGGCGGTCCCATCCGACTGGCGTTTTCTCGCACTTTTAAGCCGCCTCGGATTTGGTCCTGGCTATGAAAACCGGCTTATGCAAGCCACGAGTCTTGGCCGGAATATGGTGAGCACACTATCGATGCGTGGGGACAGATTCCAAACCACAGAATTCCGCCAGTTAACCGGGCAGGAAACCAGCCACCTTTGTGAAGTGGTCTCCAATTCCGGCGTATTTCGCCTGAGCAGACTCACAGCCGCAGCTTTTTGCGAGCTTGCGAAAGCGTCCCGGGCGCAGGGTTATGAGCTGGCGATTGCCAGTGCGCACCGAAACTTCGACCGCCAACTGCTTATCTGGAATGAGAAGGCGGCTGGAATTCGGCCGGTCCTTGATGAGAATGGCGATGCCCTGAATGTCGAGCAACTGAGTGATCGCGATCGAGTTATGGCTATCCTTCGGTGGTCAGCGTTACCGGGTATGTCCCGGCACCATTGGGGTACTGATATCGATATTTATGATGCCGCTGCAATGAATCCAGGTTATCAGGTACAGTTGACCCCCAGTGAATGTTGCCATGGTGGCAGGTTTTCCGCCCTGCACCAATGGCTTGACGACAGCATTCAACGGGGGCGCAGTTGCGGCTTTTACCGCCCCTATGCGTTTGATCGCGGTGGTGTGGCGCCCGAGCCGTGGCATCTGAGCTTCGCGCCAGAGGCCACCGAGTTCGAGTTAATGCTGGACCCAGCGAGCTGTCATGGCTGGCTGGCAAGCCAGCCAATTGCCTTGAGGGCCGTCGTGCTGGCTAATTTTGACGAGATCTATGAGCGTTTCATTGCCCCCGCACAGGTCGTCTCCGGGGGATAATTGACAACAGCCTGATGTTTGGAGTCTGGTAATGTCCCGTTTGTGGAGTCTGATTCGAGACGAGGCGCGCGCTGCCAGTCGCCGAGAGCCAGTCCTGGCGAGTTTCTACTATGCGACGGTACTGAATCATGAGTCTATAGCCGCCGCATTGGCGTTTAATCTGGCTCTGCGCCTCGATAGTGCCACTTTGCCGGCAACTCTGATTCGTGAAGTATGCGACCAGGCACTCGGGGAAGACGCCCGTATGCGTCAGGCGATAGAGGAGGACATCGAAGCCTACTACAGTCGGGATCCCGCCTGCGATCACTATTATATGCCGCTGCTTTACTTCAAGGGCTACCAGGCGCTGCAGGCCCACCGCATTGCTCACTGGCTCTGGCAGCGTCAGCGCACCGCCATGGCTTTGTATTTTCAGCACCGAATTGCCTGCGAATTTGATGTCGATATTCATCCGGCGGCGCGGATCGGTCGTGGGATCATGCTGGATCACGCGACGGGGCTGGTCGCAGGAGAAACCGCCGAGATTGGTGACAACGTGTCTCTGCTTCATGGCGTGAGCCTGGGTGGGTCGGGCTGCTGCAGGGGTGATCGCCACCCGAAAATCGGCAGCGGAGTAATGATTGGTGCTGGTGCCAAACTGTTAGGCAATATCCGGGTAGGTGAGGGCGCCAAGATCGCCGCTGGTAGTGTCGTGCTGCAAGACGTCGCAGCGCACACAACAGTGGCCGGTGTGCCGGCGGAGGTCGTTGGCGCGCCCTCTGCCGAACAACCTGCGCTGCTCATGAACCAATCGCTCGAGGACTGAGTCCAATGGCCTGTCGTACCGCGGAGTCGACAGGATTTATGATAAGACCAGAAACCTTCGTTATGGAAATAGCGTATCTGCACCCATACCTCGGTGTTTAATCTGCGTGATTCTAACGCGCAGAATAAGCAGATCCACCCCGCGTTTCAGGGCGGCGCGCTGCAAAGCCTGAAGATACCTATAAGACAGTTGAATTCTTGTGTGAATTCCCATTAAATGGAGAAGGGAGCTTTTGACCCTTGGTACCGATAGATATCCAATAACAGGGCGGCTGGTGGCGCGCAAGGGCCTTGATATGCAAACCTTTTAACTACCGGGAGTAGTGAGTTGCGCCCCGGTGGAAGACAAGAACGTCTACATAATAAGAAGGTGCAGCAATGAGCGTGAAACTGATCGATAACGAAGCCTTCTATGGTTACAGAGTGCGGCGAACGGTCAACGGAAGGCTTTATCAGGAATACTTTTCGCTAAAAAAGGCGGGCAAGCGGCTCGGGGTTCGACAAACCCGAGCGGTTGAGCGTGTTGCTGAAGCCCGGGATGAAGAGCTTCGGGTTGAGCAGGAAAAGTCCCGGCAAAGGCGCAAGGCTGAGTTGTGCTTCCATCCGGATGGAAGCGTTAAAGGGATCAGCTATTTGATCAAGACTGAAAAGAGTGGCACCCGGACGCCAATTTTTCAGGTCGGGATTGCCTCGGAGCTTGATAAGAGGATCATCTGTACCAGTTTTTCGATTAACGCACACGGCGCTGATGTTGCCTGGAGCAAGGCTATAGATACCTTTGCTCGCCACAAAAAAATATCGAAGGGTACAAAGCTGTACAAGAGGTTGGCGGCCTCTATGCCGGCGATCAGGAACTTGCCCCGGGGAGGCAGCGAGCCCCAGAAGCGCAAAGTTGCGGTTGGCAAGCCGGCGGTCAAAAGCCGAAAAAAAGCCGCGCCCAAGCGAAAGGCGAGGGCGGCGGTCTGAATTCCGGTCTGAAGAAGCGCTTGGGTAGAGGCTTTGTCGGGAGAAATGGCTGTTTGTCGGGCCACAGGGGTGGATTGATCCAGAGCGGCTCGTCCTCTCTGGGAAATACGGGAATTAGAATAACGATTCTGTTAAAGCTTTTCAGCGAAGGGGTATTGCTATGAGTGACTATATTCTGGTTCCGCCATTGTTTGGCGTTTTTGGATTGGTCTGTGCGTTCGTGATTTACTCGATCCTCATGCGCCATCCCGAGGGTGGCCCAAAAGTAACCAAGATCGGTGATGCCATTCATCTCGGTGCGATGGTTTTTATGCAACGAGAGTACAAAATGCTGGCAATGTTTGCCGGCGTAGTGCTGGTCATCCTTTTCTTCACGCTGGGCAGCAATACCGCCATTGCTTTCCTCTGCGGTGCGCTGACGTCGGCCACCGCGGGTGGCATCGGCATGTACTCTGCTACTCGCGCCAATGTCCGCACAACGACAGCGGCTCATGAGAAAGGCTCTGCTGCTGCCCTCTCCGTGGCCTTTTTCGGTGGGTCGATTATGGGGCTATGCGTTGCCTCGCTGGGCTTGCTGGGGCTGGGTCTACTGTACTGGTTCTTCGGGGGCGACCCCGAGACCGCACACGCTATTCACGGCTTCGGTATGGGCGCGTCCATCGTGGCGCTGTTTTCCCGGGTTGGCGGCGGCATCTTTACCAAGAGCGCCGACGTGGGTGCTGACCTTGTGGGCAAGCTGGAGGCTGGGATTCCCGAGGATGATCCAAGAAACCCCGGTGTTATAGCCGACAATGTCGGTGACAACGTTGGTGACGTCGCCGGGATGGGTTCGGATATTTTTGAGTCCTACTGCGGCTCCATGATCGCCAGTATCGCAATCGCCTCCACGTTGAGCTTCTCGGTGCTTGCTGTTCTGGTGCCGGGCCTGAACGAGGGTGAGGCGCGCTCGGCCCTGATGTTCCTGCCTTTGGCGCTGGCATCAACCGGTCTGCTTTGCTCCCTGATGGGAATTGCGATCGTGCGTTCAATGTCGGCGCGACAGCCTGCAGTAGCCCTGCGCAGCGGCACCCTGGCTGCTCCCCTGGTTTTTATCGCGGCCGCCTATTTCGTCGTCAAATTCTCTGGCGTTGACAGCAACGTGTGGCTTGCGGTGCTCTCGGGGTCTGTGGGTGGCATCATTATCGGTCTGGTCACTGAATACTACACCGCCTCCACACCGGTCGTGCGGATTGCCGAGGCCGGTAAAACCGGAGCTGCTACGGTCATGATCACCGGGCTGGCGGTGGGTATGCAGTCCGTGGTCATTCCCGTATTGGCTATTTGCGGCATCATTTTCGTGTCGACCTCGCTTGCCGGGTTGTATGGTGTGGGTATCGCTGCCGTCGGTATGCTGGCTACGGTAGGTATCACAATGGCCATCGATGCCTATGGCCCGGTTGCCGACAATGCCGGCGGTATCGCGGAAATGGCGGGGCTGGGCGCGGAAACCCGCGAGATTACTGATTCACTTGATGAGCTGGGCAATACCACGGCAGCCATCGGCAAGGGCTTTGCAATCGGTGCCGCGGCCCTGGCGGCCCTGGCCATCATCGCGGCTTTTGTCGAAACGATGTCAGCCGGCGGCGAAGAATTCCTGTTGCACATCGGCGACCCCAGGGTGCTGATGGGCTTGTTTATCGGCGGGCTGATTCCTTTCCTCATCGCATCGATCACGATGACGGCAGTCGGGGAGGCTGCCATGGAGATGATTGTGGAGATACGGCGCCAGTTTCGTGAGATTCCGGGCCTGATGGAGGGTACGGCAGAGCCGGACACCGCCAAGTGTGTCGATATCGCTACCACTGCGGCATTGCGGCGGATGCTGTTGCCCGGGCTGATCGCCGTTTCGGCGCCACCGGTTATCGGCTTTGGGCTTGGTGCCCAGGCTCTCGGCGGTGCGCTCGGCGGCGCCCTTATCAGTGGGGTGCTGTTGGCCCTGATGATGGCCAATGCTGGTGGCGCCTGGGACAACGCCAAGAAGCATATCGAAAAGGGTAATCTCGGTGGTAAAGGCTCCAGCGTTCATGCCGCCGCAGTTGTTGGTGACACGGTTGGCGATCCTTTCAAGGATACCTCTGGTCCCTCGATGAACATACTGATAAACGTCATGGCGATTGTTAGCCTGGTTATCGCGCCGCTGCTCAGCGTCGCCTGACGGGGCGCAGTATTGCCAGCCGGTCATCGTTTTCAGGGCCGCGTAACCAGGCATAAGCACCGTTTGTCTTGAAATCGCACCACGGGACCCATGCGCGGGCCCCCGTGGTTTTGCTATCATCCCCTCCCGAACACGAATCTGCTCTGGCTGGCACCGGTGCGCTGCCGCCCGCAGTCGAGCAAGTACGATGCTCTTGATGCGAGGAAGCATGCACCTACATTTTCTTGGTATATGTGGCACCTTTATGGGGAGCCTGGCACTGCTCGCCAGGCAATTGGGGCACCGGGTTACCGGCTCCGATAGCAATGTTTATCCGCCCATGAGCACTCAGCTCGAACAGCAAGGAATCGCAATCTGGGAAGGTTATGAACCCCAGCATTTGCAGCCAGAGCCCGATCTGGTGGTAGTAGGGAACGCCATGAGTCGCACCAACCCGGCGATCGAATACATGCTGGATGCGGGAATGGACTACACTTCGGGACCGCAGTGGTTGTGCCAGCACTTACTAAACCGGCGCTGGGTGCTGGCTGTTAGTGGCACCCACGGCAAAACAACCACTGCCAGCATGTTGGCCTGGATTCTGCACGACAATGGCCTTGAGCCTGGCTACCTGATAGGCGGGGTGCCGGGGAATCTCCCGGCCTCGGCGGACATCGGCAAGAGTCAGTATTTCGTCATCGAAGCCGATGAGTATGACACCGCATTTTTCGACAAGCGATCCAAGTTCATTCACTACCGTCCCAGGACCCTGGTAATCAACAATATCGAATACGACCATGCCGATATTTTTCCAGATCTTGTGGCCATACAGCGGCAGTTTCATCACCTGATTCGGACGGTGCCCCATGCGGGTCGCATCGTCGTGAATGCAGACGACCCCAATGTGGATGAAGTCCTGACACTGGGCTGCTGGACGCCGACCACGACCTTCGGCCCCGGTGGCCGCGGGGACTACAGCGCGCGCAAACTCGCCGCCGATGGTAGTCACTTCCTGCTCCTGCATCAGCAACGCGAAGTCGCTGAGTTGAACTGGGAAATGCTGGGCGACCACAACGTGGCGAACGCGCTCGCAGCGATCGCGGCGGCTGCTGAAGCAGGCGTACCGCCAGCGTTGTCGGTTGCCAGCCTGGCGCGTTTTCGCGGTGTCAAAAGGCGTCTCGAAAGGATTGCCGAAATCGACGGTATCAGTGTCTACGATGATTTCGCCCACCACCCGACAGCGATCGAGTCGACCCTGGCGGGCCTGCGCAACAAGGTGGGGGCAGCGCGCATTTTTGCGCTACTTGAACCCCGCTCCAATACCATGAAAATGGGTACACTTCGGGCTGCCCTTGGACAGTCGGTCCGCGAGGCAGATTTTACCTGGTGGTATCAGCCCAAGAACCTTGACTGGGACATTGCTGACACCGTCGATTCAACAGCAGGGAAGCAACGCGTTTTTAACGACACGCAGCAGATGGTTGCGGCACTGCTCGGGGAACTGCGCTGTGGAGATCAGGTGCTGGTAATGAGTAATGGAGCTTTTGAGGGGATCCACCTGCGGTTGGTAGAAGCGTTGGAACAGCGTCGCGGGTTACAAGCGTGAGCGCCAAGACGATAGCGCTTGCGATGACCGGCGCTTCCGGAGCCGCTTACGGCATGCGCTTGCTGCAGCAACTGCTGGCAGCCGATTGCGAAGTCTATTTCATGATTTCCAAGGCAGCTCAAATGGTGGTGGCGCTGGAAACCGATTTCCGACTGCCCGCACGGGAGCGAGCCCAGCAGCGCTACCTCAGTGAGCTGTTTGGCGCCCGGGGGGGACAGTTGCGGGTTTTTGCCAGGGAAGACTGGACGGCCCCGGTTGCTTCCGGGTCCGGCGCGCTGGACGCCATGGTGATCTGCCCCGCTAGCACCGGTGTACTCTCAGCCGTCGCTACCGGTGCCAGTAACAACCTGATCGAGCGCGCGGCCGACGTTGCCCTGAAGGAGCGCCGACCACTGCTGCTGGTGCCGCGAGAATCCCCTGTTTCTGCAATTCATCTCGAAAACATGCTGGCCATTACTCGCATGGGGGGAGTCATCGTGCCGGCTTCCCCGGGCTTTTACCATCATCCGCAGCAAATCTCTGACATGGTGGATTTCGTCGTAGCCAGGGTCCTGAATCTGCTGAAGATTCCCCAGGCGTTATTGCCTGCCTGGGGTTACAATTCCTCCAATCCCGCCGACTAACCATGTCTCGTCGTTAAAGGAAATACCGTCTATGCGGCCCATTTATCGCAGCTTCGAGTTTATCGAAGCGCACTATCGTTTCGTGCTGCTAGTGGCGCTTGTGCTGGTGACGTTCCTCGCCTGGCAAGCACCGAAAATCAAGTTCGACGCCTCTGCGGATTCTCTGGTGCTGCAGGGGGACACGGCCCTGGACTTCGCGCGGGAGGTCAATGAGCGTTATGCCAGTGAGGATTTCCTGCTGGTGACCTACCAGCCCGAAGGGGACCTCTTCAGCCAGGCGGTACTCGACGAGTTACGCCAGTTGCGGAGTGAGTTGGCCGGGGTCGCGACAGTATCCTCTGTTTTCAGCATTCTCGATGCGCCACTGCTGTACAGCCCGCCGGTTACCGTTGACGGCATTGCCGATGGGCTGCCCACACTACTCGATGAGGGCGTCGATCGGAACCTGGCGGCCCGGGAATTCCTCGAAAGCCCGATTTATAGCGGCCTGCTTACCAACGCGGACAACAGCGTTACCGCGCTGCTGGTCAATTTGCAGCGCGACCAAACCTACTTTGACCTGCTGCAGGTGCGGGACGATCTCCGGGAAATGCAGCGCAACGAAGGCCTGGATTCCGACCAGGTCAGTCGATTGCAGGCTGCCGAGCGTGAATTCGACAACTACAAACTTACGGTCAACGAGCAGCAGGAACGCCTGGTCGATGAGGTGCGCGGGATACTCGATGGCTACCAGGATAACGCCACGGTTTACCTGGGTGGTGTGCCGATGATTGCCGTCGACCTGATCAGCTTCGTCAAGAATGACCTGGTGGTGTTTGGTAGCGGCATCCTCGCCTTTATCGTCATCCTGCTGGCGCTGATCTTTCGCTCGGCGCGCTGGGTAGTCATCCCGCTCCTGATCTGCAGCGCCACGGCGGTTGGCATGCTCGGCTGGCTGGCCTTGATCGACTGGCGCCTCACGGTCATCTCTTCAAATTTCATCGCCATCCTGCTGATCATCAACCTGTCGATTTTGGTGCATTTGATCGTCAAGTATCGTGAATTAGCGGCAGCCGATGAGCAGGCGTCCCAGGCGGAACTGGTTATGGGCGCTGTGCAGGCGATGGCGAAGCCCTGCCTCTACACCACGCTGACTACATTGGTAGCGTTCGCCACCCTGGTGGTCAGTAATATCCGCCCGGTGATGGATTTCGGCCTGATCATGAGCATCGGAGTTGCCGTCGCCCTGGTCACCTCCTTCGTTCTTTTTCCGGCGCTGAACATGCTGTTGCCGCGCAGCTTCATCACCCTTTCCGCGGAGCGGCCGCCATTTACGCGCCACTTTGCCAGGCTGGTGGAAAAACGCGGCGCAGTGGTACTGCTTATCTCGGCGATCGTCGCGCTGGCGGCACTTTGGGGTATTAGCCGCCTGCAGGTGGAGAACCGCTTTATCGACAACTTCCACCATGACACCGAGATATACCAGGGCATGGAGACCATCGACCGGGAGCTGGGTGGAACGGTATCTCTGGATATCATTATCGAGGCGGGCCCTGATCAGCTTGCTTTCCAGGCCACCAGTGATGACTACGACGAGGAAGACCTGTTTGACGATGGCGGTACCACTGAAGACCCCAGCGTCTGGTTTAACCGTGATGGGCTCGATCGGGTGACGGCTATTCACCGTTATCTCGACCAATTGCCGGAGACCGGTAAGGTTATGTCGCTGGCCATGATCTACCAGGTTGCCAAGGACCTTGCCGGGGACAATATCGACAATGTCGAGCTTGCCCTGCTCAAGTCGAACCTGCCGGAGGAGGTTGCTGCGGTATTGGTGGATCCCTATCTATACGAGCCGCTGGAGGAAACCCGGATCAGTCTGCGTGTGATGGAGACCGACCCCGACCTGCGCCGGGATGCGCTGCTGAAGAAAATCGAGGCCGACCTGGTCGAAGATTTTGCCCTTGAGCCCGAGCAGGTTCACCTGACCGGTATGATGGTACTTTACAACAATATGCTGCAGAGTCTGTTCAGTTCGCAGATATTGTCACTGGGCACCGTGTTTTTTGCCATTTTGGCCATGTTCGTGGTGTTGTTTCGTTCCCTGAGTCTCGCGTTTCTCGCTCTGCTACCCAACGTGCTTGGGGCGGCGATGGTGCTGGGAATCATGGGGATCTTCGGTATACCCCTGGATATGATGACCATCACCATCGCGTCGATTTGTGTGGGCATTGGTGTCGACGATGCTATTCACTACGTCTACCGCTTTGGGAAGGAGTTCGAGCTCGACCGCAATTACCTTGCCGCCATGCACCGCAGTCACCGCAGTATCGGCAAAGCCATGTACTACACCTCGCTGATCGTCGTGCTCGGTTTTGCTATTCTGGTGTTTTCCAATTTCCGGCCGAGCATCTACTTCGGTCTGCTGACAGGCACCGCCATGATCGCGATGCTGCTGGGCGACTTGCTGCTGTTGCCCAAACTGATGTTGGTCGTCAAACCCTATGGTCCCGAGGCGCGGAGTGACAATGACTGATTGCCGGGCCGGTTGCGGCGCCTGCTGTATTGCGCCGTCGATATCCAGCCCCATGCCCGGCATGCCCGGGGGGAAGCCGGCAGGGGTTCGCTGTGTCCATCTCGACGAAGACTATCGCTGTCGCTTATTCGGGCACGCTGAGCGGCCGCAGGTCTGTGGCGACCTGAAGCCGGCAGCGGAATTTTGTGGTGGCAGCCGGATTGAGGCCATGCGTCTTATTACGTTGCTGGAGCGGGTTACGCTGCCCTGATGGCGGGTTCTTGCCGGCAGTTCCAGGGTTTGCCGATCCCTCGGCAGTGACGAATCCCTCGCAGAGCCCCGCCGGGCTGGCAGGCATGGACGGTCCGCGCTGACAACATGCCCTCGATTGCCGTGCTCTCAGCTGCCGACACTTTGGTAGTAGAGCAGCCCGATATATCCAACATAGAGCAGCAACAACACGGACCCCTCGGCGCGCTTGATCACGCCGCCCCTGCGCAGGGAGTAATTGCTGGAAAAGAGCCACAGTAGCAGGCCAAGCAGCACCATTACCGGGTAGTCACGGGTCAACACCGCAGGCTCGAAAGCGCCCGGATCGATAATTCCCGGGATCGCCATCACGCCCAGCAGATTAAACATATTGGAACCAACCACGTTGCCGATAGCTATGTCGTGCTCACCCTTGCGGGCGGCGGCTATGGATGCCGCCAGTTCCGGCAGCGAGGTTCCAAGTGCGACGATGGTCAGGCCGATAACCAGATCGCTAATGCCCAGCGCCACAGCGATTTCGGTAGCGGCCCAGACTAACAGGCGGGAGGACAGCACCAGCACCACCAGGCCCAGCAGCAGGGTGCCGATGGCGGCTCCGGCGGACATATCCACAGGAATCTCCGACTCGAATTCCTGGGCGAGGATATCGCCGCGATTTTGCGCTGCCTCATGCAGGGTCCAGCCGATGATGACAATCAGGCCCCCCATTAAAAGCAGGCCATCGATGCGATTGAGCTCCCCGTCGAGCAGCATCAGTACTCCTATGAACATGCACAGCAGCAACAGGGGTATTTCGCGCTTGATGATTCTGGATTTGACCTGTAGCGGATAGAGCAGCGCCGTAGCGCCGATGATGAGGCCCACATTGGTGATATTCGAACCCAGCGCGTTGCCGATGGCGAGGCCGGTCTGGCCACTCGCAGCGGCCATACCCGAGACCAGCATTTCAGGGGCCGATGTGCCGAAGCCGACGACAACGACACCGATCACCAGTGGGGATATACCAAAGATTCGGGCACTGGCCGAGGCTCCGATTACAAAACGGTCCGCGCTCCAGATAAGTAGAATGAAGCCGACCAAAAGGCCGCCGATTGCCAGTGCCATATGCAAGTCCTGCCGGAGGTGGGAGCGGATTATACGGTAGCGCAGATGTTCAGGTGAAGTCGCCCGGAGAAAAACCCTGCTTGCGCCGATTGATGGTCTGGTGGACGTGCTCGGCGAAGCCAAAGCCCGCTTCGCCGTATAAATTGAAGGTGATGCAGCCCATGGCCTTGAGTTCCTGGAGCTGATCCTGGTGGCGGGCGATGGCCGCCAGCTGGCCCTTGTAGCCCATTTCCCGAATCAGTTCGCACACCGCTTTGTTTTCAGAGTGCTTGGTCAGGTTGACCATGACCAACTGAATGTCCTGCAGATTGACCTGGCTCCAGAAGTCGGAATCGCTGGCATCACCATGAACTATTTTCATGCCCTTGAGCCGAAGCGCCGGGATCTTGCTGGTATTTTCCTCAACGCCCACCACGATGTTGCCATAGGCCTCCGTGAGGTAACGGTAGGCGCCTACGCCCACCCGGCCCATCCCCAGAATGATGATCGAGCTGCCGCGCAGGTCCTCGGGTTCTTCGCTCTGCAGCCGCCGTTCACGCTCAAAACGGCGCAACTGCGGCTTGAATCGTCGGTAAATTTCATGTGAGCGGGTATTGAACGGGACTGATATGAAGAAGGATATGGAGAGCGCGAGGGCGATGGTGACCACCCATTCGCGTTCCAGCATGCCGGCGTCTGCGGCCAGTGCGGCGACGATAAGGCCAAACTCACTGAAGTTGAACAGCGCCAGCGATGCTAACAGGGAGGTTCTGGCGCGCAGCCGCAGCGCCGTCATCAACAGGTAGTACAAAACCGGTTTGAAAAACACCAGTAACCCCAGTGCCAGCGCTATCAGCAGCCCGTCGGTTCCCGGCAAACCACTAAGGCCGATGGACAAGAAGAAGCCGACCAGAAACAGGTCTTTCAGGTCCAGTAATGACTTGGCCAGCTCGTTGCTCTTGCCGCCGCCTGCCAGCAGCGCTCCAAGAATCAGTGCGCCAAGGTCACCCTTGATGTTGAATGCTTCGAACAGCGCCGCGCCCCCAAATGCTATCCCGATACCAAATAGCAATAGCAATTCGCCATGACCACTCCAGCGCATGATGCGAAAGAGGAGGGGGCGGCTCAGCACCACGGCAACGGCTGTCAGCAACAGGCCGAGGGACAAGTCCGGCAGCTTTCCGGTGTTCAATGCCAGGAATACCACCGCTGCCAGGTCCTGCATTATCAGTATGCCGATCGCAATCTTGGCATGCAGGGCGGCGCTTTCGCCCCGGTCTTCAAAGATCTTGACTGCAAATACCGTGCTGGAAAACGACAGCGCAAAGGCGATGACCCAAACCGCCTCGGATGTCATCGACTCAATTGACGGGAACACCGCCAGCGCCGCAAACAGGGTTGCTGCAAGCAGCAGCATGCTGAGCACCAGATGAATGCTCGCCACCGCCCAGACCTGGGGCGCTGCCAGCTCCCGGATATTCAGTTTCAGTCCTATGGTGAATAACAGTAGCGTGACCCCCGCTTGCGCGAGTAAATCGATGATCTCTCCGGTTTCAATAGGCAGAAGGTAGAGCGCGAACCCGGCCACCAGGTAGCCGAGCATCGGCGGGTAGCCCAGCTTGCGCACCGCCACGCCACAGCCCAGGGCGATCAGTATTACCAGTGGATCTATCATGCGTTCATCCTGAAGCGGTCCCTGAGCCAAATCGCGGCGATGGCGACAATGATAACAACAAAGATGCCTGCAATGATGTAGCTGCGCCACTCATCGGGGCTGTCAGTTGCCGCGCCCGAGAAATAGCCAGGCAGGGTGTACAGCGGCGCCCATGCCAGCGCCGAGGCGATGTTCAGCGAAAAAAACAACCAGCGCGGCATCAGCAGACTGCCGGCCACCAGGGGCATCACCGGTCTCACCGGGCCCAGAAAGCGTGCCACGACAATGCTGATTCCACCGTACTCGTAAAAAAAATGTTCGCCCCTGGCGAGCCAGTCCCGGTGGCGGCTGAATGGCCAGATGTTGGGCAGATGACGATGGAAGTGACGACCGATTAGGTAGCTGGCACTATCGCCGGCGACGGCCCCGAGGAAGGCGCAGGCAATTGTCATCGGCAACGAAAGGGCGCCGGTGCCAGCGATGAAAGCGGCGATATAGAGTAATACTACCCCGGGAATGACAATCCCGATCAAGGCGAATGACTCGATAAAGGCGATCCCCGCAATGATGGGAGCGAGCCATGCCTGGTGCTCGGTTAGCCAGTACCAGGCGGCGCTATCTTGTAGGGAGTTCCAGTCCATAGGGCCACAGAGGTGCTACAATGGCGGCTTTTTTCGGTAGCCGAAGGGGAATATCGGGTCGATGAAAGTGCAGGATTATATGTTGGACCTGGGGCAGCGAGCCAGAGCTGCTTCCAGGCTTATGGCGGCAGCCGACACCCAGGCGAAAAATAATGCGCTGCTGGCAACGGCCGAAGCCCTCGAGGACGCCATGTCCAGTGTCCTCGACGCCAACGCCCGCGACCTCGAAAGCGGTGCCCAACGGGGGCTGGATGCCGCCCTGCTGGATCGTCTCGAACTCACTCCGGCGCGCTTTGCCGCCATGGTGGCGGGACTGCGAGAGGTGGCGGCGCTGCCCGACCCGGTGGGCGCCATCACCGACCTCAATTACCGGCCCTCCGGCATTCAGGTGGGGCGGATGCGGGTTCCGTTGGGTGTTATTGGCATCATTTACGAGTCGCGGCCCAACGTAACGGCGGAGGCCGCCAGCCTGTGTATTAAATCCGGTAACGCGGCTATTTTACGGGGTGGCTCGGAAGCTCTGCATTCGAATCAGGCGATCGCGCGCTGCCTCGCCCGGGGGCTCGGTATTGCGGGACTGCCGGAGGCGGCTGTACAGGTGGTCGAGACCACTGACCGTGCGGCGGTGGGAGAGTTGATCGCCATGGAGCAGTTCGTCGACGTGATCGTGCCCCGGGGCGGTAAAGGGCTTATCGAGCGCATCAGTGCAGATGCCCGGGTTCCGGTTATCAAGCACCTCGACGGTGTCTGCCATGTTTACCTGGACGATTATGCCGACGCCGCCAAGGCGCAGCGCATAGCCATCAATGCCAAAACCCAGCGCTACGGAACTTGCAACACCATGGAAACCCTGCTGGTGGCCCGGTCCCGGGCGCCAGAGCTGCTACCCGAGCTTGTGGCCGGGTACCAGGAGCATGGTGTCGAACTGCGGGGATGCGCTGATACCAGGGCCCTGTTTCCGGATATGCAGCCTGCGACCGAAGCCGATTGGCACGAGGAGTACCTGGCGCCCATTCTTGCAGTGAGAGTGGTGGATGGCCTCGACCAGGCGATCGAGCACATCAATCATTACAGTTCCCTGCACACCGATACCATTGTGACCGAGGACTACACCCGGGCACGGCGCTTCCTGCGGGAGGTCGACTCGAGCTCGGTCATGGTCAATGCCTCGACCCGCTTCGCCGACGGCTTCGAATACGGCCTGGGTGCGGAGATAGGTATATCGACGGACAAGATTCATGCCCGGGGCCCTGTGGGCCTGGAGGGCCTGACCAGTCAAAAATATGTGGTGTTGGGTGATGGCCATATTCGCCAGTAGACGGGTGCCTGTATGATACGCCGGCGCATCGGTATTCTCGGGGGGACTTTCGACCCCGTGCATTTTGGTCACCTGCGCACCGCGCTGGAGCTGCTGGAAACCCTGTCGATGGATCGCATGCTGCTGATTCCCAGCGGCGTTCCACCGCATCGGGAGATGCCCGCCGCCACGGCGAGGCAGCGTCTCGATATGCTGCACCTGGCACTGAGCAATGACACCAGCCTGCAGCTCGATGCCCGGGAATGTCGCAAGCCGGGTACCAGCTACAGTGTCGACACGCTGCGGGAGCTGCGCCATCGCTGGGGCGAGGATACCGCCCTGGATTTTTGCGTCGGTACCGATGCCTTCCTGCAGATGAATACCTGGCACTGTTGGGAGCAGCTGGTGTGCTTGTGCAATATTGTTGTGGTGTCCCGGCCGGGCTGGCACCTGCCCGACGAGTTGGGCCCCCTGGAGGCGTGGCGCGATCGTTTTACCCAGGACAGTGATACACTGTTGCGTCAGCCGGCGGGCGCGGTGCTATTCGTCACCCTCACCCCCGTGGACGTGTCGGCGACACGTATTCGGCGCCTTGTCAGCGAGGGGCGTTCAGCCCGCTACCTGCTGCCGGAGGCAGCATGGCAGTACATTCAACAGCATCGCCTTTACCGAACGGACACACAGGAAATCAGCCCAAACCCATGAAACCCGAACAGGTGAAAGACAAGATCGTAGCTGCGCTCGAAGACGTCAAAGGGCGCGATATCGTGGTTCTGGATGTGCGCAAGCTCACCGGCATGACGGACTACATGGTGATTGCCAGCGGCAGTTCCAATCGTCAGGTGAAGGCGCTGGCTGAAAACGTGCAGGACGAGTTGCGGGGGCAGGATGTAAGGCCCATGGGTACCGAAGGTGAGGACGCTGCGGAATGGATTCTGGTTGACTATGGCGATGTGGTAGTGCATGTCATGCTGCCAGAGGCGCGAACCTTTTATGACCTGGAGCGGCTCTGGTCAGATCGCTCGGCCTCGACCATGGAGCAACCCGCCGACTGATGGAGTTGCGAGTCATTGCGGTCGGTGGCAGGATGCCGGCCTGGGTCGAGCAGGGCTGCAGGGAATATGGCAAACGCCTGCCCCGCGAGTTGCGGCTGGAGTGGGTGGAGGTGCCATTGGGGCCGCGCCAGAAGTCCTCCAGCGTGGAGCGTGCGGTTGCGGCGGAGGATAGCGCAATGCTCGCTCGCATCCCCACCGGCAGCCGTGTCGTAGCGCTGGATATTCCGGGTCGATCCTGGAGCACCGAGCAGTTGGCCCGCGAGATGGAAGACTGGCGCATGGACGGGCGAACGGTGTGTTTCCTCATCGGCGGCCCCGACGGCATTGGCCCGGCATCCAGGGACCGAGCTGACGCAAGTTGGTCATTATCGCCACTCACGCTGCCACACCCCCTGGTCAGGGTGGTACTGGTGGAGCAGCTATATCGCGCCTGGTCCCTCGGCCAGGGGCATCCTTACCACAGATAATCGATTGCGGATGGCGCGACCAGAACCCATTAAGAACATTCATGGCGAGCGTGAGATTTTTCTCGGGCGGATTCTGATCGCCCTGGTGTTTATGGTCCTGCTCGCAGGCTTGCTGGTCTATCGTTATTTCAACCTGCAAATACTGCAGTATGAAAACTATCGGGTGCAATCTGAGCGCAACCGGGTTCACCTCCAGTCGATCGGTCCCACTCGCGGGTTGATCTTCGACCGCAACGGCGTGTTGCTGGCGGATAACCGCCCCAGTTATACCCTGACGGTGGTGAAGGAGCGGGTAGGAGATATTGATGCCGGCCTGGCATTGCTGCAGGATTTACTGCAGATCGAGCCGGCGCAGATCGAAAAATTGCGCCAGGTGCTCGGCGCCGGACGACCGTTCGAGCAGATACCCCTCAAGTTTCGGCTTACCCCGGAAGATATTGCCATTCTTGCCGTGAACCGCTACCGGATGCCAGGCTTCGAAGTCAAGGCTGAGCTGGCACGCTACTATCCCCAGGGCGAGTACTTCGCCCACGCAGTCGGCTATGTAGGCAGGATCAACGAAACCGAGCTGAAGACCCTGGACGCGGTGGATTACGCGGGCACCCATGTCATTGGCAAGACCGGTATTGAACGCTATTACGAGGATCTTTTGCATGGCACGGTGGGTTACGAGAACGTCGAGACCAATGCACGGGGGCGGGTGCTGCGGGTGCTGGATCGCACCGACCCGCTTCCCGGAAGGGACCTGATCCTCAACATCGATTCCAGGATTCAGAAGGTTGCCCATGATGCCCTGCAGGGGGAGCGCGGTTCGGTCGTTGCCATGGACCCCCGGGATGGTGCTGTGATCGCCTTTGTCTCGACGCCGGGCTTCAACCCAAATCTATTTGTCGGCGGAATCAGCGGCAAGGACTACCGAATGCTGAATGAGTCAGCGGATTTACCCCTCTATAACCGCGCTACCATGGGGCAATATCCGCCAGGATCCACGATCAAGCCCATCATTGGCCTGGCGGGCCTGGAATACGGGGTGGTGACTCCCAGCACGGTTATCTACGACCCGGGTTACTACCGCCTGCCCAACGACAGGCGCAACTACCGCGACTGGAAGCGTGGCGGGCATGGTAGCCGGATCGACATCCATATTGCACTGGAGCAATCCTGTGACGTCTATTATTACGACCTCGCCTACAATCTCGGCGTCGACCAGATCCACCAGTTCGGCGACCTGTTCGGTCTGGGAAAGCCCACCGGCATAGATCTGCCGGTTGAACGGCCGGGTCTGTTGCCGTCCCGGGAATGGAAGCGAGCCAACCGCAATGAGCCCTGGTACCCTGGGGAGACCCTCAACATCGGGATAGGCCAGGGTTATATGCTGACTACGCCCCTCCAGCTGGCGGTGTCGACTGCTGCTATCGCCAGCCGCGGAAAGCTGATTCAACCCCGGATTCTGAAATCGGTTTCCGGCGAGGTGCCTGAGCCGCCGGCGGCGAGCCAGTTTGAGATCAAGAATCCGCGCAACTGGGAAATCATCACTGACGCCATGGAAGCCGTGGTTCATGGCGAGCGCGGTACCGCCAAGGGTATCTCCCGGGACTTGCAATACCGGATTGCCGGCAAGACGGGAACGGCGCAGGTCATCGGTATCGCCCAGGACGAGGAGTACGACTCCGAAGCCATTTCCAAGCGCAATCGTGATCACGCGCTGTTCGTCGCCTATGCGCCTGCCGAGAGCCCGCAAATAGCGATTGCGGTGATCGTGGAGAATGGTGAGCATGGCTCGTCTACCGCGGCCCCTATCGCCCGCTCTGTCATGGACGCCTACCTGGTGGGTATTTTCCCTCCGCCGCCAGATCCAGAGCCCGAAGCTGAGCCGGTTGGCGCAACCGAAACCGCCGCCCCTGGTCCCGATGCACCCGCCGTGCCCGTTCAACGTCAGGAGGCCGCCCTTGTCGAGTAGTGATTTTGTTCGCCGTTTGCCCCTGGGTGGGAGTACCCTGCGAGCCGAGCGTTCCTGGGCAAGGCGCACCCATATCGACCTGCCGCTGCTGTTCTTGCTGCTGCTGTTGACGGTATATGGCATGGTGGTTCTGTACAGCGCCAGCGAAGCCAATCGCGATGTGCTGGTGCGCCAGGGCGTCTATTTCCTGGTCGCCTACCTGATGATGTTCGTCACCGCCCAGTTCGACCTGCGCTTTTTCGAGCGCATTGCCCCCTGGCTCTACTGCGGGGGGCTCCTGCTGCTGGCTCTGGTATTGCTTTACGGGAGTGGCGCCAAGGGCGCCCAGCGCTGGTTGAGTGTGCCGGGGTTGCCGCGTTTCCAGCCGGCTGAGATAATGAAGCTGGTGGTGCCGATGACGGTAGCATGGTACCTGGCCAGACGGGTGATGCCGCCCCGCTTTAGTAACGTGCTGGTGGCCGCATTCCTGTTGCTGTTGCCGGCGGGCTTGATCGCGGTGCAGCCCGACCTTGGCACTTCGCTGTTGATCGCGGCCTCGGGGCTGCTGGTGCTGTTTTTCGCGGGCCTGCCCTGGGGTTACTCGGCGGTTGCACTGGGTATTGCCGTGCTCAGCTTTTATCCGGCCTGGTTGTTCCTGTTACATGACTATCAGAAGCAGCGCATCCTGACATTGCTGAATCCGGAGAGTGACAAACTGGGAGCGGGCTGGAATATTATCCAGTCGAAAACCGCGATCGGGTCTGGCGGCTGGCAGGGAAAAGGCTGGTTGCAGGGTACCCAGTCACACCTCGACTTCCTGCCGGAGAGTCAGACCGACTTCATAATAGCAGTGCTGGCCGAGGAGTTCGGATTGCTGGGCGTGCTACTACTGATGGCGCTTTATCTGGCAATCATCGCGCGTTGCATCGTAATCTGCCTGAATGCCCAGCACTCCTACGGACGCCTGCTCGCCGGCAGTATCACAGTCACCTTTTTCGTCTATATTTTTGTCAACATGGGTATGGTATCGGGTTTGCTGCCGGTAGTTGGTGTACCATTGCCGCTGGTCAGCCAGGGGGGTACCGCGCTGGTGACATTGATGGCAGGCTTCGGTGTGCTCATGGCAATAAGCACAGAAGAAAAGAAAATGACGGGGCATTGAAGGGCAGTCCATGACTAGAGGCAAGGCCGGTTTTTTTTCCAGCGTTTGTGGGGCGCTGCTTTTGGCCTGTGGGCCCGCGGGCGCCGACTACAGCAGCAACCCAAGGGCGCAGGCGTTCGTGGATGACATGGTGGTGCGCCATGGCTGGGACGCGCAGCAATTGAAGCAGGTGCTTTCCCAGGCCCAGAGGCAACAGGCGGTTATCGATTCCATCCAACGGCCTGCTGAATCCAAGACCTGGGCTCAATATCAGGATATTTTCATAACTACCAAGCGCATCCAGGGCGGGGCCGAATTCTGGGACGAGCATGCCGCCACGTTGACTCGGGCCGAAGAACAATTTGGGGTGCCGGCGCAGATTATCGTCGCCATTCTTGGCGTTGAGACCTATTACGGCGAGCGCATGGGTAGCTACCGGGTGATCGATACCCTGGTCACCCAGGCGTTCGAATTTCCAGTCGAGGCCTGGCGCTCGCGGTTCGGGATCCAGCAACTGGAGAGCATGTTCCTGCTCGCCAGAGAGCAAGGCTTCGACCCCCTCGAGTTGAAAGGATCCTACGCCGGTGCCATGGGTTACGGGCAATTCATCCCCACCAGCTATCGTGCTTATGCGGTGGATTTTGATGGCGATGATGTGGCGGACATCTGGAACAATCCGGTCGATGCAATCGGCAGTATCGGCAATTACCTGAAAGAAAACGGTTGGCGCCGTGGGGTGGGTATCGCGGTTCCCGCCAGCGCGGCTAAGGGCCGCGATACCGAAGTGGTCAACCGTTCCCTCAAGGCTGATAGCAGCGTCGAAGCGTTGGCGCAGAAGGGTTACAGCACCAGCATCGCGTTGCCGCAACAGCCGGCAGGTGCAGTTGAATTACAAGGCAAGGCTGGTACAGAATACTGGTTGGGGCTGGGCAATTTTTTCGTGATTACCACCTATAACCACAGCCGGCTCTATGCCATGGCCGTCTACCAACTCAGTGAAAAGATTATGGAAGCACGTGATGCTGACAAGGCGTAGCGAGACATTCACAACTGCAATATGCCTGCTAGTGGTCCTGGTACTGGCGGCGTGCAGTTCTGCACCCAAATCTCGCTACAGTCAGAAACACGACTCGGCGCCGCCGCTGAAGCTTGACCCCGATCGCATTGTCGATGCCCAGCCCCGCGCCGAAGTGATTCGGGCGGCGGGTAACAAGAGCCCTTATCAGGTATTTGGCAAAACCTACCGGGTGATGGATCCTGGCAGCGCTCGTGATTTCAAGCAGCAGGGGCTGGCCTCCTGGTACGGCAGCAAGTTTCACGGCCACCTGACCTCCAACGGCGAAATCTATAACATGTACGAGATGTCGGCGGCCCATAAGTCACTGCCGATTCCGTGCTATGTGCGGGTGACCAACCTGGAGAATGGCCGCACAGCGATCGTTCGGGTAAACGACCGCGGCCCCTTCCACGGCGATAGGGTAATCGACCTGTCCTACGCGGCGGCGACCAAGCTCGGATACTCGGACAAGGGTGTGGCGAGGGTCAACATCGAGCTTATCGATGTCGCAAAATTTCAGCAGGCGAGCCGGCAACCGCAGGCCGCGCCAAAACCGGTCCCGGCGCCCATCGAGAGTACCGCAAAACAGGCTGCCGCGCGGGCGTATTTGCAGGCCGCTGCGTTCAAGCAGTTTGAGTCGGCTGAGGCCCTGCGCCGTCAGCTCGGGGTATTGCTGGATGCGCCAGTAACGATACTCAGCAGTCCCCAGCGTGATGCCCTCCATCGGGTCCGGATTGGGCCCCTTGACAGCGCCCTGGACATCGAGCGGATTAGTGCGTTGATGACCCGGGAGAATTATTCGAAGCCACACCTGGTTTACCACTGACTTTGAGCCGTGTCCGGATCCGCCCGCCCGCGGGGTTAAAAGCCGTGAAAACCTGATACAATAGCGGGTTTGACAGTTTCCCTCACTATTCATTTATCGGATTTCTGTATGCTTAACAAAGCCTTCTTTGCTTTGCTGTTGGCGCTATTGCTCCGTCCATTGTGGGTCGTGGCGGCCAATGAGGCCGTTTTGATTCCAGCGCCCCCCAGTTTGTCTTCCGAGGCCTATGTGCTGATGGATGCCAACAGCGGCCGGATCATTCTTGCCAAAAATGCCCAGCAGCGCCTGGCGCCGGCAAGCCTGACCAAGATGATGACCAGCTACATTCTCTCGGCAGAGCTGGCGAAGGGCAATGTCAGCAACGAAGATATGGTGCGGATCAGCAAGAATGCCTGGACGCAAAATCCGATCTTTCAGGGTTCCTCCCTGATGTTCATCGAAGTCGGCAAGGAGGTGAGCCTTGGGGACTTGCATCGAGGTATAGTCATTTCGTCGGGTAATGACGCCTGTGTTGCGGTCGCTGAATACCTGGCCGGCAGCGAGGACGCCTTCGCCGATATCATGAACCAGCAGGCGGAACTGCTGGGCATGAAGGGCAGCCATTTCGTCAATTCCCATGGCCTGCCGGATGAGGAGCATTACACGACGGCCATCGACATGGCGATCCTCGCCCGGGCGATCATCCGGGACTACCCCGAAGACTACACCATGTATTCCGAGCGCAGTTTCACCTTCAACGACATACCCCAGTCGAATCGCAACAGCCTGCTCTGGCAGGACCCGAGTGTCGACGGGCTGAAGACGGGCTACACCTCGGCGGCGGGATATAGTCTGGTCGCCTCCTCGCTGCGCAAGGGCATGCGCTTGATTGCGGTGGTTATGGGGGCGAAGAGCACCGAGGCGAGGGCGCGTGAGAATCAGAAACTATTGCAGTACGGCTTTCGCTACTACGAAACGATCAAGCTTTACAGTGCGGGAGAATCGCTGGCGGAGGCGAGAATCTGGGGAGGCGACAAAAAGAGCCTGCCAATGGGTGTTGCCGATGATATCTACCTGACCATCGCCCAGGGTGAGCGTGACGCATTGCAGGCAGAGCTGGAGTATGGCGAGGTCATCAGCGCCCCGATCACAATGGGAGAGACCCTGGGCAAGCTCAAATTGAGTATTGCCGGGGAACCGATATCGCTGCAACCGGCCCCGGACAGGGACGCCGAAACCGAGATAGACCCGGAACAGATCATCGAGCCCGACCTGGTGGCGCTGGAAACCGTTGAAGAGGCTGGTTTCATCGCAAGATTGTGGGATAGGCTGATGCTGTTTATCTACCAACTGCTGGGTCTTGCAACCCGCTAGGGGGTGCCTATGGCCGGCGACAAACCGCCTCTGCTGGAGTTCCCCGTCGAATACACTATCAAGGTGTTGGGCAGGGATACGGCCAACTTTGTCGAGATTGTAACCGCGACCGTGGCGGAATATGCCCCGGACCTTGGGCCGGCGGACCTTCGGCACGGCAGCAAAGGTCGCTTCGTATCTGTCAATATTACTTTTACCGCCCGCTCGATAGAGCAACTGGGAGACATCCACAAGGCCTTGAATGCCTGTGACCAGGTCAAGATGATACTTTAGCGATGGATAATCCCGGTTTTCTTGTTGTCAGAGAGTTGGGTGTGATCGACTACCAGCAGTGCTGGCAGGCGATGCAGGCGTTTACCGATGGCCGCGACGCGTCGGTTGCAGACGAACTGTGGCTGCTCGAGCATCCACCGGTGTTTACCCAGGGGCAGGCTGGCAGGGCCGAACATGTGTTGGCCCCGGGGGATATTCCGGTCATTCAGGTAGATCGTGGTGGCCAGATCACTTATCACGGTCCCGGTCAGCTGGTGGTGTACCTGCTGATCGATATTCGTCGCATGGGTTGGGGTGTGCGTCATCTGGTAGCCGGCATCGAGCAAAGCGTCATCGCGGTGCTGGCAGACTATGGTCTGGCCTCGAACAGCCGCAGCGATGCCCCCGGCGTATATCTGCACAATGGGGCCAAGATCGCTGCGCTGGGTTTGAAGGTGCGCCGCGGACGTTGCTTCCACGGTTTGGCATTGAACGTCGATCTGGATCTGGAGCCGTTTGCGCGCATCAACCCCTGCGGTTACGTTGGACAGGCGGTGGCGAGGATGAAGGATGAGCTGGGCGGCTGGCCCGCAAGCGAGACTCGAAACCTGGCGCAGCAACTGGTTGGCCATCTGGCCGGACACATGGGCTACACCGAATTGCGGGCGGCGAGTGGGCTGCCGGTATTCGCGGGGACTGGGGAATAGTGTGATGGGCGAAACGCCGCGCAAAGTGGTTCAGGGGGAGAAGCTCCGGGGCGCCGAAAAAATGGCGCGCATTCCGGTAAAAGTGATTCCCACCGTGGAGCTACCGCGAAAACCGGACTGGATTCGGGTAACGATTCCAGCTTCCGCGGAAATCAAAAGGGTCAAGAGCATCCTGCGCCAGCATAAACTGGCGACGGTCTGCGAGGAGGCGCAGTGCCCGAACATCGGTGAGTGTTTTGGTGGCGGCACGGCGACTTTTATGATCATGGGTGAAATCTGCACCCGTCGCTGCCCGTTCTGTGATGTTGCCCACGGTCGACCCAATCCCCTGGATCCCGATGAGCCCATCGGCCTGGCGCGGGCGATCGCTGCGCTGGGTCTGAAGTATGTAGTGATTACGTCGGTGGACCGCGACGACCTGCGTGACGGTGGCGCCGCCCACTTCAGCGACTGTATTCGCCATACCCGGGAGCTCAATTCCGCCATCAAGGTTGAAATCCTGGTGCCGGATTTTCGCGGCCGGATGGAAGTGGCGCTGGACACCCTGGCGCAGGAGCCACCGGATGTTTTCAACCACAATCTCGAGACAGTGCCCAGCATGTACAAACAGTGTCGCCCCGGGAGCGATTACCAGTGGTCGCTGGACCTGCTGGCGCGCTACAAGGAGCGGCGCCCGGACGTACTCACCAAATCGGGGCTGATGCTGGGGCTCGGCGAGGAAACGAATGAGTTGATCCAGGTGATGCAGGATATGCGCAAGCACCGGATCGATATGCTGACCCTGGGCCAGTATCTTCAGCCCAGTCGCGATCATCTGCCGGTCGCCCGTTTCGTGCCCCCTGAAGAGTTCGCCGAGCTGGGGCGCATTGCCGAGGATATGGGCTTCAAGAGCGTGGCATCGGGCCCGCTGGTGCGAAGTTCCTATCATGCCGACCAGCAGGTCGATCTCGGGTTTTTCAAATAGACTACCTCACCACTCCTGGTTGCAGGGGGTGTCGGCGCGCTTTGGCTATACTTGGGCTTTCTGAAAGCCATAGCCTGGCGTCAGCGGCCCCGGTGCCGCCGCCATGGCATTGCCCAATTCCGATTGTGTCGATATTTATGAAAAAGCCTTTTTTCGGGTTACAGCACTTTTTTAGAGTCATGCGTTCAGTAGCAGGGGCAGGGTTTGTATTGCTCGCCTGTCAGCTTGAGGCAGAAGAGCCCTTGCTGCTAGCAGCGGCATCCGAGCAGTCGCTGGAGGCGGGAGACAAGCACCCGGTGCCGGCACCACCGATTGACCTGGACAAACCGCTGCCAGAAGCGCCGCCCTTGTCCCTGCCGGTCGAGGACGATGAGTCGGCGGTTGCCGAGGCTGAAGACCCAGCGCCTTCGAAAGGGGTCACCCAGGCCAAAAGTGTTGATCTCGGTGAGCCCATGCCGGCAGCCCTGCCGTTGCAGGTTGTCGAGGAGCCGGCCGCAAAGCCCGCTACCGAGGCCGGCACGGAGCCAGGGGATGCCAGTGAGCTATCGGCTAACCCGGTGTTACCGGTGCCGGAATCAAACGGCATTGAGCCAGTAACCCGGGAAAGCCCCGGGGATCCGCTACCAGTGGCCGCCCCAGCCGCCGGCGACCCGCAATCAGACAGTGCCAGCCCAGCGGGAGCAGTTGCCAGGGGAGAGGCGTCCCCCGCCGAATCGGGTGCCAGCCCAAAGCAGGCCCCTGAAGCCGATGAGGCACAGGACAAGACAGCACAATCCCCGGTAAAGCCGGCAATAAAGAAACCAGGCCCCTTTGTAATGCTGGGTGCCGAAGTGGCGTCTGGGACTTCCACGCGGCTCGCATGGTCTCCCCGCCACTCCTTCGAGGGCATTGCCGTGGCGACACCGGTGTTAGTGGTAAACGGAACCAAGCCCGGCCCGGTATTGTGTCTGACCGCTGCGGTTCATGGGGATGAGCTCAATGGCATCGAAATCGTTCGCCGCGTGCTCTACAACCTGAATGCCACGAAGTTGTCGGGTACCGTGGTCGGAGTGCCGATCGTCAATTTACAGGGTTTTCGCCGTGGCTCGCGCTATTTGCCGGATCGCCGTGATCTCAACAGGTTCTTCCCCGGTGACCCCAAGGGCAGCTCCGCCGCTAGAATCGCCTACTCGTTTTTCAACGAGGTGATCGAGCACTGTGACGCCCTGGTCGACCTCCACACCGGGTCTTTCTACCGTACCAACCTTCCCCAATTGCGGGCTGACCTGCGTGACCCGGAAGTCCTGGAGCTGAGCCAGGGCTTCGACGGCACCGTCGTGCTGCAGAGCGAAGGCACGGTCGGCACGCTCCGCCAGGCCGCGGTCGCGGCCGGTATCCCCGCGGTCACCCTCGAAGCGGGCGAGCCTTTGCGGCTGCAGGAAAACGAGGTCAACCATGGGGTGAAGACTATCCAAAGTCTGCTGGGCAAGATGAACATGATCAAGAAAACCAGCTTCTGGGGTACGCCCGAGCCGGTCTATTATCAATCGGTCTGGGTGCGAGCGGATGAAGGCGGTATCCTGTTCAGCGAGGTTGATCTGGGTGAGCGGGTGAAAGAGAACGAAGTTCTCGGTACTGTGACCGATCCGATCACCAATGTCAGGACTGAAATCCTGTCGCCTTACAAAGGCCGGGTGCTGGGCATGGCCCTCAACCAGGTGGTGATGCCGGGATTCGCGGCGTTTCGGATCGGTATTCAATCCAGCGAAGAAGAAGTCATCGATGCGGTCAGTTCCGACGTCGAGCCGCCCTCTACGCTGCATACCTCACAGGTTGATAAGGAGCAGGAAGAGGTCATTCCCGAGCCCGAGGTCGACGAGGGCAGTTACGATGAGTTCGAAGGCCTGGAGGATTCGGAGTAATATACTGTCCGCCGGTCAAAGCTGCTTCCACTCTACTCTCATTGCGCACAGTTTGATTGGACCGCGGGCGACGCAGCCGGCGGATTTCCCTGCCGGATTGCGGCATTTGCACCGCAGTCGTAGTTCATTCAGGATTCTGTAATGCCTTTACTACGCCTGGATAAGGTTTCTCTTCATTACGGTCCACGGGTCTTGCTCGACGCCGTTGACTTTTCGCTGTTGCGCGGCCAGCGGGTGGGTCTGTTGGGGCGCAACGGCGAGGGTAAGACCACGCTGCTCAAGCTGGTAGCGGGTTTGTTGGCGCCCGATGAGGGGGAACGCTGGTTGCGCCCTGGCACAACGCTGGCCTGGCTCGACCAGTCCCTCCCCGAGGCGGATCAACAATCGGTTTACGACTACGTGGCTGGTGGCCTGGCAGAAGTTGGAGAGCTGCTGAAACGCTATCACCATGCCATTCAGTGCACAGATGCAGCCAACCTCCATGAGCTCGAGCAGATCCAGCAACGCCTGGAAGACCGCGATGGCTGGCGGCTTCAGCAGCGGGTCGAGACGGTACTGAGCCAACTGCAACTGCCCACCGAGAAGCGCATGAATGAGCTTTCCGGCGGTTGGCGCAGACGGGTGGCCATGGCCCGCGCGCTGGTGCGCGAGCCGGACCTGCTACTGCTCGACGAACCCACGAATCACCTCGATATCCCGGCGATAGAATGGCTGGAAAAGCAGCTGACCGAGTTTCGCGGGGCTATCCTCTTTGTTACCCACGACCGCGAATTCCTGCAAAACGTTGCCAACTCCATCGTCGAGCTTGATCGCGGTGGTTTGTCATCCCGTCCCGGCGATTACCGCAGCTTCCTCGAATTTCGGGCGCAGCAACTCGCCGCCGAGGAAACAGCGAATAAACTGTTCGACAAAAAGCTGGCCCAGGAGGAAGTTTGGATACGCCAGGGTATCAAGGCCCGTCGCACCCGCAATGAGGGGCGTGTGCGCGCCCTGAAGGCAATGCGCCAGCAACATCAGGAGCGCCGCAGGCAGCAGGGCAAGGCTGACTTCTCTCTCGACCAGGCGACCAGCTCCGGCAAAATCGTGGTGGAACTGAAAGCCGTGTCCCATGGCTATGACGGGGTGCTAATCATCAGCAATTTCTCTACTACCATTCTGCGGGGAGAGCGGATTGGCCTGGTTGGCCCCAACGGCGCTGGCAAGTCGACACTGCTGAAAATCCTGCTGGGTGAATTGGAGCCGCAGGAGGGCAAGGTCAAGGTCGGTACCAAGCTGCATGTTGCCTATTTCGACCAGTTGCGGGAACAACTGGATGGGGACAAGGACCTGATCGACAACGTTTGCGGGGGGCGCGAGTTCATTGAGGTGAATGGCAAACAGCGGCACGCCATCAGTTACCTGGGTGACTTTCTGTTCAGCCCGGATCGTGTCCGCACGCCGGTGCGAGCGCTTTCCGGTGGTGAACAGAATCGCGCCATACTCGCGCGCATGTTCAGTAGGCCGGCCAATTTGCTGGTACTTGATGAGCCCACCAATGACCTCGACGTGGAAACCCTGGAGTTGCTGGAGGAGGTGCTGCTGGAATTCAAGGGAACCGTGTTGCTGGTCAGCCACGATCGCGAGTTTCTCGATAATGTGGTGACCAGTATCATGGTTTTCGAGGGCGATGGCGCGGTTAGCCAGTACGTGGGCGGCTATCGCGATTGGGTGGCCCGGGGCGGGGCCTTGCTGGCTAAGGAGGAAGGGACTGAAAGCCCCCGTTCGGTGACTGCCGCCGGCGACCCTGATCGGACCGCTCAAGCAGCGCCGGTGGTAAAAAAGCTGTCGTATAAAAATCAGCGGGAGCTGGAGCAGTTGCCGGAACAAATTGAGCGTCTCGAGCTTCAGCAGCAGGAAGTGGAGCGGCAGATCGGCGATCCGTCCTTTTATCAGGGTGAGCAGCAAGCGATTAACCGGGTGCTGGAGCAACATCGGCAGTTGCTGGCAGACTTGGAGGCACTGTATGAGCGTTGGGACGAACTGGAGGCTTGATGGCGGCCCCATGGAGTTGTAAGGTAACTCGGGGAGCATCGGGACACCATGATTCAGGCCTCACGGCACTTTATTCGTGATTTAAATCATGGGGTGGATAAGGTCTTTGTGTTTAACTTGGCGTTTCAGTGTTGGAAAGGGCATTTAATAAGATGGAAAAGCGTGAACAACAGGAATCGGGAAACAGCACCGCAGAGGCGGCGGAGGTCGGCAGCGATAATGCAGTGCCCACCGGGGAAACCCCGCAAAAGTCGGAAAAAAGTGGTGGAGTGAGAACGACCGGCAGCAAACCGGCGAAAGTGAAAAAGCCCGCGGTAGCGGCAAAATCCGTGCCGACAGAAGAGCCCGCTGGGGCCCGGGCCACCGAGACCAGTGAAGAGGCGGCTACAGCTGACAAGCCTGGCGAAGATCCAGCCAAATCTGAAGTAAAGGTAGAGGATAAGGCAGACGCCAAGGATAAGGCAGCAGCTAAGGCAGAAGCCAAGGCAGCAGCTAAGGCAGCAGTGGCCAACGCCCACAGCCATCAGGCAGAGTTGCGTCACGACCCGGCCGCGATTCGCGAGCTTTTTATTACCGGTGAGTTTCCCTACAAGAAGAAGATTCGGCGCAAGGACTATGAGGAAAAAAAGGCGCACCTGCAGGTGGAATTGTTGAAGGTGCAGCGCTGGGTGAAGGAGACCGGACAAAAGATTGTAGTGCTCTTCGAGGGTCGGGATGCGGCTGGTAAGGGGGGCACTATCAAACGTTTCATGGAACACCTCAATCCGCGTGCTGCCAGGGTGGTCGCGCTGGAGAAGCCCACCGAGCAGGAGCGGGGTCAGTGGTACTTCCAGCGTTACATTCAGACCTTGCCAACCGAGGGCGAAATGGTCATGTTCGACCGCTCCTGGTATAACCGTGCAGGGGTCGAGCGAGTCATGGAGTTCTGCTCACCCGAGGAGTATCTGGAGTTTATGCGCCAGACCCCCGAGCTCGAGCGCATGATGGTGCGCAGTGGAATCAAGTTATTCAAATACTGGTTTTCGGTGACCCGGGAAGAGCAGCTTCGGCGTTTCAAGTCGAGGGAAGGCAGCCCGCTGAAGCAGTGGAAACTGTCGCCCATCGACAAGGCTTCCCTCGACAAGTGGGACGACTACACCGAGGCCAAGGAGGCCATGTTCTTCTATACCGACACTGCCGATGCCCCCTGGACGGTGATCAAGTCCACCGACAAGAAACGGGCCCGCATCAACTGTATGCTGCACTTCCTCAACCATCTGGATTACCCGGATAAGGACAAGGTGGTGCTGCGGGGCCCTGATCCCCTCATTGTGGGCCAGAGCCACCACGTGATTGGCAAGTCGCGGCACGTATTTGGCCCATCCCTGAGCGAATGGTAGCGGCAATCGGCGCGCCGGCCGACAGGTCGGCGTAACGAAAAAAGGGGTTGGCGCAGTGAGCGTCAACCCCTTTTGGGTTTGGGTGAGGCGGTGGGGCAGCCAGGGCCTTGCAAGTACCTGGGCCCGATCCTGCATCGGGCTGCCACAGAGGAAGGAGCCGGTGCTCTTGCCCCCTACTCAGGCTTGCTTCAACCACTCTTCCAGTTCATCGGCACCGCCGATGCGAACCCCGTCGACAAAGACCTGCGGGGTGGTGCCCTGGCCACTGATGGCAGCCAGTGAGCTGTAGCTTACGCCGTGCTGCCCCAGCTCAATTTCCTCGAACCGCAGGCCCTTTTGTTGCAGGGCCTTTTTAGCCCGGCCGCAGTGGGGACAGCCGGGCTTGCTGATCAGACTTATCCGACTGGGGAGTACGGCATCGGCATTGATGTACTGCAACATGGTATCGGCGTCGGAGACCTGGAAGGGGTCCCCCGGCACGTCGGGCTCGATAAACTGCTTCTCCACTACGCCATCGTTAACCAGCATCGCATAGCGCCAGGAGCGCTTGCCGAAGCCGATATCGGACTTGTCGACCAGCATTCCCATGCCTTCACTGAACTCACCGTTGCCATCGGGGATAAACGTAATGTGTTCTGCATCCTGGTCTTCCTGCCAGGCGTTCATGACGAAGGCGTCGTTCACCGACAGGCAGACGATCGCGTCTATGCCCTCGGCGAAGAACACCGGTGCCAATTCGTTGTAACGCGGCAAGTGTGTGGACGAGCAAGTGGGGGTAAATGCTCCCGGCAGCGCGAATACAATAACGCGCTTGCCCTTGAAGAGGTCTGAGCTACTGACGTCCACCCAGCTGTCGTTTTGGCGAGTGTGAAACACAACCTCGGGTACGGCTTTACCTTCTCGATTGTCTAACATGATGAATCTCCTGCTTGGTGAATGACTGACTGCGCTTAGAATAACGGCGACCTGACGTTTAATAAAATGAATTAAACGGATATTTATAATAGGAAAAATCAATCGATAGCAGCTGATCGTCTGCGGGGGCGGGCGCCCTTTGGGGGTCTAACCGCCATATCTGACCGATATTTGGAATTCTCGGCGAGGGATTGTGCGCGGTGCGGGATTCTCCGACGAAGGGCATAGCCGTAGCTTTGGCCGCAGGAGGAAGATTTCGTACAGCGTGCAAGGTCCGGCGAGAAACCCAACAGGCGCCCTACGCTACAATAACAGCGCGCCGAAAAAGCCATTGCCGAATCGGTGAGATGTGGCGGCTGATGGGAATGGCACTGACTTAAGCCGATTCGGGTGTCTACCTCGGCAGGACCTTCGCCGACAGGGATGTCGGCGCAGAGCCCCCAGGGACGGGTTTACGGCGTGTCCTGACGGGCTAGATGCCCGGAGCGGCGCTTTGAAAATCCTATGCATTTTTCCTTAAGTAGAGCCTGCTCATAAACTTGCCGGCAATGCATTTTCCAACGCCGGGCGCCGCCACCGCTCCACCCACGCCCGCCATTGCTCAACGCAAGTTTTGACGCGGTTGTAAGTAAGTGCCATTCCGGCTAATGGCTGAAAGCAGCCAGCGGGCTTGATGGCAGCGGTTTTCGACGGGTGTCCACTCTGAAGTCGGTGTGATATCCCGATTAGAAAACCGCTTAGGGGGAGGGTGACATTACGGGGCGGCCGCTCATTAGCAGCGCCAGCTCCGTCAGCCCGTTCCAGGGATCGGTTTTTGCCAGGCCCTTGATGGCGAAGTCTATCTCCCCGGCCATCTGCAGCGAGAGCTGCAGTTGTGGAACATCGAGGCGCGCGCTGGCCTGCCGGAACAGACCCTGGCGCTTCCTGAAAATGCGCATGCGCTCCATTGCAGCCTCGACCCGCTGGCCGTCTGCGGTGGCTCTGCGCAGTGCCAGCAGCTGGCGAACTTCTCTGCTCAGTGCCCAGAGTACAACGGTGGCATCGGTGCCCTCGGCTCGCAAGCCCAGCAATGTGCGATGGGCGCTGCGGGCATCGCCCATGAGCACCTGGTCGACCAGACCAAACACATCGTAGCGAGCGCTGTCGGCAACGGCCCGCATCACGCTGTCACTATCGATCCTGCCACCATCGGTCAGCAAAGCCAGTTTGTCGATTTCCTGCTGTGCGGCCAACAAGTTGCCCTGTACGCGCTCGGCGAGTATTTGCAGAGCCTGGGGATCTGCTTCAAAGCCCCGGTCTCGGAGGCGCCCGGCAATCCAGGTGGGCAGCCTGCTGGCTTCGACAGGCCAGATCTGGACCAGCAACATGCTGGCTTCGACCCGCTTGAAGCCCTTACTGCGCATTGCCGCTGGGTCAAGTTTGGGGCTGATGGCCATCAGCTGGCAGTCGGGGTTGGCGTTCTCGAGGTAGTGTGCAAGTGCCTTGATCGCCCTGTCGCCGGGCTTCGCGGAGGTAAAACGAATTTCGATGAGTTTGCGCTCGGCGAACAGCGACAGGTTGTTGGCCGACAGCTGCAGCTCTTCCCAGTTCATTGCGGCATCGGCATGCCATATTTCCCGTTCACCGAAGCCTTGCTGGCGGCAGCTCGCGCGCACGCTATCGGCGGCTTCCTGGGCTAGCAGTGCTTCGTTACCGCTTATCCACAGCAGCGGCGGCAGGGGCCGCTGCAGATGCTGTTGCAGCTGGTTACCGTGGATTTTCATTGCGCCGGGGCCGCGTTCTCGCCATTGCCTGTGGGATCGTCAGGCGCAAGATTATTGACCACCGCCATAACCTGGCGAACGATTTGCTGCGCCAGTCGGTCCTGCAATTCCTGTGTGATTATGCTGAGCTGAGCCGCTGAGGAAGTTACTCCCTGTACATCGTATTCGTAAACGCGTTCAGCATACACCGTTGTCGGGCCGGCAATGACTTTGCCACCGGCGTCCAGCAGCTCGTAATCCGCGCGCAACAGCAGGGTGTTTTCGGCGGCCCGAACCAGGGCATCGTAACTCGCAGTGCGCAGCCTGGACTCCTCTGAACCGATCCAGAGCCTGTGTTCTGCGGCCATGGGTGTCGATACCATTTTGACGCCGCTGGTACGCAGTTCGTTGCGCACCGCCCGATTGACGGCGCCGTTGGGCTGATCGCCACTCAGGTGGACCGTGCCCAGTTGGGCGAGGCCGCTATTGGTGCCTTTCAGCTGCCAGCCACAGGCGGCCAGCAGCGAGATTGCTAGAATTGGCAGTAGCCTGACCATTGAGTTAGTTTCCCCGTTTGCCTGCAGCAATTTTCAGCTTGCGACAATATTGACCAGTTTCTCCGGTACGACGATGATCTTGCGGATCGTCTTGCCATCGGTAAAGCGCCGAACATTGGCTTCGGCCAGTGCCTGCTCCTCGAGTAACTGGCGCTCGGTGCCGACAGCCACTTGCAGTTTTGCGCGTACCTTGCCGTTCACCTGCACCACCATATCGATAGTGCTTTGTTCCAGTGCCCGCTCATCACAGCTTGGCCACGGTGCGTCGATCACCGCCTGCTCGTTGCCAAGCGCGCGCCATAACTCATGGCAAATGTGGGGCGTGATGGGGGCCAGCAGCAGTACCGCCGCGCCCAGTGCCTCGCAGCGCACGGCCCTATCCTGGGGTGCATCGCCGGTCAGCCTGGCGATATCGTTGCACAGCTCCATGACCGCGGCGATGGCGGTATTGAAGGTCTGCCGGCGCCCGAAATCATCGCTGACTTTGGCAATGGTCTGATGGGTTTTGCGGTGCAGGTCGCGCTGGGTGTCATTCATTGCGCTGCGGTCCACGGCTTCGGCGGGTAAACCACCGAGTTGCCCGTGCACCAGTTTCCACAGTCGGCGCAGGAAGCGGTGGGCACCTTCAACCCCGGACTCGGACCATTCCAGGGACTGCTCCGGGGGAGCGGCGAACATGGTGAACAGCCGCACGGTGTCGGCGCCGAAGCTGTCAATCAGTGGCTGGGGGTCGACCGTGTTGCCCTTGGATTTCGACATTTTGGCGCCATCCTTCAGCACCATACCCTGACACAGCAAGCGCCTGAAGGGCTCATCGCACTCGACCAGGCCCTCGTCGCGCATCAGCTTGTGAAAGAATCTCGCGTATAAAAGGTGAAGGATGGCATGCTCTATGCCGCCGACATACTGGTCCACCGGCAACCAGTAATTGGCTTGCTCGGGGTCGAGCATACCGCCGTCGAAGTCGGGGCAGGTGAAGCGGGCGTAGTACCAGGACGATTCCATAAAGGTATCGAAGGTATCGGTCTCCCGCTCTACCCGTTGCCCGTTGAGCTCGGCCATGCGCCATTGCGGGTCGCGCTTGATCGGTGACACCACGCCGTCCATCTCGACTTCCTCGGGAAGCAGTACCGGCAACTTGTCCGCCGGTACCGGAATCTCGCCACCCGTGGGCAGGTTGAACATCGGAATGGGTGCGCCCCAATACCGCTGTCGACTGACGCCCCAGTCGCGCAAGCGGTAATTGATGGTTTTGTAGCCCCTGTCGAGGGATTCAAGCCGGTTGGCAATGGCGTCAAACGCCTGCCCAAAGTCCAGGCCATCGAATTCACCGGAATTGACCAGTACGCCCTTGTCGACAAACGCGGCGCTTGCGATATCGCAGTCCTGGCCGTCGGCGGGGGCAATGACCTGGCGTATGGGGAGGTCATATTTTGTAGCAAACTCCCAGTCGCGTTGGTCGTGGGCGGGTACCGCCATAACGGCGCCCGAGCCGTAATCCATGAGCACGTAATTGGCAATCCACAGCGGCACCAGGTCACCGGTTACCGGGTTCTTGACGCGGAGGTCTGTATCGATGCCGGTTTTCTCCAGGCTGGCCATATCGGCCTCTGCGGTGGCGTGGGTCTTGCACCGGGCAATGTACCGGGCTATCTCAGGGTCGTTCTCGGCCAGGGCCGCGCTCAGCGGGTGCTCGGCGGCCAGGCATACATAGGTGACGCCCATCAGTGTATCCGGGCGGGTGGTGTAGACATCGAAGCGGGTGATACTGTTGACGATGGTGTCCGCCAAGCGGAATCGCATGACCACGCCTTCGGAGCGACCGATCCAGTTCCGCTGCATGGTTTTCACTTGCTCTGGCCAGCCCTCGAGCTGATCGAGGTCGTCCAGCAGTTGCTCCGCGTAGTCGGTTATCTTGATAAACCACTGCGGGATCTGGCGACGTTCGACCAGCGCCCCTGAGCGCCAGCCCCGGCCGTCGATGACCTGTTCGTTCGCCAGTACCGTTTGGTCAACCGGGTCCCAGTTGACTGTCGCCATTTTTTTGTAAACCAGTCCCTTCTGGTACAACACGGTAAAAAACCACTGCTCCCAGCGATAGTAACCGGGCTGGCAGGTCGCCAGTTCCCGCCTCCAGTCGTAGGCAAAACCCAGCTGTTGCAGCTGGGTCTTCATGTGCTCGATGTTCTGGTAGGTCCAGGCCGCCGGTGGTACCTTGTTTTGCACCGCCGCATTTTCCGCCGGCAGGCCGAACGCGTCCCATCCCATGGGCTGGAGAACGTTCTTTCCCAGCATCCGCTGGTAGCGACTGATGACATCGGCGATGGTGTAGTTGCGCACATGTCCCATGTGCAGCTTGCCGCTGGGGTAGGGGAACATCGCCAGGCAATAGTATTTTTCGCGTTGGTCGTCGGGCTGGGCGGCAAAGCTCTGGTTCTGTTGCCAGAATTGCTGCACGTTTTGCTCGATGGTCTGGGGTTGATAGTGTTCTTGCATGGCCTCTTCTTGCACGGTGCGGTGGAATTCGTTTCGGGCCGGTAGGATACCGTACCGGGGTCGAAGATCACATGATTATGATCGCTTCGGGCCGCGGCCAAGGACACCCGGTAGAATCGCCAGCAGGGCAAGCAACAGTAGCGGCAGGTTGCCCCAACGGCCGTATGGTGTGACTCCTCTCATGGGCACGACTTCGCCGCGCAGTACCGTAGCGGTGAATTGCGGCGCCGTCTGTAGTACCTCGCCGCGGTGATCTACCAGTCCTGAGATCCCGTTATTGGTGCCTCGAATCAGGTAACGGCCATTCTCGAGTGCCCGCATACGGGCAATCTCGAAGTGCTGGTGTGGGCCGATGGAGCGACCGAACCAGCTGTCGTTGCTTACGGTCAGGAGAATATCCGCGGGCCTGGCGTCATTTGCGACCAGGTCCGGGTAGACGATCTCGTAGCAAACAAACGGCGCCAGGCTATGTTTCCCGGCTTTAAGGGGTTGCTGATTGACCGGTCCCCTGGAAAAGCTGGACATGGGCAAATCGAAAAAGGCGATCAGGCCCCGCAGCCAGCGCTCCAGGGGGACATACTCGCCAAATGGCACCAGCCGCTGTTTGAAGTAGACACCGCTGCCGTCACCCAGGGCAACGACGCTGTTATACAGGGTGGCGCGGGAATCGCCCCGCGGAGCGATCCGATAGGGGATGCCGGTGATCAGGGTTGAACCGTTGCCGGCAGCCTTGCGGTCCAGCTGGTTGATCAGTGCCGTGGCGCTCTGGTACAGCCTGGGAATGGCTGCCTCCGGCCAGATTATCAGTTCGGTGCCCCAAAGCGGCGCCGTCTGCTTGAGGTAGGTATTGATGATCTGCTCATAGGCCTCGGGGCGCCACTTCATCGCCTGGGGAATGTCGGGCTGAATCATGGCGACCTGTACCGGCTCCGCGGCGGGTTCGACCCAGTTGATCTGCCGTAATCCGGCGCCGCCAATCCAGAGTGCAGCCACCAGACCAGCGAGCCAAAGCTGTCGCTGGCGCGTGGTGATGGCCAGTTGATACATAATGCTCCCGGTCAGCGCGACCACAAAGCTGACGCCGAGAACTCCGACCAGCGGTGCCCAACCCGCCAGCGGCGTTGCCAGGTGGGCATAGCCGAGAAACAACCACGGAAAGCCGGTCAGCAGCCAGCTCTTGAGCCATTCCCCCAGTACCCAGGTGGCGGGAAATGCCAGCCAGTTCCACTCGGGTGCGCGGCGATTGCAGAGGCTGAAGAGCCAGCCCGCCATCAAATTGAACAGCGCCAGCCCGAGAGTGAACAGGACGATGAGGAAGCTGGCCAGGGCGACCGAGGCATGGCCGTGCTCCTGAATACTGACATACACCCAGGAGGTGCCACTGCCAAACAGACCAACGCCGAACAGCCAGCTGCGCAGCATGATCACCCGACTGCTCTGGCCCTCGAGGGCTGCCCTCAGCAGCAGTGCGGCGATGATGCCTGCAGGCCAGAATCCGAAAGGCGCCAGCGAAAGTGTGACAAGCACACCGGCGCCAACGGACAGCACAGCGCCTCGCCAGCCCTCTGTATAGCGGCCTGACGCGCTATTGGCAGCCCCCACCCGGGGCGCCTCAGGCGTCTTTCGCATCCAGCCGCAAGCGCAACCAATGTAGCTGGCGACTGTTAGCTTTGCTGACGCGAAAGTGGAGGTTGCCCAGGTGGACTTCTTCCCCTACCCGGGGCAAATGACCGAAGCGATGGGTGACCAGCCCGCCGATGGTGTCATACTCGTTTTCGCTGAGTCGAGCATTGAACTGGGCGTTGAATTCCTCGATGGGCATCAACGCCTTGACATAGTAGTCGCCGTCTTCGAGGCGGCGAAAGTAGCTGTCCTCGGAATCGTATTCGTCCTCGATGTCGCCGACGATTTCTTCCAGCACATCCTCGATCGTGGCCAGACCAGCGGCGCCGCCGTACTCGTCGATGACGATGACCATATGGTTGCGGTTTTCCCGGAATTCCCGCAGTAGCACATTGAGACGCTTGCTCTCTGGCACAACCTGGACGGGGCGCAGCAGGTTGCTGATGTTGAAGGCGTAGTCTTTTTCCTGCAGCAGCAGAGGCAACAGGTCTTTGGCCAGGAGAATGCCGAGCACGGTATCCTGGGAGTCACCGATCACCGGGAATCTTGAGTGGGAAGAGCCGATGACCGCCGAGAGAATGTCGTCCCTGGAATCTTCTGCCCGCAGGCACACCATTTGCGCCCTCGGTACCATGATTTCCCGTACCTGCATATCGGCAACGCGAACCGCTCCCTGGAATATGCGCAGGGAGTCGTCATCGACGAGTTCGTTGTCCCGAGCTGCTTCGAGCAGGCTCATTACGTCGGCGCGACTACGGGGCTCAGAGGTAAACAGTTGGCCCAGTTTATCCAGCCAGTTGCGATCGCTTGCCTCTTCGTTGGAACGTTCATCGCTCATGAAGCTGCCGGCCTCTCGCTGTCGCTGACCAGGGTAGTATAGGGATCTGCGAAGCCAAGCTTGTGCAGTGTTACCGTTTCCAGTTGTTCCATCCTTAATGCCTCGGCATCGTCAACGTGATCATGGCCAAGCAGGTGCAAAGTGCCGTGTACCACGAGGTGCGCCCAATGCGCCTGCACCGGCTTGCCCTGTTCCCGGGCTTCCTTCGCCACAAGCGGCGCGCAGACAACAATATCACCCAGCAGGGGCAGGCCCAGCTGGGGGGGCAGATTCGCGCTGAACGAAAGGACATTGGTGGGCCGGGAAACGTTGCGATAGCGGTGGTTGAGATCCTGCATTTCCGCTTCGGAAACGATTCTCAGGGTGATCTCCGCGGCGGTTTCCTGTCCTGCCTGGCGCAGTGCAGTGCCCATCCAAAGCTCCAGTTGGGGCGCCCGGGGAGCGGCGTGGTCTTCATCATTCTGGACGTGCAACTCCAGGCTTTTCACTGCCGTTTGCCCTGCGTCGAGTCCGAGCGCTCGTAGGCCTCGACAATGCGCTGCACCAGTGGGTGGCGCACCACGTCCTTTGATTCGAAGACCGTGAAGCTGATCCCGGCGACTTTTTCGAGTACCTGCATGGCATGACGCAAGCCGGGCTCAGTGCCGCCGGGGAGGTCGATCTGGGTGATATCCCCGGTGATAACGGCGGTGGAGCCATAGCCGATGCGGGTGAGGAACATCTTCATCTGCTCCCGGGTTGTGTTCTGGCTTTCATCGAGGATGATGAAGGCATTGTTCAGCGTACGGCCGCGCATAAAGGCCAGCGGTGCAATTTCGATAATGTTGCGCTCGATAAGTTTTGCTACCTTGTCAAATCCGAACATTTCATAGAGCGCATCGTAAAGGGGGCGCAGGTAGGGATCCACCTTCTGGGCCATATCGCCGGGCAGGAATCCCAGTTTTTCGCCCGCCTCCACGGCCGGGCGCACCAAAATGATACGCTGCACATCCTCGGATTCCAGCGCGTGCACCGCGCAGGCTACCGCCAGCCAGGTCTTGCCTGTGCCCGCCGGCCCGATACCGAAATTGATGTCGTGGCTGGTGATCGCCCGAATGTAGCGTGCCTGATTCTCCCCCCGGGGTTTGATAGTGCCGCCGCGGGTCTTGATGGTCGTGCGTTCGACAATGCCGTCCTGCATGGCCTCCATGCCAGACTCCTGCAGGTGCAGATGCAGAAGTTCCGGGCTCAGCTTGCCGCCGGCGCTGATTTCTTCGTACAGATGATGCAGCAAAGTGGCGCAGGCGCTGATACGCTGGGCTTCACCCTGTAACTGGAACTGGTTGCCTCGATTGTGGATTTGTACCTGTAGCCTGGACTCGATCTGTCGCAGGTGGCCGTCGTGGACCCCGCACAGTTCTGCCAGGCACCGGGCATTGTCGGGTTCCAGTAAAATCGTCTGCAGAGCGAGGGCTGGGCTGTTCAAGTGATTTCGTCAAGCAACCTGTTGGGAGAGTGGACCACAAGCATATAATGATTCACGCGGCAGTAAAAGTTCCCGGCTCCAGCGCCAGCTCGCCGCGCAGAGAGTTGGGCATGGCCTCGCGAATATGCACCTGGCAGAAATTGCCGATCAGGCTGGAATCATCACAACGGAAATTCACCACGCGATTGTTTTCCGTGCGTCCCTGAAGCTGGCCCGGATCCCTCTTCGACACGCCGGTTACCAGTATGGTTTCGAGGCTGCCGACCATGCGTCGGCTGATGGCCTGCGCCTGCTGGCCAATGCGGTGCTGCAGAATTGCCAGACGCCGACGCTTCTCCTCCATTGGTGTGTTATCTGCCAGTTCAGCCGCGGGTGTTCCCGGTCGGGCACTGTAGATAAAGCTGAAGGAATGGTCGAAGCCGATTTCCTCGATAAGCCCCATGGTCGCCGCAAAATCCTGTTCGGTCTCGCCGGGAAAGCCGACGATGAAGTCGGAGGACAGGCTGATGTTGGGGCGAATGCTGCGCAGGCGACGTATTCTGGACTTGTATTCCAGCGCGGTGTGGCCGCGCTTCATCATCGCGAGGATGCGATCCGATCCACTTTGCACGGGAAGGTGAAGGTGGCTGACCAACTGCGGCAGCTCGGCGTAGACCGCAATCAAGGCGTCACTGAACTCCACCGGGTGGGACGTGGTATAGCGCAACCGGTCGATGCCCGGTACCGCCGCGACATAGCTGAGAAGTTCGGCGAAATCGACGGTCTCACCAAGGTGGTTTTGACCCTGGTAGGCATTGACGTTCTGCCCCAGCAGGTTGACTTCCCGAACCCCCTGACCTGCAAGATGGGCAACCTCGGCAATCACATCGTCGAAGGGCCGACTCACCTCTTCACCCCGGGTGTAGGGGACCACGCAAAACGTGCAATACTTGCTGCAACCCTCCATCACTGACACGAACGCGGTGCACCCGTCCACCCGGGGCTCGGGCAGGCGATCAAATTTCTCGATTTCAGGAAAGCTGATATCGATAACGGGCTTGCCCTGGCCGCCGGCGTCAATCATCTCCGGCAATCGATGCAGGGTCTGGGGGCCAAAAATGACGTCGACATAAGGGGCGCGTTTACTGATGTTGGCCCCTTCCTGGCTGGCGACACAGCCGCCCACACCGATGATAAGTCCGGGCTTGGCCAGCTTGAGCGGCTTCCAACGGCCGAGCTGGTGAAAGACTTTCTCCTGGGCTTTCTCGCGAATCGAGCAGGTGTTGAGCAGCAATACATCGGCCTCTTCCGGGTTGTCTGTAGTCACCAGTTGGTGGCTATCGCCCAGCAAATCGCGAATACGCGCCGAGTCGTACTCGTTCATCTGGCAACCGTGGGTTTTGATGTAAAGTTTCTTAACGGGCATGTCACCCATTCGGGTCCGCTCCCCTGCAAAAGCGCGCCATTATAACAGTTCCGGGCGCAGCGCTAAGGGCTTTTTGTCTCGGGTCCGGCAAAGTGTGGTAGTATTCGCGCCCTTTCTACTGCCAGGCAAGTTTAGTGGGGTCAGGCGTCTCATGTATAAGGTAGTGTTTCTCAATCACAACAAGGTTTACGAGCTGTACGCCAACGCGGTTTATCAGAGCGAAATGTATGGCTTTGTCGAGGTCGAAGATTTTGTTTTCGGCGAGAAAACCCAGGTGATCGTCGATCCCGGCGCCGAGAAGCTGCGCACCGAATTTAGTGGCGTCGAGCGTACCTACATTCCCATGCACCACATCCTGCGCATCGACGAGGTAGAGAAAGAAGGTACGGGCAAAATCAGGGAAGCGAGCCCGGACGACAAGGTTGCGATGTTTCCCCTCGGTGGCAGGGCGCCAAAGCCCGACAGTAGCCCTGAGCAGGAGGACTGACCCCGGCGTTTCCAGCGCGGGGGTCTGCTTCTTTATTTCGCCAATCGTTGCTGGACGGTAGCCAGCTTCACGCAGCAGACGAATACCTGCATCGCCTGATCGATTTCCTCCAGGCTGGGGAAGCTGGGGGCCAGGCGAATATTGGTGTCCTTGGGATCCTTGCCGTAGGGGTAGGTGGCGCCGGCCGGTGTCAGCACCACCCCGGCGCTGGCCGCCAGCTCGACCACTTTTTGCGCGAGGCCGGGACGAGTGTCGAAGGAGATGAAGTAGCCACCCCTTGGCTCTGTCCAGGTTGCGATATCCAGCCCGCCGAGGCCTTCGCGCAAATGCTTCAGCACAATATCGAAACGCGGTTTCAACAGCGCGGCATGGCCCTGCATGTGGCGCTCTATGCCAGTCCTGTCACGCAGCAGCCTGACGTGGCGGAGCTGGTTGATCTTGTCTGGCCCGATCTGGCTGATCACCAACTGCTGCTTGAAGCTGCGCAGGTTGTTTTCAGTCATCGCGACAAAGGCGACACCGGCACCGGCAAAGGTAATCTTCGACGTCGAGCCGAACAGGTAAAGGGCGTCGGCGGTGCCGGCTTCATCAAAGGCCGCCATTACATTGTCCAGCTGCGGTGCATCGGCGACCAGCGTGTGCACGGCATAGGCATTATCGCAAAACACCCTGAAGTGAGGGCCTGCTATTTTCGGCAGCGCGGCCAGGCGCTTGACCGTGGCGCTGCTGTAAACGCACCCCGACGGATTGGAAAACCGCGGTACGCACCAGATTCCCTTGATCATCGGGTCCTGCGCCACCAGCCTCTCGACTTCATCCATGTCAGGCCCGGTATCATCCAGGGGCACCGGAATCATTTCAATGCCGAGCTGTTCACAGATGGAAAAGTGGCGGTCGTAACCCGGTACCGGAGCGAGGAACTTAACGCTGCCAGCTTGCTTTGCCCATGCTGAATCGGCGCCCGCCACTCCCTGGTAGTGAGCGAACAACACGGCGAAATACATCAGGGTCAGGCTGCTATTGCCACCCACCAGCAACTGACTGCTGTCCACTCCCAGCATCTCGGCAAACAGTGTCCTGGCCTCTGGAATGCCGTCCAGGCCACCATAGTTGCGCAGGTCAGTGCCCGTGCTGTCGCGATAGTTGCCCTGCAGAATGCCGTCGAGCGCATCCGACAATGACAATTGCTCGGGGCCGGGCTTGCCTCGGGTCAGGTCGAGTTTCAGCCCGGCGTCCCGGTACTGCTTCAGTTGCTCCAGTAAATCCCGCTCCAGAGTCTTAAGCCCGGCATTGTCTGTCTGGTCGAGTGGCTTGCTCATTGATTACCCCCTTGGCGTTATGAGCCGCGATTATAACGCAGCGTCGTGCAGGGGAGCTTGACTAAAGTCGTGTTTGTATGCAGAACTTGAAGGTTCATAATGGTGTGACGAAAGAGATCGAATAAAGCGGGAATAATCAAGCTAATAATATAAGGAGACTGCAATGTCCTATCAGCAAGAGTATCAGCGCTCTATAGACCAACCAGAGGATTTCTGGCGGGAGAAGGCAAGTGATCTTGCCTGGTTCAAAAAACCCGAGACAATACTGGCGGACGACGATAACGGCATTGCCCGATGGTTCGTTGATGGCGAGCTGAACACCTGTTACCTGGCCCTCGATAGTCATGTCGAAAACGGCCGCGGCGACCAGCCGGCCTTGATTTACGATTCGCCGGTCACCGATACCAAGCGCCAGTACACCTATCGGCAGTTGCGTGACGAAGTGGCGCTGTTTGCCGGCGCCCTGGCCAAACTGGGTGTTGGCAAAGGTGATCGGGTGCTGGTCTACATGCCGATGGTTCCAGAAGCGGCGATCGCCATGTTGGCCTGCGCTCGGCTGGGTGCAGTCCATTCCGTGGTCTTTGGCGGGTTTGCGCCAGGAGAGCTCAAGATACGCATTGATGATGCTGAGCCCAAGGTCGTGGTTTCGGCATCCTGTGGCATCGAGGTTCAGCGAGTCATCCCCTACAAGCCGATGCTGGACGCGGCAATCGAGTTGGCTGAGCACAAGCCGGGTAACTGCATTATCCTGCAGCGTGAGCAGGTGCAGGCAGACCTGCAGCCAGGCAGGGACCTGGAGTGGCAGGAGGCGCTTGCCGGTGTTGAGCCCGCCGACTGTGTACCCGTGCTGGCGACCGACCCCTTATACATTCTTTATACCTCCGGCACCACGGGCGCCCCCAAGGGTATCGTCCGGGACAATGGCGGCCACGCGGTGGCGCTCAAGTATTCCATGAAGGCGATTTATGACATCAACCCCGGTGAGGTTTTCTGGGCGGCCTCTGACGTGGGCTGGGTCGTGGGGCACAGCTACATTGTCTACGCACCGCTACTGGCTGGTTGCACCAGCATCTTCTATGAAGGCAAGCCGGTAAAAACCCCCGATGCCGGCGCCTTCTGGCGCGTCATTTCCGAGTACAACGTCAAGGCGATCTTTTCGGCGCCGACGGCTTTTCGGGCGATAAAAAAGGAAGATCCGGAGGGTGAGATGGTGCGCAAGTACGACCTTGCCTGCTTGAAAACCCTGTTCCTGGCCGGGGAGCGTCTGGACCCGCCGACCTACGAATGGTTGCGGGATTTATTCAAGCTGCCGGTCATCGACCACTGGTGGCAAACCGAAACCGGCTGGGCTATTGCCGCCAACCTCACCGGGATCGAGGCCGTGACCACCAAGCCCGGTTCCGCCACCTATCCGGTGCCGGGCTACAACGTTTGCATCCTCGACGAGGAGGGCAATGAATTGCCCCGCGGTGAGCAGGGTGCTATCTCCGTCAAGCTTCCCATGCCCCCGGGCTGCCTGCCGACGATCTGGCGCGACCACAGCCGCTACGTCGACGGTTACCTCAAGCAGTTCCCCGGTTATTACGTCAGCGGCGATGGGGGTTACTTCGATGAGGATGGCTACCTGTTCGTGATGGGGCGGACCGACGATGTCATCAATGTCGCTGGCCATCGACTTTCGACCGGTGAGTTGGAAGAGGTCGTAGGCAGCCATGCCGCCGTCGCCGAATGTGCGGTGATCGGGATCAATGATGATCTCAAGGGCCAGATACCGGTAGCCCTGATGTGCCTCAAGGATGGCGTCGAGCAGGCGGATGAGCAAATCGAGGCGGAAGTGGTGCAATTGGTCCGCGATACGACCGGGGCGGTAGCCTGCCTGCGTCAGGCACTGGTGGTCAAGCGCCTGCCGAAGACACGCTCAGGCAAGATTCTGCGCGCTATCCTCAACAAGATTGCCGACGGCAAGGAATACAAAGCGCCGTCGACGATCGATGATCCCGCTGTGTTGCAGGAAGTGACCGAGTTGATGAGTGCTCGAAAGGTTGGCACTTTCGCTGGGCGTTGAAATGGCCTGAAATTTTCCGGGTTCGGCAACCCTGTCGGGTCTAGGATGTATTTACGTCTGCAGGACCGTTGAGGAGTACTCTGCGACGGATGCTTTCTGTGGACGTTTTTACCTCGACAGGTGCCGACCGATCGTTGATCAGGGATTGGTCAGCTTGCGTAGCCACCGATGAGTGCGTCTATGGCTTCAAGCGCCTCGGGCGAGGCGTCAATAATCTGGTAACCGGACCAGTGTCGGTTGACATTCTCCGCGCTGCGACTCCAGAGGCAATCGACGCCCAGATCAATACGGTTGGTCCCTTCGATGGGTTCTGGCAGTTCCAGGGAAAACTGGAATATCGAGTTGGTAGCCATTTCCTGATCGCTGATAATCATCAGCCCCTCCACAGTAATATTAACCAGTTCCCCGATGGGCGCACCGTCCATGGCGTTGCGGATCAGGATCGTGGTGTTGAGTTCCTGGCGCTGGTGCTTCCTGTGGTGCTCTGACAATGCTTTATCCCCTATGCAGCGGTGTTTAAGGCGATGGTTGGCTTTGGGCTAAAGTATAGATGCTGCTAGCGATCGGTGGGAATTTGTCGTTGCCCCGGGTCCGGCTAGCGCCCGGTTCTGCCCCTTCTGTGCTGGCAGTGGGGACAAAAAAACCCGGTGCTGCATCACAACACCGGGCTTCGTTGGAGCAAGCCGTGCTTAGAATGCTGCCTGCAGGCGCATCGAAAAGCCATGGCCCGAGTCGAAGGTCGACTGGCCCGGTTCCAGAACCAGTGAATCGGCACGTACCAGGTCGTCGCCATTGGAGGCCAAGTCTTCGTCCCAGCTGGTGTACACATAGTTGGCGCTAACCCGCAGTATCTCCGAGGGGTACCAGTTGACGCCGAGGGTGGTAATGCCGCCCTTGTTGCGATTGGCAGCGTTGATGCCGCTGTCATCCAGGCTGACACCCGCTTGCTTGATGAACACTTCCCAGGCGCCCAGACCCTTGTTGTTGGGCTTGACCTTGTCCCATGTCCCCTTCTTGTAGGGTCGTGACTCGCCGGTGATAAACCAGCCGGCTTGTACGTAATAACCGTCGGCAGAGGCGTCTTCGCCATTATCGGCGGCCTTGGTGTCGCGGCGATGGTACTCGCCGGCACCATGGAATGGCCCAAGTTTGCCGGCCAGTTCCAGCGCCATGATGGTCTGCGACTCGATGGGGTCGATGCCGATCTCGATGTCGTCCCCGCTGCGGATGCCCTGGGTCACGCCGGTGCCGTCGAATGCGTCATCGGGGTCATCGGTGGCGTCGCGTTGGGTGGCGCCTATACCAAGGTGAAGCAATGCGTTGTCGCTGTTGATCGGGGATATGAACGCACGGCCGGTGTAGGCCCATTTCTGTGCGCCGGAGTCGCTGAACTGATCGTTGTTGTCGAAGATACCGAAGGCGTAGCCCCAGAAATTGTTGGCGCCATGAATGCTGATACCCAGGCTTCGCCCTTCAGCGAAGAAGTCGTTGATCGGCGAGCGTTCAATAGAGGTAACGTATTTCGAACTGGTAAGTTCCTCGAGGCTGAAAGGTTCCTTGTGTTTACCAATCGTAACGTTGGCAAAGTTATAGCGCTTCCAGCGAATATAGAGATCCTCGGCGGTACCGCCCCCGGAGCCCGAGTCGACGAGGTTGAACTGCATCTTATAGGCCCAGTTCTTGAACACATCCCCCTGGATGTAAATGCGGGCACGACGGAAGAACAAGTCCGTGCCGGTGTCGCCATCGCCATTTATCAGATTCATACTATCGTTGAACGCATCGAACTGCACCTGCACCCTGCCGCCGATGCGAAAGCTGAAGTCGCCGCTTTCGGTGGCGGCCTGGAAGCCCCCTTTGGTCTTGATGACGATATCTTCGCCATCGGTGATGACATTCCCGGCCATGGATTGTGAGCTGATCAGGCCCGCCGCCCCCAAGCTTATGGCTGTTCGCAACCAATTATTCTTCATAGTCTGTCCCCTAGGATGTACCCGTTAAAAAATTAAAGACCGGTCTCCACCGGATGGGCTGGTATTTTGTAAGCTTATTGTTGCATTAGTATGACATCGCCGGATTGTCTGGCTTTAGCTGCCCTAACGGCTTGAAGAAGCGCTATGTGACCCAACCTCTATAGTCTGTGAGGAAAGCCCGGGAGCAAAAGTATGATTGAAGAAGCTACACAGGCACAGCCGCCAGAAGGTGCCGAGGCCGAGTCGAGCAGCGGTTTGGTTCTGCCCGATCAGGTGTTACCCGATGTGCTGCACCTCATTCCGGTCATGTCCCGGCCGTTTTTCCCGGCCCAGGTGCACCCGGTGGTGGTCGATGCAGACCCGTGGCAGGCCACCCTGCAGGCGGTCGCTGACGGTGGTGGCCCCCCGGTGGCCGGGTTGGTATACACCCCCCAATTGGAAGATCTGGAAAAAGTGGATCACTTTCCTGCCATTGGATGTGCGGTCAGGCTGATCAGTGCGGCCGCCGAGGAGGGGAAAATCCAGTTTGTCTGCCAGGGTCTGCAGCGCTTTCGCATTGTCCAGTGGCTAAGCGAAACCCCGCCGTATCGGGTGCGGGTAGAGTACCTGCGAAGCGCCGAGGAAGACTCCGAAAATCTGAAAGCCTTTGCGATGGCGATCATAGCGGCGATCAAGGAACTGCTGCCGCTGAACCCGCTGTACAATGCCGAGCTGCGCCACTACCTGAATCGCTTCAGTCCCAATGACCCATCCCCGCTGACTGACTTTGCCGCGTCACTGACCACCGCGCCCGGGGAAGACCTGCAGAAGATTCTCGAGACGCTGCCACTGGGGCGGCGGATGGAAAAGGTCCTGTTGCTGCTCAAAAAGGAGCTTGACGTTGCGCGCCTGCAGAGCAAAATCAGTGAGCAGGTCAACGAAAAGATCAGTGGCCAGCAGCGGGAGTTTTTCCTCCGGGAGCAACTGAAGGTGATCCAGAAGGAGCTGGGCTTGTCCAAGGACGACAAGACCGCTGAAACCGAGGAATTTCAGCAGCGCCTCGAGGGAAAAGTCGTGCCCGAAGAGGCGCAGCGGCGTATCGATGAGGAGATGCGTAAATTCTCGGTGCTGGAAAGTGGCTCTCCCGAATATGCCGTCACCCGCAACTATCTTGACTGGCTAACAATTATGCCGTGGGGTGTCCACTCCCAGGACAAGCTGGATCTACAGCATGCCCGCGAGGTGCTCAATGCCCACCATGACGGCCTCGACGATGTGAAGCAGCGAATCGTCGAGTTTCTGGCGTTGGGAGCTTTCAAGGGCGAGGTCTCTGGTTCGATTATCCTGCTGGTGGGGCCACCGGGGGTCGGCAAGACCTCGATTGGACGCAGCATCGCCGATGCCCTGGGGCGAAAATTCTACCGTTTTAGCGTCGGCGGAATGCGCGACGAAGCCGAGATCAAGGGGCATCGGCGCACCTATATCGGCGCCATGCCGGGCAAGTTCGTCCAGGCGCTGAAGGATGTCGAGGTCAGTAATCCTGTGATTATGCTCGATGAGATCGACAAGATCGGCTCCTCCTACCAGGGTGATCCGGCATCGGCCTTGCTGGAGGCGCTGGACCCGGAGCAAAACAGTGAGTTTCTCGATCACTACCTGGATGTTCGCCTGGATCTCTCCAATGCGCTGTTCATCTGCACGGCAAACCAACTCGACACCATTCCCGGCCCGTTACTCGACCGGATGGAGACGATCCGTTTGTCCGGTTATATCGCCGAGGAAAAGCTGGCCATTGCCCGCAATCATCTCTGGCCCCGGATTCTGCAGCAGGCGGGCGTCAAGAGCAGCCAGCTAAAGATAAGCGATGGTGCCCTCAAGCGGGTAATCGAAGGCTATGCCCGCGAGGCCGGCGTGCGCAATCTGGAAAAGCAGCTGCGTAAAATTCTGCGCAAGGCGGTGGTCGAGATTCTGGAGCAGGGCAGCAAGGCCGTGAAGATCGGCGTCAGGAGTGTGGAGGACTATCTCGGCCCGCCGGTGTTTACAGCGGACGCGGCCATTGCCGGGGTCGGTGTCGTCACCGGACTGGCCTGGACGGCCATGGGGGGCGCTACCCTGCCCATAGAGGCGACACGGGTGCATACCTTGAACCGCGGTTTCAAGCTCACCGGTCAGCTCGGCGACGTGATGAAAGAGTCGGCGGCTATTGCCTACAGTTATGTGATCGCAAATCTTGAGCGCTACCGTGCCGACCGGGAGTTCTTTGATGAAGCCCAGGTGCATTTGCACGTGCCCGCGGGTGCAACTCCCAAGGATGGCCCCAGCGCGGGGATTACGATGGCCACCGCCTTGCTGTCGCTGGCATTGCAGCGCAGGGTACCGCTTGGGCTGGCCATGACCGGGGAATTGACCCTGACCGGTCAGGTGCTGCCCGTCGGAGGCATCCGCGAAAAGGTCATTGCGGCGCGGCGGGCAAAATTGAAACGGCTGGTATTACCCGCCGCCAATGAGCGGGACTACGATGAGCTGCCAGGCTATCTCAAAGAGGGCCTGACGGTCACCTTTGCGGCCCACTTCAACGACGTCTTCGAGGCTGCCCTGGACCGAGGCTAGAGTGAATGGCACTTACTCAAGCCGATTCGGGTGTCTACCTCAGCAGGACCTTCGCCGACAGGGATGTCGGCGCAGAGCCCCCAGGGACGGGTTTACGGCGTGTCCTAACGGGGTAGATGCCCGGAGCGGCGCTTTGAAAAGCCTGTGCATTTCTCCTTAACCAAGTGCCATTGAGGCTAGGAGTCTGGGCGGCAGAAGGGGAATATCGGATAATAAAGACTCTCCCTAAATAAGGATCCCGTATGGCCACCAGCTTCCGCCCTTACGCACCCGATCAAGAAATGTTGCTGCCACCCTCGCTGAGGGAGTGGCTACCCGAAGGTCACTTGGCCTATTTCATTGGTGACACGATCGACGCGCTGGACTTGAGTGCGTTCTTCGCGCGGTATGCTAATGGTGGTCCCCGCAACCAGCCCTTTAATCCAGTGATGATGGTTAAGGTGTTGGTCTACAGCTACGCGACCGGTGTTTTCAGTTCACGCAAGATTGAACGGCGGCTGCAGGAGGATGTGGCCTTTCGTTTACTGGCGGCGGGCAACTTTCCCCGTCACCGCACGATCCGGGATTTCCGGGCACAACATCTGGATGAGCTGTCGGCGCTGTTCGTGCAGGTCGTCAAAGTGGCGCAGGAGTTGGGACTGGTCAAGCTGGGAACCGTGGCGATTGACGGGACCAAGGTGAAGGCCAACGCCAGTCGGCACAAGGCGATGAGTTATGCGCGTATGCAGCAGGCTGAAGCGGAATTGAAGGCGCAGATCGATGAATTGCTGGAGCGCGCCAAGCGTACCGATGCCAATGAGGCCGACGAGGCCGATCTGGACCTGCCGGCGGAAATCGCGCGGCGCGAAAATCGCCTTCAGGAGATCACCGCAGCGCGGGAACGCCTGGAGCAGCGGCAGCGCGAGGCAGACACAGCGAGAGGTCGCAGTGAGGACGATGACCGGCGTCCGCGGGGCCCTGACGGCAAACCGAAAGGGGGCCGGTACAAGCGAGACTTCGGCGAACCTAAACCGAAGGCACAGGAGAACTTCACGGACCCCGACAGCCGTATCATGAAGCGCACGGGGGGCGGTTTTGATCAGAGCTACAATGCGCAGACCGCGGTCGACGACACGGCCCAAATCATTGTGGCTGCGGAGCTGAGCAATAACGCTGCCGACTCTGCTCAGCTGCTGCCGATGCTCAATGCCATCAACGATGTGCTCGGTTCTGTGCCCGGACAAACCCTGGCCGATGCGGGTTACCGCAGCGAGCAGACCTTTGAGCAAGCACAGGATATTGAGACGGAACTGGTCGTCGCCTTGGGCCGGGAAGGCAAGCAGCAGTCGGGTGTCGATGCCGGTCGTTATCCACATACAGCGGCGATGGCTGGCAGGCTGCAGAGTCAGGAAGGGCAGGCCGCTTACAGGCGGCGCAAATGGATCGCCGAAGCCCCTAATGGCTGGATCAAGAACGTACTTGGATTCCGGCAATTCAGCCTGCGTGGTCTGGAGAGGGTGCAGGCGGAATGGAAGCTCGTTTGCCTGGCGTTAAATCTACGCCGTATGAGCGCGTTGTGCACCGCGTGAAGGGCAAAAGGAGGCAGTTAGGACGTTTATAGCCCGGCTATTTGGCAGCAGGACTGAGGGCCACCACCATGATCGCATGGACTCAGTCACCCCAATTTGGCGGGCCGGGCAAAATTAACCAGGCCGGTCGTTTATGGCGATCTAAAAATGGTCTACTGCCCAGACTCCTAGAGTGGATCTGCCCGCGTCTGGTCAGGTGACCACTGGAGAGGGTGTGGCCTGAGCCGGCGTAGTCGGGAATGCTTTTACCCGTGCGGGGGCGGTGGTAGACTGACTCTCAGGACATTGGGGGGGGCGCATGATGCAGCGGGAAGAGGGTACCGCCAGTTCTTCTTCGGCATGGGGGCGGCGTCTGCTGTCGATTTTCGGCTGGGGCGCGCTCGTTTACCTCGTGTTCGCCGCTCTGCTGGCCTTTGTGGTGCCGGACTTCGCGCGCAATATGGCGCAGCAAAAGCTCAGCGTAGATCCCTACGTCGCGCGCATCGACCATCTCAGCATCAATCCGCTCACACTCGCCGTCGAGGCCGAGGGCTTCACGCTATCAGAGGCCCCGAATGCCGACCCTAAGCAGGCAGCGGATGGTGTGCTGCTCGAATTTGACCGGCTGCGGGTCGACATCTCGCCCTGGGCGCTGGTCAAAAGGGCTATCGGCTTCGACGAAATCGCGCTAACCAAACCCCGGGTGGGGATTGAGCTCGACCGCGAGCAGCAGTTGAACTGGCAGCGCTATATTGACAAGCTCCAGGCATCGCTGGCGCCCCAGGCTGGCGCTGAACCGGCCGCGGAAGCTGGCGACGACGAGTTACCCCGGTTACTGGTCGACAAACTGCTGCTGGAAGACGTTAACCTGAGCTTTGTCGATCACAATAAACCGGGCCCCTTCAAAGCAGACTTTGGCCCGCTCTCGCTGGAGGTCCTGAACCTCAGTACGCTGATTGGCGATGATGCCACCTACACGCTCTCGGCGACTACCACGCGCAACGAGTTACTGGCCTGGAATGGCAGCCTGTCCCTCAACCCCCTGCGCTCGGCGGGCTCGATTTCGGTGTCGGGCTGGCGCCTGCCCATGGTCTGGGACTACTTCAGGGATCAGGTGAAGTTTGAAGTAGCCAGTGGCAGCGCCGACATCAGCGGCCAGTACAAGTATGACGAGAACCTGACTTTTACCGACGGCGTCCTGGAGCTGGCAGACATCGTGGTGCTGGATCGCGCCGGGGGGGATACGCCTGAACTTATCGAATTACCGGGCACCAGGCTGGGCGGCATGGTGTTCGATCTCGACGCTCAGCGGCTGGACATTGCCAACGTCGACATCACCGGGCTGCGCGTAAGGGAGCGAATTGACCCGGCCGGGAACTCTTACCTGGCCTCGGTACTCTCGCCGGCTGCCGCTAACCCGCCCACTGGCGGCGCCAAGCCGGCGGGTGGCGAGCCCTCGTCGCAGGCCGGCAAAGCGGGAGATGCAACGCCCGCAAAGGGAACCCCGCCTACAGACGATGCACCGCGACCTGCGGCGCCTGGTGCCCCGGCTCCGGCTGCCGAGGGCACTGATCCCGCAGCCGTGGATGACGCGGCGCCGGCCACGGCTCCAGCAGCCGACGCCAATCCGGTCGACGCCGAGGACGCGGAGACTTCGGGCGGCGATGGAGTGGGCGCTGAGAAAACCGGGTCCGTTGCGCCGGCACCCGAGCCATCGGAGACGGGTGTTGGCGAGTGGGTACTGCGCCTGTCCCCGATTGCCGCTGCGAATGCCTCGACCACGGCGGCACCTGCCGTGGAAACGGTCCAGTCCGCGGCGAAGGCCGAGGTAACTGGTGCGCAGCCCAAGGCCGGCGAGGGCGAGCCCGGGCCGGCGGCTCCACTTAAGGAGCAGGCCCCGTATACGGCAGCAGAGCCCGAACTGATCGATCCCCCCGGGGCGGCGCCGGGTGATAACGCGCCGAATTCAGGTGAGGGCGAGGCTGCTGCTACCAGGCCGGTTAAAACCGTTGACTCGAAAGCGGACGAGACGGCGGAACCGGCGCAGCCTGCGCCGCCGTCTGCAACCGCGGCCGCCGATCCGGGCTCGGAGCTCAGTGTCGGCATTGGCCGTGTGGCGCTGACTGATGCCGCTGTCACCGTGCAGCACCAGGTGTCTGATTCGATCACCAACGTGATCTTGTTGGAAGACATCGCCGTTGCGGTGGAGGGCTTTGAATTCCCCGGCGGTGATATTCAGTCGCTTACTCTCGAAACCAGGATCAATGAGGCCGGCCAGTTGTCATTGGAAGGTAAGGGAGATATCGACCCGCTGCAGGCCGATTTTCAGCTCCAGCTCGATGGTTTCGAGCTGGCGGCCCTGATGCCCTATGTCGAGCCCTTGCTGGCCATTGAACTGGAAAGCGGCTCGGTGGCAGCAAAGCTCAACGGCAGTCTGGCGCAGCGCGCTGAGCGCCTCGACAGCAAGGTCAATGGCCAGGTCACCTTCAGTCAACTGTTGGTGAACGAGGCGAAAAAGGGCACCAAGGTGCTCAGTTTCGAAACCCTGAACATCAATCCGCTGGCATGGGAAAGTGACCCCGCCGCTCTGCAGATCGATCAGGTGGAGTTGTTGCAGCCCTTTGCCAAGATCGTCATTTTTGAAGACGGCAGCACCAATCTGGGTGAGCTGGTGATCGAGAATGGTTCGGCGCCCGGCGACGGTGACGGGCCAGTCAGCGCCGATGAGCCCGAGCGGAGCAGCGGCCGACCCCAAACCCCAGCAGGAGAGCGCGGCCAGCTCCCCCAGTGTCTCCGTCGGGTCGGTGGTTTTTCATGAGGGCACTGCCGACTTTTCGGACCTTTCACTCAACCGCACCTTTCGAGCAGCAATCTATGGAATTGAGGGCAGCATCGAGGGGCTGGATACCGACGCTGAAGCGGCTGCGGTGGTCGATCTTACCGGACAGGTCGAGAAGTACGCACCGGTGACGCTCAAAGGCCAGGTCAAGCCCCTGTCGGACAAGCTCATGGTCGATCTCGCCCTGCAGTTTAGCAACCTCGAGCTGACCTCGGTAAGCCCCTATTCCGACACCTATGCCGGCTATAACATCGATAAGGGTAAGCTGGATGCGGCCTTCAAGTACCATATCGTCGACCAGAAACTGTCAGCCGAGAACAGGCTGGTCATCGATCAGCTGACTCTTGGGGAGCGTACCGAGTCCGCGACTGCTACTTCGCTGCCGGTTGCCCTCGCCGTGGCTCTGCTCAAGGACAGTAATGGGGTGATCGATCTCAATCTGCCGGTAAGTGGCGACCTCGATGACCCTGAGTTCCACTACGGCGCCCTGATTGGTAAAGCCCTGTTGAATCTGGTAACCAAGATCGTAACGGCGCCCTTCGCCCTGTTGGGGAGTCTGGTGGGGGCGGAAGAGGAAGACCTGGACCACGTAATTTTCGAGGCCGGTAAGAGCGAGGCGGCCGAGGCTCAGGCTGACAAACTCACCAAGGTGGCCGAAGCGCTGGCCAAGAGGCCGCAACTGACCGTGTCCCTCCGGGGAATCGCTGTGCCTGCAATCGACGACCCGGCCCTGAAGCAGCAGCGGTTGGAGGCGGCCCTGGCTGAGCAGGAAATTGCCTACCCGATCGCTGCCAGCGACCGGAAAAAGTTTTTTTCCTGGTTTGAAAAAAGTACTGGCAGAGACGTCGGCGACCTGAGAAAAGAGCTGAAGGCCGCGCAGCCGGATATAGACAAGGCGGCGCTGGAGGCGCAAATGCAGAAGCGGTTGCTCGACTCGTTGCTGCGGCGCCAGCGAGTTGGGGCGGATGATCTCGATCGCCTGGCGAGGGCGCGCAGCGAGCAGGTGAGGGAGTTGATGGTTGCCGCCGGGGTCGACCCGAATCGCCTGTTCATCCTCGACCCCTCGGTAGCCGAGGAGCAAAATCAGGAGCCCAGTTGCAAACTGGAGCTGGACGCGAGCTGATGGCCAGCGAATAACCTTGGTCTGGCGCGGTGAAGGGCTTTATCGGCGCTGCATTGCTAGTTATAATCGTCGGGTGGTAACGCTAGGGCACGGTGTTGCCGGCACAGATTAGTGCGAAACGCAGGCCATCTCCCCGCCCGACAGGGTAAGCGGCGGGGGCAGAATGGAATACAGTATTATTATTGGTTTGTTTCAGCTCTGCGTGGCTGCCGTCAAGGCTGCCAGCAGGTTAATAGTGCTATTCAGTGCTGTCTCATTGGGGTTATGGGGCAACCCATAAAACATACGTATCAAGGGAAACAAAGCATGATGAAGAAAACAACGCAGGTTTTGCTGGCGTCCGGACTGCTCGGGCTGAGCAGTGGTTTGTCAGCGCAGGGGATAGCCTCCGACAGTGGTTTGGGTTTCGAAGTTGGCGGCGGCTACTACTTTACCGACAACAAGCGCCAGGTCGATGACGGGCCGTTTGGCGCGATTGGCGCCGAGTACAGACTGGGTGAACACTGGGCGATTCAGGGCTGGTTTTATCGCACCGCCGACCTCGATCAGTCTGATAGTGCCAATGCATCCAGTCGTGGCGATGCATCAATACAGAACGCGCACCTGGACCTGACCTACTACTTTACCAACAGCCGTTGGCAGCCATATGTTTCGGTCGGTGGCGGCCAGTCGATGGTCGATTACAAAGATGACGTGCCGGGTTCTGAAGACGATAACCACAACCAGTGGAACGCCGGCCTCGGGCTGAAGGTTCACCTGACACCCGGCTTCTTCGTGCGCGCTGAAGCGCGTGCTTTCCGCGGCCGGGCTGATCGCACCGACGTCGCTACCTATGCAAGCCTTGGCTATATGTTTGGCCAGGAGCCCAAAGCTCCGCCGATCCTCGATAGTGATGGTGATGGCGTGCTCGACGATGTCGATCAGTGCCCCAACACGCCTGCCGGTGTGGCCGTGGACGAAGTGGGTTGTCCGCTGGATAGCGACGGCGACGGTGTCCCTGATTACTTGGACGAGTGCCCCGACACAGCGCCTGGCTCTGAAGTCGACGAAGTCGGGTGTTATCTGGTTCTCTCCGAGACAGTGGTCATGAAAGTCGATGTCAAAGCGGCCTTCGATTCCACCAAGATCGGTGTTGACGGCGTGGCTTCGTTGCAGGAAATTGCGGGAATTCTGCGCAAGTACCCTGGTGCGACTGCGGTAGTTGAAGGTCACACCGACAGCAGTGGTCCTGCCGAGTACAACCAGCGACTGTCCGAGCGTCGCGCTGAGGCGGTGGCTGGAATTCTGTCCGACGACTTCGGTATTGATGCTTCGCGCCTGGAGACTGTCGGTTACGGGGAAACCCGACCTGAGGCAGACAACTCCACTGCTGAAGGCCGTGCCGCTAATCGCCGGGTGATGGTGATTATGGAAGCTGAAGTCGAAGAAGCTGTCATCGAAGGTGTAGAGCTGATCGACGTAGAAGTGAAGTAAAATAACGGCTGCAGGGTTCCCTGCACTGCCGGAAGTCCGGGGCCGCACCTGAAAAGGTGCGGCCTTTTTTCTTAATCCTTGAAGTAAATTCATCGCTGCAGCGTAATGCCCGATTAACGATCACAGCGCGTGGGGTCCTGGGAAAGACTCGCACGGCGTTGCGGTGGGTCCGATGCTATTTCTCCAGAAAGGTTAGCGACTATGAAAGATCTTGATTTCACCCAGTATATTGATCAGGCGCCGGCTTTGATCATCAAGTACGGCAGCATGGTGGTTATTGCCCTGCTTATCTTCGTGATCGGCAAAATGCTCGCTCGGGCCATCAGCAATGGTGTTGTGCGGGCGATGACCAAACGCGATGTAGATGTCACCATTACCCGCTTTGTTGGCAGCCTGATTTACGGCCTGTTGTTTGCTTTTGTAGTGGTGGCGGCCCTGTCCCAGTTGGGAATCGAAACCACATCCTTTATCGCCTTGCTCGGGGCCGCGGGTCTGGCGGTGGGTCTGGCGCTGCAGGGAAGCCTGTCAAATTTTGCCGCTGGCGTTCTACTGGTGCTTTTTCGACCCCTGCGCGCCGGGGACTTTGTCGAGGCGGGAGGCGTCTCCGGCGTGGTCGAAGAGGTCAGTATCTTCACAACGATACTGAAAACCGGTGACAACAAAACCATCATCATACCCAACTCAGCGGTGATGAGCGGGACCATCACCAACTATTCCCTGGAGGCAAACCGCCGGGTCGATCTGCTGGTGGGTATCAGCTACGACGCCGATATCGGCGCCGCCAGGAGCATCATCCAGGGCCTGATGGAAGCTGATGAGCGGATACTCAAGGATCCTGCAGCGGGGATCAGCGTGGCTGATCTGGCAGACTCCTCGGTCAATCTGGCGATCAGGCCCTGGGTCAAGTCGGCAGACTACTGGTCGGTGCGCGGAGATCTGCTGGAAGCCATCAAGCACCACTTCGATGAGGCGGGCATCGGTATTCCCTACCCCCAGATGGATGTTCACCTGGCCCAGACAGGAAGCACTGCGTGATCTATCCCTTGTACCAATTGCCCAAACGCACAGCGTGCGGCCTGATGCTGGCCGCGTGGTCCGGCATTGCGTCTGCCCAGCAGGAAATGGTGGACCAGCCGGTTTGGGCGGGCGCCGTTGACCTGGGATTTGTGCAGACCTCGGGGAACACCGAGGGAACCACGCTCGCGTTTTCCCTGGATTACGGGCGTGATGGCCCGCGCTGGCGCCACGCCCTGCACCTCGAGTCATTCAACCAGACCAGCGACGACGTGCGCCAGGCGGAAAAGTACCTTGGCTACTGGCAAAGCAACTTCAAGTTCACACCGGTTCAATCGATGTTCTTCCGGGGCCAGTACGAGGAAGACAAGTTTTCAACCTATGTCTACCAGAGCATTCTGTCGCTGGGCTACAGCCATCGACTTCTCGACAACAAAAAAATGGTGCTGGATCTCGAGGCTGGTCCGGGTTACCGGCGCAGCCAACTCGCCGATAATGGGGACATTGAAAACGAATTGATCGTCCGCCTGGCGGGTAACTTCAAGTGGATTATCAGCGAGACCGCCAGTTTCGGCCAACTGCTTTCGGTTGAAGAGGGGCCGGAGAACACTACGGTGCGATCGACCACCTCACTGACCATGAGTGTCTATCAATCCCTGGCGATCAAACTGTCCTACAAGCTGCGGTGGAACCGCGTGGTCGATCCCGAGACTGAACCCATGGACCGTGAGACCAATATCGCCCTGGTTTACCAGTGGTAGTGAACGCGAAGCAACCGATGGGCAACCGCCCGGGCCTTGGGTGTTACAGCCTGTCCGGGATCACAGGGGTGGTCTGCCGTCCCCCGGGGTTGCTCAGATCCAGTTTGCCTTCGTGGGTTTTTCGAATCGGCATCATCATGCCGGCCACCGACACCTTGGTGTAGAGCTGGTAGTGCAGGGCGTCCATTTTACCCGTGGACGTGATCAAACTCTTGAACAGGCCAATGGTGCCCATCAGGCTGGTGGAGGCCTCCAAAGTAACGATGTTTTCGCCGTAGGCGGGGACGATCGTCGCCGCGTTAGTGGCACCAGTCACCAGGTCGTGACCTTCGGCGCTGAGCTCGTAGTAAATGCCCTTAATGTTGAGCGCCTGGTCGTTGGGGTTGACGACTCGGAGCTTGAGCAAGAACCGGGGTTCGATCGATTCGGAGTTGACCGGCTCTATCCCCGCCAGGTCGATTTTAGGGGGATCGAAGTCGCTACTCATCGTGGCGCAGCCGCTCAGAGCGAGCAGCACAATCAGCAGCAGGTAGTTCAGCGGTTTTAACAGCATGGCTAGCGCTCCAAGGGGACTGACAGGGGATGATAACCCGTTTCACCAGAGCCGGGAAATGAGCGCCGGGTGCGTCCCCGGGAGTGTTGCACACGACGGCGACAGGGTCCCGGGGTCGAGTCACGGTTGCCGCCGTGTTCCTGTGGCGCTTAAACTGAGGCGTGCAATAGTGGCAAAGTGGTGTGGGTGCATGCGGGAGTGCAGGGTGGTAAGCGGGGAGAATGCGGCATGAATCGTTGGGTATGTTTTAATCACGGCAAGGAGAGCGGCCCCTGGGGCAGCAAGATCGCGCGCCTGGCAAAAGTCGCCGAAGCCCACGGATACCAGGTCATGAGTCCCGATTACCAGGGCATGAACGATGTCAGAGATCGGATTACCACCTTGCGAGGGGCCCTGCCTGATAATTGCGACAGGTTGGTATTGGTGGGTTCCAGTATGGGCGCATACGTTGCTGCCGCCGTGGCCAGCGAACACCCCCCGGAGGGGCTGTTTATCCTTGCCCCTGCGGTGCTGATGCCGGGTTACGAAAGTGACTTCATGAAACCCCGGGCGGCGGTGAGTCTGGCCATTCACGGCTGGCATGATGAAGTGGTCCCGGTTGCCAACGTCCTCCGGTTCTGCCGGCACCACGATATGCCACTGCTGCTGGTGAACAGCGATCATCGTCTGATGTCCGTCCTTGACACCATCTGCCAGCAGTTCGCGCTTTTTCTGCAGCAGCTGGAAAACCCATGCTACGCCTGATTCAGTCGAATCGGACCGAGGTGCTGGTGGATCAACTGGCCCTGAACCTGTCCCGACAGGCCGTGCAAGCCAACGCTGCTTTGGTACCCCAGACGCTGCTGGTGCAGAGTCAGGGTATGCGCCAGTGGCTGACACTTGAGCTTGCTCGGCGCAATGGCATTGTCGCCAATCTTGCCACGCCGATGCCAGCGACCTTTCTCTGGCAGCTCTGCCAGCGGCTGATGGGGCGCGAAGCCTCTGGACACAGCAGCTTTGACAAACTTTCGATGAGCTGGCACATCATGGCCCTGTTGCCGGGCCTGGCTGAGAGCAGGGAAGGTGAACCCCTGGCGCGTTATCTCCGGGAGCACGGCCACCAACAACTGCCGCGCTACCAGTTGTCCTACCGGATTGCCGATATCTTCGACCAGTACCTGTTGTACCGGCCCGACTGGTTGTTTGCCTGGGAAGCCGGAGACGACACGGCGCTGGAACGTGACCAGCGCTGGCAGCCTGTGCTGTGGCGAGCACTGTTGGAGCGCATCACCCGACTGGGGCAGGAGCCCCATCGCGCCGCTGTTTATCGCGAGGCGCAGCGTCGCCTGGCGGCGGGAAAGTGCGTGGGTGCCGGGATTCCCGAGCACGTGGCTATCTTCGGGGTTTCCAGCTTGCCCCCCGCGCAAATGGATCTCTTTGTCGCACTCGGGCAGCAGACCAGGGTTGAAATCTATGCGCTAAACCCCTGTGCCCAGTACTGGGGTGACATCGTCAGCGAAAAAAGCCGCAGTAAACGCCAGGCCGCAGCAGTGAAAGGCAGGTGGCCCACAGTTTTTCCAGGTGGGGAACCCGCTGTTGGCCTCCTTCGGCCGCATGGGACGCGATTTTTTCGACCTCTTGCTTGAGCGCGATGTCGACAGCGACGATCACTTCGTCGAGGTGCGCGACGATACCCTGCTGGGGGTTTTGCAGCGCGATATTCTGCGCCTGCAGAGTCGTGCCGAGGGCGATAATGGCGGGCTGGCCCGGTTCACGATTGCCGACAGCGATCATTCGGTGCAGTTGCACAGCTGTCATAGCCCGATGCGCGAAGTCGAAGTGCTGCATGATCAGTTGCTGGCGATGCTGGGTACCGATGATGGCCTGCGGATGCGGGATATCGTGGTCATGGTGCCCGACATCAGCGCCTACGCGCCGGTCATCCACGCGGTATTCAGCCAGCCTCGGGAGGGGGTGGCCCTGCGCTACAGTATTTCCGATCGTACCCAGGTCGAAGAAGCACCCGTACTGCGAGCGTTCCTGGCACTGGTCGAGCTGCCCGGTTCGCGCTTTGCTGCCCCCGAGATCATCGACCTGATCCAGACCCCTGCCATCGCGTCCCGGTTCGGGTTCTCGACGACAGAGCTTGCGCGCATCCGCCACTGGGTCGCAAGCAGCGGGATCCGCTGGGGCTGGAACGCCGATCACAAATGCGAGTTGGGTCTGCCCCCCAGCCATGCCAATAGCTGGCGGTTTGGGCTCGACAGGTTGTTGCTGGGCTACGCGCTCCCGGAAGCCGCGGGTTTGTTCAATGCCACCCTCGCGAGTGACGAAATCGATAGCAGCAGTGCTGAACTGTTAGGAAGGACGATTGATGTGTTGGATAGTCTCTGGGCCTGGCGCACGCACTTGCAGCAGGACCATAGCTGGCGGGATTGGATTGTGCTCCTGCGCCAGTGTGTCAGTGACTTTTTCGACCCCGACGACGAGGAAACCGCGGCGCTGGCGCAGTTGCTGCAAAACCTTGCGAATGAGCCCGCCGGGATTGCCATCGATCAACTCGACGAGCCCATCGGACCGCCATTGCTGCAAAGCCTGCTGCACCAGCATTTAGGGCAGGCGGGAGACAGCTTCGGCTTTCTGTCCGGGGGCATCAATTTCTGTACCCTGATGCCCATGCGCAGCATTCCCTTTAAAGTGGTGTGTCTGCTGGGGATGAATGACCAGCAGTTTCCCCGCTCCCAGAGTCAATCCGGATTCGACCTGATCGACCAGGACCGACCCCGCCGGGGGGACCGGAACCGGCGCAACGATGACCGCTACCAGATGCTGGAAGCGATACTGGCCGCGCGGGATCGACTCTATATCAGCTACGTAGGCAGCGACGTGCGGGATAACAGCAGCAAACTGGCATCGGTGCTGGTTGGTGAGTTGACGGATTACTGCCAGCGGATAGCGGTGGTCGCTGGCGCCGAGGATGAGCAGGCACAGCTCGCCAGCGCGGGGGTACTTGACCGCCTGCTGACCCACCATCACCTGCAGCCCTTCGACCCGCGCTACTTCGGCGAGGGCGAGTCGCGCTGGTTCAGTTATGCGAGGGAGTACTATAACGCTGCCCTCCAGCCTGACCCATCCAGCGTATCCTGGGCTGAGCAGTCGCTGCCACCACTCCAGCCCCTGGCGAGCAGGCTGCCGCTTGACCGCCTGCTTGCCTTCGTCGCCAATGCCTGTCGCAGCTTTCTGCAGCAGCGCGTAGGTATTCATCTCGCGCTTGCCGAGGACGAACCGGCAGATACCGAGGTGCTGGAGCTCGCCGGACTCGATCGCTATCTGCTTGCCGAGGATGCACAGCGGCGGCAGCTGGAAGGGGTTTCAGAAAATCACTGGCTGCAACTTTGTGTCGCCGCGGGGCTAGCGCCCCAGGGAGGGCCTGGTAGCCTGGCCCTGGATTCGCTGTGGTCCGATGCCGCCGACATAACGGCGGAGGTGGCGCACTATCTGGTTGCCGAACCCCAAAGCATTTCCCTCGAGCTGGAGCTGGACGGGTTTCTCATCGAGGGCGAACTGGGACCACTCCACGACAACAGGCTGGTTCACTGGCGACCCGGCAAGTTTCGTAAACATCAATTGCTGCAGCACTGGTTGAGGCATCTGGTGGCCAACGCTGTGGGAGGTCCGGTCACCAGCTTGTTATTTGAGGCGGGCCAGGGCTACCGCTACCGCCCGGTCGCCAAGGCAGAGGCAAGGGCATGGCTCAAGTGTCTGTTGGGCTGGTACCGGCTGGGAATGCAACGCGCGCTGCCCCTGCTGCCGGAGACCTGCTGGCAGTGGCTGGAGAGCATGGCCCGCAGCGGTGACGAAGCCCTTGCCTGGCGCCAGGCAGAGTCATACTGGAGTGCCGATTCGAAATACGCCAGTGCCGAGTCCCAGGATCCGTTTATATCCCGCTGTTTCAGCTTCGAAGAGCTCGGTGACAGCGAATTTACCCGGCTTGCCGTCGAGTTGGTAGAGCCGGCCCGGATCGCGCTGGAACCGCTGGCATGAGCACCGGCGAATGGAACGCGCTGGCGTTTCCGATGTATGGCATGCGCCTCATCGAGGCCAGTGCCGGCACCGGAAAAACCTATACGATCGCCAATCTCTATCTGCGCCTGCTGCTGGGCCTGGGCCGGGAACGGCCGTTGTCGGTTGACAACATCCTGGTAGTCACCTTTACCACGGCGGCGACCGAGGAGCTGCGCGAGCGGGTGCGCCAGCGCATCGTGCTGGCCTATGACGGGTTTCGCCTTGGCGCGTCCGATGATGGCTTTATTGCCGGCTTGATTGCGGCTTTTCCCGAGAAAGGCACGGCCTGTTCACTGCTGGATGCGGCCCAGCGGCAGATGGATGAAGCATCCATATACACCATCCATGGCTTCTGTCACCGGGCCCTGACAGACAACGCTTTTACCAGCGGGGCCGCATTCGAGCTGGAATTGATCATCGATGAAACCTTGCTGCAACAGCAGGCGGCTGAGGACTTCTGGCGTCAGCAACTGGCCACCCTCGATCCCGACACGGCAAGTTTGCTGCCGCCACCCTGGAAGTCTCCCGAGTCGCTGCTGCGCGCGGTGATTCCCTACTGGGGCAGCCAGCAGTTGCGCCTGGAGCCGGAAGCCAACTGGTCGGGGGACGAGCTTGTCAGTCTGCGGGCCGAGGTCGAGGCACTGAAGGCTTTGTGGCTGGAGCAGGATGTCAGTCGTTTGCTGCGGGAATTGCCCTTTAAAGCCAGGGCGAAAGTCAGGGATGAGGCCCGTATTCGTGAGATGGAGCGGTTCTGTCGTTCCAACCGCCTGGAATTCGTTTCCTCGCGCGGGGAGTCCTGGGAGCTTTGGTCGCCGCAGGCTATCAAGGCGGCGACCCCGAAGGCCCAACAAGTGCCCGTTCACCGGGCTTTTGACTATTGCGGCCGCCTGGCGCGGGCTTTCGCCGACCTGCGACAACAGCTTCACATCCATCTGTTGACCCGGGCCATAGGCGATATCGCAGCGTCCATGCGGCAATCCAGACAGGAACGCAACCAGCTTTCGCCCGACGATCTGTTGCAAAATCTGGCAGCGGCCCTGCAGCGGCCAGGGAGTGGCGCGCAACTTGGGCAGCGACTGGCACGGCAATACCCGGTGGCGATGGTCGACGAATTCCAGGACACAGACGCTTTGCAATACCGGATTTTTGACGCGATTTATGGTGCATCGGAAGCCACGGCATGGCTGATGATTGGCGATCCCAAGCAGGCAATCTATAAATTTCGCGGCGCCGATATCTTTACCTATATCGGCGCGAGGAGGCGGGTGGCGCCCGACCCTCATGGCCTTTTCAGCCTGGCCACCAACTGGCGCTCCTCCAGCGCCATGGTTGAAGCCGTCAACCGATTATTCCAGCGAGCCGAGGCTCTCGACCCGGGGCAGGGAGCTTTTCTCTATCCCGATGATATTCCCTTCACCCCGGTGCAGGCATCCCCGGATGCGGACAGCAAGCCGATGCGGCTTGCCGGTAAAGTGCCGGTCCCGTTGAAGCTGTTCTACTGTCGTGGTGAGGACAAGAAAGGTCGAATCAGTAGCGGTGCAGCGCGGCAAATACTGGCCCAGAAAACCGCTAGCCAGATCGTCGAATTGCTGAACGCGGCAACCGATGGTCTGCTTACGATTGCGGGCCAGGCTCTCACTCCGGGCAACATCGCAGTACTGGTGCGCGAGCGCAGTGAGGCCGGGTTGGTAAAAGACGCCCTGGCTCAGCGGGGTGTCAACAGTGTATTTCTGAGTCGCGAGAGTGTATTCGATGCGCCAGTGGCTATCGACTTGTACCACCTGTTGCAAGCCGTTTTGCATCCGGGCGACGGGGGAAAGTTGCGCAGTGCCCTGGCGACCCGGCTCCTCGACGTGGCGCTGGCGGATATCGCAGCTCTGGATGAGGATATGCAGGCGCAGCAGGGGCTGCTTGAGGAATTCGCAGACTACCGGCAACAACTGCAGCGCTTTGGTGTTTTGTCGATGCTACGTCAGTTGATGGCACGGCGTAATCTCCCCGCCAGGCTGCTGGCCCAGCCAGAGGGCCAGCGCAGCCTGACCGATCTGCGCCACCTGGGAGAACTGTTACAGCAAGCGAGCGAGTCCGGTGGTGGTCCCGAGGAGTTGTTGCGTTGGTTCCTGCGTCACCTCCGGGGTGAACGCCGGGCAGATAGTGACAGCCAGCGGGTGCGCCTGGAGAGTGACGACAAACTGGTGCAGATTGTCACCATTCACGCCAGTAAAGGGCTGGAGTACGATGTTGTCTTCATCCCCCTGGCGTCCTTCGCGCGCCAGAGTACCGAGTGCGTTTTTCATCGCCAGCATGGCGGGGAAGGCGGTGAGGAATTCGTGACCGTGGCAGATCTGGCGACAAGTCCCGAGTCGCAGAAGCTCACCGATCGCGAACGTCTGGCGGAAGACATACGTCTACTTTACGTGGCGCTTACCCGGGCGCGCCACCAGTGTTACCTGGGCCTGGCCAATGTCGCCGGGCGCAAACCCGTGCTGCCCTTCGCGGATACGGCGGTGGCACACCTACTCGGGAGCCCCGATGTCGCGGCGGACGAAACAGCACTGCTGGAAAGCCTGCATAGCCTGGCCCTGGACTGCGGGGACAAGCTGCTATCGTTGGAGGTTTTTTCTCCTGACCACGCCGCCGATGTAACCACGGTGCGCTGGCCGCCCGCTCGGCCGGTATCCCTCGCCCTGCGGGAGCCGCCTCGGCTGGCTCGCGACAATTGGTCCCTGACCAGTTACAGTGCCCTGGCCAGGGGCCAGGGCGGCAGTGCGCCGCAGCGGGGCGCGGCTGACGAGCAAGAACAATCCGTATCCGGGATCGACGTGGGCGATGAGGCCAGCCCGGCAACCTTTCCCCGTGGCCCTCGCTACGGCACCCTGTTGCATAATATTCTGGAGACCGTCGATTTTGCCGCCGACGAGCAAAGCCTGCTGGCCGCGACTCGGCACCAACTCGATGCATTCGGCATGGATAACGACCGCTGGGCTCCGATGGTCGCGAGCTGGCTGCGCCAGGTGCTGAACAGCCAGCTGCCGCCGCTGAATGGCTTGAGTCTCGCCGAGCTGCCAGCGGCTGCGCGCATCAGTGAAATGGAATTCAATTTCCGCATGTCCGCCGACATCCGTGGGGCTGATCTCGATTACAGCCTGCGCCGGTCCGGCTATCTCGGTCATTCACCACCGCTGGATTTCGCAGCGGTGCGGGGGATCATGCGCGGCTTTATCGATCTGGTATTTCAGCACCAAGGCCGTTTTTATCTGCTCGACTACAAATCCAATTATCTGGGCCCGAACCCGGATAGCTACCGTCTGGAGGCGATGCAGCGCGCGATCGGCACCCATCGGTACGACCTGCAGTACCTGATTTATGCCACTGCGCTGCATCGCTACCTGGGCGCGAGACTGCGCGATTACAGCTTCGAAAGCCACTTCGGGGGTGTGTATTATCTGTTTCTACGTGGTATGACCGGCCGGTCTGAACCTGGCCGCGGCGTATTTTACGACCGCCCGGACAGGGGGACCATCCTCGCCCTCGATACGTTGTTCGATGCGGGGGAAGGGGGATGAGTACCATCCTCCAGCAGTTGCACGAGCTCCGTGCCGAGGGCGTCATCAGCCCGATAGACTGGCAGTTTGCCAACTATATCGGCCGCATCGACGCCACTCCCGAAGTGATTCTGGCGGCCGCGGCGGTGAGTCATGCCCTCGGCCAGCAAAATAGCTGCGTCGACCTGCAGCAGCGATGCGCCGCTGGTGAAGCCATAGCAGGAAGCGGGATAGCACCACCTCCATTGCCCCAGTGGCGGCAGGCGTTGCGGGACAGTGCCGTGGTGGCGACGCCTGGACAGCTTGGGCCCTTAATGCTGGAACAGAACCGGCTTTACTTGTCGCGCTACCACTACTACGAGGGTGTGGTCGCCAGCGGCATCGGTCACCGCAGTCGCCCTGAGGCGGTTGACGAAGCCTGGTTGGGAGAGCGCCTGGGGCACTATTTTTCCTCCCCCCCGGGCGAGTTTGACGGTCAGAAGCTGGCGGCGGCCGTTGCCCTCAGTCGGCGCTTTTGCCTGATTGCCGGAGGGCCTGGAACCGGTAAGACGACAACGGTGGTCAAGGTGCTGGCTTTGCTGCGTGAGTGGGGGCAGCGCAACGGGCTCAGGCAGCGCATCGCCATGGCAGCGCCAACCGGGAAGGCAGCGGCGCGGCTGGCACAGGCTATTCGCAGCGCCCTGCTGCACGATCCCGCCATCGATAGCCGCCTGGCGGCGGGTATTTCCAGTGATGTCACCACGGTGCATCGGCTGCTGGGACCATTGCCTGGCAGCACCCGGTTTCGCCACACCGCGGATAATCCGCTAAGCTGCGATATATTGCTGATCGATGAGGCATCGATGCTCGATCTTGGCCTCATGGCTCAACTGCTGTCTGCGCTGCGGCCCCACGCAAGGCTGATATTGTTGGGCGACCGGGACCAGTTACCTTCGGTGGGTGTTGGCCAGGTCTTGCAGGATCTTTTTGCCAGCCTCCCCCCGGAGGACGTCACCGATGGATTGAGCTATTCACCACCCCAGCGCCAGTTGCTGGAGCGCCTGTGCGCGTTCGAGCTGCCGCCGGCGACCGGGGGCGAACCCGGTGTCGGTGATGGCATTGCCCTGTTGCGACACAGTTATCGCTTTACCGTCGATTCAGGTATCGGCGAGCTGGCGGCAGCGGTCAAAGCAGGCGACGCCAGCGCTGCTCGAGGCCTGTTGCAGCACGCGGGAAAAGCCAACGCAGACGACCTCGAACAGCTGGGTCCGGACCCCGGCAGCGAGGCCTGGTTGGAAAAACTCGCCGCGCCCTACCTGGAACTGACCCGGGCCTGGCTCGACCATGACCTGGGTGAAGTAGAGAAACTCCGTTTGCTGGATCACTATCGCATACTCTGCGCACTGCGGGAGGGTAGCACCGGTGTCACCGAGCTGAATCAGAAGATTGAACGCTATCTTTCACGCCAGGGGCTGGCGCCACCCCTGAGCGGCAGCTTTGCGGGCAAGCCGATCATGATCGTTGAGAACAGCTACCCGCTTCAGCTATATAACGGGGATACCGGCATCCTGCTGCGTGCTGACGGGGGCCAACTTTACGCCTGTTTCGAAGGTGCCGAAGGCACTCCCCGGCGCCTGCCGCTCGGCCGCCTGCCGCTTTGGGAGAGCAGCTATGCCATCAGTGTGCACAAGTCGCAGGGCTCCGAGTATAGGCACGCGGCTCTGGTGCTGCCGCCAGCGGATGCGCTCGGCTCCCTTAGCCCATTGCTGACCCGTGAGCTGATCTACACGGCAATTACCCGGGCCCGGGACCGCCTCACCCTCGCTTGCAGCGTCGATGTGTTCTGCGCCGGTTTGTCGCGGCGGGTACACCGTGCCAGCGGCCTGGCGGAAAAACTTGGCGGCGCTGCAGTGAGCCTGTCAGGGCTTGTCTATCCCAGCAAGATCAGCAGTGGGCCTGCGACCATCAAAAGCACGTTGCCGAAGGCGTAGGTGCCTGCATAACCGATCGCCGGCACGGCACTCTTCGCCTCGGCGGTGACCACGCTCAGGGCCGCGCCGCTGGTCATCGCCCCGGTAAGAGCCCCCATCAGGATAGCGGGGTTGAGTTTGAGCACTTTGCTGCCGAAGAAATAAGCTACCGCAATGGGCACGACCGTGATGACCACCCCGGCCAGTATCAGTGTGGGGCCGCTGTTGCCCAGGGTTTCAACAATATTACCCCCGGCCTGTAAGCCAACGCCCGCCATGAAAAGCAGAAGCCCGAACTCCATCAGAACCCAGCGCGCAGCCTCGGGAAGGCGGCCGAAGGTGGGCCGGATACTGCGCAGATAGCCAATGATCAAGCCCGAGGCGAGCAACCCCCCCGCCGCGCCGAGGCCAACGGAGACGCCACCCACAGAAATGGAGAGCATCCCCAGCACGGCACCGGCGGCAATGCCGAAGGCAAAGGTCTTCATATCGGTCTCGGAAATATCCCGCTCGACCTCACCGGCGTATTCTCCCAGGCGGTCGATGTTAGCTGTCGGCCCGATAACAGTCAGCACGTCTCCCTTGGTCAAGGTCAATTCCCTGCTGTGGGGCAGGCGCACGCCAGTCCGGGTGATATGTTGTACCAGCACGCCAAAATAGTAGGGGATATTCAGCTCGCCGAGGGTTTTGCCGAAGACTTCTTTGTTGGTAACCACCACCTGGGCAGTCTCCTGCGTCTGGCTGATATTCCACTCGGGGGGCACCTCGGGGCCGACAGCCTGGATCCCGTGAGTAAAGAGTCGCCGGGGGCCGGTCAACTCCACCACGTCGTGCAGCTGCAGGTGGTCGGTCAGGTGCATCTCGATCTTTTCACCATCTCTGATGACGTTGGACACCGGGATGCGCTCGCAATACCGGTCGCGAATCTCGAGCAGCGTCATTTTGATAAAGTCGGGGTTCTCTACCCGGTAGCAGCGTGTCGTAATGTTGGTGGGACTTATCGCCTGCTCGGCTTCACGCTCGAGCCTCGCCGCTTCCGCAGCCATGTCGATACCCAGGATCCGCGGCATGTACTTGATGATCGAAATCAGGCCGGTCAGGCCGAATATGTAGGTGATGGCATAGGTCGTGGCGATATTGCCGACAATGGTTTCGCTGTCCCAGTTTTCGGGCAGTGACACGGTGCCACTGCGCACCGCATCCTGGGCTGCAGCCAGAGTGGGTGAACTGGTCAGTCCACCCGCCAGCAAGCCCGCAGACACACCGGGGTCGGCCTGCAGCAGTCGCGCGGCCACCAGCGTAATACCCACGGCACTCACCGTTACCACCAGCGCCAGGGCGAAATACTTCAAGCCATCTTCCTTGACGGCGCTAAAAAAGCGGGGCCCGGCCTGGTATCCGACCGAAAAGATGAACAGCGCGAAACCCACTGCCTGTGCGCCGGGATTGATACGCAGGCCAAAAAAATGGCCAAACAGAATTCCCGCGAACAACACTCCCGCTACCGAACCGAAGGAAAAGCTGCCGATGCGGAAATTGCCGATGACGTAGCCCAGGCCGATAATCAGGAACAGGGGCAGGACCGGGTTCTGGTGCATGATGTGATCCAGCCACACCCATAAGCTATCGAGAGATTCCGGCATCGCTACATTCCATTCTGGCAGGGGAAAGGCATTGTAGCGCTGATATCAGTAGTCTGCGAGGGGCAGGCGGTGATCGACTGACTGGCTCAGGGCGTAGATTATCTCGCCCAATCATTTGCCTTCGCCAGTTCCGGAGCGGTCTGTTGCAACGGCCTGCATGCACTGGAGTCAAACCGCCCGACTAGGCTACCATTGGCGCCGCTCCACCCAATCAGGAAAACAGACAATGCCCAACCCCGCTATGTGGTACCAGGCCCTGAGGACCATGCCCCAGGTCGACAAGGCTCAGTGGAAAGAACTCGATCCGATTTCGCGCTGGCTGATTGCCAGCCGCGCTTCGGTGTTGCTGATGACGTTTACCTCCTGTGCGGTCGGCGGTTTGCTGGCCCTCCAGGATGGTGTTTTCAACGGCTTCTACCTGGTGCTTGTCATGCTGGGCCTGTTGCTGGCCCACGCGACCAACAACCAACTCAACGACCTGACCGACTCTGGACGCGGCATCGATAGCGATGACTATCACCGCAATCGCTACGGAACCCATGTGCTGGAACATGGCCTGATGAGCCGCAGCGAAATGCTGCGTTATATTGCCTTCACCGGTGGCCTTGCGCTGGTGGTCGGTGCGATCCTGGTCTGGGAGCGGGGCGGCATAACCCTGGGCTTATTGGCCGCAGGGGCCTTTTTTGTGCTGTTTTACAGTTACCCATTGAAGTATATCGGGCTGGGCGAGCCCGCCGTATTGCTGGTGTGGGGGCCGCTGATGATCGGCGGCACCTATTTCGTCGTCTCTGGCCAATGGAGCTGGAGTGTCGCCTGGATCAGCATGGTCTATGCTCTGGGTCCCACCTCGGTCCTGTTCGGCAAGCACACCGATAAGCTCGAGGTTGATCGCGCCAAGGGGGTGCGCTCGCTGCCCGTGATCCTGGGACAGGCGCGCGCCCGTCAATGGGTGCTGGTGATGATGGTGGCGCAGTACCTGCTAACGATTGGCCTGGTGGTAAGCCAACAGACCGGCCCCTGGTTGTTATTGGTGTTGCTTAATCTGCCTTCCCTGTGGCGCTTGATCGGCGCCTACAGGGCGTTGCCGCCCGCGGAGCGACCCGACGACTTTCCCGCAGAGGTGTGGCCCCTTTGGTATGCCGCCCATGCCTTCGATCACACCCGTAAGTTCAGCGGGCTTTTTCTGTTGGGGCTGGTGCTGAACCTATGGCTGTGAGGGGTCGTCCGGGCGCGGGCGCGGCTTGAATGGGCGAGGCCTCACCAGAAACCAGCTTGCTACCACCAGGCTGCCAAAAAGCGTATAGGCGACAAGGAAAACCCAGGGCGGCGCCTGGTAATAGAGCAGTTGCTGCAGCCAGTGGCTGATGAACGAGTCAGCATAAACGGTCTCCGCCGCCCTTGCGCGTAGCGCCATCTCCCAGGAAGTCAGTGGGCAGATGACGCCGAGCCAGGACTGCAGTACCACCACCAGGATGGCGACGAGATGGCATAGTCGAAACCAGGGATTTCGCACCCAGCGCCAATGACCCGGCTTGCCAGCCAGGATCAGTGCCAGACCGAGTACGATGAACGCAACGATGGCCACGTGAATGATCAGAACGGCATCGGCAGCCAGGCCGTACAGCGCAGTGTTTTCCATCAACCTTCCCGCCCAGGTGGGTTGAGCGGCCACTAGTGTAGACCTCGGCGGGGTGGGCTCAAAACGATGCGCCTAGAAGCTCCCGCGTAGTTCAGCCCCGAAGTAGGTGGGCGCTGCGCGCAGGGCTACCGGGCCGGCGCCGAGGTCGCGATTAATTACAAAGTACTCGGTATTGAAAAGGTTTCTTGCCATCAACCGAAGCTGCCAGCCTTGCTGATCATTGGCGATGCCCAGGTAGAGATTGGAAACCGCATAGGCCGGCTGTTTCTCGCTGTCGAGATTCTGTACGCTGAAGTACTGTTCTCCCTGGTACAACCACTCGAAGCGGATACTGGCGTGACCGATCGCTGGCAGTGGATGGCGATACTCTCCAATCATGCTCACCGTCGTCTGCGGAGAGAGAATGGTGCGGTTACCGCTGAGGTCGATATCGTCCTGTACGAAGTCACCGAAGCGCGAGCGACTGAACGCGGCGCTGGACAGCAACTGCCATCGGGGATGGGGTTGCACCTGCAGTTCCAGTTCCAGGCCGCTGCCATCAACCTCGGGCGCGTTGACCGTGCGGGCCAGTCCGTTGCTGATCAACTGCACCTGATAGTTGGTGTAATCGTAGCGATAGGCGGTGGCATTGAAACGTGCCCGTTGCTGCCAGAAGCTCGACTTCAGGCCAATTTCATAGGACCAGGAAGTCTCCTCGTCGAACTCGGATAGTTCGGTGGTTGCCGCAGGGTCAAAGCCCCCGGCTTTATAACCGCGACTGACGCTGGCATAGGTGAGCAGCGACTCGGTCCATTGGTAGTCCACTGCCAGCCGTGGCTGCCACTGATCCCAGTCCGCCGACAACTGCTGGACGCCGTCGGTGCTGTAACCGAGCACGTTGTTGCCAATAAACCGGGTGGTGACATTGTCCACCGGCGGCGCATCGTAACTGTAGTCCTTGCGATCGAGGGTATAGCGCAACCCGGCCTGGGCAGAGAACCGGTCGCCCAGGGGCAGGCTGACATCGGCATAGGCGGCGTAACTGCGGTAGTCGCCCTGGGTGGCCGAGCGCTCGGTCGCATCGCCGTCGCAGGGGCCAAGGAGCGCATCCGAAACCGGGTCGCACACCTGGAATAGCGGCTGGTCCGGAGGCGGTGGTGCAGGGGTGCCACCGATGGTATTGAACTCGTTGTAATTGAGCAGGATATCGGCATTGACATCCTCGGTGAAGTAGCTGGCACCCAGAATCCAGTCGAGTGAGCGGTATCGCCCGAGCAGGCGCAACTCCTGGCTGATCGTGGTTGAATTACGATCACTGAATCCGGCATTGAGGATGAATAACGCGCTGCCGTCGACATCGAACAGGTTGGGGCTGCGATTGTCGTGCCAGGCCGAAATCGACTTGAGTTGTAATTGTGGATCGATTTGCCAGTCGATATGCAGGCGCGCGTCGCGGCTGCGGTTATCGTCAAAAATCTCCTGGTCCGAGGCCATTTCACCGCTGAAGGGGTCGGGGCTGACTCCCCCCGCTGCCGCCAGCTCGGGATCGGTGGTGCCATAGCCGAGGCCGCCGGTGTTGCTGTTTTCCGCCGCTGCGGTCAACGTCATATCCAGCGTATCGCTGGCCCGCCAGAGCAGGGCGGCGCGGCCTGCCCAGGTGTCGCGATCACCGACCGGGCGATCGAGAAGGACGTTGCGGTTATAACCGTTGTCGGTATGGCGCAGCAGGCTGGCGCGCATCAACAGGGTATCCTCGACCAGGGGTGTATTGACGGTAAAGGTCGCGTCCACTGAGTCGAAGCTGCCGTAAGCCAGGTGGTAGTCCACGCTGGCTTCCTCACGGGGCTGGTTGCTTACAATGCTGATGGTCCCGGCTGAGGAATTGCGTCCGAACAGGGTGCTCTGGGGTCCCCGCAATACTTCAACTCGGGCTACATCCAGAAATGCCGCGCCGGTGGAATTGATGCGGCCGATGTAAGCCTCGTCGACAAAAACACCGACACTGGCCTCGCCGCCGATACCGAAGCTGTTGGAGCTGATACCGCGGATCGCAAAAATGGGAGTGCTGATGCCCTGTTCGATACCGCTGAGTCCCGGTGTATAGGCCACCATGGTGTCGATGTTGCTGATCACCGAATCGGAGAGCAACTGCTGGTCGATGACGCTGACGCTCATCGGTATTTCCATGACCGACTGGGCGCGGCGCTGGGCGCTAACGACCACTTCCTCCAGCATCAGGGACTCTGCAATGGCATGGGCGGGAAGTAGTGTCAGGATTGTCAGTGTCAGGGGACTACGCATGTATTATAGGAGTACAGGGACGGGCTATCGGGTGCCGGTATAGTACCCCAGCCAGGGCTGTTTGGGTTCGTTGCTGAATAAAAAGTGTGCTGCCGCGGTTGCTGAAATCACCCGCCCTGGGCGCCGTGCCCGATAAATCCTGGTCGGCGGTGGCAATCGCTTTAGTAATAGCCCGAACAAGCTGTACAATAAGCTCGCAACGATACAGCGGGAGCGCCCAATGAAAAAATATGTACTTTATCTGACTGCAGCCTGGATGCTGGCACTGTCGTCTTTCAGCACCGCAAAGGTGATAGAAGACTATTCGAAAACCATCGACATATTCAAATATTCGCCGCTGGTGCAGGAATATTTCGAGAAGTCCTATGGCTACGCCGTCTACCCGAATGTTGGCAAGGGCGCCTGGTTACTTGGCTTCGCTTACGGCCACGGGCAGGTATACCGGCGCGGCTACGTCACGGGCACCTCGAAGCTGTACCACCTCTCGGTGGGGTTCCAGATTGGCGGCCAAGTGTTCAGCGAAATTATTTTCTTCCAGGACCAGCGTGCCTACGAAGAATTCACCCGCGGTACATTCGAATTCGATGCCAAGGCAGCCGCGGTAGCGGTAACGGCGGGTGCCACCGCCCAGGGAGGGTCCACCGGAGTTTCCACCTCGCTGAGCGCGGGGCCTAATCAGGCCCGGCAGGGCGGTGCGCGCTACGTAAAGGGGCTGGCGGTGTTCGTACAATCCAAGGGTGGCTTGATCGCCGAGGCCGCCCTGGGCGGGCAGCGAATCACTTTCACACCGATTGTGACAGGTACCAGCGCCACGCCAAGGCAGTGAGATTTTGCTGAATGGCGCGCCGTTCACGACTGCCCGGCGGCCCGGCGTTCCGGCGGCCCGGGATTCTGGGGGAATACCGGTAAGGCGCTACCAGCGGAGTGCCTAGTTGTTGTTTGCGGCCTCTTTGGCGGCCGTTTTCTTGGCAGAGCTGATAACGATATGCTTGCTCTGCTGGTAACCTGAAACACCGTTCTTGATTTTTTCTATTTTGCCGCCACGTTTCAGGAATGACTCGACATCGTCGTCGATCTGCTCGCTGGTACGATTGAGTGATGCTGCTGGTTTCTTCATAGCTTACTGGATCCGTCGCTGCGGGAGGGTTGGCTAGTCGGTTGGCCGGTGCGGGGGCTGTGCTCGAGGCCGCTGGTGGCCCCAGGCAACAAGCCGCTGAACTGGCCACGCACGGCCAGCCGTGTCGTGAGGTGTAATGGTAGCAAGGGGCGGGTTCGAACCGCCGACCCCAGCATTATGAGTGCTGTGCTCTAACCAACTGAGCTACCTTGCCATGGAAGGCGCGCATTCTGGCGATTTGGACAAGTTTTGTCAAGCTGTAACGGTGCTCTCCGGCAGCCTAAACATTGAACTTGAAATGAATCACGTCGCCATCGGCGATAACGTAATCCTTGCCTTCAAGACGCCATTTACCGGCTTCTCGTGCCCCCTGTTCGCCATTGAACTCGATGAAGTCCCGGTAGGCGATAACTTCGGCCTTGATAAACCCACGTTGGAAGTCGGTGTGAATTTTGCCGGCACCCTCGGGGGCAGTAGCGCCGACGGGTACGGTCCAGGCTCGCACTTCTTTCTCTCCGGCAGTGAAGTAGGTGTGCAGTCCCAGAAGCTGGTAGCCGGCGCGGATTACCCGATTGAGTCCTGGCTCACTCATGCCCATTTCCGTGAGAAACTCCTGCCGCTCTTCGTCATCGAGCTCGGCGATTTCTGCTTCCAACTTGTTGCATATCGGCACCACGATGGCGCCCTCCCGCGCGGCCAGTTCGCGCACCGCATCCAGCAAGGGGTTGTTCTCAAAGCCCTCCTCATCGACATTGGCGATGTACATCGTGGGTTGGCTGGTCAGCAGGTGGAGCGTTTCAACCACGGACCGCTCCTCGGTGGTGAGTTGCAGCGCCCGCACTGGCAGGCCCTCATCGAGTTGAGGTTGTATCTTTTCCAGAATCTTCAGTTGCGCCTGGGCTGCCTTGTCACCGCTGCGGGCTACCCGGCCGACCCGCTGTAATTGCTTGTCGACGCTCTCCATGTCGGCCAAAGCCAGTTCGGTGTTGATGATTTCAATGTCGGAGCAGGGATCAATGGTGTTGGCCACGTGAATAACGTTGGGGTCGGTAAAGCAGCGTACCACGTGCGCTATAGCGTCGGTTTCACGAATGTTCGCCAGGAATTGATTACCCAGGCCCTCGCCCTTGGAGGCTCCTTCCACAAGCCCCGCGATATCGACGAATTCCATGGTAGTGGGGACAACCCGCTGGGGGTTGACGATGGCTGCAATGGCGTCCTGGCGGGGGTCGGGCACCGGCACTATCCCGGTGTTAGGTTCGATGGTGCAGAAGGGAAAGTTCTGCGCCTCGATGCCGGCTTTGGTGAGTGCGTTGAACAGGGTCGATTTGCCGACATTGGGCAGGCCAACGATACCGCATTTAAATCCCATTGTGGGCTCCTGACATGGGTGGATGAAGAGGCGTCGCGCCGGCTGTCCGAGAAATCCACAGGTGTCCTGGTGGGGCGGGTTCGGCTTCGAAGCGTTAAGCCGCGCCGCCGTTATAGCAATGCAATCGGTTCATTGCTCCCGGGATATCGCCGCTGACGACCTCAGGTAATACAGCCATCGAGGCATCGATGGCGCCGAGCAGCGCTGCCTGTTCAGACTGCGGTGCCCGGGAGAGCACATAGCCGGTAACCAGGTCCTTGCTGCCCGGGTGACCTATGCCCAGCCGCAAACGCAAGAAGTCTGCGTTGTTTCCCAGCGCAGAAATGGTATCACGCAGGCCATTGTGGCCGCCGTGACCGCCTCCTTGCTTGAGGCGCGCGACGCCGGCGGGAAGGTCCAGTTCATCGTGTGCGACAAGGATTTCCCGGGGCGCAATCTTGAAAAAATTGGCCGTGGCAGCGACCGCCTGGCCAGACCGATTCATAAAGGTAGCGGGGACCAGAAGGCGAAGCTCCTGGCCGCCGATATCTATCCGTGCACAGGCGCCGAAAAAGCGCTTCTCGCTCATCAACTCACAGCCATGACGAGCGGCAAGGGCCGTAAGCAACCACTGGCCGGCGTTGTGTCGCGTGTGTTGGTATTCTGGCCCGGGGTTACCCAGGCCAACCAGCAACCGAATGGTCATGGCTCAGTGTGGCGCGCCAGAGCTTACTCGTCGCCGCCGTCCGCCGCTGGCTCGTCAGGCTCGTCCGCCTCGCCGGTAACGTCCTCTTCAATATCCTCGACGGCTTTCTGTGCCGCCACCGAAGCCACGGGTAGGTCGTGGTCTTCGCCATAGCTCAGGGCTACACTCTCGACCTTTTCGGGGAGAACGATATCAGACAGGTGAAGGATGTCGCCCAGTTTCATTTCCAGCATATCGACTTCGATAAATTCCGGCAAATCGTCGGGAAGGCAGCTGACTTCTATCTCTATCACGTTGTGCTGTATACGGCCGCCCTCGATTTTGACGCCGTGGCACAATTCTTCGTTGATAAAGTGCAGCGGAACATGGACCTGCAATTTCTTGCTGCGATCGACGCGCAAAAAGTCGGCGTGCAGAATGATGGGGCGAGCCGGGTGGCGCTGAAGGTCCTTGAGGATTGCCAGGACAACCTTGCCGTCGATGTTGATATCCAGCACTGAAGAGAACAGGGCTTCGTTCTCGGCCGCCTTGGCCATTTCACGGTGCAGAATCATGATCGACTGGGGCTCGGCTTTACCGCCGTATATAACGGCGGGCAGCATTTCGTCGTTGCGACGCAGGCGGCGGCTCGCACCTTTCCCCGTGTCGTTTCGGACCTTCGCGTTGATAACGATATTGTCTGACATCGTCATTTCTCCTGAAAAAAGCAATGCCGGCCCTGCGACCGGGCCGGCACCGCGGGTTGGTTTAGGGTTTAATCAAAAGCGTCGAACATGGCGCTTATGGATTCTTCGTTGCAAACTCGCCGGATCGCTTCCGCCAGCAACGGCGCCATGGTCAGTTGTCGAATGCGCTCGCAGCCGAGGGCTTCGTCGCGCAGGGGGATGGTGTCGGTGACTACCAGCTCATCCAGCTCCGACTTGTTGATATTGTCGATGGCCTTGCCGGATAGCACCGGGTGGGTACAGTAGGCAACGACTTTAATAGCGCCCCGGGCTTTCAGCGCGGTTGCGGCCTGGCAGAGGGTGCCCGCAGTGTCGACCATGTCGTCCATAAGGAGGCAGGTGCGCCCTTCGACCTTACCGATGATGTTCATGATCTGGGCTTCGTTGGCCTTGGGGCGGCGCTTGTCGATGATGGCGAGATCGGCATCGTTAAGCTGCTTGGCCAGGGCGCGGGCGCGAACGACCCCGCCAATGTCGGGCGATACCACCATCATGTTGTCGTATTGCTGCTTTTCGATATCCTCTATCAACACCGGCGAGCCGTAGGCATTGTCCACCGGGATGGCAAAAAAGCCCTGGATCTGCTCGGCGTGGAGGTCGACGGTGAGCACCCTGTCCACACCGACTTTGGCAATCATGTCGGCGACCACCTTGGCGCTGATCGGCACCCGTGCGGAACGTACCCTGCGATCTTGCCGCGCATAGCCAAAATAAGGCACGACGGCGGTGATTCGACCGGCCGAGGCGCGACGCAGCGCGTCGGCAATCAGCAACAGCTCCATGATATTGCGATTGGGGGGCGCGCAGGTAGGCTGGATGATGAAGACGTCGTGACCGCGCACGTTGTCGTTGAGCTCAACGTTGATCTCGCCATCGGAAAAATTGCTGACCTTCGCCGCGCCCAGTGGTTCACCCAGTCTATCCGCAACGCGCTTTGCCAGCGCCGGGTTTGCATTCCCGGTAAATAGCTTGAGTTTTGACACGGGTTGGTACCTGCTGGAATCAGAGTAGCGGATTTGAGGCCTGGTAAGATTCTTGCTCGTGGTAGTGATGGCTCTGCACGCCTATCGCTGAAGTTGGCTGGGGCGGCAGGATTCGAACCTGCGCATGCCAGGATCAAAACCTGGTGCCTTACCGCTTGGCGACGCCCCAATAAACTTTACGTACGTGGTTCCAGCGCCTGGTAGAGGGGCGATTCGTTGACCCCCTGCGCTACGAACCAACGCCACTTGGCTGGAACTTTCTCCCCGGCCGCCAGCGCGGCTGCCCGTGATGAAAAAGCTACGAAGCCGCAACCACCGGTCCCTGTCATTCGCGCCGACCCCAATTCTTGTAGCCAGTCCAGCATTGCTTCAACGGGTGGGAACAGGCGCCGGGTAACAGGTTCGCAGTCGTTTCGACCGCCCGGATTTCGAAAGGCCGCTAATGTAATGGGTTGCGTGTTTCGTGTCAAATCTTTGTCGGCAAAAACGGCCGCTGTGGGTACCTGCACGCCGGGGTCTACCACCAAAAACCACTGCTGCGACAGGTCTACGGGTGTCAGGGTCTCGCCGATGTCTTCGGCCCAGGCAGTTTGGCCTTCTATGAACACCGGAACGTCGGCACCCAGAGTCAGTCCCAGGCGGGCCAGTTGGGGCTTGCTGAGGCCGCATTGCCACAAGCGATTGAGGCCCACCAGGGTGGTCGCGGCATCGGAGCTGCCGCCCCCGAGGCCGCCCCCCGAGGGCAGTTTTTTTTCACAGTGGATATCCGCTCCCAGGGAGCAATGGCTGGCCTGCTGCAACAGGCGGGCAGCGCGATAAACGAGATTGTCCTCGGTGGCGACGCCATCGATGGCGCTGTGCAAGGCGAGCTTGCCATCATCCCGGCACTGCAATTCGATGCTGTCACCATAGTCCAGCAACTGGAACAGGGTTTGCAGGCGGTGGTAGCCGTCGTCCCGGCGGCCGATCACGTGCAGGAACAGGTTCAGCTTGGCGGGTGCTGGCAGCACGAGGCGGGCAGGCATTCGGGTCATCGCTTTCGTTCAAATTGCCAATTGTGATAGAGCAAGGTGAGTTGGGTCTCAGGGCGGTTCATGACCATTTTTCGTGGCAGCCAAAGGTCCTGAACCTGAACGAAGTCACGGTAATCGATTGACCAGCCACCCTGTTGCAGCAGGCTGAGGCGCCCGAGCTCGACCCGCTGTTGCTCGATTGGCAGGTCGGGGGAAGGCAGCCCCCGCGCCCAGTACTGGAGCGCGCTGACGGGAATCTTCCAGCCGGTCAATTGCTCCAGCAGTAACTCCGGGCTGGCGGCACGGTAGACTCCTTCCCGGGTGCGTAGTTGTACCCCTTGGTCGTTGCCATCTACCAGTACGGTGCCGATTCCCAGGGGGCCGGACAAGCGCAGTCGATAATGGCCCTGCTGCTGTTGCCAGTTGAGCTGCGCACTGTTGCCGCGACCATTGGAACGGAGCCCGATCTTGCCCTCCACTTGCCAGTTGTCGAGCGCCTGTAATTGCTTTTGTTGCAGCTCGAAGTCCGACGCGGGAAGCTGGCGGCCAGGTGTGGCGCATGCTGCGACCAGCAGCACACCCAATGCAGCCAATGCCAGGCGTATGGATGGCCAGGGTGCTTCCATCAGTCCCCGGCCTGCACTTGTGCGGTGGCGTTGAAGCGAACCAGTGTTTCGGTGAGCACCTCGTGCTCGGGGTCCCGGGCATAGCCCTCTTTCCATACGGCGATGGCTTGCTGTCGCTCGCCGAGTTGCCAGAGCACCTCTCCCAGATGGGCGGCGATTTCGGTATCGGGATAGAGATTGTAGGCGCGCTGGAGATACTCAAGTGCCAGCGCCAGGTCGCCGACCCGGTACTTCACCCAACCCATTGAATCCAGCACGGTGGGGTCGTTGGGGCTTAATTCCAGTGCCTGTTCGATCAATCGTGTCGCTTCCGCATAGCGCTGGCTGTGATTGGTAAGAATGTAACCCAGCGCATTCAGGGCACTGGCATTGTCCGGCTCCAGCTCGATGATTTTGCGCAAATCTGCTTCTGCCCGGGGCAGGTCACCCTGCTTTTCCGCTACCAGCGAGCGGGTGTAGAGCAGGTTGGAGACATCCGGATAGCGTGCCAGGGCTTCCTCCAACAGCTCCAGCGCCGACTCGGGTTGCCCCCGCTGCGCCAGTATTTCCGCTTCGAGAATATAAAGATCAGGCGCCACCTGGGGATAGTGGCGGCGTTGGTCGGCGTAGAACCGGCGCAGTTGTGCCTCCTTCCCCTGGGCCAGCATGATCCCCGCGAGTTGGTTCATCGCCGGCAGGAAGTCCTGCCCGGGCCTGACCATTTTGAAGTGGGTTACTGCGGTTTCCAGTTGGTCGGTTTGCTGGGCCATCACTCCCAGGTAGTAATGTGCTTCAGACTCACGCTCCTGCATCTCCAGCAAGCGCAGGAAATAGCGTTCTGCCTCTTCGAACTGCTCCAGTTCGCGATTGATCAAGCCAAGAGAAAAGATGAGGTCGGCATCATCCGGGGCCTGCTGTGACAGGATTTCGAATTGTTCCCGCGCGGCGGGCAGATCAGATTGGGTAAGCAAACGCGCATACAGCAGCCGCATGCGCCGGTTCTCGGGATGCAGGGCGAGGCTCTCGCGCAGCAGTGCCATCGCTTCATCGCCGCGCTCCATTTGCTGTAACAAGGTGGCCTCGAGTATTACCGGTTGAGACTCCCCCGGTGCAATGGTGCGTGCTTTTCGCGCCGTTATCAGGGCCGCTTCCCGGTTGCTGCTCTGTTGCACGATGCTCTTGGCCATCAACAGTTCGACGTCGTCCGGCTGCGCCGCCAGCGCGCGGTCTATCGCGCCGAGCAGTGCCTGCTGCTGGGCCTCGGAAAACCGCAGTGACTGGGCAGCGATAGCGGTGTAAGCCGCCTTTCCACCGTAGCCGGCGGATAGCTGCATCTGGCTGAAAGCCTGGTCCAGCTCACCCTGCTCGGCCAGCGCCAGGGCATGAATGAAATAAGGTTCGGAGTTTTCAGGGTCCAGCTCGATCCACAGCTCGGCCATCTGGACGGCAACCTCGGTAGCGCCGAGGTACTGCGCCAGGTGCGCGGCCCGTGCCGTCACCTGAATGTCACGCGTCTGCTGCGCCTGGAAAACGTAATTCTGCAGGGCGAGTTCGTAATTGTTCTGGTGGCCAGCCATTTCAGCGACCAACAGGTCGTAGAGGGTGTCCGCCGGAATGGGTCGGCTGGGTACCGGTTCAGGCTGGGGCACAATGGCTTCCGGTTCCCCCGGGCCCTGGCCCCGGGTGGGTGCCGGATCGTTCTGGTCCAGGCTGCTGCAAGCGGAAATCATCAGCCAAAGTGCAGCGATAGCGAAGCGGTGGAACACGAAACCCCCCGGGAGGTGAAAGCTCGATAAATGGATGGCGCCCAATATAACCCCGTTGCTGCAGAGCGTCACTGGAAAAATGGCATCAGCGGGTGCTGTCTCCTGCGTGCAGGACGTGAAAAAGCCCGGTAGCGGGGGCATAGCCTTTACTGGGAGAGAATGCAGGCCGTTGTCGCTACAATGTCGGTTTGTCGCTTATCGTTGCAGGATTTCGCTGAAGTCGGTTTGGATTTGCTAGAATGGGCCGCTGGCGATCTCCGGGCGGTCACGCGCGTGTCCGGTTTACTCATTCCTCAAGTGGATTTAATGCTGAATTTGAAGACAATCCAGGCTTCTCGATGTTGCTGTTGGCAATGTCTGCGCGGCGCTCGTGCACTGATTTCGGTCTACTAGCAGGGCAAACATGACGTTCTTGGTAGTAGGGATGAACCACAATTCAGCGCCTCTTGCTGTGCGGGAGCAGGTTGCCATTGCCGGCGAGCAGTTGGTGGATGCCCTGGCCGACGGCCATGCCCAGGGCGGAATCGCCGAGCTGGTGATTCTGTCAACCTGCAATCGCACCGAGGTATTCTGTCTCCTTGAGGAGGGAGCAGATCCGGATGCGCCACTGTCCTGGCTGGGGCGCTATCATCATCTGCAGGTGCCGGAGCTGGCGAGTTATTGTTATGTCCACCGTGACCGCGATGCCGTGCGGCACCTGATCGAAGTGGCCAGCGGCCTCGACTCCATGGTCCTCGGTGAGCCACAGATACTGGGCCAAATGAAATCTTCGTTTGGCCTTGCCCAGGAGGCGGCCACGGTTGGCCCGGTGTTGACCCGCCTGTTTCAACATGGCTTTTCGGTAGCCAAGCGGGTTCGTACCGATACCGCCATCGGTGAGAACCCCGTGTCGGTGGCGTTTGCCGCGGTCAACATGTCGCGGCACATTTTTACCGACCTGTCACGAGCCAGCGCACTGCTGATAGGCGCCGGTGAGACCATTGAACTGGTCGCGACCCACCTTGCCCAACAGGGTGTCAAGCACATCACCGTAGCCAATCGTACCCTTGGGCGGGCGCGGGAAGTGGCGCAAAAGTTTGATGCCCATGCGGTGTTGCTGTCGGAGGTGCCGGAGCAACTGGTGGCTGCGGATATCGTGATTACCTCCACCGGTAGTCAGCTGCCCATATTGGGCAAGGGGGCGGTGGAGTCGGCGCTGAAAAAGCGCAAACATCGACCGGTTTTCATGGTCGACATTGCCGTGCCCCGGGATGTTGAACCCGAGGTGGGCGAGCTTGCCGATGTCTACCTCTACACCGTGGACGATCTGCGGGGCATCGTGGAAGAGAACAAGCTCAGCCGGCAAAGCGAAGCCCGTAAAGCCGATGGTATTATCCACCAGGGCGTCGAAGACTATTTCAGCCATCGGCGAAGCCTGGACACGGTGGAAACGCTGAAACACTACCGCTCCCAGGCGGAGAAAACCCGCGCTTCTGAACTGGAGAAGGCCATGCGTCAACTGCAGCGCGGGGACGAACCGGAGCAGGTGTTGCAGCAGTTTTCCCGGGCCCTGACGAATAAACTGATCCACCGTCCCAGCGTAAGCCTGAAGAAGGCCGGCAGCGAGGGGCGCCTGGAAGTGGTGAGTTGGATGCGCGAGCTGTTCGGCCTCGACCACCGACACGACAAAAACGAGGAATTATGAAAGCATCAATCAGCGCCAAGCTGGAGACCCTGGTCGAGCGCCATGAGGAGCTGGGCGCCTTGCTGAGCGATCCCGGCATCATTTCCAGGCAGGATCAGTTTCGTAACCTGTCCCGGGAGTACGCCGAAATAGAGCCGGTGGTAAAGGCCTTCGGGGCCTACCAGGAGGCACTGGGTGACATCGAGGAAGCCAATGGCCTGCTGAATGATGGCGATGCTGACATGCGCGAGATGGCCGAGGAAGAGCTCGCCCTCGCCGAGCAGTCGCGTGACTCCCTGGAGCAGGAACTGCAACGCTTGATGCTGCCCCGGGATCCCCGGGACGGTGCCAATGTATTTCTTGAGATTCGCGCCGGCACCGGGGGCGACGAAGCGGCTATTTTTGCGGGTGACCTGTTTCGGATGTACAGCCGCTATGCCGAGTTACGCGGCTGGCGCAGTGAGATGATCAGCGAGCGTCCGGGAGAGCACGGCGGCTTCAAGGAAGTGGTGGTGCGGATCTCCGGTTCAGCGGTCTATTCCCGGCTTAAATTCGAGTCTGGCGCGCACCGCGTGCAGCGGGTGCCGGAGACCGAGTCACAGGGCCGCATTCACACCTCGGCCTGCACCGTGGCGATACTGGCCGAAGTCGAGCAGATCGATGAGATCGATATCAACAAGAACGACCTTCGCATTGATACCTTCCGGGCATCGGGCGCAGGTGGCCAGCATGTCAACAAGACCGACTCGGCGATTCGCATTACCCATCTGCCCACCGGCGTTGTGGTCGAGTGCCAGGACGAGCGCTCGCAGCACAAAAACCGGGCGCGGGCGATGTCACTGCTCCAGGCCCGACTCCTCGACAGCGCCCAGGCCGCCCAGAGTCAGGAGCAGGCAGATGAGCGCCGCAGCCTGGTGGGTAGTGGCGACCGCTCGGAGCGTATTCGTACCTACAATTTCCCCCAGGGCCGGGTGACCGATCACCGCATCAACCTGACTTTGTACAAGCTCGACGAGATCATGCAGGGGGGGCTGGATGACGTGATCCAGCCCCTTATCGACGAGCACCAGATGGACCTGCTGATGGCCCTGGGCGACTGATGCACTCCCCCGGCATCCGCGAGTTGCTGGCGCGACATACTGTCCTGCCCGGCGATAGCCCGAGATTGGACGCCGAGTTGTTACTGGCCCATGTGCTGGGCAAGACCCGCGTCTTTCTGCGGGCCTGGCCGGAATTTCAGCCCACCGATGCGCAGCGCGATCGTTTCGCGGGTTTGCTGCAGCGGCGTATGCAGGGGGAACCGGTGGCGTATATCCTTGGCCACCGTGAGTTCTGGAGCCTGGATCTGAAGCTGAATTCCACCACCCTGATTCCCCGGGCAGAAACTGAAACACTGGTAGAGCTTGCATTGGCGCGCTGTGATGGGCGTCCCATTCGTGCCCTTGACCTGGGAACCGGCAGTGGCGCGATTGCCCTGGCGCTTGCCAGCGAACGGCCCCGCTGGCGGGTCGAGGCGGTTGACCTGGAGCCTGCCTGTATCGCCGCGGCTCGGGACAATGCCCAACGGCTGGGCCTGAGCAACGTGCATTGCAGCGAGGGAGACTGGTGCCAGGGTCTTACCGGCTCCTACCGGCTAATCGTCGGCAATCCACCCTATATCGACCCTGAAGATCGTCACCTCGAGCAGGGGGACCTGCGGTTTGAGCCGCGCTCAGCGTTGGTGGCAGCCGATCGTGGACTGGCGGCGATCAGGCAGATAGTGCCCCAGGCGTCAGTTCGCCTCGAACCGGGGGGTTGGTTGATGCTGGAGCACGGCTATGATCAGCGCGCGGCCTGTCGTCATTTATTTGCCGCAGCGGGATTCGTCGACATCGAGTGTATACGGGACCTCGCGGGCCAGGACCGGGTAACGCTGGGCCGCCAGCCGGTAACGCCGCTGTGATTCACCTGAGCGACGAGCAATTGCTGCGCTACAGTCGGCAAATCATGCTGCCGGATTTTGATTTGCCCGGTCAGCAAGCACTGTTGGCTGCGAGGGTTATGGTGGTCGGGCTGGGTGGCCTCGGTTGTCCCGCCGCGATGTATTTGGCCAGCGCGGGGGTCGGCCAACTGGTGCTGGTCGATCACGACCGGGTCGAGCTGAGTAACCTGCAGCGCCAGATCGCGCACTCCGTAGACGCCATCGGCGAAGCCAAGGTGGACTCTGCAGCGCGCACCTTGCGGGGTCTCAATCCCGATATTGAATTGCTGAGCGTGGCTGCACGGCTGGAGGGAGCGTTATTGGTCCACTGGGTTCAGCGCGTGGATCTGGTGGTGGATGCCAGCGACAATCTGGCGACCCGGCTTGCGCTGAATGCCGCCTGCGTGAAGCAGCGGGTGCCGCTGGTGTCGGCGGCAGCTATTCGTAGTGAGGGGCAGATTGCCGTGTTCGATGCCCGTCGACCCGGGTCTTCATGCTATCGCTGCCTGTACCGGGATGACACCGAAGCACAAGCCAGTTGCGGTGAACGTGGGGTGATGGCACCGTTGACGGGCATTCTTGGGTCGATGCAGGCGATGGAGGCGATCAAGATCCTCAGTGGTTATGGCGAGCCCCTGTTGGGGCGCCTGTTGCTGTTGGATGCCGGATCCATGGATTGGCAGTCGGTGGTTTTGCAGCGTAACCCGGCGTGCCCGGTATGTGCTCCCCGGCCAGCTTGAGCGGTGGCGCTCGTCCCGGGTCGATGAAAGTCGGGAGTCGCCTACGGGCCATTTGATTCTGGCTAGAGCGGCGCTACCGGATCGTTGCCAGACGCAATCCTGGTGGCGCTGACGTGGTTCAGCCGCCACAGCAGGGCCGCCGCGGCCAGGGTCAAGCCCACGATCAGGCCGATCCACATTCCGCTGACCCCTCGCGCGACGACTCCAGCACCGCCGTAGGTCAGGGTGTAGCCTACAGGCACGGCGATACCCCAGTAAGCGGTAAGCGTCAGCCAGAACGGGGTGCGGGTATCGCGATAGCCGCGCAGGGCGCCCAGCGCACAGGCCTGCAGGGCATCGGAGAACTGGAACAGCGCTGCCCAAAGCAGCAAACCGCTGGCGATACGTCGTAACTCCTGGTCGCCGGTGTACCATGCGGTGATGGTCTCGCCGCCAAACACGAGCACCAGAAATGCCAGTACCGGAGCGGCCAGGCTGAGTTTCAGCGCCTGCAGTGCCGCAAAGCGGGCCTGCTGCGCATGGCCTGCCCCGAGGTGTTGCCCGACGCGCACGGTAGTTGCAATGCTGATACTGAAGGGCACCATGAAAAACAGGACTGAAATGTTCATGGCGATATGGTTCGCGGCTACGACGATGGCCCCCAGTGGCGCGAGCAACAGGGTTGTGGCGGAAAACAGGGCTGTTTCAGCAAAACTGGTAAGGGCTATCGGGCCCCCCAGTGCCAGCAAGCGGCGCAGGCTGGTGAGTCTGGGCGCGCTCCATTGACGAAACAGTTGCAGCCGTTTGAACCGGGGGTGGCGATGCACCACGATGGTCAGTACCACAGCCTGCAATACCAGCAACAGCGCTGTCGCGCTGGCACAACCGGCACCCCCCTGGGCTGCGATGCTGCCAACGCCGTACATAAAAGCCGCGTTGAAGGGCACGTTCAACGCCAGCGCTGCGAGGCTGGTCAACATCACGGGGCGGGTGAAGCCGTGGCTCTCAGCGACACCGCGCATGCACAGGTACCAGGCCAGGGCTGGCACCGCCAGTGCCAGAGTATCGAGGTAGCGGTCAGCGATAGCCTGGGCCGCGCCGGTATTGCCAAGCGCTGCCAGCAGGATGTCGGCATGGTAGAGCATGAGCAGCGGCAGCGGGCACAGCAGCAACGCCATCCACACTGCCTGCTGCGCGGTGCGGCGCGCGCGCTGGGGATCGTCGGCGCCTATGGCGTGGGCAACCAGGCTGGTGTTGGCAATCAGCAAGCCGGCAAAAGCCACGTAGATTGGCACCCAAACACTGGTGCCGAGGGCGACACCCGCCAGGTCGATAGCCGCGTATCGACCTGCCATCACTGTGTCGGTGACCCCCATGCCCACTTGAGCCAGTTGGCTGATCAATATCGGCCAGGCGATATGCAGCAGTTGTCGTCTTTCTTGAGAGCCCTTGGACCTGGAGTTCGGCATCGTCAGCGGCTGGTCGCATCCAGAGTGTAGCCGAGGCTCCCAGCGGGTGATGCCCCGGGACCCGATCGGAGTTGGCAAGGAGGCAGGGCCCGGGACAGTGCTCGTTTTGCCAGTGCCCCCTGGCTCAGCGCCCAGGATCGGGCATTGTAGGGTAGGGCATGGGCATATCCAAGGGTTTGCGCTAGGGCTTCCTCCCTCCCAGCCATCGGTTCAGCCAGTAATCCATGCTGACATAGCGACCGCCACCGAGTTGAAGGAGCGCCAACAACATCACGAAATAGGTCACGGCAAACTCGATGCCGTTATTGAGTATGACCAGCGAACCGCGATCGGTAAGCCAACGATAGTTGCCGTGCTCCCTAAGGATCCCCCGTGCCACCTCCAGGCGCTCGGCGGACTCCTCCACCCGGGTGTTGGCGAAGGGTGCCGACGGATCGGCAATAGCCTGCCAGCCGTTGTCGATATGCACCGTCAGTGCAGCGACGGCCATGGTGATCAACAGGGGAATGGTGATCCACCGCACCAATATGCCCACTGCCAGGAAGATAGCACCCAGAAGCTCGGTCCAGCCTGCCAGAAAAGCCATCAGGGCCGGTAGCGGCAAGCCCAGGCCCCACTCCGGATTGCCAAACCATTCAACGGTATTGGCGTAAGGCAAAAAAGTTGAGCCATCAATTTTCTGGCTGCCCGCCATCCACAGGACAGGCACCAGATAAAGTCGCAGAGCCAACGATGGCAATCCCCCCAAATGTTTACCCAGGCTGCGCAGCAACTGGTCGACAGAGTAGTAGAGGGCTGAGAGTCTTTCCATGGGGGAATTCCGGCTGATGGGTTGGGGGCGGGCAATAATTCTTCCTTCTGCGTGTGGTCGCCCGTTGTGCCCTACAGAGCCCTAGAGGGGGGTGGTGTGTGGGTAAGTGCTCTGACCAGCGATCTGCTGAAAAGTGCCGCTTTCGGCGCCGTTGCAGCTTACACCAGCGGCGGGAAAGCTAAACCATTCCTGCGCTTGCCGCTAAATTCAGGGCCATCGGGTCGACTCTCACTCAGGGCGCCGGACCCTCGCCAGCCATGATGCGATCGACAATGGAACCGCTGGCGTAATCACAGGCCAGCATTGTCGCAAGCTTCAGGTGCTGTTCGTTGCTCGCCTGGTCGACCCGAACCCGCAGCTCCAGGCTGTGGCAAAGTTTGACCAGGGTTGCCAGCTTTTGCAGGTCTCGCTTCTGGGTACCAATGGATTTCAGCCAGGCAATAGATAGCCCCACTTCGTTGAACAGCTCGCTTCTCAGTAGATCGAAGGCGCGGGATGAGTCGCTGAAATTGTCTATTCCCAGGGTGAATCCGAGCTGCCTGAGCTGGGACAGTCGCGGTAGGCTAAATTCGATGCCGGCCAGCAGGCCCGGTTCTTCAAAGCTGATCAGAAAGCGATCCGCGCGGGCGCCGCTGGAGGCAATCAGGCTGCTGGCTGACTCAACGAATCTTGGTGTCTGCAGGTGCTCCGGTGTCACCCGAATCCTGATCGGCCCTGGCAGCTCGCTGCCTGCCCCGGCCCCGAAGCGGATGCCATCCCGCAGCAGTTGTTCGCTCAGTGACTTGGCGATTCCGGTCTGTGAAGCCAGCGCAAATATCTGGCTGGTATTTCGGTATTGACCCGGCAGGTCGGGCCAACACGGCAGCAGTCGCAGGCCCGCCGCGGTCATTTGCGGAATGGCGAGGATCGGTTTCTCGCTGAGGCTGAAGCTTCGCTTGCGCTGCGCCTCCTGAAAACTGGTGACAAAGACCCTTTTTGAGCGCTCAGACGGGGAGCCAATCGGGACTAACGCGGCATCGTGAATCTGGTAGCCGTCGCCGCCGAGTTGCTGGGCAACGGCGGCGGCCTCCTGGGCCAGCTCCATTAAAACCTCAAGCGTTTTCCCATCGTTCGGGTGGAGGGCAATGCCGATGCTTGCACTGGTTTGCATCTCGCGCTGATCGATGGTGAGCGGCTGTTGCACCAGCTTCCGCAGCGTGTCGGCCATGGCCGTGGCCATCTCCTTGCCATCGATATTCGTCAGTAAGATCACGAACTGCTGGTCGCCCCAGCGAGACACCATGGTTTGGCTGGGTACCGCCCGGCTTATGCGAGATGCCATCGCCCTGATCAGTTGGTTGCAGCGTTGGCGGCCATAGCGCCGTTGCAGGGCTGCCATTTGGTCCAGCTTGACCAGCAAGACGGCATGAACGGTGGCTTCGTCGAGCTCCTGGAAGCGATCGTGTAGCAGCTGCAGGTCGGGTAGCCCGGTCAAACCATCAACCTGGCTCCCTGTACCCCCGGGGAGGGATGCCCGCAATGAAACCAGGGTCAGCGCGCGATGGTCCACGAGGTAGCGGCGGCTACTGAGCTCCAGGCCCTCTTCCGCAGAACCTTCAGCGCGGGGAAAGAGGATCGGCTTTTTGATGGAAGCCCGGAGCAGGCTGTCGCTATCGCTGCCCGAGCCCAGAACCAGCGACAGTGGCTTGCCAACGATCTCATCGCTGTGCCGACCCAGAAGGCGCTCTGCAGCCTGGTTGCAAAACAGTACCCGGCCCAGTTCGCAAACCAGAATGCCATCGAAACTGGCTTCCAGTAATCGCCACCACTCTGGTCTGGCGCTGACGCTCCTGGGTTCCGCCGGGGAGGGTACCGGTGTTGGCTCTGGTTCTGGTTCTATCGAGTCTTCTGCCACTGCCGGCGGTTTACTTCGCTGGACCCGCTCCTGACCAAGGGCAAACAATAGCGCCAGGCCCAGCACGGCAACTCCCGGAAGACTGGAAGCGGCGAAAGACAGCTGGAACGCAGCCGGCGGATAGACGCCCGTCATCGGCGCAATGCGCTCCAGCAGTTGGGGCCAGGCAATGGTGCCGTAAAACAACAGCCCGGCGATCAACAGCAGCATCCGCCTTTCTCCAGCCAGCAGACGCGCGACGAAATAGACCAAAAGCAGAAGCAGTATAAGGCACTCCATAATGGCCAGGCCGTAAAACCCGAGACCAAAGTCGATTGCCGTGATCAACAACAGGCCCACGCTGGTCGCGATCGCGCACCAGCGACTGACATTGATCGCCCGGGGGCTGGCCTGTGGAGGCCACACCGTTCGACTGTACAGCAGCAGCGCGACCAGGAAGCTGGCCTGGCAAAACAGTGGTGCCAGCTGCAGTAAGCCGGATCGCGAATCGTTAACGGGGGCCAATAGCAATAGCCAGCCCTGTTGCGTCGCGGCGTAAAGCAGGCCGGTGACGATGACCAGAGCCAGCGGCGGCCTTGGCGAACCGGCTTGTGCTGCGCCGAAAAACAGGGATAGCAGCAAAACCAGCAGGCCGCCGAGGCTTGCACCGGCAACGAACAGGCGCCGATTGGTGCTTTGCTGGTGTGACCAGGAGTCTTCGAGGGTGGCGTCAAATCCGGTTTGCCAGGGGCGGCTCACCCTCAGATACAGCTCGGCGCTGGCGTTGGCCGCCAACTTGATCGGGAAATCCATGCCGGGGAGGCGTCCCTCGCTGGCCCCGGCGCCACTGGGACTCAGGCCCAGCGTCTTGATGTAGGGTCCGCTGATAATGTGCAGATGGGCATCGCGGGCCTGGGCGGAGTCGAGCTCGAGCCAGAAGGTTCTGCTGCGCGCGGAGGGATTTTCCAGGGTGAGACGCAGCCAGAAGGTTTGCAGGGGTGCCAGCGGCGGGCGAAACTGATCCTGGGGCGTAAACTGGTGGCGTCGCTCGCGGATCTGCTGGAGATCGGCGCTACCGCTGGGGTCGACGTAAACCGACCATGCGCCATTCAACGCTATGCGAAAGTGGTCTTCCGAGGGTATTTGCAGGGCCAGCCCGAAACCACAGTAAAGCAGTAAGGTCAGCGCAGCCAGCCAGCGGCTGCGAGGGTGTGCGGTCGTAAGACGAGTCCCTGTTGAGGTCATTTTGCTCCGTCTAACGCAGTACCGGACTGTGACGCCGGTGAAAGCCGTGAGTGGGCGCCTGGCAATGCTCAGGCAACCGGGGTGCCGCTTTCCCTGATGGACAACAGCTGCGCTCCGGCCCAATGTTACCACGGGTTTCCGGTAGCGCTAACAGGGCAGAAATGACGAACCCGCTGACAAATGGTAGACTCGCCGGCTATTTCGGGGCTCGAGGACGGGCCATTCAATAAGGTTTTCGATAAATTTATGCGCAAGCTGTTTGGTTTAGGTAAGAAAAAAGGGGCGGTTGCTGCGAAGCCGGCGGTTGCTGTCCAGGCAAGCCGGGTCGGTGGTCGCAAACGCGAGGTGCATCCGCAAAAGGCCTGGGACGAATCCCGTTTCGAGGTGGCGCCCAAGGAGGGTGAAACCCGTTTTCACGACCTCGGCCTGCGGGTCGAGCTCATGCACGCCATTGCTGATCTTGGCTTCGAGTACTGCTCGCCGATTCAGGCGCAGATCCTGCCTTACACCCTCGACGGCTACGATGCGATCGGCAAAGCGCAAACCGGTACCGGGAAGACCGCGGCCTTCCTGATCACGGTGATTACCGATTTACTCAATAATCCGATTGAAGAAGCACGTTACGTGGGTGAGCCACGTGCGTTGATCATTGCCCCGACCCGGGAGTTGGTGGTGCAGATCGGTGAAGATGCGCGCAATTTGTGCAAGTACACGGAGTTGCAGACCGCGGTGCTGATTGGCGGGGTCGACTACAATCGCCAACTGAAAAAAGTGGAAGACACGGTGGTCGATATCGTCATCGCCACACCGGGGCGGCTACTGGATTTCAGTCGCCGGGGCGATCTCCACCTGAACCTGGTCGAAGTGATGGTAATCGACGAAGCTGATCGCATGCTGGATATGGGGTTTATCCCCCAGGTCAAGCAGGTGATATCCCGCACGCCGCCCAAGAGCAAGCGCCAGACTCTACTTTTCAGCGCCACCTTCAACCAGGATGTACTGAACCTCTGCAAACAGTGGACGATTAACCCGACCATGGTGGAAATTGAGCCGGAGCGGGTTGCCACCGACTCGGTTGACCAGAAAGTCTACCTGGTGAGTGCCAACGAGAAATTCCCCCTGCTGCGCAACCTGCTGCGCCAGGACGATGTCGATTCCGCTATCGTGTTTGCCAACCGCCGGGATACCACCCGGCGCATCTACGAAAAACTGAAGCGTTCCGGTATCCACTGTGGAATGCTGTCGGGGGAAGTGTCCCAGGCTCTTCGCAGTCGCACCCTCGACGACTTCAAGAAAGGCAATATCGGGGTTCTGGTGGCAACCGATGTTGCCGGTCGCGGTATCCATGTCGACAATGTCAGTCACGTTATCAACTACGACCTCCCGGAGGACCCGGAGGATTACGTGCACCGCATCGGTCGCACCGGGCGGGCCGGAAAAACCGGCACCTCGATTACTTTTGCGGGTGAAATGGACTCCTTCCTGCTTCCCGACCTCGAAGCCCTGCTGGGCAGCAAGTTGAACTGCGAGCATCCCCCCGCCGAGCTGCTGCCGGTGCATTAAGGCCGCTGCGGCGTTTCTCAACCCACTGCATACAGCGCTGATCGGGCTAGTTGAGCGGGCGCGTTGGCGCGGGCTCAGTACCGTTCTGTGAGCCAGCCCGGATATCCCGGACCCAGTAGGAGGTGGCGCCGCAAACCGCTGCTGGCATAATGATGAGATTGAGTATCGGAATCATCGTCCCCAGCATGACCGCGCCACCAAAGCCCAGGGAAGTGAGGCGTTGCTGGCGGGCGGCCTGCTTGACGCTGGAAAAGCTCATGGCGTGGTTGTCGATGGGGTAGTCCAGGTATTGCAGCGCCATCATCCACGAGGCGACCAGAAACCCCAGCGGAGCGGCGACGGCGTTGATTCCCGGAACCAGTGACAGCAGGAATACGCCAAGCAGCAGGGGCGCGAAGTAAACCAGTTTACGCAGCTCGCGGCCGATACTGCGGGGTACCAGCAACAGCAGGGTCCTCCAGTTGTTCTCCGTCGCAACAGGCGAGCCACGCAGCAAATGTTCGGTTTTCTCGGCGAGATAGCCGTTGAAGGGTGCTGCTATGAGATTGGCGACAATGCTGAAACCATACCCTACGAACAGCAGCGCAAGCAGGAAGAAAACCGGCCACAACAGCCAGGACAGCCACTCCAGCCAACCCGGCAGCCAGTTTGACACCAGGGCGCCGAGTGCGCCGACCTGCTGCGCCCCCCACCACAGTGCGCCACCGAACAGGACCATGTTGATGGCCAGGGGGATCAGCACGAAGGGGCGAATGCCAGGGCGCGATAACAGGCGCAGCCCCTGGGCAAGGTAATCTGCTCCGCGAAGAATGTTGCCGTTCACTGTGTTCGACCTCTCACTGGAAAAGCCGCCAGACCGGGGGTGCACTGGGGCGGCCCGCGAAAATACGTGTCGATTGCCGCTATTTGGCGCCCGCTGCCTTCAGGGTGGCGGCAAACTCGGTGCCCAGGCGATGCGTGGCCACGATATCCAGCAAACTCTCGCCCTGGTTGTTGCGGGCATTGATATCCCGCCCCGCGGCGACATACATCGCTATAAAGCTGGCAAAATCGTCCGCCCGCATTTGCTGGTAGGCGCGCAACAGGGTGTGGAAGTCGGCGTCGACGCCGGCTGGAGGCTCTATCTCGAGAAATCCCCGGATGCGTTCCTCGGTCCAAACCTCATCGAGTACTTTTGCCTTGTCTTTTTTCAGGGTCATGGGCGGTTTCCTTGCTTGGGTATGGTGCCTCAGGTGTCGAGCTTGCGACGCAATATCTGGTTGACCATAGCCGGGTTTGCCTGGCCCCTGGATGCCTGCATGATGGGGCCCATAAAGCCCCCCAGCAGCTTTTTGCGCTTCTTGTCATCGGCGTTTCGGTATTGCTCTACCTGTTCCGGTTTGGCCTCCAGAACCGTATCCACCAGTTGCTCCAGTGCGCCTGTATCGGAAACCTGGCGCAGGCCCTTGTGTTCGATGATTGCATCGACCTCGCCCTGCTGCAGCCAAAGTGCGGGAAAGACTTCCTGCTTGGCAATCTTGCCGGAGATGGTGTCGTCTGCGATGCGAGCGATAAGCTGGCCCAGTTGCTGCGGACGGATCGGGCAGGCTCCGATCTCGATGCCGTTTTTGTTCAGGGCGCCCGCCAGGTCGGCCATGATCCAGTTTGCGCTGAGCCGGGGGTCGCCGCAGCTGGCGACGGTCGCCTCGAAGTAGTCAGCCAATGCTTTGTCGGCAGCCAACGGGCCGGCATCGCTGGCACTGAGCTGGTAACGCTCGATGAAGCGCGCCTGGCGCGCATCCGGCAGCTCCGGCATCTGCGCCGCGATGTCGTCGATCATGGCTTGCTCCACCCGCACCGGAAGAAGGTCCGGGCAGGGGAAATAGCGATAGTCGTTGGCTTCTTCCTTGCTGCGCATCGCCCGTGACTCGCCCGTGTCACCGTTGTAAAGCCGGGTTTCCTGAACCACGCTGCCGCCATCTTCGATCAGTTCTATCTGGCGTTCGACCTCCAGATGAATGGCATCCTCCATGAACTTGAACGAGTTCAGGTTCTTGGTTTCGGTTCGCGTGCCAAGGGTTTGCGAGCCCAGGGGTCGGACCGAGATATTCACGTCGAAGCGCATCGAACCCTCGGCCATGATCCCGTTGCAAATACCCAGCGAGGTAACGATGCTGTGCATTTTGCGGGCAAAAGCTATGGCCTCGGCGGCGCTGCGCATGTCGGGCTCGGTGACAATCTCAATCAGCGGCGTACCGGCGCGATTGAGGTCGATACCGGTCATGCCATGAAAATCCTCATGCAGGGACTTGCCCGCGTCCTCTTCCAGGTGAGCGTGGTGAATGCGAATAGCCTTGCTGCTGCCGTCTTCCAGTTGAATGTTCACTTTCCCGGGGCCAACGATGGGCTGTTCGAGTTGGCTGGTCTGGTAGCCCTTGGGTAAATCGGGGTAAAAATAGTTCTTGCGTTCGAATACCGAGCTGGGGTTTATCTCGCTGTTGACTGCGAGCCCGAACATGATGGCGTAGCGCACCGCCTGCTCGTTAAGCACCGGCAATGTGCCCGGCATCGCCAGGTCGATTGCACAGGCGTGGGTGTTCGGCTCGGCACCAAAGCTGCAGGGGGCACCGGAAAAAATCTTCGAGCGGGTCGCAAGCTGGACGTGGATTTCGAGGCCAATGACCGTTTCCCATTGCATGCTCAAACCTCCTCGGCCAGGGGAGCCGGATGCCGCTGGTGCCAATCGGTGGCTTGTTGGAAACGGTGGGCGACGGTCAGCAGGCGAGCTTCATCGAAGTAATTGCCGATAAGTTGCAGGCCTACCGGCAGGCCGGCGGAAAACCCGGCCGGAATCGAGACGCCGGGCAGGCCGGCCAGGTTAGTGGCGATCGTGTAGATATCCTCAAGATACATCTGCACCGGGTCAGCGCTTTTCGCACCCATGGGAAACGCGGTGCCCGGCGCGGTTGGCCCGGCTATCACATCGACCCCCTCGAATGCGGCCAGGAAATCGTTCTTGATCAAACGGCGAATCTTCTGCGCCTGGCGGTAATAGGCATCGTAGTAACCCGCGGACAACACATAGGCTCCAACCAGTATCCGCCGCTTGACTTCGTCCCCAAAGCCCTCTGCCCGGCTGCGGCAATACATATCGTTCAGATCCTCTGGCGCCTCACAGCGATGGCCGTAGCGAACCCCGTCAAAGCGCGACAGGTTGGCGCTGGCCTCGGCTGGCGCGATCACGTAGTAGGCCGGTACCGAGAGCCGGGAGTGGGGCAGGTTGATATCGACCAGCACCGCGCCCAGCGCCTGGAGCTCGGCCAATGCCTGCTGAATAATGTTGGCGATCGCCGGGTCGAGATCCTGCTGGAAGTATTCCCTCGGCAGTCCGATGCGCAGTCCGCTGATATCCCGTCCAAGCCCGGCGCTGTAATCCGGCACCGGGGTGGTGCTTGAGGTTGAATCGCGGGGGTCGTGACCCGCCATGGCTTGCAGCAGCAGGGCGGCGTCCTCGGCGCTGCGGGCCATGGGGCCAGCCTGGTCGAGGCTGGAGGCAAAAGCAATCATGCCATAGCGGCTGACCCGGCCATAGGTGGGTTTAAGGCCGGTAATGCCACAAAGTGACGCCGGCTGGCGGATGCTGCCCCCGGTGTCGGTACCCGTGGCGGCGGCGCACAGCCCGGCCGCCACCGCAGCTGCGCTGCCGCCGGATGAGCCGCCGGGTACCCGTTGGGTATCCCAGGGATTGTGCACCGCGCCGTAATAACTGGTTTCGTTGGACGAGCCCATGGCAAACTCGTCCATATTGGTTTTGCCGAGACTCACACAGCCCGCGGCGGCCATGTTTTCGACCACGGTGGCGCTGTAGGGCGGGACAAAGTTGTCGAGCATGCGGCTGGAACAGCTGGTGCGCACACCCTCGGTGCAGAATATGTCCTTGTGGGCAATGGGAACCCCGCACAGCAAGGGGGCATTCCCACCGGCGCGGCATTGGTCGGCCGCATGGGCCTGGGCCAGCGCCTGCTCCCGGGTGATGGAAATAAAGCTGTTGTAATGGGCATCGAGTTTCGCAATGCGATCGAGGTAGTGGCGGGTGATTTCCGTTGAGGAAAAGTCACCCTTGCCAAGCCCCTCGACGATACGGGCAATTGTCAGCGTATGCATGATGTTCGGCAGTTTCCCGGGATTAGTCGATAACTTTGGGGACCAGGTAGAGTCCGTTTTCGGTGGCTGGGGCGATGGCCTGAAAAGCTTCGCGCTGGTTGGTCTCTGTAACCTCGTCTGCACGCAGGGGTTGCACGGCGTCCAGCGGGTTGGCCATGGGCTCGACGGCGCTGGTATCCAGGGCCTGCATTTGATCAACCATATCCAGGATATCGGAAATCTTGTGCGCGACGTCATCGACGATGGAATTATCGACGCTAATGCGTGCCAGGATCGCGAGTTTGCGAATATCGTTTTCGTCAAGGCTCATGGTACTGAAGGTCCGGTTGGCGTGCCGTTTTGGGGCACCGATTAGCGTCGCGCTAAACCCGGCACATGAGTCGCCGGTGCTTCGAGGCGGTGCGGGATAATGCCATTGATCTGCCGGGAATAGCGACCCCTGCGCCGCCGCCGACAGATCGCCGCGAAACGCCGTATTCGCTTCAGCGGCTGCTCGCTGCCAGCCCGCGACAGCGCTGGGCAATGTAACAGCAAATCCCTAAATTTATCACAGTTACCGGCTTGCCCAAAATCCCCTCTGTTGTTAGAGTGGCGCCCCAATCGAATCACGCCCGACTGGCTCCGGTCGCTGCGGCGGGTATTGTATACCGATCATGGTGCTTTTTTAAGGTAATCGAGCTAGATGCTAATCAAGCGGATAAGAGGCCTGTTTTCCAACGATCTATCGATCGACCTGGGTACGGCCAATACACTGATTTATGTCAAGGAACAGGGCATTATTCTCAATGAGCCCTCGGTGGTTGCCATTCGCACCCTGGCCAATGGCCAGAAATCGATAGAGGCCGTTGGTGTCGATGCCAAGCGTATGCTCGGTCGCACACCCGGTAACATAACAGCGATCAGGCCCTTGAAGGACGGGGTGATAGCGGATTTTCAGGTTACCGAGAAAATGCTCCAGCACTTTATCAGCAAAGTGCACAAGAACAGCTTTATCCGGCCCAGTCCCAGGGTTCTAATCTGTGTTCCCTGCCAGTCTACCCAGGTGGAGCGGCGGGCCATCCGGGAATCCGCCCTCAGTGCCGGTGCACGGGAGGTCAGGCTGATCGAGGAGCCAATGGCTGCGGCTATCGGCGCGGGGATGAAAGTAGAAGACGCCACCGGATCCATGGTGGTGGACATCGGTGGCGGAACCACGGAAATCGCCATATTGTCCCTCAACGGTGTCGTGTATTCAGATTCCGTTCGGCTTGGCGGTGATCGGTTCGATGAGGCAATTGCCGGTTATGTCAGGCGGGCCTACGGCAGTCTGATCGGTGAAGCCACGGCAGAGCGGATAAAGACCGAGATTGCCTGTGCGTTTCCGGGCTCGGAAATTCGCGAGATCGACGTTCGCGGTCGGAATCTCGCCGAGGGTGTACCGCGCAGTTTTACCCTCAATAGCGACGAAATACTGGAGGCGTTGCAGGAACCGCTGCATAGCATCATTGCTGCGGTCAAGCGAGCGCTGGAGCAAGCACCCCCTGAGCTGGCGGCGGATATCGCACTGAGCGGAATCGTGTTGACAGGGGGTGGTGCCCTGCTGCGGGATCTGGATCGCCTGCTGAGCGAGGAAACCGGTTTGCCGGTGGTGGTGGCGGAGGACCCCTTGACCTGTGTCGCCCGGGGTGGCGGCCGGGCGCTTGAGTTGATGGATCAGCATCACCTGGATTTACTATCGACCGAGTAGAGCTTGCCAGCGCCAGGGCGCCCTGCCGGCAACGCGGCTGGCCCAGGTGGCGGTAGGCACGGTAACATCGGCAACGCTTACTGAGATGCTGAACCACTGTCACAGGGTTGTCGGCTAAAAGTGTGCCCGGGGGCCCCTGGGCTTTCAAAGGTCAGGCTGGTGTTATAATGTCCCGCCGGGGGGCAAGGCCCGCCCCGAGCGAGATACTGTCATCAAACCATTATTTAGCGAAAAATCGTCGGTCGGCGTCCGTATGTTGATACTGGGCGGACTAGGTCTTTTGTTGATCGTTGCCGACTTCCATTACAACGCGCTGGGCACAGTGCGCTCCTCTCTGGCGGCTGCGGCGACGCCGTTTTACTGGCTCAGTAACCTGCCCTCGAGGCTGGTTGAATGGGGCGGAGAAAATCTTGGTCAGGACGAGGAATCCCTGCGAGAAGAGAACGAGCGGCTGAAGCAGGAAGCATTTATCCTGCGGGGCCGCATGCTGAAGATGTCCGCTCTGGTCGCCGACAATGGCCGCCTTCGAGAATTATTGAATTCCACCGCGTTGCTCAAGAGCGACGACGTTCTCATTGCCGAAACCATCGGGGTGTTGCCGCGCCCTGACCGCCACATCATCGTGATCGACAAGGGTAGTGACGACAATGTTACCCTCGGCCAGCCGGTGATCGACGCCGATGGTTTAATGGGGCAGGTAGTCGAGGTCAACCCCGTCAGTGCGCGTATCCTGCTGATCGCCGATGCCAGTCACGCGGTTCCGGTGCAGAATAACCGCAACGGCGTGCGCTCGGTCGCTGAGGGCACCGGGCGCCTGGACGAACTGGAATTGCGACATGTTGCCGCGACCACCGACATCAAAGCGGGAGATCTGCTGGTGAGCTCTGGCCTCGGCGGGCGCTTTCCGGTGGGTTACCCGGTGGCTGAAGTCAGTTCGGTGATTCATGACCCGGGTCAGCCTTTTCTCACTGTGAAGGCGGAACCCACCGCCCATCTCAGCCAGAGCCGTCATGTGCTGCTGGTATTCAGCGGCAACCAGCGGGTCCAGGTTGATACCGCACCGTGAGCGCGACTCGCTGCTACTGGATGGTTTCTCTGACTTTGCTGCTGTCGCTGCTGTTGGCGGTATTTCCGCTGACGCCACCCTACGACTGGTGGCGACCCGAGTGGACAGCGCTGGTTGTAATATTCTGGACTGTCAACATCCCGGATCGGATTGGCGTGAGTTTCGCCTGGCTGGCGGGTCTGGTGCTTGACGGTTTTACCGGTGTGACCCTGGGACAGAATGCCCTGAGCCTGGCGATTGTTGCCTATATTTGCAACGGGCTGTACCAGCGCATGCAGCATTTCGCGATACTGCAGCAAGCGGGGCTGGTGTTTGTCCTGGTGGGTATTCACCTGCTGGTGGGTTACTGGGTGCAAAGCCTGGGAGCACTATCCACGCGTAACCTGAATTTCCTGGCTGGTGCCCTTAGCAGTGCGCTGGTGTGGCCGTTTTTCAGTCTGGTTTTGCAGTATGTGTTCCGCTCCTTCCAGCGACGTTGAGGACCGCTCCCGCATCTTCCTTGCTTCTGGGTCGCCCCGTCGCAAGATTCTGCTGGAGCAACTGGGAATTGGCCTTGAACTGGTGCCAGCCGGCGTGGATGAGTCGCTGTGCCCCGGGGAATCCGCGCTAGCTTACACGCGCCGTTTGGCTCGGGCCAAAGCGGCGGCAGGTTGGCGCTATCTGGAGGCAAATACCGCAGCACGGCGACCGGTGCTGGGGGCAGACACTGCGGTAGTTTGTGACGGTCGAATTCTGGGCAAGCCCGGGGGCGAGGCTGCGGGTCTGGAAATGCTGCAGGCGCTCTCGGGTCGCTGGCACCGAGTGGTCACGGCGGTTGCTTTGCGCTATAACGATGACTGCCTGGTGACCCACAGCGACACCCGGGTCAAGTTTCGTGTGCTGACCGCAGAAGAGGCCATCGGCTACTGGCGAACCGGTGAACCCGCGGACAAGGCGGGCGGCTATGCAATCCAGGGGTTGGGCGGGCGCTTTGTTGAGCGAATCGAAGGCAGTTACAGCGGTGTTGTCGGCCTGCCGCTGGTAGAAACCGAAGCCCTGCTGGGGCGTTTTTCGATCAGGTGCGGTTGCTAACACGATGAGTGAAGAGATACTGGTTAACGTAACGCCGGCCGAGACGCGGGTCGCCCTGGTCGACAACGGGGTGTTGCAGGAACTGTACATCGAGCGCCTCGCCAGTCGCGGTATCGTTGGCAACATCTACAAGGGCAAGGTAGTGCGGGTGTTGCCGGGGATGCAGGCAGCGTTCGTTGATATCGGCCTGGAGCGAGCCAGCTTTATCCACGCCAGCGACATTTGCAGTGCCGGCACAAATGCCGCCGGCGCAGCCCAGGCTGGCGATGAGGTGGCTCCTGCGGACATCCGCCAGTTGGTGCGCGACGGCCAGCAGTTGGTTGTGCAGGTCACCAAGGATCCCCTGGGAACCAAGGGGGCTCGCCTGACCACGCGCCTGTCCCTGTCATCACGTTTTCTGGTATTGATGACGGATAATCCGCACATCGGGGTTTCCCAGCGGATCGAGGATGAGCAGGAGCGTCAACGCCTGCGCGATTGTTTGACCTCCCTGCGTTCCCATGAGTCGATGTCCCAGGCGCTGGGATATATCGTGCGCACTGCGGCCGAGGGAGTCGGCACCGACGAGCTGCGGGCCGACATGCTGTTCCTGACCAAACTCTGGGACATGCTGCAGGCGAAGAGCGAATCCGTGGCGGCGCCGGGTCTGGTGCATCGGGACCTCGCTCTGCCGATGCGAACCATCCGCGACCTCGCCTGGCAATCCGTGGAGAAAATTCGCATCGATTCCCGGGAAGTTTTTCAGGCGGTGACAGAGTTTGCAGAGGCTTTCACCCCCGGTGTGGTCAGCCGCATCGAACACTACAACGGCGAGCGACCTATACTCGAGCTGTTTAGCGTCGAAGACGAGATCCAGCGCGCCCTGGAGCGCAAAGTGAAGCTGAAGTCCGGTGGACACCTGATCATCGATCAAACCGAGGCGATGACGACGATCGATGTCAATACCGGTGCATTTGTCGGCCATCGCAACCTCGAGGAGACCATCTTCAAGACCAACCTGGAAGCGGTCACCGCACTTGCCCGGCAACTGCGGGTGCGCAACCTCGGAGGTATGATAATCATTGACCTCATCGACATGAGCGACCCGGAACACCAGCGCCAGGTCATGCGGGCGCTGGAGAAAGCACTGGACAAGGACCCGGTTCGCACCACTATTTCCAGCCTGTCCGACCTTAGCCTGGTACAGATGACCCGCAAGCGCACCCGTGAGAGCCTGGAACATGTGCTGTGCGAGCCCTGCAATGTCTGCAAGGGTCGCGGCACTATCAAGTCGGCCGAGACGGTATGTTACGAAATATTCCGGGAAATCCTGCGAGAGGCTCGTGCCTATGAGAACCGGGTTTTTCTGGTATTGGCAGCATCCACGGTGATTGATCGCCTGCTGGATGAGGAGTCTGCTCACGTTGCAGACCTGGAGGAATTTATCGGGGCAACCATCCAGTTCCAGGTCGAGACGGTGTATTCGCAGGAACAATACGATGTCATTTTACTCTGACGCCACCTCACCAGCTCCCGGGGGGCGGAAAGGATTGGCAGCGGCTCCAATACCGCCGCCGGGCTAGGCGCAATCGGATCATGCTGTTAAAGATACTGCGGATAAGCAATCGCCTGTTGTGGGGTACGCTGACAGTGGTGCTGGTCGCGCTTGCTGCCGCAGTGAGCCTGGGGCGCTATTACATGCCGGAACTCGGCCGTTACCAGCACCAGATCCTTTCAGAGATTCGCTCCCGGGTAGATTTTCAGTTTGATGTCGGCAGTATCGAGGGTGAATGGCGGGGACTGACGCCGGTGGTCCGGGTGCGCAACTTTCGCCTGCTGAATCCGGCGGGCGACACCGTGGTAGAGGCGGATTACCTCGCGGTTTACTTCGATCTGGTAGAGAGCCTGTTTTTTCGCACGGTGCTGGCCGAGACCGTAGCGCTGGTCGATGCCGAAGTTCAGCTGGCGGAGTCTGATCAGGGCGGCTGGGGCTTGCAGGGCATTGAAAGACCGCAGAATGCGGAAAATGGCGGCGCCGCATTGGCCCGCTTCTTCGAGAAGCTTGACCTGCTGGAGCTGACCAATGTCCGGGTTGGGGCGACTGCGCAGGATCGGAGTTCCCACAGTATCGAACAATTGAGCCTGGTGTTACGCCAGGGCCTCTACCTGTCACAACTTAACCTCGAACTGGGCGAGCCCGGGGCCGAGGGTGGTCTGCGCCTGGTGGCAGAGTTCGAGGGTTGGCTGGACGACCCTCTGGCGATCAATGGTTATCTCGAGCTCGATCAATGGCGGCTCGATAAGCTTGCGCCTTACCTGGGCTCCTGGCAGGCCAAGCTGCCGGAGGCGCTGTCGGGTGAGCTGTGGCTCGACTGGAGCCGTGGCGAAACCCTGGAAACCAGTGGCACGCTGGCGAGCTCGGACTGGGAAATTGGCGAACTGTCCGGAGTCGAAATGCCCAGCCTTAAGGCGCTGGCTTTCGACTTTATGCTCAGGCGCAGGCCGGACGGCGCCGTCGACGGGCGGGTACAGGACCTCGGCTTCCAGTGGACCGGTCTCGATTATCGCTTTGCTGAACTCGATTTTCGCCTTGGGCCCGCCGCAAAGAATCTGGCGGTACAACTGGGCGCCGCTGCCATTGAGCCACTGACCCAGGGCGCGCTGAACAGCGGTTTGTTGCCCACTGCGCTGGTGGATGTGCTGGAAACCCTGCAACCTGCCGGAACGCTGCGCAATGTCTTTGTCGACATCCCCCTGCAGCGGCAAAGTGCCGGCGATTTTCGCATCCGTGCCAACCTGGCGGACGCCAGGCTCAAGTCCTGGAAGGGCGCCCCTGGTGTGACATCGATTGATGGCTACGTCGAGGCGGGCCTGTTGCAGGGCTTTGTCGACCTCGATGGCAGCTATCTGGAGCTCGAATTTCCGGGTTTGTATAACGAAACCCTGGTCTTCGAGGGTGTCGATGCCCGGGTCGGATGGCAGGTGGGGGAGCGCGTTCTGGTCAATAGCGGGCTGATTCGGCTGCACGGTGATTTTGGCAGGGGAACCGCCCAGCTCGATCTCGATATCCCGCGAGTGGCGAGTGCGGACGATCCGCCCTCGATGTCGCTGATGATAGGCCTGCAGGACACAGATGCAGGCTATCGCAACCGCTACATCCCGATGCTGCTGGGCGATGACCTGCGCGCCTGGCTGGATAGCAGCATAGAGGCGGCGGATGTCGACCAACTGGGGTTTATCTATTCGGGTGCACTGGCCGCGTCCAATCCGCTGGATAAAACCGTGCAACTGTTTCTCGATGCCCGCAATGGCAGGCTGCGCTATCAATCTGAATGGCCGCTATTGGAAAAAATCGAGGCGCATGTGCTGTTGGCGGACAATACCCTGATGGCGACTGCACCGCGGGCAATGACCCTCAACACGAGGCTGAAGAATGTCCGTGTGAATATGAGCTCCCGGGACAAACTCACCTGGCTGGATGTCGTTGCCGACGCCGACGGTCCCGCGAGGGACCTGATCCAGCTATTTCGGGAGTCGCCGCTGCGCGCCGCGACCGGTGGCGCTTTTGACAACTGGGTTGCCAGCGGTCGCTACAGTGCCGGGCTGGACCTGAAGATTCCGCTGGGGGGAGCAGCGGCCCCCGTACTGGCTGTCGATGGTCAGTTACAGCAGCTCGATCTGGGTAATCCCGGGCTTGCGCTTAGCTTTACGGGTATCAAGGGTGATCTGAGCTACCGGTCCGCGGCCGGTATTACCGCCAGGCGTATCGAGGGTAAGTTGTGGGGCGAACCGGTGAGCGCCAGTATTTTTTCCGGCGAGCAAACCGCGTCCGGCAACCAGCCCCTGGTTTTGCGTGCCAACGGTGAAATCGCAGTAGAGGGATTGCGCCAGTGGCTGGGGTCTTCGGCTTTCAGTCTGGCTTCGGGCAAAACCCCGGTTCAGGCTGAAATGACCATCGTCCCGGTAGATGACAAAAGCATCGAGTCAAATATTCGAATTCGCTCCGATTTGGTGGGTGTTGCCCTCGAGCTGCCCGAGCCCTTTGCCAAGCCCGCTTCCCAGTCGCGTATGTTGCAATACGACCTGAGCCTGGCGAGGCCGGGGTACAGTGAGCTGTACATTGCGGAGATGCTCAGCGGCCGTTTCGATGTTCGTGGCGAAAGCCCCCGGGCGGGCATCCGCATCGGCCGAGGCACGACTCCGGCGCTGCCCGCAACGGGGGTGCTTATCAGCGGGGCCTTGCGCGAGGCGGACCTGGGACAGTGGCTGGATACCTTTGCAAGATTCCGGACTTCTGCGGGCGATTTCGATTCCGCCCTGTCGTTTCCGTTGAGGATAGAAAATCTGCCGATCGCGGAGCTGCGTCTGTTCGGTGAGTGGGTGCAGGGCGCGGTTCTGGATGCCGGGCTGGTCGATCAGCGCTGGCAGTTCAGGATCAGTCACCCAAGGATTCAGGGCTCGGCTACATTGCCAGAGGGCCAGCGAAAGCTGGCACTGGAGTTCGAACGGCTGCTATTACCCTTGTCCGAGAAGCGCCGCCGCAAGCCGTCGGGCCCCGGGCTTGCAGCGGTTGATCCGGCCGGCCTGCCCCCGGCCAGCGTCAGGGTGAAGCAGCTTGCGGTTGGCGAGACTGATCTGGGAAGCTGGTCTTTCAGCCTGGAACCGATCCCCGGCGGCGCAGCCGCCAGCAACCTCCGAATTGACGTAAGCGGAGCGACCTTCGCCGGGGTAGACGTCAACACGGGCGCACAGCTGCGCTGGACGGCGAAGGGCAATGCGCACCGCAGCGAGGTGCAGGGTATGCTGCGGGCCGGCAATCTGGAGGACCTTTTCGCACATTGGGGGTACTCCACCGGTGTGGTAAGCCGTTCGGCCCAGGTGGGCGTGGATATGATGTGGGACTACCCCCCGGACAAGATAGCGCTTGCGGTCATTTCCGGGGACCTGAAGCTCGACCTGCGTGACGGGCAATTGTTGCAGACATCCGGGACCGCCGCGGATGCGCTCAAGCTGGTAGGGATACTGAATATCAATAATCTCGCTCGCAGGCTGCGGCTGGACTTTTCCGACCTGTACAGGAAGGGGATCAGTTACGACCGCATCAAGGGCGAGGTCGTTCTGGCTCGCGGCCAACTGAGCTTTCTGGAGCCGCTTTCCGTGACTGGCCCCAGCAGCCGGCTCAAGCTCTCGGGGGATTTCGACCTCAATCGCGGTGATATTGATGCCAGGTTGGTTGTCGCATTGCCCATCACCAGCAACCTGCCCTGGGTTGTAGCCCTTACGCTGCCCGGGGGATTGCCGCTGGCGGCGGGGGTCTTCGTCGCGGGCAAGGTGTTCGAAAAGCAGCTCGAGAAACTCACCAGCGCGGTCTACGAGGTAACGGGAACCCTGGACAAGCCGGTTATCAGCTTCAAACAATTGGTCGAAACCGGCGGTAATCCCTGAGTTCCTGCCGGGCGTTGCGAATGGCACGTTGCAACCGGCCGTCTCACTCCTCGGCAGGCGGTTCCGGCGGGCTGAACTGCTCATCGAGCTCGCGCAGGTAGCGGAACAGTTTGCGGGCAGAGCTCGGAGGCTGCTGTCTCTCATGTTCCCTGGCGGCGTTTCTAGCCAACTGTCCCAGGCGGGTGCGGTCGGCGTCGGGAAAACGAGCGATGACCTGTTCAATCTCCCCTGGACCATTGTCAACGAGCCGATCGCGCATCTGCTCCAGTTGGTGAAAACGGCGTTGGGCCTGTTGCTGGCCCTGCTCCCGCTCCAGCAGGTGCCGGCGGATCGGTTCGGCATCGATGCTTCGCATAAGCTTGCCAATAAACTGGAGCTGGCGTCGCCTGCCTTCCCGGGCCTTGATTCGGCGCGCCAGCGTCAACGCCTCCCGCAGGTTTTCTGGTAGCGGCACCTTTTCCAGCTCTGTGGGGGACAGCGTCAGCAACTGCTCGCCGAGCTTTTGTAGCTCGGTCATCTGCCGTTTCAATGCCGATTTCGACAGCTTTTCGCCGTCGTCCGCGGGGTCAGGTCTGTCGTTGTTCTGCTGCTTGTCAGGCATGGGCTGGTGTGGGCTCCCGGAGTCGTAAAGGTTGGCGTAGCGGGCGGGGCAGCATCCAGGGCGCGCCCATCTGCGCGGTCGGCAGGACGTTGCTGTTGACGGGAGCGCGACCGGGCGCGACGAGCCTACTCGCCCTCGCCAAAGCAGCCGTTGACCAGGCCCGATATGGCATCGAGTGCGCGCTGCTCGTCCTCACCCTCGATATGCAATTCGAGCTCAGTGCCTTTGGCGGCAGCCAGCATCATCACCGACATGATGCTCTTGCCGTCAACCAACTGGCCGTCGCGGCCCATTCTGATTGCGCTGCTGAACCCACTGGCAGTGCTGACGAATTTGGCCGCGGCCCGCGCATGGAGGCCGTACTTGTTAATGATGGTGATCCGGGTCTGGATCATATTAATCCGTGCCTTTCAGGGGTGCGTTGAAGGGCGGCAGTAGTTCCCGGTGGCGTACCTGGACGTCTTCTCCCAGGTCGAAAAAATGCTGGTAAAGGCGGTTGGCCAGGTAAACAGAGCGATGCTGCCCGCCTGTGCAGCCGATAGCGACCGTGGTGTAGGGCCGGTTATTGCCCTCGTATTTGGGAAGCCACTTTTCCAGGAAACCGCGCATATCCGTGTACATCTCATTCACCGCGGGTTCGGTCTGAAGAAACGCAATCACTTCGGGATCCGCTCCCGTCAAGCTGCGCAGGGATGGCACCCAGTGCGGATTCGGCAGGCAGCGCACATCAAATACCAGGTCGGCGTTAAGGGGAAGGCCCTTTTTGAAACCGAAGGACTGGATCAGCGTCGACATTCTGTTGCCGGTGTCGCGCATGGCCAGTTGCTGAACATAATCCCGCAGTTCGTGAAACAGCATCTGGCTGGTGTCGATGGTGATATCAGCGGAATTTGCTATGGGCTTGAGAATATCGCGCTCTCGCACCAGCGCTTCCTGCAGCGCCGTCATTTTGTCGCTCAGGGGGTGTCGGCGGCGGGTTTCGCTGAAGCGCTTGAGCAGGGCGTCATCGTGGGCATCGAGGTAGATGACGGACGTATCCACCGACGCCGGCAGGCGGGCCAGCAGATTCGGAAAACCCTCTAGCTGCTGGGAGTTGTTGCGGGCATCTATGCAAACCGCCATGCGCTGATGTTCGGGAGAGTCGCTGACCAGCACCTCCGCTACCAGTGCAAGCAGAAGACCGGCAGGCAGGTTGTCGACGGTGTAGTAGCCAGCATCCTCGAGCACGTGCAAAGCGGTACTTTTGCCCGACCCTGAGCGGCCGCTGATAATAACCAGTTTCACACCGCGCGACCCAGGGATGCATTGCCGGGGCCGGGGGCGAAGCTTATGGCGGCGTCGTATAATTCCTGGCTGTCCCCGGCGCCACGCAAGGCGGCACGAAAACCTGATTGATTAAACAGTTTCGCCAGTTCTGCGAGGGTTTGCAGGTGCTCGTCGCAGGCTTGCTCGGGAACCAGTAACACGAACATCAGGTCAACCGGTTGTTCGTCTGTCGCCTCAAAATCGACCGGTTCCTCGAGCCTGATCAGCGCGCCGATGACCCCATCACACATACTCATGCGGCAGTGGGGAATTGCAATGCCCTCGCCAATGGCGGTGCTGCCCAGCTTTTCCCGGGCAATCAGGTTTTTGAACAGGGTGGCGTACTCCAACGCAGGTATGTCTTCGCTGATCAGCTGGGATACTTTTTCGAGTACGCGTTTTTTACTGGACCCCGACACCGCACAGTGAGTGCGGGAAGGGGTCAGGATTGCGGCTATAGACATGGAATGTCTCGGGTTAACGGCCCACCAGGCCCTGGTGCTTGTCCTTCACTTTTTCCTTGTGCTTGATCAATTGGCGGTCCAGTTTATCGGCCAGCAAATCGATAGCGGCGTACATGTCCTGGGACTCGGCAGAAGCTGCAAACTCACCACCGGAGACATGAACCGTGGCGTCGGCACGCTGGCGCAGTTTCTCGACGGTGAGTACGACCTGACCGTTGTTTATCTGGTCGAAGTGCCGGTTGAGCCGATCAAATTTAGTGATCACGTATTCCCGCAATGCTGGTGTAACGTCGACATGATGACCGCTGATATTGATTTGCATTGGCAGCTCCTTGATTGAATAGGTTTGGCTTTAATGTGCTTACCGGGACAACAGCCGAGTGTCCCGCGCTACTATTGAAGATTACCCCTTTGCTATAACCACTGTCGAGGGGCAGCTTACATCAATCGCTTGCGCTCGTTGGAGGGCGGTATTCCCAGGGATTCCCGATACTTGGCGATAGTCCGGCGCGCGACGTTGATTCCCTGGTCGGTAAGTATCTGGGCTATCTTACTGTCACTTAGGGGTTTTTTCGGGCTTTCAGCGGCAACAGTCTTCTTGATGATTGCCCTGATTGCGGTTGAAGAGCACTCACCTCCGCCATCGGTGCCGACATGGCTGGAAAAGAAGTACTTCAGCTCGAATATGCCCGCCGGTGTGTGCATGTATTTGTTGGTGGTGACCCGCGAGACGGTGGATTCATGCATTTCTATCGCCACGGCGATATCACTCAGCACCAGGGGCTTCATGGCTTCTGCACCATATTCAAGAAAGCCCTGTTGATGCTGAACAATGCAACTGGCCACTTTCATCAGGGTCTCGTTGCGACTTTGCAGACTCTTGAGAAACCAGCGTGCTTCCTGCAGATTGTTCTTCAGGTAGCTGTTGTCCTCACTGTCGTCCGCCCGCTTTATCAATGAGGCGTAACTGTTGTTGATTCGAATGCGCGGGGTGATATCCGGATTGAGCCCAACGATCCAGCGGCCGTTCTGCTTGTGGACGAAGACATCGGGGGTTACGTATTCTGTCGTCGACGCCGCGACCTTTTCCCCCGGGCGCGGATCCAGCGACTGAATCAGACAGACGACTTCGCGCAACTGTGGCTCGGTGAGGCGCAGGCGTCGTGTCAGCAGCGGAAAATTGCGGGCTCCGAGTTCAGCTAGAAACTTGTCGACCAGGCTGCAGGCTTCGGCGCGCCAGGGGGTGGTAGCGGGAAGTTGTTTGAGCTGCACCAGCAGGCACTCGCGCAGGTCTGAGGTCACCGCCCCGACCGGGTCAAACTGCTGCAGCCGGTGCAATACGGCAGTGACTTCATCGCTCTCGACGTCGAGGTTGTCGCTCAGGTCGGCAAAGATCTCGTCCACGGTAACGCTCAGAAAGCCGCTGGGCTGCACCGCGTCGATGAGTGCGAGGGCGATGATTCGGTCCGTATCCGACATGGGCGTCAGGTTGAGTTGCCAACGCAGGTGATCCTGCAGGGTTTCAGCGGCGGCGTTGCGGCCTTCAAAATCGAATTCGTCGGTGTCGCCGCTACCACTGCCGGCAGGGGAGAGCGGATAGATGTCATCCCATTGACTGTCCACCGGCAGATCGGTTGGGATGCGGTCGTTGAATTCCTCACTGTCCCCGGGGATGCCGGCCTCGCTGGAGTCGGCGGTCACGGGTGCTTCGATTTCGCTCTGTGTGCTGGATTCCGCGGCGCTGGCGGATTCGTCGCCAGCGGGCAGATCGTCATTGTCTTCGGCAACCTCAAGCATCGGGTTGCTATCGACCATGCCCTGGATTTCCTGTTGCAAATCCAGAGTCGACAGCTGCAGTAGACGAATGGCCTGCTGCAGTTGCGGCGTCATCGTCAGCTGTTGACTGATTTTTAGTTGCAGGGATTGCTTCATGAAATCGCTGGCATTTACCTGTCCCGATCCTGGCTCGCGCTCTTGCGCCTTGGATTGAGTGTAGCTAGGTGTGGGTCGCCATGCAATAGCTGTGCCAATGCTTCGCTGGGTGCGGGCCTCGGTCTTGCCCGTGAGGCCCTTGCAGGGCGGACATTGGGTGCTGGCCGGGGTCAGAGCGGCTGTCGTTTCCCCGGCCGGATACGTCATCAACGGCGGTTGTGAGACCCTCCATCTTGCCTCAGCGGCGGGCGCCGGCCCGGTTCTCGCTGCTCAGAGCTTGAATTGATGGCCCAGATAGACGTCCCGCACCTGCTGGTTTTCCAGGATGGCGGTGGGGTGCCCATCGGCGATGATGGAGCCCTCACTGACGATATAGGCGCGGTCACAGATATCAAGTGTTTCGCGCACGTTGTGGTCAGTAATCAACACGCCGATTCCCTTGGCCTTGAGGTGATTGACGATGGACTTGATTTCGTTGACTGAAATCGGGTCGACACCGGCAAAGGGCTCGTCCAGGAGTATGAAAAGTGGTTCGGTGGCAAGCGCGCGGGCTATTTCAGCGCGTCGCCGTTCTCCACCTGAAAGCGCTATGCCCTTGCTGTCGCGAATGTGGGTGATGTGGAATTCTTCGAGCAGGCTCTCCATCATCCCCCGTCGCTGCTTGCGATTCAGTTCTTTGCGGGTCTGGAGGATGGAGAGGATATTATCAGCGACCGTCAGCTTGCGAAAAATCGAGGCTTCCTGGGGAAGGTAGCCTAGCCCCTTGCGGGCGCGACCGTGCATGGGGAGCCGGGTGATATCGTCCTCACCAATATGAATCTTTCCCTGATCGGCCCGCACCAAACCCACGATCATATAGAAGCAGGTGGTCTTGCCCGCGCCATTGGGGCCGAGCAGTCCAACCACCTCGCCACTGTTGACGTTCAGGGATATGTCCCTGACCACCTTGCGGCTCTTGTAGGTCTTGGCGAGTTGTTTGGCTTGCAGGATAGCCATGCGCGGCGGTTTTCTCCTCAGGGTTTGGCGGATTCGTCTCGTGGCGGAATCACGACCTTGACACGTTCTTCACTACCACTGGCCTTGACGATTTCATCTCTTATAAAGTAATCGATGATATTGCTGTTCACCATGGCCCCTTCCTGGTCTATCGATGCATTTTTTTCCAACTGGATGCGTTCCTCGGCCACGAAATAGCGGATGATCTCACCCCGGGCCTTCACTACCGCCTTGTCGGGCTCGGGCTTTTGCTCGACGTAGGCGGGTTTGCCGTAGGCCACGACGCGCTCGAGCTGATTGCCTTTCAGCGTGTAGATTTCGAGGCGGTCCGCGAGCATCTTGAGGCTGCCCTGAACCAGTTCGACATTGCCCATGTAGATCGTCGTGCCGGCTTTTTCGTCGCGCTCGGCCCTGTCGGATTCGATCTGGATGGGCTGCCTGCGGTCTTCTTCCAGCGCAAGACCGCCGCCGGCAAGCCCCAGCAGCGGGACTATCAGTAGCGCGCGGATATTAGTCTTTAAGTTCATGGACAGTTTTAACCTTTGCCAGCAATTCAACTTTTTCCTGCTTCAACCAGGCACGCATTCCGATCGCATCCGTTCGGCTTGTCTCCCCGGTAATAGCAATTGCTGCACCGGTGACCGCCATATCCTGACTGCGTATCAAGGTCACCTCGTCGGTGCGAATGGTAACGGAGCCATCATCCTTGAATATCTCCACCGAGCCCAGCAGTTTAATGACATCCTTTTTCTCCCGAACTTCACCACGTTCCGCACGCGTGCGCCAGGAATCCTCATTGCCGACATGGGAGATCAGCCTGGGGTTATCGAGATAGATGGTATCCTCCGCGCTGTAGTATTCGGCGCGGGTCGCCGTGGCCTCCTGCTCCAGGCGCCCCTCCTTGTCAAAATTCCAGAAGCGGGCGTTTTGCCAGTACCATTCCGGGGGTTGCTCGGCCTCACCCGGCAGCAGGCCCACGGTGGGGTCATCGGTATCGAACAACCAGAAAAAAAAGGCCAATGCCGCGATCAGCGCAAGGCTTCCGCTTAGGACGTTGGTTGGCAGCTTTCTAAGCATGGGGTTGATAGTATACCTTGACGGCGGCATCGAGCAGGCCCTTTGCAAATAGTATCAGGTCGCAGGCTTCTCGCACCGCTCCCCGACCCCCGGCCCTCATCGTGCAATAATCGGCCCGTTCAAGTAGCAGCGGATGTGCATCGGGTACGGTAATCGCGAATCCACCCAGTGCCATAGCCCCCAGGTCGGGCAGGTCGTCCCCCATGTGGGCGGTCGCCGTTGGTTCGATTCCGAGCAGGGCCTGCAATTCGCTGGTTGCCCGCCATTTCTCTTCGCAGTGCTGGTAGACATGGGCGATTCCCAGTGCTTGGGCTCGGGCGCTGACAATCGGGGAGCCGCGCCCGGTAATCAGGGCAACCTCGACCCCGGACCGGCGCAACAGTTTGATGCCCAGGCCGTCGAGGGTGTTGAATGTCTTGAGAGACTCGCCCTCCGGCGACAGCAGCAGAGCGCCGTCCGTGAGAATGCCATCGACATCGAGGGTCAGCAATCGGACCTGGCGGGCCTGGTCGAGAACCGCTTTGGGAACGTGATGCAGGTAGTTGCTCATGGTCAGTTGCCGCTCAGGCCAGGCCCGCCTTGATAAGATCATGCAAATGAACAACGCCTATCGGTTGCTGCTGGGCGTCGATAACCACCAGCCCGGTAATACTGTTATCTTCCATGATCCTCAGGGCTTCTGCGGCCAGCATGTCGGCAGTGACCGTCTTGCAGTCGACGGTCATCACCTCCGCCATTCGAGTATTGTGAAAATCGCGTCGCTGATCCAGGGTGCGGCGGAGGTCGCCATCGGTGAATATTCCCGCGAGGTCGCCATCCCGGTCTACCACCGTCGTCATGCCGAGGCCCTTGGCGGTAATTTCGAGCAGCGCTTCCGGTAGCGGTGTGTTGGGATCTACCCGGGGCAGTGCCGGCCCGCTATGCATCACGTCCTGTACCTTCAACAGCAGGCGTTTACCCAAGGCACCCCCGGGATGGGAAAAGGCAAAGTCCTCGGCGGTAAAGCCGCGCTTTTCCAGCAGCGCGATCGCCAGGGCGTCTCCCATCACCAGCGCTGCCGTGGTGGATGACGTGGGCGCCAGGTTGAGTGGGCAAGCCTCCTGTTCGACGCTGACATCCAGGTTGGCATTGGCAGCCAGCGCCAGCGTGGATTCTGGGTCCCCGGTCATGCTGATCAGGGGCGCGTCTATGCGTTTGATTAATGGCAGTAAAGTGACGATTTCCGCGGTGCTACCGGAGTTCGAGAGTGCCAGTACGACGTCCTTGCGGGTGATCATGCCCATGTCACCGTGACTGGCTTCGGCCGGGTGAACGAAAAACGCCGGGGTGCCTGTTGAGGCCAGGGTAGCTGCAATCTTGTTGGCAATGTGCCCTGATTTGCCCATGCCCACCACCACTACCCGGCCCTGGCAGGCAAGAACAATGTCGCAGGCCTGCATGAACGCATCACCAAGCCGGCTGGTCAGATCGGTAACGGCCCTCGCTTCGAGGGCTATCGTGCGCCTGGCGGATTCCAGCGGGCTTGGATTGGGCATGGAGCTTCCAGCATTGAGGGGCGAGAGCCGCCGTTTCGAAGGATGGGCTGCATGGTAAGCCAACTCGCGAGTGTGGTGCAATTGCCCCGTTCGGGAGTCGGGTGAAAGCGCAGTAAAGGACGGCCATGCCTGCTTCGGACTCTGGTATAATTCCCCGGCGTGATTCCCTTTAGCTGAACGAGATCGATTATGAAAAAGCAACGGCTTTTCAGTGCCCTGGCGGGGTTGGTGCTGCTACTCGCCGCATTGCCGGGATGGGCTGATACGACCAAGACCATGCCTGATGCCATCGTCAGGGATATTACCAATCGCCTGGTGGTAGAAATCGAACAGGCGCGCGGGTATTACGATAACGAGCCGGAGCTTTTTTACCAAAAAGTCGATCAGATCATTTCCCCCTCGGTGGATTTTCTCAGTTTTTCACGGGCGGTGATGGGTCGCTACGGCACCGGCGCCTACTACCGAGAGCTGGGCTCTACTCAGGAGAGGGAGAACCTCAAGAACCAGATATTGCGGTTCAGTAATGCGGTTCAGGAACGCATGGTCAGAACCCTGAGCAAGGGGCTGATGACCTTTTCCGGCGAGCGCATCGAAGTGTTGCCGCCCGACGCCAGGGAGCAGCAGCGAATAGCAAACAAGCAGAGCGTGTCGGTAACCCAGTTGATCTACCGCGAGCAGGACCAGCCCCTGGAAGTGCAGTTCAAGCTCAGGCCAGACAAGCGCGGGGAGTGGCGGATGATCAACGTGGTGCTTGACAACATCAATCTCGGCAAGCAATACCGAGATGAATTTGCCAGCAAATTGCGTGATTACGATGGTGATATCGACCAGGTGATCGATTACTGGCGCAACGTCGATATCGACCCGCAAACCGAACTCGAGGCCGCTACTTCCGGTTGATGTGGCGTCCGCCGGCGGCTTTTGTTCGCCTTTCCCATGCCAATGCAATAAAATCAGCGGCCTGTCGTCCCCGCCGAAGAAAATGTCATGCAAATTGAACAGGTTCAAGCACTGCTGCAGGAGCAATTGACCGACTGCGAGGTCAGGGTCAATGGCGATGGTAGCCATTTTGATGTCACTGTCATCGGTGACATATTCGAGGGCCTGCGGCCAGTCAAGCAGCAGCAGCTGGTCTATGCCGTGCTCAATGAGCACATCGCCTCTGGTGCCATCCACGCTGTCAATATGCGGCTGTACACCCGCGACCAATGGAATGCATCGGGCGCCAGTTAACGGGGACAGCGCTATGGAAAAATTGCTTATCAAGGGCGGGGTGCGGCTTGACGGAGAGATCCGGATTTCAGGCGCAAAAAACTCGGCCCTGCCGATTCTGGCCGCGACGCTGCTATGTGACGAGCCAGTGATCGTGCACAACCTGCCGCACCTGCACGACATTACCACCATGAACGAGCTGTTGCGGTGTCTCGGCGTGGAGCTGGTAATCTCCGAAAAACTCAGTGTCGAGGTGCATGCGAACACGATCTCCAGCTTCACCGCGCCCTACGAGCTGGTGAAAACCATGCGCGCCTCGATCCTGGTGCTGGGACCTCTGCTTGCGCGCCATGGCAAGGCCCGGGTCAGTTTTCCCGGGGGCTGCGCCATTGGCAGCCGCCCGGTGGATCTGCACCTGAGGGGGCTGGAGGCGCTGGGCGCAAAAATAGAAGTCGAGGGTGGCTATATCAACGCCAGTTGCGACGGCAGGTTGAAGGGTGGCCATTTCTTCATGGACACGGTGACTGTCGGCGGGACTGAAAACCTGATGATGGCAGCCGTTCTGGCCGAAGGTCGCACCGTGCTGGAAAACGCTGCCCGGGAGCCTGAGATCGTCGACCTGGCGAACTTCCTCAATGCCATGGGGGCCGATGTTCGTGGCGCCGGTCGCGACACCCTGGAAATCATTGGCGTCGAGCGGCTGCATGGCTGCGAATACCGGGTGATGCCGGATCGTATCGAAACCGGGACCTACCTGGTCGCTGCGGCTGCTACCGGCGGGCGGGTCAAGGTCAAGGATACCCAGCCGGATGCTCTCGAGGCTGTTTTGTTGAAGCTCGAAGAGGCCGGTGCCGAAGTGGTGTTGGGGGAAGATTGGATATCCCTCGACATGCACGGCCAGCGGCCCCGGGCGGTCAATATCCGGACTGCTCCCTACCCGGGTTTTCCGACCGACATGCAGGCCCAGTTCACCGCCCTCAATGCGGTCGCCCAGGGCACCGGTGCGGTCACCGAAACGGTGTTTGAGAATCGCCTGATCCAGATTCACGAAATGAATCGCATGGGCGCCAATATCACCGTGGAAGGCCATACGGCGATGATTACGGGCGTCGAAAAGCTCAAGGGAGCCCCGGTGATGGCCACCGACCTGAGAGCGTCTGCGAGTCTGGTTATTGCGGGCCTGGTAGCCGACGGTGATACCCGCATTGAGCGTATCTACCACATTGACCGTGGTTACGAATGTATCGAAGAAAAGCTGCTCCAGCTCGGGGCCAATATTCGGCGCCTGCCCGGATGAGGCGTGGTATGCCAGCGGCCGACATCACCATCGCCCTGACCAAGGGGCGCATTCTGAAAGAAACCCTCCCGCTACTCGCCGAGGCCGGTATCGAACCCCTGGACGATATGCTCAGCAGTCGCAAGTTGCTGTTTCCCAGCAACCACGACAACATTCGCCTGCTGCTATTGCGGGGGTCGGACGTGCCGACTTATGTCTACCACGGTGTCGCCGATGTCGGAGTGGCCGGCAAGGATGTTCTGCTGGAGCGCAATGGGGCGGGCTTGTACGAACTCCTCGACCTTGGGATCGCCCGCTGCCGGCTCATGACTGCGGGCCTGGTTGGGCAGGCGCTGCCCGGGGGGCGAATCTCGGTGGCGACCAAGTTCGAAAATATCGCCAAGCGCCACATGGCGGCGCGGGGCATGCAGGCCGATATCATAAAATTGTACGGTGCCATGGAGCTGGCGCCACTGATGGGCCTGGCCGACCTGATCGTGGATATTGTCGACAGTGGCAATACCCTGAAGGCCAACGGCCTTGAGCCCAGGGACCTGATCGCCGACATCAGCTCGAGGTTGGTGGTCAACCGCGCTTCGCTGAAAATGAAGCACCATACGGTGCAGCAACTGGTTGAAAAACTGGCGCTGGCGGTGGCTGAGAACAGCGCGACGCAATAGGGGATTTCATGGCAGCTAACCTGGTACCCACACTCGATAGTACCCGATCCGATTTTGCTGAGCAGTTGCGCCAGCGACTGGCGTGGGATGATGCCACCGATGCCGAGGTGGCAGCCACAGTGCGTGAGATTCTCGCCGCCGTGCGCACCGGTGGCGACGAGGCGCTGCTTGATTACACGCGTAAACTCGATCGCTGGCAGCCCGCCAGCATTGCCGACATTGAAGTGACCCAGGAGGAATTGTTGACTGCACGGGAGCGTGTGGACGAGGCCAGTGTCGCGGCTCTGGAGTCTGCGGCAGCGAGGATCACCGCCTATCATCGTCATCAAAAGGCCGAGTCCTGGCAATACAGCGAGGCGGACGGTACGGTGCTGGGCCAGAAAATCACTCCCCTGGACAGGGTGGGAATCTACGTGCCGGGGGGCAAGGCGGCGTACCCGTCCTCGGTGCTTATGAATGCTTTGCCGGCGAAAGTGGCGGGGGTGGAGCAGATTGTCATGACTGTGCCAACCCCCGCCGGTGTGCGCAATGACATGGTGCTTGCAGCGGCCAGTATCGCCGGGGTCGATCGGGTAATGACCATCGGCGGAGCGCAGGCGGTGGCTGCACTGGCTTTCGGCACCGAGACGGTGCCACGGGTTGACAAGATCGTCGGCCCCGGGAATATCTTTGTCGCGACTGCCAAACAGCAGGTCTTTGGTCAGGTCGGCCTTGACATGATCGCAGGGCCCTCTGAAATTTTGGTCGTTTGCGACGGGGGAACCGACCCTGACTGGATCGCCATGGACCTGTTCTCCCAGGCTGAACACGACGAAAACGCGCAATCGATTCTGATGAGCCCGGATCGCGATTTCCTTGCCCGGGTTCACGACAGCATCCGGCGGCTGCTACCGACCATGGAGCGGGCAGACATTATCGAACGCTCGCTATCGGCACGGGGCCTGTTTATTGCTATCCCTGAACTGGATGCGGCGGTGGATATCATCAATACCATCGCCCCGGAACACCTCGAGCTGTCCGTGGAAGATCCGGACGCGCTGTTGCCCGGCATCCGTCATGCCGGTGCCATCTTCATGGGGCGCTACACCGCCGAGGCCATTGGCGACTACTGCGCCGGCCCCAACCACGTGTTGCCTACGGCCGGTACGGCGCGCTTTTCTTCGCCCCTGGGTGTTTACGACTTCCAGAAGCGCAGCTCGGTCATTCACTGCTCCGCGGACGGTGCGCGGAGCCTGGGTGCGCTGGCATCGACGCTTGCCAGGGGTGAATCGCTAACCGCCCATGCGCGCTCGGCAGAATATCGACTTCAGGATAAAGGCTAGCGTGAGTCGATACTGGAGCGATTTCGTCCACCGTTTGCAGCCCTACGTCCCGGGGGAGCAGCCGGTTGCCGAGCAGCAACTGGTCAAGCTGAATACCAACGAAAACCCCTTTGGTCCATCTCCCCGGGTGCTCGCTGCGGTAGAGGCGAGACTCGATAACGGCCTGCGTCTGTACCCGGACCCGGAGTCGCGGCAATTGCGCCGCGCCATTGCCCAGTTGCACGGCGTGACAGCGAACCAGGTATTCGTGGGCAATGGCTCTGATGAAGTCCTGGCCCATGTATTCAGCGGGCTCTTGCGCCATGGTAAGCCAGTGCTCATGCCCGCTGTCAGTTACAGCTTTTACCCGGTGTATTGTCAGCTGTTCGAAATCGAGCGAGTCGAGATACCCCTGGACGCGGATTATCGGGTCGCTGTGGATGACTATTGCCAGCCCAATGGTGGCATCGTCGTTGCCAACCCGAACGCCCCAACCGGGGTGTGCCTGGGTCTTGCCGAGGTCGAGAAACTGGTAGCGCAGCACACTGACAGCGTGGTCGTCATTGACGAGGCCTATATCGACTTTGGTGGTGAAACGGCTATTGCCCTGGTCGATCGCTACCCCAATTTACTGGTGGTGCAAACCCTGTCGAAATCGCGCTCCCTGGCGGGGTTGCGGGTGGGTTTTGCCATCGGGCACCGCGATCTGATCGATGCGCTGGAGCGGGTGAAGAACAGCTTCAATTCCTATCCCCTGGACACCCTTGCCCAGGCTGCCGCCGAGGCCGCCATTGAAGATCGCGCCTGGTTTGAGCAAAACCGTCAGAGAGTCATTGCCAATCGTGAGGCTTTGGCCGAAGGCCTCGGTCGCCTGGGTTTCGAGGTGCTGCCGTCGGCGGCCAATTTCGTTTTCGCGCGTCATCCCGGGCACGACGCGGCTGCCCTGTTGGCCGCGCTGCGCGCAGAGGGAGTGATCGTCCGCCACTTTCGCCAGCCCACCTCGATTGCGCAGTTCCTGCGTATCTCAGTGGGCACGGAAAGCCAGCAGGTAGCGCTATTTGCTGCACTCGGGAAACACCTGTCCGGGTCGGATTGAACCAGCGAAAATTATCTTATCGAGGCAGTGGTGTCGGCCGCGTGCCCACAGTGGCGTTCAGTGTCAGTTTGGTGCCATTGCGCAGTACCGTAATAGCGGCAGGCTCCCCCGGCATCATCCGTGCGACCTGCAGCAGTCCCTCTCGGCCTTCCATAATGTCGGAGTCGTTGATCGCCACAATGACGTCGCCCACCCTGAGCCCGGCGCGGTCCGCCGGCCCCTGGGGGTGGGTGGCGGTAATGATGATTCCCCGGCTGAGTGGCAGCGCAAGCTGGGCGATCGCCTGGGGCGTCAGCTCGGCAACCTCCAGTCCCAGCCAGCCGCGGATGACGCGGCCGTGATCGACGATGCTGTCGAGCACTTCCCGGGCGTTCTCTGCCGGGATTGCCAGCCCAATGCCCTGGGAGCCACCGGAGCGACTGAAGATGGCGGCGTTGATGCCCACCAGTTCACCCCGGGGGTTGATCAAGGCGCCACCCGAGTTGCCCGGATTGATATCAGCGTCGGTTTGCAGGTAGTCTTCGTAGGTGTTCAGGTTTAGCCCATAGCGGCCCGTGGCGCTGATAATGCCCTGGGTGACTGTCTGGCCAAAGCCGAAGGGGTTGCCGATAGCCAGCACGATATCGCCGACCCGAACATCTGCTGAGCTGCCAAAGCTGATGGCCTCGATTCCCTCAAGCTCGATTTTGAGTACTGCCAGGTCGGTATCGGGATCGGTTCCTATCACGGTTGCAAGGCTTTCTCGACGGTCGTACAGCGAGACCAGAATCTGGTCGGCGCCGGCAATCACATGATTGTTGGTGAGAATGTAACCGCGACTATCCACGATGACGCCGCTGCCCAGGCTCTGCTGCAGGCGCTGTTGTCGTGGGTTATTGCCCTGGTCGAGAAAATGCCTCAGCAGCGGGTCGTTGAACAGTGGATGTACTTCCCGCTGCACTACGGTGCTGGTGTAGATGTTCACCACCGAAGGCGTGGCGCGCTGTACCGCCTCGGCATAGGACGTCGTTGCGCCGTTAGCATGGCCGGCGTCCCCTTCCTGCGGTCGCTCAAGGCCGAACTGGGCGGGGTAGAGCAGCAGAATAATGATCGCCAGCAGTATGCCGGTCACGACCGGCCAGAACAGATCGCCAAGTGTTGGCTTACCAAACATGAATAGTGTTACCGTTACCAAAAGCCCCATTATCCCATATCGGGCTTGCCGCCGTGTTTACTTTTTCGCACCCGGAGGAAAATCATGGCCGTGAATCTGTGTGAGCTGGTGGGCGCTGTCGATGAAACCCTGCAGCCGTCAAACTTCAAGGATTATTGTCCCAATGGCTTGCAGGTGGAGGGTCGTAGCCGGGTCGCCAGGCTCGTAACCGGCGTAACGGCTTCCCAGGCACTGTTGGAGGCGGCTATCGCTGCGGGCGCGGACGCGGTGCTGGTGCATCACGGCTACTTCTGGCGGGGCGAAGATCCTTGCCTGACCGGCATCAAGCGACGGCGCATTGCCCTGCTTCTGGAGCACGATATCAGCTTGTTGGCCTACCATTTGCCTTTGGACGAGCATCCGACCCTGGGCAATAACGCGCAACTGGCGCAGCGGCTGGCGATTCCTGTCGTTGGTCAGCCTGGTGGGGGCGACGGCAGTTGCCCGGTCATGTCAGGGGAGCTGGAAACGCCGGTCAACGGCGCGGCCTTTGCAGCGCATATTGCAAGGACACTGGGCAGAAAGCCGCTGCACATCGCCGCGGGGCGGGAGATTCGTCGTCTCGCGTGGTGCACTGGCGGGGGGCAGGGTTTTATTGAACACGCCGTCGGCTTGGAGGTGGATGCCTATATCAGCGGTGAGGTGTCGGAGCAAACCGTCCACATCGCAAGGGAAAACGACGTTCACTTCTTCGCTGCCGGTCACCACGCCACCGAGCGTTACGGTGTTCAGGCGCTGGGCGAACACCTGGCGCGGCTACTGCCGCTTGAGCACCACTTCATTGATATCGACAATCCGGCCTAAGCGTCCGGTGCATGCTTTATACCATGCCGCCCCCTGGGCCAACCTGCTGTTTTCGTACCTCGGGCTTGCCGCCGTTGCGGCCCAGGAGCGCTGTCGAGCCAGGGCATCAGCTGGTCTTGTCGGCCTGTTTGGTGTCGGCCTTCGCGGAGTAAAACTCTTGCATCGGGTCCTTCGGCGATCCTTTGGCTTGCTCGGTTTCGGAATCAAGGCCAAAGCTTTCATCGAGCATGCCCTTTTCACCGGGGGACTGCTTCGGTGCATAGTCCAGTGGTGGCAATACCTTGTCCTTGCCGGGCAGCTCCGAGATAGCCTCGATCTGCTCCCGGCTTGGAATGGTTTTCATAAGTGGCGCCGCGCCGCGGGTGGTCAGAAGGGTTGCGGCGCCCTCGGCCAGGTGGTTGTGAACATTCCGGTAACTGTCGGTCAGTTCCTCAACCAGCTTCGCGGTTTTGACGTAGTGTTCCGAGACCTCCTGCTGATAGTTTTTGAGGCTGGCATTGGCAGTGTGGAGTTGCTTTTCAAGCTCCTGACGCTTGCGATTGTCCGGGGCGAACATTTTGGTAACGAGTACCCCAATGCCGGTGCCCACAAGCAAGGCGACAATTCCAACTACAATCAGCTCGGGTAGGTTGTACACGGTGCGGCTCCTTCAGGCGTTATTTTGCAAGGCTGCAATTAAAGCACGGATGTCGCCCCGGCAGAAGTCATCGAAATTGCCAAAAATTGACCGGACCGGTACAGTGGCCGCGACTTTATCGGGCATAATGATGCTGATAATAAATCCAGGATGACAACACGGGCATGACACCGGGGCAGCGTTACCAGCGGGAGCTCAGCAAACCGGACTTTATTGCGGATCCAGCGCAGGAGCGGGCGATCGGGCATCTCGACCGGCTCTACCACGATCTGGTGTCCAGCCACCAGCGCCAGTCGGCCGGCGTTATGGGGCGGCTTTTTGGTCGCCAGCGCAATAAGCCGATTTGGCCTTCGGTCAAGGGTCTGTATTTTTGGGGTGGTGTGGGTCGCGGCAAGACCTTCCTGATGGACACGTTTTATGAGTTGCTGCCGTTCAGCGAAAAGCGGCGTACGCATTTTCATCGTTTCATGCGCCAGGTTCACAAGCAGCTCAAGCTTCTCGAGGGTAAAAAAAATCCGCTGGATTTGATCGCCGAGGATTTTGCAGCGAAAACCCGGGTGCTGTGTTTTGATGAATTCTTCGTGTCAGACATTACCGACGCGATGATACTGGCCGGCTTGATGGATGCGCTGCTGAGTCGGGGTGTCGTGTTGGTGGCTACGTCCAATATCGCGCCTGACGGCTTGTACAGGAACGGCCTTCAGCGGAGCCGTTTTTTGCCGGCGATCGAACTTATCAGCACCCATACCGATGTCGTGAATGTTGACGGCAAAACGGATTACCGCCTGCGGGCGCTGGAGCGCGCCCAGCTTTACTACACGCCACTGGGGCGTGATGCCGACCAGAGCCTGATGCAGAGTTTCGTCGATCTGGCCCCCGAGCCGGGACAAGCTGACGAGCTACTGGAAGTGGAGGGGCGCAACCTCGAGGCGCGATGGGTTGCGGACGACGTGGTCTGGTTCGATTTTTCTGTGCTCTGTGACGGCCCCCGGAGCCAGAACGACTATATCGAACTGGCGCGGGAATTCCATGCTGTGCTGCTGAGTAACGTGCCGGTTTTCAAAAATCAGGACGACAGGGCCAGGCGCTTTATCAACCTGGTGGATGAATTTTACGATCGCAACGTCAAGCTGGTGCTTTCGGCTGCTGCCCCCCTGGCCGAGTTATATGACGACGGCCGCCTGGGCTTCGAGTTTGAGCGAACTCGCAGCCGGCTGCTGGAAATGCAGTCGCTGGAGTACCTGGGGCGAGAGCATTTGGCATAGCAGGCCAGGCTCAACAGTCAGCTGGCGGAACCGGGCTGCAAGAAAGCGCTTTTAAACGCGGAGGGAGCTTGAATAAGCTGGATGCTTTGTGTAGTATTCGCGCTCTTTTTTCGAGATCACGCCGGCGGCGGAGTAAAGATGAAAACTTATAGTGCAAAGCCTGGTAGCGTAGCGCAGGAATGGTTCGTGGTAGATGCCGATGGCAAGACGTTAGGCCGTCTCGCGACCGAGATCGCCCATCGTTTGCGCGGCAAACACAAGCCAGAGTACACCCCCCATGTCGATACCGGGGACTACATCGTCGTGCTGAATGCCGAGAAGGTGCGGGTAACGGGCAACAAGACCACGCAAAAAATTTACCACCATCACACGGGTTACCCGGGTGGTCTCAAGAGCATGTCTTTTGACAAGCTGCGCGACAAGGCGCCCGAGCGCATCATCGAATCAGCAGTCAAAGGTATGTTGCCCAAGAACCCCTTGGGTCGGGCCATGTTTCGCAAGCTCAAAGTGTATGCCGGCGCAGAGCACCCGCATACGGCCCAGCAACCCCAAGTTTTGGATATCTAACGGACACAAGTTATGGCAGTGACACAGTATTACGGAACAGGTCGTCGCAAAACCTCGACCGCGCGGGTGTTTATTTCTCCCGGCGCCGGGGATATCACCATCAACAGCCGCACCCTGGATAACTTTTTCGGGCGCGAGGTGGCGCGAATGATTGTTCGCCAGCCCCTGGAGCTGATCGGGATGGGCGACAAGTTCGACGTCAAGATTACTGTTCGCGGCGGCGGTAGCTTCGGGCAGGCCGGAGCCATTCGTCATGGTATCAGTCGGGCATTGATCGAGTACGACGAAACCCTGCGCCAGCCGCTGCGCCAGGCGGGATACGTAACGCGTGATTCGCGTGAGGTAGAGCGCAAAAAAGTGGGATTGCGAAAAGCCCGCAAGCGTCCACAGTACTCCAAGCGCTGATTGCGGGTCTTCGCCGAGCCCGGCATACAAAGCGCCCGAATGCTGGTCATTGCGGGCGTTTTTTGTGTCAGTGTAATGCTGAATCGGTACTGCTGTCGAAGCCTGGAACCGTGAAACCGGTTGTAAGATACGCCCGATTTCTTTAACATTCTGCGATTCCGGGCGCGTCACTGCCCGCGACTCTATCGTTAGGCGTTAAGGTCATCAATCCATCCTTGAAAACCAGTTTTAGTGGGAGAAATGCGTCATGAGTAATGACGACGTAAACAGCGGCCGACGTCGCTTTTTGACTGTGGCAACGGCGGTCGTGGGTGCAGCCGGCGCAGTTGGCGTGGCGGTACCCTTCGTAAAATCCTGGAGCCCGAGCGCCAAGGCCAAGGCAGCCGGCGCCCCGGTCAAGGTGGATATCAGCAAGATCAACCTCGGGGAAATGGTCGTTGTCGAGTGGCGCGGCAAGCCCGTTTATATCGTGCATCGCAGTGAAGAGGAACTGGCAAACCTCGCGAAGGTGGAGGAGCGGTTGGCTGACCCCGAGTCCCAGCGCTCGATTCAGCCGGACTATGCTGCAGGCGAGGCGCGAGCGATCAAACCGCAGTTCGCGGTACTGGTGGGGCTCTGTACTCATCTTGGGTGTGCACCCAAGTTTCGTCCTGAGTTGGCTCCGGCGGACCTGGGCGCCGAGTGGCTCGGTGGCTTCTTCTGTCCCTGTCACGGTTCACGTTTCGACCTGTCCGGTCGTGTGTACAAAGGCGTGCCGGCTCCGACGAACCTGGACGTCCCGCCCTATCGGTATGAAAGTGACAACGTGATCGTTATTGGTGAAGATCAGGAGGTAGCGTAATGCAGAAGGCACTGATCGGATTGCGCGATTGGGTAGACGAGCGTCTGCCCATCGTTAGGGCGTGGGATACCCATATGGGCAAATACTACGCGCCCAAAAACTTCAACTTCTGGTACTTCTTCGGTGTGCTGTCTCTGCTGGTGCTGGTCAACCAGTTGTTGACAGGTGTCTGGCTGACCATGTTGTACGAACCCTCGGCAGAGGGCGCGTTTGCCTCCGTGGAATACATCATGCGTGATGTCGAATATGGCTGGCTGCTGCGCTACATGCACTCAACCGGTGCGTCGGCATTTTTTGCGGTAGTGTATTTGCACATGTTTCGCGGATTGCTCTATGGGTCCTACAAGAAGCCGCGCGAGTTGGTGTGGGTTTTCGGAATGTTGATTTACCTCGCGCTGATGGCTGAGGGTTTCCTGGGTTATGTGTTGCCCTGGGGCCAGATGTCCTACTGGGGAGCCCAGGTCATCGTCTCCCTTTTCGGTGCCATTCCGGTGATCGGCCCCGATATTGTCGAGTGGGTTCGTGGTGACTACCTGATCTCAGGCATCACTCTGAACCGATTCTTTGCCCTGCACGTGGTTGCCGTGCCCATCGTCCTGTTGGCGCTGGTGGTGCTGCATTTGCTGGCGCTTCACCATGTCGGGTCCAATAACCCCGACGGAGTCGACATCAAGAAGCACAAGGACGAGAATGGCGTGCCCCTGGACGGCATCGCGTTCCACCCCTACTACACAGTGCATGACATCGTCGGCGTCATCGTGTTCCTGTTTGTCTTCTGTACCATCATCTTCTTTATGCCGGAGATGGGCGGCTATTTCCTCGAGCATGCCAACTTTGAAGAGGCGAACTCGCTCAAGACGCCGGAGCACATCGCACCCACCTGGTACTACACGCCTTTTTACGCCATGTTGCGGGCGGTAACCTTTCCGCTGTTCGGTCTCGACGCCAAATTCTGGGGATTTGTCGTCATGGGTGGCGCTATTGCGATATTGTTTGTGTTGCCCTGGCTCGACCGCAGTCCGGTCCGGTCCTGGCGCTATAAAGGCTGGATGTCGAAGGTCGCCATCATCAGCTTTGCGATCGCGTTTTTGGTGCTTGGGTACCTCGGGGCGATGCCCGCGACCCCTGGCAGAACCCTCGTGGCCCAGTTTTTCACTGTGGTTTACTTTGCCTTCTTCCTCCTAATGCCTTGGTATACCAAGATTGAAAAAACCAAACCGGTTCCAGAGCGGGTGACAATGCGATGAGAAAGCTAGCACTGACCCTAACGCTTCTACTCACCTCCTTGGGCGTGTTAGCAGCGGGCGGCGATAAATCCTGTGGTCAAATTGACTGTTATGAATTCAAGGCCGATCTCAGCGACACGGCGTCCATGCAGCGAGGAGCTGCCACCTTTGTCAATTACTGCATGGGCTGTCATGAGGCGAGTTACTCGCGTTACGAGCGGGTCGCAACCGACCTGGAGATTCCCATTGAGCTCGCTGAACAAAACCTGATATTCGATGACTCGAAAATTGGCAGCCTGATGACCAATGCCATGGATGAGACTCTAGCCAAGGTCTGGTTTGGAGCAACGCCGCCGGACCTGACGCTGGTTGCAAGGTCTCGGGGTCCCGAGTGGCTGTACACCTACCTGCTGACATTTTATGAAGATCCAAGTCGACCCTGGGGTGCCAACAACCTGGCGTTCAAGGACGTTGGCATGCCCAATGTCTTGCTTGAGCTGCAGGGTGCGCAGAAGTGTCTTCCCAATGATGAAGATGAGCACGGCATATGCGCTCACATCGAACACGTGGCAGACACCGGCACCCAAAGTCCCGAGGAGTTCCAGCAAACCATATACGACTTGACTAACTACATGACCTATATGGCGGAGCCTGCGGCCCTGGAGAGAAAGCGCCTCGGGGTTTACGTACTCCTGTTCCTCGCGTTGTTCCTGGTTTTCGCCTGGCTGCTTAACCGAGAATACTGGAAAGACGTCCACTAAATCTGGTGTCCTGCGCCGCGGCGGCCAGGTAGGCTGCCGCGGCGCTTCTGTAAATCAATTGAGGTTGTACAAATGGGCGTGTTGGTCAAACGATCTTCAATGACCTTTTTTTCCGATGGCAACGACCATTACAGTCACCGTGTGCGCATTGTACTGGCTGAAAAGGGTGTAACCGTAGATATCATCGATATTGATGCCAATGATAAGCCCGAAGAGCTTGCAGACTTGAATCCTTACAATAGCCTTCCGACGCTGCTCGATCGTGACCTGGTGCTGTACGAATCCAAGATCATGATGGAGTATCTCGATGAGCGCTTTCCCCATCCGCCACTGCTGCCGGTTTACCCCGTGGCCCGGGGCCAGTGCCGACTGTGGATCTACCGCATGGAGCGCGATTGGTGTGCCCTGGTGGACAAAATAGAGGCGGGGAAGGGCGGGGAAGCCGTGCTGGAGGCCGCGCGTAAGGATTTGCGCGATAGCCTGGTTGGCGTTGCACCGATTTTCGGAGACAAGCCCTTCTTCATGAGCGACGAGTTTACCCTGGTCGATTGCTGCCTTGGTCCCATTCTCTGGCGCCTGCCCAAGCTCGATGTCCAATTGCCGCAGACCAAGCAGACCCGGCCCCTGTTTGACTATATGAATCGCATTTTTCAGATGAAGGCGTTCGGTGCCAGCCTTTCAGAGCAGGAACTGGAAATGAGGCCAACGCGGGCGGCCTGAAGCCCAGGCAGACTATGGTGGAGCCAACGACGTGGCAATGACATCCAGTCGCCCCTATTTGGTTAGGGCGATGTACGAATGGATTGTCGACAACAAGTGCACGCCCTACGTGTTGGTTGACGCCCATGCAGTAGGGGTGCAGGTACCTCAGCAGTATGTTGAGAATGGCCAGATCGTGCTTAACATTGCGCCCGGTGCGGTCGCCAGCATGGAGTTGGGCAACGAGCTGATGCGCTTCAATGCGAGGTTTGGCGGTGTTCCAACCGATGTTTTCGTACCTATCGCGGCAATTCGGGGGCTCTACGCCCGGGAAAACGGGCGTGGCATGGTGTTCGACGAAGAAGATGAGCCACCGGCACCCACTAATCCAGATGGTCCTGGAGACGCAGCCAAAAAACCCTCTCTGCGGGTGGTAAAGTAAAGCTGCTGCCCGCCGTCGCCGCCCGCCCTCGGCTTTAATCGATGTATTCGAATATTCGCACAACTTTTTTCACGCCGTTGGTATTTCGAGCCATATCGACCGCCCTGTCGGCACTTGCCTGGTTGACCAGGCCCATCAGGTAAACCACTGAATTTTCAGTGACAACCTTTACCTCGGCTGGATCAACGACACTTGAAAACATCATGCGCGATTTGATTCGCGTGGTAATCCAGCCATCGTTGGTGCGCCCGGCCAAAGGGTTGTTTGGTCCCACCGTCAATTCGTTATGAACCCTGTCGACGTAGCGGACATTGCGCACTGTCTGCTCCGCGACCTGCTTGAGGTGGTCGCTGGGAACCTGGCCGGCAAGCAGTACTACACCGTTGAAGCTCACGATGACGACATTGGCATCGCGCAATGCTGGGTCGGCTTTGCTGACGTTGACCAGGGCCTTGGTCTCGATGCTCTCGTCGTCCAGCATCCGGCCTATGCTGCGCTGGCTGGCGTCGCTCTGGATGGGCTCGTCCTTGCTGACATCAAGGACGCTGCTGCAGGCAGTGAGAAGCAGAGAAAGTGCCGCGGCAAGAATGGCTTTCATGCCTCTCCCCCAAAAAGAAACTGGTCGATAAGCTCGCACAGGCAATTGATCAGCATCAGATAGGATTCCATCAGACGGGCTGGATTGGCAACCGCCACCGCCAGCTCGACATCCTGGGTGCCAAGAAGGGACAGCGCATCCACCTGGTTGGTTCCATGACACAGAATCACCGTTAGCCCCCGTTCGTGGGCGGCCCTGACTGCCCTCACGAGGGTTTCAGCGTTCCGGCTGGTGCCGGCAAGCAAAAACAGTATGTCTCCGGGGCTTCCCAGCGTGTTTACCTGGCGGGCCAGTGCTTCAGCATATTGGCTGGATTCACTAACCGCGTTGAGCAGGCAGCTATCAGCCGACAGCGCGATCGCGGGGAGCCCGGGCCGCTCCCTTTCGTAGTGTGTGACCAATTGGCTGACGAATATCCCGGCAAGAGCGCTAAACCGGCCGCTACCGGCGCAAAGAACCTTGTTGTCTGAGAGGAGAGCATGCACCATCACCTCGCTGGTCTCCGCCAGAGCATCGGTGATATCGACCGCCAGGGTGGATATTTCTTCTATGTGAGCTGCGAAGCTCGCAGTAATCGTGGTTGCAGGGTCGTTCATCGGGTTTTGGCTTCCTCCAGTGCCGCCTGTTGGCCGCATTGCTATCAGGTTTTACAGGCTGTTTCCGGTGCCTTGCTGACGGCGGTACCAACCCCGAGCGCTCTAGTGAAGGACGAGGCCCTGGTTGGTGGGCCCGGCCCCCCCCCCTCTCCGGCGTCAACTAAGGTCGAATGCGTTCGCAACCCAATGGATATTATCACTGCCTGCCCGGGAAGAGATGGCCACAACATCGAAGCGGCATGGATAGCTCGAGTACTGGCTCTTGCAAGACAGAAAAACCAGCGCACTGTTAACCAGTTTCCTGCGTTTACTCGCCGTTACCTGTTCTACAGCTTCGCCGTGTTGGCTGTTGCGCCGGTACTTCACCTCAACAAACACCAACGTTTTGGAATCGAGCATCACCAGGTCGATTTCGCCACAGCGACAACAAAAATTACGCTCAACGAGATCGAGTCCGTGTGATTGCAGAAAGGCCATGGCCTGGTCTTCAAAGGCTCGTCCGTTGGTTGGCGGCCGGGGGCGGCTCCCGGCCCTCGGCTTCAGCGTCCATGCTTTCATAGTTGTCCTCCGTGGGGGTGTCGTCGATCCTGGTCGCAGTTCCGTTGCGAAAAACAGCCCAGGCAGGTTGGCGCAGAATAGTGCCCTGCTCGGACAGCGTCAGGGTGCCGGTATTGCCGCGATAGCTCAATCCGGGGGTGAACAGCATCTGAGGCAGGCGCGGCGCAAGTTGGTAGGCATCAATCCCCAGGGCATACAGGTTTTTCGAGGACGTACCGCCGCGCTCGATATACTCGTCAATCGCTCGCTGCGCATCGGAGGTGCCAAGGATCCAGGGCGTATCGGTAAAATAGACACCGTTGAGGTCGGTGTCGCGCCTGGGGTCGGGTTTACCTCGGTAGACTCTTGAATTGGCGTAAACGGGCAGATCCTGGGCGAAATGGAACGCGAGTAAAGGCTTCACAGAGCGGGCCTGCTGGGCATTGACCGGCAGGTACACGAAATCGATGTCCTGGCGGCGGCGGGGGTTGTACTGAAGACTCGTGCCAAGCGCGCTTTCCAGCGCCCGCGCCCGGCGCTGGCTCAGGTCGATGTGCAGGCCCTGCTTGATGCGTTCGGAGGCCTCGCGGTCAGTCCCGAGTTCGAGTACATCCACCGTGATTCCCTGGCGCTCCTCCCACGCCTGTTCGAATGCCTCGACACTGCGCTGACTGTGCTTGTCGCCACCGTGTATCACCAGTGCCCTCTGGTATCCCTCAAACCAGCCCCGCTCTGCAGCCGCCACCGCTTCATCTTCGTTGGAAAGGCCGAGCTGGTAAAAGTTGTCGGTGGTTTGCCCGGGACTCGCGGTGTAGTTCAGTGCCAGGATCGGCACCATGCCATTGGCTGCCTTCATCAGGGCATCCACCCTGTCTTTGCGCAGTGGGCCAATGATCAGCTCTGCGCCTTCGTTCACCACCTGGCGAAACAGCGCCCCCATGTCCAAATGTGTTTCGGTGTCGTAAAAGGCCAGCCGAGAGTTGCTGGAGCTCCGTGATCGGGCGTCGAAATAGGCTTTGAGCATACCATCCCTGATGGCATGACCCGCGTCCTTCAACTGGCCCTGAAGGGGCAGTAAGACCGCAATCTGGGCTGGCTTGCTGCTGGCCAGCATGCGCAACAGGTCGATCTCTGCCGGCGGGCTGAGGGCCGCCGGGTGAGAGGGCCAGCGGCCCTGCCATGCCTCGACCTGTTGCAGTTGTTGATCGATATCACCCTCCAGCGTGTTCGCAATCAATGCCAGCTCGTACCAGCCGCGCAATTCGGGGGCCATGCCCGGCGTGTCCCCAAGTTCCTGGCGCAGTGCGGCGGGGGACGTCCGCATCAGTGAGCGCCAGATAGATTCCTGGTTGCCAGCAAGGGCTGAGCCAGCGCCCAGAATGGCGTTGATCCTGAGGCGGGTGTTGATGGCCTGGCCATGCATGCCCGCACGATCCTGGAGGTCTGCCAGTGCCGACAGTGCCGCGGCCTGCTGCTGCGGAGGCGCCCTCGCGAGAAGTGCCTGTTGCCCCGGGTCGGTGAGCCACTGAACCGCCGCCCTGCTGCCCTGGCGCTGTTCCCTCAATAATGCCTCGATGATGAGATAGTCGCCGATGGCGGCTGCGGGGAGTTGCTCCCTGTCGAGGGATTGCAGGATGCTTGCAGCGCCGCCGGCGTCACCCTGTTGCTGCAGTAATTGCGCGGCTCTGAGTTGGTAGCGAGCGCGATCGGTCGGGGCGGCCCCCTCTGCGAGTTGGAGCCACCCGGCGGCCGTGCTGGGCTCGCGCTGGGTCTGTCGGGGTTCGGTGGGCGTGGTAGTACAGGCGCCGAGTAGCAGCAGAAATACAATCACCAGGGCGTGCTGGCTACGGTATAGTATCGGCGTCTTCATTCTCGTGGATAGTCCGTATCAATGTCTTCAGCAAAGTTTGCGTGTTCTTCAGTCGGTCATCTGTACGTCGTAGCGACACCGATCGGTAACCTTGATGACATGGTGCCCCGCGCGGTGAGCACATTGAAATCGGCAGATTACGTCGCGGCAGAGGATACCAGACACAGCGGAAAATTACTTAAACACTTTGGTGTCGACACCCCGATGCTGGCCTTTCACGAGCACAATGAAAGCGAGCGAACCGCGCATTTGGTCGCCTTGCTCGAGTCCGGTAGCTCGATCGCCCTCATTAGCGATGCCGGCACGCCACTAATCTCCGATCCGGGTTATCGCCTGGTTCGCGCTGCCCATACAGCGGGGGTGCGGGTGACGCCGATACCCGGCCCCTGCGCCATGGTGGCGGCGTTGTCGGTTTCCGGTCTGCCCTCGGACCGGGTGATGTTTGTCGGTTTTCTGCCAGCCAGGGCCAATGCCCGGTGTGCACGCCTGCGGGAGTTGGCGGGACGCAGGGAGACCCTCGTGCTGTACGAGTCGTGCCATCGCATCGGTGAAGCGCTGGGGGATATGGTGCAGACGCTGGGGCCGGCGCGGCAGATGGCGTTTTGTCGCGAGCTGACGAAAACCTTCGAAACCGTGCGCCAGGGCTCGCTGCAATCGATCAGCGACTGGGTGTCAGATGATCCTGACCAGCAGCGGGGAGAGATCGTGCTGGTGATCGAGGGCGATCATTCGGAGCCGGCCCTGCTCGATGAGACAGGCCAACGCTGGCTGCAGGCGCTAGCCGCCGAGATGTCTCCGGCGCGGGCATCGGCGTTGGCATCGAAGGTGACGGGTTTGCGCAAGCGGGAACTGTATCAATGGCTTACCGCGGGTGGCGCGGGCGACGCCAAATAGCTTGCGTGGGCTTTGATCAGGCATTAACCTGTGGGTGTGAGAGTTGGCTGGACAGTCGCTTTGCCGTCCGCGAGTTTTGCGAACCGAAGAGGAAAGTCCGGGCTCCGCAGGGCAGGGTGCCAGGTAACGCCTGGGAGGCGTGAGCCTACGACCAGTGCAGCAGAGAGCAGACCGCCGGGCCGTGCAAGCGGGCCGGTAAGGGTGAAAGGGTGCGGTAAGAGCGCACCGCGCGGCTGGTAACAGTTCGTGGCACGGTAAACTCCACCCGGAGCAAGACCAAATAGGAATCCGCAGGCGCGGCCCGCGCCGGATTCGGGTAGGTTGCACGAGGCCTTCGGTGACGAATGCCCCAGATGAATGACTGTTCAAGACAGAACCCGGCTTACAGGCTGGCTCTCACCCACTTTTCCCTCCGTTACAGGGCCTCCGGGCTCACCCGTCTTAATAAAACGCTTTAACTTTTCACTGTAAGCAACTGTGAGTCATTGTTTTTTGATGAGCAGCATGCTGGAAGTCTGCATTTTCGCAGAAGATCGCCGCAAGTTCCTCGCAGTTTCCCCTACATTTCCTGCCATTACCCTTGACAATGAAAGTGCCGGATAACTATAGTGTCAAGAAGTGGGAGAAAGTGGGTATAAGTGTCAAAAGTACCCGTAAAGTGGATATAATATGTTTCGCGGGGTTAATCACATATCAATGGATGCGAAGGGCCGCATGGCTTTTCCTGCCAGGCAGCGGGAAAAGCTCGCGGCCGATTGTGCTGGTCAACTGGTTGCGACCATTGATACCCAGAGCCCCTGCCTGCTGATCTATCCGCTTCCGACCTGGGAGACTATCGAGCGGGAAATTCAGGACCTGCCTTCCCTGAACCCGGCGGTGCGACGCTTCCAGCGCCTGTTGATCGGATATGCCAGCGACCTGGAGTTTGATGCCAGTGGACGGGTGCTGTTGCCACCATCACTGCGTGAATATGCCGGCCTGGAAAAAAAGCTGGTATTGGTGGGGCAGGGCAAAAAAATGGAACTATGGGATGAGGCCGCGTGGCTCGCGGAGCGTGACAAGTTGCTCCTCGAGTCCACAGACGACGGGTCGGTGCCAGAGGAACTGATGTCGTTGGCGCTGTGATGACGGCGCCGCACCAGGCTGTTCTGTTGGAGGAAGCGGTATCGGCACTGGTTACCGATCCGGGGGGCTGCTACGTCGATGCTACCTTTGGGCGCGGCGGCCACAGTGGGGCAATTCTGGCCCGACTATCAACCGCAGGGCGTTTGATTGCCATCGACCGTGACCCGGAAGCTATAGAGGCGGCAGCGATGTTTGGTGGTGACCCGCGGTTTGCTATTGAAGGCGGAGACTTCAGTCAGTTGGAGCAGTTTGTCGCCGCGCGGGGCTACAAGGGTGAGCTGCACGGAATTCTGCTTGACCTGGGTGTGTCCTCGCCCCAGCTTGACAACGCTGAGCGCGGCTTCAGTTTTCTCAAGGACGGGCCGTTGGATATGCGGATGAATCCGGTTCAGGGGGTTAGCGCCGCGCAGTGGCTGGCAGTTGCGCGGGAGCAGGATATTGCCGATGTATTGTGGCGCTTCGGAGATGAGCGGTTTTCCCGGCGTATGGCCAGAGCCATCGTGCGCGAACGCGAGCATACCGCGATCACACGCACCGCGCAGTTGGCACGAATCATCGCCGAGGCCAATCCCGCCTGGGAGCAGGGCAAGCATCCGGCGACGCGGGCCTTTCAGGCTATACGGATATATGTCAATCGTGAATTGGATGAGCTGGAGCAGGTGCTCCGGCAGGGGCTTGAGTGCCTGCGCCCGGGTGGCAGGCTGGTAGTGATCAGCTTCCATTCGCTGGAAGATCGGCTGGTGAAGCGGTTCTTTCGTGACCAGGCCAGGGGCGATCGCCTGCCGCGCTCGGTGCCCGTCACCGACGATCAACTGCGGCGGCGGCTCAAGGCGCCGGCCAGGGCAGTCAAGGCTTCGGCCAGTGAAGTTGGTGGCAACCCGCGGGCACGCAGTGCCGTGTTGCGGGTGGCGGAAAAAATTGTTTGAGCAGCGTGTTTAGTACCATGACCCATTCAGAAACTACACAGGAAACCCGACCCGCAGCCGCTGCGCTGCAATGGGCGCTGCTCGGTTGTCTGCTCGCTATTCTCGGTTCCGCAGTCTCAGTCGTATTCCTGGCGCAGAAGACTCGCCTGCTGTTTGGCGATCTGGAATCCGCCCGCAAATTGCAGTACGAGCTCGACGGCCAGTGGAATCGGCTGATCCTGGAGCGTAGTACCCTGCTCGCCCCGGCCAACGTCGAAAGGGTCGCCAAGGGCAAGCTGGGAATGAGCCTGCCCCAGCCCGGGGAAGTGGTGGTCGTCAATCCATGAACGAAAATGCCCACCAAGCTGGATTTGTGCGCTGGCGCTTTCACCTGGTCTGGGTGGTGCTCTGCCTGTTGTTACTGGGTCTTGCTGTTCGCGTGATCACGCTCCAGGTTGTTGACGTCGAGGGCGGATACAAGTTTCTCCAGCAGCAGGGCAAAGCCCGCACTGTCAGGACGGAGCCGATCCCTGCCTACCGCGGCATGATATACGACCGCGAGGGGCAGCCATTGGCAGCGAGTACCCCGGTGCAGTCGGTCTGGTGTAACCCGCAGTTGATCAAGGCTGATCACGGCGGTTTCCGACGGTTGGCGAAATCCCTTGATTACGCCCCCGGGAGCCTCGCCGACAAGATTGCTCGCAACCAGGATCGATCGTTTCTTTACCTTCGGCGGCAGTTGCCTCCGGCCCTGGCTCAGGAGGCCCTGGACAGCGGTGTTCCGGGCGTCTATCTCGAGGATGGCTATAAGCGTTATTACCCGGCTGCCGAGGTCGCTGCCCATCTGGTGGGCGTCACCGATATCGATGACGCGGGGCAGGAGGGCATGGAACTGACTTACGACCAGCACCTGCGGGGAACGGCGGGGGCCAAGCAGGTGGTGAAAGACCTGCTGGGTAATACCATCGCCGATTTCAAGCACGTGCGCTCGGCCGAGCCGGGTGGAGAGCTGCATTTGAGCATCGATTTACGGGTGCAGTACCTTGCCTATCGCGCGCTCAAGGAGGCGGTGGTGAGCCATCGCGCCAGTTCAGGCTCGATGATCATTGCCGATGTCCAGTCGGGTGACATTCTCGCGATGGTTAACCAGCCGTCATTCAATCCCAATAATCGCGGTGAATTTCGCAGCTCGCGGATGCGCAATCGTGCCATAGTCGATCTGATCGAGCCGGGCTCAACAGTCAAGCCCTTTACCGTGGTCGCAGCGCTGGAGAGTGGGCTCTACACCCCTGAGACGACCATCGATACCAATCCCGGCTATTTCCGGGTTGGGCGCAAGGTGCAGCGTGACCACCGCAATTACGGGGTTATCGACCTCACCACCCTGATTGCCAAGTCCAGCAACGTGGCGACCAGTAAAATTGCTCTGAGTATCGAGCCCGAATCCATTCGCTCCGTCTACCACCGCCTGGGCCTGGGGCAGTCTACCGGTAGCGGCTTTCCCGGCGAGGCGGCGGGCTTTTTGCCCAGCCACCAGCGCTGGCGAGATATCGAAAAAGCCACTTTCGCCTTTGGCTACGGTCTATCGGTTACTCCCTTGCAACTGGTTCAGGCCTACAGCGTGCTGGCGAACAAGGGCATCAAGAAACCCCTGCGAATCGTCAAGGGTGGTCCGACCCCGGCGCCCGAGCGGGTGATCAATAACGCCATAGCAGCTGATGTGCTGACCATGCTCAAGGCGGTTACCGCAGAGGGTGGCACCGCCGCCGGCGCTGCGATTCCGGCATATTCGTTTGCGGGCAAAACCGGAACCGTGCACAAGGTCGGTGTCGGTGGTTACAAGGACAACGAATACATGGCTTTGTTCGCCGGTATGGCCCCGGCCGACAATCCTCGCCTGGTGGGCGTGGTGGTGGTCAACGACCCCAAGAGCAAGCAGTACTACGGCGGCGAAGTTGCGGCTCCGGTGTTTTCACGGGTGGCCGCCGATACCTTGCGCCTGCTGGGCGTGGTGCCCGACAAACTCGAAGATTTCAAAGGCGATGAACTGCTGGTTCTCGACACGGAGGCATACCTTGTCGAGCGCGGTTGAACGGCCCTTGATACGTGTCTGTGACTGGCTGGGTCCGGCCGCAGGAGGGCTGACCTTGCCCATTCGTGACCTGCGTCTCGATAGCCGCGAGGTGGAGGCGGGCGATGCCTTCATCGCCCTGGCCGGGAAGCGCAGTGATGTCCGTGATCATGTGGCCGAGGCGGTGGCCCGCGGCGCCGCATTGGTCGTGATCGATTCAGCGGCCCCGGGCCCGTCACTGAAAACCGCGGACATGCCGGTTGCGGACATGCCGGTTGCGGACGTGCCCGTGGGGGACGTGCCGGTTATTGCCCTCACTGAGCTCCGTGGCCGCGTCGGGGATCTGGCGCACTGTTTTTACGCCAGCCGGGGCGAGCCATTGCAGGTCATCGGGGTCACCGGCACCAACGGCAAGACCAGTGTCAGTTTTCTGCTGGCACAGCTGCTCGAAGCCGCGGGCCTTCCCGCCGCGGTGGTCGGAACCCTGGGCTGGGGGCTGCTCGGCGAGCGCCAGGACACCGGTATGACCACGCCGGATGTCGTCAGCGTGCACCGAATCCTGCATCGCCTTGGGGTCAGCGGCGCCCGCTATGTCGCCATGGAGGTTTCTTCCCATGGGCTTCAGCAGGGCCGGGTCGACGGGGTTGATTTCAGCGCGGCGGTGTTTACCAACCTGAGCCGTGATCACCTGGATTATCACGGCGATATGGCAAGTTATGGTGCCAGCAAGCGCAGGCTTTTCACCCGCGATCTGCAGTTCGGGGTATTCAATCTCGATGATGAATTCGGATTCAGCCTCTATCGGGATGCGTCCCTCCGGGGTGATAGGCTGGGTTACTCACTGGTCAATTCCGTGGCCGACATCCACTGCCGTGATGTGCAATACGATAATCAGGGCGCCCGAGCTGAATTACACACGCCCTGGGGCAATGGTACGCTGCGCACTGGCCTGCTCGGTCCTTATAACCTGCAAAACCTGGTTGCCGGCATAGCCGTGCTTGGCGCCCTGGGTGTCGACTTCGACCTGTTGTTGGCGGGAGCACCCGCCTGCACCGGGGCCCCCGGGCGTATGGAGCGTGTGCACGACGATGAGGTAAAAGTCATCGTCGATTATGCCCACACCCCCGATGCGCTGGAACAGCTATTGCTGGCCCTCAAGCCCCACACAGGGGGTGCGCTGTGGGTGGTGTTCGGCTGTGGGGGCAACCGGGACAAGGGCAAGCGTGCCCAGATGGGCGCTGTTGCCGAGGGTATTGCCGACAACGTTATTCTGACCAGCGATAATCCCAGGGATGAGGTGCCCCTGGCCATTATCGAAGACATTCGTAGCGGCATGAGTAGCGCGGGTGTGCGGCTGGTAGAGCCGGATCGCGCGCTGGCCATTGCTGCGGCCCTCGATGAAGCCAGTCCCGGTGACACTGTCGTCATCGCCGGCAAGGGGCATGAGGATTACCAGCAAATCGGGGAGCAACGTCATCCTTTCAACGACCGCGTTTGTGTCCAGCGGTACTATGCATCGCGGCGTGCTGCACCATGAAAGGATCTCTGGGCGAACTCGCGCAAACCCTCGGCTGGAGCCTTCATGGCGAGTCCGTGGACTTCGACGGGATTGCTACCGACACCCGCAAGCTTCAGCCCGGGCAGCTATTTGTGGCCCTCAAAGGTGATCGTTTCGACGGCCATGATCATGTGCTTGAGGCGTTTAAGCGCGGTGCCGCCGGGGCGCTGGTCAGTCGCCCTGTTCAGGGCGGCGCACCTGTGTTGCAGGTGGCGGACACACTGCACGCATTGGGACGCCTGGCGGCGCTGCACCGGGCCGCATTCCAGGGCACGCTGATTGCCATCACCGGTAGCGCCGGCAAGACCACCACCAAGGAAATGCTGGCGGCCATTTTGGGGCAGACGGCGCCGGTACTGGCCACCAGCGGTAACCTCAACAATGAAATCGGCGTGCCCCTGACCCTGTTTGGGCTCAATCCTGGTCACCGTTATGCGGTCATCGAGATGGGTGCGGCCAAACCCGGCGATATTCGTTACCTGGTCGATATTGCCGACCCTGATATTTCGATACTGACCAATGCCAGGGCCGCCCACCTCGAAGGTTTCGGCAGCCTCGACCAGGTTGCCAATACCAAGGGCGAGATCTTCGTCGACAAGCCCGGACGGCTGGCGGTGGTCAACCTGGATGAGCCCTACAGTGCTCTCTGGCAGCATCTTGCCGGGGCTGCAACGGTTATCAGTCACAGTGTGGCAGGCAACAGCGAGGCGACTGTTCGCGCTAGCCACATTGAGCTGGGTGCTTCGGGAAGCCACTTCGAGTTGGTTACAGCCGACCAGAGCCATCCCATCGAACTGCCGGTTCCCGGTCGCCACAATGTCGCCAACGCGCTGGCAGCGGCCGCCGCCGCGATCGGCGCTGGCATCGGGCTGCAGGCAGTGGCTGCCGGTCTGGCAACCTTTGACGGGGTCGCCGGACGTATGCAGTTTCGCCGGGCCGCCGAGGGCATGCTGGTGATCGACGACAGCTACAATGCCAACCCCGATGCGGTGCGCTCCGCGATTGATGTCCTGGCGATGCAGGCAGGCAGCAAGCTGCTGCTGCTCGGAGATATGGCGGAGTTGGGTGACGATAGCGTGAGTTATCACCGGGCGGTAGGCCACTATGCCCGGGAGCAGGGGATTCAGGGCTTGCTGGGGATAGGACCGCTAGCGGCCGGGGCGGTGGAAGCCTTTGGTAGTGGCGCCCAATGGTTTGCGGACAAGCAGCAGTTAGTATCCTGGCTGGGGCAGCAGCCCCTGGCAGCTTACGATGCCTGTCTGGTGAAAGGTTCGCGCAGCGCTCGTATGGAGCAGGTTGTCGAAGTGCTGCTGGCCGGGGGTGCTCACTAGATGCTGTTGCTGCTATCCGAATACCTGTCCCATTTTTCCAGTGCCTTTAACGTCTTTCAGTATCTGACCCTGCGTGCGGCTCTGGCAGTGCTGACCTCACTGGCAATTTCCCTGCTGGTTGGCCCCTACGTCATCAAGCGTCTCAACTATCACCAGATTGGCCAGTCGGTGCGCAATGACGGGCCGGAAAGTCATTTGAGTAAAAACGGTACACCAACCATGGGCGGCGCGCTCATTCTGATCTCGCTGCTGATAACGACACTGTTGTGGAGTGACCTGACCAACGTGTATGTGTGGATTGTCTTCGTCGTGACCCTGTTGTTCGGTGCCGTGGGTTGGGTTGATGATTATCGCAAGGTCATTGAAAAGGATTCCCGGGGGCTGCCTGCGCGCTGGAAGTATTTCTGGCAATCGTTGGGTGGGCTGGGCGTTGCAATCGCACTCTACATGCTCGCCGACGATCCGGCGCATACCGAGTTCTTTCTGCCCTTCGTCAAGACCGCCCTGTTTGATCTTGGGCCCTTCTGGTTCATCGTGCTGGGCTACTTCGTTATCGTTGGCAGCAGCAACGCGGTCAACCTCACCGACGGGCTCGATGGCCTGGCCATTATGCCGACTGTCCTGGTGGGCTCGGCCCTGGGCCTCATCGCTTACCTCAGCGGCAATGTCAATTTTTCCAACTACCTGTTGATTCCCTATGTGCCGGGGGCCGGGGAACTGGTGGTCTTTTGCGCCGCGATGGCAGGAGCGGGACTCGGATTTTTGTGGTTCAACACCTACCCGGCGCAAATTTTTATGGGCGATGTCGGCGCCCTTGCGCTGGGTGCTGCGCTGGGGACCGTGGCGATCATCACCCGCCATGAGCTGGTGTTTTTTATCATGGGTGGCATCTTCGTGCTGGAGACCGTATCGGTGATCCTGCAAGTGGCCAGCTACAAAATGACCGGCCGGCGGATTTTTCGCATGGCCCCTATTCATCACCATTTCGAGCTGAAAGGCTGGCCCGAGCCCCGGGTGATCGTTCGTTTCTGGATCATCACGGTGGTGTTGGTGTTGATTGGTCTGTCGACCCTGAAGTTACGGTGATTGCGGTGCAGACGATTGCTACTGACAATAAGACAGCGGTACTGGGACTAGGCGCAACAGGGCGCTCCTGCGCGCGTTACCTGCGGCAAAAGGGGCGTACATTTGCTGCCTTTGACAGTGGCCTGGATGATGCCCAGGCGGCCCTTTTTCGGGAACAGCTTCCCGGGGCTCCACTGTACACCGGCGCTTTCGATGCTGATACCCTGGCGGGCTTCAGTCAATTGATCGTTAGCCCGGGTATCAGTCTCGAACAGCCGGCAATCCGGCATGCGCTTGATCACGGCGCAGATTTGATCAGTGATATTGATTTGCTGCTGGCAGAAACCGACAAGCCGGTGGTCGCTATCACCGGCTCAAACGGAAAAACCACGGTAACCACTTTGGTGGGTGAAATGGCTGCGGCCAGTGGCCTGCAAGCAGCTGTCGGCGGCAACATCGGCACTCCGGTGCTCGACCTCCTGGCCTCCGGGCAGAGCTGGGATATCTTCGTCCTCGAGCTGTCCAGTTTCCAACTGGAGCGCAGCAGGCCGCCGGCAGCCGTTGCCGCCAGCATATTGAATATTTCCCCCGACCACATGGACCGCTACTCAGGGCTGGCCGCTTACCAGCAGGCCAAGCAGCGTATTTACCCAGCCTCTCGCTGTGCGGTCTTCAACCGCGATGACAAGCTCACCTACCCACTGCTTGGCCGCAATCAAACCAGTATCAGTTTCGGTGCCGGCGAGCCCGACCTGAAGCAATATGGCCTGGTTTACGAGGACGGAGTCTGCTGGCTGGCGCGGGGACACGAACTGCTGTTGTCGAGCGCCGATATGCAACTGTACGGGGAGCACAACCTGCTCAATGCCCTGGCGGCACTGGCCCTGGGAGAGGCGGCGGAGCTTCCACGCGAAGCGATGGTGTCGGTTTTGCGCGAGTTTGCTGGCCTGGATCATCGTTGCCAGCGCCTGGGTGAGCGCAATGGCGTTACCTTTTTCAATGACTCCAAGGGCACCAACACCGGCGCTACGATTGCGGCTGTGACGGGGCTGTCGCAGCGCCCGAATGATATCGTCCTGATCGCCGGGGGCCAGGGCAAGGGCGCCGATTTCGGTAGCATGGAGTCGCTGGCTGGGCGGCTCAAGGCGGTTGTATTGCTGGGAGAAGCTGCGGCGGATATCGCCCGGGTGCTGGACGGTCGGGTAGCGATTGTCGAAGCCGGAGACATGGCGGCTGCCGTTGCCGAGGCAATCCGCCTTGCCGATACCGGGGACCGCATCCTGCTGTCCCCCGCCTGTGCCAGTTTCGACCAGTTTCGCGATTATCAACACCGGGGCGAAGTCTTCAGTGGCCTGGTGCGCGAGCACGTGGCAGGAGGCGAGCAATGACCCTCCTCGGCTTCAAAATGCCAGTCCTGCAGTTGAAGGCGGCGGATGGCCTGCTTTGCGCCGCACTGGTGGCGCTGCTGATCGCGGGTTTTATCGCCATGAGCTCAGCCTCCATCGAATTTGCTCGCAACCAATACCAGAATCCTTTTCATCACATGCAGCGTCATGGCTTTTACCTGCTACTGGCGCTGCTCGGTGGTGTTGCCGTGTTTCATATTCCCAGCGCGACGCTGGATCGCCATGGCTGGTGGTTGCTGTTGCTGGGGATTGCGCTGCTGTGCCTGGTGCTGGCGGTGGGGCGCGAGGTCAACGGCAGTAAGCGCTGGTTGGCGATCGGGCCCTTCACCGTGCAGGTTTCGGAGTTCGTCAAACTCTTCGTGGTTATCTACATGGCGGGATACCTGGTGCGCCGCCGCGACGAAGTGCGCTCCAACCTGAAAGGGTTTCTCAAGCCCTTGGTTGTGATGTCGATCCTGATCGTGCTGCTGCTGGCGGAGCCAGACTTTGGCGCTGCCGTGGTCATGATGGGCACGGTGATGGGGATGCTCTTCCTTGGCGGCGCCCGCTTGTGGCAGTTTCTTACCCTCAGTGGAGTGTGTGCGCTGGCTGCAGGCGCGATGGTGGCGACGTCGGATTATCGGATGGAGCGCCTGCTGGCCTACACCAATCCCTGGGAACACCAGTACGGCATCAGCTACCAGTTGGTGCAAGCCCTGATTGCCTTCGGGCGAGGGGAGTGGCTCGGGGTTGGGCTTGGTAATAGTGTGCAGAAGCTATCCTACCTCCCCGAAGCGCATACTGATTTTGTTTTTGCGATTCTCGCTGAAGAGATGGGCGCCGTCGGCGTGCTGGTGGTGCTGGCACTGTTCGCTACCCTGGTCGGCCGGATGCTGCAGGTCGGTCGCCGCGCAGAGCAGCAGGGGTTTGGTTTTGGTGCCTATTTGTCTTACGGCGCTGCCTTGCTGATAGCGCTGCAGGTTTTCATCAATGTCGGCGTCAATACCGGCCTGCTGCCAACCAAGGGCTTGACTTTGCCGTTTTTCAGCTATGGCGGCAGCAGTCTAATCACCTGTGTATTGCTGGTGGCTCTGGTTGCAAGGGTGGAATTGACGGTTCGTGAGCAACAGGCCGCAGCCAGGGAAGAGGCGACGGAAAGCCGATGAAGCAGCGTGACCACAAGCACATTCTGATTATGGCCGGCGGTACCGGCGGCCATGTCTACCCTGCACTCGCCACGGCCCGCTGCCTGCAGGATGCCGGCTATCAGGTGGAGTGGCTTGGCACCGAGCGGGGCATCGAATCACGCCTGGTGCCGGACGCGGGGATTACCCTGCATTGCCTGACCGTGACCGGATTGCGGGGCAAACGGCTGTGGGTATTGCTCAAGGCACCGGTGTTGTTGCCGCTGGCGCTGGGGCAGGCAATGAAGGTTTGTCGGCGGTTTCGGCCCGCATGTGTACTGGGAATGGGCGGTTTTGCCTCCGGGCCCGGTGGGGTTTGCGCCTGGTTGCTTGGCATTCCGCTGCTGATTCAGGAGCAGAACGCTGTGCCCGGAACCACCAATCGCATTCTGGCGCGCCTTGCCCGGGTCGTCATGGAGGGTTTTCAGGGCGCCTTCGGCCGGCCCGGGGTGGTGTTTACCGGCAATCCTGTCCGCCGGGAAATCGTTGATATCCCGACCCCGGACCAGCGTGGGCTTGGCCAGCACGAAAAGCTGCGAGTGCTGGTGGTGGGTGGTAGCCTGGGTGCCCAGGCGCTGAATCAGGCCGTCCCCGCGGCTCTGGTCCAGATGCCGGAGACATCGCGTCCCCAGGTCCGACATCAAACCGGTCCGGGTCAATATGCTGAAACCGCCAGCCGTTATCGGTCCAGTGCGGTGGCTGCCCGGGTTGAACCCTATATAGAGGATATGGCGGAGGCCTACAGTTGGGCGGATGTTGTCATCTGCCGGGCCGGTGCCCTCACTGTTTCCGAGCTGGCGGCAGCGGGCCTGCCATCCCTGTTGGTGCCCTATCCCCATGCCATCGACGACCACCAGACCCGCAACGCCGAATGGTTGGCCAGTCGCGGGGGCGCGGTTCTATTGCCCCAGCCGCAGCTCGATGCGGTGAGTCTGGCGCGGCAACTGTCCGCGTGGCAGGCAGATCCGGAACAGTTGCTGGCAATGGCCCGATGTGCCCGCGAATGTGCTCGGCCCCAGGCGGCTGAAGACGTGGCGAAACACTGTGTGGAGGTGGCCAGTGGCTAAGGTACCGGGCGCGTTTCAGGTGCCGGAAATGCGGCGCATTGGCCAGATCCACTTTATCGGTATCGGTGGTGCCGGCATGTGCGGGATCGCGGAGGTGCTGCTCAATCAGGGTTATCGAATATCCGGATCCGATGCCCGGGCGAGTGCAGTGACCCAGCGCCTGGAGGGGTTGGGTGTACACATCGGCATCGGCCACAGCAGCACGCACCTGGAAGGCGCCGATGTCGTCGTTTGTTCCACAGCAATTCCGGATGATAATCCGGAACTGTTGTTCGCCAGGGAGCATCGCATACCGGTGGTTCCCAGGGCGGAGATGCTAGCTGAATTGATGCGTTACCGGCACGGCATCGCTGTAGCGGGAACCCACGGGAAGACCACAACCACCAGCCTGATGGCCTCGGTGCTCGATGCCGGCAGGCGCGATCCAACTTTCATCATTGGCGGCGTTCTCAACAGCGCCGGGGCAAACGCCGGCTTGGGCGAGAGCCGCTATCTGGTGGCGGAAGCCGACGAGAGTGATGCCTCCTTCCTGCACCTGCAACCGATGGTCGCCATTGTGACCAATATTGACGCTGACCACATGTCCACCTACGGCGGTGATTTCAGTCGCCTGGAAAACACCTTTATCGAGTTTCTGCACAATTTACCGTTTTACGGCCTGGCGGTGCTTTGCAGCGATGATCCAGTGGTGGAGCGGCTGCTCGGTCGGGTTGCCCGGCCCCTGGTCACCTACGGTTTCAATGAGAGCGCCGACTATCGCATCACCGATATGCAGATGGACAAGATGCAGTCGACCTTTACGGTGCACCGCCCCGACGGTCATCCGGCGCTGGAAATTACCCTCAATATCCCGGGGCGTCACAATGTATTGAACGCGACCGCCGCGGTAGCGGTCGCCACCGACGAAAAAGTTGATGACGCTGCCATCGTTGCCGGGCTCGGTCGCTTTGCCGGGGTGGGTCGTCGCTTTGAAGTCTATGGGGAATACCCGGTTGGTGATGGCACTGCGATGCTGGTCGATGACTATGGTCACCATCCCACCGAGGTTGCGGCGACCGTGGCAGCGGTTCGCCAGGGGTGGCCCGAGCGGCGCCTGCTGATGTTGTATCAGCCCCATCGTTATTCGCGAACCCGCGACCTGTACGAAGATTTTGTCGATGTGCTGTCGACTGTGGATGAGCTGCTCTTGCTGGAGGTGTATAGCGCCGGTGAAGAAGCGGTATCGGGTGCAGACAGCAAGAGCCTGTGTCGGAGTATTCGCCAGCGCGGCGCTGTAGAGCCGGTCTACGTCACCGGCATTGAGCAGGCGCCGGAGGTGCTGCGCGATGTGGCACGGGCAGGGGATATCGTTCTTACCCAGGGTGCTGGCGATGTTGGTAGTCTCGCCCGTACCCTGGCTGACCTGGGCATCGTCGGGAAAAACACCGCCGATGATAGAGGTGGGGCAGGATGACGCGCAAACTGGTGCAGGCTATTCAAACGGCATTGCAGTCGCCGATTGCGGTGCTCTGTGGCGGTTTGGCCGCAGAGCGTGAAGTCTCGCTGCAAAGTGGCCGCAGTTGCCATGCCGCGCTGGCAGGCAGTGGGCTCGATACGGTGCTGGTGGATACCCGTGACGACTGGATCGCCCAGTTGCGCGAGGGCGGTTTCAAGCACAGTTTTATCGCCCTGCATGGCCCGGGTGGTGAGGACGGTACCATCCAGGGTGCGCTTGCCGCCCTGGGTGTGAGTTACACCGGGAGTGGGGTGCTGGCGTCGGCTCTGGCAATGGACAAGTGGCGCTGCAAGCAATTATGGCGGGGGCTTTCCCTGCCGACTCCCCCGTCGGCGCTGCTGAGCCCCGCCAGCGATTGGGATGAAGTCATGCGCGTGCTGGGTGAACGGGTGATCGTCAAGCCAGCTCACGAAGGTTCCAGCATCGGTATGAGTGTTGTCGATGGTGCAGAGCAACTGGAGCGCGCCTATCACACGGCGGCGGGCTTCGATGCCCTGGTGTTTGCCGAGAGTTGGGTCGAGGGCGGTGAGTACACCGTGTCCCTGCTGGCGGACGAGGTGCTGCCGGTCATAAAGCTCGAAACCGACCACAGCTTCTACGACTTCGACGCCAAATACCTGGCCAATGACACCCGCTACCTCATTCCCTGTGGTCTGTCGGCGACCCAGGACGCGCAACTGCAGGCGCTTGCCCTGGCGGCTTACCAAAGCCTCGGTTGCCATGGTTGGGGGCGGGTGGATGCCCTGCAGGACGCTGCGGGTGGCTTCCAGTTATTGGAGGTCAATACGATCCCGGGGATGACCGATCACAGCCTGGTGCCGATGGCGGCAAAAGCGGCTGGGTACAGCTTCGATGAACTCGTGCTGCGGATTCTGGCGGTGAGTCTCGGTGTGCCGTTGGAGGGCCGGGCGAGGTGATCAAGTCTGCCAACAATCGCACGTTATCGCGCCGCCGCGGCGCCAGCCGCAAGGCCGTGCGTCGGCGTCGCGTGTTGCTGAAACCGTCGGTTGACGCGGGTCTGGTATTGCGGGGCCTGGCGGCGGTAGCCATGTTGGCCTGCGTCGGCCTGCTGGTTTACAAGGCGGCGGACTTGCTGGAGCGTCCGGTGCGCGAGGTCACAGTGAAGGGTGACTTTACGCATCTGCAAAAGGCTGACGTCAAGCAGGCGGTAGCGCCCTTCATCCACAACGACTACCTGACGGTACCCCTGGTTGAATTGCGCGCCTCACTGGAAGCGCTGCCCTGGGTCTACCAGGCCGCCGTCAAGCGCGATTGGCCCGAAGGGCTGCGGATTACGGTGCAGGAGCAAAAGCCGATCGCCTGGTGGGGTAAGCAGCGCCTGATCAACAACAAAGGGCAGCTCTTTTCACCCGCTGGTGCCCAGGTCAATGAGCCCATGCCCTTCCTGGAGGGGCCTGAAGGCACGCAGGAAGAGGTTATGCAGCGCTATATCGATCTCGGCAAAGTGCTGGGTAGCCGGGATCTAGCCCTGCAATCATTGCGCTTGAGCGAGCGAGGTTCGTGGAGTGTTGGACTGGAGAGCGAAATCGAGCTGACCTTCGGTCGTGAGAGAGTCATGGAAAAGCTGCAGCGCTTTCTGGCAATTTACGATTCGGCGCTAAGCAAACACCTGGCGAACATCAAACATGTCGACCTGCGTTATCAGAACGGTCTGGCGGTGGAGTGGTTGCAGCCGCCGGATAGCACTAATCAGGCAGAGAGTTGAGGGCAACGCGCGTTCAGCGCGTAACGAGTGAGCATTTATGAGCAGTGTTAACGAAGGCAACATGATAGTTGGCCTTGATATCGGAACTTCCAAAGTGGTTGCCCTGGTGGGTGAGGTCAACAAAGACGGCAAGATAGAGATCGTCGGGATCGGCTCGCACCAGTCGCGTGGGTTGAAGAAAGGTGTTGTTGTGAACATCGAATCCACGGTGCAATCGATTCAGCGTGCGGTTGAAGAAGCAGAGTTGATGGCAGGGTGCCAGATCCATTCGGTTTACGCCGGGATTGCCGGCAGCCATATTCGCAGCCTCAACTCCCACGGCATCGTTGCGATACGCGACCGCGAAGTGCAGCCCCTTGACCTTGAACGGGTCATCGATGCGGCTCAGGCGGTGGCCATTCCCGCCGACCAGAAAGTGCTCCATATTCTGCCCCAGGAGTACATCATCGATACCCAGGAAGGGGTCAAGGAACCGCTGGGTATGTCGGGTGTTCGGCTGGAGGCAAAGGTTCACCTGGTGACCTGTGCCGTCAACGCCATCCAGAACATCGAAAAATGCATTCGACGCTGTGGGCTGGAAGTCGAAGACGTCATCCTGGAGCAGCTTGCCGCCAGTTACGCGGTGCTCACTGAGGACGAAAAGGAGCTGGGTGTCTGCATGGTGGATATCGGCGGCGGTACCAGCGACATGGCCATTTTTACCGAGGGTGCAATCAAGCATACCGGCGTGATACCTATCGCCGGCGATCAAGTCACCAACGATATCGCGATGGCGCTGAGAACACCGACCCAGCACGCCGAGGATATCAAGATCAAGTATGCCTGTGCGCTGACCCAGCTCACGGGCATCGATGAAACCATCAAGGTACCGAGCGTGGGTGACCGTCCGGCACGAGAGCTCTCCCGCCAGTCCCTCGCTGAAGTGGTGGAGCCGCGCTATGACGAGCTTTTTACCCTACTCCAGGCGGAATTACGCCGCAGCGGATTTGAGGACCTTATCCCCGCCGGGTTGGTGTTGACTGGTGGCACATCAAAAATGGAAGGCGCGGTAGAGCTGGCGGAGGAAATCTTCCATATGCCGGTGCGCCTTGGCCTACCCCAGGATGTTGCCGGTTTGAACGATATCGTCAGGAACCCTATTTATTCCACCGGGGTTGGGCTGTTGCAGTACGGCATGAAGCAACAGCGAAAGCAGGGCAATCAACAGGAGCGAAACTCCGTGAGTTTCGTTCAGCGCATCAAGCAGTGGTTTCAGGGCAATTTCTAAAGGTTTCAGTTGGGATTAACCAATTGATGTTAATGGCAAAAAAGGGAGTAACGTAAAATGTTTGAGCTGGTAGACAATGTACCTCAGAGTGCAGTCATCAAGGTAATTGGCGTCGGTGGCGGCGGTGGCAACGCTGTCAGGCACATGATCGACAGCAATGTCGATGGTGTCGAATTCATCTGCGCCAACACGGACGCCCAGGCGCTGTCCGATGTTTCGAGCCGGACCGTGTTGCAACTCGGAGGAGAGATAACCAAGGGGCTTGGTGCAGGCGCCAATCCCATGGTCGGGCGCCACTCGGCGCTGGAGGATCGGGAGCGGATCGCCGAAGTGCTGGCGGGTGCCGATATGGTATTCATCACCGCCGGCATGGGTGGCGGTACCGGAACCGGTGGTGCTCCGGTGGTCGCAGAGGTTGCCCGTGAACTGGGTATCCTGACGGTTGCGGTGGTAACCAAGCCGTTTCCCTTCGAGGGCAAGAAGCGCATGGCGATTGCCGAAGAAGGCTTGCATGCCCTGGGTGAGCATGTCGATTCATTGATAACAATTCCCAATGAAAGGCTGCTGCCGGTGCTGGGCAAGAGCACCACGCTGCTGGACGCTTTCAAGGCCGCAAACGATGTGTTGCTGGGCGCAGTGCAAGGCATTGCTGACCTGATTATTCACCCTGGCATTATCAATGTCGACTTTGCTGACGTACGTACCGTTATGTCGGAGATGGGTATGGCAATGATGGGTACCGGGCGTGCCGTTGGTGAGGGTCGGGCCCGCGAGGCTGCCGAAGCAGCCATCAATAGCCCGCTGCTTGACGATATCAACCTCAACGGAGCCCGCGGGATTCTCGTCAATATCACCGCCGGTCGTGACCTCGGCCTCGGTGAATTTGCCGATGTCGGTAATACGGTGGAGGAAATAGCTTCGCCGGACGCCACGGTCGTCATCGGTACCGCTATCGACGACACCCTGGGCGACGAAGTGAGAGTTACCATCGTAGCGACAGGCCTTGGTGAAGTGGTGGAAACCGCGGCACCGGTCAAGCTGGTGGAGTCTGCGCCTCAGCCCAAGAGCGGCGATTACAACCAGTACGATCAGCCGACCGTGATGCGCAGGCCGCGACAAGCCGGGGCCGACGTTCCAGATCGCGCCGTCGCCGGGGCCAAGGCCGGTCGAGGTAACGACATGGATTACCTGGATATACCGGCGTTCCTGCGTCGCCAGGCTGACTAGCCACGCTTTGCCTCTGGTCTATACAGCAACTCCCTTGAGCGAGCCCGGTGACGGTGCCGGGCTTCGTTCAGGTTCTTTTGGCTGGACAATCCCGCTGCTAGGTTGTGGATTTTACGTATGGTAAGGTAATGCCTTCTTGCCACAATGTACCGCAAAGTCAGGCCTAGCGTGCTGGTTCCCGGTAAAGCGCCGTCACGGAAATAGTCGGGCGGTAAAACTGATTAGAATGGGGAGTAGCCGACGTCCACAGGGCGGGCACACAGACCCGACAGCGAGCAGGATTAGCACGACCATGATAAAGCAACGAACTTTGCGCAACGAGATACGCGCTACCGGGGTCGGTCTGCATACCGGGCAAAAAGTGTACCTGACTCTGAAGCCGGCCCCGGTAGATAGCGGCATTATCTTCCGCCGCGTCGACCTCGACCCGGTGGCTGAAATAGGAGCCTGCGCAGAAAACGTTGGCGACACCCGGCTTTCGACGGCCTTGATAAAAGGTGATGTCAGGGTCTCCACAGTGGAGCACCTGCTTTCGGCGATGGCGGGTCTGGGTATTGACAATGCCTACGTGGAAGTCAGCGCGCCGGAAGTGCCGATCATGGATGGCAGTGCGGGGCCCTTCGTGTTTCTGATTCAATCGGCGGGAATCACCGAACAGGAAGCCGCCAAGAAATTTATCCGCATCAAGCGCGCGGTGACGGTTGAGGACGGGGACAAGGTCGCCAGTTTGCTGCCTTTCGAGGGTTTTAAGGTGGCGTTCACCATCGACTTCGATCATCCTGTGTTTCGTGGCCGCAAAGTCAATGCCGAAGTGGATTTCTCCAGCACCTCCTTCGTCAAGGAGATCAGTCGGGCACGCACCTTCGGCTTCATGCACGAGATTGAGTACCTGCGCTCCCAGGGCCTGGCCCAGGGCGGCAGTGTTGATAACGCGATCGTGGTGGATGAATACCGCATCCTCAATGAAGATGGTCTTCGCTACGAGGATGAATTCGTCAAGCACAAGATCCTCGATGCGATTGGCGATCTCTACCTGCTCGGCAATAGCCTGATCGGCGAGTTTCGGGCGGTGAAGTCAGGTCATGCCCTGAATAACGCGGTTTTGCGCAAATTGATCTCAGAGCCTGATGCCTGGGAAGTAGTCACGTTTGAGGACCCGGCGGAAGCGCCTATTTCCTATGTAAGTCCTGTTTTAGCTGTCTAACAGGTCTCATTTCTGGTTTAATTCACTACCTGCGGGAGCGCGCCGCAGGTAGCCCGTCTTCTATTGGTTTAGAATTGTACAGCCGAGTCAGCCACTTTGCGCTGTCCAAGACTGTCAGGTAGTTACTCGTTGACATGAAGATTATCCTGTTCGACCCGGAAAAACCTGAGAGAGTTCGCAATATGACCCTCTCTCGCCCCGCAAAAATGGCGGGAATCTCCCTGCTCCTCGCTCTCCCGTTGGTGTTTGTTGTAGGTGGGTTTTCCCTCGCGCGCCATCTCGATGCTTCGATGGTTCCGGTAGAAGCAATGGCCGCATGGGAGCAGCAGCTGTCGGCGCAACAGGATTACGTGGAGGAAGTTCGCCGCAGGTCGGAACATGAACTGCAGGCTCTGACTGTCCGAATGGCGCAATTGCAGGCGCGCTTGATTCGGCTTGATGCCCTCGGTGAACGCGTCCTGAGTGTGGCGAAACTCGACGAAAATGAGTTCGACTTCAGTGTCCCGCCGGCACTGGGTGGCCCCGACATCGAGGGGCAGGGCGAGGCCTACGGCTCACCTGACTTTATTCAGGAAATTGATCAACTGACGCGGCAAATTGAGGACCGGGAGCACCAACTGGATATCATGGCGGGGCTGCTGGTCAATCGTCAGTTGCAGGACGAACTATCCGTCGCTGGTATGCCGGTGGTGAAGGGCTGGATGTCCTCGAAATACGGTAATCGAATCGACCCGTTCAATGGTCGCAGGGCATGGCACAATGGTGTCGATTTCGCCGGTAAGCTTGGCTCCGAGGTCGTTGCTGTTGCATCCGGTGTGGTTACCTGGTCTGACAAGCGCAGCGGCTACGGCCTGATGGTGGAAATAAACCACGGTGGCGGTTATGTTACTCGCTACGCTCACTGCAAGGAAAACCTGGTCAGTGTGGGGGAGGTTGTGAAGAAGGGGCAGGCAATCGCGCTGATGGGCTCCAGCGGTCGCTCGACGGGTCCCCACGTGCACTTCGAGGTTTACAAGAATGGTAAACCTGAAAATCCGGCAGCCTATATCGCCCGCGCCGATCGCTCCTGATTGGGTGATGGTCGCCGCTTCCCCCTAAATCGTTCTGTGGGCTTGCCAATTCGGCGCCCTTCCGCTTTACTGTGCACCCTCGGCCGCTCCGCGGCCGTTTCCGGTTACCATTTCTTCTTCTCTACAGACCTTGGACATGATTGGAAAACTCCTCAAAAAAGTTGTTGGCTCGAAAAATGATCGCGAATTAAAGCGGATGGGCAAGTATGTCGTCCGCATCAACGCACTGGCGGACGACATAGCGGCGCTGAACGATGAGGCGCTGAAGGCCAAGACCGATGAATTTCGGCACCGCTACAAGGAGGGGGAAACCCTCGACAAATTATTGCCCGAAGCCTTTGCCGTTTGCCGTGAAGCGAGTAGCAGGGTGCTGGGCATGCGCCACTTCGACGTGCAGTTGATCGGTGGAATCACCTTGTACGAGGGCAGGATAGCTGAAATGCGAACAGGAGAAGGCAAAACCCTGGTTGCGACCCTGCCTGCCTACCTCAACGCATTGTCCGGTAACAGTGTTCATCTGGTGACCGTCAACGAATACCTGGCCCGTCGCGATGCCGGGTGGATGGGCCCCCTGTATGAATTCCTTGGCCTGTCCGTGGGTGCCGTGGTGCCCAACCAGCCGCGGGATGAGAAGCGCGCGGCCTATAGCAGCGACATCATTTATGGCACCAACAACGAGTTCGGCTTCGATTATCTGCGCGATAATATGGCCTTGTCTCCTGACGACCGCCTCCAGGGTGAACTGGCTTTCGCTATCGTCGATGAGGTGGATTCGATCCTTATCGACGAGGCTAGAACCCCTCTCATCATCTCCGGCGCCGCGGAAGACAGCTCGGAGATGTACCGGCGGATCAATACGCTGATACCGGCACTCAAACCCCACGTTGAAGACGGGGCGGAGCCCGGACACTACACCATCGATGAAAAATCTCGCCATATCGAGCTGACCGAAGATGGCCACCAGCTGATCGAGGATATGCTGACGCGCAATGGTATGTTGCAGGAGGGAGACAGTCTCTATGCTGCCGCCAATCTATCGCTGTTGCAGCACTGCCTCACTGCGTTGCGAGCACGTGTGATGTTTCATCGCGATGTGGACTACATCGTCCAGGATGGCGAAGTCGTGCTGATTGATGAGCATACCGGCAGAACGATGAAGGGCCGGCGGCTTTCAGAGGGGTTGCACCAGGCGATCGAAGCCAAGGAGGGCGTTAACATCCAGGCTGAGAGTCAGACCCTGGCCTCTACGACCTTCCAGAATTACTTCCGGCTGTATCGCAAGCTATCGGGAATGACCGGTACCGCCGACACCGAAGCACCGGAATTCCACCAGATCTATGGCCTCGATGTTGTGGTGATTCCGACCCACATGAAAGTCGTGCGGGAGGATCTCAACGATTTGATCTTCCTCAGCAAGGAAGAGAAGTTCGACGCGATAGTCGAGGACATCAAATCCTGCCTTGAGAAGCAGGCTCCCGTGCTGGTGGGTACTGCATCCATCGAAACCTCTGAAGAGCTTTCGCGGCTGCTGCAGAAGCGCAACATCAAACACCAGGTACTAAATGCCAAGTTCCACGACAAAGAAGCCGAAATCATTGCCCAGGCCGGGCGCCCCGGGGCGGTAACCATCGCCACCAATATGGCCGGCCGGGGTACTGACATTGTGTTGGGGGGTAATCTCGAGGCCGAGCTTGCCGCCATGGGTGGTGCGTCAGATGCTGAAAAGCAAGCACACAAGCAGGCCTGGGAGCAGCGTCACCAGGCCGTTCTCGATGCCGGTGGCCTGCATGTGCTTGGCACCGAACGTCATGAGTCCCGTCGTATCGACAACCAGTTGCGGGGTCGCTCGGGGCGTCAGGGCGATCCGGGTTTGAGTCGTTTCTATCTCTCCCTCGAAGACAACCTGATGCGTATTTTCGCTTCCGACAGGGTCAAGGGCTTTATGCAGGCCCTGGGCATGGAAAAGGGCGAGGCCATTGAACATCGCATGGTTACCAACGCCATCGAGAAAGCCCAGCGTAAAGTCGAAGGACGCAACTTCGATATTCGAAAGCAGCTGCTGGAGTTCGACGACGTAGCCAACGAGCAGCGCCAGATCATCTACCAGCAGCGGGCCTACCTGCTCGAAGCCGCCGACGTCACCGAGATGCTGGACGATATCCGCCGTGATGTGGTCAATGAAGTGATCGACGGCTTTGTGCCCCCCGGCAGTTTGTTCGAACAGTGGAACGTCCCGGAGCTGGAGCAGCACCTCGAAGCCGAGTTTGGCATCGAGCTGCCGATTGGGCAGTGGCTGGAGGCCGACACGTCGCTACATGAGGAGCCGCTGCGGGCGAGAATCCTCGAGTCGGTTGAAAACACCTACCGAGCCAAGAGCGAACAGGTGGGTGTGCAGATGCGCAGCTTCGAGAAGCAGATTATGCTGCAGGTTCTCGACCAGCTTTGGAAAGAACACCTGGCCACCATGGACCACCTGCGCCACGGTATTCATTTGCGCGCCTATGCCCAGAAGAATCCGAAACAGGAATACAAGCGAGAGTCATTTGCGTTGTTCGAGGAGATGCTCAACAACTTCAAGCACCAGGTGGTTGGATTTCTGTCCAAGGTCCAAATCAAGGTCGAGGATGCCGAGCTGCTCGAGCAGCGACGCCAGGAAGAAGCCGCGCGCCAGGAAAAGGCGTTGGCACAGCACGAGCAATTATCAGGGCTGGATGCCGGACAAGCCGATGCCGAACCCGAGCCCGGGCCTGGTAAGGCAGCACCTGCCGGCATGGCAAAGCCTTTCGTGCGCGATGAGCGCAAAGTAGGGCGCAATGAGCCCTGCCCCTGTGGCTCTGGCAAGAAATACAAGCAATGCCACGGTAAGCTCTAATGGCGACTGGCGATGGCGAGCTGCCGGAACTGCTGCCGGTCGCGGGTGTTCGCATTGGCGTAACCAGCGCCGGCATAAAAACACCCGGGCGTCAGGACCTCGTGCTAATGGAGCTGGCTCCGAAATCGGCTGTGGCGGCGGTGTTTACCCGGAATGCCTTTTGCGCGGCGCCGGTAACGGTTGCCCGCCAGCACCTTGCCGTAACCGCGCCGCGGTTTCTGCTAATCAATACCGGAAACGCCAATGCGGGTACCGGCCCCCGGGGTATTGAAGACGCCCTGTCATGCTGTCGCAAGCTGGCCGAGCTTGCGGGGGTGGATGCTGAGCAAGTGCTGCCCTTCTCGACGGGAGTGATCGGTGAACTTCTCCCCAGCGACAAAATCGTTCAGGCGTTACCCGCTGCACTGGAACAGCTCAGCGATTCCGCGTGGCCAGCTGCGGCCCAGGGTATCCTCACCACCGACACCCGCCCCAAAGGCGCCAGCAGGCGCCTGTCGCTGGCAGCGGGTGAGGTGAGGATCACGGGCATTGCCAAAGGCGCCGGGATGATCAAACCCAATATGGCTACCATGCTGGCCTACGTGGCCACCGATGCGGCGGTAGAGCCGGCCGCGTTGCAGGCCTTGTTGCGCGACGCAGTTGATGTTTCCTTTAACCGGATAACGGTGGATGGGGATACCTCGACCAACGATGCTGCCGTGGTTATTGCCACCGGTGCCAGCGGAGTGCTCCTGGAGCCCGGGGCGCCAGCCTGGGGCGAATTTGCCCGTGCGCTCACCGAAGTAGCGCTGGAATTGGCCCAGGCCATCGTCAGGGATGGCGAGGGGGCGACCAAGTTTGTCACAGTTGAAGTCCAGGGCGGTGCCTCCACTGAAGAAAGCACCGCCGTTGGATACGCGGTGGCCGAGTCGCCCCTGGTGAAAACCGCCTTGTATGCCAGCGATGCCAACTGGGGTCGTATCCTCGCCGCAGTGGGCCGCGCCGGTCTCGAAGAACTGGATGTTTCCGGCGTCCGCCTCTGGATCAATGACCTGTTGGTTGCCGAGGGGGGAGCCCGGGCCACCAGCTACAGCGAAGCGCTGGGTAGCGCCGCCATGGCAGGGGAAGAGATTCGAATCGTCATCGACCTTGGCCGCGGTTCTCACTCTGCTACCCTTTGGACCACCGACCTGTCCCATGAATACATCCAAATCAACGCCGAGTACCGCACATAGCCTTGCAATTTGCGGTATTCATCGCAGGAAGAATTCGATGATGCCGGTAGAAGTGGCCGTGGGAGTCATAGTGGACAGCATTGAATCACGGGTGCTGCTGGCCAGGCGTGCCGCTGATGCCCACCAGGGAGGATTGTGGGAGTTTCCCGGGGGCAAGGTCGAGAGTGCTGAATCCCCGCAACAAGCACTGGTGCGTGAGTTGCGCGAAGAACTGGACATTACGGCGACCGAATACCGCCCATTGTTGCGGGTGGAGCACGCCTACGACGACAAGTTCGTGGCACTGGATGTCTGGCTTGTGAACGCTTTCGAGGGCGAGCCCAGGGGAGCTCAAGGCCAGACGCTGCGCTGGGTCGAGATCGGGCAGTTGGCGCACGTTGAATTTCCGGCGGCGAACCGGGCTATCGTGGACGCGGTGCAAAGTCAGCTTTGCTGAAGTGACGTACCGGCGGGCCAGTAGAGCTGCCGTGGGGTGCTTTAGCAGCGCTGTTTCCGCTACTGAAGCCGCTTTGTTCAGGCAATCAGTTGCGCTCGAGATCGCTGGACAGCACATCGTCGAATTCCGGGCTGCCAGCAATGACCTGCTCTTCATTGGCCCAGGCGATAAAGTCCTCGGCCTTGCAGCGCTCGGAACAGAAAGGCCGGTTGACGTTGTCCTGATGCCAGGTGACTTTAGCACCACAGCCGGGGCATTTAACCCGCAGCGGCTCAGATGGTAGGTTTGCCATCGCAGCGTGTCTCCTTGGCCAGTGTCAGAAATTTCCCGTGCAAGGCGGTGACTGCCTCGTCGAGTTGCTGGAGAGAGCCGCTATTATCAATGACATCCGTGGCAGAATCCAGCCGCTGCTTGCGGCTGAGCTGGCTTGCCATGATGCGCTTAACTTGTTCGCTACTGTTACTGTCGCGCACGGTGGTGCGGTTAATCTGGGACGATTCGGGTACATCAACCACCAGTATCCTGTCGCAGAGCACTGCCTGACCCGACTCAATCAGAAGTGGTGAAACCAGCAGTGCGTAGGGGCTCCGGGCGTTCTTTAGCTGCCGTGACACTTCCGCCGCAATCAGCGGGTGCAGCAGGTTTTCGAGCCAGGCTTTTTCGGCCGGATCGGCAAAAATGATCTTGCGCAGCCCCGCCCTGTCAAGGTGACCATCGGCGCCGAGAATATTGTCGCCAAAATGATCCCTGATCTGCGCAAGGGCGGGGGAATGGGGCTCCACGACTTGCCTCGCTACGACGTCGGCGTCGACCACATCGACCCCCAGTGCTTGCAGGCGATCCGATACCGCGGTTTTGCCACTGCCGATACCGCCCGTGAGCCCCACAACCAACATAATTTTATCTTACCCTTGTCGCCGGGCGGCTAAGTACTGCCGTGCCGTTGCTAAAGGCCGCCGATGCCGAAATAAGCGCGGACTATATCATCTCGCCAAAGCAATGCAATCCAGCCGGCAATGGCGAGATAGGGGCCGAAGGGTATGGGCTGGTGACGGCTGCGCCCGGCAATGAGCATTTGTAGCAAGGTGACCGCGATGCCGCTCAGCGCCGAAAGCAGGATGATAACGGGCAGCGCCTGCCAACCCATCCAGGCACCGAAGGCTGCCAGCAGCTTGAAATCGCCGTAGCCCATGCCTTCCTTGCCGGTCAGCAACTTGAAGCTCCAGTACACGCTCCAGAGGATGAGGTAGCCGGCGATAGCACCCCAAACGGCGTCGCTCAGCGGTACGAAAAGTCCATAGCTGTTGACCAACAGGCCAAGCCATAGGAAAGGCAGGGTAATGCTGTCTGGCAGCAGTTGGTGGTCGATATCGATAAAGCTCAGCGCGATCAGTGCCCAGGTGGCTAGCAGAATCATCAGTGAGCCCGGGGTCAGGCCCAGTTGCCAGATAACCAGTGCAGACAGGACTCCGGTGAACAGTTCGATAGCGGGGTAGCGCCATGCGATAGGGCTCTTGCAGCTGCTGCATTTACCGCCCAATAGCAGGTAGCTGAGTACGGGCAGGTTTTCCCAGGCACGAATGGCGTGGCCACATCCGGGGCAGCGGGAGTCGGGTTTGGCGAGATTGAATACGGCTTCTGTTGGGGCTGCAATTGGCGGATCAATGCGATGCCCCTGATCCTGGAGAAACTCGACACATTCCCCCAACCACTCCCGGCGCATCATCTCGGGCAATCGGTAAATCACGACGTTGAGAAAACTGCCGATACACAGTCCCAAAATAAAAGCGACGCCGATCCAGAGAATCGGCGCCGCCTGCCAGCTTTGTTGCAGCATTTACCCGCCTATGACATTACCAAGGGTGAAGATCGGCAGGTACATCGCGACCATCAGGCCACCGACCAGTACGCCGAGAACCGCCATGATCATGGGCTCCAACAATGAGGTCAGGCTGTCTACCGCGTTGTCGACTTCGACTTCGTAATGGTTGGCGACCTTGTCGAGCATGTCGTCCAGGGCGCCTGACTCTTCACCGATCGATACCATTTGCAACAACATGGTGGGGAAGAGCCCGGTGGCGCGAATCGCCTGGTTGAGCTGGGTGCCGGTGGTGACGTCGTCGCGAATCTGCAGTACCGCGTCGGAGTAAACGACGTTACCCGTAGCTCCCGCCACCGAGTTGAGCGCATCCACCAGCGGTACACCGGCGGCGAAGGTTGTAGCGAGGGTGCGCGAGAAGCGAGCGATAATCGACTTGTAGATAATATCGCCCACGATGGGGATTTTGAGCACGAACCTGTCGATCCAGTCCGCCACCTTTTTACTGCGAAGCTTGGCTTCCTTGACCGCAAAAAATATGGCGATGCCGATACCCAGAATTAGCCACCACTTTGCCTGCACGAACTCTGACAACGCCACTACCCACTGGGTGAAAGCCGGCAGGTCGGAGCCAAAGCTCTTGAAGGTGTTAGCAAACTCGGGTACCACGAAGATCAGCAGGATACCGGTAACGATGACCGCGACTGATATAACCGCAATGGGATAGGTCATTGCCTTCTTGATCTTGGCTTTCAGCGCCTCGACTTTTTCTTTGTACAGTGCGACCCGGTCGAGCATGGTTTCCAGCGAGCCGGACTGTTCGCCGGCATCGATCAGGCTGCAAAACAGGTCGTCAAAATAGCGCGGGTGCTTGGCTATCGACGAGGCCATGCTGTTACCGGAGGCTACATCGGTCTTGATTTGGTCGACGAGAGTCGCCATCGCCGGCTTTTCAATCCCTTCCCCCACAATGTCGAAAGCCTGTATCAGCGGTACCCCCGCCTTGGTCATGGTCGCCAATTGACGCGTGAAGACGGCAATATCCATCGGCTTGATCTTGCCGCCGCCCGATCCGAACAGCGGTTTGGGCTTTTTCTTCACGACTTTGGGCACGATGCCCTGCTTGCGAAGCTGGGCTTTTACGATCGCCGGATTGGCTCCCATCATTTCACCGCGGGTTTTATTGCCCTTGCGGTCGGTGCCTTCCCAGACAAACTGGTTGCTTTTCAATGTTGCTGTGCTGGTTGCCATATTTAATCCTTGGTCACCCGGTTAACTTCTTCCAGACTGGTTACGCCCTCGGCGGCTTTCTTCAATGCCGAGCGGCGCAGGTCGTTGAAACCCTCGGCGGCGAACTGCTCTTGCAGGCCCATGGCATTGGCGCCCTCCAATATCAGCTTGGAGATGGCCGGCGTGATGCGCACCACTTCATAGATGCCTACCCTACCCTTGTAGCCGAGATAGCACTTGTTACAGCCTTTGGCGTTGGGATGCATCAGCCGGAAGCCCTCGTCGTCGATATCGGCCTCGGTAAATCCTTCCTGGAGGAGCACATCGCGGGGCAGATCGGTGGCTGGTGTCGCACAGTGACCACAAAGCCGCCGCGCCAGACGCTGGGCAATAACCAGGTTGAGGGTGGTAGCGAGGTTGAACGGCGCTACCCCCATGTTCAGCAAGCGGGTAATGGTCTCGCCGGCGCTGTTGGTATGCAGGGTGGAGAGCACCAGGTGCCCGGTTTGGGCCGCTTTGATCCCGATTTCAGCGGTTTCCAGATCCCGAATCTCCCCCACCATGATGACATCGGGATCCTGGCGCAGGAAGGATCGCAGTGCAGTGGCAAAGTTGAGCCCCACTTTATTGTTGACGTGGACCTGGTTGATACCTTCCATATTGATTTCCACCGGGTCCTCGGCGGTGGCGATATTGCGCTCCGGCGTATTGAGAATATTGAGGCCGGTGTACAGCGAGACCGTCTTACCGGAGCCGGTGGGTCCCGTCACCAGAATCATACCCTGGGGCTGACCCAGTGCTTTGAGGTACATCTCTTTTTGAATGGATTCGTAGCCGAGTTGGTCGATACCCATCTTGGCACTTGACGGGTCGAGGATTCGCAAAACGATTTTTTCGCCCCACAGGGTGGGCAGGGTGTTGACCCGGAAGTCAATGGAGCGGCTCTTGGTGATCTTGAGTTTGATCCGGCCGTCCTGGGGAATGCGGCGCTCGGAAATATCCATCTGCGACATGACCTTCAGTCGCGCCGCCAGTCGGCTGGCGAGATTGATGGGGGGTTTGGTCACCTCGTGGAGAATGCCATCGGTACGAAAGCGCACCCGGTAGGCTTTTTCGTAGGGCTCGAAGTGGATATCCGAGGCGCCACCCTTGATGGCGTCCAGCAGCAGTTTATTGACGAAGCGCACGATCGGCGCGTCATCCTTCTCGAGGTCTTCTTCATCCTTGGCGCTGGCATCGAGGGTTTCGATATCGAGGTCTTCCAACCCTTCCTCCAGGCCTTCAAAACTCTTGCCGTAGTCTTCTTCCTGGGCGTCCAGGTAGGCTTTCACGGCGCTGGCGAGGGCCTCTTCTTCAACCAGCACGGCGTCTGTCGACAAGCCGGTATGAAATTTGATCTCATCCAGCGCCCTGAGGTTGGTGGGGTCTGACAGCGCAATAAATAGCCGATTGCCGCGCCTGTACAGGGGCAGGGTATGGTGCTTGCGGATCAGCTTTTCTTCAACCAGGCCCTTGGGTATCGCTTCCTTGTTAAAAGCATCGAGATCGAAATAGGGGGTGCCAAATTCATCCGAGGCTGCTTCTGCTATTTTGCTGCCGTCCGCGTACTGCTGTTGCACCAGGTAGCTGACGTAGGGGATTTTCTCGGCGGCGGCGTCCTGGTAGCTTTGTTGGGCCGCCTGCTCGTCGATGATGCCGTCTTTCACCAGGCGTCTTGCCAGGCCGCTGAGCGGGGTTGCACTGTTTGCTGCCATAGGGTTATCCGTACCTTTACTGAACGCCGGCCTCTGGCCCTGCGCGGTATTTCTTATGGGGCAACGGCGAGCCACAGCCGAAACCATACCTGTCAAGTATAGCAATACCACTTTGTTCTGTGACTACAGGAGCCCACATTGCTCATATCTGTGATGCAGGTCGATTGTTGACCCCGTGGGTGACAATAATTGTCAGTATCTGACCGCAGTTTTCCCTATTGGCGAGGGGAAATAAGTCACTGCGTGATTCAAAAAAGGCCTATTTATAGGCTTAACTCATTGAAAGTAAGGCATAAATAAAATTCTCTTGGAAAGTTGGCACGGCAATTGAATAGTATTTGGCAATGGCAGGGTTTATTCCACCGCCGGATCACAAAAAAACGACTAACGGAGAACGTCCACATGAAGAAACAAGCTCAAAAGGGTTTCACCCTGATCGAACTCATGATCGTTGTTGCCATCATCGGTATCCTGGCGGCCATCGCGATTCCCCAGTACAGCGAATACCAGCGTAAGGGCCAGGACAAGGCCGCACAGTCAGACGCGCGTAACTTTTTGACCAATGCCATAGCTAACTCGAACTGAGCGACGCTATTTTAAAAGCGGCACTGATTTTTAAACTTACGAATATTGATTGAACATGAGGTTTTATTATGATGATTAAAAAATTCGCTTTAGCTGGTGTGGCGGCCATGAGTTTGGCCGGTGTTCAGTTTGCACAGGCAGCGGCTGGAGATGACATGCAGTAGTGCGGGATGCACCGTCACAGCCGATAACCTGGGTTCCGAAATACCCTACGAAGCAGGTACTGATTCTTTTATCGTAAGCGGCTTCGTCTTCTCTGTTTCCGCCAATGTGGCGCTGGAGGCTACTGAGGATGAGGTGGCGGTTGCCGTTGGCACAGCCTCTAACAAGGGCCGTACGCCTTACAGTGGGTCGAGCAATGGGGGTTCGGTGGGCGTTTGTGGGGAGGTGACCAGCGGGCACCGATACTCCGGTTCCGCCTGAGTTGAGCTTGGAGAATACAGCTGGCTGTGGTGCAGGCAGCGGCGGCGGTAGAGACACCAGTAGAGGACGGCGCCGGCTAGGCTGTAAAGCAATTTAGCTGATGTAGATAATGCCCGGCACTCGCCGGGCATTATGCTATTCTGAAATACAAAATATCCCCTTTTTTGGTATCTATGCGAGCTTTTATCTGGTCTTCCTTGTTGTCCGGTATTCGCAGCCACAGCTTTCAGTTGCTGGTGGTTCTCTCCCTGTTGATTATCGGCCTCGCCTGGCTTGCGGCCAATTTTTCTGCGCGCCATCCCGAAACCCTGGCGCTGGATGTGGGCCTGTCGGGTATGCGCGCTATCCTGATTTTTATGGCGCTGTTCTGGGTGCAGGATTTAATCGGCCGGGATATCGAGCGCAAAACGGTGATGTTTGCGCTGTCTTACCCGGTGCCTCGTTCGCACTATCTGCTCGGCCGCTTTTTTGGCATCGCCCTGCTGAGTGCCGGCTCGGTGGCGATTATGGGGTCGCTGTTCTGGCTTACCCTGCAATTGCACCCGGTGGACTATCAGCAACTGACACCCACCGATACCGGGCTTGCCTACTGGGCAACCCTGGCCTATCTGTACCTGAGTATACTTGTAATCGTGGCATTCTCGCTGTTGGTGGCGACTCTTTCCACCACGCCCATGCTGCCATTGTTGCTGGGTATCGGTTTTGCCGTAGTCGCCAGCTCAATCGGCACCACCCTTGATTTTCTTCTGTATTCAGAGCTGGCCGATGAGGCTCAGCGGGAAACCCTGGGCAGTTTTTTACAGGTCGCCAGCTGGGTGGCCCCCGATCTGGGTCGCCTGGATATTCGCGACTGGACCCTTTACGGCGCTAAACCGGGTGTCAATCAGTTGTTGCTTCCGCTGATCATGGCAGCTGGATATATCGCTATCATGCTGGGTCTGGCCGTGAATCGATTTCAGTCGAGGGAGTTTACCTAGTGGCAAGTCTGACCTGGCGGGGACTGCCCTTGGCGGCGTTCGGCCTGCTTTGCTATGCATTGGTGTTAGGGCCGCTCAAGTCGCTGCCGCGCGCGCAGGAAGACGATTTCTTGCGGGTGGTGATCCCTGGATATATTGAAGTATTGCTGGCCGGGGGTGATCGTCACCTGGCGGCTAATATCGGGGTGTTTCGCGCCATGATGATCGGTGGCGATGTGAAAGACGAGCTCACCTACGAGGTACAGGCCAAGGTGCAGCGCCAGGTAGCAATTCTCAACCCGCGCCAGGAAGACAACAGCTACGTGGCAGCGGCCATACTGCCCTGGTGGGGCCAGGTCGATGAGGCGCAGTTTATCCTCAGCCGCGCCACGGAAAGTCGCTACTGGGATTTTATGCCGCCCTTTTACCAGGGTTTTAACGAATATTATTTCAACAAAAACTATCAAGCCGCCGCGGAATTGGTAGAGCTGTCCTCCAGCCGCACAGAGGGCATCAATCGCGAGTCGTTCAAGGCTGTTGCGGCAAAATGGTATTCCCTGGGCGACGATCCCCGCGCGGCTATCGGCGTGATTACCGCACTTAAAGATGCCAGCTACGATCCGCAAATACAACGGCTGTTGCAGGGCCGCATCGATCGCTTGAAAATATTATTGTCGTTGCGACAGGCCGCCGAGCGTTATGAGCAGGAGCGGGACGAACCGGTATCCGCCCTTGAGCAGCTTGTTGTAGCAGGATATCTCAAGGGTATCCCCAATGACCCCTTCGGTTATGGTTTTCATCTGGATAGCGATGGTCTGGTGCAGTTCAATAGCAGGCGTAAACGGTGACAACAAAAGCAATTGAAGTTAAACAGGCCGACAAGTTCTTCGGCAAATGGGGCAAGCGAACCCAGGTACTGCACGGCGTCGAGCTCGATATCAGCGAGGGCGAAGCCTTCGGTTTTGTCGGCGCCAACGGAGCCGGCAAGAGCACCACCATCAAGATCATCATGGACATCATCCGTGCCGATGGTGGCAGCGCCAGCATATTCGGTATCGACTCACGCGACCCGCGCGCGCGTTTGGGCATGTCCTACGTGCCAGAAAACCCGTATCTGTACGACTATCTCACGCCCTACGAGCTGTTGCGCATGGGCGTCATGCAGCATCGTCTCGACGTACCGGACATCAAAAAGCACTGCTACCAATGGCTGGAGCGTTTTGGCATAGAGCAGGCCGCAAAAAAGCGCATTCGCAATTTGTCCAAAGGCATGACCCAGCGCACGGCGCTGGCTCATGCGCTGGCCTGCGAACCACGATTGTTGATACTGGATGAGCCCCTGTCGGGACTCGATCCGGTGGGCCGGCGTGAAGTGGTTGATGTCCTGCTGGATTACCGGCGCAATGGTGGTACCCTGTTCTTCACATCCCATGTGCTCTACGACGTCGAGCGCATCGCTGACCGTTTCGCGCTGATCGAAAAGGGGCGCATCGAGGCCTGCCAGACTGCCAGCGACCTTTTCCGCAGCAGTCGCGGGCTGTTTGACATCTATATCGAAGCTGCCGAGCCGCTGGAGGGTTACCAGCACGAGGCCGGCCAGCGCTGGTCGCGCCAGGTGCGACTGGAGGACTTGCCGGAATTACTGGGGCAGATACAGGCGGCGGGACATAGTGTGTTGTCGATTACACCCCGGCTCACCCTGGAGAAATTATTCCTTAACCAGCATGGTGCTGAGCAGACGGCCTGACCGCCAGTCTCGGGGTTTCGCAACAGGCTGCTGACAAACTATCTGTGTGGCGATCGCGGTGTTAAGAACCGGCTCAACTCAGCCATTTATTGCCCATAAACTCCTTCGTTTCGCCGGTTCTTGCTTTGCGCTCGCTGCCTCGATTACCTTTTTCAGCAGCCTGCAAATCAAGACCCCCGGGCGAAGCGACCGCTGGCGCTGGCAATACTGCGGGACGCCGACCACAAATAACCCGGCTGCATATTTCGAACGATAATGCGAATCGAAGACAACATGCGCGCCCGCACCTGCCGCGATGGCAGCTGGTGCTGGGTGCTGTGGCATTGCACCAGAACTTCAGGAAGATTGGCAACCTGATGCTTCTTGGCCATGGCGAAGAACAGGGCATAGTCTTCGGCGGCATGGAATCGCGAAGGGTAGCCACCCAGCTCCAGGGCGCTTTCGCGTCGAAACATGGTGGCGGAATGGCAGAATACATTGTGGCGGTACATGGCGCTAAAAATCGCTGCATGCTCGGTAGGGAAACGCAGTATTTCGCTGGCTGATGATTCACTGTCCGGGACCTCAATCCAGCTACCGACCAGATGGCAATCGGGGTGGGTATCAAGATAGGCCCGCTGTTTCTCGATGCGACCAGGAAGACAGACGTCCTTGCAGTCGAGCCTGGCGATATAGCTGTAGTTACTGGCGTACGCCATCCCCACGTTCAGAGCCTGGGCGGTACCGATATTCTCCGCCAAATTGATCACGTGCAGGCGATCGATCTCCGGATGATCCTGACGTAACGCTTTTTCCCTCGGTGGTTTGGCGCTGGCATTGTCGACTACGACAACGGCCCCACCTTCTGTACGAAGTGAGGTCAGGCTGCGGTGAAGTCCATCGAGATCATTGTGATGCGCTATCAGTACAACGACACTGTCATTGCCGCTAAATTGACTTTGGCTGCAAGGGTTGCTGTAGACGGCTTCGGTGGGGTATCTCATGTGGCGGCCCAAATTCCCTGGTTTACACAATCAAGTATAGGTTACTCGGCAAAACAGGGGTGGGGTCGCCTATCGGTTTGGTATGGTCTGTGAAAAAATTCCGCTTTAGCCTCGTTTCTCGGGGCGGAACTATAGAGGCCAGCAGGTCTGCTCCGCTCGCAATTGTCACTGGCGGACCAATGGGACGGCGGGGTCTATAGGGTCTTAAGGTATTGCAGTGCGCGCAGGACTTCGGCGCGCGTGATTACGCCAACCAACTTGCCCTCTTCACACACTGGATAGACCTTGGGTTTGTCCGTCAGCATACGCGAGGCCACGTCAACCACGCTGTCGCCCGGCGCTACGCTCAGTACTTCGTTGCGCATGACCTTGCTTACCTTGACCACTTCATCGGAGTGATAGGACGATTCCAGGATTTGCTTGATACAGTCTTGCTCCGACAGAAAACCCACCGGCTCGTTGTTTTCATCAACCACCGGCACGCCGGTAATCTTTAACTCGCCAAGTTTATCAACGGCCTCGGTGAGGGTCGTCTGCGGGGTAACCGAGCGCCGCTTGCTCAACATATACTCTCTGATCTTGACGGATTTCATCTTGCCCCAGCCCTCGTTGGCCGCTTGGCCAGCCTTGCATCGAATTGCAGTCGTTGTACCGGCATTTGGAAGGAAAGTATCAACACTTTTACCCGCCAGCGCTAGCGCCAATACTGATTCACACTAGGATTGCTTGTCAACCCGCGCCAACCATATTAGTCAGCGGGGGATGACAGATCGGGCCCGCCTGCCCGGGGTGGGTACAGGCGGAACAGGATAAAGCGTCCCATCACGCCCTCACTCGCGCCTGCGGGGAGGTTTTCCGGGGGACGGCGGCCAAATTTGTCGAAATAAGCGATCGGCTGGTCGGCCTGCTGGATAAACTCGCTGAATTCGTGGAATTCAACATGACGAAAGCTGGCGTCGGGGTAGCTGAGGCCGTATTGATACTCCCCCATACTTCCCACGAGATAAATGTCCGTTCGCTTCAGGTACCAACTGGCTGAAGCCAGCAGCGTGGCATCAGTGGCGATAATCGTATCAGTGGACACCGTGCTTGCCTGGTCCTTGATAAAGGATCCTGGCATTTTGCCGGCATACACCAGCTCCGGCAAAAAAAGTGGAATGAGCGCGAACATGGGCACGGTGCCCAGGCCAACCACCCAGTGGCGTGCTACCAGCGGTGTGGCAATGGCCATTCTGAGGATGCCGATCCAGGCCAGCAGTACTCCGCAAAACCAAACCCACTCCACGGTTTCATGAACTCTCCAGGCCGGAGCTCCGATGCCTGCTGTGAAGTTGAGCACAGCAGCCAGCAGCATCAATACCAGGATGGCGCGACATACCTGTATCCCGTTGATAAATAGAGTTTCCCTGGACTCCTCGATAAGCCTCGAGGCTCCCACGCCCAGCAGGATCACCAGCACCGGAATGCACGGCAGTATGTACATTTGCGATTTGGACCTGGCCAGGGAGAAAAACAGCAGGCCAAAACCACCCCAGCACAGGCAATAGCGGATCAGATTGGTGATCTGGGGATTCGTTTGGCTGCGCAGTGATTGCCAGGGTGCCCCAATGAGCAGGATAAGCCACGGAAAAGCCCCGACAATGATAACCGGTAGGTAGAACCAAAGCTCCTCACTCTCTTCGGCGCCGGTGTAGTACTGCAGATGTTCCACCCAGAAGTAGTGGCGCCAGAAATCCGGCTCGCGCTGGTAGATCAGCCAGGACCAGGGAGCAGCGACGAGCAGGGTGACCACCGCGGCCGTCGGCAGGCATCTCAGCAACTCGCGGGGTCTTTTTTGCCAGATCAGGAAAGGCACCACTGCTGCCAGCGGCATCAGCAGTGAGAGCACGCCATGGGTGAGGAAGGCCAGCCCGCACATCAAGCCAAACAGGGCGTAATACCCCTGACGAGAGAGGGCTGAGGCCGCATTAAGGCCGTGATAGAAGCTCATCATAGCCAGGGTAAGCCAGAGCGCGACAATACCATCCAGTAGCGCATAATTGCCCACCGCGAGCGCGGCGGGCGTGGACAAAAACGCGATTCCCGCAATCAGCCCTGCCATTTGCGAGCCGGTGTGGCGCCGGGTGAAATGCCAGCTTGCGATTCCGATCAAGCCAATGCAGAGTGAAGATACGAACCGGACGGCGAACGCATTCTCTCCGAATAACGCCAACGATGCGGCGTTAAGCCAGTGCCCCAGTGGTGGCCGCTCGAAATGGCGAAGCCCGCTCAGTCGCGGCACAACCCAATCCCCCGTGTCGAGCATTTCCCTTGCGATTTCGCCGTAGCGTATCTCGTCCGGTTGCACCAACGGGCGCCATCCCAGTGGCAAGATGTAGGCCAGCAGCCAGAAGGCCAGCAGCAGCAGAACGCCGCGGTGGTCAATCAACCGATTTAACTCCGGCGCACCGTATCGGGGCAGGGGCTCGCCTCGCGGCTCGGTCTTTAAGTCAGTCTGCGACATGTTCGTTTATTATAAGCTCTGCGGTAGCGGCAGGCCGACCTTGCCCGGCGCTGAATCGGTTTAACCCGGCTGGCTCAGCTGTTCACCCACCTGGTGCATTGCACTCTCGAGCAGGTCGTCGGCGTGGCGCGCAAGTTGCGTTTCCGTACTGGCTACACCGAAGTGCAGCGTCGTGGCCTGCACGGTCGGGTCCTGGTCCATCGCTTCGATTCGCTGCCGAATCTGCTCAGCGACATGCTTAGCCCCGTTGGTGTCTGTGTAGGGTAATACTACAGCGATACGGTTGGTAGTGATACGCCCCCCTATATCGCCGGGTCGTTGCAGCGTTGTGCTTACCAGCCGGGCCAATGCAGCCATAACAGCCATCTCCGGGCTCATTTCTTGCTCGGCTTCATCGAGGCCGGGCACATCGATCTGTACGACCACCACCGAAAGGTGATTGCCATATCGAACCGCAGTCTTGTGCTCACGGTCGAGCTCGTGATGCAACGCCCTGGCAGAAAGCAGTCCGGTGGCGGGATCCAGCCTGTCCCCCTGGCGAAGCAATTCACTCAGTTCCTGGTTGTGCCGAGCCAGTCGTTGGTGGCGTGCGCGCAGAAGCGAGCTGGAGTTTCTTGCTTGCTCGCTGCATTGTCGATGAAAAACAAGGTGATCCCGGTATTCGAGCCAGGCCTGATCGAGTAGCGCCAGGCTCATCAACAGCAATTGCAGGTCGAGGCTCAGTAACAGGACATTTCCTGGTCCCACCGTTGAGAAGCCCGGGGCCGCGGCGCCCGGAAGAGTCAATAGCAGGCCGCATGCGATCACCAGCCAGCTGCCGCCGAAGAGTAGTAAAGGCCTGAGCTGCCCTGTTCGTGAATCGCTGGTTATGCTTGGCCGCCTGAGAGCGCCGCAGGCTGTACTGGCTATCGCGGCCACCAGGCTGGTGCCAATAGCGCAGGTGAGGCCGACCACGGCGGCGGTGTTGATGGGCACGATGGCGGTCGTCGCCAGCGCCACCCCATTTATGACGAGCGCTACCTGCAGCAATCTGCGCAATGGTGTGATTGGCTGGTAAGGGTAGAGTAGAGCCAGACACCATGCGGTGCCAGCTATACTCGCAAGGCCGAGCAACAGCAGCAATACTCGTTCCGGGCCCAGCAGCCAGGTGTCGATACCCGGCGCGATAGCGGTGACACCCAGTATCAGCGCGACACTCGCGTAGTAACCCAGCGCATACCGGTAGCGAAGACCTCCGCAAAAGTGCCACAGCCAAATCACCAGCAGGGTAGCACTCAACAGGATACCGACGCTGGTTCCGAGTTTGAGAGAGAATCCAGGCAGGCCTGGCGTGGTGCTGAGGGCGGATGACAAGGTCGCCGAGTTTCCTGCGACACCACCCGCCGGCGGAACACCAGCCGTTACCCGTGACGCGGCCCCAAGAGTCAGGGTGCCCAATAAAAATAGCCCATTCTTCAGGGGCTTGTGGTAATCCGGTTGTGACATAGTCGATACCAACTGGCGTTGGCTGCGTTGCAGTGGGTGAGGTGGTGTCCCGCTGGAACTGGCAAAGAACACGCGTGAACTGATACCGTCCAGCCTGGATAAATATAGCTGAATAATTCCAGTCGGCTTGAAAAATCCGGGTGAAAAAGCTAGAAGACAGGACTGCTTGGGATGCCTCGTCAACATGGTCAATGACACCTTGAACCGCGATAACCCTGGTCCTGCAAACTCGGCTCTAACCGATGCCGGGCATAATCGGCGCGCCTTGGAAAGGCTGGTCAAGGATTACCAGGACAGGGAAGCGGCGCGGTGGCGCTGGCAGCACTTCGAGCTCCAGCTCATTCGTAGTCAGGATTTAGGCACCCTGCTGGACTTGTTGTTGCGCCAGGCCGAGCGCTACTTTGGTCTCGAGAGTGCCGTGCTGGAGTTGCTTGACCTTGATCACTCCTGGTCGAAATGTCTTGAGAGGGGTCCGCAACCCCAATCGCCCCACCTTCTGTTAACCGAAGACCCGGCAACCCTTGAACGTCGGTTCCCATTGGGGGTGAAAGTGCGGGTGATACGCCGGGATGACGGTGACGGGCGCACGTTACTCATTCCCCTGGTGCGCCAGGGCGCGTTGATGGGAAGCCTCCGTTTTGAAGTCGCCGCCGAACACCGCCTTCTCGCTATCGACAACCTCACCCACTTTGCTGCCATCGCAACCACTTGCCTGGAGAGTTGCCGTAATCGCGAGTTACTCCACCAGCAAAGCCTTGTGGACATCCTCACCGGCGTGCTGAACCGCCGTGGCTTCGAGCAGTGTCTGCGGGAGGAATGTGCTCGTGCGCTGCGCTCCAGGCAGCCGCTGACGGCCATGTTTGTCGACCTCGATCATTTCAAGCGGGTCAACGACCGCTACGGCCACCCGTGCGGAGACCGCGTTCTGGCATTGATCGCTGAGAGTATCGGCGAAATGCTGAGGCCAACTGACATTCTCTCACGCTACGGCGGGGAAGAGTTCGTAGCCCTGTTGCCCGCTTGTGATGAGACCCAGGCCGGCGGCATTGCCGAGCGGATCAATCAGGCCGTTGTCGCACGCCCACTTAAGGATGATAATGGCGGGAGCTTTCGCCTGAGTTGCTCGGTTGGTTACAGCTGTTGGTTGCGGCCGGGTGCTGACAGTGGTGATAGCGCAACAACCCTGCAACGCTTGATCACTCGGGCGGACCAGGCGCTCTATCGCGCCAAGCAAGGTGGCCGCAATCGGGCATGCTACCAGCCCCTCGAGAGCTGAACGGGCACCTGTGTTTTAGCGACCCGCCCGGGTTAGAATGGCTCTGGGGCGGCCAGGTAGCGATAGGCTCCGGTCGATTTAACCGGGATCAAAGGATCTTTGGACCATGGCCGCCCGTCTGAAAGTGCTGTGACCATTTGCCGGGACGTCCGCCGCGGCTTTTTGTGGCGTCATAGTGGACTGGCTGACCCGTGCATTCCCCGCCTGGATGGTATCGCCGCTGCACGCTGACCACCCCATGTGGCCCAGGCTTGCTAACATTCATAACTCTTTAGGGCTCAATGATATGTGGTTAGGTAAGACGATAGGCTTCGTTCTTGGCATGCTAATGCTGGGCCCGATCGGTGCGCTGGTGGGAATGCTGGCCGGGCATTTGTTCGACAAGGGCATGGTGGATGTCGCCCGCAACCCCCCCGAACAACAGCGGCAGCAAATCCAGCGAGTGTTTTACGAAACTGTTTTCAGGCTCATGGGCCACCTTGCCAAAGCAGACGGTCGCATCAGTGAGGAGGAAATCGCGCAGGCGGAAAGCCTGATGGGCCAGATGGGCCTTACCGAAGAGCATCGTCGGGAGGCCATCGGACTCTTCAAGCAGGGGGCTGCCAGCACTTTTATGCTGGACGAGGCGATGATCCGTTTTCAGTCGCTCTGCGGTCACTATCGGCAGTTGCAGCAAATTTTGCTGGAATACCTGTTTCATATTGCCTTTGCTGACGGCGATTTGCATGCTGCAGAGCGCCGCAGCCTGGAGGCGATAGCGAAATGGCTCGGGATCAGTCCCCCGGCCTTCGAGCAGTTACTGCAGATGTACCACGCGCAATACGGTTTTGCCGGCGTTGGTACTCGCAGCCAGGTAGACATGTTAGACGAAGCCTACAGGGCGCTGGGTGTTGATTCCGGTGTGAGTGACCGAGAGTTGAAGCGAGCCTATCGAAGGCTGGTCAGTGAGCATCACCCGGACAAACTGATTGCCCAGGGGGTGCCTGAGGACATGCTCAAACTGGCAACGGAAAAAGTACAGGAAATCACTGCCGCCTATGAGCTCATTGAAAAAGCGAGAAGCACGACTCCATAAGCTGGCCTTGCCGGCAAGGCCATTAACTGAAGTAACGGAACCACAATGGGGCAATACTGGCAGGTTTTCGAGCCCGGGATAAACCGTGATTTTGCCGCTGGTGTAACGGATCTGGCCGGCGCACTGGCGCTGGAGGGGCAGCGGGTTAGCGGTGCTGACCACAGCAACGTGCGCGTAGACAGGGTGGACATCGCCGGCCGCAGTTACTTTGTGAAAAAGTACCAGGTGACGAGGCCGGGATTTCGCGATCTGCTGGTCAAGTCAAAGGCCCTACGTGAATGGGACAACCTGCTTTTTTTTCGCGAGCTCGGCATCCCCACGCCGCTGCCGGTGGCGGTTGGCGAACGTCGGGAAAAGGGCGTTTTTCGTGAAGGTGTGCTGGTAACGGCGGAGGTTGAGGGTGCGATGGACCTGGAGGCCCTCGCCGATAGCGGCAACCCATGCCTGCACGACCCTGCGTGGTTCAGGCAACTGTGTGCCGGGCTGGCTAATCCGCTTCGGCGTCTGCACGATCTCGGGTTTACCCATAACGATCTCCACTGGCGTAATATTCTTATCACCCTGGAACCTGAACTGGTCGTTTATTTTTTCGACTGCCCGGCAGGGCGGCGCTGGATCTGGCCCTTCCTGTCGTTTCGCATCGTCAAGGACCTGACCCATCTCGACAAGATGGGGCATCGTCATCTGCGCTGGAGCGAGCGGCTGTATTTTTATCTCACCTACAGCGGCCGTGAACGCCTCAATGAAAAGGATAAGAAAACAATTCGCCGGGTGCTGAAGCGCGATAGAGACTGAATAGCCGCTTCAAGCGCGCACTGTCAAAGCTGGCGAGTAATCCGCGTTTCAGTCGACCCTGCCGTAGAGCGGTGTCTGGTATACCATCGGCGTATCGAGCCAGCACATCAGCGCCCAAAGCTGGTCGCCGAAAGAAAAATGCCACCATTCAAAGGGGTGTCGCTGGAAACCTGCCATGGTCATGACCTCGGCCAGAAGCGCACGATTGGCATGGGCACGCTGGCCGGTTTCAGCAGCGCTACCCGCGAAATACCCGGGCAGGGCGGCTTCGCCAAAGCTGTCTATGCGTGAGCCCATGTCGACGGGCTGACCGCTGTCGTCCAGCAGCGTGATATCCAGCGCTGCGCCGGTGGTGTGCGGCGGGGGTAGCTGGGGGTCGTCCGAAGGCCTGGCCCAGACGCTAAAGACCTTGTGCCAAAGCCGTTGCTCGCTGTCGGCGTCGAGTTGCTGCTGGTCCAGGCCCTCGATTTTTTTTAGTCGCTCGAACTCGTGCTCTACCATGTAGCGCTGCACCGGCAACGGGCGCCAGGCGTCAAACACCTGTATCGACCAGCCGGCATGTTGTGACCGCAATACGTTCTGCGCGAGTTGCAGGCGCGGTAATACACTCTGGCGAATATGGAACGGCGAGCGGCTGTTATAGGGCGCGCCGACCTCGGCATAGGGATGCGGCGCCACCCGAGGGAATTCGGCATCCGGTATTTTTACCAGCGGCTCGTCACTGTGGCCAACGGAAAAAAGGCGCCGATATTCGACGCCATCGGCGGGGTCCAGATGCTGCTCAAAGGCCCTGCGCAGGTTCTCGCCGGGGAGCCCGCCAAGGTGCAGCTTCAGTTCCTGCAGGGAGCTGAAGGTTGGAGAATCGTCCATGCTATTTCCTTTTTTCAACGACTTCTACGGGGCCGCCCTGCTCGATCCAGCGTGTAAATCCGCCTCCGACGTGACAGGCATTCGTCAATCCCATTGTCTGCGCGGTCTGGGTAGCAAGGGCCGAGCGCCAGCCAAGGTTGCAGTAAAGAATGAAGCGCGCGGGCTTGGCAAAGACGTCGCTGCGGTAGTAGGGGCTCTCACTGTCCAGCCAGAATTCGAGCATCCCCCGGGGTATGTGCACAGCGCCCGGAATCTTGCCTTCGCGCCAGAGCTCCCGGATGTCCCTGAGATCAATAAATATCACTTCGGGCTTGCCGAATTCCGCCAGTGCGTCGCTTACTGACACGGTTTCTATTTGCTTCTCAGCGGCCGCGACCAACTCCTTCACTCCCATTGCCATCGCATCTTCCTCGTGATTCCCGATCGCGCATTGTAGCCCTCAGGCTCGCTAACTGTAAAAGGGCTGGGAGAATTCGGCTGCGGGCCCGGTAGATTACCGCAACGGGCCTGGTAGATTACCGCAGTCACATTCGATCAAGCTGCCTCTGCAGTGCTTTCCTCGCCAGCGCGCGGTTGATGTCGCCGACCACCAGTACGACAGGGCTATGATCGGCGTGAATTGCTTTCAGGCTCTGACTCACCAGGTCGGGCGCAGTCATCCAGTACTCGTCCGAAATGCTGGCAGGATCGAAACCTGCAAAGTGCTCGGTTTCCTGGAATTCGGTGCGCGTGTAGCCGGGACAGAGGCACTGGATTTTTATCCCCTCGGATTCAACCTCCTGCTGAAGTGCCTCGGAAAAGTTGTTCAGAAATGCTTTGGTGCCGCTGTAGACCGCCAACGTGCCGGCTGGCGCGAAGGCGGCCAGTGAAGACACATTGATGATGCGGCCAGTGCCGCGCCCGCACATGCCACCGAGGGCGGCAAGGGTAAGCTGCATGGTGGCGTTGATATGGAGGCTCACCATCGCCTGCTGGCTCGCGGGGTGTTGGGCAAGATAGGGGCCGAGTGTGGCAAACCCGGCGTTGTTGACGAGGTAGTCCAGCGGCCCCTGCTGTCGAATCGTTTCGACAAGCTCTGCCACTCCCACGGTAGTTGTCAGATCAGCCACCACAACGCGACATTGCTGGCCATTCTGACGCAGCTCCCCCGCTAGCAGTTCAAGCCTGGCCTGGCGCCTTCCGGTGATGATTATCTGCTCGCAATGTGCGGCGAGTTGGCGTGCGTATTCAGCACCGATGCCAGAGGACGCACCGGTTATCAGGGCCTTGCGGGGTGCTTGTGTCATAGTGCGCTCACTGGAGCCAATGGTGGTGCCGTTGTTTATGCCAGCTTGTATTCACGGCGCACGAGATCAATGAAAACCCGGATCAACTCGGGGTCGAACTGGCCGTCATCCTTTTCTCTGTCGAGGATGGCGATGGCTTTTTCGACTGGCATTCCCGGGCGGTAGATTCGGTCGCCGGTCATCGCGTCCCAGGCGTCAGCGATGGCAACAATGCGCGCCAATAGAGGGATTTCCTCTCCCTTCAGGCCATCAGGGTAGCCGCTCCCGTCCCAGTGCTCGTGATGGCTGCCAGCGATTTCGGCATACTCCCGGAACCGCACCAGGGGTTTCATAATGGTTTTGGAGAAGCCCGGGTGCTGGCGCATCAGCGCGTACTCGTCGTCATCCAGCGAGGCCGGTTTATTCAGGACCTCGTCGGCGATGCCGATTTTGCCAAGGTCATGGGTGATGGCTCCGAAACGAAGTTTTTCCAATGTTTGGGGGTCGAGCCCGATGTGTTCGCCGATTTTCAGGGAGTAGCGGGCGACCCGACCGGAATGGGCCGCAGTGTAAGAGTCCTTTTTCTCCAGCGCCCGGGTCAAGGTGGTCACCATGTTGCGATAGGCATCCTCCTGATCTTGCATGAGCTGTTCGATGCTGTCTGCCATGTCGTCGATACTTTGAGCCAGTTGCCCCAGCTCGTCGTTACGCCTGAGGCCCAGCCGCTGATCGAGTTCACCGGCAGCAATCGCTCCGGTGGTGGTGCTCATCGCGATGAGTGGCGCGGTTACCCGCCGCGCTGCAAGCAGGGCGATGAGTGAAACCAGTCCCGCCAGCAGGGCAACGCCCAGCGCATAATTACGCAGCGTAGCTGCGCGCTGGCTTTCCAGGGTGGCCAATGCCTGGGTAACGGCGGTTTCGCTGGCATCGGTTGGCGCCGCCAGGGCCAGCCAGGCGTTCCCGCCATCACTGAGGGCGGTGACCGCCATCAGGTAAGTTTTTTGATCCAGTACGGCATCATCGAGCATGCGACTATCGCCGTGGCGCAGCTGTCGAAGCTCACTGACCGTTGCCGTTTCTATGCCTGCTACCGTCGCGGTTTGTGGCCTGGCATTCCAGTCTCCCTGTCCCCGCAGCGGCTCCCGTGTGGCAACGATGGTCAGGGCGTCCCCGGAACCGGCTTGCAGCAGCATCAATTGTGCCTGGTTGAGCCAGGGCTGTGCCGTACTGTGAAACTGCAACAGCTCACTCAAGGGTAGGTCGATAGCCGTTACGCCGAGGAATTGGCCGCTACCGGTGTACAGCGGTGCCGCTGCCGTGAGCATGGGCTGGCGGCTCGATGCATCGACAATGGAGGGAAACCAGTGCATTTGGCCGCTGGCTTTAACCCCACGATACCAGGGGCGCTTGCGGGGGTCGTAGCCAGCCGGATAGGCCCGATGGCCGGGGTAGGTCATGGCCACCCCTTGCTCGAGGGCCAAGTAATGCCGGAGGCTGTAGTCAGAGCTCTGCTCGTAGATCGACTTCCAGGGGTTTTCGAGCTGACGCAAACGCGCTATCGCCTGCTGAGCCGAAGCGTCATTCTCGACCCCGGGCGCGATCAGGAAGCTGGGCTTTCCAGGCGTCCCGGCCAGCTCCGAATCGGGGGCCGAGGCTGTCGGTCCGGCAAGCGTTGAACCCGTGGTCCGGGCGCTGGACGGTGGCGGCGAAGCCGGGGCTTGGGAAAGCTCAGTGCTGAACGCCTGCTCGACCAGAAGCTTTTGCTGTTGCAGATAATTTGCCGTAGACTGCGCGGTCAGTCGCAGGCGTTTGCCAATATCCGCGACCTTTTCGATCATGTAATGGCGGTCCCGCTCACGGATTTGGGTGCGAGTGGCGTCAGCGACCGTGCTTGCCATCGCATCGAACTGGCGGATCGAATACCAGCCGGAAACCGCCACGGGAAGGAGCGCGATGGCCAGCAGCAGCAGTAACTGCTTCAGTCTTATCGACATAATGTGTGGCTACCAGTGGCCCTGGTTAGGCATTGACTGCCAGGGTTCCCGCGGGGGGAGTGCCGGGCCTTTTTGCAAGAGCTCGATTGAGATATTGTCGGGAGAGCGGACAAAAGCCATATGGCCATCCCGGGGCGGCCGGTTGATGGTTACGCCGGCGGCAGCGAGCTGCTCACAGGTGGCATAAATATCGTCGACGCGAAAGGCGAGGTGGCCAAAGTTGCGACCCTCTCCGTATTCCTCGGGATCCCAGTTGAAGGTGAGTTCCAGCAGCGGGCTGCTGCTTTCCCGGGCCTTTTCAGCGTCTCCGGGGGCTGCGAGGAATACCAGCGTAAAGCGGCCGGACTCGTTGTCGTAACGCCTGATTTCCACCAGCCCGAGGTGGTCGCAGTAGAATTTGAGGGAACGGTCAAGGTCACTAACCCTGACCATGGTGTGCAGGTATTCCATCCAGAGACTCCTTTCGAATCATCCAGTCCAATAATCAGAAGCGATTGTGCCCGAGGCAATGACGCAGGACAAGCTTACTGCCAGCGACGGAGGGCGCAGCTCATAAGGGCCGTTTGCGCCGGCCCCCCTGAATGCTGCTATACTCTCGGTGCTTGGTCCTGAGGAAAAGGCGTTGGCATTACAACAACGATTGTTGCTTATATTCTGTGTATTGCAGGTTTTTGCCCATTCGGCGATGAGTCTGGAGTATTGGGCCGAGACTACCCCGGAAGAATTCGAAGAGGCACTGGCGCCGTTTATCGGACAGTAGCCCTCTAGCCGGCACACTCCCCTGCGGCTGCTCCCCAATATGCCAGCGCGATGCGCACACGCATACAGCGGATGGGCGGCAATTACGAACTACCGTCGGCAGAATGCCAAGCGGTCAGGAGCGAACTCGCCAGCGGTAAACCAGCCAACTGCTGCCAACCACCAGCAACACTGCCAGCGGCAGAGCCGCGCCCCCATGGTGCAGGCTATGCAGCAGAGAATGCTCGGTTCCAGCGCCGGTGTGCGCCTGGGATGCTAACGGCAGGATGCCAAGTAACAAACTGGTCAGTTTACGCACGAGTCGGTGTCCTCAAGATCGTCACGGTGTGCGTCCAGCATACCCTCTGTAATGATAAAGTCCACAATTGCCTGCAAGCCCACGCCCTCTTTCAGGTTGGTAAAAACGAAGGGTCGGTCCTTGCGCATGCGCAGGGTATCGCGTTCCATAACCTTCAGTGACGCACCCACCATGGGTGCAAGGTCTGTTTTGTTTATCACCAACAGGTCGCTCCTGGTAATGCCCGGGCCCCCTTTACGCGGGATCTTGTCGCCTGCTGCGACGTCGATCACGTAGATGGTCAGATCAGAGAGCTCAGGGCTGAATGTGGCACTGAGGTTGTCACCGCCGCTTTCAACCAGCACCATATCCAATCCAGGGTGGCGCTGGCAGAGTTCATCGACCGCCGCCAGATTCATCGACGCATCCTCGCGAATGGCGGTATGGGGGCAGCCGCCGGTTTCGACGCCGACAATCCGGTCGGCATCGAGCGCAGCGTGTCGCACCAGGAATTCGGCGTCCTCCCGGGTGTAAATGTCATTCGTTACCACCGCAATGTTGTAGGGTTCCCGCATAGCGCTGCAGAGTGCTCGCAAAAGGGCGGTCTTGCCGGAGCCGACCGGCCCCCCGACACCGACCCGCAGGGTTTGGCTCTGAATCATTTCTATCAACTCCTGAATAATCGAGAATATTGTGTTTCGTGGCAGGCGCTGGCGAGTGCCAGACCGGGGAGGCCGGACCCTATATCTTCATCAGTCAATGCGAGTCCGTGGGGTACGAGGGCTGGAATACGCTGCTTTAGCTCGCCCAACACCCGTTGGCCCCCGGTTTGGCCCAGTGCCATCAGCTTGATGGCTGCTGCAACCTGGTTTTCCGACCAACTCCAAAGTAAACCCAGCGCAGTTTCCTCCAGGGGTATCTCCCAGTGGTATCCGGCCATTGCAAAAGCCGCCGGCAGACTAGTGTCGACTGTGAGATCGCCAAATCGGAGGTCCGGCTGTTGCTGCACCAGTAACTTGCGTAACGCGCCCCCCACCTGGGTATCCTCTAGCCAGAGTTCGTGGGTCTCTCGGCTGGCCAGTGCGCGCAGGTTCCAGCCCATAAAGCCAGCTTCGTCTCGCGCTTGCAGGGCATGGTAACAGCGGCCCACTATTGGCACATCGAGTTTGACCAGCGAATACTCGAGCATTCCAGCCAGCCATTCCAGTAATTGCGCCTCATCGGCTATCCAGGCTTGCTCAATCGCCGACTCCAGCCCCTGGGAATAGGAATAACTGCCGATGGGCAGTGCCGGGCTGGCAAGATTCAGCAGGTGCAGCAGGGGGAGACTATCCATGACTGTGCGGGTGGTCTGCGCGGTGCTGTTCTGGATGATGCTCACTTTCCCGGTGGGGGTCGTCGTGGCCGGCGCCGCTATAAGCGCCGGACTCGGGGTGAAAAGGCGCGCTTTCCTCAATGACTTGCATGCCCAACAGTAACGCCATTCGCTGCAAGACGGGGTCGCGCTGGAAGCGCAGTTGCAGCGCCCCGATTTGCAGCGGAACATGGCGGTTGCCCAGGTGGTAGCAGGCCCGGGAAAATACCAGCCAATCGTCGCAACTCGCGCTGGCAACATCTTCAGCGGCGGCCCTCACCACGATGATTTCGCCGCAGCGTGTCAGCAGCTTTTCTCCATCTCGCAGCGGTTCGCCGCGCTGCAGGAAAAGGCCAATAGCGCGACCGTCCGCAGTGTGGGAGCGCAGGCGACCGCGTTTGCGCATGTCCCAGGGCAGCCAGAGTTCGCCGCTGGCGTCCGCTGGGGTGGTCGATCTTTGATGAACTTCGAGCATGGGGTTTTAGCGTGGAGTCCTTAGCTGGTGAATACAGTCGGTCAGTCGGTCAGTCAATCTCGTTTAAGCGATGACGCTAGAATAAAAAGTATCGCTGCGCCATTGGCAGTTCGCTGGCAGGCTCACACACCAGCAGTTGGCCGTCAGCCCGCACAGCATAGGTTTGTGGATCAACCTCCATCACCGGCTGATAGTCATTGTGAACCATTTGTGCCTTTCCGATCGACCGGGTATTTACGCAGGTGGCCAGACGTCGCTGCAGGCCGAGGGTCCCGCCGACTCCGGCACGGGCCGCTGCGGCTGCGACAAAAAACAGGCTGGTTTGGGCCGGTACTGCACCCATGGCGCCGAACATGGGCCTGTAGTGCACGGGCTGTGGCGTGGGAATCGATGCGTTGGGGTCACCCATCGGTGCCGCGGCAATCACACCGCCCTTGATGATCATCGACGGTTTGACGCCAAAAAATGCGGGCTTCCACAATACCAGATCGGCCAGTTTGCCGACTTCGATCGACCCTACTTCATCGGCTATGCCGTGGGCAATCGCCGGGTTGATGGTGTATTTGGCGATATAGCGTTTTACCCGAAAGTTGTCGTTGCGTTCTGAATCCTGCGGCAGGGGTCCGCGTTGCTGCTTCATTTTATGGGCCGTTTGCCAGCTTCGGATTACCACTTCACCCACCCGGCCCATTGCCTGGGAGTCCGATGCAATCATGCTGAACGCGCCGAGGTCGTGGAGAATATCCTCCGCCGCGATGGTTTCCCGGCGAATGCGAGAATCGGCGAAAGCAACGTCCTCGGGAATATTGGGATCGAGATGGTGACACACCATCAGCATGTCCAGATGTTCATCGACCGTGTTAACGGTGTACGGTCGGGTAGGGTTAGTGGAGGAGGGAAGTACATTGGGCGCGCCACAGGCTTTGATAATGTCGGGCGCGTGGCCCCCACCGGCGCCCTCGGTATGGTAAGTATGAATCGTGCGCCCTTTGAAAGCGGCCAGGGTGTCCTCGACGAAGCCGCATTCGTTGAGCGTGTCGGTGTGAATCGCTACCTGAACATCGTACTTCTCGGCAACATTCAGGCAGTTGTCGATTGCCGCCGGTGTGGTGCCCCAGTCTTCATGTAACTTGAGCCCGCAGGCACCGGCCAGTAACTGTTCTTCCAGCGCAGCGGGCAAACTGCCGTTACCCTTTCCCAGGAACCCAAGGTTCATGGGGAGGTGGTCGGTAGACTGCAGCATCTTGCCAATATGCCAAGGCCCCGGCGTACAGGTCGTGGCATTGGTGCCGGTCGCGGGGCCGGTGCCGCCTCCCAGCATGGTGGTCACCCCGGACATCAACGCCTCGTCGATCTGCTGGGGACAAATAAAGTGGATATGGGAATCAATCCCACCTGCCGTGACGATTTGTCCTTCGCCGGCAATGACTTCGGTGCCGGGACCAATGACGACATCCACATGGCTCTGCACATCGGGATTGCCTGCCTTGCCAATAGCAGCAACCCGTCCGTTCTTTATGCCAATGTCGGCCTTGACGATACCCCAGTGGTCAACGATCAAAGCATTGGTGATTACAGTATCTACCACTTCAGCCGAAGGTAATTGACTTTGACCCATGCCATCTCGAATTACCTTGCCGCCGCCAAACTTGACCTCATCACCATAGCGAGCAAAGTCCTTTTCAACCTCAATCCAAAGGTCCGTATCACCAAGTCGCACGCGGTCGCCGGTGGTGGGGCCATACATTTCCGCATAGGCCCTTCGGTCGATAAAATTACTCATGCCGTTTGCCCTCGTCGAGTGCGCCCATTATTTCCCCGCGAAAACCGTAAACCTCTCGGCTACCGCCATAGGCGACCAGTTCAACGCCACGGGTTTGCCCTGGCTCGAATCGCACTGCGGTGCCGGCAGGGATATTGAGACGAAACCCACGCGCCGCCGAGCGCTCGAACTGCAGGGCAGGATTGGTTTCATAAAAGTGATAGTGAGAGCCCACCTGAATCGGCCTGTCTCCGCTATTGGCGACCTGAATCTTGACCAGCTCGAGCCCGGGGTTAATTTCTATTGTGCCGTCGCCGGCCAGCATTTCACCCGGCACCATAGGCGTTTCGGTAGATGATTCGGAGCTACTGTTCATGATTGAACCTCACGGTATCGGATTATGGACGGTAACCAATTTCGTGCCGTCCGGAAAAGTTGCTTCCACCTGTATTTCATCAATCATCTCCGCGATTCCACTCATGACATCGTCCCGCGTCAACAGAGTGCGCCCATAGTCCATCAATTCGGCAACGGACCTGCCATCACGTGCACCCTCCATAATGGCGGCGCTGATATAGGCAACCGCTTCCGGGTAATTGAGTTTCACGCCGCGTTGCAGGCGGCGTTCTGCGAGCAGCGACGCAGTAAACACGAGTAACTTATCTTTTTCGCGGGGTGTTAACTCCATGACTAGTATCCTGTTCGTAGCTTGTCTGTGTCAAAAATCATCACGTTTTCAGGTCTGCCAGATGCGCGGCGTGCAGGAATCGCGTTCAAGAATACAGGGGCGCAAACCCTGCCAGATTCGCGTGAACAGCAGTCGTAGCGATTCCGTGGTGCTTCCCAGGCTGCGCACCAGCAGGACATTGTTCACGTAGGTGGCAGCGCAGCGCGTCCCGCTGTCGTAGTTGGCGGATAGCTCCCGAACAATAGCCAGTGCGGTATCGCGCTGCGTCGGGTTGGGGCAGTAGGCGTACATAGTGCCAACTACCGCCCGTCCACCCAGCCCCCAGGCTGAGCGCATGATCCTGTCCGAGCCGACATAATCTGTGCGCTCGAGCAGCAGCGGCTTGTTTTCGCACCAAATCTCGAGTCGCTGCCTTACCGAGCCAGTGGCAAATGTCTCACCGGATGCGGGTCTTCCAAGACACAGGATATCCCAGCCAATAAGAGCGCTATCCGGCTTCAGTTTGATGCGGGTAGAGTTGTAAAGTCGGGCGCCATCGAAGGCAATGGTTTCCTGGGGTAACCATTCCATTGAAGTGCACTGTGCCATGTCGATGTTTGCCTGGAAACCCTGCACGCGGTCATCTGCATCAACACGGTATGCCTTGCCGGCGGAAGGTGTTGTGACCAAAGCCTGCGAGCCTGCTGCAAGGTCAAAATGGCAGCTGAGCTGATCGCCCCCCACCAGGCCACCGGGAGGATGCAATAGATAGATATGGCAGCATTGGTTGCCCTCGGGGTAGAAGGGACGCTGGATAAGTAATGGCCCGCTATGTTGGCGCCTGGTAATGCGAGTGCTCCCCGCCTCATTTGACAGCGACAGTGTCAGGGATCCACGCCAGTCTGCAGACTGGGGGCACTTGGTTCGACCCGCTACATCGGGGCGTCTGGGTAAAGTCGCAGGCATGGCGATGTCGACACTATTGATACTTACGGACGATTAGATCATTACCGGCCTTGTGGCGCCAGCTTGATATGCTAAACGAAGATTCACTCAGAAGGGTTTTGGAGAAATCCCTTAAACCATCTATTCAATGAGCCTAGCCTTGCGTTCAAGCCGGTTGCTGCCAGCCTGCTGGTTTATCAGCCAACGGCTGACATAGGTTTATCAGCCAACGGCTGACATAGGCGTGCGTACTGTGCAGGCAATCTTACTGTGCAGGCAATCGCAGTGGGCAGTCGATTGCAATCGCTGTGCCAATGCCATGAGTAGCGACTTATGTTGAAGTTCGGTGGCGTAGTCGTACTTGCAGATATCAGGGTGGAGAAAAACCTGCGTTGGATTGGTGCATTCCGGAAAAAACCTGCACCCTTGTGTCGCGAAAAGACCTTTTGGTAGTAGTACAGATTTTCGCGATTCAAACAAAAAGGGATTCGAGGCATACCTTTTTTTTGCGATCAGTATGCTGACATCCCAGCGCGTCAATGGTGCCCACTGGCCTTTCTTCCGGGCGCCCAGGCGATTTTCCGATCAATGCGGTTTGTCTCGATATACGAAGATCATGCCGTTTTTGCAAAGCTTGGCATGAGAATTGCTGTAGGTCCGGTGGGGTGTGCTCGGTACTGCTGGTGCACTGAGTTGATAACGATGCCCTTTAATTCAACGGGCCGGGAGAATATCTTGTATACGAGTAACTACTCGCCCCCTATCTCCCCTGCCAGTGCCATCTGAATGGCAATCAGCGGGTTGTGCCCCTTGTTCGCCATGGTCTGCAGGTAACTGGATATTCGACAATAGGCGTCAGCGTATTGGCTGTTTCTGAAACAACCGGATACTTTCTGCTTGACCTTCGACATTCGAAGATCCCGCTCGGCACGGTTGTTGGTGAAAGCCACATGGCCCTCTTTGGCAAACAATAATACCGCTTGCTCGTGCTCTTTGAGTCGCTCCCACAAGTTGTGTGCGTCCGACTTAGCCATTTTCCCGCGCTTTCCCTGCGGCCTGTCCGGTATCGCCGGAAGTTCCTTCTCGCCGCGCGTCAAAATAGCCCGATAGCGTTTCTGCAAGTTCGCGTAGGCGTCATCGCGGAGACACTTGTCAGGGCTTGCCGAAACAGCCTTGCAGGTTTCCTGCAGGGCGCGCTTCATATTTTTTGCCCAGATATAACCATTGGACTCGACGATAAACGTCAGCTCACGCAACAGGTGCGATCCGCACAAACCGTGTCCGCAATGTGCATAGGATAAATAGGATGCCCAGCAATCATGGATGATCACGCCGCCGTATCGAGGAATGATATCAATCGCCTCTATCGCTTCCTTGCCCCGTTTTCGATGCAGTCGTTTCAAGGTGATGTCATCGGCTGCATAGACATGTATCCAGTGATTTTTCTGATCAACTCGCAACGACGTCTCATCCACGTGCATCGCAGGGCTCTGCAATAGCTGCCTGATCGCATCCTTCTCCCAGTCGGCCAGCGCCTCGTGGAGTCGCAGGACGTACTTGAGCAGGGTCGCTTCGGAGATCACCTGGCCGATCATCGCGCTCACTGCTTTTTGTACCCGGTTCAATGCGACCATCTGGCAGACCAGCAGGTTAATCACGTAGGCCTTCAACCCATTGCCATATTGCAACGGCCCGGGCATGTCCGAAGGAAACTGGCCTTTGACCTCGGCAGAACAGACTGAGCAGTGCTTGATCTCGGCATCCACATGCTCGACCGTCTTCTCAAAAATGATATCGATTTTGGTGCGCCGCTCATGTTTAAGGCAGGCGGTGCCGGTGAGATCTTCACCACAGATATCGCAGGTGCTCACCACTGCAACGCTTGTCGTTTCGATGGTGCGCGTGTTGTAAGCGGACTGCCGGCGTTCCGTCTTGCCTTTTGCCTTGCTGCCAGGCTGACCCAGTGCTGTTTCATCCTTGTCCGTTTGAGACGAGGGCTTGCTGGAGTTCTGGCTATTTTTAGTGGTCGACTTCTCCAGAAAGATCGCGCAAATCAGTTCCAGCAGCGTGAGCATACTGCTCATCAGCAATGTGATTTCACCAGAAATCTTCTGTTCAGAAGACAGTCGCTTGAATTCGTTTTTCAGCCGGTCAAGTTCTTCACGAACCGAGGAGGTATTAATGCTGGCCATTTCGTTGCGGTACGATTGCGTCGATAACGCAATATATCATGGGTTTTTTCGGCAACTCAGGAAGGCGCAGGAGCAAGAAAAATGGTCTCGACTAGTGCTTTTTCGTAACCATGAAGATCAATGCTTATGCCGGCACTGTGCCGCTACACGCTGCGTATTTGGCTGCCATCTGGATTTACGAAAAGGATGCGGCGAAAAACCTGTCAAGCTTTTTTTGATGGAGGGGGTGAGTAGTTACGATGAAAATACGTTTTTAACAGTAGGTGCGGGATTGCGCGCGTCGTTTTCAGCGGTCGAAGATGGCGCGCCAAACGGTGATGACTATTCGACAGACTTTGCTGTCAACAACATGCGCTTATACCTTGGAGGCCAGATCACCGACAAAATTTCCTTCACGTTCAACACGGAATGCGACGACTGCGGAAGCGGTGGCGATATGATGGTGCTTGACGCCATTGCTCAGTTTGCGTTCACACCAGCTTTTAATATCTGGTTGGGACGCATGTTGACCCCCGCTGACCGTATTGAAATGAATGGACCGTTCTATGGCATTGCCTGGAACCAGTATACCGTTCCACTGTTTCCATCTGATCAGGGCAACAATGATGCCGGCAAGTTCGGGCGTGATGATGGCGTTACTGTCTGGGGAAATGTCGGCCACTTCCAGTATGCCGTAGGTGTTTTCGATGGCTATGAGGGAGCGTCAAACGATGGCGACAACCTGCTTTACGCCGCGCGATTTGCCTACAACTTCCTCAACATGGAGGAAAACCCTGGATATTACACCAGTGGAACCTACTTTGGTGGTCTGGGCGACATTCTTACTCTGGGCTTTTCAATTCAGTATCAGGCAGACGGCACAGGTACGGCGTTAGATTCCGCGGACTTCACCGGCTACGTGGTAGATCTGCTGTGGGAAAGCGTTTTTTCCGCCGGAGTGTTAACCATAGATGGGGAATACAAGGTATTTGACGCGGCGTTGTCGGACACCGCCCGGCTCGATCCCGATTGCTTTTGCCTGTTTGATGGCACCTCGTATCTCGCTACCGCGGCATGGTTGTTTCCGGCAGAAATTGGCATGGGTAAGTTCCAGCCCTATGTTCGCTACACCCGCAACGAACCGGACGGATATGCTGACGAAAGTGACCTTTATGAACTGGGTGTCAACTACGTCATCAAGGGGCACAACGCCAAGATCAATCTCAACTACACCAATGGCGATGCCAACCTGACCGGAACACCGGGCGCCGATGCAGACGCCATCACCCTGGGCGTGCAGCTGCAAATATAGTCCCGGATGCCACATTGACTGGAATCAGATGACACCGTCATTAAACGGCTGTGTGGTCAGAAAATTTCGAGCATTCAGAACTCTCGATTCAATCGATCCAATACAGGATACAAAGCTATGAAATCATCGAAAATGAAAAACACATTGACCGCGGTAGCGCTTTCGCTATCGGCCCTGGGTGCCAGCGTGGCCGTCGCGGAGGAAACGATAAAGGTAGGCGTGTTGCATTCACTGTCGGGGACCATGGCGATCAGTGAAACAACCCTGAAAGACACCATGATGATGCTCATTGATGAGCAAAACAAGGCCGGCGGACTGCTCGGCAAAAAACTGGAGGCCGTGGTAGTTGATCCAGCTTCGAATTGGCCGCTGTTTGCGGAAAAGGCGCGTGAACTGATTGAGAAAAAGGATGTGGATGCTGTTTTCGGTTGCTGGACTTCGGTTTCTCGCAAGTCAGTGCTGCCAGTATTCGAGGAACTCGACAGTCTGCTGTTTTACCCGGTTCAGTACGAGGGTGAAGAGTCTTCCAAAAACGTATTTTATACCGGGGCCGCACCTAATCAGCAGGCAATCCCTGCAGTGGATTACCTGATGAATGACATCGGGGTAGAGCGCTGGGTTTTGGCCGGGACGGATTATGTATACCCGCGCACCACTAACAAAATACTCGAAGCCTATCTAAAGGCAAAAGGCGTTGACTCAAAGGACATCATGATTAACTACACGCCCTTTGGACACTCCGACTGGCAGTCCATCGTTTCCGACATCAAGAAATTTGGATCTGCAGGCAAGAAAACCGCCGTGGTCTCCACTATCAACGGCGATGCCAATGTTCCCTTTTACAAGGAGCTGGGTAACCAGGGCCTGTCGGCTGAGGATATCCCCGTAGTGGCCTTCTCGGTTGGTGAAGAGGAACTTTCGGGCATCGACACAAGACCACTGGTTGGTCACCTCGCGGCCTGGAATTATTTCATGAGCGTTGAAGACGACGCCAATGAGGAGTTCATCGATTCATGGCTGGACTTTATCGATAGCGATGAACGTGTCACCAATGACCCGATGGAAGCACACTACATCGGTTTCAAGATGTGGGTAGAAGCTGTGAATAAAGCAGGCACTACAGATCCGGCTGCAGTACAGGATGCCATCATCGGGGTGGCGGTTCCCAACCTGTCCGGCGGCATAGCTACGATGATGCCAAACCACCATATTACCAAGCCGGTCCTGATCGGCGAAATCCAGGATGATGGACAGTTCGAGATTGTCTGGCAAACCTCGGGTACCGTTGTCGGTGATGCATGGTCGGATTTCCTTCCCGGTTCCAAAGATATCATTGCTGACTGGCGCAAACCCCTTTCCTGCGGAAACTATAACGTGAAAACCAAAACCTGCTCTGGCCAGAATTATTGAGTCGGCGGGTTAGGCGGGGGAATTCCCCCGCTAGATTGCTTCTTTTCCGGTGATGCGAGCATTACCGGAAAAAATTTGGGTATCACCAGAATAGTGACTATTGGGTATGGCACGAAAGCGCTTCAGATCGTTTCTGCTATGTTGCGGTTGGTCCTGGGCTCTACTTGGGTTGATAGCGCTTCCGGCATTGGCTGATGAGCAACAAGAGTTTTCGGAACTCGTCCAAGGCCTGAATGCAAAGGGCTTTGCCAACAAAGCTGCCGCGGCGAAGAGGCTGGCAGCTGCAAACAATCCGCGGGTTGAGGTCATTCTAGGGGCAATGCTCGAGGGTGATCTGTATGTGCTGAAAAAGGAAAAGCTGGTCGTGATTGCCAGGGATACGGGCGACGAATACAGTGTCATTTCTGCCGCGAGTGGTGAGGAGCTTGAACCCGTCAGTAAGCGAAAGCTACGCAAGATTGGCGTCAATAATCGCTTGAGAAGCACCCTGCGCGCTCTGGTAGCCGAGGTTCGCTTGAATGATCCCGACCCGGAAGTGAGGCGCGCTGCAGTCAAGGCCATGACCGCCGATATTGATGCCGACAGTGCCCCCCGTATTGAGCAGCTGAAGGATCGGGAGACGGACGAGGGCGTACTGGATGCGATAGAAACTGCTCTCAGTATCTACGACCTAGATAGCCCTGATGTCGACACCCGGTTAAAGGCAATGAGTGCACTCGATGGCTCCGTCAACCAGATTGTGCGCAACAAATTGCAGGGCTTGAGTGCGGACGAATCAATGGATTCGGAAACGCGCCAACGAGCCAGCCGCTTGCTGGCAAATATGGAAAACGAAATCAAATTTTATGGTCATATGGAGACGCTATATTTTGGTGTTAGCCTCGGCTCGATACTGGTACTGGCGGCGATTGGTCTCGCTATAACGTTTGGTGTAATGGGCGTTATTAATATGGCCCATGGTGAACTCATCATGTTGGGAGCCTACACGACCTTCGTGGTTCAGGAGCTGATGCCCAACGCTATCGAGTGGTCGCTCCTGGTAGCCGTGCCAGCAGCTTTTATTGTCTCCGGATTGGTGGGGATCGCAATCGAGCGCGGTATTATCCGCCATCTCTACGGCCGGCCACTGGAAACCCTGCTGGCAACATTCGGTGTAAGCCTGATTCTTCAGCAGGCCGTGCGCAGTATTTTTACGCCGCTGAATCGGTCGGTTATCACGCCCGATTGGATGAGTGGATCTCTCTACATCAATGATTATCTCTCGCTGACTTACAATCGGCTGTATGTCATCGTTTTTTGCCTGCTGGTATTTGCCGCGCTGCAGTTGATCCTCAAGCGCACGAGACTCGGCCTCGAGGTGAGGGCGGTTACCCAGAATCGTAGCATGGCCCAGGCGATGGGCATTCGAAGCGACAGGGTTGACGCGCTCACCTTTGGTCTTGGCTCCGGTATCGCGGGGATCGCTGGCGTGGCACTTTCGCAACTCACCAATGTCGGGCCTAATCTTGGCCAGGCCTACATAGTCGATTCTTTCATGGTGGTGGTGTTTGGCGGGGTGGGTAATCTCTGGGGCACCTTGATTGGTGGTTTGTCGCTGGGTATTGGTAACAAGCTTATCGAACCCTATGCCGGTGCTGTGATGGCCAAGATTATGGTGTTGGTATTCATCATCCTGTTTATACAGAAGCGACCTCGCGGTCTGTTCCCTCAGAAAGGTCGGGCGGCGGAGAACTGATATGCTTTTTAAAAAATTGATGGCAAGTGACCGCGGCGGAGCCATACTCCTGGCACTGCTGGCGGTAGCGTGTATCGTCGTGCCCGTTTGCAGTTTACTGGTGCCGGAGGGGTCTGCTCTCCATCTGCAAAGCTATACCGTGACTCTGCTGGGCAAGTACCTTTGTTTTGCTCTGCTGGCGCTGGCGCTGGACCTGGTGTGGGGCTATTGCGGAATTCTCAGCCTGGGTCACGGGGCTTTCTTTGCCCTCGGAGGCTATGCCATGGGTATGTACCTGATGCGCCAGATTGGTGACCGTGGCGTCTACGGTGATCCGCTGCTTCCAGATTTTATGGTTTTCCTCAACTGGCAGGAGCTACCATGGTACTGGATGGGCTTCGACCAGTTCTGGTTTGCTGCCTTGATGGTTATGCTGGTACCCGGCGTATTGGCTTTTGTCTTTGGCTGGCTTGCCTTTCGCTCGCGGGTGGCAGGCGTGTATTTGTCGATCATTACTCAGGCTATGACCTACGCGCTGATGCTGGCCTTTTTTCGCAATGAAATGGGCTTTGGCGGCAATAACGGACTAACGGACTTCAAGGATATTCTTGGTTTTAGCCTGCAAGCGCCCGCGACACGTGCAGCCCTGTTTGTTGCCTCAGCGTTGGCACTTGCTGTGGCTTACGTCCTTTGCCGCAGGGTTGTTAATTCGCGACTGGGGAGGGTAGTCGTGGCGCTTCGCGACGCCGAGGATCGCGCCCGCTTCATTGGCTACAAGGTTGAGAGTTTCAAACTTTGGATATTTACTTTTTCGGCGGTGCTTGCAGGAGTCGCCGGCGCCTTGTATGTGCCCCAGGTCGGGATAATAAACCCCGGTGAATTCGCGCCTCTCAATTCTATAGAGCTGGTCATATGGGTTGCGGTTGGTGGCAGGGGAACGCTCTACGGGGCGGTACTCGGCGCAGTGCTGGTGAATTATTCCAAGACCCTCTTTACCGCCGCGATGCCAGAGATATGGTTGTTTGCCCTCGGTGCTCTCTTCGTTTTGGTCACCTTGTACCTGCCCCGGGGAATTACCGGTCTGTTGAAGCGTGAAACGCGGGGGCAGCCATCTTGAAAGTTAACGAACTGACCGACCGGGAGCACGTTTTCAGTTTCCTGATGCCCCCGGAGGAGAATCCGTTTCATCTGGATACCGGGCATGGCGTCGCACTGTACCTGGAGGATATCTCGGTAAGCTTTGACGGCTTCCAGGCGCTTAACAAGCTCAACCTTTATGTGGAAGATGGCGAATTGCTATGCATTATTGGCCCGAATGGTGCAGGTAAAACGACCATGATGGACGTGATTACAGGCAAGACGACGCCCGATGCCGGCAGGGCCTTTTTTGGCCAGCGTATCAACCTGCTGAAGTTGAGCGAACCTGACATTGCCCTCGCCGGTATTGGGCGAAAGTTCCAGAAGCCGACCGTATTCGAGTTTCATACCGTATTCGAGAACCTCGAGTTGGCCATGAAAACGGATAAACGAGTATGGCCTTCCTTGTTCGCCAGCCTCTCTGCCGCGCAACGGACGCGGATCGAGGAAATCAGCCGGACGATCGGGCTTGCGGAACACCTGCAGAATCCCGCGGGCACATTATCGCACGGGCAGAAACAGTGGCTTGAGATCGGCATGTTGCTTATGCAGGAGCCGCGCCTGTTGTTGGTGGATGAACCCGTAGCCGGCATGACTCAGCAGGAGATGGACCAGACCGCCGAGCTTTTGGTCTCTCTGGCCGGTGAACACTCCGTGGTAGTGGTAGAACACGACATGGAGTTTGTGCGCAAAATAGCCCAGCGGGTTATCGTATTGCACGAGGGCAGCACTCTTGCCGAGGGAAGTATGGACGAAGTGCAGGCCGATCCGCGGGTCATCGAAGTCTACCTCGGAGAATAGAATTGCGATGGAGCCGGTATGCTGAGTATCAAGCAACTCAACCAGTATTATGCTCAAAGTCACACGTTGTGGGATCTCGACCTGCATATTCCGGCGGGCTCCTGTTTTAGCTTGATGGGGCGCAACGGGGTGGGCAAGACGACTTTGCTGCAATGTATTATGGGGTTGTTGCCGGTGCATTCCGGGAGTATCGAGTTGGACGGGAAAAATCTTTGCGACAGGCCGGCCTATACCCGCGCGGGCCAGGGCGTGGGCTATGTGCCCCAGGGCCGCATGATTTTTCCCCTGCTCACCGTCGAGGAAAACCTGCGTATCGGCTTGACCGCGCGGGAGGACAATAGCAAGGTCATTCCCGAGAAAATATTCGAGCTTTTCCCGGTGCTTAAGACCATGTTGCGCCGCCGCGGGGGCGATTTGTCCGGTGGTCAGCAACAGCAATTGGCGATCGGTCGCGCCCTGGTCATCGAGCCGCGGTTGCTGGTGCTGGATGAACCTACTGAAGGCATACAGCCCAATATCGTCCATGAAATTGGCGATATCGTGCAGCGCCTGAACCGTGAATTCGGTCTCACGGTCTTGCTCGTTGAACAGAAGCTGCCGTTCGTGCAGCGGATCTGTGACCACTTTTGCATTATGGATAAGGGCCGTGCGGTGGCGGCCGGGGACATAGCCGGGCTGAGCGAGGATCTGGTAAAGCGCTATCTCACGGTTTAGCCCCGAGCCGAACCGCTGGGTTCGAGTGCGGTGCAATTTGGCTCACCCGGGCAGTGTGACCTTATACCTGTCTACAAACTCGTCAGGCATGCGCGTTGGCCTGCCGGTGTCGAGGTTGACACAAACGAAGTCCAGCTGACCACGCAACAGTGTGGCGCCGGTTTTGGGGTTGATAATCTGGTACTGCCTGGTTGCCCGCAGTCGATCTTTTTTTGAGACCCAGTTGCCAACCAGCAGCTCCTCGGCTTCGTAAGCAGGTGCCAGAAACTCCACATGAATGGCGCGAACGGCCATGCCGCGGCGCAAATTCACACATTGCTCCTCAGGCAGGCCAACGGCGCTTGAGTGTGCCCAGGCGCACTCAGTCAGCCAACGCAGGTAAACCACATTATTAACGTGACCGAAGGCGTCGATGTCATCTTTCGCCGGTTGAACCGTAATGGCAAAAACGCCGGGATAATCCCAAAGTTGCGGTGTGCTTACCATTTATACCCCACTACGTCGCTCTAGCCGTCGTCAATACAGGTTGACGATAAGGGGCTTTGGGGGTCGATTCAAGCAGTTGGTGTTGGGGGCATGGGGGAGGTAAGGCGGAAAGTCCCGGAGCAACCCATGTCCGCCGCTGCAGGGCGCTGCTGCTCCGGGTTTCAGCTGATCAGTTATCCAGCATGATGGCCGTGCGCTCGAAGTTGGGCCGGCTGGTGTCGAGAAATTTAAAGGTGTTCCAGGCGATTCGGACCTCGTCGTCATTGCTGAGCAGCTTCTGGCTAATCTTGGCGTCGTTCACGTAGGTGCCATTGGTGCTGCCGAGGTCCTTAAGGGTGATTTCGGTCTGGTCCGGGAGATAGCGACTCTGCCGTATGGTGATGGCGGCATGGCGGCTACTTACGGCGCCGTCGTCGATCTGAATATCGCATGCCGGATGTCTGCCGATCGTCAGTTCCGCCTTGTCCAGTTCAAATTTCTTGATGACCACGCCATCAACCATCAATGCCAGGCTCGCCATAGTTTCCTCTACCGTTAAGTTGTCGCGGGTTTTGCTTTAAACTGGCTTCAGTATAGGTAAGAAATTTCATCATTCGAGGGTTGGGAGCGAGCAGTTTTGTGCGGACGTTATAATGTGATCGACGACCCGTTTTCGCGTGAACTGATGCGCGCTTTGGGGATCGATGCCGAGTTGCCGACCATGGTCAATGTTGCCCCTACGGAGACGGTGCCCATCGTCATAGAAACGGAAAAGGGGCGGGAGTTGCGCTACATGCGCTGGTGGTTGACGCCTTCCTGGTCTGACGGCCCCAGCACCAAGTACAGCATGTTTAACGCCAAGGCGGAGACGGTCGCCCGTAGTCCCGCTTTTCGAGGGCCATTTCGTCGCCAGCGGGGCATCGTCCCGGCATCATCATTTATTGAATGGCAAACCGACCGTTACGGCAAGAAACCCTGGTTGATCAGGCCCGAGAGCGGCGCATTCGCCTTCGCGGCGATCTGGGATCATTGGCAGAAGGCAGATGTGACGGTGGAGTCCTGTGCCCTGATTACAACGGCGGCTGCGCCGGGAATCGAGCCGATACACCATCGAATGCCGGTGATGTTGGGGCGTGACGATTATACGGACTGGCTTGACCCGGAAACCGAAATCGATAATCCCGAGCGTTTTTTCGAGCCCCGGTTGTCGGGTACCCTGTTGCTTGCGCCCCTGGACAAAGCGATCAATAACGCCCGCAACAAGGACCTTGCCCTGCTACAACCCCTGGATGATGAAGAGCTGGTCAAGGGTTGAGTTGTGCTGCTTACTGAGCGTTCGCCCCTCTTTGCAGGGCTGCAATGCGGTCGGCCAGGGGAGGGTGGCTCATGAACAGGTGGGAAACCTTATCCCGCAGCTCGCCATTGATAGCGAACGCCGATAGCTCCGCTGGCATCCCCTTGGGTACTTCACTTTCACCCCGCAGGCGGCGCAGCGCGTTAATCATATTATCGCGCCCGGCGAGATCCGCGCCGGCGATGTCGGCGCGAAATTCGCGCCAGCGGGAAAACCACATGACAACCATCGAGGCCAGTATCCCCAGCACGAATTGGGCCAGCAGGGTGACGATCCAGTAGCCGGGGCCGTAGCCGCGTTCAGTGCGAAAAATCACCCGGTCTGCAACGTGGCCCAGCACTCGCGCCCCGAACATGACAAAGGTGTTGGTGACGCCCTGGATGAGGCCCAGGGTCACCATGTCGCCATTGGCCACGTGGCCTATCTCGTGGCCAAGCACCGCTTCGACCTCTTCCGGCCGCATGCGATTGAGCAGGCCTTCGCTGACAGCCACCAGGGCGCTGTTTTTGTTCCACCCAGTGGCAAAGGCGTTGGCTGTGGGGGAGGGGAAGATCCCCACCTCTGGCATCCCTATCCCGGCGTCGCCGGCCAGCCTTTGCACGGTGCTGAGCAACCACTGTTCACGCTGGTCCCGGGGCTGGCTGATCACTTGCACGTTCATGGCGCGTCGCGCCATCGACTTGGAAAGGAGTAGCGATACCAGGGACCCTGCCATGCCGAAAACGGCACAAAAAACCAGCAGGCTACCGAGGTCCAGGTCGACCCCGTTTTCCTGCAATATGTGCTCCACGCCCAACAGTTGCAGGGTAATGCTGGCGAGCATGATGACCGCCAGGTTAGTTAGCAGAAACAGGCCTATCCGCAACATGGTTGGTTTCCTTCATTAGGTTGGACGATCTCAGGACACATGGCGGATATCGGTGCGCGGCTGGGCATTTTCAAGTCCGGCCATTCCGGGTTTTTCTGCCGCCCCGGCAACGCTTCCCTCGTCTGGGGTGTTGCTGGAATCGCTGTCATTGCGCCGCACGAGGTCTTCGGGCAGGGCTGCCCTTGGAAACTCCAGAGGTGGCAGCGTCGCCAGTAGCGGCAGTCCCCTGGGGGTGGTTTCTACCGCCACCACCTTTGCACGGGCCTCGGTTTCCCTGGCGGTCAATTCCACCCACTCGTTGACCGCCAGGTCACGGTGCGGTGTTTTATAGACAGCCTGGATCTGCGTCTTGTCCACCCACTCCTTTTGCCGGGATAGAAAATTTCCATCCTGATTCTGGATTACGAATACGCTGTTCATACAACTCCTGGTTCAATGCGCGACGTCAACCCGCCATGGAGCGAGAAGCAGCGGCGAGGCCACAGAATGATGCCACAAGGATTGGAGGACGACTAGCCTGTATTCAGGGGACCTTATAATGCCCGCCCTCCGAGCAGTTTATCGGCAACCTTTTTCCCCAGCGCCCTGGCCGTGGTCCATTTACCACCGAACACGGTAAGCAGGCTTCCCTGTTGCACGATCTCGTACTCGCGGCTGACCTTGCGCGGGTTGGCGGCGGATTGGATCAGAGGACGCAGGCCCGCCGTCGTGGCGATGATGTCTGCTCTGCTGCGGTGCTGATTGAAATAGTTGTTGTACTGTTGCAGCAGATAATCCACCTCGTCCGCGCTGGCAGCGATGGGCTGATCCAGGCGCTGGCGCACTTCCGTGGTGCCCACCAGGGTATTGCCCTGGTAGGGGAGCACGAAAAACACGCGCCCCCCCTTGTCGGTTTGCAACAAATAGGGCTGCGCCGGTTCGCCGGCAAAAAGGATGTGGCTGCCCCGAATCAGGTCGAGGTGCATGGGGCTGGGAATACCGGACTGAACCAGTAACTGCTCCGCCCAGGGGCCCGCGATGTTGGCTATTGCATCAAACTGGAATGTCTGGTTCGCCGTGCTGACGCGACCGTCGATGGAGAGGCTCGTCACCGCGGTGGTCTCGAGAATTTCGGCGCCTGCTTCCCGGGCGCGGTCCGCCACCCAGAGGCCCAGGCGATAATCGTCCATCTGACCATCGGAGTAACGAAACCCCCCACGCAGGCCGTTGGCGACAAGCCCAGGGTCAAGGGCCAGGAGTTCGTCTCGGCCGATCCAGCGGTGGCGCGTAAGATTTTGCTTGCCTGCCAGCAGGTCATAAAGTGCCAGGCCTGCCTTCAGCATCCAGCGGGGGCGTGGTCCGCCTGCGTATACTGGCATAACCAGCTGCATTTCGTGACTTAAATGCGGACATCGCTGCAGCCACCAGGCGCGTTCCCGCAGCGCCTCGTAGACCAGCCGAATTTCCATGTTTTCCAGGTAGCGGATGCCGCCGTGGAGCATTTTCGAGGAATTGCGGCTGGTCTCCCGCATCAATTCGCCACGCTCAAAAAGGGTTACCCGGGCACCGCGCTGGGCCAGTTCCCAGGCCGAGCAAAGGCCGTTGATGCCGCCACCGATCACGGCGATACGTTGGCTGGGGCTGGATTTGCTTGGTGTCATGCAAGGTTCCTGTGACTTCGCTGTCGCGGCTTTTCAACCCAACAGCTTAGAGCAAATTCGGTATACTAGCGCTTATTCGGCAGCCCGGTGGACAAACAGCAGGTGGTGATGGCGCTGCCACTGTCCCGCCAAGTGTGGGCCCACGGGTATCTGCACCCGGTCATGGGCTTACGCAGAACAACAGGAATCAGCTTCCATGGCGTATTGGTTAAAAGCGTTGTCTCTGGTTTTGGCATTGGTTCTGGTGCAGGCCTGCGGTGGTGTCAGTGACGATGATGATGACAGTGGCGATGGCGGGGATAACGGTGGTGGTGAGATTCCCGGGGGCGAGCCGCTGCCCCCGGTCGGTGAGTTTGTAACCGTCGCCAACGGGGTGCTTCGGGGAGAGCGTATCGCGGTAGGTGACCTGGTACTGTACCAGGGCATCCCCTACGCGGCGCCACCCGAGGGCGACAACCGGTGGCGGGAGCCCCAGCCCGTTCTGGACTGGCTCGATGTGCGGGACGCCCTGGAGCCCGGCGCCAACTGCATTCAGGGCGACCTGCGCGATCTCAGCGTGCAAAGTGAAGACTGCCTGTTCCTGAACGTGGCGGCGCCCGCCGCGGAATCCGAGAATCGCCGACCCGTGATGGTGTGGTTTCACGGGGGCGACGAGGACAACGGTTCGGGCAGCCGTTTGCCTGTGGACATTGCCTACCTGGCAGCGGCTTCCGATAACGTGGTGGTATCGGTAAATGCGCGCCTGGGGTTCCTGGGTTTTCTCGCGTTGCCAGGGCTGGCGATTGAATCAGCCGATGCCAGCACCGGTAATTACCATCACCTGGACCAGGTGGCGGCGCTGGAGTGGGTTCGGGACAACATTGCCAACTTTAACGGCAACCCGAACAACGTCACCATTTTTGGCCAGGGTGCAGGGGGCAACGATGTCTGCCGCCATCTTGCGTCGCCACTGAGCGCGGGCTTGTTCCAGCGCGCTATCATGCAGAGTGCCCGCTGCGGCCCGGCGCTTACCCGCAGCCTGGATGCGGCCTACGTGCAGGGTGATGACTACAAACAGCTCTGGGGCTGCGATATCGAGGTCGGTCAGGTACTCGACTGTCTGCGCCAGCAGTCGGCATTCGATTTGCGCCAGGCGCTGGCCAATGCTGGTAAATTCAATGATTCGCTGGGGCCCGCCAGCGAGGAGCAGCTCCGGTTTCGTTCAGTCGCTACGATAGATGGTCATGCCTTAGACCTGGAAATCTACGATGCACTGCGCCTCTCTCCGGCCAATATCGATGTTATGGTCGGCGTGACACGCAACGAGGCCACTCTCTTCCAGCAACGCCCTGGCAATGTTAACCCGGTCACCCAGGCTGATTACCAGAGCGCTGTCAGCAATGCTTTCCCGACCCTGAACGCCGGTGAGGTGGTGACCATTACCGATTTGCTGTATCCGCGCTTTGCCTACCCCTCCTTCAGCGATGCCTTTGCCGATGTGCTGGGGGATGCAGACTACGCCTGCACAGCGGTTGCTAGCGCCGATCTCCTGGCTGGGGGTGGCCATACCGTGCGCTTTTACCAGTTCAGCCGGGAAATCGACGAGACACTGTTGCTCGCGCTGGTCGGAGCGGTAGACCCCAATGCACCGGTGCTTGGGGCCGCACATTCGTCTGATGTGTACTATCTGTGGAACGCTGATTCAGTTTTGGAAGGGTCGGTTCCAGCGCTGACGGTGGAGGCTATGCAGCAGTACTGGACCAGCTTTGCCGCCAACGGCGTGCCGGGCGCCGATGATCAGGCCGCGTGGCCACTGTACAGTGCGGATGGGGGTGAATACCTCGATTTTGGCCTGGAGATATCGGATTCAATCGGTTTCAAACTCGATAAGTGCGATTTTTTTGATTCGGCACGGGTTCGGTAGGGTATCCTGGCAATCACCTGAACGGCATTTCAGGGCAAATAGCGCTTGAAAACCAGCGACGTATTGATGCCACCAAAGGCAAAGTTGTTGCTCATGCTGTACTCGGCGTCGATCTGTCGCCCCGCGGTCCTGATATAGTCCAGGTCTGCACAGCGGGGGTCCACATGGTGCAGGTTCAGGGTGGGGCTGAACCAGCCCCGGTTCATCATTTCAATGGTCGCCCAGGCTTCTATCGCGCCGCAGGCTCCCAGTGTGTGGCCGAGGTGGCCCTTGAGGGAGCTGATTGCTATGTGCGAGCCGAACAGCTCCCGGGTCGCCAGGGACTCGGCTATGTCACCGCGTTCAGTAGCGGTGCCGTGGGCATTGATATAGCCGATCGCAGCAGGTCTTATCCCGGCATCCTCCAATGCCAGTTCCATGGCGATACGCATGGTGTCGGCGCTGGGCTGGGTGACGTGGCCGCCGTCGGAGTTACAGCCAAAGCCAACCACCTCGGCGACAATCTCGGCTCCCCTCGCAACGGCGTGATCCAGGTTTTCCAGCACCAGGGTCCCGGCGCCCTCGCCGATGACGAGGCCGTCGCGGTCGCGGTCAAAGGGGCTGGGTGTTTGGTCGGGTTGGTTGTTGCGGGTGCTGGTGGCGTAAAGGGTGTCGAACACCGCAGCTTCCGTGGGGCATAATTCCTCGGCACCCCCCGCCAGCATGACAGTCTGGCGCCCGTACTTTATCGCCTCGTAGGCAAAGCCGATGCCCTGGCTGCCCGAGGTACAGGCGCTGGAGGTGGGAATCACCCGGCCCTTGATATTGAAAAACATGCCGATATTCACCGCCGCGGTATGGTTCATCATGCGGATGTAGGTGGTGGCAGTTACGCCGCGGGTATCGTGGTTGACCAGCATGTTGAAGAAGTCCCTCGATGCCTCGGTGCTGCCTGTGCAGGAGCCATAGGCAATGCCGGTGGCGCCATTTCGAATAACCGGGTTATCGAGCAGGCCTGCGCTCGCCAGGGCCTGCTCACTGGCGCAGGTAGCCAGTTGCGCGACCCGGCCCATGGTGCGGGTCTTCTTGCGCGGGTAGTGAGGCGGCACGCTGAAGTCCGGCACTGGCCCCGCCAGCTTGGTGTTGAGATTGTTGTAGTGCTCCCATTCGGGCATGTAGCGAATGCCGCTGTAGCCCGCTGCCAGCTTTGCCCCAAAGTCCTCCCAGTCATTGCCGAGCGCGGTAATGACGCCAGCTCCGGTGACGACGACTCTGGCACTCATCAGGCCATGCCCCCATTGACCGAGATCACCTGGCGAGTGATGTAAGCTGCATCTTCCGACATCAGGAATGCCACCAGGGCTGCTACCTCGCGCGCTTCGCCAATGCGCCGCAGGGGAATTGCCTTTGCGGCCTCCCGGGCGATCGTTTCGTCTACCATGTCGGTCCTGATAAGCCCGGGGGCGACGCAGTTCACGGTGATGCGGCGTTTCGCCAGTTCCAGCGCGAGCGCCTTGCTGGCACCGATTATGCCAGCCTTGGCGGCGCTGTAATTGACCTGGCCACGATTGCCCACCAGCCCCGACACGGAAGACAGGCTGACAATGCGGCCCCCCTGGCGGGTGCGCACCATCGGCATGATGACCGGTCGGAGAATATTGTAGAAGCCGTCGAGATTGGTGTGAATGACATCGTCCCAGTCGTCGTCGCTCAGCGCCGGAAAAGCGTTATCGCGGGTAATGCCGGCGTTGCACACGACCCCGTAATAGGCGCCATGGCTGGCAATATCGGCTTCGAGGAGAAGGCGGCATTGCTCCCGGTCGCCCACGTCGAACTGGAGAATTCGCCCGCTACCCCCCGTTGCACAGATATGCTCAAGAATCTGCTCGGCCTGCTGGCGCTGATTGCGACAGTGTAGTACCACCCGATAGCCCTCATCCGCCAAACGCTGGGCAATGGCGCGACCGATGCCGCGGCTGGAGCCGGTAACGAGAACGGTTCTGGTCATATCAGCGGTCCTTTGGCCGGCGGCGAAGCCGATTCACTTGAAGGCGACTGTGCAAGGGCGCGATTTTAGCGTCAATAGAGGGGCGGTGTCGCCGTTCCTGTTGCCCGACCTCCGGCTATTCGAGTCGGGTGCTCAGTAGCTCGAAATGAAGGGAGTCGGCTGCAAACGCTACCCGGTATTGCCCCTCCCACGGCGCGGATGGAAGCGCCGGGCGGTCAAGCGTTGCCACCCGTTGCCCACGGTATGCCACCTGGTTGCCGCTAAAGCGCCAGTCCCCGTCATTGGCCTGCGCCAGGCTTTCCGGGGGCCAGAAAAGCCATTGCAGGGATACCAGCAGGCGACGATAGGGCAAGTCCCGTGGCGCCCCGGCCTCGACCTGCAAGTGGTAGCGATGGTGACTGTAACGCCAGGTCGCCAGGCGCTGGCCCATGGTACTCATGACTACTATCTGCAGCTTGTCCCCGCGGCTGTCCACGGCCAGGTTCAATTGCTGTTCCAATGGCCCCCGGGTAACCCGCAGCTGCTGGTAGGCGGTGACCTCCTCGTCGAGAGCCGCCGGTGATGCCAGCACATAGCGATTGACAACCGGGTCAGCACCAGGAAGCTGGGCGCAGCCGGCAAAGGCATGGCATATCAGCAGTACAGCGGTCAGGCCGAGCCGCTGGAACCAGCCGCCGGTCGTCATCGCTTGTGCCCCACCGAGGCTAGCAAGCTCACCAATGGCACCAGTAACAGATTGCCGGCACCGCCCAACAATACTGTGATACCAAAAGCCTGCACCATCGGTGTTGTGCTCAAAGCGAGCAGGCCAAAAGACAGGCCGCTGGTGAGTGCGGATAACAGAATGGCCAGTTGATAGTCGAGTTGTCCCGGCTGGGCTTCGTAGGAAAAAATACTGTAGTCCATCCCCAGGCCGAGAACCAGAAACAAGGCGAACACGTGGAAAATTGAAATCGGGACGGCAGCCAGCGCCAGGGTAGCCAGGGTCAGTAAACTCGCCAGCAATGGCACCACCACCAGCAGTGCCGCAACGGGCGAACGGTAGCGCAGGATCAACACCAGCATGACAGCACCATAGGCGAGCAGCAGTAGCTGTCCGGCCCTGTCGCGTTGGTTTTGCAGGAGTTCCGACAATTCGCCGACCCGATCCACAAACTCCACGCCTGGCCAGTCCCGGGCGAGCGCCTGCAGGGGTTCCACCCGGGTGATTCCGTTCAGCGTTACCATACTCGCGGCGCCCTCTCCGGGTGCCAGCCAGAGCATACGCTGTTGCTCGTCAGCCGCTCTCACCCAGTTTTCTGGAAGCAGCCAGTTTTCTGGGTAGGCTGCGAACGCTTGTTGGAGTTGGGTAATCGCAGCGCCTTCGAAACCGGCTTTTTGCAGCAATGGCCACGCCACCCCTTCGTCACCGTACACTGTTCGAGACAACAGCTCGTAATCCTGCTGCTGGCGGGCGACGGAGGGCAGGGAACGGCCCACGCTTTGCCAGCCTCCGATCGCCTGGTTCAGGCGCAGCTCATCGAGCTCGACCTGCAATTGTTCGTCCAGTTGTAACAGCCGCTCCGGATTTTCTGCCCTGAGCAGCAGGAACTGGTTGGCGGCGAAGCCGGGAAACAGCGCCTGGATTCGCTGCTCCTGTTGCTGCAGGGTCACGTCTGGTCGGTAGAGTGCCCGCACATCCTCTGCGCTTTGCAGCTGCTGTTGGCACACCAGGAGTGCCAACACTCCCAGGCAAACCGCCAGCGGAAGCCCCTTCGCGGGGCCCAGGTAATGCCATAGCCGCCAGGGAGATCGGGCAAGGCTGACCAGCCAGCGGGGGAACCGCCGCTGCCGGGGTGCCGACAGCCTCGGTGATACAGCAACCACGAACAGCCAGGCACCCAGCAGTCCAGCGACCGAGAACGTGGCTATCTGGCGTAGGCCCGGTAGTGGTGCCTGGGCCAGGCTGGCATAGCCAATGACACTGGTCACCATAGCCAGCAGAATGCCGGGAAACACCCGGCGCAGGCTTTCCCTGGGCGAGGTCGCCGGTTCACCGTAGAGGCGGGTAAAAAAGTGCAGGGAGTAGTCGACCGCCACGCCAATCAGTCCCGCGCCGAATACCAGGGTCAGCAGATGCAGGTCGCCGAACACAAAGTGGGTCAGGCAGAGAGCGACGAGGCTGCCGAACAGGACTGAGGCCAGGCTCAGCAACAGCGGTCGCAGGGAGGCGAAACAAAGCAGATACAGCAGCACGATGCCGAGTGCGGAACCACCGCCTATCAGGGTAATTTCGCGGCGTGCCTGGCTGGCGGCTGCGGCAGCATGAAATACGATCCCTGAACGCAGCAACTGTACCTCCGGGTAACGCGCCAGGAGCTCTCCCCCGAGCCTGTCGAGCCCGGCCACCAGCTGCTGCTGGGCCTCGAGGTCGAAAGCGGTTTGCTCGCTGCTGGCCACGATCAGGGCAAAGCTCTGATCCGGCTGGGTGGGGGACTTCAGCAGCAGGTAATCCCCCGCCAATTCGACACCCTTTGGCAGGGGGTGCAGCGCCAGCATCCAGCCCGGAAACAGGTTGAGGGGATCCTCAGCGGGGGTAAGCCAGCGTCCCCAGCTGTCGGGTTGGTAGAGCCCGCGCCACGCTTCAGTGGCCAGGCGCTGGGCCTCGCCCCGCTGCAGGGACTCCCGCTGGCGGGGGCTGAGAAGGCTGAATCGGTGCTGGCGGTACAAGTCGAGTATTGCGTCCGCGTTTTGGGCAGCCGCGCTGGTTTCGAGCTGCACGAGTCGCTGTTGTCGAATACGCGCCAGCAGCCAGTCTGCGGCCGCCTCGGTGGTAGCCTTCTGCGGCGAAGCCAGCAGCAGGAGCAGGCGATCTCCACCCGTTTCGAAAAGTGCCTCGCCGGCTTGTTCGCTGAGTGCGCCGGAGTCATCCCGGGGAAGCAGGGCTCGCAGGTCGGTTTCAAAGTGCAGGCCCTGCTGGGCAATGACGGCTACGCCAATACCAACGCCAAGGCACAGTAGCAGCCAGGTTACGAACAGGGTCCGCCACAGCCCCGATGGGTTAGGGGTAGCCCCCCGCTGAGGTGCGGGGCTATTGCTGGCCACGTTCGAAATCGCAAGCCTTGTCGTTAGCACGACTGAATCGGCGGCACTGCGCCGGGCTGATCGCGATGGGTGCCGAGATCTGCTCGAGCATCAGCACATTGCGGTCGCCGTTTGCGCTGGTCACCGATAGGCGGCGCAGGTATTGGTCACCCTCGAGCCGAATAGTTTTGATTACCCGGGCAACTCCTTCATGCGCCGGCTCCAGCTGCAGTGACCAGTCGTCGTCAACGCTGCGCCACTGGCTGGCAAAGAACCTGTCCAGTGCCCCCGGATCGGCGCTGAAGAGCGACAGCATCACCTTGCTGACATAGTTCTGCACGGGGTCTTCGGGGCCCGCATCCAGGGGCGGACCGTTCTCTGACGTCCAATGGATAACATCGCCGACAGTAAATGTCGTGGCCTGGTAGAACGGTAGCAGGGTTTCCCAGTACAGGCCGTGCCCGCGCCAGAACACAAATCGACCGCTGGATTCAAGCGCCCTGGGCAGGCCAGTGAGCTGTCGCTGTTGCCTGAACTCGCCGCTAACGATAGTGTGCTGCTGCAAATGGGCCAGCGGCGACGCCTGCCAGGTCGGGGGTGGGCTGTCGGCAATGGCCATGCCCCTACCCCCTGCGATGGCGGTGATCAGTAGCAGCATCGGCCAGATTCTGCCGGATTCAGTATTGAACATCGGCTCGCGGTCGCTGTCGATTCAGCGCCAGCAGGCTCGGGATACGAGCGAGCATGCCCAGAAACAGGCGTAGGTGCAGCCCGCTCATACGCAGGTTATCTGACAGCAAGTTAAAATGTGAGGGGATGTCGCTACGGTATACCACCGGCGTCGCAACGTGTTCCACCGCGACGCCCTCCCAGTACAGTCGCACCAGGATATCGGTGTCAAAATCCATGCGCTGCCCGACCTTGCAACGCTGCAGCAGTTGCATGGTTGCGGGCAGCGGGTAGACGCGATAGCCGCACATCGAGTCGCGGATCGCCAGGGACAGGGTGTGGAGGTACACCAGGCCATCGGTGAGTTTACGGCCATAGCGACGCGACGCCGGAACCTCTCCGTAGATACGTGAGCCCGACACCACTGCCCCGGGGTGCTGCCGTGCACAGGCAATGAAGCGGGGAATATCGTCACTGTTATGCTGACCGTCAGCATCAATCTGCAGGGCATGGCTGTGGCCGGCCCTCGCCGCGGCCTCCAGCCCGGCACACACGGCGGCACCCTTACCGGCGTTGGTTTCGAGACGCATCAGCCTAACCCCTGGATCTGTCGCCGCGACCCGTTGCAGCACCCGGCGACACTCTGCATCGCTGCCGTCGTCCACCAGGAAACAGGCAAGGCCGAACTGGCGAATACGCTCGACCAGGCTGTCGATGACCAGGTGGTGGTTGTAAACCGGAATGACGACGCAGGGATTGAACACGTTGGAAAGCTTGTAAGCCTCGAATGGTGGTATGGGCCGGCGCCGTCCTGACCGATAGGCACGGGTCGCGGCAGACCGGGGATTGGCGGGATAGCGGGATTCTCCGGGGATTATACTCAAGGCGTGAGCGTGATAGAAGTGGATCCCGTGCCGGACTCCTTCGCTGCCCAGCCAATGCCCGGGGAGGGAACGCTAGCCCGCGTTGAGCATTGCGAACACCTTTTCGACGACATCGTCCACCGTCTGCAGGGCTCTGAAATCCGCGGGCTCAAGCTTCTTACCCGTCAGCTCATGAAGCCTGGCGGCCATGTCAACGGCATCAATGCTATCGATATCGAGGTCGTCATACAGGTTTGAACTACCTGCCAGGGTGTTCGGGTCGATCTCGAAAAGCTCGTGCAAAATACCCTGCAATTGGGCAAATATCTCTTCTCTACTTTCCATCAGATGCGCTGTCACTGCTTGGATTCCGGTTTCTGCTTGTTTCGAAAGCGCTGTTCTGCCTGGCTGCGGCACCAGCGCGGCAAGACTATCAAAACCGGGCTGTCCTGTCGTGGCCCGGATTTACCCGACCTGCTGGTAATGGCCGCAAAAAAAGTCTTGCAGATCTTCGGTCAGCCTGCGTGCCGTTAGACTACGCGGCTGCCCCTCAACCCGGTACGGCGCAATGTCGATAGCCGGGAACACTTCGATGCTGAATTCAGGCAGGCGCGGCGGCATGCCAAACAAGCCCTGATCCTTGCCATACACCCTCGGCTGGCAATGAATCACCACCGGGGTGATATCGACCCCTGCGCTGAGCGCGATATGGGCACAACCACGCGAGAGCTTCAGCGCCGCCCCGGGCGTCGTGCGGGTGCCCTCGGGGAAAATAATAAGCGGCTGTCCTTGCTCCAGGGCGGCCACGCACTGCGCCACCATATCGTCTGCTTCATTGCTGATATAGCCCAGGGCTCTCAGCAGCGCGGCGGCCAGGGTATTGCGCCAGAGGCTGCTCTTCACCACGCAGGTGCCGGTAGGCACCAGAGTCAGCAATAGCAGGCTGTCGATCAGGCTCGGGTGGCTTGCAGCGATGAGTCGGGTCTTTTGCTGCAGATTCTGTGCACCGCGCAGCACGGGTTTCCGTAACAGTCCAGTGGCGCATGAATAGGCCAGCAGCATGCTGAAAAGGCGTGCCAGTCGCTTCCGGGTCGCCAACTGCCTGCTGCCGTTGCGGTCTGCTTTGCCCACGCCCGACAGAATGCTGCAGAGCAGAATGAAGAGCGCTCCCACAGAGAAAACCAGCACACCGCCTGAGGTTGCGAGCAGGTGCTTCAGCTGCGATATCGCCCGCAGGATTTGCCGTTGCGCCGGGCTGGAAAATGGCCCGGAGTTCATACCGGGTGACAGACCCCTTCAATTTCGACAAGCAGTTCGCGCCGACAAATGTCAGCCTGAAGATACAGAACGGGCAGCTCGGCGCCGAACTGGTTTTCGAACTCAGCGCGGGCTGCCTGCAGGTGGTGGGCGTGGCGCAGATAGACTCTGGCGGTTGCCAGGCGCAGCATCCCGGGTTTGCCGATCTGTTCACCGACATGTCGCATTACCCCGTGCACGTTCTCGCAGCTGGCCGCTACCTGTCCGAGCAATTCATCATCGTGCAACGACTCGTGACCCACGATGCTCGCCGTGCCGGAAATAAACAGTTGCTCCCCGCTCCGCCAACGGGCCAGGGATGCCCGGGAAAACGAGGGGCTCGCCGGACCATACTGGTGTGGGTAGCGATACGCACTGGTTTGCCGGGGATTTTCGAAATGCCTGACCGGTTGCCTGGCTGCGAGCAGGTAAATCAGCGTGTCGCCCCCCCGATGCCCGAGGGCACACGCTGCGGGAAACTGTTCGAGCCGGTAATGATTGTCGGTAAACGCCTGCAGCCGTCCCAGGCAAAACTGGCGGTAGCGCTCGTAGTCACCTGGCCCGCTGTTGATGGCAGCCATATAGTTCCATATACGAACCAGGTGAAATTGGCCGCGGTCCCTGACAAGCCTCAGGAGTCCGTTATAGGCGTCCCTGATAGCCGCGGCCTGGGAGGCATGCCTTTGCTCATCAACCCGTTGTACAGCCCATAGCAATTCGTCATTGCCGGACCACTGGATGTCGCCAAACTGGCCGCGCCGCAATGGCGCACCGGCTTCCCATAGCTCCAGTGGCGGTGGCGCGCCGGGCTCAGTCAGGACCTGCAGGCCGTTGGCGATATAGCGGGGCGCAAACTCCCCCGGAGGCGTGTAACCCGCGAAGCCGATAACAGCCAGAATCCGGTCTGGTGTGACCAGGTCGGTAAGCGGCCGGTGACGGTAATGGCAGCCCACGCCAAATGCTGTGGGAGCGGCTGGTGTCAGCGTTGACAAAAGGCAAGCCTCGGTTCGTTAGTTGGCGGGGCGCCTCCCCGCACGAAGCGCAGTATAGGGTAGGGTTTTGGCGATGTCACCGGCCTGCTGGTTCCGCAGGGTCGGTGGCACAATTCTTGATAAAACTGTCACGCTGGCTTAAAGTACCGGGCTTTTTGAAATTTGGGGCTTCTATGCCAGTGCAAGATCAGCAACCTTTGCGGCCGCACCCGGTTCTGGGTGCCTATTACCCCAGTGCCGAGCAGCGCCGCCAACGGGTCGACGCCATGTTCGATAACTCGGCGCCGCATTATGACTGGATCACCAAGGTCATGAGTTTCGGTTCGGGCCAGTGGTACCGACGCCAGGCTTTGCAGCGCTCTGGGGTGGACGCCGGTATGCGGGTACTCGATGTCGGTGCCGGCACCGGCGGGGTCAGCTTGCTGGCCCAGGAGATCGTGGGCGCTAACGGCCTGGTAGTCGCCCATGACCCCAGCGCGGGTATGCTGGGTGAGGCCTCCCGACAGGGGGTAAGGCATGCGGTCCAGGGGCTCGGCGAACAACTCAGCTACCCCGACAACAGCTTCGACCGCGTCACCATGGGCTATGCGTTACGCCACGTTGCCGACCTGCGGGTGTTGTTCACTGAATACGCTCGGGTGCTGAAGCCGGGCGGCAAGGTTTTATTGCTTGAGATTACCCGCCCGGAGCACGTCGTATCCCGGGGTTTGCTGCGGGTGTACCTGCGGGGGATTGTGCCGCTGGTGACCCGTTTGGCGCGGCGCAGCGCTCCGGCCCAGGAGCTGATGCGCTACTACTGGGATACCATAGAACACTGTGTTCCCCCGGCGACGATTCTCGAGGCAATGGCGGCGGCCGGGCTGGCGGGACCGGACCGACGGGTGGAGCTGGGTATTTTCAGCGAATACAGCGCGTCGAAACCCGCGCGATCACAGACAGGCGGTGAGCAATGAGTGAGCAAACGGCAGCGGAAAGAAAACTGGCTGCAATATTGGTTGAGGTGTTGGATCTCGAGGACATCAGCGCCGATGATATCGTCCCCGACGCGCCGCTGTTTGGCCTCGATGATCCCGACAGCCTGGGCCTCGATTCCATCGATGCCCTGGAGATTTCCCTCGCCGTGGCCCAGCATTACGGTGTGCAATTGAAAGCCGACGATGAACAGAATCGGAAGATATTCTCCAGCTTGCGTGCCCTCTCGAGTCACATATCCAGCCAGGCTTGAAGCGGGCTTCGTGCGACTGCTCCTGCTGGCCTGTTATCCGCTCGGTGTGCATATCTGGGTGATAACGCAGCAGCCGGTCTGGCAGCTTCTGGCAATGGTGTGCCTGGCGGCCGGAATCCAGTACAGTGGTCTGCGCCAGGGCAGCTTGCTCGCCTGGGGTGCGTTGTTGCTGATTGCCCTGGCCTCGGTGTGGATGGTCGTCAACAAAACCGCGCAGTATGCCTTCTACCTGCCCCCGGTGGTACTGCCGCTGCTGGTCAGCAGTGTTTTCCTGCGCACGCTGATACCTGGCGAAGTGCCCCTGGTCACTGCGATTGGGCGCCAGGTGCACGGTCAATTACCCCGGGATTTGGAGCGTTATACCCGTCGGGTGACGGTTTTCTGGCCGCTTTTGCTGGTGCTTATGGCCCTGGTTGCCGCGCTGTTGCCGCTATCGGGTTTGTTTCTGGCATGGTCGTGGTTCAGCAATGTTCTGAGCTATGCCTTGGTTGCTGTGGCATTTCTCGGTGAGTACTTTTACCGACGCTGGCGCTTTCGCCACTTTCCGCAACCGTCGTTTCGCGATTATCTGGCAATCGTTTTCAATTCGGAGTCGAGTTTTGGCCGACGCTTTTAGCCTGGCAACAGAGTTCGCGCTGATCGACCCCTATCGGCCGGCCGATGCCATTGCCTTTTACCGCGGCAAGCGGGTAAGCCAGCAGGAATACCTGCAGCGGCTCGTGGCGCTGGCGCTGCGGCTGCCCCAAAGTGGCCAGGTGATTAACCTGTGTCGCAACCGCTATCTTTTCCTGCTCGGCTTCGGTGCCGCGCTGCAGGCTCGCTGTGCCAGTATCCTTCCCCCGAACCGTCAGCCGGAAACGCTGCGAGAAATCGCTGCCGCCTACCCTGGAAGCGTCTGCCTGCATGATGAGGATGGGGTGAAACCGTTTGCCGATCTCGGGGTCCCGTGCATTCGCGTGGACGCGCAGGGGGATGCCGTTGAGGCGGTTGGCCGCCCGCCTATGCTCGCAGGCGGGCAGTTGGCGGTGATCGCTTCGACATCAGGCAGCACCGGTCAGCCCGTGTCCCATGCCAAGCCCTGGTTTACTCTCTGCGGTACTGCCAGCTTGCTTGCACGACGGCTGGTGGCAGAGGGAGAGCGGCCGGCGGTCATCGCCACGGTCCCCTCCCAGCATATGTACGGTTTGGAAATGACCGTTATGATGGCACTGCAGGGGGGGTGTGTAATCAGTGACGGTCATCCTTTCTACCCCGGGGAGGTCGTCGAGGCGCTGCAATGTCTGCCGCAACCGCGGCTCCTGGTGACAACGCCAATTCACCTGCGTTATCTGCTGCAAAGCCCGCTGGCCTTGCCCGGGGTGGAGCGGGTTGTCTCGGCGACCGCGCCGCTAAAGCGGTCGCTGGCCATTGCTGCCGAAGCACGATTTGGCGGGCGACTGGATGAGATTTTCGGGTTTACCGAGGCGGGCTCCATCGCCACTCGCCACAGTTCGGTGGAGCAGGACTGGCACCTCCTTGATGACATGCAGCTTGGCGCTGCCCATGGCCGCATCGAGGTGACCGGCCCGCAGTTGGCCCGGCCCGAGGTGCTCCACGATACCATCGAGTGCGTCGATGCGCAGCGGTTCAGGTTCCTCGGGCGGGCAGCGGACATGATCAATGTCGCTGGCAAGCGCGCGTCGCTGACCGCGCTGACGGCAAAGTTGCTGCAAATCGATGGCGTCGTTGACGGCGTGTTTTTTATGCCCGACGATAGCACCGGACGGCCGGCCGCACTGGTGGTTTCCGATCTCGAGGAGCAACAAATCGTTGCCAGCCTGGCGGGCTCCGTGGATCCTGTACTGCTGCCGAGGCCGGTGCGAAAAGTCCCTCGTATTCTCCGCAATCCCACGGGTAAGGTGACCCGGGAATCACTGCAACAGATGCTGGTGGGCGGCGGTGAGTGAGCGGGAATACAATGGGCAGCTGCGGGTTCCAGCGGAACATGCCTGTTTTACCGCGCATTTCCCGGGTCAGCCCCTCGTGCCCGGTGCTTTGCTTCTACAGTGGCTGTGCCAACGGGTTGCGCAACAGTTTCCGCAGCAGCGCGTGGTCAAAGTGGCGTCGATGAAGTTTTTGCGGCCGCTGTTGCCGGGAGATGTGTGTGCACTGAAAATGCGGTGCCAGGCATCCCGGGACCGATTGCGGGTCGAACTTGTTTGCGCTGGCGAGATGGTTTGCCGCGGCGTATTGATTGTGCGGTCCGACGAAGCCAAGCCGTCGTGAAATCGAGATGGCAGCAGCAGCGGGAACGCAGCAATCGGCTGGGCGTCGCCATCGTTGTTTGGGTGGCCCTGAACATGGGCCGCGGGCCGCTGCGACTGTTGCTCTACCCCGTGGTGCTGTACTTTTTTGCGACCGCCGCCGATGCACGGGCGGCGTCGCGGGCCTATCTGCGCCGGGTCAAGCAGCGGGACCCGGGTTGGTACGGTATTTTTCAACACCTCTATACGTTTGCTCTGGTGGCGGCCGACCGTTTGTTTTTTTTGACCGGTAAGCTCGACCGATATGAGGTTAGTGTCAGCGGCGAGCAGGTGTTTCGCGATATCATGGCGCAGGGCAGAGGTTGCCTGCTGATGGTCTCGCACCTGGGTAGCTTCGAGGCACTTCGGGTGATTGGTGCGAGGCAGCAGTCCCTGCCGGTGCGCATCCTCCTCGACCGGCACCAAAACCCGCTGGTGGGAGATGTCATCGACCGGCTGGACCCTGGGCTGGCGGCGGGTATCATTGATGCCGGTCAGGCGCCGGCCGAGTTGGCCCTGGCTATCAACGACTGCCTGCAGCGCGGTGAACTGGTGGGTATCATGGCTGACCGCGCAGCGGCAGCGGAACCCTGTGCCGGGGTGGAGTTTTTTGGCGATGTCGCGCAGTTTCCCCTCGGCCCCTGGCAATTGGCGTGGGTGATGCGGGTACCGGTAGTGCTGTGTTTTGGTCTCTACCGTGGCGGCAAAGACTACCAGGTGAGCTTTGAATTGCTGACCCAGGGGCTAGAGGGAGGTCGGCGGGAACGCGGAGCCCTCCTGCTCCAATCCATGCAGCACTATGCCCGCCGGCTTGAACACCATGCCGCGCTGGCGCCCTATAACTGGTTTAACTTTTACGACTTTTGGGCCGATGAATCCTCTGGCGATAACTGATTACACCATCACCACAGCACTTGGCGCCGGACTGCAAGCCAACTGGGAGCGGGTCTGTGCCGGCGAGAGCGGTCTGCGGCCCATCGAATTTATGGCTATCGATGACCTGCCCACCTCGGTGGGTGCGGTGGCAGACGTCGACGCGCAAACCCTGCCAACGGAACTGGCGGCATTTGACTGTCGCAACAATCGCCTGGCTTGGCTGGCGCTGCAGCAAGACGGTTTTGCTGCCGCGGTCGCGGCGGCGGCGGAGCGCTATGGCCCGGATCGGGTGGCGGTCTTCATGGGCACCAGCACCGCCGGCATTCACCAGACCGAATTGGCCTACCGCGAACTCGACCCAGAAACCGGCGCGCTGCCCGATGGCTACCACTATGCCGGTACCCATAACAGCTACTCGATTGCCGAGTTCACCCGTCGGGCACTGAATCTCAGCGGGTTCTGCAGTGCGATCTCGACCGCGTGTTCATCCAGCGCCAAGGTGTTCGCCTCGGCGAGGCGAGCGATTAGCACCGGGTGGTGTGATGCCGCGGTGGTCGGCGGCGTCGACAGTCTCTGCCTGACGACGCTGTACGGATTCAACGCCCTGCAACTGGTCTCGCCAGGCCCCTGCCGCCCCTGTGCCCCCTCGCGTTCGGGTATTTCGATTGGCGAGGCGGCGGGTTTTGCCCTGGTGCAACGAGACCCCGGCGCCGCGCGTTTCGCCTTGCTGGGATACGGAGAGAGCAGTGACGCCTATCATATGTCCTCCCCCCACCCCGAGGGCGAGGGAGCTTTCCTGGCGATGCAAGCGGCGCTGGCGGAGGCCCGTATCGATGCCGCCGCGGTCGACTATATCAATCTCCACGGCACCGGAACCCCGGCCAACGACGCCGCCGAGTGCCGCGCTGTCGCCCGGCTCTTCGGGGGTGGCGTTGCCTGCAGTTCGACCAAGGGCTGGACCGGCCATACCCTGGGCGCGGCGGGCATTGTCGAAGCGGTGCTTTCTCTCCAGAGCCTCGAGCACGGGATGGCGCCACAGACCCTGAATACGGTGGAGCTGGACCCGGCGCTGGACGCCAAGGTATTGCTGGCGCCTCACTACGCGGCGCTCAAAATCGTGCTGAGCAATTCTTTCGGTTTCGGGGGTAGTAACTGCAGCCTGCTGCTGGGTGAGCACCCATGAGTTCTGTGTTCGTCGAATCTGTGGGCTTGTTCGCACCGGGCATGGAGGGCTGGGCCGAGGGCAGCGCGGTGCTGGCGGGGCGCACCCGCTACCATCCGCGAGCGCTCTCGAAATACAAACCCCGTAGCCTTCCACCCAATGAGCGCCGGCGTACGACCGAGGTGGTTCGCCTGGCTTTCGGCGCCTGTGAAGATGCCATTGGTGAACGCTGGGAAGAGGCCGCGGGCCTGGCCTCGGTCTTCGCCGCTTCGGGGGGTGACTTCAAGGTCAATGACCAGCTCTGCCGGGTACTGGCGGGTGAGCAGCGCATGCTTTCGCCCACCCAGTTTCACAACTCGGTGCACAATGCAGCGGCTGGCTACTGGAGCATTGCCACCCGCAGCCAGGAGCCATCGGTAAGCCTGTCGGCGTTTGACTTCAGCGTTGCCGCCGGCCTGGTCGAAGCCGCCGGGCTGGTGGTCGGGGAGGCAAGACAGGTCCTGCTCGGTGTTTACGACAATAGCGTGGGCTGGCCCATGCGGGCCAAGCGCGACGTCTCCCAGCCCTTCGGTGCTGCGCTCTGGTTGACGCCGGGCCCGGGTCCCCAGACGTTGGCGCGGCTCGATATCGAACCGGCAGCGGCGGACTGGGAGGAGTCTGTATCGGCCGACCCCGACCTCGAGGCACTGCGTTGCTGTAATCCTGCTGCCCGTTTGATCCCGCTACTGGAACTGCTGGCAGCCCGAGGTGATGGTGAGCTCGGTCTGGCCGCACCGGGTGGCCAGGGGCTGCGGCTGACGGTGGCAGCATGCTGATGGGTCGCGCTGCCATTGCCAAGCTCATTCCCCACGGGGATGCCATGTGCATGCTCGACGGGCTGACCCACTGGGATGATGGGCAGATCGAGTGCGTCAGTCATCAGCATCGTGCCGTTGACAACCCATTGCGGGAATCCGCCATGTTGCACAGCGCCTGCCTGGTGGAGTTTTGTGCCCAGGCGGCTGCTCTGCACGGCGCGCTGTCCCAGCCGCTCGACGGCCCCCGGGCGACCCTACACTACTTGGGCGCGGTAAAGGACTTGCAACTGCACCGCCAGTACCTGGATGCTTCCCTGCCCACCTTGCGGCTGTCGGCACACCGAGTGGTCAGTTCGGCAACCGGGTCGATCTACCAGGTTGAAGCGGTGGCAGGACCCCATCCCCTGCTGCGGGGACGCATCGTGCTGGTTCTTGCCAATGCCAGTTGAGTCCGGCCCCGTGGGCTTTCAATGAGTCGACTCGGCGGTGCGCTCCAGCCCGGTACTATCCACCTTTGGCTGGCGGATTGTGCCGCCAGCCGTGACCCCGCATTGCTGGCACGCTATCACGACCTGCTCAGCGAGGGCGAATACCAAAGGCAGCAGCGCTACCGCTTTGAGCGCGACCGGCACCGTGACCTGATTGCCAGGGCGCTGGTGCGCACCTGCCTGTCGCAGTACGCGAACGTCGATCCTGAATGCTGGCGATTCGAACGGGGCGAGCACGGTAAGCCACAGGTGGCGGAGCCTTCTATTGACTTGAATTTCAACCTCAGTCATAGCCATGACTGGGTTGCCTGTGCCATTGCGCGCAAGCCGGTTGGGGTTGATATCGAGTATTGCGGCCGGTCCAACGATGTGCTTGCCATTGCCGAACGCTATTTTTCCGCGACCGAGTCCCGTGCCCTTTTTGCGTTGCCGGAGCACGCGCAGCGGGAACGCTTTTTCGACTACTGGACCTTGAAGGAAGCCTATATGAAAGCCAGGGGTGAAGGGATCTCGCTGGGCCTGGGCAATTTCAGTTTCGATTTATCGACAGATGAGACGATCGCAGTGGGCTTCCACGATTCCCTGGGGGACGATCCCGCCGCGTGGCAGTTCAGGCTGCTGCGCCCGGAGCCGGAGTATCGTCTGGCACTGGCGCTGCGTGAGGCAAGCGCTCCCATTACGTTGGAAATCTTCCGTGGCGCGCCGGGGGCGTGGTAGTACCGCCCCCGGCGTTAGCCTGTCTCTGGCGCCAACTCAGCGCTTGTCGTTCGTCTTTTTTTCGTCCTGCTTGATACCTTCCACATGCAGTATCAGGTCAACGGCCGTGGCTGAAGGCCCCAGCGATTTGGTGATACCGAAGTCCTTCAGCACCAGGCTGGTGGTGCCGGTGAAGCCCATGCGAAAGCCGCCCCAGGGGTCGGGACCGGCGCCGACTTTTTCGGCCTCAATGGCCACTTCCCGGGTGACACCACGCAGCGTCAGGTCGCCGATGATGGTGAATGCATCCGGACCCGTGGCCTCGACCCGGGTGCTGGTGAAGCTGGCCTCAGGGTACTTCTCGACGTAGAGAAAATCCTCGCCGCGGAGGTGCTTGTCACGCTGGGCATGATTGGAGTCAATGCTCGCGGGATTGATGGTCACGGCAACCGACGCCTCCTCGGGGCGGTCAGACTCGAAGCTGAAATGGCCGTCGAATTCGTTGAAATTGCCCACCAGCCAACTGAAGCCCAGGTGCTTGATCCGAAACTGGATGGCGGCGTGCATGCCTTCGATATCGATGATGTAATCTGCGCTGCGGGCCAGGGGGCTGACCACCAGGCTGGTGCTGACAAGGGCGAATATGGCGAAAAGACGTTTCATTGTGTGGCTCCTTTGCGGTGTTTACCAAGCCCGGTCATACACCGGGTGCGTTGTGCAAGCCTTGCTCTGAGAAGGCTACTTCAGACCTACGATACGACGCAATGTGCGGTCACGGTCAATGAAGTGATGTTTGATCGCCGCCAGGCCGTGCAGGGCGCCTGCGATGATCAGGGCCCAGCCAATCCAGCGATGCCACTTCCCGGCCACGTCCTCCTGCTGCTCAAGCGGCAGCGGGACCGCTGGTACGGTGAACCAGTCGAAAACGGGCACGGCGCGGTCGCCGGCACTGGATATGCCATAGCCGGTGATAACAATGGCCAGCATCAGCAGGTAGAAAAGTCGGTGGACAGTGAGCGCCGCTATTTTCTCCACGGCGCTCAGGCTGCCCAGGGGCGGTGGAGGCGGATTCAGCCATCGAGCGGCGAGGCGCGTCATCAGCAGGATAGCAAACACCATGCCGAGGCTTTCGTGAATGTGGGGTGCACGGTTGTACCAGGAGCTGTAGTAGTCCAGATCGACCATCCAGAATCCCAGCATGAAAAGCCCAAAAACCCCGACTGCCATCAGCCAGTGCAGGGTGATACTGAGCCAGCCGTAATCGCTTTTGCCGTTCAACAGGGCCATGGAGCTGGTCCTGGGCCGTGACTGGGCAGGGCGGGATAGAACTGGGGCCGCAGCCCGTTAACGCTGTGTGCCAGCGCCCGGGGCGTTTTTCTCTGCCGGGTGCCGGCGCGCCTCATCATTTACCACGCCACTTTATGCTGCATCCCACCGACGGAACCTGTGGAAGCGGCGCTTCCCTCCCGGCCAGCAGGTCGTCAAGCGCCCTGCGCAGGTCTGCTCCGTCTGCCTCGTGTTCACTGCCGGGCCGGGAACTGTCGAACTGCCCGTGATAATACAGCCTGAGACCGGCATCGAAAAGAAAGATGTCCGGGGTGCAGGTCGCCCGGTAAGCGCGGGCTATATCCTGGTCTGCGTCGAACAAGTAGGGGAAGGGGTATTGCTTTTCCGCCATGTACCGGGGGGCATCCTCAGGATACGACTCGATATCGTTGGAGTTGATCGCGATGATCCCGATTCCATGTTGGATATACTCGACGGCCAGTTCCCGCAGGTTCTGCTCAATATGTTTGACAAATGGGCAATGATTACAGATGAAGAGGATAAGCGTACCGCTTTCGCCCCTGAGTTGCGCCAGGCTGGATTGGCTGCCGGTCGCAACGTCGAGTAGTTCGAAGTGCGGTGCCGGGGTGCCGGGTCGGCTAGGGTTGGATTGGGTTCTCGCCATTTCGCTGGACCCTCCAGAGTGCGTTGGTGCTGTGATCGTGAACCCGATGGGTGCTGCTCGATGCACCCGTCGGCGATATGCGGGTTACCAGGGCGCCCACAGGGAAGCCCGCGAGCCCAGGCATATTCAGCAGCAGATTCGACCACCCATACTGATATTGGTACTCAAGCCTCCACGATGTCCGCCGAAGCTGGACATGCCGACGCTGGCATAGACGTTGGGCTGACAACTGCTGATGCTGACAGCGATCAGGCTCAGGGCCAGGATTCGGATGACCAGGTTGATGGCTTTGCTTTGCATTGACGATGCTCCAGGTATGTTATTGGACTTCACACCGTGTTGGCCACGGTGAAATCAGCCGACCAGGCTTGCGGCGGGGCGCCGGCTATTTTTGCCAGGTCTGAACTACCAGCCCGGCGCCCGAGGGATCGATGATGATAGCCAGCTCACCGCCGGCCTGTGCTGACGCTCCCTGGTACCAGATTTTTCCACCCAGCTCCCGGGCCTTGGTGACCACGAGATCGGTATCCGCTACGCGCACGTAGGGAACCCAGGTCGGCGCCAGTGTTTCGACCGGTGAATTGATGATCGCGATTCGGGGTTTGCCGTTCGCTTGCAGGTTTTCATATTGCTTGCCGTTGTCCATGGTCTTCGAGCCGAGGGTGTAGTCGGCGAGCTGGCGGTAGAAAGTGGTGGCCTGGTCCGGGTCCGAGGTCCACAGTTCGTGCCACATGAAATCGTTGATGCGAGCCTCGCGGTCCAGTGGGTCGCCGCCGCGGGTTTCCAGGACCGCGAAGTTGGCTCCCTGAGGGTCCCTCGCCACCGCCAGCTCGCCGCGGTCACCAACATCGGTGGGCCCTCCGAGCAGGGTTCCACCTGCTCCTTTGATTCTGCTGGCGGCGATGTCAATATCAGTGACCGACAGCGCAATTATCCACTGGGAAATGTTCCCTTTTTGCTCGAAAACCCTGGCGTCGACCATGCCCCCAATGGGCTCACCATCACGGAGAATAATGCTGTAATCGGACCCCCTGACCGCCCTGAAGGTCCAGCCGAACAAATCGCCGTAGAAACGTTGCGAGGTGGCCGGATCCTCGGTTATGAGGTCGTGCCAGATCACCTTGCCTGGCAAGCGCGCCGATGTCGCTTGATCGGTCACCGGCGGCAGGTTCAGACTTGAGCAGCCAATAAAAGTGAGTAGCAGGGCAGCACCAAGGATGCGGGTCAGTATGCTCAACGGAATTCCCTCTGGGTTGTTATAAGACCAGGTCGGCGCGAGGTAGTTTAACGGGATTGTAATGTGCAATCCAGACGAGGCGGTCGGGTTTTTGGTTAGTGGGTGCGGGCGTTGCCGAACACGCTGGCGACTCCATAGGTGACGGCATTCTCCACCCGCAGTAGCCGTGGGCCAAAATCCAGAGGTGCGCACCCAGCTCGCTGCAGCAAGTTGATTTCGTAATCGATGAAACCACCCTCCGGGCCGATGACCAATACCGTTGGCGCGGGCGCCGGGGGAGCGGTAGTGGCGCCCCCGGGGTGCGCCACCAGCGCCTGCCGGGTGCCGATCAATGTCGCCAGCTCGTCCTCGACAAAAGGCTTGAATCGGCGCTTCAGCTCAACCTGTGGCGGGCGTGTGTCCCGGGCCTGTTGCAGGCCATCGACGAGCGCGGCCCGGATGGCTCCCGGCTCCAGCGCCGGGCTCTGCCAGAAGCTTTTCTCGACCCGGTAGCTGTTGACGATAACCAGGCGTTCAATCCCCAACTCACAAACGCTGCGCAAAATTCGTCGCAACATTTTCGGTCGCGGCAGCGCGAGCACCAGGGTGAGGGGCAGTTTGGGCGGCGGTTCGGTGTCGAGTACCACCCGCAGGCCGAGTTCGCGGTCGTCCATGGTTTCGATCAGGGCGCTGCCTGCCAGGCCGTTGAGCTTGCCCACACGGAGGGTATCGCCGATACCCGCGCGTTGAACCCGGGTAATGTGATGGTGTCTTCGGTCGCGGAGCACCGCCCTTGTGTGATCGACAAAGTCATCGGTCTCGAGGATAACCAGGTTCACGGCATCCCCTGGGCAGGATTCGGGCCCCCGGTGGATTCCTCATCCGGGTCCTCGTAGAGCGGTTCCGCCCACAGATCGTATTCGTCGGCGCCGTTGATGACCACTAGCAGAGCGTCCCCGGGGAAGGTATCGGTGAAGCCATCAAGATAAACCTTGCCGTCGATCTCGGGGGCATCTGCGTAACTTCGCCCCACTGCGCCGGAATCATCGACCTCATCAATCAGGACTTCGAGTTGCTGGCCAATGCGCGCCCTCAAGCGCTGCGCTGATATCCGCTGCTGCACTTCCATGAAGCGCTCATAGCGCTGTTGCTTGATGACGTCGGGAACCGGGTCTGGCAAGTCGTTTGCGCTGGCGCCCTCAACTGGCGAGTATTGGAAGCAGCCCACGCGGTCGAGCTGGGCCTGTTCCAGCCAGTCCAGCAGCATTTCAAAGTCCGCTTCGGTCTCACCCGGGAAGCCAACAATAAAAGTAGAGCGAATAACCAGATCGGGACAAATTTCGCGCCAGGCTTTAATCCGCTCCAGGGTCGCATCCTGGTTGCCCGGACGCTTCATCAACTTGAGCAAGCGGGGACTGGCATGCTGAAACGGGATGTCCAGGTAAGGCAGTAACTGGCCAGCGGCCATCAGCGGGATCAGTTTGTCGACATGGGGGTAGGGGTAGACGTAGTGCAGTCGCACCCAGATGCCCAGCTTGGCTAGCTCGACGCACAAATCCTGCATCCGGGTTTCCACCATATTCCCGTCGACCTGATCGAGCTTGTACCTGACATCGACGCCATAGGCACTGGTGTCCTGGGAAATTACCAGCAGCTCACGCACACCGGCCGACGCCAGCTGTTTGGCTTCTGCGACCACGTCGGAAACATCACGACTCACGAGATCCCCCCGCATCGAGGGAATGATGCAGAAGCTGCAACGATGGTTGCAGCCTTCGGAAATCTTCAGGTAGGCGTAATGACGGGGGGTGAGTTTGACGCCCTGGGGCGGCACCAGATCGACCAGGGGGTTGTGCTCTGCGGTGGCTGCAGGCACCTGCTGACGCACCGCACCGAGCACGCTGGCGTAGTCGGCCGGGCCGCTGACACTGAGCACCCCGGGATTGGCGGCCATGATGGCCTCGGCATCGGACCCCTTGCCCATGCAGCCGGTGACGATGACCCTGCCATTTTCCTGCATTGCCTCGCTGATCGCGTCCATGGATTCTTGCTTGGCCGCATCGATAAAGCCACAGGTATTGACTACCACTACATCGGCACCTTCATAGTCGGGGCTGATTGTGTAGCCATCGAGCTGCAGTTGGGTGAGAATGCGCTCGGAATCGACCAGGGCCTTGGGGCAGCCCAGGCTAACAAAGCCCACGCTTTTCGTGTTTGAATCTGTCATCGCATGCTCAACGTTATCCAGTTTCGAGTGACCTCATCCCGCGGGGCTTCCCAGTGGCAATAAGTCAGGCGGAAATGATGGGGTCAGCAGCCTCAACTGTAAAGGCGTAATGTCAGGTGGCCGGGCCGAGTCGGGGGCCGGTGCCAGGGTTGCTGTGAAAAAGTCGCCGATTGCCGGTGGTGGCAGTGCTTGTTTGGTGTCAGCTCGTTGGTACAATGCCCTAAAGTTGCGGGGCTCGCTGACCGTTTGACCGGTTTGTTGCGTAAAGCGGTGCACCGATTCATCAAAAAGAGTATTCGGAAGGCAATGATCAACGACTGGCCATTACTGCGGAGCGCACCTTTTACTCTCCTGCTATTGGTGGGTGTTCTAAGTGCCTGCAGTCATCCCCTCGAAATTGTGGGTGAAGGAGATATTGTGTCGGCCTCCGGCAGCCGCAATTGCAGCCTGGCGGATTTCAGGGCGGCAAGGGACAACTGCGCCAGCAACCTCGTGGTCGATGATTATCAGGAAACCTACACCGCAGTGCCTGCCAGTGGCTGGGAATTCGACAGATGGCTCAATTACTGCAAAGGGGCTAGCTCACCGTCCTGCAGCTTCAATATACCGGCGGCTGAGGTGGGTAAGCACTGGGGGAAATCAGCCCCGCCGCTGGTAGCTGTATTTCGCGAGCAACCCCGGCCAGTGCAGTATCCCTATGGCCTGCCAGACCCTCTGGTCAGCGAAGGCGGCAGTCAAATTGTCAATGCCTCGCAGTGGTTCTCCCTCCGGCGCCCGGAAATCCTGGAGTTGTTTGCGGAGCAGATATACGGCCGCACGCCCACTGCAGCGCTATCCAGCCGCTACTACGATGTCGAGGTTGATCGCAATGCACTCGGCGGGATTGCCACCCGCAAGCAGGTGCGCAGGGAGCTGAAGAACTCCCGGGGGTCAGTGGTGCTTGACATACTTCTCTACCTGCCCAACGAAGGTGTCGGGCCCTATCCGGTTTTCCTTGGGCTGAATTTCAACGGCAATCACACGGTCAACAGCGACCCCAATATCCGCTTGCCAGTGGGATGGGTAGAAGAAACCGATGACAACCGCGCATCGACAAAGGACCGGGGTAACCGGAAGCAGCGTTGGAACATCGAAGAGCTGATTGCCCGGGGTTTCGCCGTGGCGACCTTGTACTACGGCGATGTCGATCCCGATTACGACGACGACTTCCAGAATGGCGTCCATCCCCTGTTCTACAGTGCCGGTGAGGCGGAGCCGGCGGCCGATGAGTGGGGGTCGGTCGGAGCATGGGCCTGGGGCTTGAGCAGGGTGCTCGACTACCTGCTGACCGACCCCCAGGTGGATAATGACAAGGTCGCCGTCATGGGGTTTTCCCGCCTGGGTAAGGCCGCCCTCTGGGCCGGCGCCCAGGACCAAAGATTTGCCATGGTGATCAGTAATAATACCGGTACCCTCGGTGCGTCACTTTCGCGGCGTGAGGGTTATGCAGAAGGGAAGGAACCACTGTCTGTAATCAACGAAAAATACGGTTATTGGTTTGCCCGCAATATGGCCCAGTACGTCGACAACCCGGGGCTGCTGCCGGTTGATCAGCACCAGTTGATAGCGCTGATCGCCCCGCGCCCCGTCTATATCGCCAGCGCCAGTGAAGATTTTTGGGCAGATCCGCAGGGGGAGTTCGAAGGCGGAAAGTATGCCAGCAGCGTTTACCGGTTGCTGGGTAAAGACGTTGCCCTGGAGTCCCAAACGGCCGCGTCAAAAGCCCAGGGGAACAGCGTTGTGGGCTATCACCTGCGCCCCGGGAACCACGAGGTGACGCTTTACGACTGGCAACGATTCATGGATTTCGCCGATGTCCATCTGATTGCCAACTAGCCCCGCGCGGTGTACGAAGTGCCCGCGGCTATGTAAGGTCCGCGATGGGTTAGTAGCGTCCACTTTTCGCTCTTTGGCGGGTTTCAGTTAAGCGCTTGCCGCGAGTTGACGGTGTTTGTTATGATGCCCGCGTAAATGCTTGTTAAATGGTAGAAAGCAGCGGTGCGCTACAGCAAATTGCCTGTGTGAAGGCGCATCAAAGCGGACCGCCGTAATCGGCATCATCGGGCCACTGCGCGCACAAGCGCGGGTTCACAGATATATTGGGGTTGGATAATTATCCATCGGGAATATTACGAAAAAAGGATCGAAAATCATGAAAAAGAAAATGAGCTTGGCAGTCGCAGCGGCGGTAATCGGGATGAGTGCCGGCGCTGGCGCGCAGGGTATTTACTCGGATACCGGGTTCGGCGCTGAAGTTGGGCTGGGCTGGTACTGGCCGGATTCCGACTTTGACCTTGAAGACGGTTCCATGTGGGGTGTGGGCCTGGAGTATCGTATCGACGAGCATTGGGCTATCCAGGGCTGGTACCTCAAGTCCGAAAACTTCGACAGCAAAAACGACGACGGCGATCTGACGATCTCGATAGGCGATGGTGATGTCGAGAATTTCTTCGGTGCCCTGACCTACTACTTCAGCAACGGCAGCTGGCAGCCCTATGTTTCGATCGGTGGCGGCCAGGCACGTTACGATTATGACCGTGGCTCCCAGGATCTGAGCCAGTTCAACGCTGGCGTCGGTGTGAAATGGCATATCACTCCCGGCTTCTTCCTGCGCGGTGAAGGTCGCCTCTACACCGGCCAGGGCAATATAGATACCTCGGTGCTGCTGACCCTGGGCTACCTGTTTGGACAGCATGCCAAGGCAGCTCCGGTACTGGATAGCGATGGTGACGGCGTGATGGACGACGTCGATGCCTGCCCCAATACAGAATATGGTGTCGACGTAGACAGCAGCGGGTGTCCGGTAGGCGCCGGCATGGACAGTGACAACGATGGTGTGGCCGATAACGTTGACCAGTGCCCGCAGACTATCGTGGGTGCGTTGGTGGATGAAACCGGTTGCGGTTACCAGTTGACTGGCGCGCATTTCAAGTTTGATTCCGCTGAGCTCAATCTTGATGCAGATACCATACTGAATGAAGTTGCCGAACGTATGGAAGAGAACCCCGGATTCAGCCTGACCGTAGGCGGGCATACCGACTCAGTGGGTGACGAGAACTACAACGTCGACCTTTCCGAGCGCCGTGCCCAGGCGGTGGTTGACTACCTGACAGCCCGCGGTGTAGACGCTTCGCGCCTCAATCCCGTCGGCTTTGGGTCATCCATGCCGGTTGCCAGCAACGACACCGCGGAAGGTCGTGCTGAAAACCGCAGGGTCGTGTTCGTTCGCGACTAGATTTCTCCTGTAAAGCAACGCCGCGGTTTGCGTCTTTACGCCCGCGGTTGAGAAGCCGGCCTCTGGGTCGGCTTTTTTGTTTTCTGCTCAAGCTCCCCCGTGACAATGCAACCGCCGACCAATGCACCGGGAGGCTTGTGTGCGTTGGATCAGGCAGAGTGATCGCCTGTTGCGATCACAACACCGGCCTTAAGGCTGGCTTGTGGTGCCAGGAATGCGGTGTCGTCAAAAGCGGCACCACGCTCCACGCAGATGAACTGCCGGTGGGTGCCGTCACCGAGATCAGGGAGCGACGCCGCTATCGCTGCCCCCGGGTTCCAGACGATGATTGTCGGTGCATTGACACCGCTGATGCGAATATTGGGTGAGCCGAGAATGGCTTGGCTACCGCCTACCCCCGGATAGACGCGGTCGATTTCGTCCTGGACCCCCAACGCCTCGCTTGTTTGCCTGTCGCGTCGCAGCCGGCGGGTATTATCCAGATAGTCGCGATTCTCCAGCCCCAGGATACGCAGCCGGTCCAGGTCCTGTACCGGGTGATAGCTATGCAGTGCCCAGGATAAGGGCATGGCGGTTTGTGAGCAGTTGCGCACCCTGAGTTCAATAGCCAGCGTCTCCCCAAAGCTGAAATCCAGCCAGGCGGCAAAAGTGTGTGGGAACAGGGGATGCGGCTGCTCGGCGAACTGACGTAAGCCGAGCTGGACCAGGGTGACGCCGATGTCGTCGGTGCTGGCGTGCTCCAGTCTCCAGCGGCTGGTCCTGGCGAAGCCGTGCTTGGGCTTCTGTGGATCGGCCTGATTGACGCCGAACCATGGCAGGCAAACGGGAATGCCACCGCGTATCGGAGTATTGATGTTGAAAACAGCATTGGGGCTCAGCCACAACAAGTCCGGCATCGCGTCCGGTTTGAAGCTCAGCACCTGGCCACCTAGCAGCGCCAACACCGCAGTGCAGCGGCGGTTGCTGACAGCAATAAGTGGCGGAGTTTGCGGCTGAATATTAACAGGGGCAAACAGGGCTTGCGGGGCGATGGTTTGCAGCTCGCTGCAAGCGGTCAATACAGCATGTTCTCTGGGATCGAGTTCCACAATGTCTCACCTTGATCACTGTTGAGGTCGCTTTTTTACTGGCCGCTCTATTGCCGGTCAAAGACCATCTGCGCTGCTCACTGAATATCGTCCACCCGGTCTCACCCCGTGACATTGATCTGCTCCGGCGCAGGCATGACTGCATTTTTTTAAGGGGCTTTCGGTCTGACGGTAGCAGAGCTGGTCACCGAAAACAAATACGGCTTGCTGGGGCGCCATGGTGGGGGTTTTCATGGCATGATGCGCCAGTGGAAATTTTTCGTTATCCAGCGGGGAGCTCATGGCAATGAAAAAAGACAGTAGAACTGTTTTGATTACGGGCGGCTCGTCAGGGATTGGCGAAGCTTTGGCCTGGCAGTTTGCCTCCCAGGGCAACAAGCTGGTGCTGGTTGCTCGCAGTACCGCCCGACTCAACAACCTGAAGAAGGCGATAGCAAAGCGCCACGGCAACGAGGTGGTGACGCGTCCCGCTGACCTGTCCGCTCCGGGGGCTGCAGAAACGCTTCACCAGAGCCTCCGAAGTGCCGATATTACCATCGATATTCTGGTCAACAATGCCGGGGTTTTAGAGCAGGGCGCTTTTACCGAAATCGACGGGGATGCCCATCAGCGAATATTGCAGCTCAACGTTGCCGGCCTCACGGCGATGCTCCATGAGTTTTTGCCGCCTATGCTCGAAAGGGGGTATGGAAGAATCCTGAACGTGGCCTCGATTGCCGGGTTTATGCCTGTGCCGGGCCTTGCGAGCTACGCGGCCTCCAAGGCTTACGTGCTGTCGCTTTCAGAGGCCCTTGCGGAGGAGGTCCGCAACAGCGGCGTCAGCGTGACCGTTCTCTGTCCCGGAATTACGTCGACCAATATGTTTGCCAAGGCAAAAGCAGGGAACAGCGCCATCGAAAACATGCCGGGTTTTCTGGTTGGCGATGTTGAATCTGTTGCCCGGGAGGCTTACAAGGGCTGCATGCGGGGTTCGCCGGTAGTCGTGCCGGGCTCCATCAACCTGGCTACGACTCTCACGGCCAGGACTATGCCCAAGTGGCTGGTGAGGCGCTTCAATGGGCTGGTCGGTCGTGCCGCGATCAAGGGTTAGCAAGGGGGAGTGGCCGGTTTATAGTGCGGGGCCAGCGGGTTTCAGGGCAGCAGGGGTTTAGAACGGCAGTTTACGGGGCGCGCTGTTGCTGCGAACCCTGAAGCCACAGTCAGTCAGGAGCTGCAATAGGGTTTCACTGTCCTCCTTGTTCAGGAATTCCCCCAGAGCTATGCTTTTTTCCCGATCATAGATGGTGACCCTGATGGCATCCCAGGGGTGCTTACCCTGTTGTACCGCAAGCGCGGTGCGACTGCGATTTAATTGCCAGTCGCGCTGGGGGAAATAGTAGCCTTCAGCGATATTGACGCTATCGGGCTCGATCCTGATAACCTGCCTGAACCCGAGTTTGCAGCCTACGAAATACAGCGCCGCCGCGAGTGCCAGCAACTCCAGGCCGGCCAGGGGCAGTGCCAGCCACATTCCCCGCAGGGCCCAGAGTGTGGGCACAAGGAGCGTTGCCAGGCTCAAACCCAGGATGACCCGGAGGTTGTCGTTCCAGGTCATGGAGCGATTGGGCCGCAGTAGCAAGGTTCGATTATGCTGGTTTTCTCTGACCTCTATCATGGCGAGTACATGGTGGCTCAGCGATGCCGCTATAATAAGGTCAACGCTCCCCCTTTCAAACCCTTCCCGCACAAGGAAACAACATGGAAACCGCCGCGCCCCCCAGTCTGCTGGCAACGGTCAGCTGCTACCACCAGTATCTGCAGGAACTGCTGCTACTGCAGCAGGAAGCGCTGCTTGAGAGGGATATCGGGCTGGCCCTCGGGTTCTGGCAGCTGCACCGCCAAATGCTGCAGCTGCACATGCACCTGGAAGAGGAATTGCTGTTACCAGCCCTGGAGGGAGGTGTTTCAGACCCTGCATGGCAAGCGGCCGTCTACCGTGCCGAGCACGCAAAAGTAGTCGCTGTGGGCGATAAGCTGGAGGAAATTTTGAGGGGCTATGCCGAGACTGGCCTGCAACGGCGCGCAGTCATCGAGCTATTGGACAAACAGCGCAGCTATAAAAATCTGCTGGAGCACCACGAGCAGCGCGAGGAGGAGGCGCTATTGGTGGAGCTGGATGGGGCCCTGGATGCGGCACAACTGCTGCATTTTAATACTATTTGTGGTCAATCCTGGCACACCCTTTACCACAAGCAATCCTCCCTGGTAGCCCGCCTCACTGGTCAACTGGACCAATACCCGTAGTGGCTCCAGCCTGCGGCAAAGCCGGGAATCTTGAATGCGCTACGCTGCCGAGAGGTTCCGCGCTGGCGCAGGCCAGTGGCGTCAGTGTTTGCTAGGGGTTTTACAGGTTTACCAGGCTGCGCCGATAGCGTGCTTACCGAGGTTATCGGCGTGCCGGATTTGGGCAAAGTCAAGCAGCTTTCTTTGCATCACCTCTGATGGTATGCAATGCTGCCTGCATCTGTTCAAGCAACTCGTCAGTGGCGCCAGACTGCAAAACCTGCTCCGCCAGGTTGGCTATGTTCTCGAGTTGGCGCAAGCGAAAATTCTGGTTGAGTAGCGCTGTAGCGAGGTAGTAGGGGTCTTCGTTGGCTTCACGCATCCGAGCGGCCTCACGAAGCGCCATCTTGAAATTTTTTGGGTCCAGCTTTGCCATAAGTATCACCGCCTTGGTTGAGGATTCATTTGTTGGAATTATGAATTGAGCTTAGCAGGAACTGTGAATTTTGCCTGTTTTTGCAGGGTAAAATGCCCCCGGGCGCTCAGGGCACATTAAAAACTGTGATCGCGTGCATAGCGTCAGTGAAGCAGTTCGGCTGAGGCGCTGCGCCGATCAACAATGATTAGCCGCCGCTAGTTGAAGTTGGCTGGCGGTTTGAACAGAGAGTTGAAATGGTGGAGGATGCGCGAAACGTTTCATTGATCGGGATGCCAGGAGCGGGCAAGAGTACGCTTGGCGTACAACTTGCCAAGGCGACGGCGCGGGATTTTGTCGATACCGATGTTCTGATTCAACTGCGCGAGGGAAGGACGTTGCAGCAGATTATCGAACACAGTGATTATCTGACCCTGCGCCAGATCGAAGAGGATGTGCTGGTTGCGCTACAGTGCAACAACCACGTTATCGCCACCGGAGGCAGTGCTGTCTACAGCCCCGAGGGTATGCAACGGCTGCGCGAGTCCGGGCCCATCGTTTTTCTCAGTGTTCCGTTGGACGTGTTGCGCCGCCGTATTCTCGACTATGGACAGCGCGGGATAGCGCGCCGCCCTGAGCAGTCTTTCGAAGACCTTTTTCGTGAGCGTGGCGTGCTCTACGGGAAATATGCTGATATCACTATTGAGTGCGGTGATAAAAGCCAGCAGCAAGTGCTGGATGAGTTGCTTGCACACTGCGCGCCGCGCTGACTGAATAGCAGTGCAGGGGGTGGCGGCGAGGATGCCGCGCCCGGTACCTGGGAGCCCGCGCCGGGGGCTTGCCGGCGATGCCAAAAGCGGGCTGTTTCAACGTTTGCTGAGCAGCGCATTGATCAAGCCCCAGAAGCTGTCACCGCTCGCATTCCTGTAGTACCAGCCAAGCTGGAGTTCGCACTGGTCGCATTGCGCGTACCGCCAGCTATAGGGCTCGAACCAACTGTCCTGCTCGGTGGGGGCGCCGGCGGGATAGCAACCCAAAGCTTCCCGATAGACACAGATATCGAACCGATAGCCACCGGGATTTACGAAATGAAAGGATGTGTTGCCGTCGATTTCGAAGCGCTCGGCTGCGCTGGTCACCGGGTTTTGGCAACTGACGCAGAGCAAGGGCTGCTGGCAGCGCTGGCTGGTATCTGCCAGTGCGGAATAAAGCTTTGTCATTGGTGTTGTTCGCCTGGCGCCGTTGGGCGCAGGCAGCGCAATGTGTTTTGACATGGCAAGCTCTGCTCCATCAGGATGAGAGTCTGTTAAGGCACTGTTTCCTATTTTAGCCGTGGAGGGTTTTTTTGTCAGTCCAGACGCTGGATCGGTACCTGCGCAGCTTGCTCCCGGGCTGTTCCTTGCACTCGCAGGCTCTGCCCCTGTGCCCGGAAATTTCCCTGTATTTGATCAACCCGGATTATCCTCAGCATGCGCTGGTTTCCGAAACCATATCGCGCTTGATGAACGAGCCCCCCTACTGGAGCTTTTGCTGGGCCAGTGGCCAGGTGCTGGCTCGACATATTCTCGATCATCCGCAGTGGGTCGCTGGTCGCCATGTCGTTGACTTCGGTTCGGGCTCAGGGGTCGTCGGGGTCGCCGCTGCAATGGCTGGTGCAGGAAGGGTCAGCTGCATTGATCACGACCCATTTGCGCGCCAGGCGATAGTCGCCAATGCCCTGCTGAATCGTGTCGAATTGCAGGTGCATGACAGCCTGATGGCCGGTGATGTGGTTACCGTTGCCGACGTGCTTTACGACCGGGAGAACCTGCCCTTGCTGGTGCAGCTGATGGAGGCGGCGCCAAGCCTGCTGCTGGCTGACTCGCGTATCAAGGATCTGGCCATCGCGGGCCTTCGTGCTTTGGGCGAATATCAAAGCAGCACCTGGCCAGACCTCGACGAAGCGGCTGAGTTCAACCGCGTGCGGCTATACGCAGCCGGGCCTGATTGGCGCTGAAATGCCCTTGCAGGTGAGGGCGCAAACGCATCCACCCTGACAAGATGCCCCTCAACTACTGCCTCAGGCGACCCAGCGTTACCGAGCAGGCGATTACGATGGCCAGCCCGCACACGTGGGCCGGTGTAATCACTTCGGCGAGGAAAAGGTATCCCATGACCATAGTGGATACCGGGCCGACCGAGCCAAGAATGCTGGCGCGCGCCGCCCCGATCCTGGCAACGCCCGCCGACATCATGTAGCTGGGAATCACGGTTGAAAACAGGGCGATAGCCAACGCCCAGCCGTACACCGGCAGCGGCTGGTGTAACAAATGAACCGGTTCCATGGTCGCCAGATAATGCACACCAATGCCCGCCGTGGCTGCCAGCATGGCAAGACTGGTGAACAGGGCGGGGGAGATGTGCAGCATCATCTGTGCCGAGCCCACGATGTAGAAGGCGAAAGCAGCGGCGCTGCCCAGCACCAGAAGACTGCCCCAGAGTACAGCGGGCAGTTCGAAGTGATCTGTCAGTGCGACCCTTGCATCACTGTAAATGCTGAGATCGGTGCCGAATACCACGGCGATACCGGCATAGGCGCCCACCAGGCATAGCAGCTCGGCGCGGCGTATCGGTTTGCCCAGCACGACGACTGATATCAGTACCACCAGCGACGGGTAGAGGTAGAGAATCAGGCGCTCAAGATTAGCCGTTATATATTGCAGACCGCTGAGATCGAGGAAACTGGCGGCGTAGTAACCCAGCAAGCCCAGCGTGCTGATCGCCAGCAGATTGCCGGGCTGCAGCTTTCGCTTGTCCAGGCCCCGAATGCTGGCGACGGCGATAACCAGGTATACCGGGAGTGAAAACAGCATGCGCAATGTCATCAGGCTGACCGGGTCGATGCCGTGACGGTAGGCCAGTTTGACAAAAACCGCTTTGGCGGAATACAACAGTGCTGCGCAGGCGACCAGCAGGGCGCCGTCGAACTGCTCCTTCGGCCTCAAGCCAACGATTTGTCGGCGACGATGATACCGTTGTTGTCCGCATACAGGAATTGGCCGGGTTGCCAGGCTATGCCCGCGAAGCGCACGATGACGTCGCGCTGTCCCTCTCCGCGTTTGTCGGTTTTCATTGGGTGGGTGCCCAGGGCCTTGACACCCAGCGGCATGGCGTTGATCTGGTCCACGTCGCGCAGGCAGCCATAGATGACCACACCCTGCCAACCGTTCTCGACCGCCTTCTCCGCCAGCAGGTCTCCCAGCAGGGCCCGACGCATGGAGCCGCCGCCGTCGATAACCAGCACCTTGCCAGCGCCATTCTCAGCGACGGCCTCACGGACCAGCGAATTGTCTTCATGGCACTTGATGGTGCTGATTTCCCCGCCAAAGCGCGAGTGCGCACCATAGGAGTGAAAAAGCGGATCGGCCACGGAAATATGTGCGCCAAAATCGTCGCAAAGGTCGGGGGTTGTGAAAGTCATGATTGCTCCTTCTTCTTCCAAGCTTGGTATCAGTCCCATGGCGCTGGCCAGTGTAACGGTAATTCAGGGTTTTTGTCAGCGCTGGCTAGCCTCACCCGGTTTGCGCATCCCTGAACTGCAACTGTGCCAGGCGCTGGTATAACGGTGAACTGGCCATCAAGGACTGGTGCGTTCCCAGTGCCAGCAAGCGGCCATGGTCGAGCACGGCAATCTGGTCGGCATGCAGGATGGTCGCCAGGCGATGGGCAATAATTACCGTTGTGCGTCCCTGCATCAACTCCTGCATCGCCAGTTGCACCTGGTGTTCGCTCTGGGCATCGAGTGAACTGGTGGCTTCGTCGAGCAGCAGGATTCGCGGATTTTTCAATATTGCCCGGGCGATCGCTATGCGCTGCCGCTGGCCTCCGGATAGCCGGGCCCCGCGCTCACCGAGGTAGCTATGGTAGCCCTGGGGCAATTGTGTGATGAAGTCATGGGCATGGGCGGAGCGCGCGGCGGCGATGACCTCCTCTTCACTGGCGTCGGGCTTGCCGTAACGGATGTTGTGCAGTACATCGGCCGAAAACAGTGCCGGCTGCTGAGGTACCAGGGCCATCTGCGCACGCAGGTCCCGCGGCTCGAGCTGGCGAAGATCGCAGCCGCCAAGACTGATGCTGCCTGACTGGGGGTCGTAAAAACGTTGTAGCAACTCGAAGACGGTAGACTTGCCTGCACCCGAGGGGCCAACCAGCGCCAGACTTTGGCCGGACCGAATCGCAAGCGAGAAGTCATCAAGCGCCGGTGTCTCAGGTCGTGACGGATAGCAGAAACGCACCTTGTCGAAATTCAGTTGTGGCGCAAGGTCCCGGCTCGCCCGGGCGCCGGTTGCCGGCATTGCGATGGCACTGGGAACCTGAATCAACTCCATCAATCGCTCGGTTGCACCCGCAGCACGCTGCAACTCCCCATAAACTTCCGACAGCGTTGCGACCGCAGCGGCCACCAGAATGGCATAAAAGACGAAGGCGCCCAGCTCGCCAGCACTCATGGAACCCCGCAGCACGTCACTGCCGCCCACCCAGAGCATGCCACTGAGCGCGCCAAACACCAGCAGGATGACAACGGCCATCAGTATTGCTCGCTGCCGGACGCGCCGCCTGGCAATGCCGAAAGCCGTCTCGACTTCACGCTTGAATGCGGCCTTTTCCTCTGGCTCCCGGGTATAGCTCTGCACTGTCTTGATATTCTGGATAATTTCACCGGCGTAGCTGCCGACATCGGCGATGGAGTCCTGACTGCTGCGCGATAATGCGCGCACCCGCCGACCAAAAACCAGTATGGGCATCAGTACCAATGGCACGCAGGCCAGTACCATCATGGTCAGCTTGAGATTGGTAACCAACAGCATGATGAGGGCACCCGCCAGGGTCAGGGAGGAACGCAGTGCCATCGAAAAAGATGACCCGATAATGGACTGCAGCAGCGTGGTATCTGTGGTAATGCGCGACGTGATCTCGCCACTATGGTTGGCTTCGAAGTAGCTGGGGTGCAGTTCGATCACATGATCAAAAACCGCCTGACGGATATCCGCGCTAACCCGTTCCCCCAGCCAGGAAACCAGGTAAAAGCGGACAAAAGTTCCCAGCGCCATGAGCACGGCTAGCACCAGGATAAAGCCGATGCCGGTGTTGAGCTGGCCTATGGACCGAGTCATAAAACCATCATCGATGAGAATTCTGATGCCCTGACCCACCAGCAGGGTGATGGCAGCCGTGAACACCAGCGCCCCCATTGCTGCCACCAGTCGGCCCCGATAGGGGATGACGAAATCGCGGAGTAGTAATAGCGTCGAGAGTTTCCTGGTGGTGTCTGGCAAGTGAAGTTCCGTAGAGGCGGGACGAGCCGGCATTATTCCGCAAAGGCGTTGGCAGGGGAAGCTGGACTTCATGGCCCGCCGGCTGCTGCCCATTTCGGGCCCCGGCCGAAATTTGATCTATGTTAGCTATTTCCCATAAAAATAGGCATTCCAGGCACTCGGCGGGTATAATTCGCGCCGGTTGAAATCCCCCCATCTACCGAGATTTCGCGCATGCCCCGTCTGCTAGCACTTTGTCTTTGTCTTTTTTTCCCCGGTCTGGCTCTAGCGTCCGGGGATAGTGGACAACGCGTCGATTTGACCAACAGTTGGATAGGTTACCTCGCGATCGTAATTTTCGTCGTCGCTTACGTTCTGGTCATTCTGGAAGAGAAGATACACCTGCGTAAATCCAAGCCGGTACTACTTGCTGCGGGGCTCATCTGGATTATCATCGGGTTCTACTACAGCTCCCATGGCATGGCCCATACGGCCGAGGAGGCGATTCGCCACAACTTTCTTGAGTACACCGAGCTGTTTTTCTTTCTGCTGGTAGCGATGACCTATATCAGTGCGATGCTGGAGCGCGGGGTATTCGATGAGTTGCGCAATTGGCTGGTGGCGCGGGGTTACAGTTACCATCAATTGTTCTGGATTACCGGTATCCTGGCCTTTTTTATATCGCCGGTGGCCGACAACCTCACCACTGCGCTGATAATGTGTGCGGTGGTGTTGACCGTAGGCAGGGACAATCATCGGTTTATTACCCTTTCCTGCATCAATATTGTGGTGGCTGCCAATGCGGGTGGTGCTTTCAGCCCATTCGGCGATATCACGACGCTGATGGTTTGGCAAAAAGGCATCGTTGACTTTTTCACTTTCTTCAAGCTGTTTGTGCCCTCCGTGGTCAACTTCCTGATCCCGGCGATGATGATGCACTTCGTCCTGCCCAAGGGTAAGCCTGCAGAGGACGATGAGACGGTGCACGCGCTGAAGCATGGTGGCCTGACTATCGTCGGTCTGTTTCTGCTGACCATTGTTACCGCCGTCAGCTTTCACAACTTCCTCGGCTTGCCTCCGGTATTCGGTATGATGACCGGACTGGCTTACCTCAAACTGTACGGTTTCTACCTGCGCGAACATGCTTATCGGAACGACGAAAAAGACGCCATGCCCCCGTCCGATGAGGAGAGCGGGAATCGCTTCGACGTTTTCGACAATATCGCCAAGGCGGAGTGGGATACCCTGTTTTTCTTTTACGGCGTCATTATGGCGGTCGGTGGGCTGGGTTTTCTCGGTTATCTGGGTATGGCATCGGGCTATATCTATGGCGAACTTGGCGCGACAACGGCCAATGTTCTGGTGGGATTCATGTCTGCCATCGTGGACAACATTCCGGTGATGTTTGCGGTGCTAACCATGAATCCCGATATGCCCGAAGTACAATGGCTACTGGTCACCCTGACCGCGGGGGTCGGCGGCAGCATGTTGTCGATCGGTTCGGCCGCGGGGGTGGCTCTGATGGGGCAGGCGAGGGGTCATTATACTTTTTTCAATCACCTGAAGTGGACGCCGGCGATCACCCTGGGCTATTTCGCCAGCATCTATGTACATTTGCTGATTAACGGCTAGCCGGCACGCGGGCTAGAGCGGACTAAGGGGAAGCCGGAGCGCCGGACCGCCGGGCCGCCCCAAGCGCGCGGCAATAAACCCCGGCTTATTCGGCGGTGCGAATCGAGTCCAGCAGGCGGTGCAGCCAGGCGCCGGTCAATTCTTCATCCTGGTCCGGACAGCGGATAGTATAGGGCTTCCCCGTCCACGAGCTCTCGCTAGCCAGTCGGTCGATGAACTGCTCCGTGGTGTTGACGTACTTTTTCCCCCGCTTGAGTTTCAAACGCAGGTGATCGGCGGCATCTTCGGCATCGTGCTCGCTGCCATTGCGGATGAAGATGCAGTCGCTTACTTGTACCTGTTGCAACAGCCTATCAATTTCAGCGCTCGTCTCGTCACTGATGTCGGCCCAGCCGGGTAATGCAGCAGCCATCAGGATAACACCCGCCAGGGGCAAAATGCGCCGTTTTGCGGCAGTCATAGCTCTCCCCCGCTGAGTCTCAGCCTCGCAACCAGAGGGTTGTGATCTGAACTGGTGACAACCGGTGATATCACCGGCTGGGCGCTAAAGCCGCGAAAGTAAATGTGGTCTAGTGCGTGGCCAAACACCCGGACCCGATTGTCCAGCTTGTATTCTGGCGTCTTGAGGTTCAAGTCGGTAACCAACTGCTTTAACAGGCGCTGTCTTCGCAGGCGCCAGCTATTGAAGTCGCCGGTCATGATAATGGGACCGTGGTGATCCTTCAAAGCCTCTCTGATCTGATGCAACTGACGGCGATAGTCACTGACCCCAAAAGTGAAGTTGACGGCATGAATGTTAACAACCACCAGGGTATCGTCAGTTCCGCTGAGGGCGTACTCGCTGATGCTGGTGGCCTTGGGAGTTCCCAGCCACGGTTCATAGGCTGTCAGGCGACAATGACCCAGGGGTTTGAATTGACTCAAGGTCAGCACCCCGGTGAGTAAATCACGGCTGCGATAGCCAGGCGCAAACGCAGCGAAACGCGCGGGGCCACCGTGAGCAGTCATGGAGGGATCCAGTGATGCCTCTTGCATCATCACCAGGTGCGACCGTGCTGCCAACAGTTCGAGGTCGGATTGCCACCCCCGCCGTTGCCCTTTCTGCAGGTTCCAGTTAAGAATCTGAATATTTTCCGGGTCAAAACCAGCGTGGCGATCGTCGGCGTGGGCCCGGCTCAGCAGTAGTCGACATTGTTCGGGGTCTAGCGCCTCGGCGGGCGTGTGAAATTCGCCGGGCGAGGCCAGGACTTTGATCGTGGCGCCCCAGCTTGATACCAGGATGAGCGCACCCATCAAGGGCATCCGTAATAAAGCGTACCGTGCAGGTTTTACTGATATCACCGGGTTTTCCATCCATTAAAACAGGGCCGATGCGGTGGGCTTCGGCGTCCAATAAACACACTGGCTAATTCTGACATGTTTTGCTGCAACAATGCATCGTGGTAACAACGCAGGTCTGGCGTGTTTCTACGTAGGTTAACAGGCAGGTCTGCGCTTGATGCCGGCCACATTGCAGAGGCAGTCGCTCCCGCCCACTCTGTCAACGCCCCGGCAGCATGCGGAGATTGGCCAGGGTGAATCAATCGAGGCCAGCTAATCGTCGGCCCGCCTCCAGCCAAGAACCTCGTAGGTCTCCTTGTCGATCCTGAAAGCCAGCGTCCCGTCCCATATTAACTCGCTCGTGATGGGTCGCCACGGCGCCACCATATAGGTGCAGTAGTCGTTGCCGCCGTAGATGGTCTGGGGTTCGAAACCCTCCTTGATGTAACTGTCGGCATTGGTTTTGAAGTCGCTTCGCAGCACGGCACTGATATTTTCCATGGCGCGTTGCTGGCCATCGGCATCAATACCGCATTCCTTGTTGAATTGGCTGGAAGCGCAACCCGCCAGGCTCAATAACACAAGGCTAACTATCAAATTCTTCATTGTCTTCTCTCTTCCGAAAAAAACCGATCATGGCACAGCGGGCGGTGTATAAAAAGTAAGTCTTTAGTCGAAACAATGCAGGGCATGCAATTGGCGTGTCAGGCACTTGATCCGGGCCTGGCTTTAACCCTGGCATACCATGTCTGCAACCGAGGGCAACTTTGGGGGATTTCCTCCTTGATCCAGCGAGCGAATTCAGTTGTAACAAAGGCGGTAATGTCGGCAAGGGAGAAATGATCGCCCAGTAAAAATTCTTGCTCGCCGAGTTGTTCCTCGAGCATGGGGAAAAAGTACTGGAAGCGAGCTCGGCCCCGCTCTGCCAGCGCAGGAATCTGGGCAAAATTAACCGGGCCGGTCAGCGCGCGATCCTTCAATCCGCGACTGGAATTTCGCAAAACCTCAGCGAGTGCCATCAGGCCCTCGAACTCTATACGGTTGTTCAGTTGCAGCGTCAGGGCTCTTTGCGTCGGTGTGTTACCCAGCAACGCTGGCTGCGGCTGAATCGATTCCAGATAGTCGGCTATGGCGAGATTGTCGGCGATGACGGTGCCGTCTTCCAGTTCCAATGCCGGAACAGTGCAGCGTGGATTGATTCGCTTGAAAGATTCGGACAGGTGTTCCCCCTTGGCGAGATCAATTTCAACCTTATCCAGTTTTATACCTTTCTCCGCTGCAAATATCCGGGCCCTGCGCGGGCTTGGAGCGGTAGTGCAATCGTAAAGAATCATTCTGGCCTCGACTGTCTTGTAAAGTGCTGCCGTTCTCAGCTCGAGGGCGATGCATGCTTTTGTGCAACGCCTGGGGCTCTTTATAACATCCGGTTTGGCAATTTGCAGAGACTTTTGCAGATTGCGTAGTTTGAGCCTGAATTTCAGCCCGTTTTTGCGCTTCAGGGGTTGGGGCACAGTAGTATCAATATTCTGCTGACTATTCGCTTCTCTCGGCAGGTACCTACCGCTTAATCAAATAGTCAGCGCCGCGCTGAATCATCAGCGATAGACGGCAGGAATGGTGCAACATGGTATAAAGGTTAGAGTGGCCGGGCTTTTTTAATGATGGCATATGTTCTACACTTTGCGAACCTTGTATAAAAGCTATAGGAGTTTGAACATGGCGCAAGAAAAAGCCAACGTCGTGACCAAAGAGGTTCCTGCGAAAAGGGCGGGTAAAAAGACCGCGGTCAAGAAGGCGGTAGCGAAAAAACAGGCCCTGAAAAAGGCGGTGAGTAAAAAGGCCGCGACAAGGAAAGCGCCAGCCAAAAAAGCCACTACCAGAAGTGTCCTTCAGGGTAAGGCGAATGCCGCGGCGGACGCTCTGGAAAAGCTCGCGCACAGATACTCATTCAATGGCCTGGATAGCGCGATAGAGTCAGCTCGAAAAATGATTGCCGATAACGAAAAGCTGCTCGTCCGATTGGAAAAGCAGGTTGATAAGGCCATGCAGTCGGTTGCGAAAGCTGATAAGACGCTCGCAGATCGACGTGAGGCCGCACGCAGCAGAGGTACGGCCGCCGCCAAGTCCGCACTGCGGAGGGCTCAGGACGCGCGAAGAAATGCCGATGATATGCTGAAGTCTGCCAAGGGAAGTTACCGGGAGGCCAAGAACTCGTACAATGCATCGGTGGCAGATTTTAAGCGCTTTGCAAGAGCAGAAGAAAAGCTCCTCAAAACCGCCCTTAAGCAAGAACAAGCAACAATGAAAAAACTGCTTGCGGAGGAGAAAAAGTTGCTCAAGCAGTTGCTGGCGCCAAAGAAGAAAACCAAAGCCCGCCGTAAAAAGGCTGTAGCGTAAGTTGGACGGCGCGTCCTCAGCTTGAGCGCGCCACCCTCCGGCAACGACCGCTCCCATTCCAGCGCCCCGCTTCCAGCGGGGCGTTTTGCTATCTGCAGTCCGTACCCTCCCGGATCGCGTCGACGAAGCTGGCTACGACAGTGTGCTGTCAGGTGCAGTTCTGGTTTCCTTTATTGACAAGCGGCTGCCGCTGAAGTCAGTATCAGTTCCTGAAAGCGTAAAACCATAATACGGATTGGTGGTGTGGGCTTCCCTGGCGCAGGGAGGCACTTGGATGGAGAGAAGACCTTATGAAAGCAAGCTATAAAGCCGATACCGATCGGGTGTATTCGCTCCTGACTGACAAAAAATATCTGCTGGAGAGAAGTATTGGCTTGGGTGACCTGGAGGTGCAGTGTGATATCGAGGAACAGGGCGATGTCACCGAAATAGCGCTAACTCGCAAGCTTGTCCGTGATTTTCCTTTGCTGCTTGCCAAGTTGCTCAATCCCGAGCAAACCCTCAAAGTGCGCGAAGAGTGGCGGCGTGATGAAGAGAGCGAGGGAAGCTGGGTCGGCAGTCAGGTTATCGAGGTCAAAAATCAGCCGATTACAATCTTTGCCGATTTTCGGCTCGATCCCACTGGCGAGGGTTGTTGCTACACCATCAAGCACAAGGTCAAAAGCAGGATTCCACTGCTGGGTAGCCGGATAAGTAAATACGTACTGGCGCAGGTCGAACAGGGTTGCCAGAGACAAATGGATTACCTTGGCAATCACTTGTAACACATCCCCGACCTCGATATAGCGCTGCGGGCGCCGCGCAGTAACGTTAATAGCTGGGCAGCGGCCGCTTCCCGGCGCTAATGCCTGTTTGCGCTACGACGCCGGTACCCGCTTGTGTGCCGCAAATCTATTTTCCCCTATTTTTATCGTGCGTATTCACATCGTTGGCTAGCACAGTCGCGGCCGGCAGCGACGCGCTGTGGTTAACGTAAATGTAATAAATCTTTCGCATTATTGTCACTCAAGCTAACTAGAGTGCTTTGCTGCAGGCAAGGTTTGGTGACGGCGGATATGGCTTGTGCGCCGCTCCGAAACACGAATATCCCATCGTCAAATCAGGAAGTTGATTATGAAGAAGCAAGTGATAGCGGTTGCCGTGGCGGGAGTTATCGGATTCAGCAGCACCAGTCACGCAAGAGATTACATCAGTATCGTTGGTTCATCGACGGTATACCCCTTCGCAACGGTAGTGGCCGAGAACTTTGGCAAAGGCACCAAGTTCAAGACACCGAAAATTGAGGCCACTGGCTCGGGGGGCGGGCTTAAGTTATTTTGTGGCGGGGTAGGGGTCGAGCATCCCGATGTTACGAACTCTTCTCGGCGGATCAAGCAGTCGGAAATCGACGACTGTGCAAAAAACGGTGTGAAAGAAATTGTCGAGGTAAAAGTCGGCTACGACGGTATCGCTCTGGCCAACGCAATAACTGCCCCCACCTACGAACTTTCGACCAAAGATATCTGGCTGGCCCTGGCCAAGTCGGTCCCTGATCCCAAGGGCGGCGACAAGTTGATAGATAACCCCTATAAGAGTTGGAACGAAATCAATCCATCGCTCCCGGCTGAGAAAATAGAGGTGCTAGGTCCACCACCGACTTCGGGAACCCGCGATGCCTTCGTGGAACTGGCTATGGAGGGGGGCTGCAAGCAGTTTGATTTCATCAAGGCTCTGAAGTCCAGCGACAAGAACAAATACAAGGCGGTCTGCCACGCAATGCGCGAAGACGGTGCCTACATCGAAGCTGGTGAAAACGATAACCTCATCGTGCAAAAGTTGCAGGCCAATCCCAAGGCTCTGGGTATTTTCGGGTTCAGCTTTCTGGACCAGAATTCGGATGTCATCCACGGCTCTCTGATCGACGGAGTGGCGCCGGAATTTGAAAGCATCGCTGACGGCTCTTATCCTGTTTCGCGCTCATTGTATTACTACGTCAAGAAAGCTCACGTTGGCAGTATTCCTGGCCTGGCTGAATACAATCGCGAATTTATGAGCGAAAAAGCGATTGGCGACGAAGGCTATCTTACTGACAAGGGGCTCATCCCCATGCCTGAGCCTGAGCGGAAGGCGTTCCGAAAATCCGTTGGCGAAATGACTCCGATGACAGGGCTTGAATAGGGGTTTAAATCCGCAATTGAGTGCCCGCGCGTCCCCACGAGCAGGGCCACAGCGGGAACGTCATCCGAAACAGGGCGCAAATCAGGGAGTCTTTTAAGCAATGAATGCACCTTTGCTTGTCATAGCACTGGTGGCACTAATGGGTGTCGCCTATGTTGCGGGACGCAGGCGCTCGTTGGGTCTGGCCGAGGCTGCAGGCGGCGTCGGATCGCTGCACTCCCTGCCCGGCTATTACGGGTTTTATACGGCGCTGTGGGTGGGCCTACCCGCTCTGCTGCTGGTCCTGGGGTGGGTATTTTTTCAGGACGCTCTGGTGACGCGTCTGATGGTGGCGCAGTTGCCGGAGTCGATGCAAAGTCTGCCGGCCGATCGGCTCGGCCTCGTGGTCAACGATGTGCGCAATCTGGCAACCGGCGATATCGTCTCATCCGACGTAACCCCGCAGATGCAGGCGGCAGCCGACCATTACCTGCGCCTGCAGGGCATTGCCCGGGCCGGATTGTGGGTTGTGGTGCTGGTCGTGGCCCTGATTGCACTTGGCCTGGCGCATCGGCAGATATCGCCGGAGTTGCGGGCGCGCAATCTGGTTGAGCGCACGATTCTGGCGATAATGATCGTATTTTCATCGATAGCGATCCTTACCACGCTGGGTATCGTGCTTTCGGTGCTCTACGAGTCGCTGTTGTTTTTTCGCAAGGTGCCCGTAAGCGAATTCGTGTTCGGTACCGAGTGGAGTCCGCAAATTGCCCTGCGGGACGACCAGGTAGGTTCCGCGGGTAGTTTCGGCGTAATCCCGCTGATAACCGGCACGCTTCTGGTGTCTGCGATTGCAATGGTGGTTGCGGTACCGATCGGTCTTATGTCATCGATCTACCTGTCGGAGTATGCCCCTCGCCGTTTTCGGGCTGTAGCCAAACCTGTTCTGGAGATTCTTGCGGGAATCCCAACCGTGGTCTACGGCTTCTTCGCCGCATTGACCATGGCGCCGTTCATTCGCTCCCTGGGGGAAAGCGTAGGGCTCGATGTCGCTTCCGAAAGCGCACTGGCGGCGGGTCTTGTGATGGGGGTCATGATAATACCCTTCGTATCCTCCCTGTCCGACGACGTCATCAATGCCGTACCGCAAACCCTTCGCGATGGGTCCTATGCACTGGGCGCGACCAAATCTGAGACCGTACGCAAAGTGGTTTTTCGGGCGGCATTGCCGGGAATCGTCGGCGGTGTGCTGTTGGCGGTGTCTCGCGCAATAGGTGAAACCATGATTGTGGTGATGGCCGCGGGCCTCTCGGCCAATCTCACCTGGAACCCGATCGAAAGCGTCACCACGGTTACCGTGCAAATCGTGACCCTACTGACGGGCGATCAGGAATTCGACAGCGCCAAGACCCTGGCAGCATTTGCCCTTGGGCTAACCCTGTTCCTGGTGACCCTGGTGCTGAACGTTATCGCCCTCCATGTTGTGCGCAAATATCGAGAACAGTATGACTGAGCAATCGCAAGATCAGCGTGACGGAGTGCAGGTGGTGGACGATAGTCGACGTACCATGGAAATCGTCAATGCCGGTTTGAAGAAGCGCTATGCTGCGGAGCGTCGTTTTCGACGCCTCGGGGCTTTCGCCGTTTTTCTCGGGCTGTTTTTTGTCGCGGTACTGTTTGTCGACATCTTCCTCAAAGGCTACGGGGCATTCCAGCAAACCTACGTGCGCTTACAGGTCGAATATGACGCATCGATCATTGACCCGGAAGGAGGCCGAGATCCAGAGCAACTGGCGTTCGCTGACTACAGCGGGCTGGTGAAAGAAAGCCTGCGGGAGGCTTTCCCAGACGTGACCAAGAGGCGCGACAAGCGTGAGCTTTATAAACTGGTGAGCCCCGCCGCAGGGCAAGCGCTGCGCGACCGCATTCTGGAGAACCCCGGGTTGATCGGAACCACGGAAACGATCTGGGTGCTGGCAGACGACGACATCGATATGTTGGTGAAGGGACGAATCGATCGCGATCTGCCCGAGAATGAAAGGCGGGTAAAGGACCGGTCGGTCGCCTGGGTTGAACAGTTAGAGCAGCAGGGCGCCATTGAAAAACGCTTCAACACGGTGTTTTTTACGGCCGGAGACTCGCGGCAGCCAGAGCAGGCGGGTATTGCAGGCGCCCTGAAGGGTTCGTTCTACACGCTATTGCTGACACTGCTTTTCTCCTTCCCCATTGGTGTGGGGACTGCAATCTACCTCGAGGAGTTTGCGCCCAAGAACAGGTGGACTGACCTTATAGAGGTCAATATCAACAACCTGGCCGCAGTGCCCTCTATTATTTTCGGCTTGCTGGGCCTGGCGGTTTTTATCGGTCTGTTCGGCGTTCCCCGTTCCACACCGCTGATTGGATCGCTGGTGCTGACCCTGATGACCCTCCCTACCATCATCATAGCCAGTCGTTCAGCCCTCAAGTCGGTACCACCCTCGATCCGCGAGGCGGCGCTGGGAGTGGGCGCTTCACCGCTCCAGACCCAGTTTCATCACGTATTGCCCCTCGCAATGCCGGGAATGCTGACCGGTACTATCATCGGTATGGCGCAGGCCCTGGGCGAAACTGCGCCGCTGCTGATGATCGGGATGATCGCGTTCATTGTGGATGTCCCACAGGGTATTACCGACCCGGCCACGGTGCTGCCGGTGCAGATATTCCTCTGGGCTGATAGCCCGGAGCGGGCCTTTGTTGAGCGTACGTCGGCCGCGATTCTTGTATTGCTGGCGTTTTTGATCACCATGAACCTTGCCGCCGTGCTGCTGCGGAAAAAATTCGAGAGGCGCTGGTAGCGTCTTACTGAGGACACTATGAATAGCATGACCCAAGCCCTGTCCGAGCCAGGCGTCGTCGCCGAAGCAACCGGGCGAAAGCCGGATGAACGCGGTTTCGCCGGCACCGTAGGCGACATTACCAGCCCCAATCCCCGTATCGTGTGCCGCAATGTCGATGTTTACTACGGCAATGGCAGCGCCCATGCGATCAAGGATGTCAGCCTGGACATCGGCAGTAACGAGGTGCTGGCCATGATCGGCCCATCCGGTTGCGGCAAGTCGACATTCCTGCGCTGTCTCAATCGTATGAACGACACGATCGATGGCTGCCAGGTGACGGGTACCATCGCCCTGGATGGGCAGGATATGTACGACAAGAGCATCGACGTGGTGCCGCTGCGCGCCAGGGTGGGTATGGTTTTTCAGAAACCCAACCCTTTTCCCAAGTCGATCTATGAAAACGTCGCCTACGGGCCACGTATTCATGGCCTGGCCACGGGCAAGACGGAGCTGGATGCGGTCGTTGAGTCCAGCCTGAGGCGAGCGGGTCTCTGGGAAGAGGTGAAGGATCGCTTGCAGCAGCCAGGTACCGGCTTGTCCGGGGGACAGCAGCAACGCCTTTGCATAGCCCGGGCCATTGCCGTATCGCCGGAGGTCATTTTAATGGATGAGCCATGTTCAGCCCTCGACCCCATTGCGACGGCAAAAGTGGAGGAGTTGATTGACGAATTGCGTGAGCGTTTTACCATTGCGATCGTGACCCACTCGATGCAGCAGGCGGCGCGGGTGTCCCAGCGGACCGCGTATTTTCACCTGGGGGACCTGATCGAGGTCGGCAGCACGGACAATATTTTTACCAGGCCGACCCATCGCCTCACAGAAGACTATATCACCGGGCGCTTCGGCTAAATAAAAGCAAATCAAGGAAAACATCATGGGACTGACTGGCAGGGGTCACACTTTTCATCGCTTTGACGAGGAGCTTAACAACATTGCCAACCTGGTCGATAAAATGGGCCAACTGGCCGTTGAGCAGTTGCAGCGGGGAGTAGAGGTCCTGGTCGATGAGGATCCGGTGGCTGCCCGGGAGGTAGTCAGCCGGGACCAGAAGATCAACGACCTCGATGTGGAAATCGATGACAAGATCATTCACCTGATCGCCAGGCGCCAGCCCATGGCGGGTGATTTGCGTCAGATCTTCACCCTGGCCAAGGTGGTGAATGAGCTCGAGCGAGCCGGCGACGAAGCCCGCAAGCTGGCCAAGTTGGCGATCCATTTCTACGGCGGGAATGGCAGTGCTCCGGGTGAGGACATCCTGCGGGATATTTACTCTATGTCGGCCTATGTCGGTGACATGCTGCAAAAGAGCATGCGCGCCTTTTCTTCACTGGATCTCGACCTCGCCGTCGAGGTCTTGAAAATGGACGACAAGCTGGAGGATGAGTTCAGCTCAACCCTGCGGCGCTTGAGCACCTTCATCATGGAGGATGCACGAAATGTCGGACACTTCGTCGAGGTCGTGCTCTGCGTGCGCGCCCTGGAGAGGTTTGGAGGCCGTGCCAAGAATATCGCGGGGCATGTCATTTTCCTTGCCAAGGGGCAGGACGTCAGACACCTGGACGTCGACGAAATTCTGCGAGTTCTGGAGGAATCCTAGCCCGCCCCTGCGGGCACTCCCAGCCTGCTCCTGGTCTGCCTTCCTCGCGGCCAACTGCGCCTGAGAGTTGAATTATCGGCCCCTGTTGATGATATGATGCCGCGGGCGAGCCGCCGTCATATCGCGGTGGCGCGAACCTTTAAGGCAACTCTGCTGAATATCGAGGCTACGATGAAAATTTTGTTGGTATTAATGGGCCTGCTGTTCACCTTGAATGTGACCGCAGAAGAAGGCACTGCCGCCTACTACTCGGATGTGCTCCATGGCAAAAAGACTGCCAGTGGCGAGCCCTACGATAAAAATGCGTTCACCGCGGCTCACAAAACCCTGGCTTTTGGCACCCGGGTTGAAGTCACCAACCTGGAAAACGATGAATCGGTGACGGTGATCATCAACGATCGCGGGCCATTCACCAAGGGCCGTATTATCGATTTGTCCCGCGCGGCTGCCGAGCAAATCGACATGGTGGAGCAAGGGTTGGCACCGGTGCGTCTGGAAATCCTGGATTGAGCAGGTCCGATGCCTTCCCCGGTGAGCCCCCGGGAACCGGGCCCGGCTATCGTCCCACCATTATCTCAGGGAGCGCAGCGTGACCGAATCGAGTCGCTTTGATCTTGGTATTATTTTTGCTACCGCCAGGCAGGTGATCACCAGTCCCGTCGGCTTTTATCGCAACCTTGCTCCCGCGGGTGGTTACGCCAACCCGGTGATTTTTGTGATGGTGATGAGTGCCATCGCCGGTCTGCTGATCAGCGTGCTTGCAGCGCTCGGTTGGGGAGCGCCGGGGGCGGGGATGGCGGGGGCTGTCTTCGGCGTCCTGGTGATGCCGATCTTCATGGTCATTGGTAGCTTTGTCCTGGCCACGATACTGTTCGTGGTATGGAAGCTTCTGGGCTCCGCGGGGAGTTACCAGCTCGCGTATCGCTGTGTCGCCTTCGCCTTCGCGATTCTTCCGGTGGTCACACTGGCTTCGGCGGTTCCCTATCTCGGCACCGCGCTAAGGGTCATCTGGGGCATTGCCCTGATGATGATCGCCTCCACGGAAGCCCACAAGATCCCGCTTAACAGGGTCCTGGTGGTTTTTCTCGTGATTGGCGCCTTTTCCCTCTACAGCAATCTCAGGGCGGAGCACGAAGCCAGGAAGCTGCAGCAAATGGCCGAGGGTTTTAAAGAGGAGTGGCGACGGAGCAGTAATCCCCCGCTCAATAGTTGGCCCGGTCTCGCTCCATCAAGCCCCCCGGGGTCCGGCACTCATAATAACGCGTCGCCTGCCAACGGCAGCCCCGCGGGACAGGCTCCGGCAGAACCCCCGACTTCGGCCCTGGGGAAGGCTGCCAGCGATTTTCTGAGTGGTTTGCAGGAGGGCGGTGGTGACTTGATGTCGCCAGAGGAGCAGGCTGGTCTGGCACGGGCTGGCGATGCAGTGGGCAAGTTGATTGACACACTGTCACAATCCGCGAAGGATCTGCAGGCCCAGGGCATCGACCAGATGAGCCCAAAAGAGGCCGGTGCAGCGATTGGCGCCTTGCTCAAGGATTTGCAGCAGGCAGCGGGTGAGATCGAGGCTGACCTGGGCGGCGTTCCCCAGGCCGTTGCGCCCCCGCACGACAGCGAGTCATTGGCAAAGCTCGAGCACCTGGGTGACATCGAGAAAACAAACACCAGCGACGTTCTGCAACTGGCTGTCAATAGCGACGCACAGTTTGCGCCCCTCACCCGGTCAGTGAGCGTTTATCGTGACGGCGCTGGCATACGCTATCGACTGTGGATGGACAAAGCCGACCTGGACAGATTTCGTCAGCTCGCTGTTGCGGCGGGCCGTGAGTCCGATGATTCCCCGTCGCAATCGATCGAACTTCGAAACGCAGTCGTGTTCGTCTATGACAGCGACGGCATGATTCGTGGTGGCGATCAATGTCGATCATCGGTGCTGCAAATTCCGCCCGATTCACCGGCGTCGGCGGCAGCCACGGAGCGGGAGCTCGGGCTATGGTGCCGTTTGGCGCAGCGCTCACCGATAAACTGAGCCAGGCACTGGACGTTAACCTCCTGCACCGCCCGCTGTCATTGTCCGAGAGCGGCGGTTGCTGACCCGGCCCGGCCCGACCCGACCCGATTTTCCCCTGGTTTCTCGCCGGCCATCCATACTGTCTCCCGGCGATTTCAAGCAGCACTGTGCTCGACCACGCAAGCCTGCGCTTTTCCTGCACCCATAGGCATCGCCGCGCAGTGAGCAAAATTGTGAACTCGTCGACGCTCTCGGGAAAGCCCGTCATGGCAGCGAAACGCCTGTACTAGACTTCGGCAATGGAGGTTTGTGTGCTGCTGATGGATGCCTTTTCAGCGGCCAGACAAACTGGAAAGACTGATAACTAGAAGGCGTTGAGTATGGGTTTTAACACTGCGTTGATCGTTGATGACTCCAAGCTGGCACGCGTTGCACTCAAGCGCAAACTTGAGCAGCGTGGCCTGGAGATTGTAATGGCTGAGGATGCCAGACAGGCGCTTGAACTGTTGCAGAGTAATGCAATAGACATCGTTTTCATGGACCACCTCATGCCAGAGATGGACGGCTTTCAGGCAACCCGGGAAATCAAGGGTAACAGTGCTACGGCCCATCTACCGGTCATCATGTGCAGTGGCAAGGAAAAACAGGGCTATCTGGAAGAGGCGCGCGCTATAGGGGCAAGCAATGTGTTGCCAAAACCCGCAGAGACCAATGCGATAGACGCGGTATTCGCCGAACTGGAGCAGGCAGAAGCGGGATCAGGCAGCGCCGCGATGGTAGATGCGGGGGCAGCACCGGCTGAAGCGGAGGTGCTTGAGTTGATACAGCCGATTGCCAATCGAATGGAGGCAATGGTTGAGCAGTTTGATGCCCTGGCCAAATATACCGACGAGCGTTTCGTGACTGTCGCCGATACGGTGCAGGCCCTGTCGGAACAGGGTAACCCCGCACCAGCGGTCGACGTCGAAAAGTTGCAGGCGGCGTGGGAAGCGCAACTGGAACAGCGCATTAGCGGACTGGCTCTGCCGGATGTCGATGCGCTGGGAGCGCAACTGGAAACGTCGCTGCAGGGCAGTCTGGAGAGCCGGCTCCAGAGTGACACGGCGGAAGTGGTCGCCGCGCTGGAACAATTAGAGGCGCAGGTTTGGCAGAAGGGCGATCAACTGTCTGTGCGCCTGGAGCAATTCATGGGCGAAGTCGAGGAGCGATTCAAGCAGCTGGATGCCTTGTCCGCGCAGCGTGGCGATGCGATCGCCGGGGTAGCGCAAGATACCGCAGCCCTGCGCAGCGAGATGGAGCAGCGATTCAGCGATCCGGGCGGCGCAGCCGCAATGCCGCAACTCGATCTCGACGGCCTGCACGCGTCCCTCAAAGCCGAGCTCATCGAGGAGCTCAAAGAGCTTCCCGGGCCTGGCCATAATGTTGACACCGCAACCCCGGATGAAAACCTGAAGTTGGAGATTCTGGAGCAGATACGGGCTGAACTACCCGCAGCTCCGCCGCAGCCGCAGTTGGATGTCGACGCCCTGCGCGAGTCCCTTCGGGCCGATCTGCTTGAGCAACTCGGTACGGCTGATCAGGCCGAGGCGAAGGCTGCTGTGGATATCGCTGCGTTGCAACAGGCGGTATCGGCTGATGTTCTGCAACGACTACAGGAAAACAACGCCTTCACTTTGGAAGCCAATGACACTGACGCTGACGGTCAGGTTTCGGCTGCGAACGCAGAATCGGGTGCCAGCGAAGCAACCCCCGGTGACCATGAAGCCATTGATAGCGCGCTGGCTGCACAGGCGTTGAAGTTCAAGCACGAACTCAATGCGGCAAAAATGCTGGGCCTGATCAGCGCCCTCGTCGCTGCCGCGTCGATCGCACTGCACTGGCTCTAAGCTGCATGGTAGAGGCAGACAGGGCGGCTGCCCCCGGAAATTTGCCGGCTCGCCCCGTGTCCGCCCTGCCATTTGAACCGCCGGGCCCGAATCCGGGTCTGGCATCCCCCTACCCACTGCGGTAACGGGGCTGCCGTCGACCGACCTCCGGTTCCTTACGAGAGTGGTCGATGATGCCGTCCTAAAGTCTGGCGCCCCGTGTGCGTCTGCCCCTTTCTCCCTTGCCATGGATTCCTGCGGAAAGCCGAGGACAACAAACTTGTTAGCAGCAAGCAAGTTGTGTATGATCAACACTTCAGTCCGTTAAAGGTGCTCCCGTGGCCCAGGTTAAGCGTAAAACGCAAGCTGAACGCAGTGACCTCTCCGACCGTTTGATGCGCGATGCCGCGATCGAGCTGATCGTGGCCCAGGGTACTGCCGCCACCACTCTGAAAGATGTCGGCGAAAGGGCGGGGTACAGCCGCGGACTCGCTGGTTACCGCTTTGGCTCCAAGGATGCGCTGTTCGGTTTTATTGTGCGCTCACTGGGCGAGGATTGGCTGCACAGGCTGACCACTGTGACCAGGGGCAAGGTCGGATACGAGGCCATTTCGGCGGCCACTGATGAGCATTTTCAGCTCTGTGCCGACAACCCGATTCATGTACGGGCGTTTTACATGTTGTGGTTCGAATCGGTGTCGCCCCAGAGCCAAAGCAAAACCATGATCAATCATATCCATGAGCGTCGGTTTCGGGATGTGAGAGGCTGGATCGATGCGGCCGGTGATTCTGTCCACCGTGTGGACGCCGACGCCGTGGCGCGTCAATTTTGCGCTTCGATTATTGGCATCGTGTATTACTGGTTGGCCAACCCGGACGACTTTGAAGTCATTGAAAAGCTGCATACCGAGTTAAAACACACTATGCGCCTGTTGCTGGCGCCGAAGGAGTCGAGATGAGTATTCAAAAGGCGATGAAGCAATCCGAGCCCAGGCCCGCGGCGGCCGCCGTACCGCTGCGGTTTGTCACCGCCGCGAGTCTGTTCGACGGCCATGACGCCTCGATCAATATCATGCGCAGGATGCTCCAGGCCTCCGGCGTCGAAGTGATTCACCTGGCCCATAATCGCTCTGTCGCGGAAATTGTTGAAACCGCATTGCAAGAAGACGCCCAGGCTATCGCCATCAGTTCTTACCAGGGTGGCCATGTGGAGTTTTTCAAGTATGTGGTCGATATGCTCCGGGAAAACGACGCCGAGCACATCCAGGTCTTTGGCGGCGGCGGCGGAGTTATCGTTCCGGCTGAAATAGACGAGCTACATGCCTACGGGGTTGCCAGAATCTACTCGCCCCAGGATGGGATGAAATACGGCTTGCAAGGAATGATCGATGATATGATCAGCAGGGCCAGGGACGCCGATCGTGGCGATTTCAGTCTGCAGCCCCAGGCAGCGGAGCGGCGAGACTATCGTCAGTTGTCGCGCCTTATCACGGCGATAGAGCGCGGTGAAGTAGAGCCCCCCGCGCTCGAAGCCCTTGCAGCGGGGCGATCCTCGTCCGCACCGGTGCTGGGGATCACCGGAACCGGTGGTGCCGGCAAGTCGTCCCTGACCGATGAAGTGATTCGCCGGTTTCGGGTTGACAGCGGTGATACGCTGCACATCGCAGTACTGGCTATCGACCCTACCCGGCGCAAGACAGGTGGCGCTTTGCTGGGTGACCGCATTCGCATGAATGCCATCTATCACCCCAATATTTATATGCGCTCCATCGCGACCCGGGGCGTCAGCGGCGAGGTGCCCGCCTGCTTGCCGGATGTGATTTCAGCGCTGCGTTGTTACGAATTCGACCTGATTGTTGTGGAAACCCCGGGGATTGGTCAGGGCGACGCGGGCCTGGTGCCCTATGTCGACAAATCGATTTACGTGATGACTCCGGAGTTCGGAGCCCAGAGCCAGCTCGAGAAAATCGATATGCTGGACTTCGCAGACCTGGTCGTCATCAACAAGTTCGACCGGCGAGGGGCCGACGACGCCTATCGCGATGTTTGCAAGCAGGTACAGCGTAATCGCGTTGCCTTCGACAAGGCGCCGGACCAAATGCCGGTCTTCGGTACCATCGCTTCGCACTTTAACGACGATGGTGTTACCGCGGCCTACCAGGCCCTGCGCGAAATTCTGCACGAGCGCGGCATGCGCGATTATCCGTCGCAGTTGCCCCCCGTTGATGTTCGGGTGTCATCGGAGAAAACCGTGCTGGTGCCTGCTGAGCGGCAGCGTTACCTGGCGGAAATCGCCCAGACGGTGCGCCAGTACCATGCGCGGGGAGAGCAGCAGGCCGCAATAGCCCGGGAGCGCCAGCAACTGCGGGCAAGCCTTGAGTTGCTGGAAAAATCCGGCAGTGAGATTCCCAGTGCGGGCATGAAGGCCCTGATACAGGAGCGGGAGCAACAACTGGATGCCGGCAGCGTAAAGCTGCTGGACAGTTGGCCCGCCCTGAGCTCGCGGTACATAGGTGAGGAGCTGGTGGAGCAGAACGCAGCGGGTCGCGAAATTCGAACCACGCTGGCGCGCAAGAGTTTAGCCGGGACTTTGGTACCCCGCGTCAGCCTGCCGCGCTTCGGTGAGCAGGGTGACCTGTTGCGATGGTTGATGAAGGAAAACCTGCCCGGCTACTTTCCCTACACCGCGGGCGTTTTCCCGTTCAAGCGCGAGGGTGAAGATCCCGCGCGGATGTTCGCGGGTGAGGGCGACCCTGCGCGCACCAACCGTCGTTTCAAGAAGTTGTCTGAGCACTCCGACGCGAAGCGCCTGTCGACAGCTTTTGATTCGGTGACACTGTACGGCGCGGACCCGGATCTGCGTCCGGACATCTACGGCAAAATCGGCACCTCGGGCGTCTCCGTCGCCACCCTCGACGATATGAAAGAGTTGTACGACGGCTTTGACCTGTGCGACCCCAAAACCTCGGTGTCCATGACCATCAACGGCCCGGCACCGACGATTCTGGCGATGTTCCTCAACACCGCTATCGATCAGAAAATCGATAAATTCCGCCAGGAGCACGGGCGCGAGCCCAGCGCCGATGAATCTGCTGCTATCCGCGCTGAGGCACTACGCAACGTGCGCGGAACCGTACAGGCCGACATTCTCAAGGAAGACCAGGGGCAGAACACCTGCCTTTTCTCCACGGAATTCAGCCTGCGGATGATGGGAGATATCCAGCAATACTTTATCGACCACGAGATCAGGAATTTCTACTCGGTGTCGATCTCGGGCTACCATATCGCCGAGGCGGGTGCTAATCCGATCTCCCAGCTTGCCTTTACATTGGCTAACGGTTTCACCTTTGTCGAGGCGTACCTGGCGCGGGGCATGGATATCAACGACTTCGCCTCCAACTTTTCGTTCTTCTTTTCCAACGGCATGGACCCGGAATACACCGTCATGGGGCGGGTAGCTCGGCGTATCTGGGCGGTGGCAATGCGTGAGCGTTACGGTGCCAGCGACCGCAGCCAGCGCCTCAAGTATCACATCCAGACTTCGGGGCGCTCGCTGCACGCTCAGGAAATGGATTTCAACGACATCCGCACCACGCTGCAGGCGCTGCTGGCGATTAACGACAACTGCAACAGCTTGCACACCAATGCCTATGATGAGGCCATCACAACTCCCACCGAAAGCTCGGTGCGAAGAGCCCTTGCGATCCAGCACATCATCAACCAGGAATTTGGTATGGCGAAGAACGAAAACCCCTGGCAGGGTTCGTTCTTTGTCGAAGAGCTGACTGACCTGGTGGAAGAGGCTGTGCTCCAGGAGTTCGACCGGATTTCCGAGCGGGGGGGTGTTCTCGGTGCCATGGAAACAGGCTACCAGCGGGGTAGGATTCAGGAGGAATCGATGCTCTACGAGCACAAGAAACACGATGGTTCACTACCCATCGTCGGGGTCAACACCTTCCTTGGCAAGGCCGATGATCGGGTGCAGGAGATCGAGCTTGCCCGGGCGACGGAGTCGGAAAAGCGAAGCCAGATCGAGCGGCTGCAGAAATTCCACGAAATCCACAGGGATGGAGCAGCGGCTGCGCTGGAGGCTTTGAAGACCAGTGTCACCCAGGGTGGGAACGGTTTTGCAGCGTTGATGGAGGCGGTCCGGGTTTGTTCCCTGGGTCAGATTACCGAGGCGTTTTTCGAGGTTGGTGGCCAGTATCGGCGCAACATGTAGAAGCTGCCGCTCGCTGGCCCGGCACGCCCCGGGCCAGGCCTGGGTGGAGCCCCTAAAACACCGAGACCCCAAACAGAAGCGGATGAAACATCACCAACGCAAGGTAAAGTAAAACCGTTAGCAGCAGCAGGAACGCCTCTCTGCCGACACTTTGCGCCACAATCGGGGGTGGTGCCGGGCGCTGGTTGGTGGACCACATGTTAAACACGGAAAACACGCCAAAGCTACCGAACAGCAGCAGCGATGCGAGATCGCCGTTGTTGATCAGGTGGATCGTCGCCCACAGCAGCGTACCCCAGGCCATGGGATTGCGGGTAAGCAGCTTGAGCCGGCTCGGGGTGTTGGCGGCAATGACTCCGTATAGGGCCGGGAGCATGATGAAGGGCGCCACCGATCGGCCCCACCCGGGTGCTTGCCACAATCCGATGTAACTCGTCCGGGAGTAGCCCCAGGCGATCAGAACCAGGCCCACCAGGGCGAGTAGCGAATAGACCATCTTGTACTTGAGTTCACCAACGCGGTCTATCAAAAGCTGGCGTTGGGTTCGAAGGCTCGAAAAACAATGTACGCCGAAGAACAGCAACAGCCCGATGAGCAGAATTACCATGGTTTAAACCCCTCTCCCTGAATCTGGCCTATGGTGCGCGCTAAGTGGTCTGCTGTCAAAAACACCTGGCTGTCGGGGCCGCGCCCCTGGGCCACCAGTGTGCATTAACAGGCTATTTTGTCAGCGTAGCGTGGGAGAAACGCCTGCGATCAATGGTGAAGCTCATGCTGTTGGCCCCAAAGGCCTGCTTCAACATCAGCCTTTGGGGGTCTACCTGCTCTACCCGTCCCCGGTGTTCCCCGCCGCTGGCGGTGTAGACGATCACCTGGTGTTGAAGAGCCTTTTCAAGATCGTCCCAGCCAAGGATTGCCTGCTGTCTGACGTCAACTATCTTGTCCGGTCGGTCGCCCTAATTGTCGCCGAACAGCCTGCTGTTGTTGCTTGCCGTCGGCCTTATGCCGAACTGACTCCACCGATTTTTTCGCTCCAGGGTCAGCCTCCTGCTGAGTCAGGTGCTCTGTGCGAGCTACCGCTCGATTGTTGGTGCTGAAATGAATGCCCAGTAAATCCCGATAGTCGGCGGGCTGATAAAAATGCAGGTCCTCGATCGCAAAGCCGCGCTGGGCCTTTAACCGAAGGCTTTTACGTAGGGAGACAATGCGCTGATCGCCTGCTTCACGGTCTGGTTGGTTTGATACCAGATAAAGGTGAAGGCCCCCGTTGAAAACAGCAGGAACAGAGCGATGGCCGAAGTGATTAACTTCACGGATAGGGTCCTGGTGAGTTGCGCGTGATGCGGCCCGGGCAGAGGGTTCACAGGTAACTCTAGTCCGGCCGGGTGCAACGTCAAAGGCTATCAGCCTATTACAGCAGGACCTTGTGCACAGGCATTCAAAACACTGGGCAGCGAACGCTGGGGTTCGGGTCTGCTCCGGGCGACCTCCCGGACGGGGGAGACGCCCGGCCGAGATCAGTGCTCCACGAAAGCGCGTTCGATCACGTAGTGACCCAGTACGCCGTTGCGGGTCTCCCGAAAACCCAGGCTATCGAGCAGCGTACAGCTATCCTTGAGCATTGCCGGGCTGCCACAAATCATAAATCGATCGTGCTCCGGGTTGGGCGCAGGCATACCAAGGTCCTGGCAGAGCTTGCCGCTGGCTATCAGGTCGGTGAGCCGTCCATTGTTGCGGAAAGGCTCCCGAGTGACGGTGGGATAGTAGAGCAGCTTGGCCTTCACCTCGTCGCCAAAGTACTCGTTATCCGGTAGTTCTGTGGTGATGGTGTCGGCGTAGGCCAATTCGCGCACGTAGCGGCAGCCGTGGGTGAGGATCACCCGGTCAAAATTCTGGTAGATCTCGGGGTCCTTGATAATGCTCATGAAAGGCGCAAGCCCGGTTCCCGTACTCAACAGGTAAAGGTTGCGGCCCGGTAACAGGTGGTCTTGCACAAGGGTACCGGTGGGCTTGCGGCTGACCAGTATATCGTCACCGGGTTTGATGTGCTGCAGGGCGGAAGTCAACGGGCCGTCCGGCACCTTGATGCTGAAAAACTCCAGGCAATCTTCGTAGTTGGCGCTGACGATACTATAGGCTCGCAGCAGCGGCCGCTGATCGGCCTGGTGCAGGCCAATCATGGTGAAATGCCCATTCTTGAAGCGAAAGCCCGGATCTCGGGTAGTGGTGAAACTGAACAGCGTATCCGTCCAATGGTGAACGCTGAGCACTTTTTCGGTCGCGAGCTTGGTCATGTTTCGACTCCTTGATTACGCTTCTCAGTGCCACGATAACGCGCAATCAAATAGAGATAAAATGGGTAATAGTGATATAGTTTACCTATTTTATGAATATAGGGATTATTCCCTGAGCCAGGCGGGTCACCGGTATGCGCTACAGTCTGCGGCAGTTGGAAGTTTTTCTGGCCATCGCCCACCATCACACCATCACCCAGGCTGCCGACAGTTTGGCGATGTCCCAGTCGGCCGCCAGCAGTGCCCTGCGAGAGCTGGAGCAGCAATTTGCCATCCAGTTGTTCGACCGTCGTGGCAAGCGCCTGCAGATCAACGAAATGGGTCGTGCGCTGCGCCCCATGGCGGAGGCCTTGCTCGATCGGGCGCGGGAGGTTGAGCGGCTGTTAGCCCAGCAGGACGGTGTCGGTGAGCTGAAAATCGGCGCCACCCTGACCATCGGCAATTACCTCGCGGTGGAGTTGATAGCCCGCTTTATCCAGCAATATGGGGGCGAAGTCAGCCTGAGCGTGGCCAATACCGCCGAGATCGCTCGTCGACTTGGCAATTTCGATCTCGATGTGGGGTTGGTGGAAGGTGAGCTGCAGCACCCCGAGCTGGAGGCCCTGCCATGGCGCCGAGACGAACTGGTGGTGTTTTGTGCCCCCGGGCATCCACTGGCAAAAGCGGGGCAACTCAGTGACAAAGACCTGTTGGCAGCGCAATGGATTCTGCGCGAACCCGGCTCTGGCACGCGCCAGGCCTTTGACCGGGCGATGGCGGGAATTCTTCCCAATCTAAAAGTGCTGCTGGAATTGCAGCATACCGAGGCGATCAAGCGGGCCGTGGAGAAGCAGTTGGGAATTGCCTGCTTGTCACGCATTGCCCTTGAAGACGCCTTCGCCGCGGGCCGGCTGGTGCCACTGGCGGTGCCCCAGCGCGGTTTTGGTCGCCAGCTCTATCTGGTACTGCACCAGCAGAAATTTCGCAGCGCAGGTATCGAAAGCTGGCTGAACCTGTGTCTTGCCGACGCACGTGATGTATAGGGGCGCCCGGCCAGGGGCGCCCGGCCAGGGGCGCCCGGTATTGAAAATCCAGGACGAATGGCTCTTACTTAAGGAGAAAAGCCCAGGATTTTCATAGTGCTGCTGTGGGTGTCTACCCCGTCAGGACACGCCGTAAACCCGTCCCTGGGGGCTCTGCGCCACCATCCCTGTCGGCGAAGGTCCTGCCGGGGTAGACACCCGAATCGGCTTGAGTAAGCGCTATTCAGTCTAGGACGGCGTATCCATCTCCGGCAGCGACCCGTGGTGCTCGAGAAATCTGTGAACCTGATCGAAGGCTTCGTCGGCTTCAGGCAGGCCACTTTCAAAGAACTGCCAAACGTGAATCACATGGGGCCAGGCCTGGAGCACGGCGTTGGATCCGTGGGCGCGAGCCTTGTTGACGTAGCGGCAGGCGTCATCCAGCAGCATCTCCGCTGTGCTGGCCTGCACCAGTGTGGGTGGCAGGCGCGATAAGTCACCAAACGCGGGTGATACCAGCGGACTGTTTGGGGGAATCCGGCCGCTGATCCAGCCAGCCCACCATAGCAACCATTTGGGTACCCTGGTCAAGCGGCCAAACTGGGGGCCAAGCATGGGGTCCGTGGCCAGGTTGCTGGTCCAGCTAGGGCCGGAAAAAGTGCTGTCGGTAGAGGGGGAAAAGGCGATAACGGCGTCTGGCGGCCGCAGGCCCTGGTCCCGGATCCAGGCGGACAGTGCCAAAACCAGGTTGCCACCGGCGGAGTCCCCCGCGGTATAAACCAGGTCGGCGGGCTCGCTGCCTGCCGGGCCGTGATTGATAATCCACTGGTAGGCCGCCCGGCAATCTTCTATCCCGTCCCGCCGGCTGTGTTCGGGCATCAGCCGATAGTCGACGGCGAGCACCGCACCGCTGATCATCCTGGCGAAACGGGTCGTTATTGCCCGATGGCTCATGGAACTGCCCATGACATAGGCGCCACCGTGGATGTAGAGCATTCGCCGCCGGCTGTCTGCGCCTGGGGCGACCACCCACTCGCCCTTGACTGCGCCGTCGTTCCAGGGAACGATTTCGCCGTCGAATTTGACGTCGCGACCAAATCCATCCATGTGATTGCGGCTGAGGGCAAGATGCTGTCTCGGTGGAACGCCATGCACCATTTCCGAAAACCCGCTCAGGGACTCGATGATAGCTTTGTGTTCCGGGCTGGGCGGTCGGTTGGAAAAGACCTCGGGGCGGGGGTGATCGTACAGGCTGAGATCCTCGCCCCGCAGGTAAAAATGGGTAATTGCCCAGGTGATAAGTGCGAGGCCGATAATCCAGGTCATGGTGGGTTTCCCGTTACAACTGTTAGCCGGAATGGAAGCACAGGTGGTTCATTGTCGTCCAGTTAAGCGAACCCCTGCCGCAAGCGCAATCGATACAGATAGTGATCGGTTGTGCCCGGCCCTTGCCGGTTCGGGGCACAACCCTTGTCGGCTCAACGGACGCCCTCGGTGCGGGCTTGAACCAGGGCAGTGGCCGGCGACTTGCGGGAGGGTACCGGCCGGGAGTCAAGGGCTTGCAAAACGACTCTGTCGCGTTGGTAAATGTCAGGCGCAAAGATCATCGAACCATCAGCAGCAGCCCTGCTGGTCCAGTACAAGAGGGCGACCGGAAAGCCCTGGGGCAAGTATTGGCGCCGGGTTTTACCACTGGCAAGAATGGCGCGTATCTGCGCGTCTCCCGCCTCGTCGTCCAGCCCCAGCAGTATTTTTGCCAGGGAGTAGGGGCGGGCAACCCGAATGCAGCCGGAGCTGAAGGCGCGATTGGAGCGTCCGAACAGGTTTTTGTTGGGCGTATCGTGCAGATAGACCAGGTGTTCGTTGGGGAATATGAATTTGACCGTGCCTAGCGCGTTCCAGGGGCCCGGGCGTTGCCTTATCATGTAGGGTAGCGGTTTTTCCGGGTAAGGCTCCCAGTCGATGCTGGCCGGGTCGACCGGCTTTCCCTGGTAGGTAAACAGCTCCATGTGTCGTCGCTTCAGGTATCCGGGATCGCGCTTGACAGCCGGCACTACATCTTCACTGGCGATGGTAGGTGGCACGATCCAGCCCGGATTCCATTCGAGGTAAGTGATGCGACTGGTCAGAACCGGTGTCTGGCGATAGGGCTTACCTACCTGGATAGGTGAGGACCAGGTAACGACATCGTCCTGCACCAAAAATAGCTTGTAAGCAGCGATGTCTACCAGCAGGTAGTCGCCCTCCAGGTCTCCCAACAGCCAGCGCATGCGCTCGAGATTGGCGCGAATCTGGTCGATCCTGTATTCCACCGGCTGCACCAGTGCAGACAGGGTCTGGGGCCCGATCACCCCGTCTTCTGGCAGGAGGTGGCGTTTTTGGAAAGTCTTGAGCGCCGCGACCAGTTCCTGGTCCAGAATCGGGTTGTCCAACTCATCGGGATTCGGGTGGTAATCTCCGGTTATCGCGAGGCGACGGCGCAATTGTGGCACGGCGGGGGTGCTGTCACCCGGTTTTATCGCGGTGGAACTGATTACCGGAGGCCAGCCCCCCGCTGCCTGAATCGAGCGATAGCGCGCAAGCCCTCGCTTGAGCTGTCGGTACACCGCCTGTTGCGGACGCGTCGCCTGCAGGGCTGCTGCGACGTCGCGCCTGGCAATTGCCCCGGCCGCCTGCAGGTCACTTTCGGCATACCCCTTTCTGCTAATGTTCCAGTCTGCGTGTACCGTGCGAGGATCGATTTTCCCAGCATGCAGATGCCGCAGCAGGGAAAGGAAACCGACGCTGGTGGCGATATCCTGGGCAATCGGGTCGCCAGCAGAGTCCGCAGGCAGAGCTGGCGGGCGATAGTCGGCCGGGTTCAGGCCGTCGAGATAGCTTTCCTCGATCCCGATCTGGAGTTGCTTGTAAAGTACCGGATCGGTCCAGATTAACTGCCTGTCTGAGGCACGATAAAGGGCTTCAAGGCTTTCCTGGTATGGGAGGTTGGACGCCGGTGTCATGCTCTGCAGGACGCGTGCAATATCCTTCGACGTCACGCTGTCAGCGACGCACAGGGCACTCGCGCTCCACAATAGCAGCACCCAGTGAGAACTTCGTCGCAAAATCATCATCTAACCGGCGTACCTATGGTTAATACTTATTGAAGCTTTTCCACTCTTATATAGAATACTCAAAAACCTTTAACCCAGTTCCCTTTGCGAGTCCCGCTTTCATGATTGTATCCTGTCTAAACGCTTTTAGGCACGGTTGTCGTGTTCTGGTCTGTATCTGCGTTTGTTTCTTCAGTGTACCGGCCTGTGCCAGCACCGCTCCCTCCGCCGTCGGCAAATCGTCGGAACGCAGTATCGCGCTATACCACACCCATACCGGTGAACGCTTGAAGGTGGTGTATTACCGGGATGGTCGGTATCGTGAAGACGCACTGGACAAAATTAATCATTTCCTGCGGGATTTTCGCACAGGCGACAAGGCAGAGGTCGATCCGACGACCCTGGACATCGTCCATGATGTCCAGCAGGGGGTAGGCTACAAGGGTGAAGTGCACATCGTATCCGCTTACCGCAGCGAGAAAACCAACGAAATGCTGCGCCAGAGAAGTGCCAGTTCCGGGGTCGCGAAAAAGAGCAAGCACATCGAAGCCAAAGCTATCGATTTCCGTTTGCCCGGCGTCGATACCCGGCGAATCCGGGATGTGGCTGTAAACCTGGGGCGCGGCGGAGTGGGCTACTACCGGAAGTCAGACTTCATCCATGTCGATAGCGGCCGGGTCCGTTACTGGTAGGCCGCAACCGCAACCGCACCTCCCCGAGAAACCGAGATTACGACCGTGCCGTGCAGGCGTCTCGTGACCACCCTGGCCCAAGCCATTTGTCGACACCAGCGTCTGGGGTCCGAAACCGCAGTCACTGCGTACTGTGGGCATGGCAACCGTTCACTTTATCCCGTCGTTTCTAATAGTTTCCGTCCTGGTCGCGTGCACCGGCGTGCCTCCCTATGAAGGGGCGCAGTCCGATCACTTCGATGGCAAGCACTTCAGTAACCGGGACAATTCCGACAAGTCCGCCTGGGACGTGTTGCAGTTTGGCTGGGGCGCATTGTTCCACGCCAGCCCCTGGCCCGAGCATGTCGAAATCCAGCCGGGGAGTGTTGCGGAGCAAAGGGTAAATCAGGGAATTTCGGTTAGCTACGTCAATCACTCGACGTTCCTGATCCAGGTTGACGGGCTCAATATTCTCACCGACCCAATCTATTCCAGGCGTGCCAGTCCATGGCAGTGGCTGGGCCCGGAGCGGGTGCATGAACCGGGCATCGCGATGGACGATTTGCCACCGATCGATCTTATCCTGATCAGTCACAATCACTACGATCACCTGGATGCAGCCACCCTGCAACAGTTGGCGGCACGCCACCAGCAGCCACCGATGATCCTGGCGGGGCTGGGTAACGGACGCTACTTCAGCAGTCTCGGATTGCAGCGCCACCGTGATATGGACTGGCGCGAAAACATTGAATGGCAGGGGGTAGAGATTATCTTCACCGAGTGCAGGCATAGCTCCGGTCGGGGGATCAGCGACCAGAAAAGAACCCTGTGGGGTTCCTTCGTGATCAAGACCAGCCGGGGTAGCATATACTTCGCCGGTGATACCGGGTACGGGCCCCAATTCAGCGAGGCAGCCCGGGAGCACGGGCCCTTTGCCCTGGCACTTTTGCCGATCGGTGCCTATGAGCCTCGCGACTTTATGGAAGCGGTGCACCTGAACCCCGCCGATGCTGTGCAGGCGCACCTCGACCTCGACACTGAGCAGAGTATCGGGATTCACTTCGGTACCTTTCAACTCACCTACGAGGCCATCGATCAGCCTCTGATCGATTTACGGGTGGCGCTGGAGAAAACGGGGGTGCAACCCGATAACTTCCTGACGCTGGCACCCGGAGAAACCCACAGGATTCCCGGCCCTGACGCAAGGGCCGGTAGTCGCCTCAGCCTGGAAGGAGGAATACACCATGCGGGCAATCTTGATTAGCGGCTCGAAGAAGAGCGCTACGGAAGTCGACATCGCATCGCGGGACGATCTGGAGGCCGTGATCGGCCATACTAGTATCATCGCCGATGACATCGACACCAGCAATGCGGTCTACTTCGACGAGGACTGTTTTTTGCGGGGTACCGAAGGGCGCTTCGTGCTGGATACCCTGCCACCGATAGCTGGCAACGCGGTGGTGATGGGGCGGGCCAATGGCGAACAGTTGATGGCCACCGAGCTGCCGCTGGAACAACTGCTGAGCCGGGTCAAGTTTACCTGAAAGTACGCGGCCGGCCGGGCACTGCCCGGCCGCCGTTGCCGGTGTTAGCAGGGCACCAACGCGCTATTCCCAGAGGTAAATCTTGCCTTTGTAAGTGCGTTCTGCCAGCGAGACTTCGCCGTCTGTGATCAATACCGTGCCGTCAGAGACAAAGCTGGTTGCACGCACCCGCCAGGTATGGAGGCCGGTGGTGGTGAATACGCCGCCCCCCGAGCCGGCCACTGAGTCACCGTTCTCCATCCAGGCAACGGTGTTGGCGGTCGTCGTACCCTCCTTGGCTCCCGCTTCCTTGACAGTGAAGGCCACTGTGGAAGCGATAACCCCATAGCCTGTGGCGGTGCCCTGGTAATCCACGGTCACCGTGCCGCCGCCGGTGCAGCTTTGCTCCGATACTGTCACCCCCTGTGACTCCAGCGAAAATTCGCCCACTTCTTTGAGGATTCCCATGGTCTAACTCCCTGTGTTGGTATTGGTGTCCGGAAATTCAGCGCAACGTCCGCTTTTGCCGCCGGCTCCGTCTACGCGGCGCCTGGCCGTCAGGGAAGAGCAGCCGGCAGAAGTTGGCTATTGGAAATCAAGGTACGTGAAGGCTCAGGCCAGCACAACGCGCTGGTTAGATCGATTCGATCTGTAAACGAAAGTCGTAAGATCGAGCCGGTTGCCACCCGGTTAATCGAGGGCCGCGTAAACCAGTGCCTCCAGTTGGCCGCGAAAATTGTAGGTGTTGGAGGGTATTAACTGGGTTAAAAATATCACGATGAGCTGTTCCCGTGGGTCGACCCAGAACAGGGTGCTGGCCAGCCCGCCCCAGAAATAACTGCCTTCGCTGCCGGGATAGCCGTTTCTGACCGGGTCGACCTTTTGCGCGAAGCCGAGGCCAAAACCAACCCCTTCGTAGCCCGTCTCGCTGAAACTACCCATTGCCAGGCGTGACATATCCGCGCCTTTGGGCAGGTGGTTACGGTACATGAAGGCCAGGGTCCGCGAGCCGATAATGCGCTGGCCATCGAGGGTGCCGCCGTTGAGCAGCATCTGGCAGAAACGGAAATAGTCATGCAGGGTCGACACCAGTCCACCGCCGCCGGAATAAAAGCTGCGGCTGGCAAACTGGCTGGCCTGGCTGTCGTCCTGCAATACCATGGCCCCACCGGGGTCGCGCAGGTAGCAGCTGGCGAAGCGGTCGAGCTTGTCCGGGGCGATCTCGAAGGCAGTATCGACCATGCCCAGCGGGTCGAAGAGGGTTTGCTGCAGATAGTCGGCAAAGCTCATGCCGCTGATGCGTTCTACCAGGTAGCCGAGCACGTCGGTAGCGACGGAGTAGTTCCAGCGTTCCCCGGGGGAAAATTCCAGTGGCAGCTCGGCCAGTTGCTCGATCATGGTTTGCAGGGTGTAGCCGGGTTTGGCCAGGCCGACGCCCTGCTTGCGGTAGGCGCGATCGACGTTGGTCGCTCGCATAAAATCATAGGTCAGACCCGACGTGTGCATCAGCAGGTCCCTTACCGTCATCGGGCGCTTACAGGGCTCGGTGACAAACTGCGGCCAGGCTCCTCCCTTGTGCACGGCCAGCTTCTTCCAACTCGGTATAAAGCGATGGACCGGGTCGTTCAGCCCCAGCAGGCCCCGCTCGCAAAGGCCCATGATGGCCAGCGAAGTGATCGGTTTGGTCATCGAATAGATGCGAAAAATCGTGTCTTCGGTCATCGGCCTGGCGCGTTCGACATCGCGCATGCCCAGGGCCTCGATATAGCAGGGCTGTCCGCGGCGGGCGACCAGCGTAAGGCTGCCGGGTATCCTACCCGGATCGATGTAGCGTTGTTGCAGGTGGTCCCCAATCCGCGCCAGTTGGGATCTGTTCATGGCGACGGATTCGGCTGATACACATTCCATAAGGAAGTTCCCGGGTGAGCCTGGTTGGCGGGGTTTCCCCCGCACCAATGGCAGTGGATTAACGTAAGCGGTTTGTTCTGTGCTTGGCCCGCTCTGCGGTGTCAGGCGAGTTGCCAAGCTGAACCGGGCAACGGCGAGCGGGCTCTCATCGCCGACTAGTACCGATAGGGTACAAAGGTCTGGTCGCTCATGGGGGGGCGGACGTAGCCGTCTTCACTTTGGCGCGGTGGCAGCTCCATGGGTGGGGGTGTCAGATCCTGGTAGGGGATCAGGCTGAGCAGATGGCTGATAACATTGAGTCGAGCGCGCTTTTTGTCATCACCATCCACCACGTACCAGGGTGCCTGCTTGATGTCGGTATGCATGAACATATCGTCCTTGGCGCGGGAATATTCCTTCCAGCGCGCTCGGGATTCCAGATCCATGGGGCTGAGTTTCCAGTGTTTGGTGGGATGATAAATCCGATTCTGGAACCGCCTTTCCTGCTCTTCATCACTGACTGAAAACCAGTACTTGATCAAAATGATCCCCGAGCGTACCAGCATGCGCTCGAACTCGGGACAGGAGCGGAGGAACTCGTGATACTCCTCTTCGGTACAAAACCCCATCACCCTCTCGACCCCGCCCCGGTTGTACCAACTGCGGTCGAGCAACACGATCTCGCCCGCGGCCGGCAGAAACTTTACGTAACGCTGGAAGTACCACTGGGTCTTCTCCCGCTCGGTGGGCGCCGGAAGTGCAACCACCTTGCAGACCCGCGGGTTAAGCGTTTCGGTAATGCGCTTGATGCTGCCGCCCTTGCCCGCGGCATCTCGACCCTCAAACACTACGACTACTTTGAGCCCGGCGTGCTTCACCCACTCCTGCAGTTTGACCAGCTCTATCTGGAGTTTGTATAGCTCCTTGGCGTAATAGCGATTGGTGAGCCTGCCATTGGTTTTGGTCTTTTTAGGCTTGCCGGTTTCATCGGCGCTTTTCCTATCTACTTTTTTGCCTGGCATAATCATGGTCTCCATTGGGCTTCGCTATCGGGTGGGTGTAGTTACCCATCCTTAGTCGGTCTGCAATGCCATTGCCTGACCTTCCGGGAAGGCGTCCGAGCGCCCCGTCAGCACGCTGCCGAAGACACATCATACTCCTTGTCGAAGGCCGTCGTCAGCGCAGCGTTGAGGCCTTCCCGTACCCGGGCCTTGGTCTCCCGGTGGGCTTTCATGTCCAGTTTTGCCAGCTCTTCGGCGACGGCCGTCGCCCGGGATAGCAGCTCATCGGTGCCCACAGCCTCGTCAAGGTAGCCCACATCCACCGCTGCCTCGGCGGTATATATCTGTGCCAGTCCTACTGCATTGTTGAGGTGGGTGCTGGCAATGCGAGCCCGTGCCAGTTCGACACCAAACCAGGGCAGGGTCATGCCAATGGCCACTTCGTTGAGCCCGATCTTGTAGTTGCCACGAATGCCTATGCGGTAGTCAGCGGATAGCAACAACAGCGCGCCCATTGCCAGCGCATGACCACTGACCGCCATCACTACTGGAGTCGGAAAATTCAGCAGCCGCTGTGACAGGTCTGCGCCAGCGCGCAACAGCTTGACCATGTCGGTACCACCGCCGGCCATTACCGTCAGGTCGAAGCCGGCGGAGAACTTGCCCGGTCGACCGGCAATGATCACGACCTTTCCCGCCTTTTCAGCGCTATCCAGTGCGGAACCGAGTTGTTCGATCAGGGCAAAACCGAGGGCGTTGGCTTTGCCGTCGTCCAATTGAATCAGGGTATGGTTGCCGTTTTCAGTGAGTTCAACCAGCGTGCTCATATTTGGGTTCCTTGGGATATTGGGGTCGGGTTTGAATAGTCGTTCCGGCTCATGCGGCCGGGTCAAAGTTGCAGGCAGATCTTGCCAAAGTGTTTTTGCGATTCCTGAAGCCTAAAGGCCTCGGCGGTATCGGCGAGGGCAAAGCTGCTATCGATTACCGGGAGAATGCCGCTGGCCTCGACGGCGCGGACCATATCAAGCTGCTGCGCCCTCGAGCCCACGGTGATGCCGCTGAGCACCGCGTTTTTCTGGAATAGTGCAGCCGTGGGGATTTCGCCACTAATGCCGGACAAGACTCCAATGAGTGATATGTGCCCCCCCATACGCACCGCCCGGATGGATTGCGGCACGGTGCCGGCCCCGCCGATTTCCACGACCACGTCCACGCCGACGCCATCGGTCAATTCCAGTACCCGGTCTCCCCAGGGGGGGTGCTCGGTGTAATTGATCAGTTGATCGGCGCCGAGTTGTTGCAGTCGCGCCAGTTTCGCGTCCGATGACGAGGTTGCGATTACCCGGCAACCGGCGCTCTTGGCAAACTGCAGGGCGAAAACCGATACCCCACCACTACCTTGCACCAGTACCGTATCCCCGGGCTTGACCCGGGCTTCAACCATCAATGCGCGCCACGCGGTAAGCGCTGCACAGGGCAGGGTTGCCGCTTGCTCAAAGCTGTACCCGGCGGGGATGCGGGTGAAGGCCGTGGCCGGCTTGGTAACGGATTGGGCGGCAAATCCCTGGCTCATATCGCCGGGGACGTCCCCCAGTTTGGCGATGCTGTCGGCCCGTCCATCCAGCCAGTGGGGGAAAAAACAGCTCATCACCCGGTCACCAACCTTGAATTCGCTAACACCGGGGCCGACCTCCTCAACGATACCGGCACCGTCAGACATGGGTATGCGGCCGTCCTCTGTGGGGATAAACCCCACCACTACCGCATAATCGTGGAAGTTGAGGGAACTGGCATGATTGCGAATCCGTACTTCGCCGGCACCAGGGGCCACCGGCTCTATCTCGGTCAGGGCGAGTTGCCCGAGCCCCGCGGGTTGCTTGATAATAATCGCCTGCAAGATGCGCTCCTTGTTGGTAATAGAGTGGTATGAGCCCCGGGGCCACGCTACGATCCGCCATTCAGCTCGCCCGGGCTACCCCCGCGATACTCCGAATCCGTTCCACCACCGATTTCAGGCCATTGCCCCGCATGGGGCTGAGATGTTGGAGTAGCTCGAGTTGCGAAAAGTACTCCTCTATCGGGAATTCCAGTATCTGTTGGGGTGATTTGCCTTGGTAAGCGCAGAGCACGAGGGCCAGTAGCCCGCGAACGATATGGGCGTCGCTGTCGACCTTGAATTCCAGAACTGTATCATCGCCCCTGGCAACAGCATCCTGGTTGACGTCGATCCAAACCTTGCTCTGGCAACCCTTGACCAATCGATCGTCGGTCTTCAGCGACTCCGGCATGGGCGGGAGTTGCTTGCCAAGATCGATGATATAGCGATAGCGATCCTCCCAGCTATCGAAAAAGCCCAGCGTCTCGACGACGTCTTCAGCAGATATTTCGGTGCCGAAAGGCATCTCGTTTGTAGCCATTTGTTGAAGTCCGGTGATCGGGTAGATGGGCTATGGGGGTGTGCCGGCTGGCACCAGGCCGCGATTATATCGCGTTTCCGGCGTCAGCGCGCAGAGCCGGGGGGTATCCGGTGGCGTTTAACGCCGCCAGGTATCAGTAAAACATACCGGTTTCGAGCTGGGCTTCCTCCGACATTCGTTCCCTGGACCAGGGCGGGTCAAATACCAGCTCGACGGCGACGGATTGTACGTTGGGCACCATGGCTACCCGGTACTCTACGTCTCCCACCAACACCGGACCCATGCCGCAGCCCGGGGCCGTCAGGGTCATATCGATCGCGACATGCCGGGCGGCCTGATCGATATCGACTTTGTAAATCAGTCCGAGGTCGACGAGGTTGACCGGAATTTCAGGATCGTAAATGGTTTTCAGTGCATCCCAGATCTGCTGCTCGAGAATCTGGTCGTCTTCCGGCTCGGGAAAATGCAGTTGCTGGGGTTCCAGGCCCAGCGCATCCGCGTCAGTGCCATCCACCCGCGCCATGTTGCCGTTGTGGGTAACCGTGTAATTACCTCCCAGGGCCTGGGTGATGGTGACGAAAGTATCTCGCGGAATCACAATAGGGGTGCCCACTGGCACCAGCCGGGCCGGGCAGTCGCGTCGGGTTACAACAACCGATCTCTCCATTAGTGGTGTGCCTCGCTCAGACTGAAGCTCTCGCCGCAGCCGCAGTATTCCCCGGCGTTGGGATTCTGGAACTGCAACTCGCGGTTCAGGCCGTTGCGCACATAGTCTATGACGGTACCCTGCAGGTAGGGCAGTGCCGAGTTGGCGATATAGAGCCTGACACGGTCATCGAGGGGCACAGCCAGCGCCGCATCTGGCGCCTCGTCCACCAGGTCGAGTACATACATGTAGCCGGTGCAGCCGCTTTCTTTCAGGCTAAGGTGCACCGCAGATTGCCCGCCCTGCTGACACTGTTGGAGAAAATGCTGCCGAGCGGTTTCGGTGACAGTGACGGGTTGGTTTGGATCGACAATTTCGACTGACATGGTATTCACCCCTAGAGGAACGTTTGCACCTTGCGCAGGGCTGAAAACAGCTGCTCAACTTCGCTGTGGGTATTATATAGACTAAATGAAGCGCGCACAGTACCCGGAATTGCCAGGGCGTCCATAATTGGCTGGGTGCAGTGGTGTCCGGTCCGCACCGCCACGCCCTGCTGGTCCAGCAGGGTGCCGACATCGGCCGGGTGCGCACCTTCCAGCAGAAAACTGAGTACGCTGGTTTTATTCGCCGCTCTGCCCACCAGCCTGAAACCCTCGAAGCCGGCGGCCAATTCCAATGCGTGCTGCAGCAGCTCGGCTTCGTGGCGCGCCGCGGCTTCGCGATCGAGCCTGTCGAGGTAGTCGATGGCCGCTGCGAGGCCAATCGCCCCCGCAATGTCCGGGGTTCCAGCTTCGTACTTGTAGGGCAGGCGATTGTAGACGGTGCCCTCGAAGCTCACGGTTTCAATCATTTCGCCGCCGCCCTGGTAGGGGGGCATTGCCTCCAGCAACTCGCGCTTGCCGTAAAGTACGCCGATGCCGGTGGGACCGAACAGTTTGTGGCCCGAAAACGTGTAAAAGTCTGCATCCAGGGCCTGCAGGTCTACCGGCCAGTGAGCCACTGCCTGGGCGCCGTCAACCAGCACACGGGCGCCAGCACTGTGTGCGAGCGCAATGATGTCCTCCAGCGGATGGATCGTGCCCATGGAATTGGAGACATGTTCGATCGCCACCATGCGAGTGCGGGGCCCCAGCAACTGTCGGTAGGCCTGCATATCGAGTTCGCTATCCGCGGTCACCGGAATCGGTCTTACCGTGGCTCCCGTGCGTTGGGCCGCCATCTGCCAGGGTACGATATTCGAGTGGTGCGCCATGCCGGATACCAGGATTTCGTCCCCTGGCCCGAACGCTGTTTCGCCGAAGCATTGTGCCACCAGATTGATGGCCTCGGTGCAGCCGCGGGTCCAGATGATCTGTTCAGGTGCGGGTGCGTTGAGGAATTGCTGAACAGTGGCGCGGGCGCCTTCAAACGCCATTGTCGCCCTGTCACTGAGGGTATGGGCGCCCCGGTGCACGTTGGCATTGTCATGCCGGTAATAGTGGCTGATCGCATCAATCACCTGGTTGGGCTTTTGCGTGGTCGCGGCGTTGTCGAGATAAACCAGGGGTTTGCCGTTGATTTGCTCCTGCAAAATCGGGAAGTCGAGGCGCAGGGTCTCGACATCGAAACCTGGAACAGCCAGCGACGATGCCCCGCTCATAGCAGGTGCCTCGTCAATCGTGGGTCCCGGCCGAACCACTGGCCCAGCAGGGGCCTGAGCTTCTGTTGCAGGGGTTCATGGTCGATGTCATTGATCAGCTCGTTGATGAAGCCGAAACTCAGCATCACTTCGGCTTCCTTGCGGTCGATGCCCCGTGACTGGAGGTAGTAAAGGGCCTTTTCCTCGATTTGGCTAACGGTTGCGCCGTGGGCACAGCGCACATCATCGGCATAGATCTCCAGTTCCGGTTTGGTGTAGACCTCGGCGGCATTGCTCAGCAGCAGGTTGCGGTTGCTGAGTTCAGCAACGGTTTTCTGGGCATCGGGATGAATATGAATGCGGCCGTTGAAAACCGCCCTGGCGTTGTCATCAACAATGCCGCGGACGATTTCAGCTGTAGTTCCCTGGGGCTTTTCGTGTTCGACCGTCGAATGAATATCGATATGCTGCTGGTTCTTGCACAGATAAACGGCATTCAGCGCCGCCTCGCTGCCGGCACCCTGGTGCCGCAGCTGGAGATCAAGTCGCTTGAGTTGGCTGCCCATCCCCAGCAGAAACGATTTGAAGCTGGCATCACGCTCGAGGCTGGCATAGAGACCGCCAATATGAATGGCGTTCTCCTGCTCGAGCTGCAAACGGTAGTGGGTTAGCCGCGCGGCGGGGCCGAGTTTGATCTCCGTAACGCCGTTGACAAAGCAGTTCTGTCCGCCGTCGTCACTGGCAAAATGCTCGATGACGGTGGCACTCACGTTTTCCTCGACGACGACCAACAGGCGCTGGCGCACTGAAAACGGCTGGGGACCCGGGCGGGTGATATGCACGATGTGTAGTGGAAGGGGTTCGTCGGCCGTCACGTGGAGCATGACACCATCTTCGAGCCAGCTACCGTTTAGGGCTACGAAAGGGTTGCTGCTGCCCCCGGCGAGTGTACCCAGGTGCTCGCTAATCAACGACTGCTGCTGGGCATCGGCTTCGGAAAATCGCACCAGGCTGGTCCCGTCAGCAAGCGGTTGCAGCTGGCAGAGCTCTGGCGCCAACTCGCCGTTGACGAATACCAGGCGATGACAGTCTAGACCCTCCACCTGGTACTGGCTGGGTTCAAAATCCGTCCCTGTCACCGGTGAAAAGCGCAGATAATCAACTTCGGCGAGCGGCGCCAGTGTGGTGTATTTCCAGTCCTCTGTTCGGCGATCAGGCCATGGGCTGACAAGCCAGGCTGCCTGGTTCGCTTCGCGGAATGCCTGCAGCCAGGCCGGTCCTCTGGACTGCTGTGCCAGCGCTACGGCGGCGGATTGATCGAAGGAGCCCATCAGGCAACCTCGCTCTCTAGCCAGCCGTATCCCTTGCTCTCCAGCTCCAGGGCAAGTTCCTTGCCCCCGGACCTGACGATGCGCCCATTGGCCAGCACGTGAACAAAATCGGGTACGATGTAGTTCAGGAGGCGCTGGTAATGTGTCACCAGAATGAAGGCATTGTCGGCATTGCGGCTGGCGTTGACGCCGGCTGCCACCACCTGCAGGGCATCGATATCCAGCCCCGAATCGGTTTCATCGAGGATCGCCAGCTTGGGCTCAAGCAACATCATCTGTAGAATTTCGTTGCGTTTTTTCTCTCCGCCGGAGAAACCCTCGTTGACGCCACGCTTGAGGAATTCGGCGGCCAGGCTGCCCTCCTGACATTTCTGGCGCGCCTTTTTCATGAAGCTCACCGCATCGTAGGCGGGCAGGCCCCGGTGTTCGCGGACGGCGTCAACCGAAGCCTTGAGAAATTCCATGTTGCTGACACCGGGGATTTCCACCGGGTACTGAAAAGCCAGGAACATTCCTGCCCGGGCGCGCTCCTCGGTGTCGAGCTGGAAAAGGTCCTTGCCATCGAAGCTGGCCGATCCGCTCACCACGTCGTAGCCTGGCCGCCCCGAGAGTACATAACCCAGGGTGCTTTTCCCGGAACCGTTTGGGCCCATGATGGCGTGCACTTCCCCTGCACCAACCTCCAGGGTCAAACCATTGAGAATGTCTTTACCTTCTACCTGAACGCACAAATCCTTGATTGATAACATGTTGGACGGGCTCTTGCCTCTTGTAGGTGACGGTGCCCGCCGGTGGCGGCGGGCGGTTCAGCCAGCCCTCGCTCTAGCGGCGTTATAACGGGGAGTTGGGCCGGGCCGTTTGTTAAAGATTTTCGAGGCAGGCGACTCCTGCCCCGGATCGCTGACTTCCTCTTTGGTTAACCCACCGACCCCTCGAGGCTGACTTCAAGCAATTTACCAGCCTCCACGGCGAACTCCATGGGCAACTCCTTGAACACTTCCTTGCAGAAGCCGTTGACGATCATCGACACGGCTTTCTCTGCGTCGATACCCCGTTGCTGGCAGAGGAAAAGCTGGTCTTCGCTGACTTTCGAGGTGGTGGCCTCGTGTTCGATTACCGCGCTGGGGTTTTTACTCTCGATGTAGGGGAAGGTATGCGCGCCGCAGCGATCACCGATCAGCAGCGAGTCGCACTGGGTGTAGTTGCGTGCCCCACTGGCGCGGGGATTCATCCTCACCAGGCCCCGGTAAGCGTTTTGGCTTTGGCCTGCCGAGATGCCCTTGCTGATGATGGTCGACCGGGTGTTTTTCCCCATGTGGATCATCTTGGTGCCTGTGTCCGCCTGTTGGAAATTGTTGGTCAGGGCCACCGAGTAGAATTCGCCAACGCTGTCGTCGCCACGGAGCACCACTGACGGGTACTTCCAGGTGATGGCAGAGCCGGTTTCCACCTGTGTCCAGGAGATACGGGACCGCTGGTGACAGACGCCGCGCTTGGTCACGAAATTGTAGATCCCGCCCTTACCCTGCTTGTCTCCGGGGTACCAGTTCTGCACGGTGGAATACTTGATTTGGGCGTCGTCCAGCGCAACCAACTCGACCACCGCGGCATGGAGCTGGTTTTCGTCCCGCATCGGCGCGGTGCATCCCTCGAGGTAGCTCACGTGACTACCTTCGTCTGCGATGATGAGGGTGCGCTCGAACTGTCCGGTATTGGCCTCGTTGATGCGAAAGTAGGTCGACAACTCCATGGGGCAACGGACGCCCCTGGGGATGTAGACAAACGATCCATCGCTGAATACCGCAGAATTGAGGGCGGCGTAAAAGTTGTCGCGCCGCGGCACCACGCTGCCCAGGTATTTCTTCACCAGCTCGGGGTACAGGTGAACGGCTTCGGAGATGGAGCAAAAGAGAACGCCCGCCTCCTGTAGTTTTTTCTTGAAGGTAGTGCCCACCGACACCGAGTCGAAAACGACATCGACGGCGACACCGGCGAGGGCTTCCTGCTCGTGAAGGGGAATGCCCAGTTTCTCGTAAGTTCGAAGCAACTCAGGGTCGACTTCGTCAAGACTTTTGGGCCGATCCTCCATACTTTTCGGCGACGAGTAATAGGAAACAGCATCAAAATCAATTTTCGGGTGCTTGAGGTGCGCCCAGGAAGGCTCCGACATTTTGCACCAGTCCCTATATGCCTGCAAACGCCACTCCAGCAACCATTCAGGCTCGTTTTTCTTCGCCGAAATGAAGCGAACAATGTCTTCATTCAAGCCGGGGGGAAGGGTGTCCGCCTCGACATCGGTGACAAAGCCGGCGGCGTAGTCGTTTTCGAGGTAGGCGTTGATTTGGTCAGACATCGCGTATTACCGTCTATTTTACTCGGGGCGCCGCATGTTTCAGCGGCAAAACAACGGCCGCATTAATGGGCAGCCCGCGCAATGCTTGACTACGCGGCTGCCAAAACAGGTTTCCAGCGATGCCGCGTCAAGGAATGGCAGAAGCGTCCATTCCGGTCCCTCGCTGCTCAGCATGGGCCTGCAGCGCGACTCTGGTTTCCTCCCGGTCGGTGTGCCGAAGGATGAGATCCGCCAGCGTAATCCCGCCCAGAAACTCCTCGAGCTGCGCACTGAGATCCATCCAAAGGTGATGGGTCAGGCAAGTTTCGCCCTGCTGACAGTCACCACGGGTTTTGCACCGGGTCGCATCAATGGACTCATTCACCGCCAGTATGATGTCGGCGATGCTGATGTGGTCGATGCTCTTCCCCAGTTGGTAACCCCCGCCCGGTCCACGGAAGCTGGTGACCAACTCGTTGCGCCGGAGTCGGGAGAACAGTTGCTCGAGATAGGACAGGCTTATTCCCTGACGATCGGAGATGTGGACGAGTTTTACCGGCCCGTCGTGGGCATTTAAAGCCAGATCGAGCACAGCGTTTACAGCGTAACGGCCCTTCGTAGTCAGTTTCACGGTCGGTACCCTATCGATTGAATAGTGAATGGAATGGTGCAATAACCCAGTAAAAAAGTCAAGTAAAAGCCCTTAGAGCCTGACAGGCCTTTGCGTCCGCCAGAGGCATGATACTCACCCTCCAATACGCTCGAAACCCGCATTTGGACTCCAGAGCGCCAGGGTTCAGGTCAGAACAATAGTTTGAAGTGGATTCTTGAGGCCAACGACGACTGCATCGGCGCAGATCGTATCCGGTGGTAGGTCAGTTGCATGTCCGGGGTTATCTCCAGGTAAGGCGTGAGCGGCAGGCGATAGTATATTTCCAGAGCGTGGGAGCCTTGCCCGGAATTGCTTGACTGTTCGTGGGCATAGGCAATCCCTGTGACCGCCCGGCGGTTCCAGGGCAGTCCAGACAGATCAATGCCGGTTGAAGCGCTCGTCTCGCTGTCGCCGGTCGCTTCATCCTGCTGATACCGCAGATTGAGAAAAGGGGACCAATGGATTTGATGGTTGAAATGCTGCGCAAGGCCGAGGGTGACGCCATTACTTTGCGCGCTACTGTCTAAAGGTTGACGACGCCAGGCCGTCAAATGCAACTGTTGGGAGGAAGGGCCGGGCCCGCTCGGCCGGTAGCCTACTCCCAGGGCGTAAAGATAAGCACTGCGATCTGCATCGTCGCTATTCATGCGCTGCAGGATATCCTCGTGAACACCGGCAGTAATCGCCAGGCGAGGGTTGGGTTTCAAGGAGCTGAGGGCGCCGAAGCCCTGGCTCGGCAGGGGCAGCGCGTTGCTTGGGGCAATCGAGGCCTGGAGGTGCCGGCGTTCTCCCAGGCTTGGATACAGGTTGCTGCTTGCTAACCAACCGATTTGATATTCAAGGGATGACGATGATGGCGCATCCGCCGCAGCTTGCGTGCTGAACGAAGATTCCTCCGCACCCGGTTGCGCATTCGGGGTGCCTTGCTGCGGTAAACCCGTCGATGGGGTACCAGACGTGGCGCTGCTCTCCATCGAAATGAAGCTCGGCGGGGGTAGGGGGTTGACTCCAGTGTTTTCACTTCGGGTTGCAGCCTCCAATGAATTCGCCGACGTAGCGCTGAAGATGAGATACAGCGTAAGCGAAGTCTGTCGCAGCCTGAGTTCACCCGTTAGGTAGGTTGAGTGTTCGGCGGATACCTTACAAGCGCCAGGAGCGCAATCGCAATTCTGGATCAAAGCGGGAAATTCCTTATTGGGGGCCGCTTCGCCACTTGCACAGCAGCTGCTTGTAACGTGCCCGCTCCTCGTGATCCGAACAACTATAGCTGCGGTTGGGTGCCCTGCTAGTTCCGTGCCCTGGCCTGGTCAATGGAAAATCAAAATTTGTGAACTGTGAGGCAAACGGACATTTGTTTCCGCCTCCGCATGGCCCTTATCGCTTCCTGAACTTGCTCGCCGTTTTACATCAGCGCAGCGATGAATCGCGGCGCGTGTTGACCGTTGTCTAACGCATGTATTCATTGGCATCAGGTAAGCATGTCCCTGATTTCCGTAGCTCCCTCAGTCAGCGCTCCGGGTGACGGAACAACCAGAGCGTTAGGCTGTGTAGCCTGGAGCATGGCTATGCTGAGGGACCCGGTTTGGGTTTAATGCCTTCATTGACCTGTTAGAGCTCGATTAACCTCATGCTGGCTGACCCCGGGTTTTTGCCAATGACATAAATGCTCGCTGTAGTACATTAATCGCTCAATCTAGAATCCCTTTTCTAGGGGTTGGCGTATAAACTAGCGTTTCAGTTAGGGCGCAATGACCGACACAAATGGCACCGAAGTGGTGCTTCCACTCAAAGCCGTATCCACCTGCGCCGGAATGATCAAAGAGCGATTCCATGGAAGGGTTTCTCAAGGAAAAAGCCGATTAGCACGGCCCGCGTGAACTGGTTCGCAACTTCGCGGTGAGGCCCGACCTGCGATCAGTTTGCATCGTATTATTGTAGGCGCGACCACTGCCAGGGAATGTGTCGGTCACATAGCGTAGTAACGCGGAAAGAAAGCACTAATCTGGGGTTTAAGACATGGCGTTTTTGCAGGTTTACTTCAATTCAACGCTTGAATATGAATTCGAGCTGCGTGACAAGGTAACGACAGTCGGTCGGAGCCCGGATTGCGATGTCGTTATCGACAACTCCGGTGTGTCCGAATTACATGCCCGAATACGACGCATTGGTAAAGCCGTAGTGGTTGAAGATGCTGCGAGCACCAACGGCGTCTACGTCAATGGAGAGCGTGTGCACAGCAAGTACCTCAATTACGGTGACGACATCAGCGTGTTGAAACACCAGTTGCGACTGGTGGCAGAGCCAGGTGGTAAAGGACACGATAAACCTATTCCCGCGCCCACCAGGCAAACGGTAGATAAGACAACCTTGCTTGACGCCGGCATGCTGAACGATGCGTTGGGTAAACTTGAACGGCAGCGGGAGGCGTTTCTCCAACTCGATAGCGGTGTGCAGGGAATGCGCCACAACTATCAGATCAAAAAGCCGGTATTCAAAATTGGCAAGTCGCGTGATTGCGATCTGTATACGGAGGGGTGGTTCGCGCCTTCGCTTGCGGCAAGGATTCAGCGCCGGGCTGACGGCTATTACATCGAACCCCACGCTGGCGGCAAAGTGCGTGTAAACGGTATGCCCAGGGCTGGAGAAATCAAACTGGAGGACGGTGACGGCCTCACGATCCGCCAATTGGCGCTGACTTTTCGCGAGTGCCTTGGCACCTGATAGCTGGCCTTTTTCGGATGAGAAGTGTGCTGCAACGTTGGATTTTAGCGCGGCTATTTCTTCTAACAGAAAGCATTTAGCGCGTGATGATTAGGGCTTACTTGAGGGGAGGAGGCCCTCAGCTTGACCCCGGTGCTTCTGACGGGGGCAATCGCAAAACAACGGGACGCGCCTCCCCGAGAGTCGTGATGTTACCCAAATGGCTGCGGGCTCTCCTCGCCGAAGATTTGCTCGCCGGGAGCCCAGCAAGCATGAAATCCACTGGGCACACGTTGGGGTAGGTGTATGCGGGCGACCGGTCCCTGCCTGATGTCTCTTGCATCGAACACCTGGCACTCGGATTTCCACTTCTTGGTGTCCGTTACCAGCGTAATCAGATAGCCATCGTCTTCGTCGCTGTCGCGCCCGGCACCCTGGCGCGGCGCAAAAGGAGCCTCGCTGCCGTATACGCCCTCTCCATAAAGCCACTTGTCATACTGCCCACTATCGTTATTGTACTTGACCAGCCCATTGAAGCGCAGGGTATGCCCGCCCTCGTGTAGCAGGGGAATGCGCTGGTGATAGGAGTAACGGCTCTTGATCCCGTGGAAGAGCGGATTGCTCTTGTTGAACTCGGTATTCAGGTCATCGATGTTGCCTTCGCGGACTTCGCCGGTCCTGAGGTTGAAGCGCCAGCGATAGGCGTTTGCCTCCAGCCGCATATAAGCCAGCATGTGGGACAGTTCGCCATTGTCTGCCCGGGCGTCGGGCATCGGATTGACCGAGCGGCAGCCATCCATCACCACCCATTCGCCGGCTTCCCAGCAGTTGCTGACATGCAGGATATAGCAGGGCTCGCATTCGAACCAACGTACATCACGGGTGCCTCCAAGGCGGGGGATGATGCCGAAGCGGGCAGGTATGTCACGGTGGAAACTTAGCACCCGCATACCGTGGCGGCGCAACACATTGATGTCGTGAAAAAACGGTAAGTCATGGAGAACGGCAAAGTTGGTGGTGAAGCCGATATCGTGGGGCAGGCGGGGGCCGGGCAGGTCGATGGCAACTTCGTGTATCAGTTTGCCACGAGCATCTGCTACCCCGTAGGTCATATAGGGCGGTTCGTCACCGTAATCGAAGAACAAGAGCTCACCGGTAGCCCAGTCGACCTTGGAGTGCGCCGACATGCGCCGCGAGGCCCGACCCTCGAGCTCGTAGGGGGCGATTGTCGCAAGGCTGTTGGGGTCGAGCTTGTAAGGATTGCCGGCGTTATACCACAGGCTCATCAGGGCGTTGTTGTAACAGAAGATATCTGTATTCGAGGTGTCTTTAATCGGAAAATGCGGTAACGAAAAATCGAAGGGGCCCATGACACCCGGCCAAATTGCCCGCTTTTCCTCGTGCTCGGCTGCCAGTGCGGCGGTGGCAACGTAGCGATTTCGGTAGCTGGCAACACCATCGCGGAAGTACACGCCGTGCACCATCCCGTCGCCGTCAAAGGGGTGGTAGCGGTTGTTCGGTTTGAACACGGGGTTGGGCCCGTTTCTGAAATATGCGCCATACAGGTCCGGCGGCAATTCCCCGGTTACAGGTAGCTGGCTCGCCTCCACCTCGCGCGCTACGGGCGCATACATGCCGTGAAGATAAGGGTTGTCGAGTTGGTAAATCCAGGGTTGGGTATCGTCCAGGTAAGGCACCGCGCCGAGGCACTGCTCGGTAAGGCTGAAATGTATGGCTTTTGACTCCATTGTCGACTCCTTGGATGCCCGGGGTTTGGATCCGCTGCCTGCCGCTGATCCTTCCGTTGGCAAATTCACGGTAACAACCCGCAGGCAGGGTGCCGGGCGTTAGCTCACCGCGGCGCGAGGAAATGAAACGGAGCCCACGGTCGAGATTGAGGCTACCGGACCGGCGGCGAAAAAACCACGCGGGCTTCTTCACGAAACCCGATCTTGCCCGTGAGCCAATGGCTGCCACTCAGGGGTAGGGCTTTGCTCGCGGGAATCGCGGGGCGTTGGAACGAATGGCACTGACTTAAGCCGATTCGGGTGTCCATCGGCAGGACCTTCTCCGACAGGGATGTCGGCGCAGAGCCCCCATGTACCGGTTTACGGCGTGTCCTGACTGGGTAGACACCCACAGCGACGAGCTGAAAATCCTATGCTTTTCTCCTCAAGTAAGTGCCATTCGCCCTAGAAGTCCGGCAGACCGGGCAGGCCGTCCGGTAAACCTGGCAAGTCACCCGGAACGCCGGGCAAGCCGGGCAGGCTGGGAATACTGGGTAACTTGCTGAAGCCATCCGGTATCTCAAACAGGCTGTCGGGCTGGTCGCCCTCGACGATATCCTTGAGTGTCATCAGGAAGGTCCGCTCGGCCTGACCGTCCTTGATGACCACCTCAGCCTGCACCAGAATGCCGCTGCGGCTTACCCAGTAGAAGCCCTCACCCCGATTACCCTCGTTATCCTCGGCGACGATGCGGTACTTGTCGGTGACCAGGCCACTGATGGTCTCGGTGCCGACCTTGCTGTATTCGATGATGTTGAGATCGTCACCCGCCTGGTCAGCGAACTGATCGAGGCTGATTTCCGAATAAAATTTTTGCGCCAGGAACAATTGCCACGCGACATTGAGATCTTCGCGGTTAATAAAGACCAGGGTCTGACCCGCTTGCGTGATTTCCAGGCGCATCTTGTCGGGCTCGGCATATTCCTTCATGGAAAATGTGCCCTGCTCACTGCGCAGTTCCCGGGTGGCCGAGTAAGACGCCTGTGAGCCTTCGAGGGGCCACTCTTCCCCACCGCTGCCCGAGTCCTGGGTAAACACCGCTGTCAGGCTGGGCATGGTCTTCCCCCAGAAATCGAATACCGTGCCCCCCGGTATTTCGAAGCCACAGTCGGTCATGTTGGGATCCGTGACATCGGTGCAGTAGTTTTCCCATCGGCTGAACTGCCATCCACTGCGGGGTACGGCGAAGTAGGTCTCTCTATAAGCCGACACGACGGTGTTTTTGGTGCAGTTGGTGTTGCCCGCCTGGAATTCTTCCAGCAGACAGTTGCGGTCTCCGCTGGCGGACAGCACGTCTCCCTGGCCGACGATTTCGATAGGATGATCGCACGCCGCAACAAAAAACAGTGCGCCGGCGACAAAAGCTGCTTTGTACCCTCTCATTAACACCACCCCGTAGATCGGATTCATGTCTACTGCACGGGTCTAATCTAACATGTTGGTAAGGGGGTAAAGAACGCACCTGTTAGAACTATTTGGAATGAAAACGGTGGTTTATATGGTCAAAGACAGTAAAAATAGCAGGGTCTTCCGGGCCCGGTGCGGGCTTCTGTTTCTCGCGGGAGACCCTGGGAGCGGCTTGACCGCGCTCAGGCTTCCGCCATGGCCTCGCTGACCTGTTGCTGCAATTGTTGCGCCAGACCCTGCGGCAGTTGCAGGGAGTTCGCGAGTTTATCGAGGTGCGCCAGCTCAGCGGGGTGATCAGGATCGATTGCCATGCAGGAGGCCAGGTACAGTTCAGATTTCTGCTCTATCGATTGCACGCCCTGGGTCAGCTCTTCGACCGTGATCGGGTTGCGCATCAAATCGAACAACATGGCCTTCATGTCGTTGGACATCGACATGTTTTCAACCGCTTTGAAGATTCGCTCCTGCTCGACCTCATCGATGTGACCATCGGCCTTGGCGGCCATGATCATGGCTTTGACCAGCCGAAGCTGGAAGTCGCCAGACAGGGTTTCGTCCCGGGTGAAGGCGCTGGCATCCAGGGTGGCAGGCGCGGTTTGAGTATCCTGGGTGGCACCGTGTTGCCAGTTCTGGTAAGCCTTGTAGGCCATGGTGCCGAGCACGGCGGCGCCACCATACTTCGCCGCCTTCCCGGCCACCTTGCGAGCCGACTTGTTGCTCAGGAGCAGGGCCATGATGCCCCCGGCAGCGGCGCCCGCCGCCAGTCCCCCGGGCATTTGATTGCCCTCCCTTGCCGGACTGCCCTGTTCACCCGGGGGTTGCGCGGACGCGTTTTGGGGGTTTATAGCCCCCAGGAATTGATTGAGCAGGTTTTGTAAATCCATGATGTGATGCCTCCGTTGCCCTGTTAAGCGTTTGAATCAGCGTGGCCGCTTATCATGCCAGATTGCTCTAGTCTTCGCCTCCCATGAAGCCAAGCAGGTGTAACAGGCTGGTGAACAGGTTGAAAATTGAAACGAACAAGGTGGTGGTGGCCATGATGTAGTTGGTCTCGCCGCCGTGGATGATGTTGCTGGTTTCATACAGGATCAAGCCAGCCATCAGCAATACGAACATGGAAGATACCGCCAGCGACAGTGCCGGAATTTCGAAGAAAATGGCACCCAGCCCGGCCAGGAACGCCAGCACGATGCCCACCATCAAGAAACCGCCCATGAAGCTGAAGTCCCGCTTCGTGGTAAGCACATAGGCTGACAGCGAGAGAAAAATGATTCCGGTGGCTGCCATGGCATTCATGACGATCTGGCCACCCCCCGGCATGGACAGATAGCTGCTGAGGATGGGGCCGAGGGTGAGGCCCATGAAACCGGTCAGTGCGAACACGAAAACCAGCCCGAGTCCGCTGTCGCGAAACTTAGCGGTAGCAAACAGCAGGCCGAAATAGCCCAGCAGAGTCAAGAGCAGGCCAGGGTGCGGAAGCTGCAGTGCCATCGACACGCCGGCCGTTGCCGCGCTGAATAGAAGTGTCATCGATAACAGCAGGTAGGTATTGCGTAGCACCCGGTTGTCGCCCAGCTCTCGGGTGCTGCTTGTGGCGGCACTCATTGACCTGGGGGTCATTGCATTGCTCATTGCACTTCTCCTTCGTACAGGCTGGTTTCTGGGGAGTCGGCTGGGGGTGGCAGGTGTCTGGCGCCCCGGCTACCGCGGTCGCGCCGACGCAGTCGTGACAGCCTTCGGCTGATGGTGCGACTGGCGCGATCTGCGGCTCTGTCCACGGCACGGTAAAGGTCTGATTGGACATCCTCTATAACCACATCCGCTTGCCGTGGCAGGGTGATGTGGATGTGGCAGCGCTTGTCATTGCCGCCCTTGGGGCCGTTGATATCGGAAAGCCGAACGATGACCCGCTTGATCTGTTGAAAGCGGTTGCTCAAAGCAAAGCGCAGGCGCCGCTGCACGTGGTCGTGAATGCCCTCGGTAAGCATGAAATGGCGGGTTTGTATCTCTATGTTCACGGTGACCTCCGGGTTTCTTTATGTGTTGTGCAAGAAAAGACTAGAGCACTTCCCGGTTTTGATATAGTCGAATATAATGTGCTTTTACATCGAAAAATACGAAGCATTTGAAGGCCATGATCAACTACAAGCATTTGCACTATTTTTGGGTCGCGGCCAAGCAGGGCGGCGTCGCCAGGGCGGGCGAGCGATTGCACCTCACACCGCAGACGATCAGTGGCCAGATCAGCCTGCTGGAGGAACAGCTTGGCGAGGCGCTGTTTAAAAAGGCCGGACGCAAGCTCGAACTCACAGAAACCGGGCGCCTGGTCCTGAGCTATGCTGACGAGATCTTTTCCCTGGGTGGCGAACTGGAGGATGCGGTGCGCAATCTGCCATCGACCCGGCCAATGGTGTTCAAGGTCGGTATCGCGGACGTGGTGCCCAAGACCATTGCCTATCGACTGCTTGCCCCGGCGCTGTCGCTGGCAGATCCGGTGCGGATCGTCTGCCGTGAGAGTAGTCTGGACAGCCTGCTGGGCGAGCTAGCGTTGCACCAGCTCGATCTGGTGATCGCCGATAGCCCCATCCCCGCGGGCCTCAATGTTCGGGGCTTCAATCATGCCCTGGGTGAGAGCGGCGTCAGCTTCCTGGCGGCGCCGGCCCTGGCCGCGAGCATCGGGGGTGAATTCCCGGCTTGCCTGGACGGTTCGCCGCTGCTGCTGCCCAGCGCGATCAATGGTCTGCAGGGCCGACTTTTGCAATGGCTGGAAGCTTCGCACATCTACCCGCGGGTGATAGGCGAGTTCGACGACAGTGCGCTGATGAAGTCATTTGGGCAAGCCGGGGCCGGGGTCTTCATCGCGCCCACCGCGATCGTCGATGAGGTGGCGAGACAATACGGTGTCGAGATCGTCGGTTCCACTGCACAGGTTCTGGAGCAGTTCTACGCTATTTCGACCGAGCGAAGAATCTCCAACCCGGCGGTGGCTGCCATCACCGACACCGCGCGATCCTGGTTGCAGTAAGTGGCTGGACGGGCGGGTAATAGCGGGGAGTGGGACAGACCGTGCTGGACTGGCTGAGGGCGATTCGCAAGGCGCTGTACGACCTGAGCAGTGTCCAGGTGTACGGCGTCGGTATCGATATTTTTCTGCACCTGCTGGTGGCTTGCGCACTGGTCATCGTCTTGCAACGGTTTATCGGCCTGAAGAGAAGCGTCTACCTTACCGCAGGTCTGACCCTGCTCAAGGAGGTGATCGATGTCGTCGGGAAATCCCGATTGGACTACATTCGACCCCCGGCCCTCGACTTTGTCATGGATGTCGGTTTCAGTGCCGCCGGCATTGGTCTGGCTGTTTGGCTGCTCGCGCGCCGGTCGCCTGCCATTAAAGCCATTGGCTCCCGTTCTGCCCAGGACCCATTGGGGGCGACAGGCAGCGGCGCCGCAATGGGCTCACGGGCAGCGGCCATAGGTCTGGGGCTGCTGAGCCTGGCGCTGCTGGTGCAGAGTATCTACCTGGCCGAATCGAAGCTATCCCTGTTGACGGCGTCTGCGCTTACCCTGCTCTGCTACCTGGGTAGCAAGGGTCGACCCGACGTTCTGCTGTTTCTGTTGGTTGGTCTGGGACCATTGATCAACTTCCCGGGCTTCACTCCTGCGCCCTACATGTACAACGTCGAAGCCGCGCTGCTGTGCTATTTCGCGGTTTGGTTTGTCGCCAGTCAGCGCAGGGTGACGCTGGATGGCGTGCTGGTAACACTCTACGCACTGTTTTTTCTGACGCTGGTGCCCGGCACCGTGGCACAGTGGATAGCGGGCGACATGGCGTGGCAATTGCGACTGCTGCGAGGCTTTTTCCTGGGGCTGTGTCTGGTGGTGTTTTTCAACAGTACCCGGCAGGCGCTGGCCCGGAACGTGCCACTGCTGCTGCGTTCCATGTTGGTGGCCGGGTTTTGCGTGGTGATCTGGGGGCTGCTGGAGTTGCTGCTCGCTGACGCAGGCCGCCTGCAGTTTCGCCACGAGCCACGTTCACTGTTTTCGGGTTCGGCAAGCCTGGCGATTTACCTGCTGATCGTGATCCCGCTAGCCTTTACCTATCGTGTGACCCCGGGCACCAGGGGGGGGCGCGTGCTGGCCACCATCGTTGTCGTCGGCGGGTTTTTGCTGCTCCTGGCGACCCGCTCGCGCATAGCCCTGATCGCGTTGTTGCTCAGCGGTGGTTTGTATCTGATCTTCTCTCTGGTGACGATCCGCGGTGCCAGGACCAGACTCGCGGCAGGGGTGCTGGGGTTTGTGCTGGCCGCGCTGGCCGGTTTGTCGATGGTCGTTTACAAAACCCTGGAAACCTCAGCGCTGCAGGTTGGGGACATCCCGCATTTGCTGGGGGATCTTGCCCGGCTCGCCGACACCTTGCTGCGCTCCCGCCTGGCGGCCTGGAGCCATGGCATGGAGCAGATCATCAGCGCTCCGCTGGTCGGCAATGGGGCGATGGTCAATGTCTACAACGTCTACCTGCAGGTGGCAGGAGCTTTTGGTCTGCCTGCGCTGATAGCCTTTGGTTTGCTGTTGGGCTACTGTCTATGGCCAGGTCGCAAACGCGATGGCGCCAGTGGGACGGGGCAATCCGCTGGCGACGGTCTGCTCTGGAGTATGGTGGCGCTGCTGTGGGTGGGGTTGGCGGAATCGACGCTTGGCAATCAGCTTGCCTATCTCGTGTGGACCGTATTCCTGCTGGTGGGATTGAGGCACCATTTGGGACCCGCGTCTGGCCCGCAGGCGGGGCGAAACGTCAAGCGCGAGCCGTCCATCGAAGCGGCGACGATTCCGGTGGGCCGCCGGGTGCCGGACTGGGATATCCGGGACTGATAACCCGGCCGAGGCCCCCGGAGACTTACCTTGAAACGGCCGGTGGTGGCGGCAATCGGCCCCTCAAGGCATCCGCTGCATCATGACCTCCACCGGGCCATCGTTGCCTCCGGCGAAGGCATCAACAATCTCGGTTGAGCTAAACAATAGCTTTCCGTCTGCGCGCAATGTTGCCCGAACCGCATAGCGCATGCGCTCATCGATTTTGGCCGGGTCGTAGGTCAGCTCGACCCGATAGGGAGGGGAGCCGGGGTTCTCGCGTTTGACCTCGCTAATCAGTGTTGCGGGCACATCCATCTTGCTGACGTCGGCAAGGGTCACGTGGAGTGCAGTGTTGGGTGGTACCATCATTCGCTCACGGTAGAATACCTCGACTTCGAGAGTCGCCATCTCCTGCCCTCCTTTTGCTGTTGCGCTGCTATGGCAACCCGCCATGGTGAGGGCCAGCCAAACGGCCATCCCGGTTATTGCAATTGCTTTCATCGCTGGCTGTCGCCTCTTCACTTGAAGCTGGCAGAGTTTAATGAAAAACTGCCGCCATTGGTATTGAACGCAGGTGTAAAGTCTGGCCCCGGTGAAGACTCAAGTCCGGATGCTGATCCCGCTGCCTGAGAGCCTTCGCCGGGATTGCGCCGAGAGGGCGGACTTGCGTGCGTAACTGAGGAGAAAATAATGAAAACAGGACATTCGGCCCGCGGCGCGGCAGTGACAGGACTCCGGAATACGCTGGCGCTGCTTGCCTGCGTGCTAGTGGTGGCCTGCTCCAGCAAAATCGATTCGACGGCGGGCAGCGGCGACACCGGTAAAAGCTACTCCGCGCTGATTGAGCGCACGGCGTATGGCACGGCCCACATTACCGCCGACTCCTGGGGCTCCCTGGGCTTCGGCCAGGGCTATGCCTTTGCCCAGGATCGCTTCTGCGTGCTGGCGGACCAGATGCTCAAGGTGCGCAGTCAGCGCTCGGCCTTTCTGGGCGCGGGAGAGGGCAACCGCAATGTCTTGTCCGACTTCGCCTACCTGGGTCTGGACGTGGTCGCCAAGGCCGACGCCATGGTGGCTGCGCTGTCGGACAATGGTCGTGCGATGCTTCAGGGCTACGCAGCGGGTTACAACCAGTACCTGGCCGACACCGGGCTCGACAATCTGCCAGCGGAATGCGCCGGGCAGGATTGGGTAGTGCCGGTCGATGCCAGCAGCCTGATGGCGTATTACCTGGATATCGCCATGCTCGCGGGTTCGCGCAACTTTCTGGATGCCATCGCCAACGCGGCGCCCCCGGGGAGCTCGTCACTGGCAGCCGCCAGCACCTACAGCGACCGGCTGCCAAAAGGCGCTGCCAGTAACGGTATGGCGCTGGGGGGCGAGAGGACTGCCAATGGCAAGGGCCTGCTGCTGTCCAACACGCATCTGCCCTGGGAGGGTGAGCTGAAGTACCACGAGGTGCATTTGACCATACCGGGGGAGATGGACGTCGCTGGGGTGAGTCTTTCGGGTGCCATGGGGATACAGATCGGCTTCAACCAGACCATGGCGTGGACCCACACGACATCCCCTTCCAACCAGTTCATTATCTACACTCTCGACCTGGTGCCCGGAAATCCCACGCGCTATCGATTCGGCGAGGAAGAGCGGGATATGGAAGCCCGGGATTTCACCATCGATGTACTCCAGCCCGGGGGCGAGCTGACCCCGGTGTCGCGCACCCTCTACCGCAGCCAGTATGGGCCGATGATCGACCCAAGCGCGTTTGGCCTTACCTGGTCAGAGGCCACCGGGTATTCGATTTTTGATATGAATGCCGACAACGGCAAGCTGATGGATACCTTTCTCGCCATGGCCAAAGCAGACTCGGTGGGCGCTCTGCTGGAAGTTTTCCAGACGGTGGGTGGCGTGCCCTGGAACCACACCATGGCGACGGACAGCAATGGTGATCTGCTCTACGCCGACACCACCCTGGTCCCGAACCTGAGGCCCGAGGCGGAAGCGGCGTTTCGCGATCTGGTGGAAAGCGACACGCCCAGCTTCGCGCAGATTGCGTTTGGCCTGGGAGTGGTGTTACTGGACGGCAGCGACCCGCTGTTTGCCATCGATGTCGATGACCGTGCCACGCTGCCCGGTGCGATCCCCTTCAGCGAAGCCCCCAGGTTGCTCAGCCGTCGGGATTACGTGGCCAACTCCAATGACAGCTACTGGCTGAGTAACCCCGCTGAACCGCTCAGTGGATATTCCCTTCGCTACGGTGAGATCGAAACCCCCCGCAGCTTGCGCACTCGCATGGGCCTGACCCAGTTGGATGAATCTGCGGTTTGGGATCGCCAGGGATTGCAGGACCTGCTTTTCGCCAATCGCTCCTACACCGGGGTTTTGTGGCGCGACGACTTCACCAATTATTGCAGCGGTTTCACCACCGCCACCAGCAGCACGGGGGAGTCGGTGGATATTACTGACGCCTGCAACGCTCTGATCAATTGGGATGGCGGATTCAATCTGGAAAGTATGGGGGCCATCGTTCTCCGGGAGATGCTCACCAACGTCGACAGCTACGGCCTGTTCGACGGTGAGTCGTTTTTCAGTCAGGCGTTCGACATTCAGGCTCCGGTAGCCACCCCTGCGGGTTTGAATGCGGCGGGCGAAGACTTTCTTTTGACCCAGCTTGCTGACGCGGTGCTGCGACTGCAGCAGGTCGGTATTCCCGTGGACGCACCCCTGGGCGAACATCAATACACCCTGCGGGGTAGCGAGCGGTTTGCGGTCCACGGCGGGCTGCAAACAGCGGATGGTGCGTTCAATAAAGTGCAGTACACCTTTGACCCGGCGTTGAACACGACCTTACTGCCCCCGATACCCCGGCCCGAGGTGGTCAATCCCGATACCGACCTGACAGTGGATGGCTACCTGATGAACTACGGTGGATCCTTTATTTTAACCGTAGGGTTTACCGATGACGGCCCCGTGGCTGATGCCATTCTGACCTATTCGCAAAGTGACGATGCCCGTTCGCCGCACTACAGCGATCAGAATCCGCTCTACAGCAGCAAGACCTGGCGGCCACTGGCATTTACCCGTTCCCAGATCGAGGCGGACCCGGCGCTGACGGCGACCACGGTTTCCAATCAGGCGGGAGGGGGCTCCTGAGTATTCGCGCCACCTGTGGACCAGGTGCCAGGGAAGGGCTCCGGTCACTGGTAGTGGCCGATGGCCGCGCCTTCAAAAAAACTGATTGATGTCAGGCAAAAAATTCATTGTACAGATGGTGTCGGGCAGCTTAGCCTATGCACAAGCTCGTATAACCATGAGCTCAACGAGAGCGCAACCGCTCCGCTCAACTGATAACGACCAAGGAGAGATCTATGTCACTGAAAGATTCCAAAACCGAGCAAAACCTCAAGGACGCCTTTTCCGGCGAGTCTCAGGCCAACCGTCGCTACCTTTACTTCGCCGCCAAGGCGGACGTAGAAGGCTACAACGATGTGGCAGCGGTGTTCCGGTCGACAGCAGAGGGTGAAACCGGCCACGCCCATGGACACCTGGAGTATTTGGAGCAAACCGGCGATCCCGCTACCGGTCTGCCCATTGGCGGTACCAGCGACAACCTGAAGGCTGCAATCGCCGGTGAAACCCACGAGTACACCGACATGTATCCCGGTATGGCAAAAACCGCGCGCGACGAGAACTTTGATGAAATCGCCGACTGGTTCGAAACCCTGGCAAAAGCCGAGCGCAGCCACGCCAATCGTTTCCAGAAGGCTCTTGACGGTCTCGACGCATAAGCGGATCGGCGATTTTACGTCCAGGTTGCGTAAGCTTGCCCGGGCCCGTTGGGCCGGGAGCGGGCGCGGGGCAACCGCGCTGCGGTGGTGGGGCGTGACCTGCCACCCGGCGGATCCCGGGCCAGAATGGTCCTGCTGTACGCCAGGGTTGGCGTGCAGCTTTTATCAGACACTGTAGCCGGTCGACTTCTGGCAACGAAGCCTGCGGGAGAAAACGAATGAGTCGAGAGGGGAGTCTTGAAGCGCCGACGCGTCATGCCATCGACTGGCGGTCGCCCTCGTTTTATGATCGCGACGACCTGAACAAGGAGCTGGAGCGCGTATACGATATTTGCCACGGCTGCCGGCGCTGCGTCAGCTTGTGCGACGCGTTCCCAACCTTGTTTGATCTCGTCGACGAGTCGGAAACCATGGAGGTGGACGGCGTCGACAAGGCGGATTACGGCAAGGTGGCGGATCAATGCTACCTCTGCGACATGTGCTATATGAGCAAGTGTCCCTATGTGCCGCCCCACGAGTGGAACGTCGATTTTCCGCACCTGATGCTGCGGGCCAAGGCCGTCAAGTTCCGCGAGGAGGGGGCTTCCCTGCGCGACCGGGTTTTGACCAGTACGGACAGGGTTGCCGGGTTGGCTTCGATCCCCCTGGTTGATGTGACGGTCAACAAGCTCAACCAGAACACCGGCTTTCGCAAGCTGCTGGATTCCCTGGGGGTACACCCGGACGCGCCGGTGCCCCAGTATCATAGTCGGACCCTGCGCAAGCGAGTGCAGGGCATGGTGCGCTCTACGGTACCCAGCGCCGTGGGCGAGACCACCGGTAAGGTCGCGTTATACGCAACCTGTTACGGCAATTACAACAGCCCCCGCCTGGGTACCGATATATTCCAGGTGTACCAGCACAACGATATCCAGATAGAAATGGTACCCAAAGAACAGTGCTGTGGGATGCCCAAGCTGGAACTGGGTGACCTCGAGTCGGTGGAAAAGGCGAAGCAGGCCAACATACCGGTGCTGGCGGCGCTGGTGGACCAGGGCTACGACCTGACGGCGCTGGTGCCATCCTGCGTGTTGATGTACAAGCAGGAGCTGCCACTGATGTTTCCCGACGACCCGGATGTGATCAAGGTTCAGCAGGCCTTCTATGATCCGTTCGAGTACCTCTGGCTGCGCCACAAGGGCGGCGCCTTCAATACCGAGTTCAAAGCCGAACTGGGCGACATATCCTACCAGGTGGCCTGCCATCTTCGGGTTCAGAATATCGGCATGAAAGCGCGGGATATCCTCAACCTTGTGCCCGGCACCAAGGTGCAACCGATCGAGCGCTGCTCGGGCCACGACGGCACTTACGCTGTGCGTAAGGAGACCCACGCCAAATCAGTCAAGATCGCGAAACCCGTCGTACGCCAGGTCGATCAGCAGAAGGCCGACTACTTTTCCAGCGATTGCCCCATGGCGGCAACACACATCGGCAATTTGTCAGAGCATGCGGGCCAGCCCCAGCATCCGATTACGCTGCTGCGCCTGGCATATGGCCTGCCAACAATGGAGTAAATACGATGAAGAAACTGGCACGCAGCGACCTCTGGTCGCTTGAGCAGTACTCGGAGGAGCGCTCAAACTTTCGCTCACAGGTCATGGCTCACAAGAAGACCCGGCAGTTGGCGCTCACCGACCACGCGCGTCTTTATTTTGAAGATGCCATGACCATCCGCTACCAGGTACAGGAGATGCTGCGCATCGAAAAGGTGTTCGAGGCAGAGGGTATCGAAGAAGAGCTGGAAGCCTACAACCCCCTGATACCAGATGGGTCCAACTGGAAGGCGACCTTCATGCTGGAATATGCAGACGTCGACCAGCGCCAACAGATGGTGAAGGAACTGATCGGTATCGAGACCAAGGTCTGGATGCAGGTGGATGGTTGCGACAAGGTATACCCTATTGCCGATGAGGATCTGGATCGGTCCGATGGTGACCGTACCTCCACGGTGCATTTTTTGCGCTTCGAACTGAGTTCACAGATGGTGGCGGCATTGCAAGGCGGCGCCAAGTTGTTTGCCGGCATCGACCACCCGAGGATGTCGGTGGTTCAGCTTGAGGTGCCCGGGCCCGTGCGGGAGTCGCTCATCGCTGATCTCGCTCCCGCTACCACGCACTAGCGCCGCCCGTGTTGCCGGGGGCGCATTGCATTGCAGTGGATCGGGCCGCGCCCCCGTCAGCAAATAGGCTGCCACTCCCCCCTGTATTTCATCCTGGAATGTGGCATCATGCGGTTTGCTCAACTGCCCGTGTGGCTCGATTCAAGTGCCGAACCAGTGAGCATTTACCCGACGAGTCGGGAGCGGCCCTAGCCACCGATAACCCTTATAAAAATGGAGTCGATATGTACGAACAAGGTGATTTTAACCGTTGGCGCAGACACCCCTGGCATGGCCTGAAGCCGAGGCTTGAGGGAGCATCAGAGAATTCTATCCAGGCGTTCATCGAGATGACGCCGCTGGATGAGGTAAAGTACGAACTGGACAAGACCACCGGGTTTTTGATTGTCGATAGACCCCAGCGCACCACATCACGTTTGCCCACTTTGTACGGGTTTATTCCCCAGACTTACTGCGGTCCCAAGGTGGCGGCGCTTTGCGACCATGCGGAGGTGGCAGACGGGGATCCCCTGGATATCTGCGTGTTCTCCGAACGCCACATCACCAAGACCGAAATCCTGCTCAACGCCCGGGTATTGGGTGGTATTCAGATGGTCGATGGTGGCGAGGCAGACGACAAGATTGTGGCGATCCTGGAGGGTGACAACATCTGGGGTAAGCTGGAGGACCTGACTGATCTGCCGCAGATCAAGATCGAACGGCTGCAGCATTATTTTTCCACTTACAAAATGGTGCCAGGCAAGAATGTCGACATCAAGGTGGACCATGTCTATGGTCGCGACCATGCGCTGAAGGTCATTGAAGCTGCCTGTGAGGACTACCAGGAAGCCTACGGACACCACCAGACAAAAGACGCTTAGCCCGGCGGCAGTGCCAATACATTCCCCCGGGTCTGCGATTGCAGACCGGGGGAATATTGGCGGCCACGTGACAGACGCACCCATTGATTGATGTCCCGATTAGGTTTTAGCAAGGGCGCCCGGTAATTCTCTGGCGCAGGGGTGGGCTTTACGCGACGATTTCAGCAAGGACGACGGTAATATTGTCCTTGCCCCCGCGCTGGTTTGCACCTTCAACCAGACGATAGCAGCTATCCATCAGGGGCAGATTCCGAGCCAGCTCGGTGGCGAACTCTTCGGCCGAAAGGTAGCCGCTCAAGCCATCGCTGCATGACAGTACGACGCTGTCCTGGTCAATATCGAATTCAGCAAAGTCCGGCTCTACGGTTTCCGCTATGCCCATCGCCCGGGTGATCACGTTAGAAAACCTGCTTTGCTCGGCGAGTTCTTGCCTGATTTCCCCCCGGTCAATCATCTCCTGCACCAGCGAATGATCTTTGGTGATCTGACGGAGTACGCCACGACTCCAGAGATAAGCGCGGGAATCGCCAACGTGGGCGACAAGCAGAAAATTCTGCCAGGCCACTCCCAGTACCAGGGTTGAGCCCATCCGGGCCAGGGTTGGGGGGGCGGTGACCTTGTAGTGCAGCAGCGCCTGATTGGCGGCCTCGACGGCATGGCGCACCGTGTTGCGCAACTGTTCGGTTTGCTGCTCAAAGCTGGACGTGGTGAACTGATCGGTTACTACCGCGCGTAACGAGCGACTGACGCTGTCCACCACCATCTGGGCCGCGATGGCGCCGCCGGAATAGCCACCCATGCCATCTGCCAGTACGAAAAAGCCATAGGGCCAACGGTCGTCGGTATAGCAGGCGACCGCATCCTGGTTTTCCTCACGGACGCGGCCTGTATCTGTATGGCTTGCAATATTTGAAATGCTCATGGGCCAGCCCGCGGTGTGTAGTTTTTATTGCCTGCTTCTACCCGAACGCCCCACCGTCCTGCGGGAGGTTTCCCTGGCCCCCGGCCGCTGAAGTCCTGCGTTCCCAAGCTGCATCAAAATGGTAGCAGGTATCCGAACACAATCCCACGCCGTCACGCGTACCTGAGCTTTTGGGCTGAGTGTGGAATGTGTCTCGGAGAAACATTTGGTGAGTATCTGCTGGTACCTGATTTCAGTCTCACTGAAGGCGCTCTCTCCACGCTGCATCCGCCGCCGACCTCGTTATTCATTAAGGTCTGAGGGTTGTTAGTCTAGGGGCTAGCGATTAGTTCCTTTAGCGCCTCGCTGTTGGGAAACCAGGTCAGGGCTTCGGCCTGCAGCTCAGCTGCCTTCTCCATTTCCCGATCAGCAAGATGCTGCTGAATGGCGCTGATGTAAAGCTGGTGTACCCCATGCAGCCTGGCATCAATCTCCGGGTTTTCAGGTTCAATGATTAGAGCTTCCAGGTAGGTCTTGACCGCAGCCTTGTATGCACCCTCCTGCTCATAGCCCTTTCCGGTTGCCAATAGCTCGGCAACACCGCCCGGGCCCAGTTGAGCTTCCGGGTCAATACGCCGGGCTGAATCCATTGCCCGCCTGGCACTCTGAAAATTGCCTTTGTCGGTTTCAATGCGGGCGACCTCCAGGTACTGGTTCAAAAGCGTCTCGAGCATCGACTCCACGTCTTTGTTAGCCGGCTCAAGCTTCTGCACCTGTTGTAATGCCATCAGTGCTGCGTCCCTTGAATCCGCCGTATTCAGTCGCAGGTCTGATCGGGCCTGTGACAACAGCGCCTGTGCGGACCCGGTCAGTGTCTCTGTTTCAACAGGTTTAGCGGCTGCCGGTGAGCTGTTTATGGGTGCGGTCCCGGGCTGCCGTTTGCTTGCCTCACTGGCTGGGTCCATCGAGTTACTAGTGGCTTCCTGCGGCACCGGGTCGCTGTCTGGTTGCTGTGATTGTTGCCCTTGTTCGGACGCCTCCATCTTCGCTTTGACTGCCTTGGCCAACTCTTGCTCGGCGCTGCGCAGGTAAATGTCAGAAGGGTCAATCATTGCTGCATTGCCCAATGCCTGTTGCGCCGTCTCCACCTCCCCGTCGGCTATATTGCGCTTGGCGTTTTCAACAGTCGTCACCAATAGCAGATCCAGCCCAGCCGCTACGCTGGGATTGTCCGGATCGAGCGCACGAGCCTTTTGGTAGAAATCGAAGGCGCTGTTTCCCCTGGGCTCAAATAGCTGCCCGGCGTCGGCTGCAGCCCTGGCTTTTTCCAGCAGCGCATCGACTTTTTCTGACTCCTGGCTATGGGTCGTGGGAACCGGTGCAACACTGGCTTTTGCGTCTGGCGCACCGCCCGAAGGTTGTTCCTGCAGCGCGAACCAGGCGGCGGTGCCCGCACCCGCTACGACAGCGATTCCAGCCATCAGCCACAGTGGGAAGCGTGGCCCGCGTTTTTGCGAGGCTATTGGTTCGGGTGCCGGTCGCTGTTGAGGCACGGGTGGCGGCTGAGACCCGGTTGACTGTTCGAGGCTGGGAGTCGTCGTCACCGGTGATGCTGCATTCGGCGAGTCCTCGTCGCTGCTGGGAGAGTGCTTATCACTGTTTGGTGACTGCAAGGTAGTGGTTTTGTCGCCAACGCCAACGCCATCGCCATCGTTGAGGGCGGCGCTCTCTGCCGGTGCAGGGGTTTGGTCAGATGCCGATGCCTGCGTAACCGGTGTTTCCCGGCTGAATGGAGTTTCAGCCGGGGGTGCCGTGGCCTTGTCCACGGGTTTCACCGCTTCATGCTGATGGTCTGTCGTTGAGGGTGTTGGCATGTGCGGTGCTTCTTCATCAGACCCGGCGGTTGCGGCCGGCGCCACTGGTTCTTCCAGCAACGACTCTAGCGCTGCGGCCATTTCTGCGCCGGTCTGAAAGCGTTCATCCCGATCCTTGGCTAATGCTTTGTTAAAAAACGACTGAAACTGGGCCAGCGCCGGCGGCAGCTCAGGAATGGGGTCCAGCAGGTGTTTGAGCGCCGTGCTGATCGGTGATTCTGACTTGTAGGGGAGGTCCTTGGTGATCATTTCATAGCAGACGATGGCAAGGCTGTATATGTCGGAGCGGCCGTCCAGTGGCAGGCCCTGGGCTTGCTCCGGGCTTATGTATGAGGGGGTACTTACGACATTGCCGGTCACCGTCATATGGGTATTGGACTCTGCGGCTTTGGCAATACCGAAGTCGGCCAATGCGCAGGTACCGTCGTCGCGAATCAGGATATTACCGGGCTTGATATCCTGGTGGACGCAGCCCTTGCTGTGGGCATAGTCCAGGGCGGAAGTGATTTGCCGTATCACATCGTAGACCCTGTTGAGCTGCAGTGGCCCGCGGATAACGTCATAGAGGTCACCATCACCAATGTATTCCATCACCAGATAATTGACGCCATCAAGGGAATCGACGTCGTAGACCTGCACAATATGCGGATGCTTCAAGCCGGCTGAAATTCTCGCTTCACGCTTGAAGCTTTCACTGAAAGTCGGATCGCTACCCAGCAAGGGGTCCATCACTTTAATTGCGACATCCCGATTGAGATTGAGGTGGCGGGCATGGTAGACAGTAGCGATCTCACCAGTGCCCAAAGTTTCGTGAATTTCGTATCCAGGAATGGCAATGTCAGTCATGGTGGCTCACGTTTCAGGGTTGAAGTGACACATTCTACGCCCGGGGGGAATCCCGGCCTCAATGGCTGCATCCCGCAGCGCCGCTACACAGCATTGGCTCCAATCAGGTTACCAGAAATCCATCCCTGAGTACTCTAGCCGCGTGTAAACGTCTTGTTGGCCGTGATGGTGGCATGGCCCGGAAGTTAGCGAGCAAAGCGTGATTGTCTAGGGCCGACTTGCGTCAAGTTGGCGTCGGGTTTCCGGCCACCTCGACGTTCACCCGGCTATTGCCGCTGCCAATATGGGTAAAGGTCTAGCCCTGGTTAGCAGCGAGCCCGCGAGGGTCCTCTGGCACCAACTCTTCACCGCACAAAGCCGATAACCGAAATAAAATGACAGACAGACCCCGCGAGTACGAATAGATGCCAGATGCCATGGGCGTGTCTGAGCTTGTTATTGTGATCGAGGGCATAGAAGATGATCCCCAGCGTGTAGGCAACGCCACCGACGGTCAGCCAGGCGAGGCCCTGGTTACCCAGTGCCTCGCCGAGTTGGCGATATTGCAGCACCGCTACCCATCCCATCAGGATATAAATCGAAACCTGCAGGATCTGGATGCGGCGTTTACCGTAAAACTCCAGGAAAATCCCCAGCGCCGCCAACGCCCAAACCGCGGTCAACATGGCGGGGCCGGCGCCATTGCGCAGCGAAACCAGCATGAAGGGTGTGTAGGTTCCTGCTATCAGGAGGTAGATGGAAACGTGGTCCATTTTCTGGAAGAGTGCTTTCAATCGCGGGGGATGGAAGCTGTGGTAGAGGGTTGAAACGGTGTAGAGCAGCACCAGGGTGCCGCCAAAAATGGCGAAGCTGACGATCATCCAGGGATCACGCTGTGGAATGCTGACTGTCAGCAGAGCGCCAAGGCCCGCGAGCGCCATTGCCGAGCCAACCAGGTGAGTAATGCTGTTTAGTTTTTCGCCGTGGTACATGGTTCGCTAACGTTAGCCTGGTGTAATGGGCGACACAGGGGTTCATGGAAAACCCGGAATGCGAGCCCTGCAATATAATGGCATAATTATACCGCGTTGGGCGCTGCGGTGCGGGGCAAATGCGGCGGTGCCGACAAGCATTCATTTCTGCGAACTACATCCCAAATCGCGTTTTACCGCTCCCCGGCTGGGGGTTGGATAAAACTTTGGCCCCCTGTGGCTGTCTAGGTAAGGGTCCGAGAGCGGATGGGCCCCAAAGCTGATTGCGTGGGGCCCATCGATGATAAGGGGCCCATGATGGAGGATACAGGTATATGATGGCGCCGAACCTTCCTGATGACGAAGTTGTCAGGCTCAACAGCCTGCGGGCGCTGGATATTCTGGATACTTCCCGGGAGGAGCGCTTTGACCGGCTAACCCGGCTGGCGCAGCGGATCTTCAAGGTGCCGATTGCCCTGGTGAGCCTGGTCGACGAAGACCGGCAATGGTTTAAGTCCTGCCTAGGAATGGCAACCCGGGAAACCCGGCGCAGCATATCATTCTGTGGTCACGCTATCCTTGACGACGCCATTTTCATTGTCGAAGATGCCAGCCACGATGAGCGGTTTTTTGATAACCCGCTGGTCGCGGGTGAGCCCCATCTGCGTTTCTACGCGGGCTGTCCTTTGCGCTATCTGGACGGCAGCAGGCTGGGAGCCCTGTGCCTGATTGATACCCGTCCCAGAACCCTCGATCTGAACGAGCAGGCGATCCTGCGGGATCTGGCTGAGCTGGTAGAGCGTGAGCTGGCCGCGGTGCAACTGGCGACCATGGATGAACTCACACAACTGGCGAATCGTCGCGGATTTATCAGTATGGGCGGCCAAAGCCTCTCCCTGTGTATGCGCCAGGAGCTGCCGGCCACCCTGGTCTATTTCGATCTCAATAAATTCAAGCGAATAAACGATCAGTTTGGTCACGCGGAGGGCGACAGGGCGCTGCGGGCTTTTGCCGCAACCATGCGTCGGACCTTCCGTCATTCCGATGTGCTGGCCAGGCTCGGCGGTGATGAATTCGCGGTATTCCTCAGCGATGCCACACCGGAGCTGGTTGCCGAGATACTGGAGCGTTTTAGCGGTGCGCTGGGCGCTTACAACCGTTCGGCGGAACGGGGTTACGACATTGCTTTTGCCCAGGGCGAGTGCAGTGTCGACGCGCGGTCGAACCTGTCGATTGAGGATATGCTGGACCGGGCCGATGCCCTGATGTACCAGCAGAAGCAAAAGCTGGCAGCAGCGGCGGCGCGCGCTTAGATTCCCACGGGTTCCTGCCTGACCCGGCGTGCTTTTTCGCCGTTGCATCGTTTCCTGACTCTGCCCGGGCCCAGCGAACGGTGCGATGACACTGGTGGGAACAGTACACTATACTTTCGGCGGTCAACTTCACCCACTTTGCTCGCTCTCAAGGACAATCCATGGAACCGAGGTACCTGCTGGTAGGCAGCACCATGTCACCTTATTCGCTTAAAGTGCGGGCCTATATGGACTACAAGTCGATTCCCTTTACCTGGGAGGAGCGGACCCTGGCAAACGGCGCCCGATTTAAGCAGGCGGGTGTCAGGCCCCTGGTGCCGCTGCTGCTGCGGCCGGATGGCAGCGTTAAGCAGGACTCTACCCTGATTATCGAAGATGAGCTTGAACCCCTCTACCCGTCGCCGGAGGTCCTACCCGAACAACCCGCAGCCCGGTTTATTTGCGCGCTGCTCGAGGAATTTGCAGACGAGTGGGTGAACAAACTGATGTTCTTCCAGCGCTGGAATACGCCCCGTGATCAGCGATCCGCCGCCACGCGACTGGCCGGGCTGTTGTTTACCGGCACGTGGTGGGCAGCCATGGCGAGGCCGGTCGGACGCAGCGTGATCACCCGGCGGATGGTACCGAGGCTAGCTTACGTGGGTGCTAATGATTCCAATAAAGCGCTGCTGCAAAAAAGCTGGGAAATGCTGGTTGAAGACCTGGAAAACCATCTTTCGAGCCGGCTGTACCTGTTTGGAGGGCGCCCTTCGCTGGCGGATTTCAGCATGTACGGGCAGCTTGCTACGGCGTTCAGCGACCCCACCGCCGGCGACTATATTCGGGCCCACGCCCACGAGCTGCAGGGCTGGATCGAGCGCATGGTTAAACCCCAGGTGTCCGGAGCGTTCGAGCCCCTCGATGCCCTGTTTCCCAGCCTGGCACCGCTGCTGGAGAACACGGTAGCCCGCCATTTTCTGCCCTGGTCACTGGCGAACGCGAGGGCATTGAAGGCGGGTGAAAAGCAGGTCACACTGGAACTTGACGGTTCAGTCTATAGTCAGCAATGCTTCAAGTACCATGCCCTGTCGCTGGCGGCCCTGGAGGAAAAATTCGCGGCTGTCGAGTCCGATGATCAAACCCTGGCCGCCCTGCGCAAGGCCGACTGTCTTCAGTTTTTCAAGCCGGGCGCTGCTGGTCTGTAAAGCACGGAATAGGCTCAATACCGCTACGTCAGCGGGGGTCAGCAGAGGCTCTCACACCGACGCGCCTAGCCCGAATGGCACTTACTTATGGAGAAACGCATAGGATTTTCAAAGCGCCGCTCCGGGTATCTACCCCGTCAGGACACGCCGTAAACCCGTCCCTGGGGGCTCTGCGCCGACATCCCTGTCGGCGAAGGTCCTGCCGAGGTAGACACCCGAATCGGCTTAAGTAAGTGCCATTCCGCCTAATCCCATTCAGTGGGAAAGTATCACCGGCCCGGTGCGGGCACGACCGTCCTAGCCATTCTCTCCCGCCGTTGGTCACTATACCGATAGAGCCCCGGTTTCCTGTTTGGTCTAGCCAGCGGCGGAGGCGGTATTTCCGGCGGTCCTTTTCTTGCCGGCAGGGCGCTTGCTGGCAGTCTTGGTTGCGGCCACCTTCTTCTTTGGTGTAGCCCCGGCAGCCCGGGAGGTTTTGGTACGGGCTCGCTTGGTGGCTATTGCGGCTTTTTGGTTACGCTTGCGGGCAACGTGACGCAGGTCACTCTCGCCGTATCGTTCCAGAATGCTGTCCAGGGTCATGCTGATCTTGCTGCTGGTTTCGATGCGATCGAGCTCCTTCCAGGCAGCCATCTCACCCTGGCGTACCAGCGCCATCAATTCCCCTTCCGACAAATGGCTGAGGATCTTGCGCATGTCAAACTTGCGAAAATCAGGGTACACATTGATGTCTGCGCTGTATTCCTGGTTGAGCACCGACGCGAACATGTTGACGATCACGTTAAAACGGGGCCAATTGTAGGTGTAGCGCTGGCTGACGATGCTGCTGGTTTGAGCGAGCTTGCTGGCGCGCTTGTGCAGCATTTCACGCACTGTTTTGGGTATAAAGGTATGTTCGACTTCAGCGTCCTTGGTAACCAGCACGATGGGGTTGATCATGCTGGCGATGTAATGATTCACGCCATACAGTCGCGCCAGGCGTTTAGCCGGTAGATCGTCGGTCACCGACCCATCGACCCAGCGCCACGTGGGCAGGTAGGGCTGGCGCTCGCCATGCACGTTTTTTGCCTCCAGCATCACCGGCGGGTAAACGCCCGGTACCGCGCAGGAGGCCATTACCGCCTTGCGGATGTAGACATTGGGCGACGCAATGGCATTCATCAGGCGCGACGTTTGGTGGAGGTCGGCGGGTGCAATCGAAATATTGATATTGCGCCCGGTGAGTTCGAAAGCTTCCTGAAAGGTCATGTCAGGAACCAGCCGGGCAACGGTTTCCTCCAGGTCATGCACATCGACATGGGCGCCACTGCCAAACAGCAGGCGTTCCATCCAGCTGGCTTCCTTTTTGACTTCCGCCACCAGGTTGGCGGGCTTCACCAGCTCCTCGAGCTCGCTTTCGGTATGGGTGCCGAACACCGCCGTCACCAGGGAGCCCGCGCTGGAGCCGGAAATAACGTTAGGCAGCAGATCATGCTCAATCAGGGTTTTTACCACGCCGATGTGGAAGTGGCCCAGTGCGCCTCCTCCGCTGAGCATCAGGGCCGTGCGGCCGTAGCAGTGACTGGCGCGCTGGAAAAAATCGAGTTTTTCCTCCCGGCTGATCTCGGAATCGTCGAGGCTGGCGATGTGCTCAAGCGCATCGACGATTTCATCCACATAGTCTTCGATAAGAACCTTGGTGCCGATTTCTGCAGGGCGGTAGAGCTCGGACTTGCCCATTCCTCCCATGTTGCCGTGGATGCCCTCATTGAGGGTGAAGAGTAATCCATGGTTGTCGAGGCGGGCGCGGTGATGGCGCAGCGCGTCAAGGCGCCGGCGAATCTGGGCATAGTCGTAGAGCTTGGTTTGGTCGCGTTGCTTCCACTTGTCGGCGCCGGAGCGAGCATCATGGGCCTTGGCGGCTTCCAGCCACTCCTCGTAGCTTTCGGCTTCATTCATTCTCTTTTTCAGTTTTTTGAGATCGCGCGCTGAACGTGAAAACATCTCGTTTCGCTCCTTCTTGGCCCGGTTACCCTGGTAATACGCAGGCTTTTAATTAATTTAGCGATTAATTATAAAGAGTCGACGGCTAAAGTCGAAGTTCCCGAGCACGGCCATTACGGCGCCGGGTCCCGGTTAAATAATGGCATAAACGCCGCCCTGAGGGGCATCGAATGTTGCACTTAACCCCGGTTTCCCGCTACCCAGCGGTGATTTGTATGCGCCCGGGTGCACGAATTCGGTGCAGCTGGTGAATCAGCTTCGGGCACTGCCAATGATATACGGCTCTTCGGGACCGCCGGCTTGCCCGTTTTCCCTGCATGCGGCGGGGGAGGGTGCATTTGCCGCAGGCCTTGTTTTGGCACAATCTGTGCATAATTGTGCATATTGCCGGACACAGGATGGTGCCCGCTGTGTGACCGGTACTGCAATGGAATGGAGGCTGTCGACAGTCGACTCGATGGGGAGGGCGGAATGCGCCGGGGTTATGACTTCAATCTACACGGCAGGGTGGTGTTGGTCACCGGTGCTGCCTCGGGTATCGGCCTGCACGCCGTCAAGGGTTTTCTGGCCGAGGGTGCCAAAGTCGTTATGGTCGATGGTGACGATACACGCCTTCAGCGCGAGGTCGAGGGCGTTTGGCGGGTGTCCGGACGCGATCGCTTGCTGGCGCTATGCTGCGACCTGGGCAACGACGGTGAGCTGGAGGATGTGGTGGCCCAGGTGATCGGTCACTGGGGCACGGTCGATGTACTGGTCAACAATGCTGGGTCCAGCGCTGATGGTGCGCATGGCCGGAACGCAAGCAGGCGACTACGGGACATCGTGGACGTCAAGCTCTGTGCGAGCCTGCGACTGACCCAATTGGTGCTGCCCTACATGGAAAAGCAGGGAAGCGGCCATATTCTCAACGCCTATTCATCCGCTTCGAATCTCCGGGAGACGAATCGAGCTGCAGATGCGGCGGCCCGGGCCGGTGTTCTGGTGTTCACGCGGGCGCTGCAACGGGACTATGACCGGAGCCGTATCAGCTTTACCGCTTTTACTCACAGTGTCAGGGAGCCGTTTGCGGATAGCCACCGCGCCTCGTCGGCTGACACGGGCGCATCGGCCGTTCAGCCGACACCGGAGAAGGTTGCCGCCGCGATGGTGACGGCGGTCGAGCGCCGAATACCGTGGGTGGATTTTTCGAGTCAGCGGCGGATGTCATCGATTCTGGGGCGCCTTGGCCCGGTATTTGCTGGTATACTGGATGGCGCATGGGCGCGGCGACCAGGCCGGGCCCAGCGCAGTTAGACACGCGGGGCGGGAGGATCGAGAGCCCGGTTTTTTACCTCCTGCCACTGTCAGCGTTGCCCGCAGCCATATCCTTTGATGCGATTTCCGCCCTGGCTCGGGGTTTAACCGATTCGCCAGCGGACCTAATGATTTTGCGTCCAAAAAAAACGCCGGCGATGCCGGCGTTACATGCTCCAGGGCGTTGGCTGCCTACCAGCTATAAATCACTTCCAGGCCGTAGAAGCGGGGTTTGTTGCGCCGCACATAGGGTGTATTCAGATCGGAGGCAATGCCGCTGTAGCTGACAACGTGCTCCGTATCAAACAGGTTCTCGGCCCACAGCGCGACCTGCCATGCAGTGGAGGGAGTAATCCAGGTGATTCGCGCATTACTCAGGTTGTAGGCGTCGTCCTTGGTTTCATAGTCGACGTTGTAATCCGGAGATGCGGGATTGCGCTCGGGAGCGCTGGTCCAACTGTAGTCGAAGTGAAACAACAGGTCTCCGTTGTTACCCAGCCCCAGGGTGTAATCGGCAAGGAATACCAGTCGCTGCTGGGGGCCGTCCAGGGGTTCGCCGTCAAGATTGATATCGCCCACGGTGCGATCGGTCCACTCGGCGTTGAGGAAGCCGTAGTTCATTCCCAGTTGCAGGCTGTCGGTTGGCAGCCAGGTGACCTCGGCCTCCATGCCAGTGCCCTCGGCGTCGCCGGTAACGGTGACGTATTTTTTGATCGCCGTGCCGTCGTCGATTTGCTGGATATCCTGTTTATCACTGTAGTAGTAGCGGTATACCGAGGCGTTGACTCGCAGGCTCTGGTCAAACCACTGTGACTTGATGCCCAGTTCGAAGTTGTCGACTTCCTCCGGGTCGAATCTCGAGCCCACCTGCAGTGAGTTGAAGCCCCCCGCCGTGTAGCCGTTGGCATAGGAGGCGAACACCAGCACATCTTCGCTGGGGTAGAAATTGAGGACCACGCGGGGGTCGAGGTTGCTCCAGCTGTCGTCGGTCTTGACCCAGCCCTGCTTGGCGGCCGCTGCTTCCGGTGACGAATCGGCGGTAAAAATGACATCGTCACTGGGGTTGCCGGTGAGGGTGTTGGCGGGGTTATACCATTGGAATTCTTTATCATCCCGGGTGTAGCGCAGGCCGACGGTCAGGCCGAACAGATCGCTGAACTGCCAGGTCACATCGCCGAACACAGCCATGCTGACAGTGCTGGCCTTGTTGTTCATGGTTTCAGTCCACGGAGCGCTACAGGGGTAGGCCGTGCCGAGTGCCAGTGCGCTTAGCTGAAGGCAGGTCGCGTTGTCGGGCTCCGGCCAAATATTGTTGGCCGGGTCGCTGGTGAGATTGCGGATCAGCGAACCGGCATAGGTGGTGACTTCGGCCGATTGTTCACCGTCCTCATCGTAGTAGCTCAGGCCGCCCACCCATTGCAATGGCCCGTTGTCGCCCGCGAAGCGCAGCTCCAGGTAGAGCTGGGAGTTGTCCTCGATATTGTTGGTATCGAGGTAGGCGAAGTACTCGGGCGGCTGTTGGGCGATCAGGCCCAGTCCGTCGTCGTCCTGGCGCACATTGGACTCAAAGCTGCGATAGGAGCCGATGAGGGTCATGGTCGACCAGTCGAAGTCGTGGTCGAGCTGCAGGGTGTGAGCGTAGAGTTTGCGGGTTTCCTCCTGGGACAGCACATCGTTTGCAACCGGGCCAAAAACGTCGACATCCCCCAGTGCGCCACCGGGTGTACCGGTAGGGCTAAGGTCTGGATTCAGGCCGATGGCGTGGGGCGCGTCCTGGTCAAGGCGATTGTAGTCCAGGGTGTAGCGGACATCGGTCAACTCGCTTGGTGTCCAGAGGAAGCTGGCGCGCCCAGCGTAATAGTACTGGTCGTTAAGGTCGTCGCCGCCGAAGGCATTTTCAACATAGCCGTCACGACGGCTGCCGGTAAGATTGAATCGCGAGCTCAGGGTATTTTCGATCAGGGGCACATTAATAGCCGCCTCACCTAATAGTTTGTCATAGTTGCCCGCGCGCAGCCGGGCAAACCCCTCGAAATCCTGGGTGGGCTTCTGGGTGATAACCTGGATTGCACCGGCCGCCGCGTTGCGCCCGAACAGGGTGCCCTGGGGACCCTTGAGCACCTCAACGCGTTGAATATCACTGAATTCAGTATTTGAGCTGGCCGAGCGTCCCACATAGACACCGTCGACGTAAACACCCACTGCCGGGTCGGTGCCGATGCTCAAACCACCGGTGCCGATTCCACGAATAATAAAGGTGGGCTGGGTAACGCCGAGATTGGTGGACTCGAGCCCGGGCGTGAATTGCTGCAGGTTGTCGAGACTTTGGGCTCCGGTCGTACGCAGGAATTCGGTGTCGAAGGCATTCAGGGCAATGGGTACGTCCTGCAGCGACTGCTCGCGTTTCTGCGCGGTTACCACCACCTCTTCAAGTATCAGGGGCGACGCCGCCAACGCCGAAACCGGCACTGTCATGGCAATAGACAAATAGATTGGCGATAGCGAGAATCGCTTGCTGGTCGACATGGTGTTTCCCCCTTCGGAAAGCAAAGTCAAGACGTTTTATGAGTGACGTGGTAGTCCTGGAATCGTAAACAGTGCAAGTATCACTGCCCTATTCTGTGAATTCAGCGTAGTTCAAAACACCAGAAAAACAAATTTACAAACGGTCTTTCTGTGCTAGCGATGACGCCCGCTTGGCTCGGTAAACAAAGGCTAAAGTCAATTCGCAAGGGGTGTCCTGTTATGCCTTTTTTGCCAACGCAGATGCGATCAGTGAGGCATGTGGAGCGGCGCTGCGTGCGGCAGGAGGGGCCCAGCCGGACTATTGAACTCGAGAGCTGGTCATTTCGGGTCTGGAGCAAGCAGAACTGAGCTCCGTAAACGGCCCGCCATCATCGGTCACAAAGTCGACACGGCGCCCACTGACACTGCCTGAGCTTCCCGGCGATTTGCCGGCTTACTGCAATTTATCCGGGCATCAGTCGTCTAATCACGTAAAATAGCGGCCATTTTCAATATTGGCTCCCACGGCGAAGCGGCGTCGGTGCCATTGTTGCGGTAAATACGGGGTATTGCAGGTGGCTGAATCCAGTTTGTCCGAAGAAATCAAAATGAGGCGGACCTTCGCCATCATCTCCCACCCCGATGCCGGTAAAACGACGATAACTGAAAAGCTGCTCTTGTTTGGCAAGCTGATCCAGGTCGCGGGAACCGTGAAAGGCAAAAAGGCGGACCGCCACGCGACCTCGGACTGGATGAGTATGGAGCAGGAGCGAGGGATCTCGGTGACCTCCTCCGTCATGCAGTTTCCCTACAAGGGGCGGACGGTCAATTTATTGGATACGCCCGGGCATGAAGACTTTTCCGAGGATACCTACCGCACCCTGACCGCGGTCGACTCCGCGCTCATGGTGGTCGATGGCGCCAAGGGGGTGGAAGAGCGCACCATCAAGTTGATGAATGTATGTCGCTTGCGCGACACGCCCATTTTCAGTTTCGTCAACAAGCTCGACCGCGATGTGCGCGACCCCATTGAGCTGCTGGACGAGATTGAAGAAGTGCTCGCGATACAGGCTGCCCCGATCAACTGGCCCATCGGCATGGGGCGGGAGCTGCGGGGTGTCTACAATCTCTATACCGATACCATTCACGTTTATGAATCCGGTCAGGCCGCAGTCATACCGGAAGATGTCCGTATCCAGGGGCTTGAATCGGAAGCAGCAAGGGAGCTGTTGGGGGATGAATACGAGGAGTATCTGGAGGTAATCGAGCTGGTGCGTGGTGCCAGTCACCGGTTTGAGCTCGAAGCTTACCTGGCGGGAACCCTGACCCCCGTCTACTTCGGTACCGCGCTATCCAATTTCGGGGTGCGGGAAATGCTCGATGATTTCGTTGATTGGGCGCCCGGGCCCCGCAGCCGGGAAACCGAGTCGCGGGTGGTGGACGTCAATGAAGCGGATTTTTCCGGCTTCGTTTTCAAGATTCAGGCCAACATGGACCCGAGACATCGTGACCGGATTGCGTTTTTGCGAATTTGCTCCGGAGCCTACCAGCGCGGGATGAAAATGCACCATGTGCGACTCGGTAAAGACGTTAGGATTGCAGACGCGGTCAACTTCAAGGCGGGTGAGCGGGACATGGTGGAGCGCGCCATATCAGGGGATATCATCGGCCTGCACAACCATGGAACCATCCAGATTGGTGACACCTTCTCCGCCGGTGAGGCGCTGAAATATACCGGTGTGCCGCACTTTGCGCCGGAGTTGTTCCGCCGCATCCGGCTCGCTGATCCACTCAAGTCGAAGGCGTTGCAAAAAGGCTTGCAGCAGTTGTCGGAAGAAGGCTCAACCCAGGTTTTTTTTCCACTCAATAATAACGATATTGTGGTGGGGGCGGTGGGCGTATTGCAGTATGAGGTGGTGGCCTATCGCTTGCGGGACGAATACAAGGTGGAGGCCCTCTACGACAATGTGAATGTCTATACTGCCCGCTGGGTAAGGTGTGAGGATGAGCGCAAGTTGGCCGAGTTCAGGCGTAAGGCCGCGGACAACCTTGCCCTGGACGGAGGTGGCCACCTCACTTACCTTGCACCCACCCGGGTCAACCTCAGCCTGATCGAGGAACGTTGGCCCGATATCGCTTTTCTGGCAACCCGGGAGCATTGAAATGCTGCTTGAGGCTTCCCGGTAGCCTGGGTTCCTCGCACGGCCTAGGCCAGCAGCGAATCGATGGCTTCAGCAATTTTTTCAGGCTTGGTTGAGGGTGCGAACCGCTCTAACACATTGCCTTGGTCGTCCACCAGAAATTTGGTGAAATTCCATTTGATGTTTTTGCTGCCCAACAGGCCCCCGGCCTCGGATTTGAGAAACTGGTACAGGGGATGTGCGCCGCTTCCATTCACGTCCACCTTCTCTGCCATCGGAAAAGTGACGCCGTAATTGAGCTGGCAGAATTCTACGATCTCTTCATTGCTACCAGGGTCCTGATTGGCAAACTGGTTGCAGGGAAAGCCAATGACAACCAGGCCCTTGTCGGCATACTTCTCATACAAGGCCTCCAGTCCCTTGAACTGGGGCGTGAAGCCGCACTTGCTGGCAGTGTTGACGATTAGCAGCACCTTGCCGGAATAATCCGCCATGGCCTGTGTCTGGCCGTTCGCGAGTTTAAATTCGTAGTCATAAATAGTGCTCATGGATGGCGCTGCTCCGGCGGATGGATGACCTTACAGTACGTGGATGCTGCATGGCTGGATCTGCGGCGCCCCGTCACGGTGAAGCGAAGGGCGCAAGCCCTGATTGCCGTCTGCGCCTCAGCAGGCCTGGCAGATCTCCGATGACACTCTGCCATGGCGGCGCACGATTTCTTTCACCGACACGGGCTTGCCGATAAAGTCGCCCTGCAGGAGCTGGAAGCCAATGCCGCTCAAATATTGGCGCTGGTAACGCCCCTCGACGCCGGTTGCGACTACTTTGACATCCAGCTGGCGGCCAAGGTCCAGCATCGACTTCAGCAATTTACGATGCATCGAATTGGAAATGATGTCGGCGGTATAGCGAGGATCGATCTTGATTGCAGTCAATGGCAGGGTATCGAGGCTAGCGAGTGAAGATTCTCCCGAGCCAAACTGGTTCAGTATCAGCCCAAAGCCGTGCAGCCGCAGCCCGGCAAACGTCTCCAGCATGTTCTGCTTTCCCAGCATGCCGGCCTGTTCAGTGATTTCGAAACTGATTCGCCGGCTTGGCACATTATGCTGCGCTGCAACCTTCGCAAACTCCGCAGGAAGGTCGGCTTGATGGGATTCCGCCACGTCTGGCGCCAGTGGCAAGCGTATGCTGGCACAGGTTTCGATGCCGTGGAAGCTTAGCTCCTGAAGCGCCCGCGCGGTCTGACGCATGACTTCGTCTGTCAGCCGGTGAAGAGCGTTGGCTTCCTCGAGCAACGGCACGAAGCTTGCGGGCTCTACCAGCCCCCACTCCGGATGATTCCAGCGCGGTGTCGCTTCGAGACCTGCAAGGGCGGAACCCCGCGCGGTCATGATGGGTTGAAAAAACAGCTTGAGCTGGCCTTGTTCAATACCTGCAATAACGCTGTCGGCGGTAAATGTCTGTTCCCTGGCAACGAGGTGTATTTTCGAGTGGGATTGTTGACGTACCAGAATATTTTCGAAGATGTGGGCCAGGCCCGTGTCATGCAGGGGGTTGCCGATAAAACCCGCCAGGGGACATTTTAACAAGCTGGCAAGGGACTGGATTGCCTGAACCGCCGCGGGTTCAAGTTCGCCGGCTACCGCGACGGGCACTGCCGGGGAATGGTCGGGGTCGGACAGAACGCGCAGCAGGCCGATGCAATCCGCGGGCGGAATCGCCAGGTTGACGATTGTCAGCTCCAGTTGCTGGCAGGGGTCCTGCAGATACCGGGCGGCCTCTTCGCAGCTGCTGGCCTGAGTGACGTCTTTAACGCCCATGGCCAACAGTCGCTGCTCGAGCGCCGCACGGTGCAAAGGTAAATGATCGACAATGAGGATATTCATGGTGTGTCAACGGTTTTGTTTTCTGCCGCGCTGTTGTCATTGACCGTAATGCAACGGGGGCAGACCTGTCGATGAAAGGCCACAACCATGTATGCCAGCATCCAGGTCTCCATGCAGATTTTGTGCCAACACCCTGACTAAGGCGTAAAGCCCCGGAAACCGCGGGCTTTACGCCTCGCGATGGTTTTGTCGGCATGCGGTCTCTCCTGAAATGTAAAATATTTCGACGTTCTGCTGCGCACTATTGCACATTGATTCTCCCTGGATCAGGGTGGGCGCGTCTTTGTCGGGGTGTTGATAGCGGTGCGCCTGCCAGATGTGTGCCTGTGGCAAGTCCCTGCCCCGGCGCCGGGACTGCGGTCCAGGCCAGTAACCATGGGGGCTGATGCCAGTAACCCGGCAGCAATGAGGCGGCCTGGCTCGTTGTCTGGCGATAATATAGCAGTGCGTCCTCGCTCATTCCCGCTGCAAAGTGTCTGCGATTTTCCCGTGTAAAGAAAATCGACACACGAATGCGACTGATTCGCTTTACTGTGTTCAGTCGATAGGGGGGAGGGCGGCAGCACCAAAGCGCCTGTTCATTCCGTCCCGTGCCCCTGAACGCCACCCCGTATAGTGGTAACATGGGGCACCGGTAGCCTGCTGTCAGGGGCGCGGGAGTGCCGGCTGACAACACGTATTCCAGCGAATCGAACACCTACCAAATAGAGGGCAAGTGATGGATGAAAAGGATCTGGTGCAACAGCTTGAAGCACTGAAAGTGGAGCTTGCCAAAAGCCAGCTTTCGGAGCAATCGCGGGAAAAAATGCTGGGCCTGATCGACCGGATGGAAGAGCAGATGCACACCCCGCATGATGATAGCGAAACCATGGTGGATCAGGTCGAGGCCCTGCTTGCCGAGTTCGAGGTTGAGCATCCCAAGATTACGGGTATGGTCAACAACCTGATGGTTACCCTTGGCAATATGGGTGTTTAGGTGGCAGCCGCGCTATCCGGGGAGAGGTAAGTGAACAAGCCTGGTTCATTTCGGTTTCGCCGCCTGCGCAGGAGCAACGCCTTGCGCAGCCTGGTGCGCGAGACCCGGTTACACGTCGACGATTTTATTCTGCCCCTGTTTGTGGAGGAGGGCATCGACCGGCCGGTGGCCATCGATAGCATGCCCGGCGTCGTCCGTCATACCGAGGAGAGCCTGCCGGCAGCCGTGCAGCGCGCGTGGTCGGCGGGGGTGAAAGCGGTGATTCTGTTCGGCGTTTCCCACCACAAGGACGGGGAGGGTGCGGACACCTGGTCCAGCCGGGGCCTCATGGCGCGTATCATTGCTATCGCCAAATCGGCCCAGCCGGCGATGGTGGTCATCAGTGACAATTGCTTCTGCGAATACACCGATCACGGTCACTGCGGCGTGGTGGCCTCGGGAGATGTCGACAATGATGCGACCCTGGCAAATCTTGCGCGTCAGGCTGTGGTTGCGGCGGAAGCGGGGGTCGACATGATCGCACCCTCCGGGATGATGGACGGAACCGTTGGCGTGCTCAGGGAGGCGCTCGATCGCGCCGGTTTCCCCCACATTCCCATCATGTCGTATTCAACCAAGTTTGCCTCGGCCTTTTATGGTCCTTTTCGAGATGCGGTGGACAGTAGTTTCAAGGGAACCCGTGACAGCTATCAAATGGATGTCGCCAACGGCCGTGAAGCGCTCGCCGAATCACTGCGTGATGAGGAGGAAGGGGCAGATATCCTGATGGTCAAGCCGGGCATTGCGTTCCTGGATGTATTGCATGACATACGCCAGCACAGTTCCCGGCCCCTCGCGGTTTACCAGGTCAGTGGTGAATACGCCATGATCAAGGCCTCGGCAGCAGCCGGGGTCATCGATGAGCGCGCCATCGTGCTGGAATCCCTCGGGGCGTTCAAGCGAGCCGGAGCGGATCTCATCATTACTTACTTTGCGGAGCAGGCGGCAGCCTGGTTGCAGCAGGGTTGACGGCGATTCGACCGCGTGGTTAGGCCGGCGATCTGGTTCACAAAAATCGTTTTCCGAGCCGGTCGCACCAACCCTGGGGCTACACGGGTGGCGGGGCTTTGCTAAGCTTCCCAAACCAGGCCCGGAGACGCGGTGAATGCAAGTCAGTGAAATCAGCGAACTCGACGCGACAGAAATCGATTCCTTCCTAAGTCGCATACCGCTCTACCGTGAAATTCGGTCCCGCGATGCCGAGCAGTTCGAACGCTTGATGCGTTTTTCCCGCCGGGTAGAGATGGAGCCTGGCGAGTTGATCATGCGTCGCGGTGACAAGGGCAGTTGGCTGTATTTTCTTCTGGTGGGCCAGTTGGCGGTCTACGCCGGCAGCGGGGAGGCTGAGGAAGTTCCGCTCAACTATATCAGCCCGGGGGAAATGTTCGGAGACCTGGCTCTGCTGGGCAGCTTCGAGCGCCGGGTGACCGTGCGCACTGACCGCAATGCGCGGCGGGCCGTTCTGCTGGCGACGGACTTCGGCTGCTTCGGTCGCCTGACCGACTTTGCGCTGGTTGCGCTACCGACAAAACTCTCTTTCTACCGCCTCATCGCCAAGGGTATCCGCTGGCGCCTCGAGCTAAAAAAAATGGAGCAGCCGGATCACCCTCTGGCTCTGGAAACCAGCGCCGCGTCAGTTTTCGAGGGTGACGTCGATACCGAGGATGAGCTCCAATTCCTCCATCGCCATGCCTGTGAACTTGCCGGCATTCTTACCGGCTGGCATGGGGATATGTCGCGGCCCGATATGCTCGGCTACAGCGCGGCGCAGATAGACCGCGCCATTTTCAGCGTCTAGGCGCCATATCTCACCGATTCGGCAATCGCTTTTTCGGCGTGTCTGTTTTGTAGCGCAGGGCGCCTATTTGGTTTCTCGCCGGATCCTGCACGCTGTACGAAATCTTCCTCCTGCGGCCATAGCTGCGGCTATGCCCTTAGTCGGAAAATCCCGCACCGCGCACAATCCCTCGCCGGGAATTCCAAATATCGATGAGGTATGGCGTCTAGTCCAGCGATACCTTGTCGCGCAGCACTTCGAACAGGCTATCGTTGATGCCGTCGACGGCGCGAAGTTGCTCAATAGACTCGAAAGGCCTGGCGCCGATGATCCGGTCCGCCAGCACTGCGCCCACTTTTGGCAGGGTTTGAATACTGGTTTTGGTCGCCGAATTCAGCCCCACTGTGGCGACGGGCAGCTTGCTTTCAGACTCCTGCGAGTCGAGAATTTTTTCCATCCGTTCGACCAGCCGGATCAACTCCATTTTTATATTCCGTTGGCGTTGGTTTGCCTCCAGCATATCCTGGTGCAGGGTCCAAAGTAGCCAAACGATTGCAGCGAGTAACAAGACGACCAGGAACATCAAATCTTCCTCCATAGCGGGTGAGAGCGTTCAACGCAGCGTGTGTCGATGCCGGTGGTGCCAGACTTTCCCGTGGCTAAACGACACCAAGTCAGTCTATCGCGTTGTCCCGGAGAACAAAAGTAAGGCCCTCGGGGAGGCAGATTGGAGTCAAGCCCTACAGTTCGCCGGCCTTCCAGTAATCGTACCAGGCGTTCATCACCAGCTCCGGATACCAGGTCTTGCCAAGGCTACCGTTGTAGCGTGCCAGTGCCCGGGTCAGGTTTCCCTTTTCCCGCGCCAGGTAAAATTGCAGGATTCGGCAGCCATAGCGCAAGTTGGTATCCAGCTCGGTGAGGTTGTCGCTGGGGCGGCCGATTTCATTTTTCCAGAAGGGCATGACCTGCATCAGCCCCTGCGCGCCAACCCGCGACACGGCGTAGCGGTCGAATCGACTCTCGATCTGAATAAGTGCCAGCACAAGGTCGGGCTTGAGTTCTGCCGCCCGGGCTTCGCGGTGGACTGCCTTCAGCAATTGCAGCCGTTCCGCGGTATCGGGCATGAAGCGCTGCAGGCGTGCCGACATATCGACCAGCCACACCTCGGCATCGTAGCGATCCTCAAAGCTGTCGGCGCTGTCTATCGTGGTTTCGAGAAAGGCGCGGAGCTGGGCCTGATCCTCGGCGTCGGGTGTCGGGGCAGAGGCGAGGGCCGGCGTGGCTGCCAGCAACTTGAGGAGGATGATGAGAAACACAGCTTTCTTCATGGCGGGCCTTGCTGCTGGGGCTGAATCATCAGTGCCGCGCTAGCGGCGCTTACCCCAGTTTAGCCCAGACTGTCGGCCTCGGTTCCCCTGTCCAGGGTCGCGACGATAAATTCCAGGGCCTGATCCAACGGTAGCAACTGTTTTTCGCTGTCTTGTCTGGCCTTGTATTCGATTTGCCCTTCCTTAAGTCCCCGGTCACCGATCACCACCTGGTGGGGGATCCCGATTAACTCCATATCAGCAAACTTGACCCCGGGCCTTTCGCTGCGGTCATCAAGCAGAACGTCGCATCCGCGCTCGCGAAGCTGCTGGTAGAGCGCTTCGGCGGCTGCGGCGACCGCGGCGGATTTGTGCATATTCAACGGAATGATCACCAGTTCGAACGGAGCGATACTGGCAGGCCAACAGATGCCAGCGTCGTCATTGTTTTGCTCGATTGCCGCCGCAACCATGCGCGAAACGCCGATACCGTAACAGCCCATGGTCATCGTCTGGTTCTGGCCATCCTCGTTCTGCACACTGGCGTTCATCGCTTCGCTGTATTTCGTCCCGAGCTGGAAAATGTGGCCAACTTCGATGCCCCGTTTAATGGCCAATGTGCCCTTGCCATCGGGGCTCGGGTCGCCATCGACCACATCGCGCAGGTCGACGGTCACTCCTGCCTGGCAATCGCGCTCCCAGTTGACACCCTTGAGATGGTAGCCGTCGCGATTGGCGCCGCAGTAAAAGTCGGCGAGGGCGGCCGCGCCATGATCCACCAGGATAGGAATATCCAGTCCCACCGGGCCAATGGAACCCGGTGCACAACCAAGCTTTGCCACGATAGCAGCGTCGTTCGCGAGGGTGAGGGGCCTGGCCACGCCTTCCATTTTCTCGGCTTTGATCTTGTTCAGACTGTGGTCACCCCGCAACACCAGCGCGACCAGGGGGGCGGCCTCGCTATCGCCATCGACGATCAGGGTTTTTACCAGCTGTTCGGGCCCAACCCGAAGAAAGCCGGCGAGTTGGTCGATACTGTGAATGCCGGGGGTCGCTATTTCTTCCAGCTCAGCACCGGGTTCGGGGCGCCCGTGGGCGGGGGGCAGGGCCGCGGCCATCTCGACGTTGGCGGCATACTCGCCGCTGTCGGAAAAGGCGATGGCATCTTCCCCCGATTCCGCCAGTACATGAAATTCATGTGACGCCTGGCCGCCGATGGAGCCGGTGTCGGCGATGACCGCGCGAAACTCCAGGCCGATCCGCTGCAGAATCGTGCTGTAAACGCGGTACATGGCCTGGTAGGTCTCCTCCAGCGAGGCTTCGCCGAGGTGAAAGGAATAGGCATCCTTCATGACGAATTCCCGCGCCCGCATGATGCCGAAGCGCGGGCGAATTTCGTCGCGGAACTTGGTTTGGATCTGGTAGAAATTGGCCGGCAACTGGCGATAGCTGACCACTTCGTTGCGGACCAGGTCGGTAATGACTTCCTCGTGGGTCGGTCCCAGGCAGAAGCCCCGCTGATGGCGATCTTCAAGGCGCAGCAACTCGGGGCCATACTCTTCCCAGCGCCCGGATTCCTCCCACAGCTCCGCCGGTTGCACCACCGGCATCAGTATTTCCTGGGCACCGGCTGCATCCATCTCCTGGCGTACGATGTTTTCGACCTTGCGCAGCACGCGCAGCCCCAGTGGCAACCAGCTGTAGAGTCCCGAGGCGAGCTTTCGAATCATACCGGCGCGCAGCATCAGGCGGTGGCTAACGATCTCGGCATCCGCGGGGGTTTCCTTCATCGTCGCGATCAATAATTGGCTGGCGCGCATTGCTCTGTCCCCTCTGCCTTCGTGTACGGGCTGTTATCGAAGCGGCGGATTTTACGCTGCTTGCGCAATCCGGTACAGTGAATCCGATATTGTTGCAGGGGGACTGAGTATGTTCGAGTTACATCCCGTACTGGCTGATGACAGCTGGTATTTGGGCGACTTTCCACTGTGTACGTTGTTGCTGTCGAAGGACGCCAACTATCCCTGGTTCATCCTGGTTCCCCGGCAGCCGGATGTGGAAGAGGTTTACCAGCTCGATGAAGAGCAGCGCGTCCAGTTGCTGGAGGAATCCTGCCTGTTGGCCGAGGTTCTGCAGCAGGTTTTCCAGGCGGACAAGCTCAATATCGCGGCGTTGGGCAATGTGGTGCCGCAGCTTCACCTGCATCACATCGTGCGTTACCACAGCGACCCGGCCTGGCCGCGGCCGATCTGGGGGGTGGTGGAGCCGACCGACTATAGCGAGAGTCAGTTGAGTCAGGCCATCGAGTTGGTGCTGGGCGCACTGTCCGGCCAGGGTTTTCAGGTGCTTGAAGGCGGTGTTCCCGGTTAAGGCAACCCTGAGCAATCAGTGACTACTCAGCATAAGTACTACCTCAGCGGAGCTTTGGGCGACGGCCGGCACGGCGTGACGCGGTGCACAGGTCACCGCGCCCTGCCATCGGCGAGCGTCGATTCCCGCTGAAATACCCTTTATTTGCAGCGTTCTGGCAAAAACCTCGGACAATTACTTGTGGAATAGGGTTTTATGAAATATACCTTATTACAGTCGGTGTTTAAGCCTGTAAAACAAGCACTTTTTTACTTTGGCTTCAGGCCCCGGTGGGAACAAGCTAAAACGCACAACACAGGAATCCAAGGGTATGGTTGTAAAAAAGAAAGCGGTTGCCAAGCCTAAAGCGGCAGCAGGAATCAAAAAGGCTCCGGCTCTCAAGGAAAAGATGACCAAGGCGCAAATGCTCACCGCCATTTCCGAAAAAACCGGACTGACCAAGGTCCAGGTGGGTTCGGTCATGGACGAGCTCGAGTCGCTGATGGATCGCAGTATCCGCAAGCGGGGCGTAGGCGAGTTTACGCTGCCGGGTCTGCTGAAAATTTCCACGGTGAAAAGGCCGGCGAAAAAAGCGCGTAAGAATGTACCCAATCCGTTCAAGCCCGGCGAGTTGATGGATGTCGCCGCCAAGCCTGCTTCGATTCAGGTGAAAATTCGCCCTCTGAAAAAGCTCAAGGAATATGCGGCGGAATAAAACCGGCGCGCCCCCGCGTGGTCGGGCTGATGCACGACCACGCCGCTTCCTCCCCTCGTTCCATCGGTAGTTACACCGCCGCCTCGATTAGCCGGCAGCCAATCAACGCAACACCGCTTCAACCCGTTCATCAACGCTAAATTATTGTCGCTAGCTTAACCGCCGTCAGGGTTATCGGGTATAATCGCCGCCCTTAGCGAGCCCGGGTGGGTTAGTACTGTCCCGATTTGGAGTTGAAACACATGCCAATCTACGAATATCAGTGCCAGGCATGCAAGCACCAGTTTGAGAAGCTGCAAAAGATCAGCGACAAACCGCTCAGCATCTGTCCGGCGTGTGAAAAGCACGAGTTGAAAAAAATGGTCTCCGCCGCGGCCTTCAGGCTCAAGGGTGGCGGCTGGTATGAGACCGATTTTAAGACCGGCAACAAGAAAAACCTGTCGGCCGATGCGTCCGGCGACGGCGCCGGATCGACGACCAAGCCAGCCGCCGAAAGCAGCGCGCCGAAGAAGGAAGTCAGCAAGCCGGCTGCCGCCCGGGACAGCTAAGCGGTATTTCCCCAGCGCCCCGGGCGCGCCCCGCTCAGCGGACAGAAGCCCTTGCCTGCAGGCAGTGCTTCACCGGGAGCCATGCGGCGTTGCCGGGCGGGTATCGATTTACAGGTCCACCACCATCCATTGAACCCATGCACCGCCAGGCGGTGCAAAGCACACAACAGGATTTCTTTATGCGCACTCATTACTGCGGTGACATCAGGCCCGAGCACTGTGACACCAGTATCACCCTGTGCGGCTGGGTCGACAGGCGTCGTGACCACGGTGGCGTTATTTTCCTCGACCTGCGCGACCACCGGGGGCTGGTGCAGGTGGTATTCGATCCCGATGCGGGTGCTGCTTTCGAATCGGCAGACAAGGTGCGCAGTGAGTATGTCCTCTGTGTGTCCGGCAGGGTGCGCCGCCGTGAGGGCGATACCGTTAACCCCAATATGCCGACCGGGGAGATCGAGGTGTTCGGCACTGAGCTGGAGATACTGAGTGTCGCCCAGACGCCGCCGTTCCCGCTTGACCAACACCACACCGTGGGTGAGGACGTGCGCCTGCGCTACCGCTACGTCGATTTGCGACGCGCCGAGATGCAACAGAAGTTGCGCACCCGGGCGCGGGTTACCAGCCTTACCCGGCGATATCTTGAGGACTCGGGTTTCCTGGAGCTTGAAACGCCCATCCTGACCCGTGCCACCCCCGAGGGCGCGCGGGACTACCTGGTGCCGAGTCGGACCCATCCCGGCGAGTTTTTTGCACTGCCGCAGTCACCCCAGTTGTTCAAGCAGTTGTTGATGATGTCGGGCTTCGATCGTTACTACCAGATCGCCAAGTGCTTTCGCGACGAGGACCTGCGGGCAGACCGACAGCCGGAATTCACCCAGGTGGATATCGAAACCAGCTTCATGAGCGATGAACAGGTGATGGTGGTTGCTGAAGGCCTGATCCGTAAGTTGTTCGCTGAGGTTCTTGACGTGGATCTGGGTGACATGCCCCGGATGCGTTACGAGGAGGCGATGAGTCGCTTCGGAAGCGACAAGCCGGACCTGCGTATTCCCCTGGAGTTGGTCGATATCACCGAGCTGATGCAGCAGGTCGAATTCAAGGTCTTCAATGGTCCGGCCAATGACCCCAGGGGGCGCGTGGCCGCGCTCAAGGTGCCCGCCGGGGCCAGCCTGTCGCGTAAGGAAATTGACGTCTACACCGAATTTGTCGGTATTTACGGGGCTCGGGGTCTGGCCTGGGTCAAGGTAAACAATCTCGCCGCCGGGCGCGAGGGGCTGCAATCCCCGATTCTCAAGTTCCTGCCCGATGCGGTCGTGGATGAATTGATGCAGCGCCTGCAGTGCGCGGACGGCGATATTGTGTTCTTCGGCGCCGACAAGGCGCGCATTGTCAACGAGGCGCTCGGTGCGCTGCGGGTCAAGCTCGGGGAAGACCTGAAACTGTACACCCGGCCCTGGGCGTCGCTGTGGGTGGTGGACTTCCCGATGTTCGAGGAAGACGCCAGGGGTGAGCTGACACCGCTGCATCATCCCTTCACCCTGCCATCGTGCACGCCGGAAGCACTGCAGGCTGACCCCCTGGCGGCGAAATCCGTTGCCTACGATATGGTGCTCAATGGCGTGGAGCTTGGCGGCGGATCGCTGCGTATCAATGATGCGGTGATGCAACAGGCGGTATTGCGCATACTGGGGATTTCCGAGGCCGAGGCGCAGTCGCGCTTCGGCTTTCTGCTGGAGGCGCTGAAGTACGGTGCGCCGCCCCACGGTGGCCTCGCATTCGGGCTCGATCGGCTGGTAATGCTGATGACCGACAGTGAATCCATCCGCGATGTGATCGCATTCCCCAAAACCCAGAGTGCAGCCTGTGTCATGACCGATGCGCCCAGCGCTGTCGACCCCAATCAACTGCGCGACCTCAATATCCGCTTGCGCAAGCAGGACAAGCCGGAGCAGAAAACATCGTAGCGACTGCGTTGGACGCGTTGGCTAAGCAGGTATTTTGGCAGGAGGAACAGTATGGCGGGCCACAGCAAATGGGCCAATATCAAGCATCGTAAAGCGGCCCAGGACGCCAAGCGAGGCAAGGTTTTTACCAAGATCATTCGAGAAATCGTCGTGGCTGCCAAGATTGGCGGACCACTGCCGGAGGACAATCCCCGGCTGCGTGCAGTGCTGGACAAAGCCCTGGCAGCCAACATGAAACGCGACACCATCGACAACGCCATCGCCCGGGGTGCCGGCACCAACGAAGCCGACAATATGGAAGAGGTCACCTACGAGGGCTATGGCTCGGGTGGCGTGGCGATCCTGGTGGAGGTGCTGACAGACAACCGCAATCGCACCGTGGCGGAAGTGCGCCATGCATTTGCCAAGCGCGGCGGCAATCTGGGTACCGACGGTTCCGTCGCCTATCTGTTCAACCGCAAGGGCCAGATCAGCTATGCGCCCGGGGCGGATGAAGACAAAATCCTCGAGGTGGCGCTGGAGGCAGGAGCCGAGGATATCGAATCCAGCGATGACGGCTCGGTCGATGTCATTACCGCATGGGAAGACTTTACCGCGGTCAAGGATGCGCTGATAGCCGCAGGTCTGGAACCGGACAACGGCGAAGTCACCATGATTGCCACCACCACCGTGCCCCTTGATGTCAGCGGCGCCGAAACGATCATTGGCCTGATCGATGCGCTGGAAGACCTGGACGACGTCCAGAACGTCTATTCCAATGCGGATATCCCTGATCAGGTGTATGCTGAGCTAACGTAGCGTGCCGCCCGGATCGCCACGCCCTGGAGGTCTGGCCGCAGAGAGCTGCGACAGCGATTGATGATAAGATGCGACACGGCATCAGGGTTGGGCCCGGGAATGCAATGACGGCGGTGGCGGTAGAATGGCTTTGATTCTTGGTATCGACCCGGGTTCACGTCGCACCGGCTATGGCCTTGTCAATGCCGTGGGCTCGCGCCTGGAATACGTTGACCACGGCTGTATTCAGTTGCCGATCGAAGCGCTTCCCGAGCGGCTGAAACTGATATTTGATGGCATTTCGGCGATCATCCAGCAGCACTGTCCCGAGATGGTTGCGGTGGAGCAGGTCTTCATGGCAAAAAACCCGGGCTCTGCGCTCAAGCTGGGGCAGGCGAGGGGCGCTGCGATAACCGCGGCGGTGAACTGTAATCTGCCGGTCGCGGAATACTCGGCCCGCCAGATCAAGCAGTCGGTGGTAGGGAGTGGCGCCGCCCGCAAGGAACAGGTGCAACACATGGTGAGGGCGCTGCTGGCACTCAGTCAGACACCCCAGGAAGACTCGGCCGATGCCCTCGCCACCGCTATCTGCCACGCCCACAGCCAGCAAAGCCTGATCAGGATGAGCGGGGCGACGTCGGTTCGACGCCGGCGCTTGCGCTAAAGCTAGAGAACAGGCAGGTCAGTCCCGATACAACCCCAGGGTTTAATTCCCCGGCCAATGCAGGAGCAAACAGCGCGCGATGATTGGACGACTCACCGGAAGGTTGCACGGCAAGCATGCACCCGACCTGCTACTGGATGTCAACGGGGTGGGCTACGAGGTGCAAGCCCCCATGGGTACCTTCTATCATTTGCCGCCGGTGGGCGAACAGGTGACCTTGTATACTCACCTGGTGGTGCGCGAAGACGCACAGCTGCTCTACGGCTTCATCAACGACAGTGATCGCCAGCTTTTCCGGGCCCTGATCAAGGTCAACGGGGTGGGTCCCAAGCTTGCCCTGACGATACTGTCGGGCATTGAAGTCGACCAGTTTGTCGCCTGTGTGCAGCACGGTGACGCCGCCAGCCTGATCAAATTACCCGGAGTCGGGCGTAAAACCGCAGAGCGCTTACTGGTGGAAATGCGTGATCGACTGGCGGACTGGGCGCCCCAGGGCCTTACCGATGGCGCCACGGAGCTGGTGTCCGCACCCGCCAAAAGCAGCAGGCCACTGCTCGACGATGCCGAAAGCGCGCTCATCGCTTTGGGTTACAAGCCCGCAGAAGCCTCCCGTGCGGTATCCGCGGTTTACGATGAAACCCTTGAATCCAGTGAAGAACTCATTCGACAGGCACTCAAAGCAATGGTGAAATAGCGCGATGGAACAGGAACGAATCACTGCCCCCACCGACGCCGGCAGCGAGGACAGGGTTGATCGCGCCATCCGGCCAGCGCGCCTCGATGAATATATCGGCCAGGCGGTGGTGCGGGAGCAAATGGGGATATTCATCGACGCCGCCCGTAATCGCGGCGAGGCCCTCGACCACACGCTGATATTCGGCCCCCCGGGGCTGGGTAAAACCACCCTCGCCAATATCATCGCCCACGAAATGAATGTTGATCTCAAGACCACCTCCGGCCCGGTGCTGGAAAAGGCGGGGGATCTGGCGGCGCTGATGACCAACCTGGAGCCCGGGGATGTCTTGTTTATCGATGAGATTCACCGCCTGAGCCCGCATATCGAAGAGGTGCTCTACCCGGCGATGGAGGACTACCAGCTCGACATCATGATTGGCGAAGGTCCCGCCGCGCGCTCGATCAAGCTGGAATTGCCGCCGTTCACCCTGGTGGGTGCCACCACCCGGGCCGGGCTGCTAACCTCACCACTGCGGGACCGTTTCGGCATCGTTCAGCGGCTGGAGTTTTACGACACCGCGGACCTCACTACCATCGTCATGCGCAGCGCTGCCATCCTCGGGATGCAAATCGAACCCGGCGGTGCCCAGGAGATCGCCCGCAGGGCGCGGGGTACACCGCGCATCGTCAACCGTATGTTGCGACGGGTGCGGGACTTTGCCCAGGTCAAGGCGCAGGGGCATGTCAGCCGCGAGATCGCCGATGCCGCGCTTAACATGCTCAACGTGGATGCCCGCGGTTTCGATCACATGGACCGGCGCCTGCTGCTGGCGCTGATCGAGAAGTTCGATGGCGGCCCGGTGGGTGTCGACTCCCTGGCGGCGGCAATCAGCGAAGAGCGCGATACCATCGAGGACGTGCTGGAGCCCTACCTGATTCAGCAGGGTTATATCATGCGCACACCCCGCGGGCGCATGGCCACGCGCAGCGCCTACGCCCATTTTGGCCTCGACGGCGGCGCAACCACCAGCGGCGAAACGCTGTCCTTGAAGTTGGGTGAGTAGCCTGAAATGGCGGACGGCGGTGCCGGGTTTAGACTATCCTTAAGGGTATATATTGAAGATACCGACGCCGGCGGTATTGTTTACTATGTCAATTACCTGAAATATATGGAGCGCGCCCGGACCGAGTTCATGCGCTCCCTGGGGTTTGACAAAGCAGCGATTTTTGAACAAGAACGGCTGTTTGTGGTCCACAGGGTAGAGGCCGATTACCTCCTGCCGGCGGGCCTCGACGATGCCTTGGAAATAAGCGCCGTGCCGGAACGGGTGGGGCGAGCCTACGTCGATTTCAGGCAGAGTGTGTATCGGGGTGATGCATTGCTATGCGAGGCGGTTGTCAGGGTGGTGTGTGTAGCGCACACCAGCCGCAAGCCGTCTGCCATCCCTCCTGTGGTTCGTGACCGGTTGTTGCAGCACCAAAAATAAGGCTGTGCAACGAGCCCGGACGTTGCACCCGCTACCTGAAAGTCCTGTTGAGCCTGAATGGTAGGCCTCGTTTTCAGGCTTGTGCTTTCGACAGCAAGCGGGCAGTGTCTGGCGCGATTTTTCGTTGGCCGGGACCAGCGATCGATGCGCGCACCCGGCGGCTTGCTATCAACGGGCGCCAACCGAAAGCGGGAGAGACATCCCGCCAGCAATACTCTATAGGGGACATGTGTGAACGAAAACCTTTCTGTTGTGTCGTTGATTACCAACGCCGGCCCGCTGGTGCAGGGTGTGATGCTGCTGCTGTTTCTTGCCTCGGTGGCATCCTGGTGGGTCATTGCCGGACGCTTTCTGTTTTTTCGCCGCGCCAGCCACGAATACGCCGATTTTGAAAACGAGTTCTGGTCCGGTGTCGACCTCGGCCAGCTCTACAAGGAAGGCAACGCCAAGCTCGAGGAGGGACGCGAGATCGGCGGTGCCGAGAGTGTCTTTCGTGCCGGCTTCAAGGAGTTCTCGCGGCTGCGCCAGCAGATGGGAAGCGATTCCGAGGCCGTCATGGAAGGCTCTGAACGGGCGATGCGGGTTGCCCTGAGTCGGGAACAGGACCGGGTAGACAGAAGCCTGGGTTTTCTCGCCACGGTGGGTTCCACCAGCCCCTACATCGGCTTGTTTGGTACCGTATGGGGCATCATGAATGCGTTTCGTGGTCTCGCCAATGTTCAGCAGGCGACCCTCGCGGTGGTCGCGCCGGGCATTTCCGAAGCGCTGATTGCAACAGCGATGGGTCTGTTTGCCGCCATTCCCGCGGTGATTGCCTTCAATCGGTTTTCCAATGTCTCGGGTCGGCTGGTGAATCGCTACGATACCTTTGCAGAGGAGTTCTCCAGTATTCTCCATCGCCAGGCCCATGGCCGGCGAGCTGAAAGGGACGCCTGAATGTTGCGCCGCAAGCCGGGGCGCAAGCCCATGTCGGAAATCAACGTGGTCCCCTACATTGACGTCATGCTGGTATTGCTGGTGATATTTATGGTCACCGCGCCACTGCTGACCCAGGGAGTGAAGGTGGAGCTGCCCAGAGCGGCATCGGAGCCCATCGAGGCCAAGGAAGAGCCCTTGATCGTTTCGGTGAAAGCGGATGGCAGTCTCCACATCAACCTGGGAGCGGACACCGACCAGGCTCTGACGCTTTCCGAGATTCGCACCAAAGTGGCGGCGGTACTGCGGCGCAACCCGGATACCCCGGTTCTGGTTTGGGGGGACGTCAAGGTGCCCTATGGCTCGGTCGTAACCTTGATGAGCGAACTCCAGGGCGCGGGCGCCCCGAGTGTGGGGCTGGTGACCGACGCGCCCCCACTCGAAAATTGATGCTGGTATCGTGGGCTTTGTAAGCAACTATATCGTTCCAACCCTGTTCACGGTGCTGCTGCATCTGCTGGTGATCTTTACCGTACTGGTCGGTTGGCAACTCAGCGACACGCAGCGTTTTCGGGTGGAGACACCGCACTTCGTCAAGGCGGAACTGGTCAGGTTGGAACAAGCGCAGCTCGAGCCACCAGCCGAGCCGGCAACCCCGGTACCCGTCGCCAAAACCGTGCCGGAGCCCGTTGATGAAGCGTCCGATGCGGATGCAGCCGCGGCACCCGAGGCAGAACCTGGTACCGATGCCGTCATCAGCACCCGACCAGACCCGGGGCGGGAACGCCAGGCCCAGGCGGCTTTGCAACGGGAAACGGAACTGGAGCAGGAGCGCCTGCGGGAACAGGAACTGCGACGCCAGCGCGAGGAGGAATTCCAGCGCCATCTGCGCCAGCAGCGGGCCAGGGAAGAGCGTGCCCGGGAAGTCGCCCGCAAACGGCAGCAGCAGCAACAGCAGCAACAGGCCTTGCAGCGGGCGATGCAGGAAGAAGAAATGTTGCTGCAGGCAGAGCAGGACGAGATTCAGGCCGCCAGTTATGCGGCCATGATCAAGCGGACGGTGGAAAGCTACTGGAACCGGCCACCCAGCGCGCGCAAGGATATGCAGGTAGAGTTGGCAATCAGGCTGGTGCCGACGGGCGATGTGGTGGGCGTCGAGGTTATCCGAAGCAGTGGCAATACTTCCTTCGACCGCTCGGCGGTGCTGGCAGTCAGGAAGGCGGGCCGTTTCCCGGAACTGAAAGATATGCCTGCAGATGTTTTTGACGAGTATTTTCGAAGCTTTACCCTTGTGTTCAAACCGGAGGATTTATTGCTGTGAGAGCATTGTGGCTGGTGCTGCTGATTGGCCTGGCGTGGTCTCCGATTGGCTTCGCCCAGCTGACCATAGAGATAACCGAAGGCCAGGATGATCCCACCGCGATTGCGGTGGTGCCCTTTGAATGGCGGGGGCGAAAAGCGCTGGCCGAGAATATTCCCGATATCGTCGCCAGTAATCTGCAGCGGGTCGGCCAGTTTTCGCCCATTCCCAAAGAAGACATGCTGGGCTTTCCCAGTCAGTCCAGCGGTGTGTTTTTTCGCGACTGGCGGGCTATTGGTGCCGAATACGTCCTGGTTGGCCAGATTAGCCAGGCCAGTGCCTCCGACCCCTACGTCGTGCAGTACGAACTGATGGATGTCTATCGCCAGAAGCGTGTTTTCAACAAGCGCCTGCGAGGTACCGAGGCCCAGCTGCGGGATATCGCCCATCAGATCAGCGACGACGTCTATGAGCAGCTCACTGGCATTCGCGGCGCTTTTTCAACCCGGATTCTGTTCGTGTCATCCCGCAGCCTGGGCAAGGGAAAATTCAAGTATCAACTGAAGCTCGCTGACTCGGACGGTGCCCGCCCGCGAACCCTGCTGGACTCCTCCGAGCCAATCATGTCCCCCACCTGGTCTCCCACCGGCCGGGAGATTGCCTATGTCTCCTTTGAGTCGACCCGCCCGGCCATTTATCGCCACGAGGTTGCCACCGGCCGGCGCGAGAAGCTAACCAATTTCCCCGGGATCAATGGCGCACCCGCCTGGTCGCCCAACGGTCGTTACATGGCCATGGTACTGTCAAAGGATGGCAGCCCCGACATCTACGTAATGGATCTGGGTACCCGGGCTTTGACCAAGGTCGCGGGGCATTATGCCATCGATACCGAGCCGGCGTGGATGCCTGACGGTAAATCCATTCTGTTCACCTCGGATCGCGGTGGCAGGCCCCAGGTCTACCGGGCCAATATGATGGATGGCAAGGTTGAACGCCTGACTTTCTACGGCAGCTACAACGCCCGTGCGCGTTTCCTGCCTGAGCGCAATGCCCTGGTGCTGGTGCATCGCGCCAATGATTCGCGCTCTTTCCAGATTGCGATCCAGAGCCTGGACACCGGCACCATGCAGATACTCAGTCGCACCGAGCTGGACGAATCGCCAACGGTCGCACCCAATGGCGCCATGCTGATGTACGCTACCCAGTACGAAGACCGCGGGATATTGGCTGCGGTAAGTATTGATGGTAGTGTCAGGTTTCGCTTACCATCAAGCTCGAGCGATGTTCGCGACCCTGCCTGGTCCCCATACCTGAACTAGATCACCATCCAAACTAGGGAATTCCACCATGATTGATCGAACCATCCTGAAAACTGCGGCAAGCGTGAGTTTTGTCGCTGTTCTTCTGGCGGGCTGTAGTTCCACTCCATCAGAAGATGACATGGCCGCCGCCACCGATGTATACGGGCGCGAGGATTCGGCTCGGGTGGATGCGGCAGATGATCGGGCATCCCTGCGTGGGGAATCTGTTGACGACCCGCTGGCGGCCGGCCTGGATACCGTTTTCTATTTCGACTTTGACAAGTCAGAGCTGCGGGTGGATGTTCGGGCAGCGCTGGACGAGCACGCTGTTTATCTGCGTAACAAAAGCGGCCTGGTAAGACTCGAAGGCCATGGGGACGAGCGCGGTACCCGGGAATACAATCTCGCACTGGCGGAGCGTCGCGCCCGGGCAATTGCCAACTACCTGTCGATACAGGGCGTGCCAAGCTCGCAAATAGAAACCATCAGCTACGGGGAAGAGAAGCCGGCCGCGCTGGGGCATAACGAAGCCGCGTGGTCCAAGAACCGTCGTGTTGAACTGATTTACCTGGATTAGTCCGATGCCAAACTGGGTTGATTGCCAACGCTTCTTTGTCCGCGGTTTAGCGGTCTGGCTGCTGGCGCTGCCACTGGCCCTCGGGGCAGCACCGGTAGAGAATCGCAGCCAGAACCCCCGGGGCGCTTCCAGCATGGCGGACCTCTACCACCAGTTGCAGCAACTGCAACAGGAAATCATGGAGCTGCGCGGCCAGGTCGAGGAACAGTCCTACAGGGTGCGGCGGTTGGAGAAGCAGCGCCTGGAAGACTATGAAAACCTCGAACGTCGCCTGCGTGACGGCTCCCAGGGACGCAGCAGCGCCCGACCCGCGGCCGCCGGCAGTAGCCTTGCCGCCAGTAAGCAGACCTCGAAAAGCGCCAGGCAGGGTAGTGCGAAGCAAAGCGCAAGCTCGGCCGAGCGCATCGCCTACCAAAAAGGCTTTCAGCAACTGAAGCGGCAGCAACTGGAGCAGGCGCAGGCGTCCTTCAACGCCTATATCCGCGATTACCCTGACGGCCAGTACACCGCCAATGCCTACTACTGGCTGGGCGAACTTTATCTCACCAAAAACGATTTACCCAGGGCCCGAAGTGCTTTCGACAAGCTGGTCAAGCGCTATCCCGACTATCGCAAGACCCCGGAGTCATCCTACAAGCTGGCGACGATTTACGACCAGATGGGCGATGAGCAAAAATCCAGGGCCATGCTGCAAAAAATCGTGCGCGAGTACGGCGAGAAGTCGCCCAATACGGTTACCCAGGCCAGCGCCTACCTCGACAAACATTTTCGCTAAACCTGCATTTCCAGTACACTGCCGCTCCCAGCGAGTACAGCCAGCCCCTTCAAACCATGTCGCAAACCGACGTACGTATCACCGAGATTTTTTATTCCCTGCAGGGAGAAAGCCGTACCCAGGGCTACCCAACCGTATTCGTGCGCCTGACGGGTTGCCCGCTGCGCTGCAGCTATTGTGATACAGCCTATGCTTTCAGCGGTGGTGAGATGACGCCGCTGGCAGTTATCGAACAGCAGGTCGCGGGATACAATCCGCGCTTTGTCACCGTCACCGGCGGCGAACCCCTTGCGCAACCCGGCTGCATCGATCTGCTCACATTACTGTGTGACCGCGGTTATGAGGTGTCGCTGGAAACCAGTGGCGCGCTGCCCATCAACGATATCGACCCCCGCGTGGTGGTTGTGCTGGACCTGAAAACGCCCGCCAGCGGCGAGATGAGCAGAAACGACTACGCCAACCTGGCGCTGTTGAAGGCGAGCGACCAGGTCAAGTTTGTGATCTGTAATCGCGACGATTACCAGTGGGCCCGAATGCAACTCGACCTGCATCGGCTGGGCGAGCGAGTCGGAGACATTCTGTTTTCTCCCAGCTACGGCGAGCAGGACCCACAGCAGCTCGCCGAGTGGATACTGGAAGACAATCTGCCGGTGCGCATGCAGATGCAGTTACACAAATTGCTTTGGCAGGACGCGGCCGGGCGCTGAGGAGGACAGGTGACAGAACAGAAAAAGGCTGTGGTACTGCTATCGGGAGGGCTGGATTCAGCCACCGTACTGGCCATTGCCCAGCATACCGGCTATGACTGTTATACCCTCAGCTTTGACTACGGCCAGCGCCACCGCGCCGAGTTACTGGCCGCCCAGCGCCTGTCCCAACAGATGCAGGCCAGTGTGCACAAAGTCGTGCGCCTGGATATGGGCACCATCGGCGGTTCCGCGCTCACCGACATGCAGATTGCCGTTCCCGAAGAGCAGGGTGAGGGCATACCGGTTACCTATGTACCCGCTCGCAACACCGTGTTTCTGTCCCTAGCCCTCGCCTGGGCCGAAGTGCTGCAATCGGGCGATATATTTATCGGCGTCAACGCCGTCGACTACTCCGGCTACCCCGATTGCCGCCCCGAGTACATCGCCGCGTTCCAGCGCATGGCCAACCTCGCTACCCAGGCCGGCTGTGAAGGCCATAGCATGACGATACACACCCCCCTGATCGACCTCAGCAAAGCAGGCATTATCGCCCAGGGTAGCGAGTTGGGAGTGGATTACGCCGCTACCGTTTCCTGCTACCAGGCCGACACCGACGGCTATGCCTGCGGCCGCTGCGACAGTTGCCGCCTTCGCCAGCAAGGATTCCGGGAGGCCGGTATTCCCGATCCCACCCGATATTTCGAGCAGGACCAGAAATTTGCACCCAAGGCTTGAGTTTTCCCCCGAAATCAGTACCATGTGCGCCTTCGAAAAGGGTCGTTAGCTCAGCTGGTAGAGCAGTTGGCTTTTAACCAATTGGTCGCAGGTTCGAATCCTGCACGACCCACCAAACACTAAAAAGGGCTGCCCGCCAGGGTGGCCCTTTTTAGTGTTTGAAGGGTTGCTGCGGAAAGAGCCTGCCGGTTCGACAAAACGCGGTAGCGTTTTGCAACGAGCGCCGGCAGGCGCGAAGCCCGCAGGGCCCCAACAGCCGTTGGGCTGTTGGGGTTCATCCTGCACGACCCACCAAACACCAAAAAGGGCTGCCCGCCGTAAGCAATGGGATGGACTCCTCCTCACTCCACTTGTCGGCGTCAATGCGCCAGAATGGCAAGTGCAAGCCAACCATTCAGGTCATGAGGAGAAGTCCGATATGAACATTACACCAGCTGGTGTCGATATTGCAAAATCCGTTTTTCACATACATGGCGTCGATCGCCATGAATGCACACAGTGGCAAACTGCACACAAGCGTGGCCAATGGCTGGATGCCCTCTGCAGGCGTCTCAAGCCAGGAGCGGAGGTAGGAATGGAAGCCTGTGCCTCCTCTCACTATTGGGGCCGCGAGCTACAAAAACGCGGGTATCGTGTGAAGCTCATTGCTGCTCAATTCGTCAAACCCTACGTCAAAAGCAACAAAAATGATCGCGTTGATGCCGAAGCGATTTGTGAAGCCATGAGCCGGCCCGGGATGCGGTTTGTCAATGTGAATACCGTTTCGCAGCAGGATACGCAGGCAGCGCATCGGATTCGGGAGGAGTTGGTTGGCCAGCGTACCGCCAAGGCAAATCAGATACGCGAGCTGGTGGGCGAGTACGGCATTGTGGCACCCGTTGGTATTCAGAAGCTGCGGATCGCCCTGCCTCAATGGCTTGAGGATGCTGGAAATGGTCTGACCGCAGACTTTCGCGTCTTGCTTGCCGGCTTGGCCGAAGACCTGCGTTATCTTGATGATCGTATTGAGGCACTTGATCAGCGGATCATGGTGTGCGTCAAACAGGATCCGATCGCACGGCGCCTGTTGGAATTGAGAGGTGTTGGGCCACTCACCGCCAGCGCCTTGGCGGGTGCCTTGGGCGATGGCCAAGCATTCACCAAAGGGCGTGATTTTGCCGCTTCTCTGGGGCTCACACCACGCCAGAAAAGCACGGGTGGTAAAGATCGGTTGCTTGGTATCAGCAAACGGGGAGACAGTTACCTCAGGAAATTACTGTAAGCGTCCGGCCAACACCCCCATTGACCCTACCCAGATAAGTCTTCCGGTTTTAAACATTGTGGTAGCAGAGCGGTAATTGCCTGTTCCGTTTTTGCCGTCGGCAGGTTCTCAAACACGTGGGTGAGGTAGGCCCTCGGCTCCAGGTGATTCGCTTTGGCGCTCTCGATGAGGCTGTAGAGCATCGCGCTCGCGCGGGCACCACGTGGACTGCCGGAGAATAGAAAACCCTTGCGCCCGATGACAAATGGCCTAATTGCATTCTCAGTTTTATTGTTGTCTATATCGATCACGCCGTCCTCGATGTAGAGGATCAGCTTCGGCCATATGCCCAGTGTGTAACGGATGGCTTTGCCCAGCAGGCTCTTCGGCAAGACTTTCGGCGCCTTTTGGTCGAGCCATGTCTTGATGGCCTCAAGGAGGGGTTTGGCCTCTTTCTGGCGAACGGCTTTCTTCTCGTCTGCGGTCAGATCCTGGATCTTCCGTTCGATCCCATACAGCTTGCCGATCAGCGCCACCATCTGGTGCGCGGCGGCGGTATGCTTGCGACCTTTGGTCGCCTCGACAAACTTGCGCCGCGCGTGGGCCATGCACGCGGCATGACCCCGGATGTGGGGTCATGCCGCCAGGGCGTTGTATCCGGGGTAGCCGTCTGTTTGCAGATAGGCTTGCCAAGCGGGTGGCGGTTTCGGTCCCTCGGATGGATAGAGGAACTGTAGCGGTACCTCGCCACTGCGGGTTTCGGCGTACTCGATACCAGATTACCGGCGCTTGCGGACGCCCACCCCGGTAAACCCACATGTACGATTGCTGGGTATTGTCCCGACCCGGTTCATTCAATACCTGCAACCGGGTTTCGTCGACCTGGATGAGCTCACCGGTATAGAACAGCCTCTTCATGGCCGCCATTAACGGGGCCAACGGCGCTTCGAGCTGCGTGATCCAGCCACTCATCGTCTGCCGGCTTAAATCAATCCCCTCCCGGGCAAAGATCGCTTCCTGGCGATAAAAGGGCAGCCCATCCACAAACTTGCTCGTCGCCACATCGGCAATCAACGAACTATGGCCTAGAGATTTGGGGATGATGGTTTGGGGCCGAGGTGCTGTCTGGATGCCTGCCCCGGCACCAGGCACCTCATCATTGACCGGCGCATACTTGGCTCGGCGGGTCTTGACGACATAGTGCTGTCTGGCAATCGTGGCCAGCTGTTCGCTATCTTCGTAACCGATGAAGACCCAGCCCTCGCCCAGGGCCGCTTTCTGTTCATCGCTCAGATCAATGATCTTCTCGACGCGCTTCAGGTTGGCCGGTAACGGACGACGCACCGGTTTCTTTTTATCGGCTGACTCCGTGGCTTTCTTCCTGGGCGCCTGCTCGGCTTCAACCTCGGCTTCCAGTTCACCAATGAGTTGTTCCAGCTCTGATTCATCAAACAGCGCAATCTGTTCCTTTGAGGCGCGTTCACTGCTGCGCCCAAAACGCTTCTGGCGCAGTAACTGGATATAATCGAGCAGTTGGTCGATGCGCTGGTCACGCGCTTCAAGGCGCTGGGTTTGCTCGGAGAGCTGCCGTTGCTGTGCGTTGAGTTCGCTTTGCTTCTGAGCCAGTTCCCGCTCTTGCTTAACAACGATCGCCTGCAGCGACAGGATGTGCTCGGTGAGGGCTTGAGAGGTCTTGGAGGCCGATGGGACAGCAGGTTTCATGGCTGCATATTGTACCCAATCGCCGCCGCAATAGCTGCAATAACCCCCTAATATAAAACATATTTTTGCTGTTTATGGCCCTGGACCCGGGTCACATCCAGCCCTTCCAGTAACCACCCCAGCTCCCGTACCGACAGCTCGACTGTCAACGTGTCATCGCCACCATCCGGCCACCAGAAACGCTCCCGCTCCAGGCGCCGATAACACAACCAGAAGCCATTGTTGTGCCAGAACAACAGCTTGAGCTTGTCCTTCGCCCGGTTACAGAAGACGAAGACATGGCTTGACAGCGGGTCTTCTGAAAGCACGTCCTGGACCAGGACACTCAGCCCATCAATCGCCTTGCGCATATCCGTGGCACCTGCCGCCAGGAAGACACGGGTATGCGCGCCCAGGTGAATCATGAGTCAGTCCGCAACACAGCAATCAGATCGCCAAGCAGTCCACGGTCAACGCTGGCACCCACTTCTATTATCACCTGACGGCCCAGTCGGATCGTCAGCGGCGAGCTTGGCTGAATCAGTGACACCGGAATCAATCGTGGCGCCTCATGAACATCACCCGATTCCTCAGCCCGCAACCGCTTGCGCCAATAACCCAGACTGCTCAGCGGGAGCTGTTCTCTCTGACACCAGGCTTTCTGCGACAGACCACTGGCTTTCCAGTCCTGGATCCGCTGCTGCCAGAGTTCGCGCTTCGGAACCGGTGCCTCGCCATTGATCGGTACTGATATCAAATCGTTTGCCATCATTAGTCCCCCTCGTGTACAACAGATGAGGTGACATCATGGAGACTGCGGAAACTCGAAGATAGATGTATTTCGCTGGACGCTTACGATCGGTTGCTTGGTATCAGCAAACGGGGAGACAGTTACCTCAGGAAATTACTGGTGCATGGTGCCCGCGCCGTGCTGCGACATGCGAAGGCTCGTGATGATGGGCTCAGCCAATGGCTGAACGATCTGTCAGCGCGCAAACATACGAATGTAGTGACCGTTGCGCTGGCGAACAAGACAGCCCGGATAGCGTGGGCCATCGTGCACACCGAGACAGCCTATGACCCGCAGTTGGCTGCTGGTTGAAAACCCGGTTAATCACCAAGATAGAATCAATCTGAGCAAGGAGTAGATCACCGCGATTGCAGTGCACCATGTCAGATGGCGAACAGGTCGAACCGACGTCGGAAAACCCCTTTATGAGCGCTGAGCTTTGAAGCTCGTGTAAGCGATTGGGAGCCGGCGTGCGAATAGCCCATCAGGGTCCGATGCCTAAAAACGGCATCATCAATAAGACCGGATACACGTAGGCAGTCGTAACTTGGCGCAATCAGACAAAGTGCTTGCAAACGAGGAGGGGTCCATACACGCTCATTCCAGGCAGTAATTGACTCTCACCAAGCCGGCTTTACTTCTTCTTTTTCAGCTCAATGACATTCGCTTTGTCGCCGTCTTCTTCGATGATTGGCGATAATATTTGCGGGGAGACTTTCCAGCGGTGCCTGCCGTCGTCAGTGAGCACGGTCACCGTCTTCTGATTGAACTTGATCAGGGTGCCGACCTGCATACCGTGCCTGCCGCCGTCAAAGCACACCTTGCTGCCCAGCGTCAGCTTCATCATGGCATCGATGGTGTCGGCGGCATCCAGGTGTTTCAGGCGCGCGATAATGCGTCTGTTAAGGTCCAGCAATTCATCGTAAGACAGATCGTCGATATCAATGGGCATGGTGTAAATCCGATCGCAGGGGGTTGTTAGCAAACAGGGCTTTCCAGCGTCGGGGCGTCAGTTCCTCAACCTGGCTGGCGGGATGGATAGCGACACGCTGTAGTACATCGACCAGATAGGTGGCCGGGTCGATACCCTGCATTTTGCAGGTCACGATCAGGCTTTGGATAATACCCACATGCTCCGCACCGAGCTCTGTCCAGCAGAACATCCAGTTCTTTTTACCCATGGGCACCACGCGCAGGGCGCGCTCCGTGTGGTTGTTGTCCAACGGTACGGCCGGATCTTCCAGGAATACACGCAGTGCGGTCTCCCGGTTCTGCATGTAAGCCATCGCTTTGGAGAAGGGGTTGCTCGGTAGCAGTTCAGGGCGCTGCCGCTGCTGATCGAACCACGCAAACAGCTGATCAACCACCGGTTTGCTGTAGGTCAGCCGGAAGCTGCGTTTCTGCTCGCCTTCAAGCTGCCTGTCCTGAACCTGTGCTTCTACCTGATACAGGTAGCCGATGCTATCAAGCACCTGATTCACCAGCTCAGGCTCGTCGCCTTCGGCCTCCACAAACTGGCGCCGTCCATGGGCCCAGCAATTGGCATGGGTGATCTGTGCGTTCTTCGCGGCATAGCTGCTGTATGCCACGTAGCCATCACTGACCAGGGTGCCGGCGAAGTGGTTCTTCAGCGTGTCCTCAATATGGGCCCGACCACGGCTCGCGGAGAAGGTGAAGGCAATTTCCTCCTGATCACCCATCAGCGGCCAGAACCAGGCCTGTTTCATGACCCCTTTGCCCTTTTTGTTCTTGGTAGGCCCCGCCCTGATGGGCGTCTCATCCATGGATAGCACTTGGCTCTGAAGGATGTGAGCCAATTGGGCATCGGCGATCGGTCGCAGCAGCTCGATGCTGCGCTGGCAGAGCTGGGTCAAGGTGCCCCGGCTCAGCTCGATGCCGCTGCTTTTCAAGCGCTGGTGCTGCCGATACAAGGGCAAGTGATAAGTAAACTTGTCGACCAGCATACCCACCAGGAAGCTGACATCAGCAACGCTGTTTTCCAGTACGTTGGGCGCCGCCGGCGTGGTGGTGATCTTGCCGGAGTCCTTACGCTTCAGCACCGCACGCTGGTAGCACAACACTTCAAAGGCACTTTGACGTTGCGCCAACCGGTGTCCGGTCTTGTAGCCGATCACCTCGTACTGATCGGCATCGGGGCCACTGAGTTCCGGGGAATCGAGGGTGATGGTTTTGACTGGCACCTCGGGGCCGAAGCGCAGACCGCTATCGGTCACGCAGTCATCGTCCCGCTGCTTCCTGCCTTTGCCGCGCTCGTAAGTGATCGTCTGTTTCTCACCCGGCGGCAGGGGTGGGACCGGTTCGCCCATCAAACCGGTGAGTTGGGGTTGCTCCGGATTCTCAATGACACGCTTCTCGGACTTGCTGCCAAACAACTGCTGCTTGAACCAATCCAGCTGACGCTTGAGCTGTTCGTTATCCTGCTTGAGGGTGGAAATCTCCCTGGCCTGGGTCTGAATCAGCGTATGCCGGTCAGTGGATTTCGCAGGGGTGATGGGGGCGGTAGACATGGCGCCATTGTATCAAACCGGGCCTTATCCGGGGTAGCAAAAGCGCTTGTATTGCCTGGCTTTTTTGATTTCTATCCCCTCCAGCAACAGCTTCAGCCCCGTCCAATCCAGCGGCTTTTTGCCCGCCGTATTTTTCTGCACGACAAACTGCCCCTGCTCCAATTTCTTCGACCAGATGCAATAGCCTGAGCGATCAAAATACAGCACCTTCATCTGACTGCGCCGTCGATTCACAAAGACGAACAAGTCACCACTCAAGGGATCGGCGGACAAGCGATGTTTTACCAAGGCGCTCAGCCCATTAAACGATTTGCGCATATCGGTCGGCTCGGTACACAGCCAGATACGGTTGGGAGATTCCGGATAAAACATCAGCCACGATTCAACCGCAACACCAGGCCATTGCCCAGTTCAAGTTCGACCAGCCAGGCGGGTGCGTCAGCCTTCTGACTCACTTGAGACGCCAGTGCCGAGACATCGACGAAGGGCAGTGGCTCGTCAGGCAAGGCGTCAACGGTATCCGTCGTCAGCCGCTTGCGCCATTGATAGAAACTGGCCAGGCCGATACCGTGGTTCGCGCAGAAAGTCTTTGCTGATAGGTCCGAGTCTGCCTGGTCATTTACCAGGGATTGCCATTCGGTTGGTGTGCGTCGATGATACGCCATTGTTGCTCTCCGGAAGTTAACGAAGAATTCAGCTTACGGGGATGGTTGTCTCAAGGGCAGAACGTCCTGGAATGAACGCTTTCGTCTGAATGACAGCCAGGGGTTCGCTGGATATCGTCTCGATCAGGTTGTCCTTTACCAGGACATGCATGTTCTTCAGGAGCTTTTCATTTTCTCCGTCGAAGACGTTGACGTTGCTGATCAGTGTGAGCTGCGACTCCGCCGGTTCTGCTGCCTGCGACATGCCTGTGTAACCCAGAACGGTAGCCATTAACACAACGGTGCTGATTTTTCTGAGCTCCTGCATGCTTTTCTTCTCCATTGATGGGGTACCCTTATGGCTCTATGAGTCGATTTCCAAATCTGTGTGAATCAAGCGCTTCGGGATTCACCGGATACTGCGATGGATCGCGGTGCTCGACTGGAAGAGCCCATGAAAAAGACAAGGCAATACAGCAGTAAGGTCAAGCTGGATGAAGTTCGACTCGTTAGTGAACAAGGCTACCCAGCAGCCCAACGGGCCCTTCCAGGGCGAAGATAGTACGAATCGCCAACTGCATACTTGATGAAATGTTGATGAAGCCCTGCAGGCGTAAGGAGTGCTTCAGTGCTCGTCACCTTTGAGTACTTTATCCATCGCGAGCATGTTGCGGGCCCACATAGCAAAAGGTAATTTCAGGAGTAATTTTTGAGATATGTAATGACAAACACCGGGTTTTCGAGAACGCGCAGCAAACCGGCGGCATGGCAGTTTCGGCTGGCACTGGGCGAGGGGCGGACAGACTCCGCAATCCGGTTCGGCGTGCAGTGGAAAAGCAAGAAATGCATTGTAGCGGCGACATACAGCAATGCGTTCAATGGCTCCGCTGGTGCTGGATTCGAGATTGGCCTGCCATACCTGACTCAGCGGAGGTATTGCTTCCGTGGCTGCAGAAAGTGAAGCATGCCGGGGAATGACGAGAGGCGGTTAGGGTGTTTTGCTCGTTCAGCAGCAGAGTGGGTGCCAGCGCTTGTCGTCTCGCAGTACTGCCAGTCGCGGGTCAAGCCTCGCGCCAAAAAACCAGGGGCACTGCTCCTTACGTGCTTCACTTAGCAAAGACAGCGCCTGGCCAGGTTTGCCCAGCGCCACGAGCGCTGGCGCCATGATTGGGCGCGGGCAGCGCGGTAAACGGGCCGCATAGGCTTCCTCGACCAGGCGCCCGGCTTTTTCGGTCTCGCCACAAACGGCCAAAGACCACGCCATGAAACCCCACAGGGCAGGTATATTACCCGCCAGGCTAAGGGCTTTCAGAGCAAAATCCAGCGCCTCGTGGCGCTGGCCAAGGCTGGCCAGAAAAATGCTCATGTACCCGTGTGCAAGATCACTATCCGGGTTGTTTTCCAGAACTTGGCGCCCGAACTGCAACGCCTCGGCAACATGCCCGGCGAGAAACAGGGTGAAGGCATGGGTATAACAGTTGAACAGAGAATGCGGATCCAATTCGACCGCCCGTGCTGAAGCCTCCATAGCCGCTTCCAAATCACCCTGGGCACGGTAAATCAATGCCTGGTAGGCGTGCGTTCGTGAGTATTCAGGGTCCAACCGGAGCGCATGTTCTACCGATTTTACTCCCCGCTCCATTTCGCCCATTTGTAGAGCCTCGAACCAACCACGCAAGCTCAGCGCTTGCACGACATCAGGGTCCGATCTCAATGCCGAATTGCAGGCATCGAGGCCAACACGGAGCCCTTCCTGCGGATGGATGAATCCACGATAGCTCTGGTACATGCTCACTTCGGCCACAGCCGAGTGCGCTGCAGCAAAGTCTTCATCTAGTTGGATGGATTTTTTGAACCAATGCAGCGCACGTTCGAGCGAATCGGGATCGGAATGATTGATACACGCCAGACCCCTCAGGAAGTGGGCGTAGGGCAGCGGTTTGGTCTGAATGGAGCTTTCCAGCGCCGAGCGGCATTTTTGCTGCGCTGGACTGTCAACTGGGACCGTCAGTTGATAACCCTGCCTTGTAACGGTCTTGATGTACTCGCGACCTTCAGGCTGCAGGGCCTTTCTCAGTGAATAGACGCATCGGGCTATCGAGTCGAAGCCAATCGATTGCCGCGGCCAGAGGTTTTCGTAAATCAATTCGTGGGTAACCACTTCTCCCTGGCTTTGCACAAGCAGCTCCAGCAGCGCCTTTTCTTTGGGCGGCAGCCGGATTTCCTGTTCATTACGCCACAACCCTGCGCCGACTTTCAGCCGGAAAGGGCCGAACTTGAAGGTTGATTTACCTGGCATTGCTTAAAAACAAGGTCATCTGCTCAACTCGAGGCAGTCGAAAAACTGCTCACCTTACGCATGCTCATATTACCAGACGACGAGAGAAAATCGCCAATTTGATGCGGGGAGGGCCGCCCGATGAGGATGACTCAGGGGGCTCAGATCGAGTGGCCAAGGAAGCGGGCTATTCATTCGGTGCATCCTTGCACCTTACCCTGCGGGAAGCGAAGCCGTGCAATTCCGCTTTCCTGCGGATTTGTCGTTGCACGCCGGGGTATCGACCGAGGCTCATCAGCGGGCCAAACTGGACCGGCCGGGCGGCGCTCCCGGGAGGCGGCCCTCCGTCGCTGGACTTTATTGCCAAGCTGGCGGCCCTGGCCTGGCCGGCCGCGTTCCAAGCCACGGACTAATCTGACGCGCTTTCATGGGGGGGGCGTGCGGGGCGGCTATCCACCCAACAGCAAGTTACGTGTGCGGGTGACGCCGGCGAGGAGGGGCAGGGGACGTAAGCGGTGTGAACCGTAAGGGGAAAGCTGGCAGGACAAGACGCCCGCCGAGTGCCTCCAGTCGATGACCTGCACCCAAAGGGCATAGAGATGCAGCGGGTCCTATTATGGACGCAGTGGCCGCCTGCGATCACGACACATCGGCATTCTTGTGATCTGTGGCTGCGAGTCCACCCCGGTTACTGCAAGCCCGCTTCGGGATTTACCCGCAACAGTAAACTGGACAGCCAATAATTAATGCTCTGCAGCGGCCCGAGCCTCGTAGCAGTTGCAGCAACGCCGCGGTCTCAGGAGAGAAAACACTGGTGCCACCGCACATGCCGTTCCTGCGCTGCTTTAGCAATAACCTGGCCATGTCGTGCATATTGGCGGTTGCTCCTCCTGAGGAATGCGAATTGCCAGGATCAACAAGACTCGCTGGGTGCGAGGTCAAATGCTCCGCAATTGATACCCCTTGGAGATTCCCGATAACGACCAACCTGGATCGGAGTGCTTGCAGGATGCCAACTAGAGGGCAGCTTTGAGATTGTAGCGATTGAAACGATCTCGATGAATCAGAGGCTCAAGCCTGTGGTTTTTCTCGGTGGAATAGCGTCACTATTTTTCAGGCATACTCAGCGTGGGCTTTAATAAAGTTCGTCAACGACTTATCAGCGATTCTTGCCACTTTATTCTTCAAGAACGAAGTCCATCCCAACAGTAAGCCCGGAGCCCCAAGAGATTGTCGGCTCCACCGCCAGAAATCAAAATGATCAATATGTTTGATAATCATTTCGTCTTTGAATTCAAATTCGGCATCAATAATATTGTGTACCAAGCGCCCTGTTTGACTAAACGTATACTTGGGCTCCCAATGCGCAGAAACCACACCATTATTTTCACTCACGCTGTAAGCAATCTCTAAGTCTGCACCTCGCTCACAGAGCATATGCCACATCGCAGCAATTTGTTTGCCTTTCAGCTCAAAAGCTTGATCACGAAAATAGGCGTCCGGGTGATAGCACGCGGCCATCGTTTTATAGTCTCTATTTTGAAACGCAGCGTAGAATTTTTCGATCAAGTCTTTATTCGCACTCATATCATCTTCGCAACCCTTGTTATTGTTTGGTTTTAATTTTGTCTACTGAGGTGGTCTAATAGATCTGCACAATCCAGTTAAGGGATAATACCCACAACTGGAGATTAACAAATAACCACAAGAAAGAAATACCCGAAGGAATTCAAGCTGGATGCTATCAGTCTGGTTCTGGATCAGGGTTACACAAGAGCTGAAGCGGCGAAAAGCCTCGGTATCAACGCCAATATGTTAGGCCGCTGGGTTAAAGAACAGCAATCAGATGAAGGGCAAGCCTTCCGTAGAAATGGCAAGCTGACCCCGGCACGATTGGTACATGCAGAACAAAGTGGTTTCACCGATCTAGGGCGGGCAGAAATCCTCGCGGAGGCCAAAGAGGCGGCGAGTCGTAATGGGGACTTACAGGCTGACGGATGATGCGAAGGACGATTTGATTCGCATTGACCAGCGCGGGCTTCGCGAGCATGGGGAAGTACAAGCCGACGCTTGCTTCAACGCATTTTTTGAACGTTTCGAGTTGCTCGCAGACCAGCCATTAGCGTATCCGGCCGTCGAAGACATCAGAGTCGGGTATCGACGCCGCGTGTGTGGCGTAGACAGCATCTATTACCGAGTTCAGGGAGAAGTCGTCGAACTTCAGCGATCGCGCGTTGTATCCTGCCTGTACCCGAGCAGAATAAATGATTTAGGTACCAAACTCACGTCATCACAACCGACATCAAGGCAGGCCTACAGTGATTAAGCTATACCAGTTTCCGATATCACACTACTGCGAAAAAGTTCGATGGACGCTCGACTACAAGGGCGTGCCCTACGACGAAGTCAACCTGATACCAGGGCTGCACATTCCAGTCATGAGGCGGCTTACCGGGCGCACCACTGTGCCAGCGATAGTTGACGGCGACACAGTGATAGCCGGATCTGATAGCATTCTCGATCACCTCGATCAGGCCTTTCCTGAGCAGAAGCTGATGCCTGACGGCGCAGATCAGCAGGCGGCCGTGCGCGAGTGGGAAGCTTATGCCGACAGCGAAATCGGCCCACAAGTGCGGCGTTACTGCTACCAGACGCTGCTGAATTATCCAGAGATCGTTCGACCCTTTTTTACGACTCGTGGACCCTGGTATGGCGATCTCTATCTGCGCGCAACATTTCCCGCACTGCGATTGGGTATGCGCAAGTCAATGAACATCAACGCGGCCGGTGCAAACCGCTCTCTAGACAAGCTGATAGCAGCCATCGATCGATTGAGTGAAGCGACAGCCGATACTGGCTATCTGGTTGGCGGCCGCTTCACGCGGGCGGACCTGACAGCTGCCTCGCTGCTGGCTCCGCTCTGCCTGCCTGAAGGCTACGGGCTGGAGTGGCCTGCAAAGTTGCCCGAGCCGTTGGGGAGCACCGTGCAACTGTTGACACCCAAGCTGGCGTGGGTGCTAAGGCTTTACGCCCAGCATCGCTAGACCTAAAACCCCACCCCAAGGGGAGGGGGTTCTCGCCGATTGATTTGATGAAGAGGCCTGCCTCCCCCAGTATCGTGGGTTGCGCACGTTAGTGCGCCTATCCACATGCAGAACGCCCGGGGGCGTGATCTACAGCTAAGTACAGGAGGCAGACCATGGACAAGTCTATCACGGGTTTCGTGGGATTGGACATGCATGCCAAGTCCACGGCAATCAGCTTCGCGAAGGCCGGGCGAGCGAAGCCGCGCTTTGTCAGCGCCGTTGGTGTGAAACACTTGGAATTGACCAAGGCGCTCAGCCTGCTGGGAGAGCTGCATATTCTGGCCCATTCCGATCACTGATTCTAGTTTAATCCGATCATCGGTTTCTGGAACTTCCCGATCATTGATTCTGGTTTTATCCGATCACTTTTGCCGAATTTCCAGAATCGGTGACCGGAATCCAGAATCCGTGAACACTTATTTCCAGACTCGTCCCAACGCGCTGGTTTAGGCTAGTCTCCCGGACTTTTTACTCCGGGGAATACTAGCAGTGGCAAAAAAGAGCTAATCAATGCGCAAACTAAACAACCACCAGCTGAAGCCGGTGGGTTTGATTAACGGACTTAAAGTCGCTTAGCCCCGCTTCCAGGGGGGGCTGATGCGCCGCCTAACTCACCACTTTCGCAGGAGCGCTTTAACGCTTGCCGGTGAGTCAGCCAGGGCATACTGGGTAGTTCTTTTAGCCGGCGTTTTTCAACCGGGCAGGCCCAGTCACAGTGGCTGAGAGTGATGGCTGCGTCAAATAAGCGTTAAAAACAGCTTGCAGTTCTTTTTATTGGGAATATATTCCCAATATGAGCAATAAAAACACCATGCCGTTACGTGCGCCTGTTTACGCCATAGCCCGAGCTCTGGTGAGGATTCTGCTCCGCAATGGTGTCGCTTACGGTACCTTTGCGGAGTGGGTGCGCAAAGCCTACGTAGATATTGCCTTCGAACAACAAGCGGGAGCCAAAAGGCCGACCATCTCCAGTGTTTCCACCGTTACCGGCCTCACCCGCAAGGAAGTCAAGCGGTTGCGCGAAACAGGGGAAATCGGTGAAAGTGGCAAGGCCAGCAGTTATAACCGGGCGGTGCGCGTGTTGGGCGGATGGCTCAACGATGCCGAATTCCAGGGCAGCGCGGGACAGCCGGCAGAATTAGCTCTTGAGGGTGAGGAAGGTTCGTTCCAGGCCCTGGTGAAGCGTTACAGTGGTGATATCCCTGCCTCTACCCTGTTCTCGGTTCTTGCGGGGGCTGATTGCATTATTCTGGAGCAGGGTAAGGTTCGCCTGCTCAAGAAAGCTTACATCCCTGGCAATGACCCGGCGGAGAAATTGAAAATCCTCGGTGCCGATGTGGCTGAGTTGATCGCGACAATCGACCATAACCTGACGTCAGCGGAGGCTGGCCTGCGTTTCCAGCGCAAGGTTTCCAATTCTTGTGTTGACCCTACAGCGCTGCCCGCTTTTCGCGAGTTATCTGCGGAAAAGTCCCAGCAATTGCTGGAAGTTCTCGATCAGTGGTTATCCGAACATGAAATCAAACAAAGTGCCGATGGGGGTCGACGTGGGCAGTACCTGTCGGTGGGAATCTATTACTACGAGGGCACCGATGTGCCGGGAGACTGTGATGAATAATAAACTGGTTCAATCAATGGCGTTAAGCCTGTTTACAGGGCTGCTCGTGTCGCTCACTGGCTGCGGTGGTGGCGGCGGCGACGATGGTGATGTCGGCGATGTCGCCGGCATTGGCGGCACCGGTTTCATTCTGGCTGGTCCGATTGATGGTTTTGGCAGCATTTTTGTCAACGGCACCGAAATTGAAACCGACTCCAGCGAAATAGACCTTGATGGCCAGAGTGGTTCTGAGGACGATTTGCGTCTCGGTATGTATGTGGTGGTTACGGGTACCGTGGATGACTCGGGTCAACGCAGCACGGCTTCGCTGGTCAGTTATGATGATGACCTGCAGGGGCCGATTAGTGCCATTAGTGAGACCACCGCTGGCGTCGAGAAAACCCTGACAGTTCTGGGCGTACAAGTGACCGTCGATAAACTGGTTACCGTGTTTGATGATGTCTCTTACGACAGCCTGGCGGTGGGCGATTTGGTGGAAGTCAGTGGTTATGTAGAAAGCACTGACACCATCAGGGCAACGCGTATTGAGAAGAAGGAGGACTTCGTCGCTGGCGTCAGCGAAATTGAGGTGAAGGGGAGCGTTACAGGCCTCACGGGTACTAGCTTTATCATCAACAGCTTCACCGTCGATGCCAGTTCAGCGGATCTCTCTGACTTGCCCGGCGCAATCTTGCGTAACGGCCAGTTTGTTGAGGTTAAAGGCACCCTGAGCGGCAACACCATCGATGCGACGCGCGTCGAACTGGAGGATGATGATTTCGGTGATACCGACAACTTCAGCATCGAAGGCATCGTCAGTGAGTTCAGCAGCAATGCCAGCTTCAAAGTGGCTGGCACCCGGGTCGACGCGAGCAATGCAGTGTTTACCCCGGCTGGGCTAAACCTCGCCAATGGCATGGAAGTTCAGGCCGAAGGCTCCATCGTTAACGGTGTATTGGTGGCAGATCGGGTCGAGATTCGTGACAGCGAAGCAAGGATCAGTGCCCGGGTTAGCAGTGTCAGTATGACGAGCAGTACCATTACCCTGGACCTGATCAATGGTGCGGTCACGGTGAAGGTCGATAACAGTACGCGCATGAAAGACAGCACTGATGCAGTGGAAGTGCTGACGCTTGGTGATATCAGTGCCGGTGATTACCTCGAGGTCGCCGCTGAGCCACAGACACTGGTGGCTTCTGATATCGAGCGTGATGAGGCGGACGATATTGAACTGAGGGGGCCGGTAGACGGTTTCGTGGTCAATAGTTCGATTACCGTTCTGGGCGTTAGCTACAGTGTGGTCGGTGCAGATTTCGAAGGCATCAACGACAATCTGCTCAGTTCCGCGCAGTTTTTCAGCCAGTTGGCAGTAGGCGATATTGTAGAAATCAAGGATGAGGATCCGGCCGATGGTCTGGCGGATGAAGTAGAATTGGAAGACTGACAGCTGACCCTGGCACCGCAAGCGGACCAAGGCCCCTGCAAACAGGGGCCTTTTTTTGTCGTAATCGCCGGCACCGGCCCCAGGCTTGCCCTGGCAAAGCGCTCGCCTTGTCAACGGTTATTCGTGGCTGGCTGCAAGGTGCATGAATAATGCAAAAGCGACGACCTTCGCTAATGGTTTCGGCGCTGATGTCTTGATCCGGTATGGTTAGCATTGTTTGGGTTGACTGGCATCTCACGAGTAAGCGTTGTGATCTCGAACTGGACAGGGTGGCTTGCTAGCCCGCTTCGCTCACCGATTTGGATTGGTCTGCCGGTAGAGACACATTTCAGGTGCTACGCCCGCGATTTTCGCCGTAGCTACATTGATGGTGTATCCGCGAAGGCGACAGCCACGCATTTTCAGAGAGATCGGGGCCACCACGGTTACTTTCCGCAGCTTCAGGGCAAAGGCATTCACAGCCAGTGGGTCAATGGCTGCAAGACGTTTTTGAGCAGTGAGCCCTTACCCTGGCGGCACCCAGGCCGGATAGCGGTGAATGTTGCTCAAGATCTGGGCAAAGTCACTCGCATAGGGATAGGTTTGCGAGAATGACAGCCAAACCTTGCGTACGGTGATCTTGATTCGGGCGCCGATTTTCAACAGCTTCAGGCGGATGGTTGTACATTGTGCCCTGGCGTGTTGGGTGCCTTGCAGCCCCATCCGGCGTAAGCCGTGCATCAACACGTACGCGAAGGAGGAGAAGTACAGCCGGAGTTGGTTGGCTCTCATCGTCGCTGTGCTGGTGCGGTCAGCAAACAGTCCCAGTTGCTGCTCCTTGATTCGGTTCTCCATCTCTCCGCGCGCACAGTAAAGCTTTTCATATAGGCGCTTGGCACCGGCCCGCCGCAGGGGGAGGTTGGTGACGACAAACCGCGGGTTTGCCTTGTTGGGGAGATACTCTGCCTTCCCCACCACCCGCCGTTCGCGGGACCAGCTTTTACGGGTCCGGTAACGGAAGTCGCGGAACCGGCGTGCCGCCTTGCCGGTGCGTTCGTGTTCCAACTTTGCCAGATGCATCTCCTGACCCAGCGCACGGTTCAGTCGCTGATTACGGCCCAAGCCCAGCACATAGCTCACTTTGTTGTCTTCGCACCAGGCCATGATCGTGTCCCGGCAAAAACCGGAATCGCCGCGGATGATGATCCGGGTCTTCGGCCAGTGTTCGCGGATCTGGGCCACGATGCGTTGCAGTTCCTCCACGCTACCAAGGGCACCGTCTCGATTCGAGGGGCGTAGTCGGGCACACAGCAGATGCTCACCACAGAAAATGTAGAGCGGCATGTAGCAGTAGCATTTGTAATAGCCGTGAAAGAACCGGCCTTCCTGGTGGCCATGGAGTGGATCGTCGGTGGCATCCAGGTCCAGCCAGATCTCCCGTGGTGGCTTCTCGTAGGACTCGACAAACACATTCACCAGCAGCCGATCCAGTGCCGCCGCGTCCGCTGCGACCTTCTTGTAGCGGTGCCCCGCCGCCGAGGCCGGGTCGCTGAGTTCCAATCGATTGAGGGTGCTGGAACCGGCCAGCGGATTGCCGCGATCCTGCTCCCGTTCGCGGTGTTCACCGGTCAAATCGGGTTTGCCGACCAGTAACGCCAACGCACTATCGGCACGAAGCACATCATGATCGTTGAGATCCTCATAGCCCAGGGCCAGGCCATAGACCCGCTGCGCGACCAGAGAATGAGCGCTGTGCTCGATACTGTTGGAGTTGCGGTAATCGGTGAAGCAACGGGCCATCCGCTCCAGCAGACCTATCCGCTGATCAACCTCCCGCAGCAGCAGTCCACCACCGTCGGAAGTGATCCTGCCGCCGTCAAAACAACCCACCACATCGCGGCGACCCAGAGCGTGAAATTCCAGTTGATTCGCAGTACACTCTGTCGACATGGGCCTTCTCTTCTGTTCGCTCGTAAAGTGTTGTTCGCACTCACTTTATGCAACAAAGAAAGGCCTATTTCAATTCTATCGGTGAGATTTTCGGGCTAGACACTTCGAAAAAGCGATTGCCGATTCGGTAAGATATGTCCAGGGATAAACTTTTTTCGTGAGGCATAAATGTTTGAAAAGCGAAATGTTGTTTTGGGAATAGCTTTGTTTTTAATTTCATTCGCAACTCAGGCCGGGGCCCTTCGTTGTGGCAGTGGTGCGCAGCTGGTTACGGTAGGTGAAGTGACTTCAGCCTTGTTGTCCAAGTGTGGCAAGCCGATGATGGTTGAGCCTATTACCGAGTCCGCACGGAGTACGACTGGTGAGCTGACACAGATCAGTACCGGTGAGCGTTGGACTTATAAGCAGGGGGTTGGAAAGTTTTTGCGGATTGTTATCGTCAATAACGGTGTGGTGGTCTCGATAGAAAACGGGCCGAGGCAATAATTCTGCCGGTGGAAGGCTTAAACTCCTGAGCCTGCCAATTGTCGCACCTGACGGCACAACAAGATGCCCGAGCGGCAGCAGCGAGCTCAAGACGCTATCAAGTCGTCGATGCAGGCACAGAGTCGCTTATGGAACCGCGGCGTATATCATATACATACCCACCGCTACCTCAGTGCGATATCTCTCCAGGTCGATGTAGCCATTCACCCAGTCCTGGCGCGGAGCATAGGGAGCATTAAGCATATCTCCCCTTAGTCAACATCCACCGAACCGCCGGCACGGATCTTGTTCCCGAATCTTGTGGCTATAATACGTCGATGGGGCAATCGGCAGGACCTTGCAGGTCGGTTCGCCCCCAAATTGATCACGATGGTCATCAACGTAACCGATCATCTCTTCAGTTTGCGCAGGGTGCCTGCCAGTCGCACTTCGCCTGGGCGAAAAAAGCTGAAGCGGTACGGAGAATTTCCTAAGCTCGTTTTAATTCCCGGTTCTCGCGTTCCTGCTCCTTGAGTCGCTCTCGATCACTCGTCGAAGTACCATCCCGGGTTCCTTGATCAATTTCTGATTGCCTCACCCAGCGACGCAGAGTTTCAGCCGTGCACCCCAACCTGGATGCAATCGACTGGATCGTTGCCCACTGGGAACTCAGTTCGTGGGCGTGTTCAAAAACCATGCGCAATGCGCGCTCCGGGACTTCCGCGGAATATCGCGTTTGCTTTGTCATTGCCAAATCCTCTCAAAGAATTTAACCTCCGACAAACCCGGCGCGATTCAGATGCCCGATCGCAGTAAACTGTGAGTATCACCTGAATACAAGCGAGTAGCGTTGATGGAGAAAAAGACCACCCCAGGTATTCCCGCCACTGTCTTTCTGCTGAGCGGTTTGCTGCTTGGCGGCTGCGTCAACAGCGGCAGCACCAGGCCTGACTCGATGGCAGCCGCGCCACTGTCCAGTGAGGTCAAGGCACTGGAGGGCATGCGGGCGAGTAACCTTGATAGCGAAATGAATCGCCTTGGCTTCACCAACGTCGGCGGTTACAAGAGTGAGGGCGCCTCTTTCACCACTTGGTGGAATCCGCGCGATGAACAATGTGTCAAGGTAGAGACCCGCGACGGCCGCGCCGACTCGATCGATTCGATTTTCAAAGGCAACTGCCAGTAGCGGCGGCATTCTGTTTTCCGTCGCTGAGTTGGGCGGAGAATCGGGGTAAGCCGGAGCCCGTGCAGGCAAAGGGGGACTGAAATGGGTATTGACTTCATACATCTAGCCATCACGATGGTGATCGCGGTTATGCTCGTGTTCGGGATGGAACACCTTGGTATTCTGGCCGGGAAGTCCAGGCTCGCCAGAGCGCTCATTACCGGCCTCGTCCTGTTCCTTGTGCTTTTTGTTCTCAACTTGATCTTCCCGTACGGACACTTTCTCTAGATGAGCAACAATCACTTGGCCGCGCGAACATGAAGTATTTCACGGGCCATCAAAAATATAGTGCTCGGGCTTTATTAACGTCCCCATTGGTGGTCGTTGGCGTTGTTCTGGTCCTCTCCGGGTGCACCCGCATCTGGAATGCATGCGACCTTGTGGTCTGGGTGAAAGACCGCGCGGTTGCGCAGGGGTGCCAGCGCGAAACCATCGAACTCGACGATTGGTATGAACAGACGGCGGAAGGTAACATCTGGCGTGGAACGTGCCGGGACACCGGAGGCAACCCCAAGGCTTTCGGGATCAACATCGACGCGGTCTGGACCCCGTCAGGATCCCCGAAATGATCCCTGGACCGATCACCAGCGCAACCCGTGTTTTTAAGCTTTCTTTGCATGAGAGGAACTATTCATGGCTCGATTTTCGAAATCTCTCCTTGTCTTCACGATGTTGGCAGCGACCGGCGTCACTGCCCCGACAATGGCCGGCGAACAGGATGCGATCGACGGTTGTATCGATCGGTTGCGCACAGTGGGAGGCCCCGATGCCAGGAGCGGCGGGGAAGTACTGAACTCGGAATACTCGGAAGCCGCCACCTTGGTGATGCTGCGTGATGGCGGTGGCACCGTTTGGCGCTGTCTGGCCTATTCGGATGGGACCGTTGCAGAACTCGCCGTGAGCCAGGCGGCGGATGATGGAGGTGGCGCCATGGCCGGTGCGTCGGGCCACTCCGGTGCCGAGCCTACCACTACGACCCAACGCTTGCGCTTCGATGCGGGCACGACAGGCACCGAAATCACGGCATCATTGTCGCCGGGAAGTTCGACGCGTTACATACTGCGCGCCAAAGACCAACAGGATCTGTATGTGCGGGTTGCCCCCCAGGGGCCTGGCATCTACTACCAGATTTTCAATCCCGATAATTCGTTCCTCCTTGACCAGATGACCTCGGACAAGGAATATCGCGGGCAGCTCTGGCAATCCGGGGACCACGTCATCGAGGTGATCAACCGGGGCAGTCGAACCACCTCCTACAACCTGATCGTCGGGGTCGACTGACATGACTCGGGGGTTATTCAGGGTAGCGAAACCGGTGACATCCAATGGCTGTTCCCAAGGCCGATAACGACTGAAACTAGTAAGACATCAATGTCGAAGCGCATGGTCAAACTGTCTACCATCGCTCTTGCAACTGCTGCCCTAGCCGGATGCGGTGGTAACCCCTCCAAGCGTTCTTGTCGCGAAATGAATACGCGCTTTCTTGTTAACGGAATTTTGCGGAGTTAATGAACGGGTCGAACGACATACGCCAGACTAGAACGCGCGAGTAACTCGACGGACCTATGTCGGTTGGAACGCGAATAGCGAAAGACGGCGATAGCATTCACTGATCGCGGTCCCAAATGTCTGCTTGCGCAGTTTCGGCATATTTCCCCCAACCCCGCCGGCCGTCGCATGCGGCGTGCGTTTGCAGCAGCCCGCCCGCGTGTCAACCCGATCCGGTGATCGCTCGCAGCGCTGTGCCTTGCGCATCTCAGCGGCCCCGGTATTCAACAGCGCATTGAGGGTTTCCTCGACGGTACCCCGGACCACCTCATCCCAATGGCCACAGATCTCGGCCGCATCAATGCGGACAAACTTGTTCAGCACTTTCGTGGCATCGTTTCCCATGGGGGTCTCCAATTGTCTGTTCATTTTTCTGGCGATTATTGTTTTAATTGATCGTGACCATCCTTCCATCAAATGTGCGGGAAATAATAAGTTAGTGGATTACGAGAGGTCACACGATGATGTACACAGTTAAAAAAAACGTAGTATCAATGGCCGTATTGGCCTGCGTCAGTAACGTAGCCATGGCAGACTTGCCTTTCAACCAGATAATCGGTTTCGGCGCCAGCTTTGAGGATGTTGGGCAGTTCCCCGATATCGATTTTCCAGCAGTGGCCGGTGTGGTGCCGTTCCCGGGGGCAGGGCTGGATGGCAGCACGGGATTTCGCTTCACCAATCTCGATCCCGATACCGGGGAGCGCGGAGGCAACTGGATCGACCGGCTCGACAGGAATCTGGGCACCGGTGGCCTGGTGCCATCAACACCGATATTATTTCCCGGGGAACGCACGGATATTCCCGATACACAGAACATTAATTTCGCATTTGGCGGAGGCCGCGCTGACGCTCAACTGGAGGCCGTGATCGGCGAATCCAGGGTGGAGCATCCGGTCAACGACCTGGTGCCCCTTCTGGACTTGACGGCTACCAGTCCCGGCTTCGTGCAACGCCTGCAGTCCGGCGCATTGAGTACGTCGGATCGCACGCTATTCGTGCTCAATCCGGCGGGAAACGATGTGCGCGATGCTGCTAACGTTGAAAACCCGTCGCAGGAAGGTGTAGCCGCCGCAGGCAGGACCCTGACAATTATCGACGCGCTGGTAGCTAACGGTGCCCGCCATATCATCAGCCCCACCTTCCCCCAGCTGGGCCTCTTGGCGGAGAGCAGCAACTTTAATGATGACGGCAGCAGAGCGCCTGCGGCTGAGAAGCGCAATATTGCCGCCGAAGCCTACAACACGGCCTTGGCAGAGGGGCTGCCAAATACTGGCGCAAATATCATAGTTGTTGATTTTGAAAGACTGTTCCTTGAGATGCTGGGTGATCCGGGAGCCTTTGGCTTCAGCGCGCAGATCGATCACAGCCGTTATTGTTATTCCAGTAGCGAGTGGACCATGACCGGCGTAAGGTGCACCGAGGCACCGGGCCTGGGCAAATCCAGCGGTGGCAATCCCGATGATTTCATCCTCAACGATGGTTTGCACCCCACCCAGGCGAGTGCTCAAGTTCTGTCTGACTACACCGCCTCCATTCTGCGCGCCCCCGGCATGATTGCCCTGCTGCCAGAGACTGCCCTGGCCGATGCTCGGGCGTTTGGCAATACCATTATTGACTACCAGACGGGCAGACGCTGGACGGAACAGCCAGCCGGATTTGACGTTTTCGGCTCGGTGCAGGGGCAGAAGAACGATTACGACGCCGGTATCACAACCCCCGCGGCAAATTCCGATGTGCTAGACCTTACCCTGGGCGTAACCTATGGAATCAACCAGAACTGGTTTGTCGGCGGCGCAGTGGGCTCGCAGAACGGTGACACCAATATCGATAATGCGGGCAGCGAGTACGACAACTCCACATTGATGGGCTCACTCTTTGTGGGTTATCGCAGCCAGCACCTGTTCTCTGATATAGCGCTGTCAGCCGGATCAACCAGCCTCGACGATATCAAGCGGGTTTTCTCCCTGGGACCGACGCTGGTGCGTACCGAGACGGGCGATACCGATGCAGATCTTTTGGGCGTCGCAGCGCTGGTCGGGTTCGATATGACATCAGCTCAAATAGCTGCCCGGATTGGGCCGTTTGTCAGCCTGGATTACATGGACGTTAAGGTAGACGGCTACGCGGAACAGGGCTCCAGTTCCACCGCCATGGCTTTTGGTGACCAGAGCCGCGACTCGTTGGTAGGCGCCCTGGGTTTATTCGGCAGCTATCCTTTCAAAATCAGCAGTACAAATCTCGAGGCCTACGGGGATGTCGCCTACCACAGGGAATTTGAAGACGAGAGCGATGATGTGGAAGCGGTGGTAAAAAACCTTTCCTCGGGAGCTCGTTTTTCCCTGCCAGGCTATGACATCGACGATGAGTCCTATGTGTTCAGGGCGGGGATCCGTGCCGACTTGGGCGCGTTGCGCTTCAGCCTCTCTGGGAGCTACGAGAACAACAACCAGCAAACCACCTACCTGGGCTTTAACATAGCCTACGATTTATAAGGCACAGTTTTGGGGAGCGCTTGTCATAGGCACCAGGGATGGTCGGCACCTTCGGGTGCCGTTTTCCATTGTCCATAAAGCTGGTGGCAGCGGAAGACTTGTCAGGTCCGAAGCTGGTGCCTGGCGGGTATATTCCAGACTCCAAAAAGTTTGCCCCGGTTTGAACTGAGAAATCTCCCTGGGCTTTGAGCGCAGCAGGACAGAGCCCGGCTTTCCTCGGTCAACTGCTGCTCAAAGCCGGATGGTGCTTTTCTATCCGCTGACAGAGCAGCGTGGAGGCCCCATCGAGACCTGCGGGCGGTGCGCCGCTCGGGTTAAGGTCGCTATCGAGGCGTCGAACCGCTGCATTGAAGCCCGGCTGTTATGGAGAGAACTTTGGCGCAATTGAAGCGCAAAGCACTCGCCGTCGGGATGCTCGGCCTGGGAGCGAGTGGGGCGCGGGCTTACCGTGACGACAATTTTAGCTGCGCCGTATTGCCCGGGTTAACCGCCATATCTCTCACCGATTCGGCAATCGCTTTTTCGGCGCGCTGCTATTGTAGCGTAAGGCGCCTATTGGGTTTCTCGCCGGATCTTGCACGCTGTACCAAATCTTCCTCCTGCGGACATAGCTACGGCTATGCCCTTAGTCGGAAAATCCCGCACCGCGCACAATCTCTCTCCGAGAATTCCAAATATCGGTGAGATATGGCGGTTAGCGCCCTGAGATCTGGGGCCAAACGCTGCTATTCCACCACGATTGTAATCTTCTCTGAGAGAACCGGGGGAGAATGGGGTATATGGCTCATGTCACCCATGATCAACTGCAAGGTGTGTTTGCCGGGCTCCAGCTCAATACTGGTTTCGGTTTGCCCGCCGCCGAAATGGACATGATGGGCATCGGCGGGCAGGGGCTTGTCCATTGCCGGGACTTGTTCCAGGTCGATCAGCAGGTGATGGTGTCCGGTATTGGGCCTATCGGTACCGGCCGGCGCCACGCCCATGCCCTTGAGACCGAAAACGACGGTGACCGGGCTGGAAACGGTTGAGCCATCCTGTGGCGTGACGAAATAGACCTCAGCGCCATCCGGCGCCGGGGTGCCCGCGAGGCCATGGGGCACCACCAGGGTACTAACGACGAATAGAAAAGCGACACCCAGAGTTCTTGCCGACATGCTTCACCTCCCGATAAACATGAGTTGCAGTTTGGACAATGCCTGATCGCCCACCATTGCCCTCACTGTAACACCGAAATGTACGTGACGCATGGACCGCATATGCATTCAAGGTTCAAACGCAAAGAACCACCACCATCCACACTTCAAGCCCGGTTGGGCTGCGATGACATCTTCACCTTTACTGGTATCTCAGTGGGCAATCACGGGCAATGTTGCTTATGGTCGCGGTGGCGGCACTGCAACGATGCCTCATCGCGCACAGGCTCCGGTTACGTCGCGCACCGCCGAGGGCGCCCTGAGCTGTCAGGATAACCCATACAGCTCCTGCCAGCTTTCTGGTTGTTGCTCATACGTTTTTAGACCCGGGTCGATATAAACCCAGGGTTGAGCACTACGCACCCATACATTAGCAACCGGTTTAAACCATGATTTATCGTCAAAACACCCCGGAAAGATACAGGTTATTTCCGTTACCGATTTTATAAAAAGCAGCGCTCGACACTTCTCACAGTACTGCAATACCGCGCCGCCCGATTTACTGCTGACATCAATAGGAACTCCTTTGATAATCTCCAGTGCATCCGCTGCAACATGCATACTCATGCCGAAGGCTGAGCCGGTACGGGCCTGGCATGTCGTGCAATGACATGCGTAACAAGTGTATGGCTTACCGGTAAATTTGTATCTTATAGATCGGCAGGCACACCCGCCTTCATAGGTAATCATGTGCAAATTGGTCCGTTATTTTTTTGTGAGACTTTATAGCTTGCTGTCGGCTCGGAAAATGGCAGCGGGTAACGCCTTCCTGGCATTGGCTTGATAGGCGGCGCCATCATCCCGAAGCATTGAAAACAATCTTCCTGAACCCCTTGGGACAGTGACCTCCAATAGTGGGTCATGCGGTCGCCGCCGGGCTTCGCCCCTCCGGTACTTGAAGAGCGAGCGCAGAGAAAAAGAACACATTGAAGTTCCCCACCCCGAGTCGCTGCGACCGCGCGGTGACCGTCGCAAAAGCCAAGCCGGGGTGGGGTTTGTTGCAGGGTCTATGGATCAGTCAGTAACGGCCTTTTTGGTTTTATCCCAGGCTTCCTCACTGACGTCTTTGGTTTTATCCCAGGCGTCGGAAGTACCCTTCTTGGTCTTGTCCCAGGCTTCCTCGCTCACCTCTCCGGTCTTGTCGGCTGCATCTTTGCTGACTTCCTTGGTTTTATCCCAGGCGTCGGAAGTACCCTTCTTGGTCTTGTCCCAGGCTTCCTCGCTCACCTCTCCAGTCTTGTCGGCTGCATCTTTGCTGACTTCCTTGGTTTTATCCCAGGCGTCGGAAGTACCCTTCTTGGTCTTGTCCCAGGCCTCCTCACTCACCTCTCCGGTCTTGTCGGCTGCATCTTTACTCACTTCTTTGGTTTTGTCCCAGGTGTCTGAGGCCGCCTTGGAAACATCCTCCGCATTCGCTGTACCCGCGCCAGCGAGTGCCACAGTAAGCGCAAAACTCAAGCTCCACTTTTGCTTTGTTGTCATAGTCTTTTCCTCTACACCAAGTTTTTAGATAGTTAGGCAGCGAGAATGACTTCAGTGCCTGCTGCTGTCAACATGGTTTTATCGTAAGCGTCCAGCGAAATACATCTATCTTTGAGTTTCCGCAGTCTCCATGATGTCACCTCATCTGTTGTACACGAGGGGGACTAATGATGGCAAACGATTTGATATCAGTACCGATCAATGGCGAGGCACCGGTTCCGAAGCGCGAACTCTGGCAGCGGCGTATAGAGGATTGGAAAGCCAGCGGCCTGTCGCAGAAGGCCTGGTGTCAGAGAGAACAGCTCCCGCTGAGCAGTCTGGGTTATTGGCGCAAGCGGTTGCGGGCTGAGGAATCGGGTGATGTTCATGAGACGCCACGATTGATTCCGGTGTCACTGATTCAGCCAAGCTCGCCGCTGACGATCCGACTGGGCCGTCAGGTGATAATAGACGTGGGTGCCAGCGTTGACCGGGGACTGCTTGGCGATCTGATTGCTGTGTTGCACGAACAACGGGGTCAGGTCTTGAATTGTGCATGTCATCCTTACAATCACACGCTTTCAGGGCATCTGGGGCCCTCCCCAAATACCGGATTGTGTAACCTATTTGCCCCGCATACTCTGTCACCTTGGTGTCGGATAGCTCAAGAGGGGTAGCGGATCTAACAAGCTAGCACTTTTTCTTTTTCCCACGGTTTCACAGCCGCAATTGAAAGCGGTTGGGTTGTTGAGCTTGCACTGCAAGGACTTATTCCCCCTGCCGGACCAGAATCCGGGAGTCCTCTCCTGGGGCTGGCAGATTGCGAGGCCTCTATCCCGGCTACCTGGATATAGCCCAAGCTGGCGTCGGCGCGATCGATGTCCCGGTAATTCCTTAACCGAACAGCCGGCGGCAACAGGAGCCAGGCCCGCTGGCAACGAGATTAGGGTTCATCCAGGCACCCCTTCAATGGGTACAGCCCACTTTTACCGGACCCATCAAAAAAGAAATACGAAGCCCAATCGCCCGCCGCTGAGGGCGAGATCCTGCACCAGGGAGTTGCCACCCTGACTGTACTCCAGATGACGATAGTCCAGCACGATATCACCCCAACCGAAGCTGTAGCCGATACCTGCCGCCGCCTGCCAGGTGAAATCCGATTCCCCGGTGCCCAAATCCAGGTAGTAAGGGACGAACCAGTGTTCGTTGATACCGGCCCGGCCCTTGACACCGACGATGCCATCCCAGAAGTCCTGCGACTCGGATAGCTTTTGCTCTCGCTGGTCCGGGCCCAGCCCGGTCAATTTAAAGTCCGTATCCAGACCCAGCATTCGGGCGCCGAACAGTATGTCCAGATGAGAGTTACCGCTGTGCCAGGGCGAGTAGGCGGCGGCAAGGGTCCAGACGCCGGTACTCAAGTCCAGCTCCCCCTCTGCCAGGGTTTGGCTGGTGCCGTCCGGCACCGATACCGTCTTCGACCTGTCGCCACCAATACGCATGTAGAGCAAATCGGTAAATCCGGACCAGGCGCCCTTGCGCACGGCGAAGGTGCCCATAAACGCCATTTGCAGTGCATCGATGAACTGGTCGATGTCGACCTCCTGGCCATCGCCAGCGCCCGATGGCTCGAACCTCAGCTCTCCGCTCACGCTGGGCAACCACAGGTAGAGATCGAAGCCGAATTGCCAGCCGGGGTCGGCCTCGGCAGTCGCGTCCGCGGCAGCAACCGCGCTACAGCTTGCCATCAGAATTGCGGCGGGAAGCATGCCACAAGAATGCCACAAGAATGCAGGAAACGGTTTTTCGAAACTTTCATAGCCACATGCTCACTCTGATAGATGCAAACCAAACACTGGCCGAATCAATCCGGCGGGGAATGGCCAGGCCTGCTAGCCCATCCGCGAAGTAATGAAAACGCGGTCTGTCCCCGGCTTTTATTGTGGCGCAGTGCTGCTGGAGGCGGCTGCTGCTCCCGCCGCATAGCCAACGGCTACCGACCGGCGCCGCGTTCGCCGCCGCACACCCAGAACGGCCTCGGCCTGGGGTACGAGTTCGACGGTGATCGGCAGCTTGGCCGGCTGCAGCGGAATGTCCGTGAGAAACAACACGGTGCCTGTAATCGTCATAATTGCTAGCTTGGGAATTATCTTCATGGCTTCTGCTCCGAAGGCCTCAGTTACCGAACGCTGTGGTTTTGTCGAGGGGTATAAAATCGATTTTCCGGGCATCCCGGGGTGGCTGGAAATTGAATACTGCGTCACCGAGCGGTGCGAAATCCCAGTCACTCATTACCGTCACCGTGCTGATCAGCTCGGGGGTGCTGGTATCGGTGACCACGTACTTGCAGGGTAGGGGCCGCTCTGCGTCGGCCACCCATATCTGGAATTCAACGTCCGGGCGCCTGAAGGCCAGGTGGGTACAACTGGCTTCCCCTATCATCGACTTGCCGACCACCGTGGCGGCGGTCACTCCCTCCATCAGAATCGCGTAGGCATTGCGGTAAATCAGATCCGATACCGGTATCAGCAGCCCCAGTTCTTCGCGAGTGAAATCGATCATTTCCTCAATCGTCTTCGGGGCCTTATCGGCGGCGTAGGTATTGTCCGCCGGGGTGAAAAGTGTCAGGGATTTGCCGTCGTAGAAGAAAACCTGGTTGACCCCTTGCCCCAAGCGCTCGGAATAAACCCGGTCGGGGCGGCGCACTGCAACACGGGCCGCAACGTCGTAATCGATCCTTTGACCGGAGTCGAGTACGTCTTCCAGCGTGCTCTGGGTGTGCACCCTGAATTGCTGCAGCGTGCTGACGTAGTCGGTCATCTTCTGCAGGGCCTGCACAGCGGCAGGGTCCACCGCCGGGGCTTCCGCCCGGGATGGCGCTGATAGCAGCAACCCGGGGATGACCACCAGTGAGAACAGCATAGCTATTCCTGAATTCATTCTACCCATCATTATCTCCTTCGCTTTCCCTGGGCGTTAATGCCCAAAACCTTCAACCCTCTGATGCTGCGCATTGTGCATCGAAGTGCCGACTATTGATCCAGACCCGTGCTCACTCCTCCCGGGGCTCGTGCGGGCATGGGGAGATGAACATCCTCACCAGGCCACCCTGAGCAGAGCCATGCAGTACTCAGCGCACCCCGACCCGATTGACCGGGCCACCCCTGTTGCCCGGTGCGGCGCCGGGGCCGGGTGCCCCGACGCCAACCCCCCGGGTTACACCCACACCCGGTGCGCCTGCACCTACCGTGGAGCGCCGCGCCACACCGGCATAACTCACTGGCGACGCGGGTCGGCCGACCACGGCTTCCGCACTGGCTACCAGGTTGAGCTCCCGTGCCGGCCCGAAATCGCCATTGCTCAAACCCAGAAGAGCGGCCAGCCCCGCTATCAGTGCATACTTGTACAGACGTCTCATTGTTCGCCTCCTCGGGGTGCTTCGGGTGGTAGTTCATCGAGTTCTATCAGGGCATTGTGATCCAGTTGCTGGGCGCCCTGCGGCGGCTTGAAATCGAAGGTTCCCCGGGGCGGTTTGATGCCGGACTTCCACTCGGTAATGCGAATCGTGTACTGGGGGGCGCTGTTGATGGTCTTGCTGGTGATCACCATCTTGCAGGGCACCGGCCGATCGCCCACCTCGATCCACAGTTGCCAGTCGGTATCGAAGTTGCGGAACGCCAGGTGCTCACACTCCACGCCACCGATCACACCCCGGCCCATATACTTGGCCTCCTCGACACCGTGCACCAGCACCTCGTAGGAATTCGACAGCAGCAGATCGGCGCCGGGTAGCGCAACACCGTGGCCCTCGCGCATGGCATGGATCAACTCATCCACCGTGCCCGGAGCCTCGAATCGGGCGTAGCCGTCGACATGCTTGCCGTAGATGCCGACGGCCTTGCCGTCGAATACCATCTCGACATCGGCATAGCCACCGATGCGATGGGCACGGAGTTTGTCCGGCCGACTCAATAGCGCCGAGCCGGAGTTGTTGAACTGGATTTTCTCCAGTTGCGGGGTAATGATTTCGATATCGCTGTCGAAGCCGAGCTGAATGGTCTGCAGGCTGCCCAGGTAATCCGACATCGCCTTGAGCATGGCCTTTGCGTCGTTTTCCTGTGCGGCTGCGAGTGGGGACGCGGCAACCCATGCCAGAATTACCGATAGTGCCAGAATCTTTCTCATGCCGTTTGGCCCCTGCGAAATTCCATGTCAGCCAGTGTGCCTGTTATCGCCAGTCCTGCACCCTGATCCAAATCAAGCCGTTACTGCATCGGTGTTGCCAAATGCGGACGATTAAATGACTATTTCGGACACCCGGGCGTCGGCCAATCCAATTGCAGTAAAAACGCAATAAGGAGGTCAAAAAAACGGGATCAGCTGGAATGAAACTGATAGCCTGGATTCTGCGACGAAAACATGCCGTTATGTGGGGTAGTAAATCACACGCTCGGGGGGAGGCTGTGGCTTCCGTCCAGGTACGTGATGACATACTGTGAACCCCTGGCAACATTGTTGATGGCCATCGCCGGAGTAATACCGGTTGCATCAAGATGCATGTAGATGCAGGAATCTAGCAGGCTTTCTGTTGACTCAGTGCTACCCGGCCAACGATAAGCAGGACGGTAAAGAGGGGATACGGTAATGCACAGGTTCATAGCGTATTCACTGCTGCTTGGCCTGGGCTTTGCACTCGGTTTTTTCACCCGGGACCAGCTAACACCCCAGCCACAGCTGCAACTGCCTCCACCGGGTTCCAGCCCGGCTACTTCTGAATCGGGTCCAGTAACAGCGGTTCATCGGCTTGAGGGCTTCACCCAATCGCTGGAGCAACAGCGGCTGGATAAGCTCATAGAGCAGCATGAAACTCTAAGCCAGATCGACGAGGAATTGGCAGGGCGCGCGCGTCAGCAGTTGTTGGAGCACCTGCAAGCGCTTGCTGCCCGCGGTCAGCACATGGCTTTGCGCGAGCTCGCCGATGCCTGGTTGTCGGCCTATCCGGAGGATGTTGCAGTGTGGGCCCAGCTGGCCTGGTCTCTGCAACAAACCGGCGAATACAGCCTGGCCATCGCAACCATCGACAGCATGCGCCGGCTCAGCTACGGAGAGGCTGACAGCAGCGCCTATGTCACCAGTCTGCAGCAGTTCACTGCACAAGCCGAAAAACAGTTGGTCGGGAGCGGAAAACTGGAGGCCCTGCGGGACGTTTACCAGGAGCTGGTGAATTGGGGCTTCGACGACCCGGCCTTTCGCTTCAGGCTCGGGCAATTACAGATAGCGCTCGGGGATGAACGCGCCGGTCAGGAGGCCGTGGCGGGCTTGTTACTCGACCCCGACTGGCACGCCAGAACCCGGGCACTGCTCGCACCACTGAATCAATCATCGGCAGATTACACCGCCGTGGCCCTGCAACAACGCGCCGGCCAGTATCTGGCGAAGATAAGCCTGAATCATAAGCATACAGTGCGCCTGCTGCTGGATACCGGGGCATCTATTTCGGCCCTGAGTGAGGACGCCTTCGAATCCCTGGCTAATTCTGCGCTGTTGAGTCCGCGCCGCGAGCAAGTCCTGGAGACCGCCGGTGGCATGGTCAGAGCGCGGGTCTACCAGATGGACAGTCTGGCACTGGGGGACCAGGTGGTGAACAATATCGAGTTCGCTGTGCTGCCCGAACTGCCGGCACATATGGACGGAATCCTGGGCATGAATGCACTGGGCCAGATCGATTTTGAAATCGACCAGAATACCTCACAACTGATTGTCAAAGGCTTGCGTCATTCGCCGGAGAATGCTGAGCCGTGAGCTGGGGGGCGCGGGAACCGAGGTGACTGCGCAGATACGACGCCTTGCCCCGGTATCCAGGAAAACTATCGTCTCAGTGCCGACGTGTTTTTTGAAGTGGATCTGTTCGGCCGCTTGCGGCGCGCCACGGAAGCTGCCTGCGCACGATTGCTGTCAACCTGCTTGCACCGATATACAACGCCGGCCGCAACCGCAGCAGGCTGGCAGCAGCGCGGGCACGGACCGAGCAGGCCCTGCTGGCTTATCAACAAACCGTACTGCGCGCCTTTCTTGAAGTGGAAGATGCGCTCGTGGCGGCGCGCACTTACCGTGATGAACCTACTACCCTGCAAGGGCAGGTCGAGGCGGCCAATAAAGCAGCCAGATTGTCCCGCGCCCGCTCCAACGGTGGTGCGACCAGCTGCCTGGAAGTCCTGGTCTCCGAGCAGTCGCCGTTCACCGCCAAGCTTGCCGAATCGCAGACCTTGCGCCTCTGTATCAATGCCATCATCGAGCTCTACAAAGCCCTGGGCGGTGGCTGGGTGGCACCGGTAGAAGCCGCTGATCAGGGCCGTGAAGGCGAGGTCTTGAGTGAGTCAACCGTGAATAACGAGGCCAAAACTCTCGGCACCGATTAATGCGATTTCACGGTTTCAAATGCCGGCTGCGTCACAGGTCAGGCATGCTAACATCCTTCTGGAAAAATCCCAGAAACCACGGCGCCATGCCTGCAAACGCGGACGCCGGGTCGCCGAGCTCGTCCAATCTGATGACATTTCCGCGTTGCAGGTAGGGCAATTTCGTTTCGATCTCGGATAGTCGGGGGGCGAGAATAGCGGTAATGATGACCTCCGCTTCCCGGTCATGATACGACTCCCAACGACAAATGCTCCCTGGTAATCACGGAGGGAGCGCATAGGTCCAGGATCAAATTGCACTTGACGAGCCGAGGCCAACCGATTTACTTTGCGGACAATAAAAATCGACGGCAAGGCATGCTCCCGTAGCCTGTCAGCGGACCCCAGGCAACATCACTTTATTAATTAGAAATAGCGGTGGTGGCTTTGGGATCAGTTAAACAATCGGTCTAAGCGGTGGGCCAACGCCCACTGACGATATTCCTACTATGGCGCACCTCTCCGGGAAGCGCCCCTCGAAAAACCATGGTGAAATATGAAAACTGTGTATCAACGCCTCCAGATTCTCGCCGCCTCCAGCCTGATTGGTTTCTCCAGTCTCAGCCTGGCTTACAAGGCGGATTTGGAAGTTGCCAATGTCAAAAACTCCGATCAGGAATGGCTCAATATCGGCAAGGATTATCGCGAGCAGCGCTTCAGCCCCCTGAGCCAGGTCAACGTCGATACGGTGGGCGACCTCAAGCTTGAGTGGGAGGCGGAATTCCCCACCAACCGGGGAATGGAAAGTACCCCCTTGATGCACGATGGCAAGCTTTACGTCACGCTGCCCTGGGGCTATATCTATGCCTTCGATGCCAAGACCGGCGAAAAGCTGTGGGATTTCGATAGCAGCAGTGACCGGGCCAACCTCGTCAATATGTGCTGCGGCCCGGTCAATCGTGGCCCCGGCCTCTGGGTTGCCGATGACGGCATCACCCGCATTTACATGGGCACTATCGACGGTCGCCTGGTGGCCCTCAATGCCGACACCGGCGAGGAACTCTGGGAAGTACAGGTGACGCCGGCCGGCGAAGGCTCCCAGTATTCGATTACCGGCCCTGCCCGTGTGGTCAAGGGCAAGGTTTTGATCGGCTCTTCGGGTGCCGAATACGGCGTTCGGGGGTTTTTCACCGCCTACGACGCCATCACCGGGGAGAAAGCCTGGCGTTTTTACACGGTGCCCCGGGACCCGGCACTGGGGCCCCAGGAACAGCCTGAACTGGAAATGGCCCTCAAGACCTGGACCGGCGATTTCTGGAAGAAAACCGGCGGTGGTGGCACCGTATGGGACGGCATGGCCTACGACCCGGAGCTCGACCTGCTTTATGTCGCCATTGGCAACGGCTCCCCCTGGAGCCGGACCGATCGCAACCCGGGTGGCGGCGACAACCTGTTCCTCAACAGCATCGTGGCGGTCAGGCCCGACACCGGCGAGTACGTCTGGCACTACACAGGTAACGCCCAACGACAACTGGGACTACACCGGCGTTCAGCAGGTCGTACTGGCCGAGCTGGAAATAGATGGTGAAATGCGTGACGTCATCATGCAGGCACCCAAGAACGGCTTTTATTTCGTGCTCGACCGGCGCACCGGGGAACTCATCTCCGCAGAGCTCTACACCAGGGTCAACTGGGCCACCCACTGGGATTATGAAACCAACCGCCCCGTTGAAACCGATATCGCCAGTTGGCAGAACTACGAGAACGGCACCATTCTGTTGCCTGGCCCGGTGGGCGCCCACAACTGGCAGCCCATGGCCTATAGCCCGGACACTCAGCTGACTTACATCCCGGTGCAGAATGCACCGACACCCTACAAGAGAAAGGAGCCTTTCGACTACACCCTGCATCGCTGGAACACCGGCACCGATGACAGCGTCATCCCCATGCTCTCCAATTGGGTAATCTTAGAGGCGCTTCTGGATGCCCTGTACTACGGCAAGTTGGTCGCCTGGGACCCGATCAAGCAGAAGGAAGCCTGGTCGGTGAAACTACCCTATGCCTCCAATGGTGGCGTCCTGGCTACAGCGGGCAACCTGGTCTTCCAGGGCAACTACCAGGGCGAATTTGTCGCCTATAACGCGACTAACGGCAAAAAGCTCTGGCAGCACCAGACCGACGCCCCCATCGTAGCGGCGGGCATGAGTTACGAAATCGACGGCGAGCAGTACGTCGCCATCACCCAGGGCGGCGGCGGTGTCTTGCAACTGGCCTTCGGCAGGCCCTACCAAACCACCGGGGAGAACACCAACCGCCTGCTGGTATTCAAATTGAACGGCAAGGGCCTTCCCGAGCGGCCGGCGGATGTCGTGCCGAGAAAGCCCGAGCAACTGATCGCACCCCGCGAGACCGACCCGGAGTTGATCGCCGAGGGCTATGAAGTGTTCATGCATCACTGCCTCGGCTGTCATGGCATTAGCGCAGCGGCCTCCAATGCCGTGCCAGACCTGCGTTATCGGGACCAGGAAATTCAGGAAGTCTTCGCTGGCGTGGTTGGCGCCGGGGTCCTCGAACACGAGGGAATGGTGGCGTTTTTCCAGACCGAAAACCTGGAAGATATCCGCGCCCTGCGAGCATTCCTCGATCACCAGCAGGAATCCGTGGTCAAGATGGGTGACAACCCTGCAGACAAAACCCTGTGGCAGAGCATTCAGTACTGGTTTTTCTATGGGATTTTCAAATTGGCTGACACCTTCCCCAGCCTGCTGAACATCATGAGCTGATAACCTAAGGAGAAGAAAATGTTCAAATTTGTCACTGCCGCAGGCCTGCTGGCCAGCCTGTTTACCATGTCCCTCGTCAACGCCGACGAACACGGTGAGGCGGCCGCTGGTGTGGATATCACCAACAAGCTACGCGAGTGCGCCGGGTGCCATGGCGCCGACGGCATCTCTATCGCACCCACCATGCCCAACCTGGCCGGTCAGAAAGAGCAATACCTGGTTGCCGCAATCACCGCCTATCGGGATGGCACCCGCAGCGGCGTAAGTGCGGCCATGATGACGCCCATGGCCGCCGGCCTGTCGGACGAGGAAATCGCCGCCCTGGCGGCACACTTCGCCGCCATGGAATAGGTGTAGTCGCCCCATCGGCCGTTGGGGTTCATCCCGGGCCACTCAATTACTAGCCGTATTGTCTCAATGCCGATAGACAAAGCCGCCGTGGAGATGCCTGGCTGCTTCGGCGCCCGGCTGTTGTGGCGAAATCGCGGAATGCCCCGGTCGCACTGCACCGAACCGGATTCGGCACCGTCGAGGTAAAATCCGGGGGCGCAATCACTCCCGATATGCCCCATAACCATGTCGCTGATCCGAGGGCGCTGAAATTTATGAGCAAAGCGGTCAAGGACGACAAGCCGTTCTTTATCTGCTGGAACAGCACTCGCATGCATATCTGGACACACCTGAAACCTGAGTCTGAAGGCGTGACGGGCCCGGGTGTTTGCGCTGATGGCATGGTCGAGCACGAGGGCATAGTGGGACAGCTTCTGGACGAGCTCGATAAGCTGGGTATCGCTGACAATACCATTGTCATGTATTCGACCGATAACGGCGCTGAAGTGTTTAGCTGGACCGACGACGGTAGTGTGGCTGCCCTGCGCTACAATAACTGGAAAATCTCTTTCCTGAAGCAGAATGCCGAGGGGCTGGACGTACGGCAATCGCCCTATGAAGGGTTGCGAGCGCCCATGCTGGCAAATCTGCGTATGGATCCTTTCGAGCGTGCCGAACACGAGAGTATCGGCTACCCCGAATGGCGGGTGGAGCACGCCCGCGCTATTGCGCCGGCCGTTGGATATCGCCGAGCAGGTACACCTCATCACCCGCTGGATCAACCGGCGTATTCAGCAGGCCCCGGAGACCGCGTGGCGCCTGCCGCCTACCCTGATCCTGAAGTCGGCGGTGGATGCGACCGTATCCATCGACGCCGTGTTGGATCGCTTCCTTCTGCAACTGGCGCCGGAGAAGCACGAATTGGTGATCTTCGACACCAAGCGTTTCGCACCGATAACCCCACTGATGCATGACGACCGCGGGCCAGTTGCCCAGCAATTGTTGCGGGATGATGGGCCGTTCTTTGCCGTCACCCTGGTGGCAAACGAAAGCAAGAATAAGCGCGAAAAGATAGTCGCGCGCAAGGAACCCTATACCGGCAGCCCCCGGCATCTTGAGCCTCCGGGTATGAGCTGGCCACCCGGGGTGTTTTCGCTGTCCAACCTGTCGCTGACATTCCCCCCGGACGACCCGATCTACGGTCGTTACCCGCCGGAGGACCGCAACCGGATATTTCTCGGCTACCAGGCAGTTCAGGGAGAGCTTGGAGTGTTGAAGAAATCTCCCAACTTCCTGCTCCGGCTGCGACACAATCCGTTTTATGCTTACCTGGAAGCCAGGGTAGTGGACTGGCTCTCGGGACACGAAAAGCTGCGGACACCGCCAGTGGCTTTAGAACACGGGAAATCAAATGTGCCATAGCCAGTAGCGGCATAGGTCTCTTGACCAGCCAAAAAAAAATAAATCAGAATTATCCCGGGTTTATCGAGATGTTCACTGGGCTTGTTATTGCAGCGGGGTCGCCAGTGCCAGGTCGATAGTTTCGAACACCTGGCGCCGTATCTCAGGCCGTTCGCCCAGCAGTTGGTGCTTGCCTTCCTCAATGTACTTGATCGTCGCGGCTGGAAATTTTTCCTGTAAAAACGACAGGTTGTAGTCCCAGTCGACCACGGAATCTTCCTTTCCCTGAATGATAAAGATCGGTCTGATACTGGGGGGATAAGCTGCAATCCGCCGGTTCCAGTTTACCAACGCATCGACCCAGCCAAGTGATACCTGGCGCGGCTGCAGAGGGTCGCTGCGCACCGCCTCCAGGAAAGCAGCACTGGAGGAGTTATCCCGAAAAACCCGGGGTACGCTCTCAACCATATTGTCGATCAGCTCTGCGCTGATCGTCGATAAGTGCCAGAATGCGGAACGCACCAGCGGCGCAACCAGGACGATGTTGCCCAGGTCTTCCTCAGGCCTGGCCAGCATGCGGGACACCAGGATTGCCGCCCCGGTGCTGTGCGCTATGGCGTGGTGGGGTCGGGGCAGGTGGTCGTCAATAAGGCTGATAAAATCGTCGAGGGCGAGTTCATATTGCACAAAATCGTCGATGTGGGTGCGCTCCCCGGTGGACAAGCCGTGACCCGGCAGGTCGAAAGTTGTTACCGCGTAGCCCTGCTCCAGCAGGTGCCGGGTTGTGTCTGCCAGGGTGCCGGAGTGATCCATAAAACCATGTAACAGTAACACGGTGCCCCGGGGTGACTCCGGGATAAAAGCATGGGCGGCGAGAACGAAATCGCCTGAATCAAATGTTCCAATCACATGGGCGGTTTCAGCAAAATCCAAACCATAGGCATCCTGGTAGATCTTAAGCTGAGCACCAGGAGTCGGAGGCCTTTCAAAGCTGATCACCGGTAGCTGACCCCGCAGCGCATCCGGATTCGCCATGATAGCCGACCACTGCTCCAGGGGCGTGAGTGCCACCGCCAGCCCGGCCGACCACAGAGCGATGGCAAGAGCGAGCTTAAATACCAGGCTGCGACCACCGCAGAGCCATTCGGCAGGGTGCAGGCCACCCCGAAACAAAAACATGGAAGCTCTCCCGTTAGCCTCGGACCGGCTTGACGGCGATTCGAGGCCTGTTAGTCAGGCTACGGTTCCCTGCCAGCGCGTACATGTGCTATTGGGTGACGGTGTATCCCTGCGCAGAGCACCGGGAAAATTGTCCCGGCTTCGGCGTAAGCCGGGGCCCTCTCCAATATCAAAGAGAGGATCGAGGCCTTTCCCGGCGGCGGCGCGGTATTGTCCCAATCCCCTGTGGCCGTGCTGTTTTCGGTGCGAATAGCGATTGACAGGAACCCAGGGCTCTTTGGCATTCCGCAGAACCCGGATGACCCGCTCCGGGTATTACTGCGGCAAGGTCCAGTAGCGCAGTCCGCGCTCGTGGGTGTTTTCCGCAAGCCCCCGCTGTTTCGGTATAGAGCCCCAGTTGTCATCCGCAGTGCCGCGGTTCAGACGGCCGCTCCACCTGGCGTAAGTTGATAAGACAAAATCGGCTTTCTTAATGTTTCAATATAGACCGCGACATGGTCTCTACTGTGCCCTTGGTTGTTGCATAAAGCCCGTTAGCTGGCTTGCGGCATCTTCGTACCCCGCAGCTATCCGGCTATCGATACGCTGCGGGTTGAGGTCCAGCACAGATTCTATACCCCATGCCGTCCGCGGTGCCACAACCCCGACGCGGATATCGCCAAGATCCATGAACTGCTGGCGTGTCAGCGTGTCGCGACTGGTAGCAAGATCTACGCCCAGGTTGTAGGCCAGCTCGTGCAACAGGGACCCGGCGGAGCCGATGGTAATCATGTCGAAGGCCCAGGAAAAGGCCTCCACCGTCGTTTTCGGTGGCGGCACCGGCGCCCCTACCAAAGGCGCCAGCAAAACCACCAGAATCTCCGTGGCACCAGCCTCCAGAGCCGGGAATACCGGGGTATTGGCCATAACGCCGCCATCCCAGAAAAGCTCCCCGTTGATTTCGCTCCAGGGAAAAACCACCGGAATGGAACATGAGGCCAGGATGTGCTCAACAGAGAGTTGCTCGCCGGAAAAATACTCGAGTCGCGCCCGGCAAACGTTGGTCGCCGCCACAGTGACTCTGGGTTGGTTGTCTCGCAGGCGTCGCACATCAATCGCTTCCAGCAGGGTCTGCCGCAGGGGCTCATTATCCAACAGCGCAGGAAAGTCGGTGTGCCGCCCCAACAGTCGGTCGATGCGGTACTTGATCCGCCGCCACAGGGAGACGCGAAAGGCCTGTTTACGATCCAGTGCTTGCCAAAAAGCCTCAAGCCGTTCGGCACTCCAGCCAGAACCTATCAGGGCACCATTGATGGAGCCGATAGAAGTACCACAGACCAGATCCGGCTGCCAGCCGATCTCCTGAAGTCGGCGCCAGACACCGACCTGGTAGGCGCCGCGGCCTCCGCCGCCGGATAGGATGAGTGCTCGTTTTATTGGGGGTGGGGATTCGGTCATCTTCAGGATACCTTTATCAATTCGGCGTCATGTTTGGCCTTGACGTGGCGCTATTATGCCTGCGTATTTATCCTGTTGGGCTAGCTCCCTGGCAGCTCGCTGAATGTGCATGCGGGTCGCTGCAGTATACGAGTCTTACCGCTCACTTTCACCCGATTGAATGCCGCGACACGCAGATTGCCCTTGTGCGTTCCTTATACACGGCGCGTACGCGTTTCCAGACCCTTCTGAACAGGCTGGCACCGCCTCGAGTTTGTGTGGTTTCACTGCATACGATATAGTTCTGCGCCTTCCCGACAGTCAGTACGGGAGCCCATCACACCACCAACAGATTGGAATCGATATGCGCATTATCCGCTGGGTTTTAGGCTCACTCATCCTGTTTTTTAACTGGGTATTCACTCCCAGGGGTATCGTGCGTGATGCCCAGGCCCAGGCCCAAGTTGATGCTGAAACCCGAAAATTGGCCCTTTACCAATACAAGGCCTGTCCATTTTGCGTCAAAGTACGCCGCGAGATGACGCGCCAGTCACTGAATATCGACACGCGGGACGTCAAGCGCGAGGACTGTAGCCGGGAGGAATTGCTCCAGGGTGGCGGCGTGCTCAAGGTGCCTTGCCTGCGGATAGAGGATGATGAGGGGCAAGTGAGCTGGATGTATGATTCGTCAGAGATTATCGACTACCTCAAAGGTCGCTTTATAGCTAACACCAGCCCCGCTTGAGTGCTTGGGGCCACCCCGGCGCCGCTCTTTTATTGGGCGAGCCAGGCTCCCATACCCTGGCTCAAGTGTCATTGTTAGCGGTGGGCGCCGCGTCTCCCGTCACCTGAATGATGCGCCGCGGATAGGGGTTGATGAATCCAGCTTCGTCGAACCGTTCTTTGCAGCTGCGGGTCACATCCCGATTGACCGACCAGTAGTCTTCGGTTTTTGCCCAGGGCCAACAGATAATATTGACGGTGTATTCGCCGAGCTCCCGCACCTCAACCACGGGTGCGGGATCATCGAGTACCAGGGGATGCTCCGTCACGATCTCATGCAAAATACGCAATGCCTCATCGAGATCATCGTCATAATCGATTCCGAATAGCATATCGACCCGGCGCGTGTCGCTGCCCGTGATGTTGGTAATGATATTGCCCCAAATCGAATTATTGGGCACCACCAGTAACTGGTTGTCCAGGGTGGAGATGGTTGTGCTCACCAGGTTCATTGATCGCGCAACCCCCTTGATGCCACTGACTTCGATAAGGTCGCCGACGTCAAACGGCCGGTAGATCATTAGCATGATGCCGCTGGCAAAATTGCTGAGGGTGTTCTGCAGGGCAAAGGCGACCACGAAGCCCGCCGCACCGACCACGGCCAGTATGGGGCCGACATTGAACCCTGCCGCGGACAGTCCCGCGACGGCACCGATAAGGTAAGTGGCACGTCGCACACTGCGTACAATCACGGAACGCGTGAGCTCAGCGGTAACCCGCGTCATGCCCAGCGCTTTGTCCGTGATCTTGCCCAGGATTCTGCCGAGAATCCAGAATGCGAGGACGGTCACCAGGAATTTGGTCATATTACTCAGCAGCCGCACACCGCCGACATCCGAGGACATCCATCCCCACACTGTGCTCTTGAGTGCCTGGGTGTCCGAAACATCCAGCTCCAGCTCGCTGACCGCGTCAGCGTAGAGACGGTAGGGCGCCAGCAGTTCATGCTCATTCCCCTCAGGGGACGTGCCCAGTTTGCTGCCGAGCTCGTCCAGCACCACGTTGAGGCGGTCTATCAGGCCGGTTCGCTGTACCTTGAGCTCGTTGACACTTTCGAGAATGACTATCTTGTTTTCCGCCTCCTGTTCAGCCAGTTGATTGACCAGTTCGGCCGTTTCCTGTAGATCCTTTTCTTCCGCCAACTCGATCGCTTCCGCCTGTTCCTCGGCCACCGTGGTTACGATCTCGGATGCTTCCACCAGTGAACTTTTGGCATCATCCACGGCTGTCAGGGTTTCGTTCGCCAGACGCGCGGCTTCTCCGGTATGGCCACTATCAGCCGCGTCCGCGGTTCTTCCCGCCGCCAGTGATACCTGCTCGGTGGTCGTTCGCGTTGCCTCCGCTTTGGTCGTTAGCTGGCTTGCAGCTTCTGCCACTGAATTTGACAGCGCCTGCGACACGTTGTCAGCCTCGGATTCTTCAACGGCGCTAACCAGCGCTTCCTCTATCACGTCGGCAGTGGCAGCAGCAGCGACTTTCGCTTCGCTCGCCAGTTCCCTGGCCTCGTCGGCGGCCTTTGCACTGCCGGTATCCCGAGCCTCTTCTGATGCGTCAGCAACTTCCTCCAGAATCTCCTGGGTCTCCTCCAGCGCCTCCTGCACATCTTCGGCTTTATCGATAGCCTTGTTTTTATGCTTGACGGCCAGCTCTGCCTGGCTGGTTTCAAAGGTCTTGGCACGTAGCAGCTGCATCCAGGCATCCGCTTCCACCTCCAGTTCCGGGGCGGTCAGGGGTTTCACCAGAAGGGACAGCTCATCGACCGGTATCAGGGGATCAGCGGTGGTAGTGGCTTCGTATGGGTCGTCGGCCTCCTGCTCTTCTTCGGCATGGGCAAGTGCCGTTGTCAGGAAAAGACCACAAAGCCAGATTATCATTACTGCTAACAAAGCGCGTACGCTGCTTGCTCCAGGTTCCATGGGCCACGGCATTGTTGTTATTCCTTTAAAAACAGTGTTGTTATTATTGGCTCGTCAAGCCGTTTTTATCGTTGCTTCCTCTGCGGATTTTCTCGGCACACAAAAGTGCTTGAGGCGCGCCTTTGGCGATGACTGAAGAGGGTTGTCATCGACCAGCGTCCGCAGCTCGCTGTGACGCCCAATAAACGGGGATGCCTCAGGAGCTTTATACTGCCTGTACAAAGCCTTGAGGGCAATGGTCTGGTATTTCTAACAGCCCAGTGCCCTGTTGTCGGGATAATACCTACCCGTTCAACGAGACCATTGATGCCGAGCTGGGTTAAAAGGTATTTGCAAACTCATGCGTCTAACGCAACCATGAGGGCTCTTGTCGTTATTTGAGTGTTTTGCGCAGAGTCATGGGATTGCGTTTTCAAAACCGGCAATTACAGACTCGAGATCGACAGGGAGCAGGGCTTGCAACGGCGGTCTCCAGTCGATGCAGGTTGCGGCGATAGCGGTTTGCATTCATTCTATACTCCCAACCAAAACGGAGACGGCTTGCACATGACCCGCGGATTACGGCTTGATTTCGTTGGCAAAGGCATCATCAGTTACAACTCGCAGGTGTTTCGTTGATCTGGCCGGTACTGATCATCGCGCTGGCGCTGATCGTGGTATGGCCGGTACTCAGGGAGCGACACCGCAGCCCGATGGAAGCAAGCGCCCGCAAAAATGCACCGGGCCAATTTGCGGCGCTCTCCCAGGGTGTGACGCATTATCAGTGGATGGGGCCTGTTGGCGGGCCGATTGCTGTCTGCGTGCATGGACTGACTACGCCCGGCTACGCCTGGCACGGGCTGGCACAGGGACTGACCGCTCTGGGCTACCGCGTTCTCGTCTACGATCTTTACGGGCGCGGTTATTCTGACCGCCCACCCGGGACGCAGAGCAGGGAGTTTTTCCTGCGCCAATTGGACGATCTTCTCGCCGACCAGGGTGTTGAGGACGATATCAACCTGTTGGGATATTCCATGGGCGGTGCTATCGCGTCGCTCTGGGCGGCGGCACATCCTGAACGCATCCGTCAGTTGTTGTTGTTTACGCCCGCCGGAATGGGCGCAAATACCGATGCCTTTACGCGGTTTATCGTGGGCACGCCAGTTATCGGAGACTGGCTGATGCTGGCGCTGTTTCCGAGACAACTGCGCAAACGTACCGAGGCCGAACGCGCCCTGCCCAGCTCGGTTGATCGAATTGTCGATCGCCAGCAGGAGGAGTTGAGATTTCGGGGTTACATCCCCGGGGTTCTCTCCAGCATTCGCGGACTGCTGCAGGGCGACCTGGAAGACGAGCATCGGGCGTTGCACCGTGCTGATGTGCCGATGCTGGCATTCTGGGGGAGCGAGGACGACCTGATTCCACTGACTGCCATGGGCCAGCTTAGCGAATGGAACCCCGGATGCCGGCAAGTAGTGATTGATGGCGCCGGACACGGATTGCCCTACACACATACTGAAAAAGTGCTTGAAGTGCTGCGGGAAGCTCGCGTCGACGCGCAGTCTTCAGCAGCGCATAGCGCCAGCTCGAAGGGGCAGGGAGCATAAACACGCCGGCCAATTCAAGGTTGCCATGACATCTCTGCATTGCGACCCGAATGTATACCGGCCGTCATGACACTGCTAGCCACTATGCTTGTTGCTTCTGTCGATTGTCGCCCTCCCGGTAATGCACCCGTTGTGGCGAAAGTTGGCGCGAATCTCTGCTGCGGCCCTGGTGATTCAGGGCAGCGAAATCCTGGCACTCAGCTATAATTCGCCTCTGAGAATTCAGCCAGAATCAGGTTTTCCCCCGCCGGATTTCCTCCGAGCTCGAAAAATGTCACGGGTCACAGCGCATGTGATGCCGAGACGATGACGCTCACAACATGCTGCCAACTGCTCGCAACGTCATCCTGTTCAAAGGATCAACAGACCTGAAAAAATTCACAATAGAAGAGAAAGAGAATATGACGAACATACAAACTGCTCTGGTGTTGCAGGGGGGTGCCGCTCTCGGTGCCTATGAGTACGGCGCTATCAAATACCTATACGAAACCGGCATCAGGCCCCAGATTATTACCGGCGTTTCAATCGGCGCATTCAATGCCGGAGTGCTGGGGGGTAGCGATGATCCGGTTGCCGCGCTGGATCAACTGTGGCGTCACTTTTTGTCGATAGGTGGCCTCAAAGGGCTGGTGCTGAACCACATACCTTCCTCCAAGTTACAGCAAATCGTGCAACTGGGTGGTGTTCCAAATGTCTTTACGCTGAACCCCAGCGCCTTATTATTTCCGCTGACATCCGCGACGAGTATCTACGACCTTTCACCACTGCGAAAGACGCTGGAAAAAGTTATCGACTTTGACTTTCTTAACAGTTCGAAGGCGCCCCATGTCACTGTTAACGCTACGGATGTGCAGTCAGGGGAGCTGAAACACTTTGACAACAAAAAAGAACGAATGACGATAGATCATATAATGGCAAGTGCAAGCATTGCTCCGCTCGGACCCGCTACAGAAATTCCCAACGAACAAGGTGAAATCCGCCATTACTGGGACGGCGGATTTTACAACAATACCCCGCTGTCAAAGGCGCTTGATCTGCTGGAAGAAACAGCGGACTCACAGCAGCAGGGAGTAGAGCGGGAATTGATCGTCATAGAGCTTTTTCCCAAAGAAAACGAGCATATTCCCGAGAATCTAGAGCAGGTAGGCGATCGCATAGTAGAGCTGCTGGGCGCCAGTAAAATGAAGGGTGATCTCCGCTTAATGGAAAAAACGGATCAATACATTGATCTGGTTCAGGTAATCGATGAGATGATCGAGTCCAAACAGGGTATCTCAGACAAAGCGGGGCGCATTATCCGGGACCTCCCCGGCTGGAAGAGCCTCAGGGCGCACAAGAAAATTGATATAACACGGAGAATCACCCCCAGGTATCCATTGACACCGCTTTCACTATTGGACTTTTCGGAAAAGGCCATCGAGCTGAGAATCGAGGCGGGGTACAAGGATGCAGAGATCGCCATGAAGGATAGAAAGCCTCGACAGGCGAAGGTTTAGCCCCGGCGGGTGGACAACTTACGGCCCGCACTGTTGGTTTCAGCGGCGCCGTCGGTGCGAATATCTTCAGCCGCACGATAGCGTTTAAGCGCTCTCGGTGATGACGCATTCCGGCATCGGCCAGAGGCGACGGAAGAAGCTTTCGACAACGGTTGGTTCCGCACCGGGGTCATCGCCGCGTTGGACGAAGGCGGCCTCCTCTTTTTTAAGGAGATGATCATCTCGGGTGGCGAAAACCGTTATCCCGCGGAAGTGAAGACTGTCGTCATCAGCCAGGCGGCGGTCAACGAGCTTGCCGTGATTGACCAGCCCGGCGACAATCGGGGAGAGATTGCCTGCGCTATTGTGATGGGTGACGGGTCAAACCCAGCGAGGAAGACAACATCAGTTTCTGCGCTGCAACACTGCCGCGTTACGAGCTGCCCAAACCGGCTGTCCATCCAGGTCATACCCCGCAAGCCGGCGGGTAAAGTGCCGAAGCGAATGCCAGGAGAGTAATAGCTAGCCTTATGACAGGTCATTTTATCTGGTTGCCAGTTCGTGTTGTGCCCCTGCTGCTTGCCGGGATTTGTACCCTGGTTTCCTGTGGCGATGCCCATCTCACATCCGAACCCGCTGCCCCCCCACCCGAGAACCCCTACGTGGCCATCTACCAGGCGCTATGCTGTGAAGGCGACGACTATAACGATCGAACCACCCTGCTATACACGGTGAATCGCCAGGGTGAGATTACACGCCTGACGGATGAGCCGGAACCCGGTACAAGGATAGCCGGGCTTACACCGTCCCCGGATGGTCGCTACATGGCCTATTGGAAATTGCCTCGCCCCGAGCCCGTAGGGGCAGCCCGGTATCGCGAGTTGGTTATTGCCAGCCTGGGTGCTGGAGTGGATGGCGGGGACTTACATATCCCGGTCACCACCGTCGGCGAAGAGGAAGTGCAAATCGATTGGTTGCCGGATTCCAGTGGGCTTGTTTACACGCGGGGCGAATATATCAGAGGCGAAATGGGTGGCGTTAACTCGCAGTTACTGCTGGTAAAAGTGAACGAACGGCTGCCCCGGGAGCTGGTTGGGCCTGAACTGGGTGCCGGTGCCAGGCTGCGCTCCCGGGTAACGGCGGACTCGAGGGCCCTGGCTGTGCTGGTAGAGCGAGTCGACTGTCTCGATAATAATTTCTGCGCACCCAAGGCCGGTTCCCTGTATTTCGCTGACCTGGCGAGCGGCGGTGATTTGTCCTTGCTTGAGCCAACGACGGGCCTGGCCAACAGCTTTGATTTTCAATGGTCGAATGACGGCAACGAACTGATTTATCAAGCGCGGCAGTATGGAGATTTTAACTGGAGTGAATTAGAGTTTGAGAACAGCCCCGCTGGGCCCCTGAAAGTGATGGTCCGGGGGCAGTCTACTCGCACGCTGCTGGATAATCACGCGTTCCCGCCTGGCCCGTTTACCCCTTACCTATGGCTTGACGACACCCGACTGCTATTGAATGGCAGCGGTGGCTTTGAGGTCATCAGCACCGAGGAGCAACGCCTGGCGCAGGGCGCCATGGACAGCAAAGCGGTAGCGGTGCCCTCTCCAGATGGCAACCGCATTGCTTATATTGCCAGTGATACGGGGGGCGGGTTGGCAGTCTATGTACTCGACCTCAGGACCGGCGTTAGCCAGGCGCTGGGACCGACGGAGAAAACGGTCTTTCTGGCGGGTGGTGCGCCCACTTTGCTTCATTCTGATTATTATCTATCGGCTTTGAAATGGGCGCATGACGGAGACCTGCTTGCCTGGGACAAAGCGATACGTCTTTCAACCCGTTCATCTTTTTACCGGCCTGGCTACGATTATGAATTGTATGTCCACGATTTTCAGGCATCCCGCACCCAACGGATTGCCCCTCGAATAAAACAAGAGCCCTCTAAACGCACATCCTTTTCCTGGGTTTCCGGTCACAGGCTGCTGGAGTACATCAGGGTAAACGGCGATAAGCGTGAATTGATGTTGACCGACCCGGTTACACAGACCGATGTCTTTATCGGTGAGTTTAGCGAAGATACGCGCTTCTTCTGGCCAGTTAGCCAATCTGGACCCGACGTATTGTGGATATTCTGGAATAGCTGCGAAGGCCCTTACCGGAGCGAGGTGGATCGACAGGGGTTTGTCACAACCATCCGTTTGCTGGAAGACGTTGTCACTGACGAATCGCAGTGCAGGCGCTGGCAACTGGATGCGAATCGCGAATTCGCAGTGATGGCCGCCCAATACCCCGATTATTATGGGTTCGAATGGTTCCTGTATGACCTGAAAGGCGAGCGACGCGTAGAGCTGGATGTCGAAGATGGGAGCGAGATAGTCGAGGTTACCTTGTTGGGCCCGGATTGACGCGCCGGTTGATGCGCTGAGAGCCCAACAATATCTGCAACACATTACCTAAAAACCTGCGGCGCCTATGAAATGTTGAGCATCGCGTGGGTCCTGGTTGACGGCTCGCGTCTGGCTTCTGCGGATGCGGCCCCCCCGGAAGGGTAGGACAAAGAGCTATTCCGCCGGAAGACGGTTGAGCCTTATGATGACTGCTTCCCGGTTACTTATGGCATTGAGAGAAGTTGTCGTGGTCGCCGCAGAAAATAGTGTGTCGCAGAAAGAGGTCAGAATGATGAGAACGATAGGGAAAGTATGTGCAAGCCTGGTGCTCGCGTGTTTGCTCGGGGCCTGCGGTAGTTCGGATCCGGTCACTCCGGAGCGTTTCGCCACCGTGGATGCCCTCGTAGAGAAGGTGTCGGCCAATCTGTCTGTATCGGGGATGCGCCTGGTTGCTGATATCGACCACGCCCGCCTGGGTGCTGAAGCAGGCTCCCCAATGCCCCCCGCAAGAGTGCTGATTTTTTCTGACCCTGAGCTGGAATCTCGGCTGATGGCGCTCAACCCGCTGGTGGGTGTTGACCTGCCTCTGCGCGTGCTGTCCTATGAGGCGGTTGAGGAGGGGGCAGCAAAGGTTATCGTCAATAACTTTGATTACATCGTTTCCCGGTATGGGCTCGATCCTTCGCTGACAAGAGCGTTGAGGTCATCCTACGACAATGCCCTGCAAACCGCCCTCGCGGCCATACCAGAAAACACCCGTGCATCCTTCGAAACCGATGTCATGGACCCTGACGGACTGATTACGATTACCAGCCCCTACGATTTTGATGAGACCCTGGAGCGCGTCAACGCCGCAATAGATTCCCAGGGTGATACCATGCAATTCGGTGTGTTTGACTATCAGGCTTCGGCTCAGGAACTGGGCATCGAATTACCCCCAGCGACTCTGATTTTATTCGGCGGTCCGGGTCCCGGTGGCAAGGCGATGGCCGGGGCGCCGACACTGGGGCTTGATGCCTTCTGCCAGAAGTTCCTGGTGTGGCAGGACGCCGAAGGGACAACACATTTGTCCTACAATGATTTGCTGGCCCTGGCGGAGCGTCAGCAGGTGGGTAAAAGTATCCCGCTCAGGGTGATCAATTTCAGGCTCAACAAGGTGTTTGGTGAGGCGCTGGAACGTGATTAGCCCGCCAGCAGGCTTTTACGCGATTGCCCTGAACACGAACAGACACCGGAGGCACGACGTAGAAGTACTTTCGCCGTCGACGGCCGCTCTGGCCATCCCCTTTGCAGCAGTGAGCATCGTTTTTTCAGCGCCAGTGTCTGGCGTGCCAGCTAAACCGACTTGACCCGGCCGACGGGCATTGTCTTCAGATCTTTCGGGGCCTATGTCAGAATAAGGCTTATGACGCATACTGGTGAACACGAGTGTCTCGAACGTTCGGCCCCTGAGGGAGCCGGAGAGATGCCGTCACACGATCAGGCAGCCCATTGCAATGAGCACGGGTCATGAGTGGGCTGGTTGTCACCTGGTCGATGTTCAGCGCGGCCTGTCTGCTACTCGGCCTGATCCAGTTGTTTCTTTACTGGAATGACCGACGGGACCCGGTTTACCCCCTTTCTGCCCTGATGTCCTTTGCCGCGGCGACGGTCGCATTTGTCGAAATGGTGCTGTTTTCAACGCCCGACCCTGAGCGCTATGAGCAGATACTGGTGTGGCAGAATCTGGCGGTTTTTCTGGTTGTGGTGCCGCTTACCTGGTCGGTCAAGCTTCACATGCCCAATGCGCGTAGTTGGATTGCCCTGCTGATAACAGTGTTGTGGTTGATTGGCCTGGGTGTCAATTTTCTCCTGCCGGGCAACCTGACGTTCTCGAATATCGACGCCGTCGACCCCCGGGTGACGCCTTGGGGAGACCGGTTTTTCGTGCCGAAAGGCACATCCAATAGCTGGAAATGGCTGGTCGACCTGACAATACTGTTGATCCCGGCTTACGTTATCGACGCGGCCTGGCGCAGCCTGTCACCCGCAAGACGAACCCATCGAATCGTCTTCACCACGGCGGTTGTGGTGTTCGTGTTATTTGCAGGTGGCAGCGCGATAGTCGTCGATGCCGGTATTCTGGAAGCACCCTACATGGTAGGGGCGGCCTTTCTCTCGATGGTCCTGGCTCTGACATGGGTACTGGCGCACGATGCCGTGCAAGCCAGAAAACTGGCAGTGAAAGTGGCTGAGGCAGAGAGAAAGGCAGAGCGCCTCATGCGCGCCAATGTGATGGGAGAGGTGGCGGCGGCACTGGCGCATGAGCTCAACCAGCCGCTTACGGCCATACTCGGCAACGCCCAGGCAGCAGAGAAATTTCTTGCGCGCCCGGAACCGGACCTGGAAGAGTTGGCCGAAATCCTGGCTGACATCGTGCGCGACGACAAGCGGGCACGGGATATCATCCTCAATATGCGAAAAATGCTGCGCGGTGACGACGCGGATCATGAACACGTTGATCTCGAGTCGGCCACCCGCGAGATGATCAACTTCCTGAAATCTCGACCAGATAGTAGCGAGTTAAAGCTGACGGTCTCCAGCAAGGGTAGCATTCCGCTGGTCTGCTGCGGGCTTTTGGCTGTGCAACAGGTCATCCTGAACCTCCTGCTGAATGCCGAACAGGCCGTGAGGGAGCCGAGCGCGGCGAAACCTGAAATCCTTGTCAGCCTGCGTCCCAAACGGGAGGGGGCAGAGCTGGAGGTGCGGGACTTCGGCCCGGGGATTGCCGAGGACATTCGGCTTCGTCTGTTTGATCCCTTCGTCACCACCAAGGAGAGCGGTCTGGGGATGGGACTGGCCATTTGCCGTCGCATCGTAGAGTCGCGGGGAGGCCGCTTGACGGCCGAGAATGCCGATCATGGGGGTGCTATATTTCGTCTCTGGCTTCCGGGGGACGGCCTGTGCTAGAAACCGTGTTTATCGTCGATGATGATGATGCCGTGCGAAAAAGCCTTTCCCGGTTACTGCGGGCCGAGGACATTGCCACCGAGGAATTCGCCTCGGGTGATGCCTTCCTTTCCCGGCAGCATTACGACGGTGTTGCTTGCGTTCTGCTGGACATCAATATGCCACTTGTCAGCGGCATGGAGGTGCAAGCGCGACTGGTCGAGCGGCACATTGATTGGCCCATCGTTTTTCTCACCGGGCACGGCGATGTGCCCATGAGCGTGAGAGCCATGAAGCGCGGGGCGTTGGATTTCCTTCTCAAACCCGTCGATGAGGCAGACTTGCTGCGTGCGGTGCGGCAGGCCCTGGATCACCATCGGGGCGTGCGCAGTGCAATGGAAGCCCGTGCGCTTATCACGGCGCGTCTGGATACGTTGACGCCGCGAGAGCTGCAAGTCACGCGCTTGCTGATTACGGGAGCGGCGAACAAGGTCGTGGCCTGCAAGCTGCAGATCGCCACCAAGACCGTGAAGGTGCACCGCGGGAATATCATGAAAAAAATGGGCGTCCGCTCAGTCGCTGAACTGCTGCATCTATGCCTCATCGCCGACGTCGAACCCGACACGGAAATCTCCGCCGGCGCATAACCCGGGCCGGTCAGGCCCGATTGCGCCTGCTGCAAATTGCTCACTGTCCCTGCTGTCTGAAGCGCCTATCGGCTTTCTCCGCCCGGCTTGCCCGCTGTACCCATATCCCGCTCCCGCTGCGGCCCCGATTTGTGGCTAGGCCCTAGGTCCTATAGAAGCCCCATCCTCCCTGTGAGTACTATGACTTCGCGACGTTCAACGAGTTCCCGCCGCGCCAGAAACCCGGCAGCTTCTCGCTTGACCGTGTTCTCGAAGAGCTCCAGCAGAGACGGCCGAAGCAGTAAAGCAGCGATCGGCGGGGGTAACGACGTCCGCCGGCTTTGGGTGGGCCTTTGGCACGGGTTACTGCCGGCGCGTGAACGCCCGGGATATTGACTGAAGTCCCGGGATATTGACTGAAAGCTGTTTCAAGGTATCAAACATGAATCTGCGTCAATCTGTACTTCTGATTCCGTTGTTTTTCTTCACCCTGTCGGTTGCTTCACACTCGCACTCGGCGGAGGAGCCCTTCAAGGGCAAAATTGGAAAAACCCTGGCGGACTCGGAGCAGTACTGGCCCGAGCCGGTCACAGCGCCCGAGGACGCCCCCAACGTGCTGGTCTGGCTGATCGACGATATGGGGTTCGGTCATGCAGGCACTTTCGGCGGCTTGACGCCGACACCGACGCTTGATCGACTGGCTGAGAATGGCCTTCGTTACAATAATTTCCACACCACGGCGCTTTGCTCACCGACACGCGCGGTCATCAACGCCGGGCGCAACCACCACCGGATCGGAATGGGCTCGCATTCGCTCACTGCCATGGGCTTTCCCGGCTACAACGCGCACCCGCCCGAGTCTGCCAAGGGCTTCGGGGAAATCCTCAAGCGGGCGGGCTGGTCCACCATGTTCATCGGCAAGTGGGATCACACGCCCCAGTGGGAATCCACCTTTGCCGGCCCCTTTGACCGCTGGCCCTCGGGGGACGGTTTCGAACACTTCTACGGCTTCATGTCGGGTGACATGAACAACTTCAACCCGATCATGTGGATCGACCACACGCCCACGCAACCCAACTACGACCAGCCCGGTTACCACGTCAACGAGGACATGGCAGATACGGCTATCCGCTGGATTTCGATGCTGAAAGCGTCCGCGCGCAAAAAGCCCTTTGCCATGATGTGGGCGACGGGCGCCGTGCACGCGCCGCACCAGGCGCCGCGGGAGTGGCGTGAACGTTTTCGCGGGCAGTTCGATATGGGTTACGACGAAGCGCGGAACCTGATCCTCAAGCGGCAGATCGAGATGGGCATAGTGCCCAAGGGCACCAAGTTGCCACCCAGGGATGAGGAGATCCCGACCTGGGACTCGCTCAATGACAAGGAAAAGGCGCTCTATGCGCGGCAGATGGAAGCCTTCGCGGCACAGCTTGCCTACTCGGACTATGAGTTTGGCCGCATCGTCGACTACCTGGAGCAAATCGGCGAGCTGGACAATACCCTGATTATCTTTACCTCTGACAATGGCGGCAGCGCTGAAGGCGGGTTGCACGGTACGTTCAACGAAAATGGCTTTTTCAACGGCGTGCCCAACATTCCTTACGAGGTTAACAGCCAGTACATGGAACAATGGGGCAACCGGGTGGGCGTCTGGCACGTAACCGCCGGTTGGACCCAGGCGGGCAATACGCCGTTCCAGTTCTACAAGCAGTCGGCGCACCGTGGCGGTAACGCGGATGCGCTGATCATTTCCTGGCCCAAGGGCATTCCCAAAAAATACAATGGCGATATCCGCCAGCAGTACTCCCATGTCGTCGATATTGCGCCGACGATACTCGCGTCCGCCGGCGTTGAGCCGCCCGCAGTGATCGATGGCATCGAGCAGATGTCATGGGACGGAATCCCCCTCAATTACACCTTCAATGATCCCGGTGTCGCCTCGAAACGCACGGTGCAGTACTACGAATTGTTCGGTAACCGCGCGATCTATGCAGACGGCTGGGTTGCCGTCACCCTGCACCGGGGCAAGCGGCCCTGGAACCTGAATGCCGAGGGCAGTCTGGAGGATGACGTCTGGGAGCTTTACAATCTGGAGGAAGATTTCTCGCAAAGCAATAATCTGGCGGATCGCTACCCCGAGAAACTGGCGGAATTGAAAGCCCTCTTCGAACAGGAAGCCCAGCGCAATAATGTCTATCCCCTTGACGGCGATGTCGGCCCCAGGCTTGCCGCCATGCAGGCCCGCGCCGCGCCCAAGGATGCGGAACTCGTCTACTACCCGCCGGCGGCAATCCGCGTTCACGAATCGGTATCACCGCCGATCAAGAACAGGTCCCACGAACTCATCGCCGAGGTTGACTTCCTGGCGGAGGAGCGCGACGGAATGCTGGTGACCGCCGGTGGCCGCACCGCGGGCTATGGGCTGTTCGTTCGCAACAATCGGCTGACCTACGTGTATAACTACATCGGCATCGAGCGCACCGTGATTCAGTCGAGCGAAGAAGTGCCCCCCGGTGAGTCGACACTATCGATGAGATTCACCAAAACCGGCAACTTCCAGGGCGATGCCGAACTCTTTATCAATGGCAAGAGCGTGGGCAAGGCGCACATCGAAAAGACGGTACCGGCGACGTTCTCCATCGAAGAGACCTTCGACGTTGGCGAGGATACCGGTTCGCCCATCATCGAGGACACCTACGCGGTTCCCTTCCGCTCGAGCGGCCTGAAGAAGCTTACCGTCAAGGTCGACCACGGCAAGTAAGCGCAAAGTGAATAAACGATTGCCACACCCATGGAGTGGCAAGGTAAACCGGATACACCGTAAACAATGAGAGAAAACAGGAATATGACAATGAACAGCAGACCAGCGGGATTATTGAGGTGCAGTTTTGCAGCGATGGCTCTGCTCACTGCTGCCAACGGCTTTGCCCAGGACGCCGGTGAGGCGGCATCGGATTCCGCCCCTGTAGCGGCCCAGGACGACGTCTCCAAGGCCCTGGACTCTACCGCGACGCAATGGTCCTTCCAGTTCGCCTGGCAGGGCACCGAGTGGAAAGAAGACGGCCCCGGCGACGAACCCAGGCCACTGGGGCACGATAACTTTGCGCAGGTGCGCATGGTGATGCCATTGGTGTTCGAATCTTTCACCCTGCTGCCTCGCCTGACCCTGCGTCATTACGAAAACGAGAACACCGGCAAGTCCGGGTGGGGCAACACCGAATTGTTCGGGCTGATCGTACCCCGGAGCTGGGACTGGGGTACCGGCCGTGTCGGTATTGGACCCCTGGTAACTTTTCCGGGGGACAAAGATGTCGCCAGGGACGAGTGGGGTTACGGTCTCGCGGGTGCCTATGTCAACACTTCCGGCAACTGGTTTTACGGTGTGTTGCTCACCCAGTCCTGGCGCGAAGTGGATCCGAATAACCTACCGGCCGGCAGCAGCGACACCAACCCCCTGGGCATTGCCCCCTTTCTCAATTACCAACTTGGCGGCGGCTGGTATGTCGGCAACGGTGACATGGTCATCCAGTACGACTGGGACTCGAGAGAATTCTATGTGCCCATCGGCGTGCGCCTTGGCAAGGTATTTACCGGCGACAAGGGCAGCTGGAATGCCTATCTCGAATGGCAGACCAGCCTGATCTACGATAACTGGCCGGGTTCAGCCAAGGACAACAGCATTCGAATCAATCTTACCCGGACGATTCCGGTGGGGTTCTGATTCGGGGCAGGGACGCCAGCTGCACTATTTTCCCTGGGGCGTTCCACTATTGGCCGGGCAGCCTTGCCGGCCTTGATGTAAATTGCGCGTACTCGAAATTCCGACGCCGCGATGGACGGCGTATGATGCCAAGCGCTTCGGCCAGACCATGGATGCCGAGGTGCCGATGTTCCTGCAGGAGAGGGCGTACACGTCGCCGATCTGGTACACGCCTTAACCGAAGATTGTAAAAAAGTAGAGCTGGGGCTGAACGGCAAGCCTTGCCCCCAAGCACCGCCCGGTATGGATGCATGCGCCGAACAGCAAAGGCCGTGTGCAAAACTTCCCGGGACTGTCCGTTTCGGCTCATCGATTGCTCCCGCGGCGTGAAGGGCCTCGACCGTATCCCGGTGCTCTGCGATTTTACCGTCAGCGATACGGTAGAGAGCGTAGAAACTGGAATGGACACCGTTGCCGCCACTTGTAGAGAGGGCGACGCTGCCTTCTGCCAACAAGCGATAAACCTCGTGGTATTCGATCTGCAAATAACCGCTTTCTGTCGCGTCCATTGCTGAGCGAATTGCAGCAATGCCGTCGCCCATGGCGGGACCGTGTTGAACCCGATTGTTATGGACGTGGGTGCCGAGCAGGGCGTGCTGGCGCCCGACGAGGACCTGTTCTGCGCAACGGCGCACCCGTTCCCGATTGACTTCGGTCTGCCCGGCCTTGCCGACACCGAAGTCGGATTAAAAGCAAGGAACGCCAAACTCGACGGGGATGGTGGCTTCCAATTTCCCATAAACAAAGCAAGGTAAGGAACGATGACGAAGAAGCGTGCGCGCTGGCTCCCAAGATTTCCGGTTTTGCTGTTGGCGACAACGTCCTTTGCCAGTCTGCCCTTGGGTGTTACATCGGCACAGGCCTCGGTCTTCGGTAACCTCAGCAATTGGTTTGAGCAAAACCTGATTGACCCCGAGGATGGTAAGCTGGACGCCAGTGACTATCTCGCCAGCGCCACTGGTTTCCTTCCGGTTCCGATCATTGTCACCGAGCCGGCTGTCGGTTTCGGTATTGGTGCGGCTGTCGCGTATTTTCACCCGGACGATAAACCCGATTCGCAGCTGCATAGCCACAAAGGCCCGCCGAGTATCAGCGTGGGGTTTGGCGCCGCGACTGAAAATGGTACTCACCTGTACGGTGGCGCACACTCCGGTGTCTGGAAAGAAGACCACATACGCTACCTGGGTGCCCTGGCCGCAATCAACGTAAACCTCGAGTTTTACCCCGAAGACGGTAGCGACGACGAGGGTATTCGTTTCAACGTTGATGGCATATTCCTGTACCAGCAACTCCAATTCCGTATCGCCGAGTCCAACTGGTGGTTGGGTGGTACCTACCTCTATGCCAATGCCGAAAATACGTTTAAGGGCGTGGACGAGGATGACGAAAACCTGCCGGAGCCCAAGTTCGAATTTAACCTGGGCGGCCTGGGTGTTTTTGTGGAATACGATGGGCGGGACACGACGTTTACCCCGACCAGGGGCTTGCGTGGGTTGCTGGAATATCGCGATTACGACAGAAAATGGGGCAGCGATTTCGACTACGATCACATCCTGGCTTCGCTGTTTCACTACACGCCGTTTGGTGCCTATTCCAGCCTGGGGTTGCGGCTGGAGGGAGAGACCGTCTTCGGAGACGTTCCCTTCTTCGGCTTCCCCTATATCAACCTCCGTGGCATGCCGGCTCTTCGTTACCAGGGCGAAAGCACGCTGACAGCGGAGGCCGAGTACCTGTGGGGTGTCACGCCGCGTTGGACGCTGGCCTTTTTTGGCGGTGCCGGAAAAACGACGGCGATCGGGCTGTTCGGGAGCGATGGAGAAACCGTGGCTTCCGGTGGGCTCGGCTTCCGCTACCGACTGGCCCGCAAGCTGGGCCTGCAGGCCGGCATGGACGTGGCGCGGGGACCGGAGGATACCGCCATCTACCTCACTATTGGCAGTGCCTGGTTATGAGCTGGAGTCCCCCGGTCTGACCGGGCCTGATTTGCCGACTGCAATAAACTTCCCTTTTTAGCAGCAGTCATCGGTTGTCAGGCGCGCGCGATTCGCCTGTAGCCGACTTTGATCCGATCGCAACGGCTGAAGCATCAGGGACCCGGCCAGACCTTGTGAAGCCAGGCTGCCAGGTAAACCTCCGGTCTTACGAGCAGGAATCTCCGATTGAAGCGAGTGTATTGTGGGTTTCGTTAATGGGCTAAAATGAGCGCATGAAAATTAGTCGGTCTTGCCTTATTGCTCTTGCGGCGGTGTTGACGGTCGCGTTGTTTGTGCAGCCTGCATTCGCACAAAACCGTGGCAAAGAAGCGACCGATATCAAAGGTGGTATCGTGGCCGGTGAAGCGCGGCTGAGCGAATTGCGAAAAGATTTGCACGAGCAAGCGAAATCTTTCGAGGAGTTTTCAGCAAACGCCGCGAAGTTTGAGCGTGAAGCTGAAGCACTGGCCGAAACCATCGAGCAACTCGAGCAACTCGAGCAACTCGAGCAACAGGATGATCCGCTTGCTGCACAGGCAATCGACAAGCTGGGAATTGAGCGGGCCGGCCTGCTGGAGCGCGCTGAGCAGGAAAAGAGCAAGGTTGCTATCGTCGTCGAGACGATGAAGATTGGGCGCAACGAAATGCAACTGCTGGAAGACAGGATTGCACTGGACGAAGTTGCACTGGGCCGGCTGTTAGGCGAAATACCGCCTGAAGTACCGATGGAGGGCAGCGCTCCGCCGGCGGAGGGCGGTAAGGCAAAAGAGCAGTCCGAAGCCCCGGCACCGACCCCAATGGGACAACTGACGTCGATAGTCGCCGGGGGCAAGGCCGAGAGTGTACCCGCCAAACCTGCCAGCCGGACCAGCCTTTCAGAGACTGCCGAACAGATACAGGCCCGTCAGAATGCCGAAAAAGCCGAGCAGGAGGCTTTGTACGCCGAGCAGCGATTGCTGGAGTTCGTCAACCGCAAGCAGGCGCTCATTGAGCAGATCAGTCTGGAGGAGCAACAGCTTCGAGTCGCCGAAGAGGCGCAGCAGGTGCTTGGCGATGAGTTGGCCGTGATAAACCGGGAAGTGGCGATCAGGTCAGCGGATGGCGAGACAGCCAGGCAAACAGGTGAAGAACAAGAGAGGTCTGCCTTACTGGTAGAAATGGGTGAAGATCTTGATTCGATAATCGCACTGCGCACCAAGAATCTGCAGGACATGCAGAGCAGGCTCGCCAGCCTGAATGAACTTCAGCCTGAAGTCGTTGCTGAGGTCGAAAACAGCCGCAAAGTAGCCGAGAGGGCGAATGAGGCGCGCATATGGGCCTACAGTCCGGCAAACCCGTCCAATATCATTCGCTGGATGCGAATACGGGGGCCCGGTATTTTGCTGGTGCTGTCGGTCATGATTGCCCTGTTGTTCGCCACCCGTTTTTTCGTGGGGCGAATTATCCGCTTCCTGGTGCACTCGGCACAACCGGCCGGCAGATCGACGCGAGGGCAGCGCGCCGAGACAGTCGCCAGCACGCTGGGCAGTGTGATAACGGCGATAGTAGCCGTCATAGCGATCATTATTGTCCTGCAGGAAGCGGGCATCGATATTGCGACGCTGTTGGGCGGTGCTGCGATTCTGGGTGTTGCGGTCGCCTTCGGCGCGCAAAATCTGATGAAAGACTATTTCAACGGTCTCATGATCCTGCTCGAAGATCAGTACGGACTGGATGACCTGGTGACCATAGGCACGGTAGAGGGCCGTATCGAGCGGGTAACGATGCGGACGACGGTGGTGAGGGATATCGAGGGACGCCTGCATTTCATTCCCAATGGACAAATCACATTGGTGACAAACCGCTCTTACCAATGGTCCACCGCGATGTTCGACATTCCGGTACCCTATAACAGCGATCTCGATCGGGTGATGGAGATACTCATGGAAGTCGCGAACGAACTCTGTGCGAATAGTGAATACTCGCAGTCGATATCAGGTGAGCCGGTCATGCTCGGCGTAAACGAATATGCCGAATCTGCAATCATGATTCGCTTCTATATAGAAACCGCACCCGCAATGCAGATGCCCGTCAGGCGAGAGATGTTACGGCGGATTAAACAACGGTTCGACAAGGAAGCGATCTCCATACCCTATCCTCATCGCGTTGTCGTGCAGGCGGATTGCTGAGCAGCAGCGGGGCGCCTTTTGGCCAGTGACTGTTCACTCGCGTACTTGCGCATGTTAACGTATTCCAAATGCTCGATAAGCGGACAGCGAACCTGCTGCAGGTAACATCGTGCACCAGCACCCTGAAAAAAGCAGCGCAACCCCCGCGTTGACGGGGGGGGCGATAAACGGCATCCATGTCACACAAACAGTCATCGATGCCCCGCCATAAAAACGACAAACTGGTTCGACCAGTAAGCGAGAAACCCATGGATAGAATGATATCGGCGGCGTTCTGCCTGTTGATCGCAATTCCGGCCGAGACGCTCGCTGCTGACAGCGGCAGACCCTACTCTCCCAATGCTGATATCGACTATCCCACGGACGTATTCTTTGGCGATACCCATGTGCATACTGCCCTGTCCGGAGATGCCGGCGCGGCGGGCACAACCCTGATGCCCAACGACGCCTATCGCTTTGCCCGTGGTGAACAGGTGATCTCCAACACCGGGCTGCCAGTTAAGCTCGCACGCCCGTTCGACTTTTACATGATAACCGACCACTCTGACGGCATGGGTACGATTACCGACCTGATCGAGGGCACCCCCAATATCCTGGCAGACCCCGACGGTCGGAAATGGCACGAGGCCTTCAAGCAGGGGGGAAAAAGGCCATGGAGGCCTCCCAGCAGCTGGTTGCCAAGTTCGCCCAGGGTACGCTCTCTCCCGCCCTGAACTACCAGCCGGGTAACCCGGCCTACACCCGGGTGTGGCAAGAACTGATCCAGTCTGCCGAGGATTTCAACAACCCGCCCTATTTCACCACTTTCATCGCCTACGAGTGGACCTCCCTGGCCAAGGGCAATAACCTTCACCGCAATGTGATTTTCCGCGATGGCGCGGAACAGGCCAGCCAGGTAGTACCTTATACCACCACGCCGCCGCAGGGCAGCCGCAACCCGCGGGACCTGTGGGCATGGCTGCAGGCCTATGAAGACAAGACCGGTGGCAATGTCACGGCCATCCCCCACAATGGCAACCTTTCCAATGGCATGATGTTCGCCCTGCAGGATGATTTTGCCGAGGGCGCCCCCTACGATGTCAGTTATGCCCAAAGCCGGCAAAAGTGGGAGCGGCTGTACGAAGTCTCCCAGCTCAAGGGTGATGGTGAGACGCATCCCCTGCTGTCGAACGAAGACGAATTTGCCGATTATGAAAACTGGGACTGGGGCAACCTCGACATGAGCGTGGCGAAAACTCCGGCAATGCTACCGGGTGAATACGCCCGCTCCGGTTTGCTGCGAGGCCTGCAGTTGCAAACGCAGCTGGGCGTCAATCCTTTCAAGTTCGGCATGATTGGCGCAACCGACACTCACGTTGGCTTGAGCACCGTGAATGACAACAATTTCTTCAGTAAATTCGCTATCTACGAACCCAACGCCAGCCGCGCAACACACCTGGCCAAGCGCAACGAGGTACTCGACATCAGCTATAAAGGCTGGCGTTATTCCTCCGCCGGCATGACCGCCGTGTGGGCCACCGCGAACACCCGGGCCGCCCTGTTCGACGCCATGGAGCGCCGCGAGGCTTACGCCACCACCGGACCGCGCATGCGGGTGCGTCTCTTCGGCGGCTGGGACTTTGACCCAAAAGACCTGCAGCACCGGGATCTCGCCCGAATAGGCTATAGCAAGGGTGTGCCAATGGGCGGCGATCTGCAGGCACCGACCAGGGGCGCGAAGGCACCACGGTTTTTGGTCTTTGCCCTGCGCGACCCAATGGGAGCCAACCTCGATCGCATCCAGCTCGTCAAGGGCTGGCTGGATAGCGCAGGTACCCCGCAGGAAAAGGTTTTCGATGTGGCCTGGTCGGGGGAGCGCAAGCCCGATGAGGACGGCAAGCTGCCCGCGGTGGGGGACACCGTAGACCTGTCTGTTCCCAGTTGGAGCAATACCATCGGCGCCGCTGAGTTGGGGGCCGTATGGACCGACCCGGACTTCGACCCTGAACTGCGGGCTTTTTACTACGCCAGGGTGATTGAGATTCCCACACCGCGCTGGACCGCCTACGATCGGGTCAAATTCAAGCTCGACCTGCCGGCGAATATACCGCTGAAAACCCAGGAGCGAGCCTATACCTCGCCCATCTGGTACAACCCCGAATAAGCGGGTAGTTCGACCGCTGCCCTTTAGCCGTGCCAGATTCGGCGAGAAACCCAATAGGCGCCCTACGCTACAATAACAGACACGCCGAAAAGCAATTGCCGAATCGGTGAGATATAGCGTCTAGGGTGTCTTGTCGACAGCACGCCTCTGCCATGCGCTTGGCGACAGCCCGGTCCAGCGCTTGAAGTGGCGGCTGAACACCGCGATATCGGCATACCCCAATTGCAGCGCCAGGTCGGTGATACTGGTTTTCTCGTGGGACAGATGCTGCCGGGCCAGGCCTGTTCTTGTTTCCTGCAATATTTGCCGATAGCTGTTGCCTAGCCGCTTGAGCTTTATTTGCAGCGTGCGCGGATGCATGCCCAGCGTCGCCGCTACCTGCTCCACGCTGCATTCCCCAGCGGGGAGCAGGTGGCTGATAATGTCACCAATCTGATCTTCGAGGCTTTCTGGATAACGCTGCTCCAGTTGCTGCAGGTAGTTTTGCAGGTGAGTGTTGAGCCGCTGTTCGTTGTAGTGCCGTATTTTGGACAACTCTTTGCTGGTCAGTGCGATGCCGTCAAAGGTCTGCTCAAAGCGCAGTCGGCGGAAACGCGATTCGCTGCCACGGAGTTTGCCGGGATCAGGCTGGCTGAAGTGCAGGGTCAGAGCAAATCGGTCGACGCCCAGCAGTTCAGCGCTGAAGATAGCCAGGTGACCGACGCTCATCTGCATCAGCTGGTCGGTTCCCAGGGTGCTGTTAAAAGCGAAGGAAAGCGCCAGTTGGGTCGATTCATTGCCCCTCAGTGGCGTCAGCTGAACACCCGACGCGTGCAGGTAGAGGTGCTTGGCGGCGATAGCCAGAGCCTCTTCCACCGAGGTACCGGCAGAAGCAGCGAGCGCCAGCTCCCCGAGCACAATGGATGTCTGTCGCTCGGCCAACCTCAGGCCAAATAGGGGCGCCTTACACTGGCTTGCGCTGAGCTCCAGAATTTCGGCCAGTTTGTCGTAGGGCACGTAGCTGTCCGGATTGCGAAACTGGGATTCACGCAAACCGACCTGCTCGATGATCTTGATCGGGTTGGCGCCCAACTCCCGGACCAATTGTGGCATGCCGTCTATGGCACCACTGCGCACGCGATACATGACAAGACCTCTAAAGCCTGTGAGGACTCGCTAATAGTCAAATAAGCTTCGCTAAGAGTCAAGTTTTAGCCGCCCAGGCTGACTAGCATATACACCATCAAACGAGTCAATCATCCGATAATACAAAAGAGGTTAGCGATGCGACTGAATAACAAGGTAGCTATAGTAACGGGCGCTGGCGGTGGCATCGGCCGCGCCATCGTCGACAAGATGGTCAGTGAAGGTGCGAAGGTGGTACTTGCGGATCTTACCGACGCGGCAGTCCAGCCAATCGCCGAACAGCACGGCGACAAGGTGTCCGGGTTTGCTTTGGATGTCACCGACTACGGTCAGATCGAAGAGATGGTCAAGCATGCCGTCGACACATTTGGTCGCCTGGACATCTTGATCAATAACGCCGGTGTTGGTTTTCCGAAGCCGCTGCTGGACCACGACCCGGTCGCGGATTTTGACAGGGTAACCGCGATCAACCAAAAAGGTGTCTACCACGGGATTCTTGCCGCAGGGCGACTGTTCCGTGACCAGGGCGAAGGCGGGGTGATCATCAATACCTCTTCTGTCTACGGTAGCATGGCCTCGGTGCTGAGCTTTACCTACAACACCAGTAAAGCGGCGGTGGATATGATGACCAAGTGTGCAGCCCTGGAGCTGGCGCCTATTGGCGTGCGGGTTTGCGCGGTGGCGCCGGGGCGGGTTGATACACCTTTGCTGCGCACCTATGAGGAGCTGGGACTCTGGGAGCATATCCGCCGCGAACAGATGCGCCAGACATTTACCCAACCCAGTGAAATCGCCGGTGTTGTCGCCTTTTTGAGCAGCGACGAGGCCAACTGCATCAACGGTACGACAGTCTACGCTGACGACGGTTTTGTAAATTTCAAATATCCGTTGCTGCCAGGCTGATGTCAGCGCCAGTTTTACAGTGATTACACCCATCAATTAGCATTTGCGAGGAAACCAAAATGTCATTACCCGACGTTATTACTCATCAGGATACTTTGCTGACCTTCAACCTCAATGAGGAAGCAATCATTAAAGACGTACTGCCCGGCCTGGACGTGCAGCCGCTGTTTCTCGATCCCGAGCGCGGTATCTGGGTGGTCTACGCCCGCTTCGCACCGGGTCTCAGGCTGCCGACGCACTTCCATACCGGCTGTGTGCACTTCTACACGACCAAAGGTACCTGGCACTATGTTGAGTATCCGGATCAACCGCAGACCGCCGGCAGCTATCTTTACGAGCCAGGCGGCTCCATCCACACCCTGTGCGTGCCGGAAGACAGCGAGGGCTCGGAAGGCTTCATTCACGTCGAAGGCTGCAACGTCAACTTTGATGAGAACGGCAATTTCGTCAACGTCATGGACGCCGGCTGGATCGAAAAAATGGTCCTTGAAGCCGCCAAACGCAATGACGTTGCCATGCCCAAATACTTCAAGCCCCAGGGCGGTGCCGGATTGGCCACTCAATAAAACTGTGCGTTGGTCGTGCCGTGTCAAAGTGCGATAGTGCGCGCGGCTCGGCCAAACTTTGGACCCTGTGAAAACCTCGTCTGGCTCCGGGACTCCCATGGGGACATCGAAGTTTTGATCGACAAGATCGCCGCGGTGATGGCGAACCGGGAAACCCGGCCAGGCGCGGAAGGCTCTCGTGCCAGTGCGTGGCAACGCTGAAGCGCGTTAGCCCTTCATTTCTATCCAGGTAGAACGAGACCGGGCGACGACTTCGCCATCGGCAGTCGCAATTGCGGTTGCGCCGTAGTGCTTGCGTCCATCTTTACCGAGGGGCCAGGCAAAGACGACCAATGAATCGGTGCCCTCTATGGGTCGCACAATTTCTCCATGCAGCTCTCCCAGAACCGCATGCTTCGACTCACCGCCCATCGCGGCAAAGTAACCGGGACAGTCCAGCGCACTCCACACGATTTCCCCGCAGATTGCGCCCGCGGCATCGACCATGTCTTCGCCTACAGTCCAGGGGCAGGCGATCAGCTGCCAGTCCGTTACCGGGCCGGGAAACAGCTCCAGGCCGTCGTGTGCCGGGCGCGAGGGGCCGCAAACGAAGCAAGTCCCGAACACGTGCTTTTCATAACAGGGGAAACCCTTTCTTGCTTTTTCTGCCTGCGCCAGCGTCGGTGCTGGAGGAACCTCCAGTTCCAGTGACAAGGGTTCAGCGGTACCTACCAGCTGAGTGCCATCGAACATCTCCACCCCGCCGTCCCCTTGGCGCTTTAACACCAACGGGGTATCGAGGGGAGGGGGGTGATGAAGCCTCACGCGGGCGGGACCGTTGATTTGAAGTGCGAGTAAACCGCAGCTATAGCCGCCATTGCCCGAGTTTGGGGGGCCATTAAAGCGTGGGGGAATGGTAACCTGGGCCGTCATTGGGAATGCCTCGTTAACAAACGTACTGGATAGACACCGGCGCGAGAGCGCCGGCACAGCCAAGCATAACAGTGCCCGAGTATAATCCTGCTCGGTGGTGAATGCTCCCGGCAGCATGGATTCGGTTAGCTGGGTGGATGGAAATATCGCGTCGAATTGACAGTTGCCAGCCTGCGGTCTCACCAGTGACGGTCACACGCTGCGATGTAACCTGGGTGAGCGCAGATTTACCTCCACAAGGTTCGACATCGCGCTTTTTGCTTCCCCGGAATGCAGCGCGCTCAACGAGGCCTGACAGCTATCCGGTTAAAGTAAGCTGATCCTGCAGCGATTCACTCCAGCGCCAATTACGGTAACCGTGTCCCCCTTGATCTCGCGCCAGGTTCTCGGGATCAGGTCACTGAAATCATCAATAAATCACCCCTGTTGCTGCGTGAATTGGAGATTGCCAGCCAGGTTCCGGCGTCAAAATAACGGCACTCCCCGGGTGCTATGCGATGTGATGAACCGGCGTCTTCAATTTCAGCAGAAGCGGATGTTGATACAACAAGGAAAGGGGCTTCACAATGAAGGTTCATGTTCTGCTGATCAGGCTTTAGAGAAAGTCGGTGGACGCCGGCATCGTCGGTATCAATTACGCTAACACCCACTTGATGGTTTGCCTTTGCCGGCGACTCCCCGCACCCCCGGATGATCTCTATTCCCAGTAACTCCATATCCACCGCATTTTTTTTCGATGCCACGGCTTTATGAACCACGGGGAAATTCTTTTTGATACAGCTCCTGCGCTCTACAACGGTGTATTTAGCATTCTTCTTCAATCGGGTCACAAAGAAAATATCCTTGTCATTCAAACTGTTAAACCATTCATAATCATTGTAGCCACGGTCTATAGCCAAAATGCTGCCACGCGGTAAATCGATATTTCTCGCCGCCTGAATGTCGTGGCATTTGCCTTCGGTAATCGACATGAATGCCGGTATGAGTCCGTCGTGGTCCAAGCCTACGTGTAGCTTGATGGCACCCTTCTTTTTCCGGAATTCAGCCCAGGGAAAAATCGACAAGGACAATTCAATCGTCGAAGCGTCCATTGAAAAGAGCGGATTCTTAAATCGGAATTTGTGTTTTGGGGCAGGGTTGCGGCATCTCCCAAGGAGCCTGGCAAAGAGTGTTTCATAAAGCGTATAGGGCTGCGATTCATTGACGCGCGCCAGACTGGATCGGCTGACCTCGCCAACACCGGCGTGATACAGCTTGTGTTGCTGCGCACCCAGCTGGGCATATAAAACAGAAACCCGGGGGGAAGATCCAGAGTGCCAGTGACCCATTTCCCCATCAGGAGTTTCAGTTTTAGTCGCCATGGCAGGCCTTTCGGCAAAATGTTGGGGCAGGCGGGACTGCCCGCCAGAAGCTGCGTGCTTATTCGCCCCCCTTTGCACACAATATAGAGCGTATTGCGGAAGTGTCTGTGGTACTCGGTCGCCTTCCCCGGTGTCAACACGGCGCGGTAAACCCGGAAATACGAATTGGATATAAGCTCCTGATGCAGGGGTTCCTGGTTTACATCGACAAACCCGGTTGCGTTCCCATTCATGATTCAGCGTCTCCTATCAGCTTCTCCTGCTCAAGCCATAGATGGGAGTCCCGAATCATTGTCTCCATATCTGTGGTGCTAAATCCCAGCTCCCTGCGTGCTTTGGAATCATCACAGAGCAAGTTGCCTACCAACCTTTTGTAGCGGGGATATGTCAATAGCGGCTCCTTTCCGTCAACAAAGGATCTGACCTGCATCAGGTACGTTGCAAAACGTAGCAGTGTCGGGCTCAGGACTTTAGGAGCTCCGGTTTTCCCCAAAAGAGCGTTAACCTTCTCAGCAATCTCTCTGAAGCTTATCTCTACGCCTCCCAGGAGGTAGTTTTCGCCGGCTCTGCCCCGTTCGGCTGCCGCAATATGGGCTTTGGCAATATCTTTGACATGAGCAAAGGTACCGACTCCCGTCGTAACCCCCGGCGCTGTACCCCGGGCAATACTGCTGATCAGGGTGGACCAGCCATTGCTATCATAGGGGCCCATTGTATTGCAGGGGTTTAGAATAACCGCATCCAGGCCCTGGCGCACCGCCCTGCGAATTTCCTTTTCAGCAAGAAACTTTGTGCGGTTGTAATTCATCCTGCAGGAAAGGGCGTTGGAGGGTGTCTGTTCGCTGATTCGCCCGGCATGAAAGCCAAAGGCGGAAATGGAAGAAGTGAACACAAGCTTATCGACCTGTTTTGCAAGGGCAGATCTACAGACATTCTTTGTGCCGGTGACGTTGATTTCAAACTGCCGTTTGTCATTGCGATGCCACATGGAGGTATCGCCGGCGAGGTGAAAAATGACCGTATCGCTATGGTCCTCACCCCATTGGGAAGCAGATCCAGACAGTGCATCCAGCAGGGTGGGGTAATCGAGAATATCCCCGGCTGCGCAGTGGATGTCGAAGGGCCTCAGATATTTCAGATCTTCCCCGGGAAGGTGGAAGGCAGTCACCACCCATCCCCCTCGACATAATTCCCCGATCAAATTAATACCGAGAAAGCCGTTGGCTCCAGTTACAAATGCCTTTTTCATGACCTACTCCTGATAGTTTCTGAGTAGAATATAAGGCGAGAGTCGGCAGGATTAATTAACCTATGTTAACCGGCCCCAATTTCTTTAGACGATTTCTGATACGGCTCAGCGAAACAGGAGAAATACCCAGATATGAGGCTATGTAGAATTGGGAAACCTTCCTTTCAATATCAGGATAGCGCTTGCAGAAAAGGGTATAGCGGGTTGCAGCATCTTCCAGCAGAAAAGAACGCTCCCGATCCTCCTTCTCGATAAACAATTCAATGATGTAGTTCTTTTCCAGTGTTTCCCAGCAGGGATGCTGTCCCATCAGGGAAATCAACTCGGCAAATTCAAAATATATAATTTCCGCGTCGGTTAAAGCCTGAATCGAGTACCAGACGTCTTTCCTTTGAATGAAAGGAGAATAAGCCGCCAGAAGACGTCCCTGATCCCGAAATGCAAGCGTCTTGTCACTGCCGGATTCATCAATGCAATAGACACGGAATAGCCCCGAGACGATAAACGCGATTCTGCGATTCTGGCCTCCCTGGCGGATAAAATAATCATTCTTTTTCAGCTCTTGCGACCGCAGCTTCACGCCCAGTTTGCGCTGTTCACCCACGGGGATATCTGCATATCTGCCTAGAGTCTGGAAGAGGCGTTCTTCCTGATCACGCTTCATGTTTTTTGTTCTCCTCCTGATCTACCCGGGAGTGCTACCAGGCTCTCGCTCGCTTGCATCCAGAAAATCGGCTTTCTCAGTGTATCGCAGTACAAGCAGTAAAAATAAGCCTGGACGGATGGGCAGGGTTGATCAGGCCCGATTACGCCAGAGCGCAGGGGGTGGGCGTTGATGGGCAGATGCTGCTACGTCGTTTGTTCCCTGTCAGCAAGGGCAGGGCCAAGCCGCTTACCGGGTGAATCGACAGGCGGTCCCTGCAGCAATAGTGCTATTGGACTGAACAAGGCTCGATCAATCCCAGGTAACGTCGCCGGGCTTTGCGCTTCGTGCAGGGGCGACTATCGCTGGAATTGCCAATAGGAATTTTATGGCATCGCCTACCCGGACATTTTCAGCATCAAGGGGGTTTAGCCGCAGGGCTGACGCCCGCGCTAGTCCTGATCCTGGCGGAGGCTGTCGCCGGCAGACACCAGTAATTGGTAAAGCTGGGGCCCTATCTCGTTACTGAGTTGGTCCCGGGCGCGCTGCTGCAGGTGGCTTTCATCGAGTGCGGACAGCTTTATTGGCCAGCGCGAATTTGCCAGCACATCGGCATCTTTGCGCAGTCCCAGTTGCATGGAACCCCGTAGCCAGTGCCAGCCCTGCAGCTTTTGGGCAGGCCCGGTATCGAGATTCCCCCAAAGCTGATAACTGGCATCCGGCCGGTACCGAATGCCCAGACTGGCGATTGCTGCTTGCAGTGCACCCCGCATCTCGGGTTGGGGCGCCACCGCTGCAAACTCCAGGGTAGACAAGCTGCGAAGGATCATGGCCTCAATTTCTGCAGCGTTTTTGGGGCTGTTGATACCGGTGCCGGTGACGATCGCGAGACTGCGATTGACGCTATCCCGCTGCAACTGAAGGCGCCGTGCATGCTCCAGTGCACTCAATGCTGTCACCGGATTGGGTGCGAGTTCACTGGCATAGTGAAGCAATCCAAGGGTCTGCTGATCCGCTTGCTGCACACTAATTCGCAAGCGGCGCGCGGCCGGCGCCTTTTCCAGGATCGCCAGACTGTAATCACTGCCGTCTGCGGCCTGCCAGTGCGCCGCGATTTTTGCGCCCTCCAGCACCTGGGACGCACTGGTAGCGATGGAGCGCGACGCAAGCCGACGACTGCTGCTGTCGCTGCTGGTGGATCGGGATTCCACAAAATCCAGACTACTGTCGGCAATGGCGACTTCGAAAATCCGCGCAAGGTTAGCCAGTGCCCGCGCGTCGGCGCTCGATTGATCGCTACCGTGACCGGTGGCACTCAGGTATTTTTTTTCCGAATACAAACTGGAGGCCTGTTCAATCCATACCGGCTCCTTCGGGGTCGAACTGCAAGCGCTGAGCAAGACTAACATGCCGGCACCGCACCAGCAGATCAGATAGCGATGCACGCGGTGGGCCGCTGTGTTTCGCGGTGTAAGTCTGGCGGTCACTGAAAGTGGCGTCGGTGTCATGGCGGGAGTTCCTGTGTCAGGGTTGCTTGCTGAAACTGAATACACGTTGGCTAACCTGGGGCGCCAGCACCACGGCGATTTCGCCGGGACTGAGATCCAGCCACACGGTCGTGTCCGGGCCAGTGTCTCGTGGCGGAAGGCGAATCGGATAGTGACCTGCCGACAATGAGACACGTGCAACTTGAATCGTCGCCGGCAACATATTCCAGCTCCGTGTGTCGGCCACCTCACTGAGAATGGTCGCCAGGTTAACCAGGAGGCCCGCCGCGGGACTATCTCGTTGGGCCGCTTTCACGGCCTGGTGTTTACTCACCACGCGGGCGAGCGACGCGGCGTAGATTTCCCCCTGCCTGGCCTCCAGCCCTCGCCGGGCAAGGCTGTCAATATCTTCCAGCAGATCGGTGTTGAATCGTTGCCCACCCGCATCGACCAGCAGGGGTTGTGGCCGATAGAGTGACGGCGGGTAGTAGGGCAGCGCCAGTGAGATATGGGCTTGTAGCTCGGGGGCGTAGGCGGTGGTTAGACGCTGGCGCAGGCGGCTGACGACACCGTCCCAATAAAAAACAATCAGTTCTACTTCATCCCCGGTTGACTGGCGGGCGGCGGAACCGAACTCCGCGACATACGCCTGATACTCCTGCTCCAGGCCCTGCCGACTGCTGATCTGGAGCAGACTTCGGCGCAGCGCAGCAGGCAAACGCTGGTTACGCTGCTGCATAATGCGTGCGGCCTTGCGATAACTGATTAAGGCATTGTCCCATTCACCAAGGAGTTCAAATACCAGACCGGACACAAACCTTGCACTGGCCAACTGCCCCTGCAAAGGGCCCGTCCGGGCTAGCCGGTTCATCAATACATCGGCTTGTAGTGCCTCAACCCTGGCAGCGTCCAGATTACCCTGCATCAGGTAATTGATTGCCAGTAGTTGCTGCAGCAAGACACGCTCGCCAGGGGTAGCGGCATAGGCTCGCAGGGTTTCGTTAATGGTACTGGCGGCGAGGCTTTCACTGATGCTGAATGCCTGCAGCGGTTCCAACAGCGCCTTGGCGGCCTGCAGGGAACGGATGCTGGCGCTGAAATCGCCAGTCACCAATTGCAGGGTTCCCAGGTCAAGCAGGTAGTGGGGGCGGTCCCTCGCGGATACCTGCATTTGCCGGAGTGCCGTCAGCGCCATCTCTGGCGATCCGGTTTTCAGCTCGTCGGCTAACTGGTTGACCTGGCGCTGGTGGCTGGCGCAGGCTGCCAATATGCCGCACAGGCATAACAGGGTCGTTAGTGATGCAGCGAAGGAGCGATCCATTCCATTTACGGGCGCAGCTTGCTGTTTTTGACCAGCTTCTTGATCTTCTTCTGTCCCAGCCACACCTTGCGATTGTCCGCCATGCTGATCATATTCAGGTCAACCTGGTAGTAGCGTACTTGTTGCTTACCCTGGTCATCAAAAATCGTATTGATCTGACCCTTGAGCATAAAATCGGCACCCACCTCCTGTCCGGGGGCATTACGGGTTTTTTCGCTGGCGTTGAGGTCCTGGTCGAGTCGCTCATTCCTGATTTCAACTCGCTCAGCGCTGGCGGCAACAAACTCGACCTGACCGGAATTGACCAGAGCGCGTTCCATATCGGCGGTAAAAGTATTGACGTTGATATGTTCATGGCTGAGGTTGCGCACAGTGCCGACGATAACCGCAGGCGGGTGGCCATTGGCCTGGGTAAAGTGGCCGATCCAGGGTCGATTCAGCGCATCCTGAATCATCTCCTGCGCCACCAGTTGCGAGTCGGAATCGTTCCAGGCGCCACTTAGATCAACCGTTTGTGATGGATCGATGCGGGTCACCTGGGTACTACAGGCGCCAAGCAGCAGTGCCAGGGCGGGGGCCGGCATCCAGGATTTCATCGCCCACCCTCCTCAATAAATCGATCGAAGTTGGCATTGAGCTGGTCAATGTATTGCTGTTTGAAGTTATCACTCAACTGGCTGCCCATGGCGATGGATCTATCGAGGCCCCGGGTATCCAGCTCCGCCAGCGCGTAGATAATGCCGGTTTTCCTGTCCTTCCAGTGCCCCAGAATGCGAGTGCCACTCAATGCCAGTCGGGTACTACTCGAGATCTCCCGTGCAATGCTGCCGTCCGCCTCGCCACCGTAACTGGAACTGTAATCCGCCAGTGTATCCTCCATGATGGTTGACAATACCCGCGCGATTTCTGCCCGGGCACGATTGTCAGCGGTCGCCTTCTGCAGTGAGGCATCACCCATAGGAACTGCCTCGCCGCGACCATGGATCAGCCGTCCATCCTTGTTTTTCAATGCCTGGGTACCTTCGTTGACCCAGTCGGGCGCGCCCTTGATGCTTAAATCGCTTTCGATGCGAGTACCGCTGGCACAAGCTGCAAGCGCGATCGCAAACACCAGTGGCGCCAATAGCTGAAACGTTTTTCCCATATTTACTGTTTCCCGATGCAAATAGTGTACCTGTCATTCAGCATAGGCCAGCTTGTTCACCCTATCTCACCGATGTCTGGATTTCTTGTCGATAGGTATTGCGCAGAGCGGGGGTTTGCGAACCAGCGCATAACTGGAGCTTTGGGAAACGACAATTTTGATGCAACTCGGAAATCAGATAAGGGTATTCGCCTTCGCTTGGTTTTCACGGGTTTCGCGAGGCTGAGCACAAGCTTGAATCATCAATTCATGGAGCCAAATCGCGAGATTCGTCACAGTTGGCAAAACTCTCTTGAAATTTCCCCGCCGATTGCCAGAGGCCCAACTCCGATTATGGGGCTGGTGGTATATGTTTAGGTGTACTTACTACTCAAACGCCAGCTCATGGACGGAGTCATTCGTCCAAAAAGCTGTGCTAGCCGTTCAGGAGACAATTGTGCTGGGCAAGCTTGGAATATTTGTATCGTTATTGTTTATGGGTGCTTCCGTACAACACGCGCAGGCGTCCTATCAGGGAAATCTAAAGCTCACCTTGGACGAGGGCAGTGGGCAAACCGCGCTGGATAGCAGCGGTGATGGCCAGAACGGCAAGTTGATCGGAGGCCCCGTTTACGTTGCTGATACCGCGGATGGCAGCCCGTATGCATTGCGCTTTGATGGTAGCAACGACTACATTGACCTGGGCTCCCTCGATGTCAAGGGAAGTGGCCTGACGCTGGCAGCCTGGTTCAAGGCGGACCGCTACCCCGGCAGCTACCGGGACCCCCGCATTATCTCCAAGGCCTCGGGTACGGCGTCCGACAAGCATGTTTTCATGCTGGGGACCATGAAGAGTGGAGACGGTACGGTACTGCGCGCCCGGGTGAGAGTGAATGGGGTCACCACAACCCTCGTTGCCGATCGTGGCAAACTGAAGACCGGTGTCTGGCACCATGCGTCGGCAACGTATGACGGACAGCGGCTGCGCCTGTACCTTGATGGCGTCGAAGTCGGTGCCAGGCGGCTGTCGGGCAAAGTGGATGTCGATCCGGCGATGCGGGTGGCGGTTGGCAGCCAGCCAGGCGGCAAGTTACGGCTGTTCGACGGCAAGATAGATGATGTTCGGATCTTGGATCGGGCACTGGGACCGGTAGAGTTGCAGAATCTGGTCAAGGGGCCTGCGCCGATTGCTGAAAATTCCCCTGGTTTGGTCAATTTGTATTTCAACGAAGGCAAGGGGCAAGTTGCGTTGGACAGCGGAAGCGCTGGCAATAATGGCAACTTGATCGGTGGCCCTGCTTACGTTGCTGATACCGCGGATGGCAGCCCCTATGCTTTGCGCTTTGATGGTAGCAACGACTTCGTTGACCTGGGCTCTCTGGATGTGAAGGGAAGCGGGTTGACGCTGGCTGCCTGGTTCAAGGCGGACCGCTACCCCGGCAGTTATCGGGACCCCCGCATTATCTCCAAGGCCTCGGGCACGGCGGCCAAGGATCATGTTTTCATGCTGGGGACCATCAAGAGTGGAGATGGCACGGTACTGCGCGCCCGGGTGAGGGTGAATGGTGTGACCACAACTCTCGTTGCCGATCGAGGGAGATTGAAGACCGGTGTCTGGCAGCACGCATCGGCAACCTATGATGGAAAGCGGCTGCGCCTGTACCTTGATGGCGTCGAAGTCGGTTCCAGGTCGCTGTCAGGAAAAGTAGATGTCGATCCTGCGATGCGGGTGGCGGTTGGCAGTCAGCCGGGGGGCAAGGCACGTCTGTTCGACGGCAAGATTGACAATGTTCAGATCCTGGAGCATGCGTTGAACTCACAGGAAGTGCAACGACTCGCCGCGGGTAAGCTGGCCACAAGTCCAAGCGAGGACATCGCCACTACGTCCGGCTCAACGTCGACACCGACTTCCACCGCGACATCGACCTGGAGTTCCACATCCATACCGACTTCTAGTTCCACGTCCACGTCCACGTCCACATCGCCATCAGCAGCGGCTTCCACGGGGACCTCGACAGGGACTGCCGACTCAACTTCCACCAGTACTGCGGTGCCAACGTCGGGACCAGCGCTGAAAACCCTGCGGCTTTCCTGGCAAATACCGACAAAGCGGGTCGATGGCAGCGTGATATCACCGTCTGAACTCACCGGCTTCGAGATTTACTACACCTCAGAGCTGAACGGTGCCTCCGAGACAATAGCACTCGACGGCGGCCAGGTGGATAGCTACACGTTCAAGAACCTGCCCCCCGATATCTACCACATATCCATGGTGGCGATTGACGGTGCGCGGTTAAGAAGCGAGCTGTCGGAGATTGTCAGCGTCGATATAAGGTAGTATCGGCGCCCCTCGAAGCTCCACTCGACGAAACAACAGTGCCGTCCTGTAGATAATTGATCATGCACCGCTAATGGGAGCCACCCGGGGTTTCCAATCGGTGCGGGGGGCGGCTCTGCTTCCAAAGTGCAATACGCCGCCGCCATAATCCTGACATATCGACTGTTCTCCCATTCTTTATAGGCGTTGCTGCTTTTTTTGCAGAGCAAGCACGCATCTTGTTTTGCTTTGCATGCGGGGCTCGGTTTTAGTGACTTAAGCTAACGTCGCGTGTCACCTGTATCTGCTGTTCCTTCGACCCGAGAGGCTTTCCTGACTACCGAATCCCTTCCATGTCGATTCACGACATCGAGTCGGGTCCCGCCTTGAATCAGATTCGCAAGCAGGATTTTGAGATTGCGCCAGAGCTTTGGCGTTGATCTACCTGTTGTAGTGACTTGAAACAAGTGCGAATATTGCCAGGTGCTCAGGCTATAGAATTGTCCCTGATAGCTGCATGCAATGGGATTCGATGCAGCTTATCCGATCTGAAAATAATGATTCAAAGAGGAGTTAGGCATGATGAGGCGGTTTCGTTTTCTTGGCGTTCTGATTATCGTCATATTTAGCGTGTCGGCGAAGGCTGCAGACAAGCCCAATATTTTGATGATCATGGGTGACGATATTGGTATCACCAACATCAGTCGTTACAGTCTGGGCGTGATGGGTTATCAAACGCCGAATATCGATCGTATTGCCAACGAAGGCATTATTTTTACCGACTATTACGGCGAGCAAAGCTGTACCGCGGGGCGCAGCGCATTTATTACCGGGCAGCATCCAATACGCACCGGTTTAACCAAGGTTGGTGTGCCCGGTGCACCCCTGGGTCTGCAAAAAGAGGACCCAACACTGGCTGAGATGCTGAAGCCCCTGGGTTACGCCACCGGGCAGTTCGGTAAAAACCATCTGGGGGACCGCGATGAATTTTTACCGACCAATCATGGTTTTGATGAGTTCTTCGGTAACCTCTATCACCTGAATGCTGAAGAAGCGCCAGAGCGGCCAGATTATCCCAAGGACCCGAACTACAAAAAAGCGTTTGGTCCACGGGGCGTTATTCGCAGTACCGCAGACGGGAAAATTGAAGACAGTGGTGCACTCACGCGCAAGCGGATGGAAACGATTGACGAAGAATTTCTGGCCGCAACCAAAAAGTTTATTGATAAAAGCCATAAAGCAAACAAGCCGTTTTTTGTGTGGTTCAACTCAACCCGAATGCATTATCACACCCACATTAAAAAAGAGACTGCGGGTTTGTCTGGTCAGGGTTTCTATAACGACGGCATGGTCGAGCATGACAATCATGTTGGCGAATTACTGAAACAGCTCGATGAACTGGGTATCGTCGATAACACGATCGTTATTTACACCACAGATAACGGTCCGCATTATAACCAATGGCCGGATGCTGCCATTACCCCGTACCGGGGTGAGAAGAACACCAATTGGGAAGGTGGTTTCCGGGTGCCGTCCATGGTGCGTTGGCCCAGTCAGATTAAGGCCGGGCAGATCAAGAATAGCATCATGTCTCATCTCGACTGGGTGCCTACGCTGATGGCCGCAGCGGGCAACGACAATATCGTTGAAGAGTTGAAAAAAGGCAAAAACCTGGGTGGGAAAAAATTCCAGGTCCACCTGGACGGGTATAATTTCCTTCCCCACTTGACGGGAAAAACGGATGAATCGCCACGAACGGAGTTCTTTTACTTCAGCGATGACGGCTTATTGACCGGGACCCGTGTCGGCGACTGGAAATTCGTCTTTGCGGAGCAGCGCGCAAACCGTTTCGATGTATGGCGTGACCCGTTTGTGATGTTGCGAATTCCCAAGATCTTTAACCTGCGCCGGGACCCGTACGAGCGCGCCGATACCGACTCCAACCAGTACAACGTTTGGTGGGGTGAGAGTATAGACTCTATGTCTGGCGTACCGCTTTCTGTGGTTGGCAAGTTTGTCGCAACATTGCAGCAGTTCCCACCAAGACAGCGACCCGCATCATTTACCGTTGATCAAATTATGGAAACAGTCACCCCAAAAGAATAGTCGGGGCATAAAACCCGGTGCCGAAGGCAGACCGACCTGCGCGCTCGCGGATTCTGCCGGCGCTGCACCGGAAGTTCTATAAAGCCACAAGCTGCTTGTTGGTCCTCTGGCAGACGACTCCTGCTGAATCCGGCGTATACCCATTGGCGGCACTCACAGCACGCTCCTGCGATTACGCAAAAATGCACCTGTATGATGCATCGTTCTCCTGTTTCGCGACAGTGCGGGGCAGTGACCCTCTAATTTCCGTCATTAACTGTATATAAAACATCGGCTTCCAAAGCATGGCCCGAATATTGCTAATTGTTTACTCCAGAGCCCGAATAGCAGCCTGTGTTCCCCATAACGGTGCATGTTCTCGGGTACACAAACAAACCCAAGGAAAAATCAGATGAGTGCCAACCCCGGTCGCCAGGAAGCAATTCAGAACATCACCAATCGCAGCCCTGTAAATGTGGGCAAAACGGATTTCCTCGGCCAGATTTGGGCGGAAGATGTCTTCAACCTCGACAGGATGGAGTGGGCTCTTTCCAAGACGGCTTTCAAGGCGATCAAGAAGACCGTGCAGACGGGGGCGCCGCTGGATCCGGCGACCGCCGATGTCGTAGCCGCCGCCATGAAAGAGTGGGCTGTGTCCAGGGGGGCGAAGTTCTTCTCCCACATCTTCTACCCGATGACCAATATCACAGCCGAGAAGCACGACGGTTTCATCATTACCGATTCAGACGGGGGGGCGATAACCGAGTTTACCGGCAGCCTGCTGATCAAGGGTGAACCTGACGGATCTTCCTTCCCCAACGGCAGCCTGCGGATGACCAATGCCGCGCGTGGTTACACCGCCTGGGATCCCACCAGTCCGGCCTACATCATGCACACCGACAATGGCGCCACGCTGATGATTCCCAGTGTCTTCATGTCCTGGACGGGGGAAGCGCTGGACAAGAAAATCCCCCTGCTGCGCTCCAACGCTGCGATGAACAAGGCGGGACAAAAAGTACTGGAGTTGATGGGAGAAACCCAAATCGCCGCGCTGAATTCCAGTTGCGGCGCAGAGCAGGAATACTTCCTGGTGGATAGCCACTTTGCCAACAGCCGTCCCGATCTGCTGCTGGCCGGGCGCACGCTATTTGGGGCGGCACCCGCCAAGGGCCAGGAATTTGACGATCACTATTTTGGTGCCATACCTGCTCGGGTACAGGTCTTTATGCAGGATTTCGAGGATCAGCTCTACAAGCTGGGGATTCCTGCCAAAACCCACCACAATGAGGTGGCCCCGGGCCAGTTTGAGATTGCCCCGTACTTCGAGGCTGCCAATGTGGCAGCGGATCATCAGCAGTTGATGATGACGCTGATGAAGTCCACGGCGCGCAAGCACGGCTTTATGTGCCTGCTGCACGAGAAGCCCTTCGCCGGTGTCAATGGCTCGGGCAAGCACGTCAACTGGTCCGTGGGTAACAGTACCCAGGGCAACCTGCTCGACCCCGGCTCCACTCCCCACGAAAACCTGTTGTTCCTGCTGTTCTGTGGCGCCGTGATTCGCGGCGTTCACCTGCATGGGCCATTGCTGCGGGCGGTGATTGCCACGGCCTCCAATGACCACCGCCTGGGAGCCAACGAAGCACCCCCGGCGATCCTGTCGGTCTATCTGGGGGACCAGCTTGAGAAGGTATTTATGGATATCAAGGAAGGCAACATCCACACCAGCAAGGTGGGCGGTGAGATGGACCTGGGCCTTTCGCAGATACTTAACTTCGAACGCGATCCCGGCGACCGCAACCGCACCTCTCCCTTTGCCTTTACCGGCAATCGATTTGAGTTCAGGGCGGTGGGCTCATCACAATCGGTGTCTGGCCCGTTGGTGGCCATGAATACCGTATTGGCAGACTCCCTGAACTGGGTCGCCGAAAAGCTTGAGGCGGAACTCGGTGGCGGAGCCAACCAGGCCGATGCCGTGATCAGTGTTCTCAAGGCGTTGATGACCGAGCACGGCAACGTCGTGTTTGGCGGCGACGGTTATTCCGAGGATTGGCACAAAGCGGCGGTGGAAGAGCGCGGCCTGAAGAATATACCCACCACCGCCGATGCACTGCCTGCGCTGCGGGAGCCCTCCGTAGTGGAACTGTTCAGCAGCACCGGCGTGCTCAGTCCACTGGAATTGGAGAGCAGATTCGAGGTGTACGCAGAGCAGTACATACTCTCGATCGAGGTAGAGGCGAAGCTGGTTATCGACATGGCCAGGACCCTCATCTATCCCGCCGCGACTACATATCTCGCGAACCTGTCTGGCACCGCACAGAGTCTGTCGGCAATGGGTGTCGAACTGGACAACGCAGTGGCGAAGGCCGTTGCCGAGCAAATCAATAGCATGGGCGCCGCGGTAGATAGCCTGGCGGAGGCACTGGCCAGCGAAGACTTTTCTTCAACCGAGGAGCATATGCAGTTTTGTGCCAATGAAATTCTGCCGCGGATGAACGAGGTTCGCGCTGCCGCCGATGCCCTGGAAGGCTACGTGGCCGATGAACTCTGGCCGCTACCCAAGTACCAGGAAATGCTGTTTATCAAGTAGTGCGCTGGAGCCGGGCAGCTTGACGCGCTGTGGGAAAGGAGGGGGCAGGCAGGCCGTGTGCCTATTCCAGAAGTTGCACCTTGATGTAGACCGCGCTGGCACTGCTGCGAGAATGCCTGGCGCGGCTGGCAATGGCACTGCCTGATTGCTCCTCGAAGCCGCTGAGGCTGCCAATTGCCAGCCATTGACCGAGATTGCCCTGAACGCGGGTATCGACGGAGGCGGTGTTCAATTGTCTCCCATAAAGGCTGTCGTTGCGCGCATTCAGGGAAACCGTCACCTGTTGCCCTTGCACCCGGGCATTGACCCAAAAACCCTGTTGCGCGCTGATTTGCGTCACTCCGCCGTAGTGGCCCGAGGGCAATAGGGTTGATTGTCCCACCAGGACGTAGGCATCACGGCCCTCCAGAGCCTGTATTGACTGGTCGGCCCCGGAAGTACCGCTGACCCCACGGTTATAGCTGCGCAGCTTGACCGTGGTCTCGGTTACCGTGCCATCTGCATTGAATTCCCTGTGATGGCTGCCGTTCCCATACTGGCCCGATACCTCGAACCCGCTGCTATTGCCCCTGTGTTGACCCGCTGACTTGACACTGATCAGCAGTTTGCGTGGGGGTTCATCGAGTAGCTCGATAATGTCCTTCAATTCGGCGGTATTCGCCGGGCTGGAATTGATGATCAATTGATTCTGGTAAACGCGAACGCTCCCGCCGGCGTCCACCAATCCTTCCAGCACGTCGGCTATTTCTCCCGCGTCGGCATAATTAATGGTTACCACCGTGGCCTTGTTCGCCGCGCTATAGCTGCTGTACAGCAAGATCAAAAGCGCGAACAGCCAGCCACGCATTGGCCGCATCCGTAAACGATCAGGGCTCGCTATGCGGGGTAGGGTCGGTTGTTGTGCCATCGTTGATTACACGGCTCCGTGAGGGTATTGCCGGCAACCGGCAAGCAGCAACGGGTGCAGGTCTGCCTTGCTGCAGCATACCGGAATCAGGATTTCAGTATAGCGGCTACAACGTCCAAGCGTCTAAAGGACCGCGTACAGCTCCTCACAATCGAACACGCTTTTAGGGGGCGTTGACAGGATCACGTCGTTTGCAGGGTTTGCCCGGTAGCGCTGGTTGCAGCCGCGCCAGCTGCAAAATATTCTCGGAGTAATTTTTCAACTGGCACATTGATCTTGATCATTTAGGCATGGAATTAGTGTGGGATACGAATCCCAAATAACGGGTACGCTCTCCGACGGGAGCAATTTGTCCCAAAAAATAACCTGCGTTCCGTGGTCCGGCACGGTCGACCCATTCTGTCAGGGGGTCGAGATTGTCAGTCACTAGGATTCGAGTATTGCTATCTCATCGGTATCCACACTAACAGTCTGTAAATGGGGTGCTGGACCCTCAACGCGTCCGGGGAATAGGAATCCTGGACGGCTCTTGTTCTCCCAGGGACGACCAAGCTGCCGTTCAGCGCCGATCCGAATTCAGCGCTGAAATCGCGTCCACCGATAGAGGTTCTCAACCAGGGCCAGGTAGTCGGGATGCGCAGGTGTGATAAAGCCATGACGCACCAGGAAATGAATGATGACCAGATCGCAGTTCATTTTAAATTCCGTGCTCTCACTCACCAGGTCCGCCACCCTGGCCAACGGCCACAGATAAAACTCCTCGACTTCGTCGTCATTGCAGCGAGGCACAAAATCGGGGGGTAGATCGAGATCGTAGCAGTACATGACATCCGGCTTCAGCCCGCGCCTGGTCTCGACGCAGTAGGCGACGGCCCCCACCGGACGTGCCTGCATCGCCAGCTCCGCCGGGATCGCCGCCTCCTCCCAGCACTCCTTGATCAGGTTCTCCTGAAACCCGATACCGTCGGGCAGCCCGCCGGCCACCATATTGTCCAGTTTGCCGGGAAAGGTGCTCTTGTTGTGGGCGCGCCTGCCCACCCACATCTTCAGATCGTTGCCATGCCGCACGAAGCCGTTTAGGTGCTGACCGAAGGCGCGGATACCGAAATACGGTGCGCAGGCCCTGTCCAGCAAGAAGACGGCCTCACCCCGGCCCGTCGGTGTCACCGGGTACAATTCGCCGTGGATCTGATCGATGATGCCTCTCTCGAGGAGGGCCCTGGTGACTTCAGCAAGCGCGGCGGTACGCGCGCTGAAACTGTCCAGGGCCGGATGCAAATCGACGGACTGCGCGGAAACCAGGAAAACCCGGGGCCACGCCGCCAGGTGTTCGGCAAAACGCTTTCTTATCCAGCCCACACCCGTCCCGGCAACCCGCAAGGGGATAAAACCGCCGAGGTCAGCGTTGTTACAGGCCTTGATCCGATCCAGATAGGACATGTTGGTAATGAGCCCGTCGAAATTTCACGAATGTCTTCGCGCGGCATCCCGGCGCGCTTGCGCCCCCAAAAGAACGATGCCACCGGACTTCACCTCGTGGATTACGCCTCCATCTTACTCCATTTCCCCCAGGTTCAGCCCTTTTGTGCTGCCGAGTTTGCCTTGCCCGTGGGTTCAGCTTTAATGAGGTTCCGGCAGGGGCTACTATGGGGCCATGAGCGAAACGGCAAAGAGCGTTTATCAGCGGGTTTACACGGATTTGTCCCAGGTAATCCCCGGCGAGCGGGTCAGTTGCAATCTGTTGCGGCGGCTGGCGATGGGAACGGATGCCAGTTTTTATCGCCTGGTGCCCGAAATTGTTGTCGAGGTTGTCGATATTGCCGAGGTGCGGGCGCTACTGGCGGTCACGCGGCGACACCGGGTTGCAGTCACATTTCGGGCCGCGGGGACCAGCCTGTCGGGGCAGGCAGTGACGGATTCGGTGCTGGTTTGCCTGGGTTGGGGCTGGCAGCAGTTGGAAGTCCTGGAGGAGGGCGCTGCGATTCGCCTGCAGGCGGGTGTTGTGGGCGCTGATGCCAATCATGCGTTGCGGCCCTACCAGCGCAAAATTGGACCTGATCCCGCCTCGATCAATAGCGCGCGCATGGGCGGGATTGCCGCCAATAATGCCAGCGGTATGTGTTGCGGTACCGCGGCCAATACCTACAGTACCCTGCGCTCAATGCAACTGGTTTTAGCCGATGGCACACTACTGGATACCGCCGACGAGAGCAGCTGCCGCGCCTTCGAGCAGAGCCACGCGGCGCTGCTAGACGAACTGTCGATACTGGCGCAGCGGGTGCATGACAATCCTGCATTGGCAGACAGGATCCGGCATAAATATCGCCTCAAAAACACCATGGGTTACGCTCTGAACGCGCTGCTCGATTTCCAGCGGCCACTGGATATCCTGGCTCACCTGATGGTGGGCTCGGAGGGCACCCTGGGCTTTATCGGCGAGCTGGTACTCGACACCGTGGCCGATCACCTGCACAAGGCGACGGCACTGCTGTTTTTCCCGTCTGCACAGGCCGCGTGCGAGCTCGTGCCGCAACTGAAGGCTGTTGCCTCCGCCGTGGAATTGATTGACCAGCGTGGCTTGAAAGCGGTGGCCGGCCACGCGGCAATACCCCGACAGATTGATCTTCAAAGCGGTGGGGTCACGGCATTGCTGGTGGAGGTGGATGCTGCCAATAGCCTGCTGCTTGAGGATGCGGTCAGGGCGGCGCAGGGTGTGTTGTCCCGATCCGAGCTGCTGACGCCCCCTGAGTTCAGTCGGGATGCCGACCTGCGCGCTTCACTGTGGGCTCTGCGCAAGGGGCTGTTTCCCGCGGTCGGGGCCGTGCGCCCCTTGGGTACCACGGTGATTATCGAAGATATCGCAGTGCCTGTTGCGCAACTGGGGGCCGCAGTCACCCGGCTGCAAATGCTGTTTCAGCACTACCGTTATGATGACGCCGTGATCTTCGGTCATGCGGGTGACGGCAACCTGCATTTCGTGTTCTCCCAGTCCTTTGCCTCAGAACAGGAAGTGAATCGCTACCAGCAGTTGATGCAGGCGGTCGTCGATCTTGTGGTCGGGGAATTTGACGGCTCGCTGAAGGCGGAACACGGCACCGGTCGAAATATGGCGCCCTTTGTCGAGCGCGAGTGGGGTGCCGATGCCTACGCGCTCATTGGCCAGATCAAGCAACTGTTCGACCCCCTGGGACTGCTCAATCCTGGTGTCATTGTCAACAGTGACCCCCTGGCGCACCTCAGGGACCTGAAGCCACTGCCCGCAGCCGATCCACTGGTCGATCGCTGCATTGAATGTGGCTTCTGCGAGCCGACATGCCCGTCGCGGCGATTGACCCTGACTCCGCGCCAGCGAATTGCGGTCTGGCGCAATATTCGAAACCCCGATGCGGGCTTTAGCGAACAGGAGCGCCGCCAACTGGTCGCTGACTACGAATACCAGGGCAAGGGTAGTTGCGCAGCCTGCGGAATGTGCGAACTGAGTTGCCCGGTAGCCATTAATACCGGGGATTTGACCCGGGCTTTGCGCGCGACCGATAACCGTCGTTATCAGGGTATCGCCCGGTGGCTTGGAAAACACTATGGGGGTATTGGCAACGGCGCCAGGGTGCTATTGCGCGCAGCCGACGCCCTGCGCCGCACCCTGGGTGACGGCCCCTTTCGATTCCTGGTCAACGCTGCGCACCGTTTGAGCAGGGGCAGGGTGACAGCATGGCACCCGGGCATGCCCCACGGTCGTGGGGCAATTGCCGTGCATGAGTATCCCGCGGACCAGGGCGGCGGCGGCAAGGTCATTTACTTCCCCGCCTGTATGGGTCGGGTTATGGACCCTGCAAAGGCCGACGCCGATACCCTGGTGAAACAGACCGTGACCGTGTTGAACCGCGCGGGTTTCGATGTGGTAATCCCCCAGGGAGTAGACGCGCTGTGCTGCGGCTTGCCTTTCGACAGCAAGGGTTTTGCCGACGTTGCCGCCGGCAAACGGCAGCAATTGGCCACCGCCCTGTACCAGCTTTCTGATGCCGGCAAACATCCGGCGTATTGCGATACCAGCGCGTGCACGCAACAGATATTGCGGGACCTGCAGGTGAACCTGGAGGTGGTCGATACCATCGCCTTTTTACACGACAGGGTACTTCCCCGTCTGCCAGTGCGGCCCCTGAACACGACTGTGGCGCTGCATACGACCTGCTCCGCCAGTCGCCAGGGCCTGGGCGAAAAACTGGAGGCGATTGCGAAGGCCTGTGCGGACGATGTCTTCGTTCCCAGGCATATCAGTTGCTGTGGTTTTGCCGGGGACAAGGGGTTCACCCTGTCGCAGCTCAATCGCTCGGCGCTGGCAGACCTGAAACAGCAGTTGCCGGCGGATTGCAGCGCCGGCTATTCCACCAGTGTCACCTGTGAAATTGGTCTTACCGGAGCCAGCGGCATTCCCTACCGGGGTATTGTCGATTTGCTGGAGCAGGCCAGTCGGGATCCTGCCCGCCAAAGGTAGGACCGAAAGTTACCCATCGAGTCTGCCACTGCTCCGCAGCGGAGCCCTGGCCGGAAACAGGCATAAAAAAACCCGCAGAGCGCACTCCGCGGGCTTTTCCATCCGCTGCCTTCATCGCTGAGGGCAACAGGCTCCGTACAGGTCAGCTAACGCCGATCTTAGAAGCTGTAGCGAACGAACAGGTTGACGTTGTCGCCAGTGTCTTCCAGTCGTGCATCAGCGCCCAGCGAGAAGTGATCGGTAAAGTACCACTGACCACCAACCTGCAGAGTCACACCGCGGAAATCGTCAGAGAACTGGGTGATGTTGTCGAAACCATCATCCACGGAAAAGTCGGTGTCGCCCCAGGTAGACATCAGGTAGGCGCTGAGCTCGAAGTGCTCACCGATCATGGCACGCGGACCCACGCGCAGGAACACGCCGTCGGTCTTGTCGTCGCGCTCGTTCTCGGACTCGGTGTAACCGATATCGACCACCAGGTCGATCCTATCGGTGATGGCGGGGTGAACACCCACGTACAGGTCGTAGGAATCGATATCGCCGGCATCACCACCACCGTCGACCTGGTACCACTCCCCGCCGAAATGGAACAGGTTCAGGCCGAAGGAGCCGCGGATTTTGTAACCGTCACCGCCCTCGTCGGCAAGGGTGCCAGTGCCGGATTGCAGGACATAACCTGCATCGATGTAGGTCCAGGGCAGTTCTGCCGGTCCGGCTACTGCGGCACCACTAAAAGCCAGAGAGGCTGCTGCTATAAATGCTTTGTTCATTTAGTTTCCCCCGTTCCACCTGGGTGGACAGTTTTGGTTTACTTGAAGAATGAAATTGCTCTTGGATCTGGCACCTACCTGCAACAGATTTGGCACCGGGCTTAGAGCAGAGCAGTTTTTACCATCTGCGGCGCATAACAACAACCTTTTTGCACTATTTTGGGCCGAAAACCCTGTTAAACAGCATTGAAATCAGGCGACAGGGCATCGCGGGCCGATCGGGCAGCCCATTGTTACACTTGCTGAATGCTTGGCAGGACGAGCTCTTGAATTTGGCTCATAGGATTGCTTTGATCTCGACAACCCGATGGTTGATGGGTGCCCCCGATGCAACCCGATGAGGACCAATCATGCGCAACGATCTCTCGAATTCTCCTCTTTCTATCGTGTGTACTGGACGTGGCAGCGATTAAAGTCGGGTTCACCAGCGCGGGCTGCGCCCCTTAGTCACCCTGTTTTCCCGGTTGGTCTGCAGGCAAACCAACTTCGACTAACTGGACGCGGGCTGAACTGGGCTACAGTGTTAGCTATCGTGACTGCCCCTGCCAAAGCACCTGCGCACTTGTTATACTGCGCCCAGCTGCCGTAGCGAAAAGATAACAGGTCTGCCCCGCTGGCCGGGGCCCATAACATAAACGGTCGTGGATCAAGTCATGGTGCCTACAATCGCCTTGTCGATATCGCTCGCGTTGCTCTGGTTGATGAATTCCGGGCACTATACGCCGCTGTTGCTCGCCCTGGGTGCGCTCTCGGTGGGCTTCGTGGTGTGGGTGGCACGGCGCATGGGAGTGGTGGACAGCGAGTCCCAGCCCCTGGCGATCTTCGTCCGGGTGCCTCCCTACCACCTGTGGTTGCTGGGCCAGTTGATTAGGGCCAACATCGATGTGCTCAAGCGCATCTGGGGCGTGAACGGCCAGGGCATTGATCCGCTGGTTGAGACCCTGCCCTTGAGCCAGCACAGTGATATCGGCAAAGTCATCTACGCCAACTCCATTACCCTCACGCCCGGCACCGTGGCGATTAACCTGGAGGACGATCGGGTTACCGTCCATGCCCTCTCCCCGGAGCAGATCGACGATCTGCGACAGGGCGACATGGACCGTCGGGTGAGCCGACTGGAGTCCCCGTGATCGCCGCCGCCGCCCTCGCTATCCTGGTCGCCATGGGGCTGGCCCTGGCGCGGGCAATGCTGGGACCTACCTTGTACGACCGTATTCTGGCGGTGAATACATTCGGTACCAAGACGGTGTTGCTGATCGCGCTGCTGGGGTTTCTGGACAAACGCCCGGAATTCCTGGACATCGCCCTGGTTTACACCCTGATCAACTTCATCGCCATGATCGCCGTCCTGCGCTTCTTCGAGTACGACGGCGAGGAGGAGCGGAAGTGAACCTACTGCTCGATTTGCTGGCCGGTATGCTGTTGTTCGCCGGTGGTTTCATGTGCCTGTCCGGCGCGGTAGGCCTGCTGCGCTTTCCCGACTTCTATACGCGCATGCACGCCACCGCCATCACCGATTCCCTGGGCGGAGGCTGTATCCTGGTGGGGCTGATGCTTTTCAGCGGCTACCAACCGCTGGTGCTGGCCAAGCTGCTGTTGATATTGCTGCTGCTGTTGCTGACCAGCCCGACCTCCAGTCACGCCCTGAGCAAGGCGGCTTTGCACAGCGGTCTGCCGCCCGGCAAGGGCGGTGCTGACAAGCATCGGTAGGAGAGGCTGTCATCGAAATCCTGATAGATATCGTCCTGCTCGGCTTCCTCATCGCTATCGCGGTGGCGGTGGCCCGCATCAAGGACCTGTTCGCCTCGACCATGCTGACCGGCATTTACAGCCTGGTTTCGGCCTGTTTTTTCGTGGTCATGGACGCGGTGGACGTCGCCTTTACCGAGGCCGCGGTGGGCGCGGGAATTGCCACCCTGCTGATGCTCGCGGCCCTCAGCCTCGCCGGGCGCTATGAGAAACCCGTCTCCCATGATCGCCTGCTGGCCCTGCTCACTGTAATTGCCACCGGTGCATTGCTGACTTATGGCACGCTGGACATGCCAGCGGTGGGAGCCGGCTCGCCTGCCGAGCAGCCCAATGCCGGGCCCGACTACCTGGCGCGCAGCGCCGCGGAGATCGGCGTACCCAATGTGGTCACCGCCGTCCTCGCCAGTTACCGTGGCTATGACACCCTGGGCGAAACGGTAGTGATCTTTACCGCGGGTATTGGCGTGCTCGCCCTGCTGGGTTTGCGCCGGGATGGGGCGCATAACGTCACCCATGCGCCGATGCATCAGCACCGTATCCTGCGCGTGGTGGGCAAGATGCTGATCCCGCCCATCATGCTGTTTGCACTCTATGTGCAGTTCCACGGTGACTACGGACCCGGCGGTGGCTTTCAGGCGGGCGTCATCTTTGCGTCGGCCTTCATTCTCCACGCCATGCTGTTCGGCCTGGACGCGACTCTCGCGGTAGTCAACCTGGGCTGGCTGCGACTGCTGGCTGCGCTCGGCGTGCTGTTGTACGGCAGTGTGGGTGTGGTTTCGATACTGTCAGGGGGCAGCTTTCTCGACTACGGCGTGCTGGCCGATGACGCTGTAGCGGGGCAGCACCTGGGGATTCTGCTGGTGGAACTGGGGGTGGGCGTCACCGTGGCAGCCGTGATGGTACTGCTGTTCCTTACCTTTACCGCCCGGGCTGACCGGGTGGAGGGCGTCGACGAATGAAGCTGCTGGGCTTGTACAACTATTGGGTAGTGATTGTGCTGATGATGATTGGCTTTTACATCGTCATCTCCCACGGCAATCTGATCAAGAAGCTCATGGGCCTGACTATCTTCCAGACTTCCGTCTTCATCCTTTATATCAGTCTGGCCAATGTGCGCGGTGGCACCGCACCGATTCTGTCCGGGTCCATCCCGGGGGGTGCCACCAGCCTCTACGCCAATCCCTTGCCCCACGTGCTGATCCTCACCGCGATAGTGGTGGGGGTTGCCACCATGGCGCTGGGTCTGGCCCTGGCCGTTCGCATTCGCGAGTCCTACGGTACCATCGAAGATGACGAGATCCAGCAGCGCGACCAGGCCGCGCAGCGCGAGGACGACGCCGAGTGTTAAACCATCTGCCTATCCTCCAGGTGATCGTCCCCTTGCTGGGTGCATCCAGTTGCCTGCTGGCAGGTCGCCCGCGCCAGGTGTGGTTTTTCACTCTGATCGTGGCCCTGCTGAGTTTCGCCATGAGCCTGGCACTGCTTTGGCAGGTGCTGGAGCAGGGCACCGTCGTCTACGCCCTGGGTGGCTGGGCGTCGCCCTGGGGCATCGAGTACCGCATCGATGCGCTGAATGCCTTTATGCTGGTGCTGGTGTCCGGTATGGCGGCGGTGGTCATGCCGGCAGCCCACACCAGCCTGGCGCGTGAGCTGGGTCCGCAGCGAGAGGTCTACTTCTACGTGGCCTTCCTGCTGTGCCTGTCCGGGCTGCTGGGCATCCTGGCCACCGGTGACGTGTTCAATGTATTCGTTTTTCTGGAGATATCGGCCCTGGCCTCCTACACCCTGATCGCCCTGGGCCGCGACCGCCGCGCACAGTGGGCGGCCTACCGCTACCTGATCATGGGCACCATTGGAGCCACGTTTATCCTGATCGGCATCGGCCTGATGTACGCCATGACCGGCACCCTCAATATGGAAATCCTGGCCCAGCGGCTGCCGGAGTTGGCCGATTCCCGAACCGCATTCACTGCCTTCGCCTTTTTCAGTGTCGGCGTGTGCCTGAAGCTGGCGCTTTTCCCGCTGCATCTCTGGCTGCCCAATGCCTACGCCTATGCGCCCTCCATGGTGACCGTTTTTCTGGCGGCCACGGCCACCAAAGTGGCGGTCTACCTGCTGTTGCGCCTGGTGTTTACCCTCTACGGGGCGGAATACGTGCTGTCGTTCCAGGCCCTGCACAAGTTGCTGCTGGTGCTGAGTGTGACCGGTATCATCGTTGCTTCCCTGGTGGCCATTTACCAGAGTAACGTCAAGCGTCTGTTCGCCTACTCCAGTGTCGCCCAGATCGGCTACATCATTCTCGGTATCGCTTTTGCCAGCGTCACCGGTGTCACCGCGACGATATTACATGTCTTCAACCATGCGCTGATGAAAGGCGCCATTTTCATGGCCCTGGCCGGGGTGGTGTACCGGGTGGGTGAGCCGCGCCTTGACCGTTTTGACGGCCTTGGCCGGCAGATGCCCCTGACCCTGGCGGCGCTGGTGCTGGCCGGCCTCAGCCTCATAGGTCTGCCGCTGACGGTCGGCTTCGTCAGCAAGTGGTACCTGGTACTGGCCGCCATCGAGCGGGGTAACTGGCTGGTCGCGGGTCTGGTCCTGCTGGGCTCGCTGCTGGCGTTGGTCTACGTCGGGCGAGTGATTGAGCGCGCTTATTTTCGGCCGCCCCCCACCCGGCGTGGCGAGGTCCGCGAAGCGCCCTGGACTATCCTCGGCCCCACCTGGTTGCTGGTGCTGGCCAATCTGTACTTCGGTATCGACACTCGCTTCACGGTTTCCCTGGCCGAGCGTGCCGCGCAAAGCCTGCTGGGGGTGGCGCCATGAGCCCTGAGGCGCTGTTGCAGGGAATTATTCTGCTGCCCGTGCTGGCCAGCCTGGTCATTGCCGCTATCGGCGAGCGCAGCCCCAATGGGCGAGAGGCAGTGACCCTGGTGGCGGGCCTGCTGGTGTTGATGATGGTGCTTGCCTTGTATGGCAACCTTCGCGCTGACCCGTCGGGCGTCATCGAAGTGGTTTGGCTGCAGTGGCTGCCCGGCCTGAGCATCGCCTTTCGCCTCGACGCCCTGGGGATGTTGTTTGCCCTGGTGGCGGGGGTACTGTGGCCCGTCACCAGTCTGTATGCCATCGGTTATATGCGCGCCCACGGTGAAGCTAACCAGACTCGCTTTTACGTCTGCTTCGCCATTGCCATCGGCGCGGCCATGGGCGTCGCTTTCGCCGCCAACCTGCTCACCCTGTTCGTTTTTTACGAGTTGCTTACCCTATCCACTTACCCCCTGGTGACCCACACCGGCACCGACGCGGCCCGACGTGGGGGGCGCACCTACCTGCTGCTGCTGCTGGGTACGTCCACGGTATTTCTGTTGTTGGCGCTGATCGGCACCTGGGCGGTGGCCGGCACCCTGACTTTCACCCCCGGTGGGGTATTTCCGGCGGAAACTTCCAACCTGGTGGTCGGTGTTTTGTTGCTGCTGTTTGTCTTCGGCATCGGTAAGGCGGCCCTGATGCCTTTTCACCGCTGGCTGCCGGCGGCGATGGTGGCGCCAGCGCCGGTCAGCGCACTGTTGCACGCCGTGGCGGTGGTCAAGGCGGGGGTTTTCAGCGTGCTAAAAGTGTGCCTGTTCATCATCGGACCCGAGCGTCTGCAGGGCTTGCCAGCGGCGCAGGGGCTGCTTTACCTCGCTGCGGCGACGGTCCTGCTGGCTTCTCTGGTGGCACTGCGCCAGGACAACCTCAAAGCCCGCCTGGCCTATTCTACGGTGAGCCAACTGGCCTACATCACCGCCGGGGCCCTGCTGGCCAATCGCGCCGCGGCCACCGGCGGCGCGATGCACATAGCCACCCACGCGATGGGTAAAATCACCCTGTTCTTCTGCGCCGGGGCCATCGTGGTGGCAGCGCACCGCAGCGAAATCAGCGACATGCGCGGCCTCGGTCGGCAGATGCCGGTCACCATGGCGGCCTTCTTCGTGGCCAGCCTGAGTATCATCGGCCTGCCGCCGGCGGGTGGCACCTGGAGTAAGTGGTACCTGATGCTGGGCAGCCTCGATGCCGGTCAGGGCCTGTTGATGGCCGTGCTGATGCTCAGTTCCCTGCTTAGCATCGCCTACCTGTTGCCCATTCCCTTGCGGGCCTTCCAGGCCGGCAGCGACCCGGGGCGAACGCCGGTCCGGGAGGCTCCGGCGCTATCGTTGCTGGCGCTGTCGATGACCGCGCTGGCTTGCCTGTGGCTGTTCTTTCAGCCCCAGGCCCTGTACGAGTTGGCCGCATCGGTGTGGCCGGTGGAGGGTGGCTGATATGGCGGATGAAAAGGTGCACCTGTTCGACCGGCCCGAGAATGTTCAGCGAGTACTGCGCCTGCTGTACTTCTGCTGCGCGATCCTGCTGGCGCTGGATTTCTTCCTGCATCGCCATACCAGTTTTTTCTGGGAGAGACTGCCCGGCTTTTATCCGCTCTACGGCTTTGTGGGCTGCGTGGTGCTGGTGCTGGTGGCCAAGTGGCTGCGGACCTGGCTGATGCGCCCGCCCGACTACTACGACCGGATCGAACTGGAGGCGGGCGACAGCCAGGAGCCTGAGCGCCATGACTGAGTGGCACCCCCTGTTTTTTTTCTTTATCGGAGCGCTGCTGACGGCGGTTTCCCGGGGGCGACTGCGCCAGTTCATCATGCTGGCGACCCCGCTGCTCAGCGCCCTGGCGCTGTGGTCGGTGCCGGAGGGAGTGCACTGGCAGACCAGTCTGCTGGGCTTCGAGCTGACTCCCTACCGGGTCGACCGGCTCAGCCTGCTGTTTGCCTGGGTGTTCCACATCGCCGCGCTCATCGGCGTGGTTTTTTCCCTGCACCTGCGGGATACCGTGCAGCAGGTGGCAGCCCTGCTCTATGCCGGCAGTGCCCTGGGCGCCGTGTTTGCCGGCGATCTGCTGACCTTGTTCGTGTGCTGGGAACTGCTGGCGTTGACCTCGGTGTTCCTGATCTGGGCGCGGCGCAGCCAGCGCGCCTCGAAATCCGGGCTGCGCTATCTGCTGGTACAGGTGCTGTCCGGGCTGCTGCTGCTGGCGGGCGCACTGTTCTACTGGCGCGAGCACGGCAGCCTGAGCTTCGACTATATCGGCCTGCAAGGGGTTTCCGGCGTGCTGATTCTGCTGGCCTTTGGCATCAAGAGCGCCTTTCCCCTGCTGCACGGCTGGCTGGTCGACGCCTATCCCGAGGCAACGCCGACGGGTACCGTGTTTCTCAGCGCCTTCACCACCAAAGTGGCGATCTACGCGCTGGCGCGGGGTTACCCGGGTACCGAGCTGCTGATTTATATCGGCGCCGCCATGACCTGCTTTCCGATCTTCTATGCGGTGATCGAGAACGACCTGCGCCGGGTGCTGGCCTACAGCCTGATCAACCAACTCGGTTTCATGGTCTGCGGTATCGGCATCGGCACCGAGCTGGCCCTCAACGGCGCGGTGGCCCACGCGTTCAACGATGTCATTTTCAAGGGTCTGCTGTTCATGGCGATGGGCGCAGTGCTGCACATGACCGGGCGCATCAATGGTTCCGAGCTGGGCGGCCTGTACAAATCCATGCCCCGCACCACGGTGCTGTGCATTGTTGGTGCAGCGTCGATTTCGGCATTTCCCCTGTTCAGCGGCTTTGTCAGCAAGTCCATGGTGATGACCGCCGCCGCCGACACCGGGCATGGGGGAGTGTGGCTGCTACTGCTGTTTGCCTCGGCCGGGGTATTCCACCACGCCGGGATCAAGATTCCCTACTTCGCCTTTTTTGCCCACGATTCGGGCATCCGCACCGGCGAGCCTCCCGGCAATATGCAACTGGCCATGCTCATGGCAGCACTGCTGTGCATAGGCATCGGCGTGTATCCGGCGTTGCTGTATGGCCTGCTGCCCTTCGACACCGGCTACAGCCCCTACGATGTGACCCATGTGCTTGCCCAGAGTCAGTTGTTGTTCTTCTCCGCGCTGGCCTTTGCCTGGCTGAATTTGCGCGGCTGGTACCCGCCGGAACTGCCCTCGGTCAACCTCGACGCTGACTGGCTCTACCGGGCCTGGGCGCCGCGGATGCTGGATCGCGTCGCGGCCCGCTGGGAAGCTATCGAGACTGCGCTGGGCAAGCGCTGGCAGCGCAGTCTGGTTCGCTGGCGATCGACCATCAATGGCGATCGCATCGAAACTCTGTTCATCCGCGCCTCCAGCTCCGGCATGATGGCGCTATGGGTCACCGTAATGCTGGCGTTATACCTGTTGCTGCGTTTTATCTGAACGGTCAACCCGGTGCTGCCCCTGTCCCGGCCCGCGGGGCATTGAGCATTCCTGGAGCTGATGGCCGGGACTCCCGGTAAACCGTTATGATTATCCGATCGATTCCCGCATTGCCCCCAGGGCATGTGATCTTAGGTCCTCCTTGTTCGCCGCGTAGGCCTCGCCCGGGAGTTGGCTCAGTTGTTCGGCCAGGGCCTGACATTCGCTCAGCAGTGTATCCTGAGCCGTCACCTTGTCCAGAAAACCCGCCTCGCGAGCCTCTTCTGCGCGATACGGCCTGGACTGCAACACCGCCAGCGTTTGCTGTGTGCTGGCAATGCGGTCTCTGATCAATGTCATCAGCACCGGCGTAAAAGGCATGCCGATGGCCGTTTCGGGGAGCGTGATGTTGTAGTCCGTGGCGGAACCCAGGCGAAAATCCGCAGCCAGCAACATAAACGCCCCAAGGCCAACAGCGTGGCCGTCACAGGCGGCGACAACCGGCCGCGGGAAGGCGTAGATTTGAGTCAGCAGCTCCATGCCCCGAGCCACCAGGGCCTCGGCTTCCCGGCGGCCTTTTTGCAGTTCCTTGAGATCAAAGCCGGCAGAGAACATACCGGCACGGGCCTGCAGCAACACGGCTCCCGCTTCCTCCCCAGCGCGCTCGAGAAGGGCGGTCATGTTGTCCACGAACCGGTGGTCGACGACGTTCGCCTTGCCATCGTCGATGGAGATGACGGCGACGTTGTTTTTCAGTGAATATTCCATGGGTACCCCTGTTTGCTTGGTCGATTTGCCGGTGCTTATCCGGTGGTGCTCATGGCGCGTCAGTGGCGCCTGGATTCGTGAAGGGCCAGGTTTCCTCGCCCAGGCCCGGGCCCGCTACCGCTCGAATGTCTCTCGGCTCGAGTACCCGGCCATCCTCGCTGGTTGCGGCCATGGTGCGGATGGGCTTACCGCTTGCCCGCTCTACAAACCGGAGTCGGTCGCCGCTGGCATTGGCGCGGTATTTGTCGCCCCAGTGCGTCATTGCCAACAATACCGGCTGCAGGTCGAGGCCGGACGGCGTCAGCAGGTATTCGGGGTGAACCCCCTCCGTCGACCGCCGTCGCTCCATGATGCCCTCCTCGACCAGGCTGTTGAGCCTGGCACTGAGGATATTCCGGGCGATGCCGAGACTGCGCTGAAACTGGCTGAATCGCCTGGCGCCAAAAAACGCATCCCTGAGAATCAGCAGAGTCCAGCGCTCGCCGACGACGTTAAGCGTCTGTGCCAGCGAGCAGTTCATATGGTCGAAGGACTTGTACTTCACCGTCGTTTCCCCGGGGGCCACTAATAAGCTGGATGGCATTCTATAGTTGTATCATGCTACCAACAAGTATTATGATGAAACCATATGATAAGGAGCGTGTTTGCTCGGGGAGGCTACCAGGATGAAGCCAGTTTGCCTGGTCATTGGCGCCGGTGCCGGTATTGGCGGAAACGTCGGCAAGCGCTTTGCGGCGGGCGGCTACCATACGGTGCTGTGTCGGCGCAGCGATCAACAGGGGCTGCAGCGTCTGGTTGAGGAGATCGAAACCGCCGGGGGCACGGCGAGCGGCTACCTGCTCAACGCCATCGAGGAGGGCAGCATCGAGCAGCGCGTGGCTGCTATCGAGGAGGAAATCGGGCCCATCGAGGTCGTTGTGTACAACTTGGGTGCCCAGATCGGGGATCGACCGCTGGCCGAAACCCGCTACAAGGCCTTCGAGATGGGCTGGCAGCTCGCCACCTTCGGATTGTTTCGTACCGCTTCGGTGGTTTGTCCGCCGATGGAGGCCCGTGGTAAAGGGGTGATCATGGTCACCTCGGCCACGGCCGCGGTGCGCGGTAATGCGGGGCAGCACTCCCATGCGGCCGCCATGGGTGGGCGGCGCATGCTATGCCAGACCCTGAACGCCGAGTTTGCTTCCAGGGGCATCCATGTGGTGCACGTTCTGATCGATGGAATGGTGGATGCGCCGGATACCCTGGGCAAGATGCTGGGGGCTGATCGGTTTGCGCAGCTGCGGGGTCAGCGCGGTGGTGAACGGGATGGGCTGATGTTGCCCCAGCAGATGGCGGAAACCTATTTTCACATCGCCCATCAACACCGGTCCGCCTGGACCCACGAACTGGACCTGCGGGCCTATTCCGATCTTGCCTGGTGGAACCACTGAGCGACCTTGAATACGACCGCGCTGGCAACTGTCGCAGCGAATGCGTGCTTTAGAAAACCTGCTATCTGTCTCACAAACAAGGAATCACGTTATGGCCAGGGTGGAATTTATTTTTGATTTTGGGAGCCCCAATGCGTACTACGCCTACAAGGTGCTGCCGGGCATTGTGCAGCGCACCGGGGCCGAGTTGATTGTATACCCGGTGCTGCTTGGCGGTCTTTTCAAAATCACCGGCAACCAGCCGCCGATGATTGCCTTCGCAGGGGTCAAGGGTAAGCTGGACTACGAACTGCTGGAAAACAAACGCTTTGCCGAGAAACACGGGCTCGAGGATTTTACCTTCAATGCCCACTTCCCGGTGAATACCGTCAGCATCATGCGCGGACTGCTGGCGGCGGAGGAACTGGACTGCGCGCAACAGTACATCGATGTCGTGCTGGCCGCCATGTGGGAGCAAAGCCTGAAGATGGACGACCCGGATGTGATCAGCGCGGTCCTCGACAACGGCGGCCTCGATGCCAGCGCACTGATGGCGCTGTCCCAGACCCCAGCCATCAAGGACAAACTCAAGGCCAATACCCAGGCCGCAGCGGATCGCGGCGCGTTTGGTGTGCCCACCTTTTTCGTGGGCGATGAAATGTTTTTCGGCAAAGACCGCCTGGGGCAGCTTGAAGAAGCCCTGTTGCAGTAGCTGCAAAAGCGGCGTTGATTGCTCTGCTTTGCCTGTGTAACGCGCTTCTGCGTAGCCGTTACCGCCTAGTCGCTACCCAGCAGCAAGGTAGGAATACCGAGGCAGTGTGACTTGATCGTGCAGACCCGGGTGCCGGCTTTGCGACCCTTTCGTATTGCTGACACCTTCACGCCGGCATCCACCAGGCGCCGGTGGGTGTGCCCGATTGCCGCTGTTCTGAAAGCGATGCCCCACAGGCTGTCCCGTCGCGGATCATTGTTCGGGTTCGCAATGACCTCGATACTCATTTGCCGGGTGCGAAAGAACAGCATATCGCCTCCCCATTGGGGCATGTTCTGGCGCAGTGCCAGGCGAATGCCCAGCAGCTCGCCATAGAAGTCCGCCGCTGCATCGCCCTCCGTGGTATTGACAACGATATGATCCACCGCCGTGATGGCGTGTTCCGCGACTGCGACCACCGGGGGCTCTGGCTGGGGGTCACGTTGCACCAGGCAGACAGGAATGCCACGACTCAGGCGCGCCGGTAACCACCAATGGCGGTGCTCGCCCGGGTTAGGACCGACGGTGTCATCCCTGGGGCTGGGGAAAATTCCATGGGCATGCAAGTGCCTGGAAAATGCAGCCAATTCATCGACACCCAATGCCAGCCCGTAAAGACCTGGGCCATGGGCCTCCAGGTGAGCCGAGAGTGCATCACTGCCGCTGCCGGGCAACTCCGGCGCGAGAATCTCCAGTCGGGTGTTTTCCAGCTGGAAAACGGCTTTACGCGCGCCATCACTCCCGGGGCCATGGTCCCTGACGGGCGCCAAGCCCAGCAAGCGCTCAAAGTCCGCTACCGACGACGCCAGGTCGTTGCTGGCCAGCATGATGTGATCGAGCTGCGCTGTTGTGGCTGCCATGGTGGATTCCAGTGGGAGGAGCGGTTTGGGTGGGCACGGCCGATTGCCGCCGGCCCGGGTAGCTGGCATAGTAAACCAAAAGCAAAGGGGCAGGCGATGCCAGATGCAGCCTGGGGTGGCAGGTTTCTGTCGGCGGTGGCAGGGTCTGCGGACAGGGAGTCTTATGAGAAGACCGTCGCCGCGATTCGACCCTCGGCGATGCGCTCGGCTTCCGTGGTCAGCACGGGTAGCAGCGCCCCATGGCTGCGATCCGGGGAGATGTGATGGGTCTATTGCGAAGCTTATCAATAGCGTTAGTATTGTCGCCGCTGACTGTCGCGGCCGGCAGTATCGAGATCGTGACCTATGCCGACGGGCGCAGCGGCGGCGGCATTCGACAGGCTGCCGCAGGGGATGATGGCCTGGATTCCCCCGGCGACATCTTTGTCTTCGATCAGCACTTGCTTGCTGCCGACGCGAAAACAATCATTGGGCGCAACGCCGGCTATTGTATTCGCACCGACCCCGGCGCGCCGGATTTTTCGGCAACCGATCATCCGGGCCTGGCAGACGATCCGCACAACAATTACGGTCAGTGTAGCTGGACGCTGGTGTTCACCAAACACTCGAGCTATGCGGGATCGATAACAGTGGCCGGTCGCGAGGCGGATTTGGGCGCCTCGGAGGTGGCGATAGTGGGCGGTACCGGTGACTTTGCCGGCGCCTCGGGTACGCTGACGACGACACCGCTGCCCCAGGAGCCCGAGGGGGTTTTGTTTCTCCAGGAGTTGGTCATCAGCTTGCCCGCCGTGCCGGTGTCGCGTCCCGCTGCCCCAGGCGACATGGTTGGCCCGGAGTAAAAGCTGCGCCCTGGCCGCCGGAGTTGCCGTCCTCAGGAGGCATATTGCATGGCAATCGCGACCAGCCGGTCGGCCTGTCTCTCCATGCGCAACAGGGCGCTGAGCACAAGATCGACCTGGCCGGAGCCAAGGGCGCGCTGATGGGTATCCTCAATGCCTATCGCGCGACCGACATTGTAGAGCAGCCAACTTACCCAGGCTCCCTGAATGGCATCCGACGCCGCCGGGATCAGCGCTTCATCGATCACCCCGCCGGCATCGACATAGGCCTGTAAAATTGTGGTGAACGGCCGCGCGTCGAAATTGGCGGTGATCCCTCCCCAGTCCAGAGCCTCAAGCAGCAACTCGTAGGTTGGATTGAGGTGGCGGGCGGATTCCCAGTCAATCAGCACCGGGTCGCCGTCTTCACCCCAGAGCACGTTTTTGTGATCCAGGTCTCCGTGGCTGATCACCTGGTGGCTTGCAAGGCGCTCCAGTGCCGGGGCATGGTGGGCCACGATCCGCAGGATGTCATCCAGCCGCTGTTCGAGAATATCGCTATAGCGGACATTGCGCTGGCGTGCCAGCCCAACCAGCTCGACGACGCGTTCCGCGGTGACCGGAAAGGACGGCACGGCCTGTAATTCGGGCACCTCGATGTCGCTGCTATGCATGTGTGCGAGGGTGCCGGCAACGATTGTCGCGTGGTGCTCCTGAATGCGATTCCTGTGACAGGCGCGAGCGTCGGTCCAGGGGTAGACCAGGTAGCCGTTGCCATCCAGCAATTGCAGGTGCTGGCGGCCCCGGTGCAGTGAATACAGGGACGGTACTCCGTGCTGGGAGAACTCGCAGGCGGTGATCTCGGTGGCGTTGATCTGCGCCACCGTGGCCGCGTCTCCCACGTCCATGTCATTGCCCAACTGCTTGATCGCAAAGCAGCCGCGCTGTGTTTCCAGGCGCCACATAAAGTGGTGAAATCCGCCGGCCACCCGGGTCGCCTTGCCCTGGGGATTTCCCAATTCGAAAAGGCTGCAAAGGCGTTCGATATGGTGTGGATTTTCTGATAAGGCCTGGGTCATGGGATATGCTCCAATGAAGACAGCGGATTTCCGCGCCGGTATGGCGGCTCAGGTTCGCCTTGAAGCCGTCCGTTTGCTTACTGCATGACGCGCATGCCCGAGGGGCGCTGGCACCAACCTGGCTTGGGAGCGGCAACCCGGGCTCTGTTCCTGCGCAGGGGTTGAGGCCGGGGGTGTACCACCGGCCTAATGCAAATATCGGTTCCGCAATCGCGCCAGTTTGTCTTTATCCAGATTCAGCGCCGCCTCGTAAAAGTGTTGCCGGGATGCATAGCGCCTTCTTATTTCGTCGAAGCAGGCCCGGATGTACTCAGGCCGCACTTCCAGCAGGGGTCGCAGTATTTCTTCCGGCACCGCTGAGCCCTGGTGATCCGAAAATTCCCTGGAAAGCCTCGCCACCTCCTGGTCGAGGGGCAGGTAGGTATTGGTCAGCAAATAGTCCTCCACCACTGCGTCTTCGTCCACCCCGAGAACATCCAGGATCAGTGCGGCACCAAACCCGGTTCTGTCTTTACCCGATGCACAGTGAATCAACACCTGTTGATCCCCCGCAAGCAAGAGTTGGAACATTTCTGCGTACTGGGGAAGCTGATTGATGACAAAATCGCGATTGATGTCTTCCATAAATGCGGCTCCATCTGACACCGCAATAATGCCCTGGTGCAGATTTTCCAGAAAACTGGCGGAACTCCCGGGCTGAACCGGCAGGCTGGTCAAAACGGGCGAGTTGTCACCCACCAGGCGAATGGGCTCGAGCTGTTGTTCAATGACCTGCCGAAAGTCACAAACCAGAGTGAGCCCCAGGCGGTGGACATAATTCATATCGCTTTCGGTCAAAGCTGACAGTTTGCTGGAGCGGTATAGCTTGCCCCACTTCAGCGGCCGCCCCTGATGGGCCTCGTAGCCGCCGAGGTCGCGAAAATTGGGGGCTCCCTGCAGGGCCAATTTACGTTCCGCGAGGATGATGGTCTCGCCCTGCTCGGTTTTCAGGAGAAAATAGTGCCTTACCTGGCTATCCGGGTTGGGTATCAGCGCTTTATTGTCGGTGGTGTGCAGTAGCGGAGTACCCGGATCGCCAGCGGCATAGAAACGGTCCGGACAGTCTGATAGGTAAACCGCCACCTTTTCGCCGGGCACCGAGAGTTGCCACCTGAGCAGATAGCCCTGGTCGCCGGTGCGTTCGACTGTGCATGCGCCTGGGTTGAACATAAATAGGCCGTTCGACGGTCAATGAATTGGGAGCAACGCCGGAATCGCTTGGCGGGCGCTGTGGACCGATGGGGTCATCTTACTATACGGGGAAGCGGGGGGGACACCCCCCGCGGTTGGGGGTGGCGCAATGGCGGGTCAGCGCATCCAGGCACAGTAAACCATAGCCGCCGCATCCCAATCTTCGCCAGGCAGGGTTTCGGGCCCTTGTCTTTGGCGAGGATCACAACCATGATGCGAGCGAGCAACTACAGCGGTGCGGGGTTTATCGAGATGAAAGTTTTTCGTGCATTGGGCTTACTGTTAATCCTGTTGTCGTCTCCACTGGCCCCGGCCGCATCGTCCGAGGTGCCCCCCGACCCCTCTCGCCTGGACGCCGACTGGTGGAACTATTTTGTGGCCGCTCCCGAGGACGACCCAGAGCTGCTCGAACAACACTTTACAACAGCGACGGATCGGCTGACTGCGCTGCGGGACCAGTTTTTGCGCGAAGACCAGGCCAGTTTGGTGGCCCTTGCCGAGACCGTCACCGTCAATCTTGCCCGCTACCAGAAATTCCGCTCCGAGCCGCTGCCCGTGCCGCCACTGGAAAAGCCGGCACAGGAACGCTACACGCTGTCCCAGCTGCGCGAATTGATCGACTCCATGCGCAGGGCGGGTGTGCAGCAGGCCCAGGAGGCCCAGGAGGTTTCCCTGTTGCAAGAGGCTATTGAGGTGGGTCAACGGGATCTCAGCCAGCGAAAGGTTGACTATCGCGCCTTGAGTTCGACCTCGCCTGATCGCGCCCGCCAGGGGCTGGAATTGATGCAGGCGAGGCTGCAACTGGAGTTGGCAAAACTCGAGCTGGCCTGGCGCAAGGCCGAAGACAAGGCGCTTGCCAGCAGAATGGACAACCTCAAGGCATTGGTGGAGGTTGCGGCCCAGCGCCTGACCGCGAGCGAAGAGGCTATCGAGAACACCATCAAGAGGCGCACCGAAGCCCTGGGCAAGGCGGCTGAACTCAGGCTGGAGCTGGTACAGGCGCAACTCGCCCAAAGCGGAGAAATTCCCCGGACTCCGTTGGAAAAAGCCCGCGATGGCCTCAATCGGCAGCGCTTGATCGAGCTGGATGTGCGAGCGACGCTGGAGGAAATCATCGCCGCGCAAAGCGGCCTGGTGGAGGTAATCCTGCGCCGTGTCAGTACCGGCAACGTAGCAGACCCCAAAGCCGACAGGGACTACCTGCGGGGCTACAGCGGAGATCTCGACGCCATCAAGGCGCGGCTCCCCCAGTGGCGCCGGGCCACCCTGCGAAGTCGGGAAATTGCGCTGGCGCAGATGCCGGATCAGAGTGACGGGGAATATGCGGCCCTACTCGAAAGGCGCGCAGAGCTGGCCAATATTACCGAGCGCAAACTGCGTGAAGTCGAAGAGCAGGTGATAGGTGCAGACCAGTTCGGCGAGTTATTCGGCTCGCTCCTGGGACAGCGGGAAAGCGGTGTCACCCGGGGCTTGTTGGCGGCCGAAGAGCTTGCCGGCTCGAGTTGGAGTCAGCTTGCCCAACTCGCGAGAACCACGCTGTTCGAAATTGGCGGGGCGCCGGTGACGGCTTTGGATATCCTGCGTATGCTGATCATCCTGACCATCGCCTGGTGGATCTCCAAGCTGTTGCGCAGCGCGCTACAGGGTATTGCCGCCAAACGCCAGACCGTCAACACCAGCTCAATTTACACGCTCAACAGAATCCTCCACTACTGTATCTTGGCGGTCGGCATCATGATCGCACTCTCGTCGATCGGGATCGACTTTACCAAATTTGCCCTCTTTGCCAGCGCATTGGGTGTGGGCATCGGTTTCGGCCTGCAAACGCTGGTGAGCAACTTTGTAGCCGGCCTGATAATACTGTTCGAGAAAAGCCTGAAGATTGGCGACTTCGTCGAGCTGGAGTCTGGGGTGACCGGGGAGGTGCGGGAAATCAATATGCGCAGCACCCTGGTGACCACCAACGACAACATCGATATCGTGGTGCCCAATTCTGAATTCGTGAATGGGCGGGTTACCAACTGGACCATGCGTGAAGCCCACCGTCGCATCCGGATTTCCTTTGGCGTGGCGTACGGGACGGACAAAGAGCTGGTGCGCAAAGCGGCACTGGAAGCGGCCAATGATGTTTCGGTTACCCTCACAGGTAACAAACAGCGGGAGCCGCAAATCTGGTTCGTCGAGTTTGGCGACAGCAGCCTCAATTTTGAACTGGTGGTTTGGCTGAACCCGGAGGCCGTCAAAAGTCCGGGTGCGGTGAACGCCAGGTATCTCTGGGAAATCGACAATAAACTGCGCAAGTACAATATCGAGGTTCCTTTCCCCCAGCGCGACCTGCACCTGCGCAGCGTGTTTGGTAAGCACAGCCTCGACGAATTTCCGCTGCCGATACGACGGACGGAAAGCTGAAAGCATCCTGAACGGCGAGGCGACAAGCCCGCGTTGGCGGGGCTCCGGTCGCCACCCGCGACCCCTCCGGGCGCCGATGGTCCGGGGCCGCGCAGTGGCGTTAATGCGGCCGCAAGCCGGCGGCTGGCACGCAACGCTGGATTTTAGGCTGCTCTAGACTCGAGGGGTGAGGCGTTTTATGCTGCAGTAATCAATAATAACCGCCTTTAAGCAAGGGAAATCGCGGTGGTAAACGTGATCAGACGCCTGCTAATCGCTGCGCTGGTACTGCTGGGCGTTGGCTGTACTGTCGGCTTGCTTTATCTGCAGTACGGCGATCTGAATCAGCATAAATCCAGCATCGAGTCTCAGCTCTCGCAGGGTCTGGGTCGCGATGTACGCATCGCAGGCGAGCTTGATATCAAGCTCTTCCCCGCGGCCTACATCCGCGTGGAGCAGGTGAGTATTGCCAACGCCCCGTGGGGTTCACAGCCGCTTATGGCCCGGATCGGCCTATTGTCAGTGCAGGTCAGACTCCTGTCACTGCTGGCAGGCCCCCTGGGCATTGAAGAGATCATTGCCAGGGACGTCGACCTGCTGCTGGAAGCCGATGAGCGGGGTCACTCCAACTGGGACTTTAATGGGGGTGACGACGGGGTTGCTGGCAAGACAAGCGGCGGCAAAGGTCAGTGGCGAGACCTGACTATTGACCATGCCGACGTCAGTCGCGTCACCTTGATCCAGCGTCAGCCCAAAAGCCCCGAACGCGTGCTGAAGCTGGATACCGCGAGCGTCGATACCGACGCTAACGGTCTGTTGACAGTGCTGGTCGAAGGCCATGCGCTCGGCCTGCCAGTGCATCTCACCGGCCAACATCACCCCCGCGGGGACGAGGAAAAAAGCCTGCCCGCCGAGCTTACCCTGCGCGGCCGCTGGGGAGGGCTGAAGCTGGAACTGGACGGGAACAAACATGCCCTTGGAGACCTGGGCCGGGCCCGCCTGCGGGCTAATCTGACCAGTGCCAAGATCGAAAGCACCATTGCCGCGTTGGGCGTTAACCTGCCTTTTAGCGGCCCGCTTTTATTGGCAGCGGCGATGGAACCCGGCAGTAGAATCAAGCTCCATGGGAAGGTCAACGGCATCGAAGCTAACGCGGCCGTGACCGCAGGCAGGCGCGTCCTGGCGTTCGACGGCACGCTTACACCCCTGGACAAGCTGGGCAAGCTGTTCGAGCTGCGGAGTCTTCCCCCGCAGCCACTGGTCTTCTCGGGCGAGGCCGTGCCGCGGGCCAGGGTAATCAAGCTGCGCGATATCGCCCTGCTGCTAGGGGATAACCGGTTTGGTATCGACGGTGAGATCAGTCGCACGCAAAAGCCATCCAGGCTGAAGTTTGCGGCCACCGGTAAAAGCCTGGCTCAACTTTCAAACAAGCTACCCGAGCTGGCCTATGAATCCACCGGCGAGGTGAGTTTTGATACGGGTAACTTCAGCGTCGACAAACTGCAGGCAAATTTCGGTGACAGCGATCTAACGGGTTCGCTGGAGGTGCAGCGGCGCAAGCCGGTCATGCTGAGGGCCGGGCTCCAGTCCACCCTGCTCGATTTGAAGCCTTTCCAGGCGGCGAAGGCGGGCGCTTCCGACGGGGCCAAAGTGTCTTCCGGGGATAACAGCGGAGGCTATGTATTGAGTGATGAGCCGTTGCCCCTGGACGCGCTGGATGGCATCGAAGCCAATGTCGAGGTCAGAATAAAGAAATTACTCAGTCAACAGGGGCCATGGAATAAAGTCGAACTCGATGCCGACTTGCAGGGGGGAGACCTCGGGGCGCAACTCAGTTTTCAGGGAGCCCGGGGAGGCCGATCGGCTAACAGCATTCACCTTGACACCTCCGCGTCGCCACCCGCTCTGGAGTTAAAGATGCACGCGCGAGAACTGCGGTTCAATCTCGCTGGTGGGAAGGGCGATGTTACCGACATTCCGCCAACGGATATGACCGTCAGACTGGTATCCAGGGGAGATAGTTTGCACAAGCTCGCTGCGACGGCGAATGGTGAGATCATCATCAGCCAGGGCGCTGGCCGGCTGCCCGGTGGCTTGCTGGAAAAATTATCCAGTGACCTGCTGACGCAGCTACTGTCGGCTCTCAACCCCATCGCAAAAAGCGAGCCCTTTACCCAGTGGGATTGCGGTGTGTACCGCCTTGATGTGGTCGATGGCAGTGCCAATATCGCGGCCATGTATGCGCAGACGAAAAATATCAAGGTAGTGGGTGGTGGCAGTATCGACTTCAATACTGAACGACTGAATATTGAATTCAATACCAAGCCCCGCAAGGGCATCGGTGTCAGCGCGGACATGTTTGTTTCACCGTTTGTGGCGCTCAAGGGTACCCTGGCAGCGCCGCAAATCGGGCTCAACCAGAAAGGCGCATTGCTGACCAGCGGCACGGCCCTTGCGACAGGAGGTCTCTCGCTACTGGCAAAGGCCGCGGCAGACCGCGCTGGGGGGGTTAAAGATGACTGTCAGCAACACCTGGACACCTTTGCCAGGCACACGCCGATGCCGGCGGCCGGGCAGCAATAATGACGGGCTCAATGAAATACGCCTGTTCACCCTGACGCGTTGCGACGGCGGTATACACTCGCGAGTTCGGCTTAGAGCGAATGGCACTTACTTAAGTCGATTCGGGTGTCTACCCCGGCAGGACCGTCGCCGACAGGGATGTCGGCGCAGAGCCCCCAGGGACGGGTTTACGGCGTGTCCTGACGGGGTAGATGCCCGGAGCGGCGCTTTGAAAACCCTATGCATTTCTCTTTAACTAAATGCCATTGGGCTTAGAGCTGGTTTTCTGGGGCTATTTTCAAGAACCAGGCCTTGAAACGGGTCCAGCGACTGGTGAGTGGCTCCGTGGACTCGATCACCTGCTGGCCATCGATGGTGGCGTGCCAGGTGATTTTATCGTTTGCCCCTAACTGCAGCCGGTAGGCCATGCGGGGAATATTGACGCTCCCGTTGGCAATGATTTGAGCGCCCATCTCCTGTGAGTCGATAAATACGCCCATCTCGGTGTTTATGTCAATGGAGCGTGGGTCAAGGTTCAGCGAGCCGACAAACAACCAGCGCCGATCGATCAGGATGCCCTTGGTATGCAGTGTCAGCTTTCCGGACCCCCGGGCGCCGCTGGCTGTCGTGCTTTTTGCGGCATCGGCCCTGGCCTCCCACAATTCGACTCCCGCACGCAGGAGGTCCTTGCGGTAGGCGGCATAGGCCGAATGCACCGGGATGTGGTTGTTGGTGGCCAGGGAGTTAGTGACCACGACGACTCGCACTCCTCTCTCGGTGAGATTGCGCAGCAGTTCAATACCACCCTCGCGTGGGATGAAATAGGGCGTAAACAGGAGCACTTCATTTTTTGCCTGGCGAAGCGCTTTTCCTACCGCAGTGGCAACTATTTTCTGCTCCTGGGAGATATCCTCCAGCAGCTTTTGCGGATCATCGGCAACCAGGACCGCATCTGCAAAATAGGGTTTGATCTCGCCCCTGAACCAGGCCCGCATGAACTCAGTATCCTGCGCTTCCAGATAGACTGCAAAATCTTCCCGGGACAATCTCAGCTTGGCCTCTGATACCAGCTCATCGAGCTGTCGGGCATCGACCTCGTCCACCACCGCTTCCAGGGGCACCGCAAGCTCATGGTTCCAGTAGTCGTCAAAGGAGGCGGACACCTCCTGTACTATGGGGCCGGCCGATAACATATCGAAGTCGATAAACTCGCCCGTCGTCTCCAACTGAAAATATTCCACGGCTATATTGCGACCACCGACAATCGACACCGCATTGTCGATCGTGAAGGATTTATTGTGCATACGCCGATTGGCGAGGCCAAAATGTCCCAGATAGTTGAATGCGTAGATTCCCTTGCGTGAAATGGGATTGAAAATTCGCAGCTCGATATTGGGGTGGGAATTCAGCGCGAACAGCGCTTCGTCTCCCACCGTGGTGAAAATATCGTCCAGCAAAAAACGTACCCGCACACCCCGATTCGCTGCCTGTATCAGCGCTTTGGCAAACACGGTGCCCGCGATGTCGTGCTTCATGAGAAAGTACTGGGCATCGATGCTGATCTCGGCGGCATTGATCAGTGCCAATCGCGCGCCGAAGGCGTCCAGCCCCTGGGTCAGCGGGTAAAAGCCGTTACTGTCGGGCTGCGCAGCCAGCCAGCGCTTTTTTTGCTCGACCAACGACGATGCGTTGTCAGGGGAGATCGCGACTTCGCGGGTTTTGGGATAGTCCAGCGGTGCGCTCGCGCAACCCGCTAGAAATACTGCTATCGCCAGACCGATGAAATGGCTGGCGGCTCGGATCAGTTGCATGGATAAAGGTCCACTCACGGTTGTATTTTCAGATTTCGGACAAGCGAAGCGGTGTCGCCTCCGGCCTATGATAATAGATATTGCACCCTTTTGCCCGCAGACCCATTGGCCCCGTTGCCCGGGGCGCGATGCTAAAGCACCCGGCACCGGTCAGGACGCCCGGGCGTATCAACCCCTGTGGCGGTTTCGTTGCGGGCGTTGGCGAGTGAAGGGGGCGGGTGTATGATGTTCATGGTGACGACCATCGGGACCAGGGAAATTCTGTGATGAATACTAACGATTCGAATTTGGTGCGTGCGCCTGACGATGCTGCGACAGTGGCGCAGTCTGGATCCTTGCAACAGGGGCTCAGCGGTAACTATCCGCTTGTGCTGGGGGACGTTCTCAAGGAAGCCTGGGCCCGGGTCAGCGGTAACAAGGCCAAAGTCTGGGTCAGCGTGTTGATGTATATGGCGGTGATGTTTGGTCTTTCGTTTGTGTTTGCCCTGATCTTTGGCCCGCCCGCGGCGCCGGTAGACGGCGCCATACCCGCCGCGTCGCCGGTGGACATGATCCAGCAACTGGTGACCGGCCTGCTGATCACGCCGCTGTGGGTGGGTCTGATTTTCGTGGGGGTGGCGATTGCTTCGGATCGTCCGGTCAAGCCGGCGAGTATCTTCTCCTGGTACGGCCTGGCACTGAAGCTATTGCTTACCTACTTGCTGATGGGACTGATGATACTGCTGGGTACCTTGCTGCTGATCCTGCCCGGCATCTACCTGGCCGTCAGCTATCAACTCGCGCTGCCCCTGGTCGCCGACAAGAACCTCGGTCCCTGGCAGGCGCTGGAAACCTCGCGCAAGGCGGTCACCCACAAATGGTTCACCTTCTTCGGCCTTTGGGCGATTGCCGCGCTGGCGATCCTTGGGTCGATGATTCTACTGGGGATTCCCCTGATCTGGGTATTGCCTACCGCGCTGATTGGTCTCGGTATCGTCTACCGCAACGTGTTTGGTGTTGAGTCCGCGACACTGGAAACAGTCGCGGGTGGGCAGCGGTAGAGCCCCACTACCCGAAACATTGCAACGCCGCGTCAGAGACCGCCCTGCGCCGATCGCCAGTGCAGGGGGTCAACGGGGTTGTCAATCTGTTACCCAACACTCAGCCGGCAATCGATTTGCCCTTCGAACCGAGGTCGACAAAGGCTTCCTGCAGCCGGGTAACTATGCCTTTTTCACCCTCACGCAGCAGCTTGCGTGGGTCGTACTGCTTTTTGTAGGGGGTGCCGTCATCGGGGTCGATCTGGTACTCGAAAGCCCGATGGTTGGCGTCGACGAACTTGCCCACCGCCTGGGCGAAAGCGAACTGGGTGTCGGTGTCGATATTCATTTTGAACACCCCATAACTGACCGCTTCGGCGATCTGCGCCTTCTCTGATCCGGAGCCACCGTGGAACACCAGGTTGAGGGGATTCTTGCCCGTGTTGTGTTGTTTCTCCACCAGGTCCTGGGAGTTCTTCAGGATCTCGGGCCGCAGCTTGACGTTACCCGGCTTGTAGACTCCATGCACATTGCCAAAGGACGCGGCGACGGAGAAGTGACCGATCGGAGTCAGCGTTTCATAGGCCTGGAGGACATCCTCGGGCTGGGTATAGAGCTTGGAGTTATCGGCACTGGCGTCAAGGTCGGTGCCGACGCCGTCTTCTTCGCCCCCGGTTACGCCGAGCTCTATTTCCAGGCTCATGCCCATCCTCGTCATTCGCTCAAGAATCCGAGCGCTTTCACTGAGGTTGAAATCGATGGGCTCCGCCGACAGGTCGAGCATGTGTGAACTGTAGAGGGGTTTACCGTTGGCTTCGTAATACTTCTCGCCCTCGTCCAGCATCGCCTCAACCCAGGGGATGAGCCCCTTGTTGGCGTGGTCGGTGTGCATGGCAACGCATATCCCGTATTCCTTTGCCAGCAGATGGGCGTGCTTGGCCGCGGCTACCGCTCCCAGCACCTTTGCCCGAAAGCCATCCGCCATGCCCTGACCCGCGTAGAACTGCGCACCACCATTGGACAGCTGGATAATCACGTCCGACTTGGCCTCCGCGGCAGCTTCCAGAACCGCGTTCAGGGTGTTGGTGCTGGTAACGTTGACGGCCGGGAAAGCGTATCCGCCGGCTTTCGCCGCTGCAATCAGTGCCTTGTACTCGTCGCCGGTAACGACGCCGGGGCTAAGTTTGGTCATGTGAAACTCCTCATTCGTTATTAGTGCCGTAGGTGATGTCAGCGCAGAGAGCATAAAGCACACCCCCACTGAAGTCGACAGGGGGCAGGGTGGTTCCCGCTGGCGCCTCGCCTCATGGAACCCATTGTGCCGCCAGAGTGTTGCCAGACTATGACAGATGCTTGTTGATGGTGCAGCCCCGGGGCCGAAACCGGGGGCGTAATGTCATAAGCAATTCCCTCATGGTATCCTGTCCTGTGAGCAGGGCGCGGGCCGGTGCGCTCGGTTGCAGGGCGTCAAAGAATCACTGTATGGAGCTTCCGGAATGATTTTTTTACACCACTACCCCATGTCGCCGTTCTCCGAAAAAATGCGCTTGATGTTTGGCTATTGCGGTTTGACGTGGCAGTCAGTGATTTCGCCGGAGAGCCCGCCCCGGCCGATTGTAGATCCCCTTACCGGCGGCTATCGTCGCATTCCCGTGGCCCAGGTCGGGGCAGACGTTTTCTGTGACACCCGGCTCATCAGTGTCGAAGTCTCCCGGCTGACGGGCAAGGCCGAGCTTGATCCGTCGAATGCCGATGCGCTGAACCAGCGACTGGCAGGACGCTGTGAGGGTGAAGTCTTTATGGCGGCGGTCAGCTCGATTCCGCCCCGGCGCATGCTGGGCCAGTTGTTTGGCGAGCTTTCCGTGACCCAGGCAGTGCGATTTCTCGGGGACCGAATGCGCATTGCGCGCCATATGCAGAGCCGGCCTGTCTCAGCCAAAAAAGCAGGGCCGCTGCTGCAGGACCATCTGCACAAGCTCGAGAGTATGCTGGCCGGCGGTCAGCCCTACCTGGCCGGAGGCAGTCCGGCACACCTCGATTTCGCCGCGTATCACCCGCTCTGGTTCAGGCAGCAGGTAGGTGGCCTGCCGATACCTCCGGATTTTTCAAGGACCAATGCCTGGTACCAGCGACTGACTGCGTTCGGCCACGGCAAGGTCCAGGTCGCCACCGGTAAAGACGCCCATTCCGTCGCCCGGGGCATTGAGCCACGACCGATCCCCGCGGCGTCCGTCGAGGGTGATGGGGTGGGCCAACGGGTGGTGGTAAAGCCCGATGATTACGCCCTCAATGGCACCTCGGGCGTGCTGGTGGGGGTCGATGACGAGCGCTGGATCCTATCCCGGGATACCCGGGAACTGGGACGCATACACGTCCATTTCCCCCGCCAGGGTTTTTGCCTGACGTGAGCGTGACGCCCGGCAAACCCACGCTCCCTGGAGTTGGTGTCTCGCCCGCCGTGTCCGCTGGCGGTTGCGCGCCACCCAGGGGCGTCGGGGATATACGCTTATGACTGAAGTTGTGGGGTGGCTCGACCTGATAGGCGTCGCCGTCTTCGTCATCAGTGGCGCCCTGGCCGCCGCCGAGAAACGCCTGGATATACTGGGCTTCATTCTGTTTGGCACGATCACCGGCATCGGTGGCGGAACCCTGCGTGACCTGTTACTCAACACCGACCAGATCTTCTGGATCGGTGATACCCGCTACCTGTGGGTTTGTTTCGCCACGGCTATTGCGACCTGGTTCCTCGCGCCGCAGTTCCAGTCGCTGCGAACCGTGCTGCTGTGGGCAGATGCCCTCGGTCTCGCCCTGTTCTCGGTGCTGGGCGCTGCCAAGGCGCTGGCCTGGGACGCGCCTTTCGTCGTCGCGGCCGTAATGGGAATGATGACGGCCACCTTCGGCTCATTGATTCGCGACGGCCTGTTGGGAAGGCCGCCCGTGCTGCTAGAGCCCAATATCTACGTCACCGCCGCACTGTTGGGTGCCGTGAGTTTTCTTGCCGCCACTGCGCTGGGGCTGCCGGAATTCATCGCCCTGCCCGGGGCCGTGGCCTGTGCCTTTGCGCTGCGGGCGCTGGCGATCATTTTTGATCTGCGTCTGCCCAAATATGGAAAGTCCTGAGCGCGCTGGCGGTCTGCCTGTTCCGGTCGGCAACTGCCAGCTTTGACTATCGCCTGAGCACAACCGCACGGTCAAGGTCGACATTGACCGGCATCGGTTCCCCGGCGCTGAGGTCGACATCGCCGGGTGCGATGCAGCCCAGGGTCTGGCCATCGGGAAGATTCAGCAGATAGAAATTGTCTGCCCCCCTGAAGGTTCTGTTTTTGACGCGCAGCTCCAGCGAGCTGCCGGGCGCGTAGGTGACCATCTCCGGCCGGATCAGCACCCGCCAGGGGCCCGGTTTTTCCCAGCAGTCCGGGGCTTCGCCAAGGATGTGCAAACCCTCCGCCAGCTTACCAGCCCCATCGCATCTGAGGTCGACAAGACTGCCCCTGCCGATGAAGCCGGCGACGAATTCGCTGGCCGGGGAGTGGTATAAATTGAAGGGCGTATCACTCTGTTCCACCCGACCCTGCTTCATCAGGGTGACCTGCGCGGCCATTGCGAAGGCTTCATCCTGGTCGTGGGTGACGAGGAGGGCGGTGATGCCGGCGTCAGCCAGAATACTGCGCACCTCGGTGGCGAGTTGCTGGCGCAGTTCGGCGTCGAGACTGGAAAATGGCTCGTCCAGGAGGAGCAGGTCGGGGGAGGGAGCCAGGGCACGAGCCAGTGCGATCCGTTGTTGCTGTCCCCCGGAAAGTTCATGGGGGTAAGCCCTGGCGTAATCGGCCAGACCCACCAGGTCGAGCATGCCGGTCACGCGCTGAGTTCGCGCCTTGCGCGCCAGGTCGCCGAGACCGAACCCCACGTTCTGCTCGATACGCAGGTGCGGGAAAAGGGCGAAATCCTGGAATACCATGCCGATTTTACGTCGCTCCGGTGCCACCGTGTTGCCGGCATCGCTGAGCCTTCGGGTGCCCAGTGAGATACTCCCCCCGGACACCGGTTCGAAGCCGGCGATGGCTCGCAGCAGCGTGGTTTTGCCGCAGCCCGACGGCCCCAGCAGACAGCCGATGGTACCCGCATCCAGGGTCACGGAAACCCCCTGCACAGCGGCAAAATCGCCGTAGTGAACGAACACATTGTCGATGTTGAGGGTGCTGCTCATGGGGGGTCTGCCGTTGTCATACTGCGGGTGATCAGGATCACCGGCAGTATCCCCAGCAGGACGATAGCCAGCGCCGGCGTGGCGGCATCGATCAGCCTTTCGTCGGAGGCCAGCTCGTGGGTGCGCACTGCAAGGGTATTGAAATTAAAGGGCCGAAGGATCAACGTGGTGGGCAGCTCTTTGAGGACGTCGACGAACACCAGGAGTAAGGCGGTGAGCAGGCTCGAGCGCAACATGGGCAGGTGAATGCGACGCAATACCGCCAGGGGTGGGGTTCCAAGGGAGCGGGCCGATTCGTCGATAGCCGGTCGAATTTGCGCCAGTCCCGACTCCACGCTCTGCAGGGACACCGAAAGAAACCGTACCACGTAGGCAAATACCAGCGCGGCCAGGGTGCCACTTAACAGCAGGCCGGAGGAGTAGTCGAAGTGCTGGCGGAGAAAGGCATCCAGGTGGTTGTCAAACCAGGCGAAGGGTATCAACACACCGACTGCGATGACCGTCCCCGGGACCCCATAGCCCATGCCGGCGATTCTTACCGCGCTGACTTCGAGCTTGTGGGGGTGCAGGCGTTTGCCGTAGCCAAGAAAAAGCGCGATGCACAGGCACAGTGCTGAAGCCATCCCGGCAAGCATGAAACTGTTGAGGCAGAGGGTAAAAAAGTGCCTGTCGACGTTGGCCTGCCAGTGCTGAACCGTCCAGTAAGCCAGTTGCGTGGCCGGCAGGAAAAAGCCCGCAACAATGATCGCGAGCAAAAACAGCGCACTCAGGCGCGCCCGGGCCGGGGACAAACGCAGCCGATGCTCTTTGCCCCGCGCCGTGTTGTGATGAAAGCGCATCCGTCGACGCTGCCAGCGCTCGAGGACGATCAGGCTAAACACGAACAGCAGTAACAACGCCGCCAGTTGGGCCGCGGCCTGCAGTTCTCCCAGCCCGTACCAGGTGCGGAAAATACCGGTGGTAAAGGTGGTTACGCCGAAGTAATCGACCGTGCCGTAGTCCGCCAGCGTTTCCATCAGGGCCAGGCTGAGGCCGGCGACGATAGCGGGGCGGGCCAGGGGCAGGCTGACCCGGAACAGGGTTTGCCACGGACCCCTGCCAAGGCTGCGGCTGGCTTCCAGCGCCGCTGCAGACTGCTCCATGAAAGCCACCCTCGCCAGCAGATAGACATACGGATACAGCACCAGGGAAAGCATGGTCACGGCGCCCCCCAGGGAGCGGATCTCGGGAAACCAGTATTCGCCATAGCCCAGCTCGAAGCGGTTGCGGATGGCAGACTGCAACGGCCCGCTGAAATCCAGCAGGCCGGTATAGGTGTAGGCGATGATGTAGGCGGGCATGGCCAGGGGCAGGAGCAGGGCCCAGTCGAAGAAACGCCGCCCGGGAAATTCGCAGGTGGCCGTCAGCCAGGCGCTGCTGACACCCAGCAGCAATGTCCCGCAGCCGACCCCCAGCATCAGCAGCAGCGAATTGACCACGTAGTCTTGCAACACGGTTGCAAACAGGTGTTCCCAGATTTCGCTGAAGGGCTGGGCCAGGCTAGCTACCACCACCAGCACGGGAATGGCAATCACCATTGTTACCGCGACCAGGCCCATCCGCCAGGCGAGGGCACCGCCGGGCCGGCGGGGTACGCGTGGCATGCCTACTTCCAGCGTGCCTTATCCATGATCATGACGGCACGGGCGTTGAGCTTTCCCAGCTCGCTGACATCCAGTGGATCGGCCTTGAATTCGCCCCAGGAGGCGAGCAGCTCGCCGGGCTGCACATCGGCGCGAGCCGGGAATTCCAGATTGGTATCGGCATACCAGCGCTGGCTTTCTTCCCGGGCGAGAAATTCCAGCAGCGCGCGGGCGGCGTCGGTGTTTTTTGCCGCCGAGGTCACACCCGCGCCGCTGATATTGATGTGGGTGCCGCGGTCGCCCTGGTTGGGCCAGAATACGCCCACTTTCTCCGCTGCCGCCCGTTGCTCAGGGTCATCAGACTCGAGCATTGCACCGAGATAGTAGCTGTTCACCACCGCGATATCGCACTGGCCGGCGGCTACGGCTTTGATCTGGTCGCGGTCGCCCCCCTGTGGCGGCCGCGCGAAATTGCCGACCAGTCCGCGCAGCAAGGTTTCGGTCTCTGCCTCCCCATGGGCCGCGATCAGGCTGGCGACCAGAGACTGATTGTAGATATTGCTGGACGAGCGAATACAGATTTTACGTTTCCACTTGTCATCGGCCAGGGCTTCGTAGGTAGACAACTCCGCTGGCTCGACCCTGTCTTTCGCATAGACAATAAAGCGTGCCCGCACCGAGAGCCCGAACCAGAAATCCGTGTCGCTGCGAAGGTGGGCAGGAATCGCGGATTCCAGGTAGTCGGAGTCCAGTGGCTGGAGAACCTGCGCTTCCTGCGCCCGGTAGAGATTGCCGGCGTCACTGGTGAGAAGGACGTCGGCGGGGGAGTTCTTTCCTTCATTGCGGAGGCGCGCGAGCAGCGCGTCCCCGCTCGCTGTTACCAGATTGACCTCAATGCCGGCTTCTTCGCTGAATTGGTCCAGTAGCGGTTTGATCAACGCTTCCTGGCGGGCGGAATAAACGTTGACCTCGCCGCTGGCCAGCGCCGCGCCGGCGGTGAGGAAAGGGGTGCAGAGAACAAGCCAATATGGCATGGCGTGGCGCCGGACAAAGCCGAATGGGCCGGTCATTTTGTGCTTCCTGAGTGTGGTAGAGCCGGTTCTGGGTGAAGCCGGCTATTATTCCCTACTCTCCCTGCAAAGCAAGCCCGTTTTGCTTTTTGCCGAATGCACTTTCTTCACCTGAGGTCTCGTTCCCGCCCTGTGGGCGGCTTACTACGGGGGAAAAGCAGGTCCCGAAGGCCCGGCCTGTCGACGACGTTAAAGAGAGGAATTAGTGTCCCTCTAGCCCGGGGGTCAGGTCCAGGGGTTAGTGCCCCGGCAGGTCAGTGCCGGGGGGATGATGCAGCAGGTACCGCGGACTGAGCCCCCGCATTTTTCTCCGCGTTTTTGAACACAGAGACGGTGAGCGCCATACCAGCGATGAAAAGAACGTGCAATGCCCAGGTAATACCGAACTGGTAAATCGAGAAGAACATCAGCGAAAACACCATACTCCACATCCACGCGAGGGCTTGCATCACCACGTGCTGCGAGGCGACGTCCAGATGACGGAGGGGGTTTCGATCACTGTTCATGACGGCATCCCAGCTGTCGACGATAAACTTTTTCATTGTTGTAGTCCTTTAATTATGATGTCAGGGTGTTTACGACGCTGGCGGGATAACGGACTACGCTCTTTGGCTATTTCACTGGGTTGAGGGAGTGGAAGCCTCGGCTCCAATACCGGCTCTGGGCGTGTTGTGCCACGCACGGCCTTCACGCCAGATACAAGTTCCAGCGGGTGCGTCAAGTGCAAAAAGGAGGGTGAGAAGATGCTCCCCGCGTCTGGCGACGCGGGTCGTGGAGGCAGCGTAAGAGTTCAGCGCAAGGCAGATCCCCGGGTGAGGATCTTGCTAGGCTTCACTATCGAGCTTCCATACGCAGCGCGAGAAATTGCTGAACTCATCGAAGTGTACGGCTCGACCGTCAACCTTGTCGGCGTCCTTGCGGGCTGTTTCCTGGCGCGCTGCGTTGTCCTTGATGAGTTTGTCGAAGTTCCAGTTTTCAATAATGTCTTTCATGGCTTACCTCCAGTGGTTTTGAACACTGTAAACTACGGCCCCGAATAAAAAATGGATTCAATTCACACCTTTGGCAAAAAGTCATCGGCAATCGCGACAGGTCGCCAACGGTGCGGCCGCAGTACCGGTAATTCACGGGAAGGCCGATTCCATTGCGGGTAGGCAGGGGTATCCTGGCGCTTACGATGGCGGTCGGCGGGCCCCTGGTGTCGACTTCAGCTATGATGCGCATTATTCTTGCATACCCCTATGTAGCGCGTGCGAATAGTCGAAGCCATGAAAGACCTGCTGAACAGCTGCAAGACGAGTATCGATCTTACTGAAAAATCTGATCTGGACAGTCTCTTCACACTGGTCGATAAACTCAGGCTCTACTCCGTCGACGACGTGCGGGAGGCGGCCCTGGGGGCGTCGGCGCCGCTGGAGTTCAGGGTGGGGTACAAATTGCTGGAATCGAAACTGTGGGTCGAGCAAAACCCCAAGCCGGCGAAAATCGGCATTGCCTTTGCCATGTGGGGAGAGCATAACCGCTTGCTGCCCAAGTCGGCGGACAACCCCAACGGGGAGGACTTACTGCGGGTCAAAATCGAGCAACTCAACTGGTTGTTCCAGGGGTCAGCCATCGACTGGCACCTGTATGCCGTGGACGATGGCTGCCCCCATGGCAGCGGGCGCATCGCCGAGGCAATCCTCGCGGAACACCCGGATCGCAGCAGGGTCACGGTGTCGTTTTTGGCAGCGGCGCTCCCCGCAGCACAGGGCCCGCTGGCAAAGCTGCCGTCCGCTGACGACTCCCGCAAGGGCGGTGCTGTGATCCATGGCGCCCGCCAGGCGCTGGACGACGGCGCGGAGTGTTTAATCTACACCGACGCCGACAATTCGGTGCACCTGGGTCAGTTGGGCCTGTTGCTCAAACCCTACCTGGATGACGGTTTCAAGGTGGTGCTGGGTAACCGCAAAGACCCGGAATCGGTGCTGGTGAAGCAGGAAAGCCGCTGGGGAATCGGCATCAAGGTACTTCGCCATATGCAGCGTATGATTGGTGTAAGCATCTTTTCCAGCGGCATCCTGGATTCCCAGGCCGCCTTCAAACTGTACGATCGCGGCATTCTGGAAAAGATTCTGCAGGCACCCTCGGTGTACGACTTTTCCTTCGACAGCGACTGGATTGCCTGCACCCTAGCCAACGGGGTGCCCTTCGCCAGGGTGCCGTTTGCCTTTATCGATTCCTTTGCCGAGTCGGCCAGTATCGTGCAGGGGCCGATGACGACCTGGGAAACCCTGTTGAAGGGACTGGCGACCTCGGTCGAGGCAAGGCAGATTCCCTACCATGGGGAGATGGCAGAGGTCCTCCATCGCCAGATCGACAGCTCGAAAGACCTGGATGCACTGATTAACGACCTGCCCGAACAGTTGGCCGCAGCATCCGATGCCCAGTTGGGAGATCCCGCCGTGATGTCCCCCGCGGAGCTGGAGGCATGGATCATCGAAACCAAAGCCAAACGCTCAGCCTGAGGCACCATCGGTTCCGTCAAACGGGGCCGTTCAGCGCCTGGCGGGGGTGACCCGAATCAGCTTGCCGTCCTCGCCATCGGTCAACAGGTAGAGCTGGCCGTCGAGCCCCACCCGGATATCGCGAATACGCGCTTCCAGTTCCCCGAACAAGGATTCCTCCCCAACCACCTTGCCGTCCTCCAAATCCACCCGCCGGACTTCCTCATCCACCAGCGCACCGATCAGCAGGTCCCCCCGCCACTGGGGAAACGCGTCGGCGTTGTACCAGGCCATACCCGAAGGGGCGATGCTGGGCACCCAGTAATGCAGGGGCTGGGTCATACCCTCGGCAGCGGTAAACGGTGAGATGCGGGCGCCGCTGTAGTCCACCCCGTAGCCGATGGCCGGCCAGCCGTAGTTCAACCCCGGGGTGATTACATTGATCTCGTCGCCGCCGCGGGGGCCGTGCTCGTGGAGGTAGATCGTTCCCGTGTCGGCATCGCGCACCAGGCCCTGGGGGTTGCGATGCCCATAGGTCCAGACGCGCTGGCTGGGGCCGGCGCCGAAGGGGTTGTCCTTTGGCACACTGCCGTCGTCGTGGATGCGCAGCACCTTACCCATCTCGCTGCCCAGGTCCTGCGCCGACTCGCGATAGTCGAAGCCCTCGCCGGTTGCCAGCAGCAGGCTACCGTCGGGCAGAAACAGCATTTTGCCACCGTAGTGCTGGGGCGTGTCCTTGAGGGGGTTCACCAGCAGAATCTGCCGGGCATCCTCCAGGCTTGCCTCGCCGAGCCGGGCCCGGGTGATCGCCGTGCCATTGGCGGCGGGCGTGCCGTGTGCATAGGAAAGGTAAATCAGCCGATTGGTTGCAAACCGGGGATGCAACACCACATCCAGCAATCCCCCCTGGCCGGCGAAGTAGCTGGGGGGAACGCCCGCAATCGAAACGCGCTTGCCATCGGCGGCAATCTGCAGTAATTCACCGCTACGCTGGGTCAGCAGAAAGCTACCGTCGGGTAGTTGCGCCACCGACCAGGGGTGGTCGAGGGCATCGGCGACGGTTGTCAGCACGTAATCGGCCGCTGTGGCCAGTGTCGACATCATACCCACGCAGGCAAACAGCGCCGGCCGGGCCAGGCCGAGCAGGGTGCGGTGCAGCGACTTGGGTGTCATCGGGTTTTCCTTTGTCGAAGGTTCGGTCATTATACGCGTGTCTGCAAACAGGAATAAAAGTCCATGCTCAACGCTCTCAAAGCCTTTGTGCCCGCGGTATTGGTCACCTTCGGGCTGGCCAGTATTTTTTCTACCCAGGGCAACCTGGCACGGGTTCAGGCCATGGGCCTGGATGTCGACCTCGGCACCCGCGTGACAACAAGCTTGCAGGATATCGCCGGCATGGCGTCCAGCTATCTGCTACTGATCGCCGTGGCTTTTGTTGTCGCGCTACCCGTGGCCGGCTGGCTGGCAAGGCGCTTGCCCGGCCAGCGCGTTTTGCTGTTTGTGCTGGCAGGATTTGTCGCCATCGCCGGTTTGCACCAAGCCCTGCAGAGTGCACTGGGCATTCACGTGATCCCGGTAACTCGCTCCCTGGGCGGGTTGCTGGGGCAGTGCCTGGCCGGTGCCGTCGGCGCGTATCTCTATGTCAGGCTCGCCAGGGCAAAGCCTGTAACGACCGGTGTCAGGCGCGGCTGATGCCGGTTTGCGCCTGCCAGTAGCCACCACGCGCCGACCGGATAAAACGCTTCCAGTTGCCTGCCCGGCATTGCTCCCTAACAGGCTGCTGAAAAACTATCTGCGTGGCGATCGCAGCGTTAAAAACCGGCTCAACTCGGTCATTTGTTGCCCCTCGCCGGTTCTTGCCTTGCGCTCGCTGCCTCGAATACGTTTTTCAGCAGCCTGCTGATATGTTGTGACCTGTCAATCGATAACATTATTCTTGCATGTTTTTCCTCTCAGCAAGCACTTGAGACAGATCAGGGATAGCGTTTAACGACGGTTGATCAGTCTGATATTCGCGGGTCGGTGCCGCCTGACAAATCTTCGTCGTGGAGCTACCTCTATCTAGGGTCGAGGGTCCTGCCGGTTGCCCGGCGGCCTCTTAGCAGGCCCGAGGATTCTCCTACCTGGCGACCCCTGACCTGACCCAAGTGCTCATTGTTTCTAACCTGTTTAAGCGCTCTTTCCCCTGGACTATGCATTCACCGCAGCTGTGGGCTTTGGCATCAACTCGCAGGCTATCGCCCAAATAAATCCGCTCAGTTCCCGAGCAATAGCCGTGCAGGTCTTCTGCGGCAGCAACCCTCGCTGACTTAACGCCTGGTATCGACCACACAGGCGCTTCTGTGCCTTCCACGCGATCGCTTGTACTTCTTCAGAGCAGCGTTCAGCCCGTCGCTGTAGCGGTGCGGTTTTACGCGCTGGAAACCGATAGCACCACGCGGCCTCCACCAGCACCCGCCGGACATGACCATTGCCCGTTTTGGTAATGCCCCCTCGACGAACCTTTGGCCCACTCGAGGATTCGCTGGGCACCAAACCCAGATACTTCATCAACTGCCGTGGCGAATCAAAACGCGTGATATCACCCAGTTCCGCCATGATGGTCATCGCAGTGACCAGGCGACAACCTCGCAGTGCCATCAAGCCTTCCACCACCGGGGCCAGACTCCAATCCGCCAGCGCCTCATGCATGGCCTGCTCAAGATCAGCCACGCGCTGTTGCTGCTGCTTCACACTATCGATGTATTCCTGGAACACCACTTGTTGCACAGCGTGGGAGAACTTGATGCGCTCCAGCCAACGCCAGTAAGCCTGGGTCCATTTGCTTTTGCCGCTGTCATAGCGCTGGTTGTGGCGCAATAAAAAGGCACTTAAGCGCTGCCGAGCCTGGCGCTCAAGATGCTTCATATCCTCCCGCGCACGCGTCAGATCGCGAATGGCTTCCTGCTCCTGGTCAGGCACCCAGACCGGCGTTAACTCACCCGCTCGATGCAGGCGTGCCAGGTTCTCACTGTCACGCCGATCTGTTTTCACCCGATCGCCTGGCTTGGTCGGTATCAGCGAGGGCGCCACAACACTGCAATCATGTCCAGAATTACGGATCTGACGATAGATACCATACCCGCATGGGCCCGCTTCATAGCAATAGGAAACCACTTCCCCGTGGGGGCTGATGTCCTTCATCAGTTTCGCCAGCGCCATGGGCGTATTCACAATCTCACCGTAGTAACGTGGTCGCCCACCGGATCTATCCGCAATGGCAACTGCAACCGTTTCCTTGTGTGTATCCAAGCCCACATACTTGATAAACTCGTGCATGATCTACCCTCCTCAATTATGGCTCTGAGCCGAAGATGTTCCGTCCCAAGCTTAATCCACGGCATTGAGGACGGGTAGGTCACTACATAATGTCTAAGGCGAATGGCACTTACTCCAGGAGAAATGCATAGGCTTTTCAAAGCGCCGCTCCGGGCATCTACCCCGTCAGGACACGCCGTAAACCCGTCCCTGGGGGCTCTGCGCCGACATCCCTGTCGGCGAAGGTCCTGCCGAGGTAGACACCCGAATCGGATTAAGTCAGTGCCATTCTACCTAAGGCATTCCTCACTTTTCCGACCGGTGTCGCCTCCGCATTGCCGCAAGCAACCGGTGAGCGGTCTGCGCCGCGGCCAGGTCGCGGTTTGCACGGTTGGCGGCCGCAGTCTATCGCGGTGCTTGCAGCGGTATCAGCGGGGCACCCGGCTTTGCGGGGGCGCGCTGGTACCCTGGCCGGGTGCCGTCCGCCTGTGTCACCGGCTGCGAGAGTGGCGACTCCAGAACCGGCCATTGGCCGCGTAGCCGGTTATTGGCCTGGTCGCACTCGAAAGCGAGGTAACTGTAGCGCCCGTAGTGGCGCAGCTTGCGTGCCATCGCCAGCGCAGTGGCAGGGGAAGGGGCCGCCAGCCACCCCAGGGCATGTTGCGGTGCGTTGGCGGGACGCGTCATCACCACGACAGCATCTTGCTTCCGGTGCAGTGTTTGCCCGGCCACGTTCACTCCGCTGGGAGCGGCGCCGAAGGGGTAGTCGGCAAGCTGCGCTGCGAAGGGGGGAGCAGGGCGTTTTGCCAACCGAGCAGCCACACACTGCGATCCCCGGGGATTTCACTGAGCCGGGTGTCGAGGGTGATTTCCACGCGGTCGGCCTGCCCCTGAAGCCAGCTTTCGGCGAGCTCACGATACGCCTGCTTCATCGCGGCCGGCGCCGCGTCGGGTAACACCAACAGCAGTTGTTCGGCGCCCAGGGCCTGGCCGATCGATGCCGGTGTTTCGGTGGGGTGCAAGCGGCGAAACAGGTCAAAATGCGGATCGATCGTCAGGTGGAGGGGGCGCCCGGGCAGGACCAGCTTAAAGCGCTGGCTTGCCTGGGTCAGGGTCACGTCGGTTTGCCAGGCTTCGTCCTGTCCCTGCAGGGTAACGGCCAGGGGAATTTGCAGGCGGTAGGGCGGCCCCGGTTGGACCTGCTCCAGCGTGAACGCGAGTTCGAAGACGCCGCCGCTTTCGCCACTGTTGACGTCGCCCAGAGTGAGTTGCGGCGCACCGGTTCGTTCCACCCACTGGCGGAAAAACGGCTCCAGGTCTGCCCCCGAGGCAGCGCCGAAGGCGGCCTCCAGGGAATCAAAGCCCGCCCGGGTGAAGCGGTTGTCCTGGTAAAAACGCCGCAGGCCGCTGATAAAGGTCTCATCGCCCAGCGACCGCCGCAGCATATGCCACACCATCAGCGTCTTGCCGTAACCCACCGCCTGGGTCGGGGCGTTATGGCGCCCCCTGAACTGGCTCAGGGGGAAATCATCCTCCTGGCTGACGTAATCGGCATATTTTTGCAGAGTGTCCCGTCGGTACTCGACGCCGCGGCCCTGCTGCTCCCGGAGCATATGGTCTGCCAGGTAGCTGGTGAGGCCCTCGGCCCAGTTACCGCTGGCATAATCCGTGTACACCCCGTTTCCCCACCAGTTGTGCAGAATTTCGTGGGGGTAGGATGAATGAAGGATAAAGGGCAGGCGGATCACCCGGGAACCCAGCAGGGTGAATGAGGGCATGCCGTAACCGGTTTCCTGCACATTTTCCACCAGCGCGAATTTGGGGTAGGGGTAGTCGCCGAGCAGATCCTGGTAGAGGTCGATGTAGTGATGGGTGGCTGCCAGGTACTGGCTGGCCAGCGCCTCCTCCGGTGTTCGCAAAAGCGCCATGGCCTCGATATCACCGCGCACGTCGATGTACTCGTTAAATGGACCCGCCAGCAGATAGATTTGCTCCTGGGGTGTTGGGCTCTGCCAGCGCTCCCGGCGCTCGCCCGGCTCCGCCCCGGGCAAACTGCGGCTGCCCTGACTCATGCCCAGCCAGCCCGGGGGCAGGATCAGATTCAGGTCAAAGGTCACCAGGGTATCGGGCAGCGTCGGATACCAGTAGTCCGAGGCTGACAAAAGCACCCCTTCGGTGGGCCTGTCGAGCTGGATCTGGTAGCTCACGGTAAAGGACTTCTGGTCGGGCGCCGGGGTCACCCGGTAGCGTCTTGTTGCCTCGCCTGCGGATGGCAGGCGCTGGAGCTGCGTCCCCGAGCCTGTCAGGGTCGGTGTCGCATCATCGTCCAGTACGAAAGTCCACGGCGTCAGTTGATTCGCGGCGGGGGTTACCTGGCTGGTGACCGTCAGGGTGGCGTCTTCCAGGGAGAGCCGGGCGAGGATTTCCTGATGCGCCGGGCTGGACCGGTCGCTGGCGTGGAGGCCTTGCCATGCACCGGGAAACGCAAGCCAGCTCAGGGCGAGCAGCAGCCGTCTAGCGCAGGGTAACGGCATGGGTCAGCGAGATTGGCTCCGCGTCCCGTTGCCGGAGGATGCCAATCTCGATGCTGTCCCCCGGAAACCGGTTCCTCAGCGCCAGGCGCAGGTCGGCTATGCCTGACACGGGAAGACTGTCGATATTGATGATCCTGTCGCCGGGCAGAATGGTCTGCTCGGAACAATCGGTGTCTTCATCGCAAGCGATGATGCTGACGCCATCACTCGCTTCCTCGATGGCGATACCGATGCGACCGGTGGCCGCCAGCGCCTGTTGCTCAGGCATCAGCAGGTAATCGGCCAGGCCTGCCACGAGCGGCCCGCTCCAGCTGTTGAGTATCGCCGCAGTGGTCACCGGCAGGCGACGCTCCAGGCGGCCGGGTATGGTGTCATCCCAGGCGACATGCTGGTTGCCCGCCAGTATCAGCATCTGGTGTTCGGGGTTGTCTGCCAGGAACCGGGCTGCCCGCTCGGCCATGCCCTCGTCCCAGAGCAGTTGCGCTTCCACGAAGTAGTCGAAATTTTTTTCTTCGTCACTACTGTGCATGGCAAAAATGGGTTCGAGGCGACTGCGATACCCATCGCTCGGGGGCTCCATCGCTTCGGGTATCTGGCCCTTCAGCGCCGGGGGCAGGTTGGCGATGCCGGTACTGGCTACTTTGCGCGTCAGCTCCCGGGGTACGTTGAGCGCGACCACTTCCAGGCCGTTGTCCCGCGCGTAATCCAGGATCGGGGCGACCAGTCGGTAGTCGACTCCCCAGCGCTGGTAGTATTCGGTCCGGCGCAACATCTGCGCCTCGCTGATCCGCCCCGCGAGGTAGTCGTCCAGCACTGGCTGGAAGGGTTGCTGAAAGGCTTCCATACCGATTGCGATGTTGGGATTGTTGGCGTGCAGGCGGCGTAAAAATTCGAGCTGCACCAGGCTGTGGTCGTAGCGGTCGTGCTGTTCACCGACGAAAATCGCACGCTTGTTGGCCAGCTCAGGCACCAGTGAAGCGATGGTCGGCTGCGCGGCAAGGGAGATCACCGTTGTTTCCCCCAGCGCTTCGCCGCTGGCAGCGGCATCCTGGGACGATCCGGCGCTGGGGTGGGCCACCGCCAGTGTGGACAGCGGGAAGGTCAGCGCAAGGAGCCCTAGCCAATGTCGGGGCGCGGTAAACGTTCGGGTCAGCTTATTCATGCCATCTCTACGCATGCTGATGGATGATTGGATCGGTCAACGGCCTGTGCGGGTAGCCCACTGCCCCTGACGCGGACTCTGCTACCGGTTGCAGTGGACAGCCAGCTTTGGGTCAACCGACGTGTCAGAGTGGCACACTCTCCGCGCGCTGCCATGGTCCCTCGGCAACGGCGCCCCTCCCTGTCAGCGTATTTGGCCCTCCCACAACAAGCCTTGATGCAGATCAAGTCCAACCCCCCCGGGGGGTGTCAACCTATAGCTGATTCGCGGGGTTCGGGTAGGGCGTTTCACTGTATCCGAACGGGGAGGCCTCATGGACAATGTCATAACGATTATCCTGATCTGTGGGGGTATCTCCCTCGCCCTCAACGTCCTGCTGAAAAAGGCGCAGGTGGAGTCGGTAATCGGCTACATCCTCACCGGTGTGGTGGTGGGTTACGCCTTCGATCTACAGCAAAGTGACAGCCTGGGCACGATCGCGGAGTTCGGCATCGTGTTTCTGATGTTTACCATTGGTATCGAGTTCTCGCCGGAAAAGCTCCGGTTGATGAGGAGGGAGGTGTTTCTCTTCGGGCCGCTGCAGGTCGTGATCACCGCTCTGGTTTTTTTCGCCATCGGGCACTGGGTGATGGGTATCGAGCCGAGGGTCAACCTGATCGTCTGTCTTGCCCTGTCCCTGTCCTCCACCGCGATCGTCCTCAACCTGCTCACCAAAAGTCGCAAGATCGGCCGGCGCTACGGTCGCAACTCGGTGGGCATTCTGCTGTTCCAGGATATTGCGGTGATTCCCATCCTGTTGATGGTGGCGATACTGGCGAAGAGCCAGCAGAGTGTTGCATCGCTGCTTATCGAGGTGGTGTACGGCGGCATCGTGGTGTTTTTGCTGTTGTTTGTGGGAGGGCGCTTCGTGACTCCCTTCGTGCTGAAGCATGTGATCGGCACCCGTTCCCACGAATTGTTTGTCGGCGGGATTCTGGTTTTCGTGGTCGGCGCTGCCCAACTTGCCCACTATCTGGGCTTTACCCATTCCCTGGGGGCATTTCTGGCCGGGCTGGTGATTGCGGAGACCCAGTACCGGCACCAGGTGGTGGCGGACATGACGCCGTTTCGTGACATTCTCCTCGGGGTCTTTTTTATCACCGTGGGGATTCAGGTTGACCCGCTGTTCGTCGCCGCGAACTTCCTCACCATCGTCGCCCTGACCCTGGGCCTGTTGTTGGTCAAGAGCGTGGTGCTGTTTCTCATTATGCGGGTGTTCAACGGTACCCGTACCTCGCTGAAAACGGCTCTGCTGCTATCCCAGTGCGGAGAGTTTTCCTTCGTGGTGTTTGAAACAGCTCAGTACAATAACCTGTTCATGGACCCGGAACGGGCGCAGATGCTGATCATGGCCATCGTCATAACCATGATGCTGACGCCCTTCATGTTTCGCTTCCGCGATCCCATCGTCGCGCAAATCTATGGCAGAGCGGGCCTGCCCCTGGATAACGGTAGCGACGACATCGACCTGGAGCTTGACGAACGCTACGTCGTGATTTGCGGTTACGGCATGCTCGGGCAGCGGGTCGGCGTCCACCTCGATGCCCGGGGGATTCCCTTTATTGCGGTGGAACACGACGGCGGCGCCTTTCGCCACTGGCGGGAGCGCGGCGCGCCGGTCGTGTTCGGCAATGCCGCGAGTCGACAGTTTCTGGAAAAAATCCATATCGACAGCGCCCGCGCTGTGGTAATCGCCATCAGCAACGAGGCTCGAATCCTTCTGGTTGCGCAGTCGGTGCGATCGATCGCGCCGGACGTGCCGATCATGGTCTGTGCCGCCAATGTGCAGCTGGGTCAGGAACTCAGTGATATCGGCGTGCCTGAGCCCATCGACAGCGTGGAGCAGGCTGCGACCGCGCTGGTGCAAAGGTTGATTGGTCTGGAGATGATTCCGGACGATGCCCGTTCCCGGATCTAGCCCGGTCCCCTGCGCCAGGACAGCGATCGTGGCGGTTACTGTTTATGCCGTTCAGATGCATGGCCGAATGCGGGCGTCGGACGCACAGTTAATGCAATTACTGTCAGCGCCGTTGCCCCATCTCGAAGGGTCTGACGTGCGATCCACAGCCAGTGCCCGGTTTTTGTATCGGACCCGGGGGGTTGGTATATTGGCGACAACCGCCTCCATCGGTGCCGCCCGAATCCGGGCCGGACAGGAACCCCACCAACAACAGTAATCGAAAAGGCTTATTCCATGACAGCACCCAAGCCCGCGTCCACTACAGATCTGCACCGCATCGACGGGCGCTTGCACCTTTTGCACCGTGTTCGCGACGAAAATGGCAAGCTCGTTCTCACGGTCACCGGGCCGCTCAAGGTCGAGTTTCGCTTTGAGGATTTTTGTCAGTTGGTGATTGGTGCCTGTGTACTGGCGTTGCCGGTGGCCCTGACCGAAGAAGTCTGGAACCTTGGGGAGCAGCTTTCCACCGCTCGCACACTCATGATCATGGCGGTGTCGATGCTGACCCTGACGGGTTTTGTCTGGGTTCTGTTTTACGGTGAGCGCGTCGCCGATTACAAGCGCGATTTCGTCAGGCGCGTGTTGTCGGCATATATCGTCACCTTTCTCGTTGCCCTGTTCATCCTGTTTCTGTTCGACCAGGCCCACCTCCTCCCGCACCGTGGTGGTGGCCTTCCCGGCGTCATTCTCGGCTACGGTGATGGACTTCGTCAGGTAGCGCCGGTTCTGGGTGAAACCGGAGGCCTATCCGCCATATCTCACCGATTCGGCAATCGCTTTTTCGGCGCGCTGCTATTGTAGCGTAAGGCGCCTATTTGGTTTCTCGCCGGATCTTGCATGCTGTACGAAATCTTCCTCCTGCGGACATAGATACGGCTATGTCCTTAGTCGGAAAATTCCGCACCGCGCACAATCTCTCGCCGAGAATTCCAAATATCGGTGAGATATGGCGGCTATAGCGCAGCTGCTCGGAACATTCGGCTCATAATCGGCAGGTCGCAAGTTTGAGCAGGCACTGCCTCCGGTGGGACAGCGCAAGCACCTTCGACCGCTACTCATCGCCTCCTTCACCCCCACCCTTTGCCCGGGGTTTGAGTCAACCCGCGGGTAGACTGCCTGGGCTCGCGGCGCGTACTCTATAGCCAGGTTCGCCTTTGGAGTGATCACGGAAATGCGACGACCGCTAACGCTTGTTCTCAGCCATCTGCTGGCTGGCCTTGCAGGGTATCTGCTGGGTGTGTACACCCTGCCACTACTGCTGGCACCCCCGGGACCCGGCACCGACAAACTTGCCGAGGTGCAGGCAGCAGCCAGCTTTAGCGGTAGCTTCAGGCGTGACCTGGCGGGCAGCGACTTCCTGCACTGGGGGGAGGGGGAAGTCAGCATCGGCCGCGGGGTCGTGGCGCTGCAGGGAAGATTGGCACCCGGGCCGGACTACCGCCTTTACCTTTCCCCGGAATTTGTCGAAACCGAGGCGGAATTCGAAGCGCTCAGGGCGCGCATGGTGGAGGTGGGGCCGGTGCGGACCTTCGAGAATTTCATTGTCCCGTTGCCACCTGCCGTAGAGCCTGCGGATTACAATACGGCGGTGATCTGGTGTGAGTCGTTTGCCGAATTCATCACCTCGGCGCAGTACAGGTGAAGCACCAGGCAGCGCTGACATTCGAGACAGCCTCGCGCCGCTCCCGCGTCGGGCTATGTCCTTTTTGCAGGCGTCATCTGTTGCTCACCTTTCACCACCTTATTCCGCGCAAGCTTCACCGGCGCAAGCATTATCGGCGCCATTACTCCCGCGAGGCGTTGGGGCGCGGCATCTATATCTGCCGGGACTGTCACGATGGCATTCACAGTGCATATTCCGAGGCGGAGCTGGGCGCGAGATTCAATACCCCGCAAAGGATTGTCGAGGATCCGAGCTTGCAGCGGCACTTCGCCTGGCTGTCCCGTCAGCGCCGGGCAGTGAGCTGAAGGGAATCGTCGCCGCCGCTACCTGTTGGTGGGCTGAGGCCCCGATTATTCGATTCGCCAAAAGCCCTGTCTGATCGGGTTGCGGGGCCGCCAGGTAAATACGTAGCGGCTGTCATCGTCGAGGAGGTGATGATTGGCAGCGTAAAGGTACTCCTGCTGGCCGGTGTTGAAAAGTCGTACCCCCTTGGCCCCCTTGTCTTCTATCAGCCAGTCATCATTGTTGACGGGGCGACCCCGACGCCAGGTGAATACCCGCCGACGGTCTTCATCCAGGGGACTGAAATTCGCGGCATACAGGTATTCAAGGTGCCGGGTGTTGAAGAACCTTACCCTTCCCTGGCTCGCGGGTTCCATGCGCCAGGTCGCGCCGTTCACGAGGTCGCCGCGGCGCCAGGTAAAGACGTGGCGGCGGTCGTCATCGAAGGGCTGGGTATCGGCGGCATACAGGTATTCGTTGTGCGCGAGGCTGAAGATCGTGACTTCCGGTCCGATGACCGCGTCGATATCGAGGGGCGTGTCCAGTTCTGCCCAAATCGCATTGTGGTTGGAAATTTTGTCTTTGGTGTCGTAGCTTCCCGCTGCGGACATATGAAAGGAACTGCATATATAGTCGATATCGTCACTGCGGCAGTTCAGCCCCTGGAGCAGGTCGTCACCACCGTTGGCGCTGTTGACATTGAAGTCCCCGGCGAGCACCACATTCGACGCCTCTCCAAGGTGACGAATATTCCTTTTCTCGCAGACCCAGCCGACAAATTTTCTCAGCCCTTCTTTTTCGAATTCCCATTCGTTGCGCTGCCGGTTGAAGGTGTTGTGGTAGTGGAACACGTTAACGGTGCGGGAAGGCGAGACCTTCAGAGCCACGTGTTGCGCGTTCCTGCGCCACTGGTCGCCGCCGGGGTCGGTTTGAATCAGCGTCCGGTCGGTGGATTTAAATGGCAGCTTGGACAGGATCATCAGGCTCGCTTGCTGCTGGTCGCCCCGGCTTGTCTCGTTGACCGTCGTATAGACATAGGGGTAGTCGCGATACTGTTTGCGGGTTTGTTCCACGTTGTCCACTTCTTGCAGACAAATCACCTGTTCGCCTTGCAGGCAATCCCGGAACAATGGCGCCCCGGAGAGCTCATTGCCCTTGGCGTTGAACGAGACGATACGTAACCGGGATGAAGACATGTGAACTCCTGGGATCTGGGCGGTTCATCGCGGGATGAACAGGCTGTTGTTATTGGTGTATTTGGCTTCCTGGCAGCTGGTGGTGAATCGGGGCACAGCGTCGCCAGCACCTTTTTCGACCAGGCCAAGATAATGCATTTTTTTGCGTGCTGTAACAAGAGAAGCACTGCCCGAAACGCAGTCGAAGCAGGAGCCGTTATGCTGGTAGCCTGCTTGCCTGCGTGACCACGCTTTGCAGGAGATCACGCGGCACTAACCGTAGGCGCGCTCAGTCAAGCCCTAGGAGGCACCGAAGTTAGCTGGAAGTGCCTTAAGTCATTTGCTACTGGAGGGGACACCGGAAGGGGAGTCAGCAGAAACTGGGATTTCCTGTATCGCCATAGATAAGTTCGTTCAAACGGAGCATGCGCGGGAAACCATGGATTTTCAATCTGCCGGCAGTCCGCTGGCGCGCAGCGCCCTTGAAATGCGATCGCGGGTTTCGCCTTCGCAAAAAGGCAGTGCCTGAAAGAAGAATGCCACGGAGATGGAGGGCTTACGGCGGGTGGCCTTTGCAACCCAGCGCCGGGCTTCCACGTCTTCGCCATTCAGTGCCGTTGCCGCCGCTGCGATCAGGTCCATAACGGCTATCGCCCCGGGTTGATTCGCCGCGCTGACAGCCCAGGCGGCGGCGTTGGGGTAATCACCGTGGGCGATAAAGTAGAGTGCACGAATACCGTGAAAGCCGTAGAGAAATGGGTCGAGCGGGCTGATCGCCAGTGCCTGCGTGGAATCTTCCAGCACAATATCCAGGTCGCCGGCCATCACAGACGCCAGGCCGTGTGAGTAGTAACCCTGGGCAAAATTGGGGTTGACCGCCAACGCCCGCTCCATCCAGGGAATGCTCGCGGCAACGCCGGACTCCAGCCAGTAGCAGCGCCCCATGACAAAATTGCACAGTGGGTCGAGGTGATCCAACTCTACACTGCGCTCGGCGCTGCGGCGTGCTTCCTGCCTTGAGATGTTAACGTCGACGCCATCGTATCGGTTGAAAGCGTTCTGGAAGCTGGCGAAGGAATGCCCCGCGTGTGCACGGGCAAAGTCAGGTTCAAGCCGCATCGCCTGCTGGAAATACCCCACGGCCCGTGCAGTGTCAGCGGCAGTAAAGCGATACATATGGTAAATGCCGAGGTGATAGTTGGACCAGGCGTCGAGATTTTCCGGAGAGCTCACCCGGGCGCGCTGTGCTTCCAATGTCGAGATTCTCATCTCCAGCGCGCTTGCCGCCCGGTCGCAGATATCCGCGCGAATTTGATGCAGGTCCCCCAACTGCCCTCGCAGCCTGTCGATCCACAGCACGGCTCCCGTGCTCAGGTCGCCAAGCTCTACCTGCAGTGCCAGCGAGTCTCCCACGCGTTCGATGCTACCCGACAGGCAGTAACGCGCACCGGTTCTCTCGCCAATCGTGGAGCGGCTTTGGGGGCTATTCGAAAACTGAAAAGCGGTATTGCGGGAGATCACCCGCAGCCAATGCAGCCGCGACAGGCTGAGCGTCAAGTCGTGGGCAAAGCCCTCGGGCAGCATTGGCAGGTCTGACTGTTGGTTGAGTCCGACAAAGGGCAGGATCAGAATCGCCGGTCGCTCACTGGGGAGGAGCGGCCTGGGCTCGTCCCCCTCGATCCCGGCCATCCGGGAGGCCTGATCGGTGGCGGCCTCCACCTGCGTTGGCGCCTGATCCAGGATCTCGCCGACGAAGCGGTAACCACGGCCATGAATCGTTCGGATGTAGCGCTGGGCCCGACCGTCATCTCCCAGGGCCTTGCGCAATGACTTGATACGACTGGTCACTGCGGTATCTGACACCGGTCGGCCGTGCCATACCAGTTCAACCAGCTTGTCTTTGGACAACACCCGGTCGCGGTGCTCAATAAATACCAGCAGCAGGGAGAAAACCTGCGCCTCCAGGCTCACCGTCTCTCCCGCGCGATGGCATTCAAGGGTATCGGTGTTAACGCTGAACTCATCGAACCGATAGATCATCAACCCACGTCACATCCGCCAGCAATGCGTTTCACTATACAATAGCGGGTGGAGAGTCTCCATATCGCCCGGGCCGGCGAGAACACGACCAGCGATGCCGCTGCCTGCGCATAATTTGCCGATAACGAAGGCTTCAGTGCATCACGCTGAAAAACAGACTGACTCAGGGGTTGATGCTCGCGCCGCTACCCATGATCCGTGTCTCGTCTCAAAAAACTGCGGGTCGTTGGCGGCGCAGTATGGTCAGGTAACGCCGGGCCGTCGCAGCGGACGACGCCGCTCGAGAGGGTATTACCTCAGCGGCGCTCCACGTGACGGCCGAGGATGCGCTCGCCTTCGCGGATGACGGTGGGGTCCCGCCGCATCGCCCAGAGACTGTCACGGGCCCGCCGATAGCTGGCGCCATGATCGACAACCCGTTGTGGATAGTCGGCCATGTTCAATTGTCGCTCCATGGGAGTTGCATCCCAGGGTTGATGCACGATGCTGTCGGGGAGCTCGCGCAGTTCCGGGAGCCAGCGGCGGAGGAACCTGGCGTCAGGGTCGTGTTCCAGGGATTGTTTCAACGGGTTGTAAATGCGAATGGTGTTGATGCCCGTGACGCCTGCTTGCATCTGCAGCTGCGGGTAGTGAATGCCGGGCTCGAAGTCGAGGAACAAGGCGGCCAGGTGCGCGGCGGCATCTCGCCAGTGCTGCCACAAGTGATGACAGAAAAAGCTGACCAGCATCGCCCGGGAGCGAAAGTTGACGTACCCGGTTTCCTGCAGGCAGCGCATGCTGGCGTCGATCAGCGGATAGCCCGTGCGGCCCTCGCGCCAAGCGGCCTGGAGTTGCGGCTGAGCCGGTCTGGGCATGGTTTGGTAGCCGCGATTGAGGTCGTCGAACTCCATCCGGCATTCCATCTCGAACTTCTGGATGAAATGACAGTGCCAGTGCAAGCGCGAATTGAACGCTGACATCGCCCGGTTCCAGCCGTGGCCTCGGCGCCTGGTATCGAGGGCCTGATACACCTGTCTGATGGAGAGGTTGCCCCAGGCCAGGTAGGGTGACAGTCGCGAACAGTGTTCGCGGCTGTCGACCGGTTTGGACAGGGAGAGATGATAGCGTTCGCCACGGCCGGCAAAAAATGAGTCAAGCCACTGCCCGGCAGCGCTTGGGCCCCCGGTCTGAAAATTTTGGTCGGGGGTGGTCCAGGCGGCTGGCGCCCGGCGCAACAGCAGGCGCGCAGCCTGCCCATTGATGTCGAGAGGCGCCGCTTGCAGGAGCTCCAGATCCGGATTGGCCTGGGGCGCCGACATGATGGCACGCCATTGCCGGTTCCAGCCGAGTCTGTCCCGCCGGCCACGCTGGACCCCATTGCTGGGAGCCTGGAACCAGTCGATACCTGCGCTGTCCGCGTACCGGGCGACCGCCTGGTCCCGGGCGTAGGTCAGCGCTACGCCGGTTTCCTCGTGACTATATATGGCACTGATACGCAGCTCCCGGTGCAGCGCCTGGATGACAGCGAGTGCATCGCCATGGAATACGTAAATTCTGCTGTTGAAAGCGCGCAGCTGATCATTCATGTCCTTCAGGGACTGGCCAACAAAGCGCCAGTGCCGGTCGCTGTAGCGGGGATCATCGATCAGTTGGGGCTCGAAGCAATACATTAACAAGACCGGCCTGCCGCGGGCCAGCGCATCACACAGCGGTTGGTGGTCGCGCAGTCGCAGGTCGCGCTTGAACCAGACCAGGGAGACACTCATCGGTCCGCGGCCTCCCAGCAGATAGCAGCCAGGGTTTCGGCGCAATACAGCTGCGCGCCCGGGCGCTGGAGGATATTGCGCAGTATGCGGTAGGTATCCCGGTCGAACATCAGCTGCTGGCCGCCGCCGCAGCGTGCCGATTGCGGATCGGGAAACGTTCCCAAATAGGTCCAGTTGTGCAGCAGATGCCATTCCTGCCGGGGCTGGACCGGGCTGTCGCCGGTACTGTCTTCCAGCAGCAGCACCGGCTCGGTGATCGGCCAGGCGCTGAGCCGGTGGCGCTGCAGCGCGGCGCTGAACCGGACATTGTGCTCGAGCGCACTCTCAATGCCGGCACAGGCGCCCCGACAGTGACCGAGCTGGTGGGCGAAGCAGCGCCCGCGCCCCGGTTGCAAGCCCAGTACCTGGGGGCAGAGATGCGCCTTGCGCGCAAGTGTTTCCAGGGTTCGGCGTGCCTGGTGGCGGGAGCTGAACGAGCCGTAGGCGGCCCGAATGTCGGGCTTGTCGAGGGAGAACGCCGTCAGGGTTGGTTGCAGGAAGCCGTTGCCGGCGAGTTCGAGAACAATCGACCAAAGGCGCCGCACAGCGCGCTGCCGGCGGTTGAACACCGGCATTTGCTCCTTGATTGCGGCGTTTTCCAGCAGCAGGGCGCCGGCCTCGCCGGCGGTGGGCCTGCAATCGATGACGGCTGTGGTATGCACCAGGCGTTGTTGCCGCCCGGTTTGGGAGGCGGCCGCAAGGTGTGAGCGCAGGCGGGCACGGATACTGATACTTTTGCCGATGTACAGGGCCTGGCCGTTGGGATCGAGGAAGCGATAGACGCCGGGACACGCCGGCGGTTCCTCGACTGGCTTGCCGCCAAGCGAGAAACCAGGCTTCTCCTTCCTGGCCATTCAGGCCGCCGGCTGGCAGTCCGGGCAGTGATAGAGCCGCCGGCTGCTGAACTCGGATCGCTCGATGGTAGCAGCGCAGGTGTAGCAGGGGAGGCCCGCGCGGCCGAAGACATAGAACCGGCGCCTACCGCGGCTGAGTCCCTGCCGCTGGAGCCGGTTGGAGAGGCCAGGTGCCAGGGTGATGCCCCCGGTCTCGTAACTGCGACGACTGATCGCCAGGGTGCTACGCGCGAGCCTGCCCAACTCGCCGCGCCCCAGCTGTGACGGGCGGCAGCCGGGATGAACTCCGGCGTCGTGGATAATCTCGGATCGCAGGTAGTTACCGTTGCCCGCCAAAAAACGCTGGTCCAGATACAGTGCCGCCAGGCTGCGCTTGTTGAACGCCGGCAAGCGTAGCCGCGCTGCCACGTCACGCCAGCTGAGGTAGCAATCCAGGATGTCGGGGCCGATGTGGGCGAGAAAGGGATGTTGGTTGAGTTCTTCGCTGGGCCAGACACTGATGTCGGAAGCGCTGTAGAGGATGGCGCTGTGCTGCTCCGTTTGCAGCAGTAGTCTCAGCGAGCGCCTGCTGCTGGGTAGTTGATGGCCCCTCATGACCCGCCACTTGCCGTAGAGCTGATTGTGGGAATAGATCGAGTAGCCATGCTCGAAGTGGGTCAGCATGGCCTTGCCCCGGGTTTCCACCCGCAAGACGCGCTGCCCACACAGCAACGGGCCGAAGTGTTGCAGCGCCGGGGCGCCGAACTCCACCTTCTGCATCCTGCGGCCTTCCAGAACCCCGGCTAGGGTATCTGCCGCCCGCCGGATTTCTGGCCCCTCGGGCATTGTCGTCACTCCTGTTAGCGATGATGGCGGGGTATACGATGCAATCGGCAAGCCGGTTTGGTGGTTCCGCCCCAGGCCTCGCCGGCAAACGGCGGATGCTTTGGGGGGGCAGAGGGCTCGGAGTCTGAGGTGAAATCCCGGGTGGACGGGTTACCCGGCGTATTGCCGGCGGGGCTTGCAGGCCCGTGCTCCTACAAACCGGTGTTACAGGGGCGCCGTGGGCTCGTCGGCAGCGCTCATATTCGCGTCCGGCTCCAGTAGCTCGCCCCAATCGGTCCTCTGTTGCATCGCATCGATGCGATTGGTGTCGATGTAGTTGTCGTCCCCGCGAATCTGCCAGCCGCCGCCCAGGGCCTTGTAGGTTGCAACCAGGTTCCCCACCACCTGGCCCCGGGTCGTCGTCAGTGCGTCCTGCAGTTGCAGCAGTGAGGTCTGTGTATTCAGCACACGGGTATAATCGGTAGCGCCCTCGCGATATTGCACCAGTGCTAGCAGGGTTGCCCGCTCCGTGGCATCCACTGCTTTGACCAGAAGATCGACCTGTTCCTGTGTGCGCAGAAAACCCTGGAGTCCGTCCTGCACTTCTCTGGCGGCTGCCAGCGCCGTGCTCTGATAGTTGGTGACTGCCTGCTCGAATTTTGCGTCCTGCACCCTGACCTGGTTCTTGATGCGTCCGTAATTGAATACATTCCATTTGAAAAAAGGCGTGATGAAGCCGGTGGTGCCAGCACTGTCAAACTGGCTGCCAAAGGTGTCCCCGGCGACTCCCAATGAACCGGCGAGCACGAAGCTGGGGTAGAGTTCAGACTGGCTGATGCCAATGGCGGCACTCTGGGCCGCAGCGGCCATTTCCGCCGCGCGCACGTCAGGACGCCGCCGCAACAGGTCGGCTGGCACGCCCACGGCCGCCGTTTCCGGGAGTTGCGGTATTCTGCCCTCGCGTCCCAGCAATTCAGTCAGATCGCTCGGCGGCAGGCCCAACAAAAAACTCAGGGCGTTTCGATTGCGTTCAAGGTTGAGCTGCAGAGCGGGGATGAGCGCTTCTGTGCTGTAGAGCAGGCCCTTGGCTTGAAGGACATCGAGTTCTGAGGTCGCGCCAAAACGGTAGCGCTTGGCCGCTAGGTTGAGCGCGTGGCGTTGCAACTCAACGTTCTTCTCGGCGAAGGTCAGGCGTTCCTGCAAGCTGCGAATACTGACATAAAGTGCCGCGACATCGCCGGTAAGCGTTACCAGCAGCGAGTCGTAATTGAGCATGCTGGCTGCCAGATTGGCATCGGCCGCTTCCACCCCGCGTCGAAATTTGCCCCAGACATCAGCCTCCCAGGCAGCATCGAAACTGGTGCTCCAGATGTTTGTATTACGATCGACCTGCTTGCGAATTGAATCGGGTAGGTTGGAAAATGGGGGTGCGTTGATGCTGCTGCGCCGGTAGGTGTAGCCACCGCCGACGGCCTGTGACTGGGGAAACTTGAGCCCGGTAGCAATGCCCAACTGTGCCCGAGCTTCCATCACCCTGAGGCCGGCGGCCTGGAGACCCAGGTTCTGCCGGTAGGCCATGCCGATCAACCTCGACAGCACCGGATCGTCGAACACCTGCCACCAGTCCTGGTAGGCGATAGAGGAGGTATCTATCCTGTCGTCGGCTGCCTCCAGCCAGTTGTCTGCAATCGGTGCTTCGGGTTGCTCAAAATCCGGCCCCACAGTGGTACACGCGTGCAGCACTAGCGTGGCCGAAAGCAGGAGCCACTGGCCAGGTCTCGGGTGCAGGGTGTTATGCATAAATCTACTCATTCGCTCAGGGCGAGGTCAGGTAAGCAGTCCACGCTTTCATGCGCAGGGTCACTTTGCTGATGACGTGCAGGGGTTTGCCCTTTTCGGTATAGACAGCCAGAATCGACGCCCCGGCGCTCTGTGGCAAGTGGGCCGCCGCTGCCGGGTCATCGAACTCGGCAACCACGATCCAGCGGCTGTTTTCAGGCTGGCCGGTAAATTGCGGCAGTTGCCCGCTCGCGGCCATTTGCGCGGACCCGGAGCTGCGCACAATGCGGGCGACCTTCCCTGCATACACTTCGCCCGGCTGTGTCCTGAAGACCATCTCTACAGGGTCCCCCACCTCGATATAGCGGATCGCACTCTGGCTGAAGGAGGCCAGAACCATCTCGGTCTCGTCGGATACAAACGACATCGATGACGCCATTGGCACCGAGGTGACGTAGTTGCCCGGCCGCAACTGCAGGTTAATAACCTGTCCGTCATGGGGTGCACGAACCTCGGTCTGCTCAAGTTGCCAGTTAGCGTTTGCCAGCTGCGCCTCCAGGCTGGCAATCGAGGCGTTTGCGGAGGCGAGCTCAGCCATCCACTGGTCAAGCTGGGCCTGGGCTCCGGCTGATGCCTTTACCAGTCGCGTGTTGCGTTCGACCTCGATTTCCGCCAGGCGCTTCTGAGCCTCGGCCTGGGCGATGGATGCCTTCAACTGATCGACAGTGTATTGATAGGGCGTCGGGTCAATCTTGAACAGCAAGTCTCCCTTTTTCAGTTCCTGGGTGCCTTCGATCAGTACCTCCACCACCTGGCCTTTGACGTTGGGAACGATGGGTATGACGTATTGGAACACCCGGCCATCGACTGTAGTGGGTGCCACCGTCCACCAGGCAAATACAATCGCGCCGATCATCACCACGCCGATGCCGACAAAAATCGAAATATTCCTGACGCTTTCGGCAAACAGTTTGAACTTCTTGAAGAAGAAAAAGTAAAAGGCACCGTAGATAATGCACAGCAGGGCGATCATGGCTGATCACCCGTGGAGGGGGCGTGCTCTAACTGCCGCTCGAGATCTGCCAGGCGCTTTTCTAGACTTGCCTGATCGGATGTCGCGGGTTTGTAATAGGCCCAGACGATGGCGATCAGCCAGCCCACCCCCAGAGTGATAACTCCAATCCACCCTAGCGCGGTGATGGCATCTGCCTGGGGATGGTTGCGCTTGCGTGCGATATTACCCGGCAAAGATCCCAGTAGAACCACCAGCCAGATCGCCAGCGCAAGCAGAATACCCATCACGATCAGGGCGAAAATATCGAGAGCATCCACTGGCATGTCCTTGCAAGAGCGGGTTTCTTTCCGAACGGTCTGTTACAGCACTGCGTTGGCGCGACTCTTGTCTGCATGGCGCACATCGGAAGTTCAAATGCGGTTTAGAAACTCCCTGAAAATAGTATCACAGGGGGTGAAGGCTTTTCACCCGGTGGCGGCCAGGGGCGGGATTGGGGCACGGCCAGGGGGCGAAGCGTTTGCGGGCCCTCTGCCTGCAAACGGTCTTCACTGGGCTTTGTCACAGGCCCCCGGTCTTGCACGTCGCGGGGCTGGAGCGCCTGGGTGTTTTGCGGGATGCAGGTAGCAGCGCTCCAGACAAACCAGGTGCTGGAAGCCTGGCTCGCCAACCGCAGGTTGACGCCGCCAGTCCTTAACAACTGGAATCATCAATCCGCGAGTCTGTTGAGGCACTCCGGGAGCAGCGCCTCTGGCGTCAGCGGCAGCCCGATCTGTCCCTCAGGGCTCAGGCGCCCGGTGGGCGGCTGATGCCTTTGCCAAGGAAAGCAGCCGCGGGAGCTTGGGTTACACTACCGATCGCATGGCGGCGAAGGCCAGCTCATCGGCCACATCCTCTGCCGCATTGGATATATCGCAAAAAACGCCCAGTAACTGAACCAGATGCAGTTTATGCGCCAGATCCAACTCCGACGCGAACAGGCTCTGGGTCAACCGGGACTGCCGCTTGTCGATTTTGCTCTCCAGTTTACCCACGCCCTTGGTATGCTCGTGCAGCTCGCTCAGTTTGCCCTTGGGTTTGAAATAGCTGTCCAGTGCGCCATGCAACTCTTCGGCGCAGGCGACATTCAGGGTGAGTATTTCTAACAGTTCGGCCTGGAAATCGGCTGGAATCGAGGGCATCTGATTGGCAAGGAATATGGCCACATCCTCGCCCCGCCCGGCCAGTTTGTCCACCGACTCGACCAGGCGGTAGACGTCTGATCGAATCGTCGGCAGAAAGGCACCGTCGGCAAGGGCTTCGCCTATTTCCCATTGCAGCTCGTCGGCTACGTTTTCCGCTTCGTGGGCTGCCTCTACCTGCTTCTCAAATTCCTCTTTGTCGCCGGACAGATAGACCTCCAGCAGGGGGACAGTCGCGTTGAGGCAGTCCTGTGCCGCGTTGGCATGTTTCTGCACGAGCTTTCTGACATTTTTTTCCTTTTTGAAAATCAGCATTTTGCCCTCTCATTAGTCAGGTCGTTAGGCTACCAGTCGATAGACCATGGCAGCAAATAAGGCCGCACACACCGGTGTGATAACCCAGCCCAGAAAAATAGTAGTGATCTTACTCGTACTCACGGCACTCATACCCTTGGTGAGGCCAACGCCGATAACTCCGCCGACAACGGCCTGCGAAGTAGAGACCGGAATGCCCGCCATCGAGAATATATGCACACCGAAGGCCGCCGAGAATTGCGCCGCCAGTGCCCCGGTGTAGTCCAGCGGCGTAATGCTCTTGCCCACTGTATCCGTCACCCTGGCACCGAAGGTGTAGGCACCGACCGCCATGGCAACACCCCCCAACAGGGCGAGCCACAGGCCCTTATCCGGATATTTGCTGAGCAGCGGGCCAATGGCATTGCCCACATCGTTCGCCCCCAGGGAGAACGAAACGTAGGCCGCCGAAGCCACCACCAGCATGCCCAGGGTGCGCGACCAGGCGACGGAATTGGCATTGCGCAACAGGCGGGAGAGCAGGCTGTACAAAATAAAGGCGAGTATCATGGTGAGCACCGGACTCACCACCCAGGCGCTGAAAATCTTCAGCAACACCGACAACTTGAAGAAACTGGCCTCGAGGCCAACCACGCCAATGCCAACGCCGGCGACCCCTCCCACAATCGCCTGGGAAGTCGATACCGGGACGCTGGAGAAGGTGGCCAGCGTGACGAAAAAGCCCGCCGACAGCAGGGCGACGAGGATAGCCTTGTCCGGCAAGCGCTGATCGGGAAAGTATTCCAGCAGGGATGCGTCGGGGGGTCTGCCGTGGTAATCCTCGTAGGCTTCGACCTCGGTGATGACGATGCCCTTGCCGACGGTTTTCATCACCTTGTGGCCCTGCAACACACCACCGAGAATGACGAACACGGCCATGACGGCAACGGCCTGTCGGTAGGTAATGATTTGGGCTCCCACCGTGGTGCCGATGCAGTTCGCCGCATCGTTGGCACCTATATTCCACCCGACATAGAATCCGGCAAGCAACAGTACGACCGGGACAAGAAACTCCATAGCGTTTACCCCTATAATTCTTATTGTGTTGTAACATACTCCATGCACAGACTTTTTTACTGATGCGAATCAAAGTTTTTTCTGATCGCGTCAGTCGTTCAGGAACATGATGCACTACAGGTACGAAATCCCCGGGGCATGACGGGTTGGAATCGATACCCGGTGGAGGGTGCGATCCCCCCGTTGGTGGGATGCACGGCGATGTCAGGGGCGGGCCAGACCCCCAAACCCAGTCCGTTCGGCAGAACCTAAGCAGTCAGGTCATCCACTGAAGTTTCACTATGCGCACTCGCTACCCCATAGAGTATTCCACCCCCCCCGATGCGCCCGCGCCGGTGCCGCTGCCCCAGTTCAAGCTGCTCTACGAAGCCATGGGTATTTGGGACGCTTACCGCTTGGCCGTGGCCGCTCCCAGGCTGGCAAAAGCCCCCAGGGGTGATGGCCAGCCGGTGATTCTTATCCCCGGCTGGCAGGCGCCACAAGAGACGATGGCTCCCCTGCGCCGATTCCTGCGGTCAAGGAATCTCGATGCCCGGCACTGGGGGCTGGGGACCAATCTCGGAAGCCCGGAAACAGACAGTGAAGAGCTGGCTCGGCGCCTGAAAAAGGAAGTTGCCGGCTCCGGGCGCCCGGTGGCACTGGTCGGCTGGAGCCTCGGTGGTGTCATTGCCCGGGAGACGGCACGGATGGCGCCGGAGGCGGTGTCGCAGGTCATCACCTACGGCACGCCGGTCATTGGCGGGCCCACTTTCACACCCGCCGCCCGAATATACGGCAGTAAAGAATGTCAGCGGATTGCAGCGCTGCAAGCCGAGCTTGACCGGGAGCGCCCGATCCAACAGCCCATAACCGCGATATTTACCCGCCGGGACAAGCTTGTGTCCTGGCCCGCCTGTATTGACCGCACAAGCCCGCAGGTGACCCACTACGAAGTGGGTTCAACCCACGTTTCGCTGGGATTCGATCCCGATGTCTGGGGCATCATAGCCCAACGCCTGGTGGCTTAGATCGGCCCTGGCTTATAACTGGCCAGTGGCGGCCCGCCCGACCAGGCGGATGTTATAGCCGGCCGAGCGAGGCGTAAAAAAGTTCGACGGTTCGGCCGGGTTGCACCGCGTAGCAGCGGCGAGGCCGGGGGGTGTCTTGCTGCAATTACCGGGTCTGCCAGAATTACGTGAATGGCAATTGGCGGGGCCTGTTAACGTCCGATGTGCTGCGTTGCTCCCCCGGCCCTGCTGTCGCATCCGGGCCCGGTCCGGAAGCCCGGGTGTGCCTGTTGCCTGGGTCACGATCCCTCACCAGTTTATCGGCATTCAGTGCAACCATGATCGGCAGCCAGAACCATAACCAGGAATCGGCGGGGCGATCGACCAGCGCGGGTCGGTCTACCAGGCAAGCGGCCAGGACAAAGACCAGAACGCAGGAAACATAGCGAATCTGGGGAGCATACCAGCGCCGGTAGAGTTTTCTGCCGATCAGCCCGAGCATGCAGAACATCAACAGCAGACCGATGATCCCGGTCTGGTACCACACCGACAAATACATGCTGTGCGGGTGAAAAAAATCGGGCGGCGAGGCTTCGTAGGGGGTGCCTTCCCAGGTTACCGTGAAGTCCGTGCGCAGCCCATAGCCGAGAACCCAGTGTTCGCTGATTTTCTCCAGGGTCTGGCGCCAGCCCCAGATACGGAAGTCGAGAGTGAATGAACGGCTTATATTGACCAGCCAGCCCTGCTCGAAGTCGGCTATCATCAGTCCGACCAGGGTCAGAGTGACCAGGGAAGCGATGGCCGCAAGCCTGTAATTGCCGATAAAGAGCTGGTAGCAGAATACGCTGGCCAGGAGTGCAATAAAGGCGGTGCGGGAAAAACTCAAAACGATGATCGTAGCGAATATGAGCGCCAGCAATAAATAGCCGGCTTTCAATAGTCGCTCGTTGACCAGTCGGTACATAATCAGGCAGTACAGCATCAGCACTGATCCGATCAGGCCTACCAGAATGGGATTCAACGCCCGTGCTCCCAGGGTGTCGAGGCGGTGCGAATAAAAATCTGTCCCGACCGTGCCAAGGTGGTCGGCCACGGACCACAGTGCTGCGCCTGCTACCACCGCAGCCGCGAGGCTGACCGTGATGTTGAAAAAGCGCAGATTATCGAGCAACAAGCGCAGCACCAGCGCCAGGGATCCGAGCATGAATAGCAGCTTTAACAGATGCGGTACGTTGTGAAAGCTTGTCCACGCCGTGGTCACACCGAACCATGCCAGCAGTGCGCTAAATCCCAGTAGCGCAGGGTCACTGATCCAGTCTCGATACAGCGGCTTGATGGCCAGCACCAACAAGATGGCCACCGGCAGGTTCAGCCCGAGATACATTTGGGTGTGGAAGCGGGTATCCTGGTTGGTAAGGAAATAGCCGGCGATGAGCACGAAAAGCCCGAAATAGCAGGCGTAGGTGAAGAACGCCGTCAGGCCTTGCAAGCCACGATCCACAAAGTGCCGCGCTGTATGTCGGTTCAAATCTCGTTGCCCCCGGTACACGCGGTCGCCACCGCTTCAGGCCGGCCCGGGAGCATAGCCGATAGCTGGCTGACGGGTACTCTCATGGCTGCGCCATTGCTTTCATCGAATCGGCTGTGACGCCAGGGCATCTTCGTAGCACTGCCAGTAGAGCGGAAATACAGTACTCCAGGCGAATCCGGCGACGCCGGCCCGGTTGGCTTCAAGGAGCCCGGGCAGTCGTGGCGAATCTGCCCAGGCGTCGATGGCTGCGCCCCAGGGCCCGGGGGACGGCGTGTCGACAAAAACCGGTTGGCAGGTGCTGCCTGCAAATTGTGATTTGTAGGTGTCGAGATCATCGCAGAGGGGCAGGGCGCCGCTGGCCATGGCCTCCATCAGCACCAGGCAAAATGCCTCGGTGCTGGAGGGGTGAAGCAGCAGGCGGGAGCGAGCGTACAAGTCGCGCAAAGTGGTGCCGGTTTGATAATCGCAAAAGAATACCGTGTCGGCTACTGCCTGTTGCGGCAGGCTTTCAGCCACGGTCAAACCCCTTGCCCTCGCCAGTTCCACCAGGTCATCCTTCATTGCGCCGTCACCCGCGAGGGCCAGGCCGTAATGCCTGCGGCTGGTCGAGGCCGCATAGGCTTCGATGGCCAGCCCGGGGCGCTTGTCCTCACCGAGACGGCCAACTGATAAAAACAAGTCCCGCTCCCGCGGCGCGGCTGGTTGCAGCCAGGCATCGTCCAGGCCGTTGGGTATGATCGTGATTCGGAACAGGTCGCCGAAATTGCGCCTGATGCAGGCTTCCATACCCTTGTGCAACACTGTTACCGCACTGACCCTCGGCGCGATCCGGCGATAGGCATTGATCACCCGCTGCTTCTGGTAACGCTTGTTGGCGGCATCGCCATGGGTGGTCGCGATGAGCGGGATTCCCTGGATATGGGCTGCAGTAAACAGCGAACGGTGGAAAGCGTGGCTATGGATCAGCTCGATCTTCCACCGCCGGCATACCTCGGCGAGGTGTCGGTAAGCGCGACGGTTGTGGAGCAGCGCGTCAGCCTGAGTCAGTCTGCTGGGCCCGGCCAGCGGTCCGACGCAGATGTCGTCGAACCAGGGCATTTTGGATTCGGGGGGCACGGCACTCTGGATGTAGAGAAAGCAACGACGGCCCTCCTTGCGCAGGCTCTCACACAGTTGCCTGACAACGACGCCAATGCCGCCGATATGCAGATGATGATCACTGACGAATAGAATATTGATGCGGCTTACCCTGGGCGATAGCGTTGTCCGAATGATAGACGGTATTGTTTAAGGACCGATATGCTAGCCGAAAAAGGGGCGACACGCAGCAGTGTCGCCACGCTAAAGGGGAGGCACGACAGGCTGTTGGACAGGTTAAAAATAGAGCCGCACCGCCCCAAACCAGGTCCATCCACGATATTCGCCGCCCTCATCGGGATCATCATTCATGCGCGCGAACTCACCGCCGAGCATCAGTTTCAGTTTGTTGCCGTAAATGTAGTAATTGAGGCCGGTGTAGACAGCCTGGTAGCGATCGCCATTAGCGTCGGTGACCTCCTGTTCGTAGCGTCGCTGGGGTTGCAGGCCGTTTTCATTGCTACTGCCGGCATATTGATAGCGCAGCACCAGTTGCAACGGATCGTCATCGGCAAATACGCGTTCCAGCATTATCCAGGTGGGCTGCACGGTGAAGCCCCAAACCGTGCCACTGCCGTCGATATCCTCTGCGCCGGTGAAGTCGACACCCAGACCAAACCGGTCTTTCTCGGCCTTGTACCAGAGTGACAGGATATGGCGGTAGCGCCTGAACGCATTGCTGTCCTCATCGTCACTGCTGCCGTTGTAGAGGTAATCGACCTGGACGATGCCATCCAGTCCAAACCAGTTGTTTTCGTGGCCGATCCCCGCCACGGCGGCAGAACCGTGGTCCAGATCGCCAAACTCTTCCTCAACATTGCCGCTGAAGAGGCCGGCGTGATACTTCAGGCTTCCATTCCTGGCTTTGAAGTGGGCGCCAATGACTTCAGCGGGCATGAGTTGGTTAACCAACAAGCCGCGCTCTACCGCGGTAATCTCCTTGGATGAGGTGCTTCGTTCCAGGCCGGTAAAGAGGTAGTCGAGGCGACCGACGCTGAGGGACATGTCTTTCCCATCCGGGGCCCATTTGACGAAAGCCACGTAGAGCCCATCGTAGTAAGAGCTCTGGTCGGTGGCGATATACATCTGCGCCTGAAGCGTAAAATCCCGAAACCAGTTCGATGAGAAACCGGCGATCATACGTCGGTTCTCCCAGCCCCTGGCATTGCCCTGGTCCGCGTCCACCGACCAGTACTGTCCGTGGTAGCGCCCCACCAGGGAAAACCCCTGAATGACGTCGTTATCCGGGTTGGCATACAACTTCGGCACCGACCAAATAGAATCCAGCAGGCTGTCTGACTTGTCCCCGGCGGCGGCCGGGTCCGCGGCCATCAGCGCGCCAAGCACCAGCAGAGAGCTCGCGGTTATGCTGTTTCGCGATATCGTTGTCTGATCCATCTTCTTTTTTGGAGTCCTTTAATCAGTTGCCTGGATACTGCTAACGTTTTTCATCTGCTGCAAAACCCGCGGGCGCAGCAATGACAGCGACGGCCGGGTCAGGGGGCTGGGGGGGTACCACTGCTCAGCCGGGCTCAACGCATTCCCTTACGCTCGTTAGCGAGAGCCAACTCGATGATTTCATGATATAACGAAGCGATTTTCGAGTACATCTGGTGGAGCTCCGGATGCCGGTCAAAAATGCGGAGCACATCCTGGACGTCTTCAAATATCAGGTGCATTTCCTCGATTTCGATGTTTGACAGGGTGTCGCCACCGAGGAGTCGCTCTTTCACCTCAAGCAGGTTGGGAACGCGAATCTTGGCACGTTCGAGAAGGGCCTCGATCGTGCCCAGGTCTTCCTGGTATAGGGGGTCGTGCTTATTCATCGTTGCTTCCTTATGCTCGATCGCCTCGCCCAGGCGATGGGTGCTGCCCACTTACAGTTTCGGGCAGTAATGATTGATCACATTGGGTATCGCGGCAAAATTGTACAGGTGCGGGCCTATAAATGGTTTCCCCGAGGTCAGCAGTCCCACGCTGATTTGCCGGTCCGGGTCCGCCCACGTCAGCGTATTGATAAATCCCAGGTGGCCGAATGCCCTGGGTGCCCTCATCCCGAATAACATTACCGGTGGTGTGTTCAGCATGAAACCGCCGTGGGAAAAATGCGCCGGCAGGTTGAAGGTGTCGTCCCACGCGGGGAAGAAGTTCCCCTTGCGGGCTTCTCGAATCGTGTCGGGGTGCAATATCTGCTGCTCGCGATAGCTGCCGTCATCCAACAGCATCTGGTAGAAGCGGGAGCTCTCCTCGGCATTGGCGAACATATTGCCGGCGGGAAGCACCGCGTCGAGAAAACTATCCTGGTTAGAGAAATCGACGACCGCTTCGATGGGCATGCCGAATATCCGCATTGGCACCCGCTTCATCGGGCCCAGCAGGGGAATGCCGGACAGGTGTGCCTTGGCGAATTTGCCCCGGTAGCGCCGTTGCAGGCCATAGCTGAAGTACTTCATGCCCAGTGGCTTGCGAAAGTAGGTATCCAGGGCTGACGTAACCGGCTTTCCCGACACCCGCTCGATTACCTCGGCAATGATGAACCCGCCGGTTATGGCATGATACGCCTGTTTGGTGTCGCGGGGGTAAGCCGAACACAGGCGCTCGAGAATATAATCGTGGTCGGTAAACTGGGTCGGCGACTCCAGGTCCAGCGTGGGTATTTTAGCCCGGTGTGAGATTAAATCGCCGAGGGTGATGCCCCCCTTGCCGTGCTTGCTGAACTCCGGGATGTATTTGCTGATCGAGTCTTCCAGCCGGATCTCGCCCATTTCCTGGAATTTGCACAGTAGCAGGGCTGAAACGGCCTTGGAGGCTGAAAACAGACAGAACGGGGTATCCGGGGAACCGGGCACGGCGTCTGCATCGTTGACCTCACCCTGGGCCACACCGATGGATCGGTTGATGATGACCTCGCCCTGGCGGCGCACGCAGAGGCTGATCTGGTTGTGTACGCGGGCGCGGTAAAGGCCCTCCACGGCGCCCCAGATCCGGTCCACGGTCTCGTCTGCCAGCCCGATCGCGCCGGCCGCATGCTCCTCGCCAATTTGCGTCACAGCGGCCAGATCCCGGGGTACACTGACGCCGCTGACCCCCGGCGCAAACGCCACCATCTGATTGGCGAGGTCTGATGTTTTATTGGCGACACGTCCGAGCATAGCGGAGCTTGAACGTGCGGTCTTGACTACTCTTTTTTTTATCATTTTCGTGCCCCATGGCAATCCGCGGGACCTACATCTTACTACAAACGCGGTGGGAGAGAACGCCCTCGCACTTGGCTGCCGGCTACTGGTTGTTCATGCGCTTGCCAAAGGAGATGGCGTAGGCGGCGGAGCGCATGCGCAGGAGCGGATCCTCACTGGGTGCGAAGCCGGCCGAGAGCACCCCGGGATCGAAGTTGATGTCGTCGCACTCGGCGCCCCCGGACTCCAGAACGGTAATGCTCCCCAGGGTGACTTTGGTTCTCGCCTCCGGCCACTGAACCGAGGGGTCGATGTCACTGTCACCGGGTTCCCCGATGCTGGCTTCCAGGGTAAAACGTACTGCTTCCTGGTCGAGTTGGCGGGCGAATGTGGATGCCAGGAAGTGCGGCGGCTGTTTTGCAGCTTCCGCCTTGCTCAGGGTCTGCACCCCCAGGTCAGGGCGCAGTTGCCAGCGGAATCGGGTTTGCTCGCCAGAGGGCGGATTGTAATAAAAGGTATGCAGGCCGAAGTACTCCGTGTTCGCATACGAGGCCGCCGTCTGAGCATTCTTGCGCCAGGCGGCATTGGCTTGCACGCTGGGGTTTTCCTGCACGTAGGCGCGGGTTTTCATGGGGTCGTAGTCGCCGTTGTCATCGGGCAGCAGTGTGGCCAGAAAACCAAGAAAGGTTGCGGGGTCTTTACCGGCTGCCACCGGGAAATTGTTGCCGGTAAAATGGTGAGCATCGCCCCCGGGCAGCTCAATGCGGATGCCGACGCCCCGGGTGCCGGGTACTCTTTCATCGCTTTCAGGGTTCGGGCCACCCACCGAAAACCGCAGGGTCACGGGGCGCTCGCCGTTGTTGAGCAGCGCCGCCCGCTGAAACCGGCTGTCCCCCGCAGGTGCAAAACTGCCACTGGCGCAGAGGCCGCGGGCATGGGCTTTCCTGAATCCCGGGTAGCTGCCGCCAAGCTTCTCGAAAAGTTCGATGAAATCATTGGCCTGGACACTGTCCTGGGCAAGGCCCGGGCCCGCGGTGGCCGAGAGCAGGCAGGCCAAACCGGCGTTAATCAATGGACGCTTCATAGTCATTACCCCATGGTGTTATCCCGGCAGCAGGACCGGGTTAAGCCCAATATACCTGAACCTGCGCAGTTTTACGTCCCGGCACGAGTAAGGGCTTGAAGGCACTGGCCGCAGGGGCTGGATTATGCGTCGCCTTTGTGCGAAGGTCCCGGGATAAGTGCGGGGTCCGATTGCCCTGCGGAGGCTGCCATTCTTCTTGCCCTGGGCCATTTGTCGCCGGCTTGGGGAGCAAAAAACCACGGGGACAGAACCATGACGCCGATTTATCGTTATCCAGTCATCCTCACTGTGCTGCTGACGCTGGGTGCCTGCTCCAGGCAGGAAACCACCGCACCCCCGACCGAGGCAGCAGCCGCGCCGGCCCCGGCCCCGGCACCCATGGCGGCTCCCGCGGCAGCGCCCGAGTCCGAGCCTGTCCCGGATACGGAATGGGCACTCCATGGCAATGACGTCGGTGAGCAACGCTACTCGGTGCTGGACCAGATCAACCGCGACACCGTCGACAAGCTGGGTCTCGCCTGGTCCTTCGACATGTACACCCGCCGTGGCATCGAGGCTACCCCGCTGATGGTCGACGGGACCCTGTATGTTTCAGGGAGCTGGTCCATGGTGTATGCGCTGGATGCCCGCAGCGGCGAGCTGAAATGGTTTTATGATCCCGAGGTGGACCGATCGTTTCTCGCCAAGGGCTGCTGTGATGCGGTCAATCGGGGTGTCGCCTATGCGGATGGCAGGATATTTGTCGCCACCTACGATGGCCGCCTGGTTGCCCTGAATGCGGCCGATGGCAAGGAAATCTGGGATGTGCAGACCACCGATCGCGAACAGTCCTACACCATTACTGGCGCACCTCGCATCGCCGGGGACAAGGTCGTCATCGGCAACGGTGGTGCCGAGCTGGGCGTGCGCGGCTATGTCTCCGCCTACGAGATAGACAGCGGCGAAATGGCCTGGCGCTTTTATACGGTGCCCGGCAACCCCGCCGACGGGTTCGAAAACGATGCCCTGAAAATGGCGGCAGAGACCTGGAAGGGCGAATGGTGGAAGTACGGCGGCGGCGGAACCGTCTGGGATTCCATGGTCTACGATCCCGAACTCGACCTGCTGTACATCGGTGTCGGTAACGGCTCACCCTGGAACCAGGCGGTGCGCAGCCCCGGTGGTGGTGACAACCTGTTTCTGGCCTCCATCGTAGCGCTGAAGCGTGAAACCGGGGAGTATGTCTGGCATTACCAGACCACCCCGGGCGATACCTGGGACTACACCGCGACCCAGCACATCATGCTGGCCGAACTTCCCGTCGACGGCAAGCCGCGCAAGGTCGTGATGCAGGCGCCGAAAAACGGCTTTTTCTACGTGCTCGACCGGGCGACGGGGGAGTTGCTGTCGGCGGATCCCTTCAGCTCACCGATTACCTGGGCGACCCACATCGACATGGAAACGGGGCGGCCCGTTGAAACCCCCAATGCGCGCGTTTTCGATGGCAAGAACATCACCATCCCCAGTAATGCGGGTGCGCATAACTGGTTTCCCATGTCCTACAATCCCCAGACCGGTCTGGTCTATTTTCCGACCTTTGTCCTGCCGATTGCATTTCTGGCGCCAGCAGAGGACAAGGACCGGCTGCCCGGCCAGGGTTACTGGAACGTGGGGTTCGATCGTATGGGTAACGCCGCGCCCGAGATTCCCGAGGACGTCCTTGCCGCCGAGATCGAAAAGAATGTGTATGGCAGCCTCATCGCCTGGGATCCCATAGCACGGGAGATCCGCTGGGCGCAGGAGCCGGGTCGGCCCACCAACGGCGGTACTTTAAGCACGGCGGGGGGGCTGGTCTTTCACGGTGGCAGAGATACCCATGTGTTGGCGAGCGATGCTGAAACCGGCGAGGTGCTCTGGTCCAGCGATGCCCAGACCGCCGTCCTCGCGTCCCCCATAAGCTATGCCCTGGATGGCGAGCAATACATTGCCGTTGCCGTGGGGATCGGCGGTGGCCTGGCCACCGAGGCCGGGCCCGTTGTGCATGCCTGGAAAGTACCTAACCTGTCCCGGGTGCTGGTTTATAAACTGGGGGGCACAGGCAGCCTGCCGCCGGTGCCGAAGTCGGATCGATCATGCCCAAACCCGCAGCGGTGACCGCCGACATGGACACTGTGAAACAGGGCCAGGTTGTCTATCAGCGCCACTGCAGCTACTGTCACGGGGACAACCTGCGCACCGGGGGGGTAACACCGGATCTGCGTTGGTCTGGCCAGGGTATTCACGAGCAGTGGCAACAGATCGTCCGCGATGGCATTCTCCAGGGCCGGGGAATGGTCAGCTTCAAACAGTACGTGAGCGCCGAGGAGGCGGAGGCGATCAGGCAGTACGTGCTGCATGAGGCCAATCGTCGGTATCGAGAGCTCAATCCCGAGCAGGAGTAGGGTGGGAGGCAAGATGTTCCGGCTGCTGAAAACGCTGATTGCCGCGGGCTTGTCGTACGTCCTTGCGCTGGCGCCGGCCAGCGCCGGGGGCGTCGGCGGCGCTGTCCACTCGGTGCCGGTAACCGAGGAGCCACTGCACGTGGTTCGCCACCGAAGTGAAGACTTCATCGTGTATACCAACTGGATCGAGCCCGGTATCTGGACACTGTACCACCAGCATCGTCATGACCTGCTCGCGGTCATTCCCGCGGCGACCACAGCGGCCAGCCAAGAGGCGGAGGGCGATACCCGGGAGCAGACGGCATCCGCGGGCACTGTGGTTTTCTTTCCCTACGCCGACGATGAGCAGCCCTTCGTGCACCGCGTGGGCGCCACCGGGAGTGCCCCCTTTATCAATATCGGGCTCGAGTTCCAGGGGGCGGCTGCTGAAAGCTGCGTCGTGCCGGCCTGGGATGTGGCGGGTAGCGAGGCCCTGGCGCCCAATCGCCGTGGCCAGGGCTATCGACTGCGCCTCGATAGCGGTCTCGAAGTCGCACTGCCTACCTTTGGCAGAGGCCTGCTGATCGTACCCCTGGACAGTGCGACCTTGGCCGTGGATGGAGCGCCCTGGACAGCCGCGCCCGGCGACTTTCGCTTTTACGACGGTACCCTGGCACAACGCCTGCGCAACCTTGATTCGGCAGCCGCAAACCTGGTGATTTTCAGCGCCTGTTGATTGACGCCGGCGTTTCGGCCAATAACAGGCTTGGGGTGGCGAAAAGAAAGGGGGCTTCGACCGGGGTCTCCGGTACCTTGCCCCCTGCGCTTACTGGATAGTTATGCTCCTGGGTGTGGCTTCCTGAACCTTGGGCAGGGTGAGGGTCAGTACGCCATCTTCCACCGCGGCCGCAATGTTTTCCTGGTCGACCACGTTGGGTAGCTGGAATTTGCGCGTGTAGTTGCCAACGCCGTACTCGCTGTAAAGCGGCTTGAGCTCGCTGTAAGGATTCAGCGAGATCCTGGCCTCGACACTCAGTATGCTCTTTTCCAGTTTGATGTCGACATCGCGCTTTTCGACGCCGGGAATTTCCATGACCACGGTCAGGGCCTGGTCCGTTTCATGAATGTCGGTCAGCGGTGTATAGAAGCGGCCCTGCCGGGTCTGCTCCTCGCGGTCGGGGAGCTCCTGCTTCTTTTGCACCTCGAGTTCGTTTTTTGCTTGCTCAGTGCTAGTCATCTTGTGTCCTCCATCAAGCGATTTTCACAGCACGGGGTTTATCGGCTTCAGACCGGGGCAGGCGAATAGCGAGCAAACCCTGCTGCCGCTGTGCCTCCACCTTGTCGGCGTCAATCTCGAAAGGCACACTGAGAGTGCGGTCGAAGGCCCCCGCGCAGCGTTCCCGTCGATGCAGACTGGCGGATTCGCCATAGTCGATGTTCTTGCGCCCCGAGATTCGTAGCTGATTCTTGTGCACCTGAACCTCGACGTCGCCCTGCTTCACGCCGGGGAGTTCTGCCACCACCACGACGCTGTCGTCGGCGGAGAATATATTGACCGGTGGAAAGGCGCCCCGTCCGGAGGTCGACGACCCCCACCAGGACGGCGTCTGGGTGCGATCCATTGAACGTTGCAGGTCAAGCAACATATCGAACGCACGTGCCAGGTTGTTGACCATAATGTACCTCCTTACATGTCCAGCAATTTGCCTGTTTAATGCAACCGCCAGGGTTGCCTAGTGAATAACTAGGGATTGCGCTAGAAAATTCAAGGTGAAGATGGAGCAGCAATCTGGCGTTGAATGCGAGTCGAATGGAGGCGGGTGATGGGGGTTTTGCCGGCGGTCCGTGCCCCGCCGGTGGGGCACGGACCAACCGTGGGGCGCACTGCCTGCAGGCCTGCGTTAGCGGTCTGTGACTTAAACCCGACGGGGTTCAATCGCTATCGAAGGTGACTATTTTTTGATATCTGATGTCCGCCAGTAGTGGGCTTTCTCCGGCCCGGGTAAAAGCCCCGCTGATGGCCTCGGAGCGCTGGTCGGTGATGGGTCGGTAGTTGGGGTGGGTAAAAATATAAAACTCCTTCGCTTCCAGGGCCTGCATGACGCGCTGGCCGACGATCTCGACATCGATTCCGTCCTCGACCGCTTTGGTAGTGTTTCTGGCAATTTTCAGGACATCCGAGCCGGGTTCTATCGCCGGCGCATAGCGCGGCTGGCGGTTGCGGTAGGACTGGTGAATGCGGGTGCGAACAAAGGCCGGTGCCAGTACTGCAACATGAATGTCATGGCTTTGTAGCTCCAGCGCCCAGGCTTCGGAAAGTGCCACCACCGCGGCCTTGGTGGCGGTGTAGGCGCCAGCCATCGGTGCCCCGGCCATACCCGCGATGGAGGCGACGTTGATCAGCCAGCCCGGCTCTTCCTGCTGTTTCATCAGCGGCACAAAAGTGTTGGCGCCGTAGACCACCCCCATCAGATTGACATCGATGGTCCAGCGCCAGCCGGGATCGTCCAGGGTTTCAATGGCGCCGATGCCACCGCTGACGCCGGCGTTATTGATCAGCATATGCACCTTGCCAAAGCGCTCACAGGCCAGCTCGGCGGTGCGCTGCCAGTCTTCCAGCAGGGCAACGTCCATCTCGACCGCCAGCACCGCAATGCCCGCCGCTTCCAGCTCATCCCGGGCCACGGCGAGTTGCTCAGCTTCGATATCCGCGATAACGATATTCATCCCGGCACGGCCGAGGGTTTCGGCCAGGTTGCGGCCAATGCCATCCGCCCCACCGCTGATAACTGCTGTCTTGCCTGCAAACTGTTTCATCGTCTCTCCGTGGGGAGTGGTCCTGTGTAGGTGGAGGACCACGGCCAGTGTGGGATCGTTAGCAAGACATGGTAAGGAAGCCGGCCTCGAAGGGTCAAGGAGATACTTGTGTTCGTCCGTTTTCAGAGCGTCTCGCCCCATTTGGGGTAGATTGGCTTACACACGCGGCAAAGTGATCACTTTGCCGCCAGTGGCGGTGATTTCGAAACAGTGCAGGCTACCGCAGGATGGATAAGCAGCAGCCAGTTACACGTTTGTTGGCGGCCTGGCGCGATGGTGATGCCGGGGCTCTGGAGGAATTCACTCCCATGGTCTGTCAGGCATTGCGGCGCCTCAGTGCGCGCCACATCCGGCGTCTGCTGATCAACCGGGCCAATGCCAGGCACAGGCTCAAGCGCGGCGGTGGCCTGCTGCGCGCCCAGCTGGACCCGGACCTGTTGTCCATGGACGATGCCGAAGAGCACATACTTGCGCTCCACGATGCACTGTTGCGCCTGGAGCGGGAAGGCAAGCGCTGTAGGAGCTGCATTTTTTGGCGGTATTGCGCAGAACGGAGTGGCTGGGGACAGGGGCGCAGGCCCCGCCGCCCCAACGGGGCAGCAGGGTGCCACCGGGAGTGTTGCGGCAAGGCGGCCCCGGCCTCCTGTTGCCGGGGCCGAGGAAAGCAGGACTCTAGAAAGAGGCCGCTTTCAGCCCCATGTAGTCGTCGGTATCCTGTTGCCGAAGGTTCGACACCAGGGTGTCGGTCCGGGTCAGGATGCGGTTGAAGAAAAACTGTCCCGTCGCCAGTTTGGCCTCGGCGAACTCGGGGTTCTGCTGCTGCAGATCCAGCGCCGCGTCCATCATCTTCAGCCAGAGGAAGCCGTAGGTGATATAGCCCAGCAAATGCAGAAACTCGGTGGCCGAGGCTGCAATGCTCAGGGGTGATGCCTCTCCTGCCCGGATGATCTGCTCCGTCAGTGAGGTCGTGTCCGCCAGCAATGCCGTGAGGCGCTCGAGGTAGGGGCGCAGCGCGGTTTGGTGGGCTTCGGAAATACCGTCCATTGCGCTGTTGATTTCGTCGAAATACAGCCGCAGCCAGTCACCCTTGTTGGCAAATACCTTGCGCTGCAGCAGGTCCAGGGCCTGGATGCCGTTGGTGCCCTCGTAGATCTGCGCAATGCGAACATCCCTGACCAACTGTTCCTGGCCCCACTCGCGCACATAACCGTGGCCGCCGAATACCTGCTGGCCGTGGATGGTGTTCTCAAGCCCCAGGTCGGTGAGGAAAGCCTTGGCAACCGGGGTGAGCAGGCCGACGATGCTCTGGGCCTTGCGCCGCGCCTCGGGACATTCGGCATAGCTGCTCTGGTCCAGCCACATTCCCAGGTAGACCGCCAGGGCCCGTCCCGCCTCGATGGTGGACTTCATGGTCAACAGCATGCGTCGCACGTCTGGATGGGCAATAATGGGTGCGACGTTCTGCGGTGACTCGGCGCCCTTACCCTGCAAGCGCTCACGGGAATAGCTGACGGCATTCTGGTAGGACATTTCCGAACAGCCGACGCCCTGAAGGCCGATGGATAGCCTTTCGTAGTTCATCATCGTAAACATACATTGAAGACCGTGGTTGAGTTCCCCCACGAGGTAGCCTTTGGCGTTGTCGAAGTTCAGCACGCAGGTGGATGAGCCCTTGATTCCCATCTTGTGCTCGATGGAGCCGCAGCTGACGCCGTTGTGCTCACCAGCGGACTGGTCGTCACTGAACTGGAACTTGGGCACCAGAAACAGCGATATACCCCGCGAGCCCGCGGGGGCGTCGGGGAGCTTTGCCAGCACCAAATGGACGATATTCTCGGTCAGGTCCTGGTCACCGCCGGTGATAAAAATCTTGGTCCCGGTCAGGGAATAGGACCCGTCTTCCCGGGGTATGGCCCGGGTCCGGATCAGGCCCAGATCGCTACCCGCATGGGGCTCGGTCAGACACATGGTGCCTGCCCATTCCCCCGAATACATCCTGGGTAAGCAAATCTGTTTGAGTTCTTCACTGGCGTGGGCATTGATCGCCAGTGTGGCCCCGGCTGTCAGGCAGGGATAGAGCGCAAAGGAACTGTTCGCTGCGTAGAGCATTTCGTCGGTGAGCACCGAAAAGGATTTGGGCATACCCAGGCCGCCGTAGGCGGAGTCGCCGCCGATTCCTGGCCAGCCGCCTTCGCAGAAGGTTCGATAGGCTGCGGGAAAAGCGCTCGGCGTCTTGACCTCGCCGTTAACGATCTGCGCGCCTTCCTCGTCGCCACTGCGGTTAGTGGGGGCTATACACTCGCCGGAGATTTTAGCGGCTTCGGCCAGCATCGCATCGGCGGTGTCCCGGTCTATCTGCTGGGAGAAGCGGGGTATGGACGCCCAGAACTGGTCGGCTTTGAGGGTGTTGTAAAGCACGAATTGCATGTCGTTGATTGGCGCGCGATATTCCTGCATGAGTATCTCCTGTCTTTGCCAGCTTTGCAAACTTAACAAGCCGCGGCTGCTGAGTTGCTAGATTATGATAAAGTACTGGTATCGCAACAATACGGATCTATGGGTATCGTGTAGAGCTGTAAAGGTGTTTGCAACAACCCTTTAACTTTTGCAAATTTTGTAAATCGGGTGACCTGTATGGGCAAGCGCAAACGCAAGCTGTTCCTCGGGGCGAAAATCCGCCGCTTCAGGGAGGCGCAAAAGCTGACCCAGGCCAGCCTGGCGGCGCAACTGGAAATCTCCCCCAGCTACCTCAATCAGATCGAAAATGACCAGCGACCGCTGACCGTTCCCGTGCTGATCAAGCTGGGTAGTATCTTCAATGTGGATCTGGCTTCGTTTTCCGAGGAGGAAGACGACAGGCTGATCGGTGAGCTGAACGAGAGCCTGCAGGATCCGATTTTCAAGGCGGCCCCTGTCGACCTCCAGGACCTGAAAATCATCGTCAACCAGGCGCCGGACTTTGCCCGCAACTACCTGGTGCTGTATCGCTCATACCTGCAGGCGGTACAGAATTACGCCGGGCTGGCCCACGACATGACCGCTGATGAGGCGGTGCGAACCATTGAGGGGCCGCAGTTCCCCTACGAGGAGGTGCGGGATTTTTTTCACGACCAAAGCAATTACTTCGAGGCGCTGGATGAAGCCGCCGAAGCCCTGTTCCAGGACGCTGGGCTCAGCTTCGGGGGCGGCGAGAGACAACTGATCGATTACCTTGGCGAAGAGCATGGGGTCGCGGTGATCGTGGATGTGGAAGACGAACGCTTGCGCCACTTCACGCCCGCCAGCAAGACCCTCACCCTGTCGAAACTGCTGTCGGTGCGGCAACGGGTTTTCCAGATTGCCCACCAGGTCTGCTTGCTGGAACAAAAGGAAGCCCTGGACCGCATCATTGCGGGGGCGGGATTTGCCAGTCCCGCCTCCGCTGGGCTATGTCGGGTGGGTCTGGCCAACTACTTTGCCGGCGCTTTGCTGATGCCCTACCAGGGCTTCCTCGAAAAGGCCCGCCAGGAACGCTACGATATCGAGCGCCTGCAAATACTCTTCAACGTGAGTTTCGAGCAGGTCTGCCACCGCCTGAGTACCCTGCAAAAGCCCGGGGCAACGGGCATTCCGTTTTATTTTTTGCGGGTGGATGCGGCGGGGAATATCTCCAAGCGGCAGAGCGCCTCCAGCTTTCACTTCGCCCGTGTCGGCGGCGCCTGTCCGTTGTGGAATGTGCACGAGGCGTTTGCCCAGCCCGGCAAGATCCTGCGCCAGGTCGCGCAAATGCCCGATGGGAAATCCTATTTCTGCATTGCACGCACGGTCAGCCGCACCGAGGGTGGCTACCTGGTGCCGCAGAAGAACTTTGCCGTTGCGCTGGGCTGTGAAATCCAGCATGCGGCGAAACTGGTTTACTCGGTGGGAATCGATCTGGAGGACAAGGAAGCCGCAGTGCCAATTGGTGTCAGCTGCCGTGTCTGCGAGCGCCCCAATTGCCCGCAACGGGCGTTTCCACCCATCGGCAAGACGATCCAGGTCAACGAAAACGAACGCGAGTTTTTGCCCTACCGGTTTGGTAGTTAGCTCGGGCACCGTTTTCCTTTACATGTCTACCCCGTTGGCGGCGCCTTGCTGGCTGCCCATGAGGTTGCTCAGTGGCCAGCGGCAAGCTGCTGCCAGTCAAGGTGAGAGCATCGCTCAGGCTTTGCTTTGTGCCCCCGGCGCGGGCAGAAAATACATCCGCGCCATACTGTCATGGATATCCTGCAAGCCCCGCTGCAAGCGATCCACCAGCTTCCCGAGGGCATCATCGCCGGGTGCTTCCAGCTTTGCCCCGTCAACCACCTTCACCACCTTGCGCACCGCCAGCAGGCAGGGCTGGGGATTGGTGAGTAAGCCCAGGCTCTCTTCGATGGCATTGATGCAGTGAATAAAAGAGCGGGGGAATTCGTCGTCCTTGAGCATGAACCACAACACATGCCCGCGTTCCACCTGGGCCTGCATCTTGCGACGATACATCTGGTAGGCCGACATCGAGCTGAGTACATTGACCCATTGCACCTTGGTCAGGGTGGCCGGGTCCAACCCGTCCAGGCGGGAGATGGCCAGCCGCATATCGATGAATCGGGTGGTCATGTCGGCGCGTTCCAGGTTGCGCCCAATGCGCAGGAACTGGTAGCCGATATCCCGCGTCATGACGGAGCCAAGCAGCCCGCTGATCATCTGGCAGGTGCGTATTATCCGCTGGATAAAGCCGTGTCGCCCTTTCTGGGTCAAACCCGCCTGCAGGTCCTCGTCGATAAAAAACTGCAATTCGGTCAGATATTCCCAGACTTCGCGGGGCAGACTGTCTCGCACCGTGCGACAGTTCTCCCGGGCTCCGGACAAGCAGCTTTTCACCGAGCTTGGGCAATCGGGATCTCCCAGCAGGAAACGCACCACCGGGCGCTCGCTGTAATCGCGGTAGCGGGCTTCGAATTCCGCGTTGGCGCCGATCACATCAATCAGTGGCCGCCAATCGGGCTTGACCCCCCGGGGGAGATCCATCTGAAAGTTGGCATTGACACTCACCACGCGAGCAATGCTTTCCGCCCGCTCGATATAGCGGCACATCCAGTAAATATTTTCAGCAACACTCGATAGCATGTCAGCTGCCCTCCGTGTCGACAATCCAGGTGTCTTTGCTGCCGCCACCCTGGGAGGAGTTGACCACCAGGGTGCCCTTGCGCAGGGCGACCCGGGTCAGGCCACCCATGGTGACCTGTGTGGTGCGCCCGCTGAGTATAAATGGACGCAGGTCGACATGGCGCGGCTCGACCCTGTGGCCGATGACGGTGGGCACAGTGGATAGACCCAGAGTGGGCTGGGCAATGTAATTACGCGGGTTCTCCCGAATCAACTCGGCGAAATGTGCACGCTGCGCAACGCTGGCCGACGTACCCATGAGCATCCCATAACCGCCGGACTCGTTAGCCGGCTTGACCACGAGCTTGTCCAGGTTGGCCAGCACGTACTCTCTCTCGTCTTCGAACAGGCAGCGGTAGGTGGGCACATTGGGAATCAACGGCTCTTCATTCAGGTAGAAGCGGATAAAATCGGGCACGAAGGCGTAAACCACCTTGTCATCGGCAACGCCGGCTCCCGGCGCATTGGCAAGGCCCACCTTGCCAGCCTTCCAGGCGCGCATGAGACCGGGTACACCCAGCATGGAATCCGGATTGAAAACCTCGGGGTCCAGAAACTCGTCATCGATGCGCCGGTAAATGACGTCGACCCGCTGCAAGCCGGAAACCGTGCGCATGTTGACACAATCGTCGTCATCGACGAACAGGTCCCGCCCTGCCACCAGTTCACAGCCCATCGCCTGGGCCAGGTAGGCATGCTCGAAATACGCGGAGTTGTAGATGCCGGGCGTCAGTACCACAATTTCCGGCCGGGTGGTGCGCCTGGGGCAGAGACTGGCGAGCATCGCCTGCAGTTGTGCCGGGTAGCTATCTACCGGCAGTGGAGAATAGTGGTCGAACAGCTCGGGGAAAACCTGCTTGGTTACCAGGCGATTCTCCAGCATATAGGAGACCCCGGAGGGAACCCGCAGGTTATCCTCCAGGACATAAATGGTGCCGTCACTGTCCCGTACCAGGTCCGAGCCGCAAATATGAGCCCAAATGCCAAAGGCGGGGGAAACTCCGACGCATTGCGAACGGAAGTTTTTCGACTGTTCCATGATTTCGGGCGGGAACACGCCCTCATTGATGATGCGCTGCTCGTGGTAAATGTCATCGATAAACCGGTTCAGTGCGCGCACCCGCTGGATCAATCCGGCCTCCACCCGATCCCACTCCTGCTTGGGAATGATGCGGGGCAGAATGTCGAAGGGCCAGGCGCGATCGATGGTGCCTTCACCTTCCGAATACACCGAGAAAGTGATACCCATCTGCTTGATCGCCAGCTCCGCAGAAGCCTGCCTGGCCGCCAGCTCACGGTCATCAAATGACCGCAACAAGCGCACCAGTTCCCTGGCGTGGGTTCGCGAGCGGTTGGGTGCGACCAGCATTTCATCGTAGAAATCGGTGGCGTACGCTTTCAGGTCGACCGGCATGGTTGCCTCCAGGGGGTGGGAATTGGCAATTCCTATGCAGAAATTGTGCCGAAGGCAATTCCCTGATTGAGCCTGTTTTTTCTTGGGCGTGCACCAAAACGGAAATTAACGTCCCTGCGGATGCACCGTGGTGGTGCCTGGCAGGCCTTGCATACGCTTGAGGGGATGATGGAATCAGGTTCGGAGCCGAGGAGGTGGGCGGCACCCACGCTCGTGCTTTTTATCCGTAGCGCCGAGGGCCGCGTCGCGCGCTGTCACATTGCCACGCCGAGAGCCCAGGCAATCGCCAGAATAACGCCGGCCGATCCCAGTAATAGCAGGGTTGTCGGAGCGGGCACCGGGTCTGGGTAAATATCACGATGTGACCGGGTTTTCGGCGCTACCATCAGGGTCAACGCCGCCGGTAGCAAGCCGGCGATTAGCCCGGTTACGTTCCACCAAAGCCAGGAGACGCCGGGGAACCAGGCCCATAGCGAGAGATTCACCAGCAGGCCCAGGGCGAAGCCTGCCATGGCGACCCGCTGCCCGACACCCGGCGCCAGCAATGCCAGGGCGAACATTGCCAGCAGGGACCCGTTGGCCATCGATCCGACTTTGTTGATCGCCTCGAGTACGGTGGGCGCAATCCGTTCCACCTGAAAGGAAAAGCCTACGGCGAAGAGGCCCCAGCACAGGGTGACCAATTTGGAGAGCAGGAACAGGTGCCGCTCCCGGGACTGCTCGTGGGGAAGAGAAAATCTTCCACAGTGCTGGCCGACAGGCTGTTCAGGGCTGAGTCGATGGACGACATGGCCGCCGCAAACAGACCGACGATGGCCAACCCCGCCAGTCCCGGCGCAAATTCAGCCGCCACAAAGGCGGGGAAAACAAGGTTGAAATTGGGATTGCCGGCATCGGTCTTCGGTAGCTCGGCGATAAAGTTGCTATGGTCGAGGGCATAGGCGGCCAGGCCCAGGCCGATAACGCAGTAAGCAAGCACCAGCGGAAATCGCAACACACCATTGAGTACCAGCACCCTGCGAGTGGCCTTTTCATCGCGGGCACAGAGCAGTCGCTGGGCCTGGCTCTGGTCGCAGCCGTAATAGGCCAGGTAGAGGAAGAAGCCGCCAAACAGCATCGGCCAGAAACCGTAGTTATTGCCACTGGACAGGCCCCAGTCGTTCAGCAGTGCCGGCGTGCGATGGGATACAGCGTCGACATGGTTCAGCAGCGATGGGTAAAGCCAGGCCAGCGCGACCACGACGGCTGCGCCAAGCAGTAGCATCTGGATGACGTCGGACACCACCACGGCTCGAATGCCGCCGAGCACATCGTAGACTATGGTGATGCCCATGAGGATCATGACTGCGGTGGTGTAGGACAGGCCGGTAACCAGGCTGACCACCGAGCCCACGCCATAAACGGTTACCCCGGTGGCTACACCGCGAAATAGCAGAAAACAGGCGCTGGCAAGCAGACGGCACTGCCGGCCCAGTCGAACCTCCAGGTATTGGTAGACCGAGATGACGCCACTGCGACGAATGGGGATGAAAGCCATGCAGAGCGCCAGCATAGCCAGAGGAACCGCCACCTCGTATTGCAGCCAGAGCATGCCGCCACCGGCGACGAAGCCAACGAAGGCGGGTGCACCGAGCAGGCTGTTGGTAGAGCACTGGGTGGCAATCACCGACGTGGCCAGCGCCCAACTGGGCATGCTGTTTCCTCCCAGGTAGTAATCGGCGCGGGAGCGCTGGCCCCGGCCCAGGTGCCAGGCGAGTATCAGCATGCCCGCCAGGTAGGCGGTAATAACCACCCAGTCGAGGGTTTCGAGGTAGGATTCCATGGGTTCAACTTACACCAATTGCGGTGGGTAACCCAGGCCGTCACCCCGGGCCGGCGCTAATAGAGCGGTAGCCGTCAGCACGCTGCTGAAAAAAAGTTCATATCGACATATATGACGATATAGTTGTTTATATCGATATATATCGCCATATATGACGAAATAATATAATCTAGTTTATGTCGTCAAAAACAACGAATAAATGGCATTAAATCGCATCTAATCGTAATATATGACGACTATGGAGATTTCAGCGCTTCTTACTGACGATGCCGTGCTTGCCGAATTGGGCCGGCGGATTACTGCGCGTCGAATCGAATTGCAATTGACCCAGGCCACAGTGGCCGAGCAGGCAGGCATTGGCAAGCGCACCCTGGAGCGGATGGAGTCGGGGCACTCGTCGCAGTTGGCCAGCCTGATTCGAGTGCTGCGCGTCTTGAACGCTTTGCCCGGCCTCAACGCGCTGATTCCCGAGGTCGGCCCACGGCCAATGGACCTGCTGGAGCGCAAAGGCAGGTCGCGTCAGCGGGCGTCAAGCAAACCAGACGAGAAGCAGGGGGGCGAGCCCTGGCGTTGGGGCGAGGATTCATGACCAGCGTTGCCGAAGTCAGGCTCTGGGGGCGGACGATCGGCGCCGTTTCCCTGCTCGATCAGGAGCAGGTCGCGGCGTTCGAATACGATAGCGGATTTGCCCGCAGCGGTATTGAAGTAGCGCCCATTGTGATGCCGCTTTCCCGCCAGGTCTACCGCTTTCCTGACTTGTCCAGGCAGACATTTCTGGGATTACCGGGCCTGTTGGCAGACTCACTGCCTGACAGGTTCGGCAATGCCCTGATCGACGCCTGGCTGGCATCCCAGGGGCGCCAGCCAGGATCATTCAATGCGGTGGAGCGACTTTGCTATACCGGTGAGCGGGGGATGGGGGCACTGGAGTTTGCACCGGCTATTGGCCCTGTCGCCCATCGGGCAACGGACATTGCGATCGACCAACTGGTTGCCCTGGCGTCCCAGGTGTTGACCCATCGCAACAAGCTGCAGACGTCCTTTGACGATCGCGACAAGGCGGCTGCGCTGCGAGATATTCTGCGAGTGGGCACCTCTGCCGGAGGCGCCAGGGCCAAGGCCGTTGTCGCCTGGAACCCGGTTACCCGGGAGGTGCGTTCCGGGCAGGTGCAGGCGGGGGACGGTTTCGAATACTGGCTGTTGAAGTTTGATGGCGTCAGTGGCAACAGGGATAAGGAGCTGGAAGACCCCCGGGGTTACGGGGCAATCGAGTATGCCTATTACCTGATGGCGCAGGACTGTGGTATCGCGATCAGTGAGTGCCGCTTGTTGGAGGAAAACGGCCGCCGTCACTTTATGACCCGGCGCTTCGACCGCCTGGCGGGGGGTGAAAAGCTGCATATGCAATCCCTGTGCGCGCTGGCGCACTTCGATTTTAACCTGGCCGGGGCCTACAGCTATGAACAGGCCCTGCTGGTGATACGGCAGCTGGGCTTGCCGATGCAGGCGATCGAGGAACAGTTTCGCCGCATGGTATTCAATATCGTGGCCCGCAACCAGGACGACCATGTTAAGAACATTGCCTTCCTGATGAACAAAACCGGCCAATGGGCGCTCTCACCCGCATTCGATATGACCTACAGCTATAACCCCGCGGGCGCCTGGACAGCCAGCCACCAGATGACAATGAACGGCAAGCGAGAGGGTTTTACCCTCGAGGATTTCAAGGCTTGCGCCAGGACGGTCTCGATGAAGCGCGGTCGAGCGGAAGCCATTCTTGCTGAAGTTCGGGACAGCGCAGCAAAATGGCCGGTCTTCGCCGAGGCAGCAGGGGTAGCGGAGGTCGTGGTCAAAAAAATACAGCAGAACCTGCTGTTGAAAATATGAGCTTTTGCCTAAAGCCACGCTCGCACAACATGGCTCGCTGGTAACATGGCTGTAAAACTGCTGGTGCACACTGGTAAAATACTGAATTGTTACGGGTTTCGCGGGCCACTCCCGAAAGGGATGCTTCTATAATGGGCCTTCGCTAATAGCAGCCAACAATAAAATAGAGTCCGAAGTGCTATCCCAGGGCTACCCATCCAGAGATCGTAAAATGAGCCAAGACACCAAGCTGTACTCCAACTATCTGCAGGTGGGTAAACCGGTCGCCTCCACGACAAACCGGGATCACGAACCGCAAGCGGATGCCTCAAAACGGGATGCGGGGGAGGCTGCCAACCCCGGCGCAGAGAACGCCATGGACGCGCTGAACAAAAAAACCATGAATGCCGCGGCGCGTTCCTGCTATGCCGGCGCCCGGGGTCTGAAAGACGCGGAGGCCGCTGCGCTTGCCATGATCGCGGCTGAGGTCCGGGATCAACCGTTATTGGATCTGGGCTTCGGTGGGGGCCGCACGATCGAACCGCTGCTGGAAGTGAGCAAGGATTATATCGGTCTCGATTACGCACAGGAGATGGTTGCCGTGTCCCGGAGTCTTTTCCCCGGCGTGGATCTGCGCCACGGCGATGCCAGGGATCTGTCACAGTTTGAGGATAATACCTTCGCGATGGTGGTATTTTCCTGCGAGGGCATCTGCATGGTCGATCATGGGGGCAGAATGGCCATACTCGCAGAGGTGCTGCGGGTGCTGAGGCCGGATGGCATATTTTTGTTTTCTACCATGAATCAGAATTCGGACTACCACAACCGTGGCTACCAGTTTCCTGACTTCAAAATGTCATTGAATCCCGCTCGTCTGACGGTGCGCAGCGCACGCTTTACCCGCCGTACAGCCAGCCGCCTGGTGAACAGGCTCCGCTACAGGAAGCACGATATGCGGGGCGATGAGTTTTCGATTATCAATGACGTGTATCACAATTATTCCACCATGATTTACTACATCTCGCTGGCCAACCAGCGCAAGCAACTCGAGGCGGTGGGGTTCCAGTCCCATGCTACTGCGCTGGACCTGAAGGGCGAGGTGATAGAGGGAGACTCCATCGACAATACGCTGACCTTGATCGCCAGAAAACCGCTCCCCGGCTGAGTTTGTGCCCGGCCAGGGCGCGGGGCCGACTGTCATCGGTGTTGCGTTACCGGCAGAGCGATTCGGCCTATGGCCTGCCACTCATGGCCTACGGCAGGTCCAGGGCATCGCCAGGCTGTCAATACGGGCCCGGACCTTGCTCAGGAAGGTAACAGGCTGATCTCTATATTGCAGTTGATCTCCAGCCGCTGGCCCGCGGCATCCGCTGTCTTCATCAGCTCCGCCAGCTCCTCCTTGGTCCGGGTGAGTTGCTCGATGCGCTTCCGGCCCGCTGCGTCGGACTCACCCAGTTCCCGCCGGCTCCAGTTGTGAGTCTGGTGAAAGCTGATTTTGTCATTGATCAGCTTCATCAGCACCTCGGTTGCCTCACCCGGTGTGAATTCGCCTTTGATCAATTGAAAGCTCTGCTTGTCGGATTCCACTGTCATGCTGTTCTCCTGTCGATAGAAAATAGGGCATTTACTACTGTCCTGGTGCCAAGGTGCCAAAGCACGGCCCGGCGGCCGGCGCTCCGGCGGCCCGGCGCTCCGGCGTCAGGCTCACCCGGCATGCCACCCACCGCTGCGATAGAACTCGGCCCTGTCGCCATCAAGGCGAACCAGGTAAAGCCACTGGTTGGTGATGAGCTGGCGCACCATTTCATGTTTGCCGAGGACCGCTTCGATCGCTTCCCTGGGCGCTTCGATCGCCACTGTCAGGCGCAGCGGCGTATGCCGCCAGCGCTCGCCGTCGTGCACGGACTGCAGGGCCAGGCCGACACGCAGGTCGCCACCATTGCCCTCAAACACCCCGAGGCGACCACCCACCACATTGTGCAGGGTTTTGTTCCCGCTGCCGAAGCGCCGGTTGTCCACCGTGGAGGCGAAATACTGCATGTTGATCCAGTGGGTGACAACCATGGGCGCGGTCATGATCAGTTCGAGCAGGCTACCGTCCGGGTCACGCGTGTGATCGTAGTCATGGAGAAAACTGCGCCCCTCCAGGTTGACACCGCGGGTTCGGGATCGCGGTGCGACCACAAAGGCGGCGTTATTGGCCAGGCCCCATTCCGGCCGGGTCTGGGACCAATCGTCGGCCCGCTGCCGCAAGGCTTTGAGCAGGGCATCGGGTCGGTCGTCAAGGCCCTTGATGCCGAGGGTTGGCGCTCTTTCGCAGCGTGCGCGATGGCCTGCGGCGGCTAACCGGGTGGTGATCAGTGCCAGCGCCTCGCGTTGGCTCGGCGCCAGGCCCTCGATATCGTAGAGCAGTACTTCGTCGGTTGTCGTGTTATGCAGGCCTGCGACAAACCGGGTAGCAGCGGGCACCTCAATGCCCCTGTCCCGCAGTTGCTCACGCACCAAAGGATTGTTGAGCAGGCCAGCCAGAGCCCTGGCGTTGACCTCGCCAGTCTGGCCGCAGCAGGCGCCACAATCAAGTCCCGCCCGCTGGGGGTTATTGCGGGTCTGGCTGCCATGGCCGAGCAGCAATACCAATGGCGCCAGGCCGCTGGTCAGGCCCATGCCAGTGAGCACCTGCTGCGCCAGGTCTGCCTGGCCAGTGACGCCCCCCGCCGCATCTCGGCCAATGCCGGGTCGCAGCGCCCCGGCGCTGCTTGCGCTCAATCCCAGTGCGTTGCCGGCCGGCATTGCCTGGGTAGTTTTGAAACTGCGCTTCACCAGCTTGCCCAGGTAGACCAGGCCCAGGGCTTCAACCAGGGTGAATGCCGACAGGGGTACCGCCTGAAAAACGCGCCAGCCGAGAATGCCCTGCAGCTTCTGGTTGCGCTCACTGGCAATATCCCTGTCGATCAGCGCGTTGCCGGCGCTGTCTGTGATGTCCAGTGCCGGCGCCAGCAGGCCGGGTAACTGCGGGCGGGTAGCTGCCGTTCCCAGTGGGGTATAGCTGATCGGAAGGCCGAAGAAACCGGCGAAACCCACGGTCTGGATGGCCGCTGACTGGGACTCGAGGTGGCGGCGAAAAACCTCCGAACGCACATCGATGCAAAACGCCACCAGCGCCGTTGGCGTCGCTGCGGCCGCGTTTGCCGGGGGTGCGGTCAGTTTGCCCAGCAGGGATTGCTGGTAGCTGATTTCCTCCGCCCGCTGCCATATCGACCGCGCCTGCTCCTGGCTGGATACCGGCGTTCTGAAGTGCTGGTCCCAGGTGCCCTGCCAGCGGCTCCAGATCGAGCCGTCCCGGCGCTTGCCGTCGTCCAGCAGGCACTCCCAGCTCAGGCGTATCGCGAGCAGGTCCACCAGCGTATGATCGTCGCTGCCTGCGAGCCTGGCCTGCCAGCGCAGATAGGCGCACCACGCTCCCCAGCCGCTCACCCGCATGATGACGGCTTGCAGGAAGCGGGACCATTCGCCGACGGGGACACCCAACTGGTTCAGTGCCTGTTCGATCTGGTGCTCGGGGTGTTCTGCCAGGCCCCTGGCTTTGGTAGACACCCAGGGCGCTTTCATCAGCAGGCTGATACTGTGGTCCCGGGTTAGCGCGCGACGCCAACTGCTGTAGAGCCTGCGCGTCTGGTCCGGCCGCCAGTCCGACTGTTCCCGATCGAAATAGGCGGCACAAAACTGGGCTACCTGGTGGGTCAGCGCGTCGCACCAGGCGGGTTCGTGGCTGAGATCGCGCTGGCCATCCAGGGTGTCGCTAAGCAGGGGAGCCGGGATCGCCGCCTGGTGTTGGCTGTCCAGTGCCTGGAGCAGTTCCTCGGCGGTGAACGGATTTCCTGCCTCGTCCGCCGCCTGCTCGAGATCGGTGCGGCTGATCGTACCCCGCTGCCAGGCGTCGCGATACCATCCCAGGGGCAGGCTCAGGCTCGACCCGGCGATTTTGGCCAGCGCTTCGCCCGCGTCATCAAAGGACTGGGAGATGCGCCCCCAGTAGGGGTTGACCGCAATCATTCGATCCAGGGGCCAGGTGGGCGCAATGCTGTCCACCGCGGCGTCGATGGCGTCCAGTAATGCCTGGTCGGTCTGGAAATTACGATGGGCGTATGCGTTCACAGTAACTCTCCTTTGACGGCGGGATGACGGTTGACCAGGGTTTGTGCCTGGACCGGACTCAAGCGCACGGGCCAAAGCTTGAAGGTCAGTCGGGTGAAGGTTTCGTCCAGGTAAAAACCGCAGTAGGCCCAGGGATAGAGAGCCCGCGCGATTCGGCCCCGGGGATGGCGTCGCAGCCAGACCTGGGTGGCGTAGAGGCCGACAAAGCACACCAGTACCCATACCACCAGCGGCATGGCCACCGCGTTCGCCGGCGGTGCGAGCCCTGCAAACAGGGCGTGCCACAGCAGGTAGAGTTGGGTAAGTGCCAGGATCAAAGCGCCGCCGCGCAGCGCCAGGGCAGGGCTTTGATCCTGTTCCAGCCACAGCAGCGGCGCCAGTCCCAGGGCTACGATGAGCAGGGCAATGCCGGGCACGGTGAAGCCAGGCAGGACCTGTTGCCACAGCGCTGCGGATCCGGCGACCAGCAGGCCACTGATCGCGACCGCGCCGAAGTACCAGCGGGGCGATTGGGCCGGCCCCATGCTGGCGAAGTAATCGTGGCTGCGCGCCATTTCAACCCGCTCGCCGGCACTGAGGAACGCATGGGCCTTGTACAGGGAGTGGGCAACCAGGTGCAGCAGTGCCAGTTCGTAGAGTCCCAGCCCAATCTCCAGCAACATGAAGCCCATCTGGGCGCAGGTGGACCACGCCAAACGGACCTTGATGCTGATCCGGGTCATCATCACCAGGCTCGCCAGGACCGCCGTGGTGCTGCCCGCGATCACCAGGACCGCCTGCGCCCCCGGGGCCAGGGTAATCAGCTCGGCGAGGCGAATGAGAACAAAGCCGCCGATGTTGACGATGCCGGCATGGAGCAGCGCGGAAACAGGGGTGGGTGCCTCCATTACCTGGATCAGCCAGCCATGCAACGGCAGTTGGGCAGACTTGAGAATCGCTGCCAGGGCGAACAGCACGGCGGCCCAGTGCAGCGATGCCGGCAGTGCGGCGTATTGGCCCAGCGCCGCGCCAAGGCCGTCCAGGCTGAGGGTATGGGTTGCCCGGTAAACAAGCAACAGGGCGATCGCCAGCACGATATCCGCCAGCCGGCTGGCAAGAAACTTCTTGTGAGCGACGATCTGGGCGGCCTTGCGCTCCTGGTAGTGGGTCAGCAGGAAATGCAGGCCGATGCTGGTGGCGGTCCAGGCCAGTACGATCACCAGCAGATGACGGCTGATCACCAGCAGGTTCACCGCCGCCAGGGTAAAGAGCATGGCGCTGACGAACCTTCGCTGGTTGGGATCGCCCTCGAGGTAACGGGAGGAGTAGTTAATAATGACCCAGCCCAGCAGCGCCACCAGCAGTGCACCGGTCATACCGAGCTTGTCGATGGGCAGCGCTGTGAAGGCGGAGCCGGCCAGGGCGATGGCGGCCACGGCCAGTGTGGTCAGAAGACCCGCGGCGCCGACGAAGAGGGCCACTCTCCAGGCCTGCTGCGGGCGCCCCCAGGCCAGCAAAAAGCCCAGCGCGTACAGGGCGGGTGTAATCCAGCCGAGATAGTACTCAGTCACTTGTGATCCTCCAAAGCAGTACCCACCAAAGTCGCGAATCATGCCGCAAGCCAATGCTTTTTAAAATTAGATAGTTCATATACTATTGTTCTATTTAAGAGAACGTTACATGAGGAATCTCAACTTTCACCACCTGTATTACTTCTGGGTCGTTGCGAAAGAGGGGAATCTGACCCGCGCGGCCAAGCAGTTGCATGTCTCCCAATCGGCGTTGTCCTCGCAGATTCGCCAGCTCCAGGATCAGCTGGGGCATGAGTTGTTCAGCCGCGAGGGGCGCTCCCTGCGGCTGACAGAGGTCGGTCATGTCGTGCTGGAATACGCCGAAAGTATTTTCAATCTCGGCAGTGAACTGCTGGCGCTGACCGAGAGCGGCGAGTTGCAGAGCCTCCAGCGCCTGCGCATTGGCTCGGTGGCGACTCTCTCGCGCAATTTTCTGGAGAACTTCCTGCGCCCGGTTCTCGGCGAGGCAAAGGTCAAGCTGTCGATCAGCTGCGCCAGCCTCGAAGAGCTGCTGGAGCAGCTCAAAGTACATAAACTCGATCTGATACTGTCCAACCGGGCGATCGCCGCAGATTCGACGAGCCAATGGCGCTGCCAGCAAATTGCCCAGCAGAGTGTCAGTATCGTGGGGCCCGCGGGCAAGCAGGCCGAGGGCTTTCGCTTCCCCGATGACCTCGGGGAAATGCCCCTGCTCCTGCCTGGCCCGAGCAGCGATATACGCCGCCAGTTCGACCTGCTTTGCGATCAACTCGGGTTCGAGGTAGACCCCTATGCCGAGGTGGAGGATATGGCGACCCTGCGGTTGATGGCCCGGGATGCCGGGGGGCTGGCGGTGCTCCCCGAGGTGGTGGTGCAGGATGAGTTACAGAGCGGGAAACTGCAGAAATACTGCGTACTGGACGCCGTCGTCGAGCGCTTCTACGCGATTACGGCAAGGCGGCATTTCGAGCTGGTGGCCCTAAACGCCCTGCTGGAGCAGTCACAGGCCGTGGTTGAGCCCGTCCCCGGGGTTTGATGTCGACCCGGTGTCGGCGGGACGTTACGCGCCGGGATAAACCCCGGGCAGGGGATGTTTCCGGCGTCGCTCCTGACCAGTGCTGCTGTCTACGCCCTCAGCCAAAGTACCAGCTTGCCGTCGCTGACCCGAATCGTATGCAGGTATTTGCGCGCCAGTGCCTGGCGGGTGTCGGTGGTCCTGAGCTGGTAGATGGGCAGATCTGACAGTATGGGCCCGAGTATATCGGCGGTCACAAACCGCCGCCCGGGGCCAGCGCCACTGGGTAAGTTCGCGGCGGTAATATAGTGAAGGTCGGGCTGGCCCAGGGTGAACCAGCCGTTTTCACGCTGATACTTCAGCTCACCGATCACCAGCCAGCGGGTGGCCGGGGTCATCGCCCCAAGCAGTCGTGCGCTGATGGAGAGCTCAAGGCCCATTCGGTCCTCCCCGCAATCCAGCCGCACGAAGGGATCAGCAAACTGCAGGGTTACGGTACCCTCCCGGCGCAGGGGAAAGCGGCTCGCCAGCGCTCGCTGCAGGTCAGCTTGCTCCAGTTCCAATGGCCGGCGCAGCAGCACATCGTTGGTCAGTTTTCTGGCAACGTTCTGGAAACGCTCCTTGATGGTGGCCACTGCAAAACTCCGGGTTTGGTCGGGTCTGTTGCAACTATGCTACCCGATTTGTTGTCGAAAAAAGAGCTTGCGTTGGAACCAGGGAGCACTGCGGTGGGAATCGGTCGCGACTTTGAAGTCGCGCCGAAGAAGATTGCTACCACCCGGGATTCCAGTTACATTTGCCGCGTCCCGGCAAGCATTGAGGTGAGCGCGTTCGTCGGCCTGCACGGGCTTGGGTTGGCGGACAGCTTGTTGGCGATTTGGCATAGTTCCCATGGGGGTTGAATGAAACCGGTTCCTGAGCGGCCTGGCTGGCAGGTGTTACTGGTGCGTGGCGCGCTGTTCGCTGTGCTCTGGTGGATACTCAGCGGCGGTGACCACCAGTCCTGGTGGGTGGGAGCCCCCGTTGTTTTTGTGGCAGTCATTGTGAGCCGATGGCTGCTGCCAGCGGTACCCCTTTCCTGGTGGGAGCTGGTAAAGTTCACCCCCCTGTTTCTCTGGCGCTCGGTGCTCGGTGGCCTGGACGTGGCCAAGCGGGCGCTTGGCCCCCAGCTGGCAATCAGTCCGCGACTCCTGCGCTATCGGTTGCGGCTGCCGGACCGGCTGCCCCGGGTAGCGCTGTTGAATATCATGAGCCTGTTGCCGGGCACCCTGAGTGCCGCTCTGGAGGGCGACGATCTGTTGGTGCATGTGCTGGATGGCGAAGGCGATACCCTGGCGGAGCTGCAGGCACTGGAGCAGCAGGTGGCAAGACTGTCAGGTGTGACACTAACGGGCGATCACAAGGGAGAGCGAAATGAAGCGATTTAAAAACGTGCTCTGCGTGGTGGAAGACGAGGCGAGTAGCCAGACGGCATTGCAGCGGGCGGTGGACCTGGCGAGCAATAACCAGGCAAGCCTTACCGCGATCGCGGTAGTGCCGCCGATGACCTTCGGTATGGGCATGCCCGAAAGCGGCCCGGTCTACAGCGATCTCCAGGACGCCCTGTTGCGGGAGCATGAGCAGCGGATAAAAAAGCTGGTCGACCCCTACCGTGGGCAAATCGAGATACGGTCCGGCGTATTGCTGGGTATTCCATTCCTCGAGGTTATCCGCGAGGTGCTGCGGGGCGATTACGACCTGGTTATCAAGGGCCCGGAAGCACCTGACTGGCTGGACCGTATCTTCACCGGTGACGACATGCACCTGCTGCGCAAGTGTCCCTGCGCGGTCTGGCTGGTCAACCCCGAGACCGGCGGGTCCTGCGAGCGCATTCTTGCGGCCGTGGATGTGGATGACAACTATCCCCCGGCAGAGCTGGAAACCCGCCAGCGGCTCAGTGAAAGTATCATGGAAGTGGCGGGTGCCCTGGCGGTTTCCGAGTTTGCCCAACTGCACGTTGTCCATACCTGGGCGGCCATCGGCGAGAGCGTCATGCGCAACGGCGCCTTCCTCAATCACACTGAAGACGAGATCAACACTTATGTTGAGGAGGTCCGCCGTCACCACGCCGACAGCCTCGATGAGCTGATGGAAAGGGCCAGGACCAGGCTGGGGGCCGACGCCTTCGACTATATCAAACCCCAGCGACACTTATTGAAAGGATCGGCGCGAAGGGAAATCCCGGCGCTGGCCAAGCAGCTTGGCGTCGACTGCATCGTCATGGGCACCGTTGCCCGCACCGGGGTTCGGGGGTTTTTTATGGGCAACACGGCGGAGACCATTCTCGAGCAAATCAATTGCTCGGTGCTGGCGCTCAAGCCACCCGGCTTTGTCACACCGGTAGAGCTGGAGGACTGAACTCAGGTGCAGACCCTGATATTCGCACTCGCACTGTTTTTGCTGCTCAATCTCGCGGCGGGGATGTGGCGGGTTTTACGCGGGCCCAGCGCCGCTGACCGAATGCTGGCGGCGCAGTTGTTCGGCACTACGGCAGTCGCGATCCTGGTGTTACTGGCTGAGGCGGGGGAAAGCGCCCCGCTGCGCGATGTGGCTCTGGTGTTTGCATTGCTGTCGGCGGTGACGGCGGTGGCTTTCGTGCGCCTGGCCTGGCGGGATCGGGGGGCAGCCGATGACGGTCATTGACTTTCTGGCGGGTGCATCGATGATCGTCGGCGGACTGTTTTTTCTGGCAGGGACCGTTGGCCTGCTGCGCTTCCCCGACGTCTATACCCGCTTGCACGCCCTCACCAAAGCAGACAACGTCGGACTGGGTTTGATCGTCACCGGGCTCGCGCTGCAGACCGAATCCTGGTCGGTTGCTGCCAAGCTGGTGTTGATCTGGCTACTGGTTATGGTCGCAGGTGCCAGCGTCGCGCACCTGGTGGCCAGCAGTGCACTGGGCAAGGGGGTTCGGGTGTGGAAGCGATGAGCATGCTCGAGCTGGGCTTCGACCTCGTGCTGGGCATTGGCCTGTTGAGCCTGGCATGGTTGTCTCTGTCCTCCGCCGATCTTTTCAAGGCGGTGGTACTGTTTATCGCTTTCGGCCTGTTGCTGGCGCTGGCCTGGGTGCGGCTGGCCGCACCCGACGTGGCGTTGGCTGAGGCGGCGATAGGCGCGGGGCTCACCGGCGGCTTGCTGATGGCTGCGCTGGCACGGTTGCGGGCTGACTGAGCATGAAGCTGGCGCAATGGTTGTTCTCGATCCTGGTGCTGCTGTTTGCCGCGGCCCTGGGCTATGCCGTGCTGTCGCTGCCGGACCAGGCGCCGGGTCTGGAAACCGCGGTGGCCGAGCGGCTGGGGGAGAGCGGTGTCAGTAATCCGGTGACCGCAGTGCTGCTCAATTTCCGCGGTTACGATACTTTCCTGGAAATGGTCGTGTTGCTGCTGGCGCTCCTGGGTCTCTGGTCGCTGGGTAGCCCGGAGCGAACGGGGGAGGGGGCGTTATCCGGCCCGGTGCTCGATTCCCTGGTGCGTGTACTGGTGCCGGTGATGATAATGGTGGCAGTCTATTTGCTGTGGGCCGGCGCCCATGCGCCGGGGGGCGCTTTTCAGGCCGGTGCCGTGCTGGGTGCGGGTGGTGTGCTCCTGATTCTGGCGGGATGGCGGCCATCACCCCGACTGCTGGCGGGGCGGCCGCTGCGCATCGCGTTGGTGGCGGGCGTGGTCGCATTCCTGGCGGTTTCACTGCTTAGCCTGCAGCTTGGCGGTGCCTTGCTGGAGTATCCGCCGTCGCAGGCTGGGGCACTCATATTTGTGATTGAAGCCGCGGCTACGGTCTCCATCGCCGTTGCCCTCGCCGCCATGTTCCTGGCGGTCGTCGATTACCCGGGTGATGAATCATGAGTGCCCCCTTTATCTACGCACTCGCTGGTGTCGGGCTGTTTAGCATGGGTTTCTATGCACTGGTGATGCATGCCCACCTACTGCGCAAAATTCTGGCCCTCAACGTGATGGGCAGCGGTGTGTTCGTGATGCTGGTCGCCCTGGCGCGTCGCAGCAGCGAGGCGCCGGATCCGGTGCCCCATGCCATGGTCATCACCGGTATCGTGGTCGCGGTATCGGCCACCGCACTGGCCTTGGGTTTGATGCTGAAGGTTGAAGCGGCCACTGGCCGGGCCCGGCTTCCTGACCAGGACGGGGATTAGCGCGTATGGAGGCAACCCTAGCCTTGATCCCCTGGGGCCCCCTCCTGATTCTGGTGCCATTGCTGGGTGCCATTGCCTGCCTGCTATGGCCGCGATTGGCCAGGTACCTGGGATTTCTTACCCTGGTTGCGGTGCTGCTGGGAGTGGTCGGCCTGGGCTTCCAACTGCTGGGTCATGGCCCCTACCGGCATGCGATCGGCGGCTGGTCTGCTCCCCTGGGCATCGACCTGGTCGCCGATGGCTTGAGCCTGTGGATGCTGGCGATGACGGTGCTGGTGGGTTTGGGAGTGAGCCTCTACGCGACGGCCTACTTTCAGGGCCCCAGGGCGGCGCATTTCTGGCCACTGTGGTTGTTTCTGCTGGCCGCTCTAAACGCCCTGTTCCTGTCGGGGGATCTGTTCAACCTTTACGTCACCCTGGAAATGATCGGGCTGGCGGCGGTGGCCCTGACCGCCCTGCAGGGCGGCAGCCATGCGCTGGTGGGGGCCATGCGTTACCTGCTGGCAACGCTGTTGGGGTCGCTGGCCTACCTGCTGGGTGTAGTGCTGCTTTACCACGGTTACGGGACGGTCGATATCACATTGCTGGGTGAGCGCGTGGCAGATGACCCCGTCGCCTGGATGGCGATGGGCCTGATGCTCGCCGGGCTGGCGCTGAAAACCGCGCTATTCCCGCTACACTTCTGGTTGCCGCCGGCCCACGCCAGCGCCCCGGCCGCGGTGAGCGCCCTGTTGTCTGCCCTGGTGATCAAGGCGTCGTTTTATATTCTATTGCGGCTATGGCTGGAGGTGTTTCCCGCTCTGGCCAATGCCGATGCCGCTCAACTGCTGGGCCTGCTCGGTGTGGCCGCGGTGCTGTGGGGTTCTTTCCAGGCCCTGCAACAGACCCGGGTCAAGCTGTTGGTGGCCTACTCGACCGTTGCGCAAATCGGCTATCTATTCCTGGCTTTTCCCCTCGCGGCCAGCGCCGGTAATGGCGCCTGGAGCGCCGTCGCCTACCTGGCTTTCAGCCATGCCCTGGCAAAGGCGGCGATGTTCCTGGCAGCGGGTAATTTCATGCAGTTTGGCGGCCACGACCGGATTGCCGGCCTCGACCGGGTCGTGCAGCGCCTGCCACTGAGCGCTGGCGCATTCGCCCTGGCCGGCGTGAGCATCATGGGCCTGCCTCCCAGCGGCGGTTTTAATGGCAAGTGGCTACTGTTGCAGGCTGCGATAACCGCCGGCCGCTGGGACCTTGTGTTTGTCATGTTGGCGGGGGGAATCCTCGCCGCCGCCTATGTGTTCAAAGTACTGGGCCATACCTTTACCCAGGCTGAGGTGCCCCATGAGCCCGGCGCGGTGCCGGCGCGGATGGAGTGGGCCGCGATGTTGCTCGCCTGCGCTGCGATTCTGCTTGGTTTGCTTGCAACGCCCCTGCTCGCCATGCTGGCGATAGGTGAACCTTTCGGACTTCCCGGGGGTGGCCCATGAGCTGGGATGCCTGGGTGCCGGCGCTGGTGGTGGCGAGTTCCCTGGTGCCTGGCCTGGTGATTTTCGGCCTGGCGGAGGAGCGGGTGCGGCTGCGCACCACCCTCAACCTGCTCGGTGCGATATCGAAGCTGCTGCTGGTTGCACTGATGGTGTGGGGGGTTTTGAACGAGCACCACTACGAGACCCGCCTGGAGTTTTTGCCCGGGGTAGAGCTGGTGTTGCGGGCGGGACCGCTGGCACTGTTGTTCGTGGCCCTTTCCAGCATCCTGTGGCTGCTCACCACCATCTATGCCATTGGCTACCTGGAGGACGCTCCCCAGCGCAGCCGGTTTTTCGGTTTCTTCAGCCTCTGTGTGACCGCTACGGTGGGTGTGGCCCTGGCGGGCAATTTGCTCACCTTCCTGATTTTCTACGAGATATTGACCCTCTCGACTTACCCGTTGGTGGTGCATCGGGGCACCGAGGTGGCTCGCAAGGCGGGCCAGACCTACCTCACCTACACCGTCTGCGGTGGCGCCCTGTTGCTGCTGGGAACCGTCTGGCTTTACACCCTGACAGGCACACTGGAGTTCGAGCCCCGGGGTTTCGTCGATCAACTGGGGCCGGAGCACAAGCCGGCGCTGGTGATGATTTTTGTCCTGTTGATCGCCGGTCTGGGGGTGAAAGCGGCGCTGTTTCCCCTGCATGGATGGCTACCCCAGGCCATGGTGGCACCGGCCCCCGTCAGCGCGCTGTTGCATGCCGTGGCGGTGGTCAAGGCGGGGGCCTTTGGCATTGTGCGAGTAGTCTACGAGGTATTCGGTGTCGAGTTTGCCGGCACCCTCGGCGTAATGCAGCCGCTGGCCTGGCTGGCGGCTTTTACCATCATCTACGGCTCAGTGCGGGCACTTTTCCAGGATGACCTGAAGCGGCGGCTCGCGTTTTCGACCGTCAGCCAGGTGTCCTATATCGCCCTGGGGGTAGCCATTGTCGGCCCCGTCGCCAGCATTGGCGGTATCGTCCACCTGGTCCATCAGGGGCTGATGAAGATCACCCTGTTTTTCTGCGCCGGCAACCTCGCAGAGACCCTCGGTGTACACAAGATCAGCGAAATGAACGGAGCTGGCCGGCGCATGCCCTGGACCATGGCAGCTTTTACCGTCGGGGCGTTCGGGATGATCGGGGCACCCCCGATCGCAGGCTTCGTCAGTAAATGGTACCTGGGCCAGGGGGCGCTGGAAGCCGGGCAGGGCTGGGTCATATTCGTGCTCGCTGGCAGCAGCCTGCTCAATGCGGCCTATTTCCTCCCCATATTGCATCGAGCCTGGTTCAGGCCACCGCCAGAAAGCTGGCCCCAGGAGCATCACTTTGGCCGCCATGAAACGGCGCTGGCGTTGCTGGTGCCGCCGGTGTTGACCGCGTTGCTGGCCCTGGTAGCGGGATTGCTGGCGGAGGTGCCGTTCAGTGCCCTTGAATGGTCGCGGCTGGTGGCGCAGCGGGAGTTTTACGGGCCATGACTATGAGCGAGTTCCTGCTGCTGCTAACGCCAACCTGGCCGCTATTGGTAGCGTTTGGCGCCGCTTTCCCCGCGCTTCGGCCGGTGGCGCTGCGGTGCTTGCCCTGGGCGGCGTTGCCGGCGCTGCTGACGCTGGCCATGCCGGACGCGAAGCTGGAACTCCCCGGACTCATGCTGGGCGCGTCCCTGCAACTGGATTCGACCGGGCGGGTGTTTCTGCTACTGACCTCCGTACTCTGGCTTGCCACGGGTATCCTCGCGCGACAGCGGGTGAGGGCCGACACCAGTCATGCCCTGGCGACCTTTGTACTGCTGGCGATGTCCGGCGCTTTTGCAATGGCGCTTGCCGGGGATGGATTGCTGTTTTTCGCCGCCGCCACGGTAGCGGGCTATGCGCTATATGCCGCCCTGATGTGCGGTGCAGAGGCCGGGGTGCGGCAAACGGCCAACGTGTTGGTGGTATTGCTGGTGATCAGCGACCTGCTGGTCTTCGAGCTGCTGCTGTTGCTGGGCTATGACGCGGGGGGATTCGATTTCATGACCCTGCGCAATGGCGTGCTGACGGCGAACAACCCGGGCTTTCTGCTTGGCCTGCTGGTGGCGGGCTTCGGCGTCAAGTTCGGTCTGCTGGGGCTGCATTATTGGCTGGCACCGATTTTTCTGAACTGTCCGCTAGCTTTTCGTCCCGCCCTGGTGGGGTACATGTTGACAGCCGGTATTCTCGGCGGCCTGCGGCTGTTGCCGGTGGCTGAATTGAGTTCGCCGGGGGGCGCCGAAGTGCTGAACTGGTGGGCATGGATAACCCTGATTGCTGCCGTGCTGGTCGGCGCTTTACAGGCGCATTACCGCTCGGTGCTCGGCTATGCCGCCCTCGCCCTGGGCGGGTTGTGGCTGGCGCTAACGGGTTTACTGCTGGCGCAGCCCCAATGGTGGTTTCAGGCGTCACCTGCGCTGGCCGCAACGGTATTACAATCCGGGTTTGCGCTGACGGCCCTGATGCTGCTCGCCACCCATTTTGGCGGTAGCTACAGCTTCTGGCATGGCTATCGCGTCGCCGCTCTGCGCTGGGTGGCGGTGTTTTTGCTGGCTCTGGCGCCGCTAAGCCTGGTCGCATCGATTGACGAAGCCTCGGCAACAATCGTGTATTCGACGATGGCGGCACTGGCTTTCCTGGCCGCCGCCAGCGCCGTGCTTGTCGCAGCGGCGGACAGGGAGCCCTGGGGTATGACCTCGGGTCCCAGTCCGACACCGGAGGCGCAGGGCTTATCGCTGCCCGGGGTTTTCATGATCGCTGCTGGCCTGACCGTGGCGGCGGCTTTGGTTGCCGTTTCACGGCTAACTGGTTTGTCGTGGGCGCAGTTGGCTCCGGGTGCCGCTGCGGTTTTGGTGGCGGTCGTCTTCGCCATCGCCACTGCGCGCCTACGGGCTGTCCACTTGCCAAGCCTGCCCCCGGGTGATCTGCTGGGTGTGATCCGGCCAGCTATGGCCTGGCTCAAGCGCGGTGCCCTGGGGCTGATCGATCACACCGTGGCGCGCTGGCCCGAAGCGGGCAGAGCCCTGGCCGAGCGCTTGGCATCGGCACTTATCGGGCTGCCGCTGGGACGTTGGGAGATGGCGTTGAATCGATGGCCGATCGCGTTGACCCTGGCTTTATTATTGGGCTTTCTGATCGTCTGGCTGGTTTAGGCCGCAGCACCCGGGGCTGTCGAGTGGGTCGACGTGTCCACTATGAGCGGGTTGTAACCAGAGACTGCCACGGTCCCGTTAATCGAGTCCCAGTGGCTACAGTAAGGAGGAGTTGAGATGGCCAAGCTGGGGGAAAAGCGCAGAAGGGGAATGATCGGGCTTATCGTGACGGGTTTCTATGTGGCTGGCATCGTCGCGGCCCTCCACGCGGTGCTGACCGCCCGTACCCCCACTGGCTCGGTGGCCTGGGCGGTATCGCTGGTGACCATGCCTTTTATTGCGGTGCCAGCCTACGCCGTACTCGGCCGCGATCGGTTTGAGGGCATGTCGGAGGCCTTCGAGCAAAGGCAGGATGAAATCGAGTCGGTGGTGCGCAAATTCGAGGCAAACCTGGAACCGCTGCGGGTAGCCTACAATGACGCCCCTTCCTGGCAGCGGGCAATTCACAAGCTGTCGGAGCTCCACTTCCTTGAAGGCAACGACCTCGAGCTGCTGGTGAACGGCGAAGCCACTTTCGCCAGTATCCTGGAGGGAATCGCCAGTGCCGAGCACTATATCCTGTTTCAGTTCTACATGATCCACGACGACGGCCTCGGTCGCCGGGTGCAACAGGCCTTGATGGCGCGCGCCCGTGAGGGTGTGCAGGTTAGGGTGCTGTACGACGAGGTCGGCAGCTCGGGCCTGCCCGCTGCCTACGTCGAGGCGCTGGAAGCCGCGGGTGCCGAGGTCAGCGCATTCAAGCCGACCCAGGGTTGGCGCAACCGCTTCCAGCTCAACTTTCGCAATCACCGCAAGATGGTGGTAGTGGATGGCCGCGTCGCCTGGGTAGGGGGGCACAATGTGGGTGACGAGTACCTCGGGCTGGACCCGGATTTCAGCCCCTGGCGGGATACCCACGTGCGTATCGAGGGCCCGGCCGCACTGCAGGTGCAGCTCACCATTCTGTCGGACTGGTACTGGGCCACGCGGGAGATTCCCCCGCTGAGCTGGGAACCCCACCGCGCCGCTGATGGCAACAAGCGGGTGATGATTCTGCCGACTTCGCCGACGCGGCACCTGGAGACCGCAAGTCTATTTTTTGTCTCGGCGATCAGCGCTGCCCGGGAGCGTATCTGGTTATCGGCACCGTATTTCGTGCCCGACGAAGCGGTGATAAAGGCACTGCAACTCGCAGCCCTGCGCGGGGTCGACGTGCGCATCATTACCACCGGCAAGGGCGACAGTTTGCCGGTCTACCTGGCGGCATTTCACTATATTTACCAACTGCGCCATCTTGGCATCCGCTTCTACGCCTACGAGCCGGGCTTCCTCCACGAGAAGGTGATGCTGGTGGATGACAGCCTGTCGACTGTCGGGACGCACAACTTCGACAACCGCTCGTTTCGCCTCAATTTCGAGGTCGGTGCAGTGATTTATGACAGGGAGTTCGCCGCCGAAATGGAAACCATGCTGGAGCAGGATTTTGCCCATGCCAGGGTCATCGAGGCCGAGAACCTGGAACAAGAACCGTTATGGCGCCGCATTGGCGTGCAGCTGTCTAGGCTTGCTGCGCCTGTGCTGTAGCGTTAAATCCCTGGTGCAAATCGAAGCCACGAACGCTTGTGTGCAGTTTGCCACTGTGTGCATTCATGGCGATCGACGCCATGTATGTGAAAAACGGATTTTGCAATATCGACTCCAGCTCGTGTAATGTTCATATCGGACTTCTCCTCATGACCTGAATGGTTGGCTTGCACTTGCCATTCTGGCGCATTGACGCCGACAAGTGGAGTGAGGAGGAGTCCATCCCATTGCTTACAGCGATTGCGCAGACTGTCCCACCAATAGGCCTTGCGGTTATCACGACCCGATCACCGGCCAGGCGACCCTTTCAGAGGTGCAACAGGTTTCGCACCGCCTCTGCCTGTGGTGTGTCGGGCTGTGCCTGAAGCTGCACTTCGAAGCAGTGAAAGTGCCGCTGCTCCCGGGTATCGGGGTCGTAAATTACCGCGAACGCGCGCGTCTGACAGGCGTCCGCCAGGGCCGCCTGGGATGTACTCTTGCCGTTGACATGCCCCAGCGTCGCGGCCGCAACCAGTGCCAGGAACATGATAAGCCCGGGCAGTTTCATAACAGAGACTCCATCGCTTACGTCTTTAAATTACGTAGCGGTTAGGGAAACTGTTCACTCCCAGTCTCGGCACGGATGCTGATTTGATATATCGGCACAGCTATGTTTGTATATCGAAAGACCGACAGGCCAGAAAAAGGCTGGGCGCGCAGAGCGTGCCGCTTCAGCAGATAACAATCAGGTCGGGCAAATTCGAACGTGCTGCCAAACCCCGAGGGGCCTGGACAGTACTCATCAACCGGGGGCACTATCAAAATACCAGCGACGTCCAGGTCGAGGGTGGTCATGTCGGGGCGCTGTCAGCGCGATTGCCCCGTCGCCGCCACCGCACCGTGGGTCCCGGTTCAGGAGTCGCTCGTCGGATATCTGCGGCGCGGCATGGTCCCGGGTGCCGTTTCCCTGGCTAACACCACAGGCCTGTTGATTTCGGTGGTTATGCTGAACACGCCGTCGACCGCGCTGGCTGAAGACAGCAGGGCCCTGCAGTTCGGGCCGCTGGGCGTTGGCGGCGCCATGCGGGTCAACTACGTCAAGGGCGATTATGAAACGGATGGAGACGGCCCCTCCCGGGGCAGCCGCAGCGGGAACTTCGAGCTCGACACCTTTCGCATTAACCTGATCCTGGACCATGAACAATTCACGGGTGGGCTGGAATACCGCTGGTACGATGGTTACAACTTCCTCAAGGATGCCTGGCTGGGCTACAACTTCGATGAAAACAGACAGCTACAGGTCGGACTCACTCGGGTGCCCTTCGGTCCCGGTCCCTATGGCGTTTCCAAGAGCTGGTTTTTTGATCAACACTATTATCTCGGGTTATCCGACGACCCGGACCTGGGGATTCGCTATCTCCAAAGCGTAGGCCACTGGCAGTTCGACGTGGCCTGGTTTTTCAGTAGCGAGCGCAATGGCAACGGTATCAGCGTCGACAGTTCTCGCTTTGGCTACGACGCCGTCGAGTGGGGCTCGGCCATCGCCCCGGACGGCTCGGTGAACGCGGCCGCTGCCAACGGCTACACCGAGCGCAATCAATTCAATGGCCGGGCGATCGTCGAGGTCGACGCACTTGGGGCTGCTACTTACCTGGGGGCATCCCTGCAGTACGGCCTGTTGGAGGGGCAGGGCGCCGACGATGGCAGCCACTTTGCGGCATCGCTGCATATGGTCAACCAATGGGGTCCCGTCGAGCTGGCCACCCAACTGACTCGCTACCGTTTTGTGATCGACAGTGACAATGCGCTGGGTACAGATAGTCTGATACCGCTGGGCGCCTACGATTTTGCCTGGCTGGTAGCGGCCGACGCCTGGGTAGCGGCGGCGTCGCTGAGCTATATGTGGGAAACACCCGAGATACGCTGGCTGGACTCGGCAACTTTTTACCTTGAATACAGCTCGGTGATCAAGACCGAGGCTGATTTCAACGACAGCGATCTGGCAGTATTGGGGGCCGCCTGGGCCAGTGGTGGATGGTATATCTACACGGACCTGGTCTACTCCAACGGAAACACATTTGTCGGTGATATCGGTGACGATTACTCCCGTGTCGATGGTGTGCATGACCTTGGGGTCAACGGCAATGATCGCTGGAATTATCGACTGAATTTCAATTTCGGCTACTACTTCTGAACCCGCTGCTGTCAGCACGACCCGCTGGTTAACAACGGGGCCATTCATAGTGTCTTGTAACAGGAAACACCCCAATGCAGTCCCATAACTGGATCGTCAGAAATCGCAAAGGCAAGCCGCTTATCGACCTGAACCCCATCGTATTCGGCTTTTCCGCGGGACTGGTGTTGTTTTTCGTAACCCTCAACCTGATTTATGCCGATGAGGTGGGGCCACTGTTCGAGTCAACCCAGGCATGGATAGCCAACCAGACGGGCTGGTTTTTCGTGTTGGTGACCAACATCATTCTCGGCTACTGCGTCTATCTGGCATTCAGCCGCTTCTCTGCCATTCGTATCGGCGGTGCCGACGCCAAACCGGATTTCTCCCTTTTCGGCTGGTTCGCCATGTTGTTCAGCGCCGGCATGGGCATTGGCCTGCTGTTCTACAGTGTCGCCGAGCCCATGTACCATTTGCTGGAGCCGCCCCACGGGGCAGAGCCCGGGACCCCTGCCGCCTATCGCGATGCGATGATGACCACATTTCTGCACTGGGGGCTGCATGCCTGGTCCATTTACGCGCTGGTCGGTTTAGCGCTGGCTTTTTTTGCCTTCAATAAAGGCCAGCCCCTGAGTATCCGCAGTGTCTTCGAGCCGATTCTGGGGGATCGTATTCACGGGCCGATAGGGCATGCCATCGATGTGTTAGCGACGGTGGCGACCTTGTTTGGTGTTGCCACGTCCCTGGGGCTGGGAGTGCACCAGGTCAACGCCGGGCTCAATCATATTTTCGGCGTGCCCCAGAACCCGATGCTACAGGTCGGCCTGATCGCCATCATTACCGCGATCGCAACCCTGTCGGTGGTGGCCGGCCTCGACGCCGGGGTAAAGCGCCTTTCACAGATCAATATTGTTATCGCCTTGGTGTTGCTGGTGCTTGTACTGGTGATGGGGCCGACCTTGTTCATTCTCAATGCCTTCGTGGAAAACACAGGGAATTACATCGACCGGTTTTTCGCCCTCGCATTCTGGAATGAAACCTACACCGGGGGCTCCTGGCAGAATGGCTGGACCGTGTTTTACTGGGGCTGGTGGATTGCCTGGTCGCCCTTTGTCGGGCTCTTCATCGCCCGCATATCGCGGGGTCGCAGCGTACGCGAATTCATTTTCGGGGTACTGCTGGTGCCGACACTGTTTACCTTTCTTTGGCTCACCGCTTTCGGTGACAGCGCGATGTACTACGAACTGTTCGGGGGTGGCGGGATTGCCAGCGCTGTCCAGGAGGATTTGTCCAAAGCGCTGTTCGTTTTTCTCGATAGGCTGCCAACGGATATGATGACCGGCACCATCGCCTCGGCTATGGCAACGGCCTTCGGGGTGATCGCCCTGCTTGTCATCGTGTCCTTTTTTGTTACCTCGTCCGATTCCGGCTCACTGGTTATTGATATTATAACTGCCGGGGGGAAAACCAACCCCCCGGTTGCCCAGCGGGTATTCTGGGCGACCACGGAGGGACTGGTTGCTGCGGTGCTGCTGGTGGGTGGGGGCCTGACAGCGCTGCAAACCGCAGCCATCGCCACGGGCTTGCCCTTTGCGATACTGCTTCTGGTGATGATTTACTGTTTGCAAAAAGCGATGGGAGAAACCATCCCGGCGCCGCGGGCGGGGGCGCTGTTACCGGAGCGCTCGCAGCAGGGCTGAGACATCGTTACCCTGGGTACCCAGTTCCGGTAGACATTTTCGTTGCAGAGCACCGCCTGAATCCGGCGCCATTTTAAAGTGACGGGCGAACTATATATCTTCGATCGGTAACCCGCGGCCCATGACTCCTACCATACTGACCCTGATCTCTGGTCTGGCCCTGATCCTGGTGGGTGGCGGCTTGCTCGGCACACTGCTGGGTATTCGCGCCACCATGGCTTCCTTCGACGCCATCGAGACCGGGCTGGTGATGTCTGGCTACTATGTCGGCTATGTCGTCGGTACCTTTCTGGGGCCGAAACTGATACGCAATGTCGGCCACATTCGGGCCTTTGCTTCGTTTGCTGCCCTTGCTGCGGCGTCCACCCTGGGCTTTGGCCTGCTGGTCGAGCCCGGGGCATGGCTGGTGCTCAGAGTGATCAATGGCTTCTGCCTGGTGGGTCTGTTTATGGCGGTGGAGAGCTGGGTCAATGCGCAAAGCGTCGGGCCGGCCAGGGGACGCGTCTTTTCGATTTATATGATCAGCACCCTCGTTGCGCTGGCGGCTGGGCAGTTCGCTTTGTGGATGGCTGACCCTGGCGGTATGGACCTGTTCGTGATTGCCGCAATTTTTATTTGCCTGGGGCTGGTGCCCGTGGCCGTGATGCGGATAAACGAGCCGCGGATTGAAATCTACGAGCCCCTGGCTATCAAGCAACTGCTTCACATCTCGCCACTGGGAAGTGCAGGGTGTTTTGTCTCCGGCCTGATAACTGGAGCGTTCTGGGGTATGAACGCCGTGTTTGGCTACAAAATGGGCCTTGGTGCCGCCGAGATTGCCAGCCTGATGACGGCGACCATCCTTGGCGGGGCCGTGCTACAGTGGCCAATCGGGCTGTTATCCGATCATTGGGATCGGCGCATGGTGCTGATTGTATGCAGCTTCGCCACGGCGCTGGCAGCCGCGCTGGTTGCGATCATTATCGTGATGCAGTGGCATATCCCGCTTGCAACAAGCTTTGTCTACGGCGGCTTCATGTTCGCCCTCTACGGACTCAGTGTCGCCCATACCAACGACCAACTGCAGGCGTCGCAGGTGCTGGACGCGACGCGGGGCTTGCTTTTGCTCTATGGGCTGGGTGCCATCGCCGGGCCCATTCTGGTAAGCCTGGCGATGACTGAATGGGGGCCAATCGGCCATCCGATCCTTTGTGCGGGCACCGCTGCGGCGCTGGCGATGTTTGGTTTGCTGCGGGTGGTCCTGCGAGGGGCGCCAGCCGTGGCGGCGCAAGCCGACTTCGTACCGATGACAAGAACCTCGCAGGTCATGCTGCAAATGCATCCGGAGGTGGAGGGAGAAGGCGAAAGCGCCGGAGCGTCGGAACGCCCGAACGCCGGCTGACGATGTGCTCCCGGCCTTGTCTTCCGGGCTGGGGTGGCCGGTCATAAGTAATCCGGGGGCGAAAAAAAAAGCGGGCACACGGGCCCGCTTTGGTATCAGCAAACTGTCTTTTAGAAGGTCCAGCGGATACCGAGACCGAACAGGTCTACATCGGTGTTAACGTCGCTGCCGAGGCTGAAACGCACCCACTCGCCGTAAAGATCCAGGCTGCCGCCGAGATTGAACGCGGCACCCAGGCCGAAGTACCAATCGGTACCGTCATCGTCGCCGTCCTTGCCGGTCTCCCACCAGGCAACACCGCCCCTGGCATAGACATCGAGAATCCACAGGGGTACTGAAGCCATGCCGCCCAGGGTCCAGGCGCTGGCATCGGCCTTCAGCTTTTCGCCGTTGGGGAGCCGCTCAGAGCTGTACTCGCCAAGCGACCAGTAGCCGCCGTCGACAGCCAGCCAGCTGTTGATGCGGTAGCCAACATCCAGGTTGTAGGCGAAAGAGTTGTCGTCAAAATCGATATCGTTGATATCACCCAGATCGAAATCATCGAAATCAACGCTGCCGTCAACCAGTGACCAGTAACCACCGGCTCCCACGAAAAAGCCATGGTTGTCGGTACGGTCATCGTTGTGGCTGCTGGCGTTCACCACCGTGGCGGCTGACATCGAGATCAGGCCTACAGCGAGCCCAAGTTTGGCTTTATCAAGCATTCCAGTCATGGTTTTTACCCCTTCCTCTGAGTTTGTCTGCAGTGACCTGCAGTTGCGACCAGTATAAATTCCAGAGTAAATTTTTCACAGGATCTGGCAGTACTCCAATTAGAAGCCGAGTAAAGAGTCGCAGGTAGTTGACTGTTCCCAATACAAAAAATACATCCCTCGAAAAACACTGCATAGATAGCATATTGTCGATTGGCTAACACAAAGCATACGGTGTGGAGGCTGATTAAGTCGCCGTGGAGGCACGGGCGGCAGCGCTTCTAGGTATAACTCGCCCTCAGCTACGGGTAATTGCGTATGCCCGGTTACAGCGGGCCTCTTCGGCCTCCAATTGCCCCGCAAACCAGGGGACGTCATGATTGTGAGGGCATTGTGACGGTCCTGCTATTCGTACATGGGATGAAACTCATGTGCCTCGCGGGTCGCCATCTCCTCGTAGGTCTGCCAGCGCAGCTGCATGGCTTCGTTAGCCAGGGCCAACAGGCGCTCGGACTCATCGGGATTGCTGCGCATGAGCTGTTGGTACCTGCCTTCTTTTTCCCGGTAGCTTTTCAGCGTTACCGAGGGCCTGAGACTGTCCAGCTCGAAGGGGTTAATGCCGGACTTGCGCAGCAGGGGGTTGTAGCGCAGCAACGGCCAGTGGCCGGATGCAACCGCCATCTTCTGTTGCCGCAGGCCGTCGTTCATTTCGATGCCGTGGGCGATGCAGTGACTGTAGGCAAGAATGATCGACGGCCCGGGGTAGGCCTCGGCCTCGCGCATGGCCTGCAGAGACTGCTGCGGGTTGGCCCCCAGGGCAATGCGCGCGACATAGACATTGCCGTAGGCCATGGCCTGCAAAGCCAGATCCTTCTTGCCCACAGGTTTGCCACCCACCGAAAACTTGGCCGAGGCACCCAGCGGGGTCGCTTTTGACATCTGGCCACCGGTATTGGAATAGACTTCGGTATCCATCACCAGAATATTCACATCCCGCCCGCTGGCCAGCACGTGGTCCAGGCCTCCGTAGCCAATATCGTAGGCCCAGCCATCGCCACCGACGATCCATATACTGCGGCGCACGAGATGATCGGCGATGGACTCCAGTTGCCTCGCCGCTTCCTCGCTCAGCCCACGCAGCGAAATCTTGAGCTGCTCGACCCGGGCGCGCTGTTCCCGCAACTGGCTTTCACTCTGCTGTGGCTGGTTGAGGAGATCAGCCACCAGGTCGCCGTCCAGGTGTTGCTTGAGTTCCTCCAGCAGGTGGGCGGCCTGGGCGAAGTGATGGTCTGCGGTGAGCCGAAAACCCAGGCCGAACTCGGCATTGTCCTCGAACAGGGAGTTTGCCCAGGCCGGCCCTCGACCTTCTTCATTGACGGCCCAGGGAGTGGTGGGCAGATTGCCGCCGTAAATCGAGGAGCAGCCCGTGGCATTGGCAACGACCATGCGATCGCCAAACAATTGGGAGATCATCTTCAGGTAGGGCGTCTCGCCGCAGCCGGCGCAGGCACCGGAAAACTCGAACAGGGGCTGCAAATACTGGGCGCCGCGCACGGTGGCAAAGTCGACCTTCGCGCGGTCGGGGAAGGGTATTGTCTCGAAAAACTCGACGTTGGCGCGTTCGACATCGACGACATCCGCCAGCGGCGTCATATTAATGGCGCGGTGCTGGGGGTCGTCCGGCGCGTGGGCGGGGCAGGCTTGTACGCACAGTTCGCAGCCCGTGCAATCCTCGGTGTAAACCTGCAGCGTGTACCGGGTTTCCGGAAAGCCCAGTGCTGTTGTTGGCACCGATTGAAAGCTCACCGGGGCTCCCGCCAGGGCGTCCTCGTGGTAGAACTTGGCCCGTATGACGGCATGGGGGCAGACTACTGAACAATTGCCGCACTGGATGCAAATGGCGGAATCCCAGAAGGGGACATTCTGGGCTATCCGGCGCTTCTCCCACTGCGTGGTCGCGCTGGGGTAGGTGCCATCCACAGGGATCTGGCTCACCGGCAGCAGATCGCCACGGCCCGCAATCATCTCCATGGTGACCTCGCGCACAAAGCCGGGCATCTCCACCCGGGTGTCCGCCATGGCTTCGACAACCGTGGCCGCGTCGCCCGGGGCGATCTCGTGCAAGCCGGAAAGCGCCAGGTCCACCGCGGCATAGTTCTTGTCGATCAGCGCCTGGCCCTTTTTTTCGTAGCTTTTGGCGATAGACTTCTTGATCAAAGCGACGGCGTCGTCCTGGGCCATGATTTCTGCCAGGTAAAAAAAGCAGGTTTGCATGATGGTGTTGATGCGCCGGCCCATGCCGCACTGGGCCGCGACCTTGTAGCCATCGACCGCGAACAGGCGCAACTGTTTGTCCAGCAGCGCCTGCCTGAATGCGCCGGGAAGATTCTGCCACAGCTCATCGCGTTCGAAGGGCGCGTTGAGGAGGACAGTGGCACCGACCGCGGCGATATCGAGAATGCCCTCTATTTCAACGAAGTTGTACTGGTGGATGGCGACGAAGCCCGCCTGGCTGATCAGGTAGGGAGCGTCGATGGGCCTGGGTCCGTAACGCACATGGGAGACCGTCTGGGAGCCCGATTTTTTCGAGTCGTAGACAAAATATCCCTGGGCATAGAGCGCCGGCTCCTGATTGATGATTTTTATCGAGTTTTTGTTGGCGCCAACCGTACCGTCTGCCCCGAGACCGAAAAATACGGCCTCCTTGAAATCCCCTCCGGGTTGATCGACTTCGGTCATTTCCAGGTGGGTGTGGGTGACATCATCGACGATGCCCACGGTGAAATGGTTCTTGGGCCGGGGCTTTTCCAGCTCGTGAAAAACCCTGCGCACCATCGCCGGGGTAAACTCTTTACTGGAGAGTCCGTAACGACCACCGACGACTCGAGGCAGGCTTGGCAGCTGGTCCAGTTGGTAGGCCTCAGCCAGCGCCGAGAACACATCGAGGTAGAGAGGCTCGCCCAGACTTCCTGGCTCCTTGGTCCGGTCGAGCACGGCGATGTGGCTGACGCTTTTGGGGAGTGCCGCAATCAGTTGTGCGGTGGGGAAGGGACGGTACAGGCGTATGATCAGTACTCCGGTTTTTTCGCCGCCCTGGTTCAGCTCGTGAACAACCTGTTTCACCGTTTGCGCCCCTGAGCCCATGATCACGACCACGCGGTTGGCGTCGGCTGCACCATGGTACTCCGTCAGGTGGTACTGGCGCCCGGTAAGGGTAAATAGCTGATCCATGGCCCGTTGCACGATGCCGGGTGTCTGCAGGTAGAAGGGGTTGGACGACTCGCGGCCCTGGAAGTAAACGTCCGGGTTCTGTGCTGTCCCCCGAATGACGGGGTTTTCCGGGTTCAGCGAGCGCGCCCGGTGTGCGCGCACCCATTCGTCGTCGATCATCGCCCGCACCGTGGCATCATCGATCCAACTGATCTTGTTGAGCTCGTGGGAAGTGCGGAAGCCGTCGAAAAAATGGACGAACGGTATCCGGCTCTGGAGAGTGGCGGAATGGGCAATCAGGGCGAAATCGTGGGCCTCCTGTACCGAATTGGATGCCAACAAGGCAAAGCCGGTGTTGCGCACCGCCATCACGTCCTGGTGATCACCGAAGATCGACAGGGCCTGTGCCGCCAGGGAACGCGCTGCGACATGAAACACCGTTGGGCTCAGTTCACCGGCAATCTTGTGCATATTGGGGATCATCAGCATCAATCCCTGGGACGCGGTAAAGGTAGTGGATAGCGACCCCGATTGCAGCGCCCCGTGCACCGTACCCGCGGCACCGCCCTCGCTCTGCATTTCCATGATCGTAGGCGACTGTTGCCACAGGTTCTTGCGGCCTTCGTTCTTCCATTGGTCAGCCAGCTCGGCCATGGTTGATGACGGCGTTATCGGGTAGATGGCGCATACTTCCGAAAGCCGAAAAGCGATATCGGCAGCGGCTTCGTTGCCGTCCATTACCCGGTAGATATCAGCGTGTTGGGTCATTTGTTCAGCTCCTGCTGCAACTCTTTCACCGGGATCAGGGTAATTGCGTAGGTTGGACATTGCAGTACGCAGGCGCCGCAGCCGGTGCACTTGTCGTAGTCGATGCGGTAGCCGTTGCCCTTGCCGAGAATTTCGATTGCGGTTTCGGGACAGGCACCAAAACAGGCGTTGCACTCGAAGCAGTTGCCACAGGAATAGCAGCGGCTGGCCTCATACCGTGCCTGCTTGTCGGAAAACCCCTGGGTCACCTCCTCAAAGCTGTCCAGGCGCTCGGTCACCGGCAGCTCGGGCTGCTGGGCCGTTGCCGCTTGGGTGTGGTACCACAGGTGCAGGGATTCGAAGCCCACAACCTTGGGGCTGGGCGGCTTGCTCCATTGCCGGCCATTGAGCCAGGCATCGATATGCATCGCGGCCTTGCGCCCGTGTCCGGTGGCGTAGGTCACCGAGCGGGTGCCGGGGGTCATATCGCCACCGGCAAAAATACCGGGGCTCCCGGTCATGAAGCTCCCGTCGACCTCGACCACGCCATCGTTGATGGAGACGCCATCCTCATCCTTGAACAGGTCAGCTTCCATCTGCTGGCCAAGGGCGAGAATCACCGAGTCGGCGCCAAGGGTTTCGAATTTACCGGTGGGTTGGGGACGACCATTGGCATCGATTTCCATCACCTCCACCTGGATGCGGTCGTCATCGAATTCCTTGATCGTGCGCAGCCAGTTGATCTTGACGCCCTCATCTTCGGCCTCCTGGGCCTCGAAATCGTGGGCGGGCATGTGCTCTCGGTCGCGCCGGTAGATGATCATAGCCTCGGAGGCGCCGAGGCGCTTGGCCGTGCGCGCCGCGTCCATCGCCGTATTGCCGCCCCCGTATACCGCAACCCGCCGACCCATGACCGTCGACGTGCCCGACTCAACACCCTTGAGGAAACTCACGGCGTCGAGAATCTTGCTCGCATCCCGGGCAGGAATATCGACCTGGGTTGCGATATGGGCCCCCACCGCTGTAAATACGGCGTCGAAGCCGCCGTCTTCCTTTTCTTGCTTGAGGTTGGTGACCTTGCGGTTGAGGTGAATCCTGACCCCCATGGCCTCGATGCGCTCGATCTCGGCGTCGAGGATTACCCGGGGCAGGCGGTAGGCGGGGATGCCGTAGCGCATCATGCCGCCGGGTCTCTCCGCGCCCTCGTAGATTTCGACGCCGTGGCCCAGCCGGGTAAGGTGATAAGCCGCCGACAGGCCAGCGGGGCCCGAACCGACCACCAGGATGCGCTTGCCCGAGGGCTGGGGATGAACCGCCGCTTCCCAGTTGTGTTCGATCGCCATATCGCCGAGGAAGCGTTCCGTGGCATGGATCTTGACCGGTTCATCCACCTCGGCGCGATTGCAGCCGTCTTCGCAGGGGTGATAACAAACGCGGCCGTGTATCGCCGGCAGTGGATTGGTCTCGGTGAGGAGCCGCCAGGCCTGTTCGTAGTCGCCATTGACCACGTGGGATAGCCAGCCCTGAATATTTTCACCGGCCGGGCAGGAGTGGTTGCAAGGGGGTAGCAGGTTTTTGTAGCGCGGGCGATATTGGGTGACGGGCCCGGTGCCATGCACATGTTGCAACTCGGGTGGCAACGTCAGGTCGCTATGTTTCATTTCAAGTCCCTTGGGTATTAGTCGATTATTAGGCGGGAATCATCATCATACATTCTTACGGTTTCCACGGTAGTTGTTTTTGAGCTAGGTCAAACGCGCTGAGGGTTGCGGTGGTGGTGGGGCATATTTTGTCTGGCGATGGCACATGGCGCCTGTCCGGGGTTCACCAATAAACCCTACGGGCAGAGACCCAAACCCTTGGCGGCAGCCTCCGGCTGGTTCGTATGGCTGACAAGCCGGCGGGCTGGATCGGGAAAAGGCGATTGATCTGCCAGCACATTCGGCCCGATAATGCGCCTTCGCACAGCCCCAAAAGGGCCGGCGCCACCACCGGGCCCGCTCTGCTTCCGGTTCAACCACTATCGAAAAAAGAAGATATCCCATCATGCCCTTTGTTCCAGCCCTCCCACGTGCTCGAAATTTCTGCCTCGCCGCCGCTGGCATCGTGCTGGCAATGCCAGGGGTGGCAGCGCCCACTGCCGGAGCCCCGGCCGACACCGGGTTTGCGGGCTGTATAGCTCGCCTGCAGGAACGCGGGCGCAAGGAAGGCCTGAGCGAGGCGGTGCTCAGGGACGTTCTCGGCAAGGTGAGTTATTCCGAGAAGGTGATCGAGCTCGACGGACGTCAGCCGGAGTTTGCAGAGACCTTCACCAATTATCTTGCCAAGCGGGTTACCGAGAGCCGAATTGAAACCGGGCGCGAATTGCTGGAGAAGCACCGGCCCCTGTTACAGCGCTTACAGCGGCAATACGGCGTCCCGCCCCAGTACCTGGTGGCTTTCTGGGGGCTGGAAACCAATTACGGGGGGTATACCGGTTATATGCCCGTGCTCGACTCCCTGGCTACCCTGGCCTGCGACCCTCGCCGCAGCGCTTACTTCAGCACAGAATTGATGGCGGCGCTGAAAATTGTCGATGACGGTGTGCCCGCCCAGGCCATGCTGGGCTCCTGGGCCGGGGCCATGGGTCAGACCCAGTTCATGCCGTCGGTCTATCGCCGTTTTGCCCGGGATGGCGACGGCGACGGTAAGGTCGACCTGTGGGGCAGCGCTCCGGACGCGCTGACTTCCGCCGCCGCTTTTCTCCAGCATATCGGCTGGGAGTCGGGCTGGCGCTGGGGCCGCGAAGTTGTCTTGCCGGAAGGATTCAGCTTTATCGATGCAGGTCGCAACAACCGCAGGCCGCTGCTGGAGTGGCGCAGTCGCGGGGTTCGCACCACCGGCGGAGCGCTGGTACCCGCCCTGGAGGTGCCAACGGCTGTCATCGTACCCGCCGGCCATAAGGGGCCGGCCTTCGCCGTTTATCCCAATTTCGATGTGATTCTGCGCTGGAATCGGTCCGATTTTTATGCCCTGGCTGTAGGCCACCTGGCAGACCGCATCAACGGTGCCGGCCCATTGCAGCAGCCGCCACCCGCCGATGCCCCGCGCCTGAGCAAGCAGCAGGTCGAGCAAATGCAAACCACCCTCAACGAGTTGGGGTTCGATGCCGGCGAAGCGGATGGGGTGCTGGGGCGTGGAACTCGTGCCGCCATTCGCCGCTATCAAGAGGCGGAGGGGCTGGTTCCCGATGGATTTCCGGATTCTCAGACTATAGCCGGATTGGGTATCGAACTGCCCTGAATTGGGCGACCCCCGCGAAGACTGCCAGAAGTTGGCAAAAAGCGTCCCGGGAAATTGGCTGCCCGGGGGAAAACCTGCAAAAAAAACCTGCCCGGAGGCAGGTTACCTCAGCGCCCCTTGGCTATTCCATGGCGGCGAAGTGTGCCGCCAGGGCGGCGATTTCCTCGTCCGACAGGCCGGCGGCCATGGGCGTCATCATGGCCGCACTTACGCCGCTGCGGGTGCCATCCCGATAGGCGGTGATTGCGGCAACCAGGTATTGCTCTTTCTGACCGGCCAGGTTGGGCATGGTGGGTGCGATAGAGATGCCGTCGGCGCCATGGCACCCGGCGCACTCGCGTAGCTTGTTGGTGATATCCACACCAGCGGCCGCCTCACCGTGTTCGTCGGCGTTGACGAGGGACATGGTAAACAGGCTGGCCAGCAGGCCTGCGGCAGTGACAAATTTGAACATTTTCTTCTCCTTAGGTTATCAGCTCATGATGTTCAGCAGGCTGGGGAAGGTGTCAGCCAATTTGAAAATCCCATAGAAAAACCAGTACTGAATGCTCTGCCACAGGGTTTTGTCTGCAGGGTTGTCACCCATCTTGACCACGGATTCCTGCTGGTGATCGAGGAATGCTCGCAGGGCGCGGATATCTTCCAGGTTTTCGGTCTGGAAAAACGCCACCATTCCCTCGTGTTCGAGGACCCCGGCGCCAACCACGCCAGCGAAGACTTCCTGAATTTCCTGGTCCCGATAACGCAGGTCTGGCACGGCATTGGAGGCCGCTGCGCTAATGCCATGACAGCCGAGGCAGTGATGCATGAACACTTCATAGCCCTCGGCGATCAACTCCGGGTCGGTCTCGCGGGGTGCGATCAGTTGCTCGGGCTTTCTCGGCACGACATCCGCCGGCCGCTCGGGAAGGCCCTTGCCGTTCAATTTGAATACCAGTAGGCGGTTGGTGTTCTCCCCGGTGGTTTGGTAGGGCCTGCCGAAGGCCAGTTGCAAGACACCGCCGCCGCCCTGGGTGATGGCGACGTACTGCTCGCCGTCGATTTCGTAACTCATGCCCGCCGCTACGATGGGGGCGTCGGTCTGGTGCTGCCAGAGCTTCTTGCCGTTAGTCGCGTTATAGGCGACAAATTCGCCCTGGTAGTTGCCCTGGAAGACCAGGTTGCCCGCTGTAGCCAGGACGCCACCATTGGAGGCATAGGGTAGTTTCACCGACCAGGCTTCCTTCTGCTTGACCGGGTCCCAGGCGACCAACTTGCCGTAGTACAGGGCATCCAGAAGCGCCTCTAATATTACCCAATTGGACAGCATGGGGATGACGCTGTCATCGGTGCCGGTGTTCCAGCGATGCAGGGTGTAGTCGAAAGGCTCCTTTCTCTTGTAGGGTGTCGGTGCATTCTGCACCGGGATGTAAGTCAGCTGGGTGTCCGGGCTATAGGCCATGGGCTGCCAGTTGTGGGCGCCCACCGGGCCCGGCAACAGAATGGTGCCGTTCTCGTAGTTCTGCCAACTGGCGATATCGGTTTCAACGGGGCGGTTGGTTTCATAATCCCAGTGGGTGGCCCAGTTGACCCTGGTGTAGAGCTCTGCAGAGATGAGTTCCCCGGTGCGCCGGTCGAGCACGAAATAAAAGCCGTTCTTGGGTGCCTGCATGATGACGTCACGCATTTCACCATCTATTTCCAGCTCGGCCAGTACGACCTGCTGAACACCGGTGTAGTCCCAGTTGTCGTTGGGCGTTACCTGATAGTGCCAGACGTACTCGCCGGTGTCCGGCTTGACCGCCACGATGCTGTTGAGGAACAGGTTGTCGCCGCCACCCGGATTGCGATCGGTCCGGCTCCAGGGGGAGCCGTTGCCAACCCCCACGTAAAGCAGGTCCAGCTCCGGATCGTAGGCCATGCCGTCCCATACGGTGCCGCCGCCGCCGGTTTCCTTCCAGAAATCACCGCTCCAGGTCTCGAGCGCCATCTTCAGCTCAGGCTGTTCCTGGGGCCCCAGCGCCGGGTCCCGGGGTACCGTGTAAAAACGCCAGGCTTTCTCCCCGGTGATGGCGTCGTAGGCGGTGAAAAAACCCCGCACGCCGTATTCGGCACCCGAAGAGCCGATCAACACCTTGCCCTTGACCACACGGGCAGGACCGGTAATCGAATACTGGGAACCTTCGCCGGCCGGTGTCACCTGCACTTCCCAGAGTTCCTCGCCGGTGTCGGCGTTGAGGGCCACCAGGCGACCGTCGATAGTGCCCATGTAAATGCGGGTGATGCCGTCATCGGCAACCCAGAGGCCGGGGCCGCGGTTGACCGGGCCGCAGCACATATTGACGAGGTTGGCCCGGTCACTGCTGCTATCGAAATCCCACAGCTTTTCGCCGGTCTTGGCATCGAAGGCATAGAGATAGCCCCAGGGCAACGTGACGTAAAGCTTGCCATCGTGCATCAAGGGGGTACTTTCCATTCCCCGGTTGGTGGGGAATTCCGCCTCCCACTCAAGCTTGAGGTCGCCCACCGTATCGACGTTGACCTGGCTCAGGGGACTGAAGCGCTGCTCGCGATAATCCTTGCCGATATTGAGCCATTCCTGATCGGAATTTTTGACATTGGCAACTTCCAAATCCGCCTTGTAAGCCAGGCTGAGACTGGAGAATCCAATCAGGCTGGAGGCGGCGAGAATCTGGAGGCGTTGATACACAGTTTTCATATTTCACCATGGTTTTTCGAGGGGCGCTTCCCGGAGAAGCGCGCCATAGTAGGAATGTCGGCGGTGGTCGTTTGCTCGGCACTGTTACCGTCTGTTACCTGATGCCAGAGCTCAACCGTTAGTTATTAAAAATAAAGTCCTTCGTTATTGGAGCCTGCTTACCGCAGCCGCGAGCTGCGGATCATTATTGGTTGAACCCGGATTAAACCGATTAGCTCTCTTTTAGTCAAGCTGACGTTGGGTTTTGGATCGAAGCCCCCACATTGGCAACGGTCTTGTGCTTGCGGGCGCCTACCCGTGGCTGCGAATAGACTTCCCCTGCGTGGGCGTTTATCCTTCCGCTACCGGACTGGCCGGGCCCCGGCTCCGTTCTAAGCCTGTGACCTGAACACAAGCGAAACCCGTCCATTGGGTCACGGGCCCTCGACAAATCTACAGCCTAAAGGATACCGTGCATGCCACTGAAAAAACTGCTGGAACAATGGAAGGAAAGCAGCCCGGCCGCGATTACCAGGGAGCACTTTTCGGTGCGATTGCCCGTGGAGGACGCGGCCCGGATACTGGCTTTGAGCGAGTTGTTTCCCGGCAAGACACCGGAAGCCATCATTACCGATATTCTCGGCGCAGCCCTGTCCGAGATCGAAACCGAAATGCCCTATGTGCAGGGCGATAAAGTCATCAGGCTCGACGAGTTCGGTGACCCGGTGTTCGAGGATGCCGGCATGACGCCGCGGTTTCTGGAGTTGATCCACAAACATGCAAGAACACTGGAATAGGCACGCTTGCAGAGGTGCGAGGGTTACGGAGGCCCGCCTGGTGTCAGTGAAAACCACCTGGCTTAGCCTGTGGCTTATTCCGAAGATCGGCGCGTAAGGTGACGTAGCGGGCAGTCACCGGGCATTTGAGGCCATTTTTACGCGACAGTGCCATTTCGGTAGTTGTTCGACAGCTTGCCAAAGCCCTCTAACAGGCTGCTGAAAAACTATCTGCGTGGCGATCGCAGCGTTAAAAACCGGCTCAAGTCGGTCATTTATTGCCCCTCGCCGGTGCTTGCCTTGCGCTCGCTGCCTCGAATACGTTTTTCAGCAGCCTGCAAAGCAGAATGGCACTGAGTTAAGGAGAAATGCATAGGATTTTCAAGGCGCCGCTCTGGGCATCTACCCCGTCAGGACACGCCGTAAACCCGTCCCCGGGGGCTCTGCGCCGACATCCCTGTCGGCGAAGGTCCTGTCGAGGTAGACACCCGAATCGGCTTAAGTCAGTGCTATTCCCTCTAAGCAGAAATTGCATATTCCAAAAAGGTCTATATGGATTCCGGTGCTTGGTGGTAATGTCAGAACCGTTCGATTCGATAATAAACAGTCTAGGGAGAGCACAAGATGAAAAATAAAAAAATCGCATTGCTTTTGAGCCTCTGTATTCTTAGCCCGGTCGCGCAGGCAGATTTTGTCAGGACCATCGTATTCAATCTGAAGCCTGATTGCTCCAGGGAAGACTTCATGACCATACACTTGCACATGCAGGATTTCAGCCGGGCCGCTGGCATGGAGGCTGAGCTGATGGTGCCGGTGTTTGGGCCCGACGTGATGGACGTACATGCGTGGGTATTTCGTTATCCCAGTGCCAATGCCTGGGGCAAGGGCAATGACGCGTTCTGGGGTGGTGTCTATTCCGGGGACCCCCTGGAAAGCAAGATCTGGCAGGATATCCAGGATTGTATCGATGTGCAGTACAGTTACGGCTGGCGCACCCTGAAGAAGTAGGCGCCGGATTTGGTCTGTTACCGGCCAGGTCTGAAGTATAAGGCTGCACGGCTAGCAATTGGCAGCGTGGGCGTTCTGACTCTACTGTACCCGGGACCCTCCGCGGTGGGTCCCGGGAGAATATTGTTCAATAATAAATCGTTCCATCAGAAACAAATTGTTCCATCAGATTAGTATCAGGGTCGCCAGGCCCAGAAACGCGGCAAACCCCACCACATCGGTCACCGTGGTCAGAATGACGCCACCCGCCAGTGCGGGGTCGATGTTCAGGCGGCGCAGCACCAGGGGAATGATTACCCCGGCAACCGCGGCACACAGCAGGTTGAGCAGTATAGCGGCCGCGATGATGCCGCCTATCTGCCAGTCACCAAACCAGACAATCGCCAGTGACGCGACCACGGCCGCCCAGACGATGCCATTGAGGGCGGCGATACCGAACTCTTTCCATAGCAGTATCTGAGCGTTGTCGCGCTCCAGTTGGCCCAGTGCAAGGGCCCGTATCACCAGGGTCAGGGTCTGGCTACCGGCGATTCCCCCCATACTGGCTACGATGGGCATCAACACGGCGAGTGCCACGACTTTTTCCAGTGTGCCCTCGAACAGCCCGATCACCCAGGCCGCCATGAACGCGGTCACAAGGTTGACTCCCAGCCAGACTGCGCGCCGACGCGCACTGGTGAAAACCGGGGCGAACATATCCGCCTCCTCATCCAGTCCGGCGGTATTCATCAGGGTCCGCTCTGACTGTTCCCGAATGGTATCGACGACGTCGTCGATGGTAATCCGACCCACCAGCCGGCCCTCGCCATCAACCACCGGGGCGGAGGTCAGGTCAAGGTCTTCAAACATTCGCACCACCGCCTCGCTTGGCAGCGTCACCGCAATCGGGTTTGAGCTGGCATCCATGACGTCCTTTACCCGCAGCTCAGGGTTGCTGGTCAACAGCTTTTTAACGGTCAATTGACCCTGGTAATGATTCTTGCGGTCTACCACCATCACCTTGTCGGTTTGGTCCGGCAGGTCTTCCAGTAGCCTCAGGTAGCGAAGCACGGTTTCCAGCCGGGTGCTGGAGCGCACCGATATCTGGTCGGTGTTCATCAGACCCCCCGCCGAGTCTTCGGGATAGTCGAGCATCTTCTCGACTTGCTTGCGTTCCCGGATGTCCATGGCCTGAAGTAGCTGCTGACCTTCCTCGGTCGGTAGATCCTGAATCAGGTCGACCAGATCATCCAGCTTCAACCCCCGGGCAGTATTGGCGAGGTCTTCGGGATCCATCTCCAGGGCAAGTTTGCCCCTGACCTCATCGTGCAGGTGAACCAGTATTTTGCCCGCAGCATCGTTTTGCACCATATCCCAGGCGGTAGTGCGTTCGTCGGGCGGCAGCGATTCGAGGAGCCCGGCTGCCTTGGCAGGATGCACCCGCTGCAGCATATTCCTGACGCGTTTGAGCTTGCCGCGTTCCAGGGCATCGCGTAGCCGGGCCAACTGGGTGCGCGCAGGTGCTGTAGGTTCCGATTCCTCCGGCGCCTCACCCATAGTCTCGACATCCTGGGTTATGGAGGCCCTCATTGCTTCACTGAGGTGAGCCAATACCCGCTGTTCCATGTTGTCGTCGACCTGTTGCCAGAGCGCCGCTCGCTGGGCGGGCTCAAGGGATTCGAGCAAACCGGCAACCTTGGCGGGGTGCATACCCCGGATGAGTTTTCGAATGCGTTTGGGCTTGCCCTTCTCGATGGCTTCGTGAGCCAGTGCGATTTCTGTTCGATCGGGGCTTTGCGTTTCAGCGGGTTCTTGCTGCGGAGCTACCATGCCTTCCTCCAGCGTAGTGTCGTTGCGACAGTCGTGTCGACCAGGGCAGGGCGTTTTTATCCTGCAAGTTATCGGCGTGGCGGTTTGTGCCCTCACCCCGTTACCGGGATTGCACACCCGGAGCCTATCGTAACACGATGGCGGCGGGGCGGTGCCGGGTTCGCAGATGCTAACGCATCATGGTCTCAAGCTAAAAAGTTCACCGTCATTTGCTCCGCCGCTCCTGGACGTCGCCTGCTTTCAGGCTAACAAACCCGGGTTAATTCGGGTTAAAAGGCCTGACCTCTGGTGGGTTAAAAGGCCCTGATTACTATTGGGCTAAAAAACCGTAATAAAGATGTCACAATCGGTCACTAGCATGAAGTTGTGAGTAGCAAGCCGGTGCCAAAAAAATTACAAGCATTGAGCCATGTAGTTTCTTCGCCCCAGCTATTGCAACTGAACTGCCCACCGATTGCCAACATCAGGCGGTCCAGTGGCTGTGCCGGTATCGGCTGCGGTTTTTTATAACAATGATGATATCAAGGAGTCTCTACCGTGAAACCCAACCGTCTTTTCCCCGCCCTGCTGGTGAGCACCGCCGTTCTCGTCTCCGGCGCCGTGCATGCCCGAACCGTGATCCAGAACAAAGGCTCGGATACCCTGGTGAATGTTGCCCAGGCCTGGGCAGAGGAATATCAGAAAGTGAATCCTGATGTGGCGGTGGCTGTGTCAGGGGGTGGCTCGGGTACCGGCATTGCGGCCATGATCAATGGCACGGTGGACCTGGCCAATGCCAGCCGCAAGATGAAAGACAGTGAGCTCAAGCAGGCGAAAGATCGTGGCCAGAACCCGGTCGAGCATGTGGTGGGCTACGATGCCCTGGCAGTTTTCATCCATCCAGACAACCCCGCCGATACCATTTCAATCGAACAGCTCAAGTCCATATACGGACGCAAGGGCAAATCAGAGAAGTGGTCCGACCTGGGGGTAAAGGTACCCGGCTGTGACAGCGATGAAATCGTGGTAGTGAGTCGCCAGAACAACTCGGGCACCTACGCCTACTTTCAGGAAGCGGTGCTGGGTAAAAAAGGAAAATACCGCTCTGGTACCCTGGACATGCATGGCTCAAAGGACGTCGTCGATCTGGTGGAAAAAACGCCCTGTGCTATCGGCTACAGCGGTCTTGCCTATGCCACCGACCACATCAAGATGGCCTGCATCGAGAAGGAAGCCGGGCAGGACTGTGTCAGCCCCAGCGTGCCCACCGCCGTGGATCGCAGTTATCCCATCGCGCGGCCGCTGTTCATGTATACCAACGGCGAGCCCGCGGGCGCCATCAAGGAGTACCTTGACTGGGTCATGAGTGATACCGGCCAGTGCATCATCGTGAACAAGGGTTATGCACCCGCGAAAACGGTTTCGTGCGAATAAAAAAATAGCACCCTGCGGGGTACCCGCCCCGCGCTGACGAAACGTGTTGACTCCAGTGTCCAGCGACACTGTTGCAGGAGTACGGTATACGCCATGTCCCATTACGAGAAACGATTGGATAATGACCTGTCCCACATTCGTGAGCAGGTCAGATTGTTGGCTGGCAGGGTCGAGACAGCGGTGAAAAATGCAGTTCACGCCCTGTTGACCGGTGACAAGGAGCTGGCCAGCCGGACCATTCTGGCGGACGGGCATATCAATCGCGCGATGCGCGAAATCGATTCCCTTTGCCATAGCTTTATTGCGGTTCACCTACCCAGCGCCGGCCATCTGCGACTGACCTCCTCGATTTTTCGCGCCAATATACTGCTTGAGCGTATCGGCGACTACGCGGTCACGATTTGCCGGGAGATGTTCCAGCTATCGGCGCCTCCGGAGGGAGCGGCGGCCCGGGGCGTCGAGCTGATGGCCCACGAGGCGCGCCATGTATTGCAGCAGGCGGTGCAGGCATTCGACGAGTCCAACGTCGAAATGGCCCGGGCTACCGCGCCCATGGCGGAAGAAGTCCAGGCCACGTTTTCCACCGTGTTTCAGGAGCTTCTCGACACCCAGCACAGCTGGTCACTGCAGGACCGTTTTGCCATTTTCGTCGTCTACCACCGGCTGGAGCGCATTGCCGACCAGGCCAAAAATCTCTGCGAGGAGGCTGTATTTCTTGCCACCGGGGAGACCAAACCAAAAAAGGTCTACCAGGTACTGTTCGTCGATGATGACGATGCCTGTCTGGCACCCCTGGCCGCGGCCATCGCCCGCAAGCAATTCCCCAACAGCGGGCGCTACAGCACTGCAGGGGTAGAGGCTGCCGCCGCCATGCAGACCAATATGGTCAACTTCATGGCCGACCGGGGTGAAGACCTGCGCACTTCCAAGCCGTCGAAATTCGACTTCACCCCGTCGGAGTTGAGCGACTTCCAGGTCATCGTCAGTCTCGGCGATGCCGCCGCAAAGGTGATTGACCAGCCGCCGTTCCATTCGGTATTGCTTGAATGGGATATTGGCAACATTCCCCCCAATGCCGATGTCTCCCAACTCGAAGCGGCCCATCGCCAGCTCGCGGTGAGGATCAAGGACCTGATGATCGACCTGCGCGGTGAGGACGCTTCCTGACATGGAGAACCCGGCCCCCGCCATCCAACACCCGGACGCCAATCGCCGCGGAGCCGATTGGTACGTCGATAAACTGATGCAGTCGCTGGTGTTCATCGGCGGAATATCGGCAATTATCTTTATTGTCGGTATCTTCGTCTTTATCACCAAGGAAGGCCTTGGCTTTATCACCGACCGTTTTGACTTCATGGAGTTCTTCACCACGGAGTACTGGTTTCCCAGTGATGAGGACGACCCCGAGTACGGCATCCTGGCGCTGATAGCGGGCACCGCCAGTGTGACCGGCCTGGCGATGATCGTCGCGATCCCCTTCGCGCTGGGAGCCGCAATTTATATTGGCGAGTTCGCCACCGGCAAAAAGCGCGAGTACCTCAAGGTGCTGGTGGAATTGCTTGCGGCGATCCCCTCGGTAGTGTGGGGCTTTATCGGCCTGACCATCATGAACCCGCTGATTATCAAAACCTTCAATGTGCCAGTGGGGCTCAATGTGCTCAACGCCGGCGTTATCCTTGGCCTGATGGCGGCGCCGATCATGGCATCCATTGCCGAGGATGCGTTAAAGGCGGTACCCGACAGCTACCGGGAGGCCGCCGAAGCCATGGGCGCAACCCGCTGGCAGGTGATCACCCGGGTCGTGTTACCAGCGGCTCGAAATGGACTGCTGGGCGCCGTGTTGCTCGGTGTAGGTCGCGGCTTCGGCGAGACCATGGCGGTGCTGATGGCGACCGGACACTCGGTCAATATACCCGGCAGCGTCTTCGATTCGGTACGGGCATTGACCGCGACAATTGCCGCGGAACTGGGTGAGACCGCCGTTGGCTCGGATCATTACGGCGCACTGTTCACCATCGGTATCTTCCTTTTCATCATTACCTTCGTGATCAATCTGACCGCCGACCTGATTGTCAAGGGCATAAAAAAGGGCTAGTTCATCATGTTTTCGACAACCCAGTTAAACGAGCGAAATCAGCGTACCCAGGGCCTGTTCCGGCTGCTTTTCCTGATGATGACAGCGTTGCTGATTCTGCCGGTGCTGATCATTGTCGGTACCCTGATCTACAAGGGGGGGAGTATCATCTCCGCCGACTTCCTGTTTACTGTGCCCACCGACGGGATGACAGCCGGGGGGATTTTTCCGGCGCTTTTCGGCACCGTGTGGCTGGTGGGTGTGGCGCTGCTGGCCTCGGTACCGATTGGTATTGCCGCCGCGATTTACCTGAGCGAATACGCACCGGACAACTGGCTGACCCGGGTAATCAACCTTGCCATCATCAACCTGGCGGGTGTGCCCTCCATCGTGCACGCCCTGTTCGGGGTTGGCGCCTTCGTCATCTTTTTCAAGTTTGGCACCAGCATTCTGGCGGCCAGCCTGACCCTGGCCATCATGACCCTGCCGGTGGTGATCGTCGCCAGTCGGGAGTCGTTGCAGGCGGTTCCCCAGGCTTTTCGTGAAGCCTGCTGGAATATGGGGGCAACCCGATGGCAGACGATTCGCCGGGTGGTGTTACCCAATGCGGTCAGCGGTATCCTGACCGGGGTCATTCTTGAAGTGTCCCGTACCACCGGCGAGACTGCGCCTATCATGTTCACCGGCGCAGCTTTTTACCTGCCATTCTTGCCCGAGAGTGTGTTCGACCAGACCATGGCGCTGTCACTGCATTTGTTTGTGGTTTCGACCCAGGTGCCCAATGTCCCCGAGGCGCTTCCCTATGGGGTGGCGTTAGTCTTGATTGCTATGGTGCTTATTATGAACAGCATATCGATTGCCTTTCGCATGTACCTGCGTGGTAAGAAAAAGTGGTGAGCAACCGACCGGTAAAAATCGAAATCAAGGATCTGTCCATTCACTACGGTGACACGCCGGCGCTGGAGGATGTCACCCTGGATGTGCGAGAGCATGAGATTTTCGGCATCATCGGCCCCGCCAATGCCGGCAAGACGTCGTTTCTCAAGGCGATCAATCGGATGGACATATTCACCAGCGGCATGCGCGTGGCGGGCGACATACGCTTTGGTGATATCGACGTTCACAGAGCAAACAATATCTATGCGCTGCGCAAGCGAATCGGGGTGGTTTTTCCGCTACCCGTGGGCCTGCCAATGACGATTTACGACAATGTGGCGCTGGCGCCGAGGCTTTCGGGCATTACCAACAAACAGGACCTGGATATCATTGTCGAGCGCTGCCTGAGTCGTGCGGCGCTCTGGGACGAAGTGGGTGACCGCCTGAATTCCCTGGGCAGCCTGCTGTCCGGCGGCCAGCAACAGCGCCTGACGATTGCCCGCGCGCTGTCACAAAACCCCGAGGTGTTAATGCTGGATGAGTTTTCGATTGCGGTAGATCCGGTCACCACCATGCGGATCGAGGATGTACTCAAAGAACTCAAATCGGAAATGACCATCATCCTGGTTACCAACCTGGTGCAACAGGCGCGGCGTTTGGCAGATCGAACCGCTTTCTTTCTCGAAGGTCGATGCGTTGAAATCGGCGAAACCGAGGCGTTGTTCAACGGCGAAGTCCAGAACCAACAGACCCTCGATTACATCGAAGGGAAATTCGGCTAAAGCCTGCTTGCCCGCAACGACTAGCGTACAGGAAAAATATCGACGATGAATACAGCTGCAGCAAAAAGCGTGGCGCCGGAATCCGCGGCCTTCGCAATCGAATCCCGGGATCTGAGCCTGTGGTACGGCACTTTTCAGGCGTTGTTCGACGTGAACCTGAAAATCAAGAGCGGGATTATTACCTCCCTGATCGGTCCTTCCGGTTGCGGCAAGAGCACGTTTTTGCGCAGCGTCAACCGCATCAATGAACGACTCGACTACGTCCGCATCGAGGGCGCTATCGAGGTGCTGGGTCAGGATATTTATGACCAGGCCGTTGAGTTACTGCAGGTTCGCAAGCAGATTGGCATGGTGTTCCAGCGTCCCAATCCGCTGCCGATATCCATTCGGGACAATGTGCTGTTTGGTTACAATATTCACGCCAGCGACCTTGGTAGCAGCCAAAGTGACAAGGACGAGATCGTGGAATCCGCCCTGCGCAAGGTCCTGTTGTGGGACAAGGTGAAAGATAGCCTCAAGCGCAAGGCAACCGAGCTGTCCCTGGAGGAACAGCAAAAGCTGTGCATTGCCCGCCTGTTACCGGTCAAGCCGGCGGTATTGCTGATGGATGAGCCCTGTTCCGCCCTCGATCCAAAGGGCACCGAGGCGGTGGAGGAGCTGATCTGGGACCTGCGCGGTGAATACACTATCCTGATTGTCACCCACAACATGTCCCAAGCCCGTCGCGCCAGCGAGGAGTGCATCTTCATGCTCATGGGCAAGGTGATCGAACACGGGGCAACGAACAAGATGTTCGTCGCCCCCAGTAGCCAGGAAACGGCAAACTATATCGAAGGCCGCTACGGTTGATTGCCCCGTACCGATCATTTGCCTGCTCGGCCCGGTCCCTGCTTTAACCGCCGGGCTGCAGTTTTCCCTTGCTGGTGAGGTGAGGGCATCCGCCGTACCCCCCCCTCCGGGCCTGGGCAATGACTCTTCCCCATAAACCCTGCGTTGATTGGAGCAGGGTAAAGCCGGGTAATACTTGCGCCAGGGTGGCGCTGCTTCCTTATATCTAATAGCCTTGGCGCCTGCCGCAAGGGTGGCAACGTACACTCAAACCGATAACCCTGAACAGGAGGAGAAAAGGCTTGAGCGCTTTAACAGCAATGGCTGACTACAACGTAGAAGACGGTGTTGCCGTCATTACCCTGAACAACCCCCCGGTCAATGCACTCAGCCAGGGGGTAAGGCAGGGCCTCAGGGATGGCCTGGCACAGGCCCTGGCGGATGAAGCCGTCAAGGCTCTGGTTGTCATCTGCAGTGGGCGTACTTTTATTGCCGGGGCGGATATCACCGAGTTTGCCAGCGGGCCAGGTGAACCGCAGCTTCATGGCGTGCTGGCGGCTATGGATGATTCCGTCAAACCGATCGTGGCCGCTATTCATGGCACTGCGCTTGGGGGAGGGCTGGAAACCGCCCTCTGTTGTCATTACCGGGTGGCAGTTCCCGATGCAAAACTTGGCCTGCCGGAAGTTAACCTGGGGCTATTACCCGGGGCGGGGGGCACCCAGCGCTTGCCGCGACTGGTGGGCGTGGAAAAAGCCATCGAGATGGTTGCCACGGGAAAGCCGGTTAGCGCCGGGGAAGCATTGGATATCGGCCTGGTCGATGAACTCGTCGACGGCGACCTTCGCGCCGGGGCCATCGCATTTGCAGCGAAAAAGATCATGGAAGGTGGACCACACCCGCGAATACGGGACAATGACGAGCGGCTCCAGGCTGCCCGCGACAACCCGGCGGTGTTCGAATTGGCCCGTAAAGCCATTGCCCGCAGCAAGCGCGGTTTTGTCGCTCCCGAGTACAACATTCGCTGTATCGAGGCTGCGGTCAGGCAACCCTTCGAGGCAGGTATGAAGACAGAATCCCGTCTTTTTATGGAACTGCTAACCGGGCCCCAAGCCGCTGCCCAGCAGTACTTTTTCTTCGCCGAGCGCCAGGCCGGTAAAGTCCCTGGCATCGACGGGAGCCTGGAGGATATTCCCATCACCCAGGCCGGTGTGATCGGCGCAGGGACCATGGGTGGGGGCATCGCGATGGCGCTGGCTAATGCGGGCATACCTGTGATTCAGGTCGAGACCAGCCAGGAGGCACTGGATCGGGGCCAGGGTGTTATTCGCAGGAACTACGAGAACACCGCCCGCAAGGGACGGATTAGCGAAGCCGAGGTGGATCAGCGCTGCGGATTGATTCGTGGTTCCCTGGATATGCACGAACTGGCTGACTGCGACCTGATCATCGAGGCGGTCTTTGAGAACATGGATGTCAAAAAGGACATCTTTGCGCGCCTGGATGCCATCGCCAAGCCGGGGGCGATTCTCGCCTCCAACACATCAGCGCTGGATCTCGACGAAATTGCCGCCGCGACCGGCCGCCCCGAGTGGGTGATTGGCCTGCACTTTTTCTCCCCGGCCAATGTGATGCGGCTGCTCGAGGTGGTGCGCGGTGACAAAACCTCCCCGGCGGTGGTTAAAACCTGTATGGCCTTTGCCCGGCGCATCAACAAGGTCGCGGTGCTGGTCGGCGTGTGCTTTGGTTTCGTGGGCAACCGTATTCTTTTCAAGCGCCAGGAACAGGCCAATCTGCTGGCCCTGGAAGGAGCACCGGTGGAGCAGATAGACAGGGTGCTGGTTGACTTCGGCTTTCCCATGGGTGCATTTCAAATGGCCGACCTTGCCGGCCTCGATATTGGTTGGGACAAGGCGACCTCCAATGGCGCGACAGTCAAGGACCGGTTGTGTGAACTGGGCCGATTCGGGCAGAAGTCCGGCGCCGGGTTCTACGACTACGATGAGCATCGCAAACCCACTCCAACTTCCCTGGTGAGCGATTTGTTCAGGCAACTTGCGGTTAAAGCGGGGATTGAACAGCGAGCGCTTTCCGAGGAGGAAATCCTTGAACGCTGCCTGCTGCCGATGGTGAATGAGGGGGCAAAGATACTGGAGGAGGGCATAGCACTGCGCGCCAGTGATATCGATGTGGCTTATGTCTATGGCTATGGCTGGCCTGCTTATCGCGGCGGGCCCATGTATTACGCCAACAGCCTCGGGCTTGATAATGTGCTGCAAAAGCTGCGGCACTACCAGCAGCTTACCGGCGATGATTTCTGGCAGCCCAGCGCCCTGCTTGAATCCCTTGTCGCGAGGGGAGAGAGCTTCCGCTAGGACGAATGGCACTGACTTGAGCCGATTCGGGTGTCTGCCTCGGCAGGACCTTCGCCGACAGGGATGTCGGCGCAGAGCCCCCAGGGACGGGTTTACGGCGTGTCCTGACGGGGTAGATGCCCGGAGCGGCGCTTTGAAAATCCTATGCATTTCTCCTTAACTAAGTGCCATTCCCGCTAGGACGCTTTTGCGGCCGATGCGCGGCCCGACCGAACGCGGCCCGACCGAACGCGGCCCGACCGAACGCGGCCCGACCGCAACAGCAGGTCAGCAGCTTGGCTCTGACGGCCTGCCGGGGCTAGCCAGAGTGGGTTGAGGCTCAAAGTCGCCTGCCTAAAACTGCCAGTGCAGCCCCGTTTTACGGAGTGTTCTGAAGGTGCTGCGCTGTTTTTTCAGGCGCTTACCCTTTACGTCGCCGCTGGCCATTAAACGGGCGCGCATGCGCAACCACTCGGGGCTGCCCCAGAGATAGGATTTGGCTTTGAGTGCTTCGAACTCCTGCACGAGGTCTTGCATCAGCGCCTCACTCTGGAAGAAAAACCCCATCTCATTGTTGTAAAGCAAAGAGCGGTAATCGAAGTTGCTGGTGCCGACAAAGCCAAGGTCCTGGTCACCAAGAATGAACTTCGCATGCAACTTGCCATATTCGGTATCGCCGCCCAACAATACGGCGTCGTTGCGCCCGGTCTCGTAGATCCTGATCCTGGGGTTGTTGATCAGGTGCTGCCAGGCTGTCGAATCAACCAGTTCGCTGTTGAATTCACTTTCCTCAAGGTCTTTTTGCTGCCACTGGGCCAGCATCGCCGGGCTTAGCAACAGGCGCGGGGCGGTGTCCATGTCGATGATCGACTGGGCAAAGAAGTTGTCGCTGGTCAGGGACGAATTGGTAATGATTTCAATGCGATTTTCGGGGTGTGCGTTGAGCCAGCTATTCAACTGCTCCTGACCATCATGATAAACGGTGCCGTCCTTGCGCTCATACCGCTGCAGAAAAAGGTAGGGGGAGACGATCCGCATTACTCCCTCGTTGCGGGTTTCCTCGGAAATCCGATTGAGTATGACGGAAATAGAGTTGGGGTTGCGCTTGAGATTTTGATCGCGACCGGCGACAACATTGCTGCTGTCCAGGTTATGCAACTCGTGGGCGAGCCGGGCCTTGCCGGGGTACAACTGCTGCAGGTAGGCCGGCATCCCGTCGTATGCCGCCGCGAAGTCCGGTATTGCGCGCAACCTGGCCAGGTTCTCCTGAAACTTCGCAAGTTCTCCCGTGTAAGCGAGGCTGCTGGACAAGCGTTTGTTGCGCTTGTGGGAAAAAATTACACTGTAATACCGTTCGCTGAGGCTGCCGATGGACTGCTCCCGGTCAACGCCTGGAGCCGGCCTGACCAGTATTTCCATATCCATGTATGCCGTGGGGTCCGGGCTGCCATCGGGATTGAGGCCATAATAGGCCAGCGAGATATTTCGCCCTCCGGTCATCACCCACGCCCGCTCGGGATAGTTGCCATCGACCACCAACAACTTGTCATGGGACCGGCGGTTGTAGTTGACGAAAACATTGGATATCGCGTTGAAGACCACAGCCTGGACGCGGGCCCTGGTGGTTGTGATCTCACCCCTGGCATTGCGGGCAAATCCGGCATCGATGGCGCAGTTTTCCAGTGCTTTCAATTCGGAATGGGAGGTATGAAACGAACCCAGTGAATCGACCATTATGCGAATGTCGACACCGCGCTTCACTGCATCGCACAGTGCGCCCAGCAGTGCGTAGCCCACCATATCCCGCTTGAAAATGTAGTACATGACGTCAATGGTATGTTGGGCGTTATCGACCAGCCATATTTTGATCGCCAGTGAGCGTACCGAGTCCTGGTAACTGCTGCCGACGACCTGCATAAGCGCGGGCTTGGACTGGATATCCGCCTCCATTCCCAGCGCGATCGGGTCAAACCCGAGGTCACCGGGCTGGTGCCATCGACGCTGATGCAGATGCTCGGCGACACTCTCATCGGCGACCGCACCCAGGGGCGGGCAACCCGCGATGTTGAGCCGATCCTCGGCACAAGGGGGCTTGTCGGGCGCCCCGGCACAGGCGCCCAATAGAAGAATAACAAGCAGTGGTAACGCGAAACGGGGTGCGGTAAACAACACGGTGCTTTCCTCAGTTGGCCCTCAAGCGCACGGACGCGATAACGGCACGATGGTCGGACAATGTCTCACTGGCAACCCGGTAACTTTCAAATTCGAGGTCCCTGGTGAGCAGTATCCAGTCAAGGCGTTGGTCCTTGTAGGTGTCAAGGTTTCCGCTGCCGGTATTGTAGACATGCAACTCGGAGCGGTCGGCAATGCTTTCCACCAGGTACTGCTCAGCCAACCACTCGCTATTGAAATCACCCATGATGATCAGCGGGCCCTGGCGCGTCTTCAGTACGGTCACCAGTTCCTCCAATTGCTGTTTGCGCACCGACTTGCGGGAAAAGTCCAGGTGCACGGAAACGATATCGACAAGCTTCGAGGTCCCATTGGCAGTCGGCCAGGCCACCTGCGCGAGGGTAAACCCCTTGCTTGCTGTGGGTGGCGTCGATGGGAAGGTTAGCCCAATGGCCGATTTCATCGGTAGCCGCGACAGGATGGCGGTACCGTAGTTACCTAGCCACAAATTCGCGTGCTCGGTGTAGGCATAGCGGGGAAAACTCGCCTGCTGTGCCAGATAGTCAACGTGATCAAAATTGCCGCTCCATGGGGAGGGGCTGTCGGCTTCCTGCAGGGCAACCACATCGGCTTCGGTTGACACCAAAAAAGCGGCGATGGCATCCAGGTTGCTGTAGGTTCTGGCGGTGGAGACCAATAGCTGGTTCAGGCTTGTTTGGCGGCCATGGGCGAGGTTGAGACTGACCACTGTCAGCGTGTCCCGGGGTGTCGCCGAAACCGAAACCCCGGGCGGGCTGTTGTTTATTGGCAAGACCCTAATGCGTTCAGCCAGGTCACCCTGGGGCGCAACCGCGCAAGTCGCCACCGCCACCGCCAGCGTCAAAACCAGCAGCGCGTTTACCATTAGACGAATCAGGATAGTGAGGCCCTCATGCGGTTGTTTTCAATCGACTTTGTCGCTCGAGGTTGACGGGCGAGGGGCGCCGCGCTGGTCGGCCGGCGGGTTCCCTGAGTCACTGACGGTGCGGGCTCCACCCGCCGGGCACTTCTTTTCGAGCGCTGTGCGGGGGCCCTGATGTGATCGAGCCTGGCGAAATAATGGTCGTCCTCAACCTTGCCCCGGAGACCCCCCTTGCGACTGAACCCCGACACTCATCTATCCTCCAGCGGTCATCCATTGTACTGCTTCTGGTTGCCGATTCGTAGCTTCCAGGCCGGTTCCCAGAGGCGAACAGCGCCAGAGAGGGGCTGGGTACAGGGGAAACAATCTGCCGATGCGGGGTGCCTTGCCAAAAAATAGGGGGCCACAAGGTGATTGCTATCTGGCCGCTAGAATGGTCAAATGTGGTCTCGATAAATCTAAGAGAGTACAGGCATGTATAAACGGTCGTGGCACACACTGCTTCTTTCACTCGTATTTCTACTTCCCGGCAAGGTTTTAGCCGCCGAGAAACCCAATATCCTGGTTCTGTGGGGAGACGACGTAGGTGTCTGGAATGCCAGCGCCTATAACCGCGGCGGGATGGGATACACCACCCCCAATATCGACTCCATTGCCAACGAGGGCGCCCTGTTTACCGATATGTATGCGCAGCAATCGTGTACTGCGGGACGGGCGTCATTTATCCTCGGCCAACAGCCCTTTCGCACAGGTCTGCTGACCATCGGTATGCCCGGCTCCGAGCACGGCATCCCAGACTGGGCGCCGACCATCGGCGACTTGCTCAAAGAGCAGGGTTACGCCACCGGGCAATTCGGTAAAAACCACCTGGGTGATCAGGATAAACACCTGCCCACCAACCATGGTTTCGACGAGTTTTTCGGCAACCTCTACCACCTGAATGCAGAAGAAGAACCGGAAACCTATTACTATCCGAAGGATCCCGCCTTCCACAAGAAGTTCGGCCCACGCGGTGTGATTCATTCCTTTGCTGACGGCAAGATCGAAGATACCGGTCCGCTGACCAGAAAGCGTATGGAGCACGTCGATTCCGAATTCGGTGGCGCTGCCAAGAAATTCATGGAAAAGTCGGTCAAAGACAAAAAGCCCTTTTTTGTCTGGATGAACTTCACCCGGATGCATGTGTGGACGCGCCTGCAGGAGAAGTACCGTGGCGTCACCGGCATCAGCCTTTATGCAGATGGCATGAAGGAACTGGATGATATGGTCGGCAGCTTCCTCGAGCATCTCGAAAAACTTGGCGTTGAAGACAACACCATCGTGGTGTTCTCCACAGATAACGGCGCCGAGAAGTTTACCTTCCCGGATGGCGGCGCAACCCCCTACCGTGGCGAAAAAGGCACAACCTGGGAAGGCGGAATGCGGGTACCGCAGATGGTGCGCTGGCCGGGAACCATCAAGCCGGGCACTGTCTACAATGACATCATGAGTCAGGAAGACTGGATGCCTACCTTCCTTGCCGCGGCCGGAGTCCCCGACGTCAAGGAAAAGCTTGCATCGAAAAATGGCTACAAGGCCAACGGCAAGAATTTCCGTGTGCATCTCGACGGCTATAACTTTATGCCTTACTTCCAGGGCAAAGCAGAGAAGGGCCCACGGCGGGAGATTATGTATTTCGCCGCCAGCGGTATGCTGAATGCTATTCGGGTCGATAACTGGAAAGTGTCGTTCGGCATCGAAGAGGGTGCTATCAACGAGGCCTATCGGAAGACGCCGGCCTGGCCCGTGATCACCAATCTGCGTGCCGATCCCTTTGAGCACGGTTACGATGGTTCGGGTATGTATGTCAGGTGGTATGCCGACAATATGTGGCTGATGGTGCCGGCGCAGGGATTTGTCCAGAAATTTTTTGCCAGTATCAAGGACTACCCCTTCCAGACCGGTAGCTCGCTGTCTGCATCGAATATCGGCTACCAGACCATCGAAGCGCAGCGTCTGAAGGGCTTGCTCGACAAGGCGATTCGCAACTAGAAACGTGCTTTCGTTGTGCGGGGTTGGCCGACCTGAGGCCAGCCTCGCGAAAGCTCCGTCCTGAAGCTGGCCTCTGGTCAGCTTTTTCTGTTTATGGGTGAAGGCACTGTCTACTGACGCTGCGCGGATTCTGCCGAAGGCAGGTCCTGGCTCCCTCATCGGATGTCAAAAGTACCGTTCCATGGTTTGGTTGATCGCCCATCTTGTTATCTGCGGGGCCTGTGTTGGCAGAATTCTGCTGCGCCCATCAGACAGCCCAAGTCACGGGTCGCGTGGCTGGCGGCTCCCTATGCGCGTGTCGTGGCTTACCTCCTGCTTGGAGAAACCAGAGTCGGCATGCGGTGCCTGGAACGTGTCGAGCGTGTTCGTGGGATGCTGCCCCCGCTGGAAAAAATACCGGGTCTTGAAGTCCCCGGCACGGGTCCTCAGCGCGATGCACTTTACGAGCCGCTTTTCAAAGTAGGGGCGTCGATCAACCGCTATCCGCCGGTCGGCGGCAACCGCGGACGGTTAGCGCAGGAATCTGACGCCGCTATCGATGAAATGGTCGCCGATATCGATGCCGCAACCCGGCACGTGCACCTGATGCTTTATATCTGGCTGACAGACAGCTTTTTGGCTGCCTGAACCGGTTGGGAGGGGTCAGCGCCTCGTTGTCATAGTTCGATCTTGCAGCGAAATCAGTGTATTCTTCGCGCAGCTAACTGGCTGGATAGGTTCAATCCGGCTGCCCGAGGCGCATATCTCACTGTTTTATAACAGTAATGTGCTCGACCGGTGATGAGGGGTGACGGCAACTTCGGGCCCGGCGGGGCTTTTTTGACACAGCAAGAAGCCACAAATTGGTAAGGAAAAACTCGTTCAACTTGACTTTATAGGTGTGGGTCTATGGATCGTAAGTTTGATTATATTGTGATTGGCGCTGGTTCAGCAGGGTGTGTCGTGGCATCGCGTTTGTCAGAAGATCCTGCAGTTTCGGTCTGCCTGCTGGAGGCGGGCGGCCCCGACACCAGTGTGCTTATACATGCGCCTGTTGCCGTTGCCGCGATGATGCCGACCAAGATCAACAACTGGGCCTTTGAAACCATTCCGCAAAAGGGCCTCAATGGGCGCAAGGGATATCAGCCCCGGGGAAAAACCCTCGGCGGAAGCTCTTCGACCAACGCCATGCTCTACGTCCGGGGCAACAAGTGGGATTACGACAACTGGGCAGCCCAGGGCAACGACGGCTGGAGCTACCAAGACGTTCTGCCGTACTTCAAAAAGTCCGAGGGTAACGAGGTTTTCAAGGATCAGTTCCACGGTACCGACGGTCCCTTAGTAGTCTCCAACCCCACCAGCGCCAGCAGCTTGAACGAGATGTTCATCGACTCCTGTATCCAGCACGGCATCGAGCGTAATGACGATTACAATGGCGCTGAACAGGAAGGCTGCTTCGTCTACCAGCGCACCGTGAAAAATGGTGAGCGCTGCAGTGCAGCGAAAGCGTTTATTACACCCCATAAAAATCGGCCCAATCTGACGGTGATCACCCATGCGCTGACAGAGAAGGTGATCATCAAGGATAAGAAGGCCATCGGGGTTCGTTACAAAAAAGGCAAATCTAGCTTTCAGATAGGTTGCAATAAAGAGGTTATCGTCAGTAGCGGTGCTTTCGGCTCGCCCCAGGTGCTGATGCTGTCCGGCATTGGACCAGCAGACCATCTCCTGGACAAGGGCGTTAGCGTCGTCCATGACCTGCCGGGGGTTGGGCAGAACCTGCAGGACCATATCGACTACGTGCAAACCTTCCGGGTGGCGGCCAGTGAAAATACTTTCGGTGTATCCCCAAAGGGCGGCGTGCACATGTTGAAGTCGATGCTGGAGTGGAAAAAACACCGCACGGGCAGGGTCACCAGCACGCTTGCCGAGTCGGGTGCTTTTTTCAAGACCCACGACGATGCCGTTGCGCCGGATGCCCAGTTCGTATTCGTTGTCGGCATCGTCGATGACCATGCCCGCAAGCTGAACCTGGGGCACGGCTACAGTTGCCACATCACGGTATTGCGACCGGAAAGTACCGGCGAGGTAAAGCTCAACAGCAACGACCCGGAAGATCCAATGGCCATCGATCCAAAATTCCTTGAAGACGAGCGGGACATGGAAGTGATCAAGCGTGGCGCCAAAAAGATGCAGAATATTCTCGAAGGCAGGCCCTTCGATGCCATTCGCGGGAAGATGCTGTACCAGGTTGATAACGGCAATGATGCACAACTTGAGCGGGATATTCGCAATCGAGCCGATACCCAGTACCACCCGGTTGGCACCTGCAAGATGGGTCCCGCAGACGATGCGCTGGCGGTGGTGGACAGCGAGCTTAAGGTGCACGGCATCGAGGGGCTGCGGGTCGCTGACGCCTCGATAATGCCGAAATTGGTCAGCGGCAATACCAATGCCCCCAGCATTATGATCGGTGAAAAGGTCGCTGACATGATCAAGCAGTCTGCGACTGTTGATGTGACAGAGCCCAGGCGGGCAACTGAAACGGCCTGAGCAATAACGGCCTGAGCAATGCTGCAGGACTCCAGAGCATGCCGTTGAAAACGCCATGCTCTGGGTTCCGGGCCCGCCGTGGCTGACTGTGTCGGGTGGGCGTAATCCCGCAGGCCCGCTACTCATACCCCATTTCCCTCGCCAGCCAGTCGTCGATGAGCTGGCGGATTTCCCGCTGTACTTCAGCCGGTGAGTGATTGTCGCTGCGGCTGCACACCCAATTGCACTTGCTATCGAAGGGCCACTCAAATTCGCAGTGAGTAGCGTGGCCCAGTTGCAGGACCTCGCTGAGTGCCAGCTTTTCCGCCAGCGGCAAGAAATTGTTACGACCATTGCAGATTGACGCGCCCGCAAACAGGAACAGCCCCTGAACCTGCAGCCGCTTGCTTTTGCGGCCAGTTTGCCGGAGTCCACCGGGTCGAGGCCGAGGTAGGCAATCGTTGTCTGGTCCTCGAGCGCTGCCAGATAGGCTGCCAGCCCGCCCGCCGAAAACCCGGCATAGATTGTTTTGCGAATACCCAGGTGGGCTCTCAGGGCGATCAGGTCATCTGCGTTCTGGGCGTGCCTGCCCTGTAGCCACGATGAGCGACACAGGCTGGGAATAACCACGGGGATACCCGCCGCAGCCCAATGTGATGCCCAGCCGCGCATGGTGGACAGATCGCGTTTAAAACCATGGGCCAACAGGATGACTGCGTTTGTGCGCGGTGCGGCTGGCTGGTAACGTTCGTAGCGGACATCGCAACCGTGAACCCCGATAAACCGGGTGCGATGAACGTTCACCTCGGCCCGGGCCAGGCCGGCAAGTAACAGGGCGATGATGAGCCCCACAATCCTGAGCACTGTTGGCATTTCGAATAGGCGATTTTTGGCAATAGGGCACCGGGTGACTGCACTACCATGGAAGCGGGTGCTCCACGCCGATAAGCCCTGCTTGGGGACCGCAGCTCGCCTCACCAGGCAAACCCAGGCTCCGCTCACCGCTGTGAACCTGCAGTAAACAGGGAGTCGGTGGCCGATGTAACGCCCGGGCTCCTTTTCACTTCCTGAAGCGCTGTTCAAATAAACCCCTGACGATACTCCCCCAGGCCCAAGATGCCAGAGACGGAGGTTTTAGTCCACTGAAAGGGGTGCGACAACAGCTTTTTGGATCCCGGGATATCGACATGCCCGGCAATGTACTTTATCGTGGTGAAAACAGGTTTTAGGGTGAATGGCACTGACTTAAGCCGATTCGGGTGTCTACCTCGGCAGGACCTTCGCCGACAGGGATGTCGGCTCAGAGCCCCCAGGGGCGGGTTTACGGCGTGGCCTGACGGGGTAGATGCCCGGAGCGGCGCTCTGAAAATCCTATGCATTTCTCCGTAAGATAAGTGCCAATTCGTTTTAGGGTGGTTAGTTGAGTTACCTGTGAACGGAATGTTTTTGATGTGAGGGGCTCACCATGATCAAGCGAAGACAAGTGCTGCAGTTGGGCGCAGGGCTGGTTGTTGCTCCGGCAATCTGGTCCAGCGCCATGGCAAGCAAGGTAGACAAGGCTGCGACGAAGCTTATCCAGCGACCGATTCCAGGTACCGGCGAATTGCTGCCGGTGATTGGGATGGGCACCTCGCGCACCTTCGACGCGGCGGCTGATGCCGCCTCGCTGGCAGCGCTGGAGGCGGTTATGGCGGCGTTTCTCGCCGGAGGTGGCACCGTCATCGACTCGTCCCCGATGTATGGCAACGCCGAGTCCCGGGTAGGTGACCTGGTGCGTGGAATGCCGGAAAAGCCGAAAATGTTTGCCGCTACCAAGGTTTGGACCACGGGGCGCGAGGCGGGAATCGAGCAAATGGAGCAATCTGCCCGGCGCATGGCCGTGGATCGCTTTGACCTGATCGCCGTGCACAACCTGCTTGACTGGCGCACCCAGTTGGCGACCCTGAAGCAATGGAAAGCCGAGGGCAAGGTGCGTTATATCGGGATCACCACCTCCCATGGCCGCGATCATGCACAGTTTTTGCAGCTTATGCGCGACGAGCCCCTGGACTTCGTTCAGTTTTCCTACAACATCGATAACCGGGTGGCAGAGCAAGAATTGTTGCCCCTGGCACAGGATCGTGGCATCGCGACCATGATCAATCGCCCCTACCAACGCGGCGCTCTGTTCGCCAGGTCCCGGGGCCGGGAACTGCCCGGCTTTGCCCGGGATCTGGGTTGCGCCAGCTGGGGCCAGTTCTATCTCAAGTTCATCCTTGCCCATCCCGCCGTCACCTGCGTTATTCCTGCGTCCTCCAAAGCGGAGCATATGCGGGACAACATGGGCGCCAATTTCGGCCCCGTGCCCGATGCGGCCGCGCGGGAAGAAATGCTGCGCGTTTATCAGTCACTCTAGGTTGCAGACATGACCGCAACGCGTCTGACGCGGCTGCTGTCTTCGACCCTCGACATACAGCCCCGCGAAATCAGGGCTACCCTGGCCTCCTTCCTGCTGGTTTTGATGTTGATGGCGGCGTATTACATCCTGCGCCCGCTGCGGGATGCCATGGCCAGCAACTGGACGGACGCCGAGGTGAGTTGGCTGTGGACCCTGACTTTCCTGTTCAGCATCGCTGCAGTAACCCTTTACGGTGCGGCGGTGGCAAGGCTCAAGGCACGTCTCCTGGTGCCCCTGATCTACGGGGTATTTGCAGCCAGTTTCGCGTTGTTTTACCTGGCGGGCCAGGTCTGGGGGCCATCGGTTTGGCTGGACAAGAGTTTCTATGTCTGGGTCAGCGTCTTCAGCTTGTTCCACATTTCGGTTTTCTGGGTGCTCATGGCAGACACCTTCTCTCGCTACCAGGCAACCCGGCTGTTCGGCTTTATCGGCGCCGGGGCCAGTGTCGGCGGGATTGTCGGGCCGGCGTTGGCGGCGCTGCTGGTCGATGACATGGGAACCAGGGCACTGCTCTTGCTGGCCAGCGTGCTGGTGGTGCTTAGCCTGCCTATTATCCGAGTATTACAGGGGCTGAAGGCTACCGAATTACCCGACCCGGAAAATCACCTGGCTGGCGCGCAAGCCGACGCCATCGGCGGTAACCCCCTGGAAGGTTTCCGGGCATTTTGCAAAAGCCCCTTTCTGCTGGGCATTGGCTTGTTCATCTTTCTCTACACCGCTATCAGCTCCTTTGTTTATTTCGAGTTGAAGAATTTGCTGGTGGTCTACGACCTGGAAACCCGAGCCAGGATCTGGGCAAGCATGGACCTGGTCGTCAACGTCATGACGATTCTGGTCGCGGTTTTCGCTACCGGCAGAATCGCCTCTCGGCTGGGTTTGCCCTTCACCCTCGCCTCGGTACCGGTGCTGATTTGCGGTGGCATGCTGATACTGGCCGCCACGCCCATGGTGGCAGTGGTGGTCACCGTGCAGGTGGTGCGACGGGTAGGCAATTACGCGATATCCAGGCCCGCCCGGGAAATGTTGTTCACCGCAGTCGACCGGGAGACCCGCTTCAAGGCCAAACCCGTTATCGACATCGTGATTTACCGGGGTGGCGACATGCTCAATGCCTGGCTGTTTACCGCACTCACCCAGGGTCTGGGTCTGGGCCTGGCCGGTGCCGCTGCTGTCGGTGCTGGCATAGCCGGTGCCTGGGCCGTGACCGGAATCTATCTCGGGCGGGTTTTCGATCGCAGGAAGCAGGTGGGGAAGGGGTAGCGATGCCGGCATCCGCGTTTGCGGGCTGCTTCGCTTTACTCCACTGGCGTGTGAGCCCACCAACCGGCGTCTGCTTGCTACACTTGTACAGCGATGATTGCCACATCATCGCTATTAATGCACAATCCCCGGGCTGGCGCGGGGCGCTGCACTTCTTCGATAAAACCTAAACGTCTTTAAGTGATTGTTTGCTATGGCTAGAGTCTGCTTTTTACTGGGAATCATGCCGCGTTGCGGCACCAATTTTGCGGAGAATCAGCTGATTCTGTCGCCTGACTGCGCGTCTCCAGGGCCAATCTGGGAAGATTTTTTGGTCAGCAACAGTGCAACGCTGGAGCGTTATGCAAAAAACGCGGCTCATTACTGGAATCCGGACTGGTTTGGGGGTTCCTCCGCTGATTACCAGTCGCGCCTGGAGAAATCCCTGGGCGGGGGGATAGAGTCTTTCCTGCTGGGACAGCTCCCCCAGGGTGACGATGTCGACTATCTGATCTCCAAAACCCCCACCGTTCGGGGCATCGAAAACGTCACCCGGTTTTTCGAAGACGCCAAGCTCATCATCATCGTTCGGGATGGGCGTGCGGTAGTTGAATCCGGCCAGCGGTCCTTCGACTGGGACTTCGACAAAGCGATTGTGGACTGGAAAACCAACGCCAAAAAGATACAGCAATTCATGCAGGAGAACCCGGGCAGGGCACTGCTGGTAAAATACGAAGACCTGTTTGTTGCTCCCGAAGCGACGATCAGAGAAATCTGCGACTACCTGGAGCTGGATTTTTCCCGTTACCCGCTGGATGCCATGCGTGATGTGCCCGTGAGCGGCTCGTCCGATCTGAAAAACAAGGATGGTGAGGTGCACTGGCAGGCAGTCAAAAAGGACGAAACCTTTGATCCGCTCAAGCGGTTTTCGTCCTGGTCTTCCTGGAAGCACAAAGTCTTCGACTATCTTGCCGGCAAGGAAATGAGCGCCTTTGGCTATGAAACCAAACGCGACCTGTCAGCCCTCGATCAGCTAACGATTCCGCTTTACCTGCTGACATGGCCCGTGAGAGCCCTACCGGCGGTTGTGTGGCATGCCATTAAAAACCGCAAGCTCACCATAAAAACCCATTGAAACAATGCCCGGCTGGTTGCCGCTGCTGATACCTGCCCGCGCAAGAGGCCGAAGTGTCGGCTACCCTTTTTCGGCGGTGTCTAGTGCCGCGGCAAGGGCCTCCCAGGACAACATGACGCACCGTTGCCTGGCCGGGTGATCGCGCACGGCAGACAGCGCCTGCAAATCCTCGGGAATCCTGTCATTCGCCTCCTCCCCGGCAGTACCAAACCAGGTGCTCATTTGCTCGAAAAGGGCCCGGGCGCTTGCCCTGCTCAGGCCGCTGGCGGCCTGCGTCATCATCGATGCCGAGGCGATGCAAATCGCGCACCCGCGGCCGCGGAATTTGACAGCTTCGATGGTTTCGTCCGCCAGGAATATGCCGATCTCAACCTCATCGCCACAGCGGGGGTTGGCGCCGCGTTCGACTGCGGTGGCACCATTAATGGGCCCCTGGCAGCGATTTTTCGGATGACGGTAATGCTCCAGCAATCTGTCCTTGTACAGATCCTGATGAGTCATCGATTGAACACCTGCTCGGCACTGGCAATGGCGGCAACCAGGGCTTCGATGTCTGCTTCATCGTTGTACACTGAAAAACTCGCGCGGGCAGTGGCTGTCAGCCCCAGATGATGCAGCAGGGGTTGCGCACAATGATGTCCGGCACGAATGGCGACCCCCGATTCTCCCGCTATCTGGGCGATGTCATGGGGATGCAGGTCACGATGGGTAAAGGCCACGATACCAGAGGAGGGGAGTTCTGCATGGGGTAGCAGGCGCACACCGTCCAGGGCAAGTAAGCGCTCCGCGGCCAGCCGTGACAGTGCGGCCACATGGCGGCGCACGCTCCCAATCCCGAGGCCGGTAAGGTATTCAGCCGCTGCCGCAAAGCCGGCGGCGCCGGGCATATCGGGTGATCCCGCTTCGAAGCGCGCAGGAACGCCGGTCCACCGGCTGGGCTCGCTGCCTACCCCGACGCTATCGACCATGCCGCCTCCCACCAGAAGCGGCTCCATTTCCGCCAGGCGTTCCGCTTTACCATAGAGCAGGCCGATGCCCGCCGGCCCGAACATCTTGTGCGCGGAAAAGGCGAGAAAGTCGCAGTGCATGCTGGCAACATCGAGCTCAAGGTGCGATACCGACTGGGCCGCATCCACAAGCACTGGGATACTTTGCTGGTTGGCCATCGCGCACACGGCCGCTACCGGATTTTCCACACCAAGAACATTGGACACCTGGCTGATGGCGATCAGTCGAGTGCGCGCAGAAAATAGTTGGGGAGCGCCCTCAAGGTCAAGCTGCCCGTCTTTCGTCAGTTCGATGATGCGAAGCTCAGCGCCGCGGCGCTGGCAAACTCGCTGCCAGGGTAGGTAGTTTGAATGATGCTCCATACGGCTCACCCAAACCACATCGCCAACTTGCAAGCGCGGCTGTAGCCACCCGCTTGCGACCATATTAATGGATTCAGTGGCGGAGCGGGTAAATACCAACTGGTCGTGGGAGGCGGCGCCGATGAAGTGCTGCAATGTCCGGCGCGCGGATTCGTAGTTGCTGCTAGCCTGTTCCGCCAGGGGATAGAGTCCGCGATGAATGGGGCCATAGCATTCGCCATAGCAGCGACTTACAGCGTCGATGACCGCCCCGGGCTTCTGGGTCGTCGCCGCGTTATCGAGATAACGCAATGGCTGGTCTCGGGTGGCACTTTCGAAGATAGGGAAGTCGCGCCTTACCTTTGCCGGATTGATGGACTCGGGCTCAGTTGTGGGGTGCAGCGTCACTGACATCGTTCAGCCCCGTTTGATGGACGTCAACTGAGCCCTGTTAGCAATCTCGTCCGACAGCCGATCACGCATCAGCCCGCCGCTGCCGCCACGGCGCAGCATAACGATCTCGCTGATAATGCAAAGCGCGATTTCCTCCGGTGATCTCGGTGCCAGGTCGATTCCGGAGGGGGTGACAACGCGCTGGATGTCCTGCTCAGAAAAGCCTTGTTCTCTCAGGTAGTCGAGCACCAGGCGCGATCGTTTTCGACTCGCGATCAGGGCAATGTACCGGGCGTCGGAGGCGAGAGCCCGACTGATCGATTCATGATCCCCCTTGTGCTGGGTGGCGATGACAACATAGTCGTCTGGCCGGGGTTGCAATTGCGCGTAGTCCAGGTCGTCAGTAATCAGGCGGCTGGCCTGGGGGTAGTTTTCCCACCCGACTGCCGGGTCATTGACGATAACCCGCAGGCCCACCAGGTCGCCGATAATACACAGGCTTTCGGCAACCCGGCCATGGCCCATGATCCAGAGCCCGGGTTTGGGCAACACCGGCTCGACATACACGTGCCTGTTGGAGTGCGGTGCGAATGGAGCGGCGCGCCATTTCGGCTGCCATGGTGGCCTTGTAGAGAGCATCACCCCTGAGGTCTTCCGAGGGTTCGCAGGCGGCGAAGACTTCCTTCGCAGCCTGGTCGATGAGAGCCTCGTCGATGACCTTGCCGCGTAGAATGGCTTCCGCCGCTTCGGCACGAATCGCCATGGGCGCGACGTTGGTCAGGGCAATTCTGATATCGCGACAGACATCGCCGTCCAGTTCAACGACGACGGGCGATGCGGCAACAGCGTAATCACCGGTTTTGCGCTTCAGCTTGTGATAGCCGTGGCCGACGCCCTTCTGGATAACGGGTACGCGCAGTTCAACCAGGATCTCCTGCTCCTGCAGGTCGTTCCAGTAAGTGCCGAGGAAGAAGCCATTGGCCGGTGCCTGCCGTTCCCCCTCCGCGCCCTGCAGAACCAGGGTTGCATCCAGCGCCAGCATGACCGCCGGGTGATCATTGCCCGGGTCGCCGTGAACAACGTCGCCGCCGATGGTGCCGCGGTTTCTAACCTGTGGATCCGCCACTAACTTGGCCGCCTGCACCAGCAAGGGGCAGTGCTGGTGCAGGATATCGGATGTAATCAGCTCATTTTCGGTTGTCATCGCGCCGATACGGATGGTGTCGCCTTCGAGGCGTATGCCCTTGAGTTCCTCCAGGCCATTAATATCGATCAGGAACGGTGGCTCGGCAAAACGCAATTTCATCATCGGCAGAAGACTGTGTCCGCCCGCCAACAACTTCGACTCTTCATGCTCGCCAAGCTGAGCGATGGCGTCCTCGATACTGGTGGCCTTGTGGTATTCAAACTGAGCAGGAATCATGGTGACCTCGCGTGTGGCGGTAAGCCCGGAAATCCGGTTATCGTTATACTTCGACGTACCTTGCTACGTTATCGTTATAGTCCGGTCAATGGACATGGATGGTATAACACATATCTCATACCTGTATAAACCTTACGTTTAAGTCGGCATTTCAGATTGCGTCGGTCTGCCTGGCAAAAAGCGCGGGCCGCATTGTGTGTGCCGCAGTACTTCGGCGGATTTTGACGTTGCGCGTTAGTGGATATATTTGATAGCGCATTTCACGTACAATCACACTATGTGCTTGTTGAATCGGACTCGTCACGACAGCGTTCCCCGGGCCTGTCTGTTTCTGTTTTACATGGTATTGACAACGGCCGGGGCGAGGGCGGACGTATGGCTGATCGATGTTGAAGGCGCTATCGGCCCGGCCACGGCCGACCATATGATTCGGGGCCTGGCGCAGGCGGAAGCCGCGCAGGCCGAGCTGCTGTTGTTGCGCATCGATACGCCTGGGGGACTGGATCTCGCCATGCGGGATATGATCAAGGCCATTCTGGCCGCTGGCATTCCCGTTGTAGCGTATGTCGCGCCCAGCGGGGCCCGGGCTGCCAGCGCGGGAACCTTCATTCTCTACGCGAGCCATATTGCTGCTATGGCACCCGGTACCAATCTGGGTGCGGCCACGCCGGTGCAAATGGGCTCCCCGGCTAATCCCGCCACCGCCGACGATCCAGAAACAGCGGATGGTGATGCCAGACCCGCGGGCGCGACCAGCCTGCAGCGTAAAATGGTCAATGACGCCGCCGCGTATATTGAAAGCCTGGCCCAACTGCGGGGACGCAATGCCGATTGGGCCGTAAAGGCCGTCCGCGAGGGTGCGAGCCTGTCGGCAAGCGATGCCCTGCAGGCCGGGGTCGTCGACATAGTGGCGAGTTCGGTCGATGACCTGCTGAAGCGAATCGACGGCGAGGAAGTCGTCGTCGCCGGTGTCAGCCGCTTGCTGGAGACCAAAGACCTCACCGTCTACAACCACACAGTCGACTGGCGCAGCGAATTTTTGGCGGTATTAACCAACCCTAATGTCGCCTATGTGTTGATGTTGATCGGCATTTATGGGCTCATCATCGAATTCTACAGCCCCGGTTTCGGTCTGCCCGGGGTGTTGGGGGCGGTGTGCCTGTTGCTGGCGTTGTACGCTTTTCACGCTTTGCCAATCAGCTATGCAGGCCTTGGCCTGTTGCTTCTGGGCGTTGGCTTGATGGCGGCAGAGGCTTTTATGCCCAGCTTCGGGGTGCTGGGTGTCGGGGGAATTGCCGCCTTTATTTTCGGCTCCATCATGTTGATGGACACCGAGCTGCCGGGTTACCAGATCGCCATGCCCATGATCGCCGGGTTCGCGGCGTTCAGCTTCGGACTACTGGTATTTGCGCTGGGGATGCTGCTGCGTGCACGCCACCAGGCGGTGGTTACTGGTGTCGAGCACATGCTCGGGGCAAAGGTGGCCGTAGAGTCGGTCGAGGATGGGGGTCAAGTCGCCTGGGTGCGCCTGGATGGCGAGTTGTGGCAGGTGGCTTGTGATCACACGCTGGCTCCCAATGATAAGGTGATCGTTCGGGCAATAGACGGATTGACCTTACAGGTCAGCCGGGAACCGGGAGGCATAGAGTAATGTTGGGCGTCAATTATTTCGCAATCATCGTCTTGGTTCTGCTGCTCGCCTTGCTGATGTCCGCGCTTCGTATCCTGCGGGAATACGAGCGCGGTGTTATTTTCATGCTGGGGCGCTTTTACCGGGTCAAGGGGCCGGGGCTCATTCTCGTGATCCCGGTGTTGCAGCAAATCGTTCGTGTCGACCTTCGCACCGTGGTAATGGATGTGCCGACCCAGGATGTTATCTCACGTGACAATGTGTCGGTCCAGGTGAACGCGGTGATCTATTTTCGGGTTATTGACCCGGAGCGGGCCATCATCCAGGTAGAAAATTATCTCGAGGCAACCAGTCAGTTATCCCAGACCACCCTGCGCTCCGTGCTGGGGCAACACGAGCTGGATGACATGCTGGCGGAGCGAGAGCAGCTCAACGCCGATGTACAGCGAATCCTGGATAAGCAAACCTCCGCCTGGGGTATAAAAGTCGCCAACGTTGAGATCAAGCACGTTGATCTCAACGAGACTATGGTTCGGGCGCTAGCCAAACAGGCGGAAGCTGAACGCGAACGGCGCGCCAAGGTGATTCACGCAATGGGAGAGGCCGAGGCTGCCCAAAAGCTGGCAGAGGCGGCGAAAGTCCTGGCGTCACAGGACCAGGCCATCCAACTGCGTTACCTGCAGACCCTGGTTGAAATCGCCGGCGACAAAAGCTCCACCCTGGTCTTTCCGGTGCCGATAGACCTGCTGAAGAAACTGGAGTCCTGACCCATTGTGGTGTGCTGCGGGCGACAGGAGTACACCGGCCCTGCTGCATATCAATTGGCTGGGCACGCTGGCGTGGGCTTGCCGGTCGGTGAAATCTGCGCGTTGTATCGGCTTGCTGCGCCGCTGACCATGGTCCGTGTTGCGGCTAGCGCGGGTGAGTTGCCGGCGGACTCCCGGGGCAAAGATTCGCCGCCACGTGTCTACCAGAGCTGCGCGAGTGCGTGTCTGGCGACTATTCGCCGCTGATACTGGAAAAATTCTGGGTAGACTTGAATTTGTCGATGCCATGAAAGTCGGCGTCGTTGTAGTGTGAGCTTCCGGCCCCCATAAACGAATAGTCTGGATTCAACAAATTTTTTCGATGCCCCTCGGAATCCATCCACTGCTTGACCACCGCCGTGGCCAGGCCGAAGTAGGTATGGTTCTCGATGGGTTCGCCCCGGACCTGGTAACTGAAATAACCACCGTTAGTGTCAGGAGTCGCCACCGGGCGCTTGGCCTCGTACTCGATGCCGAAGGATATCGCGATGTTCTCGGCGGACGAGCCACCGGAAACACCCTCCATTTGCAGACGCTTGCGCATGGTTTCCCTGCCCTGGACCGGGCTTTGGTGGTCAAAAAAATCGTATGCCGTCATATCATCGCTGTGGCGTTTGGCGGCGCGCTCCAGGGCGGAAGAGTGGGTAAAGTGCTCCAGCCCGTGGGCCGCTCGCTGTCGGTTGCTCTGGTAAAATATGGCCGCGTGCAGCAGCGGATAATCGATGTTATCCATGGCGATCCGCTGCCTGGCGGCGGGCAGTGCTTCAAATCGTTGCGAATCGTATTGCTTGTAGTCCTCCGCCACCCAGGCTCCCGGAGCCGCGGTAACAGTGTTGTCTCGCGGCTCGCTGGCCCAGGCCGCAACGGGGGTCAAGCTGATCCCGAGGGCCAGCAAAACGATAACTTTCGCTGCTTTTTCTATCATGCCCTGCACCCTTGCCTTATCCGGTTGCGATGAGATTGCCCTGACCAAAGCTTCGCCAGGGTGTCGAGAATATTGCGTCGATGCCCTGCGAGGCCCCTCTGAGTGCCTGGGCAGCGCGTGGGTTCAGCGCCGCTCAGGATCCGACTGCGGTGCGAGGCGGTGAGCAGGAAGGTCGACGGCAAGGCGAGCCGGCTATTGCGGCCAATGCTCACTGAGGGAGCGGGTCCCTAGCGGCGAAGTTTGCGAGCATTGGAACGGGTCTTGGTGCGAATGGGCTGCAGGGCTGCTGTGGCGATGGCCAACGGGTTGGCTCCCCGCGCGGTGGCGATCACTGCTCGCTCCGCCGCCGTTGCCAGGGTGCTGACTTTTTCCATCACCATTCCCGCCGCCTCCGGCCCTGTCATCGACCCTTGGGCGATGCGCCAGGAGCGCCGAAGGATGACCTCGCCCGCGGCCATTGACATCTCCTGGTAAGCCACAGCGAAATCGAACCAGGCGCCCAGCACCTCGCGGCTTTTGGGAATTCCGAGCATGACATAACCTCCTGTGAATAAGCCCTTTACTATAACCCCCCGGGAGGGTTGTTGTCATCGCCTGTCATCCCGACAAAAAGGCTGCGAACTGATCCTGGTCCACCGGGATGGTTTGCCCTTCAATCGACGTGCCGTCCTTGAAGTAATAAATGCAGGCATTGTGGCTTTAATAGCGCCGGCCATCCGGTCGGGTTGCGCTGACCTTGAGATACATCATCACGTCGTCGCCCCGGGCCATGACCATCTCCGGCTTGGTCGCTAGTGTGCCCCCGGTGAGCTCCGGCAAGCGCCGCAGCGCCCGGGAAATAGCCTCGATCCCCCGATAGCTGCCATCAACCGCCAAATTGCCACGAATTATTTAGCGAACATCGGGGTGCGCAGTCTCTCTGGCTGCATCGATATCGTTTCGATTGATCGCGTCCAACACCCTGTTCCTTCTCTGGCGCTGGCGGTCCGCGGCTTGCCGGCTGCGCCAGGGTTGAGCCGCCGGGGTCTGAAGCAGGGCGGTAGACTTTTCATATAGGCTCGTATAATTTAACACGAAAGTCTGTAATGTGAGTCGGAGCCGATGGAGGCTGATAGCGTGGCGATTGCAAAAAAAGTGGTGAAAAAGACGGTCAAAGGCACTGTCGGTGAAGTGGTCGACAAGGCGGTTGACAAGGGGCCATTGGATCGAATGGAAGACAAAGTGGACGACAAGGCGGACAAAATGAAGCGCAAAGCGGTCAAGAAAGTCCTCTAGCAGCCCGGGATAAGGGGTGCCCGCTCATTTTCCAAACAAAACAAACCGGGCCTTCCCGCTGGCGCTTTTTGCTGCGGTCTTCTACTTCAGTCTTCTACTACAATCTTCTACTACAGCCCTGTACCACAGTCTTCTAAGGCGGCCTGTCCTGCCGGCTGAAGTGAGTGGGCTCAAGGCTCGATCATCGACTACGGGTACCCTGTTCAGGGCTCAGAGAGTGCCGTTTTCACTACGTTTTTAAAACGCTCGAAATCCTCGACCTGGGGCAGATGGCCCAATTCGTCGAGCTCGTACAGGGTAGCCTTGGGGATCAGCTCTGCCGCGCTGCGGCCAAGCCGGTCGTAGCGCCCCAATTCGTAACTTGAATCCGGCCTTTGCCAGTTGCGACCCGGGCCGGTGCGATCCCGGGTGCCGATGATCAGGCTGACCGGCACCGATAACCGGTCGAACTCCGTGATCACCGGTTGGGTGAAAATCATGTCGTAGGTCAGCGCGTTGACCCAGGCAACCTGGCTCTTGTCCTTGCCCTGGAGTTGCCCGATCATAAAGTGGGTTAGGGCGGCATAGGTCTCGTTCCAGTTGCCGGCATAGTAATTGGCCTGCTGGTAGCGTTGAATACCCTCCGGGGTCTTTGCCATCTCAAATCGGTAAAAGAAATCCGTGTCCTTGTACTCGACATGCTCGAGATAATTTTCCAGACCGATGGGATTCACCAGGATCAGTTGGCGCACGGTTTGCGGATACATCAACGCGAAACGGCTGGCCAGCATGCCCCCCATCGAGTGCCCCATCACAATGGCGCGGTCGATATCGAGGCTTGTCATGAGATTGCGGGTGTGTGTCGCCAGTGCGGCAAAGGAGAACTGGTAGTGTTCAGGCTTGGATGACTTGCCAAATCCGACCTGGTCGGGGATGAGTACGCCATAGCCCAGCTGGTTGAGGAAGCGCGCGGTCGGTGCCCAATAATCGCCGTTGAAGTTTTTTCCGTGGAGCAACACCACCACCGGCTTGCCTTCGGCTCCCGCGAGATAACTGTAAGCCATCTGCAGAGGCTGTCGCTGGGATTCAATATCGAAATACTGCACCTCGAATTCATAGGGGTAAGTCGAGAGCCTGGCATCGTAAGCCAGTTCGCTGCGATTTGCAGGTGACTCTGCCAGCGCCGTCTGTAGCGGCCATATGAGTGCGATTAAGACTGCCAGAGCGAAGTGCTTCATGGGTTGGTCCTCTCAACTCGGTTGCTCGAAGTTGCTCCAAAGCCAACAACGGTAATCCCTGCGGACAACGTTGTCGACAGTTCTGTTGCTCGCCCCGGCCATCTGCTGGAGGGCGGGTGACGTACATGCCAGAATTTCCTCTGCCCGCACGCTATGGGGACTTATCCGGCCTGACCGCCGCTAACCATGTTCAGCAGGGCGATTGCGACACCCATCAGACTCTCACCCGCGACCAGGCCCGCCGCCATGACGACCAGAAAACGCGTCGACCAGTGGCTGAAAAATCGCGCGGACAGCATAGCCAGTAGCGCACCGCAAAAAAGCCCCAGTGAAGTTGACGCGGGGATCACGAAGGCCAGCCCAATTGCACTCGCACTCGGCAACCAACGCTGCATCTGCCGGGGCAGGGTGGCCTCCGCAATGCCCAGCGCGAGGCCGATCCCGCTCGCAATGAGCATCGCAACCAGCGCCGATGACGGCAGGCTGCCAAATCCGGCGGTCAGCATTTCTGCCACCGCCGCCCAGGTCGCAACAGCGGGCGCCGGCCACTGCTCCGTTAGCAGCATGCCCCTGGGGTCGGGTATCAACAGCAGATAGACCCAGGAGCCAACGATACTTCCGGTGGCGATACCCACGCATTGGGCGACTACCTGGCGGCGTGGGGTGGCCCCTATCATCGAGCCCGCTTTAAAGTCGTTCAAAAGGTCTGCGCACTGCCCTGCGGCACCCCCGGCCACATTGGCCGTCAGCAGATTGGTGGCGGCCTGCCCGGGCGCGATGGCGGCAAATCCCAGCTGGGATAGTTTGCCCGTCGCACCAATGGGGGGAATCCCTGTCTCGCCCACCACCCGCCCGACCACAGCGGCCAGGAAAAAGGCCATGGGAAGCGAGGCGATGGCGGGTATGGGCTCGATCCCCATCACCAGAATCTCAAGCAGCACCACCAGCAGACTGGCGCCGGCCAGCACCACCAGGCGCAGGGTGCGGTAGCCATCGGCGCCGGGAACCGATGCATCGCTGGGGGATTGTCGGCGCCTTTGCAGCAGCGCAGCCAACAGGCTTGCCAGGGTTGCGGTGACCATTAACGCGACCCCGGGCCACAGCAACCACTCCACCAGGGGCAGGAAGTAGCTGGAATTTTCGCTGTTTACGGCAACCTCCCCACTGGCCAATAGCCAGGGGCTTATCAGCCCCCAGCCCACCAGCGCCCCGGCGAGCAGGGAAAACCCTGCCCGGGAGCCGATAATGGCGCCAAAGCCCACCAATAGCAGGGACGGGTCGAACACGAAGGTCAGCTTCCCCGTTGCAGCAGAGGGCGACCAGCGGGGTATGGTCCAAACCAGCGAGTCCACCAGTTTGGCAAGCCCCGAGAAGATCGCGGCACCCAGCATGACACGAATCCGCACCAGCGCAGCTTCACCGCGGTCGAACAATTCAATCATGGTCTCGGCGGTAACTCGCCCCGCCGGATAGGGTAGCCGTGACCGATACAGCAGCGGCACTCGCAGGTACCAGGCCACCCAGACACCGAAGAAACTGACGGCGAAGACCCAGGCGATCAGCGGGCCGGGTGCCAGCACCACGCCGGTAACCAATGCCAGCGCCGGGATGGGAGCGACCAAGCCCCCGGATATAATGGAAGCGGCCGAGGACGCGGTGGTTTGCGAGATATTGCTCTCCAGTATCCCCCATCCCCGGCCCCCGGGTAAGACGACTCGCCAGAGGAAGTAGGCGAGCAGTAGAGCCGTTATCGACATGTTGAAGGACCAGCCGATCTTGAGTCCCGAGTAAACATTGCACGGTGTCAGCAGTGCACCCAGCAAAGCCCCGGTCAACAGGCTTCGCGGGGTCAGCTCGGGGGCAGGGGTATTGTTGGTCTGGCTGGCAGGGGGCATGGCGGGCAAGTATGGCAAGCTGTCCGGTAAAAGTAAAAACTGCTCCAGTGCCGGCGGCGGTCTCCATGGAAGGGGCAGGTGGAAAAAACCCGCCGTCCCGGGAAACCTTTTTCGCTGACTGTGTTCTGAAGGCTTATGAAAAGACGAAGCTTGTTACACACTCTCCTGGGAATACCGTTTCTGGCCGTGTCAGCTCGCCTCGGAGCCGCCCCCACCACGCCCCCGGACATCGAAAAGATGCAGGCTCGCTGGCAGGCTTTCCTGCCACCGGACTTTGCGGCGCCCCAGCCCAGCGACAAGCTGGAGCTGGAAGAGAAGCAATGGCGCGAGCGCCTCACCAGCCTGCAATTCGATGTGCTGAGAAACGAGGGCACGGAGCGACCGTCCACCAGCCCCCTGAATGGCGAGAAGCGCCGGGGGATCTATCTTTGCGCGGGCTGTGAGCTGCCGCTTTTCACTTCCGAGATGAAATACGACAGCGGTACTGGCTGGCCCAGTTTTTTCACCTCTATTCCCGGCGTGTTCGGGACCCGGCGCGACTTCAAGCTGTTTCTCCCGCGCACGGAATACCATTGTTTGCGCTGCGGGGGGCACCATGGCCATGTCTTTTCGGACGGCCCACCCCCCACGGGTGAGCGCTGGTGCAACAACGGCGTCGCGCTCAAGTTCCTGCCTGCTTCTGGTGCCTGACCCGTAGCGGGTGGCAATGACAGTTCCCGTGCATGGGGCATTTTGTCAGCGTCGGCGCCGGGGCGGCAAGGATATCCGCAAATCCATCCAATCCTTCGCTGCGGGCGTAGTTCCGGTATGGTTGAAGGGGGATATGGGATGTGGCGTAGTGTGAGGATCGCTTGGACAGCAGCCCTGACCCTGGTGCTCAGCGCCTGCGGTACGGCTTTCCCCACAGGTTCCGATTTGCCCCTGCAGAACTCCCCGTTACCGGCGCTCGACGGTGGCGAGATTTTTGAGCGCAGCTTGCAGGCACACACCCCGGGGGCCGCTGTGCCACTGCGCAGTCTGGCTATCTCCACCGAGGGAACATGGCCCTTTCTGGTGACGAAGATCCAGCCGCGCATGACCGACGAGGCGTGGCGCGTGACCAGCGATGAATACCTCGACCTTGACGCCCGGCGTTACGATTTGCGGTCGCGGGGCCCCGCCGGCACCAAACGGGTGGTTCGAACGTCCGGGGAAATCGCTGTCAATTACAATGCTGAGCCCAGTGACGACGACGATGTGCTCAAGGCCACCGCGCTCACCACCGATGCCATGTGGCAGTTTTACCTGGGCCCGAGGGGGCTGGAGGGGAAAAAGTACGCCTTTATGCGGCTTGCTGATGCTATCGAAAAAGGGCGCCGATATTACCGTATTCACAGTGTGGTCGAGCCGGGCTTCGGGTATTCAGACAGGGATCAGTTGGTGTTGTGGATCGACCCGGAAACGTTTCTGGTCTACCGCACCCACATCACCCTTGAGGGTTTTCGCAATACACGGGGCGCCCATGTCGACGTCACCATCAGGGAATATCAGCAGGTGGACGGGGAAGTGCTGCCCCGACGCCTTTTCGAACGCGTACGCGGGCCGATTGCCATTGACGTCCACGACTGGTGGACAACGTCAATCGAAACTAACGGTGCACCACCGGTTTGGCTTGGGCACGGTCAGTGAGCGCGCCCGCCCGGGCGTTCGTTGAGCAGCGCGGCTGACCCGACCCGCGGTGTGCCGGGCTCAGCGCGCAGGCCTCACGCTACCTTGCCACTGGCCATCCGCTTGTCGTCGGTCAGCGCGCCTGCCAGGCGCAATATCGACTCGGCAATAGAACCGTTATCCCCTTGCCGACCGCTTCAAACCGCCACGGCGTTTCGGGAGTGAGTGCCCGGCCCGCTCACGTGGTTTCAGGGCCGGTTTTTGCTTCGGGTTTTGCTGCCGCTTCTTTCTTTGCTACTGCCTTCGTTTTTGGCTCTGCCTTCGTTTTTGGCTCTGCCTTCGCCTTTGGCTCTGCCTTTGCCTTTGGCCTGCCTTTGCCTTTGGCTTTGGCTTTGGCTTTACGTTCCATAAGGTCTGCGGCGTCTTCGAGCTCCTTCAACGTCACTTCCATATAGTCGATGAGGCGTTGGACGTGGGGCATGGACTTGCGGCAGGCCACAATGCCGAAATCCAGATTTTTGTAGTTGCCCACCACTGTAAAATTGATGGCGCTGCCGTCCATGGGAATGGATACCGGATAGATACCGTCCAGACGCGCGCCATTCCAGTAGAGCTGCTCCCGTGGCCCCGGCACGTTCGATACTATCGTGCTGTAGGGCGGTAGACGTTCACCGACACCCGCAAGCTGGGTCATCAACAGGGGTAACTGGATAACCAGGCCTGTATAGGCCACGATCTCCTGGGGGCGTAGCTGCTGCAGTTGCTCCTTCGCGCTGTCCATTGATTCCTTGATCCGTCGAAAGCGCTTGACCGGGTCACGAACGTTGGTCGCCATATCGGCAATGACCCCACCTATAGCATTCCCGCCCTCGACGTCACTGGCCGACCTGACAGATACCGGTGCCAGTGCCTTGAGTGACTCTTTCGGCAGGCTTCTTTGGTCTTGCAGTTGTCTTCTCAGCGCACCGGCACACATTGCCAGTACCACGTCGTTGATAGTGGCATCAAACGCCTTACCAACGGCGCGCACTCTTGCGAGGCTCCAGGATTGAGCGACAAAGCGGCGGGCACCGGTGAGTTGGGTGCTGAGCGGCGATGCCGGCACATTGAAAAAGGGAACCTGCATGCTGCTTTCCCTACCGAGCACTATGCTGGCCGTGCTGCCAAGAGCCTTGGCGAGCGATACAGTGCCTCCTAACTGCCCGCGCAGCGCTTCAATGGCGTTGCGGATATCTGCGGATTCAGGCCCTTCGTCACGATTTTTTTCCTTTTGCATCCTTTCCTTATAGGCAAGGTAGGCGCTCTCAGAAAACGGTGACTCCGTGAGTTTGGCGTTGGGGTCACTCGAAAACATACTGTTCATCAGGTGCATGGCGCCCATACCGTCGAGAGCGCAGTGATGTACCTTGAAATAGGTGGCGAATTGCCTCTTGCCCTTCAAGCCTTCGATAAGGTGAAACTCCCACATCGGCCTGGAGCGGTCCAGCAGCTGTCCGTGAAGGCGCGAAACCAATGCGAAGAGCTCCCGGTAGCGCCCGGGCCTTGGCAGCGCCGAGTGGCGCACGTGGTAATCCATGTCGAGTTCGTCTTCTTCTTCCCACCGGACTTTACCGACGCTACCCAGGGGGCCCATCTTGATCCTCTCAGCGAACGGGCGGCGCAGTTCCCCGTCGTAGCTCAATATGCTGCTGACCTCTTCCAGGAACTCCGCCTCATCGGCGCCCGTGGGGAGGGTAAACAGATTCAGGCCGCCCACGTGCATCGGCAGTCGCCGGGACTCCATCATCAGAAAAAAAGCATCGGTTATTGGCATTTTGCGCACGGGGAGCACCTCTAATTCTAGTTATTGGAAGCTTCTTGGATCATGGGACTACTGTAGGGCAGAATAAATCGCGGGGTCGTCATTGTCTAGATCTAATGGCTGCGAAGTGGCTTCCCCTGGTTTTCCCGGATGCCCGGTCGTGTGGCACCAATGGCTGCAGTGACGTGCAATATCCAAAGCAACCAGGTAAGTGGATTAATGCTTGCCCCAACGGCTATGCGCATGGGGTCAAAAAAAATGGCAGCTTGTAAGCGTGGTATCGCTGCCGGATAATCCGTTGCAAACCAAAGGGAGTGAACATGACACAGGCCATCAGAATAGGAATCAAAACCCCTGCAGTGCTGACGCTGCTGCTGTTATCGCTCGTCGTCGCGGGCTGCGTCGGCAATTCACAGATTACCAGCTCGACGGTAAACCCGCTTTTTGCCGAACGGGACCTGCAGGGAGTGTTGGTTGTTGCGGTAGCCCGGAAACCTTCGGCCCGCAGGGATTTCGAAGATGCCTTTGCCCGGGCACTCAATCGACACGGGGCGGGCGCGGTGGCGAGCCATACGCTGGTGCCGGACCTGGAGGCAGATGCCGAGGAGATCATAGCGGCTGCGAAGAATGCCAATCTCGAAACCATTCTCGTCACCCGCTACCTGGGTGAATCCACCGAGGATGTCTACCACCCGGGCACCATTTATTATGATGTGGCTCCGGCCTATGGCAGGCCCTATGTGGGTGGCTTCGGGGGCTATTATGGTTATGCCTACGAGGTCGCTTATGACCAGCCGGTGTGGACCAGTAATGTCACCCATACCATCGTCTCCGACCTTTACGAGACCGAGACCCGCAAGCCGATCTGGCAGGCGGTATCTGAAACCGTCAAGGCCAGCAGCGACAACAAACTGCGCAACGATGCTATCAATGGTCTCATCGGCGATCTCAAGAAGCAGGGATTGCTGAACTAGCAACCGGGGCCAGCCATTGAGATTAAGGCCCGCTGCCGGCGTACCAGGCGATTTTGCCCGCCAGTGCGATTAGCCCTTTAGGCGTCAGCAATGCCCCGCTATAATCCGGCCTGCCCCGGTATATTGGCGGCGAGGGCGGGGTGTTCGAGTTGTCTGAATTTGGAGATCGGTATGAGTAGCGGGTGCTTTAAAATCAAGAGCAATATGTTGACTGTGAGCATTCTGGAGTTGCATCGCTACCACCCCCAGGATTTTCTCAGCCAGCTCAAGGAAACGGTGAAGCAATCGCCCAAGTTCTTTGAACAGAACCCCATTATCGTCAGCCTGGAGCGACTGACCAGCCCGGATGAAACACCGGACCTGAAGGCGCTGGTCGCCGATTGCAGGGAAGCCGGTGTCTACGCTATTGCGTTTCGTGGTTCCAACGCATTTCGCAAGGTGGTGACGGATGCCGGTTTCGCCCTGGTGCTTGCTGCTGCCAGCGCACGCAGCGGCGAAGAGCGCGGTAACAAGCCCGTTGAAAGTAGCTACTCCAAGCCCACTGTCGTCGATATGCAGTTACAGCAGCCCGAGTACGATGGCGTCGCTAAACCCGGCATGCTGGTACAGCAACCGGTGCGGTCCGGGCAACGTATCTACGCCCAGGGCACCGACCTGATCGTATTGTCCACGGTCAGTGGTGGAGCCGAACTGCTTGCTGACGGCAATATCCATGTCTACGGGCCTTTGCGTGGTCGTGCGATTGCCGGTGCCAGTGGTGACACCAAGGCAAGGATTTTCTGCCAGCAGTTACAGGCCGAGCTGTTATCGATCGCCGGTTCGATCATTGTCAACGAAGATATGCAGGGACCACGCTGGGGCCAATCTGTGCAAGCCTACCTAGAGGGTGAACGCATCAAGCTGGCCCTGCTTTAGCGCCGTAACAGGACGTCCCGGCATTGCAATGACGGCGCTTGGTTGGGACTGTATTGCTTTCGCCGGCAGAATCTGAACCCATTCCCCCAGCCGGTATATCACCCTGGCCTGCTGATGTGCAGGTGCCGGCTGAGGGCCGGGCTCTATCATGGCTAGTCCAGGTCGCTGGCGCTGTGCCGCTCCCGGAGCTGTAATGCCTCGTCTCCCCAAATCCTGTTGACCCGCTGTCCCCGCACTACCGCCGGGCGTTGGGAGATTTCCCTCGCCCAGCGCTGCACGTGCCGGTAGGAGTCGACCTCCAGAAACTCGGCGGCTTCATACAGCTCCCCCAGCACCAGGGCGCCGTACCAGGGGAAGGTGGCAATGTCGGCAATGGTGTAGTGGTCGCCGCTGAGGTAAGGTCTTGCCGCGAGGTGCTGATCCAGCACGTCCAGTTGGCGTTTGACTTCCATGGTGTAGCGATTGATCGGGTATTCAAACTTCTCTGGCGCGTAGGCGTAGAAGTGACCAAAGCCGCCGCCCAGGAAGGGTGCGCTACCCATCTGCCAGAATAGCCAGGACAGGCATTCAGCCCGGTCGGCGGGCGATGAGGGTAAGAAGGCAGCAAACTTTTCCGCCAGATACAGCAGTATGGAACCGGACTCGAAAACCCGGGTCGGTGGCGACGTTGTCTGATCGAGCAGGGCGGGTATCTTCGAATTGGGGTTCAATTCGACGAAGCCGCTACCAAACTGGTCTCCCTCGAAAATGTCGATGGTGTAGGCATCGTATTCGGCACCTGTCTCGCCCAGGGCGAGCAACTCCTCCAGCATGATTCCGACTTTGACCCCGTTAGGCGTCGCCAGGGAGTAAAGCTGCAGAGGGTGTTGCCCCCGGGGCAACTGCTTTTCGTGGGTTGCTCCGGCGATCGGGCGATTGATATTGGCAAATTTACCCCCGCTCTCGGCGTCCCAGGCCCAGACCGCGGGGGGCTGATAGCTTGTCGGTTTGTCGTTCATTGCAGGCTCCGGTTGCGACTGCTGTTGCTGCAGCAGTGTGATGGATAATGCCCCACGGTGTCAGACCGCGTCCAGGTACTCGATTTTCGGCGGGGCGGCGAGGCAGCTGGCTAACTCTGTGCCTATGCTGCGGAAATACCCGGTCTCTGCCTGGGCGTCCAGTGTCGCCTGGTCGGCGCATGGCTCCAGAACAAGACAGCGTCGGGCGTCGCTGCGAGACCGGTGCAGGGCGTACAAACGGCAGCCCGGCTCGTGGCTATTCACCGCGTCGGCCAGGCGCTTGATGATGGCTTCGAATTCCGCATTTTTGCCGGGCTTCACGGTCATTTCAGCGATCGCGCCGATGGTCATATTGGTTTCTCCAGGTGGCTTTGCGATCGTCGCGCTGCGCGGTTACGGTGCCAGCGCATCATCATACGGTTATGCCCTAAACCCCACTGGGACTGGCCTCCGCCCGGCTGATTCACGCTTGCTACTGCCCGATGGCGGCAGGCGAAATCGTCCTTGTCATATTTCCCATCGGCGAGGATACGCGCCCAAAGCCAATGCGGCTTGCGCCAACGCTAACAAAGGACAAAATTTTTCATTATCATTGCCAACCGCTGAGCGCTCCCTGAGGGACAGTGTCAGGCTGACGCTCTTGTCAGCTTTTCCGGGGCCCCGGGTAGCTGCTTGCATTGACAGTATGGGGTAAAAAATCTTGAAATCAGGAATTCATCGGCCCGGGATCCGCGCGTTGCTGCTCCTTATTCTAATGACGCCGGGAAGTTTCGCGCTTGCCCAGCCCGAGCAAAGGCGTCACGATATTTTTTTCCGGGGTGAACTGGCTCCCGGTGTCGTGCTGTCGAACGCCGAGGTTCGGGGCAAAGAGATACGCACGGCCTCGCTAGGGGAGGCTTCCTGGGGCCAGCCCGCGTTCGAACTGCGCGGGCTCGATATCGATATTTCCGGGCTCGACCTTGCCCAGGTTCACGTGCGGATAGTGGCCGAGGGCGACAGCAGTAACAAGCCCAGCTACGCGGATGTGGGTGTGCTGACAAGCAAGCCACCGGGCTTCACCATCACCCAGTTTCCATTTCGCTCCTATCGAAAAAAAGATCCCGACTACATGATGCGATCGGCCGATCACTCCCCAAGCTATGCTCGCCGGCGCGCGGGAGATGACTACGGCAGCATCACCGGCCTGGCAATCAAGACCTCCGGCGGTTTCAGCATGCGCATCAGCTCCATTCAGGTGCTGATCGATACTGCCAAACCTGATCAGTATCCGGATGATCCCTCACCCGATCCCCAGTGGCGGCACGGCAGCGTCGCTCGTGTCTTCGCGATTCCGGTCTCGGAGCGGGTCTTTCTCAACGAACTCGACAGCGCACTGATTGAGTCGAATGCGGTCTGGCAAGGGCGGCGCATAACATTACAGGGTGCCGCCAATGAAACCGTTGCATTTCAATTGATCATTCAAGCGGCCGGGGGCGCCGATGGCCTGAATGACGTGGATGTCAAGTTCAACGGCGTGGCAAACGGGTCCGCCAGAATAGACAACGCAGGGCTGGCAAACCCCGCTGATCCCTACGACTATGTCGGACGCTCCATCCAGCTCTATCGCAGCCGCTATGTGTACTATGATCATCACGGCCAGCACGGTGGCTCGCCGCGGGCGGCGCAAACTGTTGGCAAATATATTCCCGAAATCCAGATTCCCTTCGAGGCTAAATGGGGGGGTGCGCCGTTTTCGATTTTTCCGGGACAAACCCAGGCAGTCTGGGTCGACATTTACATACCCCGGGGCACGCCGGCGGGAGACTATAGCGGCGAGATCGAGGTATTGGTCGGTGGTGAAGCGGTCTCGCAGCTACCGGTTGAATTGCAGGTTCACGATTTTGAGCTGCCGAATCGGCCGTCCCGCCTGGGCCTGATGTTTGCCGATGTCCCCGGCAAGCACGGCGCCCGCACAGCCGCGAAAAAACTTGCCCTGGAGAAAACCTACCGCCAGTTTTTTCGCCGACATCATGGTGGAATGTTTCGGGGTGTGAAAAACCCCGATGATTTGACACCCCAACAGTGGCGCCTGCGTGGAGGTGACATCTATACCCCGGCCGAAGGCTACCAGGGTCCCGGGGAGGGATTACCGACACAGTACCTGTTCCTGAAAATGTACGGTGGCGGCCTCAAACCCTTCGGTGGCTCGGGAGTTTCTGGCAGCGAGGCCGATTGGCACCGGGGCTTGCTTGAGTACAAGCGCATGGCCGACCGGTATGCCCCTGATGCGCTGCTGGCGTACTACGTGTGGGATGAACCCGGGCATGCCTTCAAGGGTGGACTTGAGGCCTTTATCCCCTGGTTCAACACTCAGGTTGCCCCAAGAGTCGCGTCCTTCAATGCGAAATATGGCGCCGAGGTAAAGCTTTACGCCAGCGTCGACGCCAAAGACGTCGGGGCGATGCCGGCAATGGATATCTACCGCGCCGAGACCCGCGACGAGGCCCTGAGGATGGAGCGCGAGGGTGACATCAACTGCTCCTGGAACGGACCCCAGGGCCTGGGCCATTTTGCTTCGGCGCTTAGGGTGGTGGGTTGGAAGGCATTTTACAACCGAACCAGCTTCTGGTGGATGTGGCACGCGACCGCCTACCCCGATGGTTTCGACGTATACCGCGATCCCTACAATTTTCGCAGCCCCTACGGTGAGGAGGGCGCCGGGGTGGGGATGTTCGTCTACCCTGGCACAGACATCTACGTCGATAAACGAAGCCCGGGGCTTGCGGGGCCAGTGCCGGGGAGTCGCTTTTTGAACTGGCGCCAGGGGTTTGTGGACGCCCAGTACCTGGAGCTTGCCGCCGAGCGTGACCCTTCTGCCACCCTGGCCATCGCCGCGAAGATGGTTTCCGGGGCGAAGCTCAACAGCGGCTTGCCGGGGGAAAAGGCGAGTATCGGTTACCCCGTTGGTGAGGCGCATTATGCCGCCGCCCGACGCCAGCTGGTTGATATCATCCTCAGTGGTCGGGGGAGCGTGCGCGAGGTTGCAAAAACTGATCCCGGGAAAGAGGCCGCCGGTCGGGTAGACCATGGTTTGCTGCGGCGCCCGGGTTTTGGCAATAATCAGGTCAAATAAGGCGTTAATGAGCCGGCTTTTTGCGTTTACAATGAGCTCGTGGAAATCGGGGATGAACTGCCACCGCGGGCTGCACAGGATTCCCGGGGTAGCGGTGCTGAAGCCACAGGCTTGTTAGAAGGATGTTTTCAGATCACTAATCAGGAAGTTGATGCCTGTAATGTTGAAGTTCCTATTTTTTGTACTGGCGGTGTTCTGCGTTTACAGCTACTTCCTGTACCCGCTTGTTCTCAAATTGATTCCCCCCCAACGCAATAGGAGCAGGGTGTTGCTGGATGATGGCGCGCTGCCGTCACTGAGTCTGATTATCACCGTTCACAACGAAGAACGCCTGATCGGCGAAAAGCTGGACAATTCCCTCGAGGTTGACTACCCCAAAGACCGACTGGAAATCATCGTGGCTTCTGATTGCTCCACTGATAATACCGAAGCGATTGTCGCTTCCTATTCGGATCGGGGAGTGCGCCTGGTGCGAGCCGATGAACGCAAGGGCAAGGAATACGCACAGTGGTGTGCGATCGAGCAGTCGAAGGGTGATATTATCGTGTTTTCCGATGCGGCGACCCAGATCCCCACGGAAGCGCTGCGCATCATGGCGTCGGAATTCCAGGACCCGAGGGTGGGTGCGGTATCCAGCGAAGATCGCTTTATCAGCCGCGACGGTAAGCTGGTGGGTGAGGGTGCCTATGTCAAGTACGAGATGTGGCTGCGCAGCCTGGAGTCTGATCGCGGTGGCCTGGTCGGCTTGAGCGGTTCTTTTTTCGGTGCCCGACGTGAAGCGTGCCAAAACTGGGATTTCCTGACTTGCAGCGATTTCAATGTGGCTCGTAACTGCGCCCGCCGTGGCCTGATTGCGGTCAACTGCCCGGAAATGGTTGGCTATTATCTGGACCTGGCTGATCCCCAAAAGGAATACCTGCGGAAGGTGCGCACCGTGCTGCGGGGAATCAGTGCTATCCCGCGGCATCCCTGGGTGCTGAATCCCCTGCAAATGGGTATGTTTGCCTTCGAGGTCTGGAGTCACAAAATCATGCGCTGGGGTGTGCCCTGGTTTATGCTTTTGTTTTTTTTCGTCACCTTGCTTTTACAGGGCCAGGGGACACTTTACACTCTGGCTCTGGTCGCCCAGATCGCGTTCTACGCGGTGGCATTGCTGGGTTGGAAATTCGAGAAACTGAGGGCTTTCGCCCCGGTGCGAATCGTGCTTTTTTTCGTCCAGAGTAATATCGCAATTGCCGACGCAACCCTGCGGTACCTGACCGGGAAGCGCGTGGTGGTGTGGACGCCCTCTGAGCGCTAGCGCCAATTGTGAATATCAGGTCGCATTTATCGTCGCGGCGGTGACCTCCTCCGGCTACCTGCAAGTATTCAGCTTGCGGCTGTGGCCTTCAGATCCTCTTTCCCGCCCGGTGCTATCATTAGACATTATGTAGTGACCTACCCGTCCTCAATGCCGTGGATTAAGCTTGGGACGGAACATCTTCGGCTCAGAGCCATAATTGAGGAGGGTAGATCATGCACGAGTTTATCAAGTATGTGGGCTTGGATACACACAAGGAAACGGTTGCAGTTGCCATTGCGGATAGATCCGGTGGGCGACCACGTTACTACGGTGAGATTGTGAATACGCCCATGGCGCTGGCGAAACTGATGAAGGACATCAGCCCCCACGGGGAAGTGGTTTCCTATTGCTATGAAGCGGGCCCATGCGGGTATGGTATCTATCGTCAGATCCGTAATTCTGGACATGATTGCAGTGTTGTGGCGCCCTCGCTGATACCGACCAAGCCAGGCGATCGGGTGAAAACAGATCGGCGTGACAGTGAGAACCTGGCACGCCTGCATCGAGCGGGTGAGTTAACGCCGGTCTGGGTGCCTGACCAGGAGCAGGAAGCCATTCGCGATCTGACGCTTGCGCGGGAGGATATGAAGCATCTTGAGCGCCAGGCTCGGCAGCGCTTAAGTGCCTTTTTATTGCGCCACAACCAGCGCTATGACAGCGGCAAAAGCAAATGGACCCAGGCTTACTGGCGTTGGCTGGAGCGCATCAAGTTCTCCCACGCTGTGCAACAAGTGGTGTTCCAGGAATACATCGATAGTGTGAAGCAGCAGCAACAGCGCGTGGCTGATCTTGAGCAGGCCATGCATGAGGCGCTGGCGGATTGGAGTCTGGCCCCGGTGGTGGAAGGCTTGATGGCACTGCGAGGTTGTCGCCTGGTCACTGCGATGACCATCATGGCGGAACTGGGTGATATCACGCGTTTTGATTCGCCACGGCAGTTGATGAAGTATCTGGGTTTGGTGCCCAGCGAATCCTCGAGTGGGCCAAAGGTTCGTCGAGGGGGCATTACCAAAACGGGCAATGGTCATGTCCGGCGGGTGCTGGTGGAGGCCGCGTGGTGCTATCGGTTTCCAGCGCGTAAAACCGCACCGCTACAGCGACGGGCTGAACGCTGCTCTGAAGAAGTGCAAGCGATCGCGTGGAAGGCACAGAAGCGCCTGTGTGGTCGATACCAGGCGTTAAGTCAGCGAGGGTTGCTGCCGCAGAAGACCTGCACGGCTATTGCTCGGGAACTGAGCGGATTTATTTGGGCGATAGCCTGCGAGTTGATGCCAAAGCCCACAGCTGCGGTGAATGCATAGTCCAGGGGAAAGAGCGCTTAAACAGGTTAGAAACAATGAGCACTTGGGTCAGGTCAGGGGTCGCCAGGTAGGAGAATCCTCGGGCCTGCTAAGAGGCCGCCGGGCAACCGGCAGGACCCTCGACCCTAGATAGAGGTAGCTCCACGACGAAGATTTGTCAGGCGGCACCGACCCGCGAATATCAGACTGATCAACCGTCGTTAAACGCTATCCCTGATCTGTCTCAAGTGCTTGCTGAGAGGAAAAACATGCAAGAATAATGTTATCGATTGACAGGTCACAACATATCAGCCTGCGAGTTGATGCCAAAGCCCACAGCTGCGGTGAATGCATAGTCCAGGGGAAAGAGCGCTTAAACAGGTTAGAAACAATGAGCACTTGGGTCAGGTCAGGGGTCGCCAGGTAGGAGAATCCTCGGGCCTGCTAAGAGGCCGCCGGGCAACCGGCAGGACCCTCGACCCTAGATAGAGGTAGCTCCACGACGAAGATTTGTCAGGCGGCACCGACCCGCGAATATCAGACTGATCAACCGTCGTTAAACGCTATCCCTGATCTGTCTCAAGTGCTTGCTGAGAGGAAAAACATGCAAGAATAATGTTATCGATTGACAGGTCACAACATATCAGCCTGCGAGTTGATGCCAAAGCCCACAGCTGCGGTGAATGCATAGTCCAGGGGAAAGAGCGCTTAAACAGGTTAGAAACAATGAGCACTTGGGTCAGGTCAGGGGTCGCCAGGTAGGAGAATCCTCGGGCCTGCTAAGAGGCCGCCGGGCAACCGGCAGGACCCTCGACCCTAGATAGAGGTAGCTCCACGACGAAGATTTGTCAGGCGGCACCGACCCGCGAATATCAGACTGATCAACCGTCGTTAAACGCTATCCCTGATCTGTCTCAAGTGCTTGCTGAGAGGAAAAACATGCAAGAATAATGTTATCGATTGACAGGTCACAACATATCAGCCTGCGAGTTGATGCCAAAGCCCACAGCTGCGGTGAATGCATAGTCCAGGGGAAAGAGCGCTTAAACAGGTTAGAAACAATGAGCACTTGGGTCAGGTCAGGGGTCGCCAGGTAGGAGAATCCTCGGGCCTGCTAAGAGGCCGCCGGGCAACCGGCAGGACCCTCGACCCTAGATAGAGGTAGCTCCACGACGAAGATTTGTCAGGCGGCACCGACCCGCGAATATCAGACTGATCAACCGTCGTTAAACGCTATCCCTGATCTGTCTCAAGTGCTTGCTGAGAGGAAAAACATGCAAGAATAATGTTATCGATTGACAGGTCACAACATATCAGCTGGCTGTTGAAAAATGTAACGCCAGGTGAAACCGTCTGCTATAGCGGCGTTTACGCGCAGGGGTCGCACAGGGCGGTGCCCTAGCAACAACAACGCGAAACATGCCGGGGATCGTTATTCGACAGGCTTTTCGGGAATTTGCGAGGGAAAGAGTCAAGCCATGACCAAGGGTAACTGGATCGTATTTTTTGGTGAGGACTGGGGGCGTCACCCGAGCACTGGCCAGCATCTGGCAAAGGAATTGGCGCAGCACTATCAAGTGTTGTGGGTCAACTCCATGGGCCTGCGCACTCCCGAATTTACCGTGGGGGATATCAAGCGCGCTTTTGCAAAGGTGGGCCAGTTTGCCGCAAGTCTTGCGCGCAAACCCAACGCCCCGGACGACGACGCCGTCCCGGAGAACATACACGTGGTCTCGCCGATGGCGATTCCGATTTTGAAGTACCGATTGGTCCGGCGCATCAACCATTTCCTGGTGATGAAGTACCTCAGCAGGAAAATGCGGGAAATGGGAGTCTCTCGTCCGCTGTTGATCACCTCGGCTGTGGAGTCGGTAGATGTGATCGATGACCTGGGTGCCACCACCAAAGCCTACTATTGTGCCGACGAGTACTCCGAGATCGCCGGGCTGGATAGCGAACTGGTTATCGGCCTGGAGCGAGAACTGCTGAAGAAAGTCGACGTGGTGATAGCGACTTCCAGCCTGCTACAACAGAGCAAAAGCCTTCTCCACCCCAATGTGCATTACCTGCCCCACGGGGTCGATTACAAGCTTTTCTCCCGGGCTCTGGAGCCGGGGGATCTGCCCCGGGATCTTCTCACCATTGAGGAGCCAAGGGTCGGTTTCGTAGGACTGCTTGGCGAGCATATCGACTATGGCTTGATAGCGCGCCTGGCGGATGAAATGCCCGACGCATCCGTTGTGCTGATTGGGCCACTCGAAGAGCACATCTCGGTGCCGGAGCGACCCAATATTTATCATCTCGGGCCGAAGCCCTATGCCATGTTGCCTTCCTACCTGGCCCGGTTCGCAGTTTGTACCATTCCCTATGCCTATTCCGACCGTAACAAATTTGCCAATCCCACCAAGCTGCGTGAATACCTTGCCGCCGGATGTCCGGTCGTCTCCACCTTGCAGACGGAAGTTGGAAAGCTGAGCGACTTCGTTGTGTTCGCGGATGACGAAGATGCCTTCGTCAGGGCGGTAAAAAAAGTGCTCGCGCTGGACTCTGATAAAAGTCGCAGCGAACTGTCGGAATCGATGCGGGAAAACTCCTGGGAGGCGAGGGCTGCCGCCCTGCTGGAGATGATGCAAGCCAGGGGTGAGCCACCGCGCAATGCAGCCGCGGGTGAGGAAAAAATCGTCAGGCCGATGAAGGCGTGATGACGCCGCTTCCGGGCGAGCCGGACGTGGCTGCATTTGGGTCGGAGCTAAGCGCCATATCTCACCGATGCGGCAATCGCTTTTTCGGCGTGTCTGTTATTGTAGCGTAGGGCGCCTATTGGGTTTCTCGCCGGATCCTGCACGCTGTACGAAATCTTCCTTCTGCGGCCATAGCTACGGCTATGCCCTTAGGCGGAAAATCCCGCGCCGCGCACAATCTCTCGCCGAGAATTCCAAATGTCGGTGAGATATGGTGGCTGACGTGCTGTTTATCCCTGTGCGGGTGCCGGAATCGGGTCAAGTGCTGTAATTTCCCCACCATCGAGACTGACTTTACCGGCCATCATGCGGACCCAGGTCTTGCTGTCGATGACGGCCAACAGCTTGACCGGCAGGTAGGCGTGGTTTTTTGAAAGCCAGATGAACACCCTGGCATTGTTTTCTTCAATTTCAGAGGCCTGTTTGACGATCGATGAGTCTCTTCCCCGGCCGGGCAGCACCTTACCCTGGGACGCGCGGGCATCCTCCTCTTCGATCAGTACGATGGCGCTGGTATCCACCCGGAGAAGCTCGTTCAGAGCTTGCTCCGTGGCGAGGGCATCAGCATTGGACCGCCTGAGGGCGATGAGGCTGTCCACTAATTGTTCAATCTCGCCCAGCTGTCGGGTAGAGTCTGCGGCGCTCGAATTCTGCTTGTGTTCTCCTTTGAGCAGCTCGTAAATCACGGTATCGACTTTGCCCAGGGGCGTCTCCAGCGCCGCTTCCTTCACATAGCGGAACGTGAAGTCGTCATCCACGTGTTTCTTGCTGGTGGCAATGTAGGTTTTGGTGCCAATGTCCGGGCCATTGGCCAGCAGGTCAGAACGCAGTTGCAGCAATATGATTCCCTGGTCCAGCGTGCCAGGATCGATACTGTATTCGTACCACTTGTCCTTGTAGCGCGACTTCACGTCTGCCGAGCCATCTCCACGCCATTGGAACTGCTGGTGAAAGGTCGTCTGTTTCAGCGGAATGACGCCATACAAATGGGCTTTTCTGGAATATTTCAGGGTTTGAAAGCCGCTATCGGGAAGCACGGAAAAATCGCTACTATCGATAATCGAGCCATACAGACCGTAGACGAAACCACTGATTTTGGTCAGAAAGTTCCACTGCTCCGGGGATTCCTGCCGCTGCAATGTTTGCGAGACACTAAGATTCACGTTAAGACCTGCGACGCTGGTCTCGGTGGAGAAATCGATACTGAACGGCGTGAATTGTCCGTCCCGGTAAAAGCAGGCAGGCTGGCCGTTCTCACAGGCAAGTGCCGGTGCTACCCAGCATGACAGGATTGCCGCTGCCGAAAAGGTGGCCGATCTGCCGGCGCCGCCCCTTGTCCCCACTCTCATAGATAATCGTTCCCCAAAGCCGGAAGCAACTGAAACATAGTCATTAGCCTAGTGCAAGTTGAAGATTCTGCCGCCCGCTGGGGCTCTGCAAAGACGCTCGATTCCAGCAGGCGACGTGGCAGGCCGTCGCATGAGCGGTGACCAGCTCGACCCGGATGCTCAAGCCACTTTAGACCGAATGGCACTTACTTAAGGAGAAATGCATAGGATTTTCAAAGCGCCGCTCCGGGTATCTACCCCGTCAGCACACGCCGTAAACCCGTCCCCGGGGGCTTTGCGCCGACATCCCTGTCGGCGAAGGTCCTGCCGAGGTAGACACCCGAATCGGCTTAAGTCAGTGCCATTCACTTTAGACCGGACTCTATAAGGGTTATGCTGGCGTCGTGACTTGGTACGTACCCGGGATCTGCAGATGAAGATTGGCGACTATATTACCCAGGACGAGCTGGCTGACTTTACTCGCAAGCAGGATTGGCGTGGGTGGCAATTGGTGGTCGGCAACTGGCTTGCAATCGCTGCGATTTTTGCGCTGGTGGGCCACTACCCCAACCCACTCACTGTCGCGTTGGCAATCATTCTGCTGGGGGGCAGGCAGCTGGCCTTGTCGGTGCTGATGCACGATTGCGGGCATCGCAGTTTGTTCAGGCGTCGTGCGCTGAATCAGACTGTCGGCCAGTGGTTGTGTGCATTGCCCGTGTTGAACGATTTACCCAGCTACGCCCGCGGACACCTGCGGCACCACCGCATGGCAGGCACTCCCGACGATCCGGACCTGCCCAACTACCGTGATTATCCGGTGTCCAGGTCAAGCTTTCACCGCAAGGTTGTGCGCGACCTGAGCGGGCAAACCGGCATCAAGGTGCTGGCCTATGTATTTCGGGGTACGGCGGGTGCCATGAGCACCGAAGCACAGTCATCAGCGACGCTTCGCTATCAGCAAATAGCCATCCAGGTCGCGCTCTTCGGCATACTCTACGCTTTCGGTATCGGCTGGACCTACCTGCTCTGGGTAATTGCTTATCTAACGGTTTACATGTTGTATATACGGATCAGGCAAATAGCGGAACATGCGGCTGTGCCGGACCGCTACGACCCGGACCCAAGAAACAACACGCGCACGGTTCTGGCGCCCTGGTGGCAACGCTGCTTGCTTGCGCCCAACGGGGTCAACTATCACCTCGAACACCATCTTATTGCCAGCGTTCCCTGTTACCGGCTTGGAGAGTTGCACCGGCTCCTGCGCCAGCGGGGCGCCTTTGACCGGCTTGACTTCCCCGGTAGCTATGGCACCGTACTACGCCATGTCGTGGGCGCCTAGACTCCCTGGGCTTGCTGCCGACTGCTATCGATTCTGGAGGTGGGCACAAGGTGTTTCCTGATATCCGTTTTCATGTTTTCAGCACCGGCGGCACCATCGACAAGGTCTACTTCGACGCCGCCAGTGAGTTTGAGGTAGGTGAGCCCGTGGTCGGGGAGGTTCTCCAGGCACATCAGGTGGGATTCCAGTTCACCCTCGAGTGCCTTATGCGCAAGGACAGCCTCGATATGGACGATGCCGACCGGGCGTTGATCCGAAAGCGGGTGCTAGCCTGCGAGGCGCAGCATATCCTCATTACCCACGGCACCGACGGCATGGTTGCCACTGCCAAAGCGCTGGCGGATATTCCTGACAAGCACATCGTGCTGACTGGCGCACTGCAACCCGCTGCCTTCAAAGGGTCTGATGCCGAGTTTAATATCGGTTGTGCCCTCGGTGCCCTGCAATGCTGTCCCAGCGGTGTATACATTGCCATGAACGGACGTATCTTCCCCCACGACAAGGTTACCAAGAATCGCCCCGGGCATCGCTTTGAGGTCGTGAACGGTCGGTAGGGCAATGCTTTACTGTCACTAAAGTACGCCCACCGGGGGCAAGAGGCTGTGTCTGGCGTGTGAGAGCCTAATAACGCATTAACGGTTATTAGCCCGCTCGTTTTAAGGCGAATCTGTTCTTTTCAGCCCGTAAACCGGTATGGCCGCTGCGGCGAAAACCTGTATCCTGAATGACACCTTCAGTACCAGGGTAAGCCGTCCAGGTCGCGTGGAATGGTTGCCGATAGAGCGAGGTACACAACGTGCGTGATCAAGGTGAGGAAAAGCCGCCCCTGCTGAACCAGACAGCGGCACCGGACCCGGACGCAGACTTACAACTGGCCAATAAAAAAAAGGCGGGTGTCGCGGCGCAATCTGCCCTGAATGCCGTAGTCGGTGATCAACTGGCACGCGATGCGAATCCCCTGGGTATTAAAATGCAGTTTCGACAGGGGCGTGATCGCTTCTCCCTGGCGGCAGAGGCACTTGCGGCGAAGCGAGAGCAACTCAAGCCCGGCCTGCTGATCTTTGTCCATGGCCTCGGGAATTCAGAGCAGGTCTGGGAATTTCCAGCGCCCGACGACGACGGGCAAAAGCCGGGTGCAGAAATCGATACCTACGGTAGTCGGTTGGCCGCTGACTGTGAATGTACGCCGCTGTATCTGCGTTATAACACCGGCAGGCCGATCGAGGAAAACGGCGCACTGTTTGCCCAACTGATGCAGCAGCTGGTGGCTAACTATCCGCTGCCGGTGACGCAAATCGTGTTGATCGGTCACAGCATGGGCGGGTTGGTAATGCGCCATGCCCAGCAACTGGCCATGGATCGTCAGTTGTCCTGGCTGAGTTGTTTGAGCCAGTGTATTTACATCGGCTCCCCCCATGAGGGAGCTAATCTGGAAAAATTTGCCAGTGCGGCGAATTCGATACTTGGCAGGATACCCCGTGATCATATGAGTATCTGGAGCGAATGGATCGATTTGCGCAGCACCGGCATCAAGGACCTGAACCGGGGCGTCAAGGATCATGCCGAGGCGCTGGAGTTTTATGGTCTATACCCGCCGGCACAACACCGCTTTATCAGTGGCTCGGTGGGCGCTGACAACAACACCATAACCAATGAATTACTGGGCGATGGCCTGGTGCGCCAGAGCAGCGCACAGCCACAAGGGGTGCCGGAAAATTGCACGATGGTGCATTTGTATCGCAATGGTCATATCAGCCTGACCATCTCCCAAGCCGTTTATGACCAAATTGAACCCTGGGTCAAGGCCACCAATTTTTCCCCGCTTTCGGGCATGTCTGCACTGCAGCATCAACCCCCGGATGGCAGGGTGGAGGATGAACCCGGGGAGGATCCCCTGACCAGGGCCTCCGGGGCTGTAGACCTCACCGGCAAGTTGTTTGGCCAGGTAGTGGACACCGTGGGGCGGGTGCAACGGTCTGTTGCCAACGAAGTATACGATGTGCTCGGTGCGCACCCAAGCCTGGGGAAGCCGGTCAAAGCGGTCAAAACCGTTCATGAAGCGGTGGCCGACGCGGTAAACAAATCCACCGCAGCCAAAGGCCAATTGGGCTTTGGCGCGGCAAAGTGGATACTGGACGCGGTTGCCGATGGCAAGCGCCGTGGCAAGGAGAGCCGCCGCACCGATGCGGGGGATGCAACCAACGGGACCGACACTGCTGACAGTGATACCCCCAGGAAGTAGCTCGCAGGAGTCGCGCCAGTTGTTTTCCGTGCCCGCGTTAAGCCCTGCGCCGCCAACCACGCCGCGGGATCAATACGCTATAATTGAACTCAGATTTTCGCCCAGGCGTATGGCGCGGGGATGTTCATCGTGATGTTAAAGCGGCCGCCGGGTGCCGGCGTCTCCTCGGATCCGTAAGCCCCGGTTTACCGTTGCTACCCGCGGATTGCTGGTCGATCGTGCGATGCCCACCACCGCTTTTGAAAACAAAATTTATCGGTAACCTGTATGTATATCCTGAGCGTTATCCGCTCGGCCTTCGGTATTCTGGGCAAGATCGACCTCAAGCGCTTTGCCTGGTTGCAGTTGTTCTACCTGGTATCGGCCATGATTCAGGTGTTCGGTGTTGCCAGTATCGGGCCTTTCATCAGTATTCTGTCGAACCCTGACGTCATTCATAGCAACGCGGTATTGTCGTGGCTGTACGACAGGAGTGGTCTCGAATCGGACCGCCAATTCATGATCGCCTCCGCCTGCCTGTCGATGGTCTTGATCGCCGTCTCCAACCTGTTCGCCGGTTTGACTTACTGGCTCACCTATCGCTTCTCGGTGCATATCGGTAGCAAGCTGCAGAACGATCTGTTTTACAACCTGCTTCAGCGTCCCTACCTATTCCACAAAATGACCGACCATACCGCGGCCATTGCCATCGTGAATCAGGAGTTACCGCGTTTCGTATTTCATGTGCTGGCGCCGATGCTGAATATGTTCAGCCAACTGCTTGTCGCGCTGGTGATCCTGGTGGGACTGCTGGTGCTGAATCCGGTGATCGCCATCAGTGCCGGCCTGCTGGTGGCAGGCAGCTACCTGTTGACCTACATCATGCTCCGTCACGCCCTGGAAAAGCGTGGCCAGATAACCAGCGAGCGCAACCGGGGAACCCAGGCTACGCTCTCCGAGGCCTTTATCGGGGTCAAGGAAATCAAGCTCAAGGGTATAGAGCAGGGCTATGTCGATCGCTTCGAGGGCTACAACCGGGCTGGGCTGGATGCCCAGGCATTTATCGCGCTGGCAGCCGACATCCCGAAACTGGTGATCGAATCCATCAGCTTCAGTGCCATTTTGCTGCTCGCGGTGTTTTTTCTCTCCTCGGGGCAGGAGCCCGCGGCCATCGTCGGTATGCTGAGTCTCTATGCGCTCGCGGGCTACAAGCTGCTGCCCACCATGCAGCAGATTTACGGCTCCCTTTCCAACATCAGTGCCCATGGGGAAGTCGCCAAAATCATCGCCCACGAGCTTGCACAGTCGGTGGACCCTTCGCCGTCGGATATCCAGCCCCTCGCTTCAGAGATATCCTCCATTGGGCTCAGGGACGTGCGTTTTGCCTACCCCAACAGCGACGATCATGCACTCAACGGGATTACCGTCAGCTTTTCCAGGGGAACCTTGAATACGATCGCTGGTCCGTCGGGATCCGGAAAGTCGACCCTGGCCGACGTGGTGCTTGGTTTGCTGCAGCCGGATTCGGGTGTACTGTTGGTGAACGGCAAAACCCTGGAGACGGCTGATTTGTATGCCTACCGGGCAACCATTGGCTATGTGCCCCAGCATATCTTTTTGACTAACGATACGGTGATGGCAAACGTTGCCTTTGGCGTTCCGCCCCAGGAGATTGATCGGGCGCGGGTGGAAGAGGCCCTGGCGATGGCCAATGCCAGTGCATTTGTAAAGCGCCTCCCCAACGGTATCGATTCGGTACTGGGCCAGGACGGCAAGTTACTCAGCGGCGGCCAGCGCCAGCGCATTGGCATCGCCCGGGCGCTCTACCACCAGGCGAAAGTCCTGGTACTGGACGAACCCACCAGCGCCCTGGATATCGAGTCGGAACATGAATTGATGCTGCTGCTGAAATCGCTGAAGCGGGATGTGTTGATTATCATCATTTCCCATCGTCCGGCGGCGATAAAGATGTCGGACAATATCAGCCTCGTGGATCATGGCCAGCTGATCGCGAACGGCACCTACGCTGAGCTGCAGCACGGCGACCCCATGTTCGCCAAGTTGATGAAGCTGGCGATAGCCCACGATGATGTGGTCTAGGCGCCCTACGCTATAACAACAGCACGCCGAAAAAGCGATTGCCGAAGCGGTGAGATATGGCGGCTGCGATCCCGCCGGTGCGCCAGTCGGCCGATTTTCCATCGTGGTCCCTGCTCAAGCGCCCCTGGCAGCGGCTCGGGGTTTGCAGCCACAACGGCACAGTGCCGAATGCCAGTGCCCCGCGGTCGTGACTCAATGTCCTGTAACTGAGGCTGGACTAATGGCCCTGGGACCCTTCGCAGCCTTGCCCTGCGTTACGCTTGCCGGTGAAGTGCAGACTGCATGGCCTGGCTGATCGCCGCCTCGGTGCGCCCGGAGCGGGCATAGGCCCGGAACTGGTCCTGCATTGCCGCAATACGGGTTCGGATGGAATCGTCGGCCAGTACCGAGGCCAGTTTCTCGGCAATCTGTGCCGGCGTATCACCCTGCTTGCCGCGCAGGCCGAGACCATGAAACTCAACCCGTGCCGCCATGCCCAACTGGTCCATGCGATCGATTGGGTAGAGCAGCATCGGCACGCCGCGGAAGATGCATTCGTTGATGGTGGCGTTGCCCCCAGCGCACAACATCGCCCCGGCCTGAGCCAGTACTTCCCATTGGGGTAACCATTGATAGGCTTGAACAGTGGCAGGCAGCTCGCCAAGCTGGGCCGGAAGACAATCCGGCCCGGTGGCAACCAGCAGGTACCAGGGCTGATCAGTGGACGCCTTGACAACCCGGTCCAGAAACCGGCGGTTAGACATGAAACTGCCCAGCGAGCAGTAGACGAGGGGGCGTCCCGCGCGCGCTGCCGACTTGGCAAAATCTCGCCAGTCCCCGCTGTCAGTGGAAGCCGGCGCAGTCGTATTGTTTGCCAGGGCGCCGGCGTAGAACACGCCAGGTTCCGAGTTCCCCGGAAAGTCGAGTTCGGGATTGGCCAGCCTTAACAGGGGCAAGCGGGGATAATCGACGTAGTGCCATTGGGCCAGGTCGAGGAATTGCCGCGGTTCAAGCTGCAGCCTGGCGGCCAATTGTTCCAGCGCGCTGAAGCGGGCAGCCCCGCCAAGCCTGAGCGCTTGCCGAAAGCGGGAAAACCGGCGTCGTTGTTTCAGTAACCACCAGTCGAGGGCGCAATGGCTGCGGGCGATGAGGCCGGAAGCAGGAGCGTATCCCCGGTGCGGCGGAGGTATCCCGGGCCGGCGCCGGGTGGTGAGATGGGTGTCGACCACGACCAGCGGCACTTTGTGCCCAGCCAGGAACACGATGTACTCGTGCATCTCTGCCATGACGAACATCAGCGTGGGTCGGTGCTGCTGCAAAAATTCGGGCAGTCCGTGTCCCTTTTCCATCCAGGCCTGGTCTGCCCTGGCCCGGCGGCGGCTATCCCGCATGCCGGCGGGCAGCCAGCGATCGCCTGCGCCGGGACCCGCCTCGGCCACGCAGGCATCGCCGGGTATGGCGTCCAGGCGATAAAACCCGTAGCCGTTGTTGGCCGCGGCGCTGGCGGCGACGTCGTTGGTACTGAGGAACAGCACCTGGTAGCCCTGCCGCTGCAGAAGGGAGGCCAGTTGCAGTAGCGGGTTCAGGTAGCTGGCAATGCCCAGAGTGACGATGCCTACAGTGGGGGATGTCTTCTTGGGATCCTGCACGGCGGGGCTACAGGCGGGCCAGGTACTGGCCGATCACGGCGGCCGTCCTGAAATTTTCCACGGTAATGTCCTGCGCCGGGACCGTCAGCCCGAGTTCCCCCTCGATAAACGCCACCAGTTGGAAAATGGCCATGGAGTCGAGGTGGCCGCTCAGCAGCAGTTCATCGTCGGCTCCAATGCTGATACCGCGCTCTGCCAACAGTTCCTGGTTGATGAAGTTGATGACCTGGTCTTGCATAAGTGTGTTCCCTTCGATTAGGGTTTGGTGGCCTGGGCTGCCAGCTTTACCCGGTCTATCTTGCCGGTGGAGGTGCGGGGAAAATCCGTTCGTACCTCGATGGATCGAGGCATGGCGTAAGCCGGAAGCTGGCGGCGTATGTGCCCCTGGAGCATGGTGAGGTCGAAGCTGTCGGGGTCGGATGGAATGATTGCGACCGCGATATTGACCGATCCGGCGGGGTCCGGCACGGCAAACGCCGCGCACTCGACCACCAGGGGATGAGCGACAATCGAGGCCTCGACCTCGTCCAGCTCTACCCGATACCCGCGGGTCTTGATCAGCCGGTCGGCGCGCCCGAGAAATTCGAAGCAGCCATCGGCCCGCCGGCTGACGAGGTCGCCGGTACGGACAAACACGTCTGGCCGCTCATTGTCCTGGCTGCGCAGCCAGAACACGCGTTGATTGAGATCCGGACGTTTCCAATAGCCTCGCATACAGGTGCCAGCGCAAATCAGCAGCTCGCCCACGCTGTTGTCGGTAATCGTATTGCCCTGGCTGTCCAGCACCAACGCCTCGACGTTCGCGTACACCTTGCCAATGGGAATCGACTTTGCGGTTTCCAGGGCGTCGAGGTTCACCGGGTAATGGGTCACACCATTGGTTTCCGTGGGACCGTAGACATTGTAAAAATCAGCCCCGGGCCAGAGCTTCATGATTTCCAGCAGGTGTTTCGGGGGTATCGGCTCACCGCCGAATAGCACGGCCCGCAGCGCCGGGTAGCGGTGCTGGGGTATCACGCCGGCCTGCAATAGCTGTAACAGCGCATAGGGCACGGTATAAAAAATACTCAGATGCTCCCTGGCGATCAGCTCTGCCAGGCTCGCCGGGAAGCGGGTGTACTCCTCGGGGATCATCACCGTGGTGGCACCCGCCCGGGCGGCACCAAAATAGTCCAGGGTAGAGAGGTCGAAATGCAAGGGCGCGTAGTTGCTGATTCTGTCTGCGGGCGTCAATTCATAGCTGCTCGTGGTCACCTCGGCCCAGGCAATGGCGCTGGCGTGGGTATGCATGATTCCCTTGGGTACGCCGGTAGAGCCGGAGGTGAAGAGAACGTATGCAAGGTCGTTGCCGGTCAGGCTCAGCTCGGGATAGGTGTTTTCGCTTTGCTGTTGCAGCGCTCCCCAGCTCACGTCTTGCGATGCCGGATCGATACCTTCCCCGCATCCGACTACCTGGCGGATGCCAGTTAGCGGTAACAAAGCCTGAACGCCAGCATCGAGCCGGGGTTCGGTGACCAGCACTTCGATGTCGCAACTGTCGATAATATGCTGCAGGCGGGCGAGGGGCGCCGTAGGGTCCAGAGGTACGTAGGCTGCGCCCGCCGCCATGATGCCGTAAATCGCGCTGGCACAGTCGACGCACTTGTACATGTAAATGCCAACCCGATCACCGACCTTTACCCCGGACACCAGCAAGGTTCGCGCAAGTGCCGCGGATCGGCGCTGCAAGTCGCCATAGGTCAGGGTCTGGTCGCGACAGCAGATGGCCGGGTGTGCAGCATCACGCCGCGCCGCGTCACTGACCAGTTGGGTCAGCAGGTAGCGCATGCTAGCGTTGCTCCACCGGCAGCATTTTGGCAATCAACTGGCGCTGGATATCGGAGGTCCCGGAGTAGATCACCCCCCCGGCATGGTCCCGCACCGATCGCTCGACTTCGAACTCGGTCATGAAGCCCTGACCGCCGTGGATGCGCATCGCATCGAGGCTTGAGGCCAGCAGGGATTCACCGAGGTGCAGTTTGGTGAGAGCGGCGTGCATGGGTATGGTCTGGCCCTGGTCTTTCAACCAGGCAGCCTTGTAGAGCAGTAACTGGCAAGTCTCCAGCCGCAGGCGCATCTCGGCCAGCCGGTTCGAAACCGACTGAAAATCCGCGACAGCCTGGCCGAACTGGCGGCGTTTGTGGGCGTAGCGGGTCGCCGCCTCGAGCTGTGCCTGCATTGCCCCGAGGTGACAGGCGAAGATAAAACTGCGCTCCCAGTCCATGGAGTGGTTGAATATGCTCTGGCCAGCTCCCTCCGGCCCGAGGCGATTGGCCGCCGGCACCAGGCAGTCCTGGAATCGGATATCACCGAGGGGAGCGGTGCGCAGGCCCATTTTTTCGCTGCCAGCCTGGCATTCCATGCCGGGGGTGTCGGCCTCGACCAGGAAGGCAGACAGCCCCCACTGCCCGTGGGCCGGGTTGGTGCTGGCAAACACCAGCGCCACACCGCACACTGGCGCCAGACCGATCATGGTCTTGTGGCCGTTGATGCGGTAGTAATCACCCTCACGCTGCGCGGTGGTGGCACAGGCAAAGGCATCCGAGCCGGTGTCGGGCTCGGTCATGGCATGGGCGCCGGGGGTAGAGCCATCGCACAGCCCCGGCATGAATCGCCGCTTTTGCTCCCTGTCGCCGAAGGCCAGCAGTGGTTCCTGAATACTCCACATCTGGCCGGGGATTGCCAGGGTCAGACCGTTGTCCCGGCAGCCGTAACCCAGCGCTTCCAGCGCGATGACCGTTGTGACCGTATCCTTGCCGCCGCCGCCCAATTCCGCTGGCATGCGCAGGCCCAGCAAACCCTGTTCCGCGCACCGTCGCCAGGCATCGGCATCAAATTCGCTGGCGTGATCACGGGCGCGGACCCGGTTATTCAGCTCGCTCTCGGCGAAGGCGATGATCGCCGCTCGCAATTGCTGTTGCTCGGGTGATAAACCAAAATCCATTGGCGCAAACTCTCCGGGTTTCAGGTAATGGTCACTATCTTGCCATCGCGTCGGGTCAACGGGCGCCGGCCTCAGCCTTGACTGCCAGCTGCTGATGCAGCTCCGGGTCGTAGGGGTTGAGGGGGTCGCGGGTTATACGTTCCAGTTGCACTCTCTCGCCCAGTTGGTGCTGTTGGGCGAGCCGCAACAACAGGTTGCCGGCGACCTGGTCTTCCAGGGCCCAGCCGGTTGAATCAAACACCGTCAGCGCCTGCTGCAGCCGACCTGACTGCTCGTTGCGTTGAACAAGCTCCCACAATTCCGGCCCGATCTGGTCCTCGGTCAGGCGTTGGCACTCGCCTTCGAGCATGGCCTGCTGGCGGTCGTCGGGGCAGACGAATGCATTGGCCAGCAGTTTCAGGGGCAGTTCCACCTTGCCGGCAAAGTCTGAGCCAATGGCGTTAACATGCAACCAGGGTTGGGTTTCCAGCGCGCCAAATAGGGGTGCTTCGCCGGGGGGCTGGGAGGTCGCGGTGACCAATATATCCGCGCTGGCCACGATCTGCTCGACCGCGGCCAGTGAAATCTCGGTCTCTGGCTTGATAAAGCGGCCCACCCGGGCTGCGAAGGAGGCCTCCGCCGCGGGATTGATATCCTGTACCAAGACCTTTTTTACATCGTAGTGGAGCGACAGCGCGTGGAGTTGGGTGACCGCCTGGGCGCCGCAGCCGATAATGCCCACGACCTTTGAGTCTGGCCTGGCAAGAATCTGGCTGGCGACGCAGGACGCCGCCCCGGTTCGCAGCGCAGTCAGAAAGGTACCGTCGATCAGTCCGCGCAGGTGACCGTTGCGCGGGTCGTAGATATGCACGGTGGAGAGAATGGTCGGAAGGTTGCCGCTGAGCGGGTTGTCGGGATGGTAGGCTACCATCTTGACGGTGATTTGCTCCCCCAGGTGCATGCAGGGCATCCACTCAAGCAAGCCCAGGGCCGGGGAGTGGTAGTGAAAGCCATCCCGGGTTCTGACCTGCTGGGTCTTGGGGTTGAAGTCGACAAAGGCCTGTCGCAGCTCTTCGATCATGCAGTGCATCAGGTAATCGATGCCCAGGCGATCAATAAGGGCGCCTATGTGTTTTCCGGCTATTACGATGGTTTCCAAGCTTTCTCCCTGGCGCAAACGGGCGCCTTTCTATCGATTTCCAACCGGTGACAGCTTGGTAGGGCCGCAGCTTCGGGTTTGGGCGGCAACCCATAACCCACTCATCCGCCCATCGTCTTTGGTAGTATTGTAACCGGCGTCAGGTGGATCCCCATGCTTCAAGCGGTGTCGTCGCTGCTGCTCCGGCCCCGGGGTGGGCGCGACCGGCAGTGGCGGGATTACAGGGAGCGAATCCTGAGTCACTGCCATCGCGGCTAGCCCCCGAAACGATACCCTACGTAAACCCGGTAGGTGCGCGGCTCGATCGGGTGAAAGTGAATATCTTCCACACCTTCTGCCGGCTCACCGGGCAGACGCGACGCGTAGTAGTAGTCGATGTCATGGTCTTCGGAATCGAACAGGTTGAGGATATCCCCAAACACTTCCCAGTTGTTCCAGCGGTAACCCGCGCGCAGGTTGACCACCGTCGTAGGGTCGGACTCCACATCGCCGTTTTCTTCCAGTGGGCGGCCGCTGAAGTAGCGCAGCCGGGCCGAGCCGAACCAGCCGCTGGGGTGGTCGAGGCTAAGGCCGGCGCTGAACACCTGTGGCACACTGCCGGGGATATCATCGCCCAGGCTCGGGTCAGAGGGGTCCGATTCGGTAAATTTTGCCCGGGAGTAGGAGTATTCCGCGTCCAGGGTCCAGTGGGGTGACAGCCACCAGTAGGCGGTGAGCTCGACTCCGGAGCGCCGTGAACTGCGAGACGGCTCGGTGTTGCCGGCGTCGCCGACAAACAAAAGCTCAGAGTCCAGCTCCAGCATCCAAAGCGATAGCGATGCACTGATCGTTTCTTCCTGGAACAGGCGCACGCCGACCTCGGCACCCTGGGATGCCACCAGTGGATCCACTTTGTCGACTGCCTCGCCGGTCACAGGATCAATGGAGATGGTAACACCGCGTGCATCGTTGGAGTGAAATCCGGTGCCAAGTCCCAGGTACGTTTCCCAGTTGTCCGCGGGCTGGTAGCTGAGGTTGAATTTATAGCTGACGATGCCATCGTCGTCGCTGCCGCTGTTTTGCGGGGTATCACTGTCGACGTCGAACCAGTAATGGTCGTAGCGCAAGCCCAGGTTGGCGCGCCAGCGCTCAGCCCAGCGCCAGGTGCCGCTCCAGAACAGGGCGGCAGAAGTCTCGTCAATGGCGTCCAGGCGCACGGTCTCAAGCCGCTGGCGGGCACGGGTACGAATGAGGCCGACCTCTTCGATATCGTCGTAGCGGGTCTGGAAGCCGAACACGTTGGTGTAATTGGTGGCGCCAAAGACAAAGTCGTCGCTGCGGATCAGCTCGCCGCCGTAAATCCAGCGCTTGTCGATCTGCTCGAACTCGTCGCCATTGACGGGATCATCGAGGAAATAGGTAAAGTTGGACCAGAGGTTGAGGCGGTAGCGAATGGCGTAGATGCTGGCCTGCCAGTTGGGATTGATCCAACTGCCGGACAGGCTGTAGCGGCTGGACTCACCGCCGGTGGCGTCGTCGATACTGCCGTAAAGGTCGATCAGCCCCTGCTCAACCGCGCGCTCGGGAATCTGGTCAGCCGAATCCCAGCTGTTGTCGTAGGCCATGAACATCAGGGAAAACGTGTTGGCATCGTGGTTCCAGGTGTAGCGTGCCAGGCCATTGGTCTTGCGCACATCCTCCGATATATCGGTCCATGGACCGTCGTAGACCTGGCCCTCAAAGCCCAACAGCAGGTCGCCGGGGCCGACCTCCAGCGAGCCTGCACCCAGCAGGCGACCAAAGCCGTCCTTGCCGGCACCCAGTTGCAGCAGGCCGCCCGGGCCACCCGGCATCGATTGCATCGGCGTCATGTTGGCACTGCCCGCGCCGGAAAAGTCGCCGACATCGGCATAGTAGGGGCCTTTCTTGTATTCGATAGATTCCAGCAACTCCGGGATGATGAAGCTGATATCGGTATAGCCCTGGCCGTGACCGTGGCTGCGCAGGTTGACGGGCATGCGGTCGAAGCGGGTGAGAAAGTCGGTGCCATGGTCCAGGTTGAAACCGCGGAGGAAGTACTGGTTGGCCTTGCCGCTGCCGCTGTGCTGGGTGACCACCATGCCCGGCACGGTTTCGAGAATTTCGCCGGTGCGCATCAGCGGGCGCAGGCTCAGCTCCTCCTGGCCGATGATTCCCTGGGAGGCCGACACCGCCTGGCCGATGATCTCGGTATGCCGGCCGACGATTTCAACCTCTTCCAGTTCCGAGCCATGTCCATGCACCAGGGTACTTTGCGCAACCGCCATCAGCGCGACAGCACTGGCCATCGGCAGTGAGACTCCTCGCGGCGCCGTTGCCGTGTTGCCGGACTTCCTTTTCTCAAGCAGCAATCGGGGTGGTGTGGGTATCATCCAAGACCTCGTTCAATTAACCAGTAAGTCGCTATCAGGGCGATCAGGACAGAGCCGCCGCGGAGCACAACCGGCACGTACCAGCTGCGTTTGCGCAGCACAAACAGAAGCGGGAAAATAATGGCAACCAGCAATAGCTGACCCAACTCCACGCCGACGTTAAATAATACCATCACGGTGACGAGTTCAACCATGCGAAAACTCAGGTGTTCCATCACACTGGCAAAGCCAAGCCCATGGAACAGGCCGAACACGAAGATCACCAGCCATTTGTGGGGCAGAAACGGACGCAGGTTATGCAGCGCCATGACCAGGATGGAAAGTGCAATGACGCTTTCCACCAGCTTCGAAGGCAGGGTCACCCAGCCCAGGGCCGCCACAGTCAGGGTAATGGAGTGAGCCACGGTAAACACGGTGACGATGGCAGCCACGTTCCAGAACGACTGCTTGAAATTTGCCAGCGGCTGCCAGCGCCGGTCGGACCAGAACACCACGGCGGCCAGCAGCAGCGTCAGCAGGAAAAGAATGTGGTCGAACCCTATCAGAATATGCCAGGTGCCCTGGAGGAGGAAATCCAGTCTTCCGGAAAGCCCGGGAACATCGACCAGATCAAGGTTTTGCAGGGGCTTGTCGGGGCTGAATATGAGCGCGGTATTTTCCCACTCGGCGGTCTCGTCGGTGTGGGCATTGTAGTGAATCAGCACCAGGCCCCGGTGACGCTTGTCGAGTTCGAAGAATAACTGCTGGCGGATTTGCAGCTCCCGGGGTAACTGCCCGGGCCAGGGCGCGGTGAAGTTCAACTGCAGGAATCGGCCCTGGGGAAGTTCCAGTAGCTCCGTCGACGGGTAACTCAGCTCCAGAGGCGTCTGTTCGACGGCAATCGAGAAGTTGTCACCCACGTAGCCGAGCAGTGCCGTCAGCTCGGTGATGGCGGGTGCGGGATCCTTCAGCTCCAGTCCGAACTTGTTCTTCAGGTCCCGCTCGTGTATTTGCAAGCGCCCGTCCAGGCGGTCCTGCTGAATATCCAGAAAGACGTAGTTTTCCCCCACCGCGTGGGCCGTGGCGAAATGGTGAAAGCAGAGGGAAAACAGGATCAGGAAGGCTGAACTGATGCGGCTGGCGACCAAGCTGTAACTCCTTTGGGTGCAAAAGTGTGAACAGGTCCCCGGGCACGATTCCGTGGGCAGCGATTCGGACTTCATTGCTGTCTGCTTTCCATCGTCCCCACAACTGCCGCCGGGGAGGGGATAGTCGAGGTCTGGGCAGCCGTTTCTTCCGTAGATGATAGTAAAATCCCAACGGTTTGCCACATAATTGCAAAATTAGTGCTTGAAATACCGACTATTCTGTGGGGTGTACTATCAGGAAGGCGGGAAAAAAAGCCGCGCCCGCAATAGTCCGGGTGAAGGGCCCCCGGGGGGCACCGGCACAAGATTGACAGGGCGCTGCGACCGAATCAAGCGCTGGTATTTCAGGGAGAAGGCATTGTCTGCAAGTAGAAGCGCATCCGACATCCGTCTGCGGAGTCTCAAGCACACTGAGGAACTGGTCTGGCTTGGTCAACAGGTGGCAGGCATCCAGCCTGTTTACGCGATGGCGCTGGGAATATTTCTGCAACCGGTATCGACGACTAAGTTCCAGCAGGCGTTCGTGCGCCTCACGGAACGCTTCGAACCCCTGCAGGCAGCGATGCAGGGCAACGGGGGTGACGGTCAGAAGCAGCGTTATCTGGCCTATGGTCCTGCGTTCGCTGCCGCCTTGCCCCTGCTGGATTTCAGCGCCGAAGCGGATGCCCTTGGGGCTGCGCGCCGATGGATGGGGGAGCGGGCTGCCCGTCCCTTCGACCCCGCCTCACCCCTTTGCGACAGCGCGCTGCTCAAGCTCAACGACGACCAGGTAATCTGGTTTATCAACCAGCACCACCTGGTGACCGATGCCTGGTCCTGCCGACTGCTGTTGCAGGCGATGGATGAGGAGTACCACAATCTGCTTGCCGGTGGCGCTGCGCTGCCCGTTTTGCCACAACAGGCCGCTTCCCCCGCAGCGGACAGCGAAGGTGTTGTGCAAGTGGAGGAAGCCCGGGGTTACTGGCGAGAGCGCTATGCCGGCATCCCTGTGCAGGGCGGGTTTTTTAACCGCAGCAGTGATCCCCGTCGAACGGATTCGAGCCGGGTGCGTTTTACCCTGGACCCGGGCCAGGTGGCCCAACTCCAGGCCGTGGCCGGCCGGCAATTTCCGGCACTCACCCCGCAGATTTCGCTGTTCGCCGCTTTCGGCTCCTTGCTGGTCGCATTGGTGAGCCGGCTGGCATATCGGCAGCGAGTGGGCTTCGACACGCCGGCTCTCAATCGGCCGAGCGCCGGGGATCGCGCCAGTCCCGGCCTGTTTATCGAGCTGTTTCCCTTCGCTGTCCAGTTGCAGGCGGACACCTCGTTCGTCGATATTGGCCGGCAACTCCTCAGCCTGATTCCCGGTTTCGTCAAACACGGCCGCCCCGGCGCCAGCCTCCCGGGTACCAACAGTGCCTGCGATACCCTGCTGAACTTTATACCTTTTTCCCTCGGCAACTTTGCCGATCGGGCGGTGGCCGCGGATTTTGTTCACCCGGGCTATAGCGATGCTGCCTACGCCATCCGCCTGCAAGTCTGGGATCTTGGGGGTGATGGCGGGCTCCACGTCATGCTGGATCTTAAAAACGATGTGTTCGGGGAAGCGGAGCGCGACCTGGCACTGGATGCCAGCCAGCGCTTGCTCAGTGCCCTGGTTGCCACCCCGGAGGTTCCGGTGGCCGCAGTCCCGCTCTTGTCTGCGCACCTGGAGCAGCGGTTGTTGCACGACTACAACGCCACCGCCAACGCCCCGGTTCCCCGGCTCACCGTGCTGCAAAGCATCTGGCAGGCCGCCGCGGCACAACCCGAGGCGCTGGCCATCAGCTGCGATGGCGAGGGTTTGTGCTACGCAGAATTACTGGAGCGGGTAGAGTCCGTTGCGGCCGCGCTCATGGCGGCGGGTATCGCGGCCGGGGACCGCGTGGGTATTTGCTTGCCCCGGGGCATACTGATGGTGGAGGTGATCCTGGCATCCCTGCGCATCGGCGCTGCCTATGTGCCGATCGACACCCATTCACCCCCATTGCGACGCCAGCGGATTCTGACAGCGGCCGGGGTGAACATCCTGGTCCAGGATTGTGCCACGGAGACGATGGCAAACAGTTCGATCCCGGTGCTGGATGCCCCACGATTGACGGCGCTGGCTCCGGTTGCAAACCCGTCAGTGCTGCCCGGGCTAGAGCAGCTCAGTTTGCAGGACGATGCCTATATCCTGTTTACCTCGGGTTCCACCGGCGACCCCAAGGGCATTCCGGTGTGCCACCTGGGATTGGCGGTTTACCTGGAATGGGCCCAGCGCAACTACGGTGACCTCGGGCCGCTGTCGATGCCGCTGTTGTCGTCGATCGCCTTCGACCTGACGGTCAGCTCACTGTTTTTGCCCCTGCTCACCGGGGGAACCCTGCACGTCTATCCTTCGACCCACGAGTCCTACGACAATGCATTGCTGCGCGCGGTGGAGGACAATCATGTCAATGCCATCAAACTCACGCCGGCACACCTGCGCCTGTTGCAGCAACTGGACGTTCAGCGTTCCCACCTCCACACCCTGATCGTCGGAGGAGAGCAGCTCACCACGGCCCTGGCCGCAGCGATCAGCGAAAAGTTTGGCGAGAACATTCGCATATTTAACGAGTACGGGCCGACTGAAGCGGTGGTCGGATGCATGATTCATCGCTACCGGACGCAGCCAGGGGCCAGCCTTCGGGACACCGCGGTACCGATCGGGCGCCCCGCCGATCACACGCGGATTTACCTGCTCAACACCGCCCGGCAACCGGTGCTCCCCGGCGCAGTCGGGGAAATCCACGTCCAGCGGCTGGGTGCGCCGGGGGCGTATCTGCGGTCCGCCGATGCCGGTGACAGCGCCTTCGTTCCGGACCTGTTCGACCCCGGTGCGACCATGTACAAAACCGGCGACCTGGCCTGCTTCAACGCCAGCGGTGACCTGGTCTACGTGGGCCGTGGAGATCGGCAGGTCAAGGTATCCGGCCACCGGGTCGAGCTGGGCGAGGTGGAAGCGGCGCTGCAGGCGTACGACGGGATTGAAGCCGCAGTAGTGGTGCTGAACGAGACTCAGGCGGCAGCGCCCGGGGTTGTGTCGCGCTGCAATGCCTGTGGGGTCGGCGACGACACCCCCGGTATACACCTGGACCCTGAGGGGGTCTGCCAACTGTGTCGAGACTTTAACGCCCTGTCCCCGCGGATAGAAAGCTACTTTCGCGAGCGCGGCGAATTGCGGGCAGCCATTGCCAGCCACGCCCGCCGCAAGCGCGGCGAATACGATTGCCTGGTGCTGCTCAGTGGCGGCAAAGACAGCACCTATGCCCTCTACCAGGTAGCGGCCATGGGCTTCAGGATCTATGCCTTCACCCTGGACAATGGCTACATCTCTGAGCAGGCCCACTCGAATATCCAGCGGGTCGTCGATGACCTTGGCATTGACCACGAGTTTGCCTCGACCGAATACATGGACGAGATCTTTCGCGACAGCCTGGGGCGTTTCAGCAATGTCTGCCAGGGCTGTTTCAAAACCATCTACACCCTCAGTATCCGGCGCGCTGACCAACTGGGCATTCCGCTGGTGGTCACCGGCCTGTCACGGGGCCAGCTATTCGAGACGCGGCTCAACCTGGGCCTGTTCAGGGGTGAACGTTCGGACGAGGAAATCGATACCGCTATCCTGGCGGCACGCAAGGCCTATCATCGTCGCCCGGACGCGGTAACGCGGTGCCTCGGGACCGATGATTTCGCCGGCGATGCACTCTTTGAGCGCGTACAGTTGCTCGATTTCTACCGCTACTGGAGTGCGCCCCTTGACGAAATGCTGGATTTTCTGGCCCATCGCGTGCCCTGGATTCGGCCTTCGGATACGGGACGGTCATCCAACTGTCTGATCAACGATGTGGGTATCCATGTGCACGGCAAGGAACGGGGCTTCCATAACTACGCGTTACCTTACAGCTGGGATGTTCGCCTGCGGCAAAAAAGTCGCGAGCAAGCCGTCGACGAACTGAACGATGACATCGATCTGCCCCGGGTAGAAAGTATTCTCGAGGACATCGGCTATCAGGCCAAACCGCTGAATCGCGACGGTGTACACAGTCTGGTGGCGTTTTACGCCGCCAATGGCGACGTCGATGAAGCGAAGCTGCAGGCATACCTGGAACGCCGACTGCCGGAATTTGCCGTGCCGGCCAGCTTGCTTGCCGTCGCGGACATGCCCCTGACCATCAACGGCAAAATCGATCGCAACGCCCTGCTGGCGCAGTTGGGTACCCAGTCCGCTGTGCAATACCGGGAGCCTGCCAACGACGCCGAAGCGGCGGTCTGCGAGCTGTGGGAAGAGTTACTCGAACACCGCCCCGTGGGTGCGGATGACAATTTCTTCGAGCTGGGGGGCAATTCACTGCTGGCCATCGAGTGTATCAACTTGCTGTGTCAGCGCTATCAGGTAAGCCTGCCCCTGGAACTGGTGTTCACCTGCCCCGTTGCCGCACAATTGGCGGTGGCACTGGAGCAGGCTCTGATGGCGACAATCGACCAGCTCAGCGATGCCGAGGTCCTGGGATTACTTGACGACGAGGGTTCCCGTCTTGGCGGATAAACCCTCCGCGGCTGCGGGCGAAGCCAGGGCTGCGTTACTGCGGGCACGATTGCGTGGTGGCCGATCCGCGTCTGAGGAAGACCTTCCCACGACAGCCCCGGGTACTGTGCCCGCCGAACCCGTTGCAATGGGCCCTTATCAGCAGCCGCTCTGGCTTGACTACCGACTCTATCCCGAGCGTCGCTCCGCCTGGGTGGTGCGGGCCTACCAGGTCGACGGTAGCCTCGACCAGGGGCGCCTGCGGGAGGCGCTGGACCAGCTGCAACGGCGGCACTGGAGCCTGACTGCAGCGGTCACCGGTTCAGGTTTACTCGAGGCATCCGGGCAAGGGATACCATTGCAGGTGTGGCACTGCGATGGTGACCCCTGGCCAGAAGTGGCCACATTCTGTCGGGATAAACTACCAATATTTCGACTCGAAGAGGGCAGGCTCTTTCGCGTCTATGCTGCCGTTGGCCCCACCCACTTTGCGCTGGTGCTGGCTTTCCACCATATCCTGGTCGACCTCGATAGCCTTGGGCTGCTGGAACGCGAGCTCGACAGTCTGTATTGCTCGCCGACCGCGCAACTGGAAGAGGTTATCAGTGTTGCTGCGGCCTACGCGCGTCAGCACCGTGAGCTGGAACAGCGCAAGCCTCAACTGCTGCAATTCTGGCAGCGTCAACTGGGGGACCTGCCGCCGCCGGTGCCGCTGCCCTGGGCCAGGGGCGCCCGGGGGCTGGGAAATAACACCGGGTCTGTGGGCGGACTTATCCGCCGGGACCTGCCCCCGGAACTGACGACTCGAATCTGGCAGTCGGCGAAGGACAGCGGCAGCACGCCCTACCAATGGCTGCTGGCCGGCTGGTTGGTGCTGCTGGCGCATTACGAGCAACAGACCGACATCCACCTCGGGGCGCTGGTTTCCCTGCGTACCACACCGGCTCAGCGCAGGGTCCTGGGCTACTGCCAGAACCTGGTAGTGCTGCGTGTCGATCTGGCTTCCTCTAAAACCTTTGCCGACGTGCTGCGTAAGACCCAGGGAGAGGTTGCCCGGGCGATGCAGCAGCGGGGTCTGCCGATGCATGATCTGCTGCGAACGCTGGGCGGCCGCCGTGAACACGGATCGCTGTTCTCCAGTTTATTTACCCTTATTGATGACAGCCCGCCGGAGACCTTTCTGGGGGGTAGATTGCGCCAGCGCCAGTCGATGGATTACGCTGGCGCCGCATTTGATTGTTCCTGTTTTTTTATTGCGGACAGCAAGTCACCGGCGTTGGCGATCGAGTACAACAGCGCATTGTATGCCCCTGAAGATATTGCCAGGACTTTGGATCACTACCAGCAGATCCTGGTGCAGTGCCTTGCCAGCAGTGAGCACCCCCAGGCGCGTGACTGGCGCCGCTATCGCCTGGTAAGCGAGGCAGATTACCGCGCAGCGGAGCAGGAATGGCAAAGGCTGACCGCGGCCGCAGCCACCGAGGAATGCCTGCACCATGGGTTCGGGCGCATGGCCGAAACCAAGCCGGATCATATCGCCGTGGTCTGGAACGAGGGTGGCCAACGCTTGCAGCTGGACTACCGGCAGCTGTCCCGTCGAGCGAATGCGGTTGCCGGGTTCCTGGCTACCCTCGACCCGGTCCGGGATGCGCCGGTGGCGGTGGTTGCGCGCTGGCATCCCGATAGTATCGCCGCCATGGTCGGTACCCTGCGAGCCGGGTGCGCCTACCTGCCCGTGGACCCGGACTACCCGCCCGCAAGAATTGCTCACATGTTGCGCGACTCCGGCTGCCGAATCGTGCTGACCATGGAAGATATCGCGTTGCCCGGCGAGTTACAGGTGCGCTGCTTTCCCCTGGATGTTGTCATCGGGCGCGACCCTGACGGTGTAGCGAAGCCGCAACATCAGGGTGATGACCCGGGGGGACTGGCGTATGTGATCTATACCTCGGGCTCCAGCGGACCACCCAAGGGCGTGATGGTGGAGCATCGGGCGGCGGTGTACTCGACTCGGGAGCGCAGTCGGGTTTATGCTCAATGGCCACCCGAGAAGTTTCTACTGCTGTCGAGTATTGCCTTCGATAGCGCGGTGGCCGGCTTGTGGTGGACCCTGTCGAGCGGCGGAACCCTCTATCTCACCTCGCCGGCAATGATCCGGGAGGCAGACCGGCTCGGCGCAATGATCCAGCGCGAGTCGATTACCCATACCTTGTGTTTGCCCAGCCTGTGGCGCGACATCGGGCGCATGGCCCGTTCCTTCCAGAGCCTCCGTCTGGTGATCGTTGCCGGCGAGGCCTGTGATTCCAGGGTCGTCCAGCAGCACTTTACGACGGCTCCCCAGGCAGCGCTGTTCAACGAATACGGTCCAACCGAGATGACCGTATGGAGCAGTTGGCACCGGCTCACGCCGGAAGTGAGTGATCCCGTGCCCATCGGCGAACCCCTGCTGCAAACCCAGGCACTGGTGATCGATCGCTGGGGCAATCTCCTGCCCGATGGCCTGACCGCTGAGTTGTACCTCGCGGGCGCCGGCATCGCCAGGGGCTATATCGGCAACGGCGCCGGGTCGGCGAAGTCCGGCTTTGGGGAGCATCCCCTGGACCCTGCCGCCCGCGCATACCGCACCGGTGACCGGGTGTGGCGGGACCAACGGGGCCGACTGGTTTTCGAGGGCAGGTTCGATGAGCAGGTCAAGTTCAGGGGTTTCCGCATCGCCATCGAGAGCGTGGAGGCTAGCCTGCAGGGCGCCAGTGATACACCGATAGCTGTCTTGCCTTTCACTGGCGAATCGCTTGAGACCCTGCTGGAGCAACTGCCGGAAGAGGAGGCTAGGGCAATGCTTGCGCGTTACCCATCGGTTACAGCTTCCACCGGCGATTAGCGGCCCCGGTCAACCGCCCGCTCCACAATCCGCTCCAGCAACGGTACCACCGAGGCCGACATGAAAGGTTCCCGCAGGACTTGCTTGTGGGTGCTGTCAAGGCGTATGGGCGCACTGTCCGCCGGCAGAAATCGGCGCCAGTTCTGTTCAACCTGCCACACCCGCTCGCTGGTTGTCAGCAGGGCGACTTTGCCGGCATAGGGTGCAGCCCGGTAGCTGCGCCAGAGGGCGAATGTTCGGGCATCATTGAAGGACGATGCCTGTAGCGCCGTATCAGTGCCGACGGCGGCATCGGTCGCCGTAGTCCAGGCGTTTTTGCTGGGATTCGCGCGTTGTTTCAAGCGCTGCCAAAAACGTTTCCTCAGGGGATTATTGAGTAGCAGCCATTTGGCTAGCAGCCAGTGCCGGGCGTAGCGGATATCGATCGCGTTCTCGAGATCGTTCTGCAGCCAGGTGCGCAGGCTCGGGAACGGCGAGGGGTCGATAAGCACGGTCAATAACGGCGCTCTACCTGCCTGCTGCATTTGCCGGGCCAACTCGAATGCGAGCATGCCGGCAAAGGAACTGCCGGCGATGACGTAAGGTCTGTCCTTGACCACCCGGGACAATTCCGCCCCGATGCGCCGGGCGAGGTCGCCCAGGTCGCTGTACGGGATGACTTTGTCGTCGTCGTCTAGCCAGCGCAACTGGACGCCGAACAAACGCCATTCTTTGTGCCGATTACCCAGGGCATGGGTAAGCTGGCTGGCGGAAAAAATGAAAACCGGCAGGCCGTCGCCGGTATCTCTGACCGAATACAGATAGTCAAAAGTGGCTGCGGTTTGACTTGCCAGCTCCAGGGCGAGGCCACTGGGCGTGGGGTTTTGCAAAAATATCGAAGTGCTCAGGCGCACCCCGGTGCGCCGTTCGATACCCAGGATGCAGTCGACCAGCAGCAGGCTATGGCCACCGAGTTCGAAGAAGTTGTCATCGGCACCGATGTCGCCGCGGGACAGGCTCTCGGCGAAGGCATCAATCACCGCCCGCAGCTTGCCCTGATCCGCTCGCGCTTGCGCCGGCGTTGGCGGTGCAGCACTGGCGGCGGGCACTAGCGCTGCCAGTGCGGACCGATCCAGTTTTCCCTGGGGATTGAGGGGTAGCTGGTCAACTGGCAGGTAGCGGGTAGGTCGCTCATGGGCGGGCAGCTCTGCCTCGGCGAGTGCCTGCATCGCCGGGGTCGGATCTTCGCTAGCGGCGTCGGCTTCGTAGAGCACGAGTAATTCCCGCACCGGGGCTTTACCGGGCCCGAGCCGCTGCCTGAGTTCCCGATAGAGTTCGACTCGCTGTTGCTCACCGAGCTTGTCTACTAACTGACGATAGTCGTTCATAAGCACTTGGGGATTTTACCTGGACTCTGACTGAATCAGTGCCGGGCGGATTACTGTTTCACTAAGCATAGGCAGCCATTCGGGCAGGGCAACCGTGACCCGCGGCGCACCACTCCTGCGTGTCGGTTGCAGAAATTTATTGGCGCTCGCGCAAACGGCCGTAATGCAGGAACAGCGGGTTGAAGATGCGCAGGTTGACCCAACTGGCCATGGCGCCGATCAATCCCAAAATCATGGTGATGCCCAGGGGCTCGAGGACCTTACCGAGCTTTTTGCGGGCGCGCTTGAACACTTCAACCTGGTCGAGCCAGGCGATTATCCGGGCGTTCTGCATATAGGTAATGGCAGTGAGGGCCATCAGCCCGATCACCACCCAGGCCGGCGTCGGAATCGGCGGCAGCAGGTAAATTGCCACAATCGTGGCGCTGAGCGGAATCAGCGTGGGCAGAATGGCAATCACCCAGGGCAGAACCTTGTGGAGATAGAACACCTTGAGGAAGGGATGTGACCCAACCCGCAAATGGTGTAACAGTTCGTCCTTCTGATCGGGATCTTCAGCCATCGCGGTGATGGTCCCGAAATCCCAGTGATGGCGATGGATCTCGCCCGATACCTCGGATTCATGCGGCGGTTCCAGTGCGTTCAGTTGCTCCTCGCTCACGCAGTAACCATGAAACATCAGTGACCACGCTTCCATATCGCTAAAGGCATCGAGGTCGGTGCGAATAGCCCTGAGTGCCGCCAGAAAGGCCTCGGCGTCATCGCCAAAGATCTCACTGCCGGTGGCGGACCCCAGGGTGAATACCGCAAAGTTTTCCGCGCCACGGTGCTCCAGTTCCCGCAGAATGCTGATGCGAATGCGATCCATAAAAATATCGTTGGCCCGCAGCGCGACATTGTGGATCAGGTTGGGGGGCACCGACTGCCACTGCAGCAGGTCCGATGCGTCACTACAGATAAAGTGGGTGCAGTTCTCTTCGAACAGGGAAACCAGCCCCTGGTTGTCGAATACGCCGCCGTCCACCAGCCCGAGCTGCACCGGCTCCCCGGTTTCATCCTGATACAGCCCTTCCAGTGAAAGCGGGTCGAGTAGGCCCGGCACGCAGCTCGATGCGGTAACCGCTTCGCCGAGGGTGATTTCCCGCAGCCGCCTGCGTTGATGCTCGCTCAGACTGCTATCGTCGAAGTGCAGCCGCGGCAGTTGTGGCATCGCCTGGGTGCCGCCGAGTACCGAGGAAATCGACGATTCGCCGATATAGGCGCCGGTAAACTGGAACAGATGCCCGGTATTGAGGGCGGTTGAGTTGAGGATGAGCCGGGGTACCACCGTGCCGTCGGCCGCTATCCCCTCGTTGTTGGTCGCCAGGTCAATTGCCAGGTCACACAGGAGATTGTTGCTGCGCCCGGTGATGGGGGCGTAAAAATGCTCGTCGAGCAATTTCCCGACCCGCCGCGTCGGCGAGGTTACGTTAGACAGCATACGGGCGTTTTCGCGTTGGTCGGCAAAGGTCAGCATGCGTACATTCAGTTGCACGGCCTGGGTAAATTCGCGCTCGATCTCCGACACCAACTGACAGTACGCTTCCCTCGTGGGGGTAAGCTTGTCGGTCCTTTTTCCCTCCAGAAGTTGTTTGACCTTAAGGTAGTAAAAAGCGCCGATAATCGAGCCGCCGGAGACGCAGGAGACTACGGCGACCCGGCGCAGCATGTCGTGCTCGGCGAGGCGGGCCAGTACCCCGATATGGAAAAAGGCGGCCCTGAAACCACCGCCAGACAGGGCGATGCCGAGTTTTGCCGTGTCGGTCTCGTCCCCTGCTCCTAACTTGCCATTGGTCTCGTTCGAAGCGTCGGTATGATCTTCAGGGGTCATATGTGATGGCCTCAAGGCAGCCCTGTTTGCTGCGGTTCTCGCGTTGCGTACCTTCGGTGACTGCTGGCTTGCTGGCAGGGTGGGGTGCCAGAGTCTTACTCGCCGGTTGATGCGGGCGCAATAGTACCATAGCTGGTGACCCGAATCGGAGCAGAGCGAACCACATGAATTCTCGCTCATCAGAACGTTCCGGCCTCCAGGCATGCCGGACCGGGATTACCTGCCGGTCGGTTTTGATTATGCCATGAGCGCCTTTCCCGCGTTCCGCAAGGGGGCGTTGTCTCCTGAGGCCGATTACCAGCAAACCCGGTTGCGCCCGGATTGTTTTGCGGCGTACAGGTTTTGGTCCGCTCTTTTCATCAAGTCGGCGTGCACGGTATCGGCATTGTTCACCACTGCCACCCCGATACTGATCGTCATGGTGATATCGCCTGCGTTTGTCGCCACGGAGGTGCACGAAACGATGTCGCGCAGCTTCTGCGCTATCGCCAGGGCGCCGGCCTTGTCGGTATCAGGCAACAGTACGCAAAATTCCTCGCCACCGACGCGGGCTATCTTGTCAGTCAATCTCAAGTTTGACTCGCATATCTGCGCTATGGCCTGGATCGCCCCGTCCCCTGAAGCATGACCATATTGGTCGTTGATTTGCTTGAAATGATCGATATCGAGCAGAATCAGAGCGTAGGTATCACCGCTGCGCTGGTAACGGGAGAGTTCGTTTTGGGCGATTTCGTCAAATGCGCGCCGGTTGAGTAAGCCCGTCAGGCAGTCGGTGCTGGACAGTTTCTCCAGCTGATGCTGAAGATCGATTTGGGCCGTTACATCGCGCTCGATGGCGACGTAGTGCGTCACCACGCCCTGTGGGTTTCTCAGTGGCAGTATGCTTAAATCAAGCCAGTATTCCTGCCCGGATTTGGCGTAGTTTTTCAGTGTAACGCGGACCGGAATTTGCTTTTTCAAACCCTCGTAAATAGTACGCTTTGCCCCTGCATCGGTCCCGGTGGACTGGAGAATTCTTGGGTTGAGCCCAATGACCTCCTGGGCAGAAAAGCCGGTGAGTTCGCTAAATGCCTGATTGACGTAAACGATTTCGGGGCCGGGGGGAGTGATTGGCTGTGCTTTGGTAACCAGGATTACGTCCTGGGCGTTTTCAACGATATCCTTGAAACTGAAACCGTAATCTTCCATCGGTGTAGCGTACTCTGTTAATTCGTGCCCGACCGGGCGGGGGTATTGCCCGCAGAAAAATGCTTGGGCGCGCCTGGTCGCGATTGTAATGGCCTTCGGGTGTCAATTCCAGAGCGGGTTTGCAACGAGCATCCGGCGCGCGCCCTTATGCTGCTGCATCGGACCAGGCATGATGGACTGCGCATAGAGCTACTGTTATAACAGCAACGAATCCGGAATCCTGTGGGCCCAAGGCATGAAGAACGTCTTTATCCGTTGTAGCTGGGTGTTGGTGCTGCTGGGCTTCGCGGCCTGTGGTGAGCGTGGTTCCCCCAGTCAGGCGATGCCAGCGACAAGCCAGGCTATTAGTAGTGGGGCGATCGCCGCTCAGTCCCCGCCCTACGTCGAAATGGGTGACATGGACGCGCTGCAGGCCAGGGGGACCTTGCGCATACTCGTGCATCGCAACATGGAAGGCTACTTGCCGCGTGAGGGGCATCCGCAATCCCTTGTCGAGCAGGGCCTGAGCCGCTTTGCTGAACAGCATGGAATGACTGCGACCCTGGTGCCGGTTGCCAACTTCAATGAGCTCCTGCCGATGCTGAAAGCGGGCAAGGGCGATGTGATATCCGCCAATCTTGCAGTCACCGAACAGCGTCAGCAGGAGATCGCGTTTACCGTGGCGCTCACCCATGTGACCCAGCATATTGTCAGCCCCGCAAGTCACCCCCTGACAAGCCTTGCAGAGCTGAAAAACAGGACCCTGCTGGTTCAGGAGAACACCAGCTTTTTCCCCACGGCCGAAAAGCTGCAGCACGAATTCAAGGGTATGCGGCTGCAGTCGGTCCCGGGGGAGCTTGCTGATGAGGACATTTTTGATCGCCTGGTCGAGGATGGGGCCAGCGTCACCCTGGCGGACAGCAACGTTATCGACGTCGCCCTTGGCTATCGGGATGACCTGAAAAAATCGGGCCCCATCAGTGGCGAGCAGCCCATTGCCCTGGGGGTCAGGAAAACCAATCCGCAACTGCTTGCGGACCTGAACGCTTTCATCGTTCATCACAAACTCACCCATCCCGGTGTGTCCACCAGCGTTGAGGATTGGGCGGGTATCAAACGGCGGGGAACGCTGCGGGTGGCCTTGCCCAACAGCAGCGCTTCCTACTTCATGCGCCATGGCAAACTCCAGGGTTTCGATTACGAACTTCTGCGGATGTTTGCAGATCAACACAAACTGGGGATGCAGGTGTTCGTTGCCAACGCGCAGGACGCCCTGCTGGAACTGGTGCGCAATGGCACCGCTGATGTGGCCGGCGGCTTCCTGACACCCAGCGCGGAGCGTGCACGCAGGGGAATCGTGTTTTCATCGCCCTATCATTTCGCCGCGGAAATGGTCGTGGCGCCGGCCGAAGCCCCGCCCATTGCCGAACTCCATGACCTTGCCGGGCGCAGTATTCACGTACGCGAGTCCAGTAGCTACTGGCAAACCGTCACCGGGCTCCAGGATGCTGGCATCGCAGTGAAACTGGTGGCCACGGCGGACGACGAAGAGACCGAGGCGGCCATCGCAAAGGTCGCCAGTGGAGATTACGACCTCACCGTTGCTGACGAAAACCTCCTCAAGATCGAGCTCGCCTGGCGAGATGATATTCGTGGGGCGTTCGCCCTCACCGAGCCCAGGGGCCAGGCCTGGGCGCTGCGCAGCGATAACCCGCGGTTGCAGCAACAGCTTGATGCCTTTGTCAAGAAAGCCTACCGCGGGCTGCACTATAATATGGCTTATAACAAGTATTTCGCTACAGCCAAGACGGTCGCGGCGCTGAAGCAGGGCCAACTCGATCTGGTCGAGTCGGGCACCATCTCCCCCTACGATGACCTGATCAAGAAGTATGCCAGCCAATACGGTTTTGACTGGCGCCTGGTGGCGGCACAGATGTACCAGGAGTCTCGCTTCAACCCCAGGGCCAGGTCAGGCGCCGGGGCCCGGGGGCTACTGCAGGTGATGCCAGCGACTGCCAGGGAAATGGGCTTCCATTCCGTCGACACTACTGAACGGGGTATTGCTGCCGGGGTGAAGTATCTCGATCATGTGCGCCAGCAGTTTCCCGAAAACCTGCCGGTACTCGACCGCATGTGGTTCACCCTGGCCTCCTACAATGCTGGCAGCGGGCATGTGCGGGATGCTATCAAGCTGGCGAAAGAGCAGGGCCTGAACCCCGATCGCTGGTTCGATAACGTCGAAAAAGCCATGCTGTTACTGGCAAAGAGGAAGTACGCGTCCAAGGCGCGCTACGGCTATGTTCGGGGCCAGGAGCCGGTAAAATACGTGCGCCAGATTCGCCAGCGCTACATTGCCTATGTTCAACTGACCGAGCTCAACCCGACAAGCCTCGTGCTGCATTCGCTGCGCTGAGGCGGGCGCTGCTGAAGGCAGACGATTCGTGCCCGTGTGCGCCGCGATTTCGGCGGATGCGACCGCCGCTGCAAGCCTGGGACCAATGGCACCTGGTTAAGGAGAAATGCATAGGATTTTCAAAGCGCCGCTCCGGGCATCTACCCCGTCAGCATACGCCGTAAACCCGTCCCCGGGGGCTCTGCGCCGACATCCCTGTCGGCGAAGGTCCTGCCGAGGTAGACACCCGAATCGGCTTGAGTCAGTGCCATTCAGCCTGGGACAGCTCCCACTGGCGCAGGAAAGGGGCATAAAACCCGCGTTCAACAGCGACGGCGCCGCGAATGCCGACAATGGCGGAGGCGAATTGCTGGGCGCGCTCAAGGCTGAGCCGCAGCGGCCATCGCTGCAATAGGCCCAGTATCATGACACTGGAGAAGGCATCCCCGGCGCCGACGCTGTCGGCCACCTCGACCGCCCGCTGGGGCGCGACCCGGGTGCGCTCACCGTCTGCGGTAAAAGCCATGGCTCCCCGCTCTGCCTGGCTGACTATCAGCAAATCCAGGCCCAGGCGCGTCAGCAGATCGCCTGCACGCTGCTCCACACCGCGCTCTCCCGGGGTCAATGCCTCCAACTCCCCCTGATTCAGTTTCAGCCAGCGGGCGCCTTCGAGGAGTGGGCCGATGTTTTCCCCTTGGTACCAGGGTGTGCGCAGGTTGATATCGACGAAGCGAAGCGGTGCCCAATCGCTTTGCAGGCTGGCCAGGGCGCTGCGGGATGTGGCATCCCGCAATGCGAGACTGCCATGGTAGAGCAAGCTGCCCGTCGCCAGGGTCGGTAGCTGGGCCGGGTCTATGCCGTCGTAGGCTACGGGATGGACAATGGCATAGGTCGGTTCCCCGTCGTCCCCGAGGCTGACGTCAACGGCCCCGGTCGGTTGGGACGGGTCCCGCTGAACGCCGCTGGTGTCCATGCCCCAGCGTTCCATGGCGCGCAGAATATCTTGCCCGGCAGCATCTTCGCCGACGCGGCTGATAAACAGGGGCTGGAGGCCGAAGGCACAGAGATGCCAGGCAACATTGAAAGGGGCGCCGCCCATGACCTCGCGGTCTGCAAAGCGGTCGACCAGCACCTCGCCAAAGATTGCCGGACGTGGGGACAGAAGGCTCATGATGCTGGGTTCCTGTAATGTGAGGGAAATACCCGGGCCCCAATCGGCGGAGTATCGCGGTAGGTAAGCGCCGAGCGCTCCGGGCGCATTATATCCCCGTTACCGCTTGAGGCGTTAATCGAAGGCTTGCCAATGCGTGCTGGCCAGCGCCACTGCGGGCCCGGCCCGCCGGGCGTTCGCCGGTGCCAGCATGAACTGCCCACGGCTCAGTTGTCCACAGCCGGCAGCTTGCGCTTGGGGTGCGTTCCCTCACTCATGCCCATGAATGGCGGATGGATGGAGTAACCGAGCAGACGACGCAGGCTTTCGGAAACACCGGCGGCTGTTGTTTTGGACACCGTCAGGAAAAAGTTTTCCTGGGTGCGCAGCCAGGATTCGCAGGACTGCGCGGCAAAGCCCTTGCGGTCGGCCCGGCGGCTGTTTTCGCCAGTGCCGTGCCAGAGATTACCGAGAAAGAGTATGCAGGAGCCCGCTGGCATCACCGCTTTGATGCGGGGGTCCCGGGGTGGTGTCATTCGAATGCGCCATTGTGTAACGCAGGAGCGAGGAATACACTAACGGATGAAAGGTCTGTTGCGTGACCAGAACGCCCCTGTGACGCAGGTACCCTTCAATGGGGCTTGAGCGGTCACATGATCCTGGATGACGCGGGTAGTACCAGTACCCAGCGCCAACCGGTTCCCACGCAACCGGCCTCAATGCACGCAATGGGAGGTGCAGTCATGATGGCAACCGCGGATAAAAGCAGAACACGCGGCGCGTCCTCCGGGCGGGAAAAGCCCGGGGGAAAGAAACCCAGGGCCGGCTCGGCGGCGGAAAAGCCCACGATCACCGCAGCCCAGCGCTGGTTGAAGATCAGCCGGAAAGTCCAGGCCAAAGCCCGGCAGCGAGGCTTCGTCGGTGGTGATCCGCTGGAGGATTTTTCCGAGGCGATAGCCGAGGTAGATAACGAGTACGCCACTGATGTCAGGGGCCTGCTGGCCCTGACCGACCCCAAGGAAATGGTCGAGCAATTCCAAAGCCTGTTCGCTGGCTATGGCCTGGGTAAGCAGGGACTGGATCGGCTGCTTGCGCTCAATCGTGATGCCCTGGAGAAACTCGCCACCTCCAACCGCGATTTGATCAAGCGGGGCTCGGTGGGTGCCATGCGGGGTTCTTCACTCCTGCGCAGTGCGGCAGAAGATGCAATACAGACGCTGCAGTCTGTGGCCGATGGCGCTACCCGCATCGAAGAGCGGCTGCACCTGCCAACCAAGCCAACCCGTGCCTTCAGTCATATGCTGGCCCGGCTGGCTGCCCTGGCAGACTCCACGGATGCGCTGGACGAAGAGCCGGTGCGACTGCCAGCAACGGCAATTCATGGCGCAGTAGTCAAAGCCTATGAGGGCTACACTGCTGAGGAACTGGCGGAAGCACCGATTACAGCCCTGAAAGGGATCTCGGAGGAGTCCGGGGCCTTGTTGGAGCAGGCATTCGGAATCGAGTCGATTCGCGATATGGCGGCCAGCCGACTGGCGGAGCGGGCAGAGGGAATTGTCACCCTGGCCGATCAGGAGGAAGCTGACAGCGTGGCCGATGAGGGATCTCTCAGGGACCTTGCGGCGGGGCCGGTTGCTCGCCTGGAAGGCATCTCGGCGGAGCAAGCCACAGCGCTTGACGATGCCCTGCGCATCAAAAGCGTCCGCGATCTGGCGCGAAACCGTTTTTTTCGCATTGCCAGGGCGGTAGTCACGCTGGCGGATATCGCCACCGAGGAAAGCGGCTAGAGAACCAGGGCAGGGCGCAGTATCATTCCTGCAAAAGGGTTCGGTCGGCGGCAGCGATCCCTCCGAAGGCCTTATCTCGGCGGCTTGGGAGCCGCGCCCTGCAGCCCCGGGCCGGGTAAACAATGTTGATACTGTTGGCCAAGAGGGTGCCGGTTTCGTTACTCTGCCAGCTGAATGTACAAATCGAATAAAACGAATAGTCAGATTAAGGATAAGCACAAACCCATGACCGTTGACCTACCGAGAGGGGTGATGCTCAATGCCTACCCCGATAGTATTGGGCGCCAACTGGCGGATACAGTGAAAATGCTCCAGCGACCGGAGTTCGAGGGGGCTTTTTCACTCTTCTATATTCTGCCGACATTCTTCAACAGCGACCTGGATCGGGGCTTTTCGGTTATCGATTACGAAATGAATCGGGAACTGGTCAGCGACGGCGATTTAGCCGGGCTCGAAGCCATGGACATTCGCCTCAAGTTCGACCTCGTGCTCAATCACCTGTCGGTGGGATCGCATCAGTTCCAGGATATGCTGCAACACGGCGACGAGTCGGAGTACCGGGATTTCTTCATCGACTGGAATGAATTCTGGGGGGCACGGGGCACGATGGGCCCTGACGGCTACATTATCCCTGAGCAGGCATGCCTGGACGTGCTGTTCATGAGGAAGCCCGGCTTACCCATTTTGAAAGTGCGCTTTCCGGACGGCACTGATCGGCCCTACTGGAATACGTTCTACCAGGAAGTGACCTACCAGGCGCTGGAACCTGAGGACCTGCGGGACATCGACGGGCTGGAGCCAGAGCAACTCGGCGAGCTGATGCAGTTGGCCAATAAAGCCATCGCTGAAAAAAAATCGCTGGGTGAGGTGGATTGGGGCTCCTACGCCGATCGGGCTGAGCAGGTGACAGGGGCTATCGAGCGCAAGCGCAAATACCTGGGCCAGATGGACCTCAACGCCCGTTCCGCGAAAGTGTGGGAGTTCTATGACCAGACCCTGGCCCGGTTGCGCGACTACGGCGCGAGCCTGGTCAGGCTTGATGCTTTTGCCTATCTCCACAAGGAGCCCGGCGAGACTAATTTTTTCAACAAGCCGGGAACCTGGGAGTACCTGGACAGGCTGAAATCCATGGCAGCCAAGTACAAGCTCACGCTGCTCCCGGAGATCCACTCGGAATTCGGTTACGGGCTCCACGAAGAGGTGGCCGCAAAGGGCTTCCCGATTTATGACTTTTTCCTCCCCGGGTTGTTGATCGATGCCCTGGACCGGGGCACCAGCAGGCACCTGCTGCGCTGGGTGCAAGAGCTGCAGGAAAAAGAGATACAAACCATCAATATGCTCGGTTGCCACGATGGCATCCCGGTGCTGGATCTGCGGGGCAAGGATATTCTCGGCATCTCCAGGGAGGGACTTTTGAGTGATGAGGAAATCGATGCCACTATCGAGCGAATCATGGATCGCGGTGGCAGGGTAAAAAATCTGTACGGCCCCGATGGCAAGAAAATCTCCTATTACCAGGTCAACGCCACTTACTTCAGTGCCCTCGGAGAAGACGAGCGCAAGTTGCGTTTAGCCCGTGCGATTCAGCTTTTCATGCCCGGTATACCCCAGGTTTGGTACCTCGACCTGTTTGCCGGCAAAAACGATTACGATGCCGCGGACAAGGGCGGTACCGCCGGGCACAAGGAGATCAATCGCACCACGCTGTCCAGCGCCGACATCGAACAGGGCTTGCGACGTATCGTCGTCCAGGATCAGCTGCAGTTAATCAGGCTACGCAATACCTCCGACGCGTTTCACGGCAGTTTGCAGGTGGCCGATACCGCCGAACATCTGTTGGAAATGACCTGGACCAACGGTGATGCCAAAGCCACGCTGCGGGCCGATCTGAGTAGCTGCGGTTTCACTGTTCACCATACGGCGGACGGGCTCGAGGAAGCGGTAATGTCTTACCGCTGATCGACGGCTGGCGGTTTTCGCCGTCAGGTTTGCTAGGCATAAACCGAAAACGGGGGTACCATGCGCATACTTGCCACAGATCTCGATCGGACGCTGCTGCCCAACGGCAAATGGCAGCCCGACCCCGAGGCCATCACCCTGTTCAACGACCTGACCACACGTCACGATGTGCTGGTAGTTTATGTGACCGGCCGTAACCTCAATCTCACCGAACAGGCAATCGAGGAGTTTGGGGTCAGGCACCCGGATGTGCTGTGTGGCGATGTGGGCACGACTATCCGTAAATATGACAACGGTGCGTGGCATTTCGATGACGGCTGGGTTGAGCATGTCCAGCGCGCCAGCCCGCGGTGGGATGCGGGGCAGGTTCGAGCGGCGGTCGCCGATGTCCCCGGGATGCAGGAGCAGGAAGCCGAGCACCTGAACCAGTTCAAGCAGAGCTACTATGTCGACCACAGTCGCCGGGCCGAAATTCTCGAGGCTGTCGATGACAGGGTCAAGGGCAGGTTCGACGAGGTCATCGTCTACAGCTTCGACTCCCAGAACGGCAAGGGGCTGCTGGATTTCCTCCCCGCAAGCGCGACCAAACAAACGGCGCTGGAATATGTGGCACAAGAGTATGACCAGCCGCGAGAAGAGGTGGTGTTTTGCGGTGACAGCGGCAACGATGTTTTCCCCCTGACCGCCGGCTTTTCCGGCGTGTTGGTGAGGAATGCCGACGACCAGTTGGTCGAGCAAATCCAGCAGGCGCTGCAGCAGGATCCCGGTTTAAAAGTCTATTTTGCGGCGGGCAATTTCCGTGGCCTGAGTGGTTATTACACCAGCGGGGTCATCGAGGGTTGCTATCATTACGGCATCTTCCGGGACGCCGACTGAGTCATTCCCATCCCGGGGGCGGCGCGGCGCCGGCGAGCCCCGCGTCAGCTGCCGGCCCCGAGCATCACTCGTGGACACCTTCAGGGGATTCCTCCCTCACCGGCGGTTGGCAGTCACCGAAAAAATCGTAGTGCTCGATCGCCTCCAGAATACCGGCGGCAAATTTGCCGTTCGCATAATACAGCGGCTCGACATCGCTGAGATGGGCCAGTTCTTCTTCGTGTCGATTGCCCACCACCACCGCCAGGGTATTGCCGCGTATCATATCCTCATCGGTGCCGGAGCCCCCGGCGACCAGGATGCGCTCCAGGGGAATCTGCCATTGATCGGAGAAATAGCGCAGGGCAAATCCCTTTGACGCCCGCACCGGCACCACGTCGAGGAACTGGCCGAATGATAAAAAGGTATTGACCGCAAGTTCCGCCTGCAGCAGCAGGCTGTTGATCTCCTCGTGACTCGGCGATTCAGCCGGATCAATGTAGTAGCTCAGTTTAAACGCGCTCTGGCTGGATTTGGGCTGCAATTCACAGCCGGGGATTTCGGACATGACCTTGGCAACCTTCTGGCGCTGCCATAAATAGTCGATGTGTTTCGCCCAGGCCTGGTCGGCGGTCAGTTGCGGCGCGTAGTGGATTTCGGTGCCAACGCTTGTGATCAGGGCGTCGGGCTGGGGAATGCCGTAGCGTTTCATCATTCGCAGCGCCGACTCCAGGGCTCGCCCGGTGGCGATGCCGAAGGTCATCTGGCGGCGATGGTCACGCATCCTGCGAATCAATTGGGCAAGCGCTTTGGGGTCTCCGAGCAGGCTTTGGTCGAGGTCGGTAAAAATCGCGCGGTCATGAAACAGCATCGGGCGCTCGATTTTGGGAGGTCTGGTGACGGGTGCCGCGCCCTGCCTGGACAGGCTCTGCAACTGCTGCACATAGGCCTCGGCGTGGGCCTCCCAGGAATAGAATTCCTGCACGCCCTCGAGGCCGTTATCCACCAATTCCTGCCAGCGGGTGGCGTCGCTCAGTATCTTCAAAAGCGCCTTGGCCATGGCGGTGGAGTCGAGGGGATCGATCAGAATGCCGTTGCGGCAGTGTTCCAGAATGTCCTGGGGGCCACCGTCTTCGGTGGCTACCACGGGGACGCCGCTGGCCGCGGCCTCGAGCAGGGTCAGGCCAAAGGGCTCGGTCAATGCGGGGTTGATAAATACCCCGTGACTGCTTGCAGCGAGTCGGTAGTACAGGGGTACATCAGAGTGTTCATGGCTTTTTGGGTAGGCCACTTTGCCATAAAGGTTGTAACTGTCTATCAAGAGCAGCAAACCGGTCAGGACTTTTTGCGGGCCCGAATCCATTTCACGGATGTCGTCCCGGTTACCGGCGACGATGACGAGGTTGGCCAGTTGCTGCAGCTCAGGGGATTCCCCATAGGCCTCCAGTAAGCCATTGATGTTCTTGCGCTCGTCGGGGCGGGAAAGCGCGAGGATCATCGGTTTGAACGGGTCGCGGAGGAAGGTGACCAGCTCCTTTGCCGCCGGCGTGTTCCACTCGCCACCCCGGGGTGGCTTGAATGTCTGCAAGTCTGTACCCGGGGGAATAACCTGCATATGGTGCGGCGAGTAATGATCGTACAGCCCGTACTGCTCTTCGATCTCGTTGCGGGTACTCACCACGACCAGGTCGGCGGCCGCCAAAGTGTCCTCTTCAACGCTGACCCGACGCGATATGTGGTACTGGCTTTCGATATCATCGCGGTTCAGGCCGTTGGCCAGCAGCCGGCGACGTTTGACCCGGCCCAGGGAGTGACCGGTAAAAACCAGGGGCACGCCCAGTTGGTTGGCGACTCGCAGGGCCACGTAGCCGCCGTCGGCGTAGTGTCCGTGGATAACACTGGGTGCCCGGTCCTGCTGGCGCAGATAGGCCAGGGCATTGTCCGCGAAATTGTCCAGGTGATCCCAGAGCTCTTCCTTGCGGATGTAGGCTTCGGGACCGCAGTCCAACCTTATGATGCTGGCATTATCGGCAAGGGCTTGTTCACGGGCCGCGTAATCGCTGCTGATTTCGTCGTCTACCAGACGCCGGGTCAGCAAATCGACCCGGGCCACTGCCGGGTGATTGGCAAGGGCGCGAGCAAGCTCCACCACATACTTGGTTTGGCCGCCGGTGTCGGCATCGCGGCCAAGCTCAAGATTACCGGCCCGGATCAGGCCGTGAACACTTACTAGTACGACATAAAGACCATCTGTGACAGGCATAAAGACCGGCGGCAGAGCCACCTATTACTCCTTTAAAATATGTGCTTATTGCTATCCCCAAGAGAGTAACAGCTTCACCGAGGCGAAGACAAGCCGGCGCTGGTTTCAGCCAATCCCGGGCAGTGCTTAAACCCCCCCGGTCGTCAACGAAAGCGGAGCGCCCCGGTTGGAAGCGGGGCTCGTTAATGGCAAACTCGCCCCTGGTCAGCCAACCATCATCACAGGGCAAAGCGCCATGAGCTTAGAGCAGACTTGCAAGATGCCAGCCAGGCGATGCCTGCGGCGACCCCGGACGCCGGCTGCAGTTGCTGCGCCTGGCGGTGGCTGCGCAGTGCTGATGCTTCTGTTGCTGCTTGGGGCGGGCAGCGGCGTCGCCGCCAATACCGGTACCGATTGCGGTTGCGAAAACGCCGGCCCTGAAAAAGTCGAGGCGATGCAGCTCGGAGAACAGGTCATGGCGGTGGCGGCTGCCATTCGTGACCCTGCTGCCCCGGGAGCGTTGGCTGCGATAACCGGTTTGGGGCGTGACTCCCGCTACTATACAATGACCCGCGGCTGGCTGGTGCAGGTGCTGCAGGGCAACCAGAGTATCCTCGATGCGAGTGAGCCGGGAAGCCGACCCGAGCTGGAAAAACGGCAGCAAGACCTCCGCCGGGCGCTGCGGGCCATCGACCTGGAGTAAGGCCTGATTTGGCCCGCTGCCCCGAGCCGCCCGGCCGCAACGAACAGACAGTTCATAGACGAGGAACGGAGAATGAAACCACTTGCTACCGTACTGCTGATGGGAGTGATTGCCATGACGGCCCAGGCCAACGAAGATCTCAAACCTTATGCCGCTGCGGAGGAGGGCTACCAACGCATGGTGTTCAGGCTACCGGCGCTGGAAGACGAGAGCAGCAGTCTGGTCGAAATTCTGGTGGGCAAGACCATGGAGGTTGACTGTAACCGGGTGCTGATGCGGGGCGAGCTCGAGGAGCACAGCGTCGAGGGTTGGGGTTATCCGTATTACACGGCCCGGATTGCACCCCATCATGCTACCACCCTGATGGCCTGTCCCCCGGGTGCCGCCAAACAGGAGCAATTCGTGGCCGCGGCGGGTGACGGGTTCAAGGTTCGCTACAACAGTCAATTGCCGGTTGTGGTTTATGCCCCCCAGGGTTACGAAGTCCGGTATCGTATCTGGCGTGCGGGAGATGCTATCGAACGGGCCGCGGTGGAGTAAATGCCGGCCCAGCGCTTGCCGCCCCCCGCGCGGGTTGTTGTTGGCAAGCGGTCCAGGTCCTGATCCATGCTGCTCGTTGGCGTTATCTACCTGACTCTTCCGGCGCTGGCCATTTACCTTTGCAATCGTTACGGCTGGGCAAAAAAGGCCGGCGCCGTTGTGCTTTGCTACCTCGGTGGCGTACTGAGCGGTCAGTTGATACCTGTGTTGATCGATGCTGCCGCCATGCCCCAGGCAAAAGTATTGCAGGATCAGCTGATGGCGGCCGCTATCGCCTTCGCCCTGCCGATGATGCTGCTGTCGGTGGACCTCAAACAGTGGCTGCGTCTGGGGCCCACCACCATGCTGGCCATGGGCTCGAGCATGACCGCGGTGGTCACAATGAGTTTCCTCGCGGGCTGGTTATTGCAGGACAGCGTCGCCGATGCCTGGAAACTGGTCGGCTTGCATGTGGCGCTGTATACCGGTGGCACACCCAATCTCGCCGCAGCAAAGGAATCGCTGCTGGTGGACAACAACCTGTTCCTGCAGATTCACACCTACGATACTTTGCTGACCATGGGCTACATCCTGTTGCTGGTTTCGGTAGCCCAGCGTGTTGCGCTGACCTTCCTGCCGTCGTTCCAGCAGAAAGCCAGCGAGCGGGGTTTCGTCGCCAGTACCATCGAAGACCCGGAAAATCCCGAAAGCTACCATCGGCTGTTGCGGTGGCCCGTTATGCGGCAACTGCTGGGCGCATCGGTGCTCACCTGCGGCCTGATCGGCTGCGTAGTTTTGGTCGCTGACCAGGTCGGGGGCGACTATTACATGGCGGTAGTGATGGTGGGCCTCACCGTTGCCGCGCTGGCCGCCTCTCTGATCAAGCGCATTCGCGTGATACCCCATAGTTTCGAGCTCGGAATGTACGTAATACTGTGCTTCTGTGTCGTCGTGGGTTCGATGATCGATGCCGGCTTTATCGATCAAATCAACCCTGGTCTGGCCTGGTTCGTGCTCATCGTGGTGTTCGGCTCACTGGCATTGCACGCCCTGTTCTGTCGCTTACTCAATATCGACAGCGATACCTTTATCATTACCTCAGTGGCGGCGATTTGCTCGCCGCCCTTCGTCCCCATGGTAGCGACGGCGCTGAAGAACAAGGCCATTCTGCTGTCGGGCGTTACGGCGGGTGTGGTCGGTTATGCGCTGGCCAACATCCTCGCGATCAGCAGCGCCTATATCTTCAAAAGCGTGTTTCCATGAGCGCTGCCAATCCACAGAGGAGGAAACCCTATGGCTACGCCCGAAAAATCCGCGATTCGTAACGGGACGAAAAAGCCGCCGGCTAAAAAGGCCAGTGCCAGGACCCGCGCCAGCAAGCGAACCGGGCTCGGGGTCGATGAATTGTCGACTGGCCGACTGCCCGACAACGGTATCGCCCGGGATACCCTGCTGTCCTCGATGGAGGTCGCCGCGAGTGAGGACGTCGATTATCGCCACGGCAAGGTCTGGAGTCTGGTCTACCACAAGGACGAAGAGCACCTTGCGACCATCGTCGAAGCGCACAATCTGTTTTTCTCCAGCAATTACCTGAACCCGATGGCGTTCAAGAGCCTGAAGCGGTTTGAAACCGATGTGGTGCGGATGACCGCCGATATGCTCAATGGTGATGCCGACGTGGTGGGCACGATGACTTCGGGGGTACCGAGAGCATCCTGATGGCCGTCAAGACCTACCGCGATCGCGCCCGGGCCCAGAAACCGCGCATTCGTCGACCCAATATGGTGGTGCCCGAGACGGTGCACGTGGCCTTCGAAAAAGCCGCCAAGTACTTCGATGTGGAGTTGATTCGCGCGCCGGTGGGAAAAGACTATCGGGCTGACCTCAAGGCCATCAGGAAACGCATTAACCGCAACACGATTCTGCTGGTGGGTTCGGCGCCGTCCTACCCCCAGGGGGTCATCGACCCCATTGCCGAGTTGGGTCAACTCGCGCAAAAGAAAAAGTTGCCACTGCACGTGGATGCCTGTCTCGGCGGCTTTATGCTGCCTTTCGTGCGTGAACTTGGCTATCCCATCCGGGCTTTCGATTTTGCCGTGCCCGGCGTCACTTCGATCTCCGCCGATGTCCATAAATATGGCTATGCGGCCAAGGGGGCTTCGGTCATCCTCTATCGGGACATGAGCTACCTGCGCCACCAGTTTCTCATCGTGACCGGCTGGTCCGGCGGCGTCTATGCATCGCCGGCCCTGCTCGGAACGCGTGCCGGTAGTGCCATTGCCGCGGCCTGGGCTGCCATGCAGAGCGTCGGCAAGCGGGGATTTCTCGACATGGCGGAGCAATCCATGGGTCTGACCGAGCGGCTGATCGCCGGGATCAATGCTATCGACGGACTTCGGGTTCTGGGCGAGCCGGATATGTCCGTATTTGCCTATGCCAGCACTGACCCGATGATCAATATCTATGCCGTGGCCGACCAGATGGAGGCCAGGGGCTGGAGTATCAACCGCCAGCAAAAGCCCAATGCGCTGCATGCGATGGTCACGGTCAATCACGACCAGGCTATCGAACCGTATCTGGCGGATTTGCGCGCCGCCGTTGCCCATGTCAGGGCCAATCCCGAACTCGCCTATGAGGGCTCCGCGGCCCTGTACGGCATGGTTGCCAAGCTGCCGATGAAGGGCCTGGTTGCCAGAAACGTTTTGAAGATCATGGAGGAATCCTACGGCCCCGGCCAAGGGGAGCTACCCCTGGGGGGCGACGATAAGGAGCAGGACTTTGTCACCCGCTTGGGCACCCGGCTGTTTCAATCACTGGATAAGGTGCAGGCCCGGCTGCAAAAACGCTGAAGCTGCGCGGTGAGGCCGGTTAAGAACCCGGACCTCAGGACGCGCGAGCCCCGGCGTCGCGCATACGGCGCATTCCCTCGTCGAAGGAAACCTGTGGCTGGTAACCCAGTTCCCGCTGGGCCTTGCCGTCCCGCAGGACGCAATCGCGGGACATCACCATGGCCGCATGGCGAGTCATCGGCGGCTCACCCTTCAGGTTGAACAGGCGCCACGCTCTCTCGCTGGTCGCCCCGATCCTGTCCGCCAGCCAATAAGGCATGTTACGCCCCGGCAAGCTCAAACCCCGGGACGCCGCCATTCCGGTCATCACTTCTTTCATGGTGTGGGCCCCCTGGTCGATGATGAAGTAGGCCTGCCCCGGGGTGCCTTTGGTCAATGCCAGGGTGATCGCGTACACCAGGTTATCGATGTAAGTCGTAGAGGTTTTGGCCTTGCCTTGATCGATCCAGCTCCACTGCTTCTTGCTGACCATGGATTCGATAATGGGCAGCAGGGTGGTGTCGCCCGGGCCCCAGACCAGCCGGGGCCGCAATATGATCGTCTGAAAGTCGGGACTGTTGGCCTCTACTACCAGTTGCTCGGCCTGGGCCTTGGTCGCGCAGTAGGGATAGGGGGAGTCAGGTGCCAGGGGGCAGGATTCGTCGGCGCCATTGATATGTTGGCCACGAACAATCGCGGCCTCGGAGCTAATGTGAACGAAGCGGGATACTCCTGCGCTTCGGGCGGCTTCCAGGACTTGACGGGTTCCCAGCACATTGCCTTCGTACCAAGCCGTTTTGGGTCCCCAGGTGCCCACAAATGCGGCGCTGTGAATGCAGACATCGGCATCGCCGATGTCTGCGGCAGCAACCGATTCAAGGTCGCAGCGCACCGGCTCTGCGCCGAGTTCCCGGATACGTTCATCAGCGGTATCGCTGCGGGACATGGCCCTGACCTGATGCCCCTGTGCGATCAACTCCCGTGTTGCGGCGCCGCCGACAAAGCCTGAAGCTCCGGTCAAAAAGATTTGCATGGTCATACCTGTTGTCTGCTGTTTCCGGGAGAGAAAGCGGCCCACTAAAAACCATTTGGCGCCAACTTGCAATACTTGATCCCGTTGTTGCTAACGCGGGCTGATCGGTGTTCGCTGCTCCTGACTACCCGTTGCAGATTGCAATCGATAATCTGTAGCCGACACCAGGACCGGGGCGGCGAGGCCCTGCAATTATCATAAGCCGCCAGGAAACATGGCGTCGCCAACGTTGGGCCCTTGGGGGGTTGTCGATCCGCTGACGGGCAGATCGCGTATTACCAGCCTGGACGCGATACACTGGTAGCCGGGCCACCGGCCCTGATGCCTGTCCATCCTGCTCCGGCGGCGTGACTGCTGATGGCGGGGGAGCGTGCCTTGCCGCAGGGCCGCCGATGCGCAAAACGGGGGACAGGTCGACAAGACCAATAAGGGAACCAGATCAATGAAAGCTCGTCACTGGACTATCGCTGTCTCGGCATGTCTCTTGCTATTCGCCGCACTTGCTGCCTACAAATATTCCCAGATCAAGGCTGCCATCGCGTTCGGCGAGTCCTTCGGGGAACCGTCGGAAACGGTGGAAACCGTCGCGGTTGAAAACCGCGAAGTGCAGCAATACGTGTCGACCATCGGCGAGATCGTGGCGCCTCAGGCGGTGACACTGCGCAATGAATTGCCCGGGAAAATTGCTGCGGTGAACTTCACGTCCGGGTCCAAAGTGACAGCGGGCGACGTCCTGGTGCAACTGGACGTTGCTGAGGAGCAGGCGCAACTGTCCTCGGCGCAGGCGCGCGCCGAGCTCGCCCGCCTCGACCTGAAGCGCGCCCGGGCACTGCAGGGCAGCCGAATGGTGAGTGAGGAGCGTATCGACCAGGCGGAAGCGCAGGCCAACGTAAGCCGGGCCGAAATACAGGCATTGCAAGCCATGATCGATAAAAAGACCCTGCGCGCACCCTTCGACGCTGTTGCCGGCTTGCACCAGTTCGAGGTGGGGGATGTGCTGCAGGCGAATACTGAAATCACCACGCTCGTCGGCATCAATTCATTTACCTGGGTAGATTTCAGCGTGCCGGACAATCACGCCAGCATCGCCGTCGGCACCGAGGTCATGGTGGAGCATCCCAACGATCCAGAGAGAATACTGGTTGCACAGGTTGTGGCCAGGGATTCCGTGGTCTCGGCGCAGTCCCGAAATCTGCGCTTGCGAGCCCGGCTGGATGCGGCAGCGGGCCTGGCACCCAATACCGCGGTGAACGTGGCCGTGCCCCTGGGGCCGGCGCTGGCGCGGCCCCACGTCCCGGCGACGGCGGTCCGCCTGGATGGCCTCGGTGACTACGTATTTGTGCTCGAACCCGATCCCGAAACCGGGGAGTCCGCCCACCGGGCCCGGCGCCAGGCGGTCACGGTAGGGCCCCAAAGCGGACAGTGGGTGGCAATCATGGAAGGTCTCGAGGGTGGCGAGCTGGTGGCGGCTAACGGGTCCTTCAAGTTGCGGCCGAATATACTGGTCAAGGTGGGCGAGCGAGCGCCGGCGGGTGAGGACACCGTGCCCCGGATCACTGGCGCTGCCGCCGGGGAGACGCGGTAATGGCCCAGAGCAAGATCAACAGCCCCAGGGTGCTGGATATTTTCGTCATGCGCCCCGTGTTGGCCATCGTACTCTCACTGTTGTTGATCATTGGCGGCGTGCTGGCGTCCCTCAAGCTGCCGATCTTGCAGTTTCCCCGGCTGGACAGCTCCTCACTGGTTATTTCAACCGCCTATGTTGGCGCCTCCGCGGAGGTGGTGCAGGGCTTCATTACCGATCCCATAGAGCGGGCCGCTGCCACCGTGCCGGGCATTGATTTTGTCGACTCCAATACCACCCCGGGCATCAGCACGGTTACCGCCTGGATGAAACTCAATGAGGACAGTACTGCCGCCCTGGCCGAGCTCTCGTCGCGGCTGGACCAGATTCGCTTCGAGCTGCCCCCGGGGGCGGAGGACCCAACCGTACGGGTGGAGCGGGCAGATCGGTCCAATGCGGTGTTTTACCTGGATGTCGATGTGGAGGGCTTGTCCCGGGCAGCGGTCACCGATTACCTGGTTCGCAACGTCAGCCCGATTCTCTCGGGCATCGAGGGCGTACAGCGGATCGGCGTGGAGGGAGGGCGCAACCCGGCGATGCGGGTCTGGATCGATCCCCTGCGTATGGCCGCGCTGAATATCAGCTCCCAGGATATCCAGACGGCGCTGAGCGCCAACAACATCATCGCCACCATTGGTCAGAGCGAAAACGCGCAGCAGCGCATCAACCTGCTGGCCAATACCAACCTGCAAACGGTGCAGGATTTTGAGCAACTGGTGGTGCGGGAGAGCGAGGGCTCGCTGATTCGACTCCGGGACGTCGCCCGGATAGAGCTGGGCGAGGAGGAGGGCGAAGTCAATGCCCGTCACAGTCAGCAGCCGGCGGTGTACATCTCGGTGTGGCCGCTGCCCGGTGCCAACGAGATCGTCATCGGCGACCAGCTCTACGAGATGCTGGAGGAAATCAACCCGACCCTGCCCCCCGGTCTTGAAATCAATATTGCCTATGACGGCACCCTCTACATGCGCGATGCCATCCGGGAAATCTTTACCACCCTGGTGGAGACCGTGCTGTTGGTGGGGCTGGTGGTGCTGGCCCTGATGGGCTCCATCCGCACCGCCATCGTGCCCCTGGTGACCATACCGGTATCACTGCTGGGTGCGGCGGCGGCGATGCAGTTGATGGGATTTTCCCTCAACCTGCTTACCATTCTGGCTATCGTGCTATCGGTGGGCCTGGTGGTCGACGATGCTATCGTGGTGGTGGAAAACGTTGCCCGCTATATGCGTCAGGGTATGAGTCGGAAGCAGGCCGCACTCGCCAGTTCTCGGCAACTGGTGACGCCGATTGTCGGCATGACCCTGACCCTGGCGGCGGTTTACGCTCCCATTGGTTTCCTGTCGGGCCTGACCGGGGTGTTATTCAAGGAATTCGCTTTCACCCTGTCGGTGGCGGTGCTGATTTCCGGCGTAGTCGCGCTGACCCTGTCGCCCATCATGAGTGCCTACGCCTGTCCTGAGCAGGGGCGGGAGGGGCGGATGACGGTTTGGGTCAACCAGCGCTTCGATCGCTTGCAGCAGCTCTACGCCAGGCTACTGGACGGGCTCTTCAACTACCGTGGGCCGATCCTGTTCGCGGCGGTGTTCTTCTCGCTGTTGATGGTGCCGTTTTATCTGTTTTCGCAAAAGGAACTCGCCCCGATCGAAGACCAGAGCAGCATCAACATCATTGTCGAAGCACCCTCGGATGCCTCCCTGGAATACACCACCGACTACATGTACGACGCCGTTGATACGCTGCTGCAACTGCCCGGTGCAGAATATATCTGGCAGGTGGTCCGGCCCAGTGGTGGTTTTGGGGGCGTTATCTTCGGCGACTTTCGCGAGCGCGATCAGTCGGTGCAGGAACTGCTGCCACTGGCGTTTCAGGAGGCGTCATCCATAACCGGTTTGAAGGTGCTGCCGATACTGTTTCCGGCCCTGCCCACGGCGGGCAACTTCGATGTCGAGCTGGTGGTGAAATCCACCGCACCGGTGGCCGAGATGCGTCCCTATGCCGAGCAACTGATTGCAGCGGCCTACCAGAGCGGCCAGTTCATGTTTGTTGATACCGACCTGAAGATCGACCAGCCCCAGGTGGAGCTGTTGCTGGATCGGGCCCGGATTGCCGACCTGGGCATGGACCTGGGCATGGTGTCGCGGCAGTTGGGAGTGCTGCTGTCGGGCAACTACGTCAACCGCTTCGATCTCAATGGCAAGGCCTACCGGGTGATTCCCATGGTCGAGGGCGGCTCGCGCCAGGATCCGGCCTCGCTGATGGAACTCAAGCTGCGCACCCCCGGGGGCGAGTTGATTCCGCTGTCCTCTGTCGCCACCCTGGAGCGCAGCACTGCGCCCCGGGTGCTGGGCAAGTTCCAGCAGAAAAATGCCTTTCGTATTTTTGGCGGGGTGCTGCCGGGTACCACCAAGGAGCAGGCGCTTGCCGGCCTTGAAGCCGCGGCGATGGACATTCTTCCCCCCGGTTACAGCCTGGATTATGCCGGCGAGTCGCGCCAGATTCGCCAGGAAGGGAGTACCCTGGTCGGGGTGCTGGCGGTGGCACTGGTGTTCGTCTATTTCGTACTGGCCATTCAGTTCAACAGCTTTCGCGATCCACTGGTGGTGTTGCTGGGTTCGGTTCCCCTGGCGCTGGCGGGTGCTCTGCTGTTTCCCTTCCTTGGCTGGACCAGCATCAACATCTACTCCCAGATCGGCTTCATTACCCTGGTCGGGCTGATTGCCAAGAACGGTATTCTCATCGTCGAATTTGCCAATCATTTGCAGGCGGAGGGTATGGCCAAACTGGAGGCGATCAAGGGTGCTGCCCAAACTCGATTGCGCCCGGTGCTGATGACCACCGCGGCGACGGCTCTCGGCCACTTTCCCCTGGTGCTGGTTACCGGCGCCGGCGCCGAGGCCCGCAACAGTATCGGCATCGTACTGGTGGCAGGTATGGTGATCGGTACCGTGTTCACCCTGATCGTCCTGCCCTGTGTTTATATGCTGTTGGCGAAGGAGCACACCGACGCCGATTTCGACACCACCCTGGATGCGAACGAGGACGAGCTTAGGGGCAGCTATGCCAGCTCGGTGGCGTCGGCCTGAGGCCTCTGCAGGCTGTCCCAGAAAATGTCGGCGGCATTGCTGCAGATGGCGTCGATGGCCGCCTGATCGACATAGATACCGTCAATCAGCAGGCGGCTCATGCCGTGGAGTGTACTCCAGGTCACCTGGGCAAACCGCAGGGGCTCTATGGCGGCATCGGTGAGGCCGTCGGCGTGCCAGCGTCGGACCATATTGACGTAGAACTGGAATGCCTGGTGAGCCTCGAGCTTGAGTGATTCGGTGAGTTCGGCACTGCTCCACAGCTCGCTGCCGAACATCAGGTTGTAGTATTCGGCATTGTCCACCGCGAAGCGGACATAGTTTTTTACGAAGCTTTCGAAATCGGCTCGTGACAGGGATTGATTCAGGCTCAGGCCATGAAAAAAGCCGTGAAAGCGCCGGAATCCCTCTTCACCGATGGCGCACAGTAGTGCCTGCTTGTCCTCAAAGTGGTGGTAGGGCGCGGTTCGCGACACGCCCACCCTGTCGGCGAGCTTGCGCATCGAAAGCGCCGGCGGCCCCTCGCTGCGGAGGATGGCGGCCGCCTCGTCCAGCAACACCTGGCGCAGGTCGCCGTGGTGGTATGTGGATTTGGACAGGTTTTTGCGCAAGCCTAAAATTCCCCAGTGGCGGTGCAGGGTGCAGACGGGGAACGGTAGCAAGGTATCTTGACAGTGTCAAAATAAAGGGTTAACTTGACGCTGTCCAGATGGGGCGTCACAGTCATCGCCCGCATTTCCCAGCATAAATTGGAGAGCGCCATGAGTACACCTTATCCCCACCTCCTCGAACCCCTTGACCTGGGCTTCACCCAGTTGAAAAACCGGGTCTTGATGGGATCCATGCACACCGGGCTGGAGGAGGTGGAAAACGGCCACCAGCGCATGGCGGCCTTTTTTGCCGAGCGGGCTAGGGGAGGTGTCGGGCTGATCGTCACCGGCGGCTTCGGCCCCAACAAGCGCGCTGCCACCCACGAAAACACCCGCATGCTTTGGAGCGAGGAAGATTGCGCCGACCATCGCATCATTACCGATGCGGTGCACGAGGCGGGGGGTAAAATCTGCATGCAGATTCTGCACACGGGTCGCTACGCGTTCAACGAAAACCCCATCGCGCCTTCCGCGGTGCAGGCGCCCATCAATCCCTTCAAACCCAAGGCCGCAACTGCGGAAGAAATCGAGGAGCAGATCGAGGACTTTGTACGCACCAGCGTACTGGCGCAAAAAAGCGGCTACGACGGCGTCGAGATCATGGGTTCCGAGGGTTACTTCCTCAACCAGTTTCTGGCCACGCGTACCAACCATCGGGATGATGAATGGGGCGGCAGTTACGAGAACCGAATGCGCCTGCCGGTGGAAGTCATCCGTCGGGTGCGCGCCGCGGTGGGGGAGAACTTCATCATCATTTACCGTTTGTCGATGCTCGACCTGGTGGAAGGCGGCAGCAGTTTCGATGAGGTGGTACAACTGGGTCAGGCGATCGAAAAGGCCGGCGCCACCATCATCAACACCGGTATCGGCTGGCACGAAGCGCGCATTCCCACCATTGCCACCAAGGTCCCCCGGGGGGCTTTTACCTGGGTGACAAAAAAGTATCGGGAGCATTTTTCCATCCCGGTGATCACTTCCAACCGCATCAACACCCCGGAAAAGGCGGAGGAAGTGCTGGCCAGGGGCGATGCCGATATGGTGTCCATGGCGCGGCCCTTTCTCGCGGACCCTGATTTCGTCAACAAGGCGGCGGCCGACAAGAGCGACGAGATCAATACCTGTATTGGCTGCAACCAGGCCTGTCTCGACCACGTTTTCGTTGGCAAGATGACCAGCTGCCTGGTGAATCCCAGGGCCTGTCACGAGACCGAGCTGAATCTGGCGCCAAGCCAGAACCCGAAGAAGCTGGCGGTTGTCGGCGCCGGGCCCGCGGGCCTGTCATTTGCGGTATCGGCGGCCCAGTGCGGCCATCGAGTGACCCTGTTCGACGCCGCCGATGAGATTGGTGGCCAGTTCAATATCGCCAAGCAGATTCCCGGTAAGGAGGAGTTCAACGAGACCCTGCGCTACTACCGCCGGCAACTGGAATTACACAATGTCGAGGTCAGGCTGGGCACGGTAATCAGCCCGGAGCAACTGAACGCCGGTGATTTCGACGAGGTGGTCCTCGCCACCGGCATCAAGCCCCGCACCCCCGCTATCGAAGGGATTGATCATCCGAAGGTGTTGAGCTATCTCGAAGTGCTCAGGGACAAGCGACCGGTGGGCAAGAAGGTTGCGGTGATCGGCGCCGGCGGCATCGGTTTCGATGTTTCGGAGTACCTCACCCACGCCGGTCCCTCGACCAGCCAGAATATCGAGGCTTTTATGCAGGAGTGGGGGATCGACATGGCGCTGCAAGCCCGTGGTGGTATCGAGGGCGTGGCGGCGAAGCCCTATCCTTCGGAGCGGGAGGTGTTCCTGTTACAGCGCAAGCCGTCGAAAGTGGGCGGCGGACTCGGCAAGACCACGGGCTGGATTCACCGCACGGGATTACAGAACAAGGGCGTCACCATGATCCCCGGATGCGAATACCTGAGGATCGACGATGCGGGCTTGCACCTGCGCATTGGCGACCAGGACACGGCTCTGGCGGTGGACAACGTGGTGATCTGCGCCGGCCAGGAGTGCAATCGTGATCTGGTCGATGGCCTGGAAAAGCCCTATCACCTGATTGGTGGCGCCGACCTTGCGACCGAACTGGATGCCAAGCGCGCGATCGACCAGGGTATGCGCCTGGCGGTTTCGCTCTAGCCGCAATGGCACTGAGTTAAGGAGAAATGCATAGTGTTTTCAAATCGCCGCTGCGGGCATCTACCCCGTCAGGACACGCCGTAAACCCGTCCCTGGGGGCTCTGCGCCATCTCTCACCGAGAGTTCCAAATGTCGGGTAGAGTCGGCGGCTAGCGGCATTCGCCGCTGCGTTCTAGCGTTTTTTCGGCTTGTATCCTCGCTGGCCGGGTCGCCACCTGGCTTCAGTGCCGTCTTTTTCTGGCCTTCGCCGGGCTATACGAAATTGCATAACCCTCGTGTAAGCCTGGGGATTCCGCTGCAAGGCAGGCGGGTTATACTGGCCATGGAATCCAATAATAACGAAGGGAAGCGATGATGGCCATTTCGCATGTTACAGTGGAGGGCAAATTCCCCCACCGCCCCCGGGGCCCAGTGGAAAGAGGCGAAATGGCCAGTACTGAGGCGACGAGCACCCAGCCCCACCGTTGGTTTACGGTCATCTGGTTGATCTACCTGATCGACTATGCCGACCGGTTTGCCATCAGCGTGGTGTTGACGCCGATCCAGCAGGAGTTTGGTCTCAGTGATTCGCAATTGGGCCTGTTGTCTGGCGCCCTGTTTTTTGGTCTGGCAGTGCTGGCGATTCCCAGCGGTATGGCCATCGACCGCTTCAGTCGCAAATACATGATTTCGCTGATGACCACCGTGTGGAGCCTGGCTACCTATGTCACGGGTATCGTCACCACGTACTCCGGGCTGCTGCTGGCGCGGGTGTTTGTCGGCGCCGGCGAAGCCGGCTATAACCCTGCAGGCTATGCATTGATTGCCGCCTGGTATCCCAAGCGCCTGCACGGCACCATGGTGGGTTTGTTCAATACCGCGCAACCCCTGGGTATCGCGGTGGGTATGGTGGCTGCGGGTTTTATTGCCGAGCACTTTGGCTGGCGCGTGGTGTTTGGGGTGCTGGCTATTCCCGGGCTGATATTGGCCGCCGTGATGCTGTTTGCGCCGGATTACAAGGTCAAAAAAGCCGACCCGGCCGTTGACACCGGGAGTGACAACACCGTGCGCCCCGGCGTCGGGGAAACCCTGCGCTTTATCTACCGTAATCGCACCCTGAAGCTGATCTACCTGGCGCAGGTACCCATCACCTTTTGGATCATGAGTATCAATATCTGGTTTCCAACCTTACTGGTGCGTCATTTTGGCGTGAGCTTGTCCGACGCGGGCCTATTGATGCTGGGGCCCTGCGTGGTCGCCGCACTGGGCGCCATTTTTGGCGGCTGGCTCAGCGATCGGGTGGCGCGCAACAACCCGCGGGCAAGGGTCACAATCTGTATTGTGTTTATTGCGATTGGCCTGCTCTTTATGGGTCCGGGGATGATCGCGCTGACGGCTGATGCTATCTCTCTCTATCCATTGATGGGCCTGGGTGGCCTGGCCATGTTCTTTGCAGTGGGTAACTGGGGTACCCTGGTGACTGCGGGCCTGGATCAATCGCCGGCCCATTACCGGGCCAGCATCCAGTCTTTTCTGCCCATGTTCCAGGCGGTGGCGATTATGGTGACCAGTATCGTGACCGGATTCTTGTCACAACACTATGGTCTGCCTGTCACCCTGACCATTACCACCCTGGTGGGTACCTCGGTGGCTATCACCATCTTGCTGTTCGCGCGCAACAGTTATGACCGCGATTTCAAAAGTAAAGACCAGTACCGTGTTGCCGTTGTCACCGACTGAGCCGTATGCCAACAATGAAAAACCTGTGCAGCTGAAACGATCTCAAAGTACTCAGTGCGGTACTGGAGCATTGCAGCAACGGTGTAGGCATAAGCTGATATCCGAAGAATAAGACCCCCAGGCCGCCGCATCCACGTGAATAAATTATGAGGCAGGTCATGGAAAGGGCAGGCATATTAGCTTTAATTCATATTATCTGACTACTGATCTTGCAAAGTGCAGAGGGCGATTGTTATATCGGGTTTGGCAGCTACCGGTTGTGGCGAACCCTTTTTTTTGAAATCAGACCTATGCTACTTGTCACTGCGCCCATTCTTGGCCTCATCGTAGGCCTGGTTCTCGGCCTCACCGGCGCGGGGGGATCGATCTTTGCCGTGCCACTGTTGATGTGGGGGCTGGGTTGGAGCCTGCCCCAGGCAGTGCCGGTGGCTTTGATCGCGGTGTGCATCGCCGCCGGGTTCGGTACCGTTGTGGCCTGGGATACCCGCATGGTGCGCTACCGCGCGGCATTGTTGATGGCGGCGGTTTCCTGGCTATTCGCGCCGCTGGGTTTGCGAGTCGCCGGCCAACTGCCGGCGATGTGGTTGACCCTGGCGTTTGCCGCGGTGCTGGTAGTCGTTGGGTTCAGGATGCTGCGCCAGGCGGCGGCAAATCCCCGGGATGCACAGATCGTTCGCGCCGATGTCAATCGTCACCTGGTGTGTCGCGATGCGGCTACCGGGCGCTTCGAATGGACCGCGGCGGCCTTCGCCGTTATATCCGCCATTGGCGCCGGCGCCGGTTTCCTCGCCGGCCTGTTGGGAGTGGGCGGCGGCTTCGTGATCGTGCCGGCCCTGCGTGCTAGCACCGACCTTGGCATGCATTCCGCCATTGCCACCTCGCTGATGGCGATTGCCCTGATCAGCGCCGGTACCGTCACCGCCGCGGCGCTGCAGGGTCATGTGATGCCCTGGCGGATAGCCCTACCCTTTGTCGGCGGTGCATTGGTCGGGATGCTGGCGGGGCGCCGCCTGGCGCAGCACATTGCCGGGCCCCGCTTGCAACAGGCTTTCGCGCTGGCCATGCTCGCAGTCGCGGCGGGTCTGGCTTTGCCCGCCCTCGGTTCACTCATCTGAAAATCCATCAGGAGTTGTCCATGTTGCTATTTCGCCAATTATTCGACCCCACTTCTTCAACCTATACCTACCTGCTGGGCCATGACGGTGAGGCGCTGCTGATCGATCCGGTCTTTGAGCAATACCGCCGTGACGCGGCGCTGATCGAGGAGCTGGGCCTGCGCCTGGTCATGACCCTGGAAACCCATGTTCATGCCGACCACATTACCGCGGCCTGGCTGCACCGGGAGCATGGCGGCAGTCGTATTGCGCTGGCACGGGCGGGCAATGCCGAGGGCGCCGACAGGCTTCTGGAGCACGGTGAATCAGTCAGCTTTGGCGGTCGCAGCTTGCAGGTAAGGGCGACCCCCGGCCATACCGACGGTTGTCTGAGCTACGTGCTGGACGATGAAACCATGGCCTTCACCGGTGACTGCCTGCTGATTCGAGGCTGTGGCCGCACCGATTTTCAGCAGGGGGACGCCGCGACCCTTTACCAGTCGGTACACACCCACCTGTTCACCTTGCCTGCAACCTGTCTACTTTACCCGGGGCATGACTACCGCGGTCTAACGGTCACCAGTGTGGCTGAGGAGCGACGCTACAATCCGCGTTTGGGGGGCGCCACCAGCGAATCGGATTTCGTCGGATATATGCAAAACCTGTCGCTTCCCCACCCGAAACAGATTGCCGCGGCGGTGCCGGCTAATCTGCGTTGTGGCAAGCCCGATGCAGAGGACCAACCCGGGCAACAGGACTGGGCAAATCTGGCGTATACCTTCGCGGGCATCTGGGAGATCGCGCCCCAGGCGTTTGAGGAAGTGGCCGGTCGGGTTCAGCTTGTCGATGTGCGGGAAGCCGCTGAGTTCAGCGGCCCGCTGGGTCATATTCAGGGGGCAAGGCTGATACCCATCGGTGAGCTGGAAGCGCGCCTGGGGGAACTTGAGCGCGACCAGCCTATCGTCACCGTGTGTCGATCCGGCGCCCGCTCGGCGCAAGCCACGGTGATACTGCAAAAGGCCGGCTTCGAAAGGGTCGCAAATCTGTCGGGGGGGATGTTGCGCTGGCGCGGAAGTGGCCACAGGGTGGAGGGCGGTAGCGACTGACCCGGTGCCCGAGCGCCGGGGCGCGCGGCGAACGCTTCCCCGGGGTGGCAAAAATCACTACAATCCCTGCCACTGATAACAAACTGCACTGCACCATGGACACGGGCAGCAGCAGGCGCAATGGCCGGTAATTCTATGATTTCCATCAAGCAGCTCACTTACGCGCTGGCGGTTGAAAAAACCCTGCACTTCAAAAAGGCCGCCGAGCTGAGCAATATCAGCCAGTCCGCATTGAGTACCGCTCTCAACGAGTTGGAAAAGCAGCTCGGCCTGCAAATCTTCGAGCGCGACAACAAAAAGGTTCTGATTACCCCGGTGGGCAAAGTGGTGCTGGAGCACGCGCGTGGTATTCTGCTGCAGGTCGACGAATTGCAGCACCTGGCCGACAGCCAGCGGGCCCCATTGAGCTTTCCTATTACGGTGGGCGTGATCCCGACGATCTGCCCATACCTGCTGCCCCGGGTCATGCCCATTCTCAACCAGCGCTTTCCGGACACCCGGCTGAACGTTGTCGAGGATCAATCCCATGAACTGGTGGACATGGTCAAGCGGGGTGAGATCGACACGGCAATTCTGGCGCTACCTTATCCCTGCGAAGGCCTGCTCAGCATCGAGTTCTGGCAGGAAGATTTTTACTGGGTGGCCCTCAAGGGCGACAAAAATACCGGGCGCAAGGAAATTGCCAGTGATGAACTGGACCAGTGCGACCTGATGCTGCTCAAGGAGGGGCACTGCCTCAAGGATCACGTGCTGGAAGCCTGCAAACTATCGGAGCAGGCGACCAAGCAGGGCATTGGCGCAACCAGCCTCAACACCCTGATCGAGATGGTGCTGGGTAAACTCGGCACCACCCTCATCCCGGAAATGGCACTGGACTCGCTGACCTCGCGCCACCGGGAGTTGGCGGCCGTGCATTTGAATGAGCCCGGCCCCCACCGGCGCATTGCCTATGTCATGCGGCCCAATTACACGCGGACCTCCAGCATCGAGGCCCTGATAGCCATTTGTAAGGAAGCCCTGGCAGGGTCCGCAGGTCATCATAAAAATCGAATGTCAACTTCGAGTTAATGCCATGTACGCCGGCAGCAGCTGCTGGGTACACTGGTAAAGTGTACGGAAATGCAACGTTTTGAGGAGGTTCACCCCATGCGCACCAAAGCAATAATATTATCCGCCGCCCTTGCGGCCAGCGTAGGCTCGCTGGTACCGACAAGCGCCGTCGCCGTCCCCGGTATGGCAAAATCGGCCCAGGACTGGTGGCCGCAAACCCTGGATCTGGGACCTTTGCGCGCCCATGATCCCCGCTCCAATCCCTACGGCGACGATTTCGATTACGCCGAGGCCTTCAGTAAAGTGGATATGGCGGCCCTGAAAGCCGACATCGAGAAAACCCTGAAAGATTCCCAGGACTGGTGGCCGGCAGACTGGGGCACCTACGGCGGCCTGATGATCCGCATGGCCTGGCACAGTGCCGGCACCTACCGCATCCACGATGGTCGGGGTGGGGCCGACGGCGGCCAGCAGCGCTTCGAGCCACTCAATAGCTGGCCCGACAACGCCAGCCTCGACAAAGCCCGGCGCCTGCTTTGGCCGGTCAAGCAGAAGTACGGCAGCAGCGTGTCCTGGGCCGATTTGATGATCCTGGCCGGCAACGTGTCGCTGGAATCCATGGGATTCGAGACCCTGGGATTTGCCGGGGGGCGGGTGGATGACTGGGAAGGGGACATGGTGTACTGGGGTCCCGAAACCGAGATGCTGGCGAACAACAAGCGCTACGATAAAGACGGCAAGATGGAGAAGCCCCTTGCCGCCGTGCAGATGGGCCTTATCTATGTGAATCCCGAGGGGCCGAACGGCAATCATGATCCGCTGTCCGCCGCCAAGGACATTCGCGAGTCCTTCGGCCGCATGGCGATGAACGATGCAGAAATCGTGGCACTGATAGCCGGTGGCCATACCCTGGGCAAGGCCCACGGCGCCCACAAGGCTGACTGCCTCGGGCCGGAGCCGGCGGCTGCCCCCATTGAAGAGCAGGGGTTCGGCTGGAAAAACAAGTGCGGTAGCGGTGTCGGCGCCGATGCGATGACCAGCGGTCTGGAGGGTGCGTGGACGGCAACACCGACGGCGTGGTCGATGCAGTACCTCGATAACCTCTTCCGGTTCGACTGGAAAAAGACCAAGTCTCCGGCCGGGGCGACACAGTGGATTCCCACCGATCCGGCGGCAGCCAACATGGTGCCCGATGCCCACGATCCGAAGAAACGCCATGCCCCGATCATGTTCACCACCGACCTGGCGCTGAAAGAGGATCCGGGCTTCCGCAAGATATCCGAGCGCTTCCTGAAAAACCCGAAGGAGTTTGACCAGGCCTTCGCCGAGGCGTGGTTCAAACTGACCCACCGCGACCTGGGTCCGAAGAGCCGTTACGTCGGCAATGAAATCCCGGCGCAGGACTTTACCTGGCAGGATCCGATTCCCGCCGCTGATTACAAGATGATCGATGACGGGGATGTGGCCAGGTTGAAGAAGCAGATTCTGGCGTCGGGGCTGACCGTGCCTGAACTGGTCAGAACCGCCTGGGCATCGGCGTCTACCTATCGCGGCTCCGACATGCGCGGCGGCGCCAACGGCGCGCGCATCCAGCTCGCCCCCCAGACCCAGTGGGCGGCGAACAACCCTGACGAGCTGTCCCGGGTGCTGAAAACACTAGCCAAGGTCCAGGGCGATTTCAACAAGTCCCTCTCGGGGGGCAAGCAGGTCTCACTGGCTGACGTGATCGTGTTGGGAGGTTCTGCCGCGGTGGAAAAAGCGGCGAAAGATGCCGGGCACAGTGTCGAGGTGCCTTTCTCCCCGGGGCGCACCGACGCCTCGCAGGAGATGACCGATGTTGGGTCCTTCGCCGTGCTGGAGCCGACCGCCGACGCGTTTCGCAACTACTACAGCGATGCGAGTTACGGTTCGCCCACCGAAATGATGGTCGACAAGGCCGACCTGTTGACATTGACGGTGCCGGAGATGACGGCCCTGGTGGGCGGGATGCGCGTGCTCGATGCCAACACCGGTGGGGCGAAAGACGGGGTGTTTACCGACAAACCCGGTACATTGAGCAACGACTTTTTTGTCAATCTGCTCGATATGTCGACCCAGTGGAGCAAGGCCTCCGAGGGGACTTATGAGGGCAAGGATCGGGCCACGGGCAAGCTGCGCTGGACCGCGACCCCTGTCGACCTGATCTTTGGCTCGAATTCGGAGTTGCGCGCCGTTGCTGAGGCCTATGCGGCCAGCGATGGGGAAGCAAAGTTCATCGACGACTTTGCCGCAGCCTGGGCCAAGGTGATGACCCTCGATCGCTTTGACCTGGACTAGGCGCTGAACTGACGGGGGATTTCCTCCCAAACCAAACGGCGACAGCACACTGTCGCCGTTTTCTTTTTCCAAGAAGTCTCCGCTGCGGTCGTATGCTGCAGCGCGACGAGCGTTCTCTTGCCGAGCCCCACAGTTGTCGGGCATGCTACCGATATCGACTTTTCGGGTTGACCTGGTCACGGAGCCCAGTATGTACGAACAGCACTCACACTCCCTGCTTAACAGTATTCTCGACCAGCTCAAACCGGAAATTCGCAAGCGCGATCTGCGCCACTTCTATACCCGGCTGGGGGCTAATTTCTACGCGATACACAGCCTGTTCCATCGCCTCTACGGCGATCGCGAGGATTTTCAAAGCCAGTTGCTGCGCCTGGTGAGCGTGATGGCGACCCAATACATTCAGCGGGCCCCCGAGCTCAAGCAATTGGATATCGCCCGGGAGCATGATCACCACTGGTTCCTCAGTCAGCAGTGGGTCGGCATGGCACTGTATCTCGATGGGTTTGCCGGTGACCTTCCGGCACTGTCTGGTCGCTTGCCCTACCTGCAGGAGCTGGGCGTCAATCTCATCCATATAATGCCTATACTCGAATGTCCGCGGGGTGCCAGCGATGGCGGCTATGCGGTGAATAATTTTCGCGATATCAATGCGCGGGCAGGTACCCTCGAAGACCTGCGCGGGTTAGGCGCTGAACTGCGGCGACGGGATATGCTGTTGACCCTTGATGTGGTCGTGAATCATACCTCAGACGAACACGAGTGGGCCCAGCGGGCCCGCAATGGCGAGCAGCAGTACCAGGACTACTACTACATTTTTGCCAATCGCGACATACCTGATCTGTTCGAGCAGAGCATGCCGGAGGTGTTTCCAGAGACGGCGCCCGGCAGTTTCACCTTCGATCCCACTCTCAAGCAGTGGGTGATGACCGTATTCAATAATTACCAGTGGGATCTCAACTACACCAACCCTGCCGTGTTCATCGAGATGCTCGATATCATCCTGTTCTGGGCCAACCAGGGTGCCGACATTCTGCGCCTGGATGCGGTGGCTTTCCTGTGGAAGAAAATTGGCACCACCTGCCAGAACGAGCGCGAGGCACACCTGATCCTGCAGCTCTTCAAGGACTGCTGCCAGGTGTCGGCGCCGGGGGTGCTGTTTATCGCCGAGGCGATCGTCGCCCCGGTGGAGATCATCAAGTATTTCGGAGAGGATGCGGTGATCGCCAAGGAGTGCGAGATAGCCTATAACGCGACATTTATGGCGCTGCTGTGGGATGGCGTTGCCACCCGTAATGCACGACTCCTCAACCAGGGTATCAGCAGTTTACCGGATAAACTGGATCGGGCCACGTGGCTCAACTACGTGCGCTGTCACGATGATATTGGCCTGGGGTTTGACGATACCGATATCGCTACCGTGGGTTACGATCCGAATGCGCACCGCCGCTTTATCGTCGACTACTACACTGGCGCCTGGGACGACTCAGGGGCGAGGGGCCAGGCCTTCGCCCGCAATCAACACACCGGCGACGCCCGTATTTCGGGGACGCTGGCATCGCTGGTGGGGCTGGAACTTGCCCTGGAGCGGCAGGATGAGGCGCAGATACAAACCAGCATCAACAAGATTTTGTTGTTGCACAGCCTGATTATGTCCTTTGGTGGTATACCCTTGCTCTATTACGGCGATGAACTGGGTACGCTGAATAATTATGCTTTTACGGATGACCCGGGCAAGGCCCGGGACAATCGCTGGTTGCACCGGCCCTGGTATGACTGGCAGAGGGCCGAGCTTCGGCACCAGCGCGGCACTGTAGAACAGCGTCTATTTGATGGGCTCAAGAATCTGATAGCGGTGCGCAAATCCCTGCCCGTAATGGCGGATTTCAATAACAGGGAGCTGATCGATGTGGGCAACCCCCACCTATTCGTCTTCGTTCGCAGTGACCCGGGTGTGCCGGCGGAGTCGGTTCTGGTGGTGGCCAACTTCAATGACTTGCCGGAACAGTTAAACCTGGCTGAATTGCGCAATCGGGGCCGCTTTCTTGTCGGCGAGCTACGTGATGCGGTAACCGGTGGCCTGCCAGAGCAATTCAGTGACCAGGTCATCATCCCGGCCAGCGGTTTCTACTGGCTGGTATGTCATTCATGAATGCGCCATTTGCGCCGTGGAGGGCAGACATCGGTAACGGCTAGGTTCGAACCCATGGCCCGTCGTCCGGTGCCATGGGCGCGGACGTGTTCATCAATATTGTCTGCCTGGCCTTTGCCGCCATCATCGGGTCCTATTTGTGGTGTCATCGCAGGGCGCTTTGCCACTAGACCTCACGCCCGAAGACCCCCAAGTTTTCGCCCAATCCCCCCGGCGATTATTGCACTGCCAGCGTGAGCACAGGGGATGGGTCACTGCGTCGTCCCGAGGTGTCCACGGTGAACATGTTCAGTTGGTAGGTATCGGGGGGTAAATCCGGAATGGCGAAGCGGGTCGCCCGCGGGTCATTGACCCGGAACAGAGTGGGGCTGGCACCACTGGCGGGGGTAGCCACGATTTCATAACGGGCGATTTCTGACGCGGGCAGGGAGGCGCCGGACAATCTTTCATCCGGCACCGTCCAGTTCAACTCCGCCACATTGCCGGAGTTCCGCACCAGTACCAGCGTCGATTCGGAACCACCCCCCACAGAGCCACCGGAATCGGGGTTTGAGCCCCCGTCGGCTGTCTCGATGCTGCTACCGGTACCTGCGGGGCCGGCGGCAAAGTTCTGCTTGACCTCGCCACTGCCCAGGGCCCTGTTATAAATGGCTACCAGCTTGATGTGGCCGGCGAAGGGTCGATTGCCGGTTGCCTCGTTGCCGATGGTCAGCAGATGATTGAGGTACCAGTTCCCATAGGAGCCTCCGCGCGCAACCTGGGTCGACTGCAACACGCCGTCGATATAGAGGCGCTCGGTAGAGCCGTCGAAAGTGTGGACGAGATGCGTCATCCGGGTACGCAGCGGGCTGTTGGTGGTAATCAGGTGGGGTTTGTCGATGTTTTTGCCGGTGTGGCGAAGGCGAACATGGATATTGCCCGCTTCCTGGCCCAGCAGGTAATTACGCTGGTAGGGGTCTTTCGCGATCGCTATCAGCCGGGTTGGCCCGCGCTGGTTGATATTCGACGGCTGCACCCAGGCCTCGAAGCTGCTGCTGTTGCTGGCCCGCAGGGCGTTGATGACCTTATCGGCAGGCCCGCTGGTGCCGACCCGCCCCCCGCTCATGATGATACCGTTGCCGGTTTTGCTCCAGCTTACGGCACCATAGAGCTTGAGGTTCATCGGGCTGCCGGACCCGGATTGGTCAGCCGCGATGCTGCCGCTACCTTCGTTGAACGGATACAAGGCGACCAGGCCGGCGTTTGTGCGAGTCGCGGCATTGGCCAGGGTGGTGTAATCGATGGCGGCACTCTCGGAACTGTTTCCCGCATCATCATAGGCCTTGACCGAGTAACGGTACCGGGTGTCAGGGCTGGGTGCGACATCCACGTAACGGGTGTCGCTGGTCTCCCCAATCCGGGTGCCGTCGCGGTAGACCCAGTATCCTGCCACACCGATATCGTCCTGGGCGGGGGTCCATTCCAGGGCGACGCCAGTAGCGGAGCCGCTGCTTTGGGCGTAGAGGCCGCCGGGCATGCTCGGGGGGCTGGAATCGGCTATCACTGAAGAGCTCGATCCAGCCGTGTAATTCTGTGTGATTTCGGCGGGTATCAGGGCGCGGTTGTAAACAGCCACCATTTCAATGGTGCCCGCATAGGGACGATCGTTGGTGGCCTCGTTACCAATGCTGAAAAAATGATTACCGTACCAATTGCTGTAATCACCGCTAAGCGCCACTTTTTTCGACTGCAGGACACCGTTGATGTAGAGCCTTTCCACATTGCCGTCGTAGGTGTGCACAATATGGGTGGATCTGGTGGTCAGTGGTTGGTGAGTTGTAATGAGGTGGGGTTTGTCTTCGTTCTTACCGGTGTGGCGCAAGCGCAGGTGGAGGTTTTTTCCCTCCTGGCCGAGGAGATAGTTGCGCTGATAGGGGTTCTTGGCAAGCGCGATCAGCCTGCTGGGGCCACCCTGGTTGGTGTTGGATGGCTTGACCCAGGCCTCGAAGGTACTGCTGTTGCTAGCGCGCAGCGCATTGATGAGTTTGGTCGCGGCACTGCTGGTGCCGACCCTGCCGCCGTTGAGTAAAACCCCGGTACCGGAGTTGTTCCAGCTGACGGCGCCATAGAGGGTGAGATTCATAGGCTGACCGTAACCGGATCGGTCACCCACGGTCTTCCCGCTACCTTCATCAAAAGGGTAATAGGCAATCAGCCCCTCAGCGGCACGGGCCGGGTCTACCTGGGCATTGGCGACGGCGCCACCGAGTGTGAGCAGCAACAACAGGCCGCCGCCTATCAAGCTGGCCAGGCGGCGGATGGTGGGGTTGCGGGGTAGAAAGCGGGGGAATGTCGGGTAGAGGTGTCCACTGCTGTGGACACCGGTAAAGCATGGCATGTAGATCTCCGGATTAATGGACTTTTTCAAGGTGCGAAAATGCTGCAGCGGGAATGGTTTGCTGACTGGGATGGCGTGATTCTATTCGATGGGCGCTGATGACGCCAGTCGTTTCCCCGACAACCCCCCCCCCAAGGGCAGCTTGCTACGGTTGCTTATCTGCTGATCAGGACCGGGGCAGCCCGGCGGCCTGCTGCACCCTGATGACGATGAACTCGGCGGGTCTCAGAGCCGCGAAGCCGACCTCGATATTGACAATGCCCCTTGCGATATCCCCGGCGGCGGTGGTGTCGCGGCCGCATTTGACTAAATACGCCTCACTGGAACGGTCGCCCTGAAAAGCCCCCTCGCGAAACAGGCTTGCCATAAATGCCCCCACCGTGAGCCGTAGCTGGCTCCACAGGGGTTCGTCGTTGGGTTCGAAAGCGCACCACTGAGTGCCCCGTTCCAGGCTCTCCTCGATGTGCAGGCCCAGGCGGCGCACTGCGAGGTATTTCCACTGCGATCCGAGCCGGTCGGCGCCCAGCATGGTGCGAGCGCCCCAGACGACGCGGCCTATCACCGGCAGGGCACGCAGACAATTGACACCCAGCGCGTTGAGCTGACGGTTTTCGGTGCTTGTGATCGACACGGCCAAAGCCGGCACACCATAAAGTGTCGCGTCCCTGCCGGCGGGGGCTTTCCAGACGCCACGGTTGCCGTCGGTGCGGGCAATAACCCCGGCCACAGCGCCGCAGGGCGCAAACCGGGTCAGGCGGTCGCCCTGGAGTGGGTCCGGTTGCATGACTGCGGGAAAGTAAAGGGCGACATTGGCAATGCGAGCCATGCCCCATTCGCTACCATCGAGGCCATCGCTGCCGACCACGTGGGCGGCGCTGGTCCAGCTCGCCAGCGGATCGGCCAGGTAAATCGCACGGCGCTGCTGGCAATAGCGGGCGGCAGCGTTGCGGGTGCGGGCGTTGATGTCGCGGCCCGGAGACAACCCCAGCGGGGGGATGCACAGTAAATTGAAAGGGGTTGCGCTTTGCAGCGCCCACAGCCCCCGTTTTGCAGCCTCCAGCGAGGGCAGGGATAGCTGGTCGTCGGTAATCTCAAGACCATCGCTGCCATCGGCATTGAATGGGGTCGAGCTAAGGTCATTCCGCAATGGATCAGCACCGGCGGGCGGCAATGCGTGCGCGGTGGGTCGGGCGGTCGGTATTGCGCCGCTGGTTCGCACCAGCTTTGATTGCTGTTGCAGAATAGCGTTAACAAAGCGTGAACTGCTGCGTTGGATCGAGAGTTGGTCGAACTGTTCGGCGACACCGCTGGCCGTGTCAAGGATTGACAGCTTGAACAGGGTATCGTCCGTTACGTTTGGGTCGGTGTGCTCCACCCGCACCCGCAGTGCGTTGCCCCAGGCGCCGCGACTGCAGGCGATCAGTTGCAAACCACCCGGCAAGGCCAGGGTCGCCGCTGCGCCGCCATTTTGCACCCGTACCACCAGCGCATCATCGCCGCCATTCTGGAAGTACTGCAGCACGGCATAGCTCATGCTGCTGTGCTCCCAGAGGCCCCCAAACGCTCGCTGGTAGTCGGTAAACGACCTGACCTTAACGGCAGCGTCCTCCGGGCCGCAGCGCGCCCTGCCGACAAAAGCCGTTACCGACGTGCCGACGCCATCGATGGCGCGAAGACGGCTGCTGAAGGGGCTGATGTGGACCTGGGGAAAGGTAAAATTCCTGATAAATGTTGGCACCTGAATCTCCTTGGCCGGGTCCAGGGTAACTCCCGCGCCTGGGTGGAGCAGGCCGACGGCACGCCGGTGCGAGCCACCCGACGTCAGGCCCGCGGGCCGGTAGGTTCATTGCCGCTGTTCGGACTGCCTGCCCTGGCAACCCGGTCTAGAAGCTGTAAGCGATTTCAGCCCCGTACCATAAATCCGACTGGCCATCGCTCTCTTCGCCACCGGCACTGATATTGAATTGCAGTGCCGGGGTGAAATTGGCCGCCAGGCCGATATTCCAGCGCCAACTGTCGTCATTTTCTATCTGGTAGCCGGGCAGGGTAGCCATATTACCCTCCACCGATACCATGCCGATGCGGGGATCGTTCGCGTCGGTGCTGCCCTCCTTGCGGTAGAGCGCATCGCCATAAAGCTCGCAGTCGCAAAAGCCGAGGTCGAGACTGGCGAAGCCGCCGAGGGTGAACACACTCGAGCTGACATCCTGGTCATCGACATTCAGCGCGGTGACGTTACTGCCGTCCTCGCGGTAGCCATCGACCTTGACCCGCACGTACTCGTAGCCTAACTGGGGACCGAGCCGGAACGCGCTGTCACTGTCGACGACGTTGTAACCGGCGCTGACCATTGCCCCCATGCTGTCACCGTCGGTGCTGGCCGTTTCGGTACGGCGATTGACCGGGCCGAGGTTAAAGCTGCGATTCAGCTTGTCGTAATCGAGCCCGGCGTAGCTGAATATGCCCTCGGCAAACCAGTGATCGCCCCTGAAGCCGCCCAGTACAGAAAAGCCCAGGCTTTCCATCTCGTATTGGGAGACACTGTTGTCAAAATCCAGTTCATTGTCGGCACCGCTTACCAGGCCGCCCAGATAAAAGGCATCGCTGAAACGGTAATTGAAGCCAATGGCGTATTGGTCGCCATCGTTGCTGCCGGTGTCCCCGTATTCGGTGTCGCGTTTATTCTCATTGACGTTGTAGCCGCCCCAGATGGTGAAGTTGCCGACGTCGGTGCGATTATTCCAGCGGTTGGAGCGCATGACCGGCGCGGCGGAGCGCCACTGGGCCTGCATATCGTCGATACCCATATAGGGGAGCAGGGCGATTTCGCCGGGTGCCTTGAGCACCGAAAGGGAGTAGTCGGCACCGATGGTGTGGCCGATGGTCGTCGGGTGCAGCGGATCGTTGTAAAAGAACTGATCCGGGTCCGGGTTGCTGCCGTCGATCTTGGCGTCGGCATTGCCGCCCTCGCAGTTGGCCGCATCACTGCCAAAGCAGGCGCGGCTGAGCTCGCTGCTGGTCAGGGGTAGGCCATAGGCTGTCGGGTCGGCGGCGATCTCGCCGAGCATCGAGTAGGCGTCGAAAATCAACACATTTGCGCTGCCGAGCTGCTCATTGATCTGGCGGTTGATACTGCTGGCCTGGGTGCTGGCGAAATCAGCAAAATCGGCACCCGCCGGCGCCAGACCAAAATTTGGCACATTGGTCATGACCACGTACTTGGCGCCGCGCTGTTGCAGAGCCCGCGCGGCATTGACCAGATTCGAGGCGACAACGCCGGCATCCTCGTCGTTGAACACCAGGCCGCCGCCAATATCGTTACCGCCACCGTCGAGAAAGTACAGGGCGCGGGTGTCGAGGTTTTGTCCGGCGAGGCGCAAATTGTAAAAGAAAGAGTTGAAGGTGGTATCCCGGTCATCGGATGGCTCGCCAATCGAGGAAGCCTGGGTATAGGTGGTTTCAGCGTTGATGGAGTTGAGTGTATCGATGGAGCGGTTGCCGCCCACCGCGTAGTTGGTGCCGCCGAAACGCGAGGCGGTGGGGACTGGAAGCCCCAGGCCGCTGGCAACCAGATCGGGGGTTACGGGGCCGAATTCGGAGTTCTGGTAGTCCGGTCCCACCCGGTTGGTGGCGCGACCACCGAACTGGCCGGTGTCGAACAGGCTGTCGCCGAAGGTATACATTCCAGTGTAGGCGCGAGCGCCGGATGCGCTGGCGCCATTGGCAGCGAGCCCCAGGCTGATGGCCGTGGCCAGCAGTGTCTTATGCATGATAACCCCATGATATTTCAGACTTTTGATGCGTTTATTGTGGGGCTACTATAAGCCATCGAAGCTGCCGATGCCACAGTGAAAGGGGGAGCGGAATGGCCCTCGGCAGCGGGTTGTGGCCAAACAAGCGAATTCGTTTATCATGGGCGCCGGGACAGGTCCGACATATTAATAATAAGGAGCTTTGAATGACTGGAATCCGCAGCAAGGTCGCGTTCGAAAGTAACGGGGTACAACTTGCGGGCCTGCTGCAAAGCCCCCAGTACAATACCCGGGGTTACGCGATGTTTGCCCACTGCTTCACCTGTGGCAAGGACGCCATCGCGGCGGCGCGTATTTCCCGCCAGTTGGTGGAGCTGGGGTTCGCGGTGCTGCGTTTCGATTTTACCGGCCTTGGTAACAGCGACGGCGATTTTGCCAATGCCAATTTTTCTTCCAACGTCGAAGACCTGGTGGCCGCAGCGGACTTCCTCCGCCAGCACTACCAGGCGCCGCTGCTACTGGTGGGACACAGTCTCGGCGGCCGGGCGGTGCTGTCTGCCGCGCATCAACTGCCGGAGGTGCAGGCGGTCGTTACCATCGGGGCGCCGGCCGACGCTTCACACATTACGCGTCAGTTCGCCACGCACATCGACGACATCGAGGCGCTGGGTGCGGTCGAGGTGGAGCTCGCAGGTCGTTCCTTTACCATCAAGCGGCAGTTCCTCGATGATCTTGAAAAGGCAGAGGATGATATCGAACAGCTGCGCAAACCACTGCTGATCCTGCATGCGCCCATGGATGAGGTGGTGTCTATTTCCCAGGCCGAGGCGATTTACCGGCGGGCAAAACACCCCAAAAGTTTCGTCAGCCTCGACGATGCCGATCATCTGCTTACTGACCGGTCCGATGCGGCCTATGCGGCTCGGGTGATAGCCGCCTGGTCGGAAAAATACCTTCCGGCCCGGAAGCTTCTCGTCAATGACGAGAGCGAGGTGCCCAAGGGTGAGCTTGAGGTTGCCGAGTACAACCGGCGCTTCACCCGCCTGTTGAGTACCGATCATCACCAGTGGTATGCCGATGAGCCCGCTGCCATGGGGGGCGATAACCTCGGCCCCGACCCCTACGAGCATCTGCTGGCGGCACTGGGCGCGTGCACCTCCATGACCCTGCGGATGTACGCCAATCGCAAGAAGATTCCTCTGGACGACATCAGCGTCAGCCTGCGTCATTCCCGCCAGCACGGTGCTGATTGTGAGCACTGCGACCAGGACAATGCCAAAGTGGAGTTACTGGAGCGTGAGCTGGTGTTGAAGGGGGATTTGACCCACGAACAGCGGGAGCGCCTGGTAGAGATCGCCGACAAGTGCCCGGTACACAAAACCCTGCTGGGCAAGGTTGTCATCGTCACCCGCCAGGCGGGCTAAACCGGAGGTCGCACCTGCCCGCTGTGCAATCCCGCTAGCCGTTAAAGGCCTCGGCCAGAACCGGGAGGACCTCGGGCTGGTTGATGGCCATGATCATGGTTTTGATCTTGCCCGATGCCTTCCAGGCCTGGGCGCGATCGGCGATCTGCTGTGCAGTGCCCACCAACGCTACTTCGTCGACGAACTCGTCCGGCACCGCCGCCGCCGCGGCTTGCTTGTTACCGCCCAGGTAGAGGTCCTGAATCCTGCTCGCAGCCTGGGCATAACCAAGCTTCTTCGCATAGTCAGTGTAGAAATTCTTGTCTTTCGCACCCATGCCGCCCACATAGAGCGCCAGCATCTGGCGAGTGCCCTCGCGGCATTGGTCGATGTCATCACCCATCGAGACGGGGACAAAGGGTGCAATATCGAAATCGTCAAAGGACTTGCCGTTGCCGGCATTGGCGAAGCCCTGCTCCAGTGAGGGAATGATGGTGCCCAGTTTTTCGGGGCTGGTAAAGGCGGGTATGGCGCCGTCCGCAACTTCGCCGCTGGCGCGATAACCTGCGGGGGTGAAAGACGCCGTGTAAATGGGGATGCCGGTATCTGCAGCCAGAATGCTCTTCAGGGGCTTGCCCAGGCCGGTCGCCCCGGGTCCTCGGTAGGGCAGTTGGTAGCACGCGCCCTCGAAACTGACCGGCCCTTCCCTGGCCATAATCGCCCTGACAATCCTGATGTACTCCTTGATGCGGGTGACCGGTTTGGCATAAGGCTGACCATGCCAGCCCTCCACCACCTGGGGCCCGGATGCCCCCAGGCCGAGAATAAACCGCCCGCCGGACAACTGCGACAACGACATCGCCGTCATCGCACAGTTGGCCGGGGTGCGAGCAGGTACCTGCATGATCGCGGTGCCGACCTTGATATCCTGGGTCCGACTGAGGATGTAGCTGGCGGCGGTAACCGTATCGTTGCCGTAGGCCTCCGCTACCCAGACTGAATCAAAGCCGGTGGCTTCGGCCTGGTGGATCAGCTCGAATGGAATGTGTATCCTGCGGCCGGAATAGCCCAGCAACAGCCCCAGTTTCATCGCTGACCTCGTGATACCGTTATGCGCGCCTGTCGTCAAACAGCAGCTTACCGCACGCACAAACGACTGACAAAGTGCCAGCGATATTGTCAAAGGCTGCCCGCGTCAGCCGGGCGCATCGGCGGGGCCGGGAATTAATTGCGCTTCGAAAAAATCAAAGCATAAGCATCAGAATAAATCGGGCAGACCGGCACCATAGCACCCGTTCACAGGGCAGCCCGTCATCACCCCGGCTGCGACTGTCTTCCCCTGCACAGGCCCAGCCTGGAGATACCCGCGAGAGTGGCCAGATTGCCGACCGCCCAACCTGGTCGGCAGCGCCACGCCCATCGCAGTTCAACTGGATTACCGGGAGCAACAGCTTACCCCACGGGTGGGTGGCGTCGATCTACCGGTATTGCAGCCCGCCAGCGACGAACCCCAGATGCCAGAAACTGCCCCGTCGGTTGCCACCGCCTGACGCCGTGTCCGACGTCGGATACGGACTAGCCTGAATCCGACGCTCCGGGTAACCGTAAAAGGCTGCACATGGCAATACCGCATGCCGGTCCCAAAAGCTCGGGTATTTCGTGGTAGTCTTTCTCCCGGGGTTGGCAAGCAGCTTATCGCAGCACGGGATCGAGGGCACAAATCACTTTGCTCGAAAGCTGCGCGTCGCCCTGCCGATGAGCTGGGTAAGGGTACAAGGGGCCGGGATGATCAACCTGAACTTGAAGCGCCTGCGCGAAAGCCGCGAGGGAGTGTGGTTTATCGTCGATATGGTGATGCTGCTCTTGCTCGTCGCCAATCTGCTGTTGTTGATTGTGGATGCCCTGTATTCCACCGATGCGGTGCGCCTGTGGGTTGCGGAATTTGCCCCCGGCGTGATCGAGGCATACGCTCCTGTTCACGCCAACTTCCTCCTGATCGACCTGTGTTTCGTGGCAATATTTCTCAGCGAGTTCCTGATCCGGTGGGCCGTTGCGGTAAAACACAAAACCTATCTGCGCTGGTTTTTCTACCCGTTCATTCACTGGTACGACCTGGTCGGCTGTATCCCGCTGGGTGCAGCCCGGGTGTTCCGCTTCCTGCGGGTATTCTCCATCATCTACCGCCTGCACAAGTACGGGATCATCGACGTGCGCCAGTGGGCGCCGTATCGCTTCATAATGTTTTACTACGAAGTGCTGCTCGAAGAATTGACCGACCGGGTCATCGTAAAAGCGCTCAGTGATGTGCAGGATGAACTGGAGGGCAACTCCATGATCCTCGATGACATCATGCAGCGCGTTGTCTACACCCGCAAGGAGACACTGGCGAGCTGGGTTTCGCAGTCCCTGGCCCATGTCGGCAAATCCATCGAACGCAACAAGGATGGCATCGTCACCCAGCACCTGGTCGATAGCGTTTCAGAGGCCATGAGCAGGAATGAGGAGGTGGCCCGGTTGCGGGCAATGCCCATCGTCGGCAAGCACCTGGAAAAGCGCCTTGAGCGCAGTGTCGCCGATATTGTGGTCAGCACCATCGTCAATCTGCTAAACGACATGGATACCCAAAAACTGCTCAATGCGGTGGAGCGGGACGAATTGCACGCGGCCGAATACGGCGCAATGGCCGAAGCGCAGTCGGTCAATGCTGAGATGCGGGGCATGATTGACGATGCGATCGAGGTGATCAAGGAGCATGTCAGTCAGAAAAAGTGGAAGTTGGCCCTGGATGAGCGCTACACCGAAACGGTGGAAAGGCACCCGGCCGTGGAGGAGAAACCGGCCTGATAGCGGTTTTCGAATACTGTCGACGGGCAGCTGCTGGCGGGCAAAGCTGCAGTGCCAATAACAACGCGTATCGGCAGCGGCGGGGAGCGAGGACTTCGACCCCGGGGTTACTTGATCTCCAGCGTGCGATAGACGATCAGGAAAATCGTTTTCTTGAGCCTCTCGATTTCATCCACGGTTTTCAGCGTTGGCCAGAAGGCGCGATGGCCCACATTCTCGATGGTATCAATCAGGGCTTCGTATACCTGCGTGTCCAGTTGTAGCCCGCTGCGCTCGCCGGCGGCCTGTAAAATGGCTGTCAGCGTGGCGATATTGCGATCGCGATACACCGAAGCGGGGGACTCCGGGTCGTGGATCTCGCGGTAGATCGAGCCCGCCAGTTTGCCGATTTTCAGCCCCCATTCGAAGTAAGCTTCCACGCCCCTGTCGACCACTTCGCGGACCGTTTCGCTGCCTGCGATACGCTGCTCGACTTCTTCGACCAGCAACAAATTGGCGCGCTTCACCACGATGTCGATGACGTTCGTTTTATCCTTGAAGTGCCGATAAAAGGTGGGCCTGGAGATGCCCGCCTCGGCGAGTAGCAATTCAACCGAGAAGTCGCGGTATCCGGTGTCAGCATACACGTAGCGGGCCGCCGCGATAATGGTTTCAGGAATACTATCGCTGGCTTGCTTGGGTTTAGGCGGCCGGCCGCGTTTGCGTTTCACCGGGGGTGTTCGATTTTCGACGGGTTTTAACATGGAGCCACCAAAGCAGTTTTTCTCGAAAAATCATATCAGATAAGCTTCATATAATCTCGGCAAATTGGACGATGCTCCCGGCAACGCCCGTGATGTGGCGGGTAACCTGCTCCACTGGCGCTGCACACATCCGCCGATCATTGTAAATAAATTACATTATGGTAATTTATTGCTCACCCCCGCTTCCGGAACATTCAGGATTGATTATGGCTTTCGATTACGATTATCTGATCTTTGGCAGCGGCTTTGGCGGTTCGGTTTCGGCGCTGCGGCTGGCGGAAAAGGGCTGTAGTTGATTTGCCCGCCGGAGTTGATTCGCCCATGGTTGACGAGTTGGACGCTTACCGGACCCACACGCTGATGATACCCAAGGCGCCGCTGTCGCTGATTTACGAGTCCACCGTCAAGGCCATCGATGGTGACAAGTTCGTCCACTTCACCGGGTTTAAAGCCGCCACCAGAGCCTTCGCCCTGCGTCACTTTCCGGGCCTGGTGCGCTACCTTGCCGATCGGACCATTCGGCGTGCTGCAAAAGCAGAAAGCTGACAGCGGGCAGCCTTAGCCTCACCGGGCTTTTCCCGGTAAAGCATACGCACCGGAAGAGAAACGTTTACTTGTCCGGCTTCAACTGCTCGCCACGTTGTTTTGCCCGCTCCTGCATGATCACTGATGTCGCTTCGAGTACAACCAGCAGTGAGGTCACCAAAACTACGGCATTGATGAACATCAGCAGGTAGTTACCTTCACTGAGGAATTTAAGGAAGATAATTCCCGCCGCCAGCACTGCCATAAACAGCACGAAAACCATGGGTATCAAGGTCACGGAGGCGGGGCGGCGGCTTTTTATCAGCATTACCGAGATTACCATCAGCGTCATGCCCGCCAGGATCTGGTTGGTGGAGCCGAACAGCGGCCAGATGATCATGCCGCCGGTGCCCTCTTTACCTCCTGCACCAAACGCCAGTACCAGACAGCATCCCACCGCGATTCCGGTGGCGACAATGCCGTTCTTTATCCATTTGATGTTATAGATGTCACCCCATTCCTGGATGATGTAGCGTTGCAGCCGGACGCCGGAATCCATGGTGGTGCCGGCGAATAACACCACCATGGTGGCCAGCAGCGTAGAGGCGATGCCGGCGGAGAGGCCCCAACCGCTTTCGATAAGATTGGCGCCCCCGTTGATGAATGCGCCCACCGCACCATCGCCAAAATGGGCATAGGTTTCGTGCCAGGCTTCGGGGGTTGCCGCCAGGGCCACGCCACTGACCGCAATCAGGGTGATCAGTGCCAGCGAACCCTCGCCGAGGGCAGCGAGGTAGCCCACGAAGCGTGCGTCGGTTTCCTTGTTGAGCTGCTTCGAAGTGGTGCCGGATGCGACAATGCCATGAAAGCCCGACACCGCACCGCAGGCGATGGTGACGAACAGCAGCGGTACCATTGAAGGTGTGCCTTCAGCCATCTGATTGTTGAAGGCGGGTGCTGTCATTTCGGGGCCGGCAATCAAAACGGCGCCGTATAATAGCAACAGGCCGACGGCCAACTGCATGCCGTTGATGAAATCCCTTGGCTGCAGCAATGCCCAGACAGGTAACATCGAGGCGATTGCGGCATAGGCAAACAGAATGATGATCCAGGTGGCGGGAATGCCGAGGCCGGGCAAGCCGGCGGGTAAACTGAGGGGCATTTCGCTGCCAATGTAGATGGACAGGTAGAGTATCGCGACCCCGATAGCCGTCAGTATGCCCAGTTTCATCGTATTGCGGTGGAGTAACTGGCCGATAACCAGGGCGACCGCGATTGCCGCCCAGGCCGGGAAAACCGAACCCGGTGTATTGACGAAGGCATTGGCGATAATCACACCGAACACCGAATTGACCATCAGCAGCACCAGGAACACGACCACCATGTAGAGCGAGCGGGTGCGCTTGCCGATGACATTTTCCGACAGTGCCCCGATGGACTTGCCCTTATTGCGGTTACTGGCCCACAGGGCACCCATGTCGTGTACGCCGGCAAAAAAGACACTGCCAACGATGACCCAGAGAATCGCCGGGACCCAGCCCCAGTAAACCGCGATGGCTGGGCCCACGATGGGCGCAGCGCCGGCGACCGAGGTGAAGTGGTGTCCCCACAGCACATATTTATTGGTCGGGACATAATCTACCCCGTCCTCCAGTTCGTGGGCGGGGGTGACAAAATCCGGATCCAGTTTATAAATGTGTACCGCGACATAGCGCGAATAGATAAACCAGCCGAAACCCAGCCCGGCCACACCGAGCAACAGGATAGCAATTGAACTCATGGCGCCGAATCCTCTTATTGTTGTTAGCCGTCGGCTGGGTGAAGCAAGGAGCACTATTACCCCAGAGAAGCCCTAAAACTCGCGGGGCCCTCAGTAAATCCCCGGGCCATTCACCAACCGTAGTCAGGATCATAACGACAATGCGAGTCACAAACCAGACAATTGGTCGCTGGAACCTGTGTTGCACCGACGGTTTTTTCACCCTCGCGACTGGACTTTGGCGAACTTGGGTTTTATTCTCCTTCGGGTCCGGGGAACGGCTGTGTTACCCGAAAAAAAAAGAATGTGGCAAAGGACGTGTAGCTGATATGAAAAACCTGGTTTCTGTTCTCCTGATAATGTTCCTGGTGGCCTGTGCCGGTACCGGCGGCAGTAGTGGGCCGGCAAAACCCAGCAAGAAAATGCTCAAGGGCACCTGGGAGGTCTCTGATATTCGCTTTGTCGGTGAGGCGGGCCTGTACAAGGCCAATCTTTTCGAGCTTGCCGACTCAAGCTGTTTCAAGGGCAGCGACTGGATTTTTATACCGAACAACAGCAAGGGTCGAGTCTCCCTCGATGTCACATCTTCCCTGTGCTCACCGGCGAGCCATTATATTCGCTGGTCTTTTTACGAGCCGGGGGACGGCACTGTCAAGTTTCAGTTAAAGCACGCCGACGCCAAGGGCAACCCCACCGATCCCTCCGGGCGCGGGTACCGGGCCAATATCGATCAGTTGAACGGCTCTGTAATGGTTTTGCGAGTACCAACCAGCTACCAGGGGAGTGCCTTCGACGTGCTGCTGACTTTTAACAGGGTTTCCGACTCCATCACTATGTAAGCTAACGGCCGGCCCACATAACCCGTCATAGAAAAAGTAGATAAGGTTAAGAAAATTATGAAAAAACCCTTAGTTGCAATGTCACTGGCCACTGTCCTTATGGTCACCGCGGGTTGCGAAACCATGCAGAACACCAACAAGACCCAGCGCGGTGCAGGCGGTGGCGCCGCCGCCGGTGCCCTGCTTGGGCAACTGATTGGAGGCAATACCAAGTCCACCATGATCGGTGCGGCGATAGGCGGAGTCGCCGGGGGAATAATCGGCAACAATATGGACAAGCAAGCCGATGCTATTCAGGAAGCGGTACCCGGTGCCGAGGTGAAGCGGGTGGGGGAAAGCATCCAGATCATATTTGATGAAAACAGCGGTGTAAATTTCGCCTTCAACAGCTCAACCCTGACCCCGCAGGCCAAGGCAAATCTCGACCAGGTTGCCGAGGTCTTTCGCGAGTTTCCCGATACCAACCTGCTGCTTGAGGGCCATACCGACAGCACCGGTGATGCGAATTACAATATGACCCTGTCGCAGCAGCGCGCCCAGGCGGTGGCCGACTACCTGAGGACGAAGGGCGTTGGCTCGAGCCGGTTTACGGTGCAGGCCTTTGGTGAAACCAAGCCACGTTTCGACAACTCTACCAAGGAGGGGCAAGCCAAGAATCGACGGGTCGAGGTGGTGGTTGCGGCCAATGAAGACATGATCAACGACGCCAAGGCCCAGGCGCGTTAGTAGCGCCCAAATTTGCGCTGAAAGGGCCGGGTTCTTCCCGGCTTTTTTGCGCCCGCAGAGTCTGTGAACCGGAAGCCGGCTGCCCGGAAATCACGCTTTCAGCGATCGATGCTCCAGCCCCCGGGAGCGAGGTTCGCCTGTCGGTGAGCGAATTGGCGTTCTTGCATGGCGTTGACGAGAGTGCCCGCTGATTAAACCGTTATGGCGTGTACCAGATCGGCGAACTGTAAGCCCGCTCCTGAATGCTTGCCGCCAGGCCGGCGGGGATTTCCACCCCCAGTTTTGCAGCATCACGGGTACTCCAGCGGGGCGTGGGAATTTCCAGTACCCGCAGGTAATAAAACGCATTCTGAGAAGGGTTATAGTCGGGGTCCTGCCATACGGCAGACAGCTGAGCGCTGCCGATGGTATTGGTGTAGCTTGCCTTTTCGACATCGACAGTGTTGCCGACAGCGGGCAATACACCCTTGTCATCCAGTTTGCGGTCGCCGCTCCAGGCCACATCGTACACTTTCTCATGTTGTTTACCCTGCGCGTCAACCCACCCCTTGACGATTTGCGCGCGATCGAGATTGCCACTTTTGGGGTCCTTGCTTGCACTGACCATGAAAGTGGGTGCCGCGCCCCTGGGAGCCCTCGACAGGGAACTCCCCATGGGCACTCCGCGTTGGTAACCCCGCGCGGCGAAATCGGGGCTGGCGATGTCCTTGTCGCCAAAGTCCCAGCCACCGAATAGACGAACCCTGATATGGGGGCCGGTGGTGCCAAAGGTTTCCCGTCGCGCCATCGCCGCATAGATGGCCTCGCGGGTATTTTCCTCCGCCCACACGCCGGCAAGGCCCCCGGAGCTGAATTCGCGCACCTGCTGCACCTGAGACGGTGGCTGGCCCCGGACCCCAAGGGTGGAAAGTCGGCTGCAGAAAGATCCCGGACCGGTGACATTAAATCGTACAGGCCTTTATAATCGCCGCCCCGAAATCCGGATTTGGAGTTACTATGGACAACTTTGCCCCCCTCAAGCAAAAAGTACAATTGCTTGGGCGTTTTCTTGGTGACGGTATCAAGGTTGCCCACGGTGACGCCCTGTTCGAAAAAGTCGAGTTGATTCGCCAACTGTCAAAATCGGCACGCTATGGCAACGAGTCGGATCGCCAACGTTTGAATCAGGTCCTGCACGGCCTGACCGATGACGAACTGGTGCCGGTGGCGCGCGCGTTCAGCCACTTTCTGCACCTGTCCAACACCGCGGAACAACTGGAGACCACCCACAATAACGCCGCCCTGCCCAGTCTTGATCTCGATATGGTGTACACCCGCCTGCGATCCCAGCAGCTCGACGATGATGCGATTGCCGCGGCCATTTCCGCCCTGAAAATAGAGTTGGTGCTGACCGCCCACCCCACCGAGGTGGCCCGGCGCACGATCATTCACAAGCATATCCAGATCAGCCGCTGTCTGCGGGAGCTCGATCACACGCTCCTGTCCGCCGAGGAGCGCCGGGCGCTGAAGCAGCGGCTGCGGCGCCTGATCGCGCAGATATGGCATACCCCGGAAATACGCGAAGAGCGGCCGTCACCGGTCGATGAAGCGAAGTGGGGATTTGCGGTGATAGAAAACTCCCTGTGGCAGGCGGTGCCGGAGCTGTTGCGAGGGCTGGACACCGCCCAGACGAGACTGCTCGGGCACAGGTTGCCGATTACGGCGAGCCCGGTGCGTTTCGTTTCCTGGATGGGCGGTGACCGCGACGGTAACCCCAATGTGACCGCGAAAGTCAGCGCCGAGGTGTTTCTGCTGGCGCGTTGGAAGGCCGCGGATTTATACCTGAAAGACGTGCGCATGCTGCTCCAGGAGCTGTCGATGACCGCAGCAACCGCCGAGGTCATGGAGCTTGCCGACAACGCCAGGGAGCCTTACAGGGCGGTATTGCACCAGCTGGAACTGCGCCTGCAGCACACCATGGTGACACTGGTGGACAGGATCAACGGAAGGCCGGATTCGCACCATGATATCGTCGAATCCATGGCCGATATCTGGGATCCGGTTTATGCCTGCTACGTGTCACTGCAGACCATGGGTATGGGCCTTATCGCCGACGGCAACCTGTTGAACATGCTGCGCCGCCTGCGCTGTTTCGGCAGTCACCTGGTGCGGCTGGATATTCGCCAGGAAAGTGCCCGCCATACCGAGGTGCTGTCTGAACTCACCCGCTATCTCGAACTGGGCGATTACGCCGAGTGGGATGAGCTGCAGCGCCAGGCATTCCTGCTGTCGGAACTCGCGGGTAAACGCCCACTGCTGCCCCGTTACTGGGAGCCATCGGCCGCTGTCCGGGAAGTCCTCGATACCTGTGAGGTGATCGCCGCACAACCCCGGGAGGCACTGGGTGCCTACGTGATTTCAATGGCGCGACAGCCCTCAGACGTACTGGTGGTCAAGCTACTGCTGCGCGAGTGCGGCTGTCGTTTCAATATGCCCGTGGCGCCGCTCTTCGAGACCCTGGACGACCTCAATAACGCCGGCTCAACGGTGCAGCGGCTATTGGATATCGACATCTATCGCGAGCTGGCCGAGGGTCGCCAGATGGTGATGATCGGCTACTCAGACTCGTCCAAGGATGCCGGGGTAATGGCCGCGTCCTGGGCCCAGTACAAAGCCCAGGAGCAGCTGATCGATATTTGTGCCGAGCAGGGCATCGACCTGACCCTGTTCCATGGGCGTGGCGGTACCATCGGCCGCGGCGGTGCACCGGCCCACGCGGCACTGTTGTCCCAACCCCCCGGTTCCCTCCAGAGCGGGTTGCGGGTGACCGAGCAGGGCGAAATGATTCGGGTCAAATTGGGTCTGCCCGGGGTCGCCCTGAATACGCTCAAGCTTTATACCAGCGCGGTGCTCGATGCCAACCTCAATCCACCCCCGCGACCGGAACCCCGGTGGCGTGAGCGGATGGAGCAACTGGCGACGGATTCCGCTGCAGAATACCGGCGCATCGTTCGCGAGACACCCGAGTTCATCGATTACTTTCGCCAGGCCACCCCCGAGAGCGAGCTGGGTAAACTGCCCCTGGGCTCGCGGCCGGCCAAGCGGAACCCCAAGGGCGGCATCGAGAGCCTGCGGGCAATCCCCTGGCAATTCGCCTGGATGCAGAACCGGCTGATGCTCCCCGCCTGGCTGGGTGCCGGCCTGGCCCTGCGCAAGGCCATCGACAGCGGCGCCAAGGAAGAACTCGAGACCATGTGTGAGGCCTGGCCGTTTTTCTCGACCCGAATCGGCATGCTCGAAATGGTCTACAGCAAGGCGGACCTCTATCTTGCGGAGCACTACGACCGGCAACTGGTTGAACCCCGCCTGTGGCCGCTGGGGCAGGAGTTGCGCCAGGCCCTGCGCGACGACATTGCGGCGGTACTCGATATCGCCAACGAAGATCACCTGATGGAGGATCTGCCCTGGGCCAAGCAGGCGGTGGAGTTACGCAACGTGTATACCGACCCGCTGAATATCCTCCAGACCGAGTTGCTGACCCGGGACCGGGCTGGAGGCGGGCAAGAGGTCAAGCAGGCGCTGATGATCGCGGTGGGAGGTATTGCGGCTGGCATGCGCAATACGGGCTGAGTCGGCCTTTACCGAGCCTGCCTGTGACCTCGCGCTGGCTACCCACCCCTGTTGCTTTCTGGTCCACCGATGCTCCCGGTTGTTGGGCTGTGGCCTGGCAATGCCCGCCATACTGACGTCCCCGGTGCCGGGGCCGTGGCGGCGTTAAGGTGTCGATTAGCGCCCGGGGCGGATGGCCAGACCCGGTCAGGCTGTATAGAATCCCGTGTTCTCAAGAAGCCAAAGTAGCGGGAGTCCCATGACCAGAAATGCCGTAGACCAGCTCGACGTCGATGCGCTTGGCAATTACCTCGAGCAGCAGATAGCGGGTTTCAGCAAGCTGCGCAGCGCAGAGAAATTTGCCGGCGGTCAGTCCAATCCCACCTTCCTTTTGAAAGCGGACAGCGGGCAATACGTGCTCCGACGCAAGCCACCGGGTGAATTGCTCGCGTCGGCCCATGCGGTGGACCGCGAGTTCAGGGTATTGAAAGCGCTGGCCCAAACGCCGGTGCCAGTGGCCAGGGCCCTTCACCTGTGTGCCGACGACGGTGTTATCGGCAGCATGTTTTATGTCATGGAATTTGTTGACGGAAGGGTCTTCTGGGACTCGGCGCTGCCCGAGGTGGAGCAGGGTAAGCGGGGGACCTATTACCAGGATCTCATCAAGGTGCTCGCGGCCATGCACGATGTTGATGTCGACGCAGTGGGCCTGGGCGACTACGGTAAACCGGGGAATTACTACGAGCGTCAGATCGGCCGTTGGGCCAAGCAATACCGCGCCGCCGAGACCGGCAATATCCCCGCCATGGAAAAACTCTTGCAGTGGCTGCCGGCCAACATTCCCGCCGATGATGGTCAGGTCAGCCTGATCCACGGCGACTATTGCCTGGCCAACGTGATGTACCACTCCGAACAGGCTGCCATCGTGGCGGTGCTCGACTGGGAATTGTCCACCCTCGGCCACCCCTTCGCCGACCTGGCCTACTGTTGTATGCGACTGCGGCTTCCACCTCAAAGCGATGTCCGCGGGCTCGGCGACCTCGATCGCGATGCCCTGGGAATTCCCGATGAGGCATCGATCATTCGACAGTATTGCAAGCTGCGGGGTATCGACGGCATCGACAACTGGAACTTTTACCTTGCGTTCAGCTTTTTCCGCCTGGCGTCCATTTGTCAGGGGGTCGCCAAGCGCGCCCTCGACGGCAATGCGTCGAGCAGGAAGGCCATCGAGGTGGGCAAGATGACAGCACCCCTGGCGCAGATGGCGGTAGACCTCATCGAGTAGTCGGGCAGGAAAAGTGAAAGGGAGTAGGACGCAATGACGAAACCGGTGATTATCCTGGCGCGGGAACTGCCCGGGCCCTTCGTGCAATTGCTGGGGCAGTATGGCGAGGTGCTGGTTGCCGGTGATGCGGCGCTCACCGGGTCAACTCTGACCAACGCAAGGATTTATGTATCCACCTCGGTCGATCCGGTAGACGCTGCCCTTATCGACGGCCTGCCTGCAAGCGTAAAGCTGGTGGCCAATGTGGGCGTGGGTATCGACAACATCGATCTGGCGGCGGCGCAGGCCCGTGGAATCCAGGTGAGCAACACACCCATCGTGGCCGAGGATACGGCGGACCTGACGATGGCGCTATTGCTGGCAGCCTGTCGCCGCCTGAGTGCGTCCGAGCGCCTGCTGCGCGGTGGCGACTGGGCACTGGCCCAGGGCCTTGCCGGGCAGCGCGTCCATGGCAAGACCCTGGGAATCATCGGCTTTGGTGCGATCGGCCAGGCGGTGGCGCGACGGGCCGCCGGTTTCAACATGCCAATTATTTACCATGGCCCCCGTCGCAAGGCCGCTGCCGAGGAAGCGACTGGCGCCAGGTATCGGGATAACCTCGGGGACCTGTTGGCCGAGGCCGATATCGTCTCCCTGAATTGCCCGCTGACCCCAGCGACACGCCATCTGCTCAATGCCGAAACCCTGGCCCAAATGAAGCCGGGGGCGGTCCTGGTCAACACCGGGCGCGGTGCACTGGTGGACGAGGCAGCCCTGGCAGAGGCGTTGGCCAGCGGCCACCTGGGAGCCGCCGGGCTGGATGTTTTCGAGTTCGAGCCACGGGTGACGCCGGCCCTGCTGGAGTTGGACAACGTAACCCTGCTGCCGCATATCGGCAGCGCCACATCCGAGTGCAGGATCGAGATGGCGCTACGGGCATGCGCCAATATCGAGGCCTTCCTTGCCGGCGGTAAGCCACTGGATCTCTGTCGGCAATAGCGCGAAGTCGCGGCCCTGATGGCGGGCGATTCGGCCGTAATGGCGACGTTTAGCCGCTGGCCGCTGTTCATGGGGAGCCTTGCTATGGGAGGCTGCCGGGGTATTATCGGGCGGTCGGGAATAACAACAACTATCGAGTAAATCCTATGGAATATCTGGGTCTTGTCGGCAGTGTCGTGCTGCTTATCTGGCTGGCGCTGCGGGGCGTCGATATCGTTCTGTCCGCACTGCTGTGCTCGCTGCTGGTCATCGTCACCAACGGTCTGCCCCTGGCGGAGGGCATCACCAACTACTTTTCCTTCGGCCCCCTCGGGGCCTTCACCTTTGCGGGCAAGTTTTTCCTGCTGTTCGTGGCCGGTGCCGTATTCGGCCGGGTGATGGGCGATAGCCACGCCGCGGCCAGTATTGCCATGGCCCTGGTGCGCCAGCTCGGTGCCCATCGGGCGCTGTGGATCACAACCCTGGCCTGCGGCCTGCTGACTTACGGCGGCGTCGTGGTCTTTGTCGTGATTTTTGCAATGTACCCCCTGGGATTGCGGTTGTTGCGAGAGGCAGATATTCCCAAACGACTGTTCTGTGCCGCGCTGGCGCTGGGTGCCGGCACCTTTACCCTGAGCGCATTGCCGGGTACGCCGTCAATCCAGAACGTGATTTCCTCGGTGGCGCTGAAAACCGACCTGTTTGCCGGTGGCTGGCTGGGCTTAATTGGCGCTGCCATCATGCTCGGTTTCGGTATGTGGTATCTGGAACGTCAGCGTGTGCTGGCGTTGGAGCGGGGGGAGCACTTTGTGCCGGGCCCCCGGGACCCGGTTTTCTCCGAGCAGGATACGCAAGCCTATCCCCATTGGTTACGGGCATTGCTGCCACTGGCACTGGTACTGGGTACCATCATCGTGCCGCGCCTGGTGAAGATGGCGCTGCCGGCTGAAGCCCAGGCCGGGGCGGGCGCGTTTTACTCGCTGCTGAATTTTGCCAACAGCCAGCCCGTTGTATGGCCCAGTATCGCCCTGGCGCTGGGTACGATACTGGCACTGTTGTTGTTCCCGGTGGTGCGTCGCGATGCCTTTGGGGTGGTCGGCCGGGGAACCCAGGAGGCGATCATGCCGCTGATCAACACCGCCGTGGTCATTGGCTTTGGCGGCGTGGTGACCCACACCCAGGGCTTTGCCAGCTTCACCAGCTTGATGTTGCAAACCGATCTGCCACCGCTGTTGTCGGCCTTTGCCTCGGTCAGCCTGGTGTCTGCCATTACTGGGTCGGCCTCCGGCGGTCTGCAGATTTTCATGCAAACCATGGCGCCGGCTTATCTCGCCATGGGTATCGAGCCCGAGGTATTGCACCGGGTTGCCACCATGGCCAGCGGTGGATTCGATTCGCTGCCCCACTGCGGTGCGGTGGTGGCGATGCTGACCATTACCGGGCTCACCCATCGCGAAGCCTACAAGGACGTTGGTGTTATCACGGTTGTTATCCCGGTAGTTGCGACCCTGGTGGTGATTGCGGTCGCCATGCTGACCGGTTCCTAGGGTGCTCAACACGCCCGGACCGCAATCGGCACGGACTTGAAGGCAGGCGTTTTACTCCGCGGATCCGGTTCTCTGCCGATAAGCACGTTGGCCTCCGGGAAGTAAGCCATCGCATTACCCCGGGGCAGGTCGAAGGCGCAAAGGGTAAGCCCTTCCATGCTTCCCCGTGGTGAAGTCACGGTGACGCTATCGCCTTCCTGCAAGCCCAGTGCCTGGATATCCTTTGCGTTCAGGAATACGACCCAGCGCTGGCTGGCGTTGCGATAGCTGTCTGCCTCCTCATAGATAATGGTATTGAACTGGCCCTCGCTGCGCACTGTCATCAGGGTAAAGGGATAGTCTGTAGAGGTTCTTGCTAGCGGGAGTGAGTGGGTACGAAAATGGGCCTTCCCGGTGGGGGTTTTGAATGTTGGGGTATGCAGCACGCGACCGCGAACATGGAACTCCCGTCGCGCTGCCTCCAGATCGGCAAGCTGCTCCATGCCGGGCACCGTTTTGGCAATGGCTTCGCGAATCGTGGCGTGCTGCTTGAATGCCGAAAAATCAATTTTGGATGCCGGTAAGAGTCTGGCGGCCAGGTCGCAGAGGATCGCGGTTTCCGGGCGCACGTCGTCGAGACGTCTGATACCACCGTCACTCATGCGGACAAAATTGAACATCGACTCCTGGGTAGTCGGCTCCCATTCCTCATCCCGCGCAGTGACCGGCAGAATCAATGACTCACCGCGCGCAACGCCGTGCACATGACCCTGGTTCAGCGTCGTCGTCAGAAACAATTTGAAGCCGATAGCATCGAGTGCCTGCTCTGCCCACTGCGCATCCGGGGTAGCACCGTAGAGGTTGCCACCCATGATCAGGGCCGCGTCGACTTCCCCCCGAAAGGCGGCTTCCAGGCCCGCGAGGGTGTCGTAACCGTTGCTATCGGGCAAGCTGACGCCAAAGGCCTGTTCCATCCGGCGGAAGACCTCTTTATCGAGAACCGGCTTGACGCCCATGGTACCGATACCCTGTACGTTGCTGTGGCCTCGCAGGGGCAGCAGGCCGGCGTAGCGCTTGCCCACCATTCCCCTGAGCAGGGCGAGGTTGGCAATGTACTCAACGTTGTCGACGCCATTGCGGTGATGGGTCATGCCCATTCCCCAGGCAAATACGCAGCGCTGTGAGCTGGCATAGCGTGCTGCCACGCGCTGGATGGCGCTTTTCTCTACACCGCAGTTAGCGACGATGCTTTGCCAGTCAGTGGCTTCGATGTCGGCGACAAATTCGCCGAAACCAACGGTGTGCCGGTTGATGAAATCCCCATCGTGCTGGTTCGCTTCGAGCAATGCTTTTGCCAGCCCCTTGAACACGGCGATGTCGGTGCCGATGCGCGGTTGCAGGTAATCCGAGGCAATCCAGGAACCGCCGGTGATCATCGATCTGGCGCTTTTCGGCACCGCAAAGCGAATCAGCCCCGGCTCCCGGGCAGGGTTGATAACGATCACTTCACCGCCACGATCCCGGCAGGCCTTGAGTTTGTGAATAAACCGCGGATGATTTGATGCCGGGTTGGCGCCAATCACGAACACGAGGTCACAGGCAGACAGGTCTTCCAGTTCCACCGTGGCCGTCCCTGTGCCGATCGTCGTACCCAGCCCGACGTTGGTTGCCTGGTGACAATAGTAGGAACAGTTGTTGACGTTGTTGGTGCCGTAGAGCCGAGCCAGCAACTGGAGGACAAAACCGGCCTCGCTGGAGGAGCGTCCCGAGGAATAAAAGAAACTGCGCGGGGGGCTGGTCCGGGAGAAGCTGTTGGCCGCGTGCTGAATCGCCCAGTCCCAGGTCACCTCCTGGAAATGCTTCCCCTGCGCGGGCTTGTATACAGGCTTGCCCAAGCGGCCCAGGTGTTCGAGTTCGTGGGCGCTGAGTTGCCGCAGCTCGTCCAGGGAGTGGGTGAAGATTTCAGCCGGTATCGGCGGCTGAATATCGCTGGATTGCGCCTGGATGCTTTTGTTGCAAACTGACGGGAATTCACCCAATTCGTTGGTCATTCCCCCCAGTTGACCACCCATGCCCAGGCCACAGGCTTTGCAGGTATTCCTCGCGCCGAGAGCCTTGGCCGAATTCCTGAGCCCGATTCGGCGCACGGTGCTGAGTGTATACAACACCTTTTTCGGACCACCGCCGATGGGTGGTTTGGGGTTCTTCCGGCTCATGGGGACATGGTACAACCACTGATGGACAGCGACCACAATTAAAGGCTCTGGCAAATGCCTGCGCTACTGGGCTGTAGAAAAATTCCAGCCAGTGGTTGGTTGTCGATGGTGACCAGTGGAATTCCCGGCTGCCGGGAGACGAAACAAGTGTCTCCCGCCTGCATCGCGTTTATGATGACGATTATGAGGCACCAGAGCTGGTCGCGCTCGCTTGTGGGCCTATGGCTTGAACCCTATTTGAATCAGGAGCACAGTCCATGTCGGCTATCCAAGGAAGACTCACTCTGGTCACAGGCTCAACCAGGGGTATCGGTAAAGCGATTGCCGAGGCGTTTGCCGAGGCCGGAGCCCAGGTGATCGTGCACGGGCGCGATGGCGAGGAAGCGGCCCTCGTCTCACAGGCGATCAGTGCCCACGCCAGCGTCTTCGGCAACCTCGGCAGCGCAGCCGGTTGCGATGCTGTGCTCGGGCAGGTTCAACAGCTCGGCGAGGTGGACATCCTGATCAACAACGCCGGCATCTTCGGGGTGCAGGATTTTTTCGAGATCGATGACGAGGAGTGGCTGCGCTACTTCCAGGTCAATATCATGAGCGCGGTCAGGCTCTGCCGGGCGCTGATGCCGGCCATGCTAGAGCGCAACTGGGGCCGGGTGATCAATGTCGCCAGTGAGGCGGCCATCAAACCCTTGCCGCAGATGATTCACTACTCCATGACCAAGACTGCCATGGTATCGCTGGCAAGGGGTATGGCTGAATTGACCCGGGGTTCCGAGGTGACGGTCAACTCCGTGTTGCCGGGTCCAACCTGGACAGCGGGGGTGGAATCCTATTTCGATGGCCTGGCGAAGGAAGAGGGCAAACCGGCTTCGGAGCTTATCGAGAACTATTTTGCCCAACATGAGCCCACCTCTTTGCTGCAACGTTTTGTCGATGTCAGTGAAGTCGCCGAGGCGGTCAGGTTTGTGGCCAGCAACGGCGCCGTCAACGGCTGTGCCCAGCGGGTCGAGGGGGGTATCATCCGCAGTATCTGAGTGGCGTGCCAACCCTGCCTTCACTATCAACCCGGAACGCGTTTCACCATGAATTACCAAAAGCTCGTTCTCCATCACTTTCCCGCGACGCGCTCTGCCCGGGCGCTGTGGGCGCTGTATGAAACCCTTGGCGACGGATTCGAGGTCAAAACCGTGCAGCTCTACGCCGGGGAGCAGTATGCCGAGGATTACCTGGTAAAAAACCCCAACCACAGCGTGCCGCTGCTCGAGATTACCCTGGATGACGGGACGGTGCACCGGATGCTGGAAAGCGCGGCCATGGTGCAGTGGCTGGTGGATGCTTTCCCGGACAAGCAATTGTCTCCACCCGCGGACTTTTCCCTGGCCCGTGCGGATTACCTGCAGATGATGCAGTTCGGCGGCAGCTGGATGGATATGATGCTGTGGCAGATCCGCATCCATGAGCATGTGCTGCCAAAAGATCAGGTGGACGAGCGAACCGTTCAACGCTACCGGGAAAAGTTTGTAACCGAAGTCGAGCCCCAGCTAAAAGAACGGCTGCTCAGGGCTCCCTATATTTGCGGCGAACAGTTCCAGGGTGCCGACATCGTGATCGGCCACAACGTGAACTGGGCCCGCGCCTACCAGCTGTGTCAGGATGGGCTGTTTCGGGACTATCTGTCACGTCTCTCCAAACGGCCTGCCTTCGCCAGGGCCTTTGCGGATGCGAAACAATTCAAGCCCCAGGCGCCCCAGGATGAGGGTATCGAAAAATTCTCCGGTTGATGGCAGCGTCGGCCACGAAGACAGCGCAGCCGCAGTGGGGAGACGCCTGTCAGGCGGACCTCTTCCGCTAGCGGGTGAGGCAGTGCCGGGGGACCTTGGATCTACCGGCGTATCGACTTCTCGAAGTAGCCCAGAAACCGCAGCAGCGCGATCTTGCCGCCCTCGATGGTGAGGTCACCAGCAAGCACCGCGCTTGCCGGTGAGCGCAGCCCCGCGGCCACCTCCTTCCAGGTTTGCTCCTCGGTGACAATCACCGAGCCTGCGTCGGGTAGCTGTCCCTCGTTGACTATGGCCACTCCGCGGCGGATATGGACACGGAAGTGGCGGTCACTGTCACTGAAGTGAAAACCGATGACTTCATCGAGCTGCAAGGTTTCCTCTGCCTTGAGCAGGGGTGGCATTGCGTGAATGAAATTGGCAATGGGCAGAGAGGCGAGAAAGTCGGGGTCAACCCTGGGTGAGCTGCCGATAGTCAGTTGCCCGCTCAGCTCCCGCGCCCGGGTGAAATAGTAATGGCGGGCGTTGGGGTTGCTTTGTTGTTCACCCAGGGCGCGCAGCGCATTTTCTCTCAGGGATTGCGCTTCTGCCTGTCCCAGCACCAGCAGATGATCGGTCAGGCTTAGTACCCACTGGTAATCCTGTTCCTCGAGTGCCCCTCGGGCCTGGGACAGCAGTTGCTCCTCGCCACCCGCCAGCCGCGCCATGCGGGCTGCCTGCCCGCGTTCGTCCAGCGGCTGCAGGGTACTGGCGTTACCGTCGAACCAACCGAGGTAGCCATTGAAGACGGAGCGCACCGACCAATCGAGCTTGCCGTAGAATTCCTGCAGGTAGGGGTGCGCCGCCAGGTGCGCTGGCAGCTGGACGCGCTCGACGATCTGGTCCGGCGTCAGCCCCTTGTTCATGTAGCGCACCGTCTGGTCATGGACGAACTGGATCGCATCCCGGTAGGCGCGCAGGGTGTTCTCGACTTCCTCGGTGCCGACAACGGGGCGGGTGTGGCTGGGCACCAGAAATTTCGGCTTGCGCTGGCGCATCTTGTCCAGGCTGCTGACCCACCGGGTGACGTCCCGGTAGGGGGTGCCACGAATGGTGTAAAGGTTGGGAAAAGCCCGGTAGATATTATCCCCCGGCAGCAGCACCGCCTGTTGCGGTAGCCAGACGAAGATCTGGTCATTGGTTTCCCCCGGGGCATGCACCAGCTCGATGTCGACGCCTGCGATGGTCAGCTTCAAGGTGTCGCTGAAGGTCTGCGTGGGGGGCATCGCAAACAAACGGCTGTCGCTGTCGATCCCGAGAAATGCCCCGATTCCGTCATTCACCATTTCGTCTTCCGGCAGGTAGTTGCCGAACATCCGCATCGAGCGCAGGTTGATGATGGGGCGGACCACGTTGATGACGCGATTGATGTAATACTGGGTGGTTTCATGGGCGTAGATCTCGACCTCACCGGGTTTGGCGAAGGCAGCGGAGCCAAAGACATGGTCGGTGTGGTTATGGGTGTAGATGATGGCCCTGACCGGCTTGCTGCTGATTGTTCGAAATGCCGCCAGTACTTCCTCGCCCTGCTGCACCGACTCCATGGTATCGACGATGATCAGGCCGTCGTCACCCTCGATCATGATGGAGTTGGCAAGCCCGAAGCCGATCGCTACGTACACCCCGTCGGTCACTTGCTCGACGCCCCGGGCAAAACTCGCGTTCAGCGCCCTTAGCTCGGCGGGGGTATTAACCTTGCCGCCGGCCGGGGTGGTTTCGTCGCCGCAGGCGGGGAGTAGCAAAGCGACCAAGAGAAGGAATAAAAAGCGCATGCCCGGGCTCCTGAAACGGTTGATGTGGGGCGATGTGGGTTTCATTGAGGGGAGGGTTGACGGTTCGACGGTTCGACGCATCGACGGTTCGACGCATCGACGCTCCATGGTCACAGCCGTTGCCGGCAATCAGGCGGCGGCTCCGGTTTCGTTGCGCTGCCAGCCCTGCAGCGTGGTGCGGGTATCCTGCTGCCAGGGATGGAAGTTATCGTCAAAGTAGGCTTTGTAAGCCGGCCAGATCTGGCGCAGCACGCCCCCCTTGCCGAGCAAAAAACGAAAACCCTCGCGCCAGTTGCGGAGGCGCCACAACTGGCCATCCCGGCGCAGCATATGCGCGGCACCCACGACAATGTCCAGCAGCAGAAAGAAACTGGCCCGGCGCAGGGCGGTCTTGCGCATCTTCTCGCTGCCGCCGATCGCACGGTAGACATCGAAGGCGACCGCCTTGTGTTCCATTTCCTCCGCCGCGTGCCAATCCCACAGCGCTCGCATGGCCGGCTCGGCCTCAGCCCGCATCGGGCTGGCGGCGCTCAGGTTCCACTGCGCCAGTATTGCGGTAATGTGCTCTAGCGCTGCCGTCGCCGCCAGCCGCTGGCGTGGCGATAGCATTTTGTCGGTGACCGCGATGCTTTTGGCAATGCGGCCTTCCAGGTAGTCGAGGTCGTAACCGCGCTGGCGGCAAAGCAGGCGATTGTAGCGTTCATGTTCACGGCGATGAAAACCCTCCTGGCCGCAAAAGCCACGAATCTCTCTCTGCAGTTTGGGGTCACTGATGCGGTCGATGTAGTGGCGCACGCTATCGATAAAAAACTTTTCGCCCAGGGGAAAGGTGATGGACATCGCGTTAAACCAGGCGGTCTTGAAAGGACTGCCGCCAAACCAGTCGTGCTTGAGGCACTCGGCAATGTCATGTTCCCGGTTGCGGGGTTCGATGCGGATATCTGGCGGTGTATAGGATTGATGCGTCATGATAGCGGCTCCTGCCAATTCCGTTAGTCGCCAGTGTACCAATCCCCGTGAAACCGTGCCCAGCGGAATTTCTGCGAGGGGCTAAAACGAATAGCCGACGGAGCTCACCACTGAAACGTCGTTGTGGCGGGAGCCATCGGCGGGAGGGCTGGAATCGTAATAGTCGTTAACCTGGAAGCTGAAGATGAAATCCCTGAAAAGCTTCCAACTGATATTGAAGTTGAAAGCACCGCGCAACCGGGAGCTTTCTGTCAGGCTGGGAAAGAGTTGCAGCCCGGCCTGGATAGTAGGCGCATATTGACTCTGTTTGAAGCGGCGCAGGGTGATACTCAACAGCGCCTCTGCGCTCTCGTTGACATCGGTGCTGCCGGTCACGTACTCCCGGTTGTAAACTGCGCCAACGCTCGCTCCGATGAAACGCATGGAATTTTCAACGAAAAAGCGGATTGCCCCGGCGCCCGCGATATAGCGTTGATCATAGCCCTGGTCCGGGTTGGCCTGAAACTGCAGCAGCTCAAACACCCCCCATTGTTCCTTTCCCACCTGCGCCATATAAAAGTCGATATAGTTCTGGTTCGTGGTCGGACCATCACTCTGGCGATTGAAGATCGACTGCCAGTCGAGCTGCATGTAGTTGCGCCGGCTCCGGTAATTGGCGTTGGCATTGAGGTTGTACTGTATCGCGGCATTGGATTGGGTATAGGTAAAACCAAAATTGACTGAACCATCCAGGCGGCGCAGGAATGTGCTCTCCACCGGCACGATCATAAACACTTCTGCCAGCGGGATCTCGGTGTCGCCGGCGGGACTGCTGATTCGCAGGGAGTCGGTCCCAACGGGTTCTACCAGGGAGCCAAACACGCGATCGCCGTTGGACATTTCGACCCGATAATCGAAATCACTCAGTATCCCGGTGACCCGTCGCCATTCAATATCGAGGGTGCCGGCGGCATCGGTTTTGAGGGAGAGAGTGGCGGCCTCAACGCTCTTGATTTCGCCGATAAACGTATTGCCGTCGTCGGTGGTAACGACATCGGTTTTGCTGTGCTCCGCCACCACCGGCAGGGCGAATAGTGCGACCAGGACACCGGCAACGAGAGCCCTTGTAACTCGAAATTTGCGCATAGCGTAACGTTCCTGATGACGCCATCACCGGCCGGTGTGGTTGAGCAAGGCCGAACTCTCGCAGGGAGCAGGGGGTGAAATTACCGGATGTTCGCCAATCCACTTCGGGACGCGGAGATGATAGGGGATTTTTTTATCAAGCGGTAGGGCAAGCCCCGCGAACCTTGACCCGATTTCGCAAGTCGACCGGCCAGCGCGTTTGGGTGTATCGTCGGCGCTGCTGGGTTAAGCTAGTGCGAAATACAAAGAGGCCAGGCCATCACACGGTGGGCTGCCACTACTACTGGATTAATAAAACAGGAAAGATGATGCCATTCGAGAACCGAGTAACGGCGCTGACCGGCTCACGTTACCCCATTGTGCAAGCACCCATGGGCTGGATAGCCCGGGCTCAACTGGCCTCGGCGGTTTGCAACGCCGGGGGCATGGGCATTATCGAGACCTCGTCGGGTGAGCTCGACAAGGTGGCCGGTGAGGTGGCGAAAATGCGGGGCCTGACCGAACAACCCTTTGGCATCAATATTGCTCTTGCATTCGTCCGTGGCAGCAACATCATCGACTTCGTCATCGAGCAGGGGATTCGTTTCGTTACCACTTCGGCGGGAAGCCCCGAGGTTTGTACCCGCGCGCTACAGGACGCCGGCATCACGGTCTTCCACGTGGTGCCAACCCTGGAGGCGGCACTCAAGGCGGTGGACGCCGGGGTCGATGGCCTCGTGGTGGAGGGTGGTGAAGGCGGTGGCTTCAAGAATCCCAGCCCGGTCTCGACCATGGTGCTATTGCCCCTGGTGAGGCAGCGGGTGGACGTCCCGATCATCGCTGCCGGTGGCATCTGTGACGGCGCTACCATGGCGGCCGCGTTTGCCCTGGGTGCAGAAGGTGTCCAGATGGGCACCCGCATGGTCTCCTGTGCCGAGTCCCCGGTGCACAGCAATTGGAAGCAGGCGATTGTCCAGGCGAAGGAAACCGATACGGTGTTTCTCAACCAGCAATCCCGACCGGCGCTGCGGGCCCTGCGCACCGAGCTGACGGCCCGTCTGCAACCGCTGGGCAAGTTCAATGCGATGGAGCACATGAGCCGGATTCAGGACCTGTATTTCGGCGGTGACATGGAAGCCGCCATTCCGCTGACAGGGGAGGTCTGCGGCCGCATCGATGCTGTGCTCAGCGCTGAGCAAATCCTGCAGCAAACAATTGAGGAATTTCACCGCGTCATCAAGGGTTTATCCCGGCAGTACCTCTGAATCGCAGGACCTTGGGCCGGGCAGCCCGGGGGCACTGTCATCAGGGTAATAACAGGCTGGACCCTGTTGTCTTTCTCGCTTCGAGATCGCGATGGGCCCGGGCGGCATCCTGCAGCGGGTAGCGTTGCTTGATATCGACAGTGATAGCGCCGCTCAGCATACGGGCAAACAGGTCGTTCGAGGATTTTCGCAGTTCCTCGGCGCTTGCGGTGTAAGTCATCATCGTCGGGCGGGTGATGAACAGCGATCCCTTTTGCGCCAGCACCTGCAGGTCCAGCGGCCCGGGGGCACCCGAAGCATTACCGAAACTCACCATCAGCCCGCGGGGGCGGAGACAGTCGAGGGAAACATCGAAGGTGTCCTTGCCGACGCCGTCGTAAACCACGGGCAGCTTTTTCCCGCCGGTGATTTCGAGCACGCGCTCTACCACGTTTTCGTCGCGATAGTTGATGACCTCGTCATAACCATTGGCGCGTGCCAGTTCGGCCTTCTCATCGGAACCCACGGTTCCGATAACCCGGGCACCTATGCTGCGAGCCCACTGGCCGAAGATCAACCCCACACCCCCCGCGGCGGCGTGGAACAGGCAGGTCTCGTCAGCGCGAAGGGGGTAGGTGCGCTGGATGAGGTATTCCGCCGTTTGTCCTTTCAGCAGGGCGGCGGCGGCCTCATCGAAGGCGATGCCCTCGGGCAGGCGCACCAGCCGTTTCTCCGGAAGATTGATTGCCTCGGCATAGGCACCGATGCCCGCGGAGCAGTAGGCAACGCGGTCGCCCACCGCCAGTGAAACTCCGTCCCCCACGGCCTCGATGACGCCCGCGGCTTCCAGGCCGATGCCCGTGGGCAGGGGCAGTGGATACAAGCCGCTGCGATGGTAGGTGTCAATGAAATTGAGGCCGATCGCGCGGTTGCGCACGGTCACCATGCCCGGACCGGGGGCGTCCAGGTCCAACTGCTGCCATTGCAGTACTTCAGGACCGCCGTTTTTCTCTACCCTAATTGCTGCAACCATGGTTACGCCTTCCCTTCGTTTTGCGCTGTAAGCTGCCTGTTACACAGAATGGTACTTACTCAAGGAGGAAAAAACATAGGATTCTAAAAACGCCGCTGTGGGTGTCTACCCCGTCAGGACACGCCGTAAACCCGTCCCTGGGGGCTCTGCGCCGACATCCCTGTCGGCGAAGGTCCTGCCGAGGTAGACACCCGAATCGACTTGAGTAAGTGCCATTCCTGTTATACACCTTTTGCGGAACCCGGCACAGTCGCGGGTGCAGCCGCGGCGGCATTTATGATGCGATCATTCTGGCGCAGGAAATACCCGGGCTTTTCCTGCGTATTCCCGATCCTTTGCTAAAATACTACACACCCAAATCGATAAGCTGATCACACCCGCGCCCGCGCGGTGACGGTCCATGGGCAATGAGTACCGGTGGCCGGTTTTGACTGGCAAGCCCGGCAAACACAGCAAACACAGATACGAAACTTGGCGCAGCAGGGGAGCAAGTTGTTGAGACTGAACAGGCTGATCATCGCGACTTTTATCGGGATTCTGGCAGTATCCATGCAGGCTCGTGCCGGGCAGGAGGATGCACAAAGCCACTTTTTGGCGCTCAGCGGTGATCCGCATTTGCGCTCAGCCTCGGCGCTGGTGATCGGCGCCAGTGGCAATATTATTTACGCCAAGGATACCGACACCGTGCGTTCGATCGCATCGATTACCAAGTTGATGACGGCCATGGTGGTGCTGGATTCCAAGGCGAATCTCGATGAACTGATTACCATTACCCGTGAAGACCGCGATACCGTAAAGATGACGGGTTCGCGACTGGGGTATGGCGCCAAACTGAAACGCCGGGAGCTGCTGCAACTGGCCCTGATGTCATCAGAGAACAGGGCGGCCAACGCGCTGGGCCGCAATCACCCGGGAGGGCTGGATGCTTTTGTCGTTGCCATGAACGACAAGGCCCGCAGTCTGGGCATGGCCGACAGTCGGTTTGCCGACCCGGCAGGCCTTCGGCCCGATAATCTCGCAACCGCCAGCGACCTTGCTAAGATGATTGCCGCCGCTGAGGACTACCCTTTTATCAAACGCGCCACGACGTCTACGCAGCTGTCGATCCGCCCCTATCGCAAACGGGGGCCGTTGTCTTTCGGTAACACCAATCGCCTGCTGCACAACGCCAATTGGGAAATCGATCTCAGCAAAACCGGCTTTCTTCGTGAGGCCGGCCGCTGCCTGGTAATGCGCGCACGGATCGACGGCGAGCCGATTTCCATTGTGTTGCTGAACTCCTATGGCAAGCTCACCCCCTTTGGTGACTCCAACCGCCTTAAGCGATGGCTGCTGAGTAACTCCTGACTCCACCACCCCCGCGGTGAGCATCGGTCAGGCTGCACGCTCTTTGACAGCCTCCTGGGCAAAGGTCGCGGTAACGAAATCCGCCCTATCGGGCTCCCGCATCTCCTTGACCCATTGTTTCCAGGTATAGGGCCAAAGTATGGGATCTCCGTCCGGGTCGAGATACCAGCTGTTGCACCCCCCCACCCACACTGTCCTGGCCATGCCGGCCTTCATGTAGTCGGCGAACCAGGCGGCGGCTGCGGGCTTGGCATCGATCTCGTCAAATTCGCCGCGGCGCCATGCTTGCATGACTTTAAGGATGTACCCACACTGGACTTCGCTCATGGCAATGACCGAATAGTTGCCGATCGGGGTGTTGGGACCGAGCATGAGGAAGTTATTGGGGAAGCCGGGCATAAACAGAGAGCGATAGGTCTGCACCTTGTGCTCCCACGCCTGATCGATGCTCAGGCCGTCCTTACCCCGCATGTCCATGGGTCGCATATAGGCTGTGGGGTCGAAGCCGGTAGCGAGAACGATAACGTCCAATGGGTGATCGACCCCGTCGCAGCCGCGTACGCCGGAGGGTGTTATCGCTGCAATCCCGCTGTCCACGAGTGCAACGTTGCTGCGCTGCAGGGCAGGATAGAGCGTGGTGTTGATGATGATGCGCTTGCAGCCCACCTTGTAATCGGGGGTTAGCTTGGCTCGCAGTGCCGGGTCCTTCATCCCGAATCGAAGGTAGAGCTTGCAGATGGCGCTGAATGCCGCGTTTTGCAGCTTGTGCCCGGTGACCGCCTTGGTCAACAGATTCTGCAGCATCCACTCGGTGCGCGCCACGCGTCGCCGCAGGCGATTGGGATTGGCCCGCAGTCGCCGTTTGCTGCGTTCTGACAGGAGTTTGTTCGGGATTGGCAGGAGCCACTGTGGGGTGCGCTGGAACACCGTTAGTTGAGTGGCGACTTCGGCGACCTCGGGAATGATCTGCGCTGCCGTGGAGCCGGTGCCGATAATGCCTACCCGCTTGCCCCTGAGGTCCACAGTATGATCCCAGCGGGCGGTGTGGAATATGGCACCCTCAAAACTATCGATACCCGGAATGTCCGGCAGCGATGGGTGGTGGAGTATCCCGGTGCAATTGACGACAAAGTCTGCGACATAGGTATTGTGTTTGCTGGTTTTGACCGTCCATTTTCCGCGCTCATAGATGCTGCTGACGACAGCTTCATTAAACTGCACGCTGTTGCTGACCCCGTATTTCCGGGCAACGTCCTCGAAATATTGCTGGATCTCCGCGCCGTCGGCAAACTGTTTGCTCCAGTTCGGGTTGGGTTCGAAGGAGTACGTGTACATGTGGGAGGGGATGTCGCAGGCGACACCCGGGTAGGTGTTCTCCCGCCAGGTACCGCCGATCTGCGAGGCTTTTTCCAGAATCCTGATATCGGTGATGCCGGCCTCACGCAATTTGATGGTCATTAGTATGCCCGTCATTCCTGCGCCGATAATCACGACGCGGGGACTGCGAAGGGGCTGCTTGATTTCTGTCATTGACGGTACCTCCCATGAACAAAAACCAGTTTGCTATATCTCCGGGCCCTTGGTAATGTCAGATCACGCCACTATAGGGTCATATCACGCCATGCCGCAGCAAACTGAGCCATGACCGGGCAGCCGCTGATTCCGGTCATCTACGGCCGTATTATCAGTGCCGCCGTGGCCGCTACGGGGGTTCCCATGCGCGATGTCGTCGCCGGCACGGGACTGGCTGATCGCGAGCCCAATACACACAACGGTATGACAATCGACCAGTATCGCCGGCTGCTGGCGAATGCGCTGCAACTTGGCAGGGACCCGGCGATCGCGTTGCGGGCAGGCCTCAATCTGCCTTTTACCGTCCATGGTGCCCAGGGCGTTGCGGCAGCCGCCAGCGCGACCCTGCAACAGGCCATCGAAACCCTGGTGAACTTCAGTCGGCTGAGGGTGCCGTTTGCCAGGATCCAGCTGCGGGAGTCGGACGCTGAGCTCACCCTGGAGTTCACCCTCGAGGACGTAATGGGGCAGGAGGCGCGTCCGGCACTCGAATTCATGATGGCCGTGGTGGCCAGCTTTATCCAGAACCTGGTGCGGTTCCCACTGGCCTGGTGCAAGATAGAATTTACCTATCCCGAGCCAATCGAGGCGGAAGTTTACGCGCGCCTGCTGCCCGGTGATGTGTATTTCAACGCCCCCGCCAATGCCATTACCCTGATGCGCAGCGAGGTGGCCCAGGCTTTGCCCGGGGCCAACGCCGAGGAATACCGGATTGCCATCGAGCGGATCAGGGCGAGCTACACCCAGTTGCGCCGGAGCGATGACATCACCGCAGCGACCCTGCTGGCCTTTGCGGGGCAATCCGGGCACATCTGCACCCTGAATGAAACCGCCGAGGCACTGCACCTGAGCAGCCGCACCTTGCAGCGACGCCTGCACGCCCGTGGCGTCAGCTTTCAGCAACTGTTGGACCAGTGGTTGAGTCAGCAAGCGCTGCGTTACCTGGGCGAAGATGGGCTGACGGTGGAGCTAACGGCGCTGCTACTGGGCTATTCTGACCCGGCCAACTTCCGCCGCGCGTTTCGACGTTGGTTCGGTTGCCCACCGGGAAAATATGCGGGATAGTCTCCCGGCGAAGGCGGCGCGGAAACGGGCCTTCGGGTTGCAGGGCGGGCCCGCCCCATTCCAGCCTATGTTCATCCACCCCCGGGCTGTATGATGGTGCTGGCTCGGGTGCCGGGGGTGGGTAGTGTGCGCCCGGTCGTTGGTGTAGCGCTGTCGGCTGACCAGCGCGGGAGGCAGTAGGTGCCGGCAGTAATGGCCGAGGAGGCGAGCCTCGGCCGAATAAGTGCGCACCAGGTGGCACCGCAGCCACGCGGTTGGTTTTCCCTCGAGCGCCTGTAGACGGGTGCCGTTGCAAAAGGACAATACCATGACGAGTAGACTGATCATTAACGGTAAGTCGGCCGCTCTGCCCGCAGTCCGGGGTGCTGTGCAGCAGGTTCGAGATTCGGGTATCAAGCTCGAGGTACGCGTTACCTATGAGGGCGGGGACGGCAAGCGCTTGGCCCAGGAGGCTTGCCGCGAGGGGATTGAGCGCCTGGTTGCCGGGGGCGGCGACGGCAGCCTGCACGAGGTGCTCAACGGCATCCTGACCTCCGGTGCCCCCACTCACCCGGTGCTGGGCGTAATGCCCCTGGGGGTGGCCAACGATTTTGCCGTTGCCTGCCAACTACCCGGTGATCCTTTTCAGGCTCTGCATCTGGCTCTGACTAACCCTCCGAGGCAAATCGACGTCGGGCGGGTCAACGGCACCTATTTCATCAATGCCGCCACCGGCGGGCTCGGCAGGGGACTCAGCGCAACTCCGCCATCGATCAACCGAATCCTTGGCGATACGGTCAACTCCCTTTTCGGCATGGTGCTGGCGGCCAACTTCCAGAGCCACGAAAGCAAGCTGCTGTTGCCAGGACGCAAGCGGGCGATCACAGGGATTGTCGGTGCGGTCAGCAATGGGAGTCTGATGGGGGGAGGGCACGTAATCGCTCCCAATGCGCGCCTCGACGACGGGCTGCTGGATGTATTGGTTGTCCGGGAGTTTCCCCTGGGTGATCTTGGTAAGGTCATCGAGGAGTTGCAGGGCCTGAAGCAGCGCGGCCGTTATATTTCCTACCACCAGGTACCCTGGTTGGAGGTGGATGTCAGCGGCAAGGTGCCGGTGAACCTGGATGGGGAGCCAATGGCGTTCAGTTCGGCGCGCTTCGATGTGGTGGCGGGTGCCATGGCCATGGCCCTGCCGCAGAATTGTCCGCTGGTCGACGCATTGCCGGCGGAGGAAGACGAGGGCGTGTAATTGGTGCCCGGGTGGACCGCTATTGCCAGGGGTCCGCCGGCGCTAAAGTCACGTGTTACCCTCCCCCCCGCTTGGTTTTCCGAATCCACGGGATACACGGTGTACCCGCAACGCAAAGCCCTTCCTTTGCAGGGCGGCCGGCCCTGGGCCTGTCATCTGCCTTCGCCTGAATTTCCCGGCGAGGGATTGCGCCGATGGGAGCGGCGAACCATGGTATGATGGCGCGAAAAAAAGGGGTTGGGTTGGTATGATTACCGTTTTCGATGCAATGAAACGACCGGGCTACCTGATAGCGCGGCTTTTATGCTTTCTTTTCATCAAGCCTTTTATTCGGGTCACGCCCTTGCCGCAGCCGCTGGCGCTGGATGTCGCAAAACCCTGCCTGCTGGTTTTGCCCAATGTTTATGCCAGTGACGAATTGGCGGTGAAGTCTTGCGCGAAACAGCTCGAAATCGCGAAATACGATATCTTCTTCCTGCCAAAGCCAGGCAAGGATCGCGCCAATCGGCATTTTGCCGAGGCGGTGGACCAGGTGCTTGCAGAGACGCCCGACACCCAGGTTGTCTCCATCAGCGTTTACTGGGGCAGGGCTCCGCGCAAGGTGGGCAGCGTGTCACAGGCCTATCTCGCCGATAGCTGGGAGGCGCCCGGCTTCTTCCGTCGCAGCCTCATGGTGCTGCTGCAGGTACGCCAGGTATCCTGCTATTTCGGCCAGGCCATCGAGCTGGAGCCCCTGCCTTCGCTTGCCGACGAGTCGACCCCGGAGCAACAGCAGGCTTTTTTCCAGACCCGCCAGCAGTTCTTCTCGGAGCAATTTCGCCGCCAGCGTGAAGCGGTCATCGGCCCCGACCTGTCTCACCGGCGCATTCTCGAGCACCAGGTGCTGCAGTCCCCTGGCGTCCTTGAATGTATCGATCAACTGGCCGCCGAAACCGATAAGTCGACCCGGTCGTTGCAGACCACTGCACGCAAGTACCTCCACGAAATGGCCGCTGATTATTCCTATTCAGTGGTGCGCCTGCTCGATCTGTTTCTGGGCTGGGTATGGGAGAAGCTGTACCAGGGGGTCAATGTCAACGGCATGGAGAACGTGCTCGAAGTGGCCGAGGACAAGCAGCTCATCTACGTCCCCTGCCATCGCAGTCATATCGACTACCTCCTGCTGTCCTATGTCATTCACCAGAAGGGGTTGATGCCGCCCCACATCGCCGCCGGGATCAATCTCAATATGCCGGTGGTTGGCAGCTTGCTGCGTCGTGGGGGAGCTTTTTTCATCCGTCGGGAGTTTCGGGATAACAAGCTGTACCGGGCGGTGCTGGAAAGTTACATCGCAACCATGTGCCAGCGGGGCTTTCCCATCGAGTATTTCATCGAGGGGGGGCGCAGCAGAACCGGCTTGCAGTTGCCCCACAAGGCCGGCATGCTGGCAATGACCATGCGGGCGGCACAGGATCAAAAGCACCGCCCGCTGGCGTTCGTGCCGGTCTATATCGGTTACGAGCGTTTGCTGGAAAGCCACAGCTATATCAAGGAGCTCTACGGAGAGAAGAAGCAGAAAGAGTCGCTGCTCGACCTGTTCTCGGCCCGTCGCTATCTCAAGGAAAACTATGGCCGGGTCAACCTCAGCCTCGGCAAGGCGATACTGGCTGACGATATCTGGCGCCAAATGGGGGTGACAGAGTCGCCCAGGCCCAGCGAGGGCGATGCATTTTTTGCCTGCATAGAAACCCTGGGTCAAGCCATTCAGACTGCGGTCAACAACAATGCGTCGATTTCGAGCTTGAACCTGATCGCCACCGCCCTCCTGGGCAGCAACCGCAATGCCCTGGTCAAGCGCCAACTGCTTCAGCAGATTGATTTGCTCGAGGCCCTGATAAAGGTGCCGGTGTACCAACACAGCATCTACTACGACCGCTGCAGTCATGCGGAGGCGATCGACAGGGCGCTGGAGCTGGACCTGATCCAACACAATGATCACACCCTGGGGGATATTTATTACCTCGACCAGCGTGCCCAGATTGGCGCTACCTTTCTTCGTAACAACAGCCTCCACGTGTTCATCCTGCCGGCGCTGGTTGCCAGTATCATCATCAATATCGAAAAGACCAGCTTCAGGCGGATTCACACGATCTGTTATCGGCTTTATCCCTACCTGAAAGCCGAGTTCTACCTGCCCTGGGAGCCGGCGGAAATAGAGGCCGTGATCGCGAGTATCCTCGCCACCCTGCAGCAACAGGGGCTGATCGAGAACAGCAATAGCCTTTATCGACGCCACAGTCCCGAAAGCGAGCAATTCTATGCCCTGCTGGTGCTGTCCGGCGCCTGCAAGGCCAGCATGGAGCGATTCTACATCACGGCAAAACTGGTGTTGTCCAGGGAAGGGGGTTACTACGACCGTGCCAGTCTCGAAGCTGATTGCGTAAAAATGGCGGAGAGCCTGTCCGTTCTCCACGAATTTCATGCGCCTGACTTTTTCGACAAGAACCTGTTCCGAACTTTTATCGCCAGCCTGGTGGGGGAGGGCATGTTTACCGAGGACGAGGAGGGCAAGCTGCACTATGGTCGCAGCTTCATCAACACCCGAAAATTCAACAAGTATGTGCTGAGTCCCTCGGTGCAGCGTAGTATCTCGCAGATTACCCGCAGCGAGCTCTAGCCCGAATGCCGTGCCCTTGCGATGTGTCCGCAACCCCCCTGATCTCTGTCTGACCGGACGCGCAGGCCCCCCTCGACGGCGCAATGGCGGCGTTTCCGCCCGCGGGCACGCGGCCCGGGGTCGACCCCGGATGTGCCCCGAATCACTTGTTCTGCCGTGCTATAGCGGTTATCCCGCATGGGTAATTTCTTGAATGTCCAGACGTAATCAGCGAAAATCGTCGGATTAGAGAGCCGCGTTCAGCGGACCACCTTTCCGGCTCATTCCTTTTCATCATGCCGCGCGTTGCAGTTTCGGCAGGGAGTTTTCTTTGGCAAGCCAAGTAAAATCGGCAACTCCAGTCACGGAAGATGACTCGCTAATCCTGGGTGACCTGATTCCGGTGCTGAGGCAGCGGACCGTGCGCCTCGCCCGTGCCACCGGGGACTACACCCTGGGTGTCGCAAAAATTCTGAAAAGCCTGTTGCCCATCACCGAATTACTCAATCGGCGAGGGCACATCGCAGAGGAGGAGCTGCATGAGGCGATAAACCAGTTGTTCGCATCCCTGGCGGGCCATCCTCTGACGGGCCAACTCCGCGGCCTGACGGCGCGCATGCGTGCGGGCAACCTGCTGCCCAATGAACAGAGCACGGAAGAGCTGATTCGCTTTCTGGTAGATCAGGCAACCGCCCGCAGCGTCATTACCATCCCGACCGAAATCACCGACGAGTTCTGGAAATTCTTCAATGAATTGATGGCCGAGCCGGAATTGAAAGGCATCGGGGAAGTCAGTCTCGACGTGCTGCGGATCATACTGACCGCCTACGAATCCCTGCTGGTGCAGCTGATCAATCAACTCAAGGACCTGCGCCAGTTGAATGACGACAAGCTGCGTGAGATTGCCCGGGGCGCCGAGGTCTTGAGCGGTGACCTGCTGATCTTTCGGCGTCAGATTAGAGCACTCCGGGGTATTCGCCTGTTTTTCGCCACCGACCCCGACGACCTCAAGGGCCAGGCCGAGGTCGTTGCTCAGATGGTCCGGGAGTTCGGCCCGCTGTTTATCAAGATGGCGCAGGTCGCCGCCGCCAACTCCGGTTTCCTGCCCGGGGAAATGTCCGAGGCCCTCGAGGTGTTCCAGGAGGATGTCGACCCGATGACGCCGGCGGAGGTCGAGTCCGCCTTCATGGAGTGCTTTGGCGAAAGCCCCGCCGAGCGCTACTTCGGCTTCGATGCCGCAACCCCGCTCAAGTCCGGCTCGATTGCGTCGGTGTTCCTGGCACGCAAGCCGCTGGACAGTACCGCTGATACGCCCCGGCTGCATCCGGTAGTGGTGAAAGTGGGCCGCCATAATCTTGCTCGTGAGTTCGTGATCGGCAAGACAGTGATCAAACTGGCGATACTCAGCAGTCACTACTGGGCGCCACACTCCAAGCTCGCCCCCTTCTTCAATTCCTGGCTCGACCAGATCGACGAGTTTGTCGAAGGTTTCGAGCGGGAGCTGGATTTTGACGCGGAAGCCCGCAACCAGGCTCACTTTGCCCGCCGTGCCCGCTATTTTGACAGTTGGAATGTGCCCCGGGTGTACTCCAGCAGTCGGCGTATCATTGAAATGGAATTCGTCGATGGCGGCGCCAGCCTGCACAGCGCGTTCGCCGGCATGTCACCGCGGCGCAGTCGGAAGATGCGGCGCCGTGCGGGGCGCAAGTTTATCCATGCCGTGTTCTCGCACCTGCTGATTTACCGGGAATTTCACGGCGACCTGCACCCGGGCAACGTCCTGCTCACAGCGGACGGTGAGCTGCATTTCGTCGACTGGGGTAACACCGTGGATATCCAGCACATCTGGAAACCGGCGTGGCGGTACATGCAGGCGGTGCTGACGGGCAATATCGATGCGGTAACCGAGTCGCTGATGGCAATGTGCACCGAGCCCGATTTGTCGGCAAAGCGCCGGTCAGAGCTTGCCGCCATCGTCGCCAAAACTTTCAACGATGCCGATGTAACGCCCCTGGGTCTTGATTTTGCCGCGACTTTGCACCGCGAGGGTCTGGATGGCTGGATGCGCCGTGCAGACCTGGCGATCAATCTGGGTTCCGCCGTCAGCCGTCAGGGTATTACCGTCAAGGGCGAGTATCTGCACCTGGCGCGCTCGGTATCGGCCATGCTGGGATCACTGGCAGGTTTGTACAAGGGCCTGCCCAGCAGCGATCTGCTGCGCGACTGTGTGCAAATGATCGTGCTGATGCCCACCTACCTCGGGGCGGACTATGTGAGCGGCCAGCGTATCCGGTTTTTGCGCAACATCGCCCGTAACATGCCCGCTTCGCTGCGCAGCCTGCTGCATCTGGAGCGCTTTGCCTGACGCCCTCCGGGTCTGCTGATCCAGCTTCAGGGAAGTGAGGCCTCCCGCGAAGGAGGTATCTTCCCACCAACGCTTGTCAGGCTCCCAGTATCACCTCGATGAGGTGCGGCCCCGGGGTTTGCATCGCAGCGGCGAACTGTTCCCTGAATTCGGCTACCGACGTTGCGCGGGTTGCGCTGACGCCCATCCCCGTCGCGAGGCTGACCCAGTCCAGCGTCGGGTTGGACAGGTCGAGCATGGAACGCGCTCGTTCACCGGGGTTCTCAACGCCAACCCGCATCAGCTCAAAGCTGAGAATCGCATAGGCGCTGTTGTTGTAGATTACCGTGCAGACATCGAGCTTTTCCCGGGCCATGGTCCAGAGGGATTGATTGGTATACATCGCGCTACCGTCAGCTTGCAGGTTGATCACCTTGCGGTCGGGGCAGGCGACCGCAGCACCCACCGCCACCGGCATCCCCTGGCCGATAGCACCCCCCGTCAGAGTCAGCCAATCATGGGGTGCGGCGCCGTCGAACATACCGTAGGAAAACATGCCGGAGGTGTTGGCCTCATCCGAGACAATCGCATTCTCGGGGAGGAGATTAGCCACCACAGCGCCCACGGCCTCGCCGTTGAGCGGCCCGTCCGGAATCTCCGGTAGTGCAGGGTCAGCAACGGGTTCAACGTCCGGCGCGTCGAGGAATTCCGCCAGTGCTCGCAGTGTGGCGACGCTATCAAGCTTGGGTCCGGTCAGCTCCCACAGGGTACAGTCCTCGTGCCAGAGTTTGCCGGGCTTGCCGGGATAGGCAAAAAACGAGACCGGTGCCTTGGCACCCACCAGCACCATGTGCTGGATGTCCTTTATAAAGTCCGATGCCATCTCGCCAAGGTAGGGCAGCCGCTCGGGCGTAAATCGACCCCGGCCGCGCTGGATTCTGGCCGGAAATACCTCGCACAGTACCCGTGCACCGGTCGCGGCACTGATGCGGTGTGCAAGAGCCAGGCCCTCCTCGCGCAGGGCATCACCTCCCAGCAGCAGGCAACGCGGTTCAGGGTGATGCAGTGCCGTCGCCGCCTGGGAAATGCTTTCGGAGTTGGCGCAGGGGCGCTGCCGGGGCGCAATCGGTCGGGCGCCACCCGATGCACTTTCCGTCCAGGCATAGTCGGCCGGCACAATCAGATTGGCAGCCCGGCCCTCCATCGCTGCCGCTACAGCTTCGGCCCCGTCGGCGGCGATGGTATCGGCACTCTGCGCGACCCGAACCCAGTCCGAGGCCAGCGCGGCGTGTCCGGGTACGTCCGAGGTGAGCGGCGCATCCAGTGCCAGGTGATAGCTCGCATGATCGCCGATAATATTGACGATGGGGGTGTGGGCGCGGCGCGCATTGTGCAGGTTAGCCATGCCGTTGGAAAAACCCGAGCCCAGGTGCAAGAGGGTGGCCGCGGGTTTACCGGCCATCCGCCCGTAACCATCCGCGGCCCCGGTAACAACGCCTTCGAACAAACCCAGAATAGGGCGCATCCCGGGGATCTTGTCGATAGCGGCAACCAGCTGCATCTCCGAGGTGCCGGGGTTGGCGAAACAGACTTCAACGCCACTATCGATCAGGGTTTGCAAGAGGGATTCAGCGCCGTTCATGGTGGGTTCTCCTTTCTCGAGGCTGCTGGCGGGAAACGCCTGTTGGCTGGATGGTACCCCAACTATAAGTGGCACGGAACTCGAAATCGCTTGCTCGCGCCAGATAATAACATTATTGTTAATAATATTTCGGCGTACGGGGAACAGTGCAACTACGATTGCCGTCGATGAGACTCCCGGGCCGCAGGACCAAACCGACACCATGGAACAATGCTACTCCCATGGTGGATAAAATAATTCAAAGGAGAAAATATCATGGCGACACGCTGGGGTGTACGCAACGCAATTATCAGTGGCGCGGCAAGCGGAATTGGCAAAGGCCTGGCCAAAGCACTGGCGGCGGATGGCACTAATATCGTGGTGCTGGACCTGAAGGCCCCCAAGGCTGCTATGGACGAGATCAGGGCAGAATGCAAAACCGAGAGGCAGCAAGTTTTACCTTTCGAAGTGGATATAACCGATGCCCCGGCGGTGCGAGCGGCGGTGAACAAGGCGGTAGAAGAACTGGGTATGCCTGACCTGGCGGTTAATTGTGCCGGGGTGCAGTACGCTCGAAATTTTGCCCGGATTCCTGATGACAAATTTGCCATGGTCATCAATGTCAATCTGCTGGGCAGTCGCAACTTCGCGGTTGCCGTCCTGCCGCATATGTCCAGCGGGTGTCAATTGGGCCTGCTGGCGTCCATGGGCGGCATGGTGACCCTCTACGGCTACAGTGCCTATTCCGCATCCAAGTTTGGCGTGGTGGCCCTGGGCGAGGTGTTACGCTCCGAATACAAACCACTGGGAGTCGGCGTCAGTATTATTTGCCCGCCGGAGATCCCCACGCCCATGGTGGAGGAAGAGAAGAAAAACATGCACCCGGTGGCGGCAGAACTGAAGAAAACCGGGGGCGAGGTATCGCTGGAAGAGTTGGTGCTTTACACCCTGGACCAGATGGTCAACAAGAAAAGGGAGCTGATCATTCCCGGCAAGGAAGCGCAACTGACCTATCACGCCACCCGCTTGATACCGCGCAGCGTATTCAACTGGTATACCGACACGGTCACCAACCGGGTACTGAAGAAAAACCCCGACGCTCCCCGGCGCTGACGGGGAGGACGCCTGTTGCTCTACCCGGCGCGCTGCCGGCAAATTCCTGCTTGATCCCGGTTGCGGCGATCCCGCTGTTGCTCTTGTTGCCCGCTGGACGTCGTTTGATGGGTTCTTGATCGACCTTGCTCCAACACCAGCCGTCGAGACCTCACTTGTCGTTCGCACAGGTGTCGATTTTCTTTACAGCTTCGTGGGGGCGCATGCTGGCTGGCAGCCAGGGCGTAAAACCGTTCAGGGGCCGTGCCCAGACGCATGTAGCCGTGCTCCACTTTACAGTCGAGCTCGAGGGCCCCGGGTTAGAGACCTGGCGGGGAAGTCAATGCCCTTGGGTAGGTGTCGACTTCTTTTACAGCATGGCAGGGGCGTGGACCTCAGTTAAAAGGCAAGTCCTTGAAAAAACGAGTAAAAATGTTTTTGGTATGGGAATTGCATTAGTGATGCATGAATTAGTACATAATAAATAATCGAGTTAACTTTTGGGGAAGAGGACGGCGTGGGGGGCCGCAAGGAGTGCAACAGATCGCCACACTGGAGGGTCGCTTGTCCGGTGTTTGGATTCCGGCAAGTGATGTTTTGCTGACCGCGAACATGGCGACGATTCATTCAAACACCCGAAACAGGGTGGCATCAACATACAGGAGTTTATCAATGACAAGACTAATATCACTCACACGTTCCTTGACGTTCTCGGCGTTAGTAGCGAGCGGCGTTTTAGGATTTTCCTCTGGCGCCAACGCAGCAGCCGATTACGATGGTTATGCGGACTTCGTCATCTCTCTGGATAGCGTACTTTTTCAGGGACAGGGTGAATCACAACCGGAGGCCGATGACTGGTCTGTATCTTCATCCGGCGTGGTGATTGATTCTGGCACCAATGAGACCGGAACCGGCACTGCCAATATCGATATCGGTATCGACCCCGATAGAAGCTGGGGTGTCGCTGACCAGGGTCTGCTCCAGTTTTCCAATTCCTTCGGGACTCTGAGCGGTGATGGTCTGGCAAGCTCCTTCGGCGACACCGAATTTTCGATTACTGTTGAAAATACCAGCCAGAAGAGAATCAATTTCTCTTTTAGCTACACTGCCTTCGTCAGTGCGGACATCACGGCCGACAATGGGGAAGATGCCGGCGCCTATGCATCCATCGAGCTGTTCGACGACTTTTCGGATGAGCTCCTGTTCACCTCGGCTGATGCCTTTATTGGCGGCCCACTGGCCGACTCGTCTGACATAAGCCGGACTCTGCTCTTTACCCTGGAAAGCGGGTCGAGCAATACGATTTTCGGCAACGTCTACAGCGACGGCTACGCGGAGAAAGTCTCCGAAGTGCCGCTGCCGGCGGCCGCATGGCTTTTCGGCTCGGGGCTTGTCGCGCTCTTTGGGTTAAAACGCCGCAAGTAGTCGTGTGTAGTCGTGTAAGGCCCAGAGGTTATTTTCCGGGCCTTACCCTCTGACAAGGTAACCGCAGATCCAACGTTAATTGTTACAGCCCCCATGCTGTGGCAGGCAGTGTAATGCATTAAAAAAAGCGCCTCCGGGGGCGCTCAATACAGGGAGATAGTCTGATGACAGGAAAAATTATTCGCAAAACACCAATCGCGTTGGCCGTTTCGGCCGTGCTTTTGCAGGGGCAGGCCCTGGCGTTTGAGTCAGAGCATGTGTTTTCAATCAACGATGTGATGGGTGGCTTTGACGGGACTACCTATGGCGTACCGGGCACCGTGCAGGACAAGTCGATTATCTGCGGCCTTCCCGGAGGCGCAGCCTGTGGTGATATCAAGCCGTTCCTGGATAAGTCGGGTGTGACCCTTTACCCGGTGGACAGTGAATTTGGCTACTACATCGTCGACTTCCTTGGCGCCCAACAAAAGGCGCGGGATTTTGACTACGCCGAGGGTTTTGTCGCTAACGAACCCGGTGGCGGTATCAGGGTATCCAATGCTGCGACGCTCAAGTACAAGGTCAAGCCGCCACTGGGGACCTGGTGCCAGGGGCTGGGTGGAACCTCGGTGAAATGTGAGACCGAGCATTACACCACCATGGAACACGTGCTGACCTGCCACGAAACCATACCCTACAAGTTTGCCGATCCGGTTACCGGTGAACAGGCGGAATTGTCTACCCCGGACGGCAGCCTGACCTTTGACTGCGACGACGCACCCCTGGACGACAATGCCATCATCCTGGAAAACGGACAGCCATTGACCCGGCTGATCAACTCAACACCCTGTGAAGCCCCCGGTGATCCGGCCGGTTGCCAGATGTTCCCCAACGACAAAACCGATATGCTCAATAACATCGCATTGAGCACTGACTACTCTGTACAACTGAAGGACGACGGCAAGCCACTGTATGGCTGGGGTGGCCTGCACAAGCGTCCCAACGATGTGCGCATGTACGCAAGGCTGGCGCTGCCTGATGAGTGGAAAGCACCTAACGCCGACTTCGAGGTGACCAAGGCCCAACTGGTCATCGATCATTTAATCACCAATAACCCGAATGACCAGGTGCGCCCGGAAGACCTGGAGAACGAAGCGGCCACCGGCCGCAAACCCTCCTACCGCATCGAGGGTACGCCGGGCACCGATAGCGAGGTATGGAAATCCACCGTACCCTGTTACGAGGGCGATGGAGACTTTATCGAGGGTGAAACGCCAGCTACCCCGATCGGGGCCGGCACGGTACTGCGCAATATGCCCAAGGCGCTGGATCGCGGCGCCACTCCAGGCACTGCTCCTGAAGACGATCCGTACGCGTTTTCCGCGGATCTGTTCAACGCGTTCACCAACGCCTACTACACCACAATCAACCGTGATCCCTTTGAGTGGTCCTACGTCAATACCAACGAGGCCGCTAACGGCGTATTCAATTTTATTGGCTCCGCGACACCTATCGATGACCCTGCGGCGCAGGGCCTCACCCTGGTGTCCGGTCCCCGCTGGCGCCTGAAGCCGAATAAATTCGGCCAGGATCTGCCGGGACTGGAAATTCCCCGGATCGAGTGCAGCGAACCCCCCTTCCAAAGCGACAACATCAAGTACGAGGTGGGTGAGCGGGTGACTACCATCATCAACCTGCTGGACTGGGATGAAGCCGCGAACGGCCCTTCACCCCTGTCAACCAGCAAGGGCTGGGTTGATGTGGAAGCGAACGAATTCGTCACCGTGGCCGGCACCAATGGCGGTGTTCCCTACACCACCAACGGCCTGCCCATGAGCGATGATTTCGACGTCGCGTTCTACGTCAAGGGTGACAGGAAATCGACCGCCATATACAGCGCCAGGCTGGTGCTGGAATATGAGGGCGAAGGTCCCGGGCCTGTCCCAACGGATATTGATATGGAACTGTCCAATCTGGGTGTACCCGCGAGGACAACCATCAATGCCACCGAGACTGTCTCGGTAGTGGTGACCAACAATGGGCCGGCTGATAATGCATCAGGCAGTATCACGGTGCAGGGTACCTCCACTCGCGGCGACAATGTGACGTTCTCGGACAGCTTCAACGGCCTGGCAGCGGGCGAATCCGATAGCTTTAGCTGGAGCTGGTCTGTACCGTCCCTGCCTTCGACCTTCAACTGGACTGCGACGGTAAGCAACGACAGCGGTGATTTGGACCCGTCAAACGACTCGGCAACGGGCGTGACCCGGGTAAGGCGCTAACGGTCGTCCTTAGCAGCGCTGGCTGGGCCCGGCGGGAACAGGCGCTCGTCATTCAGGCCGAAACCCGTCAGGCTGTCAGCATATCCCGGGAGCAAGCTTTGGCTTGCTCCCGTTTTTGCGCTCTGTAGGAAGTTGTTTTCGCAATGCTACCGGGGTCAAAGATCTGCTCGCTCGCTGGACGCAGGATGACTAATCGAAGGTAACGAATAACGGGTTGAATCGATGTATATCAGCAAAATGACAGCCCTTGGCTGGCTGGTTGTGGCCCCAATGCTTGCGGCTGTACCAGCTGCGATGGCGGTAGATAATCCGGACTCGACGGTCCCGCAGGCGGTGGACCCCGGTTCACAGGTCCAGGGTAAAGGCGGGGGTATGGGCAAATCCTACCAGGAAAATGTATCCGGTCCGGGCAGGGGTTACCCGGAATCTCGCGGCGCAGTACCAGCGGCCGGCCAGGCCTCGACCGACCCGGGCACGCCGGGAACCTCAATGCCTGGCGTGACCCCCAGCGAACCCGCCGCCGAGCAACAGCCCTTATCCCGCAAGGCCCGCGACGGTAGCGGATACGGTAGCGGTTATCCCGGTGAGCGGGGCATGGGCGTAGAGGGCTCACCCCACCATCGTCAGTATGGTAGCCAAAAGCCTGCCACGGCGGCGCCAGAGGACGCCAAACCCTGAGTCAGAATCGATGCCTGGGGGAGGCGCACTCTGACTGGTCAGGGGCAAATCGGGCGGTGTCCATGTAAGAGGTGCCCAAGGAGAAAACCTTGCTTATGTTTTCTGCAGCAAGATTTCAAGGACTTCTGCAAGCCGGCCTCCTGTTGCTGGTAATCGTACCGGCCATTGCTTTGGCCGGCCAGTCCGGGGCGCCGGCGTCGGCTGCCCGGCAACAGTTGCAGCCAGACAGTAACGGCCGGGCCTTGTTGCAGGCTGCAAGCCGAGGGCAGCTTGCAGTACTGCGGGAGCTATTGCGCCAGGGAGTCGACCCCAACCTGAAAACCACGGATCGGTCCGCTCGCAGTGCCTTGATGCTGGCGGCGGCGGGAGGGCACAGCGATTCCGCCGTCGCCCTGCTCGAGGCAGGGGCCAGGCTCGAGGATCGCGACGGCAGCGGCCATACCGCTCTGAACTGGGCGGCCATGCGCAAGCGAACCGATCTGGCTTTAATCCTGCTTGCCAACGGCGCCGATGTAAACACCACCACGGAAGATGGCGTGTCGCCCCTCCTCTATGCCGTCGGCACCGGCAACACACGGTTGGCCACAATACTGCTGAAAAGCGGTGCTGATATTGAAATTGAGGCGACCGAAAACAAGATGACGCCCCTGCTGCTGGCCACCGAGCAGGGCGACAGTGAGATGCTGGCTCTCCTGCTGGCTAACGGTGCATTGGTGAACAAACCCAATGAGGACGCCCTTACCGCACTGATGACGGCCGCGGAAAAAGGCGATAACTCGATGGTCGAGCAGTTGTTAAAGCAGCGGGCAGACGTGAACCGGCGTGACAACAAGGGGATGACCGCGCTGCAGTTTGCCGTCGACGAGCGACACGGCGCTACCGTGGAATTGCTCGCCGCTGCTGGCGCCAGGCCGGACCTGGCAGACAAGCAGGGTAGAACGGCACTGATGCGAGCCGTGCTCCAGGGTCATGCCGAGATGCTCCCGGTGCTGCTGTCGATTGGCGCTGATGTCAACCGTGTCGACAACCGGGGCAGAACCGCGCTGATGATGGCTGCGGCAACGGGGCAGCTTGCAAGCGCCCGCATCCTGCTTGAAAACGGTGCCGACATCGGGGCAAGGGACAGCAACGACCTCAACGCACTGGCAATGGCTGAAATGCGGGGGCACCGCGATATCGTGGCCCTGTTGCAGCCTTAATTGTCGCGGATATTGATTTTTCTCAAAACCCGCAACAGCCGTTCATTATATATTAGGGATAACTTAATAATGGAGGCAGGAGCTTATGATGTCGATGATAAAAGCCAGCATGAAAAAATCGGCCGGTCCAGCCGCGCTGGTATTGGCCATGTTCGCGACAGCGGCAATAGCCCAGGGCGGTGGCAAGGGGCATGGGGGACAAGGCAGCGGAGGGAAGCAGCAGGTTCGCCAGCAGAACCAGGAGCAGGTCCGGGTGCAGAGTCGGCAGCAGCAGCCATCGGGCCCGGCTTACGGATCGTCGGCCGGCGCAACCCAGGGACAGCAAAAGGGCGCGGATCAGTCGGTGAGTGGGCAGGGCGGTGGCGGCGCCGGCACTGACCGGGCGGGAGCCGGCGGCTCGAAAGGAGGAAAGCAGTAACGCAGGGAAATCTGGTCTCGTGCAATTCCAGTGTTGAGGGGGCGAAAGCCCCCTTCTTTTTGTGGTGCGCCAGGCATGGCGCGTAGCGCCTTGACTGGCGCTGTTCCGGTACACGTGGTAGTGGCCGGATGACTTGGTGGTGAAAGTCCACTATCGGCCCGGCACCAAAAGTAGGCGCTTTAAGCGAGGGGAACGATTAGCCGAACGGCAAGGGTGTCCATCGTGAGATGGAATCTCCGGAGCGCCGGCCGGAAGTAAGCCGCAGGCAAAACACTGGCTCGACGAAGACTAGGCGTCCCCTAGCAATCGCATAGGAGGCGGTCGCAGTGGGCAAGAAGGCCATTATCTTCGAAGCCCGATGCTTGCACGGCAACTGCGGACGTAGATGCGGCGGGTATAAGTGGGAAGGTCACGCGCATTACCCTGGGAGGTCTGATGATCTGCCATTGGCTACCGCCATCGCGAGGTGGTGGGATGGATCGTCAGAAGTCAGCCGAGACCGTAGTAGGTTGCTCACCGGCAACTGAAGGGTTGAACCTGTAAAACAGATTGGGAACCTGACTCTCGATGACGACAGGCGCAGCAGAAACGCCGGTGAAGCCGGCACTCATAGCCAAGCTAAGGTGGACAGTATCCACCGGGCGAGGCAGTTGAGGCAGCAAGCGTCGCGGTGATGAGGGGTAACGCCCATGAAGGGCCGACGGATGTGATGTCGGCGGTACTGGAACGACCGAATATGCAACGGGCCTACGCCCGGGTGCTGTGCAATTAGGGCGCACCCGGTGTGGATGGCATGAAGGTGGGGGATTTAAAAGACTACCTGAAAGCCTACTGGCCCACGCATAAACAAGAGTTGCTGGAAGGAACCTATCAGCCAAAGCCGGTGCGCAAGGTAGTAATACCCAAGCCCGGTGGTGGCACGCGCCAGTTGGGGATACCCACGGTGCTTGACAGGTTCATCCAGCAGGCACTGCATCAGGTGCTGAGCCCCGTGTTCGAACCGGGGTTGTCTGAATCCAGCTACGGGTTCAGGCCGGGACGCAATGCGGGGCAGGCTGCACAACAGGCCCGTGATTACGTCGAGGCGGGACACCGCTGGGTTGTAGATATCGATCTTGAGGCATTCTTCGATCGGGTTAACCACGACATGTTAATGGCGCGGGTGGCTCGGCAGGTGAAGGACAAGCGCGTATTGAAACTGATCCGTGGTTACCTCGAATCCGGTGTCTGCGAAGGCGGGTTGGTGACGGCGAGTAAGGAGGGCACCCCACAGGGCGGCCCGTTATCGCCGTTGCTGTCCAATATCCTGCTGACCGATCTGGATCTAGAGCTGGAGAGGCGCGAGCACAAGTTCTGCTGCTATGCCGATGACTGCAATATCTACGTCAAAAGCGAAAAGGCCGGGCAGCGTGTTCTGGAATCTATCACGCGTTATCTCGAGAATACACTCAAACTGAGGGTCAATCGGGAGAAGAGCGGGGTGGGACGCCCATGGCAACGAAAGTTTCTGGGTTACACCGTGTGTAACCGGAAATATAACGTGCGCCTGAAGGTAGCCCCGAAGGCGATTATGCGCTTCCGGGGTGACTTGAAGGCCGTGTTTCGCCGGGGCCGGGGACGAGCGTTAAGGCGCGTCATTGAGGAGCTGAACCTCAAGCTGCGTGGCTGGATGAATTACTTCCGCCACATTGGGGTGAAGGCTATTTTGCAAGAACTGGATGGTTGGGTATGTCGCCATCTGCGCAAGATATTGTGGCTTCAGTGGAAACGATCTTATACGCGCGCAAAGAACCTGATGCGACTGGGTCTTGATGAAAAGCGGGCATGGAATAGCGCCCTGAATGGTCGAGGGCCTTGGTGGAATGCCAGGGCCTCGCACCTGAATCAAGCTCTGCCGAAGAAACTCTTTGACCGGTTGGGTCTGGTATCGCTGATGGAACATTATCATCAGCTCGTTCGTCTAACATGAACCGCCGTATACGGAACCGTTCGTACGGTGGTGTGAGAGGACGGCGGGGGTAACCCCGCCTCCTACTCGATCCCATGACGCGATTGACCGGGCCAGCCCCGGTCGCAGGCCAAGGAAAAGTTTGAAATCAGAGGCAAAGATTAAACCTTTCAGCAAGGATCATCGCGCCTTACAAATCTGCAAACGGCGTCAGGCTAAGGCTTTTGCCGAAGTCGATTGCAGAGTACTTTGGATTAATCCACCAGCGTGCACTGATCATCGTTTATAAAATACCTTTTGAATTTCACGGGAAATCGCTGTAAAACAAGGCCTAAACGTCGCTGGAGCCCTTATACGACGGATGGGAGAGGGGTGGCGAGTGCCTCGGCAGGCGGGGTGCCGAGGCGAGGTCGATGAAAGGCTGGCGTTAATGCCGTTGACGGGGTGAAAAAAGGCGGGAGTCCTGTTACCGGGTCGGGTAAAAATGATTGGCTGCGTCCGGTTAAGCCGGTGACGTCATGATGACAGGGGGAAGCATGCTTGATTTCATTCACCGCTTATGGGGGACGCTGACCGCTGGCGCAAAGAGCATTTTCTCCACCTCAAGCTTCATCCGACTTCTGCTTTCGGGATTGGGCGTTCTTGTTATTGCCTACCTCTTTGATTTCATAACGTTTCCTTTCTGGCCATTTACAACCCAGGGCAAGATTTATGTCGATAGTCCGGAGGTCTATACCCGTGAACGCCTGGTGAATGATCGCTACGACCAGGACTACTGGCTGCGAATGCGACTGAAGGAGCTTGACGAGCCCGGGAAACTGCAGTTGATGGCCGGGGAATCCAGAACCTTTTCGAAGGTGCAAATCGGCGCGGCGCCTATCCCGAGAGCAGAGAGTGGCCCAGATGTGCCTGGCGAGGACGCTGTTGACTCGGAGCAAAAGGAGCCAGAAGGTCAGGAGGTTAATCCGCCGGCTGCAGACCAGGCGGCGACTTCCAGCAGCGAGGGTTTCCGCTTACCCTTTGATCAGGAGTTTCGGGTAGCTGCCGGTATTCGCGATATGATTCGCCAGCAGGTATTGGAAAACATGCTCGATGATCGCCACGACCTGACCGGAAATTCGGTCTACGGTCTCAAGTTTGATACCACGGTAATTCCGGGCAGCAATACCCGGCAACGCGCTATCGTAAGAGTCTCGCTTACTGTAGACGACCTGTTTCAAAAAAGCGGTACTGCGCACCTGTTTGCGAACTCATTTTCACACTACTTACAGAGCATCGAGGAGGGTAATCCCAGTCGTGCGGATTTTGACGGACAGGAGGCCTACTACTTTAACTGGCTAAAGGATCTGGAGAAACGGCTCAACAATGCGGAAAAGTCCGTTTATAACAGCATGGTTAGGAGCCAGTACGCATGCCCGACGCGCGGCCAAGCAGTTGAGGGCCTGCAGTTTATGCATATTTTGGCACGCAACACGCTGAATGTGGTGCTGGGTATACCAACCGAGCTTTTCGCCAATCTCAACCCTGTTAAGCAGGTCGCGCTAAAGGGCAATGGAATTAATCCGGGCAACCCAATAGCGTTCAAGGGCGATGGAATTAATCCGGGCAACCCAATAGAAATGCTAGACAAGGAATACCTAAAACTGCCTGATCCATGGGCTCGCTTTTTTTTGATAGAGCGAAATCGGTTCGAGTATCTCGAGCAGAGCGGTATGGAGTCAGATTCATGTAGCTATCGAATATCGTTTGCGGTTAACGAACTTCTGGAACCTTTGATTCTAATTAGACCTGGTCACCCCGTTAGCAGAGAAATCGAAGATAGGAAGGCTCATGACTGCGATGGTGAGGATTGCTTGATTCGGGTCGGAAAACTTGTTGACTCAGATACAGAAATCTATGTAAGACAGAGGGATTTCAAGCGAAGAGAAATAGTCTTTGAAGACATTGGCCACAAATATCCCCTTGCGGCACAGCATTTTGATTGGTTGTGGAGCGCGCATTTCCCACGATGTGATGACAATAGTTGGCAGGAACACTGTTCACGGGAAGAGTGGCTGAAAGTGACAATGCCGTCAGGCTTATTCAATTTTATAGAGAAAATGAGTGCACGAGACGCCTATGCATACGCGATCTTTCCCAAAAACGATATTGCCAGCCTTCTCGTAGCGGCAGAGTCTCAATTAGACAGTAGCTTTCTGGGCTTTGCGAAGCAGCTGAGAGAAAGCATTACCTCTTCCTTGTTGGTGGGCTTCGGAGAGGGTCCTGAGGCGGACCCTCGAGACTTTCCGGAAACGAAGCGCTTAAAAATAAGGAAGGATGACAAACCAATGGTTTTCGGCTGGGTGATATCTGCAAGGGGCACTATGCAACCGACTCAGAAAAACCAATTGGCGCTTGTTTCAGTGCCGGCCTGGGCGAATAAACTTAACCTGAGAATAGAAAGGGGATGGATTGATCGGCAAGGCCGCCCTCAGTTTGACAGTCCAGATTACGATCTTGAAATTTTGATACCACCGAGTCTTGAAGTTTTCGACTTTATATTCCGTGACGATGCGCGAGTCACGTTGGGGCCCACCATTCGTCAAAGCGAAATGGATCGGAATATCTACTTGCGGGCAGGGCGAGGTGCTCGAGTGCTTGTTCCGGGCTCAAGGTTGTGGCGTAGCGCTACCGTAACCCTGGGCGCGCAATCCGCAGATCGCATTCGCGTTTTACCGAACATGGAGGGAATCATTGCGGAATTCAGCTGTCTCAATTTGCCTTCTGCAGCCTATCAGGCTACCTCGGAGGGCATGAACGACGCAAGGCCAGGTAATAAGGAAACATGTACCTTGCCAGAGTTCTATAAGGGCGTATCTAAAGGTCTTTTTGCCCGCCCCGTGACACTCAGAGTTTGGACAAGTGAAGGAGTTACCAAGTCCAACCCCTATGTCTGTGTGATATTTGACCGTCGAAATGTTGCGGTATCTGGGCGAGACTACTGCAACTCAGACAATCGCTACGCGCATTAGCGCACAACTGTGCCGGGCTCGTCGCCACACCTGCAATCGCTTCCAACAGGTTGTGGCCTGGGAAGACCGCACGACCCTCGTGCTGTTGAGCATGTGCGGCTGTATGCTTGCGTCAATACAAACTTTTCGCGGTCTTTTACTTGGGCTGTAGGTCTGTGGGATTCTGTTAGATTCTCAGCCGCCGTCTCGCTTGTCTCCCCCAAACGATCCAACAACTGGTAACCCGGTATCAGGGTCAGCCCAACCAGGAATGCAAACGCATAGCCTGAATAACTGCGAAACTGGCAACTCATGATATTCACCTGTGATTCCTCCTCCCAGATTAGCAGTGCCGCGTAAGGGGTAAACCTATGATCTCCCCCGGTAACCCTATTATTCAGCATCGCGGTGGCGTTTGAAACGAAATTGGTACTCGCTTCACACTATTTCGATTATCGTAGGCAAAAACCGGTTCAAAGCAAAAGCCGGTGACCCTGGAACAGGCCACAGTCAGCACCGCGTAGCGGTTAAAAGAGAGCCCCCATGAACACTATCGCCCATCCACCCTCCTATTATGCGTTCAGCGCCAACGATGCGGGCCCGCGTGCCTCCTTGCGGGGTGAGGAACAGGCCGATGTCTGCGTCATCGGCGCCGGCTATACGGGGCTTTCCAGTGCCCTGCACATGGCCGAGCGGGGCATGCGGGTTGTGGTGTTGGAGGCGGCGCGGGTGGGATTTGGCGCCTCCGGGCGCAACGGCGGCCAGATCGTTCACAGCTACAGCCGCGATATGGATTTTATCGAAAAGCGCTACGGTAACGGGCCGGCGCAGATGCTGGGTAGCATGGCCTTTGAGGGGGGCGAGATCATCCGCGGCATTGTCGAGCGCTACCAGATTGCCTGCGACCTCAAGCGCGGTGGGGTATTCGCCGCCTGTAACCCCAAACAAATGCAGGCATTGCGGGACAAGGCGGCCCTGTGGCAGCGCTATGGTCACAAGCAAACCGAACTGGTGGACGCTGCCGGCCTCAGGGATTACGTTGGCAGTGAACGCTACGTGGGTGGCCTGGTCGATCACAGCGGCGGCCATTTTCACCCCCTGAACCTGGCCCAGGGCGAGGCCGGGGCAATCGAGAGCCTGGGTGGCCGGATTTACGAGGGTAGCGCCGTTTCGGCCATTGAGTCCGGCCCGCGTGTTCTGGTAAAAACTGCCAGCGGCAGCGTCAGCGCGAATTTCGTGGTGGTGGCGGGCAATGCCTATCTGGGAAACCTGGTGCCCGCCCTGCAGCAAAAGGCGATGCCCTGCGGCACCCAGGTGATCACCACCGAAGTGCTGCCCCAGGCCCTGCGCCAGCAGCTATTGCCAAAAGACTACTGCGTCGAGGACTGCAATTACCTGCTGGATTACTATCGTCTCACCGGTGACGGGCGTTTGCTGTATGGCGGCGGCGTGACCTACGGGGGACGCGAGCCAGACGCCATCAAGGACATCATTCGCCCCAAGATGCTGACCACCTTTCCGGACCTGGGGGCGGTGAAGCTGGAATTCGCCTGGACCGGCAACTTTCTCCTCACCCTGACCCGGATACCCCAGTTTGGCCGGATTGGCGAAAACATCTACTATGCCCAGGGCTACAGTGGTCACGGCATTACAAGCACGCATCTCGCGGGCAAGCTCATTGCTGAAGCAGTGCACGGGCAGGCCGATCGCTTCGACGCCTTCGCCGGCTTGCCCCATTATCCATTCCCCGGCGGGCGCCTGTTGAGGATACCCTTCACTGCTATGGGCGCCTGGTTTTATACCCTGCGCGATAAGCTGGGAGTGTGATCGAGCTGTTTGAGGGTTGTGCTGTAAGCCCCAATTTTTCTGTCCATACTATGAAAGTAACTACTCACCCCTCCATCAAAAAAAGCTTGACAGGTTTTTTCGCCGCATCCTTTTCGTAAATCCAGATGGCAGCCAAATGCGCAGCGTGTAGCGGCACAGTGCCGGCATAAGCATTGATCTTCATGGTTACGAAAAAGCACTAGTCGAGACCATTTTTCTTGCTCCTGCGCCTTCCTGAGTTGCCGAAAAAACCCATGATATATTGCGTTATCGACGCAATCGTACCGCAACGAAATGGCCAGCATTAATACCTCCTCGGTTCGTGAAGAACTTGACCGGCTGAAAAACGAATTCAAGCGACTGTCTTCTGAACAGAAGATTTCTGGTGAAATCACATTGCTGATGAGCAGTATGCTCACGCTGCTGGAACTGATTTGCGCGATCTTTCTGGAGAAGTCGACCACTAAAAATAGCCAGAACTCCAGCAAGCCCTCGTCTCAAACGGACAAGGATGAAACAGCACTGGGTCAGCCTGGTAGCAAGGCAAAAGGCAAGAGAACCACAACCGTGCCGAGCGGGATCTTCGAATGTCGAAGGTCAAGCAGAAAGTATCCGGTTGTTTCAGAAACAGCCAATACGCTGACGCCTATTGTCGAATATCCAGTTACCTGCAGACCATGGCGAACAAGGGGCACAACCCGCTGATTGCCATTCAGATGGCACTGGCAGGGGAGATAGGGGGCGAGTAGTTACCTATGAAAAAGAAAAAGATTTTGCATTCCTAACATTATTGGTGGATTGTGGTGTTGCGACATTATTCACCGGCGCCGTAATTCTGTGGTAGTAGATCACAATTTGTGTCGGCTTCAATTTGGCTATGCATCTTGCTGTTGGGTGCTGCGTGGGACAGTTTTAATCCGATCGACGAATCTGTCGATATTCTTTACAATCAGCAGAAGATGTAGCAGGGTAAATCCATCCCCCATCCCGTTAACTTCCTGAAAAATAATTTAAAAAAAATCCATGGCAGGATAATTGCATTGTTCGCTGAGGGCTGCTGCTATAGTTCTGTAGGGTTTCGTCCATCTCAATCCATCGTTAGAGACGATCGGGGTTTTTTCCCGATTCGAATGTATCTAGAGGAAGCTGATTGTGTTCAACATTGGTGTTATTGGTTATGGCTATTGGGGGCCGAATCTGGTCCGAAATTTTTCAAGTGTACCTGGCGCCCAGGTCTCGATGGTGGCGGATCTCGATGAGAAGCGTTTGGCGCAGGTCAATAGGCTGAATCCTGCGATCCAGGTCACGACCGATTTTCAAGCCTTGCTCAGAAATCCCGAAATTGACGCCGTGGCAATTGCAACGCCGGTCTCCACCCACTACGATCTAGCTCTCGGGGCGCTTCGTTCTGGCAAGCATGTTTTCGTCGAAAAACCATTAGCCGAAAGTGTTACGCAGGCCCAGCACCTGATCGAAGAGGCTGACAAGCGCGCCTTGGTATTGCATGTCGACCACACGTTTATTTATTCCGGGGCCGTGCGCAAGATGCGCCAACTCGTTGATAGCGGAGAGATCGGGGATCTCTACTACTATGACTCGGTGCGCGTCAATCTTGGCCTGTTTCAATCCGATGTCAATGTGATGTGGGATCTGGCTGTCCATGACCTGGCCATAATGGATTATGTATTACCATCAAAGGTCACGGCAGTGTCTGCCTCCGGAATCAGCCACGTGGAAGGCAGCCCAGCCAATATTGCCTATCTTACGATATTCTTTGAGGACAGTTGTATCGCACATTTGCACGTAAACTGGTTAGCCCCGTTGAAACTGCGCAGAACCCTGCTGGGTGGCTCGCAGAAAATGATCGTTTATGACGACCTGGAGCCCAGCGAGAAAATCAAAGTCTACGATAAGGGCATCACCCTGCATCCGGGTGAAAAAGATATCTACCAACAACGTGTTGGCTACCGCAGTGGCGATATGTGGGCTCCTCAGCTGGATATTACGGAGGCGCTGCAGGTTGAAGCCGAGCAGTTTATCCGCAGCGCGACCGAGGGCGAAAGTTCGCCGAGCGATGGTCGCGCCGGGTTGCGGGTGCTTCGTATCCTGGAAGCAGCTACGCAATCACTGAACGAGTGTGGGCGACCGGTTAAGCTCGGCTGGAACGGGCGGAGAAACAAGGTAGCATGATTCCATTCTTAGACTTACAGGCTCAGTACCAGACCATTCAGGATGAAATACTCGCCGCCGTTAGCAGCACGCTTTCCAGTACTCAATGGATTCTGGGTGACGAGGTCGCAGCCTTCGAGGGGGAGTTTGCAAAATACAGTGGCGGGGAATTCGGTATCGGGGTTAATAGCGGCACCAGTGCCCTGCATCTGGCGTTGCTGGCTGCCGGTGTCGGACCTGGCGATGAGGTAATAACGGCGGCGAGTACCTTCGTGGCTACCGCTGCCGCCATCGATTATACCGGGGCAATACCCGTATTCGTGGATGTCGACCCGAAGACATTGAACATGGATGCCAATCTGGTAGAGGCGGCCTTATCCGAGCGCACTAAGGTGATATTGCCCGTGCATCTGCACGGCCAAGCCGCCGATCTGGATCCGATTCTTGACATTGCGCGTCGTCACAAGTTGGTGGTAATTGAAGATGCCGCCCAGGCGCACGGGGCGGAGTACAAGGGTCGGCGTGTCGGTTCCATTGGCGATTGGGATGCTTCAGCTTCTACCCGGGCAAGAACCTCGGGGCATGCGGTGAAGCCGGGATGGTGGTGACCAATAATCCAGAGTATGCAGAAAAGATTCGCATGCTGCGGGATTGGGGGCAGGAGCGCAAGTATCACCACGTCCATAAGGGTTTCAACTACCGCATGGAGGGCCTGCAGGGCGCGATATTGCGGGTCAAGCTGCGCCATCTCGACGCCTGGACCGACGCCAGGCGCCAACTCGCCGCACATTACGATGAGTTGTTGCGAAGCTCGGGGATACAAACGCCTGTGGAATTGGCCGATAACCGCCATGTTTACCATGTGTATGCGGTACGGATTCCGCAACGCGACGAAATACAGGCGGCACTTCAGCAACGGGAAATCCAGACCGGTATTCACTACCCCATCCCAGTTCACCTGCAACAGTCATTCAGTGAATTGGGCTACATGAGGGGCGACCTGCCGATAACCGAGAAAGCCTCGAGGGAACTGTTGTCCCTGCCGATGTTTCCAGAGCTGGCCATGGAACAGGTGTCGGAAGTGTGCGACTCTCTGAAGATCGAACTATTGCGTTATGGTAATGCGTGAAGAGATTGACGGTCAGTTGATAAAGTATCGCAGGTTCAACTTCAGGAGATATTGAGATAGCTAAACGAAAGTTACACAAAACTCAACCCCTTACACGTGACAAGATTGCTCAACGACTGATCATAATTGGAGCTGGAGGCAATGCTTTTGATACCCTCGATATCATTGAGGCGATTAACGAACGAATGCCGTCGTGGACGGTGGTTGGGGTTCTTGAAGATTGTCACAGGCCTAAAGGCCGAGCTCTTGGTCTGAAAATTTGCGGCTCATTGAATTCGGCATCGAGCTTCACTGGTTGCCTGTTTGTCTCGACAATATGGAACGAGAAGGTTTTCAGGAAGGTTCACGAGCTATTGGATTGCACAGAGCTTGAGCCCGCCCGGTTTGCCACACTACTTCATCCAAATGCAGGAGTATCCACGCGTGCGAAAATTGGCCAAGATGTTTTGGTAAATTTTGGAGCTTCGGTGGGTGGCAATGTCACGATTCACGATCACGTCTCTATTGGTCCCGGTTGTATCATCGGTCATGAGGCGACCATCGAAAGCTATACCTGTATTGCGGCCGGCGCCATCATTGGTGGAAATGTGAAGATCGGAAGAAATTGCTATATTGGGAGTGGCGCGATTATTCGCCCGCAACTGAGTATTGGAGAAGGAGTGCTAATAGGTATGGGGGCCGTCGTTGTTAAGGATGTAGCTCCACATACTACAGTAGTGGGAAACCCTGCATTGGAACTCATCCACTAGCGCTTTACTCCGCTGAAAAGAAATTGATGATCAAGCAACTAACTCGCTATGTGGCAACGGATATATCGATGGGAAATAGCATGAACCTGACGACAAAAAATGCAAATAGCCTTTTTGGCGAGGATCTGGAATCTCTCAGGCCATACCGCCACGTTTGGCCTCCCTCTTCGCTGTCGAAAGACTCGCGGTGGATGTTTGATGAGGAGCACCAGTGCTACCTCCGAAACATGCCCGAATCCCTTGATGACCTTGGCAATGACAGTCGCTGGCCGGCGATGTTTCCCTCGCCAATTTCTATAATTACGGCAAGAGATGGAGATAGGGTAGCGATGGAACGCGAGGTAGGCGCCTCCATTGTCAACCGTTTCCCCTACGTTGTAGCGCTTAGTATTTGCCGGGAAACACTATCTTCCCGCCACCATAAACGGTCGACCTTCATGGAAATCCTGGAGAAGGGTGGCGTAGCATCCTTGCAATTTCTTCCGCCTGGCGACGACCTGGACACTGCACTAAATGCAATTGACAGCTACCCGGATGCTGAGTGTACCAAACGGATTCAACGTGCTGGGTTTAAGACTCACATGAGCGTGACAAATGAAGTACCTTGGTTAGCACCGGCATACTTAGTCTATGAGGCGGCGCTGGTGCGACCTCAGAGAGATTTCGATGGCAATCTAGTATGCCAGTCTCCATGGGAAGACGTCGGGTCGCACCGCATATACTTTTTGGAAATCACCGCGATTCAGCTCCGGCACGATATAGCCACAAACAAGAGCAAGATTTGTTGGCAGGCCCTTCCATCGTGGTCGCCGAAAATATCCAGTGTGGGGTCAAAGTCAGCCTCCACTAGTGGTCGCGGAGATCGTTATCAAAAGGGATACAACCCAAATTATACATTTCCATCCTCAGATACAATTGCATTTGATTTTGACGAGGTCAAGAATGGAATGGCGATCAAACATTTACCCCCTTTGCCCGAAGATCAAGTTGAAGTGGACAATGACCGTGCCCGCTGGCCTTGCTTTTTTCCTTCCAGTTGCGGGCTGATAACCACCTGGGCCGATGACGGGGCGCCCAACCTTATGCCCTGCGGCTCCACTACGATCGTGAGCAGACACCCGTTCGTAGTCGCCCCGTGCATATCTTACGCGAAAATAAACGAACGATATGCTGCTCGTAAAACGCTTGATTTTATTCGTAGAGAAGGACGCTTCGGGTGTGGTGTTCCATTTTTGAGCGACTCCATCGTAAACGCGATAAAGTATTCCGGGAACAATTCCTTCGTAGATGATCCAGAGAAAATAAACAACAGCGGGCTAAACGTCGAAGATTCGAAATATGCTCCAGTTATCTCAGATGTGCCAGTTCACTTTAGTTGTAAAGTAATCGGAGAAAAGTGGTTAGGAACTCATATTATGTTCTTCGGTGAAGTCGAGCAGATACGAGTCCGTGCTGACGTAACTCCCGAGAACCCACTCGTATGGCACCCATGGGCGGCAGTCACATAAGGCTGCATATATGGAGTGAGAGTAGTCCGGTGAAAAGTGCTTTTTGAATCATTTTTTATCGCTATTAAAGTGATTGTTAATCAGCAGAATAAAGAACAAAGAACAAAGAGGATTTTGATGAAGCTTGAAGGCAAGTGTATCCTAATCTCCGGAGGCGCAGGTTTTATTGGCTCGCACATTATCGATCATCTGCTGGATGAAAACTGCTCTCGGATTGTTGCAATTGACAACATGGAGCGCGGTCGCCCAGCCAATTTGCAGGAAGCGTTAGCTACCGGCAAGGTGGAGCTGCGAAAGGGCGATATCCGAAACCGCGAACTGATGGACGAACTGGTGGAGGGTGCAGACCTCGTGTTTCACCAGGCGGCGCTGCGTATTACCCAATGTGCGGAAGGCCCCAGGCACGCCCTTGAGGTAATGGTAGATGCCACCTTCGATCTGCTGGAATTGTGCGTCAAACACAAGGTAGAAAAGGTCGTCGCTGCATCATCGGCATCGGTATACGGGATGGCGGATGAGTTTCCGATCATCGAATCACATCACGCTTATAACAACCGGACGTTATATGGAGCCGCCAAAGCCTTCAACGAGGGCATGCTGCGCAGTTTTCACGAGATGTACGGCCTTAATTATGTGGCGCTGCGCTATTTCAATGCCTACGGTCCGCGTATGGACATTCACGGCGTCTTCACCGAGGTGCTGATACGGTGGATGGAGCGAATCAGCGCCGGCGAGCCGCCGCTGATTTTCGGTGACGGCGAGCAGACCATGGATTTTATCGATGTCGACGATATAGCCCGCGCCAACATACTGGCCGCGAAATCCGACGTTACGGATCAGGTGTTCAATGTGGCCTTTGGAACAGAAACCAGCCTGAACCAGCTGGCCACTAGCTTGTTAGCGGTAATGGATTCCGACTTGCGCCCCGAATATCACGAGGAGCGGAAGGTCAATGCGGTACAGCGACGTCTCGCTGATATTTCGAAATCGCGGGATATGCTCGGCTTCGAGGCAAGGGTCGGGCTAGATGAGGGTCTGCAGCGCCTGATATCCTGGTGGAGAGCACAATGATACCGATAACACGCCCGACAATTGGTGAAGAAGAAGTCGAGGCGACCGCTGAAGTGCTGCGGTCGGGCTGGGTGAGCCAGGGGCCCAGGGTGGCGGCGTTCGAACAAGGATTTTCAGAGTATGTAGGGGCAGAGCATGCTTGCGCGGTATCGAGTTGTACTGCGGCATTGCATTTGGCACTTCTCGCCGTGGGCGTCCAAGCCGGAGATGAGGTGATCACCGTAAGCCATTCCTTCATCGCAACCGCAAACGCGATTCGTTACTGCGGGGCGGTGCCGGTGTTCGTGGATATCGACCCGAAAAGCTACAACATCGACCCTGCACTTATCGAGCCGGCGATTAGTGAGCGTACCAAGGCGATACTGTGTGTCCACCAGGTTGGAATGCCCTGCGATATGCCGGCTATTCTTAGAGATCGCATCACGGCATGGCATTCGGGTAGTCGAAGATGCCGCCTGTGCGATTGGCAGCGAAATTCGCATTGGCGAGACTTGGGAGCGCATAGGCAAACCCCATGGCGACATCGCCTGTTTTTCCTTTCATCCGCGAAAGGTTATCACCGCGGGGGAAGGGGGTATGCTGACGACCAATGACCCGGCAGCTGGATGAACGGTTCCGCCAGTTGCGGCAGCATTGCATGAGCGTACCCGATACCAAGCGCCATGCATCCGCCGAGGTGATTTTTGAGAGCTATCCGGAAATCGGTTTCAATTATCGAATGACAGATCTCCAGGCGGCAGTGGGTTGCGAACAACTCCGGCGCCTCCCGGAGATAGTTGCCAGAAGACGCGAACTGGCCGAGCGCTATAAATCGCTGCTCTCCGGTATAGCGCTGCTTGACCTGCCGTGTGAACCCGAGTGGTCGCGTAGCAACTGGCAGAGCTACTGCGTTCGCTTGCCAGAGGGAGTCGACCAAAATCGATCATGCAGCACATGCTGGATGCTGGTATCGCGACACGCCGGGGAATCATGTGCTCACATCTGGAAGCTGCCCACCCAGCGGGAACGTGGGTTTGCAAAGGCAGTTCCAAGCAGAAGGATGACGCTGAAACCGGTAGGTCTTCTGCGTTGATAAACAGCGAGGAAGCGCAACAACACAGCATTATTCTCCCGCTGTATCCACAGATGACGGACAAGGAACAGTCTAAGGTAGTTGATGCGCTTATCAACGCCTTACATATGTATTCCGGGGTCTCCGAGTGCGTCGCCCAGCCTACCGGCGCGGGCAGGGCATAGCTCTCGCCATCGTCTGGTGTTGGTTACCGCTGTCAGTTGCGTTGTACAAAGGTCAATTACCCCCCTGCCCCCTCGGAAGGTGCTCCAAAAATGAATGAGCCAATAGATTGTGATGGTGGATACAGATGGGACCTACCCATGGTGTCAAGGGATTCCCTGACATGAGAGTTACTGTGGTAGGTGGCGGCCGCATGGGGCTTCCGCTGGCCTGTGCGTTTGCAAAGAACGGCGCCTCGGTTCAGGTGGCAGATGTAAACCCGATTCTGGTCGAAACCATAAATGCGGGCCGCTGTCCCTACGAAGAGCCCGGCCTTGAAGACTTGATTCTCAAGTTGCATAGAGTAGACCGACTGGTGGCTACGACGGATACCTCGGCATCCGTATCCGCATCTGATGTGATCGTTGTTATCGTTCCCGCCCATCTGACTGCCGACCGCGATATTGATCTTAGTGTGTTACAAAAAGCATCTGTGGCTATTGGTAAAGGAATCAGGCCGGGAGCTCTGGTTGTGTACGAGACCACCGTCGCAGTTGGGGGAACCCGACGAGTACTGGTCCCCTTACTGGAAGAGTACAGTGGTTTGCGGGCCGGATTAGATTTTTCGGTCGGCTATAGCCCTGAGCGTGTAAAGGCCAATCGAGTCCTGTCACGGCTAGAAACCACTGTAAAGATCGTAGGCGGCCTCGACGAGAGTTCCAGCACTGCAACCGTCTCTTTTTATTCAGAATATCTCAAGGCCCCCATCGATAACGTCGGCACCATCGAGGCGGCCGAGATGAGCAAGCTGGTGGGCATGTTGTACCGCGATGTGAATATTGCACTGGCCAATGAACTCGCTGCATTCTGCGAGTTGGCCGGCGTCGATTTTGAGAGGGTTCGATCCTCAGCTAACACCGACGGTGAGGCAAATCTGCTTTCGCCGGGGATTGGGGTCGGCGGCCACTGTACTCCGGTATATCCCTATTTTTTGACCCGGGAGTCTCAACGGCTCGGGGTCAGGCAGCGCATCTCGGAAGCCGCCCGCGAAATAAACGATCAACAGCCAGGTCGTCAGGTGGCTAGACTCGCCGCGCTCTGGGGATCTCTGAGCGGACAGGCAGTTCACCTTATGGGGCTTGGTTTCCGACCCGGGGTGAAGGTCGATACTTTTAGCCCTGCTTACGCTTTACGGCGGGAACTCGAACGGTGCGGCGCCCTGGTCACTATCGAAGACCCCTATTACTCTGATGAAGAGTTACGTGAGGCAGGATTTATACCCGGCAGTGTCAAGCAGGCACGCGCAGTTGTACTAAATACTGCGCACGAGGAGTTTGCCCATCCGGATTTTACCGGTTGGCGGCAGTCGGGAGTGGAGGTGGTAATAGACGGGCGTAATTTCTGGAACCCGGTACACGCTGAAAATGCTGGCCTGAGTTACCTCGGCATAGGCCGAGCCTCGCTTGCCAAGTAACATTGAAGAGCTGAGCATCGAGCATACAGTGCATAAGGGCGAATTTAGCTAATGGCCACGATTTTTATGGCGGCATACACCAACTACCGCCGGGATCCTCGGGTAAAGCGCGAGGCGGAAGCATTGGTGGGCGCTGGCCACGAAGTGGTGTTTTTGGCGCGACGGCAAGCCGGTGAGCCCGACCGCGAAACCATCGCCAAGGTCACTGTTATCAAGACGATCGGATTTAAGCGCAAATGCAGCTCATCAATGGAGTACATGATCGACTATTGCGTTTTCTTTCTTATGATATTCCTGCACCTATTGCGGCACCCTCTACGTTATCAACTCATTCACATCAACAATATGCCGGACTTTCTAGTCTTCGCGGCTTGCCTGCCACGCCTTCTGGGTCGCCCGGTGATCCACGATATACACGATCTGATGCCGGAGCTGTATATGGAAAAATTTTCTTCGGCTGATGCGCACTGGATGGTCAAAGCCCTTGTGATACAAGAACGCTGGGCAGGTCGATTTGCATCAGCGGTGCTGACGGTAGAGGATCGCCTCAAGGATATTCTCACGGAGCGTGGCATCCCTGGTGAGAAAATAAGCGTGTTGATGAATCTGCCGGATGAACGTATTTTTACCCGCCGTACCAGTCCACCCAAACCTGTGAGCGCGCCATTCGTATTGGCATATCACGGCACCCTGGCCCATCGGCTCGGGCTTGATGTTGCCATCAGGGCCGTGGCGAAATGCCGGCACACGATTCCCCGTCTGAAATTGCACATCATCGGAGACGGCGAAGAGCGTGAGCGGCTGATCTCTCTGCGCGATGAACTCGAGCTCGGCGAGATCGTCACCTTTAGCGACGGGTTTATTCCTGTCGAAAAAATTCCGGTCATGATAGAGGATGCCGATGTCGGAATAGTTCCCTTGCGCATCTGCAGCGGTACGGACATCATGCTGCCGACTAAATTGCTCGAGTACGTCTCCTTCGGCATACCATGTATCGTGCCGAAAACGATCACTATCATGCGCTATTTTGATGATGAAATGGTGCAGTATTTTGAGGCGGAGAATATCGATTCCCTCGCCCATGCCATTGTTGAACTCTACAAGAACCCGCTCAAGCGTCGGGAGCTATCGCAGCAAGCAACGGAGCGATTCGGAATGGTCTATCAGTGGAGCACACACAAGCAGGTCTACACTCACCTCGTCGCACAGTTACTCAAGGGCTAACGCAAGCCGCGGGGTTAGCAAAAACGGAAGTCCAAAAGCAAGAATTGGATAAGTGCCTTGCAGTGGCACGAAAAATGCACCAGCTTCACTCGGCTTAGGGGCACATTTGTTCAGTAGCCATAGCCAGCAGCTAAGAGGAACTACAAGTACCTACGATGGATCAGAAAGTTGGCACTGAAAAGAATAGCTATGGCCAGATTCTGAAATCGTCAGCTCTGATAGGGGGCTCGTCTGTTCTCAATATATTGATCAGTATCGTTCGCACCAAGGCCATTGCTTTAATGCTCGGTCCTGCTGGCTTCGGACTAATGGGAATCTACACATCGATTGCTGACCTGGTTAGAAGTATTGCCGAAATGGGTATCAACAACAGCGGTGTGCGCCAGATCGCAGAAGCCGCAGGCACATCTGACACAAAACGCATTGCTGTGACTATAACGGTTCTGCGACGTACGACTGTATTCCTTGGCATTCTAGGTGCAACAATTATGGTTGGGTTTTCAGTACCCATATCCAAGTTAACCTTTGGCACCGACGATAAGGCCCCAGCGGTCGCACTGCTGTCACTAGCGGTGCTGTTCAAGCTTGTAGCAGACGGCCAGGGAGCGCTGCTACAGGGCATGCGGCGGATTGCGGACCTAGCCAGAATTGGAGTGCTGGGCGCCCTGATTGGAACTTGTCTTAGCATTCCCCTGGTTTGGTACCTTGGTGAGGACGGCATTGCACTTTCTGTTGTCGCTATAGCCGGGGGGTCTTTAATTACTTCCTGGTGGTACAGCCGTAAGGTTCTTATTGAGCCCCTTACAATATCGAGAAATCGGGTTCGACACGAAGTTTCCGGCCTATTAAAGCTGGGCGTTGCCTTTATGCTTAGTAGTTTACTGATGATGGCCACGGCGTATGTCGTGCGCACCATGATTCTGCGCATGGAAGACCTGGAAGCAGCCGGTTTGTATCAGGCTGCGTGGACAATGGGTGGCCTGTACATTGGAATCATATTGCAGGCCATGGGTGCCGATTTCTATCCCCGCTTGACCGCGGTGGCGGAGAATAACGGAGAGGTCAACCGCTTGGTCAATGAGCAAACCTATATCAGTCTTCTTCTCGCCGGGCCCGGTGTGATCGCGACAATGGCCTTTGCTCCATTACTACTGACTCTTTTTTACAGCAACCATTTCAACGCCGCGACGGACCTGCTGCGCTGGATCTGCCTTGGCGTGAGTTTGCGTGTCATTTCATGGCCCATTGGATACATTATCATTGCCAAGGGCGAGCGAACTATTTTCATGCTGACCGAAATGGCTTGGGCCACCGTTAACGTCGGGCTAACCTGGTGGGCCTTGAAGCAATATGGCCTAAACGGAGCCGGCATGGCGTTTTTTGCATCCTATGTGTTTCACGCCTTTATGATATACGCCGTGGTGCGCCGGCTCTGTGACTTTCGCTGGTCCACTAACAACTTGAAGACCGGCGTAGCCTATCTCTGTTTGATAATCGCATTATTCTGTGGCTTTATCTTTCTTCCTCCACCCATTGCCATTGGCCTTGCCATTCTGGCAATTACCTGCAGCGGAATGCACTCAGTCTGGGTGCTTGCGAAATTGGTTCCAGCAGGGCAGATACCCGGGCCGATAAAGCGACTGCTTGTTACATTGCGTCTGGCAAAGGCGAGCGCATCATAATGTGGGGAAAGTTGGTGAGCCAGGGGAACGTTGGTCAAACAATGGGTGCAGTGAACAGCCAATCATCGCTGCAGACGGGTCGAACCAAACTAGCGGATGGTAATCCAGCGAGCGCATTCTATTGTCATGTTTCGATCGGGGAGCGCACATGAAGATTCTTGTTTTCGCTCATCGCCTGGAGGTGGGTGGAACACAAAACAATGCAATTGAACTCGCCACTGCGCTGCGGGACGTTCACGGTCATGACGTGATTTTCTTCGCCACGCCTGGACCGCTGGTGAGCGTATTGGAAAAGAACGGCTTGCGCTATTTTCCGGCGCCAGACGCATACCGGCATCCATCTCCCTCGCGGATGCGAGCCTTACGTGATCTGGTTAGAAAAGAGCGCCCGGATCTCATCCACGTATGGGACTGGTGGAACTGCCTGGATGCCTACTATTCGGTGCACCTCGCAATGCGGATACCGATGGTCGTCAGCGACATGATGATGGACCTTACGCGTATTCTGCCAAAGTGTCTGCCAACCACTTTTGGAGTACCCCGATTAGTTGACAAAGCGAGAGCACAAGGTCGTCGTCAAGTAGAGCTGATCCTCCCGACGATCGATATTAATCTAAATAGACCAGGCGCCGCTGACCCGCGACAGTTTTGTGAGAGCTATGGGTTGTCGGAACACCATATAAAACTCGTGACTGTATCGCGCCTTTCGGACTGGGTCAAAAGTGAGAGCCTGATTCGGACCATCGATGCGGTGCGAGCCCTGGGTCGCGACTTACCCTTGCTGTTAGTCATTGTGGGCGAGGGGGGCGCGCGTCCCAGGCTGGAAAGTCTTGCACAGGAATGCAACCGTGAGTTGGGTCGAACGGCAGTAATACTTACCGGAGCGTTGCTGAACCCTTGCCCGGCCTATGCCGCGGCCGATATCGTCGTCGGTATGGGAGGATCAGTGCTACGTGGAATGGCGTTCGGAAAGCCGGCAATTGTAGTTGGAGAAGAAAACTTCTCCGCAGCTTTTACTAATGAAACGGCCGAGGGTTTTTACCACAAGGGGTTATATGGTCGCGGAGACAGTAACCCCAGTAACGGGCGCCTCATTGCGGACATAGCTAAACTAGCTGAAAACCCCCACCAGATGGAGCAACTCGGGGAGTTGGGTCGGCAATTTGTGGCAAGGAATTACGCTCTTGAAGTGGTTAGCAGCCGTCTAGAGCGCTTTTTCTGCCAAGCAGCTTCGGGAATGCCTAATCTCTATGTCGGCGCCGCCGATGGTGTGCGGACCGCAGCGGTATATATGCGGGAGAGGCGGTTTCTTACATACTCGAGGGACCGAATCAAAAAGAACGAAGTTGCAGATGGAACGATCTAGAATTGCACGCATTGAATACGCATTAACAACTATGTACCTGTTCACTGCGAGATTTTTTGGAACAAATAGAAACAGGGTTCGGGCGTGATATTCCAATTGTTTGTACCACATCGGGGCGCAGACCTATGACACCGTTAGTTTCAATCCTGATACCAGCGTACAATGCCGAGAAGTGGATCGCTCAGACAATATCGTCTGCCATAAATCAAAGCTGGGGCAACCGAGAGATCATCGTTGTTGATGACGGCTCATCGGATCATACGTTTGATCGGGCTAAAAAATACGAGTCGCCCTTTGTGAAGGTTATAAAGCAAGAAAACGCGGGCGCATGTGCTGCACGAAATAATGCGCTGAGTTTGGCGCAAGGCGACTATATTCAGTGGCTCGATGCAGATGATCTGCTTCACCCGGAGAAGATTTCTCAGCAACTGGCTGCTGCGGGAGATAGCTCTGACTCCCGCATTCTGCTTACGGGTGCATGGGGAAAATTCTATCATCGCCCCGAGAAAGCCAAATTCAGCCCTGACAAATTGTGGCGGAGCCTGGCACCTGCTGACTGGATTACGACGAAATTTAGCAACAATGTATGGATGAACCCCGCCGTGTGGCTTGTCAGCCGGCAACTTACCGAATTAGCCGGCCCTTGGAACGAAAGACTATCACTCTCCGGTGACGACGACGGTGAGTACATTTGCAGGGTTGCTGCAAAAAGCAACGGTGTTCAGTTTGTAAGCAAGGCTCAGAGTTATTACCGGCAGGGAAACATTGGCAGTTTAAATTGGAGCATGGGAAAGAGTGAATCAAGCCTCAGATCTCTGGTGTTGTCGCTGGATCTGAGTATAAAGCACCTTATAGCGCTGGAGGATTCTGAACGCACAAGGTCCGCTTCACTTCAGCACCTGGCGAATATGTTCCCCTATTTCTATGGCGCTGATCCAGGTCTTCAAAATCAGGTCAAGGTTCTTGCAAACCGTCTGGGCGGCTATTTGAATGGACCTACGGTGAGCTGGAAATACCGCCCGATAGAAAAGCTTCTCGGACCTCCCACCACAATGAAGATCATGAATAGCTGGCGTTCGGGGAAGCTATTGGCCTATGGGCATTTGGACAAATTTCTATTTGAGCGGTCAAGAAAAGCTAGAAAATTCGTTGATTGATGCCACGACAGCCCACATAGTCAAGCGGAGAAAGTAGTGAAAGAATCCAATGCAAGTCGAATAATGGTGACTGGCGGGGCCGGGTTTATCGGCTCTCATCTATGTGAGCGCCTGCTGGCCAGGGGAAACGAAGTGCTCTGCGTAGATAATTTTTACACGGGGGCCAAGAGAAATATCCTGCACCTGCTCGACAATCCCTTTTTCGAAGTGCTCAGGCACGACATTACTTTTCCGCTGTATGTTGAAGTGGACGAAATTTTCAACCTGGCTTGCCCTGCCTCGCCCATTCACTACCAAAACGACCCGGTACAAACAACCAAGGTCAACGTGCATGGCGCAATCAATGCACTGGGCCTGGCCAAGCGAGTAAAGGCCAGGGTATTGCAGGCCTCGACGTCCGAAGTCTATGGAGACCCGCTAGTCCATCCGCAAGTTGAAGAATACTGGGGTAATGTAAACCCCATTGGCCCGAGGGCTTGCTACGATGAAGGCAAGCGCTGCGCAGAAACGCTCTTCTTTGATTATTATCGGCAGCACAATTTACAGATTAAAGTGGCTCGAATATTCAACACCTATGGCCCGCGCATGCACCCAAAAGACGGAAGAGTTGTTTCAAATTTTATCGTTCAAGCTCTCCAGGGAGATCCGATAACAATATTCGGAGACGGAACGCAAACACGTTCGTTTTGCTATGTCGATGACCTGGTAGAAGCGCTGATTTCACTAATGAATACACCCCATGGCGTGACTGGCCCAATCAATCTCGGTAATCCAAATGAATTTACTATTCTGGAATTGGCGAAACAAGTCATCGACATGACCAACTCACAGTCAGAAATCATTTTCAAGACTCTTCCAGTGAACGATCCACGCATGCGCCAGCCAGATATTAGTCAGGCGGAGGCAAGCCTAGGTTGGCACCCAAAGGTCGAGTTAAAAGAAGGTCTTGCGGCAACTATCGACTATTTCGACAAGCTTCTGCGCTCTTCGAACCAATGAGAGATAATTTAGAATCCCGCAACGCTGCTTGTACCTCTCATTCATGACAAAGGGTTGAAAATTGTTGATGGCGTATTGAATAAGAAAAAAATGTGAGTTTTATTGCATTTTGTAGGGAGCATCTAATTAGTCCTTGCTGGAAATGGAATTTATAAAAATTTTTTTACAGGAGCCATATTGACTTCGTTATCGGTCGGATTTCGTGCTGGAAATATTCGCGTACAGCATCGCTGTGGGGCTTTATCCCCCAATCACTGTTTTTCAGGCAATTCTTGCCCGCACTCCTATTCCCGGTTGCCTCAGCAACGTCTTCCTGGCCATCACGATATTGCTCAACGCGCAGGCCACGAACAGCCGATGAGCATTCTTGTCCAGACCACGATAGCGCATTTTGGAAAACCCAAGCTGTCGATTGATGATCCCGAACTGATGCTCCACCTTGGCACGTACGCGGGATTTTTTGCGGTTACGGGCTCGCTCTTCATCGGTCAATTTCCGGTTGCGGCTGCCTTTCTGGGTGAAGTCCTGGGCGTGTGGTGCACAGTCTGTCAGGACCGTCTTCTGGCAGGGGAGGTGGAGTCGCCACACACTCGCGTCTCCTCCTCGTGGAGGAGGTCCGGAAGAATCCGAGATCGTAAACATTGGCGAGGTCGCGACTACCGAATGAATGAGGTTCGTGCGGCTGTCGACGCCAATATGAGCCTTCATCCCAAAGTATCACTGATTGCCCTTGCGCGTTTGACGCATATCCGGGTCGCGCTCTTTATTCTTGCTCTTGGTCGAACTCGGGGCATTGGTGATAATCGCATCAACGATGGTGCCCCGGGATACCTTCAAACGGTTTTTCTTCAAGTCTTTGTCCTTCGGGAGCCAGCTAGTGTTTTGTGACCGGGAACAGAATATTACGGAGTCAGAAAATGAGAGAAAGGTATTGACGATCGGGCTATCCGAGCAACTGCTCGACATGAGCCAGCACCACGATTGTAAGCAATGTTGAATCAACGGACTTCAAATACCAACTCATCCATGCGGATAGGTCGACAATAGCGGCCAGGGGGCAGAACATTGAAAATCGCTTTACTTAGCGGCGGAAGTGACAAACCGTATGCACTTGGGATCGTCGACACTCTGTTGGCGAACGGTCACACTATCGAATTCGTGGGTAGCGATGAACTTCTGTGCGAAGAACTAGTCGGTAATGAACGTGTACATTTTTTGAATTTTCGCGGGGACACCAATCCTTTGGCGCCACGCGGGCAAAAGATCAGCCGCATCGCGAAATATTATTTTCGACTTTTCATCTACGCGTCCAGATGTCAGCCGATGATATTTCATATTCTGTGGGCAAACCGCTTCTGGTTTCTGGATCGCGTGCTACTCAATGTCTATTACAAGCTCATGGGTAAGAAACTTGTCTTTACCGCCCACAATGTCAATGAAAGAAAAAGAGACGGCAGAGACAGTCTCTACAATCGATTGACCCTGAAGGCACTGTATAAGCTAGTCGATCATATATTTGTGCATACCAAAAGCATGAAGATGGAATTGATAGAGGGGTTCGGCGTCGATAGCTGCAAGGTGAGTGTCATTCCCTTCGGCATCAACAATACTCTGCCGAACACTTGCATGCAACTAACCGAGGCCAGGCGCAGACTGGCCCTGAGCGAGAAGGCGAAGGTATTCCTTTTTTTTGGAAGAATCGCTGAGTATAAGGGACTGGAATACGCAATACAGGCATTGCCCCTACTGCGGGCTCGAGGTCACGACGTTCGCTTGGTGGTTGCCGGCAGGATCGAAAGCGGCTGTGAGGCCTATTGGCAACGGATACAGGCGATGATCGGCCGCCTCGATTTGGAAGACGAAGTTGTGAGGAATATTGACTTCATACCTGACGACGAAGTAGAAATTTACTTCAAAGCCGCAGACGCGCTGCTATTGCCCTACCGGGCCATTTTCCAGAGCGGGGTTTTGTTTCTCGCCTATGGATTTGGACTCCCGGTGATAGCAGCGAATGTAGGCTCCTTCGAAGATGATATTCTCGAAGGTCAAACTGGCCTGATATTTAGATCAGAAGACATCGTTGACCTGGCAGACACCTGCGAGAGATATTTCGATAGCCAGTTGTTCCGCGATCTTCCCATGGCTCGCAAAGAAATCAAAGAGTTTGGCAACAAAAAGTATTCCTGGGACGAAGTAGGAAAGATTAGTTGTACCGTATACGAACGGCTTTTGGCGGGGAGTGATCACGAAAGTCACATTTGTGAAAAGCGATCCGTTATCTAGCCAGATAATGCAAAATGCACAACTTGGGGCTGATTCGATGCAAGCAAAGGAAACAACGATAATACTTAACGGCGGCACTGTAGACAGGGGAGATTCTTCCTTTGGTCCCGCTGTCATGAAAGCCGCACCGGAATTCGAGGCCTCGGGCGCGATCCAGTCAGTATTGAACCGATTTTTAAGCTGGCTTGAGGACTATGGCGAAACGTCGTTTGATCACCAGAGTTATTTTGCCGGCCCGATAGGTGGAAAGGCGAAATCGCTATACTATTCCAGACCATACCTCGGTATTGCGGCCGTCGCGCCAATGATTTTCTCTGAGGCCTTTCTCCCGAGTGCAAGGAAGCTGTTCTGGCAAAAGCAACGTTTTCCGATCGCCGATGCACACTACGCAATGGGGTTTGCGTTACTGTCGCAGCAGATAAGTGGAGATACCAGGTATTATGAGCGAGCTGTCCATTTTCTCGAGGTGCTCGAAAAGACGCGCTGCCCTGGCTACAGGCATCATTGTTGGGGATATCCTTTCGATTGGGTAACCCGCACCGGCGTGATGTCTGCCAATACGCCGTTAATCACATCGACACCCTACGCCTATGAAGCCTTCGCGCAAGTATATCGGATCGATGGTGAGGGAAAGTGGCTTGAGGTCATGTCCTCTGCTGCGGAACACGCCGCCACGGAAATCCCTGACAGAGAGCTTGCGCCAAATAAGACCACTGCCGGATACAACCCCTCGGATCTAGAGGGTGGTGTAGTCAATGCGAGTGCGTACCGCGCTTTTCTCCTCACCCATGCGGGCTTACAGTTCGATCGCGACGATTATCTCATGTTGGCAGAGGGCAACCTGAATTTTGTGCTGGACGCGCAACAGGCCAACGGCTCGTGGCCCTACGCAATCGATGGCGTCAGGGAATTTGTCGACCATTTCCATACCTGTTTCGTCCTCAAGGCTCTCGCCAAGATAGAGTCACTGACTGGGCACGCTGGTTGCCGCCGAGCCATTGAGAGAGGAGTAGAATACTACGTCAATCACCTATTTGATGAAGACGGCCTGCCAAAGCCCTTTTCCAGAGCGCCACGGCTCACCGTATATCGGCAGGAACTCTACGATTATGCCGAGTGCATTAATCTGGCGGTCCTGCTTCGTGGTCGCTATCCTGAACTGGATGGTCGCTTGGTGACTGCATTGCGTGATCTGCTGGAACATTGGCAAAAAAAAGACGGTTCCTTCCGCTCAAGACGCCTGCATTTCGGATGGGATAACGTTCCCATGCACCGCTGGGCACAGGCACAGCTCTTCAGAAGCCTCTGTAGTTATCAACATGCCGTAAACAAGCCCGAGAAAATACAGTGAAAGATTGCTCATCCGCTCTTGTTCCTTTTTCAATACCTGAGCGTGCTTCAACCCTGAAGTGCTTACCCAACGCGTGATCGAACCCGGATTCTGAAATTATGTGTGGCATTTGCGGTCAGTTTAATTTTCGCGATCACTCACCAGTGGCTCCGGAAACGATTAGAGTCATGACGCAAACCATGGTCCACAGAGGGCCCGATGACGAGGGTTTCTTCTTCTCCGGAGGTGTTGGTTTGGGTTTCAGGCGCCTTTCGATTATCGACCTCGAGGGCGGGCATCAGCCCATGTCGGACCGGGAGGAGTCTGTTTGGGTGGTATTCAATGGGGAGATCTACAACTTCAGGGAGCTTCGAGCCGAGCTGCAGGCTTCCGGTCATGTATTTCGAACCCGTAGCGATACGGAAGTTATTGTCCACGGCTATAAACAATGGGGCGCAGAGATCATAAATCGCCTCAATGGTATGTTCGGCCTGGCCATCTGGGATGCAAGGGCAAAGCGGCTCATCCTGGCCCGGGATGCGATGGGCATCAAGCCATTGTATTTCAGGGTCGACGGGGGATCAGTTCTGTTCGGTTCGGAATTGCGGCCCGTCATGGCAGCGATGTCAGAACGCCCGGAAATCGATACGAGATCGGTAAATCTTTTCCTACGTTATCGCTATACCCCTTCACCGTTGACACTTTATCAGGGAGTTCAAAAGCTTGCTCCCGGAACTTTGGCGATCTTTGAGAATGGCGCTTGGGGTGTCGAGCGCTGGTATCAATTCCAACCGCGGCATTTTTCGCCCCCCAAGTCAGACTCGGAGGCGCAGGAGGAACTGCTTGAAATCTACAAGCGCGCCCTTAAACGTCACCTGATTAGTGATGTGCCAGTAGGTCTTCTGCTGAGTGGTGGCGTGGACTCTGGCTTGCTACTTGGTTTAATGGATTCCTGCGGGACAGATTGGCCTACCTACACCGTCGGTTACGGAAAATCTGCCTACAAAGACGATGAAATTTCCGATGCGGCAGAGACAGCGTTGCTCTATGGTGCCAGCAACGTAGCCGTTGAATTGAGCAGAGACGGTTTTGAAAAATCTCTTCCTGAAATCGTCGCCGCGCTTGAGGAACCTATTGCAGCATCTTCTATTGTACCCATGTACTATGTTTGCGAGCGAGCTCGCCAGGACGTAAAAGTGGCCCTGGTTGGTCAGGGGCCCGACGAACTTTTTGGCGGCTACACCCGTCATCTTGGCGTCCATTATGGTGCATACTGGAGAGCTATGCCCGACTGGCTGAGACAAGGCTTGCAAGCTAGTGTCACGCGGCTGCCCCGCAACGAGACGCTCAAGCGAGGTGTATACTCGCTGGCGACGGAAGAACCCATGCGCCGATATCAACAGGTTTTCTCCATCATGCCTGGCAATGTCGTGGATGGTCTCTTCAGAGACGGCGCGCTACCCACTGGTGCGGGAGATAGCGTTCTCGACTGCTGGGAAGGCATTGGGCCGCTGATGGAAGGTGCAGACGAACTTGGCAAATTTCAGGCATTGGAACTGAGGTCGTCCCTTCCCGACGAATTACTCATGTACGGAGACAAGCTTTCCATGGCACACAGTCTTGAAATTCGTGTGCCATTTCTGGATAGAGAGATAGTCGAGTATGTCGAAAGCTTACCTGCTGCGTTCAAAATACGCTATGGACAGAGAAAATGGCTGCACAAAAAAGTATGTAAGCAATTCCTTCCGCAGACGATTCTTCGAAGAAAGAAGCGCGGTTTTGCGGTGAATGTCGTCGATGACTGGTTTCACGATTCATTGCACAGCAAAATGGGCGACTATCTGCTTGATGAGACCTCTGAGATGTATAAATTTTTAGAGCCCAAGGCTGTGCGAGTACTTCTGGATGAGCATCAAAAAAGAAAGAGTGATAATCACAAACTGCTGTTCAGTTTGATTGTTTTCGAGGAGTGGCTTCGTTCGAATCAGTTGAATAGCTCTAGCTCGCTACCCGGGACCGGGTTCACAGATGACTCAAAACCAAGAGCCACGCTGGGATGACGAGAAACGTAATGACTGAAACCAATGCTTTGGAGTATGTACTTGTTACACCCGCTCACAACGAAGCAGCCTTCATTGAAAGAACCATTCAATCGGTGATCGAGCAGACGGTGCTGCCGAAGCGGTGGGTTATTGTAAGCGACGGCTCCACTGACGGCACGGACGATATCGTTCAAAAGTACACCGCGAACTATGACTGGATGGAGTTGATCCGGCTTCCGGAGCGGCAGGATCGCAATTTTGCGGCGAAAGTACAGGCATTTTCCGCGGGGTATCAGCGACTGGAGGGTCTGGAATTCGATATCATCGGCTGTTTGGATGCGGATATTTCCTTTCAAGAAGACTATTTTGCATTTCTTCTGGGTAAGTTTGCTGCGATGACCGAACTGGGTGTGGCCGGCACCCACTATCTGGAAGACGGTTTTCACTCATTCGAAGACAGTTATATCAATGTAAATCACGTCAATGGGCAGTGTCAGCTTTTCAGGCGAGCCTGCTTTGAAGACATAGGTGGTTATGTACCGAACAGGGGCGGCGGCATTGATTGGGTCGCCGTAACCAGCGCGAGGATGAAGGGTTGGACCACGTATTCATTTGCTGAACGGACTTTTAATCACCACCGAAAAATGGGTACCGCCGGCAGCAGCGAGATTAAGTCGCGTTTCCACTACGGCAAGAAAGATTATTTTCTGGGAGGACACCCCCTATGGCAATTGTTTCGCGGTGGCTTCCAGATGACCAAGAAACCCTACGTAATCGGCGGGTCGGCGTTACTGCTGGGTTATTTCTGGTGTTGGTTGACACGATATGAGCGCTCAGTGTCGCCAGAGCTTATGGCCTTTCACCGTAAAGAGCAGCTTGAAAGACTGAGAGAACTTATATCCAGTCGTTTAAGCCTGGGGCGATGAAGGTGATTTCTCAGGCGCAAGATTCGAAAGACCAGCTTTGACTGCAACAGCGTAGCCCTTTCACAACAAAGATTGCACTGCCAGGAATATCGGATGTCAAATGACTTGAATGCACCACTGACTTCTGGATACGTGTTTAAGAAAGACGTACTGAAGAACGGCAAACCTGCCACACTAGAATTCATCGAGTTGGCTGGGCAGACATTTTCCATCGATCGTGGCTTGATTACCACTGTTCGCCTGGAAGATGAGTGGTATGAGGATCTGCTTGATCCCGATGCAGTCATCGAGGCGTTGAAAGTGACGCCTAAAGTGAATGCGGACATATTCAGCTTTTGGCAGCGAGTGCCGGACGTTGAACCCAGGTATACGTTCCATCGGGAGAGTGAAGAGTTGGCCGTACTCCCAATAAAGTCTTTCGATGATTGGTGGAATCACCAGCTAAAATCGCGTGTTCGCAACCTTATTCGTAAATCAGAGAAGAAGGGCCTTGTTGTCAAGCAAACAAGCTACGACGATGATTTTGTCAAAGGAATGACCGATATTTTCAATGAGACTTCCACTCGCCAAGGCAGGCCGTTCTGGCACTACGGTAAGGACTTCGAAACGGTTAAGCAGCAATTTTCGCGGTATGTGTATAGAGAACAAATGATTGGGGCATACTATGAGGGGAAAATGATCGGGTTTATTATGCTGGGCGATGCGGGGAGGTTCGGTATAACAGGTCAAGTTCTATCGAGCGAAAAACACAGGGATAAGGCGCCCAACAATGCCCTGATTGCGAAGGCAGTGGAGGTCTGTGCAGAGCGCGGCCTCGACCATCTGATTTATTTTTTCTGGAGCAATGATTCGCTTGCAGAATTCAAGCGGCGCTGCGGATTTCAGAAACTCGAAGTGCCAAGGTATTACGTACCCCTCAGCACAATAGGCAGTTTTGCTCTGAAGCATGGCCTGCACCATGGATGGAAGGGGCTACTACCGGAGGGAGTGAAAGCCTCGTTAAAGAAAGCCCGGAAGCGTTGGTATGAATAACGTAAAACGAGAAACCGATTCGTAATGCCGGGAATTGCAGGAATAATCAGCCGACAACCATCTGATGAATGCCAGAAATTGCTTGGTGAGATGCTTAAAAGTATGTATAGCGAGGATTTCTATACGACGGGAAGTTGCTTTGCTCCGGAGATGGGTGCCTATTGCGGCTGGATCGCTCATGAAGAGTCATTCGCGGCGCGTCAGTCAGCACATGGGTTAGTCGATAGTACGAGCCTTGTTTTTTCAGGAGAGTGCTTCACATCTCAGTTGTCGTCGAATGCACGGGATATGTCGAATGGAGGGGTGATTGCGAGCGAACTTCTGGAGGCCTATCAGAGTGAAGGCGACGATTTCGTACCAAAACTAAATGGCTTGTTCAGCGGCGTTTTGATAGATAGAAAACGAAATTGTGCCCTCCTGTTCAATGATCGATATGGTGTTGAGCGCATCTATTTCCACGAGAGCAACGGGGACTTCTACTTTGCCAGTGAGGCAAAGGCTTTGCTGCGGGTGCTACCCGAACTGAGGCAATTCGACGATGAAGGTGTTGCAGACTTTCTGACCTTCGGCTGTACTCTTGATAACCGAACACTATTTCGAAATATTCGCTGCCTGCCTGGTGGTAGCCTGTGGACAATTCGAGGCGCCGCATGTGTCGAAAAGAGGCAGTATTTCAGCCCGCAGGAGTGGGAGTCACAATCGACCCTGACAGAGAATGCCTTCGAAGAAGAGCTTGTTGAAACTTTCAGAAGGATACTTCCACCCTATTTTTTGTCCGATGCTCGAAGCTCGGAATTTCCCTCACTGGCGGTCTCGATACGCGCATGATCATGTCCTGCATTCCCGCCGAATTCACCAAGCCGGTTTGCTATACCTTTGCGGGTGCCTCCGATGCTCTGCTGGATTTGAAATTGGCGGCTCGTGTTGCCGGGGTATGTGGGCTCGAGCACTCGGCCTTGCGCGTCGACAAGGATTTTATCGCAGGATACAGCAATACCTGGATAAAACCGTGTTATCCACGGACGGTTGTGCCGGAGCCATGGACGCCCACGAGATATTCCTGAATGCGCAAGCTCGCGAGCTGGCGCCTATTCGATTGACGGGAAATTTCGGCAGCGAGATCCTGCGAAGTATGTCGACTTTCAAGCCCGTCGGTTTGTCCTCTGAATTTGTCGATTTGGGTTTTCGGCCGATGCTTGACGTTGCAGCTCAGCAAGCTTCCCACACGACTTGCATCCGGTAACCTTTGCGACTTTTAAAGAGATTCCGTGGAGGCTCTTCGGTACTCTTGCTGCTGGTAGGTCTCAGGTGACATTCAGAACGCCTTATCTGGACAACGAACTCGTGGCGCTGGCTTATCAAGCACCCCCGGCATCAAGGCAATCAGCCCATGCGGCACTGCGCCTTGTTGGCCAATATAGTCAGCCTTTGTCAGAAATCCCCACGGATCGTGGCTTGTTGGCAGGGGCAAATCTATCCCTCACAGCTGGCTGAGGCGAATATTCTCGGAAATCACCTTTAAACTCGATTATCTCTATTCAGAGGGTATGCCCGATTGGCTCACTCCCCTGGATCTTTTTTCCGATAGTCTTTCCAGAGCTGGGGTTCTCGGTCTCCACAAGTTCCTACTTTACAGGCGATGGTTTGGAAGAGAGCTGGGTGGATATGTAGGGGATATCCTCCACGAGTGAGAGCATGCAGAGGATCCCGCACATCGACACCAAGTTTCTCGCGACGGTCTGTGAAGATCACCGGCTGAATCGCAAAAACTATACCCGCGAAATTCATACTGCCTTGACCCTGGAGGCGATAGATCGACTATTGCTGCGGCCTTGATCGAGGGGGCTTTGTCAATTAGAGGAATTGAGATGTTTTCGGTTACCATTCTGGCTTTTAGGGCGAATAAATGACACGAATGGTACTGCGGGGTGATCAAGGGGAGCGGATTCAAGATCACTTGCCCGGCAAAGCGACAGATTGTGGTGTAACGGCAAAAGACCATCATTTGTTTCTCGAAGCCGTTATCTGGATCAATCGAACAGGCTCGTCATGGCGTACTGCCCATAGTGATTGGTCTTTGGATTCAGGTTTATGTGCGTTACAACTGCTGGTCTAAAAAGAACCACTGGGAGCATATTTTTGAGGCGCTATCAAAGGATCAGGACCTTGAGTATCTGATTGTCGATGGAAGCATCACACATTTACATCAACACGGTGCGCTGCCACAAAAAGATTTGAAAAAAAACAAGCAGTTGGTAAGTCACGTGGCGCCTTGAGCACCAAGATTCATGCGGCAGTAGACGCACTGGGTAATCCTGTGAGGCTATTGCTGACGGCTGGCCAGGCTTCTTAGGATCGTAAGCGAACGCTTTGATCGAGAATTTTATGGCTGAGTATGTGTTGGCGGATAAAGGATATAATTCAGTTGACTTTTTACAAACTATTACTGAAGCAGTGGCGGTAGCGGTTGTCCTATCCCCGCGCCAAGAATAGGAAGCAGTCGCGAGATTATGATCGAGCGCTATACAAGGAGCGCAATTTGGTGGAGCGTTTGTTCCTAAAATTGAAACAGTTGCGGCGGATCGCGGACACGCTACGAACGCGTTGGCCGAGACTATCAAGCCATGCTATATCAGGCTTCTTTCATGATCTGGCGGGCGTAATTGACAACGCCCCCTGGGTTTGCGGCGCAGAATACGCCCTGTTCCACACCTGTGTGGCGACACTTGCAAGGCTTTGATAGTCTGCTTTGGAAAACCAAGGAATGTGTTGTGTGAGATGGGGCGTAGCCAACACATTTACGCAATGCTCGGAACGAGTTAAATGAATGCGAGATCGCTTTAAGCACTAACGCTGGCACTAATTTTTTATTTGTTTCTTCGAGATTCGAAAGTACTTCCGCGCGTTTCCACCGCCATTTGGATACCGACACTCTGGCTTTTGATTAATGGGTCCCGACAGCCCTCGCAGTGGATTGGAGGCGGCCCATTAATGCAAGCTTTCAGTCACTACACGATGGAAGCCCGATTGACCAGTTTGTATACGGTGGGCTTATTCTTGCGGGTGTTGGTGTGCTCATCAGTCGCCAGTGTACTGATTGGCGAGACCATCAAGAACAATATTTGGATGTTCCTATTCTTCCTTCTGGCGGGCATAAGTTTCACATGGTCGGACTACCCATTCGTTACCTTTAAACGATTTGTGAAGGCAATGGGTGATATTGTAATTGTGCTTGTGCTGTGGAGCGACCCTGCTCCAGTGCGAGCCATTACGCTGGTGATACGGCGCTGTGGCTATATATTGATCCCTTTATCACTGCTGTTCTGTAAATACTATGAGCATCTGGGACGGAAATTTGATAGCTGGGGTAGAACTTCTTATGTTGGTGTGACTCTAAGACAGACATGTTCGGGTATTTGCTTTTTCTATTCGGTTTATTTTTTACGGCGGCCTTTATAACAGGTTTAGATCGGCATCACCAAAGGGCAGAGAGACATAGAACGGATCAGTGTATCAACTTGATGATGCTGGCCATGGTGGCCTGGCTTACACCTATTGCCAACAGTAAGACTTCTCTGCTGGCCATGTTGGTCGGGATCGCATTCATTCTTGCTCTACAGGTCCCCACGATTAGGAAGAATTTGTGGTCATATGTATTTGTTTTGCTGGCCGTTATTGGCATCGCCAATGAACTCTTCGCGCTACAGGGTGCGATCTTCGAAGCCTCGGGTCGAGACGCGACTCTAACGGGGCGTACGGATCTATGGCGAGTAGTGCTGGCGGAGTCAAATAACCCTATTATGGGTGCTGGTTATGCGAGTTTCTGGCTTGGTGACAGACTAATGAGAATATGGGCCATGTATCCGTTAACACCGATTATCCAGGCCCATAACGGCTATATAGAGGTGTACCTTAACCTAGGCATGATCGGGCTGATACTACTAATTGGCATATTGATTTCAGGGCTCAGAAACACTCGCGCAAGGCTGATGTTAAATGATTCCTATGAACATGATCGCGACTATGCGGTGTTTGCTACATTTGGTATAGCATACGTTCTGGCCTATCTGCTTTACAACATATCAGAGGCCACCTTTGTTGGATTGAATTTACTATTTGCGATTTTTCTTCTTCTCGCCATTCAGTATCGTGAGCGCGGTGCATGATTCCGTAACCTGACTTAGTTGAGAAGCGATAGAATTTCATTCAGATTGATAGCTTGAAGGCTTTCCGAAATCATGAATAAGGATAACCGATGACAAAGCTGCGGGTATTGATGCTTGCTCCAGATTGTAACCCGGAATCTGTAACCACCCCTCAAATCGCCTATGCGCACGCTGAGGCCTTAGCGAAACTGCATGACGTCACGTTGGTGGTTCGCTCTGCCAATGAGCACCCGATCAAAGATGCCGGCGGGGAGTTTTCTGGAGTTCACTCGGTCAGGCTACCAGGCATCGATGAGTTTTATGCCTGGGCAATGAGGAGTATATTCAAATATGATTATGGGCGTCAGAGTCTCACCGCAGCAACATACCCCCTGCAGGTCGCGTTTGAATGGCGGGCTTGGCGGCAATTGCGGAAAAAAATAAAGGATGGCGAGTTTGATGTGGTAATTCGAATTCTGCCTATTGTGACCGTATTACCCAGCCCATTTGCGTATTTCCTCCGAAATGGCCCCATCCCGTTCGTTATTGGGCCTCAGAATGGCGGATTACCTTGGCCGGAGGGTTTTCCCCAACTTGATGTGCAGCGACAGCAGGCGGGTTACTGGGTTCACTACCTGAGAGAGCTTTATCGGTACCTGCCATTCGCAAGATCTACTTATAGCAAGGCAGCCGCGATCATTGCCGGATCGTCACATACCCATTCAGAGTTTTCTGAGTTTGGCGACAAGCTTTTCTTTGTTGCTGGAGAAAATGGTCTAGATGCTGCGATTTTCGAGCAAAGTATGCCAAGCAAGAGTGATCACGGGAGCATATTACGTCTTGTGTTTGTTGGCCGCCTGATTCCTCTCAAAGCCTGTGATCTCGCGATACGAGCGACCGCAGGACTGCTGAGTAGTGGTCGGGCAGAGTTTACTGTCGTAGGAGATGGGCCCGAGATGGAAAGATTGCGAGCGTTAGTGAAGGAGCTTGCTATCGAGGATGCTGTGCGTTTCACTGGTTGGGTCACCCCGGTCGAGGCCCAGAACTACATGCGGCTTGCTGACGTGTTTGTGTTCCCATCATTGCGGGAATTTGGTGGTGCTGTTGTGTTTGAGGCGCTCGGTCTTGGAGCGGTGCCGGTTGTAGCGGACTTCGGTGGTCCTGGTGATATTGTAACTTCTGAGGTTGGTTACAAGTTGAGTCTTGTGAACGAGCACGTCCTTATGCAACAACTTGAATCAGTGATCAACGAACTTGCCAATGACCGTGGTCATCTTGACACATTGCGTCACAATGGAGTTGCCTATGCCCGCGAGCATCTGACTTGGGATGGCAAGGCAAGCGCGGTCTCAAAAGTGCTTTATTGGGTCACTGGAAAAGGGCCGAAACCTGACCTACCAGCACCAACGCCTGCCAAGCTTGAAGTTCGCCGGGCGCCCAACTAATGTTTTGTTGTATTTGTGATGAGGGCTGATAATTCATGGCGAATCAAACAATTGCACGTGAGTGAAAATGGTTAGATAACACCGTCTTATTAACCCGGCTATGAATTACCGAGAAATTCACTTCGCGTACGCAATGGTTGGATGTTCAAAATATTTCAGGACTCGCCCAGGCATCCTTTAGAGGCGCGGTAAAGTCGAGGAGCGAAAAGTGATAGGCATCGCGTTAAGGTCACGCGAAGACTGGATAGTCAGGGAGTTCTTCGAACTGTTCAAAACACCCTGGGAGTGGTTCAGGCCCGGGAATCGCTACGATGTAGTAATCTGTAACGATCTCGAAGACTCTTTTCCAGGGGCCAATCTCGTCATTGTCATACAACGAGGTAATAGTGCGGTATCTGCCGATGAGGGTCGTCGCCCGGCCACCCCGATATGGTTGGAGCATCGGGAGATTGCTTTTCCCGTCTACAGCCAACCTGACCAAATTCACAATGGGCAATCTATCGTAAGTATAAAGGGCAAAGGAGTATGCGTCGCCAGCAACAATGTCATAGAGGGCAAAACGGTAATCCATCTCGGCTACGACTTTTTTGACGAAGCGAGTTTTCTGCTAAACCGCGGGCAACCGATTTCCTGCGCTGGGATACCGACCCTCGACCACCACATAAACAACCTTCGGGGCTGGATATTGAAGGCCGGTGCCCCACTGATCGAGATTCCGCCGGTTGCCAATAACAGCAAATTTTTTGCCTGTCTCACCCATGACATAGATTTCGCCGGCATCAGACATCACCTGTTTGATCGCACCGCCGCAGGCTTCGTGTTTAGAGCAATTGTAAAATCCACGGTTCAGTATTTCAAAGGGCAATACTCTCTGGATATGCTGCTTAGAAACTGGCGGGCCGTCGCTGAATTGCCATTAGTTTATATGGGATTGCGCAAAGACCCCTGGAATACGCTAAGAGAGTATCGGAATATAGAAGGGAACGCACCGTCAACGTTTTACTTCGTTCCGTATAGAGGGCTTCCTGGGCGCACTAAAAATGGGGCAGCGCCCTCCATCCGAGCGGTGAAATACAACGTGAAGACACTCCGGGGGGAAATTCAAGAATTGGCTGCCGATGGCTGCGAAATTGGCGTCCATGGAATCGATAGTTGGACTGATACCGAACGTGGGAAGTTGGAAATGACTCAGATTCGCGAACTGATTGGCGAGGCACGCTTTGGGGTCAGAATGCACTGGCTATACTTCGACGCTGAATCACCAGTTACTTTGGAAAATGCGGGTTATTCGTACGACTCTACCTGCGGATACAACGAGACAGTAGGATACAGGGCGGGGACATTACAGGTGTTCAAGCCGCAAGGTACGCATAGTTTGCTGGAACTACCAATGCATATCATGGATAGCGCTTTATTTTATCCTGACAGGCTAAATATGACCCTGTCGGAGGGAGTCGTAAGGATTGGCTCATTGATCAATAATGCCGCGCAATCCGGCGGAGTGCTCACACTCAATTGGCATGATCGCAGCATAGCCCCGGAGCGGCTCTGGGATAACGTATATCGTGGCGCATTGAACGCAATGCGCGATAAAAAAGCCTGCTTTCTGTCCGCGCAAGGGGTAGTCGACTGGTTCAGGAAACGTCGTTCAGTTGCCTTTAATTTTGCATCTGAAAAAACTAACGACCCCTCCATAATCGTAAGCGGCTCGGAAATCAATCCAGAAGATGGAATGGTGTTGCGCGTATATAGCGCTGCAAACCATGGCTCGCAGCAGGAATCCGGTGACCACTGCAGTCGGGTTTACCAGGATTTTCTTCTCGGCGAGAAGACCACCCTGGAAGTTCGGCCATAGTGTCAATTCACCAGAGATCTTACGTAGGCGTCTGGCCAACGCCCCTATGGGTAGGGTCAATGGGGGCGTTGGCTAGACGCTTACGTTTCTCCAGCAGCGGGTAGGGGATGGCGTGATCATGCGCCTGATCAATAAGTGGTTGAAAGCGGGGGTAATGGAGGCCGGAGGCGTCCACTATCCTGAATACGGAAGCCCACAGGGCGGGGTTTTATCACCGTTACTGGCCAATGTGTACCTGCACCATGTGCTGGACCAGTGGTTTGAGGAGGAGGTAAATCCGCGTCTCATGGGCAGTGCCTGCCTGATCCGTTTTGCGGATGATGCAGTGCTGTTGACGAGAAATGCCTGGGATGCCGAGCGGGTGATGGGTGTGCTGCCGAAGCGATTCGGCCGCTACAACCTGCAACTGCATCCGGACAAGACCTGTGTGACCACGTTCAAGCCCAGGGAGAAAAGCAGTATTGACTTCCTGGGGTTTACGCATTTCTGGAGAAAGAGTCGTCGGGGTCGCTGGAGCATTCAGCGCAAGACCATGAAGTCACGGTTTGCGCGGGGTGTGAATGCGATCCAGCAGTGGTGCCGTGCCAACCGCCACAGGCCACTTCCAGAGCAAGATGCCGTCCTGTCCCGTAAGGTTCGGGGGCACTACGCCTACTTCGGCATGCGTGGCAACAGTACCGCGATAAGTCGATTCCGGTATGTTGTGGAGTATGTCTGGATCAAGTGGTTGCGGCGTCGGTCGCAGCGGTATCGGCTGGACGAGGCGGGCGCTATCCGCCTATTAAGTAAGTGTCCGGCCAACCACACATAACATTCGGCCAGTCTTCGCGTTAAATTGTGAGCTCACTCTTCGCGGAAGACATTGCCATGGATATTGTTTCAAGCAGCACTGTAGCTACCCAGGATATCAAGCCACCGAAAAGGATCAGAAGAACGCGTAACGACTGGTTATTACTGATCAAAGCCTGGGAATGCTCATCTCAAACCCAACAGGTATTCTGCCAGGAGCGAGCGCTGTGCTATCGCCAGTTCAGTCGATGGAAGAGCCGATTTAAAAATGAAGACGCCGAAATAGCAGGCAGTGATTCTGCGTCGTTCATTCCTGTAAACATACACGCAACGCCTTTCGGGTCATCAGGAAACTCCATTCAAGTCAGTCTGGTCAACGGCATTCAGGTTTCCCTGTTCAATGAAGCGCAGGTGCCAATCGCAACGGCACTCATCAAGCAGCTGGCAGCACTCCCATGTTAAGTGTTCCACGGGCATTGCCTGTATTCCTTGCGGTGAAGCCGTTAGACATGCGTAAAAGTTTCGATGGCCTTGCTATGTATATTCAATCGTTCCTCAAGATGAATCCGCTAAAGGATGGACTGTTTATTTTTCGCAATAAGTCCGGCGACAAGGTAAAATTGATTTATTGGCATCGAAATGGTTTGGTGATTGTTTATAAACGCCTGGAGCAGGGCCGCTTTACGTGGCCAAGGGTAAGCGATGAAACCGTATCACTGACCCGACAGGAACTGGAATTATTACTCGACGGCATCGACCTCAGCAAGCTTAAGCGCTTTCCCGATTTGCCGTTAGAAAACCCTTAAATACAAGCGTATTGCGCATTTCAAAAATGTATTTCCAGTGGTCTATTTATTATAATAGCCGGCATGTTAACGGCAGGCCTTCCCACTAATATCGAAGCACTTCATCAGCATATTCATGTGATGAGTGAAGAGATTCGCGTGCTGAAGGAGCAATTGTTTTTGGCAACACGCCGACAGTTTGGCTCTCAGTCCGAGGCCTTTTCTCCCGATCAACTACGACTGCTTGAAACGGGTGATGTCGAGATTGTGGTCACTGAAGACAAGGACGACAAGCCTGAAGCACCAACGACAACACCCAAGCCCAGGACGACCCGCCAGGCGGTAGTCATTAGCAAGCAAACCCCGGTAAAACGTATTGAACTGGATCTGGGTGATGCTGACAAACAGTGTGATTGCTGTGGTAATGCCCTGCATAAAATAGGGGAAGATTGCTCGTATCAGCTTGAATGGATTCCCGCGCAAACCCGTCTGATTGAAACCGTTCGACCCAAGTACGGTTGCCGGGGCTGCGAGGGCGGTGTTAAGCAACAGCCACTGCCTGCGGCACCCATTCCAAAAAGCATGGCAAGCGCCAGCTTGCTCGCCTATCTGATTATCAGTAAGTATGTGGATCACCTTCCGCTGAACCGTATTGAACACATTCTCAAACGTCAAGGTATCTATTTACCCAGAAGCACCCAATGTGACTGGATGATGGCGAGTGCAAGGCTGTTAAAGCCACTCATTGCGCTCATGCGTATGGAATTATTGAAGTCACCGCAGGTGTTCACCGACGATACGATATTACCGCTACAAAATGACATCAAGGGCCGAAACAAGCTGATCCAGGCGAGACTTTGGGTGTATGCCACACAAAGCAAAACCGGGCCGCCGATTATTCTTTATGATTTTACTCGCGGCAGACAGAAAGCCGGCCCCCACGCTTTCCTGAAGGATTATCGCGGGTATGTGCAGGCAGATGCCTACAGTGGTTATGATGGTTTGTACGCGGCAGGGGCTAAGGAGGTGGCTTGCATGGCGCACTGTCGTCGTTACTTTTTTGAAGCAAGCGAACTGGAGTTGTCACCGGGGCCTGCCCACAGCGCGCTGGCGCTAATCGGCCAATTGTATAGTGTTGAACGAGAAATAAAACATCTCAGTCATAAGAAGCGCAAGAAGCAGCGGCGCTTGCGTGCCAAGCCGTTACTAAAAAGGTTACACCGATGGCTACAGGGGCAATGCGCCAGGCACCTGCCAAAGGGCAAGTTTGCCAAAGCCGTTAACTATGCACTGAATCATTGGGCGGCACTGGTACGTTATTGTGAGGCTGGCTATCTGGAAATTGATAATAATTATAGTGAGAGGGAGATGAAACCGATCGCCCTGGGTCGAAAAAATTATCTCTTTACCGGCTCTGAGCGTGGCGGTGCGGCAGCAGCGATATTGTATGGCCTGGTAGAAAGTGCCAAAGCCAATAAACTCAATGTGCATGATTACTTAACGGATATCCTGACGCGCTTGCCGACAACACAAGGCGATGAGCTCGACCATCTCCTGCCTTATCGCTGGCAACCCCAGGAGTAACAAATGGATTATTCGGAGATTATTGAGGTGCTGAACAATGCCAGCGGGTTTGACCTGTATCGTCTGCGCAGCGCCATCGACAATATGATCGACGATCCACAGCGCCTTATTGAGGTCAGGTTGTCGTTACGATTAGGTCAAAACATTGAGTATTATGAACCAAACCATAATCGTGTATATGAGGGTGTGGTCGAAAAAGTAAAACAAACGCGTGTGGTAGTAAAGTGTAAGGATGATGGTCGCCGCTGGGATATTCCCGCCTGTGCTATCAATCTGCGCAAGGTGGCAGTTGATATTGATCAGCACCGAACAAAAGGCTTAACGAGAAATGAAATCAGCATCGGTGAAAGAGTCGGCTTTATTGATAACGCGGGGAACGAGTGTTCTGGAAAGGTGCTCAGGCTAAACCCAAAGACAGCGACTATTGCTTGTGAACACGAAAATGTCACATGGCGAGTCAGCTATTCCCTGTTGCACAAGGTGATTGAGCTGGACGCTGATTGATTGGGGTGTGGGTTGCTCGGACACTTACGGTAGTTGGTCAAGCCCCCGGCTCGGGTCGCTGGATACCAAGCCCATGCGGCGCTTGATAAAGCTGGAAGCAAGATCCCCAGCCATTACCAGGGCGCCGAAAACCAGGCCAAATTGCAAGCCGTAGCCCAGCAACAGGGATAGCGCGCAGGAGCAGCACAACGCGGTAACAAAACCCAGCCAGGTTTTTGAGGCGCCGAGCAATGGCCGGCCGTCTGCCAGCCGCCGTCCGCCATCGACAGGTCGGCTTGCCCTGGCGCCCAGGAAGTAAGCTGCCAGCACTGGTGCCCCGTTGACGACAACCAGCATGGCCAGGATTTCAATGAAGGTCCTGATCATGTCGCTCCGTTACAAGCTCTAAACCCTTTTCTGCACAGAGTAAAGCGCATCGGCCCTGAAGTCGATATTGGGGATCAGGGTATAATGGCACTTGCCTAACGCCCCTACAGTGATTTGCGGAGCCCCGGTGTGTTCGATCCGCAGTCGAGCCTCCAGGGAGGGATTCACGGCGTACCGCGGGTCGAACACACCGGGATACATCCGCTTAAGTAAGTGCCATTCGGATCAGGGTAAAAACTCCCGCTCGCTACCATCGGGTATAGCACTTGTCATTGATGCTATGGATGCAATCCATGCAAAGAACATTGATGTTATATGCCGTGTACAGGTATCGATGCAGATGTCCAAAAGGTTCCGCTGAGGTAGTACCTTGTGATCAGAGACGCCTTAGCATACTGATCGAAAATTTTTGGTAAGTAAGGTAAAGTCTGAAACACATACGGATAAAAAAAGGAGAGAGAGATGCCTCGAGAAGTCGGTGATCGCTATGCCTGCGAAAAGTGCGGCGCGCAGCTCGTTTACGAAAAGCCATGTCCTTGTCCCGAGAAGATGGCGCATTCAGAGATATGCTGTGGAGAGCAAATGAAACGGATGGAGCAGAAGAGTCCCGAAAACGCTGACTAGCTTCGCGGTGGGAATTGCGGGGCACGTTTCTGGTGTGGACCGTTTCTGGCTAGCGCCGCAGTCGATGGTCGCGCTTTTCTTCAGACTGTCAGAGAGGCGGTGGTTCGCAGCGCCATCGCTGATTGTTGTGCGGCACTTTCGACCACGAACCGCCCCCTGTAAATCAAGACGGGCCAGTATCACCAGTGCCTGAGTGGTACGCATCCGTTCCCTAAGCGCTGGTACTTTGCGGTGGCGCGGGACTCACCCGGGGGTGCGCCTTGTTGTTGCACTAGATGCCAGTGCCGATTACATCATATTGGATGGCCGTGGTGGTGGCACCGGTGCCGCACCTGAAATATTCAGGGATCACATTAGCGTACCTACCATTCCTGCATTAGCCCATGCTAGAAAATATTTGGATGACCAAGGTGCGAGTGGTCGTGTGACATTAATTATTACCGGCTGTTTACGTGTGCCAATCGATTTTGTGAAAGCGCTCGCCCTAGCAGGCGGATGGTGTTGCTGTTTCTAACAGTGCCATGCAGGCAATTAGATGTTTGGCTGCCCGCATGTGTAATACCAACAACTGCCCAGCCGGTATCGCAACGCAAAAAGCGGATCTTCATCAGCGCTTAAACGTGGAAAAATCGGCAAAGCAACTGGCTAACTTTAAAGCAAATTTGCAGGCTAATAAAAAGCCCTAATGGCCGCTGAGGGCTCATTAGGGCTTAAATATTTGGTGGAGGCGGCGGGAGCCTCCACCAATTCTTCGTAACCTATTGAAATGACTGGTTACTTTGAATAGAAATGCCAGTGTATCACACTAATGTATCGCACTGAATCAGCAATTTGCTGTTGAAATTAGGGATTGGGTTCAATTCCCGAAATGGGAGTTGAATAGCTTCGCTGGCTAACAAACGTACAGACTTTAAACGTTACATCTCTCTTTGTTAATAAACAGAGATTCCCAATTGCCCCCTACTCTATTCCCCCATACACTTACCCACGTTATGTGTATCCAAAAGGCACACGAAAGTGAAAGACTCTGCACTTAGAATCAGACTCCCCTCTGACCTTCATAGGGAATTTCTGAGTATCTGCAAGGCTCAGGACAAGCCAGCAGCACAGGTACTGCGGGAATACATGCGGTCATATGTACAGACGGAACAAGGAATTGATTCAAGAGGACTCTGCTGAGAGTAAGAGCAAAGGAACGCAATGATGGCGATACCAGATTACGAAACCCTGATGCTTCCAATGCTGAAGTATGGCAACGAAGGAGTCATCAGCTTCAAGGATGCAGTAGGTAAAGCATCTGATGAATTCCAGCTATCCGATGAGGAACGGCAGGAGACCATTCCTTCTGGACCGGAGCCATTGATTAAAAATCGTACAGGATGGGCTATTACCTATCTGGTGAAGGCAAACCTCTTAAATCGTCCGAAACGTGCTCACTTCACTATCACGGACAAAGGCAAGGAAGTTCTAGCCAGCAATCCCACAGCCATAAATCGCAAGTATCTGGAACAGTTTCCAGAGTTCCTTCAGTTCCTAAAGAAAAAGAAGGTCACCAAGTCATCAGAGACAGCCGCATCTGAGGATTCCAGCGCAATCACCCCAGAAGAACGAATCGGTGTTGCCTATGACGAAATCACATCTGAGATTGAATCAGAACTAATTACCAAGATTCTGGAATCTAGCCCTGAGTTCTTTGAAAGGGTGATTGTGAACCTACTGGTGTCAATGGGATACGGTGGTTCATATGAACAAGCTGGAGAACATTTGGGTAAATCTGGTGATGGTGGCGTAGATGGTGTCATCAATGAGGATAAGCTGGGGTTGGACTTAATCTATGTCCAAGCTAAGCGATATGCACCGGAAAACTCAGTAGGTAGACCAGCGATACAAGCCTTTGCGGGTAGTCTTCTTGGCTTCGGTGCCAACAAAGGAGTATTTGTAACTACTTCATCATTTTCTAAACATGCCTATGAGTATGCCAGTGGCGTACCTCAGCGCATCATCCTGATTGATGGTGAAAAGCTGACTTCTCTAATGCTAGAAAACAATGTTGGTGTCAGGGTAAACCGCACTATTGAACTAAAAAAAATTGATGAAGACTTCTTCATAGAGTGACGGGTACATCCCGTCCAATTACAGAATTGAAACTCAAACAAACCGTAATTTTAAGTAGACACATATATGTATGAAGCAGCATTCAAAAATATTGACAACACACTCTGGAAAGACGCTGGTTGCAGCAGCGAGCTTGATTACATTGAGCAAACAAGTTGGGTGCTTATTCCTCAAATATTTGGATGACTTTGAGTCAGACAAAGAAACAGCTGCGCTACTTGCGTATTCTGGTGATTCCGATCACCTGTTCTGGTTTTATTCGATCACCCGATCTTCCCAACGCGATGAGTTGATAGTATCACTGTGAGTGATCGGATTCAGTCAGTTCGCTCATGACCTTTCGCATCGATTCTCCTTTGAGTTTTAGCTTGTGGCTGTTGTGTAATAAACGATCCAGAATGGCATCAGCCAGCGTGGCATCACCGATGGCCTTGTGCCATTGGATAATGGGCAGCTGACTGGTGATCAAGGTGGATTTCAGGCCGTGGCGATCTTCCATGATTTCCAGCAGGTCGTTGCGCTGACTGAGCGTCATTTTTTCCAGCCCCCAGTCATCCAGGATCAGCAAGTCCGTTTTGGCCAGTTGCGCGATCAGTTTGGCAAAGCGCCCATCACCATGCGCGATGCTCAGCGCTTCAAGCAGGCGCGAGGTGCGGAAGTAACGCACGGACAAGCCATGGCGGCAGGCCTGCGTCGCCAGCACACACCCAAGGTAGGTTTTGCCACAGCCCGTGGGGCCGGTGATCAGCACATTGTGGTGCTGGTGGATCCAGTGACTGCTGAGCAGATCAGCAAACTGGCTTTTCTGCAGTCCACGCGGATGGCGGTAATCGATGTCCTCAGGATAGGCCTGCAGCTTGAGTTTGGCGGCTCTAAGCAGCCGGGTGACTTTGTTGTTATGCCGATACGTTGCCTCCCGATCGACCAGCAAGGCCAGGCGTTCGTCGAAGCCAAGTTCTTCATGGGTCGAGGGTTGTGCCTGCTGTTGTTCCAGCCCCTCGGCCATGCCGGTGAGCTTGAGGCTGCGCAGGGTTTGTACGGTTTGATTGTTTAGCATAGTGATTCCTTGTGTCGTTGGGTTGAGTTAATGGTAGTACTCTTCACCACGGACATTCTCGTGATGATCCAGACACAGCTCCTCCTGCACTGCGGGTGATTCAACAGCGACTTGATCCAGCCCCTGTTTGAGGATGGACTCCACGCTGCTGCGGGTTGGAGAGCCGATCAACAGCGCACGGCCACAGGCCTTGTTGAGTCGCTCCCGGCCATACTTCTTCGCATTGCCGAGCAGCGCCAGAACACGACGGTAGCTTTGCTCGATATGACGCCTTTCCTGCAGTATGCAGCGGACGACTTCACGCGTCTCGGCACCGATGTCGCCGGCCCAGTTCAGGAAGCGTTCCGGTGACCACTCGTGCATCGCTTGATGTGCGTGCGGCATATGCTCCTGACAGGTGCTATGAGCGCCTTGACGATAACTGCGTGGGTGACTGGCGACCCGTTGACCCTGATTGTAGATCGCCACCACGTTATCGGTGGCCTGGACCTCGACTGCCTGCTTTACCAGGTGGTGTGGTACCGAGTAATAGTGCTTGTCGTACTCGATGTGGTAATCGATATGCACGCGGGCCTGTTTGATATCGGCATACTGGTAAGGCTGGGCAGGCAGGGCCGCAGGGCCGGTTTATCCAGCTGCTCGAACTGGCTGAGCCGGGTGCCGGGCAGTTTTTTGAAGGGCCGCTGATTGAGATCATCCAGCAACACGCGGATGGCTTGATTGAGTGAGGCCAGGGTAAAGAAGGTCTGATGGCGCAGGCGGGCCATGATCCAGCGTTCGACGATCTGCACCGCCACCTCGGCCTTGGCTTTATCCTTGGGTTTATACGGGCCGCAGGCACGATGACACACTGGTAATGGGCCGCCAGTTGCTGATAGCTGGGGTTGATGTCCGGCTCATAACGATGGGTTTTACGCACCGCACTTTTCAGGTTGTCCGGCACCACGAGTTCGGGAACACCATCAAAAAACTCAAAAGCCTTCACATGGGCATTGAGCCAGTCAGCCTGCTTCTGGCTCCAGCTGGCGCAGGCAAAGGTATAGTTCGATGCGCCGAGCACGGCGACAAAGATCTGCGCCTGGCGGTACTCGCCCGTATCCGGGTTGACGATGGTCATCGTCGGACCACAGTAATCCACAAACAGCTTTTCACCGGCACGATGAATCTGCCGCATGCTGCGCTGCTGGCACCCCAGCCAGACCCGGTAGCGATGACAGAACTGGGCATAACTGTAGCCATCATCGGGATGGCGCTGACGATACTCCTGCCACAGCAGCAGTTTGGTCACGCCTTTACGTTTCAGCTCCTGGCAGACCGGGGAAGTCCGGTTCCGCAAAGCGGCGCTGCCCGGTGGCTGCCTGCGTCGGAAACAGCAAACGCCCCAGGTCACGTTCGAGCATGCCATCAGGAAGCGGCCAGGCAAGCCCTGCCTGTTCGGCGCGGTTCAGGTAATCCACCACCGTGCCATAGCCAATATTCAGGGCATTGGCGATGCCTCGATAGCCCAATCCAGCTTCATGTCGAAGCCGCAGAATGTCTTTGATTTTACGCATTGATAACCTCTTTTTTGCCACTGTCGATCTCCCCGCCTGAAAAAGGCCGGGAGACGTAGCAGCAATTAAGTTAAATCAACGCGTTAAGAAGGTTTCTGGAAATAGTGATACAGATCGATTCCGATCATCGATTCTGGAAATCCGGAAAAGTGATCGGATAAAACCAGAATCAATGATCGGAATGTTCCAGAATGGATGATCGGTTTAAACCAGAATCAGTGATCGGAATGGGCCAGAATATGCACTACTGGACGGTGAGAACTATACACGCATTATTGATGGCGATTACCTATGGAATAATTGGGCAGCACCCAAGAAGCCAGATGGAACACTAGACTACAACGCTGCGCTAACAGGGGATGACTTGCGTGACTTCGTGAATAACAAGCTGTTTTCACACCTCGCAAGCTTCAAGCAAACCACTGACAATCCCAAGAGCATCAACTACAAGATTGGCGAAATATTTTCAGAGCTACGCAACAAGATGCAGAGTGGTTATGCACTACGTGACGTAGTGAATAAGGTAGATGAACTCAAGTTCTTGAGTAACGAAGACAAGCACGAACTAAGCAGCTTGTACGAAGACAAAATCAAGAACATGGGTAATGCTGGCAGAAATGGTGGCGAATACTACACACCACGTCCCCTTATCAAGAGCATCGTTCAAGTCATAAATCCGCAGCTAGGCGAAACTGTTTATGACGGAGCTGTAGGCAGTGCTGGCTTTTTGTGTGAAGCCTACGACTATATGCGCAACAGCAAGGAGTTGAATGCTGCTGAATACGAAACGCTGCAACTTGACACGTTCTACGGCAAAGAGAAAAAGAGCCTTGCCTACGTCATTGGCATCATGAACATGATACTTCATGGCGTTGAAGCACCGAACATCGTGCACACCAACACGCTTGCAGAAAATCTCGCTGACATACAACAGAAAGACAGAGTTGATGTTGTGCTCGCTAACCCACCCTTTGGTGGAAAAGAGCGAGCTGAGATACAGCAAAACTTCTCTATCAAGACGAGTGAGACTGCTTACCTGTTCCTACAGCATTTCATCAAGATGCTGAAGAGCGGTGGACGCTGTGGTGTAGTTATCAAAAATACATTTCTGAGTAACACAGATAACGCCAGCGTTGCTTTACGCAAGCAGCTACTTGAAGAGACCAATCTGTTTGGAATTATGGATTTGCCAAGCGGTGCGTTCGTGGGTACTGGCGTGAAGACAGTGGTGCTGCTCTTTGAGAAAGGAAAACCCACTGAAAAGATTTCGGTACTACCAACTCAACGTTGGCAGAAAAATGGGAAAAACTAATCCTCTCAACGAACGTGACTTGGCAGATTTCGTTGAGCTGTCAAAGACGCAAACTGAGAGCGACAACAGTTGGTTGGTGGATATTACTAACATCAACACTGACACATGGGATTTGACAGTGAACAATCCCAATCGTGTTGAGGAATTAGACAACAAAACACCCCAAGAAATCATCGCTGAGATTGAACTACTAGATGCACAAGCTGCTGAAGCGTTACAAGCTATCAAGGGGTTGCTGTGATGCGGAGGACGGTAAAGCTTGGTGAAGCATGCCTAGTTAGGAGAGGCACAACAATTACAAAAAAGAATACGACTGAAGGAAATGTGCCAGTTATTGGAGGTGGCACAAAGCCAACATATTTCCACAACGAATCCAACAGAGAAGCCAACTGCATCACGATAAGTGGCTCTGGAGCTAGCGCTGGATTTGTCAACAAATGGGACGTACCAATATTCGCTTCTGACTGCTCTACAGTTGAACCCAAAGCAGCGTGCAGCTGCATCAGTTCGTTTATTACTACCTCCTGTCTCAGCAACAGTTCATCTATGAAAACTTTCAGCTCTGGTGCAGCACAGCCACATGTTTATGCCAAAGACATAGGAACACTTGATTTCCGAATTCTGTCACTCGTAGAACAACAACGCATCGTTGCCAAGCTTGATTCAGCGTTTGCTGAGATTGATAGGGCTATAGAAGCTTATCAGCAATCGCTAATCCGCTCAGATAGCTGCCTTGCAGAACAAAAAAGGGGACGAGTGGAGCAAGTTCTTAGAGTGCTCATCTAGCGAAAGTTGAAATAGAGAACTAAAAAATGGGCTGAGACCTCCCAATAAAGGGGAAAAAGGCAATCTCATTAAAATCTTGGGTGTAGGTGATTTCGGCTAGATTCTAATAAGCACAGAAACTTGCAAACCATAGAAACCAACGCACCAGTTAAAGACGAATATCTTCTAGAGCAAGGGGATATCATCTTTGTCCGTTCAAATGGAAACAAACAACTTATAGGCAGAAGTGTCATAGTAGAAAAGCAGACGAACGCACAACGTTTCTGGCTTCTGCATTAGATGCAGAGTTAAAAATGAAACTTTATCATCCGAATTTCTCTGTCATTTCCTAAAATCGGCTGCCATCAGAAACAAGCTAGTTGAGGGGGGAGGTGGTTCAAACATAAGCAATCTCAACCAAAAAATGCTTTCAGATATCAATGTGCCTTTGATTTCTTTCAGTGAACAGCAAGCATATATCAATTGGGTAGAGGAAATAGCAGCTATAATTTGATAGCCTAACTCTTACCTTGCAGCAGCGATTGTCAACTTTACGCTAAGCTGAAGTCCGCAATCCTCTCCCAGAACAAACATCAAGCAAGCATCACTGAACGAAGCTGACACGTGCAGAACTAATAGACAAGCAGCTTGAAGCTGCTGGTTGGATTACTAGCGCAGAGACTGGAGTGCGTATCAGACGTGAGTTCAATATCAATGATGGAGAGATAGTGCTAGTGGTATTCGCACTGGCAGACTGATTGCTGACTATATCCTTGAGTACAACAACATCAAGCTCGCTGTGGTTGAAGCCAAGAGTAACGAACTGGATGTCAGCGAAGGCGTTATGCAAGCCAAACTGTACGCACAGAAGCTCAGATTGCACTCAAGCTATGCTGCCAATGGCAAAGAAATTTACGAATAGATTTCAAAGGCGAATCAGAAGGCAAAGTCACCGCATTCCCATCACCTCAAGAGCTTTGGGAACGTACGCTTGGTGAACCCAATCAGTGGCAAGAAAGATTCAATGCAGTTCC